>NZ_CP080766.1 GCF_019602855.1 Cupriavidus pinatubonensis
GTGGTGCTGCCTGCATCCACGCAAGAGGTCAGCCAAGTCATGCAGTGGTGCTATGCGAATGGGGTGCCAGTGGTGCCGCAGGGCGGCAACACCTCGCTCATGGGTGGCGCAGTGCCTGACGACACCGGTGCGGCCGTGGTCATCAACCTGCGCCGCATGAACCGCGTGCTGGCCATCGATGCCGTCAACGACACGATGGCCGTGCAGGCCGGCGTCACGCTCAGCGCGGCACGCAGCGCGGCGGAAGCCGAGCAGCGCCTGTTTCCGCTGCGCATCGGCTCGGAAGGTTCGTGCCAGATCGGCGGCAACCTTTCCACCAATGCCGGCGGCACGGCGGTGCTGCGCTACGGCAATATGCGTGACCTGGTGCTCGGCATCGAAGCCGTGCTGCCGGACGGGCGCATCTATTCGTCGCTGCGCGGCCTGCGCAAGGACAACACCGGCTATGACCTGAAGCAGTTGTTCATCGGCGCGGAGGGAACGCTCGGCATCATCACCGGCGCGGTGCTCAAGCTCATGCCGCAACCGCGCAGCACGGCGGTCGCGTTCGTCGCCGTGCGGAGTCCCGCGGCGGCGGTGCAACTGCTTGGCGAAGCCAAACGGCTGTCCGGGCAGGCGGTGACCGCGTTCGAAATGATTTCGCGCCCGGCGCTGGAACTCGTGCTCGAATACCTCGGCAATGTCCCGTCGCCGCTGCCGCAGATGCATGACTGGATGGTCCTGATCGAGCTGACCTCGGGCACCGATGCGGAAAGCCTCAACGCCACGCTGATGGAGATCCTGGAATCGGGCTTCGGCCAGGGCCTTGTACTCGACGCCGCGGTGGCTGCGAGCCTGTCTGATGCGCAGACCTTCTGGCGTATCCGCGAAGAAATCTCCGATGCGCAGACCCGTGCCGGCGGCAGCATCAAGTGCGATGTGTCGGTACCGCTGTCGCGCATTGCGGCGTTTGTCGAAGAGGCATCCGAGCGGGTACTGGCGCTTGAGCCGGATGCGCGCATGGTGATCTACGGTCATATGGGAGACGGCAACGTCCACTTCAATCCGCTGCGGCCCAAGGACCGGCCGGCCAAGGAATTCCTCGCCCAGTGGTACGCGCGAATTTCCGGCCTCGTCGATACGATGGCGCATGCCGAGAATGGATCGATCTCGGCCGAACACGGCATTGGCGTGGTGAAGCGCGACGATCTTGCGCAGTTCAAGTCGCCCGTGGAAATCGAACTGATGTGGCAGGTGAAGCAGGCGCTGGACCCGCGTAATCTGCTCAACCCGGGCAAGGTATTGCCGGCGCAGAGACGGTAGCCCCCCGCGCCGGTGCGTGACACGAATGGTGCAACTCGGCTAAGGTGTCTGCTGGACCTGAGACCCGGGACCCCCGTGCAGGCGGGCACCCGGGCGGACAGCCATACACTGACAAGGCCGATAAAGCATGAGCCAGCAAGCCCCAAACACGCAGCCTCCGCTCGAAAAACCCACCCTCGACTATCCCTGCGGCGACGCGCCCGTACCCGGCGAAGCGCATGAAGTCGCGCCCGGCGTGCGCTGGCTGCGCATGCCGATGCCGCTGGGACTCAATCACATCAATCTTTGGGCGATCCGCGACGGCGCTGGCTGGGCGGCCGTGGATTCCGGTCTGCAGACGCCAGAAACCGCGGCGGCCTGGCGCACGCTATTCGGCGAAGGCGGCGCGCTCGCCGGTGGCGGCCTGACGCGGCTTTTTGTCACCCACATGCATCCCGATCACATCGGCATGGCCGGCTGGCTCACGCGCAAGTTCGGGTGCCGGCTGTGGATGACGCCGATGGAATACCTGATGTGCCGCGTGCTGGCCGCCGATACCGGGCGCGCCGCGCCGCCGGAAGCCGTGGATTTCTACCGGCGCGCCGGCTGGACCGAGGACGACATCGAAGTCTACCGAACGCGGTTTGGCGGCTTTGGCAAGTACGTGCATGCGCTGCCGGAGAGCTTCCAGCGCCTGACCGACGGCGACGTGTTGCGCATTGGCGAGCACGAATGGCGCGTGGTCGTCGGCACCGGACATTCGCCCGAGCATGCGTGCCTGTACTGCCCGGCACTCAAAGTGCTGATCTCCGGCGACCAGGTACTTCCGCGCATTTCGTCAAATGTCTCGGTGTTCCCGACCGAGCCGGAGGCCGATCCGATGGGCGACTGGCTGGACTCGCTGGACAAGATCCGACGCGAGGTGCCGGACGATGTGCTCGTGCTGCCCGCACACAACGAGCCGTTCCGCGGTCTGCACGCGCGGCTCGACTACCTGTCGCGCAGCCAGCACCAGGCGCTCGATCGCCTGCGCGACGCGCTGTCCGAGCCACGGCGGGCCGTGGATGTGTTCGGCCAGCTGTTTTCCCGGCCCATCGACAGTCCGGGCCTGCTTGGCATGGCAACGGGGGAGAGCATCGCGCATCTCAATTACCTGATGCACCGCGGCGAAGCTGTGCGGGAAACCGGGTCCGATGGGTTCCACTGGTACCGGATGAAATAGCGCTGTAACTGCCCGCCCCCCGCCGATGGCAGGCAAACCTTGACTTCGCAGCCTCCGATATATATCTTAAGATATGTTTTAAGATATATCGGAGGCGTTCGTGCGACATCCATTTGCTTCATTTGCCTCATTCGACCAAACCGGCCGTGGCCTTCGGTTCGGGATGGGGTTCTCTCATCACTTCTTTCGCCATGCCATCGGGCGCCATCATCGCGGCGGCTCCTTGGGCGGCCCCCCGGATGGTGGCGATGGCTTTGGCGGCCCCGGCGACTTTGATGGCGAGGGCTGGCGACGGGGCCGAAAGTTCAGTGCGGAAGACCTGCAACTGCTGCTGCTGGCTTTGCTGAAGGAGAAGCCCAGCCATGGCTACGAACTGATCAAGGCGCTGGAGACTCGAACCAGTGGGTTCTACAAGCCGAGCCCCGGCATGGTCTATCCGGCGCTGACGTATCTTGAAGAAGTCGGGCATGCCACGGTCGATACCGAGGGCAACAAGAAGCGTTACCAACTTTCCGACGCTGGCCGTACCTACCTGGCCGCCAACAAGGACAGGCTCGATCTGATGCTCGGGCGCCTGCGCCACGCTGCGCGCAAGATGGACTGGATCCGTCGTGCCATGGCCGGTGAGCCACAGGTAGAGCCGGAGCAGGGCGGCTGGGCGCCGGAGTTCGTACAGGCGCGCGTGGCGCTGAAACGCGCACTGGCACTGCGCAGCGACGCTTCGCCAGATGAACAGCGGCGCATCGCCGACATCCTGGCGCGGGCCACGGCCGAGATCGAAGCCGGCCCCAAGGACTGACCTGTGGCGTTGACTTTGGCGTCCGCCCTGGGCGCTGTGCGCGCGCCCCTCACATGAGCAATTCCATGACGATACCGACAGATACCACCCCATCCACTCGCGACCTGACCGTGCAGCGCGTGCGCCATCCGCTGAAGATGCGCATGCTGCAGGTCGTACGCACCCGACTTGTCTCCCCGCAGTTGCTGCGCGTGACGCTCCAGGGCCCCGACCTTGCCGACTTCGTTTCCGCTTCGTTCGATGACCACGTCAAGGTGTTCTTCCCGCAAGGCGGCGCCAACAAGCCTGTCATGCCCGAAGTCGGCCCCAACGGCGTGGTCTTTGCCGAGGACCAGCCCCGGCCCCCTGCGCGCGACTACACGCCGCGCCATTACGACCCTGTCGCGCACGAACTCGATATCGAGTTCGTGCTCCATGGCGACGGCCCTGCATCGACCTGGGCCGCTCAGGCGCAACCGGGCCAGTATCTCGGCGTTGGCGGTCCGCGCGGCTCATTCGTGGTGCCCACCGTGTTCGACTGGCATCTGCTCGTGGGCGATGAGACGGCTTTGCCGGCCATCGGCCGCCGGCTGGAGGAACTGGGGCCCGATACACACGCGCTGGTGGTGATCGAGGTACCCGAAGCCGCTGCAGAAATTCCGCTGCCGAGCCCGGCGAACCTGCAGGTGCACTGGCTGCATCGCGGCGACGCGCCCGAAGGCAGCCTGCTGGCACCCGCATTGCGCGGCATCGCGCTGCCGGACGGCGAAGGCTATGTCTGGGCGGCCGGCGAATCGGCGGCAATGAAGTCGGTGCGCCAGTATCTCGTGACGGACCGTGGCATCGACAAGAAGCGTATCCGCGCGTCGAGCTACTGGAAGCGGGGCGCGGCAGCCGTGCATGAGACGCTGGACGACTGAGTTGCGCTTGAATGGCCTAAGATGACGGCAGCGTAACTTTCAGGGAGGCTGCCGTGCGGGACACGACTTCACGTTGGAGATTGCTTCAAGCTGCCGCTGCGGCAAGCATCGCCATGGCGCTGGCCGCCTGCGCGCCGGATTCGGTCCGCAACATCGAAGCCAAGGGTTTCAACGCGTATCTGGATTCGCTGAAGACCGCTTGCCCGAATATGGTCATCGGCAATAACAACATCAGCCAGTGGCTCGCTGATAACGGCAATTCGGGCGATGACGACTACGTCTACTGGCTGGACCAGACCTCGCGGCTTTACTACAAGCGGATCAGCCCGGCGCAATACAGGACGTCGGTGAGCGGCGCACTTGGTGCGGGGAAGAAGGATGCGGGCGCCATCGACTGCATTATTCGGCATTTGCCGGCGGACCGGCCAAGTAGTCCGCCGGGTGGGAAGTTGTTGTAAGAGATCCCGGGGTACGTTTCGTAAAATGACTATTTGACATAGTCATTTTGGGGTGCGAAGATCGATCTGTACCCACCAACAGGATTTGCGATGCGGGGCACCCAAGTTTCCAAAACGGAGTTCAAAGCAAAGGCACTCGAGTATTTTCGGCAAGTCGAGTCATCAGGCGAACACGTGATCGTCACGGATCATGGCAAGCCCACACTGGAAATCCGCCCTTTCCGAACTCTTGATCGCGACCCGCTCGACGTATTGGCAGGCACGGTCGTTCGCTATGACGACCCTACCGAGCCGGTTGACGTGGAGTGGGAGGCCGGCCAGTGATCGTGTTGGACACACATACGCTGGTCTGGTGGGCGAGTGGAAGCGACGAACTGAGTGCGACGGCGAAATCCACCATCCACCGTGAATGCAACGAGGGACAGATAGTTGTATCTGCAATCTCTGCATGGGAAATTGCCATGCTGGTGGAGCGCGAAAAGCTGGTGCTGTCGATGGACGTCGAGAGTTGGCTCGACACCGTCGCGCAAATAGAAGCGATAACGTTCTACCCCGTTGACGTCGACGTCTCGATCAAATCGGTCCAACTGCCTGGCGAATTCCATAAAGATCCGGCGGACCGCATGATTGTCGCTACCGCGCGCAAGCTGGCTGTGCCCCTAATTACCAGGGATGAGAAGATACGCGCCTACGAGCACGTCAGGACCATCTGGTAGCCCAGGCGGCATCAACATCTGCCCGTTGTGCAATCCCCCCATCCCCGCTAAGATCATTTCCCGGCAGCCGAGACAGCGGTTGCCGACGTCGCTCGGACGGCTCCGGGCGCTTACGTAAAGGACTCCTTCATGACTGCCAGCTCTGGCAAGCGCCGCTTTGCGCGCATCGATCGCCTTCCCCCGTACGTTTTCAATATCACCGCCGAGTTGAAGATGGCCGCCCGCCGCCGTGGCGAGGACATCATCGATATGAGCATGGGCAACCCCGACGGGGCCACGCCGCCGCATATCGTCGCCAAGCTGGTGGAAGCCGCGCAGCGCCCCGACACGCATGGCTATTCCGCGTCGAAGGGTATTCCGCGACTGCGCCGTGCGATTTCGCATTGGTACCGCGAACGCTATGACGTGGAGATTGACCCGGATACCGAGGCCATCGTCACGATCGGCTCCAAGGAAGGACTCGCGCATCTGATGCTCGCCACGCTGGATCGCGGCGACAGCGTGCTGGTGCCGGACCCGAGCTATCCGATCCACATCTATGGCGCGGTGATCGCCGGTGCGGATATCCGCTCGGTGCCGCTGGTGCCCGGCGTCGATTTCTTCGCGGAACTGGAGCGCACGATTCGCGGCAGCTATCCAAAGCCGAAGATGATCGTGCTGGGGTTCCCGTCGAACCCGACCGCGCAATGCGTGGAGCTGGATTTCTTCGAGCGCGTGATCGCGCTGGCGCGCAAGCATGACATCTTCGTGGTCCATGACCTGGCTTATGCCGACATCGTCTTCGATGGCTGGAAGGCGCCGTCGATCATGCAGGTGCCCGGAGCGAAGGACATCGCAGTGGAGTTCTTCACGCTGTCCAAGAGCTACAACATGGCGGGATGGCGCATCGGCTTCATGGTCGGCAACCCCGATCTCGTCGCCGCGCTCACGCGCATCAAGAGCTATCACGACTATGGCACGTTCACGCCGGTGCAGATTGCCGCGATTGCCGCGCTGGAAGGGGACCAGGAATGCGTGAAGGAAATCGCCGCGCACTACCAGTCGCGTCGCGACGTGCTCGCGAAAGGGTTGATCGAGTCGGGCTGGCTGGTCGACATCCCAAAGGCCTCGATGTACATCTGGGCCCGCATTCCCGAGCCTTATCGCGCGCTGGGTTCGCTGGAATTCGCCAAACAGCTGCTGGCGAAGGCGAAGGTTTCAGTCTCGCCCGGCATCGGCTTTGGCGACTACGGCGATGAGTACGTGCGCTTTGCGTTGATCGAGAACGAAGCGCGCATCCGCCAGGCCGTGCGCGGTATCAAGGCGATGTTCCGTGCGGATGGACTGGTCAAGGTGCCCGCATCAGAACATGCAGACGGGCACGGCAAAGAGAAGGGCAAGGGCTGAGCGGGGTGTTGGATCGCCCGCACGCATAGCCGTGCGGGCTAACCTCGCACCTCGCGCCGGAACCGGCTTGGTGCGTGGCCGGTCCATCGCAAGAACGCCCGGCGGAATGCTTCCTCGCCGGAGAATCCGAGCTGCGCGGCGATTCGCCCAATCGGCCAGTTGGTCATGCGCAGGCAGTGTTCAGCGTGCTCGCGCAGGCAGTGCTCGCACAACGCGCGATAGCTGCTGCCGTCTGCGGCAAGACGGCGGCGCATGGTTGGTTCGCTGATGTCAAAGCGTGCCGCGAGTTCCGCCAGCGTGGGCAGCCTTGCCCCGTGCGCCAGCGCGGCATGCAGCACGCCGCGCGCTTGCTGGCTCAGCGAAACCACTTCCGAAGGCGCACCCACCAGGCGGTAAGGAAAATCTTCGAGGAAGGCGCCCAACTCTGCGGCCTGTCTCACGACACGCATGTCCAGTAGTGCCGGATCGAACTCGAACCCGTAGACCGGAGCGCCGGCGATCACAGTGGCATTGAACATGCCGAGGAACGGCATGGCATCTTCACGCCGCGGATGCGCCAGAAACACATGGTCCGGGCGCAATGGCTGGCCAATCAGCCAACCATAGAGCTGCATGTAGTAGAAGAGCCCCGTCAGGTCCACCAGGCAGGCCGCCGACGTCTTCACGCGCCGCAGCGAATCCATGGTGAACACTGCCCTGTCGCCAGGCTGCGTGAGGCTCAGGACACCCGCGCGCGGATACAGCATCGCGCAAAAGTCCGCCGCGCAGCCGATGGCTTCCCGCAGTGTCTGGCAACTCAGTACGCAGCGGCACAGCAGATCCACTTCCTGCTTGCGCATCGGCGGATGGCCGTCTCCCTTGGCGACGAGGGTTTCGAGTTGTTCGATCGAAGCGCGATAGAGCGCCGTGAACTGGTTCTGCCGCACGTGCTCGTCGGCGTCGGTAGCAGGCGGCATCTCGGCGCCTTGCCTTTTCAGTTCCTCCAGCAGTCGCTGCGCCATGCCGGTCGGAGCTGGCTTTCCCGTTGAAGTGGCACTCATGGAACGTTCTTGCTGATTGCTTCGGTAGGGATTCCTGACGGTCCGGGTAGGGATGCGTGTGCGGCTGGCCGCCCATAATCATCCCGGAACTTCACCGGCGCAAGGCGGGCGCAAAGCCCCGGACCCGGAAGGGTGCCATCCATCGAACCACGCGCATACATGGGGCAAACCATGACCTCGTTTCTCTGCTGCAGACTGCGAACGCCGGGATTGCAAAACCGGTGCCACGTCCTTCCTTTTTGCGAGGGCCGGCGATGATCTACGTACTCGACGAGATCGTGCTCGACCCCGGACATGCGCCCGAGGTGCTCGCCCTGCTGGAACGCTCATACCGGCCGAACAGCGAGCCCCGGGGCATGACGCTTCTCCACCGCTGGATGTCACCACCTGCTGCCATCGAAAGTGTGTCCAATACGCTGCGGCTCCTGTGGCAAGTGGCGGATGCGCCGGCCTACTACGCCATGCGCGCCAGCATCGACGCTTCTTCCATGGCTGTCTGGCCTGAAGTCGATGCGCTTTGCGAAACGCGTCACCGACATGTGATGTCCGACGCAGCCGTGGCGCTGCGCTGGCCAAAGGAGCGCGAACATGAAGCTTGAGACCGCACAACTCCGGCTCGCCAGTTGCGCGGGCATGGCCGCAGTGGACCTGGAGCGCCAGCTTCGGGCCCGTGTCAGTGAACTGCCTGGTGTGCGTCACGTGGCGCTGGGACGGAACATGACGGGCAGTTTTGGTGCGGGCGACTATACGCTCGACCTGGCGTTTGCCGATGCGCCGGAGAGAAGCCTCGCTGCCACGTTGCGAGGCCTGGCAGACGTCGACAGCGTCGTATACCGCCAGATTGGCGGTGGTCAGCGTGACCCGGTACTGCGCGATGGCATCTGGCGAACGCTGATGTTCCGCGTTCGCCCGCAAGCCTCGGAGCAGCACGTCCGTGCGCTGGAGCGCGACCTGCTACGAATGCCCGATTACATGCCGGGCATTCTGAACTGGCGACTGGCTCGCGTCGCATCAGCCGACACCTGGACCCATGTCTGGCAACAGGAGTTTGCCAGCGTGAACGACCTGCTCGGCGAGTATCTGATGCACCCGTTTCATTGGGGCTGGGTCGACCGATGGTTCGATCCCGCGTGCCCCGACTGGACTGTCGAGGCGATCTCCCACGCCTTCTGCCCGCTTGCCACAAGCCTGATTGCCGGCCACGCCGGCAAGGAGACCCGGACGTCATGACGAGACACGAGATGCTGAAAGGAAACACTGCAACCGCGCTGGCACCGATACGTCCTTACCACGAGTTTGATCGCAGCGGCGGCGTCACTGCCTACGCAGCCGCCAAGGCGGCGATCAACCGGTTCACGGAAGGACTCGCCGCGGAACTGCAGGCCGACAATATCGCGGTGAACTCGGTTGCACCGAGCACGGCAATCCGCACGCCTGGCAGCGAGCGATTCATCCCCGACGGCTATCCCGTCGAGCCGGTGGAATACCTGGTGGAGACGGCACTCGCGCTGTGCAGCACACCGGCCCGGCAACGCACGGGGTGCATTGCCCACAGCCTGCATTTCCCGTTGGCCGCCGGCCTGGAGATCTTTGGGCTTGATGGGGCGGGCAAACTGCCGCCACCCGTTGTTCCGGCCTGGGCGCATCCGGGTCTGCTCCGTTCAACTCTGCAGGAGGGCTGAATCATGGAGACATTGATGCGCGCTGCCATCATCGACGCTACAGGCGGCCCCGAGGTGCTCAGAATTGCCAACGTCCCGGTTCCCGATCCCGCCGCAGGCGAAGTGCTGATCCGTGTGGCCTGTGCCGGCGTCAATCCCGCCGACTGGAAATGCCGCGAAGGTTATCTCGGCAACTTCATGCACTACAGCTTTCCGTTCGTGATCGGCTTTGATGTCAGTGGTGTCGTGGCGGCCGTGGGGGAGGGCGTAACGGGATGGATTCCCGGCCAACGCGTGTTTGCACAAACCGACGTTGGCGCCGGCAAATGGGGCTCCTACGCCGAGTACGTTGCCGTCAGTCAGGATTCGGTAGTCGCGATTCCGGATGGCCTTGGTGATGCCGAAGCGGCGGCGGTCCCCACGCCCGCGCTGGCGGCGTGGGCGGGGCTATTTGACGAAGGGGGACTGAAGCCAGGACAGACAGTGCTCATCCACGGCGGTGGTGGCGCCGTTGGCACCTTTGCCATCCAGTTGGCTCGCGCTGCCGGCGCCAGCGTGGCTGCCACCTGCAGCGCAAGCCGCTGCGATGAACTGAAGTCGCTTGGCTGCGATCTGCCGATCGATTACAGGTCCGATCTGACCGAACGCGCTGTCGAGAAATGGGCGCCGGGCGGCGTCGATCTTGTCCTGGACGCCGTCGGATGCGGCACGCTGCCGAATGGACTCGATTTACTGAAGCCAGGCGGCATCCTCGTGGCCATCATGACGCTGGTCAGCGGAGACAGCGGCCCGGATGCGGCTGAGGCCGCGCGCCGAGGCAAGCGTTGCGCGCTGGCGTATAGCCGGATGCCGAGCGGTGCGCGGCTACGCGAAATTTCCGAGCTGCTCGCAACAGGAAAAATCCGGCCGCCCCGCGTCGAATGCCTGCCGCTGGAAGATGCAGCAGCAGCACTGGGGCTGGTCCAGTCAGTGAAGGCGCCTGCGAAGCTTGTGCTGCAAGTCAGCAGCCCGGCCGAAGCTGAAGTCCCGGCGCAGCACCGCCGCGTTGCATAGCCCCGTAGATAACGTCCATCGAAGACACAGGAGACACATGAACAAGGCAATACTGCTTCGCACCGTGGCCGGTGCACTGGTGACGGCTGCGCAGCTAGGCGCGCCGGCTTTGGCGACGATGACGCCTGACGAGATCAAGCGGCTCGAATCCACGCTGACGCCTGTAGGCGCCGAGCGGACCGCGAACAAGGACAGCAGCATTCCGGCGTGGAGCGGCAAGTGGCAGGGCGCGCCGACTGGCACGGCGTTCCGGCCAGGAGAGCCGTATCCGGATTCCTACGCTGCGGAAAAGCCGGTCACGACAATCACGGCCCAGAACATGGAGCAATACCGCGCTCATCTGAGCGATGGCCAGCTCGCCATGTTCCGGCTGTATCCGGCGACCTTCCGGATGATGATCTACCCGAGCCATCGTGATTTCCGCTATGGCGACGCCATCTACAAGGCCATCCACGACTACGCACCGAAGACGCAGATGACGGCCGATGCAAACGGCTTAAAGGAGTATCCGCCGACCGCGCCTTTCCCTGTGCCGAAGAATGGCCTGGAGCTGATGTGGAACCTTCGGTTTTCGTCGGCCATCGCCGAAGAGGCGGCGGTCTACGACCAGGCGGTCGTGTACCGCGACGGCAAGACGGCATGGGGCAAGTGGAAATATGACATCTGGTCGCCCGTCAACATCGTCGCCTCGGACAAGCGATCGACGCTCATCGATCGCACGTTTGCGCGAGTCGAAACTGAACTTCCCTTGCGCGAACGCGGCAATATCATCGTCTCCCAAAGTTTCTGGGATCGCGAAGGCTCCGATACAGCCAGGACGTGGCAGTACAACCCGGGCACCCGCCGCGTCCGTCAGGCCCCGGAGTTCGGGTTTGACCAACCGCTGGGGCCGGGCGGCTTCCGGACCGTCGATGACGATCGCCTGTTCAATGGATCGGGCGAACGCTACGAGTGGAAAATCGTCGGCAAGAAGGAGATCTACATTCCGTACCACAACTACAAGCTGGCCGATCCCGCAGTCAAGTACGCCGAGTTGCTGAGCGCCAATCATCCCAGCCCCGACTACGTCCGCTATGAGCTTCACCGCGTCTGGGTTCTGGAAGCCACATTGAAGCAGGGCTTCCGGCACCAGTACGCCAAGCGGGTGCTGTACCTGGACGAGGACACCTGGATGGCCGTGCTTGCGGACAACTACGACGCCCGCGGCCAGTTGTGGCGCACCAATATGCAGTCGTCGTTCTACGCCTACGATATCAAGCGCTACTATCCGGCGGCCGCTTTCTATCACGACCTGATCGCCGGTTCATATCTGGCGGACCGGTTGACCAACGAAGGCAAACCAGTCCGGCTGAACAGCAGCCCCCAGTTCAACGAGGCCTACTTTTCGCCAGACTCGATTCGCAGCGCCGGGCACTAGGTCGGGACGAGAAGCGGCGCCCGGGCGCCAGCCATCAGCCCAGCATGTGGAGCGGATCGGCGCCCGGCTGCCACCAGTGCGCAAACAGCGCTTCTACCGCTGCAGCATCCACGGCGTCGTAGCTGCCAATACGCCATTGGGGCATATTGTCCTTATCGACGATCAGCGCGCGCACGCCTTCGATGAAGTCTCCGCGCGCGAACGATTGCACCACTACGGCAAGCTCCATGCGGAAGCAATCGGCCAGATCTAGCCGGCGGCCACGCAGCAGCAGTTCGCGTGTGGCACAGGCGGCCAGCGGCGAGCGCTTGCGCAGCGTTTCTGCCGTCCGCGTCGCCCATTCGGCGTAGCGCGGATCGTCCTGGCAGGACAGGCTCGCGATGATTTCCGGAAGCCCGGCATCAGCAGGGAAGTGCCGCAGCAGGGCCGGCAGCACCTCGAGCAGCGGTGCATCGGCCGCGCTGCAGATCGGTTCGCCTACCAGCGCACGGCGCACGTCGTCCAGCGGCTGCCCGCTCCAGCGGATGCCGGCCAGCGCATCGTCGAGCGCGGCAAGCGTGACACTGTTGACCGCGACGTCGGCCAGCCCGCACAGCAGCGCATCTTCTGCGCCAATGGTCACACCAGTCAGGCCGAGATACAGCGCAAGCTGGACCGGCATTTTCGACAGGAAGTGACTGGCGCCCACATCGGGCACAAGCCCGATTCCCGTTTCCGGCATGGCCACGCGCGACCGCTCGGTGACGACGCGCAGATGCGCGGCCTGCGACAGGCCCATGCCGCCGCCCATGACGATGCCATCCATCAGCGCCACCACGGGCTTCGGATAGCGGTGCAGCCGGTAGTCGAGCTGATATTCGTCGATGAAGAACTGGCGCTGCAGCGGCGTGCCGTCGCGATGGCTGTCATACAGCGCGCGGATATCGCCACCCGCGCAGAAGGCCTTGGGTCCGGCGCCGCGCAGCACCACGGCCTCGATATCGTCCCGCCCGGCCCACGCTTCGAGCTGACCGGACAGCGCCACGATCATCGGATAGGACAGCGCATTGAGCTGCCGCGGCCGGTTCAGCGTCACCAACCCGACGCGGTTGATGACCTGAAACAGGACTTCGGGCTCGGTGTCGGCCAGTGAACTGCCCGGCGCGATTTCAGGTGTCAGTCGCATGATGCGCTCCTACGCATTGCGCCACTGCGGCGCGCGCTTCTGCAGGAAGGCATTGACGCCTTCGCGCTGGTCCTCGCCGTCGAACAGGTCGACAAAGCGCTCGCGCTCCAGCGCAAACGCTGCCTGGCGCGGCACGCCCTGGCGCGACAGGTGCACAAGCTGCTTACTGTAGGCCGCCGCGCGCGGACTGACGGCGCACGCGCGTTCGGCCATGGCCAGTGCAGTGTCCAGCGCCTTGCCGCGCGGCACCACCTCTTCCACCAGTCCGATGCGCAGCGCCGTGGCCGCATCCACACGCTCATTGGTCAGGATCATCCGCTTGGCCCAGCCTTCGCCGACCAACCA
The DNA here is from genome assembly GCF_019602855.1 of Cupriavidus pinatubonensis. Classification (GTDB taxonomy): domain Bacteria; phylum Pseudomonadota; class Gammaproteobacteria; order Burkholderiales; family Burkholderiaceae; genus Cupriavidus; species Cupriavidus pinatubonensis. The sequence goes on from NZ_CP080766.1 coordinate 13,443, forward strand.
CGGCAGGGTTTGCGTGCCACAGCCGCATGGCAACAGCCCCACGGCGGCTTCGGGCAGTGCCATCTGCGCCTGCTCCTCCGCGATGCGCACATCGCAGGCGAGCGCGCATTCCAGTCCGCCGCCCATGGCATAGCCGTTGATCGCGGCAATCACGAGCGGCCGCGCATTCTGCAGCGCCTCGAAGGCACTGCCGAAGCGCTGTGCCATCACACGTGCATGGGCGCGGTCGCCTTCGGCGAAGCCGTTCAGGTCGGCGCCCGCGCTGAAGAAGCGATCACCCGCGCCGGTGATGACAACGGCGCGGACTTCCGGATTCGCGTCGATCTTCGCAATCAGGTCCTGCAATTGCTGCAGGCCCTCTGCGGTGAATGCATTGGCGGGCGGGCGGCTCAGCGTGAGACGGGCGATATGCCCGTCCAAGGAAAATTCAATCATCAGTCGCCTCCGTCAGGCCCCGGACTTGGGCTGGTATTGCCGGATCACGCCGGAGAAATCGAGCTGGCCATCGCCGGCCTGACTCATCGCCTGATAGATCTGCTGCGCCAGCGCGCCCAGGAACAGCGGCTGCTTCACGCTGCGTGCGGCGTCGGCGGCGAGGCCCAGGTCCTTGAGCATCAGGTCGGCGCCGAAGCCACCCGTATAGCCGCGCGACGACGGCGCGGTCTCGATCACGCCGGGGTGGGGGTTGTAGGTGTCGGAGGACCAGCATCGCCCCGTCGACGTATTGACGATGCCCGCGAGCACATTGGCATCGATGCCGAGCCTCACACCGAGCGCCATGGCCTCGGACACGCCGATCATCGAGATGCCGAGGATCAGGTTGTTACAGATCTTGGCGACCTGGCCGGTGCCGGTGTCGCCGCAATGGACCAGGTTGCGGCCCATATTGGCCAGCACGGGCTTGACCTGCTCGAACAAATCCGGCGTGGCGCCGACCATGAAGGTCAGCGTCCCGGCCTGCGCACCGCCGGTGCCGCCGGACACTGGCGCATCGGCCAGCGGGTTGCCGTGCGCCGCAGCGGCGGCGGCCAGTTCGCGCACGGTAGCCGGGTCGATCGTGCTCGAGTCCACCAGCGGCACACCGGCGCGCACGCCCGCCAGCACGCCCTCGTCACCGAGATACGCCGTCCGGACATGCGCGGCGGCGGGCAGCATCGTCATGACGAAGTCGGCCTCGGCCACCGCCTTGCGTGCGGAATCGGCCGAGGCTGCGCCTTCGGCGCACAGCGATGCCACGGCGGTGGCATTGAGATCGAAGACGGTGAGCGTGTGACCGGACTTGAGCAGGTTGCGCGCCATCGGGGCGCCCATGTTGCCTAGGCCGATAAAGGCGATATGCATGTCGGGTCTCCTGGATATGGTGCTTATTGGTTGCCTATGGGGTCTTACTTCAGGCTGATGGTGGTGTTCACGCCGTCATTCACCGTGGCATCGTCGAACCAGCGCGCCGTCACGGTCTTGGTCTGCGTGTAGAACTGCACCACCTGCTTGCCGTACGGGCCGAGGTCGCCGAGCTTGGAGCCGCGCGAACCCGTGAAGCTGAAGTAGGGGACGGGCACCGGAATCGGGATGTTGATGCCGACCTGGCCGACGTCGATCTCGCTCTGGAACTTGCGCGCGGCCGCGCCGCTCTGCGTGAAGACGCCGGTGCCGTTACCGAACGGGTTGCGGTTGACCAGCGCGATGGCCTCGTCGAGCGTTTCTACGCCCAGCACCACCAGCACCGGGCCAAAGATCTCGTTGGTGTAGACCGACATGTCGGTCGTGACATCGGTGAAGACGGTCGGGCCGATGAAATTGCCTTGCGCGTAGCCCGGGACTTCCACGTTGCGGCCATCCAGCACCAGCTTGGCGCCTTCCTTCTCCCCCGAGGCGATCAGGCCGAGGATGCGTTCCTTGGCCGCGACGGAGACCACGGGGCCAACATCGGTGCCAGCTTCTGCGCCGGCGCCAACCTTGAGCGTCTTCGCCTTGGCGACGAGTTCAGGCACCCATTCACGCGCTGCGCCGACGAGCACCACCACGGACGTCGCCATGCAGCGCTGGCCCGCAGCGCCGAAGCCCGCGCCGACGAGTGCATTCAGCGTCTGCTCCTTGTGCGCGTCGGGCAGCACCACGGCGTGGTTCTTCGCGCCCATCATCGACTGCACACGCTTGCCGTGCGCGCCCGCCAGGTTGTAGACATGGGTGCCCACGGCGGTGGATCCGACGAAGGAAACGGCCTTGATGTCCGGGTGCGTGCACAGCGCATCGACCACGTCCTTGGCGCCATGCACGACGTTCAGCACGCCGGGCGGCACGCCGGCTTCCACGGCCAGCTTCACCAGTTCCATGGTCGACAGCGGATCCTGCTCCGACGGCTTGAGTACGAAGGTATTGCCGCAGACGATCGCCATCGGGAACATCCACAACGGGATCATCGCCGGGAAGTTGAACGGCGTAATGCCGGCGCACACGCCGATGGGCTGCTGCAGCGTATAGGTATCGACGGTGGCGGCCACGTTCTCGGCAAAGCCGCCTTGCTGCAGCGTGCCGATCGAGCAGGCGTGCTCGACCACTTCCAGGCCGCGGAAGATATCGCCCTCCGCATCGGCCAGCGTCTTGCCTTGCTCGGCCGTCAGGATGGCGGCAATACGCTTGCTGTGTTCACGGATGAGTGCCTGGTAGCGCAGCATGATGCGCAGGCGCGCGCCGATCGGCGTGTGGCGCCAGGTGGCGAACGCGCGGTGGGCTGAGTCCACGGCCGCGGCGACTTCGCTGGCGGTGGCCAGCGGTACGCGCGCCAGCACTTCCTGCGTGGCGGGATTGACCACGTCGCGGAATTCGGTGGCGGAAGACTCCACCCATTCGCCGTTGATCAGCAGCGGGACGGACGGAACGGCGTTGGCGGTCTGGGGCAGTGCACTCATGATGTCTCCGGTCGGTTCTGGATTGGGATGCAAGTCAGGCAGCTTCAATAGGGCGGGGTGTTACAGGCTGCGCGCGATCAGCATGCGCTGGATCTCGCTGGTGCCTTCATAGATCTGGGTGATTCGGGCGTCGCGGTAGTGGCGCTCGACGGGGTAGTCCTCGAGGTAGCCATAGCCGCCATGGATCTGCAGCGCCTTGGAACAGACGCGTTCGGCGAGTTCCGACGCATAGAGCTTTGCCTGCGATGCTTCCGACAGGCACGGCAACCCTTGCGTACGCATGCGTGCGGCGCGATGCACCAGCAGTCGCGCGGCGTTCAACTCTGTCGCCATGTCGGCAAGCATGTTCGCGATGGGCGGGTGCTCGCGCAGTGGCCGGCCGAACTGCACACGCTCGGATGCGTAGCGGCACGCGGCTTCGAATGCCGAGCGGGCAATGCCGATGGCCTGCGCCGCAATGCCGATGCGCCCGCCTTCGAGGTTGGACAACGCGATGCGCAGGCCCTCGCCGGGCTCGCCGAGCAGCGCGTCGGCCGGCACTTCGCAATCTTCAAGCGTGATGGCACAGGTGTCGGACGCGCGGATGCCAAGCTTCTTCTCCGGCGCATGGACGATGAAGCCCGGCGTGTCGGTCGGCACCAGGAACGCGGAGATCCCTTTCTTGCCGCGTTCGGGCTCTGTCGCGGCAAAGACCACCGCCACGCCGGCGCGCTGGCCGTTGGTGACGAACTGCTTGCTGCCGTTCAGCACCCAGCCGCGCTCAGAGGGCCGGGCGCGCGTGCGCAGGTTGTGGGCTTCGGAGCCGGCCTGCGGTTCGGTCAGGCAGAACGCGCCGATCAGTTCGCCACTGGCCAGGCGCGCCAGGTAGCGCTGCTTCTGTGCCTCGGTGCCGTAGTGCAGGATCGGCCCGCAACCGACCGAGTTGTGCACGCTCATGAGCGTTGCGCAGGCGGCGCAACCGGCAGCGATTTCCTCGATGGCGAGCGCGTAGGCCACGTAGTCGGTGTAGGTACCGCCCCATTCCTCGGGCACGATCATGCCGAGCAGGCCTAGCGCGCCCATCTCGGCCACGACCTCTTCGGGCAGCCGGCCGGCGCGGTCCCACTCGGCGGCGCCGGCAGCGAGCCGTTCGCTTGCAAAGGCGCGCGCGGAGTCGCGGATCATGATTTGCTCTTCGGTGTAGTCGCTGTGCATGGCAGGGGCGCGGCGCGCGATAAAGGAGTCTTCGGATGGTTTTCTGGTGAACAGGCGCAGTGTAGAAACCGCCTGCCGCGGCTCCTATGCCAAAATCCGCCATTCTTTGTGAACTCGAATGCCATCCGTCCGGGCCGCCTGAGGCCGCCGGGCCGTGGCCGCACTATGGAAAAAGGCAGCGTCGCGATTTGCTTTGTCCACCATGCCATCTCGGGGCTGCAGGCCCGCGGGCTGGATCCCGAACCGGTGCTGCGCAGTGCCGGCATAGCGCCGGCGCTGCTGTCGGTGCCGCAGGCGCGCGTCTCCACGTCGAGCTACAGCGACCTGTGGATGGCCGTGGCCGCCGCGCTCGACGACGAGTTCTTCGGCCAGGATTCGCGCAGCATGAAATGCGGCAGTTTCGCCATGCTGTGCCATGCCGTCGCGGCCAGCCGCACTTTTGCGCAGGCGCTGGAGCGGGTCGCGCGCTACTTCGGGTTGCTGCTTGACGATATCGGCGTCAGGCTCGAACGGCATGGGGACCGCGCGGCGCTGGTGCTGACGGCGCCATCCGCGGCGCAAGGGCGCCTGCCCGGCATCTTCGCGCAGGAAACCATGCTGATCATGCTGCAGGGCCTGATGAGCTGGCTGCTGCACCGCCGCGTACCGATCCTGTTGGCCTCGTTCGCCTATCCAGAGCCACCTTACAGCGAGGAGTATCGGGTCATGTATTCGCGCCAGACCGCTTTCGGGCAGCCGGCCACCGCGCTGGTGTTCGACGCGGACTTGCTTGACCAGCCCGTGCGGGTGGACGAGCGCGGGCTGAAGTCATTCCTGCGTGATGCGCCGCACAATGTCGTGGTCAAGTATTCGGACCGCAGCAGCGTGGCCGCGCGCGTGCGGCGGCAGTTGCGTAACCAGCGCCCCGAACAGTGGCCCACGTTCGAATCGCTGGCGCTAAGCCTGAACCTGTCGGCGTCGTCACTGCGCCGGCGCCTGATGGACGAAGGCGCGAGCTACCAGGATCTCAAGGACCAGCTGCGGCGCGATCTGGCGATCGACGCGCTGAGCCGCACCACCAGGCCCGTGGCGGATATCGCGGCCGAACTGGGCTTTGCCGAGCCGGGCGCCTTCCACCGCGCGTTCCGACGCTGGACGGGGTCTCGTCCCGGCGCTTATCGCGGCGTTGCAGCGGAAGACTAGGGCTGCCACCTGGCCGATCGGGTAGTCAGGCGGGCAGTGCTTCGCGCGCCGGTGCCGTTGCGGTGGTCTGCCTGTCTTCATGCACAACGATCCGGTTGCGGCCTTCCAGCTTGGCCCGGTACAACGCGGCATCGGCACGCGCGCTAAGCTGGGCTAGGGTCTCGCCGGGGCGCAAGCACGCCACGCCGCCGCTGATGGTGTAGCGAACAATCGTGCCGTGTTCTCCGATACGAACCGCGTGCTGCTCCGCGCCTGCGCGGATGCGTTCCGAGATGACCACGGCATCGGCGACGCGCGTGGCCGGCAGGACGACGGCAAACTCTTCGCCGCCGAGCCGGCCAAGGCTATCAGTTGAGCGCACTTGCGCGCCCGCCAGGATGGCAAAGCCCTTGAGGACAGCATCACCCGCGGCGTGCCCGTAGGTGTCATTAACGCCCTTGAAGCGGTCGATGTCGATGATGAGAAGCGCCGGCGGGACGCCACCGCGGGCCCCTGCTGCAAGCGCACGGCTAGCCATGTCCTCCCAGGCCTTGCGCGACATCACGCCCGTCAGTCCATCGGTATTGGCGATGGCCTCCAGCCTGCGCACCATGGTGTCATGGATCATGAGCACCGCACCCATGGTCAGCGCTGGCATGACAAGGGCACCCAGGGTCAGGAAGAAGGTATTCAGGCCAAGCGACTGCAGGCTGTAGGGATCGCCCATCAGCGAGAACGCCGACAGCAGCCCTCGCGCGGTGTGGCCAAGTGCGAAAAACAGCGCGAAGCCGGCCGTTGTCAGATGGTAGTGGCCAAAGCGACTACGGGGCCGCCAGCGGATCAGGGTGATGCCCGTCAGCGCGCACAGCACCGCGTGAAAGGCGGAGACCGCGACCACGCGCGTAGTGAAGACATCGAAGACATAGCGCCAGGCCACCACCACAGCCATGGTGGCCAGCAGGCCGGCGGCCAGCCTGCCCCAGCGAGGCTGGCCGCCACAGAACCGCACGCATCCGGCATAGAACAGCGCCAGCGCGCCGGCCAGCGCAGCGTTTGCCATGACCAGCGAAAAAATGTCGTTGACATAGCCGCGCAGCGTGAACAGCACCAGCGAGATGGTGACAAGCAGGTTGGCGTTGCACCAGTCCGGCACGCCGGGAAGCCCGCAGCGCCGCAGAGACCAGACGATGGCCAGCATCATGGCGCTCAGCGCCGCGGTGATCACAAGCAGCGCGGTAGGGACGGACATCGGTGTTCCAGGAGCAGGGCAGCCGCTGAGGCAAAGCCGTAATGATACGGTGTGCGGTAAAGCCAGCTCTTCCGCCCCCCTTCGTGCCGTGGTTCGGCGCCGCGCCGGGCGGGCCGCTCAGTCGCGCGGACGGGCGCAGGCCCGGCCATCCGGATCTCGCCATGGCTCGACGCGCAGCGCCGGATCGTGCTTCAGGAGCCAGCGCGCCGCAACCAGCAACGCAACCAGGACAGCGACCATATAGGCGCCCAGCGACGTAACGTATTCCATTCCGACCCCTTCGGATTCCGGTTCTCTATGACCGTTCGAGAGGACATTATGAAAAGTAGCACCTAACCCAACATCACCTGATTGGGGGTTGTCCCTACGAGCGTGGGGATCAGTTGTCCCGAAGTCCCGGTTGCTGCCACGGCGAAGCCCGTCGGCGCACGCGGCCTGCAGTCATGACAGAACGGCGACCACATGGGCCTGAATCCGCCCCGCGACAGGACCGGTCCCGAACTCCTGCGCAAGGGCTTGCTCCGAAGCGTCGGTAGCGCGCTGCAAGGCATCGGCACCCCGGGATTCGAGGTCCACACGCAGCGGCGTTCCCTGGCAGTAAGCCACCGCGACGATGTGCGCGGACGCCGCGGTGCTGGTTACCGCCAGCGTCTCGAAAGCTGGTTCCGACCGGAAGCCACCCTGCAGCAGGTGCCCGGCGATCTCGGCTTGCCGGTAGTAGCCGTGCGGGATGCGCGCCATGAAATCCGGTGGCGATGCGGGGAACAGTTCTGCCAGCGCCCGGGTGACGGTATGCGCGAAGTGGTTATCCTCGATGCGGTCCCAAACGTTGAACAGCAGGGTGCCACCCGGCGCCAGTACGCGGCGTGCTTCGCCGAATGCCGCGCCCTTGTCCGGAAAGAACATGGCGCCGAACTGGCAGACAACCAGATCGAAGCGGCCATCATCAAACGGTAACTGCATGGCATCTGCTGTCTGCCAGCTTACCGGGCGGCTGGTGCCCACCGCCTCGGCCCGCGCCAGCATGGGCGAGTTCAGGTCCGTTGCGACGATCTCGGCGTCCGGCGGCAACGTTCGGGCCAGCTCGCGGGTGAGCGCACCGGTGCCGGCCGCGATTTCGAGCACGCTGGCCGGCCGAAGAGCGGCGGCCCGGCGTGCCAGGTCGGCGGCGTACGGCGCAAAGATCATCGGTACGAGGTAGCGCTCGTATAGCTCCGGGATGGCCCCCGTGAAGGCCTTGTCACTGGCGGTTTGCTGCATGGCTGTCTCCCGTGCCGGACAGAAGGGCCGGCCGACTCCCTTCATGCTAGGCCGAGTCGGGCGCCATGCTCAACTTACCTCGATCTGCCCGTTCATCGACTCGTGCCCCGAGCCGCAGAAGATGTCGCAAAGGAACAGGTGTGACCCCGCTGCGGCGGCATTGATCGGGACTTCCACGGTCTTGCCCGGCGGCAGGTCGACGCGGATGCCGAGGTCGGGCACGCTGAAGCCCATCACCACGTCTACCGCCGTGAGCGCGAGGATCACGGACTCGTTCTTGTGCAGCGCAATGCGGTCCGGCGTAAAGACAAAGCGGCGCGCGGTCACGGCGATGCGCCGCGGCACGGCGGCCGACGCCGTCCAGAACGGCGCCGTGGCCGCCATGGCCGCAAGCCAGGCAAGATGACGGCGGCGTTCGGGACGGAATGAAGCTTTTTGGATCATGATCGTTCTCCGAAATGCTGTGCTCAGGCGGTGACGGGCTTTTCTTCCAGGGCCAGCCGCGGCGGTGCCTGCCGCGCTGCCACCTGCCGCCATCCCAGGCCGCGGTACGGGTGTTCGGCATCCCATGGCACCGGCTGGCGCAGCGGCTGCGATGCCGGCGGCGGCAGCGGGAACATCAGCGAGCGAGCGGCGTGATGGATGATATGGCCGGTCTGGTGATGGTGTTCCTGGTGGATATGGCCATAGAACACGGTGACATTGCTGTATGGGTCCAGGCGCTGCAGGACATCGGCGCCGTCGCGCGTGGCCCAGTCCCATTGCGGGTAGAGATCGAACAACGGCCGGTGCGTGAGGATGACGATGGGCGCTTCGTGTGGCAACCGCGCGAGATCCGAGACCAGCCATTCGATCTGCGCCGCTCCGACGCGGCCGGCGGGATCCGATACGTTATCGAGCGCGACGAAATGCACGCCCTGGTGGTCGAAGCTGTAGTGCGTCGGACCGAAAATCTCCTGGAACGCCTCGCCGCGGTCGAGGCCGGCGTCGTGTTCGCCCGGCATCAGGTAACGCGTCTTGACCTGGAGCGTGTCGATCTGTGCCTTCACTTCGCGCATGCGCCGGCGCCGCTCGTCGGGATCGTCCGTGGTGTGGGTCAGGTCGCCCGTGAAGACGATGAAGTCTGGCGGGGCGGGCAGCGCGTTGACCGCGGCGATGGCCTTGGGCAGCGTGCCGCGCGCGTCCGGATTGGGCGGCCCCTGGAAGCCCCAGTGCAGGTCGGACAGCTGCACGAAGTAGAAATCCTTGCCGGGCGAGGCGGCCCAGCCTGGCAGCGCCGAGGCGAGCACGGCGCCGCCGGCCGCGGCGGCAAGGCGCAGGAAATCGCGGCGGTCGGGGGAAGGTATGGCTGACATTGTGTGCTCCTGTGGGAGGACCGGTGGAGGGCCGGTTGCCTGTCATACCGGGCGGCGACGGCTTTTATTCCGGCGCGCAAGGCGTTGGTAGGGCAATGCCGCGACGGCGGAATAAACTGGATCGAATCCCGGTAAACACGCTGAGCGGAGGCCCCAGCATGCTCCGTCCGATTGACCCAAAGGAGTACCGTGAACGCCGCTGACGAGCGCCACCGGTTTGCCGAGCTGGTCCTGCCGCACCTCGATGCGGCCTACAACCTCGCACGATGGCTGAGCGGCAGCGCGGCCGAAGCGGAAGACGTGGTGCAGGAGGCGCTGTTGCGCGCCTACACCTACTTTGGCAGCTATCACGGTGACAGGCCGCGGCCATGGCTGCTGGCCATCGTGCGCAATACGTGGTTCTCGGCTTGGAACCGCGACCAGCCGTCCCGCGACGCTGCGACGTACGAAGACGGCGTCGATGCCGCCCAGGCCTTGCCCGGCTGGCAGGACGCCGCCGAACGGGAGCCGCTGTGCTGCCTGCTGCGTGCAGAAGACGTTCGTCTCGTGCATGAAGCGCTCGCGCGCTTGTCCGCGCCGCTGCGGGAAGTCATCGTGCTGCGCGAGCTGGAGGATATGTGTTACCGCGACATCGCTCAGGTTGCCGCGATTCCGCTCGGCACGGTCATGTCACGCCTTGCGCGCGCACGGCAGGCACTGGCAGTGGCGGTAAGCGCACTGCGCGTGGAGCGGGCCGGACAGCCGTCGGGCGGTGTGGCAACGGTCGATGGCCTGGCAGGAACGGCCGGGGAGGTGGGCAATGGACTGCAATGAAGCACGGCTGCTGCTGCATGCCAGCGCGGACGGCGAACTCGGCCCCGGTGAGCTGGCGCGGCTGGGTCCGCACCTGGCGTCCTGCCCGGTCTGCGCTGCAGAGATCGCCCGCATCCAGGCATTGCGCGACGCGGTGCGGGAAGGCGCTACCTATCATCGTGCGGACGGCGAGTTGCGGGCCCGGCTGCTGGCCAGCCTGCCGGCGCCTGTCCAGCGCGAGCGCGGCAGCCGGTGGGGCGGCCTCGGCAGATGGCTTAGCTGGAGCTATCCGGCGCGCGCGGGCCTGGCGCTGGCGATGGTGGTCGCGGTGGCCATCGGCATCGGTCAGTTCGCCAGCTATCGGTACGACGCGGACATCGTGGCCCGCGAAGTCGTGGCGAGCCATGTGCGGGCGCTGCTGTCGGGCCGCGCCATGGACGTCGCATCGCTGGACCAGCACACCGTTAAGCCCTGGTTCAACGGGCGGCTTGACTATGCGCCGGTGGTACGCGACCTGACTGCGCAGGGGTTCGTGCTGGCCGGAGGCAGGCTCGATTACGTGGACGGGCGCCCGGTGGCCGTGCTGGTCTACCGGCGCAACCGCCATCCCGTCGACATCTTCGTCTTCGTTCCGGGGCAGGCAGGCCTGCCGCCCAAGGTATCCGGATCGCGGCAGGGCTACCAGCTGGAAAGCTGGGACGCCGACGGCATGCGTTTCCTGGCCATTACCGACGCGTCGGCCGACGACCTGCGTACGCTGCGGCGGACGTGGCAGGCAGGCGCGCCCGCCGCCCCGTCCCAGCCATAGCGGCGCTAGACGGCTTGCCAGCGGCCGTCTGTGTCCCCGGCCTTGCCATCGGCGACAAGCTTGAGCAGGTGCGCATGCAGCGAGCGCTGGGCGACCGGGTACATGCGCTCCGGCACGTCGTCATAGACGCGCGGTAGCAGCGCCTCGATCGGGGCCGGCCCGAGATCGCGCAGCGCGCTGAGCACCTTGGCTTCGCGGTGCAGGCGGTGGCGCACAAGCAGACGGATGGCCTCCTGCGGACGGGTGATCAGGAAGCCGTGGCCCGGAGCCAGCCATTCGAGATCCTCTTCCTGCAACGCGGCCAGTGAATCCAGATAGGCGCGCATATCGCCGTCGGGCGGGGAGATGACGACCGTCGAGCCCTGCATGACGTGGTCGCCGGTGAAAAGCGTTTTCTCTTCCTCGAGCAGGAAACACAGGTGGTTGGACGCATGACCCGGCGTATGGATCACGCGCAGCGTGCAGTCGTCGCCGATGGCGATGCGCTCGCCGTGCTGCAGGTCGCGGGCCGGCGCAAACGCGATGTCCTGCCACTGCGTGGCCGGTGCGGCGCGGCCAAGCACGGTGGCGCCTGTGGCGGCCCGCAATGCGGGCGCGGCGGGCGAGTGGTCCATGTGCGTGTGCGTGGCCAGGATCCAGCGGATCGGGCCCGGCGCGGCAGCGAGCACTGCCTGCACATGCGCGGCGTCGTCGGGGCCCGGATCGATCACGGCCCATTCATTGCGTGCACCGCCACCGACCAGGTATGTATTGGTGCCCGGCCCGGTCATGACGCTGCCGTTGTTGGCCGTGACGCGCCAGACGCGTTCGGACAGCCGCACCGGCTCGCCCGGAGCCAGTTCATAGCGTGCGTGCGTCTTGCCTTCAGGGTCAATCCGGCCGATCTCGGCGTAGCACGACTCGTTGGGCATGACGGGCCGCACGCCCGCCGCACCGTTGGCCAGCCGGGGCATGATGCACGCGATGTCGCGCAGCAGCGAGGTGCTGGCAAAGCATTCCTGCGCCGTTTCAAAATGCGCGATCGACTGCAGCGTGCGGCGCGTGACATGCATCATCGGCAGGCCGCTGGCCGGGTCCGCGGCTTCGCCGGGGCGGATCCAGCGATGCTCGACGATTTCCATGCCATCGTGGATGGCGATCTGGCCCGCAGGCGCGATCGCGACAAAGAAGCGCGTGTCGAAGCGCTTGGGCAGGCCCGGCGGCGTGAGCCAGTAGCTGTGGTATGCCAGGCGGTCGGATGCCAGGCGCAGGCCCAGTTCGGCGCATGCGTGCGCCAGTCCGGGGCCGCCACGCTGCACCGCCTGGCGCAGGAAATCGAGTTGCGCGTCGTCGAGATGGCCCGGGGCCAGCAGATCGCCGTTGCGGTGGTAGGCAAGCAGCAGTCCCGCTTCCTCGAAGCATTCGCGGACAGCAGCCAGGTAAAAGTCCAGGCCGTTGGCCGGCAGGTTCAGGCGCTCGCTGGCGGCGGTGTCGTCGAGGCCGGCAGCATGAATGTGCAGCGCCTTGTCCTGTTCCGGGTCGAGCGTGCCGCCCGGAAACACGAAGGCGCCGCTGCTGCGGTCGTTGGCGCGCTCGACGCGCCGCACCAGCAGGACTTCCATGCCCTGCGGGCCGTCGCGCACCACCAGCAGGCTGGCTGCGGCGCGCAGGGACTTGGAGGGACTGGCGGGTCGGTTCGTGGTAGTGCTTGTCTCTGTCGTTGTCATTGTGTCAGCGCGCGGGGGCAGGGCCGCGCGGCAGTGTGTGGCTGGACCGGTCTGGCGCCGGCGTGGTACCAAGTTTCGCGCAGCGTTCCGGGCCGCGTTTTCACATTCTTCGGCCCATAGTGTAGCGGTGATGACAGATTCGCTCTGCTTCGGGCATCTCCGCAGACGGGGTCGCAGTGCGCAATAGTGCCTTTGGCATTTCCTGCCGAAAGACCTACTCTGATTGCTGTACTGCACATAATGAAGGAGGATGTTCCTTGTCCCGAGCCTCGTACCTTTGCTTGGCCTTCGCTTTGCTGCTTAGCGCATGCGAAACGCCGCCGCAGCAGGCAACCAGGCCAGCGCCGCGCCAGGCGGCCGAGCCACGCATCGCGCCGCGCGTGGCGATCGACGCGTGCGAGCAGGCCGTCACCGCCAACGTCAGGAAGGGGCACCCCGAGCCCGGCAGCCTTTTCCTTCTGGAAGACCGCGAGCAGGTTTACCAGCGCCCGGGCGGCATGGCGATGGTGACGGGCGAGGGCACCTTCGAGCCCGACAGCAGCCAGGCCTCGATCGGTTTCCGCTTTACCTGCCTTTACAACGGACGCACCGCCCGCGCGGACGACGTACAGTTGCGCTACTGAGCGCTGCGCGCCCGAATTCCGGCGCAACAAGCTGTTGCAACAGGCAGACAGTCTGATGGCGGCGCGGCCCGTGAGGCGCCGGTTCGTACGCTTCCCCTCGAAGCCCTTCTTCAGAGCAATTGACACGCACCGGGCGGTGCGCACATGATTCGGACGTAATTAGATGCGCCTCCGGGGCAACATGGCACCATGCCACCTGCAGACCCCGCATGAACGGCCGCAAAAACAGATCAGGGAAACGGGGTCATGAATCCATCCATCCGCCAACTGGCCGGCATTGCGGCGCTTGCCGTCCTGCTGAGCGCCTGCTCCACTACGCCCGAACCGGTGACGGCACCAGTTTCCGCCGTGCAACCGCCGTCGAACCAGGCGATGAAGGCGCTGTCCACCGAAGTCTTTACCTACGCCTATCCGCTGGTGCTGATGGACGTGACGCGCGAGCTCATGAGCCTGCGCACGCCCCCCAACACCTTCAGCCACAAGCGCACCTTCCCGGACGCGACGTTCACGGACGTGGTCACGCCGAACGCCGACACGCTGTACTCGTCGGCCTGGCTCGACCTGTCCAAGGAGCCGGTGGTGCTGTCCGTGCCCGATACCCGCGGCCGCTACTACCTGATGCCGTTGATGGATGCCTGGACCAATGTCTTCGCCTCGCCCGGCAAGCGCACCACGGGTACGCAGCGCGGCAACTTCGTGATCACGGGTCCGGGCTGGGAAGGGCCGCTGCCCAAAGGCATGAAGCAGATCAAGTCGCCTACGGCCATGGTCTGGCTGATCGGCCGCACGCAGGCCAACGGCAAGAAGGATTTCCCGGTCGTGCACCGCCTGCAGGATCAGTACCGCCTCACGCCGCTGTCCGCATGGCAGATGGGCGTACGCGCGGCGCCTGAAAAACCCGCACCGCGCTCGCCGACGCTGGACACGCAGTCGCCGCCCGTTGAGCAGGTAGCGGCCATGGACGCGCAGGCCTTCTTCAGCCGCTTTGCCAGCCTGCTGCCGGCCAATCCGCCCGCAGAAGCCGACGCCGCCATGGTCGAGAAGATGCACCGCATGGGGTTGGAGCCCGGTGTGCCGTTCAAAACCACGGTGATGGAACCCGCCACCGCGCGTGCCGTGCAGGAAGGTGCCACCGCAGCGCTGCAGGCGATTGCCGCCACGGCCCGCAAGGGCAACGCCGATGCCGGCAATGGCTGGGTCATGCACCGCGACCTCGGCAACTACGGTACCAACTATGGTCGCCGTGCGGTCACGGCCATGGTCGGGCTTGGCGCCAATTTGCCGGAAGACGCGATCTACGCCTCCACCCGGACCGATGCCTCAGGCAAGGCCCTGCAGGGCAGCACAAGCTATGTCCTGCATTTCGCCAAGGACCAGTTGCCGCCTGCCAGGGCGTTCTGGTCGCTGTCGCTGTACAACCAGCGTCAGGCGTTCGTCGACAACCCGATCGGCCGCTATGCAATCGGCAGCCGCGACCGCTTGCGCTACAACCGCGATGGCTCGCTCGACATCTACATCCAGCACGCACGCCCCGAACGCGGCAAGATGGCCAACTGGCTGCCTGCCCCGCCCGACGGCCTCAACATGACCCTGCGTGCGTACTGGCCGGAGCAGGCGCTGCTCGATGGCTCGTGGATGCCGCCCCCGGTTGAGCGAGTGAACTGAGCTGCGTCTGGCAGCCAAGTGAAAAGGCCGCGTCCCCGGGGACGCGGCCTTTTGTTTTGCACGGACCGTAGCAAACAGTCAGAACTTGTAGCGCACGCCTGCATAGAGTGCTCGCCCGGTACCGGGATAGAACACTGCCGTATTGGCGGTGCGCGCATCGGTCACTGTGCTGAAATCGCTCACATAACGCTTGTTGCCTAGGTTGCGCGCATCGAGGAACACCGTCAGGCCTTGCTTGAAATCGTAGCTGGCCTGCACGCCGAACAGCACGTACGACGGCACCTTGAGCGTGTTTGCGTAGTCGACGTAAGCGCCGGTCGGTACCCAGTCGATGGTGCCTGCGATGCGCAGCCCTGACGCCTGGCTGTACGCCAGCGTGGTACGCAGCACGTGCTCGGGCACGCCTGCAATGCGGTTGTTGCCGTATTGCGGGTCGTTGTCGAAGCGGAAATCGCTGTAGTTCCATAGTTGCGACAGCGTGACCTTGTCGGCCGTGGTGGCGACGTTCTGCAGCAGGTCCGCGCTGACGGCGAGTTCTACGCCTTGCAGCGTGGTGCGATTAGCGTTGAACGTGGCAGCCGGCACGTTGGGATTGGTCGTGTACTGCAGCAACTGGTCGCGCACCAGCGAGCGGTACAGCGTGAGATCCCATCCGAGCCGCTCGCGGCGCCCGCGTGTCCCAAGTTCCAGCGTCCAGCCATGCTGGGCGGAAAGCGGCACGAACTGCGTCGTGGTGCTGATGGTCTGGTTCAGGTCGCTGAAGTCCGGCACATCGGCGCTGCGGGTGATGTCGGCAAACGCCTGAATGTCCTTGGCCGGTTCCCAAAGCACGCCGAATTTCGGGTTCACGCCGCTGTACGTGGTGTCGTCGGACTTGGGCACCGGATTGGCGGGCAGGCCGCCATAGTCGGTGTAGCGGCGCTGGTTGTAGTAAGCCTTGGCGCCGGCCATCACCGCCACCGTGGGCATGACGTAGAGGCGGTCTTCGAAGTAGGCCTCGTAGTTGTAGGCATCCTGCCGGGAATTGAGCGTCTGTGCGCCGCGGTCGCCCGAGACGTTCACGTACTGGCGCGCATCGTTGTTGCCGCCAAAAAACCTTGCGCCGGCGATGAGCTGGTTGCGCATGCCGCCAATGGTCTGCGTGCCCGTGTAGCGCGGTGCGAAGCCATAGGTCCAGTAGTCCTGGTCGATAACCTGGAAGATCGGGTGGTACAGGTTCTTGTGGATCACCCATGTGGAAAAGTCGAGCTGGCCGCTGTCGAGCTTCACCGTAGTGACGTTGGCCAGCCGCTCGGTGCGCGTATTGCGCGCCTGGTCGCCGGCGAGCGCGCTGGCAGAGGCCTTCGTCGGGTTGTTCAGTGCGTCCTGTAGCGACAGCGTGCCGGGCAGCAGCTGGTCGACGACATAGGCGCCGACGTAGAAGCGCGTCTCGACGGTCGGGCTGAAGCGATAACCGAAGTTTGCATTGAGCTGTTCGTACTGGCCACGCTCATGGTCGCGATAGCCTTCCGAGTGGTCGACGCTCAGGTTGGCCATGAAATCGAAGTTGCCGATCTGGCGCGAGGCCTGGCCGGCCGCGCGGACCGTGCCGAAGCTGCCGCCATCGACGCGCACCTGGTTGGGCGCTTCGGTGGTGAACGCGGTGGGCGTGGTGAAGTTGATCGCGCCGCCCAGCGTCGTGCTGCCATAGGCCAGGCCATTGCCGCCCTTGTAGACCTCCGCTGCGTTGAGGCCGATCGGGTCGATTTGGTAGAAGTCGCCGCTGCCGTCGGCGAAATTGGTGGGCACGCCGTCCTGCAGGATTTCCAGGCCCCGTGTATGGAATCCGCGCGCGATGCCGGAGCCGCGAACGGACAGGCGCAATTCCTGTCCATAGCGCTCCTGCACGTAGACGCCCGGAGCATCCTTCAGGACGTCGCGCAGGTTGCTCGCGTAGGTATTGGCGTAGCTCTCGGCGTCGACAAAGCCCACTGAACCGGCCGACTGGTACAGAGATTCCCGTTGCCTGGCGACGCCCGGCACGGTCAGCGAGCCTTCGGCTTTGGCCGTGGCAGTGACGGTCGGCAGTGTCACAGGCTCCGGCCCCGTAACCGGGGCGGTCTGCGCGATTGCGGCGCCCGTCAATGCGGCGGCTGGCAGCGCTGCGGCGCGCCGCCAGTGTCTGGCTCCTTTCATGATTTCCCTTTGCCGGCACATTGGCGCCCCGTTTTGGCAGGGACCAGTGCTCTGAGTGTAATTCGATAGCCGGCAAGGATACGGAGCGCAGCACGCCTCGGCTATGTGACACAGCGCCGCACGCGCGGCGCACACGTCACAAGGCGGTTGCGCTCAGGCGGCGCGGGTGCTGCAGGCGCACCCGGCGCCGTGCCGATGTGCCGCCTGTGACGCCTGCGGCCGTGCCACACGCTTCCCCGTCAGCGTGTCCTGACCCGCGAGGCGCCCGCGCAACTTGCGCGCCGCCGACACCATATTGGCCAGGGCGGCCTCGGTCTCATCCCAACCGCGGGTCTTCAGGCCGCAGTCCGGGTTGACCCACAGACGCTGCGGCGGCACGACCTCGCAGGCGCGGTCCAGCAGCTTTTCCATGGCTTCCACCGACGGCACGCGCGGCGAGTGGATGTCGTAGACGCCCGGTCCGATCTCGTTCGGGTAGTCGAAATCGCCAAAGCCTTCGAGCAGTTCCATGGCCGAGCGCGAGGTCTCGATGGTGATCACGTCCGCATCCATCGCCGCGATCGACGGCAGGATGTCGTTGAACTCGGCATAGCACATATGGGTATGGATCTGGGTCTGGTCCGCCACGCCCGCGGCCGACAGCCGGAACGCGTTGACGGCCCATGCCAGGTAGGCGTCCCAGTCGGCACGGCGCAGCGGCAGGCCCTCGCGCAGCGCCGGCTCGTCGATCTGGATCACGCGGATGCCGGCCTGTTCCAGGTCACACACTTCGTCGCGGATGGCCAGTGCGAGTTGGCGGGCGGTATCGGCGCGCGGCTGGTCGTCGCGGACGAACGACCACTGCAGCATCGTGACGGGGCCGGTCAGCATGCCCTTCATCGGACGCTCGGTCAGCGACTGGGCATAGCGCGCAGTGTCCACGGTCATTGGCTCAGGCCGGTACACGTCGCCGTAGATCACAGGGGGCTTGACGCAGCGCGAGCCGTAGCTCTGCACCCAGCCGTTCTCGGTGAACGCATAGCCGCACAGCTGCTCGCCGAAGTATTCGACCATGTCGTTGCGCTCGGCTTCGCCGTGCACCAGCACGTCCAGCCCCAGCGCTTCCTGCTTGCGCACGGCCAGCTCAATTTCGCCGCGGATGCGGTGCAGGTAGTCGAGCGCGCCGAGATCGCCGCGTTTGTAGGCCGCCCGGGTCTGGCGGATGGCGGCCGTCTGCGGGAACGAGCCAATCGTCGTGGTCGGGAGCAGCGGCAGTTGCAGGGCCTCGCGCTGACGTTCGATGCGGACATCGAACGCGCTGTCGCGGTCGGCCATGTCAGGCGTCACAGCAGCCAGCCGCTGCTGTACGCGCGGATTGACCACGCGGCGCGATTGGCGGCGCGACGCCTGCACGGCATCGGAAGCCTCGAGCTGGGCGGCGACGGCTGTCTCGCCTTGATTCAGCACCGTGGCCAGCACACACAGTTCGCCCAGCTTTTCGGTGGCAAAGGCCAGCCAGGACTTCAGCTCGGCATCGAGCCTGACTTCATGTTCGAGGGATACGGGCACATGCAGCAGCGAGCACGACGGTGCCAGCCACAGCCGATCGCCGAGTTCGGCATGCAGCGGTTTCAGCGTGTCGAGCGCGCGGCGCAGGTCGGTGCGCCAGATATTGCGGCCGTCGATCACGCCAACGGACAGCACGGCCTCGGGCGGCAGCGCCTGGCGCCATGCAACAAGCTGCGCGGGCGCCCGCACCACGTCGATATGGAAGCCGTGGACTGGCAGCGCGGCCGCACGCTCGGCATGGTCGGCTGCGCTGTCGAAGTAGGTTGCGAGCAGCAGTTTCACGCCCGACTGGGCCAGGGTCGCGTACGCCCGGTCGTAGGCATCGAGCCAGGCCGCGTCGAGGTCGAGGCTCAGCGCGGGCTCGTCGATCTGCACCCAATCGATACCACGCGCCTTCAGGCGGGTAAGGATGCGCTGGTAAGCCTGCGCGAGTTGCGGGAGGAGCGACAGCTTGTCAAATCCGGCCTCGTGCGTCTTGGACAGCCACAGGTAGGTCACGGGCCCGATCAGCACCGGCCGCGCCTTCAGGCCGAGCGCCAGCGCTTCTTCGAGTTCGTCGAAAAACCAGTCGGGGCCGCCGTCGAAGCGCGTGGCCGAGTCCAGCTCCGGCACCAGGTAGTGGTAGTTCGTATCGAACCACTTGGTCATTTCCATTGCGGGCTGTTCGCGATTGCCGCGTGCGAGCTCGAAATACTGGGCCAGCGTCAGCGCGGCCGGCTCGAAGCCGAAGCGGCGCGGCAGCGCACCGAGCAGCGCCGTGAGGCTCAGCACCTGGTCGTAGTAGGCGAAGTCGCCTGTAGCAACGGTATCCAGACCGCTGTCAGCCTGCAATTGCCAGTGGCGGCTGCGCAGCGTGGCGGCCACGGCGCGCAGGTCCGCTTCCGTGCTTTCGCCGCGCCAGAAGGATTCCTGTGCAAATTTCAGTTCACGACGAGCGCCGATGCGCGGAAAGCCGAGGATGTGTGTGCGTGCCACGAAGATGCTCCAAAAAGGTCTTGTCTGGCGCACAGTGTCGGTTTCACCGTAAAATGAATCAAGCGACAAGTTTTAAACAAAGTATGAATGAATTTCATATCACCCGAAGCCACAATGAAACGGGCAGGGTCACGTCATGATCGAGGTCCGGCATTTACGCTCGCTGGTGGCCATCGCCGAATCCGGCAAGCTGGCTACCGCCGCCGAGCGCGTTCACGTGAGCCAGTCAGCGCTGTCTCACCAGATCAAGGCGATCGAGGCGCACTACGGCCTGCCGCTGTTCGACCGCACGCGGCAGGGGTTACGGTTCACGCCAGCTGGCGAGCGCCTGCTGGCCTTGGCGCGCGAGGTGCTCGCGGCGGTGAGCGAGGCGGATCGGGATATCGAACGGCTCAAGGGTGACACGCGCGGCGAGCTGCGCGTCGTGCTGGAGTGCCACACCTGCTTTGACTGGCTGATGCCGGTGATGGACGAGTTCCGCCGCCGCTGGCCCGAAGTGGAGGTCGACCTTGTGGCGGGCTTCCACGCGGACCCGATCGCGTTGATCGGCGAGGGGCGCGCAGACATGGTGATTGGTTCATTGCCGGCCACGCGTCGCGGGCTGGAAGTGGCGCCGCTGTTCCGCTTCGAGATTCTTGCGGTCATGGCTAACGAGCACCGGCTGCGCAACAAGCGCCGCATCGAAGCCGCTGACCTGGAGGGCGAGACGCTGATCACCTATCCCGTGCCCGAGCAACGCATCGACCTGATCCGGGAAGTGCTGGAGCCCGCCGGCATCCGCCTGCAGCGCCGCACCGCCGAGTTGACGGTGGCCGTGCTGCAACTCGTGGCAAGCCGTCGCGGCGTCGCGGCGTTGCCAAACTGGGGTGTGAAGAACTACGTCGATCACGACTACGTGCTGGCCAAGCGAATCGGGGCGCGGGGCCTGTGGAGCGAGCTGTACGCCACGGTTCCCGCCGCCATCTCGCAGCGGCCGTATGTGGCGGATTTCGTGGCGATCGTCCGCGATATCTGCGCGGCGCAGCTCGACGGCATCGAACTGCTTGCGCCTGCCTGAGCGAATCGGTCAGGCGTGCAGGGCTACGGCAGGCATGAAAGCGGGGAGTGCGGGAGCGCTTTTGTCGACTGCCTCATCGAGATCGTCGTCGCCGAAATCCGCCATCAGCACTTCCACGTCCGCGCCGTTGCCGAGGCGCCGCACGAAGAGGTGCAGCAAGTCGGTGTCCGCTGCGGTCAGCGTGGCGCTGACGCGATGGCGGGCAGTGGCATCAAAGCGCAGTTGCTGCAGCGCCAGGCCGGTACGGCGCGCGTTGGCGAGTACCCATTCCATCGCGCCGAAGAGATCGGTGGCCGCAAGGCGCAGATCGAGTTGCAGGGTAGGGGTGGCAGAGGGTGGCATGTGGCGTCTGAAGCAAGAATGTCGGTCAGGTAAATTTACCAGTGGACCGGCAAAATGAGCTTCTGAATTTCCTGCCGTCTCGGTATGTTTGTAGATGAATTGTCTCTTGAGCGTAGAATTCAAGGATTATCCATCTGTCGCAAAGACACTCCTCATGCCAACCATCCCGAAGCTCGACGACGTTGACCGTCGCATCCTGCGTGAACTGCGGCGTGATGGCCGCCTGTCGAACGCAAAGCTGGCGGAACACGTCGGCCTGTCCGCGACACCATGCTGGAACCGGGTGCGCGCACTGGAAGAGAACGGAGTCATTGAAGGCTATGCGGCGTTGCTCAACCAGAAGGCGCTCGGATTGCCCGATACCGTACTGATCGAAGTGACGCTTGATCGACACGACGATGACATGCTCCACCGGTTCGGGCAAGCACTCGCCGAACTGCCGGAAGTCCTCGAGGCCCATTTGCTCACGGGCGAGTACGACTACCTGATCAAGGTCGCGGTAGCGGGCACCGAGGGCTATGAGGAATTCCTGCGTCACAAGCTGTACAAGCTGCCCGGCCTGCGCCATAGCCATTCCACCTTTGTGCTGCGCACATTGAAGCGCGAGCTGTCAGTCGCGCCTTAGCTCACGTGAAGCATGCGCCCTACAGTAGGTACTGCGCTGGCGCATCAGCAAGCCGGTTACCGCCCGGTCAATGCACGGTTGAGGTGCCTGCCGGCGGGGTCGGCAAGCGTAAAGATACAATTCCGCTCATAATGTCGAGCGGTGCCGGCCCGGCCGGCTCCCGATCTTCTTGAATACCGGTATGAACGACACAGAGATTGCGCTGATCGATTCAGCGCGCCTGCCGACCCGATTCGGCGAATTTACCGCTCACGCTTTCAAAGGCGTGGACTCGGGCATCGAGCACCTTGCCCTCAGCGTGGGGGACATCACGGGCGAAGATGTGCTGATTCGCATGCACTCGGAGTGCCTGACCGGTGATGTGTTCGGCTCGTGCCGCTGTGACTGCGGTCCCCAGCTCGAACTGGCGATGGAGAAGATCGCCGCCGAAGGCCGCGGCATCCTGCTGTACCTGCGCGGCCACGAAGGCCGGGGAATCGGCCTGGCGGAGAAGATCCGTGCCTATGCGCTGCAGGACACCGGCCTCGACACGGTCGATGCCAATCTTGCCCTCGGCCAGGCCATCGACGCCCGCAACTACGCGTTTGCCGCCGACCTGCTGCATCAGTGGGGCGTGAAGTCCGTGCGCCTGATGAGCAACAACCCGCTCAAGGCTGCGGCGCTGGAGAAGGCCGGCATCGTCGTGAAGGAGCAGCTGCGGCACATCGTGCCGTCGAATGCCGAGAACGAAAAATATCTGGCGACCAAGCGGTCGCGAATGGGACATTTGCTGGATTGAGTTTGGTCGGCCGGCACGTGCCGGTCGACATAGCAAGGATTGGACGCCCTTGGGTTTTGCCCAGGGGCGTTGTCATTTCATGGTTAGACGGTTTGCAATTCCAGGGGCGCGGCTTCCTGGCGGATGGCCCGAGACGGACTATCCTTTCCCGTTGCAACGAATTTGTGTCCGTGCTGATACACTGTACGGATATACAGTCCATGTGCCGTACACGGTCGGGGCTGTCTCCCAGGAACCCGGCCCTTACCAAGCGTCATCGCAGCCTGTGCTAAGGTTGTTTTCTTGCGCAGTCATGATTCTTGTCGGGTGGCATAACCATCTGATTCAAAAGAGAAAACCGTGTCGAGCAAGCAGCTGATCCGTATTCGGGGCGCCCGCCAGCACAACCTCAAGAACGTCGACCTGGATCTCCGTCCGGGCGAGATGACGGTGGTGACCGGCCCGTCCGGGTCGGGCAAATCCAGCCTGGTGTTCGACACGCTTTATGCCGAGGGCCAGCGGCGCTACGTAGAGACCTTCAGCGCCTATGCGCGTCAGTTCCTCGATCGCATGGACCGGCCGCAGGTCGAACGCGTGGACGGCGTGCCGCCGGCGATCGCGATCGACCAGACCAACCCGGTGCGCAGTTCGCGTTCGACGGTCGGTACGATGACCGAACTGAACGATCACCTGAAGCTGCTCTACGCACGCGCGGCGGAACTGTTCGACCGGCAGACCGCGCAGCCCGTTCGGCACGACTCGCCCGAAACGATCTACGCCGAACTGCTCGCACGCACCACCGAAGGCCAGCCGCATCACGACGCGCGGCTGGTCGTGACGTTCCCGGTCGAACTGCCTGAGTCGACCACCGAGGATGAAGTCCAGCAATGGCTGTCGGTCAGCGGCTATACGCGCGTGCAGGCACAGCGCGTGGTGGAATCGTCCACCGGGGCGCGCAAGGTGCTCGATGTGGTGGCGGACCGGTTCCGCATTGGCTCGGTGGAGAAGGCGCGCGCGGTGGAGGCCATCGAAGCGTCGCTGCGCCGCGGCGGGGGGCGCGTGAATGTCTATGCGCTGGCCGATGAGGGCGAAGGCCCGATCTGGCGCTTTTCGACCGGCCTGCACAGCCCCGATAGCGATCTGCGCTATGCCGATCCTCAGCCTGCGCTGTTCTCGTTCAACTCTGCCTATGGCGCCTGCGAGACTTGCCGTGGGTTTGGCCGCGTGATCGGCGTGGACCTCGGGCTGGTGATTCCGGATGTGCGCAAGTCGCTGCGCCAGGGTGCGATCAAGCCGATGCAGACGCCCGCGTGGAAGGAGTGCCAGGACGACCTGATGCGCTACGCGGTTAGGGCCGACATTCCGCGCGATACGCCGTGGTCCGAGATGACCGAAGCCCAGCGCCACTGGGTCATTCACGGCTCGCCCGACTGGAACGGCCAGTGGAACAAGCAGTGGTACGGCGTGATGCGGTTCTTCAGCTACCTGGAGTCCAAGGCCTACAAGATGCACATCCGCGTGCTGCTGTCGAAGTACCGCAGCTACACGCCGTGCGAAACCTGTGGCGGCGCGCGCCTGAAAACCGAGTCGCTGCTATGGCGCCTGGGTTCGAAGGTCAATGCCGATACCGTGCTGGCGCCGCAGCAGCGCTTCCTGCCGCGCGGCGTGGACTGGGATCGCACGCAGCTCGAATCGCTGCCCGGCTTGACCGTGCACGACCTGATGCTGATGCCGATTGCGCGCATCCGCCGCTTCTTCGACGACCTGACGCTGCCGAGCAGCATGCTCGACGACGCGCTCAAGCTGCTGCTCGCCGAAGTCCGCACGCGGCTCAAGTACCTGTGCGACGTGGGCCTTGGCTATCTGACGCTGGACCGCCAGAGCCGTACGCTGTCCGGCGGCGAGGTGCAGCGTATCAACCTGACTACAGCGCTGGGCACCTCGCTGGTGAACACGCTGTTCGTGCTGGACGAGCCCAGCATCGGCCTGCATCCGCGCGACCTGAACCGCATCGTCGAGGCCATGCATCGGCTGCGCGATGCCGGCAATACGCTGGTGGTGGTCGAGCACGATCCATCCGTGATGCTGGCTGCCGACCGCCTGATCGACATGGGCCCCGGCCCCGGCGAGCGCGGCGGCAATATCATTTTCGACGGCACGCCGAAGGATATCCGCGGCGCGGGCACGCTGACCGGCGAATACCTGGGCGGCCGCAAGCGCGTGGCCGATGCCTCGCATTGGCAACTGCGGCCGGTGGACGATACGGTGCCGCGCATCGTGCTGGAAGGCGCAACCGAGCACAACCTCCAGGACGTGACGGTGGAGATCCCGCTGCAGCGGCTGGTATGTGTAACGGGCGTGTCCGGTTCCGGGAAGTCCACGCTGCTGCAGGATGTGCTGTATCCCGCCATGGCGCGCCATTTCGGCAAGGCGACCGAATCACCGGGCGCGCACCGCG
This sequence comes from Cupriavidus pinatubonensis, assembly GCF_019602855.1. Taxonomy (GTDB): domain Bacteria; phylum Pseudomonadota; class Gammaproteobacteria; order Burkholderiales; family Burkholderiaceae; genus Cupriavidus; species Cupriavidus pinatubonensis. Next base: position 38,102 of record NZ_CP080766.1, read on the forward strand.
CGCTGCGTGGCGCCGATCTCGTCGATGACGTGGTCTTCGTCGACCAGTCGCCGATCGGCAAGACCGCGCGCTCCAACCCGGCCAGCTATGTCGGCGCATTCGACGAGATCCGCAAGATTTTCGCCAAGGCGCCCATGGCCATTCAGCGCAGCTATACCGCGGGCACGTTCAGCTTCAACTCGGGCGATGGACGCTGCCCGACCTGCGGTGGCTCGGGCTTCGAGCACGTCGAAATGCAGTTTCTCAGCGACGTCTACCTGCGCTGCCCCGACTGCGATGGCAGCCGTTACCGTCCCGAAGTGCTCGAGGTCAAGATCGAGCGGAGCTTGCCTGGCCAGCCGGCGCGCTTGCTGAGCGTGGCCGATGTGCTGGAACTGACGGTGTCGGAGGCTGCGGCGTACTTCGCTGGCGATGCCGCCGTGCTGCGCGTGCTGCAACCCATTGTCGATGTGGGCCTGGAGTACGTGAAGCTGGGCCAGCCCGTGCCGACACTTTCGGGCGGCGAAGCGCAGCGCCTCAAGCTGGCGGGATTCCTCGCCGAAGCGGCGCAGGCAGCGCAGCCCAAGGGCCGCGTGATCCGGCCCGATACCTCGCCCAAGCGTCTGTTCATGTTCGACGAGCCGACCACGGGCCTGCATTTCGACGACATCGCCAAGCTGATGCGCGCGTTCGGCAAGCTGCTCGACGGCGGCCATTCGCTGGTGGTGATCGAGCACAACTTAGACGTGGTCCGTGCCGCGGACTGGCTGATCGACCTGGGCCCCGAAGGCGGCGACGCCGGCGGCCGCGTCGTCTGCACGGGCACGCCCGAAGATGTGAAGGGTTGCGCCGAGTCCCATACCGGCCAGGCGCTGATTCACTATGACGCCGCGCTTGGCGAAGCGGGCACATTGGCGGCAGAGCGCGCCGAAGGCGAAGGTGTGCCGCTACAGGCCGCGCTGCAGGCCCGGCGCGCGCGCCGCGCAATCGAAGGCGAGGACGTCGTGCGAATCGTCAACGCGCACGAGCACAACCTCAAGTCGCTCAACGTCGATATCCCGCACGGCAAGTTCAATGTGGTGACCGGCGTGTCCGGTTCGGGCAAGTCGACGCTGGCGTTCGACATCCTGTTCCATGAAGGGCAGCGCCGCTACCTGGAATCCCTCAACGCCTATGCGCGTTCGATCGTGCAGCCTGCTGGCCGGCCCGAAGTCGATGCGGTCTACGGCATTCCGCCGACCGTCGCGATCGAGCAGCGCCTGTCGCGCGGCGGCCGCAAGAGTACGGTGGCGACGACATCGGAGGTGTGGCACTTCCTGCGGCTGTTGTACGTGAAGCTCGGTATCCAGCACTGCGTGCATGACGGCGCACCGGTGACTTCGCAAAGCCCGGACTCCATCGCCGCGCAGTTGCTGCGCGACCATCGCGGCGAGCATGTCGGTTTCCTCGCCCCGCTGGTCGTGAACCGCAAGGGCGTCTACACGGACCTGGCCAAGTGGGCGAAGGCGCGCGGCAACACGCACCTGCGCGTGGATGGCGAATTCCTGCCGGTCGATCCGTGGCCGCGCCTGGACCGTTTCCGCGAACACACGATCGAACTGCCGGTGGGCGACCTCGTGATCTCGCCGGAAAATGAAGGCCAGTTGCGCGCGCTGCTGGCGCAGGCGCTCGAAGCTGGCAAGGGCGTGATGCACCTGCTGGCGCCGCTGGACGGCCTGCACGACGCTATGCACAACGGCGACGGCACCGCGCATGTTGGCGACGTGAAGGTGTTCTCAACCAAGCGCGCCTGTCCCGTCTGCGGTACCAGCTATCCGGAACTCGATCCGCGGATGTTCTCGTACAACAGCAAGCACGGCTGGTGCACGACCTGCGTAGGCACAGGCCTGACGCTGACGCGCGAACAGCGCGCCGTGTTCGATGACACGGTGCTGGCCAGCGATGACCGGGGCCGCGAGCAAAGCCTGCCGTCCGAGGAACAGGAGCCGGAAGGCGTGGGTGACACGCCATGCCCGGACTGCCATGGCACCCGCCTGAACCTGGTTGCACGCGCCGTGACGTTCGACGAGCAGGCCATTGTCGATGTGGCACAGTGGACCGTGTCGCAAACGCGTGAATGGGTTGACGGATTGCGCCTGACCGGCCGCGATGCCGACATCGCCCGCGACGTGATCAGCGAGATCGGCAGCCGCCTGCAGTTCCTGGAGGAAGTCGGCCTTGGCTACCTGAGCCTGGATCGTGCCGCGCCGAGCCTGTCCGGTGGTGAAGCGCAGCGCATCCGGCTGGCCGCGCAGCTCGGCAGCAACCTGCAGGGCGTGTGCTACGTGCTGGACGAGCCGACCATCGGGCTGCATCCGCGCGACAACCAGATCCTGCTCGACGCGCTGCGCAAGCTCGGCGAAAAGGGCAATACGCTGGTGGTGGTAGAGCATGACGAAGACACCATCCGCCGCGCCGACCACATCATCGATATCGGCCCCGGCGCGGGCAAGCGCGGCGGCACGCTGGTGGCGCAGGGCAGCGTGGCGGATCTCGCCTCGGCGCCGGATTCAACCACCGGGCAGTTCCTGGCCCGGCCCATTGTCCATCCGCTGCAGGCGCGGCGCACGGTGAAGCCCGGTGCCGCCGGGAAGCCGGCCGATCCGCCCGAATGGCTGACCGTGCATGGCGCCTCGCTGCACAACCTGCGCAAGGTCACGGCGCGCATCCCGCTGTCGCGACTGGTGGCCATTACCGGGGTCAGCGGGTCGGGCAAGTCCACGCTCGCGCGGGACGTGCTGATGACCAACCTGCTGGATGCGGTGGGCCGTTCGGTGCTGTCGTCGCCGGCCACGCGCCGCGCGCGCAGTGCTGCGCAGCAGGAGGCCGCGGCCAAGGGCGTCAAGGCGGAGCGCAAGGCGTTCAAGGTCGATCATGACTGGTACGGCTGCGAGTCGATCACCGGCTGGGAGTCGATCGACCGCGTGCTCGAAGTAGACCAGACCCCGATCGGCAAGACCCCGCGCTCATGCCCGGCGACCTATATCGGCGTGTGGGACACCATCCGCCGACTGTTTGCCGACACGCTGGAGGCACGTGCTCGCGGCTATACCGCATCGCGCTTCTCGTTCAACACCGGCGATGGCCGCTGCCCGGCCTGCGAAGGGCAGGGCGTGCGCACCATCGGCATGAGCTTCCTGCCGGACGTGAAGGTGCCTTGCGACGTCTGCCATGGCCAGCGCTTCAACCCGGAAACGCTGGCTGTCACGTGGCGCGGCAAGAACATCGGCGAAGTGCTGACCATGGAAATCGACGAAGCGGTGGAGTTTTTCGCTGCGATGTCGAACATCGCCCATCCGCTGCAGTTGATGAAGGATGTCGGTCTTGGCTATCTGACACTGGGCCAGCCATCGCCCACGCTGTCCGGTGGGGAAGCGCAGCGCATCAAGCTGGTGACCGAGTTGAGCAAAGTGCGTGACGACATCACGCGGCGCGGCCAGAAGGCGCCGCACACGCTATACGTGCTGGACGAACCGACCGTGGGCCTGCACATGGCAGACGTGGCGCGCCTGATTCGCGTGCTGCATCGCCTGACTGATGGCGGCCACAGCGTGGTGGTGATCGAGCACGATCTCGACGTGATCGCCGAAGCCGACTGGATCATCGACCTGGGCCCCGAAGGCGGCGCGGGTGGCGGCACCATCGTCGGCGCGGCAGATCCGGAGGCGCTGTCGCGCATGCCGGCCAGCCATACGGGCGCCGCGCTGGTGCCGGTGCTGGCGCGCACCGTCGAGCGGGCGCGTGTCAGTGTCGGATAACCGCCCCTCGCGATAGCAGGGAACAGCCAGGGAGCAGGTTCTTCCGTTTCAGGCAGAAGGGGCGCATGTTTCATGCGCCCCTTCTGCGCTGGGCATGCCTTTCGCTAGACAGTGGCGACAGGCGCGCACTTCGCGCGCTGAACGGAGGTAACCATGAAGCATTTACGACCCAGCGGCCTGCTGCTGGCCGCAGCGCTCGCGGCAGCAACGATTCCTGTGATGGCGCAGACCCCCACGACGCCGCGCGATCCGTATTCGCAAGGCGCCCGCGCGGGTGACAAGTTCGATCCGTATACGCAAGGTACCAACGCCACAACACGCCAGGGTCTGGCGCCGGATTCCCAGCCATCCACCGCGCCGGCGCAGCCTGGTGCCTACAGTCAGTCATACAGCCAGTCCAGCACCTACAGCCAGCCTGGAACCATGTCCATGCAGCGCAGCCCCAATCCGTATATGCAGGGCGGCGGTTGGGACAGCCCGAACCTCGGCCAGCGGCTGGGCCCGCGCAGCGCTTTCCTGGACGGATCCTGACCGGTAACAGCGCGCCCGCGAGCGCCCGCCGGCGTCCCCGGTCGTTCTTACCGCCGGTTGAAATTCCTGCGTGATGGCGGGAAGCGCCGGCAATCTGGCAGCGGGCGCGCAGTTGCGCTCGCTGCGCACCGTGTGGACGTGCCTTGTCACAGCCCGCCAAGGAGCACCTGATGAGACGAAGCGACTATCCGGACTATCCACGCTACTCCGACAGCCCTGATTACCCCTATCGCGACCGCGACCCTGAAGACCCGCGCGCCGATGAAGACTACCTGCGCCGGCCGCCGAGCCGCAAATACGGCAGCAACGACCAGGGTTACAGCGACCTCCCGGCACATGAGCGCAACGAGCGCCTGCGGCATCTGTCTTCTCGCCATGGAAACCCGGAACGGCGACTGCCACGCGAATCCGTGCGCGGTACATGGGGCGGTGAAAGCAGACGCGATGATGAGGAGTGGGCGCGCAGGTACCGAGACCAGCCCTACAGGCCGTCCGGTGCGGAAGCCTCACGCGGCGATTATGGCGCCGAGCGAGAGACGTGGCGCCAGGAGCCACGCCGGTATCCAATGTACGGGCTTGGCGACCCGCGCGCGCAGGAGTATTCGGAATATGGATCGGGCCGCTATGGCGGTTCGGGGTATCGCCGCAGCGAAGGCCCGCGCAATTACCGCCGCGCCGATGACCGGCTCCACGATGCCGTCTGCACACGCCTGGCGCATGAAGAGGGGCTAGACGTCAGCGAGGTGACGGTACACGTGCGCGAAGGCGTGGTGACGATGGAAGGCACGGTCAATGACCGTCGCAGCAAGTACGAGATCGAAGAGATTGCGGAGTCCGTGTTCGGGGTGCGTGACGTGGTCAATCATATCCACGTGCGGCGGTTTGGGGTTCTGGCTTCGGAGTAGCGCAGGAGCCCGGGTCGGCAGACGGGAGTCATGTGAGCATGGGTCCCGTGAGTAGATGGCGTGCCTGGCATATGCCAGCCACGCCCCTTTGGCGAGATCGCTCCGGATCGCTCCGAATCAACCCGGATCGCGCCCGACCCTCGCCCCCAACGCGCACGCTCATCCGATCTTAGGCGGGGAAGGCGGCCGTTCTTCCCGCTCATCGGTGCGATCGGCCTTGTCTACCGGTACATCAGCGGGCAGCCGTTCTGCCGCGCGTTCGATTTCCTCGTTGATTTCCTCTTCGGGCAACGCCTCGTCGGGCAGCCCATGGCGGTCCTGATCGATCTGCGCCAGTTCTGCATCGATGTTCTCGGCCGGTTCGGTCAGGTCCGGATCCAGGGTGCTAGGCACATTGCCGCCCGTGGCCTCCACGGCGCTGCGTGCATCGCTGCTGGCCTGGATCGCGGCTGTGCGCTTGCGCCGCTTTGCCTCCGCGCCCGGCGTGGACGCCGCGGAGGCCTGGCTGTCGGCGCGTCCACCGGTTCGTGCGATCTTGCTCATTTGTGCTCCTTGTCCTTGTGCCGTCAGGTGTTTTCGACCGGCGGCTCCTTCGCATCCGGATTTCCGCCGCCATGGCGCACGGATGGCGGCTCGCCGTTCTCGTCCGGGATGTCATGTTCGCGTTCCACGTCGCGGCGGCGATCCTTGCCCGGCTTGCCGCGTTCGTGTTCGACGTCTGGCCCCTTGTGGGTCGTGCGTCTGGAATCCTGCTGGTTGTCATGCTCGTGCTGGCGGTGCGTGTTCATTTGCTATGCGCTCCATTGATACTGACGATACTGACCTGGGCCGATCCATCCGAACCCTCAAATCCTGAATCCTCGATCCCTTAGTCCGTGCGGGCCTTCAATTCGTCAGAGACGGCCGTGACACCGCGCACCCCCCGGGCCGTTTCCATCACGCGCGCGCGCTGGGCGTCGTCGCGTACAGTCCCTTCGAGCCGCACCACGCCATCGGTGGTGCTAACGCGGATGTTGGCTGGCTCGAGACCCCGTGTCGCTGACAGTCGAGACCTGACCTCCGTGGTGATAGCGCGGTCCGTAGTCGCCTCCGTGTCGCGGGGTGCAACCGTGCGGCCAGGCGACGACGGGGCCGCCGGCGGATCGGTGGGCGCCCCATTGGCGATCGTGCCAGCGAACAGCAGCGCGGCTGCCACGGCCGGAACAACGAGACGTGAATTGGCACGCAGACGGATGTTCATGGCGAAGTCCTCCGAAATCCGTGGCCGCGGCTGGCACCGCACATGGCACAGCCAGTGGGGCCGGGCTGATCGGGGCCACCCTGCCATATCTCTGCAAGCACCGTTCCCGCTTGGCGGCGCCGCCCAGCGCGAGGGAAAGTGGCGAGGACCGAACCACGCAGCAGTACTTTTTACAGCGGCTGCAGAAACTGCATGGGCAACGTACGCCGCGTACGGACGCGCTGGGAGGGGGGAGGCTAGCGGTCTGGCGCCGGCCCGGCGGTGCCGTGGCGCGGCACTTGCGTGCAGCCACGCCTATAGTGAAGAGAGATGCTGGCCTTGGACCGCAAGCGGCGTGGCGTCCAGGCAGCCGGCCGGGGGGAACGGCTCACCGATCGCGAGGAAGCTATGAATCTGGCCGGCGTCCTGTCTTCCCTTGTTCTTGCCTCGTCCGTGGCGGTGTCTTCCACACCTGTGGAGCGCCAGTTGCTCGCCATCACGCCAGCGGACTTTTCCCATCGCTTCAACACAGTGGCCCACGACACGGGCTCCGGCCTGACGCTGCCGGCCTTCCACACCAAGGCAGGATGGCACAAGGCAGCGCCCAGCACGGGCGTGTCGGTGCTGGTACGCGCGAGCCGGTCCGGCTACGCGCTCGACGAAGTCGTGGTGGTGTGCCAGGAGGTGGAACGCTGTTTCCTGACCATCTGTACCGCCGCGCTGGCGATCGACGAATCGATGGATCCACGCCTGCTGCAGCGCTTCATCGTTGCGCGCATTTCAACGGAGCTGGGCGAGGTCGGCCTGGTGATGTCGGGCCTGGCGTACATCGTGGTCACGCCGAAGGCAGATGATTACGTGGCGCTGGTGATCCGGCCGTACGTGCCACAGGACCAGGGTGCATCGCCAAGCCAGGCGGCAAACAGCAAGCCGCTGACGCCGATTGCGGCTCGCCGCGCACCGGGTGTGCCGCGGTCGATGTGAAACGGGGGTCAGCCCTGCCGTAACAGTAGCGCGACAGGAAGCGCGCCGAGCACGTGCTGGATCCTCAGGCCGTCCGCGGCGAACGCTTGCCCGGTGAGGGCGTCGACCCAGCAGCGCGCCTCGCCCGTGCCCGTGTCAATCCTGGTTCTGCCCCAGCGCGCCGGTGGCACAAGGGGAATGTCCGCCACCAGCGTAGCCCCCAGGCGGGAAACGACCGTCAACGCTTGCTGTTCGCCCAGCGTGCGCGCGAACGCCAGCACATGGTCGGCCAGCGGTCCTTTCGCCGCGAGCGGCTGGTAGTCCCCGTCCCGAAACAGCGCTTCGTGCGCACGGCGTGCCGCCAGTACATGGCGCACGATCTGCTGCTTGATGCGCCCGTCACGCCAGTCCGCCAGCCATTCAGCCCAGCCCGCCGGGCTTTCCAGTTGCACCTGCAGCCGTGCGTAGTCGACCGGGCGCCGGTTATCCGGATCGACGAGGCTCAAGTCCCAGTCTTCGCGCCCCTGGTAGCGGTCCGGCACACCCGGCGCCGTCAGCTGGATCATGACCTGGGCCAATCCGTTCATGGCACCGGCCGGGGCCACGCGCTGGACGAACTGCCCGATCCGCGCGAGCAGGCCGCCATGCGGCCACCCGACCGCCAGCCCGCGCAGGAAGGCGTCGCAGGCGGCTTCGTAGGCGGTGTCCGGCATAGTCCAGTTGCCATGCAGCTTGGCCTCGCGAATGGCCTTTTGCTGCCATTGGGCGATGCGATCGAGAAACGCCTCCAGCGCGCCATCGCGCCCGAGCGCGTCGCGCGGCATGGGCCAGGCGCCAAGCATGGACTGATACAGCATCAGGCGGTCTGCCGGATCCGGCACCTGCGGCAGCGATGCCAGCAGCGCGGCAGCTTCGACTTCCCATGCCCGCACGGCCGCCGCCCATTCCTGCGGCACCTCGCTCAGTACCGCGAGGCGCATGCGCGCATCTTCGCCACGCTTGTGGTCGTGCGTGGCGGTGGCGAGCATGGCATGGGGAAAGGATTGCTGCCGCCGACCCATGGCTACATGGAAGTCCGTCACGGACAGTGCCATGGTCGCCGGATGGCTGCCTACCTCGTTGCGCGACAGCAGCGGGCCATAGCGGTAGAACGCAGTGTCTTCGCCGGCCTTGGCGGCCAGCGCTGGCATCAGTTGCTGCAAGCGCCGCCGGACCTGCGCCGGCGCGCTGGCATCTGGCTCGCGCGTCCGCAGGCAGGCCAGGATGAAATCGAGCGCGGCAGCCTGTTCGGGCGCCAGGGTTTCGCGAGCGGTGCTGGCCGCTTCGTCTAGCATGGCCTGCTCGGCACGCAGCGCAGCCGCGTCGCGCCGGGCCGGCTCGCCGCTCATGTAGCTGCGATAGACCGGGATGGCTTCGAGCCAGCCCGTTAGCGCCCGCGCCAGCGCCGCACGCGTCAGGTCCCGCGTGGTGGGATCGGCAGATGCGTACGCGTGCAGCCGCGCGCACGCGGTGTCAAACTCGGTGACAAGATGGTGCCGCAGGATCTGACGGCGCGCATCCGCCACGGCGACGGGGTAGCTGTCGGGGCGTCCGCCGGCCTGGCGCCACAAGGCATTGAGCGCAGCGGGGCCCGCCTCGCTGTGCAGTACGGCGGCAACCTCGTCCATGAAGTCGTAGCCGGTGGTCCCGTCCACGTGCCAGTCCGCAGGCAGTATCTCTCCCGGCGCCAGGATTTTCTCTATCACCAGCCAGGGACGATGGCCGGCATGCTGGTCCAGGCAATCACGCAGCTGTCGACAATAGGCCGCCGGATCGGCAAGCCCGTCCACGTGATCGACACGTACGCCGTCAATAACCCCTTCGCGCAGCAGCCGGAACACCAGCGCATGCGTGGCGGCAAATACAGTGGGCTCTTCCTGCCTGATGCCAACCAGGTCGCTGATCTCGAAGAAGCGCCGCCGGTTGAGCGCGGCTGCAGCGGTGCGCCACCACGCCAACCGATAGTGCTGGCGTTCCAGCAAGGCATGCAGGTGTTCGCGGCCGGCCTCGTGCGTGGCATCGAACCACGCGGTGTCCATCATGGCGTGCCGGGGCAGGCTCTCCGGCGCAAGCGGGAAGTCGTGTTCGAAATAGCGCAGCGATGCCGCGCCGCTTGCCGAGGTCCACACCACGCGCAAATCGCCGCGCGCGAGCGTTTCCCAGTACGGATGGCCGAGTATGGGAACCAGCACCTTGCCGTGCAGCGTCGCATCGGGGGGCTGCCAGTCGATATCAAAGCACGCCCTGTGCTGGCTGTCCTGCCCGTGCGCCAGGACGTCGCGCCACCACGCGTTGTGCGTGGCATCGGCAGCCATGTGGTTGGGCACGATATCGAGGATCAGACCAAGTCCCGACTGGTGAGCCCGCTGTGCCAGCGCGCGCAGTGCGGCCTCGCCGCCAAGGGCCTCGCGCACGCGCGTGAAATCGGTCACGTCGTACCCGTGCGTGGAACCTGGGCGTGCGTCGGTCACCGGAGACAGGTAAAGGTGGCTCACGCCGAGCGCGGCGTAGTAGCCCACGACCCCGGCCGCGTCCGCCAGCGTGAAGCCGGGGTGCAGCTGCAGCCGCGCCGTGGCGCGCGGCGGCAGGTGTGCGTCACGCGCAGCCGGTTGCACCGGCGCGTCAGCGGGCGCCGCCGGCGCCATGGGCTTGCTCGCCATGGCCGGACAGGATGGCGATGCAGCTCATGGCCGGCAGCGAACCGCCGGCGACGGCATCCGCGTGGCCGCTGGCTGTTTCGTGGAGCACCGCGTAACCCGGCGCGGGCGGCTGGCAAGCCGCGACATGCTCGCCCAGGTTCACCCAGATCGACAGGCACGTGCCGTCGCCCAGGCGCCAGCGTGCGCGCAGCGCCGCTGGTCCGAGCACATCGACGCCCGAAATGCGCGCGCGCGGCAGCCGGTGCATGAGCCATTCGCGCCGGATGGCGAGCAGCCTGCGGTAGTAGCGCGTCCAGTCGTTCTCCACATCCATCGGCGGGCGCGAGGCCTCGAATGTTGCCGGGTCGTTCGGGTCGGGAATCTCTAGCGCCTGAGATTCGTCGCGAAATGCGGCCATGCCCGCGAATTCCTGCCTGCGCCCCTGGCGGACCGCCTCGGCCAATTCCGGCGGATGGCTTGTGAAGTAGTAGAAGGGCGTCTGCGCGCCGCATTCCTCGCCCATGAACACCAGCGGCACCTGCGGGCAAAGCAGTTGGAGGGCGACTGCCACGCGCAACGCATCCGGATCAGCCAGGGTAGCCAGCCTGTCGCCGAAGGCCCGGTTGCCGATCTGGTCATGGTTCTGCAGGAAGCTCACAAAGGCCGTGGGCGGCAGGTGGCCACTGGGCTTGCCCCGACGGACCGGCCCCTGCGCAGGATCGCATTCCGAGCGGTACGGCGACACTTCACCCTGGTAGGCGAAGCCTTCGCGCAGTACGCGGGCAAGGTGCCTCAGCGGTGTGTTCTGGCCTGCATTCTGGCTGGTGTTTGCCGGGCGCCCCGGGGTTGCGCCGTAGTCGCGATAGTAGCCGTCCTGTTCGCCGGTCAGCAGCACATGCAGCGCGTGGTGCGCGTCATCGTTCCATTGCGCATCGAAGCCCGCGGACAGCAGCGAGGCGTCGTTGTGGTCGTTTTCGAGCACCAGGTGGACATGGCGTCCTTGCAAGCCGTGCAACGCCCGCAGGTCCGACGGCAGCGTGGTGAGCCAGCCTTCGTCGTCGATCGCATGGACGGCGTCCAGGCGCAGGCCGTCGAAGCGGAATTCTTCCAGCCAGTAGCGCGCGTTTTCGGTAAAGAAGCGGCGCACTTCGCGGCGGCGGAAGTCAAGGGCAGGGCCCCACGGCGTCTGCCGGTCTTGACGGAAGAATGCGCTCGCATAGTGATGCAGGTAGTTGCCCTCCGGCCCGAAATGGTTGTACACCACGTCGAGCAACACCATCATGCCGAGGCTGTGGGCTTCATCGACCAGTGCGCGCAGGTCGTCAGGCTTGCCATAGCCGGACTCGGGGGCGAACGGCAGCACGCCGTCGTAGCCCCAGTTGCGCGCGCCGGGAAACTCGGCCAGCGGCATCAGTTCCACGGCGGTGAAGCCGAGCGCGGAAAGGCGCTGCAACTGCGCCATGGCTCCCGCATAGCCGCCGCACAGGCCGACGTGCAGTTCGCAGATGACGGCCTCGTGCCACGGTCGCCCACGCCAGTCGGGACACTTCCAGGGATAGGTCCGGGCCTTGGGCTGGCACGCGACGCTGGGGCCGTGCACATCGTTCGGTTGCCACCGTGAAGCCGGGTCGGGAAAGGTAGTGCCATCATCGAGCCGGAACCAGTAGCGCGTCCCGTCGGCGCACGGCACTGCAGCGCGGTACCAGCCGTTCTCGCAAGCCGTCATCCGCACCGGGCCCATGCCGGCGATTTCCAGTCGCACCGACTCCCCGCGCTGGGCGGCGTCCGGCGCCCACAGCCGAAAGCCGATGCGGCCTTCAGGCAGCCACACCGGTCCGAAGGCATAACTGTGCGGATCGTCGTTGGCGGCGGGCACCTGCGGAGCGCTGGCCGAGAAGCTGTCCAGTGGCGCCAGCCGCGGCGTGGCCGAGGTTGCACCGGTGCCGAGGAAAAACGAAGTGAGGTTCAAGATCAGCTCCTGGGCCTGAAAGGATCGGTTCCAGTGGGAGAAAATTGCCGCAAGCCGGTGGGATGTTGCGAACTCCATGCCAGGTGGCGGCCGCTGCGCGGGCCGGCACCGGGGCCGGCTGCGCACCAGCCGGCATGGCGGGTTCCAGTACGGGGTTGTAGAAAGTGCATATGCCTACCGGACTTTGCTCACCGCGCGTATCCGGCTGTCCGCCTGGCGCGGGGTGCCCCCGGCACGGTGCAGCAGGTGGACCGGCACGGGGTCGACCTTCCAGATCCGGCCGCAGTATTCGCGGATGGCACGGTCCGACGAGAAGCGGCCTGAGCGCGCGCATGACAGAACCGACATGCGCTGCCAGCGTTGCGGCCGCACATAGGTCTCGCACACGCGCTGCTGGCATTCGACATAGGCGCCGAAATCGGCCAGCAGCAGGTAGGGGTCATGCCGCAGTTGCGCATCGAACAGGCCCCGGAAGACGCTGGCATCGCCATGCGAGAAGAAGCCCTGCTGGACAAGGTCGATGACCGCGCGCAGTTCGTCGTTGCGGTGGTAGTAAGCCGCCGGGTCGTAGCCGGTGGCACGCAGTGCGTAAACCTCGGGGGCGGTCAGTCCGAAAGCAAAGAAGTTGTCAGGGCCGATCGCCTCGCACAACTCGATATTGGCGCCGTCCATGGTGCCGATGGTCAGCGCGCCGTTCATCGCGAACTTCATGTTGCCCGTGCCCGATGCCTCCTTGCCGGCCAGCGAAATCTGCTCCGACAGGTCCGCCGCCGGGTAGATGCGTTGCCCGTACGTGACGTTGAAATTGGGCAGGAACACCACCTTGAGCCGGTCGCGCACCTGCGGGTCGCGGTTGACCACGTCGGCCACGCTGGTGATGAAGCGGATCATCAGCTTGGCGTATTCGTAGCCCGGCGCCGCCTTGCCGCCGAACAGGAAGGTGCGCGGTGTCAGGTCCAGGTCCGGGTCGGACTTGATGCGGTGGTACAGCGCAATGATGTGCAGCACCGCCAGGTGCTGGCGCTTGTACTCGTGGATGCGCTTGACCATGACGTCGAACATCGACGACGGGTCGATGACCACGCCCGTGCAATCGCGCACCAGCTCGGCAAGGGCCACCTTGTTGTCGCGCCGCACGGCCTGCCACTGCTCGCGGAAGCCCGCATCGTCGGCAAATGGCTCCAGGGCACGCAGCCGCTCCAGGTCGGTGACCCACTCATCACCGATGGCATCGGTCACCAGCCGAGACAAGCGCGGGTTCGACAGCGCCAGCCAGCGCCGCGGCGTGACGCCATTGGTGATGCTCGTGAACTTCTCGGGCCACATCTCGTGGAAATCCTTGAGCACGTCTTCGCGCATGAGGCGCGAATGCAGTTCGGCCACGCCGTTGATGGCATGGCTGCCCACGCAGGCCAGGTGCGCCATGCGCACGTGCCGTTCGCCGTGTTCGTTGATCAGCGACAGCCTGGCCAGGCGCGAGTCGTCGCCATAGAAGCGGATGCGCGCTTCTTCGAGAAAGCGCGCGTTGATTTCGAAGATGATTTCGAGATGCCGTGGCAGCACGCGGCCGAACAGCGGCAGCGGCCATTGCTCCAGCGCCTCGGGCAACAGCGTATGGTTGGTGTAGGCGAATGCTTGGCAGGTGATGTGCCACGCCTGCTCCCAGGGCAGGTCGTGTTCGTCCACCAGCAGCCGCATCAGCTCGGCAATGCCGACGGCGGGATGCGTGTCATTGAGTTGCACGGCGAACTTTTCATGGAAGCGTGATACCGGCATGCCATCGGCCGCGAGCAACCGCAGCATGTCCTGCAGTGAACACGCGACGAAGAAGTACTGCTGCTCCAGGCGCAATTCCTTGCCCTGCTCGGTCTCGTCGTTCGGGTACAGCACCTTGGTCAGGTTTTCCGACGTGATCTTCTTGCTGACCGCGCCGAGGTAGTCGCCGCGGTTGAAGGTCGGGAAGTCGAAGGCCTCGGTCGCGTCGGCGCGCCACAGGCGCAAGGTGTTGACGGTGTTGACGCGGTAGCCCAGGATCGGCGAGTCGAACGGTACGCCGATCACCGTCTTGGCCGGCACCCAGCGCACGCAATAGTGCCCGCGCCCATCGGCATAGTGCTCGGTGTGGCCGCCCAGGCGCACCTGTACCGCCCATTCCGAACGCTGGATTTCCCACGGGTTGCCATTGCGCAGCCAGCTATCGGTTTTCTCGACCTGCATGCCGTCGATGATGGCCTGCTGGAAGATGCCGTACTCGTAGCGGATACCGTAGCCGAGCGCCGGAATCTCCAGCGTCGCCAGCGAATCCATGAAGCATGCCGCGAGCCGGCCAAGGCCGCCGTTGCCGAGCCCCGGTTCGATCTCCTGCGCCAGGATCTGATCGAGATCCAGGCCGAGCGCCTGCATCGCGGCCTGCACCTCGCTGTAGATGCCGAGGTTGATCAGGTTGTTGCCCAGATGCGGGCCCATCAGGAATTCCGCAGACAGGTAGGCCACCGTGCGCGACGGCTGGTCCAGGTAAGCCTCCGACGTGCTGATCCAGCGCTGCACCAGGCGGTCGCGCACGGTATGCGCCAGCGCCTGGTACAGGTCGTTCTGGCTCGCATGGTCCGGTGGCTTGCCCTGGGTGTGGAACAGGTGATCCAGGAAAGCGCGCCGGATCGTGGCGCTCGAGAGTGCGGTGCGGGTATCGTCGGCATGCTCGGGCCGGTTGGCGTCCGTCATGAACGACCTCCGTAGCGTGATGGTTCAGCGCTGGCGCGGCGGGCCGGGAACCCGGCCGTGACGCACGGCCTGTGCCCGGGTGCGCATTGCCGGGGCGTCAAAGAGCCGGCGTACGTCCGCGTCAAGCCTGCGCTGCCAGTTGGGGTGGCCTGCCGTGGTCCCGGGCAGGTTCGCCTGCTCGGACACGCCAAGCAGGTCTTCCACCGGCAGCAGGCGCAGCGGCGTGCGCGTGCGGCCCAGCCAGGCCAGCACGGCGTCCAGTGGCGGATGCTCCGGATCGGGCGCCGTCCCGCTGGCCAGGCCAGCATCGCACAGCGCCTGCCACAGCGCCGTGCGCTCGCGCACACGGGCGGCGTGTACGCCTTCCGGCGTTTCGTCCTGCGCCAGCAGGCCCAACTGCTCGCGCCATGTCAGGTCCCGGCCTTGCCACCAGCCCGCGACCGTGGGCAAGTCGTGCGTAGACGTGGTGGCCACGGCGTGCCGCGGCCACGCTTCGGCGGGCAGGAACGGCGGCGTGTCCGTGGCTGCAGACGCCGGGCTGTCGTTGTCGTCCGGTTTCAGTGTTTCGCGCTCAAACCACAGCACGTCGATGCCCAGCACGCCGCGCCCGGCGAGTGCGCTGTCCAGATGCGCCGGCACCGTGCCAAGGTTTTCGCCGATGATGATTGCGTGGTGCCGCCACGATTCCAGCGCCACCAGCCGCAACAACTCCTGCATCGGGAAGGCGAGATAGGCGCCGTCGCGCGCGGAGGCGCCAGCGGGCACCAGCCACATGCGCGCCAGCCCCAGCACGTGGTCGATGCGCAAGCCGCCCGCATGCGCCAGGTTGGCACGCAGCATCTCGATGAACGCCCCGTAGCCGCGCTGGCGCAGCCTTCGCGGCGAAAATACGGTGACGCCCCAGTCCTGCCCGTGCGGGTTGTAAACATCGGGCGGCGCGCCCGCGTGGAAGCCCGGCAGTATGTCCTGCTGGCGCGACCACGCCTGGCTGCCGCCGTGATCGGCGCCGACTGCGAGGTCGCCGATCACGCCAATGGCCATGCCAGCGTCCCGCGCCGCGCGCTGCGCCCGCGCCAGGCCGTCGTCCGCGAGCCATTGCAGGAAGATGTGGTACTCGATCTCCTGCGGATGCGCGACTGCGAACGCGGTCACGGCTGCATCGGTCGGGGACCGCAGCGTCACGGGCCAGCAACGCCAGTCCGCGGAGCCGTTGGCGTTCATGGGGTTGGCTGCCTCGCCGAGGCGGCTCGCCTGGATCGCCTCATAGCACGCGTGGTCGTGCAGCGCCGTGCCGCCGCGTGCACGGAACGCGGCGCACGCATCCAGCGACGCTTGCGGCAAGAGGTGCGCACGGTGCTGCCATAGCCAGCGCAACACCGAAAGGCGCAGGCGCGAGATGTTCGCCCAATCGATCTCGCTGCGCGACTCATGCTGCGCGAATGCCGTGCCGACGTTAAGCGCCGCCATCGCGCTATCGACCGCTTCCTGGCCGAATGCCGCCGCCGGGTCGGCGTAGAGCGGGTTGTGGAACAGCCGGCTGGACGGCGAGTAAGGGCTGTAGCGATCCGGCAGCGCGGCAAAGCCAGCATGGAGCGGGTTGATTGCCACCGCATCCGCGTGCTGGCGGGCAGCGGCCTCGCAGCACTGTGCGAGCGCGGTCAGGTCGCCCATGCCAGTCGGTGCGCCGCGACGCAGCGCATAGAGCTGCACGGCCAGGCCCCATGCGCGTTCGCCCGCTGTGCGGCGGCCGGCTTCGCGCAGTGCGTCCTCCACGCCGAAGCAGCGCGGCGGGGCGACGGCCAGGACGGTCTCCGCCTCGCCGATGTGCAGGCAGTGGTAGCCACACACGGCCACGGGCGACAGGCGCAGCGTCCCGTTCCCGGCAGGCTGCGCGGTGCCGTCGAGGTGGCTGCCGTCCTCGAGTTGGATCCGGTACGGCCTGGCTTCGGCGCCATTGGGCCAGGGAATATCAATGGGCTCACCCGGGTCCGCCGTGATCAGCGGGGGCAGTCCCAGCGCGGCGTCTTCCGCATCGAGGCGTGCGCCGGAGGCCCGGCATTGCGCGGGCGTGTCGCAGGACAGCGCCAGGCCCTGCAGTATGCGCCGCAGTGCGTCGTCCGGAACCTGTTGCGGCCGGCCCCAGGCATCGAGCCAGCGTGGCTGTACGCCGACGTGCACGGCGAGCGCATGCAATGCGTCTGTATCGGAGGGGGTCTTGGGGCTCATGAGGCGGCCTCCTGCGGTGCGGCGCGTGCGGGCTCTGCCGGATGATCGAAGCGTTGTGGCGCGGCCTGCGCCGCCAGTAGCACCAGCGAATGGGCAGGCACGGCCTGCTCCGTGATGGCATTCGACGGCCGTCCGGCTTCCGCCTGTGGCTGGCTGCTGTCCAGTACCAGTTGCCAGGCGAGTGCCGGTTCGGGTAGCCGGAACACGACGTCGGTATCGCCGGCGTTGAGCAGCAGCAGGGTCACGTTGACCGGACCGGGCTGTCCTTCTCGTGTCGCGCGGTGGGCAAGTTCGAGGCGTTCCGAGCGCGGCGGCGCTGCCGCGCGGCGCAGCGCCAGCGTGCGGATCTCCGGGTCGGCCCACGCTTCCGGGCTCGGTGGTTGCCCCTCGGTATCGAACCACGCAATGTCGCCGATCCCCGGTGCGGGTTCCTGATTGCCGTGGGAAAAGTGGTTGGCGCCGAGTGAGGGCAGCCGCAGACGCAACGCGAGCAGGCGGCGCACCATCTGCAGCAGCACCTGTCCGCGCGGCGTCTGGGCTTGCTTCCAGTCCAGCCACGACATCGCGTTGTCCTGGCAGTACGCATTGTTGTTGCCCTGCTGGCTGCGGCCCCATTCGTCACCGGCGGTCAGCATCGGGGTGCCCTGCGCCAGCAGCAGCGTGGACAACATTGCTTGCGCGACACGGGCGCGCAGCGCCAGGATGGCGGGATCGTCCGTGGGGCCTTCGACGCTGCCGTCGGGGCTCCAGTTGGCGCTGTAGTTGTTGTCGGTCCCGTCGCGGTTTTCTTCGCCGTTGTCGTCGTTGTGCTTGCCGTTGTAGCTGACCAGGTCCGCCAGCGTGAAGCCGTCATGCGCGGTGATGAAATTGACGCTGGCCCAGGGCCGCCGGTGGCGCCGGTCGAACAGGTCGGCCGAGCCCGACAGCCGCGCCGCGAGCTCGCCGCGCTGGCCCGAGTCGCCCCGCCAGAAGCGGCGCACGGTGTCGCGAAACTTGTCGTTCCACTCGGCAAAGCCGGGCGGATGGTTGCCGAGCTGGTATCCCCCCGGCCCCAGGTCCCACGGTTCGGAGATCAGCTTGACGCGGCTCAGCACCGGGTCCTGCAGGATTGCGTCGAAGAACGAGGCGCCGGGGTCGAAGCCGTTGTGGTCGCGGCCCAGCGTCGCACCCAGGTCGAAGCGGAAGCCGTCGACATGGAAGCATTGCACCCAGTAGCGCAGCGAATCGAGCACCATCTGCAGCACGCGAGGATGGGGCAGGTTCAGCATGTTGCCGCAGCCGGTGTCGTTGAGGTAATGGCGTTCGTCGCCGGGCACGAGCTGGTAGTAGCTGGCATTGTCGAGCCCGCGCCAGGACACCGTCGGCCCGAGTTCGTTGCCTTCGCAGGTGTGGTTGTAGACCACGTCCAGGATCACTTCGATACCCGCGGCATGCAGGCGCCGCACGGCGACCTTGAGCTCGTGAAGCTGGTCCGTCGCCAGGTACGACGGCTCCGGCGCGAAGTACGACAGCGTGTTGTAGCCCCAGTAATTGCGCAGGCCGCGTTCCAGCAGGAAGCGGTCCTGCAGGATCGCGTGTATCGGCAGCAGCTCGACGGCGGTGATGCCCATGCGCAGCAGATGGTCGAGAAAGCGCGGGTCGCACAGTGCGGCAAACGTGCCGCGCTGGTGCGGCAGCACATCGTCGCGCAGCATCGACACGCCGCGCAGGTGGGCTTCGTAGATGACCGTGTCCTGCCAGGGCACGCCGGGCGGCCGGTCGTCGCCCCAGTGGAAGCTTTCGTCGACGACCACGGCCTTCGGCATGGTCGGCGCGCTGTCGCGGCGGTCGGGCGTGAGGTCGGCGCGCGCACTCTGCAACCGGTAGCCGAACAGGGCATCGGACCAGCGCACCGGCCCGCTGAGTCGTCGTGCGTACGGGTCCAGTAACAGCTTGTGCGGGTTGAAGCGGTGCCCGCGCGCGGGGTCGTAGGGGCCGAACGCGCGGAACCCGTACAAGGTGCCAAGCGCAGCATTGGGCAGATAGCCATGCCAGATCTCGTCCGTGCATTCGGGCAGCGGCATGCGCGCCAGTTCCTTGCGTCCGTTTGCCGAGAACAGGCACAGGTCGATGCGCGAGGCATTGGCTGAGAACACGGCGAAGTTCACCCCGAGACCATCCCATTGCGCGCCGAGCGGATAGGGCTTGCCGGGAAGCAGGCGGTCCGGAACCTGAAGCGCTATGTTCATGCCTGCGTTCCGGCGTGCTGCAGGATCACCGTGGCCAGCGGCGGCAGCGTCAGCAAGACGGAGGCCTCCTGTCCATGCGATGGCACCGGCTCGGCGGTCACGGCACCGCCATTGCCCAGGTTGCTGCCGCCGTAACACGCCGCGTCGGTGTTGAGCCGCTCATGCCAGCAGCCTTCGGACGGCACGCCGATCCGGTAGCCGTACCGCGGCACTGGCGTCATATTCGTGACGGCCAGCACGACGTCTCCGCTGCCGGGCGCCGGACGGCGCAGCCACGCGAATACACTGTTCTGGTGATCGTCGCCGACTACCCACTGGAAGCCGGCGGGCGAATGGTCGAGTTCATGCAAGGCAGGCAACTCCCGGTAGAGCGCATTGAGGTCGCGCACCAGCGTGTGGACGCCGCGGTGCATCGGATGGTCGAGCAGTGCCCAGTCGAGCTCGGCGTCGTGGTTCCATTCCTGCCACTGGGCCAGTTCACCGCCCATGAACAGCAGCTTCTTGCCCGGATGGGCCCACATGAAGCCGTAGTAGGCGCGCAGTCCGGCGAAGCGCTGCCAGTCGTCGCCCGGGCACTTGCGCAGCATCGAGCCTTTGCCGTGCACGACTTCGTCGTGCGACAGCGGCAGCACGAACGCTTCCGACCACGCGTAGACGGTGCCGAACGTCATGTCCTGGTGGTGCCACGCGCGGTGAATCGGATCCAGCGACAGGTAGCGCAGCGTGTCGTGCATCCAGCCCATATTCCACTTGAAGTCGAAGCCGAGCCCGCCGCTGGCCGCGCTGGCTGTCACGCCAGGCCACGCTGTGGATTCCTCGGCAATGGTGAGCGCGCCGGGGCAGCGTTCATGCACGACGGTGTTGAGTTCGCGCAGGAAGGCGACTGCCTCCAGGTTCTCGCGTCCGCCGAAGCGGTTAGGCACCCATTGGTCGGGGGCGCGGCTGTAGTCGCGGTAGAGCATGGAGGCCACCGCATCGACGCGCAGGCCGTCGACGTGGAAGTGTTCGAGCCAGTGCAGCGCGCCCGCCAGCAGGAAGCCGCGCACTTCGTTGCGCCCAAGGTTGTAGATCAGCGTATTCCAGTCCTGGTGGAAGCCTTCGCGCGGGTCTTCGTGCTCGTAGAGCGCGGTGCCATCGAAGCGCGCCAGCCCGTGTGGATCCGTCGGGAAATGCGCGGGTACCCAATCGAGGATGACGCCGATGCCGTCGCGGTGACAGCGATCGATAAAGGCCGCGAACGCCTGCGGGGGTCCCAGTCGCGCCGTGGGCGCGTAGAGCGACAGCGGTTGGTAGCCCCACGAGCCGCCGAACGGGTGCTCCGTCACGGGCAGCAGTTCGATGTGCGTGAAGCCCAGTTCGTGGACATAGGGGATGAGCCGGTCGGCCAGCACCTCCCAGCCGCGTGCCGGGTCGTTGGCCGCGCGCAGCCAGGAGCCGACGTGGACCTCGTAGATCGACAGCGGCGCCGCATACGGATCGACGGCATTGCGCAGGCGCATCCACTCATCGTCCTGCCACGCGAACGGAGGCGCGGAAACCTGCGGCTGCGTCACGACCGATGCCGTTGCTGGCGGCGCCTCGGTCGCCAGCGCGAGCGGGTCGGCCTTGTCGGGCAATTGCGCGTCATGCGGGTCCAGCAAGTCGAACTTGTAGCGGCAGCCGGGCCGCGCGCCCATGGCTTCGGGAATGAAGAGTTCCCAGACGCCGCTCGGGTGGCGCAGCCGCATGGGATGCCGCGCGGGCTGCCAGCCGTTGAAATCGCCGATGACCGACACGCGCCGGGCGTTGGGCGCCCACACCGCAAAGCGCACACCCTGGACGCCGTCCACGTTGCGCCACTGTGCGCCAAGACAGGCCCCAAGCTCGAAGTGCCGGCCTTCGGCAATGAGGTGCAGGTCCAGCTCGCCCAGCAGCAGTCCGAACGCATAAGGATCGTGGCTCACCTGCTGAGTGCCGTTGTGCCAGCGGACCAGGAGCTGGTAGACGGAGACCCCGGCGGGCAGGCGGCCGGTGAACACGCCGCCCGCGTGCAGCGGCGTCATGGGGGCCAGCGGTTCACCCCGCGAATCGGCCAGCATCACGGAGTGCGCCCCGGGCACGCAGGCGCGCACGATCAGCGTATCGCCGTCGCGATGCGGGCCCAGAATCGCAAACGGATCGCGATGCCGACCTTCAACCAGCGCGCCCAACTCGCCGTCGGATATGGTTTGCGTCCGTCGCTCGGGCGGCCGGGTGTCGACTCGGTTCATTGCGCCTCCAGGTTTCCGGCCATGAGCTTGCGCACCATGCGCGCGAGCCCGCTGGCCGGAAGGTCGATCCAGGCGACGCGATTGGCCGCTTCATATTCGACTTCGTACGCAGCGCGTTCCAGCAGGAACAGATCGAGTAGCGGCTGAAACTGCGCGTTGTCGGCCCACGGCGTGCCGGAGGCCTCCATATGACGCCGGTAGCAGCCCAGGAAGGCGTCGCTGGCGGTTTCGCGGAAGCGTTCGAGCAAGCCGCCGCGGCGCTCCGCTAGCGCGGGCGGCAACTCCGCGTGGGTGCGTTCCTGCCGGTCCGTGCCAACGGTCGCAGCGGCGTAGTCGATCGAACGCAGCAGCCCCGCAACATCGCGCAGTGGCGAGGTTTTGCGCCGGCGCCAGTCGAGTGGCTGACCCGGCTCGCCTTCGAAATCCACCAGGTAGGTGTCGTTCTGCGCAATCAGCACCTGGCCCAGGTGGAAGTCGCCGTGGAATCGTGTCTGCAGGCTGCCGGGCGCGGCTGCGGCAAGCCGGTTGACCAGTGCGGGCAGGGCGTCGCGCGCCTTCAGCAGCGTATCGACGTCGGCCATGAAGCGCTTGCTTGCGGATTTCGGGTCGTTCTGCGCGCGCTTTTCCAGCAATGCCAGTGCATGCGTGATAGCCGCCATGGCCTGCTCGGCCCACTGCCGCGTTTCAGCATCGGTAGCCGGCCGCGGGGCAAAGGCGGGATCGTCGGTGGGACGCGCGAGCACTGCATGCAACTCGGCCAGCCGTCGGCCGAGCGTGCCGGCCATGGTGGCGTAGCCGTTCATCGCTTCGGCGAACTCGTCCGCGCTTTCCTGCGCGGGCAGCGCGTCATCGATCACGCGACTGAGGTAGTCGAGCGTCCAGTCCCAGCCGTTGCCCTGGTTCAGGATGTAGCCCTGCACCATCATCAGCGTATGGGGCACGCCGTCCGCGCCGGTCCGGACCACCTCGCCCAGCAGGGGAGGGGAATGCGGATAACCCTGCGCCGTCAGGTAGCGCGTCATCTCCACTTCCGGATGTGTGCCGCCGGAGAGGCGCCGCACCAGCTTGAGCACGGCCGTGTTGTTGTACGCCAGCGAGCTGTTGGACTGCTCCGCTGACATCCACTGGATTTCCTCCTGCTCGGGCTGTACCGCGGACAGCCCGGGCTCGGAGCGGAAGCGGATGGTCTCCTGTGGCCCCTGCAGTTCGGCGTCTGCACGCAGCGCGCGGATGACCTCGCGCGCGAACGGTTCCAGCACGAAGCCATCCGTGGCCAGTCCTACCCGGCTGCCCTGGCGTACGCGCGCCATCGACAGCCCGTGCGCCAGCTGGGACACGCTATCGGCACTCTCGCGGTCCCACAGCACCCCAAGCGGAAGCTGGTAGCGCTCGGTACGGCCGCCGGAAAGCCTGACTTCCACTTCGCCGAGATAGATTTCCTCGCCTGTGGTGCCTTTGGTGAACGGGGCCATGTAGGCGAGTGTGGCGCGCTGGATGCTGTCGTCCTTCGCGCCGAACCAGCGCCGGCGGCGGATATAGGGCGGCAGCACTTCATCGTTGAGCATGCGGCGCGCGGCCTCCGTCAGTTCGGGCCGCCCCTTGTTCTGCAGCACGAGCGTGATCTGGTCGGGCATCTGTTCCGGGGCCGAGACGTGCCAGGCAGGCGGATGGGCATCCTCGCTGAGCACGAACCAGTAGAAGCCATAGGGGGGCAGCGTCAGCAGGTAGGTCAGCGTGCCGATCGCGGGGAACGGCGTGGCGCCCATCATCTCCACCGGCACGCGCCCGTTGAAGGCCGAAAGATCGAGTTCCACGGCCTGCGGCGCCCGCGACAGGTTCGCGACGCACAGGATGTGCTCGCCTTCGTACTCGCGCAGATAGGCCAGGATCTTGCGGTTTCCCGGAAACAGGAAGCGCAGCGTGCCCCGCCCGAACGCGCGGTGCTTGCGCCGCAGCGCCAGCATGCGGCGCATCCAGTTGAGCAGCGAATGCGGATCGCGCGCCTGCGCTTCGACGTTGACGGCCTCGTAGCCGTACAGGGGGCCCTGCAGCGGCGGCAGCACCAGGCGCTCGGGGTCCGCGTGCGAGAAGCCGCCATTGCGGTCGGGCGACCACTGCATCGGCGTGCGCACGCCGTCCCGGTCGCCAAGGTGGATGTTGTCGCCCATGCCGATCTCGTCGCCGTAGTAGATCACTGGCGTGCCCGGCATGGAAAACAGCAGGCTGTTCATCAGTTCGATGCGACGCCGGTCGCGTTCCATCAGCGGCGCCAGCCTGCGCCGGATGCCAAGGTTGATGCGTGCGCGCCGGTCCGACGCATAGACTTCCCACAGGTAGTCGCGCTCACTGCTGGTGACCATCTCGAGCGTCAGTTCGTCATGGTTGCGCAGGAAGATCGCCCACTGGCAGTCGGTCGGCAGCTCCGGCGTCTGGCGCATGATGTCGGTGATCGGGAAGCGGTCTTCGCGTGCGATGGCCATGTACATGCGCGGCATGAGCGGGAAGTGGAAGGCCATATGGCATTCGTCGCCCTTGTCGCCGGTGCTGCTGCGCCCGAAGTACTGCTGCGCATCTTCTGGCCACATGTTGGCCTCGGCGAGCAGCACGCGTCCCTGGTAGTGGGAATCGAGATGCGAGCGGATATGCCGGATCGCGGCATGAGTCTCGGGCAGGTTCTCGTTCGTGGTGCCTTCGCGTTCGACGAGGTAAGGCACCGCGTCCAGCCGCAGCCCGTCCACGCCGATGTCCAGCCAGAACCGCATGACCGACAGCACCTCGTTCATGACCTGCGGGTTGTCGAAGTTCAGGTCGGGCTGGTGCGAATAGAAGCGGTGCCAGAAGTACGCGCCGGCGACAGGGTCCCAGCTCCAGTTCGATTTCTCGGTGTCGCAGAAGATGATGCGGGTGCCGGCATAGGCCTGGTCATTGTCGGCCCACACGTAGTAGCGGCGCGCGGCGGAGCCCGGCTTGGCCTTGCGCGCGCGCTGGAACCACGGATGCTGGTCCGAGGTGTGGTTGATGACCAGTTCCGTGATGACGCGGATGCCGCGCGCATGCGCAGCCCCGACGAAGCGGCGGGCTTCGGCGAGCGTGCCGTAGTCGGGATGCACGTTGCGGTAATCCGCAATGTCGTAGCCGTCATCGCGCCGCGGAGACGGGTAGAACGGCAGCAGCCAGATCGTGTCAATGCCGAGGTCGACCAGGTAGTCCAGCTTGGCCAGCAGGCCCGCGAAGTCCCCCACGCCGTCGCCGTTCGCGTCGTAGAAGGACTTGATATGAAGCTGGTAGACCACCGCGTCCTTGTACCAGAGCGGATCCGCGTTGAGCAGCAGGGCGTTGGCGGGTTCGGTCAGGCGTTTCATCCGTATCTCCGTATGCCTTCGGTCGCCGCGCCTTCATGCGCCGTGCGGATCGGCGGAGGCCGGAGGCCTGGCATTGCGCTGTACCGGCTTGCCGATTGGGGTGATGTGCCACAGCGCAAACGGCAGCCGCGCCGGGTCAAGGCGGATGCGCTGGCGCTTGCCATGCCATGCGAAGCGGTGTTCGTCCATCAGGTCCTGCACGGCAACGCTGCCGTGATCCGGGAGGCCCCATTCCCATAGCGGGATTTCCACCGTGGCTTCCTGCGGCGCGTGCGGGTCCATGCTGATCGCCGCGAGCAGCACGTCGTCGCCGAATGTGGATTCCGTGCCGGGCACGAAGCGCGCGAAGTAAAGCACCGCGTCGTTGCCCGCGGGATAGATGCGCAGGCCCAGGTGGCTTTGGAGTGCCGGATGGCCGAGCCGGATCTGGTTCAGCCGCGTGATTTCCGCCACGATGTTGCCGGGCTGGTGCCAGTTGCGGGCACGGATCTGGTACTTCTCGGAGTCGAGATATTCCTCGCGCACCTTGCCGTCGAGCACCAGAGGCGCGGACTCGCACAGCTCGAACCCGCTGTACATGCCCCACAGGCCGGACAACAGCGTGGCCAGCGCCGCGCGGATCAGGAACGCCGGACGTCCGCCACGATGCAGGAAGTACGGGTTGATGTCGGGTGTGTTGACGAAGAAATGCGGGCGGAAGAACTCGCGCAGCGGCCCCTGCGTGAGCTCCGTCATGTACTCGGTCAGTTCGGCGCGCGTATTGCGCCACGTGAAGTACGTGTATGACTGGGTGAAGCCGAGCTTGGCCAGCCGCGCCATCATCTTCGGGCGCGTGAACGCTTCGGCCAGGAAGATGGTGTCGGGGTGCCGTGCGCGCACGTCGGCAATCATCCATTCCCAGAACGGCAAGGGCTTGGTGTGCGGATTGTCCACGCGGAAGATGCGCACGCCATGCTCGACCCAGAACATCACCACGTCGCGCAGAGCCTGCCACAGTGCCGCGGCGGCTGGCGCGGCCGCGTAGAAGTCGACATTGACGATGTCCTCGTACTTCTTGGGCGGGTTTTCGGCGTAGCGCAGCGAGCCATCGGGCCGCCGCGTGAACCACTCGGGATGCTGCCTGAGCCACGGATGGTCAGGTGAGCACTGGATCGCGAAATCCAGCGCCAGCTCCAGACCCGCCGCTGCCGCCGCGCGCCCCAGCCGCCGGAAATCTTCGAAGGTGCCGAGCTGCGAGTGCAGCGCATCGTGTCCGCCGTCTTCGGCCCCGATGGCATAGGGGCTGCCGGGTTCCTCAGGGCCGGCGCGCAGGCTGTTGTTGCGGCCCTTGCGGTGCGTCTTGCCGATCGGGTGGATCGGCGGGAAGTACAGCACATCGAAGCCCATCGCGCGGATGGCGGGCAAGCGCGCGATCACGTCGTCGAAGGTGCCATGGCGGCGATCGTCATCGCTTGCCGAGCGCGGGAACAGTTCATACCAGCTCGCGAAGCGGCTGGCCAGCCGTTCCGCTTCCACCGGCAGCGGCACCGGATGCCGGCTCGCGAACGGGCGTCCCTCTGGTTTCTGCATGGCGGCCTGCATGACCGCGGCAGTGCGAGGCGACAGCAGGATCTCGAGGCGTGCGGCGTCGTCGCCGGCACTGGCGGTCAGTTCATCGACCAGCGCCGCGAGATCGCTGTCCGGCGGCGGGGCATCGCCCTTCGCGGGCATCAGCGCATCGGCCACGATCCGGGCGCCTTCTTCGATTTCCAGCGAAATGTCTACGCCTGCCGCGCGCTTCTTGCCGATCTCGTCGAGCCAGCTCGCAAAGGCATCGCGCCACGCCTCGACCGTGAACTCGTGGCGGCCCAGCGCGACAAGCGGGAAGTTGCCGGTCCAGCGGTCGTTGACCACCAGCCGCATTGGCGCTTCGTGCCACGTTTCCTCACCGGGCGCACGCCACAGGACGGCGGCTGCCAGCTTGTCGTGGCCGTCCATCCAGATATCGGCGCTGACCTCGACCCGTTCGCCGACCACGCGACGCACTGCAAAACGCCCGGCATCGCAGGCGGGCTCGACAGCTTCTATCGCAATGCGCGGCGACGCCAGCGCGGCCACCACGCTACCGAGCCCGCTGGCCGTGATCGTTTCGCCGGGCTGCGGTGCGCGCACCACCGGTCGCAACGGCGAGGGTACGGCGCGATACAGGCGGATATCGGCAGGGGCCAGCGTGATGTCGGCCAGCGCGTCGAGGATCGTATCGGCGTCGACGCTGCCGCCCGGGCCGCCGTCGGATGCTTCGAGGCTTGCCGTAGCGCGCGGCAGCGTGGACAGCACGCGGTCGACGCCAAGCGTGCCCGGCTCCTGCGTGTCGGGGTTGACGACCACGGTCAGCGCCGATTCGGGCAGTGCCGCGCCATCAAGGCCATCCTGTGCCTGCAAGCGGGCGAGCACGGTGAGCGGCGCGTCGGGGCCGCTCAGCAGCCGTACCGACACCGCAGGCACCAGCGCGCGTGCGGAAAGCCAGGCATTGGCCTGCAGCACTTCATGGGTGATGTCATACGGCGCGCCATCCTGCGCGCCACCGTCGTCCGCCAGCGGATCGTGCGCCTGCGTGCCGCCGGTTTCGAAGCCGGCCGGCACCAGCAGGCCGTCGCCAATGGCGGCCGCCGTCCACAACGCACGGCGTGCGGACAGGGCATCCTGGCTCGCTGGGGACTGTGCTGGCGCTGCCAGCACGCGCCCGAAAGGCCGCAGTCGCGCGATTTCCTCGGTCAGCCACGCGCTGCGATAGTCCCACCACGGCAGGGAACAGAACGCGCCATCGAACTGCCCCGGCAAGAGGCCTTCCAGTTGCGCCGGAGTCAGCCCTGGTGTCCAGGCCAGGAAGAGAGGCCGCCTGGCCTGCTGTGTCCCGGCGTCGCCACGCAACGCCCCGGTCAGTGCGGCCCAGTGGCGTCCAGGCACGCGCGCTGGCGCGCGCAGGCAAAAGCCGGCAACTCCTGCTGCCATTGCCGCACGCAACTGCATGGCCCACCAATCGACTAGAGCGGTAGCCACGTCTGACCCGTGCCAGCGCAGTCGCGCGCCGGGCAGGTGATTGTCGGTATCGTGCGGGGCGAAGGCGGGCGCGGCGTGATCGATCCACGCGGGATCCATCACGGCGGCGCCGTTGTCCTGATAGCGGTCCAGCGAAACGTCGAGCAGTGGCGTAAGGCCGTGCCGGGCGCAGAGCGCGCACAGCGCTGACAACTCAGGCAGGGCGTCCCGGTTGGCCGGCACAACGGCGGGCCGGCCGGAAAGCAGGACGTGGTCAAAGCCCAGCGCGGCGACACGCCGCAGTGCATCGTGCTGCGTGTCGGGCTGGTCGGAAGTTCGGTCGAGAGTGATCTGGCAGATCCGCACGTAGTATTCCCTTGGCTGGTTGGGCCTGCATGCCCCGTATCCCCAGGCAGTACACAATTGGACTGAAGCCATGCGAAGTGCGTGCCAAGGCCGATTCCGTGCCGGCCCAACCCCGCGCTACTAACGCCGGCAACGGCGAGCGGCGGGGCGGTGTGCAACCGGCGTGGACGTTCGTCCGGGTAGTCCGTGTAAAAGGTGCAGCCGCCACCCCCGCGTTTGAAAAAATTGCCCTGGTGCAGATAGCGCCCGTGATGTGCGCGCGTAGCGGGGCCAGGTACGCTTCATGCTCGCTGGCAGGCCAGCCATGCAGCGGGGAGCAGACATGCAAGACTGGCTGGAAGCCATGCAGTGGCCGGCCATGGTGGCCACCGTGATCGCGACCTGGTTCGTGGGATCGCGTTCGGTCGCGCGGCGGCGCGCCGGGTTCTGGATATTTCTCGTCAGCAACCTCCTGTGGATCGCATGGGGCTGGCAGGGCGACGCGTACGCGCTGATGCTGCTGCAGGTGGCACTGGTGGCAATGAATGTGCGCGGCATGCGCAAGGCGGACAAGACCTGGCGCGAGACGGGGAGGTCGGGTTCCCGATGAAACGGGCTGACGGCGGAGATGTTTGCCGCTGTCAGCCACGACTGGCGCCTGTTGCCGATGGTGCCGGCCAGCTTACTGCTTCGGCAACGGATTCGGAGAATCCCCCTTCGGGCCGCTCGGCGCTTCCGCAGTCGGTGCGGGCGGTGTCCCTTGTTCACGTGGCTTCTTGTGGCGAGCGGTGGTGCCGGATTGCTTGCTTGGCGCCTTGTGCATCTTCTGGTCGGTCGCTGTGCTGGTGCCGGTGCCCGAGTTCATATCCGTCGCGGCAGGTGCATTGCGCCCGCCAGGCGCGCCTTCCATGGAGGTCGGGGGTTGGCTCGGGTTCGGCACATTGGGCGATGCGGGGGCCTGCTGGCCGTACGCCGGCAGGCAAAGCGCGGTACTAATGACCAGCGCGCTGGTGGCGAGGGTGCGTTTCATAGCGGTCTTCTCCAGTTGTCGTCATGGGACGAGCGGACGGCGCTGGTGTTCTGGCTGCCACGGCTGGTGTTGCCACGTCGGGCCAGTTCGCAGTAGTGGCACAGCCGCCCCAGCGCCCAATTGGCGGCGGCCTCGCGCACGGTGGTTCGCGGCATGCCGCCGCGGCCCGCAATTCGGGCCGGGCGCACGGTGCGGCACGGATTCAGGTGGGCGATGGCAGCGAATGGCAGGCTGTTCATCGTCCGGGCAAGCGGGTGACCGATGCGCCGTTGATCTTCCCCGGCGCGTGGGTTTCCGTGGGGTGGCCAGTTTCAGGGCCTCGCTTGTTCTTTTCCCGCACGAACGTCAGGACGCCATTGCGCTCGAGCACGACACGGCTGATACCCTCCAGCGTTTCGGCCTGCAGCGACGACCGCAGATTGGCCTTCAGATCCTCCTCGCTGACCATGGCCTGTGCGACGCGGGCATGGTCGACATCGCCGTCCTTGAGCAGGTCGATCGCCTGCCCGCTCGTGAAGCGGTCGAACCTGGGATAGCGCGACGACAGCCAGGCCACCCCGCGGTGCATCAGCACCAGCATAAGCGCGGCGGCAAACGCGGTCGGGAACGACGTGGCGCCGACGACGGCGCGTGAAAGCACTGCGCCGAGCAGCAACACCACGCACAGGTCGAACGCAGTCTTCTGCGCAAACGACCTGCGGCCAGCTACGCGCAGTAGCAGCCAGGTCGCGAGAAACACAATGACGGCACGCACAGCCCCCTGCCACCAGGCGAGGTGGTCGCCTTCGCCGAGCACGGCGTGCATGAAGCCGTTCAATGAATCCATGGCGCTCTGTGTGGGTTCGCGATGACTGACGCGGCGGCAGGTTTCGTGCCAGCCCGTCAGGTCACCTTGCCGTCGTTTCGCGAGGTTTATGCCCTTGCGGGCAGCAGAAAGTACATCCGGACCCAGCGCATCTTGTAATTCCTGCCCGCCCAGGTGGCCGTCGCGCGCACCTCCGTGCCGGCGGCGACGTGGCTTCCATCTTGCGTGGCGGCGCTGTGACCCCGGCGCGCCTGAGGGCCGGACAGCAAATCGACGGAGACAGACATGGATCGAAGCCGCAAACCATCAGCACCGGAGATGCCATGGCGCGAACCGCCGCTTGCGGATGCCGACATGCGCAGCCATTACGTGGGCGCGTATGGCATTTTCGACTACGACCAGCCGGTAGATCCGGCCGAACTGGCGGAGCCTCGCAGTCGTGGCGAATGGGCGCAAAGCCCGGAGGGCCATGGCCAGTTCCGGTACGACGCGCCTTCGCAAGCGGACGCCTACGATCAGTTCACGGGGGTCAACGAACGCGCATCGCGCAGCGGACACGGACAATACGCTGGCGAGCGTTACCGGCCCCAGGGACCGCGTGGCTACCAGCGCAGCGACGAGCGGATCCTGGAGGACATATGCGACCGGCTGACGCGCAGTGGCCGTCTCGATGTGAAGGATGTGGAGGTTCGCGTTGACAGCGGCGTGGTCACGCTGGAAGGCTGCGTGCCGGACCGCCTGCAGAAGTACCGTGTGGAGGATATCGTCGACGACGTCTTCGGCGTGCGCGACCTGTTCAATCGACTGCGGGTAAGCCGGTAGCCGGCGCGGCGCCCTGCATCGCGCGCGGTGCGGGACGCCGTGGCTTCCCTCACCGGGCAACTCAGTGCCGTTCAACCGGCAATCTTCAACCCGCGATCGCGCTCAGATCCGGACCCACGTTGCAGCCAAACGTCCGTACACTGCCGTCGGGTGCGTGGACCAGCAGGTCCACCTTCTTCCGCCGTGCCAGCGCAGTGGCGGCGCTGATCGCGGCTTGCTGCGTGGCATGGTGGGATTCGGCGTAGCGCGCGCCTTCGTGAATCACATCCCAGCCGTTTCCGTACGGGACAACGTGTAGGTTGCTGCCCATCTCTGTCTCCTGAAGCGCCGATGGTTGCGGCGCTACATCTATTGTGGCGCCTGTGGCAGGGATGTCTATCGGTCACCATCTGACAAGACGGGAGCAGCAAAGCCGACATCGGGCGGAAATTTCTGGTCATTTGTGCTTGCTCTTATAAGCTAAGCTGGACGACGATCGCCTGCAAAGGAGCAAGCCATGCGTGCAAGATTTGCGCGGGGACTGACGCAGTCTCCAGTGACTGTGGTGGCCCGCGCTTTTGATGGCGATGTGGGCTGGATGCCCCAGATCGGGGACCTCGTGACGGTCTACAGCCAGGACCAGGACACCGAGTTCGATATCCGGCTCAGCGAAGTGGTGGACGCCGGGCGCTGGCGCGGCGTAGTCTACGCGATCAGCCGTGGCCCCGAAGTACTCGTCACCGCGGAAGGGCTCGAGATCGACGATGTAGTGGAGGTCATGCGCGAGGAGATTGCCGCAGTGATTCCGTGCAGCCATCCGCACTGAGATGGCAAGCGCCCGATGGCTTCCCGTCGGGCGTAGTTGAATGCAGCGTGCCGGCCGTCAAGCGTGCTCGGCCTGGCGCGGCACGCCAAGCCACATCGACACTCCGCTTGCCACCAGCAAGGCCGCCAGCAGGTACAGCGCATTGTCGAGGCTTCCTGTCTGAACCTTGATCTGGCCGATCACCCATGGGCTGACAATGCCGCTCGTGATGCCGACGCTGCTGATAAAGGCGATGCCGGCTGCGGCGCCGCTTGCGGGCAGATGCGACGGCGGCAGCGACCAGAACACCGGCAGTGCGGCAAAGATCAGTACTGCGGCCATGGACAGGATCGCCAGCATCGCCGCCAGGCTCTGCAGGTGCAACGTGAGCGCAGCCAGCGCCAGTGCGCCGCCGACCGTACACAGCAGGAAATGCCGGTGGCGTTCACCGCTGCGGTCCGAGTGCCGCGCGATCAGGATCAGGCCAACCGCGCCAACCGCATTGGGCACGACCGAATAGAGGCTGATGGAAACGACATCAGTAATGCCGAAGTCTCGGATCATCAGCGGCATCCAGAAGCTCAGCGCCAGCGAGCCACAGGTCAGCGAAAAATAGATGAACGCGAACAGGTACACGCGCGGGTTGCGCAGCACCTGCAGCAGCGCCTGCAGCGAATGCGCCTTGACGCCGTGATCCTGCGCGCGGGCACGCTCCAGGAACGCCTTTTCGCCGTCGCTGAGCCAGCTTGCCTGGCGCGGCTCATCGACCAGGAAGAACGCGGCGATCACGCCGAGCACGATGGCCGGCGCACCTTCGATCGCGAACATCCATTTCCAGCCCTGCATGCCGAACACGCCGGCCATGTCGCGCATGATCCAGCCGGACACCAGTCCGCCCAGCACACCTGCGATCGCCACGCCCGCGAAGAAGATCGCCATGACGGCGGCGCGGCGCTTTGCGGGAAACCAGTACGTCAGGTAGAGCACGATGCCGGGAAAGAAACCGGCCTCGAATACGCCTAGCAGGAAGCGCAGCGTATAGAACTGCGTCGGCGAGGACACCGCCATCATGCCGACCGATGCCACGCCCCACAGCACCATGATGCGCGTAAACGTGCGGCGCGCACCGAAGCGTGCGAGCAGCATGTTGCTGGGCACTTCGCACAGCACGTAGCCGACGTAGAAGACCGCCGCGCCGAGGCCGTACATGGCATCGCTGAAGCCGAGATCCTGCTTCATCTGCAACTGCGCAAAGCCGATGTTGATGCGGTCCAGGAATGACACCACGTAACACACGAACAGGAACGGGATCAGGCGCAGCCAGATCTTGCGATACAGCGCGTCTTCTTCGTGCGCGGCGTAAGCGGGGGCCGCAATCGCCCCTGAGGCCAGATTGCTCATTTGCTTTGTCTCCGGTGTGAGCGCCGCCCGCGCCGGCGTTTTCTACGCCTTCGCAACGGGTCGGTGCGGGAAGGGGTGGGGCACGCGCGCGGCGTGCCCGCAGGGTCAGTTCGCGGTGGTGGTATCGCCCGCGATGCCTTCGCGTGCGGCGTGCATCGCGGCGAGCAATACGTCGTGGTCGCCGATATGGTTGGCCAGCAACAGGATGAGCTGCGCGTTGGCCGCCTGGCTTTGCGCGTCATCGAGATCGCGGTGCATGTCGATCAGCGCTTCATAGAAGTCGTCAGGACGTGCGAGGTTGGGCTCGGTGTTGAGCGTGTGCGCCTGGGTGTCTTGGGCGTGGGCCGGCATGGCGATGTCTCCGAATTCTGTATGGCGGCGGGTTGGCTTATGCCGCCATCGCGGCCGATTCATGGGCCTTGCTCGCGGGCAATTGCGCACCGCTTGCGCGCGCCAGTGCGTCGCGGATACGCTGCGCGTCGATGCGGCGCCAGCGTGCGCAGACATGCTGGTCCGGCCGGATCAGGTAGAAGGTGCCCGGCGCGGCGTTGTAACGCTGAGCCGCAAGACCTTCGTCGTCACGCAGAATCGCGGTACCGGACACGGCTTGCGTCGATGTGCCGAGGTACACGATGCGCAGCGGCAGGCCCGACTTTTCGATCTGTTCGAGCGCAAGGCGGCTATCGCCGTCGAAGCTGTCGGGCGAGCCGAACACCAGCCCCGTGAATTCCCCACCGAGATGCTGGAGCAGCCAGCCCGCACCATGCGCGTCGGAAACGGGGGCATCCACGCAGGCCGTGCCCGGCACCATCGTACCGCCGAAGCCATCGACGTCCGGCGTGTTGAGCGGCGAGCCGTGCAGCACCGCAGGCACTGACAGGCGGCCGCTGTTGACGAGCTTGCGCGCAAACGCGTGGCGCCGGGCCAGGCCCAGCACCGCATCGCGGAATACGCGGCTGACCTCGCTCTTGGGCGTGATGAAATCGGTCGAGCGGGTGGAGTTCAGGATGTTCTCGTCGGCTGCGTACTCGCGTTCGCTCGCGTAAGTATCGAGCAGGCTGTCCGCGGCGCGGCCGTCCAGCACATAAGCGAGCTTCCACGCGAGGTTCTCGGCATCCTGCACGCCGCTGTTGGCGCCGCGCGCACCGAACGGGGAGACACCGTGCGCGGAATCGCCGGCAAACAGCACGTTGCCATGCCGGAAGCTGTCCATGCGCAGGCACGAGAACGTGTAGACGCTGACCCACTCGAGCGTGAATTTCGCATCCGGGCCGAGCAGCGCCTGCACACGCGGAATCACGCGTTCCGGCGTTTTCTCCAGCACGGGATCGGCGTCCCAGCCGAGCTGGAAGTCGATGCGCCAGACGTTGTCGGGCTGGCGGTGCAGCAGCACAGACTGATGCGGGTGGAACGGCGGGTCGAACCAGAACCAGCGTTCGGCGGGGAAGTCAGCCTCCATCTTCACATCGGCAATCAGGAAGCGGTCCTTGAAGGTCCGGCCCTTGCTGTCCAGGCCCAGCAGCTTGCGCACCGGGCTGCGCGAGCCGTCGGCTGCGACTACGTAGCGGGCAGCGAGCGTGTAGCAACCGTCCGGCGTCTCGATGGTCAGCGCGACCGTCTCTTCGGGCGTGCCGGGCTGGCGCTGTTCGAGCCCGACGACCTTGTTGCGCCACCGGATCTCGATATTGGGAAGTTCCTGCGCGCGTTCAAGCAGGTAACCTTCTACGTAATACTGCTGCAGGTTGATGAAAGCGGGGCGGTGATGGCCCGCTTCGGGCAACAGATCGAAGCTGTAGACCTGCTGGTCGCGCAGGAAGACGCGGCCGACGTTCCAGCTCACGCCCGTATCCACCATGCGCTGGCCGCAGCCCAGGCGGTCGAAGATATCCAGCGTCCGCTTGGCGAAGCAGATCGCGCGCGATCCCGTTGACAGCGTGCAGTCGTCATCGACCAGCACCACGCGCACGCCGCGCTGCGCCAGGTCGATGGCCGTGGCCAGGCCGATAGGCCCGGCACCGACCACGACGACAGGATGGACCGCGCCGCCCGCTTGCCCGTCGCGCTGGTCCGCGCACGGCTGGTACTCGAATGACAGGCGCTGGTAATCAATGGCGCTGGCGATGGTCATGCCTATGTCTCCGTCCACTCTCGTTCAGTCTCTTGTATGTATCGTCTGCGCGTCAGTCCTGCAGAGCCGCCCACATTTCCTTGTCGCGCTGGGCCGTCCAGATGCGCGGGTGGCCGATGCCGCTGGCCTCGTCAAATGCGCGCGAGACGTCGAACGGCAGGCAATGCTCGTAGATGAAGACCTGGCCGAACTTCGGGTCCATCGCCAGCCGCGTATGTGCCATGGCGGCCTTCAGGTCGAGCTTGTCGGCTACGGCTTCCTTGCCGGCCTGGAACAGCGTGGTGACGAAGTCCTTGGTGTAGGTGATGCCCTTGCTGACCTCTTCGGGCGTGGTCAGCGCCGGGCCGCGGCCGGGCACGAGTTTTTCGGGCTGCAGCGCGGCCAGCGCATCGAGCGTGGCGGGCCACTCGGCGAGCTGGGCGTCGCCGCAGTAGCAAGCCGCGTCGTATTCGACCAGGTCGCCCGAGAACAGCACCTTCTGCGACGGCAGCCATACCACCGTGTCGCCCTTGGTGTGACCAGAGCCCAGGTGGGCGATGCGGACTTCCAGCTTGCCGAGGTACAGGGTGATTTCCTTCTCGAACACCAGCGTCGGCCAGGTCAGGCCCGGCACGGTCTCCACGCCGGCAAACAGACGTGGGAAGCGTTCGATTTCCGACTTCATGTCGGCCTCGCCACGCTCGACGATCATTTCATAGGTACCGCGGCTGGCGATGACCTGCTGCGCGCCCTCGGCAAAGTACGCCGATGCGCCCAGTACGCGCACCGCATGGTAGTGCGACAGCACCACGTACTTGATCGGCTTGTCGGTGACCGACCGGATCCTGGCGATCAGGTCTTGCGCCATGGCCGGCGTGGCGGTGGTGTCGACGATCAGCACGCCGTCGTCGCCGATGATCACGCCCGAGTTGGGGTCGCCTTCGGCCGTGTAGGCATAGGCGTTCTCGGACAACTGGGTGAAGGTGATCTGCTTGGCTTCCAGGTCGGCCTGGGATGCGAATGCCTTGCTCATGCTGTCGGTCCTTTTGGTGGGGGCAGGGCGAGGCAGCCGCATAAGCCGTATGCGGTACTGCAGCTGTCTCGCCCCGTTTTCATGGATCTTGGTTCTGTCGCAGCGCCGGTCGGCGCGCTGTGCGACGGGGGTACTGTCATCTTAGGAAACCGGGCTAAATTAATCAATAGCTAAGCGGTTAGCGTATGGTTAATTTACGGGGCGGATGGAAAATGCGCGGGTAAACACCGATGCCGGGAGCCGGTGCCGGTGACGTTCGATTAATATCTGGGGTTTCCGGAGAGGACGATGGCGGCAGCGGGGCGCAAGACGGCGCAGGCGGAAGGCGAGGAAAAGGTGCAGCGCGGCATCCAGAGCGTGGAGGTCGCCGGCCGCTTCCTGGGCGCGCTGGCCGCCGGGCGCGCGCCGATGACGCTGGCCTCACTCGCGGACGCCGCACAGCTAGCGCCTGCCCAGGCCCATGCCTATCTGGTCAGCCTGACGCGGCTCGGGCTAATCAAGCGCGATCATCTGTCGGGCCGCTACGAACCGGGTCCGCTTTCGCTGCAGTTGGGCATGCTGCATCTCGATTCCGACGCTGCCTACCGCGCCGCCGTGCCACGCGTGGATGAACTGGCCGAGGCGACCGGCTTCAGCGTGGCGATCAGCATCGCCGGCCCGCACGGGCCCGCCATCGTGCGCTATGTGCCGGCCGCGGCGCCGCTCCATGTCAACCTGCACGTCGGCACCGTGATGGCGCTGGCCGCGACGGCGACGGGACGCGTGTATTGCGCATTCGAGCCGCGCACGCGCTGGGACGCGATATGGCGACAGCAGCAACCGCATGCCACAGCGGCCGATGCGGCAGCGTTCGACGACAGGCTGCAGGCAATCCACGCACGCGGCATGGAGCGCAGCATCGACACGCCAAGCCCGGCCGTGAGCAGCCTCAGCGTACCGGTGCTCGATACGGATGGCGCATTGCGGCTGGTGCTGACCGTGGTGGGATCGACGGGCGCCATCGACGTCGACTGGCAAGGACCGGTGGCAAAGGCGCTGCGGGCCACTGCCAGGGCCATCAGCGCAGACCTTGGACAAGCATGACGACGCAAGCCGCCCCGAACGATGACAAAGCCGCTGACGGCGGGAAGCCCCAACGCGGCATCCAGTCGCTCGACAGTACCGGCCAATTGCTGGCGGCGCTGGTGGCGGCAGGCCGGCCGCTGCCGTTGCGCGACCTTGCGCAGGCCGCGGGCATGGCGCCGGCCAAGGCGTTTCCGCATCTGGTCAGCCTGCAGAAGACAGGGCTGCTGGCGCGCGATGCCGCCGGCAACTTCCTGTGCGGGCCGCTCAGCCTGGAACTCGGCCTGATCGCGCTGCAGCGCCTGTCGCCCACGCGCGAGGCGGAGCCCGAGATCATCGAACTGGCGGAGGCCACGGGCCTGAGCGTGGCCATGGCGGTGCTCGGGCCGCTGGGGCCGACCGTGGTGCGGCTTGAGGAATCGGCGCGGCCGCAGCATGTGAGCCTGCGCGTCGGCACGGTGCTGTCGCTGGTCAATACCGCGATCGGCCGCACCATGGCGGCCTATTTGCCGGAGAACGTACTGGCTGGCTTGCTGGAGCGTGACGACCTGCGCATGGCCGGCGTGCGGCGCGCCGATGTGCTGCTCGATGGCGGGGGCCTTGTACCGGACTACGCCGACCGGCTAGCGCACGTTCGTGCCGGACAGGTCGACAATGCGCTGAGCCGGCCTGTGCCCGGCATCGACACGCTGGCGGCGCCCGTGTTCGATCACACGGGCAGCCTGGCGCTAGTGGTGGCGGTGATGGGGTCCACAGGCAGTTTCGACAGCGGCACGCAGGGGGCTACCGCGGATCTGGTGCGCCACGCGGCGCACCGGCTGTCGTGGCGCTTCGGGGCCGTGCAGACGCCGCGCTGAACTTCCCTTTGCTTGAGGCGCTTACTGTTCCACGCGGATGTTCGCTGACTTGATCAGCCCATCCCACTTCTCGTACTGCGCGCGGATATAGCTGCCGAACTGCGCAGGCGTGGACGGGAACGGCACCGTGCCCTGGCTGGCAAGCTTGCTGGCCATTTCCGGCTGCTTCAGCGACGCGACGATCTCGCTGTTGAGCCGGTCGACCACCGCCTTCGGCGTGCCGGTTGGCGCCACGACACCAAACCACGCAGTCAGTTCATAGCCGGGAACGCCGGCAGCCGCCAGCGTCGGCACACCGGGCAGTTGGTCGGAAGGCTTCTGCGTGGTGACTGCCAGCGCGCGCACGCGGCCGTCGCGGATATACGGCAGCGCGGTCGATACGCTGTCGAACATCATCGTCAGCCGGCCGCCGATCAGGTCGGTCATGGACGGGGCGCTGCCCTTGTACGGGATATGCGTGATGCTGACGCCCGCCATATGCGTGAACAGTTCGCCGGCGAGATGCGACGAAGAGCCGTTGCCGAACGACCCGTAGGTCAGCTTGCCGGGTTCCTTGCGCGCGAGTGCGAGCAGTTCCGGCACCGTGCGCGCAGGCACCGAAGGATGCACGACCAGCACATTGGGCAAGTAGGCGACCGAGGCCACCGGGGCGAAATCCTTGAGCGGATCGTAGCCGGGCTTGTCATAGAGGCTCTTGTTGACGGCCAGCGAGCCGAACGTGCCGAAGAGCAGGGTGTAGCCATCGGCCGGGGCGCGCGCCACGGCAATCGCGGCGATATTGCCGCCCGCGCCGGGGCGGTTGTCGATGACCACGGGCTGCCCGAGCCGCACCGACAGCGCATTGCCGACCTCGCGCGCGAGCAGGTCGGTCGCGCCGCCCGGCGGAAAGGGCACGACAAGCCGCACTGGCTTGTCCGGGTACGCCGCCAGGGCACTGCCGGCCGCGGCCAGCGAAAATAGCAGCCCTGCGGCCGCATGCCTGATCCAACCCTTCATCGCTGTCTCCTCTGTCGTGTTTTGCGATGCAAAGCGGCAGTGTGTCGCAGCGCGTGAACGCGTGGGTTTCGATTTGGCAAAGGCCGCCTTTGCAGCGCGTTGCCGTCAGCCGGCGGGCATGCCGAGCATTGTCAGCGGATTGCCGCCGCGCTCGTAGACTTCGGCCGCTTGCAGCAGCGCGCCCAGTTCGCCGTGGCCATGGAGCACGGCGTCGCGGATGGCCTGCGTGACCGGAAACGTGTCTTGGATATCGCGCCGCGTGCCGTCAGGCTGCAATGGCGCCAGCGATAGCACGCCGGTCAGGAACGCCGCATCGGCCAGTGCGGCATCGTGCGGGCGGACGTGGCGCGCTGCCTGCGCCATGAAGCACGCGCGCCGTTGCGCGGCCTGGCTGCGCAGGCTGGGCTCGCCGGGCAGGCGGAAGCCATCGGACATCTGCAGCAGGCGCACCCAGCGCTGCACGCTGTCGGGCCCGAGCGCCTGCAGCAGCGCGCGCACACTGGCAATGCCGCCGCAGGGCTGGACGCCCGTGGCCACGGACAGCCGCAGCAACTGGGCGATGATCCCCGGGTTGGCGTGGAGTTCGGCCAACAGTACGTCGGTATGCGCGCCGTGCTGCAACAGCGTCTGCAGCCGCGCAAGTGCGCCGCGGTCGAGATGCGGCAGCGGGGCGGTCAGCGGCTCCGGCCGGGCAAAGTGGTAGCCCTGGAACAAGTGGAAGCCGAGCCGCTGGGCGAGCGCGAATTCTTCGGGGCCTTCGATTTTCTCCGCAATCAGAAGGCGGTCCGCGCGCAATACCGCGTCGGCCAGGCGCGGCAGTTCGGCGCGGCTGGCCAGCCTGAAGTCCACCTTGACGAAGTCGACCGCGGGCAGGGCCTTGCGAACGTGGGCGGTCAGGGTGGCCACATCATCAAGCGCCAGGCGGTAGCCGGCCATCCGCAGCCATGCCAGGCGGCGCAGCACGCAGGCATCCATCGGCACGTTTTCCAGCACCTCCAGCACAAAGTGCCCCGGTGGCACGAGCAGCAGCAGGTCGTCGAGCAGCAACTGGCGGCCTAGATTGATGAATCCGGCATGTTTGCGCAGCGTCCAGTCCAGCCCCGTGCCGCCAAGCGTGCGTGCGATGACATGGGCGGTTGCAGCGGTGTCGTCGATGACGTTTGCCCAGTTGCCGCCGGCTTCCCGGTACAGCAGTTCGTAGGCCTGCGGCGCGCCGGCGGCATCGACGATCGGCTGGCGGCCGAAGTGCAGCACCTCGGCATCGCGAAGGCCGGGCATTGGCATGGCTGACAGGGAATGTATCGAGTGCTGCATAGGAAAATTCCAGGAAAAGACCGGTAAATTCCTGATGCGGATTAAGGGGGTAAATGCGCAGAAATCGTCTGATTGCGATTTCCCGGCAGCTCCGCAAAATCAAAAATCCGATCTGGCGCAACAGGAACCATTAAGAAAGCGCCGCGATGATAGAAATGGTGCCCGCCGACTTCCTTGATCCGCGCCAATAAACCTGGCTACGCAATCGCTATGGCCTTTTCTGACAACGGTTTGCAGGCATAGCTGCATCATGGTCGGAAAACTCCTAGTGCCAATTCGGAAACTACAGATTGCTCCGTGGACGTACGTCAATAAAATTGTATTCAAGGTTTTTGTGATTTGGTTTTCCCAGTTAATTTGATTATCTGGAAAAAACCAGCAGATAAACCGTCCAGTGTGAAACTCTATGCCGAGCTCCCAATCATGTTGCTGACCACCCGCCCACCATCGCCCG
Organism: Cupriavidus pinatubonensis; assembly: GCF_019602855.1. Classification (GTDB taxonomy): domain Bacteria; phylum Pseudomonadota; class Gammaproteobacteria; order Burkholderiales; family Burkholderiaceae; genus Cupriavidus; species Cupriavidus pinatubonensis. The sequence goes on from NZ_CP080766.1 coordinate 78,957, forward strand.
ATTCGATCCCGTGCTGCGCCGGATGCTCCATGGCACGTGTTTGCCTGGCCGGGAACTGCGATTCCGACGGCGAGGGACCGGCGGACGGACTGGCCCAGCGCGTGATCCGCCTGCGCAAGGGCGAACCGCTCTACCTGCTGGGCGATCCGCTCGCCGCGCTGTTCGCCGTCCGCGTGGGGACCGTCAAGACCCACGTAGCCACGGAAGACGGGCGCACCCAAGTGGTCGGCTTTCATTTCCCGGGGGAGGTCGTCGGCCTGGACAGCATTGGCCGGCGCCAATACGCGTCGTATGCCACGGCGCTTGAAGACACCAAGGTCTGCATGATCCCCATGGACGTGCTGCGGCCGCTGGCGGCCTGCACGCCTGCGCTCGCAAGCCGTGTGTTCCGCGCGCTGGACGGCTACGCGCAACGCACGCGGGCGCTGCAGACCTTGCTGGCGCTGATGACCGCGGAAGAACGCCTGGTCACCTTCCTGCTATGGATCTCGGAGGGGTTGGCGGCACGTGGCTTTTCGTCCAGCGAGTTCATCCTGCGCATGAGCCGCGAGGAAATCGGCAGCTATATCGGCCTGACGCTGGAGACGGTCAGCCGGCAATTTTCGCGGCTGGCGGAATGCGGGCTGATCCGTGTGAAGCACCGCAGCGTGGCGCTGGTCGACAAGGCCGGGCTGCGCGCCATTGCCGACCGTTCCGCGATTTCCCCGATTCCGCCCGGCACCAACCGCCGGCGAGGTGGCGAGCAGCGCGTGCCGGCACAGGCATTGCGCACGTCGGCACCGGCATGGGCAACGCGGACCCAGCCCGCGACCGCCGCGATGCAGGCAGACAACCCGAAGATAAACCCGTTTGCATGGGAGGCTGGCAATGGACAGCAATGACCTGGTACGTGAGATCAAGGACGTGAATCTGGCCTATCTGCTGCTGGTGCAGCGCCTGATGCGCCAGAACGAGGCCGAGGCACTGTTCCGGCTCGGCATCGGCAAGGAAGTCGGCCACGCGTTGCGGGCGCTTTCGCCCGCGCAGATGCTGGCGCTGGCGCGCTCGAGCATGGTGCTGTGCCGGTTCCGGCTGGACAACGGTGCGTTGCTCGAAGCGCTCGCGGGCATCCGGCCCCAGCACGAGCTGTGCAATATGCATACGGCCATCGTGTTGGCCGCACAGGCCCTGGAGGAAGGACGATGAAAACCACTGCGCAGACCGCACCGGCGCGCAGCGCGCTGCAGGATGCCAGCGATACCCAGCTTGCCATCGAACTGATCGGCCTCGGCGCGCGCCCGCAAGTCGTTGAGGCCGAGGTCACGCTGTCGCGCAGCCGCGTGTACCGGCTGTACCGCGAATTGACGGGAGGCTCCCCGCCCAAGGGCATGCTGCCGTTCTCCGCCGACTGGTTCGTGACGTGGCGGCCCAATGCGCACGCGTCCTACCTGCTCAGCGTGCACGAGTACATGCAGCAGCGCGCGGGGTTGCCGGGCATTCGCGCCGTGCTGAACAGTTACCGCGTCTATGCCGAACACATGAAGGCCAACAACGAGGAATGCCTGATCAGTTTCACTCGCTTCTGGACCCTGGTGCGGTTCTGTGAAGGCGGGTTGCTGCAGCTGTCAACGTGCCCCTGCTGTGGCGGAAGATTCGTGACGCATGCCCACGAGCCGCTGGCATCCTTCATTTGCACGTTGTGTCAGCCACCGTCGCGGGTGCGGCGCAGCGTGCGCCGCGAGACGCCGCATGCCACCGCCAACGCGCCTGCGGCCGTCCTCGGCAACCGGCCGCCAGTCGCCATGCCGGGGTTCGGGATGGTGCCTGCGCTATGAGGGCCGTTGTGCCACCGCGATCCCGCGCGCCTGGCAGTCACTCGATACACGCCCGGCAGCCTATGCCGCACAACTGACACCGGAGGCTCTATGTCAGGCAATGGAACCCCAATCCCGACCCCTTACGCCGACGCGCTGCTATCGCCTGTGCGAGCCGGTGCATGGGACAGGCTAGGACCGATGATGCGGCCCCTGGCGCGCGCCGAGTTCACTGGCACCATGAAGCCGCGCGATATCATCAACGCGCTCGGCGGCGACGAAGAACGCGGGCGTTGCGTACGCGTCGGCCTGCAGGTGCTCGAAGAGGCAGTGCGGCCGCCCGCGCGCGCGGTGGTGACCATCGGACCGGGACGCTGGGCGAGCCTTGACTTCTACATCGATGCGGACTGCCGTACCTGCTGCGAGCTGGATGGCATCTTGCAGGATGGACTGGCCGAGCGCATCACCAGCGTGTTGCCGCCAGGGCTGTCGCTGGGCATCCGCCCACTGGCCGAGTATGTGCAGGCGGCCACGCCAGAGGCTGATCCCGGCATCGCCGACCGCTTCCGCGCATGCGCGCGCGACATGCTGCACCGTGGCGGCGAGATGAACCAGCGCTTGTCGGCGGTCTGCGCTTACCTGTCCGCGATGTACGCAGCACGCGCGGCAGTCGGCCGTCTCGGCTATCTCGACCAGAGCCTGCTCGAAGACGGCCAGGAGGCGCTGAGCTGGCGGCTGCGGCGGCACCGCAGCGTGGAAGGGCGGGCGCTTGCGCAGCGGCTGGAGCGGCTGTCTCATGCGGCGGAGGGCGCGCTCTATGAGTTCAGTACCCATTTCAGCTTCGAGAATGCGAGCTACCAGTTCGAGCTGATGCGCCGCTTCCACGACCAGCTCGAACAATTCCGCAAGGCCTGCCGGACCGACGCCGACGGCTGGTCCGACCTCACCAGCCGCGCGGCCTACGCGAACGGCAAGCGCTGAACACCGGCAGGCGGGCTCCGTTCAGATGCCTGCCATGCAGGTGTACTTGATCACCAGGTAGTCCTCGATGCCATAGTGCGAACCTTCGCGGCCGACGCCCGATTGCTTTACGCCGCCGAACGGCGCAACCTCGTTCGAGATCAGCCCGGTGTTCACGCCCACCATGCCGTACTCGAGCCGTTCCGACACGCGCCAGACGCGGCCGAGATCGCGCGCATAGAAGTAGCTCGCCAGGCCGAATTCGGTGTCATTGGCCATGGCCACGACATCGTCCTCGGTCTTGAAACGGAACAGCGGCGCCAGGGGCCCGAAGGTCTCCTCGCGCGCCACCAGCATGTTCGGCGCGACATCGGCCAGCACGGTCGGCTGGAAGAAGGTGTGTCCAAGCCCATGCCGATGGCCGCCTTCGAGCACGCGCGCGCCCTTGCCCAGCGCATCGGCAATATGCTCTTCGACCTTGGCCACGGCCTTCTCGTCGATCAGCGGGCCGATGCGCACGCCGTCCTCCATGCCGTTGCCGACCTTCAGTTGAGCCACTGCCGCAACGAGCTTCTGCGCAAACGCGTCGTAGACCTTGTCCTGGACGTAGATCCGGTTCGCGCAGACACAGGTCTGGCCCGCGTTGCGGTACTTGGAGATGATTGCGCCTTCCACCGCGGCGTCGAGGTCGGCATCGTCGAACACGATGAACGGCGCATTGCCGCCAAGTTCCATCGATACCTTCTTGATCGTCGACGCGGTCTGGGCCATCAGCACGCGGCCGACTTCGGTGGAGCCCGTGAAGGTCAGCTTGCGCACCAGCGGGTTGCTGCTCAGTTCGCCGCCGATCGCCCCTGCCGAACCCGTCACCACCGACAACACGCCGGCGGGGATACCGGCGCGCTCCGCCAGAACCGCAAGTGCCAATGCCGTCAGCGGCGTCTGCGAAGCGGGCTTGACCACCATGGTGCATCCCGCCGCCAGCGCGGGGCCGGCCTTGCGGGTGATCATGGCCGCCGGGAAATTCCACGGCGTGATGGCCGCGCACACGCCTATCGGCTCCTTGGTTACGACGATGCGTTGGCTGCTGACCGGTGCGGGGATGGTCTCGCCGTAGACACGCTTGCCCTCCTCGGCGAACCACTCGATGAACGATGCCGCGTAAGCAATCTCGCCCTTGGCCTCGGCAAACGGCTTGCCTTGTTCGGCGGTCATGATGCGGGCGAGGTCGTCTTGGTTCGCCAGGATCAGCTCGAACCACTTGCGCAGCAGCGCGGAGCGCTCCTTGGCCAGCCGCGCGCGCCAGGCAGGCAGCGCGCGGTTGGCAGCCTCGATCGCGTGGCGGGTTTCTGCGACGCCGAACTGCGGCACCTGCGCCACAAGTTCACCCGTGGCCGGGTTGGTCACGTCGATGCGGCGTTCGCCGTCGGTCCAGCGGCCGTCGATATAGCACTGCTGGCGCAGCAGGGAGGGGTCTTGGAGCTTCAGCATGGTCGTTCGTCCATTGAAAAAACTGCCGGAAAGGAGATGGCGCGATCGAAGCATTGTAATCGCCACTGAATATCCCGACGGGTGCCAGATGTGGCATGCCCTGCGCATGGATGGGCGATGCCGGGTTGGTTGCCGCAGGACGTTATCAATTCTGATGATGCGGCGAGCCGGCGCGGTCGCTAGAATCCCGCCGAAAAATATTCCCGTGCAGGGTTCAAGCACGGAACACGCCAGCCTGGTGCGCTATTGCGCTAGTGCGGCGATATCAGACCACAACAAAAAACGGGTAGGGGGTTACATGATCCAACGCATGCTTCTGGCAACGCTCGTTGCCAGCACGCTCGCGGGCTGCGGCACGCCGATGGCGTTGCGCGAGACCCGCACCGGCGGCGACGCTTCGCCGGCCGTACGGACCGACATCACGGGCAAGCCGGACCTCAAGGCAGTCGGCTATGGCGACACGGTCGCAGTGTCACCGGGCAATATGAAGGCCGTGTTCGCATCGACACCGCTGACTTACACGCTGTTCGAAGACTCCTTCACCACCACGGCCGAACTGGAAAAGCGCGAGAAGACCTTGTCGGTCAATCGCAAGGACATGCCCAACCTTGAACTGCTGAAAGCAGAGATGTCAAAGGGCATGATCCGTACGAACATCTACATCAGGCAGGACGACCCGGATCCGAACAAGTTCGACCGCACCATCCGCATGATTGCCATCAATCGGGGCGAGAAGCCGTTCCGCGGCGACCTGACCATCTATGACCTGATGCCGCCCGAGCTGCAGTTCGTGTCCGCCAGCGACGCGACCAAACTGGTCAGCCAGCAGGGCGTGAAAGCCTTCCTGTCCGTGGTGCCCATCGTGCAGTACGTGACGTTCGCCATGGACGACTACGCCAAGTCGGACGAGAAGGTGCCGATGACCCACGCCATGCTCGACCAGTTGCACAAGTACACGATGCAGCGCCTGGTGCTGGATCCGGGCCAGGCCGTCGGGTTCGAGATGAAGGTCAGGTACATTCCGCCGACCGCCGAAGAACTGGCCGAGCTGCGCGAGACCGCCACGCCGCTGCAATACCGTCAGCGCTGAGCCCGTCATGCGTCCATGCAATCCTTCGCGCAAGGGCAGGCTGGCGCGCCTGCTGCCGCTGGTGGCGGGTGTAGCGCTGGCCTGGTCGACGAACGCGGGTTCGGCCTGGTTCGACACCGACGAAAAGCGGCTGGTGCCTGAAGCCGACAAGTTCGTACAGGACAAGCCCGAAGCGCTCCGGCGCTTTCTCCATACGCTGTACATGGAGGGCGAGTGGAATGCTGTGCTGAACCTCGACCTGCTGTCGCTGGCCGCCATCGAGGTGAAGCGCCATGACCTGGCCGAGCGCGCGCTGGACATGGCGAACGAACGCATCCTGCGCATCTATGCCGATGATCCCAATGCGGAGAAGGCACGGTCGTTGTGGTCCTCCGAAAGTGTGAAGGACTGGAAGGGCGAGCCCTATGAACGCGCGATGAGCTTCTACTACCGCGGGCTGCTATACCTGCGCGCGGGAGACTACCAGAACGCCCGAGCGGCCTTCCTGCAGGCAGATATCCAGAATGCCTTCGGGCAGTACGAGAAGTACGACGCCAACAGTTTTGCGCTGATGCGCTGGCTGGCGGCGTGGGCATCGCACTGCGACGGCGACAGCCGCATGGCCACGGAACTGGCCGCAGGCGCCACGAAGGGTGCGCCGGATCCGTTCTTCCGCACCGTGGGCACGCAGTTCCCCGCGCACCTGACCATCTATGAGATCGGACTCGGGCCCGAAAAGGTCACGCTGGGCGAGACCAAGAGCGTGCTCGGCTTTCTGCCGGAACCCGATGTCAGCGGGCAGCCGCGCGTGAGCTATCAGGGCACCTCGCCGGCGCCCCTCGCCGCGGACGTGGCGGCCAACATCGACTGGGTGGCCATGACGCGCGGCGGCAGGCCCATCCAGGGCATTCTCGACGGCAAGGCGCTGTTCAAGCAGAACGCCGCTGCGGTGGCCGATGTGGCCGGCGCCCTGTCGCAGGGCGCGGTCTATGCCGCCTTGTCGAATGTGGGCAAGGACAACGCGTCGGTGGCACGCAGCCTCGGCTCGCTGGGTCTTGCCGGATCCATGGTCGGGCTGCTGGCAGATTCGCTGTCGCGTGCCACCAATGCCGAGGCCGACACGCGCTATTGGGCATCGCTGCCGAAGAAGATCTATGTACAGGGGCTTGCGCAGTCAGTGCCGGACGGCAATATCCGCTTTGCCACGGTGGGCAACGCCACTGCGCGGGCGCCAATGCTCAGCGGCAAGCAGGGCAAGTGCTCGTTTGCGTGGAGCCGCGAATTGTCGGCGCTGGCAGCCGAGGAGGGCGGCGTCGCCAATCCATCGCCCTGGCCTGCCGAACCGGTCGAATCTGGCCGGGCCCAGGCCAACACCGTGTTCCGCGAGCAGATTCGCTCGTCGTTCTGATATCAAGGCAAAAACAGACTCATGAGCCTCAGCCTTCGCCATGCCCTCGCCGCCGCGGCGCTGCCCTTTCTCGTTACCGGATGTGCGATGCAAGGTGCCGGTGTACCGGCCATCGATGTGGATCTCACGCGCAAGGGGCCGGTATCGGGTGTGGGCATCGAGGGCCAGGATATCGTGGCGGTAACTGACCAGATGATGCGCGATATTCTCGCCGATCCGGCGTTCGCCAATACCGCGAAACGTCCGCGCGTCATCATCGACAGCGCGTACTTCGTCAATGAGAGCTCGCAGCCCATCAACCGCAACCTGATCACGCAGCGGCTGCTGGTCAACCTGAATCGCGCTGCGCGCTCGCGCATGCAATTTGTCAATCGGGCGCAGAGCGCGATGGTGGAACAGGAGCGCGCGCTCAAGCGCGCCGGCGTCACGGATACCGGCACCACAGGCATGACCAAGGCCACCCTCGGGGCCGATTACCGGCTCTCGGGGCGCATCGGTTCCCTGGACAGCCGTAGCGCGCAAACCGGCATGATCCAGCGCTACACGCAGATCGCTTTTGAACTCACGGACCTCGAATCTGGCGAGCTCATATGGAGCGGGTTGTACGAGTTCAGCCGCGCTGCGACCGACGACATCGTCTACCGGTAAGTTGCATGCAAGGTGTCTTGTTCTACGTCCTGAATGCATGCCTGATCGCGAGCGCCGGTCCGCTGGTCGCGCAAACGATCATTCCCGACAGCGCATTCCGCAATGACGGCACGACAGTGCTGCAGCCCGCGACGCCGTCCGGCGCACAACGCGATAGTGGCACGGCAGCATTCCGCAGTGCCTATGCGCGCGCCGGATCGCCCCGCTTTGTCGTCCTGTGGGACCAGGAGCTGGGCGACACACTGAGCGGCGGACGTGCGATGCGCACGACGATTGAAACTGCCGGCTCCATGCATCGCCAGCGCAGCGCTGGCGCGACACGTGTCACGACCGAAGCCCTGCAACCGCCGGCTTCGCGCGCCATGCCGACTGACCGCTCAGACGCATTGGTGCGCGGCGACTTCCTCAAGGCGCTCGCCGACGCGGGCATGCGGCTGGTCGACAGTGAAGTCGTTCTGCGCAATGTGGCGACACCATCGATGCGCGATGTCGCGCAGGCTGGCGCGCTTACCACGCAGCAATTGGAAATGCAGGTACTGCGCGAGCACGCGCAGTACCTGCTCAAGGTGCACCGCATTGGCAATACGCCGACGAGCGCAGATGCCGTGTTCCAGGTTTCCGCGCTGCGCCTGACCGATGGCGCATTCCTGTCGTCGCTGACCGTGGACATTGCCGCTGTGGCCCGCAGTGCCAGCACGCCTGTGCACTTTGTCGCCGACCCGCAGGGCGGCTATCGCGCCGTGCAGGCCGTGGCAGCGCCTGGCAGCGTATTGGCGGGGCAGATACTGGCGCGCCTCGCGGACGCGCTGGCACACTGAAGCGGCAGCGCCGTCGCGAGATCAATGCGCTGATGCGTTCGTTTCGCGATCGGGTTCGAGGCCCCAGTCGCCGAACTCCATCCAGTCGTCGCCGAGCAGTTCGGCAGGATGTTGGGTGCGGCTGGAGCCATTGCCGCAGCCCATCGATTCCTTGGGGCAATACTTGTCGCAGCCCCAGCAGATGCGCTCGGGATGGCTGGGATGCAGTGGGAATTTCTTTGCCATGGTGACGCGGGCGATACACTGCGCCCATGTAACGAGAGTGCTGAGTGTTGACTCTTGTCAGTATGGAGCGATCGCGCGGTCCGTCATTTGCTGCAAATCAAATCGCACGGACTCGGCAGCCAGCCGGCTCAGCCCGAGAACGCCTGCGCCGCCAGCTTCATCAGCAGGCCACTGGCCAGGCAAAGTGTGACCCAGCCGGCCAGGATCAGGGCATTGTCACGAAGTGTCATGGCGTGCTCCGGTGTTGCCTCGACTGACGCGACGCCGGCTCAGGCGCGCGCGCCATCGCTGTACGGGTCGAAGCTGCGGAACTGGTAACCATAGCGGTCGCCTGCGTGTGTGTCGGCCACGAAGCGGGCCCCGTCGCTGTACGGATCGGCATTGCGCACGCGGTATTCATAGCCATAGCGGTCCCCGGCGTGGGTGCTCACCGGCGTGGCGGCACGGGCGACACCGACAGCCGCTGCGAGCGACAGCAGCAGGACGGAAGCAACGATACGTACAGTAGTGGTGCGCGACATGGTGATCTCCAGTATGGTTGAATTTTTCAGAACGCTTGCCGCATCAGGCGTGTCGTTCATGTCAGCAACTATAGAGCCGAGATCGAGGTCATTCTGGACGGCGCTTAGGACGAGTTATTCAATTAATTTGAATTTATGGCGGCTGGCTGAATATCAGCGAACGAGCAGGGTGCCAACCAATAAAAAAGGTTCTTCACCGATTTCCGGGGAAGGCCGCCCGGATCTTCAGGAAGAAGTAATGGTCATCACGGAAGCCATAGGCCATCCGTTTGATGACCTTGATCCGGTTATTAATGCCCTCTACCAGATTGGTTCCCAACGGCCAGCGGCTATGAGCCAGGATGCCTGGCAGGTATGGCTTGAGGCGTTTGGCGAACAGGCACAGAGGTACGATGCCGCTGGCCATTGCGCGCTCGTACCACCCTTGCCAGAAGCGCCGGGCGTAGCCGGGATGCCGGTATGTCCAAAGCGTCTTGAGATCGTCCTTGAGCACGTAGACGGTCATCAGCGCCTGGTTGGCAGCCAGTATTTCATCAAGCCGGATCTGATCGGCCTCACGGGTGACGTTCTCCCGATTGCGCAGCAGTAACCAGCGAGAAGACTTCACCACCTTACGGGCGGCCTTGTCGCCGCGCAGCCGATTAGCCTCGTCCACCCTAACCCGGTCGATGACTTCACGGCCGTACTTGGCCACCACATGGAAGAGGTCATAGACGACCTGTGCTTGTGGGCAATGCATCTGCACTTCAAGGTCGTAAGCGGTATTCATGTCCATCACCGCGGCGCGAAGCTGGGCGCAGCCTTCGGGACCAAGCAGCTTGAAGAAGGGTCGGATTTCCTCTCGCGAACGTCCGCGCCCAACCCAGAGTACCCGCTTGCTCGACGGCTCGACGATGACCGTGGCATAGCGATGGCCCTTCTGGATAGCAAACTCGTCCATCGCGATCACGGTGACGCCTTTCAGGTCGACCGGCCCCAGTTCCCGCTCCAGATAGCGCAGGTCGATGCGCTTGACGGTAGTCCAGGCCAATTGGTAGAAGCGCGCGACATGGCGCAACGACATGACTTTGCACAGTCGCGCTACGCTGGCGGCTAGCCGCGTTGTCACCCGCGCATAGGGTGCGAGCCAGTCCAGGCGCTCCAGCTTCGGGCCACATCGCCGGCAAGCCAGACGAAGTCGCGGCACGACCAACTCCACCGGAATCTCGAACATTGGCAGATCCCGCACGCGCCGCTCTACCCGATCGTGGATGCTGCTAACGCCCCGACCACAGCCATCGCAGCACCGTCTCCGGCGCCCCTTAGGTTCCAGCCGGACGATGCAAATGCGCTGCCCATTACGGGTCTCCTCCCAACTATCGCGCAGGCGATAGCCTTCCCAGCAGCCGAGCTGGGCCATACAATCGCGCAGGGCCAACCTCCACCTTCCTGATTCTTGTTGTGTCGCAACTCCAAGATAACAGTGGTGGGCGTGTTGGCCCTTTTTGTTTCTAAACGGTCACGCAGATCGGCGAAGAACCATAAAAAAGCCGGAGGCGGCATCAGCAATGCCAACCTCCGGCTTCAGGCAGGCGCCGAAGCGCCTGCGGCACAATGAATGCCTGTTAGCCCTGGACGGAATCCAGCGCCGCGTTCAGCGTCTTGCTCGGACGCATGATGGCGGACAGCTTCTCGGCGTCCGGCATGTAGTAGCCGCCGATATCGACCGGCTTGCCCTGCACGTCGGACAGTTCGCCAACGATAGTCTTCTCGTTGTCGGTCAGTTGCTTGGCCAGCGGTGCGAAGGTGGCAGCCAGGGCGGCATCTTCGGTTTGCGCGGCGAGTTCCTGGGCCCAGTACATGGCCAGGTAGAACTGGCTGCCGCGGTTGTCGAGCTGGCCGGTCTTCGGCGACGGGCTCTTGGCGTTGTCGAGCAGCTTGCCTGTGGCGGCGTCCAGCGTCTTGGCGAGCACCTTGGCCTTGGCGTTACCGGACTTGATGCCCAGCTCTTCCAGCGACACAGCCAGCGCCAGGAATTCACCGAGCGAGTCCCAGCGCAGGTGGTTTTCTTCCACGAGCTGCTGCACGTGCTTCGGTGCCGAACCGCCAGCGCCGGTTTCGTACATGCCGCCACCGGCCATCAGCGGAACGATCGACAGCATCTTGGCGCTGGTGCCCAGTTCCATGATCGGGAACAGGTCGGTCAGGTAGTCGCGCAGGATGTTGCCGGTCACCGAGATGGTGTCCAGTCCGCGGATCACGCGCTCGAGCGTGTAACGCATTGCGCGGACCTGCGACATGATCTGGATATCCAGGCCCTTGGTGTCGTAGTCCTTCAGGTACGTTTCCACCTTCTTGATCAGCTCGGCCTCGTGCGGACGATAGGCGTCCAGCCAGAACACCGCCGGCATGCCCGAGTTGCGCGCGCGCGTGACGGCCAGCTTGACCCAGTCGCGGATCGGCGCATCCTTGACCTGGCACATGCGCCAGATGTCGCCTTGCTCAACCTTCTGCGTGAGCGCGGACAGGACTTCGCCGGTCGCGTTGTCGACGATGCGGGCTTCGCCGTCTTCGGCGATCTCGAAGGTCTTGTCGTGCGAACCGTATTCCTCTGCCTTCTGCGCCATCAGGCCAACGTTCGGCACGGTGCCCATCGTCACCGGATCAAAGGCGCCGTTGGTCTTGCAGAAGTTGATGATTTCCTGATAGATGCGGGCGAAGGTCGATTCCGGGATCAGGCACTTGGTGTCCTTGGTACGGCCGTCGGCACCCCACATCTTGCCGCCGATACGGATCATGGCCGGCATCGAGGCGTCGACGATCACGTCGTTCGGCGCGTGCAGGTTCGAAATGCCCTTGGCCGAATCGACCATTGCCAGTTCCGGACGATGCTCGTGGCAAGCGTGCATGTCGCGGATGACTTCTTCCTTCTTCGACTCGGGCAGCTGCTCGATCTTGGTGTACAGGTCGACCAGGCCGTTGTTGACGTTCACGCCGAGTTCGTCGAACAGCTTCTGGTGCTTGGCGAAGGCGTCCTTGTAGAACACCTTGACGGCGTGGCCGAACACGATCGGGTGCGAGACTTTCATCATGGTGGCCTTCACGTGCAGGCTCAGCATGACGCCGGTCTTGCGCGCGTCTTCCATCTGGTCTTCGTAGAAGGCCAGCAGGGCCTTCTTGCTCATGAACATGCTGTCGATGATCTCGCCGTCCTGCAGCGAAACCTTCGGCTTCAGCACGATGGTCTTGCCGCTCTTGGTGGCCAGTTCCATGCGCACTTCACGCGCCTTGTCCAGCGTGATCGACTTTTCGCCATGGTAGAAGTCGCCGTGCTTCATATGGGCCACGTGCGTGCGCGAGGCCATGCTCCACTCGCCCATGCTGTGCGGGTGCTTGCGGGCGTAGTTCTTGACGGCGGCCGGCGCGCGGCGGTCCGAGTTGCCTTCGCGCAGGACCGGGTTCACGGCGCTGCCGAGCACCTTCGAGTAGCGCTTCTGGATCGCCTTTTCCTCATCGGTCTTCGGGTCTTCCGGATAGTCCGGAACCTTGAAGCCCTTCGATTGCAGTTCCTTGATGGCGCTGGTCAGCTGGAATAGCGACGCGCTGATGTTCGGTAGCTTGATGATGTTGGTGTCAGGGTCCTGCGTCAGCTTGCCCAGTTCGGCCAGGTTGTCCGGCACGCGCTGTTCTTCGGTCAGGAACTCGGGGAATTCGCCGAGGATACGGCCGGCTACCGAGATATCGCTGGTGACGACGTTGACATCGGCCGGCTTGGTGAAAGTGCGGATGATAGGTAGGAAAGCACTGGTCGCCAGCAGGGGGGCTTCGTCAGTCAGGGTGTAGATGATGGTGGGTTGCTGCGTACTCATTGCTTGCCTCTGGATCGGGGGGATGTCAAAGAATAGAACGACAAATGGAACCACTCGCCGGCGGCTGGGACCATTCAGCCACCGGCAAACACCGAATTTTGCCTGACTTTGCTTTCAGGCGGCTGACTTCCACCGCATTTCTTGCGCGGACATCGCCAATATGCCCAATTTTGGTGCGAAAATTGGGTGACAAGCCGGTCACATCCTTCGCTTGACGAAAAATTGGGCGGCCGGCATTGCGGTTGACGGAATATTTTGCCCCTGCCGCGCGTTTACCCGTAGAGCTGCCCGGCAATTCATGCGTGAGCAGCCTATCCTGAGGTCGTAAGGCATGGGTGCCGCGGCCCGGCCGACACTGGAGAAAGGTCATGCAAATCCGAACTGGCAGGTGGCTGGCGGCCGCCGCCTTCGTGCTGAGTGCGTGCGCGACGCTGCAGCCGGTCGAAACCGCGCAGAAGATGATCGGTAGCCCGGCATCGAGCGTGCGAGATGCCTTCGGCAAACCCACGGAGACCTACCCGCTCAGTGACGGCACCAGCCGCTGGATCTACTCCAAGCAACCGCTCGGGTTCGCCGTCTACGCGGCCGACTTCGACGCGTCCGGCAAGCTGACCAATTTCCGCCAGATGCTGACCGAGGAAGAAATCTATACCGCGCGGCCGGGCATCTGGACCAAGCGCGACATCGCCGAACGCTTCGGCATGCCACGCGAGCCGGTGCAATACTACCCGCTGATGAAACGTGAAGCGTGGTCGTACCGTCTATATGTGGCCGGCTACCAGCCTGCGCATTTCAGCGCGTATTTCGATGACCGTGGCGTGCTGGACAGGACGATGATCATCGTCGATCCGATCGGTGGCGACGACCACAGCAGCAGCAAATAGCAGGCGGACATCCAGTCATCAGGCGCCCCCCAGCTCAGGCGGCGCCGGGGAATTCATCGCCGAGCACCCAGCGGTCCGGCGCGTCTTCATGCGCAGCGGTCAGCAGGATGGCGTGACCGCAGTCTTCGCACCGGTAGGCAAAGGCGTGCTGCCCTGTGGCAGGGTGGACCTGGCCTCGCTTGACCAGGCGTGCATGCGGCGGGAAGTGGCCGGGCCGGTCGATCTGTGCCAGGCAAAGATCGCATAAGTGCATTGCTGACTCCGAAGAAAGCATTCCCCTCGAATACGGAAATGCTGTACTGCAGCATTTTCAGTATAGAGGGGATGCGCCAATGCCGTGATGACAAATGCGGCGCAGTTGGTTGAGTGATTAAAGCGGCATTTTCATCCTGCGCCCCCGTCGGGAACGACGCCTTCCCCTTTTGTGCCGCTTTAGGAATGTCCCCACATTTCCATTGGTATAAATACGAACATTTCCCAGCGGGATTCAGTAATTCCATAAATAATTCCTCGCCGCACCTCTTAATAGATTCCGCGTTGACAGGAAATCGACAGGGAAATGACAGCCAATCGACAGCGCAAACATGAAAAATCCATGTCGGATCGGCGAGGGGATATTTTCGGCATCACTTATTAATTTTCTTTAAAAGCCTGTCGATAGCCCTTTCGTCCTTCGGTGACATGAACGTTGTTGCGCAATATTAGCAACGGCAGGCACAAGATGCCGGAAAAGGAGACATTAGGACAATTACCTCAACGAATTGCATTGGGGTAAATATCTACGATGTCCTATTTCATGTCCCGTTGAGATAACAATACGTCTGATATACCTTTAGCGTCATTTCGAGAATCCACCAGTTTAGGCAACGCAAGCCAGCGTTGGCATGCACTGCCTGTAGTGGTATTGCCGGCGGTCTATGCCGGCATCGGCCTGACGCCCTCGGATAACCAAAAATGATTATGGACAGCCCTCGTTCGCCTATGCCCCGTTACCACCAGATCTATGTGGCGTTGCGCCACCAGATCGTCAGCGGGGTCTATGACAGATCCGGCCTTCCGCCCGAACTCAGGCTGATGGAGCAATACCAGGTGGCCCGCGTGACCGTGCGCCGCGCCATCATCGAACTGGTCAGGGAGGGGATGGTCTACCGGCGCCCGGGTCAGGGTACCTTTGTGAAGCTTGATCATCCGAGCCGCGCGGAAAGCCAGCCCAGGATTCAGGGCCTCCTGGACAACCTGATCGCCTCGGCCGAGCAGACGTCCGTGCGTCTGATCGAGTACGGGCTGCAGCCGTGCACACACGATGCTGCCGCAGGGCTGTCGATGGCCGAGGGGCAGAACGCCTTGCGCGTGGTGCGCCTGCGCAGTCATCAGGGCAAGCCGGTATCGCTGATCACGACCTATCTGCCGGCCCATTTGTCGCCGTTGCTGACGCCGGCGGAGCTCGAGCAGCATCCCATGCTGTCGCTGCTGGAAAAAGGCGGCATCCGCATCGGCGCCGCCGAGCAGTCCGTGTCGAGTTGTCCCGCGGACGCCACGGTGGCCCCATTGCTCGACGAACCCGTAGGGTCCGCGCTGCTGTCAGTGGTGCGCGTAGTGCGCGATGTCGACGGCTATCCCGTCCAGTGGCTTCATGGCCTGTACCGGCCGCATTGCTATGACTACCGCATGGCGCTAACGCGCGCGGGCGAGGCAACGACCCGCATCTGGCTGGCCAGCGACATCACGACCGGCCTGCGGTAACCATTTCCGGGGTAGAAGGGGCGCACAAAATGAGCATTGAACACTCGACACCGTGCACCGGCCGCACCGCGCGTATATATGCTGCCAGCGGCGCCAGTCCAGGCAAGCTGTTCCCCACCGCGCCCCGATTTTCCGCTTTCCTGTTTGCCGGCAAGGCCGGCTGCCAGAGTTGCACCTTTGTGTCTGCCGCCGCGAGATTGTTCTTCGGGGAACGGCGGTACGTGTTGCGTTACGGGGCCCGCCGCCTGGCGGGGCGCAACCGCAAAGGTGGAGCGCAAGTGCCACGCATCGAGGGAGTGCGCGGCGAATTGGCGGCCATTGCCGTGTTCGCCGCATTCGCGGCGGCTGCCGGTGTTTTTTTTACGTTGTGCTGGCCCGGTGCCGATGCGGGCCATCCTTGCGGGCCTGCCTGGTGCCTCGTGGAAATGTCCAACGGCGAAGCCGTCGGGAGCCGGGCATGAGGCCGGACATCATGCTGGCTGCCCATGGCCTGAGCTTCCGGCCCGGCGCCCATGCTGTGCTGAGTAATGTCTGGATGAATCTCGTTCGCGGGCGCATCACTGCGCTGGTAGGCCCCACCGGAGCGGGCAAATCGGCGCTGCTGGGCATCCTGTCGGGACAGCTGGCGCCGTGCTCGGGCGCCGTGAAACTGGACGGCCACAACATCACCGGCCTGACACCGCATGTCCTGAACCGGCTCGGCATATGGAGAGTCGGCCCGGCAGTGGCAAAGCCCGACGTGCGGACCGTGCGCGAGCGCATTGCCAGCGCGGCGCAGTGGCACGTGCGCGGACATCATGTGGCACTCGCCCAGGCCGATGAAGTGGCACGGTGTCTTGGCCTGGAACCGCAACTGCACAAGGCGGCGAACGGCCTGCCACCGGCCGCCCGCAGACGGCTGGCACTGGCTTGCGCGCTGGCAGCCCGGCCCCGGTTGCTGTTGCTCGACGGCCTGCTGGAAGGTCTGGATGCACGGGACACGGCGGCCATGGCGACTGTCATCCGCAGCCTGTGCGCGGACGGCGTGACAGTGCTGATGGCCGAGCGCTTCACGCAGGCGGTCTCGAAGCTGGCCCATAACGTGGTGGTGCTCGCCGGCGGCAGCGTGGTCGCGAGCGGTTCCGCGGACATATTGCGCGACCCCGCCATTGCCCACGCCTGCACGGAGCAAGGCGATGCCACGGCGGCGCAGGATCCGGGCATATCGCCAGGCGTATCCCTCCACATAGCCCCGCACATATCCCCACGCAAATCCTTGCCGCATTCCGGCCACACGGCTGCGAAGCCCGCCGCGACAAAGGCGCAGCACCACCACGACACACCCGTGGGCACTGCCACCGCGGGTGAAATCACGTCATCGAAAGAACCAGCATCTTCAACGCGAAACGACCCCTGATGTCCCTGGATGAGAATACCTTGCAACACCCGAAACGCGATGCGGACATTGAGCACGACCGCTACGCATGGTCCCGGCTCGCCGAACGGCGCCCGGTCGCGTGGCCCGGCGGCAAGCGCCTTGCCGTGTGGGTCAACGTCAGCCTCCAGTGGCTTCCGTTTCATGCCGGGGACGACCTGGCCGACGCGACCGCGCACCCGCCCAATTCCCATCCGGGCCTGCGCCATGACACGTTGCGCGACTACGGTAACCGGATCGGCATCTACCGGCTCCTGCAGGCTTTCGACCGCTATGGCGTCAGGCCAACCTTCGCCTGCAACGCGCGCCTGGCCCAGCAATACCCGGCGCTGATGCAGGAAATCGTCGCGCGCGGCAGCGAGATCATCGGCCATTCGTGGCACATGGACATGCCATGGCCGCACAAGCCGGACGGGCTGGATGTTGGCGACGAGCGCGCGCAGACCGCGGCATCGCTCAATGTGCTGCGCCGTGTGAGCGGGCGCGACATCCGCGGCTGGTTCGGGCCCGGGCACCTGCAAAGCGCGCATACGCCGGAGTTGCTGCGTGCGCAGGGAATCGACTACTTCTGCGACAGCGGCAATGAGGACATGCCGTACCGCTTCCATACGCGGCTTGGCGACCTGTGGTCCATGCCGCTGTCGAGCGAACAGGAAGATCGCTTCGTGTTGATGGAAAATTTCCATGCGGAGGGGGCTTGGCTCAAACAGTTCGCGGAGAGCTGCGATCTGCTGCTTGACGAAGCACGCGAGCAGGGCGGACGTGTTCTTTCGCTGTCATTGCACCCATGGGTGTTGGGGCAATCGCACCGAATCCGCTACCTGGAAGCCGCGCTGGAGTACGCGATGTCTCGCGAAGGGGTGTGGAGCGCCGGCGCCGGGGAGATCGTCCGGTCATTTGCGGCGCAGCATCATGCCACGGACGAGGCAGCATCATGACGGCGACGCGTTCGCCCGTCGGCGTGGTGGTCAGTGAAGCGGGGCTGTGCGACGGTCTGCAGTCGCTGCGCCAACGGCTGCCAGCCGCCGCCCGCCAGGCATGGATTTCCGCCGAAGCGGCCGCGGGCGTGCGCGATATCGAAGTCGGCACGCTTGCCGCTTTCGGTGTGCTGCCGCAGACGGCCGACTTGTCGGAAGCGGTGGCACATGCGCTCGCGGTTCCGGGACTGACGGTTGCGGCCCGCGTGCCCAATTTCATGGGCGCCGAACGCGCCCTTGCTGCCGGCGTGCACCGGATCGCCTTGCCCGTCTTCGCCGACGAAGCCGACAGCCTGCGCCACATGAACCGCACCCATGCCCAGATGCTGCGAGAGGTGCGCCGGATCGCCCAGCGCATCGGCGCCGTGCCGCGCCAGGCACGCCCGCGCCTGCAGGTGCGGCTGGAGATGGCATTCGGCTGCGCGCTCACCGGGCCGGCGGATGAAGCCGCCATTGCCTGCCTGGCCGAAACGCTGGCGGCGGCCGGCGCCGACGACATTGTCCTGTGCGATACGGCTGGCTGCGCCGATCCCCGGCAGGTGCGCCGGCTGACGCAGGCGGTCTGGCTGGCCGTGGGCGTGGAGGGGGCGCCGGGCATCCACCTGCTCAATACGCGTGGACTCGGCCTGGCCAACGCACTGGCTGCCGTCGAGGCCGGCATGACCGTCGTCCATGCCTCGCTTGGCGGACTCGGCGGCAACGTGGTCACCGAGGACCTTGCGTTCCTGCTGGAATCGATCGGCATCCCTACCGGCATCGACCTCGACGCACTGATCGCCGCGCGCACGTGCGTGGCGCAGTACCTGCCCGGCGTGGTGCTGCAGGGCTGCACCCCCGTGGCCGGCCTGCCGGCGGGCTTCCGTGGGCAGCCTCCGGAGAGCGTAACGAAGCCTTGCCCTATGGCCTCCGAAGCACCAAAGTAGAACGTGGGCCGGCGGGGCCGGTCAGCCACGGGAGACTGCTCATGGGTAAAAAGAAACAGGAAAAGTACGGTACCAATGATGCCGGGGGGGGTGCTGGCACTGACGCGAAGATGTCCGGCAAGCAGTACGAGGAAGAGCTGTACCGGCTCCATGTCGAGCTGGTGAAGCTCCAGGAATGGGCCAAGGCCACCGGCGCCAAGGTCTGCATCCTGTTCGAGGGCCGTGACGGCGCCGGCAAGGGCGGGGTGATCAAGGCCATGACCGAACGCGTGAGTCCGCGCGTGTTCCGCGTGGTGGCGCTGCCCGCGCCGACCGAGCGCGAAAAGAGCCAGATGTACGTGCAGCGCTATATCCCCCACCTGCCCGCAGCCGGGGAAATCGTGATCTTCGACCGCAGCTGGTACAACCGCGCCGGCGTGGAACGGGT
Source organism: Cupriavidus pinatubonensis (assembly GCF_019602855.1). Classification (GTDB taxonomy): domain Bacteria; phylum Pseudomonadota; class Gammaproteobacteria; order Burkholderiales; family Burkholderiaceae; genus Cupriavidus; species Cupriavidus pinatubonensis. The sequence continues at coordinate 98,106 of NZ_CP080766.1, forward strand.
CATGGGGTTCTGCTCCGAGGAGCAGGTCGATTCCTTCCTGCGCGCCGTGCCGCTGGTCGAGCGCGCCATCATCCAGTCCGGTGTGCTGCTGCTGAAGTACTGGCTCGAAGTCAGTGAAGCTGAGCAGACCCGCAGGCTGCAGGCGCGCATCAACGACCAGCGCAAGACCTGGAAACTGACCGACATGGATCTCAAGTCGTATTCGCGCTGGTACGACTATTCCCGCGCGCGCGACGCCATGTTCGCCGCGTCGGACACCGAGGAATCCCCGTGGTTCGTCGTTCATTCGGACGACAAGCGGCGCGCACGGCTGAACATCATCAGCCATATGCTTGACCGCATCCCCTACGAAGCGATTCCACGGAAAAAGCCGAAGCTGCCGGCCCGGCAAAAGCCACAGGGTTACCACGAGCCCGACCATCCGTACCGGCGCGTGCCGGACCGGTTCTAGGCCCGCCTGTTGGTTCAGCGAGCGGCTGCCCGGGTCGCCACAACGGGCAGCTCGCGGCGCAGGCTTGTCAGGCGACCTCGCGCATCGGGGCGTCGGACACCGACACCTGGACCCGGACGTGCTGCACGGCCGGGTAGCCGGCCGAGAACACCAACCGGCCCGCGCACCATGTGTGCGTCACCAGCGGCTGTCCGGCAACACTCGACACGGCGATCACATCGGCGCGCGCACCCGGCACCAGGCGGCCCCGGTCGCCCAGCAGGCACGCATCGGCCGGGTTGGCCGTGACCAGCGCGAGCGCCTCGTTGAGCGGCATTCCGGCTTGCTGTGCGGCGGCGAAGGCGGCCGCGATCAATGTCGAGGGCTGGTAGTCCGAGCACAGGATATGGCCAACGCCCGCGTGGATCGCGTCGATCGCGCGCATCGAGCCGCTCTGGCTCTTGCCGCGAAGCACGTTGGGCGCGCCCAGGATGGTCGGCAGCGCGTGGTCTGCCGCGGCCTGTGCGGTCTCTACATTGATCGGGAACTCGCTCATGCGCACGCCGAGCGTGTGCATCGCGGCAATGCGCTGTGGGGAATCGTCGTCGTGGCTCGCGGTCGGGATCTGCAGGCGATGGGCCTGTGCCAGCAGGCGCTGCACACGTTCATGCGCGCCATCGAGCTGCGCGGTCTTCTTCTGCGCGGCATTGACCGCCTCTTCGCGGCTCATGCCGTGGTTGCCCATCATGTACGACAGGTAGGCGTCCAGCGTTTTGAACTGGCCCTGGCCCGGCGAATGATCCATGACCGAGAGCAGGTCCACGACACCTTCGGCCATCAGGCCTTCGAGCACCGGCACGGCGCTGGCATCGGTTACCTCGTAGCGGCAGTGGATGCGGTTGTCGACGAGGCTGTGGTTGCGGTAAGCGGCCACGGTGCGCACCAGCGTGGAAGCGGTCTCGTTGTTGCGCACGCCGAACTGGTTGCTTGCGAACGACAGCGCGTGGTACGGCGTAGTAATGCCCGCCGCGGCATTGCGGCGGTCCACCTGAGCCACGGCAAAGTCCAGCGGGAACATCACGCCGGCGCGCGGCTCGGCTTCCTTTTCGATCGCGTCGGAATGGACGTCGATCAGGCCGGGCATGACGGTGTGACCGTGCAGATCGAATATTTGCGCCGAAGCGGGCACGGTATGCGGGGCGGGCTCGATCGCGGCGATGCGGCCGTTCTCGATCAGCAATGCGCTATCCGGCAACACGCGGTCGGGCAGTACCAGGGTGGCGTGCGTCAGGTAGATGGAAGACATTTCCGGTTCCTGTATCTCTGTATCTCGGCAACTGTCAGGCAGGGGCGTTCAGGCGATAGCCGTGGCAGGCTGCAGTGGCAGCAGGCGCGTAGCAACGGCTTCGCGCACGGCGTCGTCGTGGAAAATGCCGACCAGGCAACGGCCATCGGTCAGCGCTTCACGAATCAGTTCGACTACCACGGCGCGGTTGTCCGCGTCGAGCGAGGCGGTCGGCTCGTCGAGCAGCAGGATCGGATGTCCGCCGATCAGGCCGCGCGCAATGTTCACGCGCTGCTGCTCGCCACCGGAAAACGTCGCCGGCGGCAGGTCCCACAGCCGGCGCGGCACGTTCAGGCGTTCCAGCAGCACGGCGGCGCGGGCGCGGGCTTCTTCCTGGCTGGCGCCGCGCTGTTGCAACGGGTCGGCCACGACATCGAGTGCGGACACTCGCGGAATGGCGCGCAGGAACTGGCTCACATAGCCGATCACGTCGCGTCGCAGCTGAAGGATGACTTGCTCTGGCGCATGGCTGAGCGTCACCCACGGCGCGTCCTGCGCGGTGGTATCGCGCAGGCGGATCATGCCTTCGGTCGCCAGGTAGTTGCCGTACAGGCAGCGCAGCAGCGTGCTCTTGCCGGTTCCGGACGGGCCCGAGAGGACCAGGCATTCGCCGGCGGCTGCGTCGAAATCGATCGCCTGCAAGACCGGCAGCCGGATGCCGCCCTGGTTGTGCAGCGTGAACATCTTGCCGAGGCCACGGACCTCGATCATCGTCTGCTTGGGTGCGGCTTGTGTCATGGTCAGCCTTGCAGGATGGACGAAACCAGCAACTGCGTATAGGGATGCTGCGGATCGTCGAGAATCTGGTCGGTCAGGCCTTGCTCGACCACGCGGCCGCCTTGCATCACCAGCGTGCGGTGCGCGAGCAAACGGGCCACGGCGAGGTCGTGCGTGACCAGGATGGCGGCGAGATCGAGATCTGTCACCAGCCTTCGCAGCAAGTCGAGCAGGCGCGCCTGCACCGAGACGTCAAGCGATGCCGTCGGCTCGTCCATGAAGACCAGCCGCGGATGCGTGACCAGGTTGCGCGCGATCTGCAGGCGCTGCTGCATGCCGCCCGAGAACGTGGTCGGCACATCATCCAGGCGGCCCAGGTCGATTTCCATCTTCTCGAGCCACGCGCCGGCAATCTCGCGCAAGTCGCCGTAGTGGCGCTCGCCGACAGCCATCAGCCGCTCGGCGATATTGGCGCCGGCGCTGACCTGCATGCGCAGGCCGTCCCGCGCATGCTGGCGCACGAAGCCCCAGTCGGTACGCGCCAGCAGGCGCATGCGCGCGCTCGACAGCGTGGCCAGGTCGGTCAGACCGGCTTCGCGCATGTCGTAGCGGACACTGCCGCGCTGCGGCGGCGCCTGCATCGACAGCGCCTGCAGCAGCGTGCTCTTGCCCGAGCCGGATTCGCCGACAACGCACAGTACTTCGCCGGGATAGAGGTCGAAGCTCACGTCATGGCAGCCATGCACGCCGTCCCAGGTGCGCGTGAGGTTGCGGACGGAAAGCAGCGGGGTGGCGCTCATTGTGCGGCTCCTTCGGCCCGCTGCGCGGCAACGCGGTCGCCGCAGTATTCCGTGTCGGAGCACACGAACATGCGCATGCCGGCATCATCGGTAATGATCTCGTCAAGAAAGCTGTCGGTCGAGCCGCACTGGGCGCAGCAGCTGCTCCATGTCTCGACGGTGAACGGATGGTCGACGAAATCGAGGCTCTTCACCGAGGTGTAAGGCGGCACCGCATAGACGCGCTTCTCGCGCCCGGCGCCGAACAGCATCAGCGCGGGGCTGCGGTCGAGCTTCGGGTTGTCGAACTTCGGGATCGGCGACGGACGCATCATGTAGCGCTGGTTGACGATCACCGGATAGTCGTAGGTCGTGGCGATATGGCCGTGATGGGCGATGTCTTCGTAGAGCTTGACGTGCATCGAGCCATATTCGGCCAGCGCGTGCATGGTGCGCGTCTCGCGCTCGCTAGGCTCCAGCCAGCGCAGCGGTTCGGGAATCGGCACCTGGAACACCATGACCTGCCCGGCGCGCAGCGGCGACTCGGGAATGCGGTGGCGCGTCTGAATGATGCTCGCTTCAGCGGTACGCTCGGTCGTCTTGACGCCGGTCACGCGGCCGAAGAAGCGGCGGATGTTGATGGCGTTGGTGGTGTCGTCCGAACCCTGGTCGATCACCTTGAGCACGTCCTGCGTGCCGATGATGGCGGCCGTCACCTGGATGCCGCCCGTGCCCCAGCCATACGGCAGCGGCATTTCGCGGCTGCCGAACGGGACCTGGTAGCCGGGAATCGCCACGGCCTTCAGCAGCGCACGGCGCAGCATGCGCTTGGTCGATTCGTCCAGGTAGCCAAAGTTGTAGTGGTCGTCGCGGGCGACGGTGGCGTTGGTCTGACTCATGCCAGCGTCTCCTCTTGTGGCTGGATACTCGATACCGCGGCGGCAGGAGCAGCTTCCGTACCCGCGGCTTCCTGCTCGGTGCGCAGGCGGCGCAGCAGTTCCAGGTTGGCCTGGAAGTCCACGTAATGGGGCAGCTTCAGGTGCTGCACGAAGCCGGAGGCCTCGACGTTGTCGCTGTGGTAGAGCATGAATTCCACGTCATTGGCCGGGGCGTCGGCCGCTTCGCCAAGTTCTGCCGCACGCATGGCGCGGTCGGCCAGCGCCATCGACATGGCCTTGCGTTCGCCGTAGCCGAACACCAGCCCGTAGCCACGCGTGAAGCGCGGCGCCTCGTTGGCGTTGCCGGTGAACTGGCTCACCATCTGGCACTCGGTCAGCTCGACCTCGCCGATGGTGATGGCAAAGCCCAGTTCCTCCACGAACAGCTCGACTTCGGCAGTGCCGTAGCGGATTTCCGCCGCGAACGGGTGCGAGTTGCCGTAGCCGCGCTGCGTGGAATAGCCCATCGACAACAGGAAACCTTCGTCCCCGCGCGCAAGGTTCTGCAGGCGTGCCGCGCGGCCGGCCGGCAACGTCGGCGGTTCGCGGGTCAGGTCGGGGGGAGCCGGGTCGCCCGGCGGAATGGCATCGGCCTCGACCAGTTCGTCGGCTTCGAGAAGCGCCGTCACGCGCGGCATGTCGGACGCCAGCGGCTCCGGCGACGGCGCCAGCGGAGCCGGATCGCGCTCGGCTTCGAGCGAGAAATCGAGCAGGCGCTGCGTGTAGTCGTACGTCGGGCCAAGTACCTGACCGCCAGGGACATCCTTGAACGTCGACGAGATCCGGCGTTCCAGGCGCATCCTGCCGGTATCGACCGGCACCGTGTAGCCAAAGCGCGGCAGCGTGGTGCGGTAAGCGCGCAGCAGGAAGATCGCTTCGATCTGGTCCCCCGCAGCCTGCTTGAGTGCCAGAGCGGCCAGGTTCGGGTCGTACAGCGAGCCTTCCGCCATCACGCGCGAGACGGCCAGGGGCATTTGTTCGCGGATCTGGGCCAGCGTCAGTTCAGGAACCGCGGTATCGCCGCGGCGATAGGCGTCGAGCATCTGATAGGAATTGAGGATAGCGCGCTCGCCACCCTTGACGGCTACGTACATCTCAGTCCTCCAGCTGCGTGGTGCGCGCCAGGGCGCAGAATTGCTCGCCGCTGGTCAGCAGCAGATCGACGCCGAGCGGGAACACCGCATGGTTGTCGCGCCATTCGGTGCGGAAGCCCGCAGGCAAGCCCGTTACGCGCACGGTCTGCGTGGTCTCGATGCCGGGGCCACGCAGCGTCAGGAGTTCGCCGGCTGCAAGGGATTCCAATTCGACGATCAGGGTCGCCGAGCGGTCAGGGTAGGCGGGCTCGCCCTGCGCGCAATCGGCCAGGGCCGGTTGCGCATGACCCGCGGGCACGCAGACGAAAGTGGCCGTGCGGACATCGTCCACGAGCGGGCAACCGCAGTGAAAACGCAGGAACGAGCGCACGGCGGCCGGTACATCGGCAGGCAGCCACACCGGCGTGTCGGCGTCCGCGAGCGTCAGCAGCAACGCGGCCTGCGCGGGCGAAAGGCCCTCCGGCACGCCGCTGGAGGCGGGCAGTTGCTGCACGGTGCCGGGCCGCGCCATGGCATCGAGCGTGGCGCGGAATACCTGCTGGGCGTCTTCGACCGGGTTGTCGAAACCCGGCAACAGCGTGGCGCTCGCGGCGGCAGTGGTGGTCAATGGAAGCGTCTGCATCTCAGTCTTCTCCTCGAACCATGGTGAAAAACTCCACGCGCGTCTGTGCGGCAACGCCCGCCCGATTGGCAGCACGCGCAGCGTGAGCCTGCGCTAGCGGGGCCAGCACGGTGTCGCGCACGCGCTGGTGCCAGTCGGCGCGCTGGAGCAGGGCGTCCAGCACGGCCGCCTGTTCGGCGTGGCGTGTGCCGCGGCCCTGTACGTAGGCGACTCCCGCGGTGCTGCCAGCCGAGGCGTCCTCGAGGACGATCGCGCAGCGTGTCACCGAGACTTCGCCGAGATTGAATTGCGCGCCAGTGCCGCCAGCACGGCCGCGCACCATCGCCATGCCGGCCTCCGGCTTGCGCAGCAGGCGGTAGGCGGGCAGTGCGCCTTGCCCGGAAAGTTGCGCGTAAGCCGCGTCAAGCGCATCCGGCTGCGCTAGCGCCAGAATCCGCAGCCAGCCCGCACGGGCAGCGCTAGCATCCGCAATGGTAGTGTCTTGCATGGTCACCCCTATACGTCTATACGTGTAGATGTTCACTGTATCAGCACGGCGACACTAGAACACACTGGTATGAAGCTTTCGTGACGGACTTGGCCGGTGCTCGGGCTCGAACGCCATGCGCCCGCGGCTGAGGCACAATCACGGGTATGGACCGGATAAACACACGCGAGCCGACGCAGCACTCCAGTGAAATTCGTTCCGGTGAAGGCTTGATGACAAAAGGCAAGGCAACACTAGGCAAGGCAAGACGATGTCTGATCAGGAAGTCGAACGAGGTTCCGGCGTTGCGGTATGGCGCCAGATTGGCGAGGCGCTGGCGCAGGATATCCGCAACAAGCTGTATGGCCCCGGCGAGCAACTGCCGCCTGAGCCCGAGCTGGCCAGCCGGTTCGCGGTGAACCGCCATACCATCCGCCGCGCCATGGGCGAGCTGGAGCTGAATGGTCTCGTGCGGATCGAGCAGGGCCGCGGCACGTTCGTCCAGGAACATGCGATCGACTATGCGATCGGTCGCCGCACACGTTTTTCGCAGAACCTGGCGGCACAGGGCATGCGCGGCCACGTCGAGATTCTCGAAAGCAGCATGGTGCGCGCGCCCGAGGTCGCCAAGCAGCTGGGCCTGCCGCGTACGGCGGACATCCTGCACGTCCAGGTGATCGGCAAGGCCGAAGCACGCACCATCGACGTCGCCGAGCATTACTTCGATGGCAAGCGCTTTCCGGCTTTGGCTGACGAGATCCGGGAGCAACTGTCGATCTCGCGCGCGCTCGCGCACTTCGGCATTGCCGACTACACACGCAAGTGGTCGCGCATCACCGCGTCGATGCCGAGCGCACCGGTCGCACGCCTGCTGAACCAGCCGAAGACGCGCCCCGTGCTTCAAGTGGAAGCACTCAACGTGGATATCGACGGTGCACCGCTGCAATACAGCATGACCCGTTTTGCAGGAGACTGGGTGCAGCTCACCGTTTCCGACAGCGAATCGCCAGTCATTCCATGAAGCCCGGAGACGCGCCAGCGCAACCGGCCAACGTGATATTGGTCTAGACATCTGGCCGTCATCTACGCGCGCTAACTTGCTATCCATGCATACCACTAGCCAAGCTACTTCGGCCCCGCTCGCGGGGATCACGGGCCGCCGCGTGCTGGGCACCGGCGGCATCGGCCCCGCTACGCTGGGATTCCGCGACGGTTGCCTGACACAGCCCGGGCAGCAGGTGCCGCAGGCAGGGCCATGCATCGATGCGGGCGACCTCCTCGTGCTGCCCGGCATCGTCGACATTCATGGCGATGCGTTCGAGCGCGCCGTGATGCCGAGGCCCGGTGTGAGCTTTCCCTATGCCACCGCTCTGCTCGATGTGGACCGGCAACTGCTTGCCCATGGCATCACGACCGAATTCCACGGCGTGACGCTGTCATGGGAAGGTGGCTTGCGCGGCGAAACCTATGCGCTGCGGATGTTCGAGGCGCTCGCGCAGCTCAAGCCGGTGCTCGGTGCCGAGCACATGGTCCACTTGCGTTTCGAGGCCTATCACGTGGAAGGCGTGGAAACGGCACTCGCCTGGATGGAAGCGGAGCGCGTGGGGCTGCTGGCCATCAACGACCATCTGCCGACCATGGCCCGTCGCATCGACGACGAGCGCAAGGTCTTGCAATACGCGGAACGGGCCGAGTGCGATGCCGAGACCTTCCGCACGCGCCTGCGCACCGCCAGCCGGCATGCGCAGGACGTGCCCGCGGCGATGTCCCGCCTGATCGCCGCGGCGCGCACGGCAGGGCTGCCCGTCGCGTCGCACGATGATCCGGACCTGGCCACGCGGCAGCACTATCACCGCCAGGGTTGCCGCATCGCCGAGTTTCCGCTCACGGTGGAAACCGCGCGCGCGGCACGGCAATTGGGCGATGACGTCGTATTCGGCGCGCCCAACGTCATGCGCGGCACCAGCCACACTGGCGCACCCAACGCGACCGAAATGGTATCCGCGGGCCTGTGCACGGTGCTCGCGTCCGACTACTACTATCCGGCGCCGCTGCAGGCAGCGTTCAAGCTCGCGCAGCTTGGCGTCGTGGACCTGCCCGACGCCTGGAAGCTGGTGTCGCGCAACCCGGCGCGCGCCGCCGGCCTGCGCGATCGCGGTGCGTTGATACCTGGCCTGCGCGCCGATGCCATCCTCGTCGACGACCGCCAGGCCGGCCTGCCGCGCGTCGTCGGCACCGTTGTCGGTGGCGAACTGCAGCACGCGGCCATGTCGCTGCCCATGACCGGTATCGACGGCGTAGCCGTGCCCCGCAACGACAGCATGGCGGCATGACCATGCAAGCCCATCGCTACGCCATCTACCTCGCTCCCGGCGGCCCGTTCCGCACGTTTGGCTGCCAGTGGCTCGGCCGCGACGCCGACACCGGCATCGCGCTTGCCCATGCGGATCGCCCGCAGGCATGGATCGATGCGCCCGCGCACTATGGTCTGCATGCCACGCTGAAGCCGCCTTTCAGGCTCGCCACCGGCACCGAGGCAGGGCAACTCGATGCCGCTGCCCGCGCCTTTGCGCAGGCACGCGCAGCGTTCGATGCGCCGCTGGTGCTGCGCTCGCTGCGCGGTTTCCTGGCCTGGTGCCTGGACGAGAACACGGCCGGCGCGCGCGACATGCACGCGCTCGCCGACGCCAGCGTGCAGGCGTTCGAGCCGTTCCGCGCGCCGGCCACGCCCGAGGAAGTGGCCCGACGCAAGCCCGATCAGCTCACCGCCGCACAGCGCCTGATGCTCGAAGCCTGGGGCTACCCGTATGTCTTCGATACGTTCAAGTTCCATATCACGCTGACCGGCATGCTTGCGCCCATGGATGCCGATGCCGCACTGGCGCGGCTGTCCGCCGATTGCCGCACGCTGCTCGAGTCGCCGCTGCACGTGGATGGCATCAGCGTTTTCGTGCAGCCAAAAGCGGGGCAAGACTTCGTTGTCGGCCGGCACTACGGTTTTGACGGACGCGTGCGCAATGGCGCCGGCGCCCGCTATCTCGAATCATGACCCGCACCGCGAACATCAACGGCACTGGCCTGTTCTATGTCATGGGGCCGTCGGGCAGCGGCAAGGATTCGCTGCTGCGCGCGCTGCATGACCGGCTTGGTCCGGACGACCGCGTCGTTGTCGCGCACCGCTATATCACGCGCGATGCCGATGCCAACGAGGCGTCTGTGCCGCTGTCAGCAGGCGAGTTTGCGCGCCGCGCGGAGCTTGGCTGCCTGGCGCTGCACTGGCGCAGCCACGGGCTGCACTACGGTATCGGCCTCGAGATCGAGCAATGGATGGCGCGCGGCCTGAAGGTCATCGTCAACGGCTCGCGTGAGTACCTGCCGCATGCGGTGGCACGCTATCCGGCATTGTGTGCCGTGCACGTCCGCGTCAAGCCGGAAGTGCTGGCCGCGCGGTTGCGGCAGCGCGGCCGCGAATCGGAGGATGCGATTGCAAGGCGGCTGGCGCGTGCGACCGAAGCGTTCGCCGTGCCTGCGCAGTGCCGGCTGGTCGAGATCGACAACAGCGGCGCGCTGGCGGATTCCGCCGAAGCTTTCGCGCGCCTGGTCGGCGTTGCGCCGGCATCCGCCTGAAGAACCAGCCGAAGCGCTCCGACGCCTTATGACGCGCTTTTGCCGCAGGGCCTGCCAGGAACGAGACAAGCTGCTAAACCCCAATACTAAAGCTAACCCCGTGCTGCCTGAACCCCAGCCCCCGATAAAACCCATGCGCCTGGACCCGCCGCACGCTGGACGATAGCGCCAGCTTGCAGGCACCGGCCTCACGCGCCAGCCGCATGGCTTCGAGCATCATGGCCTTGCCGACCCCGATGCCGCGCGCCGCCGGCGCAACGACCACGCCTTCGACGATGGCCTCGGGGCGGCCATCGTGAACCATCAGCGGAAACACCAGCAGACTGAACGTTCCGAGCGGGATATCGTCGCCATCTACCATCAGGTAGCAACGATAGAAGGGATACTGCCGCATGGCCGCATAACGCTCCCGCATGCTCGCAAGCGGCAGCACGGGTTCGTCATCCATCGTAGCGAGCAGTTCTGCGAGTTGCTGCAGTTCGGCGTCGCTACCCTGAACCTCGCGCAGCGTCAGTACTGACTCCCTCATGCCGCACGCAAGCAACGCGCAGCCATGTGCATGTAGTGCGTCACCGGCGGCGTCACCAGGTCAACCACCTTGGCCAGATCGTCATAGCGCCGCAGGCGCACCGCGGCATCCGCATGCGATCCAGCGGCGAACGCGCTCGCCTGGGCGGCATCGAAGGGCCCGCCCTGCAGCGCAAGGCTGTGCACTGACGCTTCGGACAGCGTACTGAAGTAGCCCGCATCCACCGCGCACAGATACCGCTTGGCCGCGACATGCAGTCGGATTGGCTCCGTGACATCCGGGCCGAACAATTCGGCCAGCGCATCCGCGGCGGCTTCCTGGTGCCGCATATCGGTGGTGCTGCTTTCGGCCAGCATCAGGTGGCCGACATCGTGCAGGAACGCGGCAACGATCAGCGGCTCGGGCTCGCCGGCTTGCTCCGCCAGTTGCGCGCATTGCAGCGCGTGGGCGGTCTGGCTGATGGCTTCGCCGCCGTAGTAGGCAGTACCGTGGCTGGCGAACAGCGATGCAATGCGGGGCAGGGTCAGCATGGAAATTTTGCGGGGAATTTTTGTGTCGATCAGACCAGCACCTTGCGGATCTGCGCCGAGATCACGTCAATGGCGGTCACGAAGACGATGATGATGATCATCACCGCGCAGGTCTGGCCGTACTGGAAGCTGCGGATGATTTCCCACAGCACGGTGCCGATGCCGCCCGCGCCGACGATGCCCACGACCGACGCCGAACGCACGTTGGATTCGAAGCGATACAGCGCGAACGAGAGCCAGAGCGGCAGCACCTGCGGAATCACGCCATAGATGATTTCTTCAAGAGGGCCGGCGCCGGTGGCGCGCACGCCTTCGACAGGGCGCGGGTCGATCGCTTCGACGGCTTCGGCAAACAGCTTGGCCAGCACCCCGGTGGTATGGATCCAGAGCGCCAGCACGCCGGCGAAGGGACCGAGCCCGACGGCCACGATGAACAGCATGGCGAAGACCATCTCATTGATGGCGCGGCAGGCATCCATGACACGGCGCGCCGGCTGGTAGATCCAGGCGGGCACGATATTGGCCGAGCACAGCAAGCCAAACGGCACGGCCATGAACACGGCAATGGCCGTGCCCCATACGGCGATCTGCACCGTGACGAGCATTTCGTCCAGGTAATGGCGCCAGTCGCGGAAATCGGGGGGGAAGAAGTCGGCGGCGAACTGCGCCATGTTGCCGGAATCGCGCAGCAGGTCCAGCGGACGCATGTCGGCGCCGTTCCAGGACAGGACAAGCATCGCCAGCACGATCGCCCAGATCAGCATCACGGAAAGCGGTGTGCGCGGGGGCCGCACCTGGCTCTTGGGAGAGGGCGGCAGGGCGTGCTTGGCAGTGGTGGTCATGGGGACAATCCGGTAATGCGAGAAGAGAAAATGCAATGCCGCGGCTGGCGGCATGCCGCCAGCCGCGGGTGGGACTTACTGTGTGCTGACAGCCTTGTCCAGGTCGGCCAGGCGTCGGCTCACGTCGGCGAGCTGCTTCTGCTTGTCGGCAGCGGCCAGTGTGGTGTCGGTCTCGATGCGAGCCTTTTCCTTGGCCAGCTCGATCTGGCGGATCGGCACGAGTTGCGCATCGGTCGACGGACGGAAGCCCTGGTACGTCAGCGTGGCCAGCACCTGCTTCTCGCGCGCGGGGTCAGGGCCCTTGCCGTAGTTGACGAAGAAGGTCTGGATCTTCTTCTTCACGTCGGCCGGCAGGTCCTTGCGATAAACGATCGGGTCGGCCGGGATCAGCGGCGACTTCCACAGCACGCGCACCTGGTCATACGGATTCTTGCCCGTGTTGATGCGATAGCGCTCGAAGTTCTCGGTGTTGTTCACGGCCACGTCCACCTGCTTGTTCAGCACCGAAAGCAGGTTGGTTTCGTGGTTGCTGATGCGAACGGCCTTGAACAGCGTCTTCGGCTCGACCTTGTGGGCGGCCCACAGGTAGTAGCCCGGCACGGCCGTGCCCGACGTCGAGTTCGGATCGCCGGCGCCGTAACTGAGTTCCTTGCCGCGCTTGATCACGTCTTCGACGTTCTTGATATCGCTGTCCTTGTTGACGATCAGCAGGGACCAGTAGCCCGGGTTGCCGTCCTTGTCGATCACCGAGGCGAACACTTCGCCATTGGCGCGGTCCACGGCTTCCATGGCCGACTTGTTGCCGAACCAGGCGATCTGGACCTTGTTGAAGCGCATGCCTTCGATGATGCCGGCATAGTCCGAGGCAAAGAACGGCTTGACGGTCGCGCCCAGCGTCTTGCTGAGGTCATCGATCAACGGCTGCCAGGCCGACCTCAGGTTCGACGACGACTCCGTCGAGATGAAGCCGATGTTCAGCGTCTTGGCGTCCTGCGCAAAGGCCGGCATGGCAACAACGGTCGATGCGACAACGGCGAGGAATGTTCTGCGAAGCATGGATGACTCCGGTTGGAATTCGGTTTGGCGAACGTGTTGAATACGTCTTGAGTACGCCTTGGATCTGGAAAAGAACGCGATGCAAGACAGCCGTCAGGCCGCTGCGATATTCATGCCCGCCAGCGCTGGCACGGGCACGGCGTCTGGTTCGCTGTCGAGGGTGTCGTGCAACAACTCCTCTGCCTCGGTGCCATACAGGTCGCGCAGCATGTCCGGCGTGAGCGCCGCGGAGGGGCCGTCATACACCACCTTGCCGTGGCGCAGCGCGACGACGCGCGGGCAGTAGCGCATCGCCACGTCAACCTGGTGCAGCGACACCACCACGGCCACCTGGCGCGTGCGGTTGATCTGCGCGAGCAGCGACATCACACGGCGCGACGACTCCGGATCCAGCGACGCGATCGGCTCGTCGGCCAAAATCACGCGGGCGTTCTGCACCAGCGTGCGCGCGATAGCGGCGCGCTGCTGCTGGCCGCCTGACAACGTCGAGGCGCGCTGGAACGCATAGTCGTCTATACCAACCTGGGCAAGCGCGTGAAGACCTGCCTGGATCTCGTTGGCCTTGAACAGGCGCAACAGGCTGCGCCACTTCGGCAGGCGCGACAGCATGCCGACCAGCACATTGGTCATCAACGGGAGACGGCCGACGAGGTTGAACTGCTGGAACACAAAGCCGATCTCCGAGCGGACGCTTCGCACATTGCGCGCCAGCCGCCCGTGGCGCTGGACAGCGCGGCCGTTCACGACGATTTCGCCCGCGCCCGCATCGCTGGTGACAAAGCCGGCGATATGGCGCAGCAGCGTGGACTTGCCGGAACCAGAGGCGCCCAGCAGGGCGACCATTTCACCGGGCGCGACGTCGAGCGTGACATCGTCAAGCGCCTTGCGGTCTGCGCGGAACGACTTGGTCAGGCCGCGGACTTCGATGGCATGCGTCATCTCGACTCCCTTGCTTGAATGACGAGCGCATTCTGGCGGCCGCCCGTGACAGAACGATGACGAATGCTGCCGGTTTGCGGGCAAAACATAACGCAATTGCGGCATTGAATTTCGTCACACAACAGTCATAATGAGTTTCCAGAATGCATTTCAATCGGGCTTCTCTGCAATCGCTGATGCGCGTGACGATTCGTATGATCACCGTACCGGGGACTCCCGGACGGGCCGCCCTGCACAGGGCGGCGGTGTACCCCACGTCGGAAGACGACTCGGCTCCGCTGATGGTGAGCGACTGGAGCCAGCGTGAACCTGAAGTCTTCCTCGCTGCGCAAACGTGGGCGCGAAGCCGCGCATACATCATTTCCAATCCGCGCAGCGGGTCGTTTTATGGCGGCAAGTACGGTCGTTACTAGCTGACTGCCAGCCAACTGTCTCGACCGCAACCGTGGTTTTCGCACCCATGCGGTGCGTCCATCCAGTGAATGCTTGCCGGGATGGATGAAAAACGACTGACACGTCGTCTCGCTTTCGCATGCACTGCGTGCGAGATGCCCTTCCGTTGCCGCGCGCAACGCATACAATCTTTTTTGTCATAGAAACACTCCCTGCCTGCGTTGCGCCGGAACGCCCATTGTCCGGCCGCAAGCGGGGTGATGCGGTCTGTTTCTCCGCTGGCACCGGATGACCGCGGACACTCAAAGAAGCACTGCAGCGCAAGTTGTCGTACACCGCCATGCAGAACCAGGCGGGCACCTACGTGCAGCCGACTCGCGACAGCTTCAGCGCGGCGGTGGCATCGGCAAGCTGGGCGCCGCAGCGGGACTTCTACCAGGTCGTCACGAATGCGCCCGGTTCCAATGCGTGGCCGATCGCGGGCGAGGTGTTCGTGCTGATGCCGCTCGCCGGACTCGCCAACGGCAGCACCAAGGACGCGCTCGCGTTCTTCCGGTGGGCGCTGCGCGAAGGGCAGGCCGATGCCGCAGTCGAAAACTATGTGGCGCTCCCGCCCGCGCTGGTCGAGCAGGTCGAAGCCTACTGGGGCCAGTTCCTCAAGTAAGCGTGCCCGCATGGACCACGGCGGCGGCGCCGGTCACGTTGGCGTCATGGCATGGTGCTATTGAAGATGGTTGCTGATGCCATGCGATTATTGCCGCCATGCGTGCCATTCCCCCTGATTTGAACACTGACTCGCACCCGTGGCGGCGCCGCGGCATGGCCGCCGCGGCATTGGCTGTGCTGTCGACGCTCGCACTGACCGCGCAATGCCGCCAGGATGACTTGTGGTTCCCTGGCATTACGCGTGACAGCCTGTGGAAGAACGTGCAGGAGCGCTGCCTGACGAGCGACCAGCCGCGGCACGCCGATTGCGCCGTCGTCGACCGTGAACGCGGCCTCGTGTTGTATAAGGACGCCATCGGGTCGAGCCATTACCTCGTGATCCCCGACCATAAGGTTACGGGTGTCGACGATCCCGCGCTTTGGGAGGGCGGTCCTCACAACCAATGGGCGTTCGGCTGGGAAGTGCGCGACATCGTGGGCAAGTCGATCGGCAAGCGCGTGCCGGACAATCTCGTCGGCCTGGCGGTGAACTCGCGGGCATCGCGCAGCCAGGACCAGCTTCACATCCATCTCGACTGCATCAGCGAAGCCGCGCGCGCGTTCGTTGCGGACAACGCGGGCAAAGCAAGCGACGGCTGGACCGAACTCCGTTTCCAGGGCAAGCCGGTACGCGCCCTGCTGATTCCGTCACCGGATACCGCGCTTCGCTTCAATGCGTTTGACATCGTGCGCAAAGGGCTGCCGGAGCCGAGTCGGGTAGGGGACCGCGGCGTGTTCGTCACTTACGTGACGCGGCAGGACGTTGCGCCGGGCTTCCTGGTCGTCGACCAGCCTGTGGACAAGGCGGCCGGCACGACCGGCCATGCGAGCGATTTCCTCGACCGGTCCTGCAAGCTGGGGCGCACGGCGGAGTGAAGCAACAGGCCGGTGTCCACGTGCCATGTGACCCGTGGGCCCACATCAGGGTTGGTGCGATCAAAAAAAGCCGAGATAAAGCCGGCGTCGGTCACGCCTTTGTCCTACGCTGTTGGCATCCGACCCGAGAGCGCGGGGTGCCCATGGCGACTCCATCACAATTTATCCAGTGCTACGCCGGTGCGCCTGAGTCGGCCCCCGGTGCATGGGACTGGAATTGCCCGATCTGCGTCGCCCGGTTCTGCGCCGGCGCCAAACAGGCGGTGCGCCATGGCGTGAGCTTCGCGCTGTATTGCCATCACGATGAGCGGCTGTTGATCGCCTGGCCCATGCTCGGTGACCAGTTCGAGCTCAGCCTTGCGGGGCCGATGCCCGAAAGCGCGGCCATCAACGCAGTGGCCGCCGCGAATGCCGACGGTCAGCGCCTGCTTTACCAGCACGACATGAGGCACTGAAGGCTTTCCCGGCAACCCCGGCAGCGGTCGCCATGCGTGCAAGTTGGTGATATATTACATATCAACAAAGTGAACGTTGTACCATTTGCGCCATGTTCGATCCTTCGCTGCTGGGCCGGATGGCCTTCACCCATGCCGTGCCCTCAGCGGCGCCATTGCCACCGGGCCGCCACCGGCTTGGCATAGACGACGAACGCGACACGGTTCTTTTCGTGCCGGATGGGCTGGATGCCGGCGTTCCCGTGCCGCTGATGATCATGTTCCACGGGGCTGGCGGATTTCCCGGGAAGGTCCTGCCGTTCATCGAACCACGCGCGGCGCAGCATAAATTCCTGGTATTGGCACCGCATTCGATGTTTCCGACATGGGACATCGTGATCGGTGGCAACGGTCCCGACCTCCAGCGGTTGCACCAGGCGCTCGCCGCGGTCACGTCTCGCTACCACATCCGCCGCGATCAGCTGGCGTTCGCCGGCTTTTCGGACGGGGCGAGCTACGCGCTATCGATCGGCATCACCAACGGCGATATCGCCAGCCACGTGATCGCGTTTTCCGGCGGATTCATGTCGGTATTCATGCAGGAGGGTATGCCGAAGGTCTTTATCGCGCATGGGCTCGCCGATGAACAGCTCCCCGTTCAGACCAGTGGCCGCAACAACGCGATGCGTCTCCGTGCTGCCGGCTACGACGTCGAGTATGTCGAATTCGACGGCCCGCATGCGATACAGCCCGACATCGTCGACCTGGCCATCCGGTTCTTCCTGGCCTAATGGAGCGCCGTCCATGAATTTCGAAATCCCGCAGTCGCTGATCCATCCGCTGCTCGCGCTGATCCAAGCCGAATCGCCGCTGGCCCGGCAGCTCAGGGAACACGGTGTCTGCCACGGCAACATGGTGGTGTCGGCGCGCCTGTTCGACGCGCAATCGCTCAGTTCGCTCTATACGCTCAGCAAGGCACAGAACGAGCGCGAACTGCTGTTCCAGATGCTTGCGCTCGACAACATCTACAACGCGCCGCAAGCGCGCACGATTCCGGGCCTGGAGATGCTGGTGGCAGGGCTGATCGCCTACCTGTCGCGCGATGCCATCGATGGCTGGCTGTACCAGCGCAGCCGCGACGGCGTGCTGCTGCCGTGGCTGGTCCAGCGCATCCGCCATGTCGAGCCGGAGCAGGGCATGCCCTATGTGGCCATCGACATGCTCGCGAACACGATGCTGTCCGCCAACTCCGAGCAGACCGACCCCACGCGTCGCCGTTCAGGCATGACGACGTCGATCATCGTCACGCGC
The DNA here is from genome assembly GCF_019602855.1 of Cupriavidus pinatubonensis. Lineage (GTDB taxonomy): Bacteria > Pseudomonadota > Gammaproteobacteria > Burkholderiales > Burkholderiaceae > Cupriavidus > Cupriavidus pinatubonensis. Next base: position 115,739 of record NZ_CP080766.1, read on the forward strand.
GACGAGATCGTCGACCGCACGATCCCCGAACTGCTTGCGGAATTCGGCTTCTTCAAGGAGTGTGCGGAGTTCCGGCGCGAATACGAGATCCATGCGCAGCGCTTCGTGCGCTACCAGCGCAGCTTTGGCGCGCAGTTCATCGCGACGCGCGCCGGCTTCACGGTCGAAGGCAAGAACACCGTCGCGCTGGCGCGCATGGCCGATGGCGTGACCGCACGCTGCATCAATGACGAAGAACGGCTCGAACGGCGCTTCGAGATGAACTGCGATGCGGAGTTCTGGCGCCGCGCCGGTGTCGTCAGCGGCTTCGAGAAGGTGCCGCTGCATGGCTACGTACACCTGTTCCACCTGGAGTGGCACCAGAACATCTGGGTACACGTGCAGCACCTGAGCGAGTACAAATACCGGCCCGAACTGCGGGACAAGCTGGTGCTGCCGGACCATCATCGCGATCTGATCGACATCCTGACGTCGCACATGGACGTGCTGGTGCAGGACTTCGTGCCCGGCAAGTCGGGCGGCACGACCATCCTCTGCCAAGGGGCCCCGGGACTCGGCAAGACGCTGACCGCGGAGATCTATGCCGAAGTCGTTGGCAAACCGCTCTACCGCGTGCATTCGGGGCAGCTCGGCACGACCGCCGCATCGGTCGGCGCCACGTTGATGGAAATCCTGCGTCGCGCCATGCGGTGGAACGCCGTCCTGCTGCTGGACGAAGCCGACGTCTACATTCGCCGCCGCGACAACGACCTCGAGCACAACGCCATCGTCGCCGAGTTCCTGCGCACGCTCGAATACTTCAGCGGATTGCTGTTCATGACGACCAACCGCACCGGCGACGTCGACGACGCCATCCTGTCGCGCTGCATTGCGACGATCCAGTATGAGACACCATGCAGGGAAGATGCCGCGCGCCTGTGGCGGCTGCAGGCCGATCAGTGCGGCGTGTCGCTGCAGGACGAACTTGTCGATGCGCTGACAGCCGCCTACCCGAAAGCGAGCGGCCGCGACATCAAGGAGCTGATGAAGCTTGCCACGCGGTACAGCAAGGCAAAGCAGATCGCGCTGTCCGAAGACGTGTTCCGGCTGTGCGCGCAGTTTCGGGCGATCGAGTAAGCGTCCTTGCTTCAAATCAGCCGCCACCCCGTCATGGCTTGACGGAGCAGGCGGCTTTTCCATTACTGGCCGGTGCCGGCAACTGCCTTGGGCCGGATCGCATCAGCCGTGCCTTGAATGAAGGCCTTGAGTTTCTCGACATCGTCAGCGCTCAGCTTGCCGCTGAAGTCCGGCATGCCGCGCACCATGGCGGGCCCCTTGAAGATGAACTTGTCCAGGTTCTGGATGTAGGTGGCGTGCATATAGCCCAGGTTGGGAATATTGCCGCCGCGATCCACGCCCGGCACGCCATGGCAGGCCACGCAGTTGCTGACGTAGAGGCCGGCACCGGCCTTCACGTTGGCCGGATCGTAGCTGACCCCGGACAGCAGTTCCCCCACGCGAGCCTTGACGAATTCCGGCATGGCCGCCTTGCCCCCGAGCGCGAACGTGTAGACCGTGCCGGGACCTTCGCGGTCCGCGACGCGGCGGTACGCGCCGTACGCACCGCCCCAGCCCACGGCGATCGACACGTACTGCTTGCCATCGACCATGTAGGTCGTCGGGGCAGCGATGACGCCGGTGCCCGTCGGCGTTTCCCACAGCTTGTCGCCGTTGCGCGCGTCATAGGCGATCAACCGGCCGTCCGACGTGCCCTGGAACACCAGGTTGCCGGCCGTGGTCAGCGTGCCGCCATTCCACGGCGCGACGTATTCCTGCGTCCATGCCGCTTTGTGCTGCACCGGATCCCACGCAATCAGGCGCCCGAACGGCTTGTTGGCCGGGCTCGCGGCGCCGAGGATCTTGCCGGTATTCCAGCCGGTGTTGCTCTGCAGCGCACCGGGCGCAGCGGCATTGAAGCGCCAGCGCTTGTCGTCCATGAGATTCGCCGGCACGTTCTGTGCCGGCACGTAGACCAGCCCGGTCTGCGGATTGAACGACATCGACTGCCAGTTGTGGCCGCCGTAGGGGCCCGGGATCGCGTCGTAGGGCTTGTCGGTCGCGCGTGCTTCGGGAACTTCGGCGGGGCGGCCGTTGGCGTCATAGCCCGTGGTCCAGTTCACGTCGACATAGTTCTTCGCGGAAATAAACCGCCCATCGGTCCGGTCGATCACGAAGAAGAAGAAGCCATCCTTCGGCGCGTGCAGGATCACCTTGCGCGGCTGGCCGTCGATCTTCAGGTCTGCCAGGATCATCGGCGATGTGGACGTGTAGTCCCAGTTGTCGCCCGGCGTTTCCTGGTAGTGCCACACGTACTTGCCCGTGTCCGGATCGAGCGCGACGATCGATGCAAGGTACAGGTTGTCGCCGCCGGCCGGGCTGCGCGCGCGGTGCGCCCACGGCGAGCCGTTGCCGGTCCCCACGTACATCAGGTTGAGTTCGGGATCGAAGGTGAGGCTGTCCCACGCCGTGCCGCCACCACCGGCCTCCCACCATTTGCCTGCTGGGTCCCAAGTCTGCGCGGCGCGCGCCATCGATGCAGCCATGGCGGCCAGCGGAAAAGTGGCACGGCGGCTTGAATTGCCCGAAGGGTTCCCGCTGCTGAAGCATCCGCAGCACGCCCTTCCATATCGAGGGGCCGCCCTTGCGCTGGGCCGAACTCTATTTCCGGGCGACCGGTTCAGCTACAAGCGGACACTGTCGCGCTAGCGACAGCGCCGTACCCGCATCATCCGCGCTGCGGCAGCTTCCAGCCCGGCCGGATGAAGTGGCACGTGTAGCCGTTCGGATAGCGTTCCAGATAGTCCTGGTGCTCGGGCTCTGCCTCCCAGAACGGGCCTGCAGGCGCAACTTCCGTCACAGCCTTGCCAGGCCACAGGCCTGACGCATTGACGTCGGCGATCGTGTCTTCCGCTACCTGCTTCTGCGCATCGTCCCGATAGAAGATCGCCGAGCGGTAGCTTGTGCCGACATCGTTTCCCTGACGGTTCTTGGTGGTCGGGTCGTGGATCTGGAAGAAGAACTCCAGGATCTGGCGATAGCTGATCTGCTGCGGATTGAACACGACTTCGATTGCTTCTGCGTGGGTGCCATGGTTGCGGTAGGTGGCATTCGGCACATCGCCGCCGCTGTAGCCCACGCGCGTTGCCAATACGCCCGGGTACCGTCGCAGCAGGTCCTGCATGCCCCAGAAGCAGCCGCCTGCCAGGATAGCGATTTCGCTTTGCGTCGTCATGGTTCTCCCTCTCTGTTCGGTTGCTGCCGCACCGCGTATGACTCGCCGCGCCGGCACATTCGCGCATTGTGCACGATAGCCCGCCGCGGCGTGCAGCCAGGAACTGAGCTGCAACCGCTGCGCCGCTTTCAGGGTCTGCAACAGCTGGCTCCGCTTTCCTGTTCCTGCAGTTCCCACGCGTTCTTTCCCGTTGCCGAGTCGCGGCACGCGTTCGAGCTCAGCTCCTGCACCTTGCACTCCTGGCGGCGTTCTGGGATTCCGTCATTATCAATGCATTTATGTACGTACATAATAACGCGGATACCCACCCGAATTTGGTGGGCATTATTCGCCTTATGCAAACGCATTCCATAGCCATGACGCACCGAAATCCAGTTGACATTGTCCGTTTCGCCAATCACTATGTACGTACATATAGCAAGGCAGCAGAACACGCAGCCAGGGCCATGAGGGACAAGGAAACGCATATGAAGAAGGACCGCAGCGGCAACTATTTCGAGGACTTCCGCGTCGGCATGAAGATCAGCCATGCCACGCCGCGCACGCTGACCGAAGGTGACCGCAGCCTGTATATCGGGCTGACCGGCAGCCGCACGGCGTTGTGCACCGCAGAGACCAATGCCCGGCACCTGGGCTTCGAGCATCGACCGCTGGAAGACATGCTGGTGTTCAACACGGCGTTCGGCAAGACGGTGCCCGATATCTCTCTCAATGCCGTGGCGAACCTCGGCTATGCGGAAGTGCGTTTTGTCTCGCACGTCTATCCGGGCGACACGCTGGCCGTGCAAACCGAAGTGATCGGTCTCAAGGAGAACTCCAACCGCAAGAGCGGCGTGGTCTACGTGCGCTCGACCGCGCGCAACCAGCATGGCCGCGAAGTGCTGAGCTGGGTGCGCTGGGTGATGGTGCACAAGCGCGACCACGGCGCCGTGTGTGGCGAAGCAGTGGTGCCGTCCACCCAGGCCGTGGTACCAGCCGAGCGCCTGCGCCGTAGCGACTACACGGCGCGCGTGCGCGAGATCACGGGCATGACGGGCTTCGATGACCTGTGGGAGGACTACGCGATAGGCGAGCGCATCGACCACCCGGGCGCGATGACGATCAACGACAGCGACCACAGCCTCGCTACGCGCCTGTACCAGAACACGGCCCGGGCTCACTTCGACGGGCACGCCATGGCCGCAAACGGCGGGCAACGCCTGGTCTACGGCGGGCACATCATCTCGGTATGCCGCGCGCTGGCCTATGACGGGCTGGAGAACGGCCTGTCAATCATTGCGATCAACGGGGGCAGCCACGTGAACCCGACCTATGCGGGCGACACCATCGCGTGCGCGACGCAGGTGCTGGAGAAAGTCGACCTCGGCCAGGAGCACGTCGGTGCGCTGCGCCTGCGCATGATCGGCGTAAAGAACGCCAGCGGCACCTCAATCGCCTTTCCGGAGCCGGGCCAGGGCAGGGCGGCGCACCCGTCCAATGTCGTGCTGGACCTCGACTACACCATCGCCATCCCGAAACGCCAGCGGTAAGCCCCACGCGCGGCCTGCCTCAATGCACATCACTTATCAGCGAGACAAGACATGACCACCGCAACGCATCCGAACGACGCCCTGTTTGCCGGCGAAAAATCCTTTCCGGTGCTGGCCGCCTGCGAGCACTTCGCCGGCAGCGAAAAGCTGATCGGCAAGGCCATGGACCTGCAAGTCGAGTACGGCCCGGTCTTCGACGTGACCTGCGACTGCGAAGACGGCGCCGCCGCCGGCCAGGAACGCGAGCACGCCGAGATGGTTGCGCGCATGATCGCCTCGGACCGCAACGTCCACGGCCGTGCCGGTGCCCGTATCCATGACCCGTCGCATCCGGCCTGGCGCCAGGATGTGGACATCATCGTGAACGGCGCTGGCGGCCGGCTCGCCTATATCACGGTGCCCAAGGCAACCAACAGCGGGCAGGTCGCGGAAGTCATCCGCTATATCGGCGACGTCGCCAAGCGCGCCGGCCTGGACAAGCCCGTGCCGGTGCACGTGCTGATCGAAACCCACGGCGCGTTGCGCGACGTGTTCCAGATCGCGGAACTGCCCAACATCGAAGTGCTCGACTTCGGCCTGATGGACTTCGTCAGCGGCCACCACGGCGCGATTCCGGCCGCCGCCATGCGCAGCCCGGGCCAGTTCGAGCACGCGCTGCTCGCGCGCGCGAAGGCCGACATGGTTGCGGCGGCACTGGCCAACGGCATCGTGCCGGCGCACAACGTGTGCCTGAACCTGAAGGACGCCGAGGTCATCGCCAGCGACGCGCGCCGCGCGCGCAATGAGTTCGGCTTCCTGCGCATGTGGAGCATCTATCCGGCGCAGATCCAGCCGATCGTCAACGCCATGCGCCCGGACTTCACCGAAGTGGAAGATGCCGCCGGCATCCTGGTGGCCGCGCAGGACGCCGACTGGGGCCCGATCCAGTACAAGGGCGAACTGCACGACCGCGCCACCTACCGCTACTTCTGGGAAGTGCTGCAGAAGGCGAAGGTGACCGGCATGGCGGTGCCGGCCGAAGCGGACCACCGCTTCTTCGCGAACTGAAGGCGCAGGAGGGGAACCGCACCGGCATCGTAAAATGTGCGCACCCTCCGATTTTTCCGCCCCGCCGCCATGACCGCCGCGACACTGAAGGACAGCAAGCCCAAACCCGATCTGCCGGGTGCCCCGACCCGATACGCCGAACTCGCCAGCATGCTGGTGAAGGACATCGTGGAAGGGCGCCGCGTGGTGGGGAGCCTGCTGCCGACGGAACATGAACTGGCCGAACAGCACGGCGTGAGCCGCCACACGGTGCGCGCCTCGCTGCGCATGCTGCAGGACCTCGGCTATATCTCGCGGAAGAAGGCGGTGGGCACCATCGTCGAGAACGCCAACCCGAATGCGGCCTATACGCAATCGTTCGGCACGGCGGAAGACCTGGTGCGCGTGGCCGCGACCGAAGTGCGGGCGATCGACGACGTGCGCGATGTCACGCTGGACCGCGCGCTGGCACGCCGGCTCGAAGCGCCGGTGGGCAGCGCGTGGGTGTTGCTCAGCGGCACGCGTGTGGACGCGCGCAAGGGCAGCACGCCGGTGGCGCGCGCCGACATCTATATCGACGCTTCGCTGGCGGGACTCGTCGATACCATCCGCAATCATCCGCAAACGCTGGTCAGCGCGCTGATCGAGCGCGAGCGCGCGACTGCCATTGCGGAGATCCGGCAGGTGGTCACGGCAACGCTGATCGACGAGCCGCTGGCCACGCAGCTTGGCGTGCCGGCGGGGTCGGCGGGGCTGCGGCTGATCCGCCATTACAAGGAAAGCTCGGGCAAGATCCTTGAGATCACGGACACCGTCTATCCGGCCGACCGCGTGTCGGTGGCATTCCAGCTCAAGCGCAGCCGCGGGCCCGCCATTGGCCTGTAGCGCTATCCCGCCAGCGCTTTGGCAGCTTCCCCGATGCGCTCCGCGAGCCGGCTTGCCACGGGCTGGCGGCTATGCGGCGCACGTTCGACCAGCCCGACTTCGCGATAGAACGTATCGTCACCCAACGACAGCGCGGTGACGCCGGCGGGCCGTTGGCCCCCAGCCAGCGTACGCGGCGACAGCCCGACACCGAGCCCGCGTGCGACGAGTTGCGCGATGCCTTCCAGTTCATCGAGTTCGATTGCTTCCTGCACGACCACGCGCTGCTGGCGCAGGAACTGGTCGACCAGCCGGCCGCCAAACGAACCCCGGTCATACCGGATGAACGGCGCCGATTCGATCGCTTCACGCCAGTGGAGGCCGGCCATGGCAGCCGGCACCAGCAATTCGAACGGCTCGCGCAGCAGCGGGCGCCAGTCCAATTCGGCAGGCAGCGCATAGGGCGGCCGGATGAGCACGGCGATATCGATATCGCCGGCATCGACCTGCCCGAGCAGGCTCAGCGACACCCCCGGCACCATGCGCACGCGGCAGGCCGGCAATTCGGCGCGGAAACTTGCAATGGCATCCGGCAGGAACGTCACCTGCGCGGAAGCAATGGCGCCGATACGCACCATGCCGCCTTGCGCGTCCGGCCCCTGGTGGCCGATACGCTCATACAGGGCAACGAGTTCCTCGGCCAGCGCCAGCGTGTCGCGGCCGGCGGCATTGAGCCGTGCCGAGCGCCCGGTGCGATCGAACAGCGGGAAACCGACTTCTTCCTCCAGCCGCTGGATTTGCGCGCTGACGGCCGACTGGGTCAGGCCGATCCGCGCGCCGGCGCCGGCAAAGGTGCCGTGTCGGGCCACGGCGATGAAGGTGCGCAGTTCACGCAGCATGATGGCGAATGATCGAAATTTGTGTTGCTCAGAGCGAAAATATATCGCTTTTCATCATCATTCGTCATGCTTAGACTTTGGCTCCAGGGTTCGGCGGATGATTTGGCCGGCCCGCCCCGCAAAACCGTCATCCATTGAGAGCCTCCCATACCATGAGCGCAGCTGCTGCCGTCGTGCCTCCGTTTCACCTGGCCTTTCCCGTCCACAGCCTTGCCAGCGCGCGGGAGTTCTACGGCGAACTGCTCGGCTGCCCGGAAGGCCGCAGTTCCGATGCGTGGATCGACTTCAACTTCTATGGCCACCAGATCGTCGCGCACCTGTCGCCCGACGAATGCGGCCACCGCGGCACCAGCGCGGTGGACGGCGACAACGTGCCGGTGCGCCACTTCGGCGTGGTGCTGTCGATGGAAGCCTGGCAGGCCGCGGCGGACAAGCTGAGCGCGGCCGGCGTGGAGTTCGTCATCGAACCGCATGTCCGCTTCAAGGGCCAGGTCGGCGAACAGGCCACCATGTTCTTCCTGGACCCGTCGGGCAATGCGCTCGAATTCAAGGCGTTTGCGGATATGTCGTCGCTGTTCGCGAAGTAGGCGTCTCTGGCCGGACGCCTTTCAGGATCCGATTCCGGCCTCCTCCACCAGACGGTCCCGCACGAAGCCCAAAAACGTACGCACGCCCTCGGGCAGCGTGCGGCCGGCCAGCGTCTGCAGTTCGATGGCGCGGCTTTTCATGCCGCGCTCGCGGATCGTCGCGGCATGGAGTTCGCCACGGCGCAGGCGGTCGCCGACCGTGACCCCGCCTGAAATCGACAGCCCGCCACCGTGCAGCACAAAGCTGGTCAGCGTCTCGAACTGGTTGCTGACCAGCACCGGTTCGAACGCAACGCCACGCTCACCGCAGGCAATGTCAAACAGCTGGCGCACCGTGTTGTCGCCCTCGGGCAGCGCAAGCGGATACGGCAGCATCTGCGACAGCGTGATGCTGCGGAACCGCGCGAGCGCGTGATCGGGCCGCATGATCGCAATCACGGGCGCCGCCTGCCTATGCTCGACCCGGATGCCTTGTTCGGCGGCACGGCTGTACGTGATGCCGATATCGGCGTCGCCGTGCAGCACAATGCCGGTTACCTCGGCCGGCGGTGCCACGCGCACATGGAAATGCAGCCCCGGATAGCGTTCGCGGAAATCGGCAATGGCGCGTGGCAGGAATTCGATCGCAAACCCGGCCGAACTCGCCACCCGCACGCGCCCGCGCCGCAGACCTTGCAGCGCATCGATTTCCGTCACGACACGATCAGCCTCCAGCGCATTGCGCAGCGCATAGGCGGCCAGCAACTCGCCCGCCGCGCTGGCCACCATGCCGCGCGGCCGGCGGTCGAACAGCGGCACCCCCAGCCATGACTCGAGCGCCGCAACCTGCCGGCTGACCGCGGACACCGTGACGTTTAGCCGCTGCGCCGCCTCGGTCAGCGAGCCGGTGCGAACGACTTCCAGGAAATAGCGCAGCGAGGTGTCCTGCAGACGGTGCGACAGCATCGATCGTGGCTTTGGGATTGGCTTCCGGGTTTGTACCACGTTTGCGTTTTACGCAAGGGTATTTGAAAAATTCCTCGATTGTAGGAAAACCACGCCGCCCCTATGCTCTTTCCTGACCAGACAGGAGACAGGCTTCCCATGAGCGCGATTCCCAGCATTCCGACCGATTCCATCATTGATCTCGACGCCGTTGCCCTGTCCCGGGCCATCCATGCGCGCGAGGTGTCGTGCGTGGAGGTGCTTGATGCCTACCTGAGCCAGATCGACCGCCACAACCCGCGCGTCAATGCCATTGTGGCGCCGATGGACCGGGATCCATTGCGAAAGCAGGCGGCGGGCCTCGATGACGAACTCGCCCGGGGGGCCAGCCGCGGTCCGTTGCACGGTTTTCCGCAGGCGCCCAAAGACATCATGCCGGCCGCCGGCATGGTCACCACCAAGGGCTCGCCGATCTTCGCCGGACAAGTCAGCCAGACCGACGCAGTGGTCTTCGAACGCATGCGCGCCGGCGGCGCGCTGTTCGTCGGCCGCACCAATTCACCCGAGTTCGGCCTGGGCGGCCACACGTACAACCCGATCTACGGCACCACGCGCAATGCCTGGGATCCGGCACGCTCGGCCGGCGGCAGCAGCGGCGGGGCGGCCGTAGCGGTGGCGCTGCGCATGCTTCCGGTGGCCGATGGCTCGGACATGATGGGATCGCTGCGGACGCCGGCCGCGTTCAACCATGTCTATGGGCTGCGCACCTCGTTCGGCTGCGTGCCGCATGGCCCGTCCGAGGAAGTGTTCTTCCAGCAGTTCAGCGTAGCCGGCCCGATGGCGCGCAATGTGCCGGACCTGGCGTTGCTGCTGTCGGTTCAGGCGGGCTTCGACGCGCGCTTGCCGCTGACGCGCCGCACCGAAGCGCCCGGCAGCTTTGCGCTGCCGCCCGAGCGCGACTGGGCTGGCGTGCGCATTGGCTGGCTCGGCGACCTCGGCGGCCACCTGCCGACCGAACCCGGCCTGCTTGATACATGCGTCATGGCGCTCAGCCATCTACGGGCGATCGGCTGCACAGTCGATGCCGCACTGCCGGATTTCAACCTCGAACGCCTGTGGCACGCATGGATCGACCTGCGCAGCTTTGCTGTGGCCGGCGCCAACGGCGCGCTGTACCGCGATCCCGCGAAGCGCGCGTTGCTCAAGCCGGAAGCCGTCTGGGAAATCGAGCGCGGGCTGGCGCTGTCAGGCTCCCGCGTGTACGAGGCCATGGCGATACGTAGCACGTGGTACCAGGCACTGCGCACACTGTTCGAGCGCTTCGACTACCTCGTCATGCCGGCCGCGCAGGTGTTCCCGTTCGACGCCGATATGGACTGGCCCCATGCGATCGACGGGCGCGACATGGACACGTATCACCGCTGGATGCAGGCCGTGGTGCCCGCGACCATGGCCGGCCTGCCCGCGCTGGCCGCGCCCGCGGGATTTGGCCGCGGCGGGCTGCCGGCCGGCATCCAGATCATCGGCCCGGCGCAGGCGGACGCGGAGGTGCTGCAGCTTGGTCACGCCTATGACCAGGCAGGCGGCTTCTCGCGCGTGCGCAGCCCCTGGCTGGCGTAGGTGCCCGACCCGACCGACACATCGAGTTTGTCCACGGGCAGCAAGCTGCTGGCCGTGTTGACCGCATGGCTTCGTCTTCCCCCAAACAGCAGGCAGGAGTTGAACCGATGACCGTAACCCCCACCAAGCTTTTCTTTGCATGCACCGGCCTGGCCGCCATGCTGGCCACGGCGCCTGCCGCCGCGCAGGGTCCGTCGTATCCGGACCGGCCGATCCGGCTCGTGGTGCCCTTTGCCGCTGGCGGGGCCACTGATCTGCTGGGCCGCTTGCTGGCGGTTGGCCTTGGCGAGAAGCTAGGCCAGACGGTGGTGGTGGAGAACAAACCCGGCGCGAGCACGGTAGTCGGCGCCGCACAGGTCGCCAAGGCCCCGCCCGATGGCTACACGCTGCTGCTGGCCGCAAGTACCACACTCACGCTGAACCCTGCGATCCGCCAGAACATCGCGTACGACCCGGTCAAGAGCTTCACGCCACTGGGGCTCGTTGCCGACATGAGCCTCGTACTGGTTGCCAACCCCGAGGTTCCGGTGAACTCGCTCAAGGACCTGGTGGCACAGGCAAAGGCGAACCCCGACAAGTTTTCCTACGGCTCGTTCGGTGCGGGATCGTCGGTCCATTTCGGCGGCGAGATGCTGAAATCCGCCACCGGTATTCGCATGGTTCACGTGCCGTTCAATGGCAGCGCCCCGAGCCTGACCGCGCTGGCCGGCGGGCAGGTCCAGGTCGCCGTCGATACCGTGGTCGCCAGCCTGCCGCTGATCAAGGGCGGCAAGATCAAGCCAATCGCGGTGCTTTCGGCGCAACGGCTACCGGCGCTGCCACAGGTGCCTACAGTGGCCGAAAGTGGCTATCCGGGCTTCCAGATGGGGACCTGGTTCGCACTGATGGCGCCGGCAGGGCTGCCGTCGCCGGTCGCCCAGAAGCTGGAAAAGGCGCTCGCGGAAGTCGCCAACGCGCCGTCAACCAAAGCGCGGATGGTCGAGCTGGCGCTGACGCCAGCTTATGGCAATGGCGCCGCCGTCAAGGCGCGCGTCGAAAAGGAGCTGCCGGAAATGCGCGCGGTGGCGGCAAGGGCCGATATTCGGGCGGAGTAGGGCGCGGAGGACCGACGGCCGGGCAGCATGCACCGCATGCCCGGAGAGTACCCGTCCCCGCGCTAACCGGTCCGGCACTCCGATGCGCGCAACAGTGGAATCTTTGACGTCAGCCACAATTGACCTACTCTGCATATTCGGGCTCAGAGGGGGAAGGGCATGCGCTCGCCTGCTTGTCCCTTTCCGCTGGCAATACCGGCCCGTCCTGCTGATCTTCCAGCCAGAAGGAGATGGCGATGGATGCAGTCCGGGTATTGTTCGAAACCCAGCCCTTGTTCACGTTGCTCCTTACGATTGCACTGGGCTACGTTGTCGGCGAAATCAATATCAAAGGCGTCGCGCTGGGATCCGGAGCCGTCCTGTTTGTCGGATTGGCGATCGGGGGCTTCGCGCCCAAAGCGGCACCGCCTGCGCTGGTCGGGACCCTGGGCCTGCTGCTGTTCCTCTATGGCATTGGCATCCAGTACGGCGCCCAATTCTTCGAGGGGCTGACCAGCGTCCGCGGTCTGAAGGCCAATGCCGCCGCGGCTGTGGGTGTTATCGGTGCCGGCATGGCGTCGCTGGCGCTGGTACCGCTGTTCGGCCTGCGGCTCGATGAGTCGCTGGGTATCTTTGCGGGTACCGGGACCAGCACCGCGACATTGCAGGCCGTCATTGCGGCCATGAAGGGCGATGGCGCGGCGGTTGGCTACAGCGTGGCATACCCGTTCGGGGTCGCGGGCCCGATCCTGTTGCTCTATGCCCTCAGCGTATTGCTGAAAGCGAAAATCGAGGCGCCAGCGGCCAAGATCCTCGAGACGGGCGAGATTTCCCTGCGCAACCCCGAGATCGTCGGCCTCACGCTTGCCCAGCTGAAGGCGCGCCTGCCAGTTGGACTCGCCATTGCCGCGGTGCGTCGCGAGCACCATAACCAGCTGCCGACCGAAGACCTTGTCCTGCGCCAGGACGACGTTCTGCTCGCGACATCCACGGAGCCGGCCTTGCTTCGGGAAGCTGCTGGCCTGCTGGGGGAACTGCAGCCCGGCCGGATTAGCAGTCACCGCGAGGACCTGGACTATGTCCGCTTGTTTGCCTCAAGCCGCGCCGTGGTCGGGCTTGCGCTACGCGATATCCGCTTTCCCGATGGCATTACAGGTTCGATCGTCCAGGTACGAAGGGGCGACGCCGACATGCTGCCAACCCCCGAACTCATCCTCGAAGTGGGCGACCGGGTAGGAGTGCTGGTCAATCGCGCTCATACCAAGGCCATGCGCAAGCTTTTCGGCGACTCCATCAAGGGGACCGCCGAACTGAGCTTTATTTCCATCGGCATCGGCGCGGCGCTCGGCCTGTTGGCGGGCATGATCCCGTTGCCGATCCCCGGCGCCGGCAAGCTGACCCTCGGCTTGGCGGCTCTGCTGCTGGTTGCGCTGTATCTGGGCAAGATCCGCCGGTCCGGCCCGCTGGTCTGGACCATGCCGCTTTCCGCCAATCTGGTGTTGCGCAATCTCGGGCTCACTATCTTCCTGGCACAGGTTGGCATATCGTCAGGACCGAAATTCTTCTCGACCATTGCCATCACCGGCGCTTCACTGCTCCTTTACAGCGTGCTGATTGTGCTGGTGCTCGTGCTGGTCACGGCACTGGCTTGCCTGTGGATCTTCAGGATGCCCTTCGATGTCACCGCCGGCGTCATCTGCGGCGCGACCGGTAATCCGGCAATCCTGGCGTTCGCCAACCGCGTAGCGCCCACGGAGCAGCCCGATATCGGCTACGCCATGATCTTTCCTTCGATGACGGTCACAAAAATCCTGTTTGTGGAGATTGTCATGGTCCTGGCTGGCGGGTAGGGCAATCTGGCATGCCTGCCCGAAGCCGGGGGACCTCGTTCCGATCCGGAGAGAAGCGATGAAAGCTGCCGTATTCAGCGCCAAGCCTTACGACCGAGAGTATCTTGACGCCGCCAATGTTGCCGAAGGCCATCAACTCGACTTCTTCGACGTCCCGCTCGACATCAACACGGCCGGCCTGGCCGCCGGCCATGGCGCGGTCTGTATCTTCGTCAACGATGTGGCGGATGCCGCCGTGCTCGATGCGCTCAGGCGTGGCGGCACGTCGCTGATCGCGCTGCGCTGCACCGGATTCAACAATGTCGATCTCGGCGCCGCTGCAAGTCTCGGCATGAAGGTGGTACGCGTCGTCACGTACTCCCCCAATTCGGTGGCTGAGCATGCCGTAGCCTTGCTGCTGGCCATCAACCGGAAGATCCACCGCGCCTACAACCGTACGCGAGACTTCAATTTCTCGCTTGATGGCCTGATGGGGTTCGACTTCTGCGGCAAGACCGTGGCCGTGGTCGGCACAGGCAAGATCGGGCGGGTATTTGCCCGGATCATGCTCGGGTTTGGCTGCGAAGTGATCGGCTATGATGCATATCCCTCACCGGAATTCGAGGCCTTGGGCGGCCGCTACGCCCAGCCTGGCGAAATCGGCGCCAGTGCCGACATCATTTCCCTGCATTGCCCGCTGACACCGCAGACGCACCACATCATCAATGCCGACGCTCTGGCGCGCGCGAAGCCGGGGGCACTGCTTGTCAACACCAGCCGCGGCGGCCTGCTGGATACCGCGGCCGCCATCGATGCACTGCAGAGCCGCCAGCTGGGTGGGCTGGCGCTGGATGTGTACGAGCAGGAAGCGGATCTTTTCTTCCGTGATCTCTCCAGCACCATCATTGCCGACGACGTGATGCAGCGGCTGGTCTCGTTTCCCAACGTCATCGTGACCGGTCACCAGGCCTTTCTCACGCGGGAAGCCGTGTCCACGATCTGCCAGACGACTCTGCGCAGCATGACGGAATTCGAGTCCGGGCTGGCGCTGACGAATGAGATCAAGGCCTGAGGGGTTCGAATCGCTCGATGTTGCCGTTCATGGGCGTAGCGGCGAACAGCCGGATATTGTCGACCAGTTCCTTACTCACTTTGCAGCGCCTCGCCGTGGTAGTCGACCTGGTGCCGCGCAATGCGCAGGTCGCCAAGCTCGCGCTTGACGCGCAGGTGCTCAGGGTGGTCCGTATAGGCCTGGAGCGCGTGATGCGAGTCGAACTCCGTGTACAACACCACATCGCAGGCATAGTCGACCCGGCTCGAGTCCACGCCGACTTCCAGATGGCGCATGCCCGGAATCCGGCCGCGCAGGCTTTCAAAGGCCGCCTTGAGCTGAGCGATCGCATCGCGCTTTTCATGCTCGGTCTGCCCGCGCAGGTTCCACATCACGATATGTTTGACGACTTCCAAGATCGGCTCCCGGGCTGATGTAAGGGCTGATGTAAGGGTCCGGCGCCGCGGCTCAGGCGGCGGGAAAGCCGGTCTTCTGCGGCCACATATTGTTGAAGGCCAGTACGCTGCTGGTGGCATAGATGCCGGCACGCGTGAAGGGCTCGCGGGACAGCCACTCGCGTGCGGCGGCCAGTGACGGGAAATCGATCACCAGCAGGCTGCCGACCATGGTCTCGCCGTCTTCGGCAAGCAGCGGACCGGCAAACGCGATCTGATCCTTGACGGCGCCCAGGTAGATCTTGTGATCCGGGCGGACCTTCAGACGCAACTCGCCAACACCGGGTTTGTCGATCAGGTGGAATGCGTAAAGCATGGCGCTTACCTCGTTGTTTGTTGGGGGCTTTCGGGTACCGGGGCGGCCGGGGCGGCCGGATTGAGCACGAAGTCGTAGTCGAGCGTATAGAAGGGCACGGCACTTTCTCCGCCGTCCGGGGTGCTGCCCGGCTTATGCCGGACCCAGTCCGCCACCAGTGACGAACGCACGCCGAAGACGGCGTCCGAGTCGAGGTAGTCGCTGTCGTTGCGGAATACGTGCGTGACCAGCGTCTCGTAGCCGGGCGCGGAGATCATGAAATGGAGGTGAGCCGGCCGCCACGGGTGCCGGCCCATGGCGTCAAGCATGCGGCCGACCGGGCCGTCATGCGGGATCGGGTAGCACTCGGCGACGATAGACCGGAAGCGGAAGTGACCGGTGTCATCGGCCGTCAGCGTGCCGCGGCCCTGTGCATGGCTCCGGTCAGGATTCTGCACATCGTAGAAGCCATCGGCATCCGCCTGCCAGACCTCGATCTTCGCGCCGGGCACGGCCTCGCCGATGATGCTGCGCACCTGTCCGCTGACATAGCAGGGCTCGCCGGCCATGCCATTGCCAACGTCGTCGCCGAGTTCATAGTCAGGCGCGTCGTCCACATAGAACGGCCCGAACACGGTCGCCTCGGTGCAGCCACGCGGCTTGCGGTGGTTCTGCGCAGTCACGAGCGTCGACAGGCCCAGCGTGTCGGACAGCAGGATGAACTCCTGCCGGCTCGGGCTGCAGGTATGGCCCACTTCGGTCAGGAACTGGATGCCCGCCGCCCATTCCTCCTCGGTCAGCTTGATCTCGCGCGCGAACGCGTGCAGGTGCTGGATCAGGCTGGTCATGACCTCCTTGAGGCGGCGGTCCTTCATATCGACATTGCGGGCCAGCACTGCCTGGGTGATGGTTTCTTCGTCGAGATTGCGCATGGTTGTAGCTCCTGGAAAAACCCGCGCGCGTCAGGCCTTGGTCGCGTCTTCCCAGCGGGGGCAGGCGCGTTTGTCGGCGGGCACGTCGAGCGGCTGGTAGTTGGTCTTGTCAATTACGGTAGCAGGCAGCACGATGTCCTGCCTGACCGGCTGTCCGCGCAGCTTGCGGATGGCGGCCATGGTGCCCAGGCATCCCTGTACGAAGCCGTTGTAGTCGCCGGTGGCGAGCAGCGTGCCCGCCTTGATGGCGTCGATCGCTTCCTTGGTGCCGTTGATGCCGGTGACGAGCGCCTTGCGGTTGGCGCCCTCCAGCGCTTCGATCGCGCCGATGGCCATGGCGTCGTTGGCGGCGAAGACGGCGTCGATCTTCGGGAACGACTGCATCAGGTTCTCCATCACCTGCAGGGCTTGCAGGCGCTGGTAGTTAGCCGGCTGTGACGCCACCACCTTGATGCCGGGGAAGGCCTTGAGCGCATCCTGCACGCCGCGGATGCGGTCGACATTGGTCAGCGAACCCTTGATGCCTTCGAGCACCACCACATTGCCCTTGCCGCCCATGGTCTTGAACAGGTAGGTGGCGGTTTTCAGGCCAAGGTCATAGTCGCTGGCACCGACAAACGAGACGAAGTTGCCCACGTCGCTGCGGTCGGTCACGTTGACCACCGGGATATTGGCCGCATTGATCTTCTTCACGCCGGGGCCCATTGCCTTGTAGTCGACCGGCACGAACACCACGGCGTCGGCCTTCTTGACGATCACGTCCTCGATCTGGCTCATCTGCTCGGGGATGCTGTCCGGTTTGGTCGGGATGTAGTGGGTAATGCGCGCGTTCATGCTCTTGGCCGCCGAATCCGCGCCCTGACGCAGGACCTGGAAATACGGGTTGGTCTGTTTCTTGGTGAAGACGGCAATGCGCTCGCCGTCCGCATGCGCGGCGGGCATGGCCAGCAGGCCGAACGCGAGCAGGGCGGCGAGTGATTTCAGGTTGCGTGCTTGCATGTCTTCTCTCCTGGGATCGTTGGAATGTTTTCCGTACGTGTGGGAACTTGCTTCATGACTTGCCGAGACGGCGACGGGACAGCGTGTCTAGGAACACCGCCAGCACCACGATGACCCCGGTCACCAGCGGCTGCCAGTTGGCGCTGACCGTGAGCAGGTTCATGCCGTTGAGCACCAGCGTCAGCAGGATGGCGCCGACGAGCGTGCCGGATACCCGCCCTACGCCGCCGAACAGCGATGTGCCCCCGATCAGCACCGCCGCGATGGCCGGCAGCGTGAGCGTTTCGCCGATATCGCCTTCGGCGGAGTTCAGGCGCGCCAGGAACACCAGGCTCGCCAGCCCGGCCATGGCGCCGCTGACCACGTAGACCAGCAGCAGGCGACGGGTTACCGGCACGCCAGAGAGCCGCGCCGCGACCGGGTTGGCGCCGATCGCATAGATCTCCTGGCCGTAGGTGGTCTTCTGGGAGATCACCGTGCCGGCTGTCAGGAAGGCGAGCATCAGGAACACGGGCACTGGCACGCCCCACAGGTAGCCGCTGCCGATGGCGCGGAATTCCGGCGCGAATCCGTGGATGGTTTCACCCGCCATGAACCAGTACGTCAGGCCATGCAGCACCCACAACATGCCGTACGTGGCAATGAACGGCGGGATACGCAGCGCAGCCACCAGCAGGCCGTTCGCCAGGCCGATCAGCACGCCGCAACCGAGACCGGCACCTACGCCGAGCATGGTCGATCCCGTCGCCTTCATGACGCTTGCCGCCAGACACGCGGACATCGCCACGTTGGCCCCGACGGAAAGGTCGAGGCCGCCCGTCAGGATCACAAGCGTCAGCCCAGAAGCGAGCAGGAACAGCAGGCTCGCCTGCCGCAGCACATTGAGCAGGTTGCCCAGCGTCAGGAACGCGTCCGACGATACCGACAGCAGCGCGCACAGCACGGCCAGCGCCAGCAGGCGGCCGACAAACGCGCGGGAGTCCGCGGACAGCGGCATGTTCAGGATGGCGGAGCTCATGCGTTCCCCTTGAAGGATTCGATCAACAGGACCACCAGCACCAGCAGGCCGATGGCCGCCACCTGCACCGAAGACTGCACGCCGATCAGGTTCAGGCCGTTGCGCAGCACGCCGACGGCGAGCACGCCAAGCACCGTGCCCGGCAGCCAGCCGTTGCCGCGGTCGAACGTGGTGCCGCCGACGGCTACCGCGGCAATCGCCTCGAACTCCAGTCCGATGGAGGCGGTCGGGTGTCCGGCATTCATGCGTGCGGTCAGCAGCAGCGCCGCTACGCCCGCCATGGCGCCGCCGAGCATGTAGACCGCGATCAGCCAGCGATTGACGGAGACGCCTGCGAACTTCAGCGCCTCACGGTTGCCGCCGAGCGCGAACACATAGGCGCCGAATCGTGTGCGATACAAGAGCCAGTGGAAGAGGGCGTAGGTGGCAACGGCCAGCCACAGCGGCACAGGAATGCGGAGCAGTTCGCCGGAATAGAGCAGGGGGATCGTGTCGCCGACGCCGACCACGCTTTGCCCGTCGGTCAATACGAGCGCCACACCTTGGGCAACACCCAGCGTGCCCAGCGTCGACACGAACGGCGGAATGCCCAGCCGTGCCACCAGCAGGCCATTGAGCAGGCCGAACGCGAGCCCCACACCGATGGCAGCGGCCAGGGCCAGCAGCAGCGAGCCGGTGGCCACGATCACCATGGCAAGCACTACGCCGCACAGCGCGAGCACGGCACCCATGGAGAGATCCAGCCCCTCGGTCATGATGATCAGCGTCATCGGCAGCGCGATCAGCAGCAGGATCGTGGATTGCGTGCCGACATTGAGCAGGTTGGCTGTCGACAGAAAGCCCTGGCCCATTGCCGCGAAGGCAACGGTAAGCAGAAGCAGCACCCAGGCCGCGCCGGGCAGCTTGCCGAGTATTGGCACGAAAGCCAGGGGCAGGGCACGGGAGGCGGTGGCGGCAGTCGTATCAGGCATCGTTCATCCCCAGTTGCAGAATGCTTTCCTCGGTCATGGCGTCATGCGCAAGCTCGCCGGCGACGCGGCCGCCGCGCATGACATAGGTGCGGTCGCATACGTTGATGATCTCTGGCAGCTCGGAACTGATCAGCAGCACGGCGGCGCCTTGCTTCACCAGCCCGTCGATCAGCGCGAAGATTTCGGCCTTGGCGCCAACGTCGATGCCGCGCGTAGGCTCGTCGAAAATGAACAGGCGCGATTCGGCGACCAGCCACTTGCCGATCACGATCTTCTGCTGGTTACCGCCCGACAGGAACTGCGCGAGCTGGTCGCCGCTCGGCGTGGCAATGCGCAGCCGTCCAATCTCGCGCGTGGACAGCTGCGCCGCCTTGCCGCTGCGATACCAGTGTGCGGGAAAGGCGCGGCGCAGGCCGGCCAGGAGCAGGTTGTCGCGCACCGAGCGGATCAGCGCGAGCCCTTCGGTCTTGCGACTTTCGGGGATCAGCGCCGCGCCGAGCGCGCGTGCCTTGTCGGGACCGCCGCGCATGGACTTGCCGAAAATGCGGATTTCGCCCGCGCGCACCGGGTCCGCGCCAAACACAGCCCGCGCGACCTCGCTGCGCCCTGAGCCGACGAGCCCGGCCAGCCCGACGATCTCACCGGCACGCACCTGCAGCGTGATGTCGTCAATGCCGTTGTCAGCGCTGACGCCTTGCATGTCGAGCGCCACCTCGCCGACCGGGCCGCCGCGTGTGCGGGTGTAGCCCATGTCCACCTTGCGGCCGACCATGCGCGCCACCAGTTCATCAGGCGTGGCATCGCCGGGCATGTAGCTGCCGACCTTGCGGCCGTCTCGCATGACGGTGATGCGGTCACCGAGCGCGAAGACTTCCGCCATGCGGTGCGAGATATAGATCATCGACACGCCGTCGGCCTTGAGGCGTGCGATGACGCCGAACAGCTTTTCGGTCTCGCGCTCGGAGAGAGCGGCCGTGGGCTCATCCAGCACGAGGATGCGTGCGTTCTGCGACAGCGCCTTGGCAATCTCGATCATCTGCTGCTGCGCCACGCCCAGGCGATGCACGGGCGTATGCGTGCTGATGTCCATGCCGAGCGTGTCCAGCAGGCGCCGCGCTTCGGCATGCATCTTTGCATGGTCCACCGAGCCCGGCACCCGTCCGCGCGGCTCACGGCCAAGAAAAATGTTCTGCGCGATGTCGAGGTAGGGCACCAGCGAGAATTCCTGGAAGATCACGGCGATGCCGAGCCGCATCGTGTCCGCCGGCCCCGATACCTCGACGCGCTGGCCCTGATGGTGGAACTCGCCGGCATCGGCCACATAAACGCCGCACAGCACCTTCATCAGCGACGACTTGCCTGCGCCGTTCTCGCCAAGGAGCATGTGCACCTCGCCGGGATAGATGTCGAAGGAGACGTCGTCCAGCGCCTTGACGCCTGGAAAAGTTTTGCAGATGCCACGCATCTCGAGCAGTGGGCTGACCTGGGTCATCGCGTTCATGGGGGTTTCCTATGCAAGGGCGTGGGCCTGTGCGCCAAGCAGCCGTTCGCCGGATGCGCGCAGCGCGTCGAGCGTGCGCGGCACGCCATCGGCCAACAGCCGGCCGCGCCGCTTGCGCGCGACGCCAGCCACGAAGACGCTGTCGATATTGGCCAGGCTGGCCTGCATGACGACAGCGTTGATGGGGTCGTGCACGGGCATCATGTTGAGCCGCTGCGCGTCGATCAGGACGAGGTCGGCCTGCTTGCCGACCGCCAGCGAGCCAATGCGGTCCGCCATGCCGAGCATCCGTGCGCCGGCCAGCGTGATCCACTCCAGCGCCTCGCGACAGGTCACCTCGTGGCGCGGCGCGATGACTCCGTGCTCCGCGCGGTATTCCGCGTGATCCAGCGCGCGCTGCACGCCGAGCGCAACGCGCGCCGCCGTGAACATCTCACCGGACAAGCCGGACTCGAGATCGATGCCCAGCGACGGCGCCACGCCGAGCTTGCGCAGGCGCCCGGTAATCGGAAAGCCGTGGCCCTGCGTCAGCTCGTTTTCCGGCGTCAGCGAAAAACTTACCCCGGCATCGACGAAGCGCGCGAGTTGGGCATCGCTAAGGTCATTGCCGTGGACAATGTTGATGTGCGGGCCCAGCAGACCGGCCGCTTCCAGCCGAGCCCAGCCGTCGGGCGTGCGTGCCGCGCCGCCGCCCTGGTGCATGCTGGCTATCAAGCCGAACTCGCGGGCCAGCGCGAAATCGTGCAGCGCGACTTCCATGGTGGAGTAGTGTGGGCCAAGGATGGCCAGGCCCAGGCTGACCAGTTCCGAGCCCTGCAAGCGCTGCGCCAAACGTTCGATCTCATGGCGCGGGTGCGGCGTCTCCCAGAACGGCGCCATGCCGGGCTTGGGATCAGGCTTCGGCGATCCGTGCAGGAACGCAGCGCGGATGCCTGAGCGCTCCAGCGCATCGATGGCCGCGTCGCTATGTGCCGGAGTAGGGTTGTTGTGGCACCAGTCGACCAGCGTCGTCGTGCCGCAGTCGAGCTGGTTCCATGCACCGGCCAGCGTGGCCACGTGGATGTCTTCCGGCGTAAAGCGCGTTGCCAGCCCTGCATGCATCTGGCGGAAATATTCCGTGAGCGTCCAGCCGCCGGCGACGCCGCACAGGGCGGTTTGCCAGGTGTGCATATGGGCGTTGACGAAGCCCGGCGCCACGATGAAGCCGCGTGCGTCGATCTGCTCGGTTCCGGCGGCATCCGCCACATCGAGATGCGGCGCAAGCGCGGCTATCCGGTCATCCTCGATCAGCAAGTCGCCAATGAACTCCCCATGGGCGGCTTCCATCGTGACGAGCGTAGCCCCGCGAATCAGGGTGCGCGTCATAAAACCTGTCTCCTTGGCGACGCGGCAACGCGGCAACGCCACTTTCGCCTTGTGCTCGTAATCGTTCTGGTCTTCTTTTGTTTTGCGGTCTGGCGGCAATAACAAACGTTTGCAGCCGTGACGCAGATGAGTCTATACTCCCTCCGAACGAGAAAAAACGCGGCCCGAGGAAATGTTTCTTCCACCTGGAGAAAAACTCGGCCGGCGTAGCAGGCGGTGGAGACAACGCATGGATCGCTGGACCGAAATCGAGTTGTTCGTACAGACCGCGGAGTTCGGCAGCATCTCGCGCGCCGCCGAAAGCCTCGAGATGTCCAATGCCGCGGCCAGCCGCTACCTGAGTTCGCTGGAACGGCGGCTGTCGGCGCGCCTGATCGAGCGCAACACGCGCCGCCTGTACCTAACCCAGGTCGGCGAGCAGTACTTCCGGCGTTGCAAGGAATTGCTGGCGGAGATGAAGGAGGCGGAAGCCGACGTCAGCGCCGCCGTGCTGGAACCAAGCGGGACACTGACGATCACTGCGTCGCTGTCGTTCGCCATGAAGCATCTGGCACCGTTGGTGCCGGAGTTCACGACGCGCTATCCGAAGGTGAATGTCAATGTGCTGGCGGCCAATCGCTACTACGACATCATGGACAGCGGCACGGACCTGGCCATCCGCACGCGCGAGTTCGAGCCGGACTCTAACCTGACGGTGCGCCGCCTTGCGCAGACGCGCCGGGTGCTGGCCGCCACGCCGCGCTACCTGGACACGCACGGTATTCCACGCAGCGTCGAAGCGCTGGCGGATCATTCCATGCTGATCTATTCGTACGCCAATCGCCCCAATGAACTCTCGTTCACACGCGGCGACGAAAAGCAGGTCGTCACGGTGCGCAGCAAGATGGAATCCAACGACGGCCAGGTACTACGCGCCGCGGCGCTGGAGGGCATGGGCATCCTCGTCCAGCCCAAGTACATCCTTTATGACGATATCGTCGCCGGGCGGCTGATCCCGGTGCTCGATGACTGGGACTTGCCCAGGCTCACGATCAATATCGCGTTCCAGAACCGGACGCACCTTCCGGCGCGGACACGCCTGTTTATCGAGCTACTGGTGTCGCACTTCGAGCGTATGGACTACGAACGCAAGTGGACGTCGTGACGCGCCCGCTCTGCAAATGCGTGGCGAGCGGGCCGGAGGCTATGGTTGACGTTGACCCGGCTGCATGCCCGCCGCCAGCGCAGCGGATTTGATGATGGCGGCGTAGTCATCGCCGGCCATGCCTTGCGCAGCGGCGCCATGCAGCATCTGGCCGAGCAGGGCGGTGAGCCCCATCGGCACGTGCAGCTGTGCGCCGGCATCCAGGATCAGCCCAACGTCCTTGAGCATCTGCTCGACCGTGAAGGTCGGCGTGTAGTCATGCACGGCAAGCTGTGCGGCCTTGGCCTTGACGATCGGTGAGGCGACCGCACTGGCCGTGATCACATCCCACATCGCCTGCCACTCTAGTCCGCCCTTGCTGCCCAGCGTTAGGGCCTCGGCCAGCATGCCACCAGTCAGCGCGATCAGCAGGTTGACGACGAGCTTCATCAGCCGGGCCTGTTCGGCATCGCCCAGATAGAACTGGGCCGGACCCAATGCGGCTAGCAGCGGCTTGATGCGCTCGTACGCGTCTGCGGGTCCGGATACCAATGCAGTGAGCTTCGCGGCCTCGGCCATGTGGTTGTTGCCGGACACCGTGACGCGCAGATAAGCGATATCACGCGCCGCGAGCAACGGCGCTACTGCCGCCGACGCCGCGGGAGAGACCGTGCTGGTGTCGATATAGAGCGCGCCGGGCCGGGCCGCTTTGGCAATCTGGCCCGCCACCGCACTGAACGCGCCGTCATTCGGCATCGAACTGAAAATGACCTCGGCTGCGCTGACAGCGTCCGCAAGGGACGGGGCCACCGCCAGGCCGGCGTGTCGCGCCGCCGATGCCTGTTCCGGCGCGATGTCATAGGCGACGACGTCATGGCCCGCAGCGGCGATGTGGCGCGCCATCGGCAGGCCCATCTTGCCGGTGCCAATGAATCCGATCCTCATATCTTCTCCTGTCTGGAAATTCTGCGTGCCACGCAGCGTCAGTCCGGCCGCACGCCTTCGTAGGCAGCCTGGAGCAGGGCACGGATCGGCTCGCGCTCGATCGGGCGCGGGTTCCAGTAGGGGCTGGCGAGCGCGATATCCGCCGCGCGGTCGAGATCCTCTTCGCGCATGCCGATGTCCCGCAGGGCGACAGGGGCGCCATGGCGCTGGGCCAGGTCGAACAGCGTCGCTGCAGCGGATTGCTCGCCGGCGCCGGTCGCCCTGCGGATGCGGGCCATCGCCTCTGGCACGGCGGCGGCGTTATAGGCCAGCGCATGCGGCAACACGATGGTGTGCGTTTCGGCGTGAGGCAGGTTGAAGCTGCCACCCAGCGTATGGCACAGCTTGTGATGAAGCGCCATGCCGACGCCGCCAAGCACGGTGCCACACAGCCACGCTCCGTACAGGCACTGGGAACGCGCGTCGAGGTCGCCCGGATCGTTGAATACCGCTGGAATGCCCGCGGCGAGCGCGCGAATACCTTCCTCGGCCATTAGCGACATCACCGGGTTGGCGTCACGCGCGTACAGGCCCTCGGCGGCATGGGCAATCGCATTCAACGCGCTCGTGACGGACAGGCCGCGCGGCAAGCCGACGGTCAGTGCGGGATCGTAGATCACCGTGCGCGGCAGCACGCGCGGATCGCGGCCGGTGCGCTTCGTGCCGGCTTCGGTGAGACCATAGACCGGCGTCACTTCGGAGCCCGCGTAGGTGGTTGGGATCGCCACGATCGGCATCCCCGTTTCCAGGGCGATGGCCTTGCCAAGTCCCGTGGTCGATCCACCGCCGACTGCCACGGCGCAATCCGCTCCGGCCTCGCGCGCCCGCGCTGTTGCGTCGCGCGCACTCTCGATCGGCACGTGCATGACGGCGCCCGCATACACGCCTGCGGACAAGGGGCCAAGCAAGTCGGCAATGCGCTCGGCCTCCGCCTGCTGGTTCGGCGTGCAGAGCACCAGGGCCCGCTTGGCGCCGAGCCTTTCGACTTCGGCGGCAACCTGGCTTGAAGACCCCGCGCCAAACACGACGCGCGCCGCGTGGGCCTCATAGATGAATGGCTGTGACGATTTCATGGTTTTGCTGACAAGCGCGGTCATTCGGACCGGATAGACAGAACGCTATATTTCCGGGAGCAGAAAGGAAATAGGGCCCGAGGAAAACAGTCTTCAGGCAGGCGGAAGAATCGGAGTGGGGCGCGTGAGCACCAAAGGCAGGCCGAGCGTCAGGCGTCCGTCGTCGTGCGCGTGGTGCTCAGGAGGGGGACAAAGTCGAAATGGGCGGCAGCGTACAGGGCATTGCACGACCAGACCTCTTCGTCGTCCCTGTAGAAACTGACCCACCTGCCGTCGCTGATGCAATGGGCACCAGGAAACACCTCTTCATGTCCGTCGGGTCCGTCCAGCAGGACAGGGGCATGAGGCACGGCCCAATAGTGGCCGCTCGGCAGGGCTGAAATCGATTTACGCGACATATCCATGCGGTCCTGCCATTTCCTCAAGCAGCAGCCGGGCGCGTTCGCGCCCGCGAGTACGCTGCCCGGCTATTGTCCTACCACTCATTATGCGCGTTCATTGCATGTGCTGTCCGCCATTGATGGCGATATTGGCGCCGGTGACGAAACCCGCCTCGGCGGAACACAGGTATTGGACCAGCGCGGCAATTTCGTCTGGCTGGCCCAGTCGCCCCACGGGAATCTGCGGAAGCACCTTGGTATCCAGAATCTCCTGCGGCACGGCCATGACCATCTTGGTGGCGACATAGCCCGGCGACACCGTATTGACCGTGACGCCTCGCTTGGCAACCTCCAGTGCAAGTGCCTTGGTGAACCCATGCACGCCCGCCTTGGCCGCCGCGTAATTGGTCTGGCCGAATCCACCTTTGGACCCGATGACGGACGACACATTGACAATGCGGCCCCAACCTCGCTCGACCATGCCATCGCAGACCTGCTTGGTCATATTGAACAGGGAATCGAGATTGGTGCGAACCACCGCATCCCAGTTGACCTTATCAAGCTTCTTGAAGCTGCTGTCGCGCGTGATGCCGGCATTATTGATCAGGATATCGACCGGCCCGATTTCCTCCTGGATTCGCGCCACGCACGCCTGGCACGACGCGTAGTCCGACACGTCAACACTGTAGGCGGCAAAACAGCGCCCGGTTTCCGCCATGCGGGCCAGCCAGTCCGCCACGCCTTCATTGCCTGGCGAATGAGTGACCACCACCGTATAGCCTGCGTCGTACAGCCTGGTGCTGATCGCTTCGCCGATGCCGCCCATGCCACCGGTTACCAGCGCAATTCGCTTTGTCATGATCGAAAGTCTCCTGTCCTGTCTTTGTCTGCCAGGGCTGATTTGCCCAATTGACCGGCCTGGCGCCTATGGCCAATCGACCATCGGCGCCAGGCGGTGTACCGTTTCCGTACCCTGGACGGGCCAGGTTCCGGAACATAGTGCTTATCGGTGGGCGATCACGTGCGAGTGGGTGCGCGGAGGTTGCTCAACTGTCGTCGTCAACAGCCACGGGGATTGGCTGAGCCTTGTGGCGATGTCCTGCAACTGTGAGTCGTCAATATCGGCGATGTCAATCGTCAGGCTTTCACCACCACGGCCCGCATCACCGACGCGGACAGCAACGCGACAAACTTGTTCTGTGTATTGCGTCAGCGCCTGCCAGATCGGGACGATATGAAGCGCGCCGTTTCGGGAGCGCACTGTGAGCCGACGCGTCTTGTTCCTCAATCGTGCTCTCGGACTTGATGGCTTGACGAGAAAACCGCACCCATACGTTGGAGCCGTCAGCCTAATGAAGTCCTATGACAATCGGAACCGGGAAGACATGTACGTAATATTCAGATTTCGGACGGGGCCAACGGAAAGGTGGGCAATCGCGGGGAACAGCGGAGTTGTTGGACTCAAGGACGGAGACGTGCTTTATTTAACATAAGATAGATTATGCGGAAAATGGTTGTAGCAGCAAAGCGGTAATGTCCGGTTTTGGCCCAAATGTCCGCCTAAAGCCTCACTGCCCAATATTAAACTGCTGTTGCACTCCTCTCGCTTGCGGTGGCACGACAACATCCAGTCGAGCATTACGGATGTCGCTACAGCCACCGGCCCGCCATTACCAAGATGCCTCCGACAGAAACCAGAACATGAAACGGCAATTCGATGACCTCCAACTAGGCAGCATCGAGCTGTTCTGCCTTGCCGCCGAACTCGGAAGCTTCACCGCCGCCGCGGTGGCCGCGAGCGTGACGCCAGCAGCGGTCAGCCGCACCGTGCAAAGGCTGGAAGAACGCCTCGGCGCGCGCCTCTTCGTGCGAACCACACGTCAGATTCGCCTGACCGATGAAGGACGGGTCTATTTCGAACAGAGCCGTGCCGCATTGGCGCAGTTGGTTGACGCGGAACGGCAGATCAGCGGCCAGCAAGCCGCGCCGGCAGGACGGCTTCGTATCAGCCTGCCAACGCCTTATGCACACTATCGCGTGCTGCCTGTATTGCCTGAATTTCGGTCGCTGTACCCTGAAGTCGAAATCGACGTGCACATCAGCAACCGCAACGTGGACTTTGCCGATGACACCTACGACCTCTCCGTGCGCGGGCGCGCACCGGACGATTCGAATCTGATCGCACGCAAACTGGAAGATGCGGAGCTGGTTGTCGTGGCGACGCCCGAATATCTGCGGCGCGCCGGCAAGCCAGAGTCGCCGGACGACCTGCCCAGGCATGAGTGCATTCAGTTCGAACGCCCCAGCAGCGGCCGCAGGATCCCATGGACGTTCCAGGTCAACGACGAGGACACGGATATCATGACGGCCGGCTCTTACGCAGCCTCCGAAGATATTCTCGGTGGCGCGACATTGGTGCGTGCCGGCGCAGGCCTGTTCCAGACTTACCGTTTTGTCGTGGAACAGGATTTGCGGGACGGCACGCTCGTGGAAGTGCTGCAAGAATTTGGCGGCAGTACCCGGCCTTTCGTGCTGCTCTACCCTTCCGCACGCTACGTCACACGCCGGGTCCGCGCATTCGTCGATTTCCTGGTCGATAAATTCTCAGCATAACGGCATGCCCTCACGACCGGTCGCCGAAACCTCAATTGTAGAATGCAGGAATCAGCTTAAGCTGATCGGATTGTTTCTTGTCATGATTGATGAAGAGCTTCGCCTTGTAGGTTTCGATGAGTTTCCTGATTTTATTCATCGATGCGATAGATTCTTGATTGTCGGTATTCAGGGATGGAACTATGCTCCTCTCGAAATTCCCTTCCAGGTGAACAACGTCGCCAGACAGGATGACAAAGCCGGAATTTTTGAGATGCACCAGCAGGGCCTGGCTGCCAGGAGTATGACCGGGCGTTGAAATGAGAACGACGCTGCCATCGCCATACACATCGGTATCGCCATCTACAAGCTGCAAGTTCTTCGGCGTACCCAGCAGCTTGCGCGCCAGTGCCATCAACTGATTTACGTTCTCGTTCGATCCGTTGGGGGAATGTATCCAGCTATACTCAGCCCGTTGCATCAGAACTGCGGCGTTAGGAAACAGGTTCACATTGCCGATGTGATCGCCGTGCGTATGCGAAACGGCAACCCGACCTATATCACCCGGCTTCAGCCCGATTTCGGCAAGTTGATCCGTCAGTGTCTTGTCTAGGTGATAGACGATCAATTTCGGTAAGGTGGACCAACCTTTGGGATCGTTGAACGCCGATTCAGGAACACCCGTATCCCAAAGCAACCAGTCACTGCCGTGCCTTATCAGCCAGCAAGTTGATGAGAATTCAATACTGCGGCCGGCATTCTCGCCGGGCGTCCATACCGATTCATCGTTCGCAAGCGAGCGGCCGCAATCCAGTCGAAAGAGCTGTTCGGCGACACCGGCCTTCACTGGGTCCGGGAGCTTAGTTCCTGCGTGCGCACTGGACGCACCTTCCATCATTAGCAAGAAGGCAATCAAAACCGATGACGCCACTGCTTTTGTTTGTCTCAGCATGACTATTAATCCTCTGGGAAAATTCGCGGATTATCGCCGCACCGGGCTCTGCACCGCGCCAAAACATGACAACGAAAGCTGCCAAGGCAAATCAATTGCAATGCTGTTGAAGTGATTCAATCAATATCAGTGATCATGCAACACCAATGGCTTGCCTTTTTCTACGATATAGTGAGCAAGCGCCTTGAATTTCCCGCTCCCAGTATTGCACACGGTGTGCATCTCCCGGGGTCCGAATTGCAACGGCCGCCCTGCTTTCAAGATCAGGTCCGGCTTATTATCGAACTTTGCGACGGCCTCTCCTTCCAGCACATAGGCGCTTTCGATCCCCGGATGAGCGTGCCGGCTCGTGCAGGCGCCCGGCTCGAGTTCAGCAATAACGGCCATGGTCTCGTAACCCTGCGGGAAGTCAATCGTCTGTAGTGTCGTTCGCGCCTGAGCAAACACGTTGGTTCCGCCTGCGGCAAGCGTAAAAATGGCCGTGGAAAATACCAATGACCGTTTCGTGGATAACATTTGTCTTCTCCTTGATTGAATCGTTGTTATGCGGTTGTTGTCCGCGGCCAGACTTTAGGCTGAGCTTTTTTTTCGATGAAGCTCCCGCGGGGAACAAGAATTGATACATCGAGGAATAACTCACCGGCTGCTCATCGATTACAACGAAACAGCAGCAATCCAAGTGACGCCGGCGGTCAGCCATACAGCCTTCAGACTGGAGGTGCGCAGGCGTGTTCGGGCGCCTGGCGCGATTACGAGGCGCCAATTTCCCCTACTGAGATTGCCGCGTGGCTGTTTCCGCTGCGCTTTCGCGCTTCGCGCAGGGAAGTGATGGCCGTAACGACTCTGTCGCCACCCAAGCGAAATCACGTGGCGACCTCGGGTTTACCTTAGTTGCCTCCCGGCATTGCTCCATCTAGGCTTCGTGTTAATTGTTAACAATTATTTGTTGTTTGTTGTCACGGACGAAAGAACCATGCGTATTGAGCACTTTGAGACCATTTCCTGCGATGCAGGGTGGCGAAACTACTACTTCCTGAAAGTGGTGACATCGGACGGAATCGTCGGCTGGAGCGAATATGACGAATCGTTCGGGCCGCCGGGTCTGACCGCTGTCATCGAGCAACTAGGGGCGCGGTTGGTCGGGAAATCGGTGTATGACCACGAAGAGGCATATGGCCGGCTTGCGGCATCCCTGCGCCCCGCTCCCTACGGGCTCAGCGCCGAGGCCATTGGGGCAATCGAGAATGCGCTGCTCGACGCGAAAGCCAAATCGCTGGGGTTACCGGTCTATCAATTGCTGGGTGGCAAGCACCGGGGCAGCATCCCCATCTATTGGTCTCACTGCGCAACCTGGCGAATCAGCCACCCAAACCTCTACCCACCGGCGATCGTCGATCTGGACGGCGTCAAGAAGGCTGGCGAGGACGCACGCAAATCCGGGATTTCCACTCTCAAGACCAATCTCTTTATCAATGAAAACGGCAAGCCGCGACAGTGGATGGCCGGCTTCGGCTCGCCCTACGCGCCGTCGCTCAATGTGGACAAGGCATTGCTGCGCAATCTGCGTGCGCACCTCGAAGCGCTGCGCGATGGTGCGGGTCCGGACGTCGACATCCTGGTGGACCTGAATTTCAACGCGCGTACAGAGGGCTACCTCTCGCTCATCAACGCCATCAAGGACTTCGACCTCTTCTGGGTAGAACTCGATATCTACAATCCGGACGCCATGGCGTACATCCGCCAACGGAGCCACGCACCGATTGCAGCGTGCGAAACGCTCTTTGGCATCCGCCAGTTCCTGCCCTACTTCCAGGCGCAGTCAATGGATGTGGCCATCGTCGACGCAGTCTGGAATGGTGTGTGGCAAGCCATGAAGATCGCCAGCGTGGCAGACGCCTTTGACGTCAACATCGCCCCGCACAACTTCTATAGCCACCTGTCGACCATGATGAACGTCCATTTCGCGGCGGCGGTTCCAAACCTGCGCGTGATGGAAGTTGACGTCGATCGTCTGGCCTGGGACGACCAGTTGTTCACCCGTACGCCTGAGATCGTGAATGGTGCCATTCAAGTTCCGGACGCGCCGGGATGGGGCTGCGACCCCATCGAAGAGGCCCTGCGCGCCCATCCGCCGCAGGTTCGTCGCAGCCATCTTGGTCTGTGAGCCCAACCGTTGGCGCACGGGGAATCGATGCCAAGGGCGGGAATGCTTTTCCCCGTCGCGCCTGATTGCCACCTACTACTTCCAGTCAGCTTTCGAGGCGGGGTGGAGACCTGTCGTGGATGCTCGCGACCAGACTCCCCTCGGAAGCCACCAACCTCACAACAATCTGAACGGATGACAGGATCATGACAACAATCTCCACCTCCGCGGCGCGTCAGCGCACTGCGGACATACACTCGAGCGACGAAGTCCGAAGTGTCTACGCCAAGGTCACGCGGCGCATAATTCCGTTCCTTTTCATCTGCTATGTGTTTGCCTATCTGGACCGCGTAAACATTGGCTTTGCCGCGCTCCAGATGAAGCATGACCTCGGCTTCTCAGATGCTGTCTACGGCCTTGGCGCCGGCATCTTCTTCATTGGCTATTTCCTGTTCGAGGTGCCCAGCAACCTGCTGCTCGAGAAAATTGGTGCACGCAAGACCATGATGCGCATCATGGTCGTATGGGGCGTCATTTCGGCAAGTTTTGCCTTTATCACGAGCCCGACGCAGTTCTATGTGGCTCGCTTCTTCCTTGGCGCTTTCGAGGCCGGGTTCTTTCCCGGCATCGTGCTCTACCTGACATACTGGTTTCCGCCCGCGATGCGGGGCAAGATCATTACGCTCTTCATGTCGGCGATCGCGGTATCCGGCATCATCGGCGGCCCCTTGTCCGGCTGGATCATGACCAACCTCAGCGACACCTCCGGACTGCATGGCTGGCAATGGCTATTCATCATCGAGGCGGTCCCGTCCGTCATCCTCGGCGTGCTCGTCCTCTTTGTGCTCGCCGACAAGCCCGCCGATGCCAGTTGGTTGTCCGCCAGGGAACAAGAGGTTGTGGCACGCGAAGTGGGCGCCACGGACCCACATGGCCATGACCACTCCTTCCTGAAGACGCTGCGCGATCCGCGGCTGTATGCGTTGTCAGTGGTTTATTTCACGATTGCTGCGGGCCTTTACATCATCAGCTTCTGGCTTCCCGAAATGGTTCGCAGCTATCACGTGACCAACCCCTTGCACATCGGCATCCTGACGATGATTCCCTATCTGATCACCACCGTCGGCATGGTGGTGGTCGGCAAGCATTCGGACAAGACGCGTGAACGCCGCTGGCACGTCGCGCTCGGCATGATCGTTGCCGCCATGGGCCTGGTGGCCGTGACGTTCGTGCATAGCAGCCTGCCCGTCGCGTTGGCTGTGCTTTCGATCACTACGCTGGGCGTTCTGACCGCGATGCCCCTGTTCTGGACGATCCCGACCTCCTATCTTTCCAGCTCAGGTGCTGCGGGTGGTATCGCAATAATCAACAGTATCGGACTGATCGGAGGGTTCGCCAGCCCATCCATGCTCGGCCTGGTGAAGACCACGACGGGGTCGCTGGATTACGGCCTGTACACCTTCGCGGCAGCGCTGGTACTCGGGGCAGTTCTCCTGCTTGCTGCCATGCCGCAGCATTTGCTGCGAGAGGAAATCGGCGGTTGAACTGCCGACTGACGTTTCAGGGCACGAGCAGCCGCCGTGTCCTGACCCTGTACAACCCTCTGCTGATGGGGCCCGTATGCGAATTCTTGTTTTGGGTGCTGGTGCAATTGGAGGCTACTACGGTGGCCAGCTGGTGCAACACGGTGCTGACGTTACCTTCCTGGTGCGCCCCGCGCGGCGTGCGACGATGTCCGGCGCGAGGCAGGCAGGCTCGGAGCGACTTGGGAAGCGCCTGCCCAAGTGACGGCAACACGGCTTGCGGCTGCGGCTTCGGGGTTGCCCCTCTTCAATTGGCAACAATTAACAATCATGACTCAGGTGGCGGTATCATGGCAGCGATCCTTTCCATCGGCGGGCGGACGGGGAAGCGCCATTTCCTGGGGCGATACGAGGGGCGACCGACTCACCTGCCAAGTCAAGCACCTATGAATACTCGCATTGAAATCGACAAGCGCAGCCTGGATCGACAGGCAGCCGACTGGATCCGGGACGCCATCTTTTCCGGGGATCTGGCACCGGGCTCACGACTCACGGAGATCTCGCTTGCGACCCAGATCGGCCTTTCCCGCTCCACGGTTCGTGCTGGCATGCAGCGATTGGCCAGTGAGGGTCTTCTGATCCAGCACGCCTATACCGGATGGGAAGTGGTATCGCTCTCGGCAGAAGACGCCTGGGAGCTATATACGTTGCGCAGCAACCTGGAAGGGATGGCCGCCAGCCTCGCAGCCGCAAATATCGACGATGCTGGCCGCACGCAGCTGCGCAAGGCTTTGGCGGAATTGAAATCCGCTATCGCAAACAAGGACCGCAGGGGCATAGCCGAAGCCGACCTGGCTTTTCACAAGACCGTCGTCGCGCTATCGCGCCATCGTCGCCTCATCGCCCAGTACGGACAAATCAGCGACCCGGTCATGCTCTACATCCTCATGACCACGAAACTAATGGAATATTCCGATGCCATCTATGCCGAGCACGAGCATATGGCCACTGCAATTCTCGAGGGCAATGTTACGGAAGCCGAGAAACTTGCCCATGACTACGCGCGCATGCATGGCGAACACCTGGTGAAGGTTCTGCGAACGCAAAGCGAATTCCAGGACGCCTGAGTGGGCGCGTTTGCAGACGGCCCTAGCTACGTTCCCACGCCGAAACAAAGAACAATGAACTGACGCTGGAGGCAGCGTCCGAATGACGCGGAATCGATGATGCACGGGAGCCGGGTCCTACCGCATCGTGCATTGATCCGCGCCGCACGGACCCACTGTCAATGCAGCGGAACAACTGATTTGCCGCCGACCCCGATGATCTCTCGCAACGGGTAGACCACAATGGCAAGCACCGATCGATTACTTCGTCACGCGTTCTAGCGACTCACTCAGGCCCCGAGCAAAGTCCGCCTTGCTCTGGCGGCAATCGGAGGATGGCGCGCTGATCTTGTGGCATGTCCGACCAGGACGTGATCTCGGTCCACCGATCGCGAGATTTCTTGCCATGCCGAATCCCATCATCACCATCTCCTCCCGTGAAAGCCACTCGGGGGCCAACTACGCGGACCGCAACGCCTCGTACTGGAAGCGCAACCTGGCCGTGGCGACTTTCGGGTCATTTACCACGCTGGTCAGTCTCAGCATGCTGTTGCCGTTCCTGCCACTCTATGTGGAGCAGCTTGGCATCACGGCGCAGAACGAGATCGTCCAATGGTCCGGCGTCGCCTTTGGCGTGACCTTTCTGGCAACGGCCGTGACCGCGCCGCTATGGGGGCGACTGGCCGATCGCTTTGGGCGCAAGCCCATGCTGGTTCGCGCGGCGGTGGGCATGGCCATCGTCATGTCGATGATCGGCCTGGCGCATAACATCTACGAACTCGTC
Source organism: Cupriavidus pinatubonensis (assembly GCF_019602855.1). Lineage (GTDB taxonomy): Bacteria > Pseudomonadota > Gammaproteobacteria > Burkholderiales > Burkholderiaceae > Cupriavidus > Cupriavidus pinatubonensis. Next base: position 150,608 of record NZ_CP080766.1, read on the forward strand.
GCCCTGCGTTTTGCGGCAGGCCTCATCGGCGGCTATGCTTCGGCGGCCACCGTCATGATTGGCACGCAGGCGCCGGCCGAACGCGCGGGATGGGCGCTAGGCGTGCTATCCAGTGGCGCACTGGTGGGCAATCTGGTTGGTCCGCTTGTCGGCGGCCTGCTGCCGAACCTGATCGGCATCCGCGGCACCTTTTTCGCGGGCGGCGCAATGATCTCGGTGGCCGCGCTCATGACCATATTTCTGGTACGTGAGGACTTCAGGCCGCCGGCGAAGAGGCCAGCGTCCCATCAGGCCATGGCGGATAGGCATGAGCGCAGTTCGCGCGTTCCGCTGGTCGCGTTGCTCGTTACAGCGACCATGGTGCTGTTTTCCAACATGTCGATCGAGCCAATTATCACCGTCTACATCGGTCAACTCGGCGTACCCCGTGCGCAACTATCGACCATTGCCGGCATCGTCATGGCGAGCTCGGCGCTCGGCAGCGTCTTGACGGCGTCCCGCCTCGGCGCGCTGGCTGACCGCCTCGGGGCCTGGCGCGTGATCATCGGCTGCCTGGTCGCCACCGCTGTCGTCATGATTCCGCAGGCGTTCGTAACAAACTGGTGGACCCTCGCGATTTTGCGTGGCCTCATGGGGATGACGATAGCTGGATTGCTGCCAGCGATCGGCAAGCTTGTGCGGCAGGCAACAAAGGAACACCAGTCAGGCAAGATGCTCGGATACCTGCAGTCGGCACAGTTTGCCGGCCAGGTGACCGGTCCGCTGATCGGTGGCCAGATCGGCGTGCATGTCGGCATGCGCGCGGTGTTCTTCGTCACCAGTGCGGTGCTGCTGGGCTGCGCCGCTTTCGACCGCTGGGCGAAAACGCGGTGACTGGGCCCAGGTGGCGTTGTGCAATCCGAACGCGGGCGCTTCAACTTCGCCGGCCGTGATCAGCCAGCGCGCATCGCCAGCGCGTAGTACGACGCGCCGTCCTCGCTGCGCTCCAGCGTCGCGCGGACCGTTACCGCCAAGCCGCTTCCGTCCGCCCGCGGCAGTTCCGCATCAAACCTGGCTCGCGGACGGGCGCGCGTCATCTTGCGCAGGCGCGCGCCGATATCGGCAAAGCGTTCCGCGAATCCGCTGCCGAGCAGCGCATCGGCAGCACAGCCGATCAGCGCCGCCAGCGCCGCATTGACCGACTCGCAGCGCAGATCACCGTCCAGCAATGCCATGCCTTCCGACGTCAGCTCGAAGACCGCGCGGAACCGCGCCTGCTGGTCGCGCAGCGACTGCTCGGCAAGCTTGCGCGCGGTGTTGTCCATGCTGATGCCGACGATCTTGACGATGCGCCCGTCCAGTTCGCGTACCGGCGTGGCGCGCGATGAGATCCAGCGGATGCTGCCGTCGGGCTGATACAGGCGGAAATCGAACTCGTGCGCCTAGCGGCACACGCGGTCGCCGCTTTCGGTCAGCGACACCTGGCGCGTGCTCCGGTGCAGCAGTTGCGGGCCTTCGCCTGCTCCAGCGCCTTGACGCGCTTGCTGACATAGGCCGGCGAATTGCCCAGCTCTTCCGCAGCAGCCACGAAGCTGGCGCGCTGCGCGACCAGGCAGAACACCCGCAGGTCTTCCAGTGGGGGCAGATTATTCACGATTCGTGTTTCCTGTATCCACGCTTGCGCGGATGATCCGCGCGCGGTTTACCGGCATCCTCGATCGCGTCCAGACCACCAGACACACCAGACCCGAGCGAGACACCGCCATGACCAAACCATCTCCAGCTTCGTTCCGGATTGCCGCCATTGCCGGCGACGGCATCGGCAACGAAGTCCTCCCCGAAGGGCTGCGCGTCGTCGAAGCCGCCGCGCGCAAGTTCAACCTGCCCATTGAAGTGCGCCACTTCGAATGGGCCAACTGCGACTATTACCTGCGCCACGGCAAGATGATGCCGGACGACTGGAAGCAGCAGCTCGACGCCTTCGACGCCATCTACTTCGGCGCCGTCGGCTGGCCCGACAAGGTACCCGACCACATCTCGCTGTGGGGCTCTCTGCTCAAGTTCCGCCGCGAATTCGACCAGTACGTTAACCGCGAACCTGAACCCGGAACGCAAGTTCCCGTCGCTGTTCGAACCAGTGCACGGCTCGGCGCCGGACATCTTCGGCAAGCAGATCGCCAACCCCATCGGCATGATCTGGTCGGGCGCGATGATGCTGGACTTCCTGGGCGGTGAAGCCGGACGCCAGGCACATGACGCGATCCTCGCCGCGATCGAGACCGTGTTGCGCGAAGGTCCGCTGACGCCGGATGCCGGCGGCAAGGCCGGCACGAGCGACGTGGGCAAGGCCATCGCCGAAGCGGTCTGAGGCCGCTCGCGCCGCGGCGTGACGCACGATTCGCCTCGCGAGTCGTTTCCCGTGGCGCACGACCATCCCTTCGTCACATAAGTAATTTTTTTCCGCGAGGATCGGCGGCAGCCGCTGGGGCCTGAAAGGCAACGAGGATCTCGGCGGCGGCAACAAGGCCATGTTCCTGCTGGAAAACGGCTTTGGCACCGACGACGGCAAGGCACGCTGCACAATTACTCGGTCGGCGCGTCGTACGTGATTGGCAACGCCACGGGCTACGTTGGCTACATGGGCCGGCGCGAGACCACGCGGGACGCGCGCTTCGGCATCGCCTTCGTCGGGCTGGGCTACCAAATCACGTCCGCGCTGCACCTGTCGGGCGCCTTTTGGGGGGCAGTTCAGGACTCGTGAACCAATATTGATAAGCGCACGCTGTCCGGTGCCCCGCATAAGGCCTGCACGGTACCGCCTTACCTGCTTCTCCCGCTGCAACCCCAGCCGCCTAGCGTCATCTCGCCCGCATAAGCCTTGTAATTTGTAGGATTCTGTCCGACAGTAACCGAGGCCGCTTTGGGCGACTATTACGGCAGCCCCTGCCCCCTCCCTGTTCATGTCTGACTCCGGACGCCCTTCCAGCCCCCGCCCCGCGACCGAGCGGCACGATATCTTTCGCACGCTCGTCGAAACAATTTCGGACTACGCGATCTTCCTGCTCGATACCGACGGCACGATCACGAGCTGGAACCGCGGCGCGCAGCGGATCAAGGGTTACGAAGCGTCAGAGATCATTGGCTCACATTTCTCGCGCTTTTACCCCGAGGATTCGATCGCACGCGGCTGGCCCCAGAAGGAGCTGGAGCTGGCCAGGCGCCACGGCCGCGTCGAAGACAAAGGCTGGCGCGTGCGCAAGGACGGGACGCGATTCTGGGCCAATGTCGTGATCACCGCACTGCACAATGAAGCGGGTGAAATCATAGGTTTTGCCAAGATCACGCGGGACATGACGGACCAGATGCAGGATGCGGCCAAGCTAATGGAGAGCGAAGAGACTTTCCGGCTGCTGGTCCTGAACGTCAAGGACTACGCGATATTCATGCTCGATCCGCACGGCAACGTCGTGAGCTGGAACGCGGGTGCTGCGCAGATCAAGGGCTATCGAAGCAGCGAAATCGTCGGCCGGCATTTCTCCACGTTCTATCTGCCCGAGGATGTCGCAGCGGGCAAGCCAGAGCGGCTGATCCAGCGGGCCCGCGAGCATGGCAGCGTGCAAGACGAGGGCTGGCGGATGCGCAAGGACGGCTCGCTGTTCTGGGCCAGTGTCACGCTTACCGCGATCTATGACGAACATCGCCAGTTGCGCGGCTTCGCCAAGGTGACGCGGGACATGAGCGAACGCAAGCGGCTTGAGGAAGTCGAGGCTTCGGCGCGCCGGATGAAGGAGTTCCTGGCGATGCTGGCCCACGAACTGAGAAACCCGCTCGCACCGATGTACAGCGCCACGTCGATCATGGAGCGCGCGCCGGACGATTTGTCGCTGGTCAAAGCGAATCTGGGCATCGTCGGCCGTCAGTTGCGGCATCTGACCCGGCTGGTCGACGACTTGCTCGATGTCGGCCGCATTGCCGCGGGCAAGCTCGAACTGCGCCGCTCGGTCATCCCGATCCGCGAGGTGATCGCGGCGGCCATCGAAGGGAGCATGCCCGCGATCGAGGCCAGGTCACAACGCATCGAAGCGCAACTCGACGATGCGGATTTCCAGGTCTTCGGCGATCTCACGCGCCTGGCGCAGGTGCTGCAGAACCTGTTGATCAACGCGTCCAAGTTCTCGCCCGAAAGCACGACGATCACCTTGCGCTGCGGCCTGAACGGCCGCATCGGGCAACTGACGATTACCGACCAGGGCTGCGGCATCGCCCCGGAAAACCTGTCCGAGGTATTCAACCTCTTCGTGCAAGGCGGACCACCGGGCCAGACCAGTTCCAACGGGCTAGGCATCGGGCTGTCGCTGTGCCGGTCGATCATTGAACTGCATGAGGGATCGATCAGCGCCGCCAGCCAGGGGCTTGGCTTGGGCTGCACATTCTCGATCCGGCTTCCGATCATTACCGAACCGCGCACGTCGATGGCTCCCTTGCTGCGCCGTCCGCAGGAAGGCCTCAACATCTTGCTGGTCGATGACAACCGCGATGCCGCCGACAGCATGGGCCTGCTGCTGCAGATGACCGGCCACTCGGTCAAAGTTGCCTACGACGGCGTGACGGCACTGCGCAGCGTCGAGGATTTCACGCCCGACGTCGCGCTCATCGACCTGGCCATGCCGGATATGGACGGCTTCGAGCTGGTGCGCGAACTGCGCGACTACGCCCACCTGCATCACACCCGCTATTTCGCGCTCACCGGCTTTGGCGATCCCGGCATCAAGGAAGATACGGCTCGCGCTGGTTTTGACGGGCATCTGGTCAAGCCAGTGGATATTGACGCCATGACTGAAATCCTTCAGCAGACCCAGCACCGGCCCGCCGCCAGGTAGCAGTGGGTCGGGTCACGGCGAATCCTCTCAGCGCTTCTTCTTTGATTGGTTGAGCGCCACGGCCGCCTGGATGAGGGCCTTCAGCGCCGTCTCGTCGAACGCTTCGCCCTCGTGGATATCGATGGCGCGACGTGTATTCCCTTCCAGGCTCGAATTGAAGAGCTTCGAGGGATCTGGCAGTGACGCACCTTTGGCAAAGGTCATCTTCACTACGTTCTTGTACGTCTCGCCGGTGCAGAGAATGCCATCGTGCGACCACACCGGCACCCCGCGCCACTTCCACTCCTCGACCACTTCCGGATCGGCCTTCCGGATCAGCTCGCGGATACGGCTCAGCATTTCGCCGCGCCAGTCGCCAAGTTCGCGGATCCTCTCGTCGATCAGTTCGGTCGGCGACTTGCCATCCTGCAACCCGGTGTTCTTCATGCCCGTTCTCCTAGGAAGAGGGACATTCTAGCGCTGCCTGCCCGGCCGCGTTTGTCTGGTCAGCACAGACACGTCTATCGAAATCTGTCTGATGGCGACCAACATAGAGCAGCATGGTATCGCCCAGCCTCACGGCAAAGGCAGGCCTATTTTCCCTTTGTTTTCAAAGATTTGATGACGCCATGACGCGTCGGTCGCCGCCCTGGCACACCCCATGCATATATGACTGCGAGCGCAACACCCGATGCCCTCTAAACCCAAGCCAGACCAGCACCCTCAAGGAGTTTCATCATGTCCCTCACCATCCAGAACCTGCCCGTCGAACAAGACCTCGACCACGCCAAGATGAGCGCCGTGCGCGGCGGCAGCCTGTTCCTGAACAACGGCATCAACGCGATCATGGGCGGCGCCGGCGTGTCCTTCGCCAGCCCCAACATCATCGTCGCCCCGGTCACCCAGGTCGATGCCTCGACCCGCACCAACGTCAACCTCACGAGCATCAGCAACCTGCTCAACAACGTCGGCGGCATCGTGCAGGCCGCGCAGCACTAATTCCCCAGCCAGTCCATCTCTTCATCCAGCCTACCCAGGAGACCATCATGTCCTTGACCATCCAGAACCTCCCGCTCGAACAAGACCTCGACCACGCCAAGATGGGCGCCGTACGCGGCGGCAGCATCTTCGTGAACTCCGGCACCAACGCCATCGTCGGCGGCAGCGGCGTGTCGTTCTTCAGCCCGAACACCATCGTGGCTCCGGTCACGCAAGTGGATGCCTCGAGCCGCACCAGCGTCGACCTGAAGACCATGGCGAACACCATCAACAACGTCGGCGGCATCGTTCAGGCGCTCCAGCACTAAGTCCATCGTGGCGGTGGGACCCTTCGCGGTTCCGCCCTCCTTCCCACGAGCCGGCGTCCGGCGCCCGGCTCATTTCAAGACCGCCTCGTGCGGTCTTTTTTCTGTTCCGCATTGATGGCCGGCACAAGATGGCGCGTTAAATCGCACTCACATGAAGCCCGGGTTTCGCGGGAAATACCGCCTCCAGTCGCCGAAATCGCCCGTCGACATCAGCACCATCGGAAGCGTGAATCGCATGCCCTGGCTGGCTGCGATTGCCAGCGCGTCGCTCGTCCCGGGAACGAACACGGATACCTGCCTCGCATCCCCCGCGACGGCCAAAGCCAGTGCCGCACGGAATGCACCGGGCATCGCGTATGTATCCATGACCGCCAGCGGACCTACATGGCCCGACGCGGCCACGTACGCGTAGCCGACGCGCTGGCCTTCGTCTTCGAGAAAGACGCCCCTCATCCTCGGATCGGCCAGCAGATACCTGTGATGCTTCTCTCGCGAAACCCCCAAGGTGGCAACGTCGAGCCGTTGCAGCATGTCGAGATCGGCCGCATCCGTGCCGATCGGCGTCGCGCGAAGCCCGGGACCATTTGCGAGCCCCGCCAGTGACGCACGCTCTGCAGTGCACAAATGGATGGGTACGCGCGGCAGCATGCCGTGCCGCACATACAGCCCTTGCGACACGACGTTGAAGGCAAAGGTAATCAGGCTCTTCTCGCTCGCCCCGGCCTGGTTCGCATGCTCCAGGGTACGGGCGAGCAATTCGTTGCCGATCCCCTGTCCCTGCCGGCCCGGTGCCACGAACAATTCCGCCAGAAACCAGAGCCGCCCGCTCACCCAACTCTGCGCAAAGCCGGCAATCTCGCCATCGTCCTCCGCCAGCCACGTGCCGCGGGGATCGTCCCGAAGGCAGAACGACTGGAAATCCGGAGACCGCGACGCGGCAATCGCCCCGAACCCGTGGCGGACGGTCAGGTCGTTGATGCTGCGGGTCACCAGCTCTTCGGCACGGGGCAGTTCATCAACGCGTGCAGGTCGGAAAAGAAGCGGCATGGACTCCTCCGGCATGGCATGGCATGGCGTGGCAACGTCTGGTGGTATAGCAGAAGGCCCGGCAAGGGCCAAGCTGGCACGCTGGCCTCAGTACGATCCCCATGGCACGGCTTGTGTCTTCCGCGCAGAATCCGGACTCATAACACCGAGACAGACCGTACTGGCTCAGCCCGAGACGAAGCGCGCCGAGACTGTTGGCATCAAAGCGCGCTACATGGATCCACCGGCACTGGCCGCGCTGGTCAAGAAAGATGCCGAGTACTGGGGCAAGATCATCAAGGCGAAGAACATCACGGCCGACTGATCAATTGATCGCTGCCGGGAGCGCCGCCAGCTACAGGCGGCGTTTCAGCGCCGCCAGAGGCCTTCGCGAATCAACGCGTCAGCAATGCGGGGGATCATCTGCGCGACCCGGCGAGCCGACTCCATAAACGGGCGCTGGCTGCTCGTGGCCAGCACCACGGTCTGGCGCAAGGCGCGGTCCGCCAGCGGCACGGCTTCGAACGCGCCGCTTTCCAGTTCGGCGCTGATCGCGTGGTAAGGCAGCAGGCCTCGGTCACAACACGCCTTGGTTGCGCAGCGCTGCTTCCATGTCACGCGGAGTCAGTCCGACGGCGGCGTAGATTGGGCCGGTCCTCGGCGGCGCCGGTGTGTGGCCGGAGAAACGCGTGTTCCCCCACATGTCCGCGGGGATCCAACAGATGGCTGCGGACGTGTACGTCCGCACCCGACATGCGCGGACATGGACTGCATCCAAAAATAAGCGCCAAGAGAAAAATTTCTGCTTACCTTTCAATGACTTGATGATTCCCTGAGCGACTGGCACCTGGGCTGGCACACCCCATGCGTATATGACTGCGAGCGCAACACACGATGCCCTCTAAACCAAAGTCAGCCCAGCACCCTCAAGGAGTTTCATCATGTCCCTCACCATCCAGAACCTGCCCGTCGAACAAGACCTCGATCACGCCAAGATGAGCGCCGTGCGCGGCGGCAGCCTGTTCCTGAACAGCGGCATCAACGCGATCATGGGCGGCTCCGGCGTGTCCTTCGCCAGCCCCAACATCATCGTCGCCCCGGTTACCCAGGTCGATGCCTCGACCCGCACCAACGTCGACCTCACGAGCATCAACAACCTGCTCAATAACGTCGGCGGCATCGTGCAGGCCGTGCAGCACTAATCCCCCATCCACTCCATCTCGTTCATCCAGCCTACCCAGGAGACCATCATGTCCTTGACCATCCAGAACCTCCCGCTCGAACAAGACCTCGACAGCGCCAAGATGGGCGCCGTGCGCGGCGGCAGCATCTTCGTGAACTCCGGCACCAACGCCATCGTGGGCGGCAGCGGCGTGTCCTTCGCCAGCCCCAACACGATCTTCGCTCCGGTTACGCAGGTCGATGCTTCGACGCGCACCAACGTCGACATCAAGTCCGTGCAGAACACGATCAACAACTTGGGCGGCATGGTTGCAGCCCTGCAGCACTAATCCAGCCCCTAGCCCTTCAGCTCACTCAGCCTACCCAGGAGATCATCATGTCCCTCACCATCCAGAACCTCGCCCTCGAACAAGACCTCGACCATGCCAAGATGGGCGCCGTGCGCGGCGGCAGCGTCTTCGTGAATTCCGGCACCAACGCTATCGTGGGCGGCAGCGGCGTGTCGTTCGCGAGCCCCAACACCATCTTCGCTCCGGTTACGCAAGCCGATGCGTCGACCCGCACCAACGTCGACTTGAAGACCATGACGAACACCATCAACAACGTCGGTGGCATTGTTCAGGCGCTGCAGCACTAAGTCCTTCCGAGGCGGCGGAACCCGTCGCGGTTCCGCCTTGCCGCAAAACATCACGGCAATTGGCGACGTGTCTCGGCGCTACTGATGTCTTCCAAGTGCCGGAATGCCGGCGCGATCTTCTTGCAGTCCAGTGCACAGACGCCGCACTGCTCGAAGAACACCCTCCACTCCCGGACGACAGTCCAAATGCACGCGATCAGCTCTGCTGCGCGTGCCGCGCTGATCGAGAACCGCAGGCAGCCGGCCAGTGCGAATCCCAGGCGATTGGCAGCACCGCTCCGCTGGCGGATCAGCGAAAAATCGCGCGATAACCTACGGCACGCGTCTGTCGCCACGACCTCGACCTACTTGTAGACCGATGAAGTCAAACGGGCACGGCAGATAAGCGAAGCCCTCGTAGTGCGGTAGCAAGAAGCCTTGAAATGCAAATCTTTGTGAAGATTCGCGATTTTAGGAGTCGTCCGATAGAAATCGGCAGATCGCCGGGGTAGCCTGCAATGCTACCCCGCGTCTGTCGTTGGTTGGAGCGCTGCGCGCGGCCGCAAGACTATCGCTGGAGCGCCGCCTAGGGGCGGCCGACTGCCGTTGCAGGCCTGCTCGAAGACACCCGCGCGCAGTTGGAAACAATATTCGATGTCAGATGCAAAGCTTGCCTTCTGGGGTCATTACGGCGTGGCGGCGATCGTTCTGGGCCTGATTGCCGTTTCGCTGCTGGGCAGATTGCGCGGAAAGCACAGCTAACGTGCCAGGGTAGGCTACCGTGACCATTCCGATAAAGGCCTTGTTATCCGTGAATTTACGATTCCTTACGCTCCTCCTCTCAGTCCACTTAGTCCCCGCTGCCATTGCCGCGGCCCCATCAGGACCGATCGTAGTGAAAGCGATCACGTACAAAGGCTCGCTGCCCTACGCCGAATCCGGTGATGCCAGGCGTGACGCCCGCATCAACAATCGCATCTTCCTCGACATGGTCGAGCAGCCGGCCCCCGCCAGGTATTCCGACAGAATCAAGGAGTCGAAGGAACAGGACGGACTTCAAGGCAGCTCAGACTTCAGCTTCTCGGTGTTGCGCAACGATGATCGAGTGCTGGCACTCGAAGTCGACGCCGAGGGCTGTGGTGCCTATTGCGAGAATTACTCGAGGCAGTACAACTTCGACGCGACCACCGGGCGATCGATTGCCGCTTCGGACATATTCACGCCGGCGGGCGGCGCAGCGCTCCTGAAGCGCAACCTCACGAAACGCATGGTCGAGTACAGAAGAGCCATCGCCGGCTTGAACAAGGACGCCACTGCTTATCGCAAGAAGCACCGCATCACGACACCTTGGCCGCAGCCTCGGCCCGATACCAAGCAGGACGAGGAAGAACTGCGCATCGCGTCGACCATCGCCATGTACGAAGACTGCCTGGAATCGATGCCCGATTCTGGCAAGTACTACAGACTGACGGAAATCCCTCTGAGAATTGACGGTGAGTCCATCACCTTTCTATATGGGCGCTGCAGCAACCACGCTATGCGCGCGCTGGACGACGTGGGCGACCAGAAGGTTGCCTACAAGAACGCTGACCTCGCGCCGTATTTCACTGCTTACGGCAAGTACTTGATGATGAACGGCCCACAGGCTGCGCCGCGTGTCGATCCGTATCGACAGATTCTGAAAGGCCGCGTGGGGCAAGCGGCAATCACGCTGCACTTGTCCGAGCGCTACAGCGACGACTCACTGTCCGGTATCTACTTTTACGACAAGTACCGCAAGCCTATCGCGCTGAGCGGCAGGGTGACTGGCGACGTCATCGAACTCACCGAATCCGAAAGCAGCGATACGCTCAAACCGCTCATTCGGGCCACGATCCAGGGCGACAAGCTTGAAGGTCTATGGATCGGCGACAAGACTCTCAACTTCCGGGCTGCGCCTTGATCAACACGACTGTATGGCCCTGAGACCTCCGGGGCGACGCCCTAGATTGGTCACCATTCCGATAAGAGTACGTATCTCTATCTGGTCATCGATATGGCGGGCTCGTGTCCACCGCCCGCCAGCTAACCGTGCAATATTTTCCGAGCTCTCAAGGGACGCCACCCTGAGCTTGGCCTCCACCGCCCGGCGCCCCCACGAATCGGGCGCCGCATCGCGTATGCCACCGAAGCCCGTCAGCGCGTTCACAGGCAGCAACCGGCGGCCCTTCACCGGCTCGCCGTGGATGCCGAGACTCACGGGATCCACTTCGATCGCATCCGGGCGATCCAGATATCGAAGCCCATAGGCAAAGCTGGAAGCCAGCAGTGCAGATCCCTCCTCCGTCATGGTCAGCTGGCCACACGGTGCCCAGGCCTCCCCAAAGTGGGCAAAGGTCATTAGTTGCTGGTCTTTTGCCATCAGCGTAAGTCGTCAGAAATCGAGGCTCTGAAGCTCCGAGGCGGACAAATCCCGGACGCGTCTGGTGGCTTCGCGCGACTGCAGCGCCTTCAGCGCCGGATCGGTCTCCGCCAGAAGGCTCGCGAAGGTTGCGCCTGGAGAGATCGCGTCGAGGTAGCGAAGCAGCTGGCCGAAGGCGAGGCCGGGATCTCCCTTCTCGATCCGATAGGCCGTGTTGCGAGAAAGTCCCGCGCGTACAGCCGCGTCGGCTTGCTTGATGTGACGAGCCTGACGTAGCCGAGCCAGCAACCGTCCGACGTGGACCGCTTGCTGAGCCAGCTCTGGGGTGAGGACGGAGGACTGGGAGACTTTCATGTGTGAGAAATCACTCGCAATGCTGTTATTACTCGATTTAACGAACAATACCCGGCAATGTACACCACATCCAGCAAACTTCCAATGATCTTAAAATAGTGCATACATGCGTTAATGCTCGATTTTAAATCCCTTAACGAGCATTGGACGCACGTAGTCGGGTTGCGTGAGCCTCACAAGCTCGGCGGTTCGTGCATGTCTGCCGAGCGCCAACCATTTCCTCGGGATTGTGTCTGCCGCCATCCAACATGCCCTAGCTCGGATATGTCGACGGGCGGCGGCATACATCGAATTTCTTCTTTATTTTCAAATATTTGATGCAACTTCCGCTCTCCGACACAAGGACTGGCACACCTCATGCATATATACCTGCAAGCGCAACACCCGACGCCTGAACCAAAGCCAGACCAGCACACCCAAGGAGTCCATCATGTCCCTGACTATCCAGAACCTGCCCGTCGAACAAGATCTCGATCACGCCAGGATGGGCGCCGTCCGTGGTGGCAGCCTGTTCATGAACAACGCGATCAACGCGATCCTGGGTGGTGCCGGCGTGTCCTTTGCCAGCCCCAACATCATCGTGGCCCCGGTCACTCAGGTCGACGCCTCGAGCCGCGTGAACATCGACCTCTCGAGCATCAGCAACCTGCTCAACAACGTCGGCGGCATCGTGCGCGGCTTGCAGCACTGATTTCCCGCCAAGCCCATATCTCGTTCATCCAGCCTACCCAGGAGACCATCATGTCCTTGACCATTCAGAACCTCCTGCTCGAACAGGACCTCGACAGCGCTAAGATGGGCGACGTGCGCGGTGGCAGCATCTTCGTGAACTCCGGCACCAACGCCATCGTGGGCGGCGCCGGCGTGTCGTTCTTCAGCCCGAACACCATCGTGGCTCCGGTCACGCAAGTGGATGCTTCGACCCGCACCGACGTCGACATCAAGACCGTGAGCAATATGCTGAACAACGTCGGCGGCATCGTTCAGGCGCTGCAGCACTGAGTCGTGAGGGGGGGGGCCGGCGATCACTTCGTTGACGCTCCCGCCCTCACCCCCAGCCCCTCTCCCGCCACGGGAGAGGGGAGCAAACCGCGCGAACTCCATCACAACTGAGCTTGCGCACATCCTCAACAACTGTACCCCTCCCCCACAAGCTGTATTCCCTACCCTTCTCCGTAATGTCGCGCGCCCCGCCATCACACCGGCGGCAACCCCACGGAGAGCACATCGATGCATGGACTTACAGCGCTGGAACTCGCCCGGATCCAGTTCGGATTCACGGTTTCATTTCACATCCTATTTCCCGCGATCACCATTGGCCTGGCTTGTTTCCTCGGTTTCCTGGAAGCGCGCTGGCTGCTGACCAAAGACACGGTCTACCGCACGCTGTACCAGTTCTGGGTCAAGATCTTCGCCCTGAATTTCGGCATGGGCGTGGTGTCCGGGCTGGTCATGGCCTATGAGTTCGGCACCAACTGGTCGTTCTTCTCGCAATTCGCTGGCGGCATTACCGGCCCGCTGCTGACCTACGAAGTGCTGACCGCCTTCTTCCTCGAAGCCGGCTTTCTTGGCGTGATGCTGTTCGGCTGGAACCGCGTCGGCCCGGGGCTGCACTTCTTCTCGACGGTGATGGTCGCGCTCGGCACCATGATCTCGTCGACATGGATCCTGGCGTCCAACAGCTGGATGCACACGCCCGCGGGCTACGCCATCGTGGCTGGCAAGGTCGTGCCGACCGACTGGCTCGCCGTGATCTTCAACCCGTCGTTCCCGTACCGCCTTGCGCATATGGTGATTGCCGCGTTGCTGTCCACGGCATTGTTCGTGGCGGCAGCGTCAGCGTGGCAACTGCTGCACGGTCGCGCGGTGCCCGCCGCGAAGAAGATGCTGTCGCTTGCGCTGTGGATGGTGCTTGTCACCGCGCCGTTGCAGGCCGTGGTCGGCGATGCGCACGGTCTCAATACGCTCGAATACCAGCCCGCCAAGATCGCCGCGCTGGAAGGCCACTGGAACACCGCCGCGAAGGACGACAAGAATGGCTTCCCGTTGATCGTCTTCGGCATTCCCGACATGGAACGTGAGGAAACGCGCTACGCGATCGAGATTCCGCGCCTGGGCAGCGTGATCCTCACGCACACGCTGGATGGGCAGATCCGCGGCCTGAAGGACTTTCCCAAGGCCGACCGACCCAATGCGACCGTGTTGTTCTTCACCTTCCGCACCATGGTCGGCCTGGGCGTGCTGATGATCCTGTACGGCCTGCTCGGCTGGCTACTGCGCCGCAACGGCGCCGTGTACCGGTCCCGCGCGTTCCTGCGCTTTGCCGTGGTCATGGGTCCTGCAGGACTGATCGCCCTGCTCGCAGGCTGGATGACCACCGAGATCGGGCGCCAGCCGTGGGTGGTCTACGGCCTGATGCGCACCCACGACGCGGTGTCCGCGCACGCCGCAGGCCCGGTTGCACTGTCGCTAGCGCTGTTCGTCATCGTCTATTTCATCGTCTTCGGCGTGGGCATCCGCTACATGCTCAGGCTGGCGAGCGCCGGCCCCGTTGCCGACAACCACGTGCACGCCCACCCGCAACCCTATGGCCCCGGCACTGTCGGCGCCATTCCGGCCGCCGTCAGCGCAGCGGCTTCCGCTCGCACCGCCATGGCTCCCCACGGCCACCGCAATTCCTGAACAGGTGAAAAACATGGGTATCGACCTCCCCGCCATCTGGGCCTGCCTGATCTTCTTCGGCGTGATGATGTACGTCATCATGGATGGATTCGACCTGGGCATCGGCATCCTCTTCTCCTTTGTCGGCGACCGCCATGACCGCGACGTGATGATGAACACCGTCGCCCCGGTCTGGGACGGCAACGAGACCTGGCTCGTGCTTGGCGGCGCGGCGCTGCTCGGCGCTTTCCCGCTCGCCTATTCGGTGCTGCTCAGCGCGTTCTACCTGCCGCTCATGCTGATGTTGCTGGGGCTGATCTTCCGCGGCGTGGCATTCGAATTCCGCTTCAAGGCCAGCAATCGCAGCCGCCCGTACTGGGACGCCGCCTTCACGTGGGGCTCGGTCGTCGCTGCATTCTTCCAGGGTGTGACGCTGGGCGCCTATATTGATGGCATTGCCATGCAGGGCACGACCTACACCGGCGGCGCGCTCGACTGGCTGGCACCGTTCCCGCTCTTCACCGGCGTGGGCGTGGTCATCACCTACGCATTCCTCGGTGTTACGTGGCTCATCATGAAGACGGAGGGCCGGCTGCAATGGACCATGCTGCGCGTGACAAACGTGCTGACCGGCGTGATGGTGGCGATGATCGCCGCGGTCAGCATCTGGACGCCGCTCACGCACCCTGCCATCGCCGGGCGCTGGTTCGCGCTGCCCAACCTGTTCTTCTTCCTGCCGGTGCCGCTGCTGGTGATCGGTGCGGCCATGGGCATCCAGCGTTCGCTGCACAGGCACCCGAATGCCGCGCCGTTCCTGTACGCGCTGCTGATGGTGTTCATGGGCTATACGGGGCTGGCGATCAGCGTCTGGCCAAACATCATCCCGCCGTCGATCTCGATCTGGGCCGCGTCGTCGCCGCCGCAGAGCCAGGGCTTTGCGCTGGTTGGCACGCTGTTCATCGTGCCGATCATCCTGGCGTACACGTCGTGGTCCTACTACGTGTTCCGTGGCAAGGTCCGCCGCGGCGAGGGGTACCACTGATGGCAACGATCTCGAAGCCGACGCTGGCAAGCCGTCTCGGCTGGCTGCTGGCGCTGTGGGCGGCAAGTGTCGGCACGTTGTTCGCCTTTGCCTGCCTGATGCGGCTGCTGATGCGCGCGGCCGGCCTTTCGACCTGAGAGGCAGGCATGGCATCCATCGGCACCTCCTCCGGCGACAGGCGGCCTGCCAGCCGCGCCGCCGGCGCGCTGGCCTCGGCCTGGGCCGCGCGGCCGGATCTTGCGCCGTGGGTCCATTCGCTCAAGGTGTTCGGCGCGGCCATGCTCGCGTTGTACGCGGCATTGGCGCTGAGCCTGCCGCGCCCCTACTGGGCGTTCGCTACGGTGTACCTGGTTTCCAGCCCGCTGGCCGGTGCCACCTACGCGAAGGGCACCTACCGCGTCGCCGGCACCTTGCTCGGCGCGCTGTGCGCCGTGGCACTGGTGCCGCTGCTGATCGGCGAGCCCGTGCTGCTCATGGCCGCGATCGCATGCTGGACCGGCACCCTGCTCTACCTGTCCCTGCTGGAGCCGGCACCGCGCAACTACATCTGCCTGCTGGCCGCCTATACGCTGCCGATCGTGGCACTGCCGACGGTGACCGCTCCGGGCAGCGTGTTTGCCGTGGCGCTGACCCGCATCGAGGAAATCGTGATCGGCATCGTCTGCGCCAGCGTGGTCAGTGCTGTGGTGTTTCCTGTGCGGACCCGGCCGGCGCTGGCCTCGCGCGCGGCAGGCTGGCTTGCGCATGCATCGCGCTGGATCCAGGACATGCTCGGCACGGGCGCCAGCCCGGCACGGCGTCACGACAGCTTCAGCGTGCTGGCCGCCGATATCGTCGCCATGGAAGCGCAGCTTGCCCAGCTGGCCTATGAGACCGACAGCGGCCCGGCGCTTCGGCGCGCACGCGCGCTGCACCAGCGCATGGCCGCACTGTTGCCGCGCGTCATTGCGCTGGCAGATGCTGTCGCCGCCCTGCGCCGCTCCCCGGAAGGGCTGCCCGACACGGTGGCGCAGCGCCTGCGCGCCACCGTGACATGGATTGCCGGTGAAGCCGACGCCAGCCGACCGCTGAACGCTTGCCCAA
The DNA here is from genome assembly GCF_019602855.1 of Cupriavidus pinatubonensis. Lineage (GTDB taxonomy): Bacteria > Pseudomonadota > Gammaproteobacteria > Burkholderiales > Burkholderiaceae > Cupriavidus > Cupriavidus pinatubonensis. Next base: position 167,118 of record NZ_CP080766.1, read on the forward strand.
CAGCGGGTTCGATGCCGGCTGCCAATGCGGACTGGCACAAACGGCTGGTCGCGGCCACCAGCGAATACCTCGACGAGCTGTCCGACCTGTGGCAGGACTGCCGCGTGCTGCAAACCAGCCTGCGGCAAGGCGCCGGGGAGCCCGCGGTGCTTCGCTATCGCGTCGAGCCGGCCGGACAGGCCCGGCACCACGACCACGCCCAACTGCTGTTCCGCGCCGCCACCGCCGGCATGGCGACACTTGTCGCTGGCCTGCTGTGGATGGCGTCGGGCTGGGTGGACGGCGCGGGGCCGGTCGGGCTGGCGGCGCTGGCAAGCTGCTTTATCGCAATCGCCGAGCAACCGCGGCTGATGGCCGGGCGCGTGGTGGTGTGGAGCATCGCCTGTGCGCTGCTGGCCTGGTACTACCAGTTCGTGGTGCTGGTGATGGCCCATGACTTCAGCGCGCTCGGGCTGTTGCTGTTCTGGCCTTATCTCTTGATCGGCGCGCTCACGACGCAGTCGCGCTATGCCCTGTTCGGCGTGCTGCTGGCAGTCACGGCGGCATCGTTCGCCGGCACGCCGCAACTGACCGCTGCACGCTTTGCCGACATCTTCAACAGCAGCCTCGCGAGCCTGGCGGCACTGTGCTTCTCCGCGCTGTGGGCGGCACTGATGCAACCCTTCGGCAGGCAGCTCGTGGCATACCGGCTCGCCCGGGCCAACTGGAGCGAGATTGCGCTGGTGGCGCATCCGCGTGCGCCGGTCAACAGTGCGCGTCTGAGAGGCCGCATGCTCGACCGGCTGCTGCGCCAGTGGCCGGCCGTGGCCGGCCGGCATCGCATGGGTGGTGGCGTCGGGACATTCCTCGTGGAATCCGCGGCGCTAGGTCTGCGGCGCGCCTGCGCCGATCTGCCCGCGCCACGCCGTCGCGCGGTCGAACGCGCACTGGCGGGCGTGGCACGCCATTACCGCGATTGCTCGCGCGCCGGCCACGAACTTGCGCCGCCGCCGGCGCTGGCCGTCACGATCGACGCGGCCTGGACCACGCTCGCCGCGCCGTCAGGCAATTACCCGCGCGCCGCACTGGCGGCACTCGTCAGCCTGCGCCTCGCACTGTATCCACCCCAACCCCTGACCGATGGAGGTGCGCATGCACGCCACTGACTTCAACGTGTACGGCGTATTCGTCCCCGCCACGCTGGCCTGGATGCTGGCCGCGTTCGCCGTCACGGCCGGCGTGCGCACCGTGCTCGACCGCCTCGGCTTCTACCGCTTCGTGTGGCACCGGTCGCTGTTTAACTTTTCCCTCTACATCCTCGTACTGGGCGCGCTGGTCGCGCTCGTCTGGGAGGTCCCATCATGAATCGAAAGCTTTCCCTTTTTGTCCCCGTCGCTGTCACGCTGATCGCCGTGGGTGCGGCGGTACTGACGGCATGGCATCTGTGGCAGTACTACACCGGCGCACCGTGGACGCGAGACGGCCGGGTCCGTGCGGAGGTGGTACAGGTTGCGCCCGACGTATCGGGGCTCGTCGCACAAGTCCTTGTTGCCGACAATGCGCAAGTGAAGCGCGGCCAGTTGCTGTTCGTGGTGGACGAAGCGCGCTTTCGCGTGGCCCTGAAACAGGCGCAGGGCGCGGCCAACGCCGCACGTGCAGCGCTGGTGCGCGCCGGCAAGGCGGACATGGCCACCGCACAGGCGCGCCTCGACCAGGCAGACGCGGCAGTGGACGCGGCCAGCCTCGACCTGGCGCGCTGCCGCGTGGCCAGCCCGGTCGACGGCCACGTCGCGGACCATCTGCCCCGCACCGGCGACTTCGTGAATCGTGGCCGGCCCGCGCTCTCGGTGGTCGCCAGCGGGTCGCAGTACGTCGAAGGCTATTTCGAAGAAACCAAACTGCCCGCAATCCGCGTCGGCGCCGCGGCCGACGTACGGATCATGGGCCAGAGCACGGCGCTGCGCGGGCATGTCGTCAGCATCGCCCCGGGCATCGACGACCAGGACCGCAGCAGCGGGCCGAACCTGTTGCCGACCGTCAACCCGACGTTCAATTGGGTACGCCTTGCCCAACGTATCCCGGTCCGCGTTGCGCTCGACGAGGTGCCGCCCGGCATGCATCTGGTCGCCGGCCAGACGGCCACGATCCGGGTAAGAAGCGCGTCGCATGACTGAAAGCAAGCGGCAATGCCGTGTGCAGCCGTTGCCCTTGCAGAAGACTGAACGGGATTCAGAAAGGATCGGGAAACAGCTGCGCGGCAAGCGCCGCGCCTTCCTGTGTCAGGCTGGCGTGCCCGCGGCCATCCGCTTCGACGCTGACATCGGCCAGGCCGGCCGCCTGTAATTGCGTGAGCACCCGGCGCAGTACGCTCATTGGCAACTGTGCGCGCTTGGCGATCTTGGGCAGCGACCACGGCGTGGCGCCGTTCTCGATGCCGGCCTCCCGCAGGACGAGCAGGACTTCCACAATGGCGGGATCGATGCCGTCGCCGTTCTGTTCGTTGCCGGGATCAGACATCGCGTTTACTCTCCTCGCCCGCTCGACCGCTTGGCAAGCAGGTGCGTGGCAACCTTGCCCAACGTCTGGACGGCCGATTCGATACCTGGCGACCATTCAGCGCTGTAGTTCAGCCGGATGCAGTTGTCGTAGGTCGCGCCAGGTGCAAACATATGCCCCGGCGCAACGGTAATACGGTGTTCCAGCGCCGCGTGGTACATCTCCATGGCATCGATACCTTCGGGAAGCTGCACCCACAGGACATAGCCGCCGGCCGGACGCGATGTGGTCGTGCCCTCCGGGAAAAACCTGCGCACCGTAGCCGCCATGATGCTGGCCTGCTGCGCATAGGCCTTGCGCACGCGCCGCAGGTGGAAGTCGTAGCCGTCGTTCTTCAGGAACTCGGCGATCGCCAGTTGCGGGATGGCTGGCGTGGTCAGCGTGTTCAGGAACTTGAGCCGCTCGACGGCGCCGCGGTAGCGGCCCGGCAGCGCCCAGCCGATGCGGTAGGCGTTGGTCAGCGTCTTGGAAAACGACGAGCAGTGCAGCACGATGCCGGCGGTGTCGAACGCCTTGAGCGAACTCGGATGGGCCTCGCCATAGTACAGCTCGCCATAGACGTCATTCTCGATGACAGGGATGTCCTTGCTCGTGAGCATTTCCACCAGCGCGCGCTTCTTCTCGTCGGGCATCTGGAAGCCGAGCGGATTCTGGAAATTGGGCATGACCATGCAGGCGGCGACGCTTTTCTCGTCGATCAGCCGTGCCAGCGCGTCAATGTCGATGCCCTCGACCGGATCGGTCGCGACTTCGATCGCGCGCATGCCCAGCCGCTCGATCGCGTGCAGCATCGCGTAGAAAGTCGGGGACTCCACCGCGATCGTATCGCCGGGCTTTGCCACGGCCTGCAGGCAGAGGTTGATGGCCTCGGTCGCGCCGATCGTGACGATCAGCTCGTTCGGGTTTACCGCGTAGCCGTTCTCCAGGTAGCGGCGGGAAATCTGACGGATCAGCTCAGGTCTGCCCGGCGGCAGATCGTCCAGCATGGTCCACTTGGCATAGCGCCGCGCGATATTGTTCGCGTACTGGTTGATGCGTTGCCACGGGAACAGCGCGGCATCGGGATAGGGTGAGCCCAGCGGGACGGCGTCGTCCGAGCGGATCGAGCGCAGTGTGGACAGCACCAGTGCGCTGACGTCGACCGCGGAAGGCTTGGCGCTTGGCCGCGACGGCAGCAACTCGACCGCGGTCTCTCCGGAACGCGGACGCACGAAATAGCCGGATTGCGGCCGGCTTTCGATGATGCCGCGGCTTTCCAGCAGCACATAGGCCCGGATCACCGTAGTGATGCTCATGCGGTGGTGCTGGCTGGCCTGGCGCACGGACGGAATCCGCTCGCCGGGCAGCAGCACCCCCTGCTTCACCAGCGCTTCGATGTCGGCAGCCAGTTTTTCATAGAGTTTCACGCCGCGCTCCCCTCGGTGGCCGATCCGGTTGCGCCTTCCCGGGCACCTGGGCGCCGGGTCTCCGTCCGCAGGCAGTCCTTAGCCAAGCCAACGATGGAGATCATAGTACGGCAACGACACATGGTGGAGCTGGCCGGCGTTCTTCGGACCTACCCGGACAAAGCCGCTGGCCTGCCCGAGCGCCGACACGGCGGCTGCGCCCTGCTGCGCGGCGACGTGGACCAGGCCTTCCTGGCTGCCAGGGTCGCCGGAGTAGCCAACCTCTCCCACCCGCCAGAACGCATCGCACGGCGGCACGCGTGCGCCGGCCAGTGCCGCGCGGACCCGGCTCACCGGCGGAAACAGCCGGGTCCGGCCTTGCAGCCGGCGCAGCAACGGCGTCACCAGCAGCGCAAAGGTGGTATAGGCCGCCGCCGGATTGCCCGGCAGGCAGACCACGGGCTTGCCGCGCAGGCGTCCGATCGTCACCGGCTTGCCGGGCCGCATGTTGACGCCGCGGCAAAGCAGCTCGCCGCCAGCCGAGGCCAGCGCCGCGGCCACCAGATCACGCTGGCCGACCGACGCACCCCCGGTCACGAGGACAAGGTCGGCATGGCCGGCCAGCTCGCGCAATGCATGGTGCAGCACGCGCTCGTCGTCACGCACATGGCGGTGGCAGCGCACGACGGCTCCCATGGACTGCACGAGCGACTCGAGCATCGGCCCGTTGACGTCATGCACCTGGTAAACGTCGCGCGGTTCATCGTTGGCCGCCACCTCGTCGCCAGACGTCAGGATGGCAATTTCGACCAGCCGGCAGACCGGCACATGGACAAGCCCCTGCGAGGCCAGCGCGGCAATATGGCCGGCTTCGATCAGCGTTCCGGCTGGCAGCAGCATCTCGCCACGGCGGACATCCTCGCCCTGGCGGCGGATATGCTGGCCAACGAGCGGCGTTCGGTTACAGGTTACGCCGCGAAAATTTTCCTCGGCATCTTCCTGCGCGACCACGGCATCGGCCCCGGCAGGGATCACCGCGCCCGTGTAAATGCGGATGGCATGGCCGGGACGCAGCGCCTGCGGCCGGGTGCCGGCGTACACCACCTGCTGCACAGGCAGGCATGCGCCACCCTGCCAGTCCTCGCAACGCACCGCATAGCCATCCATCGCACTGCGGTCGGCCGACGGCGTGTCGGTCACGGCGACTAGGTCGCTGGCCAGCACGCGGCCGGTTGCCAGCCCCAGCCATAAGGTTTCGGTCTCGCGCACCGGCTCTGCGGCATTGGCGAAGATTGCCTGTGCCTCGTCGAAGCTCAGCATGCTGCCGCTCCTTCGAGAACACCTTCGGCCTGAGGACCGCAGCTGTCATCGAATGCTGCGCCGGTATATTCGACATAGCCGTCCTTCCGGCAAAAGCTAAGCAGGCGCAGGCCGGCCTGCGCCGCAATCCGGATGGCCAGCGACGTCGGCGCGGAAATGGTCGCCAGCATCTGGATGTTCATGCGCGCGGCCTTGCGCACCAGTTCATAGCTCGCGCGGCTCGACAGGAAGACGAAGCCGTCGTTCATGTTCACGCGCTGCATCGCCAGATGGCCGATCAGCTTGTCCAGGCCGTTATGCCGGCCGACATCCTCGAAGACGTGCAGGATTTCCCCGTGCGCATTGCACCATGCCGCCGCGTGGACGCCGCCGGTTTCACACATCAGCCGCTGGTGCGAAGGCAGCGCGGCTGCCACGCGGCCGATCATTTCCGGCGTCGGCTGCAACCGCGTTGCCGGCATCCGCATTGGCGTGGGCTCGAGGTCGAGCAGTTCGAGGCTTTCGATGCCGCAGACACCACAGCCCGTGCGGCCGGCCAGCGCGCGCTTGCGCGCCTTCATCGCGGCGAAGGCCTGTTCGCTGATCTGGAGGTGCACTTCGGCGCTGTGCGCGTGGACCCGCACATCGATGTCATGGATCTGCGCGTTGTGGCTGACGATGCCTTCGGTCAGCGAGAAGCCCACGGCAAACGCTTCGAGATCCAGCGGCGTGGCCATCATCACCGCATGCGAGATGCCGTTGTACACCAGGGCCACGGGAAGCTCCTCCGCCACGTTGTCCATGGCGGGCTTCACCGCGCCGCCCTTGTGGCGGACGATGCTGCGTGCGGCATAGCCGTGGTGTTCAACGAGTTCAGTGCATTCCATGATGGTCTCGCAAGGATAGGAGCGATACTTCTACGTCAGGCAGCGGCAGCCTGGAGACGCGACGGCGTCAGCAGCACGGGCACTGACTTCGACGTCGGCGTGCCGCAGCCATCGCCGATGCTTTCGAGCGGCACCAGCGGATTGGTCTCGGGGTAGTACGCACCGACGCAACCTTCGGGAATGTCGTACTGGACCAGTTCGAAGTCCTGTACCCGGCGTTGCACGCCGTCGTCCCAGACGCTCGTGATATCGACACGCTGCCCGGCCGAGAGTCCCAGCCGCGCCAGGTCGGCCGCGCTGATGAACACCACGCGGCGCAGCCCGAACACCCCGCGGTAGCGGTCGTCGAGGCCATAGATTGTCGTGTTGTACTGGTCGTGCGAGCGCGTGGTCATCAGCACCAGCAGCTTGTCGCCGTACTGCTCGCGCGCGCGGTGGATCGGGGTGTCCTTGTCGATCGCATGGACGAGGAACTGCGCCTTGCCCGACGGCGTGTGCCACTCGCGGTTGCACGCGGCAGGCGTCAGGTGGAAGCCGCCTGGCACGGCAACGCGTTCGTTGTAGTTTTCAAAGCCGTCGATCACCATCTCGATCGCATCGCGGATGCGCGCATAGTCCTGCACGTACCAGAGCCAGTCGATCTTCTCCGAGCCCAGCGTCGCCGCGGCCATGCGCGCAACGATGGCGGTCTCGGACAGCAGGTGCTGCGACGCCGGCTTGTTCATGCCGAACGAGATATGCACCATGCAGACCGAATCCTCGACGGTCACGCCCTGTGCCACGCCGTCCTGTTCATCAATCTCCGTGCGGCCCAGCGTCGGCAGGATCAGCGATTCCTTGCCGTGTATCAGGTGGCTACGGTTGAGCTTGGTGGCAATGTTCACAGTCAATGCACACTGGCGCAGGCCTTCGTGCGTACGCGGCGTATCGGGAGTAGCCGTCGAGAAGTTGCCGCCCAGGCCGATGAAGACTTTCACCTTGCCCTCCAGCATCGCCTCGATGGTTTCCACCACGTCATAGCCATGGTCGCGCGGCGGCTCGAAGCCGAAGGCAGCCTTGAGGCGGTCCAGGAACGCATCGTCCGGCTTTTCCTCGATGCCGACGGTGCGATCGCCCTGCACATTCGAATGCCCGCGCACCGGCAGCAGGCCGGCCCCGGCCCGGCCGATGTTGCCGCGCATCATCATCAGGTTCGACAGGATCTGCACGGTCGGCACCGAATGCTTGTGTTGCGTCAGGCCCATGCCCCAGCACGCAATCACGCGCTGGCCGCGCGCATAGACACGGGCCAGCGCATCGATGTCCGGCAGCGGGACGCCTGATTCCGCGACAATATCGGCCCAGCTCTCCACGCGCAGGTCCTCGACGAAGGCACCGAAGCCGATCGTGTGCTCGCGCACGAAGTCGACGTCGATCAGTCGCGCCTGGCCGTGCCGGATCGCTTCGTCGTCGAGTTCGACCAGCCGCTTGGCCATGCCCTTGATCAGCGCGAAATCCCCGCCGAGCTTCGGCTGCACGAACATCGACGCGATCTTCGTGCTGGAGCCGGTGAGCATTTCGACTGGATGCTGCGGGCTGGTAAAGCGCTCCAGGCCGCGTTCGCGCAGCGGATTGATCGACACAATGGTCGCGCCGCGCCGTGCGCACTCGCGCAGCTCGCCGAGCATGCGGGGGTGGTTGGTGGCAGCGTTGTGGCCGAACAGCAGGATGGTGTCGGCATGCTCGAAGTCGTCGAGCACCACCGTTGCCTTGCCTACGCCAATGGTCTTGGGCAGGCCACGGCTTGTGGCCTCGTGGCACATGTTCGAGCAGTCCGGGAAATTGTTGGTGCCGTAGGCGCGCACGAACAACTGGTACAGGAACGCTGCCTCGTTGCTGGCACGGCCCGATGTATAGAACGCTGCCTGGTTCGGGTCCGGCAATGCGCGCAGGTGGCGACCGATCAGTGCAAACGCTTCGTCCCACGCAATGGCGCGGTACTTGTCGGTCTGCGCGTCGTACACCATCGGGTGCGTGAGGCGGCCGTGCTGCTCCAGCTCGTAATCGGTCTGTTCGAGCAGCGACGTGACCGTATGCTGCGCGAAAAACTCGGGCGTGACACGCATGCTGGTCGCTTCCGCGGCGACGGCCTTGACTCCGTTCTCGCAGAACTCGAAGGTCGAAGCGTGCTGTCGATCGGGCCATGCGCAGCCGGGGCAGTCGAAGCCATCGGCCTGGTTCTGCTTGAACAGCATCTTGTACTTGCCACCGGCAACCTGCTCCTTGACGAGGTTGATGGCAACGTACTTCAGCGCACCCCAGCCGGCGGCGGGATGGGTGTATGGGGCGATGTGGCCTTTCTCGGGCTTCGGCGAGCTCATGGCGTGTGTCCTGTCTGGCGGGGGGCGGTGACTGGCCTGTCAATCGGTTTGGCCAGATCCTGTAGCGTCAGAGTAGGTTCGGCGCGCGCCCTGCGGTGCGTACAGACAGGAGCACAGTTCAAGAGCACAGTTGAGAAGTGCCTTGCCAGCGCCGCCCACGGCCGGAGAAAAAGGCATGAGCGGACACTTGGAGGACCGGCGGGGCGGCTCGGGAAAAGAAAAAAGCCCGTGCGGGGACGGGCATAAGGGCTTGAGGACCTGAGTCGGGTCTCTCAGGGTGGATTGTCACAGCTTGCACTCCGCGGCAACACCCCCGGACGGGTGAAATGCAGGTCCAGATCGCTGGAAAGTCGCCCGCAAACCTGCGATGAAAGATTCTGAAATATTGAAAGCTGATAATGCCCGGAACGTTTTCGTGAGTCGAGATAGACTTCTCGGCTACGCCGGGCAACTTCCGGGGCGTCCGCACGTCCTGGCATGCCGTCCACAGCCGGCGGCGAGGCGTCGGGCATGGCATTTGCTAAGCCTCCCTATCCGGCTCCGGACGGCTGTCGTGATTGACCGCCGAACACCTTGATTCGCTTGATTTTTTCGCAGGAACTCGCAATGCAACGATCACGCGGCTGCCGCGCCTGGGGTCCGGTTACGCTGGCCATCGCCCTGTCCACGCTCGCCGGATGCGGCGGAAAAAAAGAAGCCGCCGCCCCGCCCCCGCCCCAGGTCAGCGTGGTCACGCTGAAGACCGAAGCAGTCACGCTGGATACCTCGCTTCCCGGCCGCACCACGGCCTACCGCATTGCCGAAGTCCGGCCCCAGGTGGACGGCATTATCCTGCGGCGGCTGTTCAAGGAAGGCAGCGACGTGACCCAGGGCCAGCAGCTCTATCAGATCGACCCGTCTACCTACGATGCGACCTACAAGAGCGCCAGGGCAACGATGGAGTCATCGCGGCTGCTGGCGCAGCGCTACGGACGCCTGGTTGGCGACGAAGCGGTCAGCAAGCAGCAGTATGACGAGGCCAAGGCCGCGTGGCAGCAGGCCCAGGCGACGCTGGACCGGGCCGAGATCAACCTGCGCTACACCAAGGTGCTGGCGCCCATTTCGGGGCGGATCGGCCGTTCCAGCGTGACCGAGGGCGCGCTGGTTACCAACGGGCAGGCGGCGGCGCTCGCCGTTGTGCAGCAGCTCGATCCGATCTACGTCGATGTGACGCAGCCTTCCGCATCGCTGCTCCGGCTGCGGCGCGAACTCGCCAACGGCGCGTTGCAGAGCGCCGGCACCAATGCGGCGCAGGTCAACCTGGTGCTCGAAGACGGCACGAAATACCCCGAGACCGGCCGGCTGGAGTTCTCCGAGGTCGCGGTGGACCAGGGCACCGGCTCGGTCACGCTGCGCGCCGTGTTCCCCAACCCGCGCCACGAGCTGCTGCCCGGCATGTTCGTCCACGCGCGCCTGCGCGAAGGCGTGAAGACCGACGGCCTGCTCGTGCCCCAGCAAGGCGTTACGCGTGACCTCAAGGGCCAGGCCACGGCGCTGGTGGTCAACGCGAAGGACGAGGTCGAACTGCGCCAGATCCGCACCGACCGCGCCATCGGCGACAAATGGCTGGTGGCCGACGGCCTGAAGGCCGGCGACCGTGTGATCGTCGAAGGCGTGCAGTTCGTCAAGCCCGGCGCGAAGGTCCGCGTCGCCCAGGCAGACAGCGGCACAGGCAACCCGCCCGCGGCCGCCGCCGGCGCATCCGCCGCGGTCGCGGCCAAGCCCTGAGCGCGTTACGAGGGCGAGGGAGTATTCATGTCCAATTTCTTTATCGATCGCCCTATCTTCGCGTGGGTGATCGCGCTGGTCATCATGCTGGCCGGCGTGCTGTCGATCCGCTCGCTGCCAATCAGCCAGTACCCGGCCATTGCGCCGCCAACCATCGCCATCTCGGTCAACTATCCGGGCGCTTCGGCCGAGACCGTGCAGGACACGGTGGTCCAGGTCATCGAGCAGCAGCTCAACGGCCTCGACCGGCTGCGCTACATCTCGTCGGAAAGCAACGCCGACGGCAGCATGACCATCACGGTCACGTTCGAACAGGGCACTAACCCGGATATCGCGCAGGTGCAGGTGCAGAACAAGCTTGCGCTCGCGCAGCCACTGCTGCCGCAGGAAGTGCAGCAGCAAGGTATCCGCGTGACCAAGTCGGTGCGCAACTTCCTGCTGATCGTGGGACTGATTTCGACCGACCCCAAGGTCACGCGGGAAGACCTGTCGAACTACATCGTCTCCAACATCCAGGATCCGCTGTCGCGCACCTACGGCGTCGGCGACTTCCAGGTGTTCGGTTCGCAGTACGCCATGCGCGTGTGGATCGACCCCGCCAAGCTCAACAGCTACCAGCTCACGCCGCTCGATGTCAGCAACGCGATCAAGGCGCAGAACGTGCAGGTCGCTTCCGGCCAGCTTGGCGGGCTGCCGGCCGTTCAGGGCCAGCAGCTCAATGCGAGCGTGATCGGCAAGACCCGCCTGCAGACCAGCGAGCAGTTCGGCAACATCCTGCTAAAGGTGAACCCGGACGGCTCGCAGGTGCGGCTGAAGGACGTGGCCGAGGTCGGCCTGGGCGGCCAGGACTACAACATCAACGCGCAGTACAACGGCCAGCCCGCTTCCGGTATTGCCGTGCGTCTGGCGGCCGGCGCCAACGCGCTGGAAACGGTGCGCGCGATCCGCAAGACGCTCGACACGCTGGAGCCGTTCTTCCCGGCCGGCATGAAGGTCGTCTACCCGTATGACACCTCGCCGGTGATCTCGGGCTCGATCCACGAGGTCGTGAAGACGCTGATGGAAGCCATCGTGCTGGTGTTCCTGGTGATGTACCTGTTCCTGCAGAACTTCCGCGCCACGCTGATCCCGACGATCGCCGTGCCCGTGGTGCTGCTGGGCACGTTCGGCGTGCTGGCCGCGTTCGGGTACACCATCAATACGCTGACCATGTTCGGCATGGTGCTGGCCATCGGCCTGCTCGTCGATGACGCAATCGTCGTGGTGGAAAACGTCGAGCGCGTGATGGCCGAGGAAGGCTTGCCACCCAAGGAGGCGGCGCGGCGGTCCATGGGCCAGATCCAGGGTGCGCTGGTCGGCATTGCCATGGTGCTGTCGGCGGTGTTCCTGCCGATGGCGTTCTTCGGCGGCTCCACGGGCGTGATCTACCGGCAGTTCTCGATCACCATCGTGTCGTCGATGGTGCTGTCGGTGCTGGTCGCGCTGATCCTGACGCCGGCCCTTTGCGCGACCATGCTGCAACCCATCGAAAAGGGCGACCATGGCGAGAACAAGGGCGGCTTCTTCGGCTGGTTCAACCGCAAGTTCATCTCCACCACGCAGGGCTATGAGCGCGGCGTATCGACGATCCTGAAGCGCCGCCTGCCGTTCGTGCTGATCTACGTGGCAATCCTCGTGGCGATGGGCTTCCTGTTCACGCGCATTCCCACGTCCTTCCTGCCCGAAGAAGACCAGGGCGTGCTCTACGCACAGGTGCAGACACCGGCCGGCGCCACCGCCGAGCGCACGCAGAAAGTCTTGGTCCAGATGCGTGAATACCTGCTGAAGGAGGAAGGCGGCGTGGTGGACTCGCTGTTTACCGTCAACGGCTTCAACTTTGCGGGCCGCGGCCAGAACTCGGGGCTCGCCTTCATCCTGCTCAAGCCGTGGGAAGAACGCACCGGCGACAACACCAGCGTGTTCGACCTGGCGGCGCGCGCACAGCGCAAGTTCGCGAGCTTCCGCGACTCGATGTCATTCGCGTTCGCCCCCCCTGCCGTGCAGGAACTGGGCAACGCCACGGGCTTCGACTTGTACCTGCAGGATCAGGCCGGCATCGGCCACCAGGCCCTGATGAACGCGCGCGACAAGTTCCTCGCGCTCGCGTCGAAGAGTCCGGTACTACAGCGTGTGCGCCCCAACGGGCTCAATGACCAGCCGCAGTACCAGCTGGTGATCGACGATGAAAAGGCGCGCGCGCTCGGCCTCTCGCTGGCCGACATCAACAGCACGGTGACGATCGCGTGGGGGTCGAGCTATGTGAACGACTTCATCGACCGCGGCCGCGTCAAGCGCGTCTACGTGCAGGGCCGCCCCGATTCCCGTATGAACCCCGACGACGTGGATAAATGGTTCGTACGCAACGACAAGGGAGACATGGTGCCGTTCTCCGCGTTTGCCGAGGGCAAGTGGGGCTTCGGCTCGCCGAAGCTGCAGCGCTACAACGGCGTGCCGGCCGTGGAGGTACTGGGCGAACCCGCTGCCGGCCGCAGCTCCGGCGAAGCCATGAAGGCAATCGAGGAGATCATGAAGCAGATGCCGGCCGGCGTGGGCTATGCATGGACCGGACTCTCGTATGAAGAGCGGCTGTCGGGTTCGCAGGCGCCGGCGCTCTATGCGCTGTCACTGCTGGTGGTGTTTCTGTGCCTGGCTGCACTTTATGAAAGCTGGTCGATCCCGTTCTCGGTGATGCTCGTGGTGCCGCTCGGCGTGATTGGCGCCCTGCTCGCCACCATGGCACGCGGCCTGTCCAACGACGTGTTCTTCCAGGTCGGCCTGCTGACCACCATCGGCCTGTCGGCCAAGAACGCCATCCTGATCGTGGAGTTCGCCAAGAGCCAGTACGAGCACGGCAAAGGCCTCGTCGACGCCGCCATCGAGGCGTGCCGCATGCGTTTGCGCCCGATCGTGATGACCTCGCTCGCGTTCATGCTCGGCGTGTTCCCGCTGGCGATCTCCACCGGCGCCGGCGCGGGTAGCCAGCATGCCATCGGCACTGGCGTGATCGGCGGCATGATCACCGCGACGGTGCTCGCGATCTTCTGGGTGCCGTTGTTCTTTGTCGCCGTCAATTCGCTGTTCGCACGCAAACGCAAGCCGAGCCAGCCTGACACCCCCGCGGAAAAAGGCGCGCTGCAATGAAGAAGACTTTGACCTGTGCTGCCGCCGTCGCCCTGCTGGCCGGCTGCAGCTTGATTCCCTCCTATGAACAGCCGTCGCTGCCAGTGGCGCAAGCCTACCCGCAAGGCGCCGCGTATCCGACTGCCGATGCCGCCGCCGGCGCACAGCAGATGCGTGCGACCGATCTTGGCTGGCGCGATTTCTTTGCCGACGCGCGGCTGCGCCGCCTGATCGAAGTCGCACTCGACAACAACCGCGACCTGCGCGTGGCGGCACTGAACGTCGAAGCATTCCGTGCGCAATACCAGATCGAACGGGCCGACCTGTTCCCCGCGATCGGCGTGGCCGCGCAGGAAACGCGCCAGCGCATTCCCGCGGACCTGTCCACCACCGGGCGGCGCATCATCGCGAGCCAGTATGGCGTGTCGCTCGGCACGACCGCATGGGAGCTTGACCTGTTCGGCCGTATCCGCAGCCTCAGCGAAGCGGCACTGGAGCAATATTTCGCAAGCGACGAAACCCGGCGCAGTGCTCAGATCGCGCTGGTGGCCAGCGTGGCCAACGCCTACCTGGCACTGCTCGCCGACGACGCGCAGCTCACGCTCACGCGCAGTACGCTGGCGAACTACGAACGCAGCTATGGCCTGACGCGCCGCAGCTACGAGGAAGGCATTGCCTCGCGTCTGGACCTGCGGCAGTCGCAGACCGCCGTGGAAAACGCGCGTGCCAGCCTGGCGCGCTACACGCGCCTGGTCGCGCAGGACGAGAATGCGCTGGTGCTGTTGCTGGGCACCGGCATGCCGGACGACCTGCCGGCGCCGTTGCCGCTCGACCAGAAGCTGACGGCGGACGTGCCTGCCGGATTGCCATCCGACCTGCTGCAGAACCGTCCCGACGTGCTTGCAGCCGAACACCGCCTGCGCTCGGCCAACGCCAATATCGGCGCGGCACGCGCGGCGTTTTTCCCGCGCATCGCCCTGACGGCTTCGGCGGGCACGGCCAGCAATGAACTGTCCGGCCTGTTCAAGGCCGGATCGGGCACCTGGCTGTTCCAGCCGCAGATCAGCCTGCCGCTGTTCACGGCCGGCAGCCTGCGCGCGAGCCTCGACTACGCAAAGATCCAGAAGGACATCAACGTCGCGCAGTACGAGCGCACGATCCAGACAGCCTTCCGCGAAGTTTCCGACGGCCTCGCCGCGCGCGGCACGTATACGAGCCAACTCGAAGCGCAGGTGCGTTTTGTCGAAGCGGCGCAGGATGCCTACAACCTCGCAGACCGTCGCTACCGCACCGGCGTGGACAGCTACCTGGCGGTGCTGGATGCGCAGCGCTCGCTGTACAACGCCCAGCAGCTCCTGATCGTCGCACGACAGGAACAGCTGACCAGCGAGGTCAATCTCTACAAGGCCCTCGGCGGCGGCTGGCATGACCAGACCGGCCCTGCTGCCGACACCGGCGGCCAGCCGGCGCCCGCGCCCGCGTCCTGATCCCCGGCGGGGCCAGCCGGCGCAAAGTTGGCTGGCCATTGTTGCGCGGGTCCGGCGGGACCTTCATGGCTCCTACAATGACGAGGTCGCATGTCATTCCCGCCAGATAACGCCGCAACGAGGAGTCCCGCCATGTCCCTGCCCCACCTGTCTTCCGGCGAAGTCGCCAGCGTGCTGCCGCTCGGCAAGCAACTCACGCAGACTCCGAGTGCCGCACTGTTCAAGGAACACCGGCTGGAAGTGATGCGCATGGTACTGCCGGCGGGCAAGCAGGTCGGATCGCATTCCGTCGCCGGTCCATCGACCATCCAGTGCCTGGAAGGCGAAGTGGAGATCGGCGTGGACGGTGCCCAGCGGCGCCTGCATCAGGGGGACCTGCTCTACCTTGGGGCCGGCGCGGCACATGATGTCAACGCCATCACCAACACGTCGTTGCTGGTGACCGTCGTGCTGGTCGACCGCGGCGGTTCCTGAGCCGCTTTTCGCGCCGCAACAGCGCGCTACACCGCTCGTCGACGCTTCCTTCGTTGCGCATGAGCGTGAATTGTGAAGCCGTCTGCATGCTGCGGCAGTACGGAGTGGACTCGGCGCACCTTCGCGAACGTGTCAGTGCATGCCCGATTGTGCAGCGCACCGTTTGGCACCTAGAATCGATTCATCCGACAAGCGCTGTGCCCGGCAAATCGCCAAACCAGCCAAAAGCGCGACCCGAAACGTGGACCGGAATACCGGCATGAGCATGCCGTCCGGCCGCACGCGAGCCAGGCGTTGCACCCCGCCGTGGATCGCCTTGCCGCCACCTGCAGGGAGGAAGAGCCAATGCGCCAAATCGAACTGAACGATGCCTGCGCGCACGCCGATGCCATGGCGCGCGCCGTGGCGTGCGAGCTGGAACGCACGCTGGCCAGCAAGGAGGAAGCTTGCCTGGCCATCTCGGGGGACCGTTTGCCGCTGCCGCTGTTCGCGGCATTGCAACAGCGCCCCTTGCCATGGGATCGCATCAGCGTCATGCTCGTTGACGAGCGCATGGTCCCCATCGATCACACAGACAGCAATGCACGGCTCGTCTGCGACGTGCTGTTGCGCCAGGCCGCTTCGCGCGCGACGTTCCAGCCGCCCGTGCCGACGTTCTGTACGGAGATCGAAGAGATCGACACTTCGGCCGTCGTGGCCGAACTGAACCGCAATTACCGCCAGCCTGACGTGGTCGTGCTCGGCATGGGCGACGATGGCCATACCGCGTCGCTGTTTGCGGATGCGCCCGAACTGTCCGTAGGCCTGTCGCTGAACGAGCCCCCGGGCTACCTCGCCATGAGCCCGCGCGCGGCACCGCACCGCCGCGTCAGCCTGAACCTGCGTGCGTTGCTGGGCGCGCGGCGTGTGCTGCTGAGCTTCAGCGGGCCGTGGAAGAAACAGGTATTCGATGCCGCCACCATGGAGCCCACGCCGATGCTGCCGGTCAGCTACCTGCTGCACCAGGACAGCACGCCCGTGGATGTCTACTGGACCCAATAGGCGTCTCGTTCTGGCACCCTGATTCCCGCAATGCAAATACAGGCCTTGTTGCGCCGTAGGACAACGCCTGACAACAATCGGCACCGCCGCGCGCTACAGTGGGCAACGCGTGTTACCAGATGTTTCTCCCTGCGTTGCGGTCTTTCATGCCTTTCCCCTGCCTCCCTCTCGATAAACGGCGGGCATCATGCCTGCTCGCCGTGCTGCTCCTCACGACATCTACGGCCGGTTTTGCCGCACCTACGCTTTCCGGCCTGGCCAGCCTGCTGCTGGGCACCGTACGTGGCAAGCCAAGCGGGATGGCAGGCGTCACGCGGCTGACCGCGCGCGATGCCGAACGCCAGCTCGGCCTGGCGTGCGCGGAGCTGGCGCGAGCCACTCCGATCGCGCTCGATAGTTCAACCCGCCTGACCGGCTGCGCCACGCGGCCCGGCAAGATTGTGGAGTTTCACCTGCAGGTGACCGGCGTCGAACCGAAGCGCGAGGACACCAAGGCCTTCATGGTGTCGGCCCGCCCGATCCTGGAGCGCGGCGTTTGCCGCAACCCGGATGTCCCTGTGCTGGGCAAGCTTGGCGTGACGCTGGACTACCGCTATGCGGCGGGACAGGAGCCGCTGGTCGTGCTGCACATCCCGCCCGGAAGATGCGACACGTCGGGCGCATCGAGCGCCACGTCCCTCTATCCTTCACCAGAAGTCCGATAGGACGATCACCGCCCACCATTGCTGTGCTCGCCAGCAATTCGGCCTGCCCCAAGCCCACCGGGACAAGACAGGTTCACGCCGACAGCGTCTTCCCGCCCAGTACTTCGTCGCAGACCGCGAGCCATGCCCGCGCCGCGTGCGAAAGATAGCGGCCCGGCAGCCAGGTATGCGCCAGTGCCCAGTCCATCGCCGGCTCCGTCAGCCGCGCCACCGCAAGGTTGTCGCGGTCCTGCAACCGTGCCAGGAAGGGCTGAGGCAGGAACGTCGTACCGAGCCCGGCAGCCGCCATTGACGCCAGGAAATCCCAGTGGCCGCTTTGCGCGACCACGCGCGGCTCCATGCGCGCCTCCAGGAACGCCAGGCGCAGCTTGTGCGTGAGCGAGAACGCGTCAGTCAGCAACACCAGCGGTTCATCGCGCAGCGCCGCCAGGCTGACGGTCTTGCCGCGCGCCCAGGCCGCCTTGCGCGGCCCCACTGCCCAGATCGGATAGTTGGCGAACGGCTGGGTGGCCAGTTCCACGCCGTCGTCCACCGGCAGCACCGTGGCACCCACCTCCAGTTCGCCGCTGGCCACCATCTGTTCGACCAGATGGCCGCCATGCTCGGCCAGATGCAGTTCGAGATTCGGATAGCGTTTGCGGAATGCGCTGACCGCGGGCGAAAAGAACAGGTTGACCATGGGCGGAATGCCGACGGTCAACTGTCCGCGTCCCAGCGATGACAGATCCGCCACCTCCAGCGTGAGCCGGTGCACAACGCCGAGCGCTTCCTGGCCGCGCTCATACACCACACGGCCCACGTCGGTCAGTCGCACCGTCTTGCCTTCGCGGATCAGCAGCGGCTGCCCGACCTCGTCCTCCAGCTGGCGAACCATCTTGCTGATAGTCGATTGCGTGACGAATAGCGACGTGGCCGCCTGCGTAAAACTCCTCAGTCGCGCAGTTTCGACAAAGTAGCGTAGCGCGCGGATATCAATAGGCATGACGGTGTCTGCACTTCCATGAAAATATTGAATGATTCCAGGAATTTTAAATCATGATTGGAATGGCCGCCATTTGACTACACTTCGCTTCCACGCTCCGCTTGCGCCTGCGTCCGGCAACAGGGCCGTACCAGGCGGCGCACGATGCGCCCCCAAACCAGAACACTAAAACTCGATCTCATGGCCATGCGGCCGAATGCAAGACAGTGGCTGTTTTCGCTGAAAGCATTCCTGGCCGCCATGCTCGCGCTCTATATCGCGCTTGCGCTCGGCCTGCCGCGGCCGTACTGGGCCATGGCGACGGTGTACTTCGTCTCGCATCCGCTGACAGGCGCCACGCGTTCCAAGGCCGCGTATCGCGTCGCCGGCACCGTGCTGGGCGCCGCCGCCGCCGTGGCGACCGTGCCGCTGCTGATCAACATGCCCATCGTGCTGATGGGCGCCATCTCGCTGTGGATCGTCGCGCTGGTCTACCTGTCACTGCTGCAGCGCTCGCCGCGCGCGTATGTGTTTCTGCTGGCGGCGTACACGCTGCCGATCGTGGCGCTGCCGGCGGTGGACCAGCCCGCGCAGATCTTCGACCTGGCCGTCGCGCGCATCGAAGAAATCGTCATCGGCATTGTCTGCGCGGGCCTGGTCGGGTCGATCATCCTGCCGGCCAAGGTCGCTCCGGCCCTGCGCGCACGCGCCGCGAGCTGGCTGGCGGATGCCGCGGCATGGGCTGACGACATCCTCTGCGCGAATCCTCGGGCCGACGCAGGGCGCCATCGCCTCGCCGCCGACATCCTCGCGTTGGATCAATTGATCGCCCAGCTTTCGTACGACACCGAAAGCGCCGGTTCCTTGCGCCATGCGCGCGCCTTGCGGGCACGCATGACCACGCTGATGCCGTTGCTGTCCGCGCTGTCTGCGGTGCTGCAGGCGCTACGCATGCATCCGGCCGGCGTGCCGGCACCGCTCGCGCAGGCGTTGTCGGCGCTCTCGCAATGGCTGCGCGGTGGCCTGGCTGGCTCGCCGCCGCATGCGGATCGCCATGCGCTCGCCAGCGCCGCCGCAGACAGCTGGCACGCGCAGTTGCTCACGGCGGCAAGCAGCCAGCTCACGCAACTGGCCGCGTTGTGCAGCGACAGCGCAGCGCTCCAGCATGGCATCGGCGACCGGCCCGACCAGCCGCTTCCGAAACTGAGCGATTCCCCCGCCGCCGCAACCATGCCGGCAAGGGGTGCCCTGCATCACGACCACGGCATGCTGCTGTTCGGTGCCGCGTCCACCGGGCTGGCGGTGTTCTGCGCCGGACTGCTGTGGATCTTCTCGGGCTGGACAGACGGCGCCGGGCCGGTGGCAGTGTCCTCCATCGCATGCTGCTTCTTCGCGACCATCGACGAGCCGCGGCCGGTCGCGCGATCTTTCCTGCGCTGGAGCGCGGTCTGCTTCGTCGTGGCCTCGTTCTACCTGTTCCTGGTGGTACCGCATGCGCAGAACTTCGAGGCGCTCGCTGGCATGCTGGCCGTGCCCTACCTTGGCATCGGCATGCTGATCACACGGCCCGGCTTCAACCTGATTGCCATGCTGCTGTCGGTGAACACGGCATCGTTCGCCAATATCCAGAGCGTCTACGACGCCAATTTCCTTGGCACGTTCAACGGCAGCCTTGCCAATGCCGCGGCCATGCTGTTCGCACCGTTGTGGGCGCTGGCCACGCGTCCGTTCGGCGCAAGCGTGGCCGCGCGCCGGCTGATCCGCGCTAGCTGGCAGGACCTGGCCGGCGCCGCCGCATGGCCGGGTGCGGACCATGACGCGAAGCTTGGCGCGCGCATGCTGGATCGCCTCGGCCAGTTGGTGCCACGGCTTGGCGCCGTGCGCGCCGGCCCGGATGGCTTCAGCGAACTGCATGTTGGATTCTGCGCACTGGCGCTGCGGCGCGCGCTGCCGTCGCTACCCACCGTCGCACGGCGGCCCGTCCGGCGTGTGCTGGCACTGGTGGCGCGCCACTACCGTGCACGCCTGCGCAGCGGCCATGCCGCAGCGCCGTCCCCCGAATTGCCCGCTTGCATCGACTTGGCTATCGCCCAGATCGCCGCGCTGCCGGGGCATCGGGACGAGGCGATTGCCGCGCTCGTCGTACTGCGTGTCACGCTGCACGAGCCACACGTCCCCGGCGTACCGGATACAGGAGCCGGCGTTGAACACTGAAATCGACCTTTACGGCGTGTTCGTGCCTGCTCTGCTGGTGCTGATGCTTGCAGCGTTCGCGGCCACCACATGCGTGCGCGTGCTGCTCGCGCGGCTCGGGTTCTACCGGCACGTGTGGCATCGCTCCCTCTTCAATCTCTGCCTCTATGTGATCGTCCTGGGCGGCGTCGTCGCCCTCGGTCTGAGGCTGCCGACATGACGTTCAGATTCCGCCCCCTCTTTCGGCTGTTGCCCACGCTGCTGGCACTGCTCGCCGCTGTCCTGGTGCTGCGGCACCTGTGGGATTACTACACGGCCGCGCCGTGGACGCGCGACGGCCATGTGCGCGCCGATATCGTCCAGATCGCACCGGACGTCTCCGGCCTGGTGACGCGCGTGCTCGTGCACGACAACCAGCAAGTGCGGGGCGGCCAAGTGCTGTTCGAGATCGACCGCGACCGCTACGCGCTGGCCCTGCAGCAGGCGACAGCGAATGCCGCGGCATTGCGCGCGACACTGACGCAGGCAAGGCGCGAATCCGCGCGCAACCGCTCGCTCGACGGGCTGGTCGCTGGCGAAGTGGCCGAACAGAGCCGCGCCCGCGTCGAACAGGCCGAAGCCGCACTGGCACAGGCCGACGCCACCGTACGCCTTGCGCGCCTGAACCTGGAGCGCACCAGCGTGCTCAGCCCCGCCGACGGCTATCTCAATGACCGCCTGCCGCGGCTGGGCGACTACGTTTCCACCGGACGGCCCGTGCTGTCCATGGTCGATTCCGCGTCGTTCCATGTGGAAGGCTATTTCGAGGAAACCAAGCTGCACCGCATCCACATCGGCAGCCCGGTCGACGTACATATCATGGGCGAGCCACACCATCTGCGCGGCCACGTGCAGAGCATCGCCGCCGGCATCGAGGACCGGGACCGCAGCGCCGGCTCCAACCTGCTGCCGAACGTAAACCCGACGTTCAACTGGGTGCGGTTGGCGCAGCGCGTGCCCGTGCGCATCACGTTTGATGCGGTCCCGCCTGAGGTGCGACTGGTTTCGGGACGCACGGCCACAGTGTCCGTGCAGCAGCCAGTCGCGGAGCGCAAGCCGTGAGGATATGGCGATGGATATGGCTAATGCCACTGGTGCCGGCCTTGTTCGCGTGCACCACAGTCGGACCGGATTACCACTTACCGGACACCGCCGCCGTACGCGCCCCGGAAGCCAACGGGAAGCTGCTGGGCAGTGCGAATCCCGCTGTATCGATCGGCCCGGTCCCCGATGCGTGGTGGCAACTCTACGACGATCCCCGGCTCGACCGCCTGGTCCGCGAGGCGCTCGCGGCCAACACGGATATCCGCGTGGCATCGGCCAACCTGCGCCGGGCCACGGCTGCGTTGCACGAGGTAGAGGCGGAGAATCTGCCGCAAGGCGGCATCAGCGCGAGCGTCTCCCGCGCCCAGTTGTCGGGCCAGAGCTACCTGCAGACGACCAAGCCGCCGGTGTTCAACCTCGGGGACTTCGGGCCCGGCGTGTCCTACCTGATCGACTTCTTCGGCAAGCTTGCGCGGGCCGATGAAGCGGCGCTGGCGAACATGCAGGCCAGCGAAGCAGCCCTCGACGCCGCCCGCGTTGGCGTGGCGGCCCAGACGGTGCGCGCCTACGTGCAAGGCTGCGCGGCCAGCCATGAACTGGAAGTGGCCCGGCACCAGATTGCGCTGCAGGAACGTGCGGTCGATGCCACGCGCAGACTCGCATCTGCCGGCCGGGCCGAACCCACGGACACCGTGCGCGCCCAGGCGCGTGTGGAGGCCTTGCGCGCCGCGCTGCCCCCGCTGGCAGCCGCGCGCGAAGCCGCCGGGTTCCGACTGGCGCTGGTGCTCGGCAAGCCGCCGGCAGCCCTGCCAGCAGAGGACATCGAATGCCACGAGGAACCGCCGCTGACACAACCGCTGCCGGTTGGCGACGGCGCCGCGCTACTCAAGCGCCGGCCCGACATCCGGCAAGCCGAACGCGAACTGGCCGCTGCCACCGCGAAGATCGGGGTGGCCACGGCCGACCTGTATCCAAGCATCCGGATCGGCGCGTCGGCCGGGCTGACCGGCTTGCTGAGCGAGCTGGGCAGTGGGCCTACGGTCCGCTGGAGCATTGGCCCGATGCTGAGCTGGAATTTCCCCACCAATGGCGTGCGCCCGCGCATTGCACGCATGGAAGCCGGTGCAGATGCCGCGCTCGCGCATTTTGATGGTGTGGTATTGCGAGCATTGCAGGAGACCGAAACCGCACTCAGCGCCTACGCGCGCGAGCTGGAGCGACAGCACGCGCTGCAGCTCGCGCGCGACCAGGCAGTGGAAGCCGCCCGGCAGGAACGGCGGCGTTACGAGGCTGGACGTACGCCATACCTGGCGCGGCTGGATGCAGAGCGAACGCTGGCCGATGCGGAAGCTGCGCTCGCGGAGTCGGACAGCCTTGTTGCCATGCGTCAGATCGACCTGTTTCTGGCGCTTGGCGGAGGGTGGCAGCAGCCTGAGGGGGCTCCGCGAGCGGAGGAACGCGGCCACGACGCCTCTCTTCCATTGCCAAAATCGGATACTCGCCCGGACGCCGTCGTGCTCCTGCACGGTGCAGCGCCACCCGCAAGGCCCTCTTCGCCCCCCGCCTGAGGCCAAATCTCGCGCCAATTCAGCGCTTTGGCACGGCTTATCCGCGTCCGCAACCTTGGTTCACCCTAGTAATTCCCCCGGTATGACCGTTGCCGATCCTGGCTAACGCCTGAGCGACCGCCTTTTCTAGACTAAGGCTCCATTCCAATACAGACAGGAGCCTGTCGTGAACAACGCCAGCAGCGCGCCCAGGCGTGCGCCGCGGGAAGCCGGACGCAGATCCCGGCGCCTGATCCCCCTCTTGCTTGCCGCAGTGCTCGGCGCGGGCGCGGGCGCGGCCGTGGCCGAAGACCTGCCGCCCGAGACACTGACGGTGGCGCCGCTGGCGCCCGCCGACGAGAACCGGCTGTATATCTCCGACGTGGCGTTCCGCCACATGGTCGACGGCCGGCTGCATATCGTGGACGGCAGGAAGATGAAGTACCTGGGCCTGCTGCCCACGGGTTTCGGCGGGCAGTCCGTGCTGTCGCCGGACAAGCGCTCGATCTATGTCGTTTCCACCTACTACCCGCGCCTGACCCGCGGCGAGCGCACGGATGTCGTCAGCATTTACGACGCCGATACGCTGGCCTACCGCAGCGAGATCGTGATCCCGCCGCGGCACGCGCAGTCGCTGAACTACCGCGGCATCATCGCGGTATCGGCGGATGGCCGATTCCTGTACGTGCAGAACGCCACACCGGCAACATCGGTCAGCATCATCGACCTCCAGGCCGGCAAGTTCGTCGCGGAAACGCAGACGCCCGGCTGCTGGGGCATCTTCGCGACGGCGGCATCGAGCCAGCGCTTCCGTACGCTGTGCAGCGACGGCGCCATGCTGACCGTATCGCACGACGCTCAGGGCCAGCCCACCGGCCAGAAGCGCAGTACGCGAATGTTTGATCCCGACGCCGACCCGGTCTTCCTGCACTCGGAACGCATCGGCGACACGCTCTACTTCATGTCGTTCAACGGCAACGTGTACACGGCTGACCTGTCAGCCGACGCGCCGGCATTCGGCAAGCCGTGGCCCATCCTCTCCGCCGCCGATGCCAGGGGCGGCTGGAAGCCGGGCGGCTACCAGCTCTTCACGCTGCACGCGGCCACGCAGCGGCTCTACGTCGGCATGCATCCGCGCAGCCGCGAAGGCTCGCACAAAACCCCGGCCGCCGAGATCTGGACCGTCGACCTTGCCGAGCACAAGCGCGTAGCACGTGCACCAGGGCAGAACGCGCTGGCGCTGACCATCACGCAAAGTAGCCAGCCGGTGCTGTATGCGCTCGATGCCGCCAAGTCGGGCGTGGTCGCGCTGGACCCCGCCCGAAACCTGAAGCAGGTCGCGCGCATGGACAACGTCAGCGAGAACTCCGTGCAAGTGGAGGCGCACCAGTGACTGCCTACGATCTGATCGGCGACCCGGTCGTCACGGCGGCATGTAGCGCAGCCGCAGCCCTGGTACTGCTGCTGTCGGTCGCACCGAAGCTGCGCGAACCGGCTCGCTTCCATGGCGCCGTCGATGCATACCGCCTCGTGCCGACTGCGTGGTCGCGCGTTGTGGCGATCGGCTTCATCGGCGCTGAGGCCCTTGCCGTGCTACTGCTCGCGCTGATGCCGCTGCAGGCGGCTTCGGCTCTCGCGGCGATGGGCGTAACTGGCCTGGCAACGGGCGCCGTGGCCATCAACCTGATCCGCGGCCGGCGCGATATCCGCTGCGGCTGCGGCGGCGCAGACGACAGCATGCCGCTGTCCGCTGGACTGTTGGGGCGCAATGCCGTGCTGCTCGCCGTGCTAAGCATCGCGGCAGCATCTGCCGCAGTCGGCAACGGCCGGGCCATGTCGGCGCTCGACTATGCCGCCGCAGGCTTTATCGCTCTCGCCCTGCTGCTCATGTGGCTCGGCGCCACGCAACTGCTCGTCAACGCCGGCCGTGTGCGTGGACCGGTACGAGCCTGAATCCCCTTTTCCTCTCTTTCTTCGTGAGACTGCCATGACTGCACTTGTCATTGCCAATATCGTGCTGTGGATCGCCGTGCTGGCGCTGTTGTTCGGGCTCTACGCCCTTGCCCGCCAGGTCGGCATCCTGTATGAACGCGTCGCCCCGATGGGCGCGCTGATGATCGACGCCGGCCCGCGCGTTGGCCAGCCGCTGGAGCCGTTCGCGCTGCAGGACGTGCGCGGCACCTCCGTCACCGTGGGCGGCCATCAGGCGGCCAGCACGCTGCTGTTCTTCCTGTCGCCGACCTGCCCGGTCTGCAAGAAGCTGATTCCCGTCCTGAAGTCCATCCGCGCGAGCGAAGGCAACTGGCTGCGCATCGTGCTCGCGTCCGACGGCGAGCAGCCCGAGCATCTGGCCTTCCTGCGCCAGGCCGGCCTGGGCGATTTCGACTACGTGCTGTCGCGCGAACTCGGCATGCATCTGCAGATCGGCAAGCTGCCTTACGCGGTGCTGCTGGACGAGCACGGAACGCTGCGCGCCAAGGGCCTGGTCAACTCCCGCGAACAGCTCGAGAGCCTGTTCACGGCGATGGACCTGAACGTGGCGTCGGTGCAGCAGTTCCTGGAAACGCATGCCTGAGCGGCAAGGAGACACGACGATGTGGTTTGACAAGCTTTTCGAACGCCAGACCCGCCGTGCCGCCCAGCGCACCGGGCGACGCAGCATGCTGGCCACGCTGGGCAAGGCCATGGTGGGCACGGTGGCACTGCCGGTGCTGCCGTTCGACCGCAGCGCGCATGCCGCGGCCGCACACGGCGCAAAGACCGGCAAGGCCGTGGACGAAACCTCGTGCGACTACTGGAAGTACTGCGCCGTCGACGGTTTCCTCTGTTCGTGCTGCGGCGGCAGCTCCACCACCTGCCCGCCGGGCACCGAGCCATCGCGCGTGTCGTGGGTCGGCACGTGCCGCAACCCGGCGGACGGCAAGGACTACATGGTCAGCTACAACGACTGCTGCGGCAAAACCACCTGCGGCCGGTGCGAGTGCAACACCAACGAACGCGAGCGTCCGGGCTACAAGCTCGGCGTGCACAACGACGTGAACTGGTGCATGAGCAACTCGAGCACGATGTTCCATTGCACCACCTCGATCATTCTCGGAGTTCAGGAATGAAATTCCGCTCGCACCCAATGTGGCTGGCGCTCTTGCTCGCTGGCGCCGCAGCCACGGCCAGCGCGGCAGATCTCGTCGCACAAGGCAAGGAAGTGTTCGCCGCCAACTGCGCAGCCTGCCACAACAACGATGCCAGCGGCATTCCGGGCGTGGCGCCGCCGCTGGCCAATGCGCTGCGCGAACGCCTCGGCTCTGCCGCAGGCCGGACGTATCTGGCCAATGTGCTCGTGCACGGCATGGCCGGCCCGATCGAATCGCAGAGCCAGTCATTCAATGGCGTGATGCCGGCCTTCGGCACGCTGCCCGACGAATCGCTGGCCGCCGTGCTGGCGTGGCTCGGCACGCAGAACGGCCAGGCTACGGCCACCGTTGGCCCCGACGCGCTGGCCCAGGCACGCGCGCAGCGCAAGACGCCGGGCGCCGTGCGCAAGCTGCGCGACGCGGCGAACTGACATGCAGCGCGCCGCGATCCGTCTCGTCCTGGCATGGCTGGCCACTGCGGTGGTGGCCGGCGCCGCGCAAGCCGAAGGCCGGCTCGAGCGCGGCCACGCCAACTACGTGCTGCACTGTTCCGGCTGCCATCTGCCGGACGGATCGGGCAAGCCGGCGGCAGGCATTCCGGACATGCGCGCCACCCTGCCGCAACTGCTGGCCACGGCCGCCGGGCGTGCGTTCCTGATCCAGGTGCCCGGCACCTCGGGCTCATCGCTGACGAATGCCGAGGTCGCCGAACTGATGAACTGGATGCTGCCCGCACTGACCGGCCGCCAGGACATCGCCCCGTTCACCACCGAAGAAGTCACACGCTATCGCAATGACCGTCTGGACGACGTGGCCGCGCACCGCGCCGCCATTCTCGGCACCAGCCGCTGAACCGACACATCCATCAAGACATCCGAGGAGACCCATGGATACCCGTACCGAACTGCTTTCCGCCGCCACCCGCGCCTTCCTGCAGCGCCCGAAGCGCATGCTGATCGACGGCCAGTGGTGCGCCGCAACCGATGGCGCCGTGTTCACCACGGAAGACCCGGCCAGCGAGACCACGCTGGCTGAAGTACCCGCCGCCGGACCGGCCGACGTCGATGCAGCCGTGCAGGCAGCGCGCGCGGCCTTCGAACAAGGCCCGTGGAACGCCATGCGCCCGTCGGACCGCGAACGCCTGCTGCTGCGCCTGGCCGACCTGGTGGAAGCCAATGCCGAGGAACTCGCGCAGATCGAAGCGCTGGACAACGGCAAGCCCGCGACCATGGCTCGGGCGATCGATGTGGCCGGTGCCGCGGGCTTCCTGCGCTACATGGCAGGCTGGGCCACCAAGCTACACGGCGAAAGCCTCGACGTGTCGGTGCCGCTGGTGCGCGAGCGCGAGTTCGTCGCGTTTACGCGCCAGGAAGCCGTGGGCGTCGTAGGCGCCATCATCCCGTGGAATTTCCCGCTTCTGATGGCCGCGTGGAAGCTCGGTCCGGCACTGGCCTGTGGCTGCACCGTGGTGCTCAAGCCGGCCGAGGAAACGCCCCTGTCGGCACTGCGCCTGGGCGAGCTCGTGATGGAAGCTGGCTATCCCGCAGGTGTCGTCAATATCGTCACCGGAGACGGGGCACGCTGCGGCGCGGCGCTGGCCGGCCATCCGCAGGTCGACAAGATCGCGTTCACCGGGTCGACAGAAGTCGGCAAGCTCGTCGGCGGCGCAGCAATGGAGCGCTTGGCGCGCGTGACGCTGGAACTCGGCGGCAAGTCGCCCGTGATCATGCTCGACGACATGTCGCCGGAGGCCGCTGCCACAGGCGCCGCACAGGCCATCTTCTTCAACCAGGGCCAGGTGTGCACCGCCGGCTCGCGGCTGTACCTGCCACGCTCGAAGTTCGATGCGACCGTGCAGGCACTGGCCGATATCGCCAACAGCCTGCGCCTGGGGCCGGGCCTGGAGCCGGACACCGGCATGGGTCCGCTGGTTTCGCGCCGACAGCACAAGCGCGTGGCGGGCTATGTGCAGGCCGGTGTGGATGCCGGAGCGCAACTGATCTGCGGCGGCAATGCCGACCTGCCGCGCGGCCACTTCTTCAAGCCCACGGTGCTGGCGCGTGCACCGGAGACGTCATCGGTCGTGCAGGAGGAAATCTTCGGGCCCGTGGTCGTGGCACTACCCTACGATGACATCGACGAAGTGGTCGGCCGCGCCAATGGCACGCCGTTCGGATTGGCGGCGTCGGTCTGGTCCAATGATCTTTCGCGCGTGCATCGACTGGTGCCGCGGATCAAGGCCGGCACCGTCTGGGTCAATTGCCATAACCTGCTCGACAACGCGATGCCGTTCGGCGGCTTCAAGCAGTCCGGGCTCGGCCGCGAAATGGGCCGCGCCGTGTTCGACCACTATACCGAGACCAAATCGGTCATGATCGCCGTGTAATTGCCGCCGGCTGCCGACGGGTTTCCCACCATGACAAGACAGACCATGAACGATACTGCCCCCTCATCGTCCACTCCGCAGCCCACCCCGCAGCCCGGCCGGCGACAGTGGCTGAGCCACCTGGCCGGCGCCGCCGTGACCACGGTTGCCGCCGCGGCCATGACCAGCCGGACCGCCAGCGCCGCCCCTGCGGGCACGGCACCTGCCGCGTCCGGCCCCGGCACCGCCGGCGGTGGGACGCCAGACCCGATCGTGCTGATGCCGGCGTGGCAGCTTTCACGCGAGATCCGCGGCGGCCGCCTGTCCTGCCGCCAGGTCATGAATGCCTACCTGGCGCATATCGACCGCGTCAATCCGGTGACCAACGCCATCGTCGCGCTGCGGGATCGCGATGCCCTGATGCAGGAAGCCGCCGCTGCCGACGAGGCGTTCGCCGCGCGCAAAGTGGCGGGATGGATGCAGGGCGTGCCGCAGGCGCCGAAGGATCTGGCCCTCACGCGCGGCATTCGTACCACGTTCGGCTCGCCGATCTTCAAGGACAACGTGCCGACGTCCGACGCAATCATCGTAGAACGCGTGCGCAAATCCGGCGCGATCCTGCTCGGCAAGACCAATACGCCCGAGTTCGGCCTGGGCTCGCAGACCTTCAACCCGGTGTATGGCCCCACGCGCAATCCGTACGACAGCACGCGCACCGCGGGCGGCAGCAGCGGCGGCGCCGCGGCGGCACTGGCCATGCGTCTGCTGCCTGTGGCGGACGGCAGCGATTTCGGCGGTTCGCTGCGCAACCCGGCCGGGTTCTGCAATGTTTATGGCTTCCGTCCTTCGGCGGGACGCGTGCCCTATGGGCCCACGCCGGAAGTCTTTATCCAGCAGCTCGGCTATGAGGGCCCGATGGGCCGCACGGTCGCTGACGTGGCCTTGCTACTCGCCACCCAGGCCGGCCCCGACCCGCGCACGCCGCAGGCGCTCGCGCCAGACCCAGTGCTCGCCACGCTGACGCCGGACAACGTCATGGCCGCGCTGTCGACGAACCTGAAGGGCAAGCGCGTGGCATGGCTCGGCGACTGGGACGGCTATCTGCCGATGGAAGACGGCATCCTTCAGCTGTGCGAGCAAGCCCTGCAGGCCTTCCCGGCCTTTGGCGTCGGTGTCGACAAGATCAAGCCGCCTTTCTCACCCGAGCGCCTGTGGAAGACCTGGCTCGTGCACCGGCACTTCCTGGTCGGCAACGGCATGCTGCCGTTCTACCGCGACGAAGCCAAGCGCGCGCTGCTCAAGCCCGAAGCGATCTGGGAAATCGAAGGTGCGCTCAAGCTTAGCGGCGCGGACATCTATGCGGCCAGCGCCGACCGCAGCGCGTGGTATCAGGCTGTGGAAGGCGTCTTTGCCAAATTCGACTACATCGCCGTGCCGACCGCACAGGTCTTTCCGTTCGATGTGCGTCAACCGTGGCCCAAGGAAATCGCTGGCCGGCAAATGGATACCTACCACCGCTGGATGGAAGTCGTATTCCCGTGGACGTTGTCGGGCTGCCCGGCAATCAGCGTGCCGGTCGGCTTCGGCAAGAACGGGCTGCCGATGGGCATGCAACTCATTGGCCGTCCGCGCGATGACCTGAGCGTCTTGCGCCTGGCTCGGGCATACGAGCAGGAACGCGACTGGGTGGGCCGCCACCTGCCGCGCGCGGTGATGGCCTGACGACGGAAAGACCGGTCAGCGGCGCGCGAGCGTCGCTGACGGCAGTTCGCCGAAGAACGCGCGGTACTGCGCTGCAAATCGCGGCAGATGCTGGAAGCCGAAGCTTGCTGCAGCCCCGCCGACGGACTCCGCCGCGCCGGTGCGAAGCGCCTGGCGTACGCCGTTCATGCGTACGGCGCGCACGAAATCGAGCGGCGACAGCCCGGTCACCTCATTGAAGCTGTACTGCAGCGTGCGCCTCGACACGCCCAGCCGTTCGCACAGCGACAGGATGCTCCACGGCTGGTCGGGGGCGCTGCGGATCATCTGGTAGGCGTCCGCCACCAGCCGGCGCCGCGCGGGGATGGTCGGCAGTGGTTCGTTGCCGTCAATGCCTTCGCCGACCAAGGCGGTCGCGGCCGCCAGTAGCAAGGCGTCGCGCATCGCGCTTTCGACAAAGCGGTTGCTGAATACCTCGGCATCGATGGCGGCAGTGGCCAGTACCGACAGCAGTACGGCCCGGAATTCGCGGCTGGCGCCTTTCGTCACCTGCCGTACGGGCGCCATCCGTTCCAGCCGGAGCGTCTCCCCGCCAGCCAGCGCCATGGCGCGCTGAAGCGCCGGCATCGGCACGGTCAGCCCGGCGAGATCGAGTTGCAGTGGCGTGCGCATCGCCAATGCGCGGCCGTTGCCGGCACACAGCAGTGTCTGGCCGTCCATCGCGTAACCGGAGAACCAGCCACCCTGGCACTGCACGTCGGGCAAGGCCAGCGAGACATAGCCGCGCGCCGCTTCGCCCTCCTCAAGCAGGCTCTGCGACGTCAGTTCGCGGAAGACATGGACATCACCGTATGTCACCTGGGATACCTCGGCGCGAAAGACGCCGGGCGTGAGTTGCTGGTAACGCTGTTGCCAGCCGTCCAGTTCCGCGGCGGCCGCCTGCGCTTCATCGGCGACGATGTGCCGCAGCGTGCGCGCGGCCGCCGGTTCCTGCGGGGACGGTGAAGATGGCGTCGGGGCTTGATTCATGGGGGCGCGACGTGAAACGCTCTACCCGCGCGCGGCGGTTCGGGCCAGCCTTGTTCCGCGCGGGTGCAGCGGTTCAGTGTAGCGAATGCCGCTACCGGCAATGGAGCGGGTCAACCCTGATTCGCAAGGCATGCAAACGCTTCACGATGAAAAAACCGACTGGAAGACCGCCATTTAAATCATCAACGGAATAACGTTGCGTGACTACACTTGCTTCCGTGCCGCACAACAAACACTACGGCACCGCTCGCAAGGCGACCCGGACGGCATGTGGCGCGGCAGATCCGCCACGCCGCGCCCCCATGATTCCCAAGGGGAATGCCGCCTCCAATCAGTCAGAAGAAGCAGCAGACATGCACAACAAGATCCTCAAAGCCCTCCTCCTTACCGTCGCTACCGTTGGTGCCAGCGCCATGGCCGGCCACGCCGCCGCCCAAGGCATGCAGGACCGCGGCATCTCCGGCGACCGCTACGGCTACATCATGCGCCAGGGCAACCCGGACCCGTACACCGACGGCGGCAATGTTCTCGGCAAGCGCGACCCGTACACCGACGGTGGCAATGCCCTCGGCAAGCGTGACCCGTTCACCGATGGCGCCAACCACCCGGCGACCACGTTGAACATCGCCGGCATGGACCAGCGCGGCGTGTCGGCCTCGCCCGCACACACAGGCGCCAACGCGTAAGCGCTCCCGCAGGCTCCGTCCTCCACGGCGCCTGCGCAAACTTCCCTCCTCCAGAGATTGCAATGAAGAACATCCTGCTGGCGCTGCTCGGCGCCGCGGCTGTCACGGCGGCATGGCCAGCCATGGCCGGCCCAGACTGGGCCGTCATCGAGCGTGGCCGCGCTGCTGCGCGCGCGGCGCACCCGTGTGCGGAAAGCCATCAAACTTCGGCCAAATCGACCTCCGCAAGCGCGCCGGGCGCTCCTCACCACGGCTGATCACGACGGCGGCCGCGATGCGACGCTGCCGCCGCCATGCCGAACCCGGCTATTCTGTGGGGCACCTTTGCCCGCATACAGAAGGAATGCCGCATGCCCCAGCCAACCGATCTGCGCGCCTACGCCTACGTCCTCGCAGTACCGGATCTTCCCCGCAGCGCTGCGTATTTCGAGAACGCGCTGGGCTTTTCCACCGACTGGCAGGACGGCGACAACTGGCGCGCGCTCAGCCGTGGCAGCGTGCGCGTCATGCTCGGGCATTGCCCCGATGCTCTCCCGCCATCGCAGACTGGCGACCACAGCTACTTCGCGTACTTCCACGTGGACGATATCGACGCACTGCATGCCGAACTCGCATCGCGCGGCGCCATCATCGCGCAGCCGCCCGCCGACAAGCCATGGGGCATGCGTGAAATGGCGCTCGCTACGCCGGACGGACATCGGATGATGGTGGGACAGGAACTGGTCCGTTGAGCGAACGCTAGAAGTTCTCCATTTCCGGCACTACCCGAGCCGGCTCTGTCTATGCCCCGGAGCCTGCGTGGCCAGGCTTAACCGGCGCTATCCGCCAGCACCTCCACTGCACTCTCGTAGTCATAGTTCTCTACCGCCTCGCACAGGCGGCGGAAACGGTCCCCTGCGAGCATGTCGGCCAGTCGCTGGCGATTCGCCGCAAACGTCAGGCTGGCTTCGCTGGCGCCGTCCGCAAGCTGGCGACGCAACCGGTCGAGCACGTCCGTCATGCTGGTCACCTGCGTGGCAACCGGCGCGGCGGGTTCGGGTGTTTCCGCCGGCAGGTGCTGGCGCAGCGCCATGCACAGGCTCGCGTGCGCCTGTTCCAGACCATTCAGCAGCGCAGATGCATCGTCCGCTGCCATGCCCATCAGCGTGCATTCCAGCGACGCGGCGGCGCCCGCCACCTGCCTGGCGCCGAGATTGCCGGCCAGCCCGGCGAGCGCATGCGCAAGACGCGCGGCCTCGACACGCTCGCCGGCCTGCAGCAAAGCGCCGATCTGCTGCGGCGTCTGGGCGTAGCCGGACAGCAGGCGTCCCAGCAACTGGCGGAACGTGTCGATCCGCCCGCCGACACGGGCAACCGCGCCGTCGACGTCGAGCAGGCCCGTGCCCGCCAGTGCCCGCATCCAGTCCGGGGCAGCCTCTTCCTCTTCCGCTTCCGGCTCGACCACTTCAATGATCTCGGCCACCGGATTCGCCACGTTCTCGTGCCAGGCCGCATCGTGCAAGTTGCCCCCTGTCCTGGCCGGCGCGCCAGTCAGCCAACGGTGCAGCGTCGTGAAGAATGTGGCGGGGCTGATGGGCTTGGCGATGTGGTCGTCCATGCCGGCGGCCAGGCAACGGTTGCGGTCTTCGGGCAAGGCATTCGCCGTCATCGCCACCACGGGCATCGACGCCAGCCGCGGATTGGCACGGATGTGGCGTGTAGCCTCGAAGCCGTCCATGACCGGCATCTGCATGTCCATGAGCACGAGGTCGTAGTCCTGCACGGCCAGCAGTTCGAGCGCGATCGCACCGTTCTCGGCCGTATCGGGCGTGATGCCGGCCTGCTGGAGCAGGTGCGTGGCCACCTCGCGGTTGATCTCGTTGTCTTCGACGAGCAGCACGCGTGCGTGCGGCAACGTCCAGCTCGGCCCGGTTACAGAACGCGGCGCGCCCTTGTCGGCCATGCGTCCCGGCTCCGAGGCCAGCACGCGCATGGTGGCGTCGAACAGCACCGAGGGACTGACCGGCTTGTGCAGCGTGGTCTCGAAGCCATTGCGCTCGCCTTCGCGCACGACTTCCTCGCGCCCGTTGGCAGTAATCATCAGCGGGCGCGGGCGCTGGCTCTGCAGCGACATGGCCGCCAGCTTGCGCACGGTCTGGATGCCGTCCAGGCCCGGCATGCGCCAGTCGATGAACACGGCGTGGTAGGGATCAGCGATGGCATCCGCATGCTGGATCGCGGACAGCGCTTTCTCGCCCGATTCGACTTCGTCCGCGCGAAACCCGAACCCGCGCAGCATAGATCCGATCACCTGGCGCGCATAGCCATGGTCGTCCACCACCAGCAGCCGGCGTCCGGCGAGTTCCGGCTGCACCAGCAGCGCCGGCGCGCGCCGGGTGCCTGGCAGCAACGATAGTTCGAACCAGAACGTGCTGCCCTTGCCGAGCTCGCTCTGCACGCCGATCGTGCCGCCCATCAGCGTCACCAGCCGATGGCTGATAGCCAGACCGAGCCCGCTTCCGCCATAGCGCCGCGTGGTGGAACTGTCGGCCTGCTCGAAGCTGCGGAACAGGCGAGGAATGGCATCGGCGTCGATGCCGATACCCGTGTCGCGCACCTCGAAATGCAACCGGACACGCGATTCGGCGTGCTCGCCGGCGCAGCGCGCCACGCGGATGACGATCTCGCCGCGCTCGGTGAACTTGACTGCGTTGGTGGTGAAGTTGATCAGTACCTGGCGGATGCGCAGCGGGTCGCCGCGCAGGGAATCCGGCACATCGGGCTGCACGTCGACCACAAGCTCGAGCTGCTTGGCGGCAGCGCGCTCGCTGACCAGGTCGCCCACCGTGCGCAGCAGGCGCTCCAGCGAGAAATCGATCTGCTCGATCTCCAGCTTGCCAGCCTCTATCTTCGACAGATCGAGGATGTCGTTCAGGATGCCGAGCAGGTGCTGGCCCGAACGCTGGATCTTCTCGACGTAGTCGCGCTGCTGCAGATCAAGTTGCGTGCTGAGCGCCAAATGCGCCATGCCGATCACCGCATTCATCGGCGTGCGGATTTCATGGCTCATGTTGGCGAGGAAGCTCGCCTTGGCCTGCGCGGCCGATTCGGCCTCGTGCTTGGCCTTGGCAAGTTCCGCGTTGGCGACGGCAAGCTCGCGCGTGCGCTCCCACACCTTGTGCTCGAGCGTCTGCGACATCTCCTTCAGCTCCCGGTTGGCGCGTTCCTGGTCCGTGATGTCGATGCCCACCGCGCCCACGCCAACCACGGCATTGCTGGTCGGATCGTGTACGGGGAACCGTATGACTCGCAGCTGGCGCGAGCCCTCGGGGGCTTCCATGGCGTAGATCTGCTCTTCCGCGCGGCCGGTGGCCATCACGCGCGCTTCGATCTCCCAGCGCTCCCGGGTGCCGTCTGGCATGACCGCGAGCTCGCGGTCGGTCTTGCCCAGTACCTGATCACGCGTGAGGCCGAGCAACTTTTCCATCGAGGGATTGAGCTGCAGGAACGCGTGGTTGCGGTCCTTCAGGTGCATGATCGCGGGCGAGTGGTCCAGCAAGGCGCGCAGCCTTTCCTCGCTCTGCGCCAGGCGGTGCTGGCTTTTGCGCAGCGCCCAAGCTGCCACGCCAATCAGCAGCATGATCGCCGCCGCCATGCTCGCCACCACGGTACGCGTGGACAGGTAGGAACTGAGCGCTTCCTCCATGTCCTGCTCCAGGATCAGGGCGCTGCCCAGCGCCGGTATCCAGAGCCCGGCACCGGCCACGCGCTTGCCGCGGTAGTCGTGGTAGCCGAACGACACCTGCAGGGTTTCCGAATGCAGCACCTGCTGCGCCATGCGCGTGAGCGGTGCGTCGTCGTCGACACGCCACCGGCCGTCGCCGAGGTCGTGCGGCACGCGTACGCGCAGGTTGAACATGGACGCATCGCCCGGAGACAGCAAGCCTTGTCCGACCAGGCTCTCGTCGAAGCGGCTCGGAGAATTGAGCCGGCCGTCGCGGTCGATCACATAGAGTTCGCCGGTGTTGCCGAAGCGCGCGGCCTTCAGTATCTGCAGCATCACCGCATACGGGTCGATGCGCAGGCACAGCGCGCCCACGACACGGTCGTTGTCCCACAGGCGCGAGCACACGATCTGGAACGGGCTGCGGCCCACCGGGCCAACCGGCCCATCCGCCAGGACCGGGCCCGGGTATGGCGCCGACAGCGACGCGCCGTTCTCGCGCGCCCGTAGGGCTGCTGCCGCGGCTTCGGGCTGCAGCGGCTGTCCGTTGCGCTCGACCAGATCCGAGACGATGATGCGGTTGTCCATCGAGATCAGACCGTAGCCGATGTAGCCGTTGGAGCGGTACAGCGGCGTAATCCAGTTGACGAACTCCTGGACGCGCTCGGGACTGGGATCGGCACCATTGGCCAGCAAAGGCCGGGCAAGGCGGACCGTATCGTCGAGCGTGCTCATCGACACTGCGCGGCGGCGCTGCTCGCTGGCCCAGGTTTCGAGCTGGCGCGCGGTGGTGTTGACGGTCGCGCCCAGCCGTGCGCCAACGCTCACCTGCTCGTTCTGGCGCACCATCGACATGGCGGCAAACGCCACGAGCCAGACCGCGAGGATCAGCAAGGCGCCGTAGGCAAGCAGGGAGCTGCGCAGCCAGAAGCCTGCGGGTGGATTGGGCTTGGAAATCATTCAGATGGCGGGCAACAAGTCGCGCTGCGGCTCGTGTTCAGGATCGGCAAAGCGCAGGGCAATGGCGTGGAATTCGTCGGCGATGCTGTGGAAGGCGTCGACCATGCCGGGATCGAAATGCCGGCCGCGGCCTTCCATGATGATGCGCACGGACTCCTCATGCGAAAAGGCCGGCTTGTAGACGCGACGGGAAATCAGCGCGTCATAGACATCGGCAAGCGCCATCAGGCGCGCCGCTACGGGGATGTCATCGCCGGCAAGTCCTTCCGGATAGCCGGTGCCATCCCACTTTTCATGGTGATAGTGTGCGATCTCCCGCGCGTAGCGCAGGAAGGAGTTGCGCGTCCCGCACTGGGCTTCGGCGTCGGCAATGGCGTCGCGCCCCAGCATAGTGTGCGACTTCATGATTTCGAACTCTTCCGCGGTCAGCTTGCCGGGCTTGAGCAGGATGCGGTCCGGAATGCCGACTTTGCCAATATCGTGCAGCGGCGCCGACTTGAACAGCAGGTCGATTGTCCTGTCGTCGAGTTGCGCGCTGAAGCGCGGGTCATCGCGCAACGCGCGCGCCAGGGCCCTCACGTAATGCTGGGTCCGGCGGATATGGTTGCCGGTCTCGTTGTCGCGGGTTTCGGCCAGTGCCGCCAGCGCAATGATGGTGGCATCCTCGATCTGGGTAATCTCGCGCGTGCGCCGCTGCACCTCCGCTTCGAGATAAGCCGAGCGGTCACGCAAGAAATCGTGCGCCTGCTTGAGCGCGAGCTGGCTGGCAATGCGTGCGCGCGCCACCGGCGGGCTCACCGGCTTCATGATGTAGTCCACGGCACCGACCTCGAAGCCGCGCGCTTCGTCGAGTTCATCCGTGCGTGCGGTCAGGAAGATGACCGGCACATGGGCCGTAGCGGGATTGGCCTTCAGATGGCGGCACGTTTCATAGCCGTCCATCTCGGGCATCGAAACGTCCAGCAGGATCAGGTCCGGCGCCGACGACGCGGCTAGTTGCAGCGCCTTGGCGCCGCGCGTGGCTACGCGCACACGGTATTGGTCCTGCAGCATTGCCACCATGGCGGCAATGTTTTCCGGAATGTCGTCGACGACGAGTACGGTTGGTCGCTGCTCTGGGCTGTCGGCGCTCATTTTCAATGCTTAAGGTTGGCTGGCCGCCCGCTGGCATGCGAAGCGGACCGGCACCGGATTCAGGAACCAGGCGCCCATGGGTGCGCTGCCACACCGCAGGTATCGCCCTTCGGAGAATCGGCCCGAATGAGCAAAACTTGTTCCCTCCTGAAGCGGGGATTGCCAGCACGCTTATGATCGCGGCGGACTTTGCAAGGTGTTCGCGGTGCGCTCAGGCGATAGCCGCCATGGCCTCCAGGATGGGCGCGGCATCGCTGGGTCTGACCAGGCGCGACACCTCCCGCCCATCGCGCAGGAACACCAGCGTGGGCCACAGCTTGACGCGAAACGAGCGGCCCAGCGGGCGGCCGCTGCCGTCTTCCACCTTGATATGCCGCACGCCAGGATAAGAGGCAAAGGCCTGCGCCAGTGCAGGCTGGGCGCGCTGGCAATAGCCACACCAGTCTGTGCCGAACTCCAGCAGCGCGGGACCTTGCAGAGTGTCGATTTCCTCGCGCGGGGGCGCGTCGGAAAGATAATGATCCTTCGTAGGCATCGCAGCGTCTCCTCCCACAATGGGGGTAATGTCTTATTGATGTCGTTCTGTTTATGCGGCCGGTTGCCCTGCTGCCAAGCAACAACCATACCGGCCGCGGAGTTTGCCATGCCGTCAGGGTTCAGGCCAGCGTCCCTGCCCTCACGCGCCCCAAAGGCGCCGGTCCGATGCGCATATCCAACACGGGTCTCGCATAGCCCGCCCCGCACGTGCAGCTTCCTGCATAAGGAAAGAGCAAATCGTTATTTCACGCCCGTGTAATGAGCGCCTTATAGTTGACGGTTCATTCGAAAACAAGACGACCTGCCGGCATCCTGCCACGGCCCCGCGGAGTGCAACATTGACTGACGGCCTTACCCTTGGCGACACCCTGTCCTGGCCCGCCCGCTACCTGCCGCGCAAGACCGCGCTGGTGACCGGCACGGGCACTGCGCGGCGCGCGTGGACTTATGCCGAACTGGATACGGAGGTCAACCAGCATGCCAACGCCCTGCTCTCGGTCGGGATCGGCAAGGGCGATGTCGTGGCGGCCTTTCTCTACAACACGCCGGCCTTTGTCTTCACGCTGCTCGCTTGTGCACGCATCGGCGCCGTGTTCAACCCGGTCAACTACCGGCTGGCCGCGCAGGAACTCGCCTACATTCTGAACGACGGCAATGCCCGCGCGCTGGTGTTCGAGAAGGAAGTCGCATCGGTCACCGAGAAAGCCGCGGCCCATGCGGCCGGCACCCGCTGCTGATCTACGCCGACGATGGCGAGGCGCCGTCGTTTGCCACGCACGATCTCGCTGTGCTGGCCGCCGTCCAGCCCGCCACGGCGCCAGATGTCATCGTGCATGAAGACGATCCCTGCATCCTCATGTACACCAGCGGCACTACGGGGCGACCCAAAGGCGTCGTGCATACGCACCGCAGCAAGCTGTTCCACAACGCGATGATGCATCAGGCGATGGGGCTGACACGTGAGGACGTGGGCCTGTCGGTGGCGCCGCTCAACCACACCGCCGAGTTGCACACCAGCTTCCTGCCACGGCTTCAGGTCGGTGCCACGCAGGTGCTGCAGCGGCGCTTCGACGCCGGCGAGGCATGGGATCTCGTTGAGACCGAGCGTGTCACGCATTTCTTCGCCGCGCCGACCATGGTCGGCATGCTGCTGAACCATCCCGATACGGAGCGGCGCGACCTGTCGTCGCTACGACTGGTGGAATATGGCGGCGCATCCATGGCGCCGCACCTGATCCGCGAATGGGACCGCAAGATCGGCGCCGGCCTGGTACAGGTCTACGGCACCACCGAGATGGGTCCTTGCATGTCGGTGCTCTACCCGCAGGAGCAACTGAGCCACGCCGGTTCGGCAGGCCTGCCGTCACTGGGCCACGATCTTGTGGTGGCGCGCCTGCGCGATGACGGCGAGCCGACCGACCCGTCGCAGCCGTGCGAGCCCGGTGAAGTCGGCGAAGTGCTGGTGCGCGGGCCTTGCATGATGCGCGGCTACCTGAACCGCCCCGACGCCAATGCCCACGCGCTGGCCCATGGCTGGTACCACACCGGCGACCTGGGCAGCCTCGACGAGGACGGCTACCTCTGGATCCGCGACCGCATCGACTACATGATCAACTCGGGCGCCGAGACGCCTGGAAGTCCGTGTCGACAAGATCGACGCCCGCCTCGAAGCGATGGATGCCAAGATCGATGCCCGCTTCGAAGCCATGGACAGCAAGATCAATCGCATACTCGAATCGGTCAGACGCCGCTGATCGCTAGATCATACCGTCATAGTATTCGCCGTCGTGCCGGACGGCCCTCCAGGCTTGACGTATGACACAACGCAACTCATCCCACGTCCATCACTAGCTTCTGACAGAAAAACCCACGCTCTGCGAGGGGTCATGCAGGCTTCGTACGTATATCGTATAGTGGCGATATACATTTTGATGCCTCCCGATATATGGTTCGTGAATCACCGAAACAACGTGCACCGGACTCCGCCTCCGCGAAGCCGGAACTCGACGTCGATGCGATCCACAAGGCCCTGGCCAATCCCATGCGACGGAAGATACTGGCCTGGCTGCGAACGCCAGAAGCGTATTTCTCCGCGCAGGAACACCCGCTCGACATGGGTGTTTGCGCCGGGCTGATCGACACGCATTGCGGTCTGTCGCAATCGACAGTCTCGGCGCACCTTGCCACGCTGCAGCGTGCCGGGCTGATCCGCGCGCGGCGCATCGGGCAATGGGTCTTCTTCAAGCGCGACGAAGAGACCATTCAGGCGTTCCTCGACCATATTCACCAGGACCTTTGAGTTCGTACCGGCATGGCGCTTGCCGTCGTGCCAAAGCACTGCTGTGCGCTTCTCCCACCCATACGAAAATACGCAAGGCCAGACCTCATGCCTACCCTCTTCGACCCCATCCGCATCGGCGACCTCGACCTGCCCAACCGCGTCATCATGGCGCCGCTGACCCGCTCGCGCGCCGTCGGCGGCAAGCGTGTGCCGAACGCACTGATGGCCGAGTATTACGTGCAACGCGCGTCCGCCGGCCTCATCATCTCGGAAGCCACGGCGGTGACGCCGCAGGGCGTCGGCTATGCCGACACGCCGGGCATCTGGACCGACGAGCAAGTCGCGGGCTGGAAACACGTGACCGACGCAGTCCATGCCGCTGGCGGCCGCATCTTCATGCAGCTCTGGCACGTCGGCCGGATCTCGGACCCGATCTTCCTCGACGGCGAACTGCCTGTGGCGCCGAGCGCGATCGCGGCGCAAGGCCACGTGAGCCTGGTGCGCCCGAAGCGTGCCTACGTCACGCCCCGTGCGCTGGAAACCGAGGAAATCGCTGGCGTGATCGCGGCCTACCGGCACGGTGCCGAAAATGCCAAAAAGGCCGGCTTCGACGGCGTTGAAATCCACGGTGCCAACGGCTACCTGCTCGACCAGTTCCTGCAGGATTCGACCAACCAGCGCACGGATGCCTATGGTGGCCCCATCGAAAACCGCGCGCGGCTGCTGCTCGAAATTACCGACGCATGCATCGACGTGTGGGGTGCCGACCGCGTCGGCGTGCACCTGTCGCCGCGCGGTGACGTGCACTCGATGGGCGACTCCGATCTGGCGGCGACGTTCGGCTACGTGGCGCGCGAACTGGGCAAGCGCCGCATTGCCTTCATCTGCGCGCGCGAGGCAATCGGCGACAATCGCCTGGGTCCGGCCCTGAAGGCAGCTTTCGGCGGCGTCTATATCGCCAACGAGAAAATGACCAAGCAGACCGCCGAACACGTGCTGGCCGCCGGCGAAGCCGACGCCGTCGCATTCGGGCAGCTCTTCATCGCCAACCCGGACTTGCCGCGCCGCCTTGCGCTCGACGCATCGCTCAACGAGCCCCGGCCGGAGACGTTCTACCATCCGGGTGCCGAGGGATATACCGACTATCCGGCACTGGTGTGACGAGCGGCAAGAACGGCCGTTAGACCCGGTTCGCACGGGCAAGGGCTACCGCTCTTGCCCGGTTTCCGTAGACCCCATCGCCGGGGTAGGCCCTAGAATTCGCTTTCTTCGATTTCCTGCGCCTGGGTATTGCCGTTGCGCACCGGATAAAGCGTCAGCGACATCCGGCTGTATCGCGTGGCATTGCCTTCCGCTATCTCTTCAAGTTCAAACGGGTTCGACTTGGCAATTTTTCCCGTATCCAGGTCCATGTAGCGAACGTCGAAGCTGCCGTGCTCGATATTGGAAAACTCGAATGACGTGCCAGCCTTGATCAGCGCGAAACGCACCGGGATGGTATCGCCACCACCAAGGGAAAACACTTTCAGAAAGACATCCGAAGAATTACGGGAATTGTCCACAGTCAATGACGACAATCCTCCGGTCTTGCGGATAGGGTAGCCTGGAATATAGCTGGTCCACGCGGGCCAGGCCTGGCCGTTCGGCGCGGTGGGCTGGCGCACGTACTGGGGTAGCGGCGCAGGCGACTTCGTCGGCGTCGCGGCCGCGTCGCGCGGCTCCCCAGTCATGGCGGCAATGGTCGAGACCGAAGGTGTCCAGCCCTCTGCCTGCCGGGAGCCATCCGCCGATTGGTGCGACGTCGGGATGATCAGATAAATCGCAGCCCCTGCCACCACCAGCACAAATAACGCCTTGGAGGCAGTGCTGGCGCCTGCCGGATTCACTGCGCTCCCACTGTCCGCGTTCTTGCGCGATGTCCTGGAATCCGCAGGAGGGGCCTGTCGCGCACCGCTACCGCTTCGGGACGCCGGATCCGCAGAAGTCCCCGACGCTGTCGAAGCCGGTCTCGCCCGCTGGCCGGCGTTTGCAGTCGCGCCCGCTTTCGCCTTTTCCTGCGACAGAATCCACGCATCATGCTGGGCACGCTTTGCCGGATTCATCAAAACCTCGTAAGCGGTGTTGATAATAGTCATGACCCGGTGAGATTCGGGCGAGTCATGGTTACGATCCGGATGATGCTTTTGACTTAATGCCTTGTATGCCGCACGAATGACCTCCGGGGGGGCGTCACGAGAAATCTTCAGATTATCGTAATGGGTATGCATTCTCGTGCCGGCGCTAAAAGGTCGGCACAGATTTTACCGTCCGGGTCGCGACAAGTGAATCTCCGTTGGTTGGGAAACCCTCACCAAATTGTGATAGCTGCCGAGGCGTACCTCGAACGGTAACTAGACCAATGCTTCAAAGTGCAACGGGGTGGCGACAACCTTGGTGACCAAGCGGGCCGCGGACCGAAAATCGGTACGTGACAGCCCGTAGAACCCTGCAATCACTGCCGTGTCGTTGCCGAGAGACAGCAACTCGTTCGCCGTGGCACGAGCACTGAGCAGATCCGGAAAACCTTCCTGGAAGACCTCCACCACTTCCGGATCAAAATGCGAGCCGCTACCTGACGCAATAATGGCCCGCGCTTCCTCGTCGGCCATGCGGGGCCGATAGCAGCGCGTTTCGGTCATGGCGTCGAATGCATCGACAACGGCCACGATACGCGCGGCCAACGGGATGCGCCGAGCGGCCAGGCGGTCCGGGTAGCCGCTGCCATCAAAGCGCTCGTGATGGTGCCTGGCAATTCCGGCAGCAAACTGATGCAGCGGGTCGGCACTGGTTGACAGCAGGTCCGCGCCCATCCCGGAATGCCGCTCCATGATGCTTCGTTCGGCT
Organism: Cupriavidus pinatubonensis; assembly: GCF_019602855.1. Lineage (GTDB taxonomy): Bacteria > Pseudomonadota > Gammaproteobacteria > Burkholderiales > Burkholderiaceae > Cupriavidus > Cupriavidus pinatubonensis. Next base: position 210,410 of record NZ_CP080766.1, read on the forward strand.
GGCGTCAGCTTGCCCGGCTTCAGCAGCACGCGGTCTGGAATGAGAAGCTTGCCAAGATCATGGACCGGAGTAGACAGGCGGATATGGTCTTGCGTCAGGCGATCCATTTCCATCAGGCCAGCCAGACGATCGGCAATGAAGGCGGTCCGGATGAAGTGGCCGGATGCGTCCGGATAACGCGAGCAACCGGCAAGCGCAAGGCTTGCGAGCGTAATAATCGATCGGTAATTCATTCTGGCTGCGATTTCGCCAGCCATTTCGGCCCGCGAAATTTCGAAACTCAATTTCTTGTTTTTTTGGCCATCGGCCGGGGCTGCAGCGCGTGACGCCGCTTGCTTCAGATTTGGCGATGCATTCTTCGATCACCGCCTATCCCGACTGCATTTTGAGGACTTCCGAGTGTATCAACCGAGTGGATATCTCGACACACGCGCAATGAAAAATCCCTGAATCGCAGCCCATGAAGCTGGCGTTTGTTGATGTGTATCAAGTAATTTCGACACGCCGTTGGCGGCTGGGTAACGTTGCCGATCAATGTTTTATTACGTATTACGTAAACTCTCTACTTATCGATCATATTGTTTAGACATAATTATGCTTATGTCTTGAGATTGTCACTCCTGCCACTTTCGTTCGAAAGTACGGCAATTTGCGGCTCCAAGAGACGCGCCAAGCGGGCGTGATCGTGCTTCATGAGAACCGGCGGGCACGGGTTCGCCCGACGAGCAGCGGCAGGTGTTTCCGGAGAAGATCATCGACGAGCTTTGCAACCTCTTCCGTTGCCGCGCGACCGAGGTGCAACGGGGGAGCGTCACGCGCCGCTCATGACCTCGTAAGGCATCCGTATATCGTTGGCGCGAGGCTAACGGGCGCAAGGCCATGCATGCCCAGCAATACGGGTATATCGCTAGCGCGGCGCGCTGGCCGCCCTGCCTATACTGGCAGGCGCACCGGGCACTGACAGGGAACGGCCCGCTTGCGCCCTGAATTTTCGGCAGGCACCGCCGCTCCGTTCGTGGACGCATTTGGGCTGCCTGCTCGCGGGCCATGAACATGGAGAAGGGCATGCCCAACGAACAATTTCTAGCGACGCAGGAAACGCGCCGCTCGGGCCTTCAGGCCCTGCGCGCAGCGTTGCTGCAGGTTCACAAGGAAGTTATCGGCTATGACCGCGGCCAGTACGAACGCCTGAACGGTCCCATCCCAGCAGGGTTGTTCGTGCAGTTGGTGACGGAAGACGATTTTTTCCGCTGGATGGACCCGTTGTCCCGGCTCATCATCGAAATCGACGAGGAACTCGAGTCGCCGGAATACCATGATGAAACGTGCCGCGCAGTAGCACGGGCCACCGAACGGCTGTTCAGCGACAAGGGCGATGGCGCGTTCCGCAAGCGCTACCAGGAAGCGCTGCAGGACGAGTCCGGCGTCATCGTTGCGCACGGACGGCTGATGTCCGTGATCGGGCAACTGCGCCAGTTGCCCTAGTCTGCCATCCGTTCTGTCACGACGTCTTCGACGGACGCGGCTTGTCCGGATCGACGGCGATCGGGTCGCTGGCAGGAAACGTTTCCTTCAGGGCCTCGTCCAGTTCTCGTTCGATCCGCTCGTCGGCCGGCGCCGACTTCGGCTGTTGCCGACCGCCCTTGGGCGCTTTCTCGGGTAGTGGTTTGCGCATCGCAAGACTCCTCTGCTGGCAGTTCTGGGGTGTAAACAGGTAGCCGCCTCGCTGGCTAGGGCTCCAGAGCCCTTCGCCGTATGGCATTACCGCCCGTGTCCGCCACCGCCGCGACCACCTCCGCTACCGCGGCCACCGCTCCTGCCGCCGCCATACCAGCCACCGGACCCATGCCAGCCCCCAGAGCCGTGCCACCCTCGGTGTCCGCCATACCAGCAGCATCGGCCTCCGCCATAGACATAGGCAAAGCTCCCGTAGTAGCCGCCATAGCCCGGGCCGTAGTATGGATAGCCAGGCGTTACCGGATAGCCGCTGTAGTACGGTGAGCCCACCGGATAAGCCGGGTAGCCGAGATAGTCGGCGCCGTAATAGTCGGGGTAGACCGCGCAACCCGCCAATAGTGCTGCCATCGTGAAAACGCTGCCGACCGCGTATCGCATGATCCACCCATCACTTGTCAAGGGCGAAATGCCCGGTTGACATCCCGTTAGACCGTCTGGCCATCCAGCCGATCCCCTGAATCGAATATGTGCCGGCAACGAGACTCTGTGCCCGAAGACACATTTTGGGAACAAATTTAGGACTTATCCGATTTTCTTATGAGACTTAACCGAATAGATTTGCCCGTGCACCCATCCCGCGGGTGCCCCGACGAGCCAGGGGACCCCATCCTGGTTCCTTACGCTGCCACGATGGTCCCCGCCATCGTGGCATTTTTTTTGAATCAGGTTGCTGACTGAAGTCCTCGCTCCACCATGTCCAGCAAACGCTGGCCAAGCGCCGCAGCCTCTCCGGGCTCCCTCCCACGCAGCGGGCCGTCCAGCACCAGCATGGCAAGGCCGTGCACAGCCGACCACGCCAGGTACTCGGCGCCCTGCCGATGCGCAGCCGGCAGGATTCCCGCTTCGACCATTCTGTCCAGTGCGGCCGACAACAATTGGAAAGGATTCAGCCCACTGTGGCCGGCCTTTGCCGGATCCGCATCATCTTCCACCTGGTCCGGAACGGAAAAGGCCGTACGGAACAGACCAGGCTCGGACAGAGCAAAACGCAGGTAACCCGTCCCGACGGCGCGCAGGCTCGCGCGCGCCAGCGTCGCCGCACTACTAGCCGGGCGCAGGCCACCGAGTTCGGCTTCCATGGCAATCGCGAGCGCGGACAATGCTGCCGCGCGCACGGCCCGCAGCAAGTCTTGCCGGCTGGAAAAGTGCCGATACGCGGCGTTGGGCACCACGCCCGCCCGTCGCGTGGCTTCACGAAGCACGATGGCATCGGGCCCGCCTTCACGCGCCAGGTCAATGCCAGCTTCCAGCAGCGCTCGGCGCAGGTCGCCGTGACGATACGTCGTGCGGGCCGGCATCGTTGAGGCAGTCCGGCTCATCATTTCCCCCCTGTACATACTGTTCTTATCTTGCCAACCAATAGTGAACAGTGTACACAATAGGGCGCGGCGTTGCTTCCCGACACCTCGCTTACAGGATCGGCGCAAACAGCTTTGCCACGTGCATCGCCACACGCAATGGCGCAGGCGCCCGCAGGAATTCGTCTACGCCGATGCGCCGCGCCTGCGCAAAATCGGCCTCCAGCATGTCAGCGACCTGGCTGGCGAACTCGCGGTCCGCCGTCATCACCATCAACTCGAAGTTCAGCCGGAACGAGCGGTTGTCGAGGTTCGCCGTACCGACTGCCGCCGCGTCGTCGTCGACCAGGATGACCTTCTGGTGGAGAAAGCCCGGCTGGTAGCGATACAGCTTGATCCCCGCGGCCACGGCCTGATGCGCGTAAAGCGTGGAAGCGGCGAACACGACGAGATGGTCTGGCCTGGCGGGAATCAGGATACGCACATCTACCCCGCGCAGTACCGCCAGGCGCAGCACGGCAAAGACTGCTTCGTCCGGCACGAAGTATGGCGACGTGATCCACACCCGGTGCCGCGCAGCCTGGATGGCTTCGACGAAGAACAGCGAGCAGGTCTCCTGCGCGTCGGCCGGGCCCGTCGGCACGACCTGGCAGGTCATGCGCCCGCCCACGTCAGGAGGCGGCATCAGCAGGTATGGCACTTCGCGCGCGGCCCAGTACCAATCCTCGGCAAACGCCATCTGCAGATCCAGCACAGCGCTGCCGCGCACGCTGATATGGGTGTCGCGCCACGGCGCTAGCGGGGGCCGCTCGCCGAGATATTCAACGCCGACGTTATGCCCCCCCACGAAGGCCTGCGACCCGTCCACGACCACGAGCTTCCGATGGTTGCGGAAGTTGAGCTGGAAGCGGTTGACGAAGCCGCGGTGCGTCGAGAACGCGCGCGCCTCGACGCCGGCCGCCATCAAGGTCTTCACATAGCCACGCGGCAACGCGTGGCAACCGATGCTGTCGTAGAGAAAATAGACCTTGACGCCAGCCTGCGCGCGCTCACACAGCAATGCCTGCAGGCGCCGGCCGAGTACATCGTCATGGACGATGAAGAACTGCACGATCACCACCTGCCTGGCTGCGGCCACGGCTGCGAAGATGGCCTCGAACGTGGTCGTGCCGTTGACCAGCAGGCGCACATCGTTGTTGGCCAGGCAAGGCATGCCGGTCAGCCGCGGAAGCGCGCGCATGCAGGCTGGCTCCGGTGCGTGCACCACGCAGGCGCTGCGGGCGTCGCGGTCTTCAGGGGTCATGCCATGGCGGATCTCGCGCAGCCTGTCGTCATTGAAGCGGCGCGCATTGACATAGCCGGCGAAACGGCTCCTGCCGAAGATCAGGTAAGGCACCAGTGTGAGGTACGGCATCATCACCAGCGATCCCGCCCAGGCAATGGCCCCGGGCGCCGTGCGCACGGTCATGACGGCGTGCAATGCGGCCAGCACGCCAATGACGTGAAAAATCAGGATGACCGTCGCGACAACGCTCGGGCTTAGCATGTGCAGGCTTCCCAGGTGTCCGCCACGCGGAACCGGATCACGATGGTTCTTATTTTGGCACAGCGATATGCGTGGCGCGGCGCCCGGCCGCTGCTGCGTCGCGACAAACGCCTTCTGCGGCATTGCCTCGATCGAACAGTTCGCACATCTGAGCTAGCGCAATTTTCTGGCCGGAATCGGATTTGTCCGATTGTTCCGCCGCGTTTGCCTTTATACGCTCTCGACTCAGCACCTTCCGGCAAACCGACTTTTCTCATTTCCGCCGCCACTGTATGCCTGACCCCATGAATATCGCACTGCTGAGCGGTCAGTCCGCGCATCTGAAAGCCGTTCCCGAATTGCTGGCGCGCGCCGGCTTCCGATGCAACGTGTTTGCTTCCACTCGTGCGCTCATCCAGGGCGTCAGCCTTGCCTCGTACGATATGCTGCTGATCCATGACGAACTGCCCGACACAGCGGCGATTGACGTCATCCGCACTGTACGGTGCGCGCGCTCGCGCGATCTGCCGATCATGATGCTGGGCGGCAACGGTAGCGAGGAGGCCCTCGTCGAAGCGCTCGACGCGGGCGCCGACGACTACCTGAGCGGTCCGCAGAGTACGCGGGTCCTTCTGGCGCGAATGGCCGCACTGCGCCGCCGCGCCACAGGGGACCGTCAACGTCAGGGGCTGTTGGCGCGCGCGGGCCCGTACCAGCTCAACAGCGTCGGCCGCTTCGCAACGCTGCACGGCGAGCGCATAACACTGACCCCAAAGGAGTTCGATCTGGCCATGCTGCTGTTCACCAATGCCGGCCGGGTACTCGCTAACCGCCGCATCGAACAGGCCATCTGGCACCATGAACTGCCGCCCTTGTCGCGTGCGCTGGCCGGGTTGATGTCGCGCCTGCGCAAGACCTTGCGACTCAGTCCCGAGAATGGCATTTCGATCACGGTGGTCTATGCCCATGGCTATCGCCTCGACATCCATGAGGACAGCCCGACCCACCCACGGAAACACGGCAATCCGGCGTTAGCTCAACAGCAGCCTGATCTTCACACTGGCCTGCTGGCCGACGATCGGGCCCACGGAGTGCGCCCCGTAACGGATTCGGCGTGCTAGGTGGCGCTTGTGCGCTGCTGCCGACGGATAAAGTGGCAGTACAGATGTGTCTGCCGGAAACATTTGACATTGAGAGGTAACCGGCATTTACGAGTTCAGCGAGGAAGTTACAGATATGTTTCACTTGCGGCTGGCGCCGTTACGCGCAGCCATCAGGTTGCCGAGTAATCTTTGCTCACACCAACCCGATGTGTAACCCCAAGGAAATCATGTCTGAACGACTCATCATGCTGGACGTACCTGGCGTACTGTATTCCGACCGGTCTCAGGCCCGGCTCGGCGGGGTTCCCGATTCGGGTACTTTGCGCGATGTCCGCTTCTTCGACCCCATTGCGCTTGGCTATATTCGCCGGCTCTTCGGACTGGCGGGCGCACGGGTGGTGGTGTCGGACGCGTGGCGGCGCGGCACGCCTGCCGCCATCTTCCAGCAACTGGACCTGCAGGTGGAAGGCATGACACCTGCCGTGGCAGGCGGCCACGGCGCGGAGATTGCCGCTTACTTTGCGGGCCGTGCCATGCCGTCCACCTATGTGATCTTGTCCTGCGCGCCGGCGGACTCCATGAGTGACGCCCAGCGCGAACACCTCGTGAGCGTCGATCCGGCGCAGGGCCTCACCGTCGAGAACTTCCGGCGAGCGCTGGACATCCTCGGCGTGGCCTGTCCGTCCACGCTGATGCCGCCGCCGCGCCTCGATGCGGGGTTGCGTGCCAAACTGGCGCAATTGCAACGGCTTGCGCGCGAAGAACCCGCCCGTTTCACCGCGCCTGCGGAGTCCACCGCTGCTGCGGCACTGCACGCCTGAGCGAGTCATTTCCGATGCACAAGGGGCGCCACCATGGCGCCCCTTAGTTTTTGGCGTGCGAGCGCCCGTCAGCGCGCCCGCAGTAGCGTGGACTTGCCAAACAGGCTTTCCAGGAAATCGACCACCAGCCGTGCTGTCTCATTACGCACATCGCAGGCAGGGTTGAGCTCCATTACGTCCAGCGAAGACAATCGTCCCGTATCAGCGATCATTTCCATGCAGAGTTGTGTCTCGCGATACGTGGGTCCGCCCAGCACCGTCGTACCGACGCCGGGCGCGATGGCCGAATCGATGAAATCGACGTCGAAGCTCACGTGCAGGTGCGTGTCGTCATCAACGCCGGCGAGCGCCTGCTCCATGGTCTGGCGCATGCCGTACTCGTCGATATAGCGCATATCGAACACCTTGAGGCCCAGCGCATGCAGCCGCAGCTTTTCCTGCGCATCGACGCTGCGGATGCCAACTTGCCGGATTTCCTCGGGACGTACCGCCGGCGGCTGGCCGCCGAGCGTGGTCAGTGGCGTGGGGCCGTCGCCGCACAGGCAGGCCACTGGCATGCCATGCATATTGCCGGTCGGCGTACTGGTCCCGATATTGGCATCGGCATGGGCATCGAGCCAGAGTACGACGAGCTTCCGGCCTGCCTCCCGGCAATGACGGGCGACTGCACTGACCGATCCGACCGCCAGGCAGTGGTCACCGCCAAGCAGGACCGGCATCCGGCCCGCCTGGAGAATGCGCGTACTGGCCTCGAACACGCCGCGATTCCACGCCACCACCTCATCGAGATGGCGCAGGCCCTGTACCGGCGGCGCGAGCGGATTCACCGGACCAGCAATATTGCCGGCGTCGCTGACATCGAGCCCCATCCGCGCAAGCGCCGGGACGATGTCGGCAATGCGCAGCGCTTCGGGGCCCATCGTGCAGCCTCTGGTGCTTGCGCCGACATCCGTCGGCGCGCCAAACAGGGTAATCGGCTTCATGGCGCGACCTCCTGAGCATGTTTGGTGACGGCTGTACCGGCGCGAACGCCGGAATGTCGCTACCTTTCTCGTGTGTGGCACCGGGTAACGCCGCAAGGTTCCCGATCCGCCTGTCCAGAATGCTTCCTGGGCGCTTCAGGGCCAGACGTCGTCGTCGGGTTCATTGCCCTTCGCCTGCTTCCCCGCCTCGCCGTTGTCGCGATGGTTGTGCTTGTCACCATTGATCGGATCGAGCACACGATGCAACCGCATTTCAAGGCGCCCGCCCATCCACAGCAGCAACATGCCGAGCACAAGCGCCAGGCCGCCGACCGCGTAGTAGCCTGCCCCCGCCGCCGCACCGAGGATCGCCGACAGCCAGATTGCCGCCGCGGTGGTCAGCCCCTGCGGGCGCTGGTGCGAGCCATGTCGCGCGATCACGCCCACACCCAGAAACCCGATGCCGGTCAGCAACCCCTGCAGCACGCGCGAGACTGCGTCCATCTGAGGTCCATACTGCGTCACCAGGCAGACGGCTGTTGCCGCGCCGAGCGATACCAGCCCCAGCGTGCGCATGCCGGCGGCCTTGCCGCGCAGGTTGCGGTCGAGGCCAATCGCGGCACCCGCGACCAGGCCGCAGAACAGGCGCAGGAAAATTTCGAAGCTGATGGTTTCCATGTGTGCTGTTGTGATGAATCCAACGCCGCAGTCTTCGACGCAAGCTAGCTTAACTCAGGGGCGGGGCCGGGCGGGAGTAACGCTGCGGAATGCACGTATCATGACGATTCGCCCCGGCTCTCCACAGCGTCCGGCTCGTACTGTTTCCACCCCGATCTGCCATGCCCCACCTCGTGATCGAAATCACAGAAAACACGCGTCTCAACTGTTCGCCCGAAGAACTGCTCGATGAGGCCAATGCCGCGCTGCTTGCATCCGGCGAATTCGGCGAAGCCGACATTAAATCGCGTTGCATCATGCTGTCCACGTTTCGGCAGGGGGTAGAGGCTGCAGAGCGCGCGTTCGTCCATGCTCGCCTGTCCATCCTCGATGGCCGCGAACTGGCCGTGCGGCGCGCGCTTGGGCAGGCCGTGTGCGATGTCATTGCCGAGGCGGTCCGCCCAGCCACTGCGGAAGGTCAGAGCGTGCAAATCAGCGTCGAAGTGCGCGAAATGGAGCGCGCAAGCTACGCCAAGCAGATTGTCGGCGGCTGACGCGCGGCCAGTGCGAATCGGCGCGCCAAAAAGAAAGCCCGCGGCCATTGCTGGCAGCGGGCGGGGCTTCCGGGAAGACGCCGGGAGCCGGTGCCATGGGGAGCGCCCCCGCACCCATGGCGATGTGAATTCTAGGCGCATGCCCAAGGGCGCAATTTGACCATGGTTAAGTCGTAGCCAGTTCCCGAACGCGTGTCGGCGGAAACTCACCCATCGTCGCGCAGCCCGACATCGGGCATGAAAAAAGGAGCCGACCAGCGGCTCCTTTTCTTTGCGGATCAACTGGCCGATCAAGCGGCAGCAGCGTCCTTCAGCTTCTTCAGCGGGCGAACCTTCACCTTGACGCTGGCCGGCTTGGCCGGGAACCAACGCTCTTCACCGGTGAACGGGTCCTTGCCGAAGCGCTTCTTCTTCGCCGGCACTTGCTGCGCGGTCACCTTCAGCAGGCCCGGCAGCGTGAATTCGCCAGCGCCCTTCTTGTTCAGCGCGCCGACGATGGTGTTTTCCAGATGGGCCAGCACCGTCTTCACGGCCTTGGGCTCCATCTGGGTCTGGGCTACCAGGTGAGCGACCAGGCTCGACTTGTTGAAGGTGTCCTTCAGCGGGCGCGGGGTCACCGCGGCAGCCGGAGCAGCCTTCTTGGCCGGCGCGGCCTTCTTGGCGGCAGCCTTCACAGGTGCCTTCGTTGCCGCGGCCTTCTTGGCAGCGGGCTTGGTTGCAGTCGTCTTCGCGGTCGGTTTCGCTTTGGTCGCCATATCGATATACGAGAGTTGAACAGATCAGAGCCGGCTGTTCGAAGGCTTCGCATTGCGTTGCACATACCCCTTGCCGGCGCCACTGAATCATAGCGGAAACGACCGTGTGTCAAAGGGTTTTCATACATGCAAACGCTAAAACCCCGTGAAAACCCCGTGTTTTGTCGCAGCAATACCTCAGCAGAAGCGCGTAGAGGCACCACGTCCCCCCACTTTCGCAGTCTCAGGCGTCTTCTCGCGGAAGAGAAATCGGGGCTGCGCGCGCCGCGTCAGATGCGACAGGACTCTATTTTCAAGGCCTATTCGCCGAGCCACGCGGCAATCAGCGAGCCCACGGCCATGGTGCCCAGCGCAATCAACGGCAGGTTGGCATCGGCGCGCGACCACTCGCGTAGCAGAGCGATCAGGTCGACATGGATCCAGAACACGCTAGACACGCAGAGCACGGAAAACAGCGCGCCAGCCGCCAGGAAAGCTGCGCGCCGGTCCGGCGAGCGATGCTGCGGGGACGGTGAAACGGACTGTGACAGGGATGCGGTAGACGGATGGTGCGACATGGCTGGACTCCTGATACGGTTGGCAAGCATTGTCGTGAACGGCACCTGAACGCTGGCTGAGGCATCCGTTCAGCCTGCGTTCAGGCGTTTTGACGCAAACTTCAGGCCATGAAGACATTTCACGTCCGCCGCCCTGCCCGGCTTCGCCACGCAAGCCGCCCTGCTTTCGCGCTCGCGCTGGCCGGTGCTGCGCTCGCGCTTGCGCTTGGCATCGCCGCGCCGGCACATGCCGACAAGGACGCCGATCGCGCCCGCGCGGCGGTGCAGTCCGGGGAAATCCTGCCGCTGTCCCGCATTCTCGAAGCGGTTTCGCAGCGCACGTCAACGTTCCCGTGCTGATTCTCGCGGCGCGAGACAGCTGGACAGAGAAGGTTGAAGGCATCGACGCGGGCGCCGACGACTACCTGGCCAAGCCGTTCCTCATGGAAGAATTGCAGGCGCGCATCCGCGCGTTGATTCGCCGCGCGCACGGCATGCCGGCCCCCGAACTGAGCTGCGGCTCCGTCCAGCTGAATCCGCGCGCCGGCACCGTGACCGTGGATGGCGCCGCCGTGGTGCTGACGGCGCACGAATTCAAGGTGCTCGACTACCTGATGCACCATCCGGGCGCCATCGTCAGCAAGTCCACGCTGACCGAACATATCTATGCGCAGGACTTTGACCGCGACAGCAACACGATCGAAGTCTTCGTCGGCCGGCTGCGCCGCAAGCTCGGCGTGGACGTGATCGAGACCGTGCGCGGCCAGGGCTACCGGCTGCGACCGCCCCCCGCGACCGGGAATTAAGGCACCGCATGCGCAACTCTCTCGCGCTGCGCCTGTGGCCGCCATTTGGCTCGCCGCGGCGCTCGGCGCAAGCTGGTGGCTCCTTTCCACGCTGTTCGAGCGGCACGTCAACGATACCTACGTGCGCCAGCTGGAACACCAGTTCACCAGCCTGACCGCCGCGCTCGACTGGAGCCCCGACGGCTGGCTGCTGCTGACGCGCGCACCGGCGGACCCACGCTATGAACTCCCCTATTCCGGCGCCTACTGGCAAGCCCGAGCCCCCGGCGCGCTGCTGCGTTCGCGCTCGTTGTGGGACACAGAAATGCCGGAAAAGGCTGCGCACAAGGTAGCGGGAACGCCTGCCGAAGTTCGTCAGGGACCCAACCAGCAGTCGCTGCTGGTGGTGTCGCGCAGCATCGTGCTGGCTTCGTCCGACACGCCAGTGAGCGTTTCCGTGGCGCTGGATCGCACCGAACTGCGCGCCGCACGGCGCGCGTTCAACACCATGCTGGGCTGGTCGCTCGGAGCGCTTGGCATGGGCCTGATGCTGGCCGTGGCCGCTCAGGTGCGCTTCGGGCTGGCGCCACTCAAGCGCCTGCGGCAAGCGCTGGGCGCGATGCAGGCACGGCGCGAGAGTCGCTTGGGCGGCAATTGGCCTACTGAAGTCGAGCCATTGATCAGCGAAATCAACACGCTGCTGGACCACAACGCGCAGGCGCTCGAGCGGTCGCGGCAACAGGCGGCGGACCTGGCGCACGCGGTAAAGACACCGCTCGCCGTGCTCGCCAATGAGGCGTCCAGCTTGCCGAGCCCGGCTGCCGATGCCGTGTCCCGCCAGGTCGACGCCATGCGCCGGCAGGTCGACCGCCACCTGGCCCCCGCGCGCGCGCAGCAGGCGCCGCGGCGGCACGTGGCCAGCGCATCGAGGCCGGCCCCGCGGTACGCGAGCTGACGCGCGCCCTGACGCGCCTTCATGGCGCGCGGCAGCTCGACATCGGCGTGGAAGGCGAAGGACACTTCGCCGGCGACCGTCAGGATCTGGTGGAGATGCTCGGCAATCTGCTCGACAACGCCTGCCAGTGGGCACGCTCGCAGGTGCGCATCCACTTGCGCGAAGACACTGCCGCAGCGTTGCTGGAGGTGCTCGTGGAAGATGACGGCCCGGGCATGCCGCCCGAGGCGCGCGAACTGGCCACCACCCGGTTCGGGCGGCTCGACGAAGCCGCCGCCGGCAGCGGTCTCGGCCTGGCCATCGTCACAGAGATTGCGGCGATGTATGAGGGATCACTGGAGCTGGGTAACAGCGCGCTCGGCGGCCTGGCAGCGCACCTGCGGCTGCCGGCCGGCATGGCCTGATCGCTGCCGCATCAGGACACGCGCGCCATCATTGCATCGCGGGTGCCGGCTGCCAGACCGCAGGCAAAGGCGGTCTCCGCCACGAGGAACAGCGGGCCGATCAGCAGTCCGACCAGATCATCGACGAACGCGGGCTTTCGGCCTTCATAGTAATGGCCGACAAACTGGATGACCCAGCCCGCCACGAACAGGCCGATACCGGCAGCCAGCCAGCCGCCCGTCGGCAGCGCGGCAAGGTGAGCTCCGGCGTACAGGAACAGCGCCAGCACGATCGCCATCGCCACGCCGAATCCCGCCGACAGGCGCAGATAGAAGAGGCACGACAACGCGTACACCACCATGGCCGGCGTGAGGTACGCATCACCGTCGCCCAGCGGCATCACGGGCCGGCCGAGCAGCGTGGTGACGGCGAGCACGATCATCGGGATGCCGATGAAATGCGTGGCGACATTGCGGGGATTGCGGTGATAGGCGGCGTAGTTGGCCAGATGCTCGACCAGGGTGTTCACGGGGCGTCTCCTTGGATGCGGGCCGATGGCTGCAGCAGTGCAGCAGTGCCACAAGCCCGGCTGTCTTGTCGATTCTTGTAGATTTATAGTATTGATCGCGTCCCGCGGCGTCTGTCTGATTTTTGACAGTCGGACGTGCTACGCCGTACGTATCAACCCGAACACGACAGGAGACGACATGGGCATGGCTCAGCCCCCGGGCAGCGGGGCACGTGGCCCGTCAGGCATCCCGCGCGGCACACCGGGCGGCAACGCCGCACCGTCGCGCGCGGAGGCGGCCGCCACGCTGCAGGCGAGTGCCTGGTTTTCCCAGTTGCCGGGCCCACTGCGCGAGGCACTGCTGGACGATGGCACGTGGCGCCACCTCGCCGCCGGCGAGGCGCTGTTCGCGCGCGGCGATGCGTTTGACGGGCTTTATTGCGTTGCCAGCGGCACCATGCAGGTCGATGCCGCCGGCGAGTCCGGCAAGGCGGCGTTGCTCGGCCTGCTCGAAGCCGGCGCCTGGTTCGGCGAGATCTGCCTGTTCGATGGCCTGCCACGCACTCACGACGCACGCGCGGTGCACGCCGCGCGGCTGTGGCACGTCCCACGCGCGAGCCTCGAACGCCGGCTCGCTCAGCATCCCGCATGGTGGCGCGAGTTCGGCCTTCTGCTTGCGGCCAAGACGCGGCTGGTCTTTGACTATGTCGAGGAAATGCAGCTGCTGCCGCCGGCCGCGCGCACGGCTCGTCGGCTGGCAGCCATCGCGCGCGGCTATGGCAACCCGGCCCACGGCACGGACGATGCAACGCCTGCCGTTCAGGCCGTAAGGATTCCGCAGGAACAGCTCGCGCAGATCCTCGGCCTGTCGCGGCAGACCGTCAATCAGGCGCTGCGCGAACTCGAATCGCGAGGGCTGCTGCGGTTGCGGTATGGCAGCATCGAACTGCTCGATCTGACCGCACTCGAAATGCTCAACTGAACTCGGTACGCGACATGATCACGCTTGACGCTCCCCGCCTGGACGCCTACCTCGCACGCCTTGGCCTCGACGCACCACCGTCCCCCACGCTGGAATCCCTTGATGCGCTCATCGCGGCGCAGCTCGCACGCATCCCCTTCGAGAACATCGACCCGCTGCTGGGCCGCCCTGTACGGATCGACATCGATGCCGTGTTCGACAAGCTGGTCACGCGCGGACGCGGCGGGTATTGCTTCGAACTCAACACGCTGCTGGCCGCAGCGCTGACGGCGCTGGGCTACACCGTAACGCCGCTGGCCGCGCGTGTACGCTGGGGGGTGGCCAATGACGTGCAGACCATGGCTTCGCACATGCTGCTGCGCGTAGAAGTCGCGCATCGCAGCTATCTTGCCGATGTTGGCTTTGGCGGCCCCTCGCCGTTCAGGTCGCTGCCATTGTCGGCGCCGGCCGCGTCAGCATTCCCCTATCGGCTGGTCCCGGCTCCGGACGACACCACTGCCAGCACGTTCCATGGCCAGGATCTCGAAGTGCGCGGAGACGAGGGCTGGCTCAAGGTCTACCGCTTCGACCTGACACCGCAGCCGTGGATCGATTTCATCGCGCGCAACTGGTACATCTGCACGCATCCGGACAGCCCTTTCACGCAGCGGCTGATGGTGGCCCGTACCGATGGCGATCTGCGACTGACCCTGGCCAACGGCGAACTGGCCGAGCGCGCTGCGGACGGCACCGTGCACCGGCAGCCGTTGTCCACCGCGGGCGATGTCATCGACGTGCTGGCCGACCGCTTTCACGTGGCACTGGATGCCGACAGCCGCGCCGGGCTCGAGCGTGTGCTGCCTGCGCTGCTGGGCGCCTGAATATCGTTGCCATATCCCTGCCGCAAGACCGCCCCACCGGTCCCATGCACGCCGCGCATTGCCCGCAGAAAGAATACTGATATGGGCCCGCAGGCAGGGGCTTGCCTGTGGACTGGGCCGGATGCCCCACCCATAATGTCCCGGCAGGCCCGCAACGGGCGCTGTCCAACAGAACACAGGCGGGCCCTGCACGGGCCCCGATATCAGGAGACTCCATGTCATTGTTCGATTTGTCGGGCAAGGTCGCGATCGTGACTGGCTCATCGCGCGGCATTGGCCGCGCCATTGCGGAGCAGATGGCGGTTCAGGGCGCCAAAGTGGTGATTTCGTCGCGCAAGCTCGAGGCATGCCAGGAAGTCGTGGACGCCATCAATGCACGCCACGGCGCCGGCACCGCTATTGCCGTCCCGGCCAATATCTCGTCGCGCGATGACCTGCAGCGGCTTGTCGATGAAACCAATCGCACCTTCGGCAAGGTGGACGTCCTGGTCTGCAATGCCGCATCGAACCCGTACTATGGTCCGATGAGCGGCGTGTCGGACGATCAGTTCCGCAAGGTGCTCGACAACAACGTGATCTCGAACCACTGGCTGATCCAGATGGTCGCGCCGCAGATGATCGAACGCAAGGAAGGTTCGATCATCATCGTCTCCTCCATCGGCGGCCTGCGCGGTTCGCCGACCATCGGCGTGTACAACATTTCGAAGGCCGCTGACTTCCAGCTCGCGCGCAACCTCGCCGTGGAGTTCGGTCCGCACAATGTGCGCGTGAACTGCATCGCGCCCGGACTGATCAAGACCGACTTCGCGCGTGCGCTGTGGGAAGACCCCGAGCGCTACAAGCAATCCACCCAGGGCGCACCGCTGCGCCGCATCGGCGAGCCGATCGAGATCGCCGGCGCGGCTGTCTATCTGGCGTCCGCCGCAAGCAGCTTCATGACGGGCCAGGCCATGGTGGTCGACGGCGGCGTCACGATCTGACGTCGTGAGGTCCTGACGCAAGGCGGCACGGCCGCCTTGCGTGCTTTCTCGCGGTTCCCTGCATGTCCCCGCATGTCGTTCAGGGGTGGCGCGTTGCGCCATCCTCCACCTGCATTGCAGTCCGGGAGGCAGTCATGTCGAGCAATTTCCAGCCGGCCAGCAACTGGCCTGCCCTGTCACTGGCCGAGGCGCACGCCCGGCTCACCGCACCAGGCGCCCCGTTCGAGACGGAAACGCGCATGATTCGCGGCATCCCCACCACGGTCTGGAAGAACGCGCCACCGACGCTGCGCGACCTGTTCCAGGCAACCCAGGCCTTCGGCGAACGGACCTTCGTGGTCTACGAGGACGAGCGCGTGACCTATGCCGCGTTCCGGCGTGCGGCGTTGCATGTCGCGCACGCACTCGTGCGCGATGGCATCCGCCCCGGCGACCGCGTCGCGCTGGCCATGCGCAACCTGCCTGAATGGCCGGTCGCGTTCTACGGCGCGCTGCTGGCCGGCGCCATTGTCACGCCGCTCAATGCCTGGTGGACCGGCGCTGAACTCGAGTACGGACTGAACGACTCGGGGAGCCGCGTGGCGATCGTCGATGCGGAACGGCTGGACCGTCTCGCTTCGCATCTGGCCGCGTGTCCTGCGCTGGAACGCGTTTATGTCTCGCGCGCGGGCGCCGTCGACGGCGAGGCGAAGGTCGTATCGCTGGAAAGCGTGACCGGCGCCTCTCCGGCATGGGCAACACTCCCGGACCTGGCGCTTCCCGACGTAGCGATCGATCCCGAAGACGACGCGACGATCTTCTATACCTCTGGCACCACGGGCAAGCCCAAGGGTGCGCTCGGCACGCACCGCAATGCCACGACTGTCGCCGTCGCCAGCCTGTTCGGCCCGCTGCGCAACCTGCTGCGCCGCGGCGAGCCGATTCCCGCGCCCGATCCCGCCGCACCGCAGAAAGCCGCGCTGCTGTCCGTGCCATTCTTCCACGTGACGGGCTGCATGGCGGTACTGAACAGCGCGCTCGCCAACGGCGGCAAGATCGTGCTGATGCATCGCTGGGATGCGTTGCGAGCGCTGGAACTGATTGAGCGCGAACGCTGCACCACCGCAGGCGGTGTGCCCACCATCGCGTGGCAGCTTCTCGAACATCCCGAGCGCGACCGCTTCGATCTCTCTTCGCTGGAAAGCATGAGCTACGGCGGCGCGCCAGCGTCGCCGGAACTCGTGCGGCGCATCGGTGAAACCATTCCGCAGTCGGCGCCGGGCATCGGCTGGGGCATGACCGAAACATCCGCCACGTTCACGAGCCACAGCGCGGAAGAGTATGTGCTGCGGCCGGACAGCAGCGGGCCGGCCCTGCCCATCGGTGAAATGAAGATCGTCGATGGCCGCGGCCAGTCGTTGCCCGTTGGCGAAACGGGCGAGCTGATGGTGCGCGGCGCGAACGTGGTGCGCGGCTACTGGAACAAGCCCGAAGCCACCTCGCAGACCTTTGCCGATGGCTGGCTGCGCACCGGCGACATTGGCAGGCTTGATGACGAGGGCCACCTCTATATCGTCGACCGCATGAAGGACATGCTGATCCGCGGCGGCGAGAACATCTACTGCATCGAGGTGGAAAGCACGCTCTACGAACACCCGGCGGTCATGGATGCAGCACTGGTCGGCATCCCGCACAAGACGCTCGGCGAGGAACCGGGCGCCGTGGTAAGCCTGAAGCCCGGCATGCAGGCTACGGAGGATGAATTGCGTGGATTTGTCGCGGAGCGGTTGGCTGCGTTCAAGGTGCCGGTGCGGATCGTCGTGCTGCCCGACCTGCTGCCGCGCAATGCGAACGGCAAGATTCTGAAGTCCAACCTGCGAAAGCTGTTCGAGCCGGCCGCGTGATACGAGCCGGCTCGTTGGTCTGCCGGGCGGTTATTTGACCGGAATGGTCGTGCCCCCCGGCACCGGCACCGCCGTCACGCTGTTCTGCGGGCTGCCGCTCACGATCCGGTCGGAGTAAGTCAGGTAGACCAGTGTATTGCGCTTGCGGTCGATCGCACGGATAACGTGCAGGGTCTTGAACATGATCGACATGCGCTCCGAGAACACGTCTTCTTGCTGACGCAACGGACCTTTGAACGAGATCGGCCCGACCTGCCGGCAGGCGATGGACGCCTCGGGCGGATCCTCGGCCATGCCCAGCGTCCCCTTGATGCCGCCCGTGCGGGCACGGGACACATAGCACGTCACGCCCTGCACCATCGGGTCGTCATACGCTTCAATGACGACCTTGTCCGAGCCGGTCATGCGGAAGTTCGTATTGACGCTGCCGATTTCCTCGGCCAGCGCATGCGTACCCGCCACCGCGAGGCAGGCGCCGGCAAGCAGGGAAAGGAAGCGTGCCATGGCCGCATCAGTTCCCGGACGACTTGATGGCGTCGTGCCGCTTTTCCATTTCCTGGCGCAGTGCGCGGCGCTGCTGGGCCGAGGCGAAGCGCTGGCGCTCGACTTCGTCGCGCGGTTCCAGCGGTGGCACCTCTGCCGGTGCGCCATTGTCATCGACGGCGACCATCGTGAAATAACAGCTGTTGGTATGGCGCACCAGCTTGCTGCGGATGTTCTCGGTCACCACCTTGATGCCGATTTCCATGGAGCTGCGGCCGGTGTAGTTCACGGCCGCGAGGAAGGTCACCAGCTCGCCGACGTGGATCGGCTGTCGGAACACTACCTGGTCCACCGAGAGGGTGACCACGTAACGGCCTGCGTAACGGCTTGCGCACGCATACGCGACCATATCCAGGTACTTCAGGATGGTGCCGCCGTGCACGTTGCCGGAGAAGTTGGCCATGTCCGGCGTCATCAGCACGGTCATGGAAAGCTGGTGGGACTGGTCGTTCATGGTGGTGATGCAGGTAGCGGGGGCCGAGGCGCGGCAGTGTAACCCGTAAACCGGCGCTCGGGGGCACCAGGGCAGGTCATGCGAAATGGCAGGAGCGCCACACAGTCGGTACCGGATAACCGCCGCCAATAAAAAAGCGGCCCGACAGGCCGCTCTCTCGCTAGTCCGGACGCAGACAGCTTACTTCTTCTTGTTCACGGCGTCCTTGAAACCTTGTCCAGCAGAAAACTTCACGGTCTTCGCGGCCGGAATCTTGATCGTTTCGCCGGTGCGCGGGTTGCGGCCCGTGCGTGCGGCGCGCTTGCCCGAGCTGAAGCTGCCAAAACCCACCAGCGTTACCGAATCACCCTTGGCCACTGCCTTCTTGATACTGTCCAGCGCTGCATTGAGCGCACGCTCGGCTGCGGCGTTGCTCAGTTCTGCTTCCGCGGCGATGGCCGATACCAGTTCACCTTTATTCATGGCTGATTTCCCTTGTTGGTCGACGTCACCGATGTATCTGCCAGAAGGCAATGCATCGATCGGCGCAGTCTAATCTGCCCTTCGCGCCTTGGGCAATCCCCAGTGGCACCAATGCAACGAAAAAACCCGGAAATCCTTGTTTGAGGCCGGTTAGCGGGGAATTTCGCCCTCTGTTCCGGTCGTTTTCGCGGCGTCTTTTCTGCCTGACGGCGCAGCGCCGGCCCAAGTCCGCCCACCGTCAGGCCGCAGCTTGCCCGGCCGCGCCCAGCATTCCCCGATATAGTGCAATGCACCACTAAGGTTCATCCTGGCGCTATCCGTCTGCATCATTCTGGCGCGCAGAGGCATGCGGGGCGTGAACCAACGAACGCGGCGTGCACCACATCGCGGTCAAAAATCCGACCCGTGCGGCCGCAATACGGTGCGAACTCCACCATGAAGGTGCAACTGGCACCAGGATGCAGCCGCTTCTGGAACGCTTTTTGCATACCCATGCTCCCATTTTGAGCATGAGGGACCTATGGACAATTGGAAGACTGGCACCGACGCCATGTTCATCCTGCTTGGCGCAATCATGGTGCTGGCCATGCATGCGGGTTTCGCCTTCCTGGAGCTAGGGACGGTACGCAAGAAAAACCAGGTCAATGCCCTGGTAAAGATTCTGGTGGACTTCGCGGTTTCCACCATCGCGTACTTCTTCATCGGTTATACCGTCGCCTACGGCGTGCAATTCATGTCCGGTGCTGACACGCTGGCACAAAAGAGCGGCTACGAACTGGTGAAGTTCTTTTTCCTGGCAACGTTTGCCGCCGCCATTCCGGCGATTATCTCGGGTGGCATTGCGGAGCGGTCCCGTTTCAACCCGCAATTGTGTGCCACCTTCGTGCTGGTCGGCTTTGTCTATCCGTTTTTCGAAGGGATTGCATGGAACCAGCGTTTTGGCATCCAGGACTGGATCACGCATCTGACTGGCGCGCCGTTCCATGACTTTGCCGGCTCCGTGGTCGTCCATGCGGTGGGCGGCTGGATTGCTCTGCCCGCAGTACTGCTGCTCGGCGCTCGCCGGGGTCGCTACCAGAAGGACGGCCGCATCAGCGCGCATCCGCCGTCGAACATCCCGTTCCTGGCATTGGGCGCCTGGGTGCTGGCGGTGGGTTGGTTCGGCTTCAATGTCATGAGCGCCCAGACCGTCGACAAGATCAGCGGCCTGGTCGCCATCAATTCGCTGATGGCCATGGCTGGCGGCACGCTGGCGGCCTGGTGGGCGGGTCGTAACGACCCGGGATTTGCCTACAACGGTCCGCTGGCAGGCCTGGTCGCCGTCTGCGCCGGCTCGGACCTGATGCACCCGGTGGGCGCGCTGGTGACCGGCGCCGTTGCGGGCGTGCTGTTCGTGCATTTGTTTACGCTGGCGCAGAACAAATGGCATATCGATGATGTCCTCGGCGTCTGGCCGCTGCACGGCCTGTGCGGCGCCTGGGGCGGCATTGCGGCGGGCATCTTCGGCAGCCATGCGCTGGGTGGGATCGGCGGGGTTTCGCTTGGCGCGCAGCTGATCGGTACGCTGCTCGGCATCGTGATTGCCGTGGCGGGTGGCACCATTGTCTACGGCACGCTCAAGAAGCTGGTCGGCATTCGCCTGGATGCCGAAGCCGAATTCAATGGCGCCGACCTGACGCTGCATCGCATCTCGGCTACGCCCGAGCGCGAAACCAACTGGTAAGTCCCGGCGGAAACAGGCTCTCGTGGGCCTGTTCCTGACAATTCTTTGCTTGAACTTCCCCTGACGGCATGGCAATAATTGCCGTGCCCGAAGTCTTGCGCCACTAACGCGCGCAAGATTTACCAGACAATCTTCGCAGTTCTTCGTTTTCCGGCCGGCATTTGCCGGCCAACAAACCAGGGGAATGCCGATGGATGCGTCAACGCTGGAGAAGTTGCAGGTTGTGGTGATTGCCTACGCCACGGAGTTCGGAGTCAAGATCCTGGCCGCCCTGGCCTTCTGGATCATCGGCCGCTGGCTGATCCATGTCGTGGTGCGGATGGTCCAGAATGCGCTGGGCCGGCAGCAGGTGGATCCGACCCTGCTGCGCTACGTCGGCTCGATCGTGACCGTGGCGCTGAACGTTGTGCTGGTGATTGGCATCCTTGGCTACTTCGGCATCCAGACCACCACGTTCGCGGCACTGATCGCCGCAGCGGGTGTGGCAATCGGCATGGCCTGGTCAGGGCTGATGGCCAACTTCGCGGCCGGCGCATTCCTGGTGGTACTGCGGCCGTTCAAGGTCGGGGAATTCGTCACCATCGGCGGTATCACCGGCACTGTGCGCGAGATCGGGCTGTTCGCGACAACGCTCGACACCCCGGACAATGTACTGACGGTGATCGGTAACAACAAGATTTTCTCGGACACGATCCAGAACTTCAGCGCCAACCCGTTCCGCCGCGTCGACCTGAAGGCCCAGCTCGCCGGAAGCACCGATGCCTCCGCCGCCGTGACGCTGCTCAAGGAGCGTATCGCGGCGATTCCCAATGTCCTGGCCGATCCGCCGGTCGACGTCGAGATCCTGGAATTCACGCTGGTCGGGCCCGTGTTGGCCGTCCGCCCGTACTGCCACAACGACCATTACTGGCAGGTGTATTTCGACACCAACCGCATCATCCGCGAAAGCTTTGGCCAGGCCGGCTATGCCGCGCCCATGCCCGCGCAGATGGTGGTGGTAAAGAACGCGGCAGCCTGAGGGCTCAGGCCGCTGCACGCGCCGACGATCCGGCGCAAGCCCACGCGCGCAACGCCACCGCGCCCATGCCGCACGCGGCCATCACGACCGCGAGCGGCAGGGCCGTGCCATCGTGCCACAAGCTGACGGCGGCGCCGGCCACCGTACCAAGCGAAAACTGCAGCGTGCCCATCAGTGCCGATGCGGTCCCGGCACGATGCCCCTGATGCGTCAGCGCCAGTGCAGACGCATTCGGTGTGATACAGCCCAGCGAGCCGATAAAGACAAAGAATCCGGCCAGCAGCACCGGCAGCACAAGCACGCCTGCCAGCGCCGCAGCGGCCAGTATCAGGCCTGCGGCGCATGGCGCGAGCACCGCGCGTCGGAGCACGCTATCCAGCGTGCGGCCGTGGACCAGGCGCGCATTGAGTTGCGACATGCCGATCAGCCCGAGCGCATTGGCTCCGAACACAAAGCCATAGTGCGAGGGATCGATGCCGTTGAGTTCGATCAGCACGAACGGCGAACCCGAGATATACGCGAACATGCCGGCCTGCCCGAAGCCGGCTGACAGCGAATAGCCAAGGAATTCACGGTCCCGCAGCAATCCTGTGTAGCTTGCCACGATGGCGCCGGGATGCAGCGGTGCGGCACGTTCGCGCGGCAGGGATTCTTCCATCCGGAAGTGGACCAGCGCCAGGATCAGCAGCCCCGCCAACGTCAACAACCAGAAGATCGCGCGCCAGCCCGATGCACTGAGAATGGCGCCGCCGATGATCGGCGCCAGGATCGGGGCCAGGCCCATCACCAGCATCATCGACGAGAATGCCCGGGCCGACTCATGGGCGTCGAGCCGGTCGCGGATGACGGCGCGGGCCATGACCATGCCTGCGCAGCCCCCCAGCGCCTGAAGAAATCGCCAGAGCATCAGGGACTCGGCGCTGCGCGCCATGGCGCAGCCGGCCGCAGCCAGTGCGTACAGGCCAAGGCCAACGTACAGCGGGCGCTTGCGTCCGAAACGGTCGCTGATCGGGCCGTAGAAGGCCTGCCCCAGGGCCAGGCCGACCAGAAAGGTGCCCAGCGTCAACTGAATCTGGCCGATATCGACGCGCATATCCGCGGCCAACGCGGGAAAGCTGGGCAGGTACATGTCGATCGACAGCGGCGCAATGGCCGTCAGCGAGGCGCAGATCAGCAGCCAGGCGGGGAAGCGCGCAGCCTTCTGGCTGCGTGAGGATTGGGGCATCAGTGTCAGTCCGGGAGTCCGTACCGGCGCCAGCTGCGTTCGTCAGCCATCCGCCAGACCGCGAATTGTTGCACAGCATGACAAAACTGGCTGGTAAGGCCAAGGTTCGATGTCTGCGACATTTGCCGACGGCGTTGTCCAGTATCGCCACGCCCCGCCAACGTCGGGTTCGGCAAATATCCTAATCTTGGCAGTATTGGATTGCGTGACAGATTGCGTGGTTGCGTGGAAGTCATGGCGGTCGCCCGCCGAATACCGTGTGGCGCTGCTTTCACGCGAATGGGGGTGGAGGGTACAATGCGAGCCTGACGGCTCTGTCTATGCGGCAGACCGATGGCCGCGCAGAGATGGGCGACAGGTTTGCCCCGGCAACGTTATCCTGCATGAGAATACGACACACGCCGCTCACCGCTTCGCTTGGCTCAGCCGCTCTCGCGGCTGCACTGCTGCTGCCATGGCCAGTGCAAAGCGCCCCGGCACCCATGCGCCCGCCACCCGCCTCGGCGCCTGCGCCCGTATTCGACGAAGCCGATGCAATGTCCCGCATGCTCAAGGGCGCGGCGACAGGCCAGAATACCGGCGCGGCAGGGGTGCCAGAACTGCTGCGCAGTACCAACCGGCCTGACGGCGTGCTGGCGCGCGCCTGCCGGCTGCTCAACGACGCACTGCCGATCGAGATCGATGGGGAAACGCGCTTGCGGCGCTGCCAGTCGACGCCTGGCAAACACGTGTTGTTTCAGCTCGAGCTGACCAACTACCGCGGACCGATGCTGGACCTTGCCAGCTTCGAGGTGAACTACGCCGCGCCGCTGCAGCGCAATATCTGCGCCAATCGCGACGTGGAAATCCTGACCAAGCTGGGCGTGAGCATGATGTTCCGCTACATGACGCGCAACGACCGCGGCGAACGCCGCGTCGGCGACGTCTACATCAACGCGCCGATCTGTACCTCCGCTTTGCGCTGACTGACGTTGCGGAATCCGCCCGAGGGGCGCGGCAGCGCCGCGCTCCTCTGTCAGGCGACGCGCGGGCGCAGCGGCAAGACGTTGGGCGCGCGCCGCACCAGCAGGCGGATATTCTTCCATCCCGCGTCAGCAAGCGGCGATCCCCACACAAGCTCATGCAGCTTTGACAGCGCGAACGGATCTCCCAGCAGGATATGGCGCTGCGAGGCCGTCAGCGCGCGCGGGCCGCCGGTCAACGCGTGCTGCACCAGCGCGGCGTGGCGCTCCTTAGCCGATGCCGGCTGTACGACACGCGCCGAAGCCGTGGCGCACATCAGGGCATTGGTGACCGGGTCGACTACGGCGTCGACAAAATTCGGCGTCTCGGTGGCCTGCTCCACGTGCTGCTGGGTTTCGACAATTTCCCGCGGCGGCAGAGCTTCCTCGGGAATCATGAACAGACCTGCTTCACGCGAAGCGCGGCCGAACGATACCCGCGACAACATGACCGACAGCGGAATCGACAAAGCCAGCGAGCCGACGATCGGCAGCAGCCACAATACAAAGGACGGATTCAGCCAGTACACCAGCGCGCCCCATGCCAGGCCCAGCAGCGTGTGGGAACCATGCCGGCGCACAGCTTCGCCCCAGGTCGTTTCCGCGTCCTCGCGCGGCGGCGATTTCCACGAAATCCCCCATCCGCTGTAAGCCGCGATCACGAACTTGGTGTGGAACAGCATGCGGGTCGGCGCCAGCAACGCGGACAGCACGACTTCGATCAGCATGCTCATTACGAGCCTGGGCAAGCCGCCATACTGGCGCGCCTGGCGCACCAGCAGCAGTATGCTGGCCACCTTGGGCAGGAACAGCAGCGTCGCCGTCGCGGAGAACAGCGCAAGCGCCTTCTCGGGATGCCATTCGGGCCAGGTCGGGAACAACTGGTACGGCTGCGTGAAATACTCGGGCGGCACCAGCGCATGCCGGGCCAGCATGGCCGTCGACAACAGCAGGAACAAGAACCAGAGCGGCGCCGACAGATAGGCCATGATCCCCGTCAGGAACACCGCGCGGTGCACCATGTGGAAGCCCTGCTTCAGCCACAGCCGGAAATTCATCAAGTTGCCCTGGCACCAGCGGCGGTCGCGCTTGACCTCGTCGAGCAGGTTCGGCGGCAGTTCCTCGTACGAACCGTGCAGGTCATACGCGATCCACACGCCCCAACCGGCACGGCGCATCAGCGCGGCTTCGACAAAATCGTGCGACAGGATCTCGCCTGACAACGGCCCGCGGCCCGGCAACGGTGCCAGCGCGCAGTGTTCCATGAACGGCTTGACGCGGATGATTGCGTTATGGCCCCAGTAGTGCGATTCGCCGAGCTGCCAGTAATGCAGGCCTGCCGTGAACAGCGGGCCGTACACGCGCGTGGCGAACTGCTGGACGCGCGCATAGAGCGTTTCGCGCCCCACGGCCAGCGGCGAGGTCTGGATGATGCCCGCGCCCGGGTTGGCCTCCATGAGCCGCACCAGCGTAGCCAGGCAATCGCCGCTCATCACGCTGTCGGCGTCGAGCACCACCATGTAGCGGTACTTGCTGCCCCAACGGCGGCAGAAGTCGGCTACGTTACCGGTCTTGCGCTTGACCCGGTGGCGGCGCCAGCGGTAGAAAATCCGGCCGAAACCGCCTACCGCGCGGCACACTTCCATCCACGCATCGACCTCCGCGGTGCGCAGGTCCGGGTTGCCACTGTCGGACAGGACAATGAAATCGAAGTTGGCAAGATGACCGGTTCGCCCAAGCGATTCGTAGGTCGCGCGCAGGCCGGCGAAGACGCGAGTCACGTCCTCATTGCAGATCGGCATGATGACCGCTGTGCGCGCATCGGGCGCCAAGGGCGCATCCGGTGCGGCCGAGCGCGAAATCAGATGCCGGTCGCCGCCCTTTGCCAGCACCAGGAAGCCCATCATGGCCGTCCAGAAGCCGGCGGATACCCACGAAAACAGCACCGCGAACAGGACCAGGATCGCGATCTCGAGCAGGTCGGCGCCGTGGTACGGCAACACCTTGGTCATGAAGTAGGTGGCCAGCGTGGTCTGCGCCACCACCAGCCCCAGCAGAAACCAGCGCCGGTGCGAACCAGCGGGATGCCATTTGCCTTCGGCATCCGGGCCATCATGCAGCGTGTCCCAGGTTTCGGGCACGGGCGGGCGCCCCAGCATGCGGCGCCAGGTGTTGCGCACCCAGCCGGTGACGATATGCGGCGGCCACTGGCGCGGCACCATGGAACTGCGCTGCGGTTCCGGCCCGGTGTCGACATGCACGGTGCCGTCGGGCCGGCGCTTCAGCAACGGTTCCCCGGCAACTTGCGGATTGCCGTAGGCCAGCGAGAACCGCCGTCCCACCGAACCGTAGGTCGAGCCACCGGGCTCGGGGGTTTCGCCTTTTGCCGGCTCGCGTGCCGACAGCCTGGACTGCAACTGCTCGATGGCCGCTTGGGCATCGCGGGGGTCGATCGAGATCCCCGCAGAAGCGGGCATGGACGGATCGGCCAGCAGTTCGCTGCGCAGTTCAGACGATACGGGCAGGCGGTCGACATAGCGCTCGCATGCCGCCGCCTGGGCCGGTCGCTGCTTTAGCCTGGGGGTAAGATGTAGCTCCACGTCTCGGATAAGGTTGTATTGCCGTTGCGAAGATAGCCGCGCAACTCAACCGGCTTGTTGGCATCCTTGCGGCGCATCACCATGGTCATGCGCCAGCCGCCAGTGGCGTCGTTACGCTGCACTGACGTTTTCAGAAGTTCGGCATTGGCGTCGGCCGACACCACCGGATCGATGCGCACATCGGCCGGCAACTTGCGGAACGCCGGGCCTTCGAAATCCACCACCAGCGAGAAGCTGGTGTCTTCCTTGTTGCGCGTGACGCCCTGCCCCATGCGCGTCTGCGTGACCCACGACAGCGGCGGCATCTGTTCGCCATCCTTCTGCCACATCAGCCGGTACTCGTAGTCGAACGGCTGCTTGGGCTTGGGCGGGTTGTCGGGCACCCAGTACGCGACGATGTTGTCGTTGGTTTCGTCAGGGGTCGGGATCTGGACCAGTTCCACGCGGCCGGAACCCCAGTTTCCGCGCGGCTCTACCCAGCCGCTCGGCCGACGCTCATACCATGCGCCGATTTCCTGGTAGTTGTTAAAGCTGCGGTCACGCTGCATCAGCCCGAAGCCCTGCGGATTGGTCGCGGCAAACGACGTCACCAGCAGCCGCTTCGGGTTGACGAGCGGACGCCATACCCATTCCCCCGTGCCCAGATGGATGGAGAGTCCGTCAGAGTCGTGCACTTCCGGCCTGAAATCGGCATCGGTCGACGGCTGGTTCTCGCCGAACAGGTACATGCTGGTCAGCGGCGCCAGGCCGAGCTTTGTCACGTTTTCGCGCAGGAACAGGCGCGACTTGACCTCCATCGACGTCTCTTCGCCGGGCTTGATGACGAAGCGATAGGCGCCGCTCACGCGGCGCGAATCCATCAGCGCATAGATCGTCAACTGCTTGTCCGATGCGGAAGGCCGCTCGATCCAGTATTCGACGAAACGCGGAAATTCCTCGCCGGAATTGAGCGCGGTATCGACGGCGAGTCCGCGCGCCGACAACCCGTACCACTGGTCCTTGCCCAATGCGCGGAAGTAGCTCGCACCAAGGAAGGAGGCCAGTTCATCCTTGCGCTTGCCCTGGTTGAGCGGGTACAGCACGCGGAAGCCGGCAAAGCCGAGGTTCTTCAGCCGCGCAGCATCGACCTTGTGCGGTCCGTAGTTGAATGCCGCCGGGTCGAACCGAAACTCGCGCACGTTGCCGCTGACCACCTCGTGGATGCGCACAGGCTGGTCGAACACCATGCCTTCGTGGAAGAACGACAGCTCGAACGGCAGGCGCGCGTTGCGCCACGCAAAGCGCTCAGGCTTGTATTCGATCTCGCGGTACTGCTCGAACGACAGCTCGCGCAATTCGCGCGGCAGATTCTGCGCCGGCGCCTTGTACGGAGAGGCCGCCAGCTGCCGTGCCCGTGCGGCCACGGTATCGAAATCGAATGCGTGTGCCGCCATGGCAAGCACGGCAAGCGCACCGCCACCCAGCCATCGGGCCATCCGTACACGCGCCGTGCCCGACACCCCTTGGCTGCGGACACGGACAAATGACCGTGCGGGCGATGGTTCGGACAGGCGTGGCGAGGTGTTTGATGACATGAATGCCCAGATTGGAAGCGTGGACGGTGCGACCGGCGCTCGCGGCCGGCACGACGGACGACTTGGGGGACAGCGCAGCGGCCCAACAAGCAAGAGACGGACCTGGCGAGGCCATGTCGGGCCCGAGGCGCGAAAAAACCGAGCCTGCTGGCCCGGTGTCGCTGGATTGCGATATGCGACAAACCTTAACAATTCGAGACCGCGAAGTCACGTTTCGATCACGCAAGGTTTGAAACAAAATGAAACCCACGCCGCCGCAAAGGCGCTTTATACCTTTGCAGCGGACGCCTGTGTCGACGCGCGGCCACGTCACGACACAGTTCGCGCGCCTAGGGTCCCGGCTGGCGACGAAACGCTATTGCTTCGCCCCGTCGGTATAGGTGTCGAATTTGCCTTGCTTCGCCCCGTCGGTATAGGTATCGAATTTGCCGGCCTTCGCACCATCCGTGTACGGATCAGACTTGCCGACGCGCTGAGCACCCTGGATCGGCTCAAGCTGATCGGTGCGCGCACCCGGGGCCAACGACGTCATATTGTCGGACTTGGCGCCTTCGGTATAGGGATCAAATTTGCCTGTCTTGGCACCGTCGGTATAGGTGTCGAACTTGCCGGCCTTCGCACCATCCGTATAGGGATCGAACTTGCCGCCCTTGGCGGGCGACTGGGCGTGCACGACGCCGAATGCGGCGGCGAGCGCCAGGCCGAGGGTAAGGTGGCGCAGCTTCATGGGGACTCCTCTCGCGGTGATTTCGCGTTGTGCCCCGCTGCCTGTCGATGCGGATGGCGTTGCGGCAAGCATCAGTGGCCAATCAACGCTAGGCCAGTGCAAATCGCCTGTCAACCGCACCATGACGCATGCGACGCGAAAGGCGCCGTCCGTGGCCAGTCGCACCAGGGTGGAGTCCGGAAACCCCTCCCCTTCCTCTTTGTGAATCGGGTTCTTACAATGCACTTGCCTGCGGCGGCTGACCGCCGCTTTCAAAGTACCACGTACCGAAAAGGATTCATCATGCTGTCTCGGCAAGCCCGACGCCTCTCTACCGTTGCCCTGGCCAGCGCATTGAGTGCCACGCTGATGTTCGCCGTGACCACTCCCGCCCGGGCATATTTCGACAGTTACCTGTCCGGCACCATCATTGGCAAGATGAGCAAGGATGAAGCCGCGTCTTTCGCAAAGTCCGTCCGCAAGGCGCTGAACGATACCGCGGACGGTCAATCGGTTTCGTGGGAGTTTCCGGCCACCGGCAAGCGCCTGCCGGTGGGTGGCACGCTGACGCCGGTCACCACCAAGACCGACCAGGGACAGTCGTGCCGCCGCCTCAAGACCGACCTCAAGCGCGGCAGCGCCGAGGAGCACTGGAGCGGCTGGTTCTGCAAGCAGAAGGACGGCCAGTGGAAATCACGGCAAGTCGCTGATTGACGGTCTGCTGCCGCCTCAGCGGCACAGCCTCCGGAGTAGCTCGGCGGCCACCGAGCCGCTGGCCGCCGGGTGGAAGCGCGACAACTGCGGCGAGCGGATGGTGTAAAGCGCCTCGCCCTTTCCGAAGCGCTTCGTGTAGAGCGTCTGCTCGACCACGGCGACCATCGACGAGGCGCAGTTGAGCACCATGCGCTTCAGCGATGACCGGATCGGTTCACCGCTCGTGGTACGGATCACGCCCGACGGCGCATTGCGCATGACGACCACACCGACTTCGGGTCCCGCACGCTTGACGGCGACCTGATCGAAATACGAAATCACGCCGTTGGCACCCATAAGCGGAAGCCAACGCTGCGGGTCCGGCGCCGCGGGATCGGGCGCGGCAAGCACCGCGCACCCTTCGCGCGGCGTGGAGCGGAAAACGGTAGTACCCGACGGTTGCTGGCACTCGTACAGCCCTGCGGCAGCGGCAGCGGCAGGCCGATTGTCGAAGCCAGCTACGGGTTCGGCGTGAGCGGCCACGCTAATGGCGCAGCCGTAGAGTACAGCGGCGCATCGAAATATGCGGAAAAGCATTGAATCGCCCTCGAATTGACGGGAAAAAGCGAGCCGCATTGTCGCATAGGCAGCCGCACTTGCCGACCCGAGCAGCACAATTCAGCCGTGGATTTCGCGCCACGCCACGAGATCGGCGATGGTCAGGATCGGCAGACGGTACATCTCGGCAAACGACAACGCTTCCGGACGGCGCGCCATGGTGCCGTCGGGATTCATCAGCTCGCAAAGCACCGCGGCCGGCGACAGTCCGGCCATCCGCGCGAGTTCGACCGAACCTTCGGTGTGCCCCCGGCGCACCAGCACCCCGCCGTCGACCGCGACCAGCGGGAACACATGCCCGGGGCTGACGACAGCATCGGTGCCCGCATCCTTCGCAATCGCCGCACGGATTGTGGTGATGCGGTCCACCGCGCTCACGCCAGTGGTCACACCCTCGCGCGCTTCGATCGATACGGTGAACGCCGTTCCATACTGGCTGCGGTTGTTTTCCACCATGGGACGCAGGCCGAGCTGGCGCACCTTGTCGGTCGTCAGGCACAGGCACACGATGCCGCTGCATTCGCGGATCATCATCGCCATGTTGGATGGCGTCAGGCATTCCGCGGCCAGGATAAGGTCGGCTTCGTTTTCGCGGTCGTCATCGTCGAGCAGCACGACGGGACGCCCTTCACGCATGGCATCGAGTGCTTGCGCGATACGCAGGGCTAACGGGCGCTCGTCGGCATCGGCTGCGAGCGTGATGGAATCGGATTCGTGGGAAAGGCTTGGCATGAAACGCTCCTTGCTAGCTGATCAGTGGGCGTTTCAGGGGAGGATCAACGAAAGCGCGCAGGCAACCGCACGAGCGCATTGCATGAAGGCGCAACACCGTACGCCGGACGTCGATGTCCGACCGCGGCGAGCGGCATCCATGCCCTGCAACCGAGGTTGCCAGGCAAGCTTCCGCCCATCTTCTTTCATCCGGACTATGACCGTCGGCCCTGGCATCGCACCAGGTCTGCTGACCCTGCACGGCATGTGCAGGCGCTCGCGGGCTCGCTGCATCGTACGGAAACGCACGCTGCGGCATACCGCCGGTGGGGAGTTTCACCCCGCCCTGAAGACGTAACGGTGCCGGCAACTCGCGCAAATCCCTCGACGGGCCACGTGCGAAAAGTGCCGGCCGGCGGATCTTAGCACGCGTGTTCGATTTTCTTAGCGCGCAAGGTGGCCCGTCGTGTACTACAACTAGTTCAGGTGTGATGAAAAAGGGACTGAGCACGCCCCCGGAGCCCGCCCTCCTAAAACAACGAGCCAACCTGCTATGCGACCGATGCCCGAAGACCGGCCTGGCTGTTCCGCCCAACGAACCATGCGCCGCAAGCGATGCCGGGGCATGGGCATCCGGCAGGCTGCACTGGCCACGGTGCTGTCTGCCGCGACCTTCGGACCCAGCCTGGCTCAGGCGGCCCCGCCGATTCCCGCCGTCCAGATTGGCTATGGCATCGACACCAGCCACGATATTCAGAAAGTGGACGTGGCATTCCTGTGGGACTCGGGCTATGCCTGGGGCAACCCGGAAGGCTGGTTGCTCGACCTGCAATGGGAGGTAAATGTTGCGCGCTGGCACAGCACCAGCAGCAACAACCCCCGCAATCCGTGGGAGTTTGGCGCCTCTCCGGTGGTAAGGCTGGCCTGGAGGCGCTACAGCTGGGTGCCTTTCCTGGAATTGTCCGTGGGCGTGCGGCTGATCAGCGAAACCCGAACCTCCGACGACCACAACTATTCGACCGCCTTCCAGTTCTCGGACATGGCAGGCCTGGGCGTGGCGTTTGGCAAGGCACAGCAATTCACCGTGGGCTATCGCTACCAGCACATCTCGAATGCCGGCATCAAGCAACCTAACCCGGGCACGGCCTTCAGTACCGTGTACGTGCGTTACCGCTTCTGAGGAGCCGGAGAAGGATCGTGCGCCAGCGCCTCGAAGACCTCGCGCGTGGCATCGTCGGCCGGGAAGAAGCACTCGATGCGCATTTCCTGCAGGGTAACGTCCTGTGGAATGCCGAGTGTGGTGATGGTGGAAAACAGCGAGGCGCGGAACGCACCGGCGCGCAGCGTGACCGGCAGCACCGGCGGCGGCGGACCGTCCGTCGCCTCGTCATCGGGCAACAGCACGCCGCCGGCCCCCACCATGTCGGGATGCCAGACTGCAATCCGCGCGAAGATCTCCCGCGCGATCTCATCGTTCGCCTGAACCTGGAGTTCCTGCCAGACACGCCTCAGCAGGTAGCGGCCGACCTGCCGCGCGTTCTCGATCACAGGCCACAAGCCATTAGGATCAAACACCGTCAGCATCAGGTTGATGCGACCGCCGCCGTCTCCAAGTGCGACGGGCACGCGGCCATCATCAAGCAGCACTTCGAGCATGCGGCGGTAGGCGGCGTTGGCGTCGACAAGATTCCAGAAACGGTCGAGCACCACCGCCGGGAACGGCTCCTGCTTGGCAAGGATCAGCGAAATGGCCTGCTGCACCATCTGCAAAGGCGGAGACACCAGCTTGTACTCGCTGTAAGCCGGCGCAAAGCCACCCGCCAGCAGCATGCGGTTGCGCTGGCGCAGCGGTACGCCGAGCCGTTCGGCCAGCGCCAGCACCATCTCGCGGCTTGGCCGGGAACGGCCGGACTCGAGAAAGCTGATGTGCCGCTGCGACACGCCCGCCGCCAGCGACAGCGCGAGCTGGCTGTAGCCGCGCCTGCCGCGCCAGTAGCGCAGCAGGTCGGGAAAATCGAGAGCGGTCTCGGAGCCGGGCGTCAGGGTTTCCATGTGACGTATTACAGCATGTGCCGCGCAGGCGTGCGACTACCTGAGAGGTAATGACGCGCATTCACGTTACCTCAGTTTGCGCCCTATTCTGCACACCACGACAAGGTGTAACAGGCGAATGGTATGCTTGATCTTTTAACCCCCGCGCGCAAAGGGCGCGCACCCTGATGGAAATTGCCATACTGCTGGCGCTGATTCTGCTCAACGGTCTGTTCGCCATGTCCGAGATCGCGCTGGTCACCGCACGCCGGGCCCGGCTGCAGCGCCAGGTGGAAGAAGGCGACCGCGGAGCCATTGAAGCCATCAAGCTTGGCGAAGACCCGACGCGGTTCCTGTCGACCGTTCAGATCGGGATCACCTCGATCGGCGTGCTCAACGGCGTAGTGGGCGAATCGACCCTGGCACAACCGCTGGGCGTGTGGCTTCAGGGGCTTGGGCTGCCGCAGACCACGGCCGGCTATGTGGCAACAGCCATCGTAGTGGCCGGCCTGACCTATTTCTCGATCGTGCTGGGCGAACTGGTGCCCAAGCGCCTGGGCCAGATGGCGCCGGAGACCATCGCCCGGCTGGCGGCGCGCCCGATCTCCTGGCTCGCCGTGGCCAGCACGCCGTTCGTCAAGTTGCTGTCGGGATCCACGCGTCTGGTGCTGCGCCTACTCGGCGTCAACACAAACCGCGGCCCCGGCGTGACCGAAGAAGAAATTCACGCGCTGCTGGTCGAGGGCTCCGAGGCCGGCATCATCGAGCAGCACGAGCACACCATGGTGCGCAACGTGTTCCGCCTCGATGACCGGCAACTCGCTTCGCTGATGGTGCCGCGCGGAGACGTGGTGTATCTCGACGTGGAAGTGCCGCTGGATGAGAACCTCAAGCGTATCGAGGAATCGGATCATTCCCGCTTTCCGGTCGTGCGTGGCGGCATGCATGACATCGTCGGCGTGGTGAGCGCGCGCCAGTTGCTGGCCCGCCGCCTGCGCGGCGAAGAAGCCGACCTGATGGCCGCGGTGCAGCCGGCGGTGTTCGTGCCGGAGAGCGTCACGGGCATGGAGCTGCTGGAAAACTTCCGCGGCTCGGGCGGCCAGATCGCCTTCGTCATCGACGAGTACGGCGAAGTGCTGGGCCTGGTCACGCTGCAGGACCTGATCGAAGCCATCACCGGCGAGTTCAAGCCGGACAGCGCGGACGAGGAATGGGCCATCCAGCGCGAAGACGGCTCCTGGCTGCTCGACGGCCTGATCCCGATTCCCGAACTGAAGGATCGCATCGGCCTGCGCCAGGTCCCCGAGGAAGAGAAAGAGCGCTATCACACGCTCTCCGGCATGCTCCTGCTGCTGCTTGGCCGGTTGCCCCAGACCGCGGACAGTGTCCAGTGGGGAGACTGGCGCTTCGAGATCCTTGATATGGACGGCAAGCGCATCGATAAGGTCCTGGCCTCGCGGGTAGCGGCATCGGAAGGACCAGAAGACGAAACCACGGGCTGATTCCGGCACCGCCCTTCGTCGTCTTTCCCGCGCATCGGCAATTCGGGCGGCTGTCAAGGCCGGCGTACCGCGCACCGGCTCGATGCCGACGGCGCTCTCCTGCCGCCCTGCCTGCCGTATGATCGTAGTTGCGCCACATCGGACACCGCGATACTGCCTGCACGGCAACGTGCAATCGCAGTGGCAAAATACGATCACAACGACAGAACGGGGAAGTGTGGACAGTAGCCGGCATCTTGCCGGCCTTGCCTGCAAGAGAGATTGCATGCACCAAGACGACGCCGACGACAGCGCCGGTCAACGTGCCGGAAACGCATATGACATGGTCCAGCCGGCCGCCTTCGTGGCCGCGCTGGGGAATTGCCGCGCCACTTTCGCTGGCGCACCGTTGGTCATCCTCGTCATTCGACTGGACCGCTTTGCCAGCGCGTGCGAATCCGCGGGCCCCCGGCGGGCTGCGCATCTGCGCCAACTCGTCCAGGCGCGGCTCGCGCGATTGCTGCTGCCGGAAGCGCGCATGTACTGGCTCGGGCCCGCGGACCTGGCGGTGGTGACGCCATTGCCGGCGGCGACGCAAGACCCGGCACGGCTCGGACAACGCATGGCCGACGAGCTGGGCCGACCCTTCACGCTGGACGGCTTCGAGCTGTTCCTGTCCTGCAGCATCGGCATGTCGCTCGACCATCCCGACGTGGCCGCCGAACGCAGCCTGCAGCACGCGTTTGACGCCATGCTGCGGATCTGCCGCCAAGGCGGCGACGGGTTGGCCAGCGCCATGCGTGCCGGCACGCCCGCCGCGGACCAGATGCTCGCCGCGCTGCCCCAGGCGCTTGAGCGCGGCGAACTGAGCTTGCACCTCCAGCCGCGCGCCGATTTCGCCGGCGCCCGCATCAGCGGCTATTCGGTCCGCCTGCGCTGGCGCCATCCCGCGCTCGGGCGGGTTGCGCCGCAGGACTTCCTGCCCGCGCTCGAAGGCTTGGGCCTGATGGGCCCGGTCGGCAACTGGCTGCTCGGCAGCCTGGCGCCGCTGGCACGCGCAGCCGAAGATGTCGGGCCGCTGCAGTTCACCCTGCTGGCATCGAGTGCGCAGCTGCATCAGCTTGAAATGGTCGATGCGCTTGCGCGAACGCTTGATGCTGGTGCCGTCGCGCCGGAGCGGCTCTGCATCGAAGTGCCCTCCACCAACCTGCCGGACGACCCGGAACTGATCGGAAGTTTCGAAGCCTTGCGCCAGCGCGGCCTGCAACTGTCGCTCAGCGACTTCGACGGCCGGCCGGAAAGCCTGGAGACCTTTGCCTGGTTGCGTCCCGACCGGGTCACGCTGGACGTGCGCAGCCTCGGGCATGCCGACCAGCCCGCCAACGCCGCGGCAGAGCTGCGCGACGCGTGCACGGTGGCGCGCAAGGCGGGCGTCATGGTTTGTGCGAAGGGCGTGGAAACGCGCAAGCAGCTGGAACAGGTGCATGCCTGGGGGTGCCACAGCATCCAGGGCTACCTGCTGGCGCAGCCATTCCCGGCCAACTGGCTCGCGCAGACGCACTGGGCCATCCAGCAGCGCGCGCGGGAACTGCTCGGGCCGGCGGGATGACGCCAGCGGCGAGCGTCCATGCGCCTCCCAGCCCAGTACGATTTACAAATTGCGACACATCACACGTGATGCGCACGGCCACTGGCGGTAAAATCTGCCGCGAAATGACCATGACTGAAAGGAGCCCGGCGTGAAGAAAGGTTGGATCTGGTGCGTACTGTTCGCGACCTTGCTGGCTGGCTGCAATACCATGGCCGGACTCGGCCAGGATATCCAGCGCGGCGGCCAGAAACTGGAAGGTGCGGCGGATCGCCACAAGTAAGCGGTACGCCCCGGCATCCGGGGCACAGCGCATCCCTGGCAAAACGGCACGCATGGCGTGCCGTTTTGCATTCCGGGCTATGCGGAGGCTCAGCCCCGGCGCAATGCCGCAGCGTCTTCCGCGAGCTTGCGGATGCGGCCCCAGTCGCCGGCAGCAACGGCGTCCTTCGGCACCACCCATGAACCGCCCACGCACACCACATTGGGCAAGGCGAGATAGCTCGGTGCCAGCGCTGCATCAATACCTCCGGTGGGGCAGAAACGCAGTTGCGCCAGCGGCCCGTACAGCGACTTGAGCATCGGCACGCCGCCGGCGGCCTGGGCCGGGAAGAACTTCAGGAAGGTGAAACCGGACTCCAGGGCGGCCATGGCCTCGCTGGCCGTGGCCACGCCCGGCAGCAGCGAGATGCCTGCATCCTGCGCACCAGCGGCCAGCGTCGGTGTCAGGCCCGGAGATACGGCGAACTGCGCGCCGGCATCGCGCACGGCGTGGAGCTGTTCCACGGTCAGCACCGTACCGGCGCCCACGCAGGCGCCCGGAATCTTGGCGGCCACGGCGCGCATGGCATCCATGGCGACCGGCGTGCGCAGCGTGATTTCGAGCAGCGGCAGGCCGCCGGCCACCAGCGCTTCGCTGACATGCAGCGCTTCGTCGACGGAACCGAATTCCAGCACAGGAATGACTGGCACATTGGCCAGCCGCGCGAGCAGCGGGGAAGGTTGAAGTTGCATGGCAGTCAGGTTCGTTGCGGACAAGGAAGTGTGGATCTGATCAGGCAATCACGGACACCGACTGCGCCAGCCTGGCGAGCACGGTCTCCGCGGAAGGAATCGGCGCCACCGCACCGTAGCCGGTGGTAGACAGCGCCGCGGCCACGTTGGCATAGCGTGCCGCCTCGAACGGATCGGCACCCGCAGCCAGCCGCGCGATGAAGCTGCCGCCGAAGCAGTCGCCGGCACCCGTGGCATCCACCGGCTTGACGGCAAACGGCTGCACCAGCGTGCGCGACTCCGGCGTGGCGACGTAGGCGCCCTCCTCGCCAAGCTTCAGCGCGACCAGGCCAATGCCACAGCCGAGCAGATAATCGACGATGGCATCGCGGTCGTCGAGTCCCGTCAGCACAGTAATGTCATCCCAGCTCGGCAGGCACACGTCGGTCAGCGAAAACGCCTCGCGCATGATGCCGCGCGCGCGCGCCAGCGACCACAGCCGCAGCCGCAGGTTGGTATCGAGCGACACCTTGGTGCCAGCCTTGCGCGCATGCTCCATCGCGGCCAGGCCCGCATCGCAGGCACTCGTGCTGATGGCCAGGCTGATGCCCGACAGATGCAGGAAGCTCGCCTGCGCAATAGCGCCCAGCGGCAGGTGTTCGTGTTGGTAGCGGCTCGCGGCAGAACCTTCGCGCAGGTAATCGAAGCGGTGGCCATGGTTGTCATGGCTCACGAAATACACGCCGGTCGGCGCCACCGGATCGACGCGCACGTGGCGCGTGTCCACACGCTCGCGCGTCCATAGCGCCATCAGGCGTTCGCCGAAGCTATCGGCGCCCACCGCGCTGATGTAGCCAGTGGTAGCGCTCTGCCGTGCCGCGGCAATGCAGAAGTTCGAGGTGTCGCCGCCAAAGCCCTGCAGGTAGCGGGTCGGGTCGTCGGGCTGCTGGTTGAATTCCACCAGCGGCTCGCCGTAGGCCAGGATGTCGATGCTCATGGCGGGCTCTTCTCAGAAGAAGGTCTGGACAATGTCGATGACGCGCATGTCGCCGTCGAGCACGGGAATATGCCGCCACTTGTCGAACGTCAGGCACGGGTGCGAGATGTCGAACGCGATCATGTCGCCGACCCGGATATCGTCGCCCGCGCGGATCTGCAGGTACGCGTGCTGGTCCATCATGCCGGTGACCTCCCAGTGCGCGGGCACGGCGAGCGGGGCATCGCTGCCTGGACGGTAGATTGCCGCGGGAGTCGGCATGCCTGCGTCGAACGCCGCGTCGCGCTTGCCCATGCCGATGATCGCGCGCTCAGGCTCCGGCACGGACTGCACGTACGCCCACAGCTGCAACGCCGGCAGCAGGCCTTCGCGCATCTTCTGTGCTACCGGGTTGCTCGCGAGGATGCGCTCCTGCGCGGCCTTGTAGATGCCAACGTCATGGGTCAGGTAGCAGCCAGGACGCAGCACGATCTCGATCGGCGTGCCAATCTCGGTGCGCGCAAACTCTTCGGCCACCACGTCGTACCACGCCGAACCGGCGCCCGACATGACCACCGGACTGCGGCCAAAACGGCCCTCTTGCGCGATCTCGCGCGTCACGGCAACCGTGCGCTGCAGGAATCGCCGGATATCGGCCTCTTCCTTCAGCACGCCTTCATAGATCTCCACGCCGGCCAGCGACAACGCGTCGGGCCAGCGCGCCAGTGCCGCCAGCACGTCCGCCTGCTGCGCGGCATCGCGCACGCCGGTGCGGCCGCCCTCCACGCCTAGTTCCAGCAGCACTTGCAGCTTCTGGCCAC
The DNA here is from genome assembly GCF_019602855.1 of Cupriavidus pinatubonensis. GTDB lineage: Bacteria > Pseudomonadota > Gammaproteobacteria > Burkholderiales > Burkholderiaceae > Cupriavidus > Cupriavidus pinatubonensis. Next base: position 248,913 of record NZ_CP080766.1, read on the forward strand.
GCTCGCGAAAGTACGCGCCAAGCTGGTCCACGAGGTCCGCGGAGTCCACCAGGCTGAAGAATTCGAAGCCGGGATCGCGCAGCAGGTCCGCAATGATTTCCATATTACGGCGGCCCACGAGCTGGTTGGCCATCAGCACGCGGCGCACGCCGTGCGCGTAGGCCGCTGCCGTCTGGTGCGCCGTCGCGAGCGTAATGCCCCACGCACCCGCGCCAAGCTGGCGCGCAAACAACTTGGGCGCCATGGTCGTCTTGCCATGCGGCGCAAGCTGCACACCGTACTCGCCCATAAAGCGGTTCATCCATTCCAGGTTATGCGCCAGACGGTCTTCATAAAGCACTGCGGCCGGCAAGCTGAGTTCTTCGCGCAGCAGGTTCCAGCCCGTCTGGCCAGCATTTTCGGGGGCAATCGGCGCCTCCAGTCGGCCCAGCGCCTTGTTGAGCGGATCGATCGTGCCGGCTTGGTACTTTATTTCACGCATGCCTGTCATCACCCTGAAAAAATCTGATTGACGTAATGATATCCCTGAAATTACGATATTTCATCCTTTGTTATAAAGTAACACGCCGATCCACCGAGCGACAACCGGATGCGATCAGCGCCCCGCTGCGGCAACGCGACAGGGCCGGCATTACCAGTTATAGCCCTTCGCCAGCCCACGGACCCTCCCTCAGCCATGACCGCGCCTTTCGATATCCTGACCCGCATCGCCGAGCGCGGCCCCGCGTTGCGCCTGGCCGAGCAGAAAGTGGCGCAGGTGGTACTGGAAGACCTGGCCGGCGCAGCAGCAGCCAGCATCAATGAACTGGCGCGCAAGGCCGGCGTGAGCGAAGCGAGCGTGACGCGCTTTGCCAAGGCCATCGGCTGCCGCGACGTGCGCGACCTCAAGCTGCGGTTAGCGCAAGCGACTGCGGTTGGCATGCGCTTCCTTGACCCCGATGGCGTGCCGGCACCCGCCGATGCCCCCGCCACCGTGGCGGACCGCATCCATGCCGACGTGCTCACCGCGCTCGAGGTCAATCGCAAGCTCATCGACACCGACCGCATGGAACAGGCTGCGCGCCTGTTGCTCGGCGCACGCATGGTCTACGCTTTTGGCATGGGCGGCGGCTCGTCGATCATGGCCGACGAAGCGCGCCACCGCCTGGCGCGTCTGGGGCAACCCGTGGCCAGCTACCAGGACGGGCTGCTGCAGAAGATGGTGGCCGCGACGCTCAGCCGCGACGACGTGGTGCTCGCGTTTTCGGCCAGCGGCAGCGTGCCGGAGATGCTGGCGAGCTGCGATATCGCGCGCGAATACGGCGCGAAGCTGGTGGCCGTGACCGCGCTCGGTTCGCCGCTGGCTGCGCGTGCCGACGTGCTGCTGCCGGTGCGCACGCTCGAGACCGACTTCATTTTCAAGCCGTCGGCCTCGCGCTACGCGATGCTGCTGGTGCTCGATGTCCTGGCCACGCAATGCGCGCTGCTGCAGCAGGACCAGAGCAAGGAACGGCTGCGCCGCCTGAAATATGTGCTCGACGCCCACCGCGGTCCCGCTGGTGAGCGCGGCCCGGACAGCGGCGCCGGCCCGGACGGCCGCCAGCCGCTGGGAGACTGACCTATGCCACACCTGTTTGATACCCTGATCCGCTGCGTCATGCTGATCGACGGCTCGGGCGCCGCGGCGCGCATGGCCGACGTGGCGCTGCGCGATGGCCGCATCGCATCCATCGACGACGCCGGCGCCATCGACGCCGACTCCGCCGCGCACGTGGTCGAAGGCCACGGGCTGGTGCTCTCCCCCGGCTTCATCGACGTGCACACGCACGACGACACCAACGTGGTCCGCCAGCCAGAGATGACGCCCAAGCTGTCGCAGGGCGTGACTACGGTGATCGTCGGCAACTGCGGCATCAGCGCCGCGCCAGTGGTGCTCTCAGGCGATCCGCCCGATCCGATGAACCTGCTCGGGCATGCGGATGCGTTCCGCTACCCGGATTTCCGCTCCTACGTTCAAGCCGTCGACGCTGCCCAGCCATCCGTCAACGTCGCGGCACTCGTGGGACATACCGCACTGCGCAGCAACCACATGGACCGGTTCGACCGCGCCGCCACGCCGGCCGAAATCGCCGCCATGCGCGCGCAGCTCGAAGAGGCGCTGCAGCACGGCGCGCTGGGCCTGTCCACCGGGCTGGCCTACGCGAATGCGTTCAGCGCGCCGACGGAGGAAGTGCTGGCGCTGGCCGAGCCCCTCGCGCATGCGGGCGCGCTCTACGCCACGCACCTGCGCAGCGAATTTGCGGAGATCCTCGACGCGATGGACGAGGCCTTCCGCATCGGCCGCCATGCGCGCGTGCCGGTCGTGATCTCGCACCTGAAATGCGCCGGCGTCCCCAACTGGGGCCGCAGCACCGAAGTGCTTGACGCGCTCGACGCCGCGCAGCGCTGGCAACCGGTCGGCTGCGACTGCTACCCGTACACCGCGAGTTCCTCCACGCTGGACCTCAAGCAGGTCACCAGCGACTTCGACATCATGGTGACGTGGTCCGAAGGCGCGCCCGAGATGGGCGGCCGCCTGTTGGCCGAAATCGCCGCCGAATGGCAGGTCGACCTGCACGAGGCCGCCCGGCGGCTGATGCCGGCCGGCGCCGTGTACCACTGCATGGAAGACGCCGACGTCGACCGCATTCTGAGCCACCCCGCCACCGTGGTCGGCTCCGACGGCCTGCCCAACGACCCGCTGCCGCACCCGCGCCTGTGGGGCGCGTTCCCGCGCGTGCTCGGCCACTATGCGCGCGACCGTGAGCTGTTCCCGCTCGCCGTGGCCGTCAACAAGATGACCGGCATGTCGGCCGAGCGCTTCGGCCTGACCGAGCGCGGCTTCGTGCGCGAAGGCTATTGGGCCGACCTGGTGCTGTTCGATGCCAACACCATTCGTGACGCGGCCAGCTTCACCGATCCGATGCAACCGGCCGAAGGTATTGCCGCGGTCTGGGTCAACGGCGAGCTGTCGTGGCAGCAGCGACAGCCCACCGGCGTGCGCGCCGGCCGGTTCCTGCCGCGCGGCGCCCAGCCCGCGGCGTGACTTCTCTCTCTTCTTGTTTCACCCGATTTCAGGAGCATTTATGGATATCAAACGATTCGGCGTAGAAGGCGGCACCGGCCAGGGCGGCCAGCACATGCCGTTTGCCCGCGCAGTGGCCGCAGACGGCTGGCTCTACGTGTCCGGCCAGGTGCCGATGGTCAATGGCGAACTGGTCGACGGCGGCATCGTGCCGCAAACGCACCAGGCCATCAAAAACGTGCTGGCCATCCTGGCCGAAGCCGGCTACGGCCCCGAGCACGTGGTGCGTTGCGGGGTCTGGCTGGACGACGCGCGCGACTTTGCCTCGTTCAACAAGATCTTCAAGGAATACTTCGGCGCCAACCCGCCAGCCCGCGCCTGCGTGCAGTCCAGCATGGTGGTGGACTGCAAGGTCGAAGTGGACTGCATCGCGTACAAGAAGCCGGCAGCGTGAGCCAGTTGCCTGCTGATTGCCTTATTGCCTGACTGTCTGACTGTCTGATTGCGCTTTCCCCGCCCGCGACCCGGGCGGGACATGAACTGAACTACAAACATTGCCGCCACAAGCGGCCTTTTTTTCCACTCAAGGAGACAACATGGGTGCCGTCACCGGAACCACACTGTTGGTGTACGCGCTGATCGCCGTGATCGCCCTGGTCATACTGATCGCGCGCTTCAAGCTCAACCCCTTCATCACCCTGGTCGTCGTCTCTGTGCTGCTCGGCTTCGCCGTGGGCATGCCCATGGGCGACATCATCAAGTCGTTCGAAGCCGGCGTAGGCGGCACGCTCGGGCATATTGCCCTGGTGGTGGGCCTCGGCACCATGCTCGGCAAGATGATGGCGGAATCGGGCGGCGCCGAGCGCATCGCCCGCACGCTGATCGATTTCTTCGGCGAGAAGAACGTGCACTGGGCCATGGTGACCATCGCCTTCATCGTCGGCCTGCCGGTCTTCTTTGAAGTCGGCTTCGTGCTGCTGGTGCCGATCGCCTTCAACGTGGCCAAGCGCACCGGCACGTCGATGGTGCTGGTCGGCATTCCGATGGTGGCGGGCCTGTCCGTCGTGCATGGCCTGATTCCCCCGCACCCGGCAGCGCTGCTCGCGGTCACCGCCTATGGCGCCGACATCGGCCGCACCATCATGTACGCGCTGATCGTCGGCATTCCGACCGCGGCCATTGCCGGCCCGCTGTTCGCGAAACTGATGGACCGCTACGTCAAGCTGCCCGATGTCAACCCGCTGGCCGCGCAGTTCACCGAGGAAGACGAGAAGGTCAAGGAATCGCACGACCTGCCGGGCTTCGGCATCACGGTGTTCACGATCCTGCTGCCGGTGCTGCTGATGCTGATCGGCAGCTGGGCCGACCTGTTCACGACGCCCAAGACCTTTGCCAACGACTTCCTCAAGCTGATCGGCAACTCGGTCATGGCGCTGCTGATCGCCGCGCTGGTCAGCTTCTACACCTTTGGCAAAGCGCGCGGCTTCAATCGCGACGCGATCCTGAAGTTCACCAACGAGTGCGTGGCGCCTACAGCCATCATCACGCTCGTGGTCGGCGCCGGCGGCGGCTTTGGCCGCATCCTGCGCGATTCCGGCATTTCCAACGCCATCGTCGACGTTGCCACGAACGCGCACGTGTCCGTGTTGGTGCTCGGCTGGCTGGTTGCAGTAATGATCCGCATCGCGACCGGCTCCGCCACCGTGGCCATGACCACGGCCGCCGGCATCGTCGCACCGATCGCGGCCAGCGTGCCGGGGACGCGCCCCGAACTGCTGGTGCTGACCACCGGCGCGGGCTCGCTGATCTTGTCGCACGTGAATGACGGCGGCTTCTGGCTGGTCAAGGAGTACTTCAACATGACCGTGACCCAGACCTTCAAGACCTGGTCGGTCTGCGAAACCCTCATCTCGGTGGTAGCGCTGCTGCTCACGCTGGCACTGGCCACTGTCGTCTGACCTGCGCTGAGCCGGCCAGGGCCCCCGTGTCAATCGGGATTGCCTTGGCCCGGGCACCCTCCTACACTCCCTCCTCGATGCGGCCGCAAGTGCCGCACAGGTCCTATCGAGGAGATAATCCATGACCTTCACGCTGTTGCAGCGCGCCATCGTTGCCTGCGGCGCCCTTGCCCTGTTGTCGGCCGCGGCACACGCCGCCGATCCCATCAAGATAGGCCTGATCGCCCCGTTCTCCGGCAGCTTCGCCGATTACGGCAAGCAGATGGAAGCCGGCGTCAAGGCTTACCAGTCGCTGCATGGCGACACCGTGGCCGGGCGCAAGGTGCAGGTCATCATGAAGGACACCACGGGCCCGGTACCGGATGTGGCCAAGCGTCTCGCGCAGGAGCTGGTGGTACGCGACAAGGTCGACATCCTGGCGGGCTTCGGCCTGACGCCGGAAGCGCTCGCCGTTGCCCCGGTCGCCGAGCAGGCGAAGAAAGCGATGGTGATCTTCAATGCCGCTTCGTCGGTCATCACCACCAAGTCGAACTACATTGCGCGCGTGTCGATGACGCTGCCGCAGATTTCGGCACCCATGGCCACTTGGGCCGTGAAAAACAATGTGCGCAAGGTGGTCACGCTGGTGGCCGACTACGCGCCCGGCATCGATGCCGAGACCGCGTTCAAGACCAACTTCATCGGCGGCGGCGGGCAAATCATCGAATCGATCCGCGTGCCGCTGCGCAACCCGGAGTTCGCACCGTTCATCCAGCGCATCAAGGACGCCAAGCCTGAGGCCGTGTTCCTGTTCCTGCCGGCCGGCGAACAGGGCGTCGCCTTCATGAAGGGCTTCCGCGAGCGCGGGCTGGCCGAGGCCGGCATCCGCGTGATCGCCACGGGTGACCTGACCGACGACCACGTGCTGCCCGCCATGGGCGATTCGACGCTGGGCGTGATCACGTCGTTCCACTACTCGATGGCGCACGATTCGCGTGAGAACAAGGCCTTCCTGAGCGCCTATTCCGCAGCCAACCCCGGTGCCGGCCGCCCGAACTTCATGACGGTAGCCGCCTATGACGGCATGGCCGCCATCTACGAAGCGCTGAAGAAGACCAATGGCGCCACCGATGGCGACAAGATCATCGGCGCGCTCAAGGGCATGAAGATCATGAGCCCGCGCGGGCCGATCATGATCGATCCGGCCACGCGCGACGTCATCCAGACCGTCTACATCCGCAAGGTGGAAAAACGCGGCAGCGAACTCTACAACATCGAGTTCGACAAGTTCGCCGACGTGAAGGATTCCGGCAAGTAAGCCGCTCGCCGCCCCGTTTCCGGACTGGCACCGCTCACGGTACCCACCAGTAGCGCGTGAGATGGAAGAACACCGGGGCGGCGAAGACCACCGAATCGAGCCGATCCAGCATGCCGCCATGGCCCTGGATCATGTGGCCCCAGTCCTTGATGCCGCGGTCGCGCTTGATCGCCGACATCACCAGCCCACCGAAAAAGCCCATCAGCGCGATGACGAGCGCGATCGCCCCGGCCATCCACGGTGAGCCGTAAGGCGTGATCCACCACAGCGAAGCGCCGAGCGCCGTCGCGCTCGCCACGCCGCCGACGAAGCCTTCCACCGTCTTGGACGGCGACAGCAACGGCGCGATCTTGCGTTTGCCGAACAACTTGCCCCACACGTACTGCAACACATCGCTGCCCTGCACGACGATTACCAGGAAGGCGATCAGCAGCAGGTTGCGGTCCTCATAGCCGGGAATCGGCAGGGTCAGCAGCGCCGGCACGTGCGAGATGCAGAACACGCAGATCATCACCGCCCACTGCACGCCCGCACACCGCTCAAGGAAGCGTGTGGTTTCCGATGACAGCGCGGACAGGATCGGCAGGATCAGGAATGCATAGACCGGGATGAAGATCGAAAAGAGCCCATACCAGCCGATATAGACCAGGATGTACTGACACGGCAGGAAGACGAAGAACGCGGCGACCATCGCGCGATGGTCGCCGCGGCGGGTCGTGGTGATCGTGATGAACTCACGCAGCGCGTAGAACGACAGCAGGCCGAACAGCACGATGATCGCGGTACGCCCCATCGCGAACGCAATGCCGAGGACGGCCACCATCCACCACCAAGCCGATACCCGCGCGGCCAGGTTGTCGATCACTGCGTGCGGCGCGCCGCCCGCCACGCGCCAGCGCAGCAGCGCGGTCATCAGCGATGACAGCAACAGCACGCACAGTACCCCGCCGAACAGCACGCGGGTGTCGTGGATTGCCTGAATACTCGACATGGTTTCACTCCAGCGCCGGCGCCAGCGCAAGCAGTTGCTCGCGGCAGCGGGACAGGAAGGATTCTTTCAGCTCCTCGGGTTGCAGCCGCAGCGGCGTGCCGAAGGTCACGGTACAAAGGAGCGGAACCGGGATAACCTCGCCCTTCGGCATCACGCGGTTGAGGTTGTCGATCCAAACTGGGACGAATTCGATATCCGGGCATGCGCGCGCCAGATGGAAAACGCCGCTCTTGAACGGCAGAAGCGGATCGTCGGTCGTGTTGCGAGTGCCTTCCGGGAAGATAATCAGCGAGGCACCGCCCTGCAGCGCCTGCTCCATCTGAGCAATCGGGTCCGGTCCTGCGCCATCCCGGCCGGCAGTGCGGTCGATCAGCAACGCGCGGAAGACATCGCGACCGATAAACCGCCGCATCGGCGAGGCCTCCCAGTAATCCGCACCGGCCACGGGCCGCGTCGCCGCACGCAGGTCCGGCGGCAGGCAGCCCCAGATCAGCACGAAATCGCCGTGGCTGCTGTGGTTGGCAAAGTAGACGCGCTGTATGGCCTCCGGCAGGCAACCGTTCCAGCGCGCCTGCATGCCCGTAAGCATCTGCGCGAACAGGATGATGGCGCGAGCCACCAGTCGTGAAAGCCAGGTCATGTGGAAATCATTTCAGTAGCAGCAACAGGAGCGCCAGCACCAACTGCGCAAACGTCAGGGCGCCAGCGAGCTTAAGGAAGCGCAGTGCGCCGCGCGAACGCTCGACCACCGAGCGGCCCTTACGCCCCGGCGCCAGCCAACCGAAAACGGAAAGCGCCTGATCGAGTGCGTCGAGTTCCGCCGCATCTCCTGACTCAGCCAGGGCGTCGAACAGTCGACGGTCCAGTTCGACACGAGCCAGCAGCCAGAGCTCGGCCGCACCCACGACCGCCGCCACCAAACCGAGAATCAGGTACACCAGCGAAGCCGGAGCAAAGTACCCGGCAAGCAGGAGGTTGACCATTGCCAGAACCAGCCCGGCACCATTGAGCCGGGCGGCAGCGTGCATGGCGCCGGCGGCAATGCGCGCCACCCAGGCATCGCTGGCGGGAAGTGGATGAGCTTCAGTCGGCATGGGCGGCTCCTTGCGGATCGGCAACGGAGGCTTGCAGGTAGTGCGCCAATGCATCGACGCTTTGCGGCCCGAGCACCACGGCGGGACGGCTTTGCCGCAACAGCGCCAGCACCTGCTGCGGGTCGCGCAAACGTGCATGCAAGCCCAGCCACGCAGCCGCGATCAGCGCGCTGCGCGAGTAGCCAAGGGCGCAGCTGACCAGCACCGTGCGCCCGTCCTGCTGCCAGCGTTCGATGACCTCGACACCGGCGCGAATCTGCGTTTGCGATGGCACGGTCAAATCCAGCACGGGAACGCAGCGGTAGAGCACGCCCGTCACGAGCCGCGGCAGTTCCGCGGTCAGGTCGAGCACGGCATCCGCGCCGGACTCGCGCAGTTCGACTTCGGCGGGGAGGCGACCGATCCAGACGCCATCGGTGAGCCGGCTGACGGCGGGCTGGCGCCGTGTCCACCAGCGCGAGTTGGCGAAAGCGCCGAGCAGATACGGCCACAGCACCCACCACGCCGCCATGGACAGGGTTCCGTCAGCACGCTTCTGAAACGCGCCCGGCTTGCCGGCACGGTAAATCATGGCAACGCAGCCCAGCGAGATAGCCGCCGACGTCAGCAGGAAAGCAGCCAAGACGGAAACGGACACAACCGCGACGCATGCCAGCCCCAGCAGTCCCGCCGCCAATGCGTAGCTCCGCGCAAGCCTGGGATCAGGCGTGCTTGCATCCGGTCCAACCGCCGGCCTCGGGAGCGCCATGGGAAAAGCAAACACGCATAACCACCCGACCAGCCAGCCCGTCGGAATATCGATGAAATGATGCTGGTACGTCGTCAGGACGGAGACGCCGATCAGTGCAAACCAGATATGCAACAACCAACGCCACACGCCGCGCAGATGCGCGGCATACGCGACCCAGAGAATCACCAGCAGGCTGATATGGAGCGACGGCGCCTGGTTGAAGGGCTTGTCGAAGCCGCCAAGCAGCGTGAAAAGCTGCCCCGGCAGCCCCTCCGCGGGGGGACGCGCAAATGCAAAGCGCAGTGGAAACGCGATAAAGCATGCAACGGAGATAACCTGCGCCGCCAGCAAGCGCTTCACGTGGGCAAGCAGGTCCGCGCGGGTCGCCCACAGGAAAAACGAGATGCCATACAACAGGTCGATCGACCAGTACGGCACGATGGACCACGGCACGAACGGAATGCCGCGCTCCCAGCCGAAGTGGAAATACGGCACGTCTGCACGCTGGCTGGCCAGCCAGTTCGCCAGGCCGTAGGAGGAAAAGAATAGCGCACCCATGATGGCGAGCAGCCCCAGAGCCAGCCGCCATGGCCGGCCCGGTGCCGGATTCCCACCCAGCGTGGCAGAGCCATACGCTGCGCCGTCGCGCTGCATCAGGCGCCCTCGCCTTTCCGGCGCGCCAGGCTGACCGTGAAGATGCCCCACGGGTCGATGCGCTGCGCGAGCTTTTCGAAACCGGCGTGGCGCACGAGTTCATCCATCTCGGCCTGCGAGCGGCGGCGCATGACCCACGCGGATCCGGCACGGTGGCTGGTTAGCGCGCGTGCGATGAACTCGAGTTGCGGATGCCACGGCTGTCCCGTATAGACCAGATAGCCGCCGGGACGCACCGCCTGTGCCAGTCCGCGCAGCGAGCATCCGACCATCTCGTTGTCCCCGAACAGTTCATAGAGCCCGGAAACGATGGCCAGCGTCGGCGCCGGATTCAGCGCGGCAAGGCTGTCGCCATCGAACGCATCGCCCTTTTCGAAGCGCGCGATCGGATCGAGGCCCTTGCGGCGGATCAGGTTCCGTCCCTGCTCGACATTGAGGTCGCTGTAGTCACGCAGCAGGATGCTCTCCACCGCGTTGCCGTCGATGTTGCCGCTTTGCGAGGTCAGCGCCTCCAGCACATAACGCCCGTGGCCGGCGGCAATATCCACGATGCGCACCGGCTCGCCCATGGCCTGCAGGCGGCGAATGGCCTCGCCGATCAGTTCCTCGACATGCAGCTTGCGCTGCCGGATGCCACGCCAGCCAATCGCGTCCAGGTAGTTGCGGTCGACCGCCTGGCCAATGCCGAAGCGGCCCGTCGCCTTGTTGCGATAGACGTAGTCGAGCGTCGAACCCGAATCAAAACCGGTCTGGTGGCCGAGCCGTACGCCTTCGGACAACATGCCGCCAAAGCGCAGCCCTCCACGCACCATGCCCCAATACAGGCCCGCAGGACTGCCAGCGGACAGCGGCACGGCGAGCCGGTCGGCCTCGTCCTTGAAAGGCCCCCGCCGGTCGGCGCCCAGCAGCGACACCGGCTCCGACGGTGTATCGAACTCGCGAACGATGAAACGCCGCGCGGCGGCCACGGCGGATGCGCGATCGCGTTCGCCAAGCGTGTCGTGGTAGAAACCATCGAGCACGATGCGCTCCTTCACGCGCGCCCCCAGCCGATCGAAGAACGCGTCCTGCGGACCACGATGCACGACCCAGTCCGCGCCGGAAATCAGCAGTTGCGTGGGAACCGTAATCGCCGCTGCATCGGCCACGATGCGCTCGCCGGCATCGTAGAGATCGAGCAGCATATTGACCGCGATTGGCCGAGTAATGAGCGGATCAGCGTTGTAGCTGGCCACGCGCTGCGGATCGTGTGTCAGGAATTTCGCCTTGACGTAGCTGTTGACGAAGAACTTGCCGCGCATCTGCTGCATCAGCTTCAGGCCGGGCCGCGCGAATGGCACGTAGAGCTTGACCTTGAACGCCGGTGACGCCACGACCAGACAGCGGATGCGCGGCGCATAGTCGTGCACCCAGGTCGCAGCAAGCACGGCACCGACGCTTTGCGCCACCACGGCAATGCGATCCACGCCGATACCATGCATGGTCGCGATATGGTCGACGAAGGTCTGGATATCGCGCACCGAACAGGCGAGTCCCGGGCTGTAGCCACGCTCGCCGGGCGAGCGCCCGTGGCCGCGTGCATCCCACGCGAAGAAGGCATGGTCAGGCAAGTCCAACTCGTCCACAAGATGCGCAACGCGCCCGGAATGTTCATGTCCGCGGTGGAACAGCAGCACGGCACCGCGTGGCTGACGACTCGCAGCCGGCCAGTGCCGGTAGAACAGTTCCTGCCCGTCATGGGTGGCAAACGAGGACTCGATCGGCGTACGTTCCACGCAGTGCGTCTCCACAATTAGAACGTCGACCGGCGGGCCTGGCTCTCGCGAGCCTCCTGCACGCCACGGCGTACCCGGTTGATGATGGTCAGCACCGTCAACAACGACAGCAAGATCCAGAACCAGTGCCCGAACCCACCCAGCCCCTGCCCGCAGCCGACCCAGAATCCGAGCGCACCGAGCACCAGCGCGCGGTCGCTCTTGCCGAGCGGGCCGTCATAGCGCCGGCTCGCGCCGGCCAGCGGCCCGATCAGGCCCGCGCACTCGGCCACCACGGCCAGGATGGCGAACAGGATGACTTCGCCACCCGACGAGGGCATGGCCCAGGCAAACGGAATGGTCAGTGCGAGGTCCGAAACAATGTCGCCGAGCTCGTTGAGGTATGCGCCCAGCACGCTTTGCTGCCCGTGTTCGCGCGCGAGCATGCCATCGATGGCGTTCAGCGCCATCCGCACGAACAGCCACAGCGGCATCAGCAGGAACACCGCGGGCAGCCACGCCAGTCCGCCGGCCAGCGCGCCGACCACCAGGGAACCGGCAGCCGCCGCCAGCGTGACCTGGTTGGCCGTCACGCCCGACGCTGCAAGCCGTTGCACAGTGGGCCGCAGAAGTGCCTGGAACTTCGGTTTGATCTGGTAAAGCGTCATGGTCTGGTCGGTTCCGGGATCGAAGCATGCTGCCGTGCCACGGCGATGCCGCCGTGTGCGTGAGCTCGCCTGCACAATCTGCGGAGCATAGCGGGAGTTTGCGCAACCGCAAACTATCGTGACAGCCCCCGATACATTTTCGGCCACCTGCGCCAGGGCGGAGCCATTGTCCGGAAGCGTTGTCAGCCGATTCCCATCAGTCGGTCCAGGCGCCTTTTGTCCGCCAGCAGGCTGGCACTGTCTGACGCGTGGACCACCCTGCCCCGGTCGAGAACCATCGCCTGCGCAGTCATTGCCAGCGCCAGCCTTGCATGCTGTTCAACCACGATCACGGCCATCCCGCCCTGCCCGATCAGATTGCCAATCACGCGCTGCAGTTCCTGGATGATGATGGGCGCCAGACCCTCCATGGGCTCGTCGAGCAGCAGCAAGGCAGGATTGAGCATCAGCGCGCGCGCAATGGCCAGCATCTGCTGTTCGCCGCCCGACAACTGGTTGCCGAGGTTTCGCCGGCGTTCCTGCAGGCGCGGGAACAGTTCATACACGCGCGCCAGCGTCCAATGGCCCGGACGCGCCACGGCACTCAGGTTCTCTTCCACGGTCAGCGAGGGAAACACCCAGCGCTCCTGCGGCACCCAGCCGATGCCGGCCTGCGCGCGCTGGTGGGACGGCAACCGCGCCAGGTCGCGCCCCTGCCAGCACAGCGTGCCGCGGCGAACGCGCGTAAAACCCATTAGTGTGGCGAGCAATGTGGTCTTGCCCACGCCGTTGCGGCCGAGCAGCGCGAGGCTGTCCCCGGACCCCAGCGCAAGGTCGATGCCGTCGATTACCACGGCGTCGCCGTAGCCCGCGCTCAGTCCGTCGATACGCAGCAGCTCACCCATGCACCGCCTCCCCAAGGTAGACCTCTTTCACGCGCAGGTCGGCGGCGATTTCGGCCGGTGCGCCCTCGGTCAGCACCTTGCCGCCAACAAGCACCGTAATGCGCTCGGCAAAGCGGAATACGAGGTCCATGTCATGCTCGATGAATACGATCGTGATTTCGCGCGGCAGCGCGGCAATGACATCGAACAGTTCCGCGCTTTCCGCCGACGGAATGCCGGCCGCGGGCTCGTCCAGCAGCAGGATCGACGGCCGCGTGGCAAGCGCCAGCGCAATCTCGAGCAGCCGCTGCTTGCCATACGGCAGGCAGCGCGTCTCTACATCGGCCTCGCCATCGATCCGCAGGCTCGCCAGCACGGCCATGGCCTCGTCCACCAGCGCGCGCTGCGACGCCACGGTCCGCGACCAGATGCGCGCCGCGCCGGTACGTTCGGCCACAGCCAGAACCACCGATTCGAGCACTGTCAGCCCCGGAAACAGCGTGTTGATCTGGAATGTCCGTGTCATGCCCAGGCGCACGCGCGCATGCTGAGGCAGCTTGGTAATTTCCTGGGTCCCCAGCCAGATGCGACCCGAGGTCGGCGCCAGCGCACCGGTCAGCAGGTTGATAAACGTGGTCTTTCCCGCGCCGTTCGGGCCAATCAACGCATGGCGTGTCCCGGGCGCGAAGTTGAGCGAGATATCGCTGTTGGCCACGAACGCGCCCCACTGGCGCGACAGGCCTTCTGTACGAAGTACTGCTGTCATGGCGCACCGCCTTCGAGCCGTGTCCCGGTACGCCGCGTCAGCCGGCTTCGCGCGGCGTCCATGGCGCCCATGACTCCTCCCCTTGCAAACAGCACCACCAGCACCAGCAACAGGCCGATCCAAAACTGCCAGTACACCGGGTTCATGCCAGCCAGTACATCCTGCGCAATCATGTACAGCGCCGCGCCAGCCAGTGCGCCATACAGGCGTCCGGTACCGCCCAGCACCAGCATGACGAGCAGCTCCGCCGAGCGCGGAAAGCCGAGCACGTCCATGCCGACAAACTGTGTCGTCTGCGCGAGCAGTGCACCAGCCACCCCGGCAATCGCTGCGGACAGCGTGAACGTCGTGCGCAACCGGCGCGGCACGTCAGCACCGAGTGCGGGCATGCGCCGGCCGCCGTCGCGTATGCCGCGCAGCGACAGGCCGAACGGCGACTGGGTAAGGCGCCGCAACAGCAGAAATAGCGCGAACGTCGCCGCCAGGCTGTACACGTAGGCGGTCTTGCCGATCAAGTCGAATTCAAATACGCCAAGCAGGCGGTCCATGGCCACGCCGGACAAACCGTCCACGCCTCCGGTGACGAATGCCGCCTTGTTGGCAGCCTCGAACAGCATCAGGCCGATGCCCAGCGTCACCATCAGGCGCGTGAGATCGCCGCCCCGCACCACCAGGAAGCTGCACAGCCAGCCGGCCACGGCGGCCATTGCCGCGGCGGCCAGCAGGCCACTGAGCGGCTCGCCCCAGCCGTGCGCCGCCAGCAAGCCAGCCGTATAGGCACCAAGTCCGAAGAATGCTGCGTGCCCGAGCGAGACAATCCCCGCATAGCCAAGGATCAGGTCGAGAGACAGCGCGAACAGCCCGCTGATCAGGATCTGGCTGCCGAGGATCAGGTAGTCCGGCAGCGCAAAGAAGGCCGCGACAGGCAACAGCCAGAACAAGAATTCGGCCGGATGCCAGCGCCCGTCCGGCAACTTCCGCCGCGCGGGCGCCGGTGCGCCGGCGGCTTCGCCGGACGATGCGGCGGGCCGCATCGCACGCATCAGCGTCTTCATGCGCGCCTCCCGTACAGGCCAGCCGGAAACAGGACCAGCAACAGCACCATCATCGCGTAGATGACAAAGGCACCGACTGCTGGCACGTAGTACTTCCCGGCCACGTCCGCGACGCCGAGCACCAGCGCCGCAAGCAGCGGCCCTCGGATGGACCCGGCGCCGCCGACAGCCACCACGAGCAGGAAATACACCATGTACTTGAGCGGGAACGCCGGATCGAGGCCAAGCATATCGACGCCGAGCCCTCCGCCGAGCCCCGCCAGGCCGGAGCCCAGCGCGAATGTCAGGCTGAATACGCGGTCAACATTGATGCCCAGCCCGCGCGCGGCCTGCTGGTTGTCCACCGCGGCCCGCACTTGCGCGCCGAAGCGCGTGCGCGCCACCAGCCAGCCCAGTGTCGCGGTGATCGCCACCACCACACCGATCAGGAAGAGCCGGTACACGCCCAGATCCACCCCGCCCACGCGCACTTGGCCGCGCAGCGCCGCGGGCAGTTCCACGGGCTGCTGGCCCGGGCCGAACAGGTAGTTCGCTCCGGCCATCGCCATGAATGTCAGGCCGATGGAAAACAGCACCTGGTCGAGATGGCTCGCCTGGTAGAGCCTGCGGTACAGTGTGCGTTCCAGTACCCAGCCCGCGGCCGCTGCCCCGGCGAACGCAATCAGCAGCGACAGCAGGAATGGCACGCCGGCGCGGTTCATCAGCACCACGGCGACATAGCCACCCAGCATCGCGAAGGCGCCATGCGCGAGGTTGACGAAATTCATCAGGCCCATGGTCACGGATAGCCCGACGCTGATCAGGAACAACAGGCTGCCGTACGCCAGGCCGTCAAACAGCACGCCCAAGAGACTTGTCATGGTGATCGGTACATTCGGTGGGGCTAAGTTGCGTTGAAGAAAGGGACGCGCTCACGCAGGCAACGGCGCGAACGGCAGGCCCACATAGTTTTCGGCCAGCATGCGCGATGCTGCCTGTGACGCGCACACATAGGCCAGTTCGGCATGCTGCAGCCGCGCCGTGAACGGCGTATGGTCATCGAAGCGATGCAGCAATGACGTCATCCACCACGAGAAATGTTCCGCACGCCAGACGCGCGCAAGGCAGGCCGACGAGTATCCGGCCAGCAGATCGTCGCGGCCGTGGCGGTAGTGCGTGACCAGCGCGTGGGCCAGGTTACGCACGTCGGCCACCGCGAGATTCATGCCCTTCGCGCCCGTTGGCGGCACGATATGCGCGGCATCGCCGGCCAGGAACAGGCGGCCATATTGCATCGGCTCGGTGACCAGACTGCGCATCGGCGTGATGCCCTTCTGCAGCACCGGCCCCTCGTTCAGATGCCAGCCGTCGCCGGTTTCGAGCCGTGCATGCAGTTCGTCCCAGATGCGCCGATCGGTCCAGCCGGCCAGGTCTTCGTCGGGCCGGCATTGCAGGTAAAGCCGCGTGATTTCAGGCGATCGCATCGAGAACAGCGCAAAGCCACGCGCATGGCTCGCATAGATCAGCTCCTGCGCCGCGGGTGCAGCGCTGGCCAGGATGCCCAGCCATGCAAACGGATAAGACCGCTCGAAGACCTGCAACGCGCCGGCCGGCACCGCGTGGCGCGACACGCCGTGCGAGCCGTCGCAGCCGGCAATGAAGTCGCACGCCAGCACATGGCGCTGCCCGCCATGCTCGAACGACAAGGATGGCGACTGCGTGTCCAACCCATGCAGGGCAACCTGCGACACCTCGAACAGCAGCGGCGCACCGCAAGCCTGCCTGGCGGCGATCAAATCGCGCACGACCTCATGTTGTCCATACACAGTGATTGCGCGCCCACCGGTCAGCCCGCTCAGATCGATGCGGTGGCGCTGCCCATCGAACAGCAGGTCGATGCCGTGGTGCACCATGCCTTGCTCGCGCAGGCGCGCGGCCACGCCAGCCTCTTCCAGCAGGTCGACAGTACCTTGTTCGAGCACCCCGGCGCGTATGCGCGCCTCGACATGTGCCTGGGTACAGTCTTCGAGAATGACGGAATCAATACCGGCCCGCTGCAGCAAATGACCGAGCAGCAGCCCGGCCGGGCCCGCGCCGATGATTGCGACCCGGGTGCGCATGTTGCCTGCCTCCAGTTCTGGGAATGGGCCACGCCCCGTTACGCGGGGCGTTACGGTAGCGGCACTTTATCGGGTGGATTGTTGCGGGTGCCAGGAATTTTTGCAATCGGGCGGTGTCCTGCCTCGATACGCTGCGAAGGCATATTTGCCAGGGCTACCTTCCCACCCTCAATCTGCGCCAGACATTGGCGACAACCAGCGCCCCCACACCCATCACAATCCCCGACAGCACAATGGCCCCCATGTGGTCACGCACCTGCGGCACGTTTCCGAAGAAGTAGCCAAGCACCGGCAGCGAAACAGACCATAGCAATGCGCCAGCCGCAGCCGCGAGCAGGAAGCGCGCTGCACCCATGCCTGCTATGCCACCCACGAACGGCGCAAAGGTACGCACCACCGCGATGAAAGGCGAAAGCAGGAAGGTCACGTCGCCGTGCTCGGCATAGAACCGATGCGTCCGCTCCAGCGCCGCCTGGTCTATCCACCGCAATTGCCTGCCCAGCACTTTCATACCGATCGCACGGCCCACGCCGTAGTTCAGCAGGCTGCCGCCCAGCGCCGCCACGAACAACAGCGGCATCAGCACCCACAGACTCAGGTAACCCGACGCGCAGAACGCGCCACAGATGAACAGCAAGGGATCGCCCGGCAGGAAAAACAGAGGCAGCACGCCGATCTCGGCAAACACCACGGCGAACAGGATGGCGTAGACCAGCGGGCCGTAGTGCGCGATGGCGGCGCCGAGATGCTGGTCGAAGTGCAGCAACAGCTGCCACATAGATATGGAGTCCATGATCGGCGCGCACAGGCGTCTTGCAATTCATCGGGTATAAAAATGCCGGACAACATGACGCCGGCAGCATTGAGCGGGTTCAGGCGGCAGGAGATGCCCAGATCTTCTTGCGGTTCAGCGCCAGCGGAACGGCACCACAGGCTATGCCTCCCAGGCCAACGACATTGGTGACCCAATCGAAAGTCGGGATACTGTAGATCGCGATGAAGAAAAGGAACAGCCCGCTTCCCACCGGCCAGATGACGTGGCTAACGGCATGCCATGGACCTTGCGCCAGCATCGATCGGTAATACCAGCCGCAGGCGAGCCCGGTCAGCCCGAGGTAGAAGCAGATCTGAAAACCGATGGCGGTAATGGAATCCTGCAGGATGACGTTGATCGTCGGCAGGTAAGACGAAGCGAACAGCAGCACGAGTCCGGCGATCCAGATGAAGAAGATGGCAAAGTGCGGCGTCCGCCAACGCGGATGCAGGCGCGCGTAGCGATGGTGGAGTGCCCCGTCGCGGCTCGTGGCAAACAGTGTGCGTGTGAACTGGAGCATCTGCGTCTCGACCGTTCCCACTGTGCTCAGCAGCACCGCAATGATCGCGACATAGCCCCAGGTGGGTCCGAACAACTTCTCCGCAATGGCAAAGATGACGTTGGTGTTGTAGTGCTGGATCTCGGCATCCGACAGGCCGAGCAGCGTGATGACGATGAAGACCAGGAAGAACGTCATCAGGAACACCATCGACCAGAACGCGGCGCGACCCGGGATGCGGTTCGGGTCGCGCGTCTCCTCGCTGAGGTTCAGGGTCACGTCCCAGCCGTAGAAAAAGAAAATTGCGATCAGCGCGCAGTTGGCGAACATGCCGGGAGAGAACGCGAACGGCCAGAACCATGCCAGCGAGAACGAGTGCTGTGGCGCATGCGGAAACGTGAGGAAGCTCGCGATGATGATCACGAGCAGAATCGCGCCCTCGATGACTGTCATCAGCACTTGCAGGTAACTGGTGAGCTTGATGCCCTTGACGATCACTGCACTGACGAACGTGAGCCATGCCGCCGCGATCAGCGTCACGTAATGCACGTTATTCATCTTCGGCCGGTCGAAAACGAGCAGCGTGGCATTGGCCGCCGGAATCATGGCAGAGACCATGAACACGCAGCACAGCACCAGCAGCGCCCAACCGGCAAGAAAGCCGAAGGCTCGCCCGAATACCATGCTCACCCACGCATAGGAAGTGCCGGCGCTCGCCAGGGCCCGATTCAGGTTGATGAACGCAAATGCGATGCCAAACATGATCAGCCCGCACACCAGGATGCTCGCCGGCGACAGCGTGCCGGCCGTACCGATGATCGTGGAAGTCGTGATCTCGATGCTGTAGGCCGGCGCCGTGCCGGCGATGCCCATGATCACGGATTCGACGATGCCCAGCGAATCAGCGTTGAGCTTGGCAGATGGGTCCATGGAGCATGCAACGCTCGGTCGGCAATCATGGATCGATTTCTACTCTCCCCGGTCCATAGCGGCAAGAGGATTGGCCGGGATGGGGGAGATTCCGACCATGACGAACGATGGCCGGAACCCGCGATATGCGCTGCAGCGCATAAAGGCTAGTCAGCGGCACCCGCCGGGCCAAATGCTTTACAAGGCAGTCGCCCGGAGCTAAGGTCAACGGGTGCCATTCGCCTGGAATCCCCCATGTCGATCGATCGCCGCTCCTTTCTTGCGATTGCCGCCGGACTGGCTGCCGTGCCCCGCGTCGCGACTGCGGCCGGCACTGCTGCGGCCGCCACGGTAGAGGCGCCAATGCGGCGGACCATTCCCGGCACCACCGAAGCGCTGCCCGTTGTCGGCATGGGCACCGCCGATACCTTCAACGTTGGCACAGGGGCCGACGAACGCGCACCCCTGGCAGAGGTCCTGGGCCTGCTGCTGCGCAACCAGGGCTCGGTCGTCGATACCGCGCCGAGCTATGGCAGCGCGGAAGCCGTAACCGGTGACCTGCTGCGCAATGCCGGTGCGCGTGCCAAGGTGTTTCTCGCGACCAAGGTGTCCGCACCGGCCGGCGCTTCAGCGCAGGCGCAATGGGCGCGTTCGCTCGCCGACCTGCACACCGACAAAGTCGATCTGCTGCAGGTGCACAACCTGATCGACTGGCGCGAGAACCTGCGCTGGATGCGCGAACTCAAGGAACAGGGCAAGATCCGCTACCTCGGCATCACCCATTACCGTGAGGATGCACAGGATGCCGTCGCGCAGATTGTGCGCAGCGAACGTGTGGATTTCGTGCAGATCAACTATTCCCTCGCCGAGCGCGGCGCCGAACGGACGCTGCTGCCGCTGTGCCAGTCGCGCGGCGTGGCCGTACTGATCAACCGGCCATTCCAGGATGGCCGCATGTTCCGCGCTGTGAAAAACCGTCCGCTACCGCCATGGGCCGGCGAGATTGACTGCAACTCGTGGGGACAGTTGTTCCTGAAGTTCGTGGTGAGCCATCCGGCCGTCACCGCCGCAATTCCCGCCACGTCCAAGCCGAAGAACATGGCCGACAACCTCGGTGCCGCGCTCGGACGCATGCCGGATGCGGGCCAGCGCGAACGCATTGCGGCGCTGCTCGCGTAGCCGATGGACAACGATCCCGCTCAGGCAGGCACCGGGCCCTTCCCGCGCCTGCGCCACGGTTTTGGTATCCGGCCCGGCGAATCGGGCGCCGTCGTCGCCGGCTTCCTGTTCTTCTTCTGCCTGTTTGCGAGCTACTTCATGCTGCGCCCGGTACGCGAGACCATGGGTATCGCCGGCGGCGTGAAAAACCTGCAATGGCTGTTCACGGCGACGTTCGTCGTCATGCTGGCCGCCATCCCGATCTACGGCGCGTGCTGCGCGTGGCTGCCCCGGCGGCGCTTCGTGCCGTGGGTCTACGCCTTCTTCGTTGCCAACCTGGTCGGCTTTGCGCTGGCCACGCGCGCGGCACCGGACAATGTGTGGCTCGCGCGCGTGTTCTACGTGTGGCTGTCAGTCTTCAACCTGTTCGTGGTGTCCGTGGCCTGGAGCCTGATGGCCGATGTATTCCGGCCCGAACAGGCGCGCCGGCTGTTCGCGATGCTGGCGGCTGGCGCCAGCGCAGGTGGCCTGGCCGGCCCGGTGATGGGCGGCTGGCTGGTCGTCCATATCGGGCTCACCGGCCTGATGCTGCTGTCGGCCGCGCTGCTGGCTGCCACGCTGCCTGGCGCAGGCTGGCTGTTCGG
The DNA here is from genome assembly GCF_019602855.1 of Cupriavidus pinatubonensis. Lineage (GTDB taxonomy): Bacteria > Pseudomonadota > Gammaproteobacteria > Burkholderiales > Burkholderiaceae > Cupriavidus > Cupriavidus pinatubonensis. The sequence goes on from NZ_CP080766.1 coordinate 269,909, forward strand.
CTGGCGCAGCCGCGCCGGTGCCGGCGTCGCGGTAGCGGGGGATTCCACGGCCCGCACAGGCGCAAACATGGACCCGTCCCATCCGGTCGGCGGTGGCCTGTGGGCCGGCCTGGCGCTGGTGATGCGCTCGCGCTACCTGCTCGGCATCAGCCTGTTCGTGATCCTGCTCGCCACGGCCAGCACCTTCCTGTACTTCGAACAGGCGCGGCTGGTGGCGGAAGCGTTTCCGGAACGTGCGCGCCAGACTCAGGTCTTCAGCGCGCTCGATGCCATCGTGCAGGCGCTGACGATCATCATCCAGCTGTTCTTCTCGGGGCGCATCGCGCGGCGCTACGGGGTTTCCGCGCTGCTGACAGCCGTACCGCTTGCGGTCGTTGCCGGCTTCCTGCTGTTGGCGATGTTCCCGACCTTCGGCGTGCTGGCCGGCGTGATGATCCTGCGCCGCGTCGGCGAATACGCACTGTTGCGCCCAGGGCGCGAGATGCTGTTCACCGTGGTGGATCCGGAAACCAAGTACAAGGCCAAGAACGTCATCGATACCGCTGTGTATCGCGCCGGCGATGCGGTGAGCGCGTGGGTCAAGACGGGTATCGATGCGATTTCCGGCCACGCCGCCACGGTGGCCCTTGCCGGTGCCGCAATGGCCCTGCTTTGGGCCGTGCTTGGGTGGTGGCTGGGCCGCCGGCATGAACTCCAGTTAATGCCGTCCGTCGCCGCCGCTGCGGGCGAGACACCGGACACGCCGGCGTCATCGGCCACGCAACCGCGCTAGCAACCGGCGCTCAGAACTGTTCCCAGTTGTCGCCAGCGTCGGCGCTTTCGGTGCGTGCAGCACGGGCCGGCTGCGCTTTCAGTGCTTTCGGTGCTTTCGGTGCTTTCGGTACTTGTGGCAGGACCGGCTCAGCCTTCGGCGCGGCCGGCCGGCGCGGTGCCGGAGCCGGCTGGTGCACGACGGCGGCGTGGCCGCCGCCATGTTGCGCGACCCGGAATGCCGCCACGGACTGGCGCAGCGCGGCAGCTTGTTCTTCCAGCGAATGCGCGGCTGCAGTAGCTTCTTCGACAAGCGCGGCATTCTGCTGGGTCACCTGGTCCATCTGGGCCACGGCCTGGTTGACCTGCTCGATACCAGTGCGTTGCTCCACCGACGCCGCGGCAATCTCGCCCATGATATCGGTCACGCGGCGGATCGACTGCGTGATCTCCGTCATGGTCGAACCCGCACGCTCCACGAGGTCCGAACCGCTGCGCACGCGATCGACCGACGTGCTGATCAGCGTGCGGATTTCCTTCGCAGCGCCTGCCGAGCGCTGGGCAAGGCTGCGCACTTCGCCCGCGACCACGGCGAAGCCCCGGCCCTGTTCGCCCGCGCGCGCCGCCTCCACCGCGGCATTGAGCGCCAGTATATTGGTCTGGAACGCAATGCCTTCGATCACGCCGATGATGTCCGCAATCTGACTGGAACTGTCGGCGATCTGCGTCATGGTGGTGATGACCTGCTCCATCACCTCGCCGCCGCGGTTGGCGATCTCCGACGCGTTGTCGGCCAGCCCGCTTGCCTGCCGCGCGCTGTCGGCATTGTGCTGCACGGTCGTGGTCAGCTCTTCCATGCTCGCGGCCGTTTCCTGCAGCGACGCTGCCTGCTGTTCGGTGCGCGACGACAGGTCCGAATTGCCGGCGGCAATCTGCGCCGTGGCCGTGGCCACTGAATCGACCGATGCACGGATGCCGCTCACGGTGCCCCCCAGCTTGCGCTGCATGCGCTGCATGGCAAAGAGCAGGCTCGAGGTGTCACCGGGGCGCACGTCGATATCGCGCGTGAAATCGCCATCCGCAATGCTGTTGGCGACCGACGCTGCATAGGCGGGCTCGCCACCCAGGTCGCGGCGCACGCCGCGCAGCAGCCACGCGGCCAGTACCGTCGCCGCACCGCCCAGGATGACCAGCGTCAGGATGGAGTGCAACAACGCCTGGCGGAACGCCGCCTCGATGTCATCGACATAGGCGCCCGTGGTAACGGTCCACTCCCACGTCTTGAATGCCTTGACGTAGCTGACCTTGGGCAGCGGCTGGCTCGCGCCCGGCTTCGGCCACATGTAGTTCAGGAAGCCCGCGCCCTGGCCGCTGGCGATCTTCGCGATCTCCACGTAGATCAGCACACCGTTCGGATCCTTCATCGTGCTGAGGTTCTTGCCTTCGTTCTCGGGCTTGAACGGATGCATCAGCGAGCGGCCCGAGAAATCCGTGATCGAAACATAGCCGTCCGTCCCAAAGCGCAGCGGCCGCAGGCGCTCCTTGGCCAGCTTCTGTGCGTCTTCGACGGACAGGCCCTTGCTTGCCGCCTCTTTTTCGATGGCGGCGACCAGGCTGACCGAGGCCTCCGCAACGCTCTGGATTTCTCGTTGGCGTCCGGCGAACATTTCCGCGCGCGTGACGAACGCCTCGTACGTACAGATGCCGAGCATGGCGATCCAGATCAGGCCAAAGGGGATCCAGAGCCGTTGGTTCAGGGTCAGTGTCTTCATTACAGTTGCGATGTGGGGGGCGTCTGACAGGCCATTGGGACGGGGCCGTATCCCCGAACGACAATGCCTCCAGCCTGCAAGCAACGGAATGTCAGACCAATTGCTCACCCCCACTTCCGAGGGGTACCAGGCATGGGGCGGTCGATCAGCGGCCACCGGCACGCGATAAGTGATGCCTGTATCTCTCCGGAAGGTCGTATAGTCATGCCTCCGGCCCAAGCGGGCCGATCCCTTTCCTTACCCCCCGGAGGATTCCATGAAAACCAAAGCCGCCATCGCCTGGAAAGCCGGCGCCCCGCTGACCATCGAAGACGTGGACCTGGAAGGCCCCCGTGCTGGTGAAGTGCTGGTGGAAATCAAGGCCACCGGCATCTGCCATACCGATTACTACACGCTGTCCGGCGCCGATCCTGAAGGCATCTTCCCGGCGATCCTGGGTCATGAGGGCGCGGGCATTGTCACCGATGTCGGCCCCGGCGTAACCTCGCTCAAGCCGGGCGACCACGTGATTCCGCTGTACACGCCGGAATGCCGCCAATGCAAGTTCTGCCTGTCGCGCAAGACCAACCTGTGCCAGGCCATCCGCGCCACGCAGGGCAAGGGCCTGATGCCGGACGGCACCTCGCGCTTTTCGATCGATGGCAAGCCGATCTTCCACTACATGGGCACGTCGACGTTCGCCAACCACATCGTGGTCCCGGAAATCGCGCTCGCGAAGATTCGCCCCGACGCGCCGTTCGACAAGGTCTGCTACATCGGCTGCGGCGTGACCACCGGCGTGGGCGCCGTCATCTTCACCGCGAAGGTGGAAGCCGGCGCCAACGTGGTGGTGTTCGGCCTCGGCGGCATCGGCCTGAACGTGATCCAGGGCGCGAAGATGGTCGGCGCGGACAAGATCATCGGCGTGGACCTGAACCCCGAGCGCGAAGCGATGGCGCGCAAGTTCGGCATGACGCATTTCATCAACCCGAAGGACGTGGGCAACGTCGTCGACCACATCATCCAGCTCACCGACGGCGGCGCGGACTACTCGTTCGAATGCATCGGCAATACGCAGGTCATGCGCCAGGCGCTCGAGTGCTGCCACAAGGGCTGGGGCAAGTCGATCATCATCGGCGTGGCGGAGGCCGGCGCGGAGATCTCCACGCGTCCGTTCCAGCTCGTCACGGGTCGCGAATGGAAGGGCTCGGCTTTCGGCGGCGCGCGCGGACGCACTGACGTGCCCAAGATCGTGGACTGGTACATGGACGGCAAGCTCAACATCGACGACCTGATCACGCACACGCTGCCGCTCGACCGCATCAACGAAGGCTTCGACCTGATGAAGCGCGGCGAGTCGATCCGCTCGGTGGTGCTGTACTGAGGAGCGCGCCGTGACCCTCGAACTGCTGTCCGAACACGGCTGCCATGGCGGCGTGCAGCGCTTCTACCGGCACGCATCGGCCACCATCGGGCTGCCAATGCGATTCTCGGTGTACCTGCCGCCACAGGCGCTGGCCGGTGGCGGCAAGCTGCCGGCCCTGTTCTATTTGGCGGGGCTGACCTGCACCGAGGAAACCTTCATGATCAAGGCCGGTGCGCAGCGCTTTGCCGCCGAGCACGGGCTGGTCCTGGTGGCCCCCGACACCAGTCCGCGCGGCGCTGGCGTGCCGGGCGAAGCCGATGCCTGGGACTTCGGCGTTGGTGCGGGTTTCTACGTCGACGCGACTGAAGCGCCGTGGCGCCAGCATTGGGGCATGGAAAGCTACGTCGCGCAGGAGCTGTTCGACCTCGTGAGCCGTGAGCTGCCGGTCGATCCGGACCGTGTCGGCATTTTCGGGCATTCGATGGGCGGTCACGGGGCACTGGTGCTCGCGCAGCGGCATCCGCAGCGTTTCCGCTCGGTGTCGGCGTTCGCGCCGATTGCCGCGCCGACGCGGTGCCGGTGGGGACAGAAGGCGTTCACGGGCTACCTCGGCACCGACCGCAGCCGCTGGGACGAATATGATGCCAGTGCATTGATGGCTGCCCAGAAGGTCGCGCCCTTCCCGGCCGGCATCCTCGTGGATCAGGGCCTGTCTGACCAGTTCCTGCAAAACCAGCTCCACCCCGAAGCGTTGGAGGCCGCGTGCGCGGCGGTCGGACAACCGCTGACGCTGCGCCGTCATACGGGCTACGACCACGGCTACTTCTTCATCAGCACCTTCATCGCGGACCATATCCGGCATCACGCCGGACAACTGTGACGATGCGGAGATGACGGCGATGCGCGGCCCGCGCCGCGCATCGCTCAGATGTAGCGCTCCGCCATGACCTGCGCGCTCAGGCGGCGCCGTTTCCAGAACATGCCGTTGATGCGCGTGATCAGCTTGCGCAGTGTAGCCGGGTCCAGCGCGCGGAACGTCAGCATGACCGCGGGGTTGCTGCCATCGCCGGGCACATGCTCCGCAGCGTCGAATTCCGGCAGCCCGTACTTCACCAGGAATGCGCGAATCTCGTCATCGGTCGTGCCGGGCTCGATATTGCCGAGCAACAGTACAGACATGGTGACCTCCCGTCGTTCGCCATGGCTTCGTCTTCCCCACGTTTCAACCGGCGGCGCCTGCGTTTTCCGGGGTGCCCTGGGTGCCAAGCGGCAGCGTGACGATGCGTACGGTCGCATCATCGGGGCACGCCACGTCAGTAAAGCCGAGCCGGCGCGCAAGGCGGCGCATGGGCGTGTTCATGGCCAGGACGAATCCTTCCATGCGCTGGTAGCCGCGTGCACCGGCTAGTTCGATCAGCGCCGTCATCAGGATGCGCGCCAGGCCAACGCCATGCCAGTCGTCATCGAGCGTGATGGCGAACTCGCAGACATCGCTATCCGGCGGCGCCACGAAACGCGCGCCGCCCACCAGCCTGCCGCTGCCGTCCTGGCCATCTGCCTCGCTGACGGCAACCAGCGCGCATTCGTGCCCAGGTTCCGGGTGGGTGGCCTGCTCGACCATGGACTCCGGCAACTCTCGCAATGGCGCCATGAAGCGTGTGTAGCGCGCGTCCGGCGACAAGCGGGCAAAGGCAGCGAGCAATCCCGCGCGGTCCTGCTCGCAGATCTCGCGCAACAGGATACGGCGGCCATCCCGCAGCGTCAGGCGGGCGGGCGAAAACGACGGGGGCTTGGGTGCGGTCATCGGAGCAATGGCTGCGTCACTGGGTGAACCGAAAACCCGGCTGAAACGCCGAGGCTCATTCACTGTAGTGCCAAATGACCCGCAGTGCAGAAGCGCGCAAGCCATGGTTGCGGGCTGGAGTTGCATGCAGACGCCGGAAATGAAAAAGGGCTTCCGTTTCCGGAAGCCCTTTTCTTTCTGCATAGGTGGCGCGGCTGGCAGGATTCGAACCCACGACCCCTTGGTTCGTAGCCAAGTACTCTATCCAACTGAGCTACAGCCGCACGCGAGACAGAAATTATAACGTACTTTCGCTTTTGTGCAAGCCCCTCTCAAAAAAACTTCAGCTAGCACCTGTGGGGCCGGTGAAACCGCGACAGCTACCAGCGATAACGCGCACCCACGGTACCGCCTGCATTGCGTCCCGCCTTGACCTTGAACCACAACTTCACGCCCGATGCGGTATTGCCGTGCGCGCCGATGTTGAACGAAAACAAGCCGCGCAACAGGTCCGTATCGATCTTGGTGCCGTTGATGTTGATGGTCTGCTTGCGGCTGTCCTGCCACCAGTCCGCCTCGACGAACGGGTAGACGCCCGCGAGCCGCGTCGGCTGAGCGCCGTACAGGCGCACGCCAAAGCCGGTGGCACTGGAGTCGCCGAGCATGTCCGGCGTCTGTGTCTGCGTCGGCGACCCGGTGGGCGCATTGCCCGGCTGGTAAGCGATTTGCACGCGAGGCTGGATGGTCAGGCCACCGGCGCGCGGCACGACGGCATCGAGCGCCACAGCCATGGTACGCACGCGACTGTCCACGAATCCGTTCGCGGTGGTGGCATCGTCGACGTGAACCAGGAAGCGGCGCGGGCCATACCGCATGCGCTCAGTCTCGCGGTCGACGTCGGCCAGGCCGGGGGCATCGTCGTCAGGGCCCGGCCCTGCTGTCGCAGCGCCGCGCACGAAATAGCCGGGTGGCGGCGCGTTGTGTTCGACGGGAGACAAAGCAGTGCCTCTGGCCAGGACCTGCGAGTCCATTCCGGCGAGGTCGCTGGCGTGAACTTGCTGCCACCCCAGGATGGCGTTCGTACCGGGAGCGCTGTCGTCGGCTCTGGCCACGGCACACATCAGCATGGCCAGCACGCAGCAGTATTGAAGATGGTGGTGACGTGCCCCATGCGGTGTCACGGCACAGCCGTGCCAGACGGGGTACGCCCCGGCCTCCCTCTCTCTCGATGATGATGACAAGACCTCAGTCATGGCAACCACCTTCGGACGTTATCCAAGCTTGCCCGATTAGCTAGAGCATAGGTCAAATGCCCGGCTGCGGTAAGTCGGGATTGTTCGCTGCCACGCGGCCACTTGCGCAGCGTTTCGGACAGTCCGTACCCAGCCCGCTTAGTGGACCGCTGCTGTCGGCTTTGCGCGGAGCACTAGCGCTTTTCGTCAATAATGTCGAACTTCAACGATTTCCTATGCCTTTCCTGGCCTCTTTCCGGCCAAAGCGGCGCGGGAGGAGACCCCATGGCATTCTGGCGAAGATCTTGCCAAGCCGGCAATCCGCTGGCGACGGGCCGCAGCCAGAGCCTGAAGCGCAAGCTGGCGGCAGCCACGACGGTGGTTGGTGCGTGCACGGTCGGCCTGGCGTCCATGCTGATGGCACGTGCGTATGGCGATTTCGACGCCGCGCGGCAGAACCTGTATGACATCTCGGAATACCGCGTCCTGCTCGACGCAGCCAATGTGCTGTCCGCAGAACGCGGCCCCGCCAATAGCGTGCTCGGAGAGCCACCCGCGGAAAACAGTGCTGCACGCGACAAGCTGCACCAGTTTCGCGCGCGCAGCGATGCCGCGCTCGCGCGTCTGCTGGTGCCGCCGCCCACCCCGACAGGTCTGCACCATCACCATCTGCCACCGCTGATGGTGGAGCGCGTGCGCGAGCGGCTGCGCCGCGCGCGCACGGAAGTCGATGCGCTGGCCACGCGGCCGCGCGAAGACAGGCAGATGGATGAACTCCAGCACGCGATCGAAGGCATGTTCGAAGCAGTCGACGCGCTGCAACCGCTGATCGGCTGGCAGGTCAGGCAGCTGTCCGCTTGCGATCCGGGCCTGGCAGCCCCCGCGCTCACCGGCAAGATGCTGGGCGACCTGCGTGAATACGGCGGCCGCGTGGCCTCGCAGATCATGGCACCCATTGCCGCGCATCAGCCGATCCCGATACGCAGCCTGGCCGATGCGTCGCGCTCGCGCGGGCGGCTGCTGGAACTATGGGCGCTCGCGGGGCCGGCCTACAACATGTATGGCGACGCGCCGCGGCTCGAACATGCCTATGCCGATGCCAGCCATCAGTTCTTCGGCCACGGCCTGTCGATGGTCGACAGCATGGTGGCGCAAGGCCGCCTGTCCGGGCATTACTCGATGAGTCCGACAGAATTCACTAATCGCTATGTGCCAACGCTGGAGCCGCTGGAACGCCTGCGCAGCGAGTTCCTCAACGAGGTGATCGCGCATTTCGAGGCGGACCGCCAGCATGCGCTGCGCGTGCTGGTGACGGCTGGCAGCGCGACGGCGCTGATCCTGCTGGTGCTTGGCTACGTGCTGGTGTTTGCGCAGCGTTCCGTGTTCCTGCCGTTGCTGGATGCGCGCGATGCGGTCATCGCGCTGGCCGAGGGCCGCAGCCGCCCTAGCTTCACCCTCCCGGCCTCCGGTCGCGAGATGCGGCGCCTGTTCGATGCGCTGGATATCCTGCGCCGCAAGCTCCGCGAGCGTGCATCGCTCACCGAGCAGCTGGAACACCAGGCCCGCACCGACAGCCTGACCGGGCTGCTCAACCGGCGCGCACTGGAACGCATTGCCGCGCAGCCTGCCGATCCCGCCGGACCGTCGACGACGAGCCTGATCCTCATGGATGTGGATCGATTCAAGCAGATCAACGACCGGCACGGGCACCCCGCCGGCGATCAGGTACTGCGCGCAGTGGCTGATCTGATGCGCGATATGGTGGACCCGGACCATGCGCTGGCCCGCTTCGGCGGCGAGGAGTTTGCCGTACTGGTACCAGGCGCAAGCGCTGACGAAGCCGCGTCCCTTGCGCAGGCATTGTGCGCGGCGATCTGTGCCGAGCCGATCCGCCTGGCCGATGGCACCCGGCTACCCGTGACCGCCAGTTTCGGCGTGGCCACCGGACTCAGCGGCGCCCCGCACTGGCCGCGCCTGTTCGCTGCGGCCGATGCGGCGATGTATCGCGCCAAGGCCGAGGGCCGCAACTGCGTACGCCGCGCGGACGCACCCGCCGAAGCCGTGGACCACTGAGCCGGCATGCCGTCCGTGGCGGACGGCACCGCTGACGGACTCACAAACCGGACGCACAAACGGAAAAAGGCCCGCATTGCTGCGGGCCTTTTCTGAATTTGGTGCCCAGAAGAGGACTCGAACCTCCACAGTGTTGCCACCGCTAGGACCTGAACCTAGTGCGTCTACCAATTCCGCCATCTGGGCTTCGTTTCGCTGCATTTCTGCTGCGATGCGAAGAACAAGATTATGCTGGGCGACCAATGTATTGTCAACACCCTTTCAACGAAAAATTGCACGGTTCAGTCGCCGCGCTGCGTACCGTCTCGCGAAACCATGAAATCCACCTGCGTCGGACGGCCCGGCAATTGCAGCGTTGCCGTAGCGGCCGGCGTGCTGGCGATGGTTTTGCCAGCACGCAATACCTTCAGGCGCGTGGCGCGCAAGCGGATCGCCTCGACCGGATCGCGGGCCTGCAGCAGGATCAGGTCCGCCCGGCAGCCCGGCGAGATGCCATAGCCTTCGAGCCCGAGGATCTGCGCAGGCGTGGTGGTCACGGCGGCGAAGCAGTTGCGCATCGCATCCTGCCCCGTCATCTGCCCGACGTGCAGGCCCATGTGCGCCACTTCCAGCATGTCGCCGCTGCCCAAGCTGTACCACGGGTCCATCACGCAGTCATGCCCGAATGCCACTGGCACGCCGGCCGCCAGCAACTCGGGGACACGTGTCATGCCGCGCCGCTTCGGGTAGGTGTCATGGCGGCCCTGCAAGGTGATGTTGATCAGCGGGTTGGCGATCGCGGCCACGCGGGCTTCGCGCATCAGCGGCAGCAGCTTGGACACGTAGTAGTTATCCATCGAATGCATCGACGTCAGATGCGAGCCAGCGACACGTCCGTACAGGCCCAGCCGTACCGTTTCGCTGGCGAGCGTTTCGATATGGCGCGACATCGGGTCGTCGCTCTCGTCGCAATGCATGTCGACGCGCAATCCGCGTTCCGCAGCCAGTTCGCAGAGCAGGCGCACCGACGCCGCGCCATCCGCCATGGTCCGTTCGAAATGAGGGATGCCGCCAACCACCTCCACGCCCATGTCGAGCGCGCGGCGAAGGTTCTCCAGCGCGCCCGGCGCGCGCAGCACGCCGTCCTGCGGAAACGCCACGAGTTGCAGGTCGAGGTAGGGACGCACGCGCTCGCGCACGTGCAGCAGTGCTTCCACAGCAAGCAAGCGGGGATCGCAGACATCGACATGGGAACGGATCGCCAGCAATCCTCTCGCCACGGCCCAGTCGCAGTAGGCAAGCGCGCGTTCGACCAGCGCCTCCTGCGTCAGCAGCGGCTTCAGTTCGCCCCACAGCGCGATGCCTTCGAGCAGCGTGCCCGACTGGTTTACGCGGGGCAGCCCGTATGACAGCGTCGAATCCATATGGAAGTGCGCGTCGACGAATGGCGGCGTCACCAGTTGCCCGGCGGCATCGATCTCGTTCGCAGCCTGCGCGGCAAGCGCTGGCTCCACGGCGACGATGCGGCCGTTTTCGATGCCGATATCGATGCCAGTGCGGCCGTCCGGCAGCGTACAGTGGCGCAAAATCAGTTCCAGCATGGTCGCTCCACAATCTGATGATTCAGGTCAGCGCTCGCCCCGGCGGTACGGTTTCATCAGCGCCTGCGGGTACGTGGCCCGGCGCGCCACCAGAATCAGCGCAAGGATCGATAGCACGTACGGCAGCATCAGGTAAAGCTGGTAAGGCAGCGGCGGCAACCCGGGCAGGCTGGCACCGCCCTGCTGCAGGCGCAGCTGCAGCGCGTCGAATGCCGCAAACAGCACCGCGCCCAGCAGTGCCCGCCCCGGCCGCCACGATGCAAACACCACCAGCGCCACGCAGATCCAGCCGCGCCCGTTGATCATGTTAAAGAAGAACGCATTGAACGCCGACAGCGTCAGGAACGCACCGCCCACCGCCATCAACGCCGAACCGACCATGACCGCACCGATGCGCACCGCGCCAACGCGAATGCCCTGGCCCTCTGCCGCCGCCGGGTTCTCGCCCACCATGCGCACCGCGAGCCCCAGCGGCGTGCGGTACAGCAGCCACGCAATCACCGGCGCCAGCAGCAAGGCCAGCAGCGTCAGCGATGTCTGCGCGCCGAGCACCGGCCCGAGTATCGGCCCCAGGACCGGCACACCATCCAGCCAGCGCATCGGCGCGAACGGCGTGATGGTAGGCGGCGACGACACGGAGGCAAAGCCGATCCGGTAGGCATAGTACGACAAGCTCGTCGCCAGCATCGTGACGCCCAGCCCTGCCACGTGTTGCGACAACGCGAGCGTTACGGTCAGCCAGCCGTGCAGCAGTCCGAACACCAGTCCAACGCCCGCGGCCACGGCAACGCCGCCCCACAGCGGTGCGCCATGGTAGACGGCCAGCCAGCCGGAGAACGCACCCGCCACCATGATGCCTTCGATGCCAAGGTTCAGCACGCCAGCCCGTTCGCACAGCAGCACGCCAAGCGTCCCGAAGATCAGCGGCGTGGCTACGCGCAGCACGGCGACCCAGAACGGCGCGGCGGCGATGATATCGAGCAGTTCCATCAGGCTACCCCGCGCACCCGGTCCAGCCGGATACGGTAGCGCGTCAGCATGGTGGCGACCAGCATGGTCAGCAGCGCCACCGCGACGATCACGTCCGCAATGGCGTTGGGCACGCCGACCGCGCGGCTCATGCCATCGGCACCGACCAGCACACCGGCTACGAAGACCGATGCCGCTACGACGCCAAGCGGATTCAACCCGGCCAGCATGGCGATGACGACGCCCGCATAGCCGTAGCCCGGCGACATGTCGAGCGTGAGGTAGCTCGTCCGCCCCGCCACTTCCACCACGCCGGCAAGCCCCGCGAGCGCACCTGACAGCAACGCGGCCAACAGCGTCACGCGGCCCACTGGCATGCCAGCAAACGCAGCGGCGCGCGCATTGGCACCGACTGCGCGCATCTGCAGGCCGAACACGGTGTAGCGGTTCATCGCCCATACGGCCACCGCCAGCGCACACGCTGCCAGCAGGCCGCTGTGCACGCGCGAACGCTCCATGAGCCGGGACAGCTCCATTTCAGGCTGCAAGGCCACGGACTGCGGCCATCCCATCGCCAATGGGTCCTTCATCGGTCCGTCGAGCATCCACGACACCAGCAGCAGCACGATGAAATTCAGCAGCAGCGTGGTCACGACCTCATCGACACCAAGCCGCAACTTGAGCCATGCAGGCCCCAGCAGCAGCAGCGCCCCCGCGAGCATGCCGGCCGCCACCATCAGCACGAATAGCAAGCCGGCCGGCAACTGCGCGGCCCATGGCGCGGCGCCGCCGTCGACTTGGCCACCCACGGCAACAGCGGCAAGCGCTCCGAGATAGAGCTGCCCCTCGGCACCGATATTGAACAGCCGCGCGCGGAACGCCACCGCCACCGCCAGTCCGGTCAGCATCAGCGGCGTGGCGCGCGTCAGCGTTTCCGACCACGCAAAGCGCGAGCCGAAACCGCCCTGGAGCAGAGACAGGTAAGCCCGCCCGACCGGCGCACCGGCCCACGTGACCAGCAGCGCGCAGATCAGCAAGGTGGCTGCCACGGCCCCTACCGGTGCGGCCACCAGCGCCACGCGCGAAACCGTTGGCCGGGCCTCAAGCCGCATCGCACACCTCCGTGCCGCCAGGTGCGGCTGCGCCCGCTGTCGCCGCATCCGACCCTGCCATCGCAAGACCAAGTGTCGCCAGCGTCCATGCCTGGGCGGGACGCGCCTCGGTCAGGCGCCCGCGATGCATCACCGCGATGCGATCGGCAAGCGTCATCAGCTCGTCCAGGTCTTCAGAGATCAACAGCACCGCGGCGCCAGCCTCTGCAGCGTCCAGCAACTGCCGGTGGACATAGGCGACCGCGCCGATATCGAGTCCCCACGTCGGCTGGCTCGCCACGACGACGCGCGGCACGCGGCCATCGCCAGCCACCGACAGCGCCCGCCCGAGGATCAGCTTCTGCATATTGCCCCCGGACAGCGTGCGTGTCGGTGCGTCGATGCCGCCACCACGCACGTCGAAGCGCGACACCAGTTCGCGTGCGAATCGCCGCGAAGCGCCGCGGCGAATCACACCAGCGCGCGTGAAGCCGGGCTGCCCCAGTTGTTCCGCGATGGCGTTCTCCCACACTGCGAGTTCGCCAACCGCGCCCTGTGCGTGGCGATCTTCGGGAACGCGTGCCACGCCGGCCGCAATCCAGCGCTGCGGATCGGCGGGCATGGCGTGGCCTGCGATTGTCACCGTGCCCGACGCCGGCGCAAGCATGCCGCTCATCACCTCTGCCAGCGTAACCTGACCGTTGCCCGCCACCCCGGCGATACCGACGATTTCACCGCTGCGCAGCGTCAACGATACGTCATGCAGCGCGACGTGCCCCGCCAAAGCCGGCACGCTGACTTGTACCAGTTCGGCAAGCAACTCCGCCGCATCGCGCGCATCGGACCGTGTACGGGCAGGCATCTGCACCGCGCGGCCGACCATCAGCTCGGCCAGTTCGGCGCGCGATGTGGCACTTGCATTCCGCGTCGCCACGAGCCGTCCGCCGCGCAGCACAGCCACGCGGTGCGAGACGCGCAGCACCTCGTCGAGCTTATGGCTGATGAAGATGACCGACATGCCGTCCGCAATCAGCTGGGCCAGCGTGGCAAACAGGCTGTCAGCCTCCTGCGGCGTCAGCACGGCGGTCGGCTCATCGAGAATCAGCACACGCGCGCCGCGATAGAGCGCCTTGATGATTTCCACGCGCTGGCGCTCGCCCACCGACAGCGCGCCCACGCGCGCATTTGGCTGTACGGCAAGCCCGAAACGGCGCGACAGTTCCTCCACTCCCGCACGCGCGGCGCGCCGGCCTTGCCGCCAGCGCCACAGCGGCTCCGTGCCGATCAGGATATTGTCGAGCACCGACAGGTTGTCGGCGAGCGTGAAGTGCTGGTGCACCATGCCGATGCCGGCCGCAAGCGCGGCGCGCGGATTGCCCGGCGGCAAGGCCACGCCGTCGATCTCGACACTGCCCGCATCGGCCACATAGTGGCCGAACAGGATATTCACCAGCGTGCTCTTGCCGGCGCCGTTCTCGCCGAGCAGCGCGAGCACCTCGCCGCGCGCAAGTTCGAGCGTGATGTCGTCGTTGGCAAGCAAGGCGCCAAAGCGCTTGCGGATGCCGGCCATGCGGAGCACCGGCGGCGATGTGGGCAGGGACATGGAAAGGAAAGGAAGAAGGCGATCCGCATGGAATCGCCGCAGCACGCTTACGGTGTGGACTTCGGCTCCGTCTCGACCACTTTCACGGTGTCCTTGCCATCGAGGATGGCCTTTTCCTTCGCGCGCACCTTGACCATCAGGTCGGCAGGCACCTTGCCCTCAAACGTCCCGAGCGGCGCGAGTTCGGCGCCCTTGTACTTCATCAGCGAATACTGGCCGTAGTCCTCGTTCTTGAACTGTCCCGCCTTGACCTTGGACAGCGCCGCGCCGATGGTGGGCTCCATGTTCCACAGCGCCGACGCCACCACCGTGGCCGGATACTGCGGCTGCGTGTTGATGACATTGCCGATCGCGAGCTTCCCGCGCTCCTTCGCGGCATCGGACACGCCGAAGCGCTCCGCGTACAGTACGTCGGCGCCCTTGTCGATCATCGCGAACGCTGCTTCCTTCGCCTTGGGCGGATCGAACCAGGAGCCGATGAAGCTGACCGTGAACTTCACCTTCGGGTTGACCGAGCGGGCGCCTTCCATAAACGCATGCATCAGTCGGTTGACTTCCGGAATCGCGTAGCCGCCCACCATGCCGATATGGTTGGTCTTGGTCATGCCGCCGGCGATCATGCCGGTGAGGTATGACGGCTCCTGGATGTAGTTGTCGAACACCGAAAAGTTGGGTGCCTGCGGCTTGCCCGAAGACCCCATCAGGAACGCCGTCTTCGGATAGTCCTTGGCCACCTTGCGCGCGGCCGATTCCACCGCGAACGATTCGCCGACGATCAGCGCCGCGCCCTGCTCCGCATACTGGCGCAGCACACGTTCATAGTCGGCATTGGAGACGCTTTCGGAGAACACATAATCCACTTCGCCGCGGCCCTTGGCCTCGTTGAGCGCCTTGTGGATGCGCGACACCCACTGCTGCTCGACCGGCACGGTGTAGACCGCTGCCACCTTCAGCTTCGCCTGCGCGTGGGCCATCGGCATCGCGCCGATGGCGGCCACGGCGGCGCCTGCGGCGGCCAGCTTCAGCCAGGTCCTGCGATTGCGTCCAGCATTCATAGTTCTCCCTCCCTGGTTTGAGTACTACTGTGATGAGTACTGCGGTGTTGTTATGTCCTGCGCCAACTGTGCGCTCACGGGCAGCAGTCCGCAGCCTCGCAGCAGCAGCGCCACCAGGTGTTCGGTGGCCAGCTCGAAATCGCGCCGGCCCAGTCGGCTCACACCGAGCACGGCGCAGATCTGCGATTCGAAATCGGCGTAGGTCTGGGTCGCCGCCCAGATCGTGAAGAACAGGTGTTGCGGATCCACGCTCGCCATCTGGCCCGTGGCGATCCAGTGGCGGATCACATCCGACTTGTGCTCGACCAGTTCGCGCAGCGCATGGCGCAGGACTTCGCCGATCTCCGGTGCGCCGTGCAGGAGTTCGTTGGCGAATACGCGCGAGGCATCAGGATGGCTCGCCGACAGGCGCATCTTGGCCCGGATGTACTGTTCGAGCGCGACCTCCGGAGGCAGCTCGGCGCGGATTGCCTCGGTCTCTGACAGCCAGAGCTGCAGCGTATGCGCGAGCACCGCACGGTACAGCGCCTGCTTCGTTCTGAAGTAGTAGTGGAGGTTGGATTTGGGCACCCCGGCGCGCACCGCGATCTCGGCCATGGTGGCACCTGCGAAGCCGGCGCGTGCAAAGACGTGCTCGGCCGCGCGCAGGATCATGGCCTCGTTCTCCTGCCGGATGCGCCCGACGCTGGCGTCGCGCGCCAGCGGCAGGCGGCGCGCCGCGGCAACCGCGGGGCCGTCCATCACCGTGTGCCGTAGAGGCGGTCCCCGGCATCGCCGAGCCCGGGCACGATGTAGCCGTGCTCGTTCAGCTCCTCGTCGATGGCCGCCGTGACGATCGCAACGTCCGGATGCGCGGCCTGCAGCGCCTTCAGGCCCGGGCGCGACGCAATCAGGCAGACGTATTTCAGCATGCTCACACCGCTTTCCTTGAGGCGGTTGAGCGCGGCAATGGCGGAGTTGCCGGTGGCCAGCATGGGGTCCACCACGATCACGATCCGTTCCTGGATGTCCTCGGGCATCTTGAAGTAGTACTCGACCGGTTCCAGCGTTTCCGGATCCCGGTACAGGCCGATATGGCCCACGCGCGCGGCCGGCAAAAGCTCCAGCATCCCGTCGAGGAAGCCGTTGCCCGCCCGCAGGATCGACACCAGGCAGAGCTTCTTGCCCGCCAGCACCGGCGATTGCGTCGGCGCGATCGGCGTCTTGATGGCAATGGTTTCCATCGGCAAATCGCGCGTCGCTTCGTAAGTCAGCAGTTGGCTGATCTCGCGCACGAGCCGGCGAAAATTGTCGGTCGTGGTCTCTTCGCTGCGCGCCAGCGTGACCTTGTGCTGGACCAGCGGGTGATCGACCACCAGCACGGAGGCGGCCGGTGCGTTGGCGGCTTCGGCCGGAGCCACGGGGACGGCAGACATGTCGTTCATGGTGACGCTCCTATGCAATCGGACTGGCGAGGGAATCAGGGATTGCACCGCCGGATGGATCCGGCGGGCAAGCGTTGCTGCGCGGCTGTGGCGCTCAAAACACCGTGCCGTCGCTGTTGATCGCGAACGGTGGCGGGCCGCCGGGCCTGCGCTTGGCGGCAATACGCCGCCCCGCCGCCCAGGTGCCGCCTTCCAGCACACGCGCCAGCGGGAAGTCCGCTTCCGACAGGCCAAGCGCCTGGCGCACGCCGTCCGCCACGAGATCCAGGCCAGTCACGGTCAAGGCACGCCATTCGACAATGACGGGCTCCTGCACCTCGTGCGCGACCTCGGCGAATGCCGGGTCGCGCGGCACCATCAACTCGAAGTCGAACAGCAGGCCGCCGTTGCGATATTCGGGCAGCCCCGTCAACGCCTCCAGGCCGGTGACCACAAGTCCGGCGTCTTCGAGCGGCTCCAGCAGCGAATAGGTCAGCCACTGGGTCAGCTTGTGGAACGGCACCAGACCGCCCGGCGCGGCAGCGTGGCGCCAGGTATCGCCGAGCGACACGCCGTCGAGCACGATCCGTCCCGGCCACACCGGCCCGAGCGCCACCAGCAGCGTCTTCAGGATGAAGCTCGCTTCGATGCGCTCGTTGACTGCGTTCGCCTTCAGGTAATCGAACAGGTTGCCGAGCCGCGCCGGCGTGCCAAACACTGCCGGCGTGGCCTGCATGACTTCACCGAGGCGGCGCAGCAACCCCGCGCGCCCTTCCAGGCCTACCAGCGGATTGTGCTGCGCGACCTGGAACGCAGTGGCGATGCTGGACGCATCGATGCGCATCAGCCGTTCGGCATCGGCACGCAGCGGATCGCCGGGCTCGGCGGAGAAGCCGCCGCGCGCGAACAGATCGAAGCTCGCCACGCCCAGCCCTTCCGAACGCGTCAGGATCAGGTCACTGGCCGGATCGCGGTAGCGCCAGTCAGGACCAGCCCCCGCGTCGAGCAGCACGCTGGGGATGACCAGGTCGATGCCGATCCGTGCGCGGTCCTCGCGATGCTCGGGACCGCTCAGCGCCGCGCGCTCGCACAGGATGTGCCAGCGATCCAGCCGCTCGCCGGAGCCACCGCTTTCAAAATGGCGCCAGCGGCTGTGGTATGGCACCCGCAGGTCCGGATAACGCTGCCGAATGGTGCTGGCCACGTAGTCGGCAATCGCATGCACGCGATCGGGATGCCAGGTGAACAGTTCGGACTGGCCGGCGGCCACGTGCTCCGTGACCGCAGCACAGTGCGTGCGTACCGCTTCGGCGCACAGCAGCGCCGCAGCCGGATGCCCCGCCGGTACCGGACTGTACCAGCCACTGCCGAGACCGTCGGCCGGCCCTTCGGGCCGGTCCGCTTCGGGATACGTGTTCATTCGTTCAACCCCCTGCCCTTTGCCAGGGCGAGTTCGTTGGCGTCAGGCGGCGTGTAGTGCGTGAAATAACCGGCCGCCACCTTGGCGTCGATTTCCACGCGTGCATCCGCCGGGATCAATTCTTCCGGTATGGCAACCTGCTCGACGACCTCGATGCCCTGTGCCACCAGCGCACCGTGTTTCATATTGCTCATCGACGCCCAGCGGTCGATGCGGCGGATGCCCAGCCAGTGGAAGACATCCGGCATCAACTCCTGGAAGCGCATGTCCTGCACGCCGGCGACGCATTCGGTACGAGCGAAGTAGGTTTCGGCGCGGTCCCCGCCGACCTGGCGCTTGCGGGCGTTATAGACCAGAAACTTCGTCACTTCACCGAGCGCGCGCCCTTCCTTCCGGTTATAGACCACCAGGCCTACGCCGCCTTGCTGGGCCATCTCGATGCACACCTCAATGCCGTGTGCAAGGTAGGGCCGGCAGGTGCAGATATCCGAGCCGAACACGTCCGAACCGTTGCATTCGTCATGCACGCGGCATGCCACGTGGGTCTCGGGCTTGCCGAGCTTGGCGATATCGCCGAAGAAGTACAGCGTCATGCCGCCGATCGGCGGAAGGAAAACCTTGAGGTCCGGACGGGTCACCAGTTCCGGGAACATGCCGCTGGTCTGCTCGAACAAGCTGCGGCGCAGCACCGTTTCCTTGATCTCGAAACGGCGCGCCAGCCCCGGCAGGTACCAGACCGGGTCCACGGCGGCCTTGGTCACCCGCACGTCGCCGTTGGCATGGAGGATATCGCCGTCGGGCTTGAGCCGTCCTGCCGCAATCGCCGACGCCAGTTCCGGCATGTTGATGTGCGCGCGCGTCACCGCGATGGTCGGACGGATGTCCACGCCTGCCGCGATGCGATCGGCAAAGGCGCTCGACACCAGGTGGCCCCACGGATCGAGCGAGACGATCTTGTCCGGGTCGCCCCATTGCGCGTGCGGGCCGATTGCTTCGGCGGGCGCGGTATCGGTGAGGTCGGGGCGATGGTCGCGCTGGAGGCGGCCCGACGCCACGGCCAGTGCCCGGTAGATAGCGTATGCACCGGAATGCGTGCCGATCACATTGCGTCGCGCCGGGTCGGTCAGGCTCGCGATCACCGGTCCGCGCTCCGCCGCAGTCGGCGCCCCCCAATTGATAGGCTCGGCCGGCTTGTCGCGGCGTGCGTGCGAGGTCAGGACGATATGATCGGACATGACACCTCTCGATTCCTTGATGGAATCCTGACCAAATGGTCAGGTTTACGATTCCATACTAGGCAATCTCCGTGCCATCACCCAAAGGCCGTTTCAACCCGTCCGTGGGTCGTCGCACGCTGGCAACGCCGGGCTTGTGCACAGGTGGTGTGCGGATGGCGCCGACACTCATGGTGCTCGCGCACCACGAAAAAGCGGCACGCGCCGTAGTCCGCACGTGCCGCTTTTGCTGCACTGACCATCCGCGCCATGCGACACGGACGAGACATCGGGCTGTTACGTCGTCGATTCTCCGGCCGTCCTGCGACGGCCGCCCGCCAGCATCCCGCGCAGCGCCGCGAACGGGCTGGTGCTTTCTACGTAACGGTGGAACAAGGATCCGGCAACATTGCTCGCCACCCAGGCCAGCAACATACCGAGCGCGTTGATCACCGGACGCCCCGGGGCGAGGTGCGAAACCACTGCGTTCACCACCAGGCAGATCGGGAAGTGAACCAGGAACACGGAATACGAGATGCGGCCAAAGAACCCCACGACCGCCGCACGCGGCCAGCCCTCTAGCCACCCTTCGCGCCTCGCCACAGCGAGCAGCACGGCAGTCGCCAGCGCCACGGCGATGCGCAGGCGGAAATCGATGATAAGCGCAGCCAGCCCCATCGCGCCAAGCAGCAGCAGCGGAATCGCCGAGCGCTCCGGATTGGATGCCCAGTACGCAAGCGTGCCCATGCCATAGGCGCCGAAGAAGTACACCGCCCAGATGTCCCACGACGCATCGCGGTTGAACCAGAACAGCGAGGCGATCGCCAGCGCGGACACCAGCACGATACCCGCGCGCGCACCCTGCCCCGACACGCTGCGCGCGAGCCACAGTGCCGTCACCAACAGTGCGAACAGCTGCAAGTCGATCGCGACGTACCAGACGCCCGCCGACAACGCATCGACGTCGAGCACGTTATGCAGCAGCAGCACATGGGCAAGGAACTGCATCAGGTGCGGTGGCGCCGGAATCGACTCGTGGACCATCCACGTACGCGCGATGGCAGCCCCGGCGATGCTGATGAGAATCGCCGCGGCATAGGGTGTAACCAGCTTCTGATAGCGGCGCCAGACAGCGACCAATGGATGCTGGCGAATCGTCAGGCGCCCTTGGGGCGCGAGGCTGCGCGCTGCCAGAAAGCCGCTGACGACCAGGAACACCTGCACCGCGATGCGGGCGTATTGCGACAGCCAGTCCAGCATGTCGGGCGCCAGCGAATAGGCGGCGTCGGACATCGGGCCGTAGAACGCAAGGTGATGAAGCACGATCAGCTGTGAACTGACGGCTTTCAGGGCGTCAATGCACGCTAGGCGCGAAGGACGGGGGCTCATTGTTATAAGAACGTTGCAAATAAGCGGGACGGGCCGGATTTTACCGCCTTCGCCGACACAATATGCGGCTTATTTGTCACAAAATGAGTAATGGTTACACAAATCAGCAGGATGTGCGGCTTGCGTGAGGATGCCCCCCAGCGCGCATCACTTGCTCATGTCTTCTCGACGAAGCATTTGCTTATGAAAAAGTTGTCGTTCCGCATTCAGGCGTGCGGGTATACCCTTGCGACTTTGCTGCAACCGGCGTCATGACGCCTCGCCCGTTTCCTATGCCGTCCTTCCGCCTTACCGCCTCCAACCTGTTCCGCCCGTTGACCGCGCTACTGCTAGCCGTGGCCACGCTGTCTCCGCTTGGCGCCCGCGCGCAAAGCCCGGTGCTGGACAAGATCCGCGACAGCGGCACCATCGTGCTCGGTTATCGTGAATCCGCGCTGCCGTTCTCGTTTGCCGATGACAAGGGCCAGCCGGCCGGCTATGCCGTCGACCTGTGCCTGCGCGTGGCCGAGGCCGCCCGCCAGAAGCTTGGCCTGAAGGACATCAAGGTTCGCTGGCTGCCGCTCACGCCGCAGAACCGCTTCCCGGCCGTGGTCAACGGCCTGGTCGACCTCGACTGCGCGCCGAACACGAACTCGCTGGAACGGCAAAAGCAGGTGGCGTTCAGCGTGTCGCACTATGTTTCCACCGTACGCATGCTGGTGCGCGCAGATTCCGGCATCCAGTCGTTCGAAGACCTGCGCGGCAAGACCGTCGTCACCAGCGCCGGCTCAACAGGCGACCGCCATGTGCGCCGCTTGAAGCAGCAATACGGCTATCGGGACGTCTACGCCAAGGACCACGGCGAATCGTTCCTGCTGCTCGAATCGGGCCGCGCACAGGCCTTCGTCATGGACGACGTGCTGCTCGCCGGCCTGCGCGCCCGCGCCAAGGATCCGTCGCAGTTCGTGATCGTCGGCCCTGCACTTTCGACGGAACAAAACGCACTGATGATGTCGAAGGCGGACCCGGAGTGGAAACGGTTCGTCGACCAGACACTGGCCGGCACATTTGCGGGCACGGGCATCACGACCCTGCAGAAGCACTGGTTCCAGCAGCCTATTGGCAGCCGCAAGATCAATCTCGCGCTGCTGCCGTCGAACCAGGTCCGGGACGCCTGGAAGCATCCGTCCGACGTCGCCTCGGAGTGATTTGAACGCAACAATCGCAATCAGATTGATGCGGCAATCCATGATTTCCATGAGGCCTACTGCCGGGTAGGCCCCCAGTTGACAGCCTGGCGAGTGCTTGGCGACACTGAAACTGGTTGCTCCGCGAACGGGGCGGCCGCGAACAATCAACCGCCCGATGGGGCGGTATAACCAGGCAGGACTCAGGAGAAATCATGAACAAGTTCGTTGCGATCGCAATCGCGCTCGCACTGGGCACGGCTGCTGTGGCCGCCCAGGCGCAGACCGGCGGCAAGAAGTTCGACCCGTACACCCAGGGTGCCAAGTCGGGTCAGAAGTTCGACCCGTACTCCGAAGGTGCCAAGAGCGGCGACAAGTTCGATCCGTACAGCCAGGGCGCAAACAAGAGCACCCGCAGCGACCTGACCGACGCCTCCGCTCCGGAAGCCAAGAAGTCGACCAAGTCGAAGTCCAAGAAGAGCAAGAAAAAGGCAGCTTCGGCGCCGGCCGCCAGCTGATACTGGTAAGCCCAATGACAAAGCCCGCGCCATGGCGCGGGCTTTGTCATTGTTGGTGAGGCGGCATCGCGAATACGCTTACGGCGCCTTCGTGTCCAACTCCATCGCCGTCACATCAATGCGCTGCACCTTGCCGTCCTGCTTGACTTCCGTGCGCAACACGAAAGCCTCCGCGGGACAGTACCAGTCGGTAATCTGCATCACGGAAGGCTCGACCTGCACGACCTCTTCGCCGACCAGCAGCGGTCCCAGCGACGTGCGCTTTTCATAAGTGATCGGCAGGCATTCCCTGCGGCCGAGCACGGTATCGATCATCTGACGGCGGCCCACCTGGCGCGAACTGATGTTGATCGACGCATGCAACGCGCGCATGGTGCCCACCACCTGATCCGAACCCAGCGGATAGATCTTCAGCGACAGGCTGGATTCGAACGTTTCACCATCCAGCGTGCTGCCTTCGCGCAGGTTCAGGCCGGCATAGTTGAAGACGCCTTTGCCCTTGAAGGCGGCCTCGCCGTACATGCGGGCGTAGCGCGCGCGGGCATTGATGATGGCGTGCTGGCTTTCGATGCTGGTTTCTTCGGCGGGGGTGCGCCGGTCAATGTTGACCATGTGCACCTGGTCCATGACCACCGGTGGTCCCATCAATGCCGACATGGCGGACTTTGACATGACCTCGAGTTGCGCGCGGCAACCCGACGGGCTGCGTCCGACGTTGCGCAGCGTCATGGTGATCGACATCGGCAACGCGCCGTCGCCCTCCATCTGCACTTGCGAGCCAGAGCGGAACCACGGCGCGTCGCAGATGACGGCGCCAGCCGGCATGGCCCGGGACGCAGCTGGCGCTGCGGTACCCTGGCGAGACTCGGCTGGCTCCTCACCCCAGGCGACTCCACTCGCGAGCAATGCCAGGGCGGCGACCGGGGCGTTTCGCAGGTAGTGCTGCGCCTTTGTCTTCACATGAATCCCTGTCTAGAATGGTCTTGCGTCCCCCACTGGCACCCGCCCGGGCCGGTCCGCAACCGCTGCGCTCTTTAAATTAGCGTGTTTCCCGCGTGCTGTCTCGTCGGGTTTTTCGGATGCCGCCACCGGCTGGCATTCCGGTACCTTGCAGGAGATCCCATGCTTCAGTACTACGCGAAATTATGGTGGGTGATCGCACTGCGCGGCATGCTCGCGCTGGTTTTCGGCATCTGCGCGTTTTTCGCGCCGATCGCCACGCTGGCGGCGCTGATCCTTATCTTCGGCGCATTCGCCGCCGCCGACGGGCTGATGGCGCTGCTGATGGCGATCTCCGGCAAGGAACGCGAGACCAGCGACCGCTGGGTCCTGGCATTGCAAGGCCTGCTCGGCCTCGGCGTGGGCGCGCTTACCCTGCTGAGCCCGACGATCACTGCGCTGTCACTGCTGATCTATATTGCCGCCTGGTCCCTGGCCACCGGTGTGCTGCAGATCGTCGCGGCGGTGCGGCTACGCAAGGAAATCCCTAATGAATGGTGGCTGATCCTTGCCGGACTGGTAAGCATCGCTTTCGCGTTCCTCGTTTTGTGGAAGCCGCTGGCCGGTGCGCTGGCCGTGCTGTGGATGATCGGCTCCTGGGCGATCGTGTGCGGCATCCTGCTCCTCGGCGTCGCGCTGCGCCTGCGCAGTGCCAAACCAGTGACCGTCACCCAACCTGCCTGACGTCGCGTCTGTCCGGGCGCAAGGGTTCGTTCCGGGCATTCCGGGGGTCCACATACCCCGGAAAGGCAGGATGAGCCCCAGCCCGTGCTACCATTGCCCGCCCGTGAGAGGGACGGGGTCCGCGCAGCGGGAAAAGATACGTTTGAATCACAAATTTTTCCTGCCACAGGCCTTCAGCGGTGGCTTGTCCACCGGGAAGCGTTCGCAAACGTTGTGACGGCTTCCCGCCATGTCCGGCCGCATGCAGTCAGGCCGGAATGCCGGAACGGCCCTCGCCCGGGACATGTTGGATGGAGCCGATTCCAGGCCAGCCCCGCGCATGACCGGCACAGCCCGTGATGCGCCGGGGCGGCGCTGGCCGGCTCCCTGTCGCGCCAAGCGGCGCAAGCCATTCATCCGTCGACATTTCCAGGGAGTTCTATGCGTAGTTCCTCGACCTCGCGCTATGCCGGGCTGTCAGTTGGCGTTATCGCCCTGATCAGTCTGGGCATCCTGCTGGTCTGGTTCGGCACGCTCGACATGCGGCACCTGCTGCGCTCGGACGAAGGCCGCTACGCGGAAATTGCCCGCGAGATGTTTGTCACCGGCGACTGGGTCACGATCCGCTACCAGGCGCTCAAGTACTTCGAGAAGCCGCCTTTCCACCTGTGGGCGACCGCGCTGTCCTATACGCTGTTTGGCATTGGCGACTGGCAGGCGCGGCTCTGCGTGGCGCTGTCCGGGGCAATCGGCCTGCTGGTTTCCGTGCTCGCCGCGCACCGCTGGTTCGGCGCACGCGCTGCCGTGCTCACCGGATTCGTGATGGTCGCTGCACCGATGTGGAACGTGGCCGCGCATTTCAATTCGCTGGATATGACGCTGTCCGGCGCCATGGCCTGCGTGCTTGCCTTCATGCTGCTCGCGCAGCATCCCCACGCCACACCGGCGGCGCGCCGCAACTGGATGCTGGCGTGCTGGGTGGCCATGGGCGTCGCCGTCCTGACCAAAGGCCTGGTCGGTATCGCGCTGCCCGGCCTTGTGCTCGTCGTCTACACGCTCGTCACGCGGGATTTCGGCCTGTGGCTTCGCCTGCATCTGGTGTCCGGCATCGTGCTGATGCTCGTGGTCACGGTGCCATGGTTCTGGCTGGTGTCGGAACGCAATCCCGAATTCCTGAACTTCTTCTTCATCCACGAACACTGGCAGCGTTACACCTCGACGGTGCATTCGCGCAAGGGTCCGCTGTGGTTCTTCGTGCCGTTGCTGGTGGCGGGCTTCCTGCCGTGGCTGGGCGCATTCCCGGGCATGTGGCAAGCGGTGCGCGAACGCGCAGGCGTGGAGCGCGGCAGCGTCGCGCGGCCATTCCAGCCGGCGCTGCTTGCTGCGATCTGGGCCATTGCGATCTTCGTGTTCTTCAGCCTGTCGGGCTCGAAGCTGCCAGGCTATATCGTGCCGATCTTCCCGGCGCTGGGCATCCTGGCCGGCGTGGCACTCGACACCGCGACGGAACGCTCATGGCGGCGCCAGGTGAACTTCATGCTGGTCCTGGGCGTGCTCGGCCTGCTCGCCACGCCTTATGTGGCAACCCTCGACAAGCCCAGCACGCCAAACGTGGTCTATCGCGAGTTCGCGCTGTGGGTAGGCCTGGCCTTCGCCTGCATGCTGGCTGGCGCGTTGCTTGCACGGCACCTGCTGCGCACGCGTGGGGTATTTGCAAGCGTCGTCGCCTATGCTGTGGCCATGTTCCTGTGCGCGACACTTGCCTTCCGCGGGCATGAAGCCATGGGGCGTCCCGCTTCCGGCGCTGACCTGGTTCCTGCGATCAACGCGGTGCTGACGCCCGATATGCCGATTTACAGCGTGCGGCTGCTCGATCACACCCTGCCGTTCTACCTTCGCCGCACCGTCATCCTCGTCGAGCACCCCGACGAACTGGAGTTCGGTGTGGGCCAGGAGCCGCAGAAATGGATTCCCACCGTCGATGCCTTTGCCGAACGCTGGAGACAAGGCCCGCACGCCATTGCCATGATGTCGGCCGAGACGTTCGCCGACCTGACGGCGCGCGGCGTCCCGATGTTCACCATCGGCCAGGACAAGCGTCGCATCGTCGTGGCAAATTTCCCGCTGCCGGCAACCGCCCGGCCTCAATCTTCGAAGGACTGAACCCGGCGCCATGACGCTATCGACTTTCGCTTTCATCTTCACCGGCGTGCTGCTCAATGCCGCCGCGCAACTGCTGCTCAAGGCCGGCGTCAACGCCGTCGGCGCCATCACGATCGAACGGAGCACACTACTGCTCACGGCACTGCGCGTGCTGACGCAGTGGCCCGTGCTCGCCGGGCTGACCTTGTACGTGGTCAGCGTTGGCGTGTGGATCGTCGGCCTCTCGCGCGTCGATGTATCGATCGCCTATCCGATGCTGTCGCTCGGCTATGTCGTCAATGCGCTCGCCGCGTGGTGGCTGTTCGGCGAGATGATCGGGCCGCTGCGCGTGTTCGGCATCCTGCTGATCCTGGCCGGCGTGTTCCTGATCGCGCGCTCGTGATCCGGCGCC
Source organism: Cupriavidus pinatubonensis (assembly GCF_019602855.1). GTDB lineage: Bacteria > Pseudomonadota > Gammaproteobacteria > Burkholderiales > Burkholderiaceae > Cupriavidus > Cupriavidus pinatubonensis. The sequence continues at coordinate 296,488 of NZ_CP080766.1, forward strand.
CCTTTATGCTGCATACCTACTGGCAAGCTACCCGATGACCGCTACCGCCGCTTCCGAATTCCTTCCCTTCGTCCGGCCCGAGATCGACGCGGACACCATTGCCGAAGTCGGCAAGGTGCTGGCATCCGGCTGGATCACCTCCGGCCCGAAGATGCAGGCGTTCGAGGACGCCCTGTCCCAGCTCTTTGGCGGACGCCCCGTGCGCACCTTCGCCAATGGCTCGGCCACGATGGAAATCGCGCTGCGGATCGCGGACATCGGCCCCGGCGATGAAGTCATCACCACGCCGATCACGTGGGTCGCCACCGCGAACGTGGTGCTCGCCGTGGGCGCGAAGCCCGTGTTCGTCGACATCGACCCGCGCACGCGCAATATCGACCTCGACGCCGTGGAAGCGGCCATCACGCCGCGTACGCGCGCCATCATGCCGGTGTACCTGTCTGGCCTGCCGGTCGACATGGACCGCCTCTATGCGATCGCCACCAAATACAATCTGCGCGTGATCGAAGATGCCGCGCAGGCCATCGATTCGCGCTGGCAAGGCAAGCGCATCGGCGCCTTTGGCGACCTGGTCAGCTTCAGCTTCCAGGCCAACAAGAACATCACCAGCGTCGAGGGCGGCTGCCTGGTGATGAACACGCCGGAAGAAGCCGTGCGCGCCGAACGCCTGCGCCTGCAGGGCGTGATCCGCTCGGGCATGGACGGCATGGACGTCGAAGAGCCCGGTGGCAAGTTCAACCTGACCGACGTGAATGCCGCGATCGGCCTCGCGCAGCTCGCAAAGCTCGACGCCATCACCGCGCGCCGCGCCGCACTGGCCGAGACCTATTTCCGATGCGCCGCCGACGCGGGGCTGGCCGAACTCGGCATTGAACTGCCCCAGCCGCTGGACCCGCAGCAAGCCACGACCAACTGGCACATGTTCCAGGTCGTGCTGCCCACGGAGCGCCTCGAAGGCGGCCCGCAGCAGGCTCGCCAGAACGTGATGCAGGCCATGCGCGAGCGCGGCATCGGCACCGGCGTGCACTATCCCCCGATTCACCTTTTCACCTACTACCGTTCCCTTGGCTGGCGCGCTGGCATGCTGCCGCACGCCGAACGCATCGGTCGCGGCATCGTCACGCTGCCGCTGTTCCCCGCCATGCAAGCCGCCGATGTGGAACGGGTCTGCGCAACTCTCAGCGAAACATGCAAACGTCTCTCCAAATGAGCCCGGTCGAGGTTTCGGTCGTCATTCCGGTCTACAACGAAGAAGACGGGCTGCAAGCCCTGTTCGATCGTCTGTATCCGGCGCTCGATGGCCTTGGTGACTCGTACGAGGTCATTTTCATCAATGACGGCAGCGTCGACCGCTCGGCGGCCATGCTCGCCGCGCAGTTCCACAAGCGCCCGGACGTGACCCGGGTGGTGCTGTTCAACGGCAATTTCGGCCAGCACATGGCCATCCTGGCCGGCTTCGAGCACACGCGCGGCAAGATCGTGATCACGCTGGACGCAGACCTGCAGAACCCACCCGAGGAAATCCCGCGTCTCGTGCAGACCATGCGCGAAGGCCATGACTACGTCGGCACGATCCGCCGCCAGCGCAACGACACGGCGTTTCGCCGCTATGCGTCGCGCGCCATGAATGGCCTGCGCGAGCGGATCACGAAGATCCGCATGACGGACCAGGGCTGCATGCTGCGCGCGTATGACCGCAATGTGGTCGACACGATCAACGCCTGCCGCGAGGTCAACACGTTCATTCCCGCGCTGGCCTACACGTTTGCGTCGAGCCCGGTGGAAATCGAAGTCGGCCACGAGCAGCGTCATGCCGGCGAGTCGAAGTACTCGCTGTACCAGCTCATCCGCCTGAACTTCGACCTGGTGACCGGTTTCTCGATCGTTCCGCTGCAATGGTTCTCGGCCATCGGTACGGTACTGTCGCTGTTGTCCGGCGTGCTGTTCGTGGTGCTGCTGATGCGCCGGTTCCTGTTCGGCTCGGAAGTGCAGGGTGTGTTCACCCTGTTCGCCATGAACTTCTTCCTGATCGGCATCCTGCTGTTCGGCCTGGGCCTGCTCGGCGAATACGTGGGCCGCATCTACCAGGAAGTGCGCGACCGGCCGCGCTACCGTATCAAGGCCGTCCTTGAGGCGGAGCCTTCCCGCCACCGGACGGAGGCATGATGCGCGCAGTCGTCTTTGGCTACCACAACGTCGGCGACCGCTGCCTGCGCGTGCTGCACGCGCGCGGCGTCGATGTGGCGCTGGTCGTCACGCACCGTGACCGCGCTGACGAGAACATCTGGTTCCGCCGCGTGGCGGATACGGCTACGGAACTCGGCATCCCGTTTATCTACGGCGAAGACCCGGCCGATCCGGCGATTGCCCAGGCCGTGCGCGACGCGAGCCCCGACGTGATCTTCTCGTTCTACTACCGCTCGATGATCCCGGCGAGCGTGCTGGCGCTGGCCCCACAAGGCGCCTTCAACATGCACGGCTCGCTGTTGCCTAAGTACCGCGGCCGCGTGCCGGTGAACTGGGCCGTGCTGCATGGCGAAACGGAAACCGGCGCCACGCTGCATGCGATGGAAGCCAAACCGGACGCCGGCTACATCGTGGACCAGACCGCGGTGCCCATTCTGCCGGACGACACGGCCGGCGAAGTCTTCGAGAAAGTCACCGTGGCCGCCGAGCAGACGCTGTGGCGCGCGCTGCCGGCCATGATGGCAGGCAACACGCCGCAACATCCGAACGTGCTGGCACAAGGCAGCTACTTCTCGGGTCGCCGTCCCGAGGATGGCCGCGTCGACTGGAGCCGCCCCGCGGCCGAGGTCTACAACCTGATCCGCGCGGTGGCGCCGCCCTACCCCGGCGCGTTCACCGACATCGCCGGCCAGCGCTTCGTCGTTGCGCAGGCGCGCCGCCCGCTGTCCGCCCCGGCGCTGCCGACCGGCTGGCGCCCCGGCCTGCACGTGAGCCAGGGCCAGATCATCGGCCTGTGCGGCGACGGCGGCCAGGTGCGCATCGACACTCTGCTTAATGCCGCGACATCCGCGCCGGTCACCGCGCAAGCGCTGGCACCCATTCTTACCGAACAGTCCAACGAGGAAAACCGATGAAAAAGGTCCTGATTCTTGGCGTCAACGGCTTCATCGGCCACCACTTGACGCGCCGCATCCTGGAAACGACGTCGTGGGAGGTCTACGGCATGGACATGTCGTCCGACCGCCTCGGTGACCTCGTCGACCATCCGCGCATGCACTTCTTTGAAGGTGACATCACCATCAACAAGGAGTGGATCGAGTACAACATCCGCAAGTGCGACGTGGTGCTGCCGCTGGTGGCCATCGCCACGCCCGCGACCTACGTGCGCCAGCCGCTGCGCGTGTTCGAGCTCGACTTCGAGGCGAACCTGCCGATCGTGCGCGCCGCCGTGAAGTACGGCAAGCACCTGGTGTTCCCGTCGACCTCCGAGGTCTACGGCATGTGCGCCGACGACGAATTCGATCCCGAGTCGTCGCCGCTGATCTACGGTCCGATCAACAAGCCGCGCTGGATCTACGCCTGCTCCAAGCAGCTCATGGATCGCGTGATCCACGCTTACGGCATGGAGCAAGGCCTGAACTACACGCTGTTCCGCCCGTTCAACTGGATCGGTGCGGGACTCGACTCGATCTTCGAATCGAAGGAAGGTTCGTCGCGCGTGGTCACGCAGTTCCTCGGCCACATCGTGCGCGGCGAGCCGATCAAGCTCGTCGACGGCGGCGAGCAGAAGCGTGCGTTTGCCGATATCTCGGACGGCATCTCGGCGCTGATGCGCATCATCGAGAACCCGAACGGCATCGCCACGGGCAAGATCTTCAATATCGGCAACCCGTCGAACATCCACTCGGTGCGCGAGCTCGCCGAGATGATGCTGAAGATGGCCGCCGACTATCCCGAATACGCCGAGGAAGCGCGCAAGACGCAAATCGTCGAGACCTCGTCGGGCGACTTCTACGGCAAGGGCTACCAGGACGTGCAGCACCGCGTGCCGAAGATCGACAACACCATGCAGGAACTCGGCTGGAAGCCCGAGGTGACGATGGAACAGGCGCTGCGCCGGATCTTCGAGGCGTATCGCGAGAAGGTCGTCGAGGCCCGCACGCTGGTCGACGGCGACAACTGAGTACGGACCCATGGCCAGAATCGCCCTCAAGGTCGACGTCGACACGCTGCGCGGTACGCGCGAAGGCGTGCCGACGCTGTTGTCCATGCTGGACGCGGTGCAGGCGCAGGCTACCTTCCTGTACAGCCTGGGACCGGACCACACCGGCTGGGCGCTGCGCCGGGTGTTCCGGCCGGGTTTCCTCAAGAAGGTGTCGCGCACGTCGGTGGTCTCCAACTATGGCCTGCGCACGCTGATGTACGGCGTGCTACTGCCGGGGCCGGACATCGGCCGCAAGGCCGCTGCCGAGATGCGCGCGGCGCGTACGGCCGGACATGAATGCGGCATCCACACGTGGGACCATGTCTACTGGCAGGACAACGTGCGCCAGCGCGACCCGGCGTGGACGCGCCGGCAGATGCAGAACGCATTCGACCGCTACGTCGATATCTTCGGGGAGGCACCGCCCACGCATGGCGCGGCGGGCTGGCAGATGAACGACGAGGCGTTCCGCCAGATCGACGACTGGGGCATGGCCTATGCGTCCGACGGACGCGGCACGGCGCCGTATATCCCGGCCGTCGGTGGCGTGGCGTGCCGTCACGTGCAGATGCCCACGACGCTGCCTACGCTAGATGAAATGATCGGCGTGGACGGCCTCACCGAGGACAACGTCCATGAGGCCGTGCTGCGGCTCACGGAAGCCAACGTTGGCGACCACGTCTTCACGCTGCATACGGAGCTGGAAGGCGGCAAGCTCGCGCCCGTGTTCCGCCGCCTGCTGCAGGGCTGGCGCGCGCAGGGGCATGAGCTGGTGTCGATGGCCACGTACTACCGGCATATCGACCGCGACACGCTGCCGACGTTGCCGGTGACGTGGGGGTCGATCGAGGGACGCAGCGGCGAGCTGATCATCCAGCCCTGAGCATCACCGCCCGGCCGGGCGCGCCTGGCGCCCGGCTTGTTCCCATTGGCCGCTACCGCCGCGCCAGCCGCAGCCCGTTGAACACCACCAGCAGGCTCGCGCCCATATCGGCGAATACCGCCATCCACATCGTCCCCATCCCGGCCAGGGTCAGCGCGAGAAACACGGCCTTGATGCCGAGCGCCAGCGTGATGTTCTGCCACAGGATGCGCGACGTGCTCCGCGACAGCCGCACGAATGCGGGAATCTTGCGCAGGTCGTCGTCCATCAGCGCCACGTCGGCGGTTTCAATCGCGGTATCGGTGCCCGCGGCGCCCATCGCAAAGCCGATGTCCGCACGCGCGAGCGCCGGGGCGTCGTTGATGCCGTCGCCCACCATGCCGACCTTGCCACGCGCGGCATGCGTGTCGGCGGCCAGCGTGCCGATGGCGTCCGCCTTGTCCTGCGGCAACTGGTTGCCCCGCGCCTCGTCAATGCCGACCTGTGCGCCGATTGCCTGCGCCGTATGCGGGTTGTCTCCGGACAGCATGATGGTCTTCACGCCAAGCGCGTGCAGTTCGGCAATGGCCTGCCGGCTGGTGTCGCGCACGGTATCGGCCACGGCGAACATGGCCAGCGCTGCTGCCGCGCCGTCCTTGCCGAGGCGGGCCAGCAGCACCGCGGTCTTGCCCTGACGCTCAAGCGCCTCCAGACGATCTTCCAGCGCGGGCGAGCATGCGCCCATGTCGTGGATCAGGCGGTGGTTGCCCAGGCAGTAGTCGTCGCCATCAATACGGCCGCGCGTGCCGCGACCGGCCAGCGCCTCGAACTCCGTGACGTCAAGCAACGCGATGCCGTCGGCCTGCGCCGCCGTGGCCACGGCCTTCGACACCGGATGATCGGAACGTGCGGCAAGGCTCGCGGCAATCGCGCGTGCGCGGGGCGCATCCTCCACGAGCATCGCGTAATCGGTCTGCGCAGGCTTGCCGTGCGTGATGGTGCCGGTCTTATCGAGTGCGACCCATGACAGGTCCTTGCCCTGCTCCAGGTACACCCCGCCCTTGATCAGGATGCCTCGCCGCGCGGCCGCCGCAAGGCCGCTGACGATGGTCACCGGCGTGGAAATCACGAGCGCGCACGGGCACGCGATCACCAGCAGCACCAGCGCCTTGTAGATCCAGTCGACCCACGATGCGCCCGTCACCAGCGGCGGCACCACCGCCACTGCCAGCGCGATGGCGAACACCGTTGGTGTATAGATGCGCGCGAACTGGTCGACAAAGCGCTGCGTCGGCGCGCGGCTGGCCTGCGCGGCCTCGACCGCGTGGATGATGCGGGCCAGCGTGGAATCGTTGGCCGGCGCCGTGACCTCGTATTCAATCTCGCCCGACTGGTTGATCGAGCCTGCGAACAGCGCGTCGCCAACGCCCTTGTCGACCGGCACGCTTTCGCCGGTGATGGGCGCCTGGTCCAGCGCCGACTGCCCGCGCACCACGCGCCCGTCCAGGGCCACGCGCTCGCCGGGGCGCAATCGGACCACTGCGCCCACCGCCACGCCGGCGGCGGGCACGCCAGCCCAGGTGCCATCCAACTGACGGACGGTCGCCTGCTCAGGCGCCATTGCCATCAGGCCACGGATCGCGTTGCGCGCGCGATCCAGCGACGCGGCCTCGATGCGTTCGGCCAGCGCGAACAGCACCATGACCATGGCCGCCTCCGGCCATTCGCGCAAAACCAGTGCGCCGGTCACGGCAATGCTCATCAGCGCGTTGATGTTCAGGTTGGCGTTGCGCAGCGCGATCCAGCCCTTGCGGTAGGTCGTCAGCCCGCCGAGCGCCACCGCAGCAATGGCGAGCAAGGCCGGCAACCACGTATTGCCGAGTCCCGCCCATTCGGTGACTTCGGCGCCGATCGCCGCCACGCCCGCGAGCGCCAGCGGCCACCACGGCTTGTGTTCTGCGGCGGGCAGCGGCGCTGCCTGTTCCGGGACGAGGGGCTCGGCCTTCATACCGAGGCTCGCAATGGCATTCACCACGGACTCGGTCGACGCCAGCGTGTGATGCACGGTCAGCACGCGCTGCATCAAGTTGAAATCGAGCGCCGCCACGCCGGCCATGCCGCCGAGCTTGTTGCGGATCAGCGTCTCCTCGGTGGGGCAGTCCATCGCGTCGATGCGATAGCTGGCCGAACCCGCGCCGGCCGGGATGGCTACGTAAGCTGCAGGCGCGACGCTGATCGTCGTACTGCATGCGCTGCCACAGCAGGCTGGCGCTTGCGGCGCATGGTCGTGATGATCGTGGCCGTGATCATGATCGTGGCCATGGTGGTGGCCATGGTCGTCGCGGGTACGCGCGTGATCGTGGCCGCAGCCTTCGCTGCGAACGTGTTCGTGTGGCAATGCGTGTTCAGGTGTCGTGCGAGCCATTTCTTCTTTCCCGCTGGTTTGACTTGATGCCATTGAAGACCCTGTAGCCGCTACAGAGTCAAGCCTCACGCCGGGAAGACCGTGCCTGCGTCAGGGTGACGCACGGTACGCTTGCCAGCCAGCCGAGGCGCGCCGCTATAATCCCCGCCATGCGCCGCCTGCTGATCCTTCTCTTCGCCGTCATGCTGCCGCTCCAGTTCACCTGGGCGAGTGCGGCTGCGTACTGCGAGCATGGGCGCGAGCAACAGCGCCAGCAGGAAACCGGCGCCGCGCCAGTCTGGCACTTCGGCCACCACACGCATGAGCATGAGGCCGGCGCCGCCCACGGCAAGTCCGGCACCAAGCTGCCCGATGTCGATTGCGCCGTCTGCCACTTCGCTGGCTCGCAGGTCATGCTGCCGGCCGAGACGCAACCCGCGTCCTATCACTTCATCACCGTGCGCTACCGCGTGCTGCCCGTGCACTACGCGTCAGTGACCGCGCGCACACCGGATCGCCCCCAGTGGCTGCCCCTGGCGTAATCCGCCGGTTCGGGGCCATGGCCTACTCCCTTCCTTTGCCACGCCTGTCCTGAGCGGACAGGTTACGGCGTCCCGGATCGACGGATCTCGCGGCGTGATTGCCGTCGGGGCGCGCACGCGCTTCTGACGCGGTCTCGCCAGTGTTCCTGGTCTTCGATCCGGTGATACCCGATGAAACATGTAGTGATACCGCTGGGGCTGGCTGTCGTCTTGCTCGGCCCCGTTGCGCATGCCGCCACCGATGCGGCCATGCCGCCCGTCTTGCAGGACCAGCGCCCTGCACAACCACACGACGCCTCGGAGACGCAGGGCGTGCTGACTCTCGATACCGCGCTGGCGCTTGCCGTCGCCCGCAGCCCCACCCTTTCGGCTGCCCGACGGGAGCTCGATGCCACCGAAGGCGGCATCACGCAAGCGCGCACGATCCCCAATCCGTCCGTCGGCTATGAGATGGAAGACACGCGGCGCGCATCGCGTACGACCACCGCGCAAGTGAGCGTGCCGATCGAACTCGGCGGCAAACGCTCCGCTCGCATCGACGCCGCGCAGAAGGCGCGCGAGCTCGCCAGTGCACAGCTCGGCAATGCCGAGTCGGACCTGCGCGCCGCCGTGATTGGCGCGTTTTTCCAGGTGCTGGTGGCGCAAGAACGTGTCAGCCTGGCCGAGAGTTCGGTCGGCATCGCCACGCGCGGCACGCAGGCCGCGGCAAGGCGCGTGGCGGCCGGCAAGGTCTCGCCCGTGGAGCAGACCCGCGCCGAGGTCGAACAGGCCAATGCCGAACTCGAACTGGCCGAGGCGCGCGCCACGCTCGACGCGGCCCGCCAGCAGCTGGCCGCCCAGTGGGGCAGCCAGCTGCCGGTGTTTGCGTCGGCAAGCGGCGACCTGGAGGCACTGCCGTCGCGGCCCCTGCCCAATGTCCTCGATGAAGCGCTCGATACCGCCCCGGAGATGCGCGCGAGCCAGAGCGAAATGGCACGGCGCCAGGCGATAGTCAACGTAGAACGCAGCCGCCAGTACCCCGACGTGACCGTGAGTGTCGGCGCCAAGCGCGAATATTCGTCGGACCGCGGGTACTACCCGGTGCTCGGCGTCTCGCTTCCATTGCCGCTGTTCGACCGCAACCAGGGCAACCTGTACACGGCGATCCGGCAGGCCGACAAGGCCGCCGACGAATCGCGCGCCACGCGCGTACGGCTGGCCAGTGACCTGCGCCAGGCCTCGAACCAGCTCGCGCTGTCTCGCAATAGCGCGCTGACCTTACGCCAGACCGTGCTGCCTGCCGCGCAGCGTGCGTACCAGGCCGCGTCGCAAGGATTCGAAGCTGGCAAGTTCGCCTATCTCGAAGTGCTGGACGCCCAGCGCACGCTGCTGCAGGCACGCGTGCGCTATCTCGGGGCCGTGGCCGCGACCTACCAGGCCGCCACGACCATCGACCGCATGCTCGGCCGCTGAGCGGCTACCAAGGATTCCCATGGCAATCACCAAGACCCAACGCAACGCGATCGTTGCCATCATCGGCGGTGGCGTGCTGGCTGGCGCCGCACTACTCTTCAGCGGCCGTGGTCCCGGCGACGACCACGATCACGGCGAACACGCCGCGGAGCCGCGCAGCAACGAAAGTGGAAAGGAAGACAAGGCCACCGCATCGGCCAAAGACGCGCATGCCGCCGACCGCATCGCCATGACGCCCGAGCAGATCCGCAACGCCGGACTGGAATTGCACACAGCCGGCCCCGGCCGCGTGCAGGCCGCCGTGCAGTTTCCCGGCGAAATCCGCTTCAATGAAGACCGCACCGCCCACGTCGTGCCGCGCGTGGCCGGCGTAGCGGAGTCCGTGCCGGCCGTGCTGGGCCAGCGCGTGAAGAAGGGAGAACTGCTTGCGGTACTGGCCAGTACACAGCTTTCGGATCAGCGCAGCGAACTGCTGGCTGCGCAGAAGCGGCTGGAACTCGCCCGCACGACCTATACGCGCGAGAAGCGCCTGTGGGAGGACAAGATCTCGGCCGAACAGGATTTTCTGGCCGCGCGCACCGCGCTGCAGGAAGCCGAAATCGCCGTGCAGAACGCGACCCAGAAGCTCACCGCAATCGGCGCCCGGCCGGCGTCGGCCGGACTCAACAAGTTCGAGTTGCGCGCGCCGTTCGACGGCATCGTCGTCGAAAAGCACCTCGCACTCGGCGAAGCGGTAGCGGCGGACACGACCGTCTTTACGATTTCCGATCTCGCCACCGTGTGGGCTGAGTTCGTGATCGCGCCGAAGGACCTGAGCCAGGTACGGCTCGGCGAGAAAGTCAGCATCGCTTCCACCGCGTTCGACGGCACTGCCACGGGCACCGTGTCCTACGTGGGCTCGCTGCTCGGCCAGCAGACACGCACCGCGACCGCGCGCGTAACGCTGTCGAACCCGGACATGGCATGGCGCCCCGGCCTCTTCGTTACGGTCAGCGTGGCCGGACAGGGAACCGAAGTCCCCGTCGTCGTCGAAAGCGAAGCCGTGCAGACTGAACGCAGCCAGCCAATGGTCTATGTCGAGGTCCCCGGCGGCTTTGAGGCGCGCCCGGTCGCCACGGGACGCAGCGACGGCAAACGGATCGAGATCGTCAAGGGGCTGGAGCCAGGCGCACGCTACGTCGCGCGCAACAGTTTCGTGCTGAAGGCCGAGCAAGGCAAGGCCGACGCCGAGCACGCCCACTGATCCGCAGGAGCTGACCATGTTCGAACGCATCATCCGCTTTGCCATCGAGCAGCGCTGGCTGGTCCTGCTGGCAGTGCTTGGCATAGCGCTGCTGGGCCTCTACAGCTACAGCCGCCTGCCGATCGACGCCGTGCCCGACATCACCAATGTGCAGGTGCAGATCAATACCGAGGCGCCCGGCTATTCGCCGCTGGAAACCGAGCAGCGCGTCACCTACCCGATCGAGACCGCCATGGCGGGCCTGCCCGGTCTGGAGCAGACACGCTCGCTGTCGCGCTATGGGCTGTCGCAGGTCACCGTGATCTTCAAGGACGGCACCGACATCTACTTCGCGCGCCAGCTTGTCAACCAGCGCGTGCAGGAAGCACGCGAAAAGCTGCCCGAAGGCATGACACCGCAGCTCGGCCCGATCTCGACCGGTCTCGGCGAAATCTACCTGTGGACCGTCGAAGCCGAAGACAGCGCGCGCAAGCCTGACGGCACGCGCTACACGCCAACCGACCTGCGCGAGATCCAGGACTGGATCATCAAGCCGCAACTGCGCACCGTCGCGGGTGTGACGGAGATCAACACCATCGGCGGCTTTGCGCGCGAGTACCTGGTCGCACCAAGTCCCGAACGCATGGCCTCCTATGGCTTGAGCCTGCAGGATGTGGTGCTGGCATTGGAGAAAAACAACAGCAACGTAGGCGCGGGCTATATCGAACGGCGCGGGGAGCAGTATCTGGTGCGCGCACCGGGACAGGTCACCTCCATGGACGATATCCGCGACGTGATCGTCGGCACCGCGCAGGGCCAACCCATCCGCATCCGCGATCTGGCCGAAGTGGGCGTCGGCCGTGAGCTGCGCACCGGCGCGGCCACTGACAATGGCCGCGAAGTGGTGCTCGGCACGGTCTTCATGCTGATCGGCGAGAACAGCCGCGCGGTGTCGCGGGCGGTAGACGTCCGCATGGCCGAGATCAACCGCACGCTCCCCGAGGGCGTACGCGCGGTGACCGTGTACGACCGAACCATACTGGTCGACAAGGCCATCGCCACGGTGAAGAAAAACCTGCTCGAAGGCGCGGCCCTGGTCGTGGCAGTGCTGTTCCTGTTCCTCGGCAACATCCGCGCGGCGGTCATCACCGCACTGGTGATCCCGCTGTCGATGCTGTTCACGTTCACCGGCATGGCCACGTACCGCATCAGCGCGAACCTGATGAGCCTGGGTGCGCTGGACTTCGGCATCATCGTCGACGGTGCGGTGGTCATCGTCGAAAACTGCGTGCGGCGCCTTGCCCATGCGCAGCAGCACCACGGCCGGCCGCTCACGCGCAGCGAACGCCTGCACGAGGTGTTTGCGGCCGCCCGCGAAGCCCGCCGTCCGCTGGTGTTCGGGCAGCTGATCATCATGATCGTCTACGTGCCGATCCTTGCGCTGTCCGGCGTCGAAGGCAAGATGTTCCATCCGATGGCGATCACAGTAGTACTGGCACTTGCCGGCGCGATGTTGCTGTCGGTGACCTTCGTTCCCGCAGCCGTGGCCCTGTTCATCGGCGACCGTGTCGCGGAGAAGGAAAACCGCCTGATGGAGTGGGCCCGCAAGCTGTATGCGCCGGCACTGGCCCGTTCCGTAGCGAATACGCCGGTGGTGCTGACCTTTGCCGCGGTCGCGGTGGTGCTGAGCGGACTGGTCTCAACGCGGCTCGGCAGCGAGTTCATCCCGAACCTCAATGAAGGCGACATCGCCGTGCAGGCGCTGCGCATACCGGGCACGAGCCTGAGCCAGTCGGTGGCCATGCAACAGCAGATCGAAACGCGACTCAAAGAGAAATTCCCTGAGATCGAACGCGTGTTCTCGCGCACGGGCACTGCAGAGATCGCCGCCGATCCGATGCCGCCCAATGCATCGGATGCCTACATCATGCTGCGGCCGCGCGGCGAATGGCCGGACCCGCGCAAGACACGCGACGAACTGCTTGTCCAGATGCAAGCGGAACTCGAGAAGATCCCCGGCAACCGCTATGAGTTCTCGCAGCCCATCCAGCTTCGCTTCAACGAGCTGATCTCGGGCGTACGAAGCGATGTCGCGGTCAAGCTGTTCGGCGACGACAACGCGATGCTCGAAGCCACGGCGCAGAAGATTGCGTCCGCGCTGCAGTCGGTGCCGGGCGCCGCGGAGGTCAAGGTGGAGCAGACGACGGGCCTGCCTGTGCTGACCGTCGCCATCGATCGCGCACGCGCGGCACGGTACGGTCTGAACATGACGGACGTACAGGACACCGTCGCCATTGCCATCGGCGGTCGCGATGCCGGCACGCTGTTCGAAGGCGACCGCCGCTTCCGCATCGCCGTGCGCCTGCCCGAAGATGTCCGTGCGGACGTGGATGCATTGCGCCGCCTGCCGATCCCCTTGCCGCCCGATGCCCGCCGCCCCGCCGCAGCCAATGGCGTGCGTACGACATCGAGCGACACCGCGCCACGCACCAGTTACATCCCGCTGGGCGAGATCGCCACGCTCGACATTGCGCCGGGACCCAACCAGGTCTCTCGCGAGAACGGCAAGCGCCGCATCGTGATCAGCGCCAACGTGCGCGGGCGCGATGTCGGCAGCTTCGTGCCCGAGGCACAGTCAGCCATCGCCGAACGCGTGACGATTCCCACTGGCTACTGGATCGCGTGGGGCGGCACATTCGAGCAGTTGCAGTCGGCCACCGACCGTCTGCAGATCGTGGTGCCGCTCGCGCTGCTGATGGTATTCGTGCTGCTGTTCGCGATGTTCGGCAACCTGAAGGACGGCTTGCTCGTGTTCACCGGCATTCCGTTCGCGCTCACGGGCGGCATTCTGGCGCTGTGGCTACGCGGCATTCCGCTGTCGATCTCGGCAGCGGTCGGCTTCATTGCGCTGTCAGGTGTGGCGGTGCTCAACGGACTGGTGATGCTGTCATTCATCCGCAGCCTGCGCGAAGAAGGACTCGCACTCGACGACGCCGTGCAGACCGGTGCGCTGAGCCGGCTGCGGCCGGTGCTGATGACGGCGCTGGTGGCGTCCCTTGGCTTTATCCCGATGGCAATCGCCACAGGCACGGGCGCGGAGGTGCAGCGGCCGCTGGCGACGGTGGTGATTGGTGGGATCGTGTCGTCGACAGCGCTCACGCTGCTGGTGTTGCCGGTGTTGTACCGGCTCGCGCACCGGCGCGATGAGCCGATGGCTCCCGGTGAGGACGTGCGCGAGGCGCTTGCGCAGGAGCCCCTGCGCTAGGCGCGAACCGCCGGTAATGCCAGATTGGCCAGGACGCGCAGCGTAGCGATTTCGCGCGCGTCCCAGGCAGCCCGATCGGACAGGTAGTTGAACGTGCCGAAGACGCGCCCGGCCCTGCACATGGGCACGTTGACGACGGCCGTGCAGCCGAGCGAGCGGATCAGTGCGACGTCGTCGAAGACAGCCGCCAGCGCAGCATCGCCCTCGCCTACGAACACTTCTCCGGCTTCGAGCAATTGCCGCCGCCACGGGCTGTCGGGCTTGGACTTCTTACCACCCGGCGGATAGGCGGCGGGATTCGACGACCAGATCCGCTCGATTTCCGCCGTGCCCGCATGCCATGCATTGATCGTCAGCAGGCCTGGCCCCAGCAGCCGTAGCGTGGCCTGGCCTACCGCATCGAGCGTTTCCAGCGGGCTGGCCGCACGCTCCAGGTCATCGCACAGTCCATTGGTGGCGACGAGCACCTCTGCAATGTGGTCAATGGCAGCGCTCATCATTCCGCCTGGATGCCGAGTTCGCGGATGAGCTTGCCGTAACGGTCCGCATCCTTGCGCAGGATGGTGCCGAACTGCTGCGGCGTGGATGTAGCGGTCTCTACGCCGATCGCATTCATCTTGCTCTTGACCTCGGGCAGCGACATCACTGCGTTGATTTCGCGGTTCAGGCGCGCGACCAGCTCGGCGGGCATGCCCTTCGGGCCGAACGCGCCATACCAGACAGCCAGTTCATAGCCCGGCACAGTTTCGGCGACCGTCGGGGTGTCGGGCAGCAGCGGCGAGCGCTTCGCCTCCGTAACCGCCAGCAACCGCAGCTTGCCGGCCTTTACGTGCGGCAGCGTCTGGGTGCCGGCCGAGAACAGCAATTGCGTCTGGCCCGCAACGGTGTCGACGACGGCCGGAGCGCCGCCCTTGTACGGCACGTGGAGCATCTGCACGCCGGCCATGCGCTCGAACAGCACCGCGCTCAGGTGATTGGTCGAGCCCGGGCCCGCGCTCGCATAGGCCAGCTTGCCGGGGTTGGCCTTAGCGTAAGCAATCAGTTCCTTCACGTTTTTCGCGGGCACCGACGGATGCACCACCATCGTGTTGGTCACATAGGCGAGCAGGCCGAGCGGCGTGAAATCCTCGACGCCGCGGAACGGCATATTGGCCATCAGCGCAGGGTTCATGGCATGCGTGCTCATCGAGCCGACCAGCAGCGTGTAGCCATCCGGCTTGGCGCGCGCCACCATCGCGGAGCCGATATTGCCCGACGCGCCCGGCTTGTTGTCGACGATGACCGGCTGGCCGAGGGAGCGCGTCAGGTGCTCGGACAGCACCCGAGCCAGGATGTCGGTCGAGCCGCCCGCGGCCCACGGGACGATCAGCGTCACGGGCTTCTGCGGATAGGGATCTGCGGCATGCGCGGTGGCGCATAGCGCCAGCGCGGCAACACCGCACAGCAGTCGTTTCACAATGGATTTCATGGTCTTGCTCTCCTCAATCCTCAATCGCGCGCGAGCCAACGTGCAGCTGCCCGCGCCCTTTTCTGTTGATGAATGACCGGATTCAGCGCCCGACGGCATAGCCCTGCATGCCGCGTGCATTGGCACCGGCCCGCAGCACCAGCCGCCCGTGCGCGTCGCGCTCGCGCGTGCACGCAGACATGCGCCCTTCGGACCATGGATCGCCCACGCGGACGTCATGGCCGCGATCGCGCAATGCGGCAAGGGTGGCCTCGGGGAAGCGGGATTCCATCGTGATCCGGTTGAGCACGGTCTGGCGCGGCCAGAACGAGCCCGGGAAATGGTCGATATGCCAGGCGGGCGCATCGATGGCCTCCTGCAGGTTCATGCCATGCACCGCATGGCGCAGGAAAAACGCGAGCGACCACTGGTCCTGCTGGTCGCCGCCGGGCGTGCCGAACACCATGTACGGTTCGCCATCGCGCAGCGCGAGCGAAGGCGACAGCGTCGTGCACGGGCGCTTGCCCGGTTCGAGCGAATTCGGCAGGCCCGGCTCGAGCCACGTCATCTGCAGGCGCGTGTTGAGCGCGAAGCCCAGCGCCGGGATGGTCGGGCTCGACGACAGCCAGCCGCCGGACGGCGTGGCGGCCACCATATTGCCGTGCCGGTCGATCACGTCCACATGGCAGGTATCGCCGACGAACAGTTCGCGCTCCGCCCATTCGGACACCGGCGGCAGTTCGGCAAACGTCGGCTCGCCGACGCCGAAGCGCACATCGGCGCGCTGCAGCGTGCGCACCGCCGCTTCCAGGTCGGGCAGCCGCGGCGTCGCGCCGCCCGGCATGCCGGCGTCGATCGCGCGCGAGGCGCGTTCGCCGATGCGCTGCGCACGGCCGGCCAGATAATCGCCATCGAGCAGCGCGGCAAGCGGGCTGGCGTCGAAGCGGGGGTCGCCGTACCACGCGAGCCGGTCCGCCATGGCCAGCTTGCAAGCCTCGGCAATGCGGTGCACGAATTCCGCCGAGTCCGGCGCGTGCTGTTCGAGTTGCGCTTGCCGCAGCATGCCGAGCTGCTGCAGGAACACCGGGCCCTGGCTCCAGATATCGCACTTGGCAACGGTGTAGCGGCCGAAGTCAAGCGTCACGGGCGCTTCCACGTCGGGCTGCCATGCGGCCATGTCCTCGTAGCGAAGCAGGCCCGCATGCTTGTCGCCGGTGGTGTCCCGCACTGGCGTGTTGCGGCAATAGTTGTCGATCTCGCGGGCCACGAAGCCTCGGTACCAGCAGTCCATGGCAGCGTCGATCTGTCCTTCGCGCGTCTGGCTGCGCTGTTGCGCTTCCTCGACGATGCGCGTGTAGGTGGCCGCCAGCACCGGCAGCGTGTGCAGGCTGCCCGGGCGCGGCACCTTGCCGCCCGGCAGCCAGGTCTCTGCAGAGCTATGCCATTCATCGCGGAACAGCGCCTGCACGGCCAGAATCGCGCGAGAGATGCGGGGCACCAGCGGAAATCCGTCACGCGCATACCCGATGGCCGGCGCCAGCACGTCAGCGAGCGACCACGTGCCGTGCTCGCGCAGCATGGTCAGCCAGGCCCCAAAGGCGCCCGGCACCGTGGCCGGCATCAGGCCGATGCCGGGCATCATCTCAAGCCCCATGGCGCGCAACTGCGCCGGATCCGCCAGCGCCGGCGCGGCGCCCTGCCCGCAGACCGAACGTACGCGGCGCTCGCGTTCGCTCCAGTACAGGATCGGCACTTCGCCACCGGGACCGTTCAGGTGCGGCTCCACCACTTGCAGCACAAAGCCGGCCGCAGCAGCGGCGTCGAAGGCATTGCCGCCCCGCTCCAGCACGCCCATCGCTGTCTGCGTGGCCAGCCAGTGGGTCGAGGCCGCCACGCCAAAAGTGCCGACGATTTCCGGGCGGGTAGTGAACATGAATAGGGCTCCAAAGGTTCAAGCCAGTATAGGAGCATGAAATAACCGCAATGACGTCTTTGGTTATCATTGCATTACCGATTGGTTATACGACTTCGCTGCGCCCCTGCCCCCTATGTCCATTGCTTCCGACAAACTGGTCCATCGCGTCATATCGCGGCTGCGCCTGCGGCACATGCCGCTGCTGCTGGCGCTGGAACAGCAGCGGTCGGTATCGCGCGTCGCCGCGGAAATGAACCTGTCGCAGCCCGCTGTCACCAAGATGCTGCGCGAAATCGAAGACATCTTCACGGTGCCGCTGTTCACGCGTACGCGGCAAGGGCTTGAGCCGACCCCAACCGGCCTGAGCGTGCTCGCGCACGCGCGCCTGGCGCTGGCCGACGCGGACGCGCTTAGCCGCGAACTGGCCGTAATCGAGGCCGGGTTGTCCGGACGCCTGCGCCTTGGCGTGATCCCGTACATCGCGCGGCCAGTGCTCGATGCCGCCTGCACGTTCGGGCTGGGGCGCTCGCCTCGCATCTCGGTGCTGGTGCGCGAAGGCACCACGGATGAACTGGTGGCCGCGCTGCGTGCCCACGAACTCGACTGCGTAATCGCGCGTACGTTTTACGTGCCCGGCGAAGACATCGCGCAACGGCCGCTCTACCGCGAAGAGCCGGTGCTGGTCGTGCCAAGCAAGGTGGCGACGCGGCTGTCAGGCAGCGCCCTGGACTGGGGCCGGCTGGCCGAGCGCGACTGGATCCTGCCGCCGCCCAATACGCCGATCCGGCGCACCATCAACACCATGTTCGCGGTGGCCGGCGTGGCCCAGCCCACGCCAATCGTCGAAACGTACTCGATCAAGACCATGGCTACCGTGATGCGTAGCCATCTGGGCGCCATCACCATCGTGCCCAGAGGCGTTGCCGCCGAACTGGTCGAAGCCGAGGGCGCGACGATGCTGCCGCATCCGCTGAGCTGGGACTTGCCGCCGGTGGGCGTGATGTGGCGAAGGGAATCCGGCGAGGATGAGAAGATCGCGGCGCTCGTGGCCAGCGTGGCCGCGGTGGGGGGACGCGTCTAGTCCGCTCGCTTCTCCACTCTCCCTGAAGCGAGAGAGCGGAGCCGGCCATCAATGATCCGGCATCGGCAACGACTCAATGCTCGCAATTCACCATCCAGCTCATGCCGAATCGATCCACTAGCATGCCGAAACCGGCAGCCCAGAAGGTCTTCTGGTAAGGCAGCACCACCTGTCCGCCTTCCGACAGCGCCTGGAAAATCTGCGCGCCTTCGGCCTCGCTAACCGCACCGACCGACAGGCTGAATCCTGAAAATGCGGGCGCCGGAATGCCCGGCCTGCCGTCGGACGCCATGATCTGGGTCTCGCCGATCTGGATGTTGGCGTGCATGACCTTTTCCCGCCATGCCGGATCCACCGGCTGGTCGGGGGGAGCGTCCTTGTACCGCATAACGAAGGTCACCGTGGCGCCGACCGCCTTGCCGTAGAACGCCACCGCTTCGTCGAAGCGACCGCCAAAGTCCAGATAAGGTTGCACCTGCATGTCCTGCTCCTTGCAAGAGATGGAACGACCAAGTTGGCCCCGGCCGCAACGGACCGGGATGCCCGCAAGATAGGCCTCGTACGGCGACTTGGCAAGCCGCCATGGATTCAGGCGACTGCGTGGGGACGCGGGTCGCCACCAGCGGGGAACAGCAGCGAAAACACGGTCTCGCCGTCGCTGCTGCTGACGAGCGCCCGCCCGCCGTGCAGGCGCATGATGGAATCGACGATGGCCAGTCCCAGCCCCGTGGATGCCGCGGAATTGCGCCGCGACGGATCGGCACGGTAGAAGCGGCCGAAGATGTGCGGCAAGACCTCGGGGGCGATGGCCGGGCCCGCATTGACCACGCGGATGCACGTGCCATCGCCCGCTTCGCCAACTTCGCCGGCGCGCCGCGCGATGTCCACGCGTACCGTGCTGCCAGCAGGGGCATGGCGCAGGGCATTGTCGAGCAGGTTCGTGACGGCACGACGCAGTAGCGTCTGGTCCGCGTGGATGCTTGCATCGCCCGCCACCGACAGGCGCACGTTGCGGTCGGCGGCCACGGCCTCGAAATACTCGGCTACCTTGTCGAGCTCCGCGCGCGCATCCAGCCCACGCACGCCCATGGCGACCTGGGCGTGGTCGGCACGCGCGAGGAACAGCATGTTTTCGATCATGCGCGACAGGCGCTCGTATTCCTCGAGATTGGATTCGAGCAATGCCTCGTACTCCGCCACGCTGCGGCTCTGCGCGAGCGTGACTTCGGTCTGGCCGACAAGATTGCTGATGGGCGTGCGGAAGTCGTGCGCAAGGTCCGCCGAGAACGCGGACAGCCGCGAGAAGCTGTCCTGCAGGCGCGCCAGCATGCCGTTGAGTTCGCGCGCCAGTTCGCGCAGTTCGGCCGGCGCGCTGCCGGCATCGAGACGCGTGGCAAGGCGGCTCGTGGTCACCGCCGCCGCATCGGCCGCCATGCGGCGCAGCGGTCGCAGCCCGCGCCGTGCGAGCACAAAGCCGAGCGCCGCCGCGACTGCCGCACCACACAGCGTGGCCGCAAGCAACCGATGACGGTACTCGCGCATCAGCGCCACGCGGTAACCGGCGTCGCGCAGCACCACGATCTCGACCGAGCGGCCGGTGTCGCCAAGCTGGCCAAGCGCCGCAATGGCCGGCGACTGCGCCCCGCTCTTCGGCCGCCAGGCTTCCAGCATCGACTTGTGCGGCTGCGTGGTGACCGGCAGCACGTGCAGCGGCGGAATGGCTTCGTTGCGCGGATTGAGCGTGACCAACGGATCGCCCTGCGGCGTGCGCACGACCAGGATCAGGCCTTCATGGCCCATGGCGATGTCCGCAAAGCGATGCGTGTCGGCGCGGACCTCGTCTTCGTTGCGCACCTCGCGCAGCAGATGGCGCACGAGCAGCACCTCGC
This sequence comes from Cupriavidus pinatubonensis, assembly GCF_019602855.1. Lineage (GTDB taxonomy): Bacteria > Pseudomonadota > Gammaproteobacteria > Burkholderiales > Burkholderiaceae > Cupriavidus > Cupriavidus pinatubonensis. Next base: position 316,738 of record NZ_CP080766.1, read on the forward strand.
TGACCAGCTCACTTTCGTCACGGCCCTGCAACTGCGCCGACAGTGCGCTCGACAGGTATGCGGCAACGCCCGCCAGGATCGCGGCAGTCGCCAGTCCATATGCGAGCGTCAGGCGCGCGGTAAGCGACGATGGCAACCGCATCACGCGTCGCCCAGTCCGGGCTCGCCATCATCGAGCACGTAGCCCATGCCGCGCCGCGTGTGGATCAGCTTGTGGTCGAACGGATCGTCGACCTTCGCGCGTAGCCTCCGGATGGAGACATCGACCACATTGGTGTTGCTGTCGAAGTTCACGTCCCACACCTGCGAGGCGATCAGCGAGCGCGACAGCACCTCGCCGCGGCGCCGTGCGAGCAGGTAGAGCAGCGCGAATTCCTTCGATGTGAGGTCGATCTTCTGGCCCGAGCGCGACACGCGCCGGCGGATTGCGTCGATCTGCAAATCGGCGACTTCGATGAACTCGCTCTCGCGCAGCGGCCCGCGGCGCAGGATGGTGCGGATGCGCATGACCAGCTCGGCAAACGCGAATGGCTTGACCATGTAGTCGTCGGCGCCAAGCTCCAGTCCCTTCAACCGGTCCTGCAGTTCATCGCGCGCGGTCAGGAACAGCACCGGCGTATCACGTTCGCGGCGCAGTTCACGCAGCACGCTCCAGCCGTCCATGCCGGGCAGCATCACGTCGAGCACGATGAGGTCATAAGGCTGCTCGCGCGCATGGGCCAGACCGTCGACACCGTCGCGCGCAAGGTCGACCACAAAGCCGGATTCGGTCAGCCCCTTGAGCAGGTAATCGCCCGCTTTCGGCTCGTCTTCGACAATCAGGATGCGCATTCAGGACCTCTCAGGCGGGCCCCATTGCGCCGCCAGGGCATAACGCTAGCGGAGTCTGGCGACGTGTGGCGAAAGATGTCAAAAATGTCATCTACAGGTGACGCATCCGCGTCGCACAGGCCGGTAAAATGCGCGGTGACACCGAACGCGCCTATTGGTTCCGAGCCATCCGATGAAACGCCTGCCGATCCGATTTTTCCTGCTGTGCCTTCCGTTGCTGGCGCTGTCCGGCCCGGCTGGGGCCGCATCCCACGCGCCGGCCTGCGGCGCGGTGCAGGCAGCGGGCCTGTCACTAGCCGAACGCCATGCGGCGGCCAAGGCGAGCGCCGAGGCAGCGCTTGATCCGGCACACCAATGCGCAGAGGGCGCCGTGCGGGTCATGGCTGGCCCGGATAGCGAGGGCCGGCCGCTGAAGTTGCACGAGCGCCGTGAGGACGCCGATGACGAGCCCGTGCAAAGCGGCGCCCTGCCGGAGCTGCCCGTGTCAGCGCTGGCGCACTATGCGCATGCTGCGGCGATGGTTTCGCCGGCTACCACGTTTGCTGGGCCGTTTAGTGGGTTTCCGTTTTTGCCGTGATTAGTGGGGTGAGGGGTTGTTGTCGCTCTTGGCTGGCGCTGCTGTTTCGCCGGCGTAGCCGGCGAAACAGCAGCGCCAGCCAAGAACGCTACCCCCCATTTCACCGAACCCCTAATCAACCCGATAAAAATCAATCGACTGCCCCGCATTCACCGCCCGCTGCAGCCAATCCGGATATTCCCCAGTCCCATCCCAACTCTGCCCCAACGCATTCCGGTAAATCGGCCCCTTCTTAGGCGGCTGGGGTGCTGCAGTGGCGGCCATAACGGCCGGTACGTCGGGGGCGCCGGGCATTTCCCCAGCTTCCAGATCCCCGTGGGATGGTTCCCCGTCAAAACATCCAGCGGCAATCAAATCGTCAAGCGTCAGGGCGTAGTTGTCCATTTGCTCGCGAATCCAGGCGATCGCGGCCAGTTTGGCTGAATCAGACTCAGGCATGAGTATCGTGAGAAGCCCGCCGCGATGTCTCCGATCCCGGCGGTGCAATAGAAGACCGGCGCCAGGCGGCGCCGGTGTGATTTCCACGATTTTACCGTGTTTGGCAGACCCGTCGGCGAAATACGCCCGTCATGGCCCATGCAGCGGTCCATGACGGCGGTCCATGACGGCATTGTCATGGCGCAGTCATGCTGCTGTGCGGCCCCGCTCCCTAGACTGGCTGCATGGTTGGTCAAGCCCTGACCGGCCCACTACCGGAGAAGAACCATGCAACTGCTCAGACATACCCTGATGGCCACGGCGATGGCCGCCACGCTCGCCGGCATGGCGACCGCAGCGAGCGCAGCCGGGACACGTGACCCTTACCTGGACGGCAGTCGCAGCATCCACAGCCCGCGCGATGTCTTCACCGATGGCGCCCGCAGTGGCCCGCGTACGCCTGATCCATACACTGACGGCTCACGCAGCGGTCCACGCACGCCCGACGCCTACACGGACGGCGCCTGAACGCACTGGGCTCAGCGCACCTCGCCGTAAATACGGCGCGCGTCCGCCGCCGTGGCGAGCGGGCGGCCCAGCGTCAGCGCGCCGTGCGCGGCCTGTTCCACCAGCGATGCATTGCCCGGTGCCAGGCTGCCATCGCGCAGGTACAGATTGTTCTCGAAGCCCACGCGGACATGGCCGCCAAACGCTGCCGCGGCGGTCACGCAGGCATTCTCTTCGCGGCCAAACGCGCAGATGGACCACGGCAAGGTGTTGTCGGCCACCTGCAGGAACGGCAGCAGGTCGCGCGGTGACGATACCTGCCCCGCCGAGTAACGCCCCAGCACATACAGTACGGACCACGCTCCGGGCGGGACCATGCCGCGCTCACGCATGGCCTGCCAGCGCTGCACATCGGCCGCGTCATACAGGATCACCTGCGTCATGATGCGCTCGCGCGCGAGCCAGCCGAGGAAGTCCGCCAGTTCGGTCTCGCTGACTTCCGGCACTGCAATTTCGCGCAGGCCCACGGATACGGCTTCCGGCCGCAGTTCGCGCACCATGGCCATCTGCTGCGGGGCCTTGTACACGCCGGCTGCCTCGCTGGTGACCTGCACCAGCAGTGCATCGCCAACCGCCTGCTTCACCGTGGCCAGTGCGTCGCGGTAGGTTTCCACGTCGAGCGAGTGGCGCCCTTCGGCGTCGCGCACATGCATGTGCATCATGGCCGCGCCTGCGTCCAGGCAGGCCCTGGCGTCCGCCGCCAGCGCGGCGGCGGTCAGCGGCACCGCGGCGTGGTCGCTCGCGCGCTTGTAGGCGCCGTTAGGCGCCACCGTGATGATCAGCGGTGAACTGGCCAGCGGTTGCTGGCTGGGAATTTGGGTCGCTTGCGTCATGGCTGGATCTCGGGCAGTTCGGGGGCAATCAGGTCAAGGCCGGCGCGTAGCAGCCTGTCGTAACGCGCGCGTTCGGCGGCAATGGTTTCGGGCGTCCACGCGTAGAAGCCCTCGCCGCGCTTCATGCCGTGTCGGCCATCTGCGGCGCGCTCCGCGAGGCAGCGCGCGGGATGGTCGTCATTGCAGAACGTCGGGTACATGGTAGCGCCGGCGGCCGCATGCACGTCGATGCCGGCATGGTCGCGCTGCAGCACAGGGCCCGCAGCCAGAAAGCGGAAGCCAAAACCGAAGCGCACGGCGGCATCCACGTCTTCAGCAGAAGCAATGCCGCGGTCGATCAGGCTGAATGCCTCGCGCGACAGTGCGTGCTGCAGGCGGTTGGCCAGGAAACCGGGCAGGTCCTGCTTTACCTTGACCGGCACCATGCCGCAGCGGCGCATAAACGCGATCAGCGCGTCGGCACACGCTTCATCGCTGCCGATGCCCATGACCACCTCCACCAGCGGCACCAGATGCGCCGGCATGAAGAAGTGCAGGCCTAGCATGCGGCCGTGCCCCGACAGGCCATCGCCGATGGCGCTGATCGGAAAGCTGGAACTATTGCTGGCGAGCACGGCATCGGGCCGGGCGCGCGCAGCCAGATCCGCGAACAGCGCCTGCTTCAGATCCAGGCGCTCGGGAATGCATTCGATCACGAGATCCACCGTCGACCAGTCGAGAGCATCAAGATCCGGCACCACGGCCAGCCGGTCGGCGCCTTCAGAGCGACCGATAGCCTCCAGATTCGCGGCCACGCGTCCCGGCATCGCGGCGGCCCGCCCGGCATCAGGTTCGATCACGGTGGTGCGGCACAGTGCCCGCGTCAGGACCACAGCGACATCGGCGCCCATGGTGCCGCCGCCGACCACGACGGCATGGGCGCTGCCGGGACGGTCGAGGGGCACAGGCGTAGCGGAATTCTGCATGGCGTCTCTTCAGATGGCTAAGGCGGCCGGCACGCTTCGGCCCCCGCCCGAATGGGTGAATCGGGAATGGCAGCAGTGTAGAGAAGGCGCTTTGATTGATGAAGTCGATTCTATGGATAAAATGATCTGAATTCGAGATCAATCAGACGACCCCGGAGCCCACCCGGGTGCGAGCGCCCATGAAGATCAACCTGTCGATGCGTGACATTGAGACCACGCTGGTACTCGGCCGCACGCTGAACTTCCGTCAGGCGGCCAGCCAGCTGCACCTGTCGCAATCCGCCTTGTCCACCCAGATCCTGCGCATCGAGGAATCGCTCGGCGTGCGGCTGTTCGACCGCACCACGCGCACGGTACGGCTCACCGCGGCGGGCGGGGTGTTCATGCAGCAGGCCGCGCTGCTGCAGGCGGCGTTCCGTGGTGCGATCGACGCCGTCACCGGCATAGCAAGCGCCGAGCGCGGGCAGGTGGCCGTGGCGGCGCTGCCGTCGCTGGCGGCGCGCATGCTGCCGCGCGTGCTGATGGCCTACCACCGCGCGCGTCCCGAAGTGGCGCTGAAGGTGTTCGATACGCTATCCGGCCCCGCGTTCGACATGGTCCGCGCTGGCGAGGTCGATTTTGCGCTGACCGCGGCCGATCCGCAGCAGGCCGACCTGCACTACGAACCGCTGCTGTCCGACCGCTTCGTGCTGCTGATCCCGGCCGCGCACGCGATGGCGCGCGGCTCGGGCCCGCTACGCTGGGCCGACACCGCGAACGCGCCGCATGTATCGATGACGAATCCGAGCAGCGTGCGCCAATACACCGAATGGGCCTTCCTGCAGAACCGCATTCGCTTCCAGCCCGTGTTCGAGGCCGAGCACCTGGCGACCATCGCGGCAATGGTCGAATGCGGCTTCGGCGTCGCCGCGCTGCCGGAGATCGCCGCCGGCACGGTACGCCAGCCGGGCATCGTCGAGCGGCTGCTCACGGCACCCGTAACAGAGCGGTCGATCGGACTAGTCACCCCGCGCAACCGCAGCCTGTCGCCGGCGGCGGCTGAATTGGCCGATGCCGTGCGCGTGCACCTGGCCCAGTTCCGTGAACAGCCGGAGGCGGCCGGCGCCGAGGTGGGCCCATGAGCATCATCGTCGACGTTCTCGTGCTGGCCGGCGTGCTGCTGGCCATCGTGGCCGTGGTGCAGGTCGCCGCCGCGCGGCTGGTGTTGCCGGAATCGACGCTGCTGTCGGCGATCGGCATCGCGATCGGCGCGGGCTATGTGGCCATCGATGCCGCGCACCCCGCCTTCGCGCAGCACTTCCTGCATCCGCTGATCGATCCCGAACTGCCGCCGGAAGCCTACCTGTGGATCTTCCTGCCGCCGCTGCTGTTCCACGCCGCGCTGACCGCCGATGTGCGCAGCATGGTGCCTGACGCGGCGCCGATTTTGCTGTTAGCCGTCGTCGCGGTGATCGTGGCCACGGGCGTGATCGGGGTGGCCACCTCCGCCGCCAGCGGCATGCCGCTGGCGGCCTGCCTGCTGCTCGGCGCCGTGGTCGCCACTACCGATCCCGCAGCCGTCATCGCCATCTTCCGCGACGTGGGCGCGCCCGCGCGCCTGATCCGGCTCGTCGAAGGCGAAAGCCTGCTCAACGATGCCGCGGCCATTGCCATCGTCGGCGTGCTGGTGGCGATGCTGACGGGCCACGGCGCGCAGGCCACGCTGGGCGCCGGCGTGCGCGAACTGGCCTGGTCGTTCATCGGTGGCGTGCTGTGCGGTGCGCTGGCGGGCCGGCTCGTGGCCGAGGTGCTGCCGCGCCTGTCGGGCCTGGCCATGGCCGAAAGCGCGCTCACGCTGGCACTGCCCTACCCGCTTTACCTGCTGGCCGACCAGCTGCTCGATGTGTCCGGCGTCGTAGCCGTGGTGTGCGCGGGCCTGATGGTCAGCGCACTGGGCCCCACGCGGCTGACGCCCGCCAACTAGCGGCACCTGCGCATGATCTGGGAACAGTTCGCGGGCATCGCGGGGGCCGTGGTCTTCCTGCTGGCCGCGGTGCGCGTGCCATCGCTGCTGGCCGGCGTCACGCCCCATCATGGCTGGCTGTTGCTGGTGCTGGTGGCCGCCGCCCTCGGCGCGCGGCTGCTGACACTGTTCGGCCTGCTGCCCGTGCTGTCATGGCTGCGGCTGAGCGCGCCGATCAGCGGCCCGTTCAAGCTGGCCATCGCATGGGGCGGGCTGCGCGGCGCGGTCACGCTGGTGCTCGCGCTCGGCATTGCGGAGAACATCGCGCTGCCTCTGCAGGTGCGCCACTTCGTCGCGATCCTGGCGACAGGCTTCGTGCTGGTCAGCCTGCTGCTCAACGGCACCACGCTGCGCGCGCTGATCCACCGGCTCGGCCTCAACCAGCTGTCGCCGCAGGAACGCGCGCTGCAGCAGCAGGCCATCCGGCTCTCCACCGAAGAAGTCGAGGCGATGCTGGGCCGCGTCGCCGAAACGTTCGACCTGCCTCCGGCGGCCGCTCGCGAAGTTGCGCAGCACTACCGGCGCGGCATCGAGCTGGGTTCCGTGGAGTTCGATTTCGACAGCGCACTGTCCGAACGCGACCGGTTGACCATCGGGCTGGTCACGCTGGCCACACGAGAGCGCGAACTGATTCCTGAGTACGGCGACGGCGTGATCTCGGTGGCGAACCTCGACGCGATGATGCGCAACACGTCGCACATGATCGATGCCGCGCGCGAGCAGGGCCGCATCGGCTACAAGCGCGCGGCACGTGCGATCCTGCAGTACCACCTGGGCTACCGCATCGCGTTCTTTCTGCACAAGTGGCTGGGCCTCGATCGTCCTTTGGCACGCGCGCTGGCGGACCGTTTCGAACTGCTGATCTGCCGCCAGACCGTGCTGGACCGCCTGCGCCGCTACAACCGGTCGTTGCTGACGCCGGTGTTCGGTGCGCGCATGACTACGGTACTGGACGGCGTGCTCGAAGAACGCTTCCACTCTGCCGGCGAAGGCCTGGCGCAGATGCGCGAACAGTTCGGCGACTACACCGTAGCGCTGGAACGGCGCCTGCTGATGCTGTTCGCGCTGCGCAAGGGCCAGCGATCGCTGGCCACCATGCGCGAGGAAGCGGTGATCTCGAAGGAGGCCTTCAACCAGATCGACCAGATCATGCAGCATGCGTGGCAAGCCAATCTGGTACGGCCGCCGCTGCGCGCGGCCCCGGACCGCTGGGCGCGCTGGCACAAGCCGCCGCAGACGGAAACGCGTGCCCCGGAGGAGACAATGCCGGAGCCGCCTCGGGAGCAGCGGTAGCCGCAGCGCTCACCCGCCGCACCCGGCGCGCAACAGTACGCCATCGACCCGTGCCTGCACATAGGCCGACACATCTACCAGACTCAGCAGCACGGCCAGCAGCGCGATGGCTGACCATGCTGCCGCCTGCTTCGCGCGCCCACCGGACTTCAACGCGGCTAGCACAGGCGGCAGCAGGCATGCGGCGATGAACAGGCATCGGACGAGATACGGAAGTGCCGACATCGACATGGGCTCCCTCAGCCCTGCGCACCTGCGCCGGCAGGCACAGTCGGCGGCGCGGTGACGCCACGACGCAGGCCGAGCCACGAGCAGATCGCCGCGAAGCCCGTCGCCACACCGAGGGCGACGATAGTCTGCACATAGCTGCCGGTCGATTCGAACGAACGCGCGCCAAGTTGCACACTCAGGAACGCGCCGGCCTGGTGGACCAGGAACAGCAGCCCGAATACCCTGCCCTTGACCTGGCCGCCATAGCGCTCGAAGCAGAACATCGACGTCAGAATGACGGTGCCGAGATAGCTGCTGCCGAACACCAGTGCGAACGGCAGCACACCGGCCTGCGGTACCAGCAGCAACAGCATCGCGATACAGCGCATGGCGTAGAACGCGGCCAGCAGCCGGTGCTTGTCGAAGCGCAGCGCCAGCGCGCCCGAGGCAATGCCGCTGACGAGTTCCAGCACGCCAAGCGCGCTGAGCGCATAGCCCATTTCCATGCGGGCCACGCCGCGGTCCTGCCAGTGTGCGAGCAGATGCACGTCGATAAAGGCCATGGTCGCGCCGCAGCCGAAGAACCCTGCGGCCAGCACGTAGAACACGGGATCGCGCCGCACGATCGACCATGCCGAGGCGCTTGCCTGCGTGGTAGCTGCCGCCGGAGCTGGCGGCTCCCAGCGCGACAGCAGCCAGAGCACTGCGGCCACCGGCACCGCGAAGACCATGCCGACCGCACCGAACACCGTCGTCCACGCGGCCTTCGGCTGCAGCCAGATCCAGAATGGCGACAGCACGATAAAGCCGATCGCCGTGCCGTTCGTGACGACGGCATAGGCGAGCCCTTTTCGTCGCGCCTCGAACAGGCGGTCCACAAGCACGCCCATCGGCACGAAGGTCATGGCCGCCAGCCCGAACGCGCCGGCCATGCCAAAAGCGAGACTGAACCAGACCAGCGACTGGTTCCACAAGGCTGCGCTGGCATAGGCCAGGCCCGCCGCCAGCGCGCCGATGGCCGACGTGCGCAACGGCCCCACCCGGTCGCTGAGCGCGCCGACGACCGGCGACATGAGGCCCGTCGCCAGCATGAACAGCGCGCCGGACCATGCGAACTGCGCGCGGCCTTGCCCGAAGTGCGACGCAAGCTGCACGAAATACACCTGGTAGACGCCTTTGACGGCGGTCGACGCAAACATCACCGCAAAGCCGGTGGCGACCAGCAACAGCGTGACGGAACGGGAGATCGGTGGGCTTTGCATGCTGGTGGCTCCTGGAGCGAAGTGGAGGGGGTTACTGCCATGCTATGGGCCGCCGCGGCCGCTCACCAGCAAAGGATCTGACACCTATGGCAAATTTTCAGCCATGACTATTTTCCAATCGATCCGTAGAAATTCGCCACCAAATCACGATAGTGGCAAAATTCCGGTTCGTCACTGATCCGCGATGCATCAGGTTATCCGACCATGCCAACCGCCTACTTCCTCATGCTGCCCGGCATCCACATGCTCGACCTGGCCGGGCCGCTGCAGATCCTGTCGACCGTCGCCGAACTCGACATCGGGCCGCTCGCGGTGCGCTGCGTGGGCCCGCATTCGAGCGTGCAGGCGTTCCAGGGCATTGAACTTGGCCGTGTCGGACCGTTGCCGGCACGGCTGCTTCCGGGCGATCTCGTGCTCGCCATCGGCAGCAAGATGACGGACACGCTGTTCCGCTCGCCCGCCTGGCGGGATACGGCGGACTGGTTGCGCGGCGTAGCGGCAGACGCCAAGGAAAGGCCCACCATCGCCGCCGTGTGCACAGGGGCTTACCTGCTCGGCGAGGCCGGCTTGCTGGATGGCCGGTTATGCACCACGCACTACGCCCATGTTGGCAGGCTGCGCGCGAAGCATCCCAACGCGACCGTGGTCGACAACCGCATCTTCGTCAGCGACGGCAATATTTGGACTTCCGCGGGTGTTGCCTCGGGCATCGATATGGCGTTGCAGCTCGTGGCCGATACCTTTGGCGATGACGCCGCCATTCGCGTGGCGCGCGAGAACGTGGTGCCGTTCCGGCGCTTCAGCAGCGACCCGGAACTCGCGTCGAAATTCCGCTCGCGCTCGCATGGCAATGCGCTGGTGCATGCGGTGCAGGACGCGATCTCGGCCGACCTCTCGGTGAGCGTGTCCGATCCTTCATTCGCGCAAACCTTTGCCACCAGCGTCAGGCACCTGTCGCGCGTGTTTGCGCGGGAAACCGGGCTCACGCCCAAGCAGTACCAGCTAGCGCTGCGCATGGACAAGGCATGCCGGCTGCTGGAGGCGTCTTCACTGCCGATCGAGGAAATCGCCGAGCAATGCGGCTTTGCGAGCGTGCAGGCGTTCCGCGCCTGCTGGAACAAGGCGCAGCCGATGACGCCGGGTGAATTCCGGCAGGCGCATCCGGGCGAACGCATCGTCCATTGATCGCTGCCAGGGAGGCTACTGGCCGCGCGCTTTTTCGGCAGCCAGGTAAGCGTCGCGCGATGGCAGCAGGTGCCGGCGGCACAGTGCCACCAGGTCGTCGCGCCGCCCTTCGCGCAGCGCTTCGATCATGGCCCAGTGCTCCTGCCGGGCGCGTTCGCGGTACGCGGCCGCGGCAAGCGTGCCGAAGCGGATTGGATGGGTGCGCCGCGCGTATTCGCCGATGGCCTGTTGCAGCACGGCGTTATCGGTCAGTGCGAACAGTTCGCGGTGGAACGCCTGGTTGATGCGGAAGACCGCGCGCGCATCCTCGGCGGCGACAGCGGCATCGTGGCGTTGCTGGATGTCGATCAGCGCCTGCAGGCGCGCTGGCGGCACCGGCAACGCGATCAGCGCTGCAGCGTGGCACTCCAGCACCTCGCGCAAGCCGTAGAGCTCCACCACTTCATGCGCATCAAAGGCGCGCACGACGGCACCGACATTGCGCCGGCGCTCCACCACGCCCATCTGCTCCAGCTCTGCCAGCACCTGCCGGACCACGTGGCGCTTGAGGCCGAAACGCGCCATCAGCGCGTCTTCGGTCAGCCGCTCGCGCGGGTGCAGGCGGCCGAAGACGATGTCTTCTTCGAGCGTGTCGAGTGCCTGCTCCATCGCGTCGCCGCCGTCGATGGCGGTGACCGTTGCCGTGGTCGCAGTCATGGCTCAGCCCTGCTTCGGCACGGTATCGACCGTCTGCGCGGCGCGCAAGAAGTCGAAATCGACGCCCTGGTCAGCCTGCGTCACGGTCTCGAGGAACAGCTTGCGATAACCACGTTCCGCGCGCGGGCGTTCGACTGGCTGCGCGGCAGCGCGGCGGGCCAGCTCGGCGTCGTCGACGAGCAGCGCGATCTCACGGTTCGCGACCGACAGCCGGATGCGGTCGCCGCTCTGCACAAGCGCCAGCGGCCCGCCGATGGCCGCTTCGGGCGTCACATGCAGCACGATGGTGCCGGCCGCGGTACCGCTCATGCGCCCGTCCGACACACGCACCATGTCCTTCACGCCTGCGCGTGCGAGCTTCTTGGGGATCGGCATATAGCCGGCTTCGGGCATGCCCGGCGCGCCGGTCGGCCCGATGCGCTTGAGCACGAGGATGTCGTCGGCCTTGACGTCGAGCGACTCGTCGTCAATGCGCTGTGCCATGTCCTCGGCATTCTCGAACACCACCGCACGCCCTTCGTGCTCCATCAGCGCGGGGTTGGCGGCCGACTGCTTGATGATGGCGCCGCCCGGTGCCAGGTTGCCGCGCAGTACCGCCAGGCCGCCGGCCGGGTAGATCGGGTTGCCGGCACTGCGAATCACGTCCTGCGGGAACAGCGGCGGCGCAGCGTCGAGCTCCTCGCCGAGCGTGCGGCCTGACACGGTCAGCGTGTCGAGATGCAGCAGCGGACGCAGTTCGCGCAGCAGTGTCAGCATGCCGCCTGCCTTGTGGAAGTCTTCCATGTAGTGCTGGCCCGAAGGCTTCAGGTCGACCAGCACCGGCGTTTCCCGGCTCATGCGATCGAGCCCTGCCAGGTCGATGTCGATGCCCAGGCGCCCGGCGATCGCCGTCAGGTGGACGATGCCGTTGGTCGATCCGCCGATGGCCAGCAGCACGCGCAGCGCGTTCTCGAAGGCCTTGCCGGTCAGGATGCGGTCGGGCGTCAGCCGGGCGGCGGCCATGGCGACCGCCGTGGTACCGGTGCGCTCCGCCACACGCACGCGGTCGGCGGTCACCGCGGGTGCTGACGCGCCGCCGCTCACCATCATGCCCAGCGCTTCGGCAACACACGCCATGGTGCTGGCCGTGCCCATTACCGAACACGTGCCCACGCTTGCCACGAGCTGGTTGTTGACGTCGGCAATCTCCGCGCTGTCGATCTCCTCGGCGCGGTAGCGGCCCCAGTAGCGGCGGCAGTCCGTGCACGCCCCAACCCGTTCGCTGCGATGCGACCCGGTCAGCATCGATCCGGTCACAAGCTGGATCGCGGGCACGCCGGCCGACGCCGCCCCCATCAGCTGCGCCGGCACCGTCTTGTCGCAGCCGCCGATCAGCACCACGGCGTCCATGGGCTGCGCGCGGATCATCTCCTCGGTGTCCATCGACATCAGGTTGCGCAGGTACATGCTGGTCGGCGCGGAGAAGCTCTCGTGCACCGAGATCGTCGGGAAATCCACCGGCAGACCGCCCGCGAGCATCACGCCGCGCTTGACCGCCTCTACGAGCTGCGGCGCATTGCCGTGGCAGGGGTTGTAGCTGCTGCCCGTGTTGACGATGCCGATCACCGGACGCGACAGCGCGTCGTCAGTAAAGCCCGCCCCTTTGATGAAGGCCTTGCGCAGGAACAGCGAGAAGCCTGTGTCGCCATAGTTCGTGAGGCCCTTGGCAAGTCCTTCGGTGGGGGCGGCGCCGTCCTGCGGCAGCTTGGGGTCGTCGGCGGAAGGCATTCTGCGTCTCCGATAAGATTATTGATAATCGAGACGCGAAGCTTAGCGGGGCTTGCCCACAGGCCGCAAGGGCTGCGGTGCTTGCGGCAAATTAATCTGCATTCGTGATCAGTCGATAGAAAAATTCTGATACATCAATCAAGAGGCTCACCCTACACTTGGCCTCGATGACGAGCCGGGCGTTATCGGCAAGCGGCATGGAATCGCCGCGCTCTCCCCCCGATTCCACAAGATCCCGGCACAGGAGACTTTTCATGTCCGGCATTTCCCGCATGCCCGGCCGGGGCATTCGTGCGCCGCGCCGCGCGCTGCTGCTGTCGTCGCTGGCCTGCACCACCCTGCTGCTGGCCCCGTCGCTGGCGGCTGCCAGCGACTATCCCAACAAGCCGATCCGTCTTGTCGTGCCGTACCCGCCGGGGGGCGCCACCGACGTTATCGGCCGCACGCTGGCCCAGCATCTGTCGGCCACGCTCGGCCAGCAGGTCGTGGTCGACAACCGTGCCGGCGCCGCCGGCAATATCGGCGCGGACCTGGTCGCCAAGGCTGCGCCGGACGGCTACACGCTGCTGATGGGCGCGCTGACTAGCCATGCGATCAACGCCGCGCTGTACAAGAGCCGCGTGCCGTACGACATCGAGAAGAGCTTCGCGCCGGTGGCCATCGTGGGCACCGTGCCGCTGGTCTTCGTGGTCAATCCGTCCGTCAATGCCAGCACGCTGCCGCAACTGGTGTCGCTGGCGAGGTCGAAGCCGGGCACGATCACCTACGGCTCCGCCGGCAACGGCTCGCCGCAGCACCTGGCGGGCGAGTTGTTCAAGCGCATGGCCGGCGTGGACATGCTGCACGTGCCATACAAGGGCAGCGGCCCGGCCATGACCGATCTGATCGGCGGCCAGGTGCTGAGTATGGTGGAGACCGTGCCGGCCGCGCAGGCCTACGTGAAAGGCGGAAAGATCCGCGCGCTGGCGGTGACTTCGTCCCAGCGCGTCAGCGCCCTGCCCGACGTGCCGACGGCGGCCGAAGCGGGCCTGAAGGACTTCGAGGTCAGCTCCATGTTCGGCATCGTCGCGCCGGCGGGCACGCCGGCACCGGTAATCGACCGGCTGAGCGCCGACCTGAAGAAGATCCTGGCCGAACCGGACGTCAAGGAAGCGCTGCTCAAGCAAGGCGCCATTGCCACGTGGACCACGCCGGCGCAGACCAGCGCACGGATCAAGTCCGAGCTCGCGCGATGGAATACGGTGATCCGCGATGCAGGCGTGAAGCCTGAATAAGCGGCAGGCAAGCCGCCCGGGAAGGCAGCCGGCGGCTGCCTTCCCGCTCAGGGTGCCGCCTTCTCCAGCACCATCTCGCGCCTCGGGAAGGCCGCGGCCGGAATCGGCTCGCCGAGCAGGTAACCCTGAAGCGCGTCGCAGCCGGCCTCGGTCAGGAACTTGCGCTACGCAGGCGCTTCGACACCCTCCGCGACGACGTTGAGGTTCAGCGTCCGGCCGAGCGCGACGATAGCGGAAACAATGGCGGCGTCTTCGGTGTCATGCGCCAGGTCGCGCACAAAGCCGCGGTCGATCTTCAGTTCGCTCGCGGGGATGCGCTTCAGGTGAAGCAGGCTCAAGTAGCCCGTGCCGAAGTCGTCGATGGCGATGGGCACGCCCAGCGCGTCGAGGCTGCCGAGTATCCGCAGACTCTCGTCAACCTGATTATCCTTCATGCGGCGTTCGATACGAGCACCCCGCCGTCGGGCAGCGAAACTATGGCTGCATGCTGGCCAGCCTTTCGACCGACGTGCGCAAGCCGTTCAGGATCGCGTCTGCCACGCGCTGCGGGAATCCTGGTGGAAGCATCGCTCCCACGGTATCGATCACCGCAGGCGTGCGGGCAATCAACCGCTCGATCACCGGCTCAGCATTGGTGCCCAGGAAACATTGCGACGCCATGGCGTTGAAGTGCCGGCGCTGGATGTCGCGCAGCGCATAGTGCCGGCTCTTGCCCGCGACGGCCATGGCCAGCTTGGTGCGATGCCACGAAAACTGGTTCGGACCGTCTCCAATGACCGGCCAGACCGACATGACGTCATAGAGCGGCGTCATCCGGTAGCGCCCGCCGGCCAGCAGGCGGATGCTGAAGTTCTTCGCATGTCCGTCGGGCGCGGCAAGCAGCCAGAACAGCAGTTGGGCACTGAACAGCGTTTCCAGGTCCTGCGTGGGGGTTTCGGAATTGCGCAGCACCGTCGCGATCCGCTCCATGCCCGGACCGCCATCGGCTTCGTACTTCTGCAGCGAACTGAGCCCGAAAACCTGGCAGAAATCCTCCTGCGGGAGGCGCAGCAACCAGTTTCCCGAAGCATGCATCTGGCGGTCGAAGCGGCTCACGCTCAGCACCTTCTGCTCGCCGAACGTCAGCATTTCGCTATGCGCGACCGGCAGCCCGTAGGCGCCAAGGATATTCAGGCATAGCCATTCGTTCTCGACCGATGCGCTCAGGTCGGCGCGCCGGTTGCCGACCAGCCCCAGGGGCAGCTTCAGGATATGCGTGGTCGGCGTGGCACCGTGCGGGCGCAGCCACTGCCCCGCATGCCGCAGCAACGCCGTCTTTTCCTGCGCGCCGGCAATCGAGATGCGGAAGTCGTCGTCCTGGTCATGTCCTGGTGCCGGCGTCGACACGGTGTCGCGCAGCCATTGCTCGATCTGCTGGTCGGACAGCGGCTCTCCCTCGATGCGGTCATGGCCTGCGGGGATCTCGTCTTCACCGAGCAGCTGCACCGCGCCGACGCAATCGCGGCCGATCGCCGACAGCAGCGCGAAGGCATCGGTCGAGCCGGTCCCGAATCGCATAGCCAGCCGGCGCCGGATCGGTTCGCTGTCGGGCAACAGGTTATCGAAATAGTGATGCACCGGTTCGCCACGGATGACCTTGCGGGTACCCAATGCATAGTCGAGCGACAGCGACAGCGGCCGGCCCGTGTCCGAGTGCATCCACGCCGTGTCGTACTCGAACTCTGTCGCGGCACTTCCCGGATTGCGCCATGTTCCCACGCGCTGGCCATTGGCCCAGACCGACAGCGCTGGTGTCCGCGTCTTGCGTATGGCCATGGTCACCACCCCGCCTCGGCATCCACGCCGCCACGCTTTTCCTGCACCACCAGTTCGAGTCCGAGCACCCCGATCAAGGCCAGCAACTGGTCTACGCTGATGCTGCCGGGATTCAGCTCCATGTGGGACATACGGCTCTGGCTGATATTGAGCCTGGCCGCCGTTTCGCTCTGATTGAGGCCTGCGGCCTTGCGGGCGCCCTGAAGCACCTGCCGGACCTGCAAGGGAGTGGAAAGGACTTGTTTCATGTGGTTCGCCTTGCGCCCGCTTTTACCCATGTAGTTGGTATATCTACTTTACCTATGTCATCGGTATTTCGCAAATACCCATGACATCGTTATTCCTTAAATAATCGTGTCATGGGTATCTTGATGTCACTCAAAATGCATATTTCGCCGATCAGGTCGGCTACCAGGTGTCTTCTCATCCCCCGTTCGGGGCATTGGCATGGGCCAGATTTCGCCCACCATGACAGGAATAGCCAGGCACGCCCTGGAGCGGCCAAAGGAATTCCCCGAGTCGGCCCCGCGGCGGCTTTCGTCCTCACACTGCGCGACGCGATCGCGCGCAGGCAGCATGCCGTGTACAGCCACCTTGCCAACCTAGAAGAAGCCTTTTCCTCGTTCGACGAGGCCATTTGCCTGGTCGGCCCGACCGGGGCCGTGATGCGCGTCTCGCCGCTGGCTCGCGAAATCTTCGCCGGGCCGATGTTCGCCGAGCGCCATGGCACTATCTGGCATGCCGACCCGCGCATGCGCGCCATGCTGCTGCAGTCCGTGGCCATGACATGCCAGACTGGAGTGCGGCAAAGCATGACGATTCCCGCCGAAACCGGCGTTACGGTCACCGTCGACATGGTGGTAGGCGGGCCGTCGCTGCGCGTGGCCGGCGAACGCTGCGTGCTGATGCGCATGCAACGCCGCAACAGCGGCGACACGCAACCGGACCCGGACCACCTTGCCGCGGTGTTCCGCATCACGCCGGCGGAGGCCCGCGTGCTGGGCGCGCTGGTGACGGGCCAGACGGCTGCGGCCTATGCCGCCTCGGCGGGCGTATCGGTCAACACCGTACGCAAGCAGATTGCCATGCTGATGGCGAAGATGCAGTGCAACCGCCAGTCGGAACTGGTCAGGAAGGCGATCCTGGGACAGGGATAGCCAGTCTTCAAGGGCTCGCGCGGCGTATACTCGGCGCCTGAGGCCACGCCTCCCCGCGCTGCGCGCTTCTGTTGCGACCGCAGGATGCGCTACATGAGCCGCCGCGCGCCACCGACATCAAACAACATCAAATCAGTTACGGAGTCGCAGCATGCGTGTCGCATTCCTCGGGCTTGGCGTCATGGGTTTCCACATGGCCGGCCACCTGGCCGCCAAGGGCCATGAAGTCACTGTCTACAACCGCACTGCAGCGAAGGCGCAGGCCTGGGTCGAGAAGTTTGGCGGCAAGGCGGCCGACACCCCGGCGCAGGCCGTCAGGCAGGCCGACGTAGTCTGCTCGTGCGTGGGCAACGACGACGACCTGCGCTCGGTGCTGACTGGTCCGGATGGCGCGTTCTTCGCCGCGCCCACGGGCTGCATCTTCGTCGACCACACCACCGCCAGCGCCAACGTGGCGCGCGAACTCTACGCGGCGGCGCGCGAGCGCGGCCTGCATTTCGTCGACGGCCCCGTGTCCGGCGGCGAAGTCGGCGCGGAGAAAGGCATCCTGACCATCATGTGCGGCGGCGACGCCGACGTCTACGCGCGCGTCGAGCCCGTGATCGCCGCGTATGCGCGCGCCGTGACGCGCATTGGCGAAGCGGGCGCAGGCCAGCTCGCGAAGATGGTCAACCAGATCAGCATCGCCGGCCTGATCCAGGGCTTGTCCGAAGCCATCGCGTTCGGCGAGCGCGCCGGCCTCGACATGAAGCTGGTGCTCGACGTCATCAGCAAGGGCGCGGCCGGTTCCTGGCAGCTCGAGAATCGCGGCCCGACCATGATCGAAAACAAGTTCGACTTCGGCTTCGCCGTGGACTGGATGCGCAAGGACCTGGGCCTGTGCCTGGACGAGGCGCGCCGCAACGGCGCGAGCCTGCCGGTCACCGCGACGGTCGACCAGTTCTATGCCGACCTGCAGCAGATGGGCTGCGGCCGCTCGGACACATCGTCGCTGATCAAGCGCCTGCGCCGGTTTTCGCAGAACTGACTGAGCGATCCGGACGGCACCTGGCCGTCCGACAAGTCCTACATGGCAATCGGCCTGCGCCCGAAAGGCTCGATATATCCGCGTGCCTAAGCTGGAAGGCATGAGCACGGATGGCCTCATCCGTGCGCGGCACAGGAGACGACCATGTGGAAAATCGCAGTCGCGCTGCTGGTCAGCGCTGGCATGGGCCTCGCCGGCTGTACCGCGGCCGGTGCAGTGGCCGGTGGCGTTGCGGGGCACGAACTGTCGCACGGCAGCACCGCGGGCACCGTCGGCGGCGCAGTGGTCGGTGGCGTGGTCGGCCATGAACTCGGCAAGTAGTCCTGAACCAGTTCTGAATCGAAGGCTCATCCGTTCCAACGCCCGCTGTTCGCGCAGCGGGCGTTTCCATGTGCGCACGCCTCTGGCGCAAACCGGCTTCAACGGTTTCGCATGCGTCCTGAATATATTTGCCAAGGCCGCACGATATGCGCGCACGCAACTGGCTATACGAATTATTCGGCTAGGATAGGCAGCAAGCCATGCCAACTCGATCCCCATGACACCCGCCACCACGCCTGATACGCGCCTGTCGGCCACCCCCGCCTCCCATGCACGTCACTGGATCGGCGGCACGCTCGCTGCCTGGCTGCTTGCCTGCGCCGCCAGCGCCGCGGCGCAGCCGCTGTGGTTCGCCAGCGGACGCCCCACGCCCGACGCCCAGCAGGCGGTGTCCGCACTGGCCAGCGCGCAGACGGATGGCCTGGTGCCGCAGGACTACGATGCCGACGGCCTGAAACGCGCGCTCGCCGAAGCCGCCACCGGCCCGCAGCCCGCGCAGGACGCCATCGACAAGCTCGACAACACGCTCAGCGACGCCATGCGGCGCTACCTGTCGGACCTGCACAGCGGCCGTGTCGATCCACGCAAGGTACACGCCAATTTCACGGCGCCGCCATCGACGGCGTTCGAGCCCGACAGTTACCTGCGCGCCGCCGTGGCTGGCCACCGGCTGCCCGAAGCCATCCGCGAGGCCGCACCCTCCTTCCCGCTATACGGCACGCTTCGCGACGCGCTTGCGCACTACCGGACGCTGGCCGCGCAACCGGGCTGGGACCGCACGCTACCGGCTCTGCCCGGCGGCAAGCTGACGAGCGGCCAGGCTTACAGCGGGCTTGCCGAAATGGCGCGGCGCCTGCAGGCGCTTGGCGACATGCCCGCCGATGCGCCGGCGCCCAAGCGCTATAGCGGTGCGGTCGTGGACGGCGTCAAGGCCTTCCAGGCACGCCACGGGCTGGAGGCGGATGGCGTGATCGGCGCCGGCACGCTGGCGCAGCTCAATACCACCCCGGCCGCGCGCGTGCGGCAGATCGAGCTGACCATGGAGCGCCTGCGCTGGACCCCGCTCACCGACAGCCCGCGCATGATCGTGGTGAATATCCCCGAGTTCATGCTGCGCGCCTATGACTACAACGGCGGCAAGCTCGATATCAAGCTCGAGATGAAAGTCATCGTCGGCAAGGCGCTCGATACGCGCACGCCGCTGTTCAAAGAGGACATGCGCTATATCGAGTTCAGTCCGTACTGGAACGTGCCGCCGTCGATCGCGCGCTCGGAGACCATCCCGAGATTGCGGCGCGATCCGGCCTATTTCACGCAGCAGGGCTTCGAGTTCGTCTCCAATGGCAAGGCCGTCACCACGCTGTCCGACGCCAACCTGGATGCCGTGCTGAACGGCCGCATGCGCATCCGCCAGCGCCCCGGCCCGATGAACGCGCTCGGCGACATCAAGTTCGTGTTCCCCAACAATCAGAACATCTACCTGCACCACACCCCCACGCCGCAACTGTTCAAGCGCGACCGGCGCGACTTCAGCCACGGCTGCATCCGTGTCGAGGAACCCGTGGCACTGGCGAAGTTCGTGCTACAGGACATGCCGGGCTGGACCGAAGAACGTATCCGGCAGGCGATGACCAAGGGGCAGTCGAACACCGTGGCGCTGCAGCAGCCGCTGCCTGTGGTGCTTGCCTACGGCACCGCGATTGCCCGCGCCGATGGCCGGGTATACTTCCTGCCTGACATTTATGGCCAGGACAAGCTGCTGGACCAGGCGCTGAGCCAGAAAACCGCGCGCCGGCCCGCCAGTGTGCCGGCATCGGCACCGGCCGCCCCTGCAACACCGGCCACCCCGGATGCCCTTGCCCGTCCGGCGCCCACGCAGAACCCGACATGAAGCACACTCGCACTCCCTCCCGCCGCCGTTTCCTGCAACACACCGGCGGCCTGGCGATCGGCGCCGGCCTGGCCGCGTTGTCGCCGCAACTGGCGCTGGCCAACGTATCCGGCGCACGCAGCCTGTCTTTCGATCACACGCATACCGGCGAACATCTACAGCTCGTGTATGCGTTAGGCGATCAGGTGCTGCCGCAGGCACAGACCACGCTCAACCATTTCCTGCGCGATCACTACTCCGGTCAGGTCGGCGTGATCGATCCTCAGCTTTTCGGGCTGCTGTTCGAACTGCGCCGCACGCTCGGCAGCGAATCGCCATTCCAGGTGATCTCGGGTTACCGCAGCCCGGTCACGAACGCGCGCCTGCGCCTCACGGGCGGTGGCGGCGTGGCGAAGCACAGCCTGCATATGGACGGCAAGGCCATCGACATCCGTCTGCCGGGTGTTGCGTTGGCCGATCTGCGCGATGCGGCCATGTCGCTCGGCGTGGGCGGCGTAGGCTTCTACGCGCGCGAGGACTTCGTCCACGTCGACACCGGCCGCGTGCGCCACTGGGGCTGACCAGGGCCCCCAGCGACGCTGCTACGGCAGAAATCGCGCGCAACTGCTGCTGTCCGCATGCCGGGGCCATCGCTAGCCTTGAGTCTGTGCCACGCCCGCAAGGCGTGGCTGGCCCAAGAGCGATGCGAGACCAGCCCCCATGTACCTCTATGACTCCACCGACCAGCAACTGGTCGACGAGCGCGTTACCCAGTTCACTGACCAGACCGCACGCTTCCTGAGCGGTGATCTCACGGAAGACGAATTCCGTATCCTGCGTCTGCAGAACGGGCTCTACATCCAGCGTCATGCGCCGATGCTGCGTGTGGCGATCCCCTACGGCATGCTGGTTTCGCGCCAACTGCGCAAGCTGGCCGAGATCTCGCGGCGCTGGGACCGCGGCTACGGCCACTTCAGCACGCGCCAGAACATGCAGTTCAACTGGCCGCGCCTGGAAGACGCGCCTGCCATCCTGGCCGAACTCGCCACGGTCCAGATGCATGCGATCCAGACCAGCGGCAACTGCATCCGCAATACGACCACGGACCACTTTGCCGGCATCGCACCCGATGAGGTGGTGAACCCGCTGGTGTGGTGCGAAATCATCCGGCAATGGTCGATGCTGCATCCGGAATTCGCGTTCCTTCCGCGCAAGTTCAAGATCGCCGTCAGTGGCGCCACCACCGACCGTGCCGCGGTAGGCGTGCACGACATCGGGCTGCAGGCGGTCGAGCGCGACGGCGAAACCGGCTTCCGCGTGTGGGTGGGCGGCGGCATGGGGCGCACGCCGATGGTCGGCAAGGAAATCAGCGGATTCGTGCACTGGTCCGACTTGCTCACCTACCTCCAGGCGATCCTGCGGGTTTACAACCTGCATGGCCGGCGCGACAACAAGTACAAGGCGCGCATCAAGATTCTCGTGAAGGACCTTACGCCGGAAGTCTTCGCTCAGCAGGTCCATGAACACTGGCAGCCTATCCGCGGCGGCCCCGATACCGTCGATGCGGATTTCGTGCGCGACATCGCCACGCGCTTCACCACGCTGGATTACGACGCTGCCGCCGCGCAGGACCACGACCCGAACCCCGCGCTGGCCGCCGCCAACCCGCGCTTTGCGCGCTGGCTGCGCAGCAACGTGCATGCGCACCGCGTGCCCGGCTATGCCGCCGTCACGGTATCGCTGAAGGCCACCGGCACGCCGCCCGGCGACATCACCGCCGACCAGATGGAAGCCGCGGCAGACCTCGCGGACCACTACGGCTTTGGCGAGCTGCGCGTCTCGCACGAACAGAACCTGATCATCGCCGACGTGCGTCGCACGCGCCTGCATGAACTGTGGCAGCAGCTGCAGACGTGGAACCTCGCCACGCCCAATATCGGCCTGCTCACCAACATCATCGCCTGCCCGGGCGGGGATTTCTGCTCGCTGGCCAATGCGGTATCGATCCCGCTGGCCGAGGCGATTCAGCAACGCTTCGACGATCTCGACTACCTCTACGAGATCGGCGAACTCGACCTGAACATCTCGGGCTGCATCAACTCTTGCGGACACCACCACGTCGGCCATATCGGCATCCTCGGCGTCGACAAGGCCGGCGAGGAGTGGTACCAGGTCACCCTTGGCGGACGCCAGGGCGGGCCATCCGGTGCCGCAATCGGCCGCATCATCGGGCCATCGTTCGCGCGCGATGAGATTCCGGAGGTGGTCGAGGAACTGATCAAGCGCTACATCGCGATGCGCGACAGTGAAGCGGAGCGCTTCATCGATGTGGTCGAGCGTGTCGGTATCGAACCGTTCAAGGTTGCGGTCTATCAGAATCCGGTGATTGCAAAGCGCCGTCTGGAAGCGGAGGCTGCCCGTGTCTGAAGCCATGGCTGCGCTGTAGCAAGATACAAAATCGGAGAATGACCGCAGCAGTGCTCGCCGACGCGCTGCCTCTGTCACCGTTAGGCGGGCCTGCTCCCTTCCATGTAGTGGGAATCCAGATACCTGCCTGGTCCTGATCTTCCCAATCCATTACAGTTGACAAAACTGCCAAAAGGACAAGATCAGATGACAGGCGCCCCCCGGCCGATGACCCGCTATGAAGAACTGGCGGAGGACATTGCCCAGTCCATCCATGCCGGTGTGCTGCGCCTCGGCGATCGGCTGCCGTCGGTGCGCCAGGCCAGCACCGGCCGCGGCGTCAGCCAGTCGACCGTGTTCCAGGCCTACTACCTGCTGGAGGCGCGTGGCCTGATCCGCGCGCGCGAGCGTTCCGGCTACTACGTGGCCACGGGCTCGCGCCAGCTTGCACCGGAGGCGGAAACGCCGTCGGCACCCGTGCAGGAGTCGGGTCCGGTCGATGTCAGCGAACTGGTCTTCAAGGTGCTGGAGTCCACGATGCGGCGCGACGTGGTGCCATTCGGCTCGGCATTCCCGAGCCCCTTGCTGTTCCCGATGCAGCGGCTGGCCAAGACCATGGCCACGACCGTGCAGAAGCTGGACCCATGGAGCAGTGTCGACGACCTCACGCCAGGCAATGCGAACCTGCGCCGCCAGATCGCGCTGCGCTACCTGGCGGACGGGCTGACCGTGCAGGCCGACGAGATCGTCGTCACCAACGGCGCGCTGGAGGCGCTGAACCTGTGCCTGATGGCCGTCACGCGTCCCGGCGATGCGGTGGTGATCGAAAGCCCGACGTTCTACGCGGCGCTGCAGGCACTGGAACGCTGTGGCCTGTCTGCCATTGAGGTGCCCACGCATCCGCGCGAGGGCATCGAGCTGGGCGCGCTGGAGCAGGCACTGGAGCGGCACCGCCCGAAGGCGTGCTGGCTGATGACCAACTTCCAGAACCCGCTTGGCTCGCTGATGCCCGACGCGAAGAAGCAGGCGCTCGTCGAACTGCTGGCGCGGTATGAGGTACCGCTGATCGAAGACGATGTCTATGGCGAGCTCTACTTCGGCACGCGCCGCCCCACGCCGGCCAAGGCGTTCGACAAGGCCGGGCTGGTCATGCACTGCGCATCGTTCTCGAAGTGTCTGGCGCCGGGCTATCGCGTTGGCTGGGCCGCACCCGGCCGCTTCGCGCGCGATGTCGCGCGGCTCAAGCTGACCACGACGCTGGCCGGCTCCGCGCCCGCGCAGGTGGCCATTGCGGCGTATCTGGAAAAAGGCGGTTATGACCGGCACCTGCGCCAGCTCAGGCACGCGCTCATGCTGCGGCAGGATGCCGTGGCACAGGCGGTGGCGCGGCACTTCCCGCCCGGCACGCGTGCGACGCGCCCGGCGGGCGGCTATTTCCTGTGGATCGAACTGCCTGAAGACACCGACACGCTGGCGCTGCAACAGCTGGCGCTGTCGCACGGCATCAGCATCGCACCGGGGCCGATCTTCTCGGCCCGGCACAGTTTCCGCAATTGCCTGCGGCTCAACTACGGACACGAATGGGACAAGCGTGCCGAGACCGCGCTGGCCACGCTGGGCCGGCTGGCCGGCGCGGTGGCCGGCACACGGTCGTAACGGAGATCAACCCTCAGCGCGCGAGGCTGCGTAGACCTTCGGCGCAACCTGTTCTGACGGCACCGCGCCCACCGATGCGGCGCGCCGATGGTCGATGCCGCCCACCGCCAGCACGGCCACCACAGCCGGTACCGCGATCGCCAGGAAGTTCTGCTCGAGCGGCAAAGCCATGCCTACCAGCACACCGATCACGATCGGCGCAAGGATGGCCCCGGCACGTCCCACGCCCGACGCCCAGCCAATGCCCGTCGATCGCGCGGCCACCGGGTAGAACTGCCCCGCATACGCATAGGTGACGATCTGCGTGCCGATGGTCGAGGCACCGGCCAGGCCCACCAGCAGGAACAGCACCGGCGTGGGCACCTTGTAACCGAGCAGCGCGATCGACACCGCGGCCAGCGCATACATGCCCATCAGCACGTACTTGATGCTGAAGCGATCAGCCAGCCAGCCGCCGCCAATGGCGCCGAGCATGCCGCCGATATTCAGCACCAGCACGAAGGTCAGCGCAGAGCCCAGGCTGTAGCCGGCCGACGCCATCAGCTTGGTCAGCCACGAACTGAGCGCGTAGACCATGAACAGGCACATGAAGAAGGCCAGCCAGAACATCAGCGTGCTGAAGCCGCGCCCTTCGCGGAACAGCTCGCCCACAGCAGCCTGGCCACCCGTGCTGGCGTCCGGCAGCACGAGGCGGTCACCATCCTTGCAAGGGTTCGCCGGATCGATGGCGCGCAGGATCTTGCGCACGGTGTCGTTTTGTCCGGTGCGAAGCAGGAATGGCATGGAGTCAGGCAGTTTGCTGAGGATCAGCGGCACCAGCAGCGCCGGTGCACCAGCGGCCAGGAACACCGACTGCCAGCCGTACTGTTCGAGCAGTTGCTTGCCGAGCAGCGCGGCCAGCATGCCGCCGACAGAGTAGCCGCTGAACATCAGCGTCACGAGCGTGCCGCGGATACGCCGTGGCGAGTACTCGGTCATCTGCGCCACCACATTGGGCATGACCCCGCCGATGCCGAGCCCGGCCAGGAAACGACTCGCGGCGAACAGCATCGGATCGCTGGTCATGCCCGCCGCGGCGGTGAACACGCTGAACAGCAGGATGCAGATGGCAATGGCCTTGCGCCGGCCGATGCGGTCGGCAATCGTGCCGAGGAAGATGGCCCCGAACATCATGCCGAACAACGCCGAGCTGACCATGAAGCCCGCGTGCGTCGCCGACACCCCCATGTCCTTCATGATGGCCGGCAAAGCGATGCCGGCCACTGCCAGGTCATAGCCGTCGAAAATGATGATCAGCGCGCACCAGAACAGCACGCCTGCATGGAAGCGGTTGAAGGTGGCGCCGTCCGCCACTGCGTACACATCGATCTGTCTCACTACCTGTCTCCAGTTGTCCAAAAGTCCCGCTTCTTGCGTCGGGATCGCCGCGACGTTGCCGGCGGCACGTCTTCTGGCGTGGAGAATAGGAGTGGCGCGGACGGCCAGTCCAACACCGAATGGGTATTTCCGGCATACCCCAGAGGTATCGGCCGTAAAGGCGCCTACAGACTGGCGCGGCTCTGGGGGTGATCACGCGCAAGCCCCTTCATTCAGGGTATACGTGGAGCAGTATGGAACGGGACCGACGGCTATCCGGGCCGCCAGCCGGTCAGGTGTTTCACTTGGCGGACGGGTCGTCCTTCGGATCCAGGTAATGGATATCCAGCGGGCCTGTGCCGTGGATCTGCACTACGGTCTCGGTCTTGCTGAACGCATAGTGATGGGCCTTGGCGGGCAGATAGTGGAAACCGCCCGTCTTCAGGGCATGAGCGTGAGCCATGTCCATCTTGTCCCCGGCTCCAAGGTAAAGCGTGCCAGAGATCACGGTCAGGTTCTCGGCCTGGGTATGCCAGTGGGCCGGTACCTTGTAGCCGGCCGGCGTCTTGAGCCGGATGACAAACGGCACGTCTTTGCCCGGATCGCCGTACAACACGGCAAGCTTCGCCCCTTTGGGCAGCGAAGCGGGCGCGTCGCCCCATTTCACCGCGTCTGGGTTGATCATCTCCATGCCTGCCGCGGCCGGTTCCTGAGCATTGGCTGGTCCGGCCGCTGCCAATAACGCCAGGATCGCTGCCGCCAGCCATGCCTGCCGCGCTGCATGCTCTGAAGAATGCGCTTTCATGATCTTCTCCTTCTTGCGTTGGCCCATGCTCGCACGCGGCCTGGCAGCCGCATCGTTACCTCCGAGGAGAGCCTGAGACCATCGTAGTGCAGGCGCACGGCGTCGGCGTTACTGGACGTCCAGCGCAAAGGCCACGGCGGAGGTGCTGGTCCGACCAACGCTTTCAGGTCGCCCGGTTCGGCGGGCGCGAGTTGCCGTCCGCGGCCGCATGCAACCGCCGCCAGAGCAGCCGTGGCAATCGCACCAGCCAGCCGGTCACCAGCCGCAGGTGCATCCACCCCAGCAGCAGGTTGTCGCGCAGATAACGGAAGTGGGACACACCGCCCGCGCGCGGATCGAAGTAGCGCACGGGCGCATCGAGGTTGACCGGCCGCACGCCGCGCCAGCACAGGCGCACTGCCACCTCGGGATCAAAGTCGAAGCGCCGCATCCAGCGGCTTTCCCGCATGATGGCCCGCAGCGGTTCGATCGGATAGACACGGAAGCCGTACAGTGAATCGCCGATGCCGGCCCACAGTGTTTCGACGTCCGTCCAGAAGTTGGACACGCGGCGCCAGTACACGCGTTCGACCGGCGCGCTCGCATCGAAAATCGGGCGCCCGAGCACCATTGCGTCCGGGTCGCGCATCGACGCCGCCATGAACTGCGCGATCAGCTGGGCCGGGTGCTGGCCGTCGGAGTCCATCACCAACGCATGCGTGAAGCCCTCCGCGGCGGCGGCCTCGATGCCGTGCAGCACCGCCGCGCCCTTGCCCTGGTTTTCGGGCAGGACCAGTACGCGCAGACCGGAATCCTCGCGGGCCTGTTGCTGCAGCCATTGCGTGCTGTCGTCGGTGCTGCCATCTACCACCACCCAGACCGGACACCAGGCCGCGCGCGCGGCACGCAGCGTTTCCCGCAGCTTCGCGCCGGGGTTGTAGCTGGGGATCAGCAGCAGATGGGTCGGGGACGGCTGCGGGGCCATGGTGGGAAGACAGGTTCAGGCCATGCCGCCATTGACGGACAGTACCTGGCCGGTCACATAGGCTGCCGCATCGGAAGCCAGGTAGGCCACCATGCCGGCCACGTCATCGGGCGTGCCCGCGCGGCCGGCTGGCACGATCTGGCGGACGCGCTCCGCGGGGAACGCCAGTTCCGTCATGGGGGATTCGATCACGCCCGGCGCCACGGCATTGACCGTAACGCCGCGCGACGCCATCTCGATCGCCAGCGAGCGCGTCGCGCCGATCAGGCCCGCCTTGGCCGCGGCATAGTTGGCCTGCCCGCGGTTGCCCATCACGCCGGCCACCGAGGCCATATTGATGATGCGGCCCCAGCGCGTGCGCATCATCGGCATCAGCAAGGGCTGCGTCACATGGAAAAAGCCGTGCAGCGAGACGTCGATGACGCGGCGCCACTGGTCGCGGCTCATGCCAAGCAGCGGCGCATCGTCGTGGATGCCGGCGTTGTTGACCAGGATCTGCACCGTGCCGTGTTGAAGTACACGCTGCAGTGCAGCTTCGGTCGCGTCGGCGTCGGTCACGTCGAAGGCAATGGCGGTCGAGGCACCGCCCGCTGCGCGGATGGTGGCCGCCACGGCTTCCGCCTGCGCCAGGTTGCGATTCGCGTGGACCCACACCTCATTGCCGGCTGCGGCGAGGGCGTGACTGATAGCACTGCCGATAGCGCCGCTCGCGCCGGTGACGAGCGCCAGCCTGCGCGTAGCTTGCGGCCTGCCCTGCTGCGCCATAAGTGCTCCCTGTCCTGCTCCTGTCCGCCGGATCGGCCTTGGCCGCCGCGCTCAGCGCGTGCGGTTTGCCGCGACGTAGGCGGCCAGGCTGCCCAGCGAGGCGAAGATGGTCTTGTTGTCGGGATTGTCCGAGCGCAGTTCGACCCCGTACTTGCGCGACACCAGCAGCGCGATTTCCAGGATATCGATGGAATCGAGCCCGAAACCGTCGCCGTAAAGCGGCGTATCGGCGCTCACGTCTTCCAGTTTCAGGTCGGCGATGTCCAGTTCGCCAATGATCAGGCTAGCGAGTTCCGTGTCGAGTTCGTTCATTGTCGTGAATGTCTTCTTCCGCTCATAAGTGACGCCGGAAGACGGCGAGGCGATGCTACCAAAGCCCGGCACATCGCACTACCTGAGAGAAGTTTAGTAACAACATTGGAACGACTTTGCTGAAACATCGCTGCGTCCCCGGGGTCTTTTAAGGTATAAAGCGTTCGCCTTGACGGCGTTGCGCGCGCGAAATGCCATTCTGTGCGCCATCCGCCCGCAGGAAAAGAGTATATTGCATCACAATAATTCCGTAATGCCCTCGAGCCAACCTTCCCACCCAGTCGTCCCGTCTTCCGCCGCAACGCCGCTACTGCAGCGTGCCGGTTGGGTGGCTGCACCCGTGGGCTTTCTGGCGTACGAATCGGCACTTCACCACGCGGCGCATACGCCGGGAAGCGAAGTCCCGGCGCTGATGCTGGGACTGGCGCCATTTGTGCTGATTGCCCTCGCCGCAGCGTGGCGCGCCACTTGGCGCTTGCCCTGGCTAGTGTTTGTGACGGCTTGCGGCGTTGCGTTGTGGGTCGCGCGCATTCCCTTGGCCGCTCATTTTGGCTGGACTTACTTCCTCCAGCACTTTGGGGCGAACACGGCTCTCGCCGCCATGTTCGGCCGGACGCTGCGCGCTGGCGCGACACCGCTCTGCAGCGAGTTCGCGGCGGCGATCCACGGCCCGCTGACGCCGGACATGCAACGCTATACCCAGCGCGTGACCCAGGCCTGGACCCTGTTCTTCGGCGCGACGGCCCTGGCGTCGCTCGTGCTATTTGCGGTCGCGCCCATGTCAACGTGGTCGACGTTTGCCAATCTCGGCACCCCCATCCTGATCGCGCTGATGTTCGTTGCCGAAGCGGCCTGCCGCCGCGCGCTGCTGCCGGCGGCCAAGGACACCGGCGTGCTCGATGCCGTGCGCGGCTATCGCACCGTGATGACCGAGCGCGCCAGCCGCGCCGGCGCGTCGCGCTGAACGCGGATTGCTTATGACGAGCACGTTCGCCCTTCTCTCTCATCCCGACCCAGACAGCGTCGTCGCGTGGCGCGGCAGCCAACCGGTCACGGCCAGCCGGTTCCTGGCGGATGTCCACGCGCTCGCGGCACGCCTGCCACCCGGCGACCACGTCTTCAATGCGTGTGCGGATCGATACCGCTTTGCGGTCGGACTCTGCGCGTCGCTGCTGTGCGGCAAGGTGAGCCTGCTGCCGTCGGCACAGACGCCGGAA
This sequence comes from Cupriavidus pinatubonensis, assembly GCF_019602855.1. Classification (GTDB taxonomy): domain Bacteria; phylum Pseudomonadota; class Gammaproteobacteria; order Burkholderiales; family Burkholderiaceae; genus Cupriavidus; species Cupriavidus pinatubonensis. Next base: position 346,288 of record NZ_CP080766.1, read on the forward strand.
ACGGTGCGGCAACTCGCCGCGTTTGCGCCGGATGTCTTCTGCCTGTACGACGACGCGGATGGCAGCGTGGCGCTGCCCCGTTTCTTTTACGATGCATCTGAGCCCGAGCCATCCGCACCGCTGCCCGTACCGGACATTCCGGCAGAGCGGCTGATGGCCTATGTGTTCACCTCGGGCACCACCGGCCAGCCTGTCGCCCATGCCAAGACGTGGGGCGCGATGGTGCGCGGCGCGCGTGCCACGGCGCAACGCCTTGGCCTGGCGGACGGCCGCGCGTGGACGCTGGTCGGCACGCTGCCCCCGCAGCATATGTTCGGACTGGAAGCCACGGTGATGCTGGCCCTGCAAGGTAGCGCAGCGCTGGCCTCGGTGCGCGCGTTCTATCCGGCCGATATCCGCGCTGCCCTGCGCGACGTCCCGCAGCCACGCGCGCTGGTGACGTCCCCGGTGCACCTGCGCGCACTGCTGCAATCAGACAGCGACCTGCCTGCCGCCGACCTCGTGCTGTCCGCTACGGCCCCGATGAGCCGAGCCATGGCACGGCAGGCGCAGGCTGGTCTGGCGGCACCTTTGCTCGAGATCTACGGCAGCACCGAGACCGGCGCGATGGCGACGCGCAAAACCGCCGACACGGACGAATGGACGCTGTTGCCCGGCATCACCCTGGAAAGCCGCAGCGATCACGCTGGCGATGGCGAATCCGAGCCCGCGATACGGGTCCGCGGCGGCCACATCGACGAGCCAGTGGCGCTCGGCGATGCCATCGCGCCGCTCGACGCCGGGCGCTTCGTGCTCCACGGCCGCAAGGCCGACATGATCAAGATAGCCGGCAAGCGCACGTCGCTCGCCTATCTCAATCAGCAACTCACAGCCATCGACGGCGTGCAGGACGGCACCTTCTACGTGCCCGATGACGTGCATGAAGTCGAGGCCGCAGGCCGCGTGGTGCGGCTCGTGGCGCTGGCCGTAGCCCCCGGCGTGCCGGCCGCGCGCATCCTGCAGGAGCTGCGCGAGCGCATCGACGCCGCGTTCCTGCCGCGGCCGCTTTGTCTCGTCGATCGCCTGCCGCGCAATGCCGCGGGCAAGCTTCCGCGAGAAGCACTGGCGCCGCTGGTGGCCGCGCAACTGGCACAGCGCCACGCGCCAGGCTTTGTGATCGACGCGGGGCACCCGGCGATAGCGGGCCATTTTCCGGGCAATCCCGTGGTCCCCGGCGTGGTACTGCTGGACCATGCGATCCTGCAGATCGGCGCAGCGCTCGGACAACCGCTTGCCGTCGCGCAAGTTGGCACGGTCAAGTTCCTGAGCCCGGTCCGGCCCGGCGAGCGGGTCGAGGTCGCACACCAGCTGCATGGGGACCACGCCGGCACGGCGTCCATCCGCTTCACGCTGCGCGCGGGCGGCCGTGACGTGGCCAGCGGCACGCTGAGCACGCGGGCCACGCTGGCGAGCAGGGAGGCATCGCCATGCTGACCTGGCTTCGCAAGCCCCAGCCACTGGACACCGACTGGTCCAGCCGCCAGGAACGCAGCAATGTCACGCTGATGCGCGTGATGACGTGGATTTCGCTCGCGCTCGGCCGCCCTGCCGGGCGCGTGGTGCTGCGCCTGATCGCGGCGTACTTCACGCTGTTCTCGCCGACCGCGCGCCATGCCTCGCGCGCGTACATGGACCGCGCGCTCGGCCGCGAAGCCGGCTGGATGGACGGCTTCCGCCATGTCTTCACGTTCGCGTCGACCATCCACGACCGCATCTACCTGCTCAACGGCCGCTTCGACCTGTTCGACATCCGCCTGCACGGCGAAAAGCAGCTCGAACAGACGATCGCGCGCGGGCAAGGCGCGTTCCTGATGGGCGCGCACCTGGGCAGTTTCGAGGTGATCCGCGCCATGGGCCGGAAGCATCCGGACATGCGTGTCGCCATCACCATGTACGAAGAGAACGCCCACAAGCTCAACGACGTGCTGCAGTCGATCAACCCGGCCATGCGCCGCGACATGATCACGCTGGGCAAGGTCGACGCCATGCTGCGCGTGCGCGACTACCTGGACCGCGGCTACATGATCGGCATGCTGGCCGACCGCACGCTGTCGCAGCGCGCGACGGACCCGGTACAGCAGTGCGATTTCCTGGGGGCGCCGACGGGCTTCCCGACCGGTCCGCTGCGCATGGCGGCCATGCTGCGCCGGCCGGTGTTCTTCATCACCGGGCTGTACCGCGGCGGCAATCGCTACGATGTGCACTTCGTACCGCTTGCCGACTTCTCGCAAGTCGCGCGCGGACGCCGCGAGGCCGAAGTGCAGGCCGCGCTGCAACGCTACGTGGCGCTGCTCGAGCAGTTCTGCCGCAGTGCGCCGTACAACTGGTTCAATTTCTACGACTTCTGGCACGCCGGCCCGCCGCTGTCCGAACAGCCGCCGCCAGGCAACGAGCCCTGACCGATGCGCCGAATCCGCCTGATTTTGCCGGCCCTGCTGCTGGCTGCTGCAATGCTGCCCGGCATGGCCGGGCAGGCGCTCGCCGCCGACAGCGGCTCGTCCGCCTGGGGCGTCGACCAGCTCATGTCCGCACTCGCGCAGCGCAAGTCCGGCCGCGTGCAGTTCACCGAGACCAAGTACCTGGCGATCCTGGATCGCCCGGTGGAATCGAGTGGCGAACTGGTGTTCACCGCGCCCGACCACCTCGAAAAACGCACCGTCACGCCCAAACCTGAAAACCTGGTGCTCGACGGCGACATGATGACGGTGGAACGCGGCGGCAAACGCTTCACCATGCCGCTGCAGAACTACCCGGAAATCGCCGCGTTCATCGAGAGCATCCGCGGCACGCTGGCGGGCAACCGCACCACGCTCGAACGCTACTACAAGCTCGGCCTCCAGGGCCGCGCGAGCCGCTGGACGCTGACGCTAACGCCGGCCGATTCGCGCATGGCGGCCATGGTCACCCAGGTGCGTATCGAGGGCGCTCATGATGGGCTCGACAGTGTGGAAATCCGCCAGGCCGACGGCGACCGTTCGGTCATGAAGATCCGCCCCGCCGGCAAGCCATGATGCCGGCGCCGCGCGGCGGTTCGCGCACAACCGCCCTGCCCTGGGCCCGGCTGGCCGTGGCGCTCTGGCTGGCGTGGTTGCTGGCCTGCGCGGCCGTGGTTGCGCGCACCGGGTTCACCGCCGACCTGTCCGCGTTCCTGCCGCGCATGCCGAGCGCCGAACAGCAATTGCTGGTGGACCAGTTGCGCGAAGGACTGGTGTCGCGCCTGATCCTGGTCGGTGTGGAAGGCGGCGACGCCGACGGGCGTGCGGCCGTATCGCGGACGATGGCGGCCAGGCTGCGCCAGGATGCCCGGTTCTCTGCGATCACCAATGGCGAGCCGGTCAACCAGGCCGCCGACCAGCGCTATGTCTACAACCACCGCTACCTGCTGAGCCCGACGGTCACGCCCGAACGGTTCTCGCAGCAGGGCCTGTCCGCGGCCGTCGGCGAAACGTTCGATCTGCTGGCGTCCCCGGCCGGACTGTTCACCAAGTCCCTGCTGCCACGCGACCCGACCGGCGAAGTGATGTCGATGATGGGCCAGCTTGACGCCCAGCAACGCGTGCCGATGCACGCGGGCGCGTGGGTTTCGCATGACGGGAAGCGTGCCGTACTGCTCGCGCAGACGGCTAGCGCCGGCTCCGACACCGACGGCCAGGCCCGGGCGATCGACGCCATCCACGGGGCATTTGCCGACGCGGCCAAGGCCGGCCCGTACCGGCTCGTGATGACGGGGCCCGGCGTGTTCTCGGTCAAGGCACGCGACACCATCCGCCATGACGTGGAACGGCTGTCGGCAATCGGCATAGCGATCATCATCACGCTGCTGCTGGTGGTGTATCGCTCGGTGCCGCTGCTGGTGCTCGGGCTTGTGCCGGTGCTGTCCGGCGCGCTGGCCGGCATTGCGGCCGTGAGCCTCGGTTTCGGCGGGACCGTGCACGGGCTGACGCTCGGCTTCGGCACCACGCTGATCGGCGAAGCCGTCGACTATTCGATCTACCTTTTCGTCCAGTCGGCGCAGTACACGCGCAACGGGCAGCGAGACAACCGCGCCTGGATCGCCGGCTTCTGGCCGACCGTGCGGCTCGGCGTGCTGACTTCGGTGTGCGGGTTCGCCTCGCTGCTGCTGTCGGGCTTTCCGGGGCTGGCGCAGCTTGGGCTGTACTCGATCGCCGGGCTGGCCACCGCCGCGCTGGTCACGCGCTTCGTGCTGCCGCATCTGGTCCCTGCCAACCTGCACCTGCGCGATGTCACGCCGCTCGGCCAGCGCCTGGCGGCGCTGCTGGCGCGCGCCAGCCGGCTGCGATGGCTGGTGGCCGTGGCGGCGATTGCCGCCTGCGCTGTGCTGTGGGCGCGCCACGACTCGCTGTGGGGACGCGAGCTGTCGGCGCTGAGCCCCGTGGCGGCCTCGGAGCAGGCGCTCGACGCCTCGCTGCGCGCCGATCTTGGCGCGCCCGACGTGCGCTACCTGGTGGTCCTTTCGGGCCCGGACCAGGAATCAGTACTGCGGGATGCCGAGCGCGTAGCGCGCGAACTCGATCCTCTCGTGGCATCAGATGTCATCGGCGGCTACGAAAGCCCCGCTCGCTACCTGCCAAGCGCCGCGACCCAACGCGCGCGCCAGGCCAGCCTGCCACCGCCCGAGGAACTGTCGCAGCGCCTGCGCACGGCCATCGCGCAACAGCCCGTGCGGCCGGAACTGTTCGCTCCGTTCCTGGCAGAGGCCAACCAGGCACGCACGGCGCCGCTGCTGCAGCGCCAGGACCTCAAGGGCACGTCGATGGCGCTTGCCATCGACGCCCTGCTGACCCAGCGCGGCGACCACTGGAATGCCACCCTGCCCTTGCGTGCGCCGGCCAATGCCAAATCCACCGACGTGCTCGACAGCCAGCCCATACGCGCGGCACTGGCGCGCGCCGGTGCCGGCCATGCGCTCTTCGTTGACCTCAAGCGCGAGTCGGACCAGCTCTATGGCGGCTATATGCGCGAGGCGCTGCACCTCTCGCTCGGCGGCGTGCTCGCCATTCTCGTGCTGCTTTCGGTAGCGCTGCGTTCGCCACGCCGCGTGCTGGCCACAGTACTGCCGCTGGCCGCGGCGGCGCTGGCTGTCATGGGCGGGCTGGCGGCGCTGGGCCAGCCGCTCACACTTTTGCATCTGGTAGGCCTGCTGCTGCTTGTGGCAGTGGGATCGAACTACGCGCTGTTTTTCAATGGCGCGGCCGGTAGCGGGCCGGCGACGGCCATTTCGGCGCATACACTGGTATCGCTGCTGTTGGCCAACATGACCACGGTGGCGGCGTTCGGGCTACTGGCTTTGTCGGATTTGCCGCTGCTGAAGGCATTCGGCCTGACAGTCGGTCCGGGCGCGGTGCTGGCGTTGTGCTTCTCGGCCATCCTGGCGCCCACGCCAGCCAACGCTAGCGGTAGCAGCTGGAACGATGAAGACGTCTGACATGAACCCCACTGCGCAGCACGGGCCGATGCCACCAGCGGCGCGCCGCTGGCGGCCCGGCATGCTGCTGTACGGCGCGGGCGTGGTGCACGCAGGTGCCGCCGCGGCTGTGCTCGCCAATCCGGCCACACTCGGCCTGGCTGCAGCGAGTGTCGGCGTCACGCATGCGGTGCTTGCTACAGTCGGACTGTGGCCGCGCAGCACGTGGCTCGGGCCGAACGTGCTGCGGCTGCCAGCGAGCGCCGGCAACAGCGTGGCGCTGACTTTCGATGACGGCCCGCACCCGGACATGACCCCGCGCGTGCTCGACATGCTCGACCGTCATGGCGCGCGCGCCACGTTTTTCTGCATTGGCGAGCGCGCGGCGCGATATCCCGATCTCGTACGGGAGATCGCACGCCGCGGGCATACCGTGGAGAACCACAGCATGCATCACCGGCTCGATTTTTCGCTGTTCGGCCCCTGGCGCATGCGTCGCGAGATCCGCGCGGCCCAGCAGTTGCTGACCGAGATCACGGGACAGCCACCGCGCTATTTCCGCGCGCCGGCAGGACTGCGCAATCTGTTCCTCGAACCCGTGCTGTGCGCGGAGGGACTGCAGCTTGCCGCATGGACCCGGCGCGGCTACGACACGCGCAACGGCGACCATGCCGCGCGCGTCGTGCAGCGCCTCATGCGAAACCTGGCCGCTGGCGACATCCTGCTGCTGCACGACGGCAATAGCGGTGTCGATACGGCCGGCAAACCGCACTGCACGACCGTGCTGCCCAAACTGCTTGCAACAATTACCGACGCGGGCCTGCGCTGCGTGACGCTGCGTGCCGGCATGGCGGCATGGGACTTGCAAGCGGCTTGATACAATGGCCGCACCCCGCGTCTCCTACTCAACACATTCCGTGTCGCCGCTACATCTTTCGCATTTCACTGCCACCAGTTGCATCGGCACCGGGCTTGACGACACGGTGAGCGCACTGCGAGAACAGCGCGGCGGCCTCGCGCCGTGCCAGTTCGGTGATATCCGGCTCGATACCTGGGTCGGCGAAGTGCCGGGCGTCGACAGCGTCACCCTGCCGCCGGCATTGGCGGATTTTACCTGCCGCAACAATAGCCTGGCCCTGCTCGCGCTGGAACAGGATGGCTTCGCCGACCGGGTACGCGAGGCGGTGGCACGCTACGGCGCGGACCGCATCGGCGTATTCCTCGGCACCAGCACGGCGGGCGTGCTGCAGACTGAACTTGCCTACCGGCAACGCGATCCGCAAACGGGCGCGTTGCCTGCAGGCCTCAGCTATGCCGGTACCCACAGTCCGTATTCGCTGCCGGGCTTCGTACGCGCGTATTTTGGCTTGCAGGGCCCGGCCAACGCGGTGTCGTCGGCGTGTTCATCCGGCGCAAAAGTATTCACGTCGGCGCGCCGCCTGATTGAAGCCGGACTGATCGATGCAGCCGTCGTCGGCGGCGTGGACTCGTTGTGCCACACCACGCTGTATGGCTTCGGCTCGCTCGAATTGCTCTCCAACCAGCCATGCCGGCCATTCGATGCCGATCGCAACGGCATCTCGATCGGTGAGGCCGCCGCCTTTGTGCTGGTCGAGCGCACGCCCGATCCCGCACCGGACGGTGCGATCCTGCTGCTTGGCATCGGCGAGTCGAGCGACGCACACCATATGTCGGCACCGCACCCGGAAGGCCTGGGCGCCCGCATGGCCATGGAGCAGGCGCTGACCCGTGCCGGCGTGTCGCCGGAACAGGTCGATTACGTGAACCTGCACGGTACCGCCACGCGCGCCAATGACGCCACGGAAGCGCGCGCGATCTCGGCATTGCTGCCGGGCACGCCATGCAGTTCCACCAAGGGCGCCACGGGGCATACGCTTGGCGCCGCGGGCGCACTCGAAGCGGTGATCAGCGCACTGGCCCTGCGCCACGGGCTGCTGCCGGCTGGCATCAACACCACGCAGATCGATCCCGCGCTTGCGGTGGACTACTGCCTTGCAACGCGCGAACAGCCGCTGCGCCATGTGCTCAGCAATGCGTTCGGCTTCGGCGGTTCCAACTGCAGCCTGCTGCTGGGCCGCGCAACGGGCGCGCAATGACCATGCGCACACCGCTTATCGCTTTCATCGATGGCATCGGGGTGCTCGGCCCGGGGTTGAGCGGCTGGGCACAGGCCAACGAGGTGCTTGCCGGACGGCAACCCTACGAACCTGCGGCGACGGAACTCGCTCCGCCGGACATCCTGCCGCCGGCCGAACGCCGCCGCAGCGGCACGGCTGTCAGGCTCGCGCTCGGCATCGGTCAGCAAGCTGTTGCCGCCAGCGGCATGGAAGCCGCGGACCTGCCTACGGTCTTCACGTCTTCGAGTGCCGATGGGCACAACTTCCACGCCATCTGCGAAGCGCTCGCGCAGCCAGAGCCGTTGATGTCGCCGACGCGCTTTCACAACTCTGTGCACAACGTCGCCGCCGGGTACTGGTCGATTGCTACGCGCGCGATGCGCCCGGCCAATGTGCTGAGCGCGCTCGACGCGAGCTTTAGTGCCGGCCTGCTGGAAGCGGCGGCGCAGGTATCGGCCGACCAGGAGCCCTGCCTGCTAATCGCCTACGACTCCGATTATCCGGAACCGCTGCGCACGCTACGGCCCATCGCGGCGCCGTTCGGTGTCGCGATGCTGCTATCGCCGCATCGTTCTGGGCGCTCGCTGGCACAGATAGAAGTGGGACTGGCTCAGGCGCCCGCGACGCCGATGGATGATGCTGCGCTGGAGCACCTGCGCCGCTCGGTACCGACCGCGCGCGCACTGCCATTGCTGCATGCCGTCGCCGTGCAGTCGACCGGCACGGTGGTGCTCGATTACCTGGAAGACCTGCAACTGCAGGTGACGGTACAGCCGCAAACGCAGCGCGGGACTGGCGAATAGCGTGCCGGCCCCGCACACGCCTCTAGACCACGCCTGGATTACAACCCGGATTCCCCATCAGGGCAGCATGTGCCTGCTCGACAGCGTGCTCGACTGGGACGCGGATTTCATTCGCTGCCAGGCCACGAGCCACCGCAGCGTCGACAACCCGCTCCGCGCGCACGGGCGGCTGGCCGCCGTGTGCGGCGTGGAATACGCGGCGCAGGCCATGGCCGTGCACGGCGCGGTGCTGCAGCAAGGCGGGGAGCGCCCGCGCATGGGCTATCTCGCCAGCGTGCGCAAGCTCGCGCTGGACGTCGAACGGCTCGACGATATAGACGGGCCGCTGACCATCGAAGCCCATCGCGTCAGCGGCGAAGGCAGCAACGTGCTCTATGCGTTCGAGGTCAGCGGTGGCGGCAAGCGGCTGCTTTCCGGCCGGGCGGCGGTGATCCTTGACGTGGCGCCACCCGGCGCCGCCTGAACGCGCTTACGCTTTGGGCGCCGGCAGGATCTTGCCGGACACTGCGCCAAAGCCGACGACGTATCCGTCGCCCGCAGCGAAACCGCTCATCACGACTTCATCGCCGTCCTCGAGGAACGCGCGGCTGCTGCCGTCGGCGAGCTTCAACGGCTCGGCACCGTTGCGCGTGAGTTCGAGCAGGCTGCCGTAGGAATCCGGCGTGGTGCCGCTGATCGTGCCCGAGCCCATCAGGTCGCCCACGCGCACGTTGCAACCCGACACCGTGTGATGCGCGAGTTGCTGCGCCATGGTCCAGTACATCGCCTTGAAGTTGGTGCGGCAGATCGTGGTGGCCGCCGCGGCGCCTTGCGGGCGCAGCGCGACTTCGAGCGCGATGTCGTAGGCGTTCTTGCTTTGCTGCTGCAGGTACGGCAGCGGCTGCGGCGACTGCTCGGGGTTGTCGCGGCGGAACGGCTCCAGCGCTTCCATAGTCACGATCCACGGCGAAATCGAGGTACCGAAGCCCTTGGAATTGAACGGCCCGAGCGGCACATATTCCCACTGCTGGATGTCACGCGCGCTCCAGTCGTTGAGCAGCACCATGCCAAACATATAGTTCGGTGCATCAGCCGTGCTGACCGGTTCGCCCAGTGCCGATTCCTTGCCGACGATAAAGCCGACCTCAAGCTCGAAGTCGAGCTTGCGGCATGCGCTGAAAATCGGGCGCGCTTCGTTGGGCAGCTTGATCTGCCCGTTCGGGCGGCGCAGGTCGGTACCGCTCACCACCACCGAGCTCGCACGGCCGTTGTAGCCGATCGGGATTTCCAGCCAGTTCGGCAGCAGCGCGTTGTCCGGATCGCGGAACATGCGGCCGACGTTTGTGGCGTGTTCCTTCGACGAATAGAAGTCGGTGTAGCCGGGAATCTCGACGGGAAGATGCAGCATCACCTGGTCCATCGGTACGAGTGCGCGGTCACGCAGCGCGGCGTTGTCGCGCAGGGCGGCGTCGGCGCCCGACAGCAGCGCGGTCAGGCGCTGGCGCGTTTCGGACCACACCGGCTTGCCCAGTGCGATGAAGCGGTTGAGGCTGGCGGCGGCAAACGTGCCCTTCGCTGCCACGGGCAGCAGGCCGGCTTCATCGAGCGCAGCCAGATCGAGCACAGCATTGCCGATCGCAACGCCGACGCGTGCAGCCTGGCCCTTCACGGAAAAGATGCCGTACGGCAGGTTCTGCAGGGGAAAATGGGTCTTGCCGTCGTTGGCGGATTCAATCCAGCTGGTGATCGGGGCGGTCATGTGGGACTCCGGAAAATGTCTGTGGCACGCGGATATTGCCGCGTGCCGTTTGTTTGTTTTATGTGGCGTCTGCCGTGCTTAGCGCACGTTCGGGTTGAAATGCTTCTTCAGCCCTTGCCAGCAGGTGTAGTAGTCCTGCTGCAGCGATGCCGAGCGCGCTGCGTACGGCGTGGGCCGGATCACGCCCGGCGTCTCGAACATGAAGGCCATGGTGTCGGTGATGTGGTGCGGCGTCGATGTGTCGGCCGAGGTCGCCTTGGCAAACGTATCGGCATCGGGACCGTGGCCGCTCATGCAGTTGTGCAGGCTCGCGCCGCCCGGGGCGAAGCCGTCGGCCTTAGCGTCGTACACGCCGGTGATCAGGCCCATGAACTCGCTGGCGATATTGCGGTGGAACCAGGGCGGGCGGAACGAGTTTTCCATGGCCAGCCAGCGCGGTCCGAAAATGACGAAGTCGATGGTGTCCACGCCCGGCGTGTCCGACGGCGACTGCAGTACCAGGAAGATCGACGGGTCCGGGTGGTCGAAGCTGATCGAGCCAATGGTGTTGAAGCGGCGCAGGTCGTACTTGTACGGCGCGAAGTTGCCGTGCCAGGCCACCACATCGAGCGGCGAATGGCCGATATCGGCGCGCCACAGATTGCCCTGGAACTTGGCCACCAGCTCGAAATCGCCTTCCCGGTCCTCGTACGCGGCAACCGGGGTCATGAAATCGCGCGGGTTAGCCAGGCCATTGGAGCCGATCACGCCGAGGTCGGGCAGCTTGAACAGCGCACCATAGTTCTCGCAGATATAGCCACGCGCCTCACCATCAGGCAGTTCCACGCGGAAACGCACGCCGCGCGGAATCACCACGATCTCCTGCGGCTCCACGTCGAGCCGGCCCATTTCCGTCACGAAACGCACGCGACCCTGTTGCGGCACGATCAGCATTTCGCCGTCGGCGTTGTAGAAGAAGCGGTCCTGCATCGACTGGTTGGCCAGATACAGATGGATACCGCAACCGGTCATGGCGTCCGGACCCCCGTTGCCTGCCATGGTGACGATGCCGTCGATGAAATCCGTTGGCGTAGTGGGCATGGCCGGCGGGCTCCAGCGCATCTGGTTCGGCGATGGCGGCACCTCGTCGAAGCGGCTCAGGAACCGCGACTGCTCCACCAGCGTGAACGGCTTGTGCACGGCGCCCGGGCGGATGCGGTACAGCCACGAACGGCGGTTGTGGGCGCGCGGCGCGGTGAAAGCCGTGCCTGACAACTGCTCGGCGTACAGGCCGTACGGCGCGCGCTGCGGTGAGTTCTGGCCAACCGGCAGTGCGCCAGGAAGCGCCTCGGTGGCGAACTCGTTGGCAAAGCCGGACATGTAGCCATGTTCGGCCAGTTGGGTGTGCGTAAGGTTCATGGTCGGATCAGCGTCGGGGGTCAGGAGCTTTCGATCGGATGACGAAATGCGAAGTACGAATGTCGAATTACGAATTGCGTAATGCATTTACCATATCGTAATCATCAGCAATGGACGTGTCAAACCGTTGCCGGGACGCGCGCGGGAAAACGCACATCACAGACGTTGTAGGCGGGAAACGAGGGAAACGCGGAGAGACTCGCGGGAAAAAAGCGCGGGAGGGTTCCGGCCGGGAAAAATATGCCGGCCACGCAGCCGACAGACCGAGGAAAAGCGATGCTTGGACGACAACAACCGGCACAGCGCATGGCACTGTGCCGGTTGCTGCGGTACCTGTCCGGCAGGTGACTGCCTGTGCCGGCCCGTCTGGAACGTGGCCGGTCAGGCAGCCCTGGAAAGCCGAGGCTAGTGGCCCTCGCCCGTACCGGAGCCGAAGCTGCCGGTAGCCGGGCTGGCCGCGGTCGCCGGCGCACTCGGGGCCGCTTGGCCGGCCATCGAGGCTGCCGTGACGCCGCCATTGCGGCTGGCAATAAATGCGTTTACGTCGGCAGCAAGATGCTGCGGCGCCAGGACCACTTCTAGCCCCAGGGCTTCGCATGCGGCCAGGAAGGTCGACATGCGGGGATCGGCTTGGCCAGACTCTGCACGCAGGTAGGCTTCTCGCGAGATTCCCGCCTTGCGGGCAACGTCTTCCTGCTTCAGCTTGCGCGCTCGACGCAACGCCCGCAGTTGCCGGAACGGTTCGCTAGCGCCTCTTGGCACGGCTGTACTGTTCATGTCGGTCTCCAGTCACCAGTGAAAAAAAAGTGCGCGGACGTGCATTCGAGTATAGAGCACGCGAAGCATTCCGTATGTAACTGCCCAAACACTTTGTGCAGATTTCTTGCAACGAAGGTTTTGGAGGCCAAAGCAGGCTGCCGAGGGGCCGAATACTGCACAGAATCGTCGTACCGCCCTGACAGTAACGAGAATGTCGCAATTGCGTTGACGTACAAGGCACACGACTTGACTTGCCCCCGCTTTAGCCGCGGCAACTTCATTGACAAACCGACCGGTCGTGCTATTCTCAATTCCATGCAAAAAGGCCAACTGACGCGTAACGCTATCATCGAACAAGCACTCGACACCGCCGCCAAGGTTGGTTTCGAACAGCTTTCGCTGGCGAGCCTGGCGGCGGACACCAATATGTCCAAGAGTGGCCTGTACGCCCACTTCAAGTCGAAAGAGGCGCTGCAGCAAGCTGTCCTGGAACTGGCGACGGACCGCTTTGCGACCATGGTCGTCCGCCCCGCCATGCGGCAGCCGCGCGGCGTTGCACGCATGGAGGCGCTGTTCGAAGGCTACCTGGAATGGCTGGGCGGCACCGTGACGCAGGGACGTTGCCTGTTCATGGCGCTTGGGCAGGAGTATCGCGACAAGCCCGGCGCGATTCGCGACCAGGTGGTGCAGTCGCTCAAGGACTGGCACAGCACCATTGCGCGCGTGGTCGCGGACGGTATCGAAGAGGGCGAGTTTGCGCCGGACGTCGATGCGCGCCAGTTCGCCTTCGACATGGTGGGTATCGGCATGTCGTTCCAGCAGTCATTCAAGCTGCTGGGCCGCGCCGACGCCGAAACCATGGCCAGGCGCGCATTTGCCGGCCTGCTCAACCGCGCTCGCCAGCGCGCAGCGGCAAACTGAAACCGCCTGAAAGGATTCCGGACGACAGCGTACAGCTATCCAAAAAAAGCACGACTGGTCGTTCTTTATAACAGCGTGGACATTCCGTAACCGCTTTGGTCGGTCCGATCCGCGCACCCCATCAGTTGGAGGTGTTGGTTGTGAGGCAAGGACTTTCATCATCTTCTCCTGGCACCGCCGTGAAACACACGGCGCCTGCCCTGGGAGCGCTCGCCGCCCTGGCTCGCTTGCGCTGGCAGGCGGGCAGCCTGATCAACCCGGCGGGCACGGCGCGAGCGCTGGAACGGCTCTGGTTCGGACCGCCACGTGGGACCCCGAACGGCGCCGCGCTGCGGCTACTCGATCGCGCGCGTGCCGACTGGGCGCTCGTTGTTGGCCATGGACCGAGCCGGCGGGTTCGCGTGTACCGGTGGGGCAACAGTGGTCCGGTGGTGTTGCTGGCCCACGGCTGGGGCGGCCATGCCGGCCAGTGGCATGCAGTGGTCGATGGATTGCTCGCGGCGGGTATGCGCGTGGTGGCGTTCGATGCGCTGTCGCATGGCGCGTCGGATGCCGGCGTGCGCGGCAGCACACAGACCTCGGTGCTGGAGATGTCGCGCTCATTGCTGGCGACGGCTTGGCATGCCGGGCCGGTGCACGCAGTGGTGGCGCACTCGCTGGGCAGTGCCGCCACCGCACTCGCGATCCGCGAGGGCCTGCCCGCGCGGGCCGCAGTGATGATTGGCCCGCCGGCCGACATGCACGCCGCGTGCGCCACGATGGCATGGAACCTCGGCATCGGTCCGCGCGTGCTGGCACGCATGCAGCGCGACAGCGAGCAATGGCTGGGCATGCCGTGGTCCGCGTTCAACGTGCCCGATGTGGGCCGCGCGCGCCCCGTGCCGCCGACGCTCGTCATCCATGACCGGCACGACCGCGAGGTGCGTTGGGAAGACGGCGCCGCCATCGCGGGCGCGTGGCCGCAGGCGCAGTTGCTGACCACCGAAGGCCTTGGCCACCGGCGCATCCTGCAGGACGCCGGCGTGATCGCGCGAATCGCCGATTTCATGGGACCGGCGGCCGCGCGGCCCTTGCCCGGGCTCGCGCTGCCAGACATGGCCTTGCAGTAAGAGCGGGAGAACCGACATGTTCCTGGTCAGCAATGACATGACAGCCACACTGCCCGCACGCACCTCCTTGCGCGTCGTGGCGGACCCTGGCGAGCGCGTCGCCGTGCGCTGCACAGATGGCGAGCTGTGGCTGATCCGCGACGGCGATCCGAAGGACACGTCGTTGGCCGCCAGCGAAAGCTTCACGCTGGCCGAGGCCAGCGGCGTCGAACTGTACGCGGTCACCGCGGCGACACTACGGGTCACCCGCTGCCGCTCCGGCGGCGCCACCATCAGAGGCTGGCGCGGCTGGTACAGGCGCGCCCTCAACCTGGTCTATCCCATGCAATCCAGCGGCTGAAAGCCGCCTTGTTGGCGGGCGACGCAAAGCGTCGTCCCGCTTCATCAGGTGTGGAATTTGCCTGTCAGTTAATTGCTTAATTTACCTCTCGGCAGCCTGTTCCCGAAGCATTTCCCGCAGCCTGAACTTCTGGATCTTGCCGGCCGGCGTCGCCGGCAAGGCGTCCTGCACGATCAGCCGTTCGGGGATGTACTGCAGCGCCACCTTCTGCGCCTTCAGGAAATCCACCATCGCCGGCTTGTCGAAGCCCTGCCCTTGCCTGGGCACGACCACGGCACACGCACGCTCGCCCAGCCGCTCATCGGGATACGCGACGATGGCGACCTGCGCTACGGCAGGATGCCGGTACAGCAGCGTCTCGATCTCGACCACCGGGATGTTCTCGCCACCGCGGATGATCACGTCCTTGCTGCGCCCGGCGATGCGCACGTAGCCCTCTGCGTCGAGCTTCGCCAGATCGCCGGTATCGAACCATCCCTCGGCATCCGTCGCGTTCAGTTGTGGCCGCTTCAGGTAACCGCCGAAGTTCGAGCACGCACGCACGAGCAGGCGTCCAACCTCGCCCGCCAGCACGGAAGCATCCTGCGCATCCACCACCTTCACCTCTACGCCGGGCAACGGCAAGCCGTCCGTCGTCGAGGCACGCTCCTCGCTGTCATCGGGCAACGTTGTCGTTACCGCGCCGTTCTCGCTCATCCCCCAGGCCGAAACGATGCTCGCGCCCAGCGCGGTGCGCGCTCGCTCCACGAGCGCTCCGGGAATCGGCGCACCCGCGCACAGGAACGTACGCAGGCTCGGCACAGGCTGGCCGGACTCCTCCACCGTGCGCGCAAGATCGGTGAGGAATGGCGTCGACCCCATCGTGAACGTGACGCCGGTCTCGCGGATCAGCCTGGCCGCCTGTACCGGATTCCAGATGTCCTGAAGGACCGCATGCGCGCCGAGCACCACGGGCATCATCAGCCCGTACATGAAACCGGTCTGGTGCGCCATGGGCGAGGCCATCAGCACCACATCGCCGGCACCAAGGCGCAGCCGCTCGGCATAGGGAAGGATGTTGGACAGCAGCGTGTTCGCGGTATGCATCACGCCCTTGGGCTCGCCCGTCGTGCCCGAGGTATAGATGAGCTGGGTGACGTCATCGGGGCCGGGGCGGTCGCGCCTCAGGATGGCGGCAGCATCCGGGTCGCTGTCGCGATCGGCGCCGCACAGCATGGCCTCAAACCCGTCGGGACCATCGCTTCCGGTGATCACGACATGACGCAGCGCCGGCAACGAATCGCGCAAGCCTGCCAGCATCCCCGCATGATCAAACCCACGGAACCGCTGCGGCACGACCACGACTTTGCTGTCCGCGTGCGCCAGCATGAACGACAGCTCGCGCTCGCGGAAGATCGGCATCAGCGGATTGAGCACCGCGCCGATGCGCGCGCAGGCCAGATACAGAGCCGTGACCTCCCAGCCATTGGGAAGCTGGCACGACACCACGTCATTGCGTTCGATGCCGAGCCGGCGCAGCCCGACAGCAATGCGCGTGACCATAGCATCGAGCTGACGCCACGTGAAATGCCGCACCGCCCCGCTTTCCACCTGCAGCGACGTGAGCGCCGGGCCGTCGGGCGCACGCGCCACAGTGGCGTCGAAATAATCGTTGATGGTGCGGTCACGCCACAGCCCTGCCGCCACGCTCGCCGCGCGGCGCGGCGCAATCAGTACCGCGTCGAAATCCATGGCTTGTCTCCTGTGTTCTTATGTCGATGGCCCGGCTTGTGCGCGGCCTCAGGCCGGCACCGCAGCGCGCCCGGCACGGTGGCGCGCGATGATGGTCTTCATGATCTGGGCCGTGCCGTCGCCGATCTGGAAGCCCAGCACATCGCGCAGTCGCTGCTCCATCACGCCGCGGTCATAGCCGCCATGCCCGAAGGACAGCAGGCACTGGTGCACCACGTCGTACGCCAGCTTCGGTGCCCACCACTTGCACATGGCAGCCTCGGACGTATGCGGCAGGCCGTGGTCCTTGAGCCAGAGCGTCTGCAGGCAAAGCAGGCGCGCTGCGGTGACCTGCGTCTCGAAATCCGCAAGCGGATGCGATACGCCCTGGAACGCCGACAGCGGCTTGCCGAATGCCTGGCGTTCGGCCACGTATTCCCACGTCTCATCGAGCGCTGCCTGCGCCACCGCCAGGACCTGCAACCCGATCAGCGCACGTGAGAAATCGAAACCCTGCATCACCTGCACAAAGCCCTGACCTTCCGTGCCCAGCAGATGGTCCGCCGGCACGCGCACGTTCTCGAAGAAGATCGAGCCGCGCCCGATCGCGCGCTGGCCGTGGCAATCAAAGCGGTTGCGCGTCACGCCGGGCAGATCCATCGGCACCAGCACGGCGGAAATGCCGCGCGCGCCGTCCTCGACGCTTCCCGTACGCGCAAACACGACCGCGGCGTCGGCCTGGTCGGCTGCCGAAATCGACGTCTTCTCGCCGTTGAGCACGTAACTGTCGCCGACGCGTTCCATGCGCAGCCGCAGGCTGCCCGCGTCCGATCCGCCGCGCGGCTCGGTCAGCGCAATTGCGAACAGCGCCTCGCCCCGGGTGAGGCGCTGCAGCCACGGCCTCCCCACTTCAGGCAAGGCATGCTGCGCGAGGATCTGACCGTTCAGCGACGCCAGCAGGTTGACATACGACATGCTCAGGTCCGCACGCGCAACCGCTTCATGGATCACGCCGGCGGCCAGGCAACCCATGCCCTGCCCGCCGTACGCTTCGGGCAGCTCGGGGCCGATGAAGCCCATCTCGCCCATCTGCCGCATCAGCGAGCGGTCCAGCACGCGCGTCTTGTCGCGCTCCAGGAAACCGGGTGCGATGCACGCATCGGCAAACCGGCGCGCATGCTCGGCCAGCGCCTGCAGGTCTTCGTTGAGGTAGGGATTCATGATGTTTCCTCGATCTGCCTGTCGGCGCCTTACTTCGCGTACTTGCGGAATTCGGGCTTGCGCTTTTCCTGGAATGCCTTGACGCCTTCGCGTGATTCCTCGGTGTCGTAATAGAGCTTCAGCGCATACATGCCCATGCCGGCGATGCCACTCTGGTGAGCGGTGTCCATGTTGAACGAGCGCTTGGCGATGGCGACCGCGGTCGGGCTCTTCTCAAGAATCTCGTCGCACCACTTCTGCACCTCGGCATCGAGCTGCTCGTGCGGCACCACGGCGTTGACGAGGCCCATCGCCAGCGCTTCGGCTGCCGGATAGCGGCGGCACAGGTACCAGATTTCGCGCGCTTTCTTTTCGCCGACGACGCGGGCCAGATAGGCCGTGCCATAGCCGGGATCGACCGAGCCGACCTTCGGCCCGACCTGCCCGAACACGGCCTTTTCGGAGGCGATGGTGAAATCGCAGATCGTGCACAGCACATTGCCGCCCCCGATGGCATAGCCCTGTACTCGCGCAATGACCGGCTTGGGCACGTCGCGAATAGCGTTGTGCAGTTCTTCCATCGGCAGGCCGATGGTGCCCCGCCCGTCGTACTGCCCTTCATGCGCGGACTGGTCGCCGCCGGTGCAGAACGCCTTGTCGCCAGCGCCGGCCAACACGATGGCGCCGATCTCGCGGTCATAGCCCGCGCGATTGATCGCGTGGATCAGTTCGTCGCACGTGCGGCCGCGGAAGGCATTCATCTTCTCCGCGCGATTGATGGTGATCCAGGCCGCGCCGTTGCGGACTTCATAGAGGATGTCTTCGTATTGCATGGTGATCTGTCTCCTGTGTATTGCCGATTAGGATGGCGAGCGCCGGGCTCAGCCGTTCATGGTCAGGCCGCCGGACACGCTGAGCACCTGCCCGGTGATGAATGCCGCGTCGTCGCTGGCAAAGAAGGTAATGGCGCCCGGCAGGTCGTCGGGCTGGCCGATGCGGCCAAGCGGGATCGAACGCGTGAACGCTTCCATGAGCTTTTCGGGGTTGCCCGCGCCCTGCTTGTAGTCTTCGAACAGCGCGGTCTGCGTCGGCCCCGGGCACACCACGTTGACGGTGATGCCGTGGCGCGCATGTTCGCGTGCGATGGTCTTCGAGAACGACACCAGCCCGCCCTTGCACGCGGCATAGACGGCTTCGCCGGACGAGCCCACGCGCGCCGCGTCGGACGCGATATTGACGATGCGGCCCTGCTTGCGCTCCACCATGCCGGGCAACACCGCGTGATGCATATGCAGCGCGCCGGTCAGGTTGATGGCGATCAGGCGCTCCCATTGCGCCGGCTCGGTCTTGGTGAAGGGCCGGAACACGTCCCAACCCGCGTTATTGACGAGGACATCGACGGGCCCCAGCCCTTCCCGCACTGCGGCGACGGCCAGGTCCACGCTGGCGCGGTCCGTGATGTCGCAAGCGATTGCCAGCGCCTTGCCGCCAGTTTCGGCAATACGGTCCGCCACCTTCCGCGCCGCCTCCGCACTGAGGTCGAGCACTGCCACCGCCGCGCCTTCGCGCGCAAAGCGCAAACATGTTGCGCCGCCGATACCACCACCACCGCCAGTCACGATGACCGTTTTGCCTTTCAATCCCTGCATGGCTATCTCCGAGAAGGTCTCCGGTGCTATCGTGCCGCCATTGCGTCACGCGCCGCCACCGAATTAGGTAAATATATTGACCTATACTAGGCTGAGTAGCGTTGTCACGCAAGGCTCTTACACAGTGGATCGGATCATGGTTAACCCGGAATTTGGCGACGATATCGCCCCAAACGCGCGGATGGAACTGGCAAACCGGCTGTTCTTCCGCCTCTATCAATGCGCAAATATGTTGCATAAGACTGGTTCGCGCGCCGTGGAAGCGGAAGGCCTGACCACGCAGCAATGGGCGGTACTGGGTGCGCTGTCGCGGCCAGAGGCAGCCAACGGCATGAGCGTGGGAGATCTGGCGCACTACCTGATGGTGAGCCGCCAGAACCTGTCGGGTCTGGTCAGCCGCATGGAGCGGGACGGCCACGTGAGCCTGGCGCCGGATGCGCGCGACCGTCGTTCGAGGCTCGTGCGGATGAGCGAAACGGGGCGTGAGGTTTGGCTGCACCAGGCGCAGCCGAAGATCCGCGACTACTACGAGCGCGCGCTGGAAGGCTTCTCCACGAACGACCTCACGCACACGCTGCACTACCTGCTCAAGCTGCTGGACAATATGCGCGCGCTCGATACCGGCGCGGCGGACTCCGAAAGCGACTGACCGGCCGTATCACGTTTGCAACGGCGCGCACGATCGGCCGCGCCATCCGCCAGCGCCGCTGACCGGGAAGCCGCCTGAAACGGCCAATGGCGCGCAACTTGCGTAAGCACAGGTTTGCTCAGACGCAAGGGCGCCTTACTCTCGAGGCGCGAGCGCTTTACCGCGCGACGTCCCGCGGCGAAGACCCTGGCACAGGCTGCCCGGGCAACGCCAACAACGCTCCGAAGCCCTGAACCACCGTCCGCGCGCGCCGCGCCGACGGCGCCTATCCATTCCGCCGGAGACTCACTATGACCCGATACCTCGTGCTGGCCAACTTCACCGACCAGGGCATCCGCAGCGTGAAGGACACGACCAAGCGTGCCGCCGCGGTGCGTGAAATGGGCGCCCAGCTAGGCGTGCAGATGAAGGAGATCTACTGGACGCTCGGCGCTTATGACCTCGCACTGGTCGTGGAAGCACAGGATGATGATGCG
Source organism: Cupriavidus pinatubonensis (assembly GCF_019602855.1). GTDB lineage: Bacteria > Pseudomonadota > Gammaproteobacteria > Burkholderiales > Burkholderiaceae > Cupriavidus > Cupriavidus pinatubonensis. Next base: position 366,642 of record NZ_CP080766.1, read on the forward strand.
ATGACAGCCTTCGGCTTGACGGTCGGGGCCCTGGGCAATGTGCGCACACAAACGCTGCGCGCGTTCAATGCCGATGAAATGCAGGGGATTCTCGGCAAGATGCGTTGATGCACTAATCAACGCGAAAAGCGCCTGACCGCTCAATATGCGGCCGGCGCTTTTCGTCTTTCGGGTACGCTCTCGGACCGGGTCAGAACCCTTCCAGCACCAGCTTGCCGATGGTCTTGCCGCCCTCCAGCATCGCATGGGCGCGGCGCAGGTTGGCCGCGTTGATGGCGCCGAGATGTTCGCCTACCGTGGTCTGCAGTCGCCCGGCATCCACCAATCGCGCCACCTCGTTGAGCAGCCGGTGCTGCGCGATCATGTCGGGCGTGCCGAACATCGCGCGCGTGAACATGAATTCCCACACAAACGCCGCGCTTTTGCTCTTGAGCCGTTCCACCGGCAGCGGCGCCGCGTTCTCGACGATCGTGCAGATCTTGCCCTGCGGTGCGATCAGGTCCGCCATGACCGGGAAATGGCCATCGGTATCGTTGAAGCACAGGATGTAGTCGACCTGCGCAAACCCGAGCGCCTTCAATTGCGCAGCCATGTCGCTGCGATGGTCCACGGTATGGTCCGCGCCCAGCCGACGGCACCACGCCTGCGACTCTGGCCGCGCCGCCGTGGCAATCACCGTCAGCCCCGCCAGCGTCTTGGCAAGCTGGATGCCGATGGACCCCACGCCGCCCGCACCGCCAATGATCAGCACCGACTTGCCCGCATCGTCGCCCTTGGGCGACACGCCGAGCCGGTCGAACAGCGCTTCCCACGCGGTGATGGCCGTCAGCGGCAACGCGGCGGCGTGCGCGAAATCGAGCGAGGCCGGCTTGTGCCCGGCAATGCGCTCATCCACGAGGTGGTATTCCGCATTGGCGCCGGGACGAGTGATGCTGCCCGCGTAGTAGACAGGATCGCCAACCTTGAACAGGCTGACATCCGGCCCCACGGCGACAACCGTGCCGGCTGCATCCCAGCCCAGCACGCGCGGGTTCGGCTCGACCTGCGGCTTCGGTGCGCGGACCTTGGTGTCGACCGGATTGACGGCGATGGCCTCGACCTTGACCAGCAGGTCGTGGCCCGACGCAGCAGGCGTTTCAAGTTCGATGTCGACCAGAGAATCGGGGTCGGAAATGGGCAGGTAGCGGGTCAGGCCGATGGCTTTCATGGTCACAGTCCGGTGGTTCGTGCCGGCCCGCAGGTGTGCCCGCAAGCCGGTTCAGGGAGATGGACTGTAGCGTAGCCGCAATTGACTTGTTTGATTAGCGGGATTATCCGGCAATCACTTTCCTGCAATACAGGAAAATAGCGCCCACAATACCCTCAGTGAGGTTTCCGCGCCGGGCTCCTGGCCGGGTCTTCGTCGTAGAAACCGGGCGGATAGATCGGATACCGCACAGCCGCGTACACCACCACGGCCGCGCCGATCGCGGTGATCCAGTCGAGCAGATTCGTCATGGAGACTCCTTGCAAAGCGCCGGCCACTATTGCTCCGGCCTTTGCTGAAGTCTACGAAGGTTCCGCCCGCGGTCCAACGATCTATTTCGACTTAGGTTGCTCAGGCTGTGACTTTCGCTGCGCCAGCAACTTCTGGATGGCGGCTTCGGTCTCGGCGTAGCGCCCTTCGCCGTAGTGCTGGTAGACGATCCGCCCGTCGGCATCGATCAGGTAGGTAGCCGGCCAGTAGCGGTTATGGAAGGCCGACCACGTGCCGTAGGCGTTGTCCTGCGCGACCGGATAGCGGATATCGAAGCGCCGGATCGCCTCCTGCACATTGGCGGTCGATTTCTCGTACGGAAACTCCGGCGTATGCACGCCGACGACAACCAGCCCCTGGTCCTTGTACTTCTCGTGCCACTGCTTCACGTACGGCAGCGTGTTGATGCAGTTGATGCAAGAGTAAGTCCAGAAGTCGACCAGCACGACCTTGCCGCGCAGCGACTGCATCGTCAGTGGCGGCGAGTTCAGCCAGTGGTCGATCTCCGTGAACTCGGGAGCTTTGCCCTGGTCGCCGACGGCCGGGCTGGAATAGGCACTGAAGCCGGTGCCGAAGAGGTAGACGGTGACGAGAAGGGCCGCGGCAAGGGCGGCGCGAAATAGTGTGCGCATGGTCAGGGCTGGTCGTTGGGCAGTGGGCGCGGCAGCCGCGTCGCTCGGATAGAACGCGCCGCCACGCTTGCTTGCATTTAAGGCGACCGATGTATCGCGCCCTTAGCGCGTGAAGGCTGCGCTTGCGTGTTTACGTATCGTTGCGGGCGCGCGATACAAACGCATACAAAGTGCCGTGGCTCAGGGCCATCAGCCCAAGCGGACTTCGGCCGCGAGCCCGCCCCCTTCGCGATTGCGCAGCCTGAGCGAGCCGCCCATGGCTACCGCGAGCTGCTGGGCGATCGCCAGGCCCAGCCCGGTGCCGCCGGTCTCCCGGCTGCGCGAGTTTTCAAGCCGCACGAACGGCTGCAGCACCGATTCGAGCTTGTCCTCCGGGATGCCGGCACCGCGGTCCAGCACTTCGATGACCACGGCGTCCTGATCGCGCCGCACGTTCAGTTCCGCCGCGCCGCCGAACTTGATCGCGTTGTCGATCAGGTTCGTCAGGATGCGGCGCAGTGCCTGCGGGCGCGTCTCGATCGCACAGCCAACGCTCTGCTGCACGGTGACGTCCTTGCCGGTGTCCTGATAGTCATACACCAGGCTTTCCACAAACGAACACAGGTCGATCCGTGACATCTTCTCGCCACCGCCGTGCGCCGAGCGCGCATACGCCAGCCCTTCCTTCACCAGCGTCTCGATCTCAGCGAGGTCGTTGACCATCTTGCGCTTCTCCTCGGAGTCGTCGGCCATCTCGGCACGCAGCTTCATGCGCGTGATCGGCGTCTGCAGATCATGGGAAATCGCGGCGAGGATCTGCACGCGCTCCTCCACAAACCGGGCGATGCGCTCGCGCATGGCATTGAACGCACGGGCCGCGCGCGCCAGTTCGGTGGGACCGTTCTCCTCAAGCGGCGGCGTCTTCGCGTTCGGGTCGAGCGCATCGGCGGCATCGGCAAGCTTCACCAGCGGGCGGATGGCCAGCCGCACGGCGAACCAGCAACACACCACCAGCAGCAGCAACTGGATCACCAGCACATAGGGCAGCCATTGCGCGATCGGCGTCATGCGCGGGTGCACATCGATGGTCAGCGGGCTGCCGTCGCTGAGCGTCAGGTGCGCCTGCAATCGCTTGCCATCGCCCGGGATGGATTCCACGCGGACTGCGAAGCGGCCTCCGCCCGCGCCCATGATCCGGTCGGCAATGTCCTGGCCCCGCTGCGTCATCTCCGGCACACCGGGCAGGCCCGGCCCAAGGATGTACTGATAGTTGCCACGATTCAGGCGCGGCAGCCACTGCGGCCGCTCGCTGGCCGGTAACCGATCAAGGATCGCCACCGAGGTGGCGACATCGGTTTCCAGCGTGCCCAGCATCACCTGGCGCGCCGAGATGTAACGCTCGGCGAACAGCACGCCAAACGACAAGCCGTGCGCGACAACCAGGCCGGCGAGCAGGATCAGGAACAGCCGCGCGCCGAGCGTGCGGGGCCACTCCCAGCGCGGCAAGGTCAAGGTCACTGGCGTGCCTCCCGGATTTCCACGGGCATCGAGAACACGTAGCCCTCGTTGCGCACGGTCTTGATATGTTTGGGTTCGCGCGCATCGTCGTTGAGGCGCTGGCGCAGGCGGCTGACCAGCAGGTCGACCGAGCGCTCGAACATCTCGGCCTCGCGGCCCTGCGTGAGGTTGAGCAGCTGGTCGCGGTTCAGCACGCGCTGCGGATGATCGACGAACACGCGCAGCAGCCGGTACTCGGCGCCGCTCAACGCGACGATCGTGCCGTCGCGGTCGATCAGGTGCCGCGCGGTGGTATCGAGCTCCCAGTCCCCGAATGCCAGGACCTGCGCGGCTTCAGTGATCTGCAGGTTCGGCGGCAGCATCCGCGTGCGACGCAACACGGCCTTGATGCGCGCCAGCAATTCGCGCGCCGCAAACGGCTTGGCCAGGTAGTCGTCGGCGCCCATCTCGAGTCCGATGATGCGGTCGGTCTCGTCGTCGCGTGCGGTCAGCATCAGGATCGGCGTAGCCTTGTGCTTGCCCGCGCGCAGTTCGCGGCACAGCACCAGGCCGTCGTCGCCGGGCATCATCACGTCGAGCACGATCAGGTCCACGGTATTGGCTTCCAGGAACGCGCGCATGTGCCGCCCATCGGGCGCCACCGTGGTGCGCAGGCCATTCTTGGTGAGATAGGTGGAGACCAGTTCGCGGATTTCCCGGTCGTCATCGACGATCAGGATGTGGTCGACGTGTGCGTCCATCGTTGTTGCCTCGGCAAAGAGAAAGTGAACGGGCAGCCTGCTTTGCCAGCATTGTATGGGGGTCGGCCGGCGCGCGTGTATCGCCATGTATCTGGCGGCCAGGGCTGCACAAAGCGGTACAAAACCGCCGGTTGGCGACACACGCCGGCCACGCGAACGGAGTCTGATTGGGCCAAGCCAACAAACGGACCGCATCATGACCTTGCTGATCCTCGCCTACCTGGGCGGTGCCCTGACCATCCTGAGTCCATGCATCCTGCCCGTCTTGCCCTTTGTCCTGAGCCGCACGGGGCAGCCGTTCCTGCGCGGCCGGCTGCCGATGCTGGCCGGGATGGCGCTGACCTTTGCCGTAGTCGCGTCGCTGGCGTCCGCCGGCGGCGCCTGGGCCGTGCGCGCCAATGCCTACGGCCGCATCGGTGCGCTGGCGCTGCTGGCCTTGTTCGGGCTCTCGCTGCTCTTGCCCAAGGTGGCGGACACGCTCGCCCGCCCGGCCGTAGCGCTCGGCAACCGGCTGGCAGGCCGCGCCGGGTCGAATGGCGAGGCATCGGCTTCACCGTGGGGCTCGCTGCTGCTCGGCATCGCCACCGGCATGCTGTGGGCGCCTTGCGCGGGGCCGATCCTGGGTCTCGTGCTCACTGGCGCCGCGCTGAACGGCGCCAGCGTATCAACGTCGCTGGCGCTCGCGGCCTATGCCGCCGGTGCGGCGACGTCGCTCGCGGCCGCGCTTGGCCTGGGCGGCCGGGTTTTCGCGGCCATGAAGCGGAGCCTGGGCGCCAGCGAATGGCTGCGCCGCGGTCTGGGCGCAGGCGTGCTCGGGAGCGTGGTGATCATCGGGCTGGGCGCCGACACCGGCCTGCTGGCGCGATGGTCCGCCAGCGGCCCGGCGCGTCTTGAGCAGGCACTGGTTGACGCGCTGCACAAGGACCGCCCGGCGCCGCAGGCGGCCAATGAAGTACCGGCTCCCGGCAACGGCATGCTGCTGGCCGCCAACGACACGCGCGTCGGTTTCCCGACTCCCCTGCCGGCCCTCCCTGTAGAAGGCCGGTTACCCGCCCTCGACGGCGCGGTGCAATGGCTCAACTCGCCGCCGCTGTCGCGCGAGCAGCTGCAGGGCAAGGTCACGCTGGTCTACTTCTGGACCTATTCCTGCATCAACTGCATTCGTACCCTGCCCTACCTTCGTGCGTGGGCGGACAAGTACAAGGATCAGGGCCTGACCGTCGTCGGTGTGCATACGCCCGAGTTCGCGTTCGAAAGATCGACGGATAACGTCCGGCGCGCGGTGGCGGACTTCCGCATTGGCTTTCCCGTGGCCGTCGACAGCGACTACCGCCTCTGGCGCGCGTTCCACAACAGCTACTGGCCCGCCGCGTACTTTGTCGATGCGCGCGGCAATATCCGCCACCACCAGTTCGGCGAGGGCGATTACGCGAAATCCGAACGCGTCATCCAGACGCTGCTGACGGAAGCCGGTAGCCGTACGGTGGCCGGCGATGTCGTCTCCCCCGATGCCGCCGGTGCACAGGCGGCGCCGGACCTGCACAACGTGCGCTCCGAAGAAACCTATATCGGCTACAGCCAGGCAACGAACTTCGCCTCGCCGGGCGAGGTGCGGCCCGACGCTTCTCGGCAGTACACCGTTGGCAAGCTGCTCCTGAACGAGTGGGGCTTGTCGGGCCAATGGACGGTCGGCCCCGAGCAGGCGACGCTGGATCGGGCCGACGGCACCATCCGCTACCGCTTCCATGCACGCGACCTGCATCTGGTACTAGGGCCGGCAGCCAATGGCCAGGCCGTCCGCTTCGTCGTGACGATCGACGGCAAGCCGCCGGGCAAGAGCCATGGTGCCGACACGGACGCCGGCGGCAATGGCGCCGTCACGCAGACGCGGCTCTACCAGCTTGTGCGGCAGGCTGGCGAAGTCGGGGAGCATACGTTCGAGATCCGCTTCGTGGACGCTGGCGCGCAGGCCTACGCCTTCACTTTCGGCTAGCCGCCGGGCCGCTCAGCAGCTGATTCGCCAACGGAATCCACGCAATCCGCAGCCACGAATCGCCGCTTCGGTGCCGACCTGCAACGGTCTGGCCACGAAAGCGGCGAAATCGCACGCGCGGAAGTGTAAACTGCTGGATTTTTCGCTCTGGCGACATGCTTCAAGCACCACGGCGCGCAGGGTTCAGCGGTCCCACGCTGATCCGCCTGCTGGTTCGCCTGACCGGCGACGACGCCCCCGAATCCGGACAATCGCTTTCCGACCAGCTCGGCCAATGGCTTGGCTGGACGGACGCGATCGCCTTGTCCGCCGCGCTGAACGGCAACCCGCCGGCGGCGGCCGGCGCACGCGCGGGCGGCACCGAACAGGCTGACTGCGCCCGCATCAGGGCTGCCCTGACGGCAGCCATTGCGGACGACAAGGCGGGCAGCAACCGACAGCGCGGACGGCCGCGCCCGGCCGCGCCGGAGCCGGCGGAAGCCGTCGTGGACTATGCGGCGTTCCGCCAACGGTACGTCACATTGCAGCAGACCATGGAAACGGAAATCGGCAGCCTGCGCGGCCGCCTGCGGACAACGCTGGCGGCACGCGGCGCTGGCATGACGCGCCTGTCCATGGTCGATGCCGTCATGGAACGCGTGCTCGGCGCGCGCGAACAGGCGCTCCTGGCCACCGTGCCGGGGATGCTCGAAGCGCATTTCACGCGCCTGCGCCAGGCCGAGGAAGCCGCACTGGCGAATGCCCAGACGGCGGGCAAGCCGGCACCCGTGTCGTCCGGTGCCTGGCTGACCGTCTTTCAGAACGATATGCAAAGCGTGTTGCGCGCCGAGCTGGACATCCGCTTCCAGCCCGTCGAAGCATTGCTCGCGGCGCTGCGTGACAGCTAACCCAACCATCATGACCCGACCCATTACTCATATCGTCGTCTTCCTGGCAGGCCTGGCCGTCGTGGGCTGGATCGGTGCCGGCTACGCGGGCACTAATGCGCTGGCCCTGGCCGTCACGCTGCTGATCGGCGGCTTCTACCTTGCAGGGGCGTTCGAACTGAAGCGCTACCGTCAGGCCACGTCCTCGCTGGCGCAGGCCATCGCGGGGCTGACCGAGTCGCCCGCGGGCCTTGCCGGCTGGATTGAACCGCTGCATCCGAGCCTGCGCAATGCCGTGCGCCTGCGCGTCGAAGGCGAGCGCACGGCCCTGCCCGGCCCGGCGATGACGCCGTATCTGGTCGGCCTGCTGGTGCTGCTCGGCATGTTCGGCACGTTCCTGGGCATGGTGGCAACACTGCGCGGCACCGGGATCGCGCTCGAAGGCGCCGCGGACCTCGACGCCATCCGTGCGTCGCTGGCCGCTCCGGTCAAGGGGCTGGGCTTCGCGTTCGGCACGTCGGTCGCCGGCGTCGCCACCTCGGCCATGCTGGGCCTGCTTTCGGCGCTGTGCCGGCGCGAGCGCATCGAGACCGCGCAGGCGCTCGACGCTCGCATCGCCACCACGCTGCGCCCGTTCTCGCGCGCGCACCAGCGCGACGAGGCGTTCCAGCTGCTGCAGCGGCAGGCCGACGTGATGCCCACGCTGGTCGACCGCCTGCAGGCCATGATGACCACCATGGAGCAGCAACACCAGGCCATGTCCGACCGGCTGGCCGCCAGCCAGGCTGCGTTCCATGACCGCACCGACGCGGCATACGGCCGGCTCGCCGACGCCGTGCAGCAGTCGCTGACGCAAAGCATCGCCGACAGCACGCGCACCGTCAGCGCGGCGATCCAGCCGGCTGTCGAGGCCACCATGGCAGGCATCGCACGCGAAACCGCGGCGCTGCACACCACCGTCACGGACGCAGTGAAGCAGCAGCTCGATGGCCTGTCGACCCGTTTCGAGGCCACCACGGCCACGGTCGCAGACCTTTGGCAACAGGCACTGGCCGGGCACCAGCGCACCAGCGAGGCACAGGCCAGCGACCTGCGCGCCACGCTCGATGGTTTCGCGCAGACGTTCGATCAGCGCTCGGCCGGCCTGCTCGAAAGCGTGGCCACGCGCCTGGATGCCACGGCGGCCAGTGCAGCTGGGGCCTGGAACGACGCGCTGGCGCGGCAGGCAAGCCTCGGCGAGAAGATGGCCGGCGACAACCGGCAGGCCGTGGCGAATGCCGCAGCCGCGTTCGAGCAGCAAGCGGCTTCGCTGGTGCAGGCCGTGGCCCGCACCCATGCGGACCTGAAGCAGGAACTGTCCGCGCAGGACGCCCAGCGCCTGCAGACGTGGGCAGACACGCTCGGCGCGGTTGCGGCGACCCTGCGCAGCGAACTGGAACAGGCCAGCGCCCGCAGCGCGAGCCACCAGCAGGAAACCGCCGCTACGCTGGCGCAAACCGCGCGAGATATCTCCGCCGAGGCTCGCACGCACGCCAGCAGCACCATTGCCGAGATCGACCGTCTAGTGCAGGCCGCAGAACATGCTCCGAAAGCCGCTGTCGCGCTGCAGGAAGAACTGGCCTCTCGCGATCAGCAGCGCCTGACCGCGTGGACCGAGGCGCTGGCAGGCATGGCCGCGACGCTGCGCGCGCAGATGGAACAGGCCAACGCCAGTGCCGCTGGCCATCAGCAGCAGATCACGGAAACGCTGGCACAGACCGCGCGCGATATGTCGGCCGAAGCGCGTACGCACGCCAGCACCACCATTGCCGAGATCGACCGCCTCGTGCAGGCTGCCGAACTGGCGCCAAAGGCCGCTGTCGCGCTGCAGGAAGAACTGGCCTCTCGCGATCAGCAGCGCCTGACCGCGTGGACCGAGGCGCTGGCCGCCATGGCCGCGACGCTGCGCACGCAGATGGAACAGGCAGGTACGAACGCCGCTGAGCAGCAGCAAAGGATCACCGAAACGCTGGCGCAGACCGCACGCGATATGTCGGCCGAGGCCCGCACGCACGCCAGCACTACCATCGCCGAGATCGACCGTCTAGTGCAGGCAGCAGAGCTGGCCCCGAAGGCCGCTGTCGCGCTGCAGGAAGAACTCGCCTCCCGCGACCAGCAGCGCTTCACCGCGTGGACCGAGGCGCTGGCCACCATGGCCGCGACGCTGCGCACGCAGATGGAGCAAGCCGGCGAGCAATCGTCCGACCGCCACCAGGCCATCACCGAAGCGCTGGCACAGACTGCCCGCGATATCTCGAACGAAGCCCGCACGCACGCGAGCAGCACGATCGCCGAGATCGACCGCCTCGTGCAGGCAGCAGAACTGGCCCCGAAGGCCGCCGTCGCGTTGCAGGCCGAGATCGTTGCGCGCGAGGAGCAGCGGATGGCCGCCTGGACCGAAACGCTCAGCGCCATGGCATCGTCGCTGCGCCAGGAATGGGAGCAGACCACCGCGCAGACCGTCAGCCGCCAGCAGGACATCTGCGACACGCTGGCGCAGACCACGCGCGACATCTCCGCACAGACGCACGCACAAGCGAGCCACACCATCGCCGAAGTCTCCCGCTTGGTGCAGGCCGCCACCGAAGCGCCCAAGGCCGCGGCCGAAGTCATCGCCGAACTGCGCCAGAAGCTCACGGACAGCATGGCGCGCGACAACGCGATGCTGGAAGAGCGCAGCCGCCTGCTTGAAACCCTGGGCACGCTGCTCGACGCCGTGAACCATGCGTCCACGGAGCAACGCGTGGCGGTCGACTCGCTGGTCACCACCACGGCTGGCCTGCTGGACCGTGTCGGCACGCGCTTCCACGAGCAGGTCGAGTCCGAGACTGGCAAGCTGGCCACCGTTGCCGCACAGGTCACGGGCAGCGCAGTCGAAGTCGCAAGCCTCGGCGAAGCGCTCGGCGTTGCCGTTCAGGTGTTCAGCGAGTCCAATGACAAGCTCATGGCCCATCTGGAGCGCATCGAGACCGCGCTCGACAAGTCCATGACGCGCAGCGATGAACAGCTTGCCTACTACGTGGCACAGGCGCGTGAAGTCGTCGACCTGAGCATGCGGTCGCAGAAGCAGGTGCTTGAAGACCTGCAGCAACTCGCCGGGCAGCAGGCATCCAACGCAGAGGCCGCATGAGAGACGACATCGACGCCGGCGTCGAGCCGTCGGTACCCGCATGGGCCGTATTTGGCGACCTGATGACGGTGGTGCTCGGCGCGTTCGTGCTGATTCTGCTTGGCGTCATCGGCGCCCAGATGGAACTGACGGCCCGGCTCGAGAAAGAGGCGAAGCAGCGCCAGGAAGAAATGCAGCGCCGCGAGAGCCTGGAAAAGGCGCTGGCGGCCCCGCTGGCCGCCGGCCGCGTGACGCTGGTGAACGGCCGCATCGGCATCAATGGCAGCGTGCTGTTTGCGATCAACTCGGACCAACTCCAGCCACAAGGCCGTGACGTGCTGAAAAGCCTGGCCGGCCCGCTGTCGGCCTATCTGCGCTCGCGCGACGAGATCCTGATGGTCAGCGGCTTTACCGACGACCAGCAGGTGCGCGAACGCAACCGCCGCTTTGCCGACAACTGGGAACTGTCCGCCCAGCGCGCTTTGACCGTGACTCGCGCGCTGATCGATGCCGGCATTCCGGCCGCTTCCGTGTTCTCGGCCGCGTTCGGCGCGGAGCAGCCAGTGACATCGAATGCCGACGAAGCCGGCCGCGCCAGGAACCGGCGCGTGGAGATCGCCCCGGTGCCGCGCGTGTCGATGGGAACGGCCAAACCCCATGGCTGACGACGCCATGCAGAACACCCTGATGGCTTGGCGCGAAAGCGGCGCAGACCGCGTCGACCCCGTACGGTTTCGCCTGATCGAAGCGATGGCACGGCGCGCGGCCGCGCACAGCGGCGACGCGCGCCGGCTGCTCGATGACAGGCTTGCCGAACTGGTCAGGGCTTACGGGGATGCAGTGGGGGACGCCGAATGCCCGAGCGACACCGCGAGCGGTGCGCCTCGAACACCCCTGCCCGTGCGCGGCGCGCTGGCCGACGTCGTCGACTACATCGCGAGCCGCGTGCAGGAGCCGGACGCCATGCCCGCCCGCAGCGCCGCGACGCCGCGCAACACACCACGTGTGGAACCCGGGCTGATCGATTACTTCCGCGACACCTGGACCCGCGTCAGCGCCGGCCAGCAGTTGCAGCAGTCGCTGGAGCGCGTCCCCGAGCATGCGGGACCGCTGAATTCCAGCCATCTCGTCCACCGTTCGCTGACGCTGATGCGCGAGATGTCGCCGGAGTACTTCGAGCAGTTCCTGTCGTACGTGGATGCGCTGACGTGGCTCGAACAGATGAGCAGCGGCGGTGCCGTGGCCAGCAAGGAAGCCCCGCGCGCCGGCGTCGTGAAGAAGGCCACCAGAGCCCGGACGCGCAAGTAAGGCACCGGCACGCATGCCGTATCTGCCCTTGGTGGCAGGGAAGCCGATCTTCTAGGATAGATACGCTAGCGAAACGACCGTCCAGGCAGAGCGCCCCATATGACGCTGAAGAACCACGTGACGGTTACGAAGCCTCAGGAGGTAACAGCTATGCCTGCCACCAGGATCGAGATGTGCGACGGCGATGGCGACGGAGTCCTGGCCATCCGGGATGACGGCGCCGAATTCTCGGGCGTCGCACTGGACCTCTCCAATACGTTCGGTGAAGACGTCGTCGCGGATCTGGACAAGCATCAGTTGCTTGACTGGTGCGAGCGGGTCGCGGCGCACCTGCGGGCCCAGGGCGTTACGCCGAGCGCGGGCGCGGCGGGAAGCTACGTCAACAAAAGCAGCCAAAGCCATGCGAAGGAGCAGCCCGGCGTCGACGACCTTGTGCAGTCGGCGGCATCCTGATCAAGACAAAAAAAGACGCTCGGCAGACACCGAGCGTCTTTTTTGGGCTTATCGGCCAATGGGGGACAAGCCCCCGGAACAGCAGCCCGATCAGGCAACCTTGCGCAGGAAGCCCTGCTGCCCGCCATTGCGATTGGGCGCGAAGCCGTTGGCCTGCAGCGTTTCGTCCACGGTGTCATAGAACTCACCGATCCGGCACATTTCGCGCGCTTGCCGGGCGGTTGCGATCGGGCGGCTCATCTCTTCCGAGATCCGCACCAGTTGCTCGATCTGCGCCACCGTGCCCATCTTCTTGGTACGCGTCTGGTTCCACAGCGTGTCTTCGGTGCCGCAACGGACATGCAGGCCCATCGCAATGCCCATCGTGTTCACCGGCAGCACGTTGCACACCGAGCTTTCCACCGTCAGCACGGCGCCATCGGGCACGGCGCGCACGAAGTTGGCCAGGCTGTAGACGCTCGGCGAGTCCATGCCCCCGCCAATCGCCACCCAGTTCAGGACCAGCGGGCCCTTGTAGATGCCGCGGCGCATCAGGCGCTCGACGGACTCGAAGCTGTTGAGGTTGTAGCACTGGAACGCGCTCTGGATGCCAGCCGCGGTCAGACGGCGCACGTGTTCCTCGACCCAGCCCGGCTGCGCCGGCACGGTCATTTCCTTGTAGGCATTGAAGACCTCCGGGTCCTCCATGGAGCTGCCGACGATGTCGCGATGATCGAACTGCTCAAGGATGTTCATCTGCGACGTATTGACGGTGACCGTCACCTGGTCAGGCGTGGGTTCCAGTTCAGCCAGCATATGGCGCGTGTCGTCCGAAAGCCACTTGGCGGCCGCGCCTTCCGATTCGGGCGCGAAGCTGATCGATCCGCCGACCTGGATGATCATCTCCGGAACGCGGGCACGGACACCGGCGATCAGTTCATTGAACTTGGACAGGCGCTTCGAGCCCTTGCCGTCGAGTTCGCGTACATGCAGGTGCAGTACGGTGGCACCTGCGTTGTAGCAATCCACCGCTTTCTGGATCTGGTCTTCCATGGTGACCGCGATGTCCTCGGGGAAGTCCGAGGGCATCCATGAGGGCGCATAGGGTGCGGCCGTGATGATCAGCGGTTGCTGGTTTTCGGGGAACAGGTGTCCGTCAAGGAAGTTCATGGCAAGTCAGGAAAAGGATTTGGGAGGGGTTCCGGCACTCCCGAATCCAGGAAGGCCGACAAGGCTGTAGTCTAGGAATCCCGAGCCTTCCTATCTCTCTCATTTGACGACATAGGCATCTCATTTCATGACAAAATGAGTAGGACTACGGTTCTGCGCAGCGCGGAATCGGACCACACGCTGCATGGACGAGACGCGATGGGCACGTTGATGCGTACCGGGACGCTGACCAACTTTCTCAAGGTTGCGCAGCAACTGGACTTTGACCCTCAGCCGCTGCTGCGCAAGCTGGGGTTGACCAAGGAAATGCTTGCCGACCCGGAATGCCTGATTCCCGGGAGTGCTTCCGTCACCTTGCTGAAAGAGTCGGCACGCCTGACCCAATGCCCGACCTTCGGACTGCGCGTGGCCGAGCGCTGGCAGCTGTCCGACCTCGGCGTCATCAGCGTGCTGCTCACGCACCAGAGCACCCTGCGCGACGCCGTTGGCACCCTGATCCAGTATCGGCACCTGCTGAACGAGTTCCTGGTCATCCGCATGGAGGATGTCGGCAGGAAGGTGATCGTGCGCGAGGAACTCGTCGCGGATGAGGCCGGCACCTCCATACAGTCGACCGAACTGGTGCTGGGCTCGCTGTCACGCCTGTGCAGCACGCTGATGGGCGCCACGTGGCACCCGCTGAGCGTCCATTTCGCCCACGATCCGCCACCTGACCTGCGGCTGCACCGCCGCGTGTTCGGCGGCAAGCTGGAATTCGCCAGCTCGTTCAATGGCATGATCTGCCGCGCGGCGGACATGGATTTCCCCAACCCCATCGCCGACCCCGTCATGGCACGCCACGCGCGGCGCTTGCTCGAGGGGCTGCCGGGTGCCAAAGAGCCGTCCATCGTGCTTGAAGTGCGAAAGGCCATCTATCTGTTGCTGCCCTTGGGGCGAGCGACCATCGAGCAGGTAGCGCAGGGCCTTGGCATGAACGTGCGAATGCTGCAGCGCCAGCTCGAAAGCGCGGGGATGGTGTTCTCGGACATGGTCAACGGCGTACGGCGCGATCTCGTCATCCACTACATGGACAACAAGAGCTACACGCTGGGGCGCATTGCCCAGTCGCTCGGATACTCGGCCTATGGCTCCTTCGTACGCTGGTTTGCCGCGCAGTTCGGCATGACGCCGACACGGTGGCAGAGCCTGCGCCAGCAAAAGGAAGACGGCCGGAGTCCGATCCAGATCCACAGTTGACGCGACCCGCGCGTCTGGGTGATGAATTCTATACATCACTTTTTGACGCCTTATAGGCTCCCCGCCCTCTCCGGCCCCGACAAAGCCTCTGCTTTCCATCGAAATATCTATACGGCCGCTACAAAAGATTCACTTCTGCTTGCCGGGCACATCGCTCAGCATCTGTTTATCTCTGGTCACGTGGCCAGGCCAGAGCCTGCGCTTCGCAAGCGCCGCCCGGCGCAAGCCCCGGCTGCCTGTATCCACTGCGTCCCCCGTACGGAGATCCAGAGAATGCTTGCTCAAATCGCTGCGATGTATCGCTACTTCATGTCGGTCGTACCGTTCCGGCTGACGCCCGCCATCATCAGCACGGTCGTGCTGGTCACCTTGCTGCTCCTTCCGGCCCCCGAAGGCCTGAAGCCCGAGGCCTGGCATCTGGTCGCCATCTTCCTGACGACGATCGTGGCCATCATTCTCAAGGTGATGCCGATCGGTGTGATGGCGATGATGGCCATCGTCATCGTCTCGCTGGCGCAGGTGACGTCGAACTCCTCGAAAGGCGCCATTGCCGACGCGCTCAGCAGCTTCGACAACCCGCTGATCTGGCTCATCGTGGTCGCGATCCTGATCTCGCGCGGCCTGAAGAAGACCGGACTTGGCAGCCGCATCGGGCTGATCTTCATCTCGCTGCTCGGCAAGCGCACGGTGGGCATCGGCTACGGGCTTGCGATCTGCGAACTGGTGCTGGCGCCGTTCACGCCCAGCAATACCGCGCGCGGCGGCGGCATCGTGCATCCGATCATGAAGTCCATCGCCGGCGCGTTCGACTCGGATCCGGCCAAGGACACGCAGGGCAAGGTCGGCACCTACCTGGCGCTGGTCAACTACCACGCGAACCCGATCACGTCGGCCATGTTCGTGACCGCCACCGCGCCGAACCCGCTGGTGGTCGACTATGTCGCCAAGGCCAGTGGCGGTGCGCTGAATCTCAGCTGGACCACCTGGGCCCTGTGCATGCTGGTGCCAGGCCTGCTCTGTCTGCTGGTGATGCCGTTGATCATCTACGTGCTGCAACCACCCGAACTGAAGGCGACGCCCAACGCCATCGACTATGCGCGCGGCGAACTGGAGCGCATGGGCCCCCTGAGCGGACAGGAGCGCGTGATGATGGGTGTCTTCGCCGTGATGCTGGTGCTGTGGGCGAACCTGCCGGCGATGATTTTCGGCCCCGGCCTGACGCTTGATCCGACCGTGGTCGCCTTCCTCGGCCTGTTTGCGCTCATCATTACCGGCACGATCGACTGGGACGACGTGCTGTCGGAAAAAAGCGCCTGGGATACGCTGATCTGGTTCGGCGCGCTGGTCATGCTCGCCGAGCAACTCAACAAACTCGGGGTCATCACCTGGTTCGCGGCGGACATGCGCGACGCCATTGAGGCCAGTGGCATGGGCTGGCTCGCAACCGCTGCCGTGCTGGTGCTTGCCTTTGTCTTTTCGCACTACCTGTTCGCGAGCACCACCGCCCACATCAGCGCCATGATGCTGGCTTTCCTGACCGTGGGCGTGCACCTGATCCCGCAGCCCTACGTGCCCGTGTTCATGCTCATGATGACGGCCGGATCTGCGATCATGATGACGCTGACCCACTACGCCACGGGCACGTCCCCGATCATTTTCGGCAGCGGCTACGTAACGCTGGGACAGTGGTGGCGGGTCGGCGCCGTCATGTGCGTGTTCGAACTGATCGTCTTCGCCGTGGTAGGCGGTATCTGGTGGAAGATCCTGGGATTCTGGTGATCCTCACCCGATGCGCCGCCGCACAAGAGGGCTGATGCAGCGCGCGCATGGGGAATGGGTTCACTCCAGCGACACCCCCGTATCCGCCGTGAGCTTCAGTACCACCGGCAGATAGGCCTTGTAGGCGGCGACCGCTTCCCCAGGCAGATTGCCCAGCGGTTCCGCGCCCATGTCCTCGATCTTCTGGCTCACAGCCGGGGTCTTGACCAGCGCACTGACTTCGCGCCCCAGCCGCTCGACCGCCGCATCCGGCGTCTTCGCCGGCGCCAGCAGGCTGACCGGGCCAACCAGCGCAAAGGGCGTGTCCTTGTAGCCGGACTCGGCAAAGGTCGGCACGTCGGGCATCGCCCGCGCGCGGCTGGGGCCCACGACCGCCAGCGCCCGCAGGCGTCCGTCGGCAATATGCTGCTTGAGTGCCGTGATCGAGCCCACCGTCAGGTTCACCTGCCCGCCGAGCAGGTCGGTGATCATCGGCCCCTCGCCGCGGTACGGCACGTGCAGCATGTCGATCCCGTACGTCTTGTCCATATACGCCTGGATCGTGTGCGGCTGCGTGCCAGGCCCCCACGACCCCATCACCAGCTTGCCCGGCTGCTTCTTCGCGTAGGCAATCAACTCGGCTACCGTCTTCACTGGCACCGACGCATTGACCGCCATCACCGTGCGCGCGACAGCGACGTCGGAGATCGGCCGCAGGTCGGTGCGCGGATCGTACGGCAGCCGCTTGTAGAGCGCGATATTGGCCGTGAGCGGGCCCGGTATCGTCATCAGCAGCGTATAGCCGTCCGGCGCCGACTTTGCGACGTAATCCGTGCCGATTCCACCGCCTGCTCCCGCACGGTTCTCGACCACTACTGGCTGGCCCAGGCGGCGCGACAGGCCGTCGGCGACCGTGCGCGCCAGTGTGTCGGTCAGTCCGCCGGGCGGATACGGTACCACCATGCGAACGGGCTTCACGGGGTAGGTCTCGGCGCTCTGACCGACGCCAGGCACCAGCGACAGCGCCAGTGCCGCGGCGCCCAGTGCGCGCATGGAAATCGACAAGGTCCAGCGCCGTGCGGCGCGGACGGGACTGTGTACGGTCATGCTGTCTCCACATAGCCGGGCAGTGCCGCCCGCAGTGCATGCCATGGCGGGTCGCCCTGTTTTAATACACCGCATTAATTCAGACACAATGTAACAGAGGCCTGGCGCCGGCCGGCATGGTGGAAACCCCAATGCCCGCGCGCGTGGTCAGCGCCTACCCTGTTTCCACGGTTTAATACGATGAATTAAAAGACTACCGGAGACTGCAGATCGCCATGAACGCTCCCCGCACCCCTGCTTCCGACCAAGCCGCGCTGCTGCGCGACGCCGTCGTCTACACCTATCCGCTGTATGAAATGGCGCGCATGCGCGCCGCCACGTGCCCGCGGCGCCGCACCGACGGAACCTTCGCTGGCGACACGCCCGACACCACGCTGCGCTGGGTCAACCAGCTGTTCCACTCGCGCGCGCTGCTCGGTCCGCAGCACCGACAGGTCGTCACGCCGAACAACGACACGCTTTACACCAACGCCTGGCTTGATCTTTCGGAAGGACCGGTGTGCATCAGCGTGCCGGACACTGCGGGGCGCTACTACGTGCTCGGGCTGCTCGATGCCTACACCAACCCGTTCGGCGGGATCGGCAGCCGGACCACCGGCACTGGCGCCGGACGCTACCTGCTGCATGGCCCGCGCTGGCAAGGCGAGATTCCATCCGGCATGCAGGCGGTGCCGTGCCCGACCCATGCAATCTGGATGATCGGCCGCTGGCTCGTCGATGGCGAAGCCGACCTGCCGGCGGTGCATCGCTTGCAGGACGCCGTCAGCCTGACCCGCCCCGACGGCACGCCAGCCGCGCACGCATTCGACGTCGGCATGCAGCCCGGTGAGCGCGCTGGCGACCCGGTACGCTTCGCCACCGTGGTCAACCGCATGTTGCGCGACAACCCCCCGCCTGCGGAACAGGCAGCACATGTCGCCCGATTTGCCGCTGTCGGCATTGGCGCAGATTGCGATGCGGGGACGATGGACGATGCGCAGCGGAAAGCCCTGTCTGCCGCACTGGCAGCGCTCGATGCCGAACTCGCCGCACCGATCCCGTCGGACCTCGGCGGCGGCTGGTCCCTGCCGGTCGAGTTGCTGTCCACGTTCGGCGAACGCTATCTCGAGCGGGCGCTGGTGGCGCGCAACTACATTGGCGCGCTGGGCATGGAAGAGGCGATGTACCTGATCGCCGATTGCGATGGCGACGGGCAGCCCCTCGACGGCCGCGCCAGCTATGAACTGGTCTTTCCGGCAGACGGCCTGCCGCAGGTCGATGCGTTCTGGTCGCTCACGCTGTACCGAAAATCCGATTGCATGCTGGTGGAAAACCCGTTGTGCCGGTATTCGCTCGGGGACCGTTCACCGGCGCTGCAATATGAATCGGATGGCAGCCTGCGCCTGCTGCTGGGCTCGCGCGCACCGGCTGCTGCATCACTGCAAGGCAACTGGCTGCCTGCGCCCGATGAACCTTTCTATGTCGCATTGCGCCTGTACGTACCGCGCAAGGCTCATCTGGACAAGACCTTCGCGTATCCCCCCATCCGGCGCGTCAGTGCCTGAGCGCGTAATCGCATGAGCGCGTGACGTCATGCCGCTGCACGGGCAGCGGCAGCGCTCACCTCTTTCGCGCCTTGCCAGCGCGGCGCGGAGCGCTCGTGGTGCGCGTGACCGGTCCCGTGAGCCCTGCAGTGCAGTAGTCGGCCAGTTCGTCGACGGGCGGCGCGCCATGCTCGGCGCGCGTGCGCTGGTACCAGTCCGCCAGCGAAAAGACCGTGCCGTGGTTGAACCACATCAGGCGGTAGTCCATCACCTTCGCCGGCACGTCGGGCAGCGCGGCCATGACCATCCGACGCGTGCGCGCCAGCCCGGTCATCGCATCCTTGTCGAGCAGTTCCGCGTTGAAGAGCGTCGGGCTGAACATCGTCTGCGCGGCCACTTGCAGATAGTTTCCACCCCATGCCGTGTCGACCACGGTATCGGCCAGGGCACTGATCGATGCATGCACGATCGCGCGCACATCGCCTGCCTTGCCGGCGGCCTCGACTTCATCGAGATAGGCGTTGCGCAGCACGTTGACATGGGCCAGCCGCAAGTTCAGCAGATGGGCGACCAGCGCCTCGCGCGAACCGAAGTGGTAGTGCAAGGCCGAGCGGTTGCGCTGGCCCGCCTCGACCACGATCTGCCGCAGCGGCACCTGCTCGATGCCATGCTCGGCGAACAGCCGCTCCGCGATTTCCAGCATGCGCATGGCGGTTTCGCTTTGCTGTGCGGCGGCGGGTGTTGCCGCCTCGGCCGGCGGGGGCCTGCCGGCGGGGTGGCTTGCCTCGGCGACGAGGGAACTTAGGGTGCGGATGCGGGGCATTCCGGGAGTTTTTGATGGGAGGTTGGATGGATTATCAGAGCGCCGAGCCGTTCAGGCAATTGGATTGGAACGTTCCAGGAAGGGCAGCGGCAGGACGCCACATCGCGAGAGCACGTAGCCCCAGGGTTCCAAGGATCAAAACGCCGCAGGGGCCAGCGCGCTGTCAGACCCCACCGACACGCGAATCGGCCGCAACCGGCTCCACAACCCGTAAGCGCACGAAGTATGATGCTCGCGTCTTCATGGCGGCTTGCGGGCCGCAGTGCGTCAGGAGGCAAGCTTGGACCACCCACGGCCGCCCACATCCGAATCCCGCCACGCCCACGACCTTATCATCGCCCGCCCCGAGGGCCTTTACTGCCCGCCCGGTGACTTCTACATCGACCCGTGGCGCCCGGTAGATCGCGCCGTCATTACCCACGCCCATTCCGACCACGCCCGTTTCGGCCACGCGCACTACCTGTGCGCCGAACCCGGTCGCGGCGTGCTGCTGGCACGGCTGCCTGGCATTCAGCTCGACACCCTGCCGTACGGCCAGCGCATCACGCACCACGGCGTCACGCTGAGCCTGCATCCGGCCGGCCACGTGCTTGGCTCCGCGCAGGTGCGACTCGAATTCGGCGGCCAGGTATGGGTGGCCTCCGGCGACTACAAGCTGGAATCCGATGGCACCTGCGACCCGTTCGAGCCGGTGCCGTGCGACACCTTCATCACCGAAAGCACCTTCGGCCTGCCGATCTACCGCTGGCCGCCGCAGGCGGCACTAATGGCGGAGGTTTTCCACTGGTGGCAGGCCAACGCGCAGGCAGGACGCGCCAGCATCGTTTACGCCTACACCTTCGGCAAGGCACAGCGCATCCTGCACGGCCTGCTGCGCCATGCCGGCGATGACGGCCTGCCAGGGCCAGTCATCGCACACGGCGCGCTGACCACGCTCAACGGCGCCTATGCCGAAGCCGGCGTGGCGCTGCCGCCGATGATGCTCGCCACCGAACTGCCGCCACGCAGCCCGCTGCTGCGGCAGGCACTGGTGGTAGCGCCGCCGTCGGCGCAGCGCTCGCCTTGGCTGCGCCGCTTTGGCGATGCGTCCGATGCGTTCGCCAGCGGCTGGATGCAGTTGCGCGGCACGCGCAGGCGCCGCGGCGTGGACCGCGGCTTCGCGCTGTCCGATCATGCCGACTGGCCCGGGCTGCTGAAAGCGATCGAAGCGACGGGCGCCGGCCGCGTGATCGTGACGCACGGCAATGTGCCGGTGATGGTGCGCTACCTGAGCGAGCGCGGCTGGCAGGCGCAGGCGTTCGATACCGAATACGGCGACGACGACGAATCCGCACGCGCCGATGAGCAGGCTGAGCCAGCCGCCGCCAGTGAGGATACGGCGCCATGAAGGCCTTTGCCGATCTCTACGCCGCGCTCGACGGCACCACCTCCACCAAGGCGCGGCTGGCCGCGCTGGTGGATTACCTGCGCGCGGCGCCGCCGCAGGACGCCGCCTGGGCCGTGTATTTCCTCGCGGGCGGCAAGCCACGCCAGATCGTGCCGGTGGCCCTGCTGCGCGACATGGCACGTCAGGCCGCCGACCTGCCGGACTGGCTGTTCGAGGAAAGCTACCAGGCCGTGGGCGACCTGGCGGAGACCATCGCACTGTTGCTGCCGGACCCCATGGATGCCGATCATGCCGGCCTGGCCGAATGGGTCGAGCAGCGCCTGCTGCCGCTGCGCGGCCTGCCGCCCGACGAACTGATGCCGCGCCTCGATGCGCTGTGGCGGCCGCTCGACGCGCACGGCCGGCTGGTGCTGTTCAAGCTGATCACCGGCGCCTTTCGCGTGGGCGTATCGCGGCTGCTGGTGACGCGAGCGCTGGGTGAAGTCGCCGGCATTGACCCCAAACGCGTGGCCGAGCGCATGGTCGGCTACACCGACCTGTCCGCGCGGCCCGACGCAACGCGATTCCAGGCACTGCTCGCACCCGAAAGCGAGGACGACCGCGAACTGCGCGCCAACGGCCAGCCCTTCCCGTTCTTCCTCGCGCATCCGCTGCAGGTTCCGCTGGAGCAGTTCGATGCCGTGCTGGGCGACCCGGACAACTGGCAGGTCGAATGGAAGTGGGACGGCATCCGCGCGCAGCTCGTCTGCCGCGGCAATCAGACCTGGCTGTGGTCGCGCGGCGAGGAACTGATTACCGAACGCTTTCCCGAGATCGTCGAGGCCGCCGCGGCACTGCCTGACGGCACCGTACTCGACGGCGAGATCGTGATCTGGCAACAGGGCCGCGTGCAGCCCTTCGCGCTGCTGCAGCAACGCATCGGCCGGAAGACGCTGAACGCGAAGCTGCTGCGCGACGCGCCGGCCATCCTGATGGCCTATGACCTGCTCGAATGGCGGGGAGAGGACTGGCGCACGCGGCCGCAAGCCGAGCGCCGCACCCGGCTGGAACAGCTTGTCGCCAGTCACGTGCACCCGGCACTCGAACTGAGTCCGCTGGTGCAGGCCGGCGACTGGGCGCACTTCGCCAGGCTGCGCGAGGCGTCGCGCGAGATGGGCGTGGAAGGCTTCATGTTGAAGGCCGCAAGCGCAGCCTATGGCGCGGGCCGCACCAAGGACGTCGGTATCTGGTGGAAATGGAAGATCGACCCATTCTCGGTCGATGCGGTGCTGGTCTACGCGCAGCGCGGCCACGGCCGCCGCGCGAGCCTCTATACCGACTTCACGTTCGCGGTCTGGAACGCGCCGCCAGGCACGCCCAATCGCGCCCTGGTGCCGTTCGCCAAGGCCTATTCCGGCCTGACCGATGAGGAAATGCGCGCAGTCGATGCCATCGTTCGGCGAACCACGGTGGAGAAGTTCGGCCCGGTGCGCAGCGTCGAGCCAACGCAGGTATTCGAGCTGGGCTTTGAAGGCATCGCCCGCAGCGGCCGGCACAAAAGCGGCATTGCGGTGCGCTTTCCGCGCATGTTGCGCTGGCGCACCGACAAGCCGATCGACGAGGCCGATACGCTAGCCACGCTGGAGGCGATGCTCCCCGTCAGTCCAGCGTAATCCCTTCCCGCTGGATCACCGCGCCCCAGGCCGCATCTTCCTTCTCGATGCGTTTGGCGAAGGTGGCCGAATCGATCATCACCACATCGCCCTGCTGCCCCAGCGCCGCCTTCGCCTTGCTGTCCTCCAGCAAGCCGCGCGTGATCGCGTTGAGCCTCTGGACGATCTGCGGCGGCGTGCCGGCCGGTGCGAGCATGCCGATCCAGAAGGTCACGTTGAATGGCGTGATGCCGAGTTCTTCCAGCGTGGGCACGTCAGGCAGCTGCGTCATGCGCTTGGACGAGCTGACGGCCAGCGGCTTCAGTTTTCCGACCTTGATCTGCGGCAGCGCGGTCCACGGGTCGAACGCGGCTTCGAGTTCTCCGCTCATCACGGCCAGCTCGGCCTGCGCAGCCGACTTGTACGGGATATGCGTGGTCTGGATCTTCGTCCGGTTGTTCAGCATGGCGAAGCTCAGGTGCGCGATATTGCCGGGGCCCGCCGAACCATAACTGATCTTGCCCGGATTCTGCGCGGCAAACTTCACGAGATCCGGCACCGAGCCGACCGCATGCTTCTGCGACCACTCCGGGTTCGTGACGAGGATGAACGGCGCCTCGAGCACCAGCGTGACCGGCGCGAAGTCCTTCGGCTTGTAGTTGCTCTTCTTGTAGACCTGGTGGTTGATGGTGATGCTGCTCGAGTTCGTGAGCAGCAGCGTGTAGCCATCAGGCGCGGCACGGGCCGCCTCGCCCACGCCGATCAGCCCGTTGGCGCCGCCCTTGTTGTCGACGATCACCGGCTGGCCCAGCGATTTGCTGAGCTGCTCCGACACGACGCGCGCCACGGTATCGGTGAACGAGCCCGCCGGGAACGGCACGATCATACGGATCGGCTTGTTCGGCCAGCTGCCGCTCTCGGCGACGGCCGGGCCGGCGACGGTGCAAGCCAGGGCGATCAGTGCGGCACCGGCCATGTTGAATTTCTGCATGCTTGTCTCCTGTTGCTGCTCTGTGTTTTTTTGATGTCTCGCTGACCTTACGCGGCCTTGCCAGATGCCTTCGGCTTGGCAGCCTTGCCCGTGATGCCTAGCCGTTCGAGCTCCGCCAGCCGCTGCGCGCTCAGTCCGAGCACACGGGTCAGGACCTCGTCGGTGTGCTCGCCCAGGGTCGGCGACGCATGGCGGACAGGCACGGGTTCGATACCGGTACGGCACCAGGCAGTGCTGGCCGTGTAGGGACCGCTGTGCGCACGATCTACGCGCTGCCAGAACCCGCGCGCGTGCAGATGCTTGTCCTGCAGCACCTGTGACATGGGACGGACCACGCCAGCGGCAACCCCGGCCTGTTGCAGCGACCGCATGGCCGTCTCGGGATCACAGCCCGCACTCCATGCCGTAATGGCCGCATCGATCCTGTCCTGCTGCGTACGCCGCCCGGCCGCATGTGCAAGCTGCACGTCTGCTGCAAGGTCTTCCCTGCCGATTGCGCGGCACAGCGCAGGCCAGTGCGCGTCAGGGACAGTCAGGACCACCCACGCGTCGTCGCCAGCGCAGCGGAAGCAGCCGTGCGGCACATTCACCGGATGGCGATTGCCCTGCCGTGGCGCGACGGTTCCGCTGACCGATTGCTCGATGATGAACGGCGCCGCCATCGGCAACATCGCTTCGACCTGCGACAGGTTCAGGTGCCGCCCCTTGCCAGTCGCCTGCTGGGCGAACAGCGCCAACAGCATCGCTGCTCCGGCATTGAATCCGCCGACCGGATCGCCGTACGCGTACGATGTCATCGCGGGCGGACCATCCGGATGGCCCGTATGCAGCGGCAGGCCGCTTGCCTGCTCCAGCGTGCCGCCATACGCGCGGGTGTTGCTCCACGCGTTGCCGAGGCCGAATGCGGGCATCGACACCATGACCAGCCGCTCGTTCACGGCGCGCAGTGCCTCGTAGTCGAGACCAAGCTTCGGCAGGACCTCGGCCGAGTAGTTCTCTATCACCGCATCGGCGCGCGCCACAAGATCGAGCAGCAACTGCTTGCCTTCGGGCTGCGTCAGGTCCAGCGTGATGCCGAGCTTGTTGCGGTTCATCAGGTGGAAGTTGGTGTTCTTCTCGTATAACCGCTCCCGATAGAACTCCTCGGTGAAATTCGCGCCACGCCACCAGTCGGGATAGCCAGTGCTTTCGACCTTGATGATCTCCGCGCCGAAATCGGCCAGCGTCCGCGACGCCAGCGGCCCGGCCCATCCCATCGTCAGGTCGACGACGCGAATGCCCTGCAGCGGCAGTTGCGGCGAAGCGGTTTGCCGAAGTTGCCGGCGCGGGTGGTGATCAAGGCCCGCAGCGCGATAGAAGGCGTCGTGCGCGCCCTTTGCCGGAGCGGGTCCGCCAAGCAGTGGCCCGGCCGCATCGAGCCGCAGCGGCACGACCGGGCCTTCAAACGCCACGCCACCGATTTCCACCGGCACGAACGCATTGCGCTGCCGATGCACGTCCTGGCGCAGCAACTGCTCCATCGTCGGCACGATCACCGCCGGATGCTTCTTGTCGCAAAGGATGTCGAACCACTCCTGCGCGGTCCGCGTGCGCAAGGCGGGAATGAGCAGATCGTCGATCTCGTCCGCGCGGGCCATGCGCTCCTGGCCATTCGCATAGCGCGGATCATTGCCCAGCTCCGGACGACCGATCGCCTCGCACAGCGCCTTCCATTGCGGCAGCGTGTGCGTGAAGATGCCGATCCAGCCTTGGGCGGTCTCGAAGATGCCGGCCGGATGCGTGCCGCAGAAGCGGTTGACGCCAAGGCGCCGCAGCGGGTGTCGCTTGTCGGGCACCATGCCCGCTTCCATCTCGACCACGCCGAAGACGGCTTCGTGCGCGCTCAGCACGTAGCGGCGGCTGCCTTGCCCGCTGCCGATCAACGCCGCAACGGCGGCCGAGAACACCTGCAGGCCGACGGCGATTGCGGTCTGCACATCGTGGGGCATGTGCGGCGGGCCCGCTACGGGACCGCTTCCGTGAATCGCACCCGCAAGACCCCGGCAGACGGACTCCGCACCTGCGTATTCACTGTACGGCCCGCTTTCGCCAAACCATGTGAGCGCCACTTCGATCGGCTCGTGCGGCGGCTGCGCAGCGCCCGACCAGACGGAACTGGCAAGCACGCCGGGACCCTCCGTCAATGCGCGCGCATCCAGCACGACATCGCAAGTCCGCGCAAGCTGAGCGATCCATGCAATGTCTTCGGCATTGTCGGCATTTGCCGTGACGCTGCGCTTGTTCGTGTTCAGCCATGCGAACAACGCGCTTTCCGGTTCGGCGCCGGGAACATCGACCATTGGCGGCATCTGCCGCCAGGCATCGCCCTCAGGACTTTCGACCTTGATGACTTCGGCGCCGAAATCGGCGCACAACTTGCCCGCGTACGCCAGCGCCGGACCGGTGCCGATCTCGAGTACGCGCAGCCCGCGCAGCGCAAGCTGCGCCGGGTCAGGACCATTCCTGATCATGCAAACCTCCTGGCTGTTGTGGATGGAATCGCTGCGGTCGCGTTCACCATGCATCGACGAAGCCGCGGCGCGCGCGGCGGCTGCGCACCTCGGCGGAGGCGATGCCCTGCGCGATCCATTTCCGGGTCTGCGCCGGGTCGATCACGGCATCGATCTCCACGGCCGCTGCCGTATTGATCGCATGCCCGCGCTCATAGGACTGCCCGACGAGCTGGTCGAACAGCGCCTTGCGCTCGGGGCCATCCGGCACTGCTTCGAGTTCCTTCTTGAAGCCCAGTCTCACGGCACCTTCCAGACCCATCGGTCCGAACTCGCCGGTGGGCCACGAGACAGTGAAGCTCGCGGAGCGGAAGCCACCGCCCGCCATCGCCATGGCGCCAAGCCCATAGCCCTTGCGCAGCGTCACGGCCAGCAGCGCGACGCGCAGCTTCGCGGCTGTGAGGAACATGCGCGATACGTGCCGCACCTGCGCTTGCGCTTCGCACTCCGGCCCGACCATGAATCCCGGCGTGTCGATCAGCGAGACGATCGGCAGCCCATGCGCATCGCACAGCTGCATGAAGCGCGATGCCTTGTCGGCCGCATCGGCGTCGATGGCGCCGCCGAGGTGGTAGGGGTTGTTGGCCATGATGCCAACCGCCTGCCCTTCCACGCGCGCCAGCGCGGTGTGGATGCCCGCGCCAAACCCGCCGCGCAGCATCAGCACGCTGCCGGCATCGGCAATGCCTTCTATGGCCTTGCGCGTGTCGTACACGCGCAGACGGTTTTCAGGAACGACATGGCGCAGCGCCAGCGGGTCCGGCGCACTCCAGTGCTCGACGCGTCCCTGGAACATGGACAGGTAGTGCTTCGCGACCTGCACGGCTTCCGCCTCGTTCTCTACCAGCACGTCGATCACGCCATTGGCGAACTGCACGGGCGCGGGACCGACCTCTTCGGGGCGGTAGATGCCGAGACCGCCCCCTTCGATCATCGCGGGCCCTGCCATGCCGATGTTGGCCGACTTGTCGGCGATGATCACGTCGCAGCAGCCGAGGAAAGCCGCATTGCCCGCAAAGCAGCGGCCCGACACGATGCCGACCACCGGCACCTCGCCGCTCAGTTCCGCGAACGCGGCAAAGGACGGCTGGTAGAGGCCTGACACAGACGGGAAATCGACATCTCCGGGCCGGCCGCCACCGCCTTCGGCGAACAGCACCAGCGGCAGTTCATCGCGCAACGCCACTTCGACGATACGGTCGGTCTTGATATGGTTGCGCTTGCCTTGCGTCCCGGCGAGCACCGTCGCGTCGTAGGCCATGACCGCGCTGCGCGCACGGTCCTTGCCGACCAGTGCGCCGTTGATGTTGCCGATGCCGGTGATCAGCCCGTCCGCGGGCGTGTTGACGATGAGATCGTCCTTCGTACGGCGAGACGACTGCGCCGCAAGGGCCAGCCCGCCATATTCCACGAAGGTATCGGCATCGCACAGGTAGGCCAGATTCTCGCGCGCCGTGCGCTGGCCACGCGAACGGCGCCGCGCGACGGCGTCGGGACGCGCGGCGTCATCGAGAAACGCGTGCCGGTCCAGCACGCGCTGCAGATCCGCGCGGATGGCGTTCGGGTCGGCCTTCTGCGCCGCATCCACCGCCACGCCCTCCGCCTCAACCTGCTCCACCACGATCAGGATCTGGCCTTCCGCTGCCAGCGCACCCTTCTCCAGCCGCAGGTCGACCACGCGGCCACCGCATTCGGCGGTGATCGCGTGTTCCATCTTCATGGCATCGAGCACGGCAACGGTCTGTCCGGGCTTGACGATCTCGTCAAGACCAACGGCAATCTCCACGACGCGGCCGGTCAGCGGGGCACGGATTGCCACGAGGCCGTCCTCGACTTCTTCCTCGGCTTCATGCGATCTGGACGCGTGTGCAGCGGGCGAGCGAGAGGCATCGCCGAGCAGCGCCTCCTGCGCGCGGCCGGCTTCCGCGACCGCCTCTGCCGAAGCCGCCAGCGCCGGCAGGATCGCCTCGAAGTGGCGGGTATGGACATCCTGCGTGAGGAAGTCGTCGCGCTGCACCAGCGCGCGCAGCAGGTTGATGTTGGTCGGCACGCCGACGATGCGGAACTCCGCCAGGCTGCGCTGCAGGCGCCGCACGGCGGCCTCGAACTTTGGTGCGGCGCTGCTGACGATCAGCTTGGCGAGCAGCGTGTCGAAGTTGGGCGACGGCTCATAGCCGGTGTAGCCGTGGGAATCGACGCGGACGTCGGGACCGGACGGCGGATCGAAGCGTTCGAGCCGGCCATACGCGGGACGCGCAAGCCCCTGTGCATCGGTACTTTCCGCGTTGATGCGCACCTGGATCGCAAAGCCCTTGGGTTGCGGCGGCGACGCCGGGTCCAGCCCGAGATCGGCAAGCGTGCGCCCTGCCGCGAGGCCGATCTGCAGCGCGACAAGGTCGACACCGGTGACCTGCTCGGTGATGGTGTGTTCGACCTGCAGGCGCGGGTTGGCTTCGATAAAGACGAAGTCCTTCTGCTCGCCCGATTCCGTTTCCTCGACCAGGAATTCGAACGTGCCAAGGCTGCGGTAATTCACACAGCGCGCAAGCCTCAGGGCGGACTTGATGATCTCGTCGCGCAGCTGGGGCCGCAGCACGGGGCTCGGCGCGATCTCCACGAGTTTCTGGAAGCGGCGCTGCAAGGTGCAGTCACGCTCGCCCAGCGCGACGACATGGGTGCCGTCGCCGGCGATCTGCACTTCGATATGGCGCGCGCGGCTCACTAGCCGTTCGGCGTACAGCGCATCGACGCCGAACGCGGAAGCTGCCTCCGACCGGCAGCGCGCATACGCTTCGGCCAGGTCTTCGCGCCGCCTGACCACGCGCATGCCGCGGCCACCGCCGCCGCCAACGGCCTTGATCACCACGCCGGCATCGCCCTGCTTGTCGAAGAAGCTCGTGATGTCTTCGAGCGAAGCACCGCCGCGCGTGGCGGGCATGACGCGCACATCGCTTTCCATCGCCAGCTCAAGCGCCCTTCCCTTGTCGCCAAACAACGCAAGCTGTTCGACCGTCGGCCCGATGAACCGGATGCCGGCGTCGGCGCACGCCTGCGCAAAATCAGCGCGCTCGCTCAGGAAGCCATAGCCCGGGTGGATCGCATCGCAACCGGATGCCTTCGCGGCGGTGATGATTCCCGCAATGTCGATATAGGCGGCCGGCCCTGAGCCGTCGAGGGCAATCGCCTCGTCAGCCAGCATGCGATGCCGCGAGCTGGCGTCGTCCTGCGAATACACGGCCACCGTGGTGATATCCAGGTCGCGTGCCGCGCGCAGCACGCGCAAGGCAATCTCGCCCCGATTGGCGATCAACAGCTTGTTCAATTTTGTCTCCTCGTTCAGATTGCGGCTTCTGCGGCCAGTGACTGGTATTGCGTGCTTGTTGCGTGCGGCCCGCTCAGGGACGGATGCCGAAGCGGCTGATGCCCGCTTCGCGCAGCGGCGCCGCCAGGTTGGCAAATTCGCACAGCAGCGTGCGGGTCTCGCGCGGGTCGATGATGTCTTCGATGACGAAGGCTTCGGCGCTGCGGAATGGCGAGGTCAGGCTGCGCACGCGCTGTTCGATCTCGGCGCGCTTCTGCACCGGATCATCCGCGCCTTCGATCTCGGCCTTGTAGGCGACTTCGAGCCCGCCTTCAATCGGCATCGCGCCCCAGTTCGCCGAAGGCCATGCATAGCGGCAATTGAAGCGGCCCATATGCTGGTGCGCGGCCGCGGACATGCCATACGCGCGGCGCAGGATGACCGAGCACCACGGCACGGTCGCCTGGTAGACCGCTGCGAGCGCGCGCACGCCGTGGCGCATGGTCGCGGCCTGCTCGGCCTCCTGGCCGATCAGGAAGCCAGCCGTGTCGACGAGATTGACCACGGGCAGGTGGAAGGTCTGCGCCAGGTCGACGAAGCGCGTGAATTTCTCGGCGGTCGCGCTGTCCCAGCCACCCCCGTGGAAGTACGGGTCGCTCGCGATCACGGCCACAGGCCAGCCATCGAGCCGGGCCAGCCCGGTGACGATGGCGCAACCCCATTGCCGGCCGATCTCGAAGAACGAACCGTCGTCCACGAGCGCCTGCACGATCGGGCGGATCTTGTAGACCGCGCGGCTGTCACGCGGAATCGCAGAGAGCAGCCATTCGTCGCGGCGGGTGGGATCATCGGACGGCTCGGTGCGCGGCGGGAGTTCGTGGACCGACGCCGGCAAGTAGGACAGGAAGCGGCGGGCATGCTCGAACGCGTCCTGCTCCGTGGCGACTTCGTCGTCGACCACGCCATTGCGCGTGTGGATGTGGCTGCCACCCAGTTCGTTCTTGCTCAGTTGCTGGCCGATGTGCGCGACCACGGGCGGGCCTTCGGTGAACAGTTGCGAGGTTTCCTTGACCATCACCGAGTAATGGCTGGCTGCCACGCGTGCAGCGCCCATGCCCGCGACGGACCCGAGCGCCAGCGACACCACGGGCACCACCGACATGTTCTCGACCACGTGCTGCCAGACCTTCATGGTGGGAATCAGCGTGTGGCCCTTGATCTCGATATTGCGCACCGAACCACCACCGCCGGTGCCGTCGACAAGCCGCACCATCGGCAGGCGCAGATCGTGCGCCATCTTCTCGGCGTGGACGAGCTTGTCGCCAACCGCGCCATCGTTGGCGCCGCCACGCACCGTGAAATCGTCGCCCACCAGCACCACGGGCCGCCCGCCCATCTTCGCGCGGCCCATCACGAGGTTCGACGGCACCAGGTCCACCAGCCGGCCATTGCTGTCATAGCGGCCGCTGCCGCTCAGGCCACCGACCTCGCGGAACGATCCCGAGTCGGCAATGCCGGCGACGCGATCGCGCACGGTCAGCTTGCCGGCCTCGCGGTGGCGCGCCACTTTCTCTTCGCCGCCCATGCGCTCGGCCAGGCGGCGGCGGTAGGCGAGTTCGTCAATTTCGGGCTGCCAGGTCACGGTGTGTCTCCGGAGTTCTCGTTCGTGCATCGGATCCAGTACCGCACAAGCCATGCCAACCCGGCGACACCCCGCGAGCCGTTGATTTCATTGAGGATTCTTTTTTGCGCAGCTATGATGTCCGCGATAACGACAGGATGTGTCCGCACAGAGGACACACACGGAGACAGACGGTGTCCTCATCGACAACACAAGGGCCGACCCCGCCCGCCCTCGGCGCGGTAATCCGGTCACGCGAAGGGAAGCGGCTATCGGCGATAGGGGTCTGTGCTGACCCCAGCACTGCGGAAGCGGCGGAAGCTGCTTGTGCCGGAGCGGCGGATCGCACGGCGGGTAGGCGGCTGTTTCCCGTGGAGGCTGGCGGTCACCGCTACGTCGGCCTGTGTCTCGAGGACGCAGCGCAGCAGATCATCCTGCTGCACCGCGCCGATACGCACACCGTACTGTTCGACTTCCTGGGCACGGTGCCCTTTGCCAGCGCCATCCTCAACCATTTCCTGACCGACCCGTACCAGGCCATCACCGTGGCTGACCGGCAAGGCCGCATGCGGTTCATGAGCCCCGTCCACGAAAAATTCCTGGGCCTCGATACCGGCGAAGGCATCGGTCGCCCGGCCGCCGACGTCATCCCGAATTCGCGGCTGGCGCAGGTAGTGGCCAGCGGCAAGGCCGAGATCGGGCAGCTTCAGCCGATGAATGGCGTGACGCGCGTGGTCAACCGCATTCCGATCCGCCAGGACGGCGAGGTAGTGGGCGCCATCGGCCAGATCATGTTCAAGGGCCCGGAAGACATGGTCCGGAGGCACGATGAACTGTCCGAACTGCGCTCGCAGGTCGCGCGCTACCAGCGCGAACTGGACGGCCTGCGCGAGGGCCAGCCGCCGCTCGGGTTGATCGGCGACAGCGCGCCGATGCAGCGCCTGCGCCGCGAAATCCAGACTGTTGCGCGGCTCGACGTGCCGGTGCTGATCCTCGGGGAAAGCGGCACCGGCAAGGAACTGGTTGCCAACGCCATCCACCACGCGGGGCGCGAGCCCGTCAGCGAGCGGCCGCTGCTCAGCCTGAACCTGGCCGCGCTGCCCGCCACGCTCATCGAGTCCGAACTGTTCGGCCATGCGCCCGGCGCGTTCACGGGCAGCCAGCGGCATGGGCGGGCCGGCAAGCTTGAGCTCGCAGCTGGCGGCACCGTGTTCCTCGACGAGGTCGCCGACATCCCGATGGAGATGCAGGTCAAGTTGTTGCGCGTGTTGGAGGACCACATGGTCGAACGACTCGGCAGCCGCCGGGCGCAGCACGTGGACTTCCGGCTGATCTCCGCGACCAATCGCGACATTCCGGCGCTGATCGATGCGGGTCGCTTCAGGCTGGACCTGTACTACCGCCTCAGCGGCGTGGTGCTGCGCATTCCGGCGCTGCGACAGCGGCGCGAGGATATTCCCGCGCTGCTGCAGCACTTCGTCAATGCGTTCTGTGCGCGCAACGGCGTGCCGGTGCCGAAGGTCGACCATGACGTCGCGCGGCACCTTGCGGGCCAGCCGTGGCCCGGCAATGTGCGCCAGTTGCGCCAGCGTATCGAGGAAGCGCTGGTGTTCTGCGATGGCCGCATGCTCAGGGCTACCGACTTTGCGCGTGGCGAATCGGCGCGTGGGCTCGTGGGCCTGGAAAGCGAGCCGGTCGTGCATCCACTGGCGCGGGCGTATTCGCATGAAGAGGTTGAAACGGACAGCAGGGCATCGAATGCGGCATTGCCGGTTAGTGAGCCTGCGGCGGGGATGAGCGAGCTTGCCTATGCGGCAGTGGTCGACGCGATTGCGCGTCATGGCGGCAACAAGAAGCGCGCCGCAGAACAACTGCGGATTTCGCGTTCGCATCTGTACAAGATATTGGAGCGCGGGCCCGGCGGGTGAGTCTGAACGGCGTGCGGAGACAGCAGCGCCGAGAGTTTCATCCCGCAAAATTTTTTCGCGTCGCAGGATGACGGGCATTCTCTGATGGCCTATAACCGCTCCTACAGGTTTCAAGCGACGAAAACCTGACAAGGAGACAACCGGCGTGACCACTCCGAGCACCTCGCTGCAGAAGGCCTGCCGCCTGCTGCGCGCGCTGACCGATGCCCGCAACAGCCGCCTGACCGACCTCGCCAACGCCGCCGGGGTCGACAAAGCGTCGGCGCTGCGCCTGCTCGAAACGCTGGTGGCAGAAGGGATGGTGCAACGCGACGCGGCGACTAAGGCGTTCATGCCCGGCCCGGAGTGGCTGACCCTGCACGCCACCACCGTGCATCGCACCGACTTGCGCCCGCTGGTCCGCCCCGCGCTGATCCGGCTGGCCAATGCGTTCCAGGACAGCGCCATCCTGTCCGTGCCCAGCGGCTGCGAGTCGGTCTGTATCGAATTGCGCCTGGGCACGTTCCCGATCCGCGCGAACTACCTGGACATCGGCAGCCGCCGGCCGCTCGGCATCGGCGCGGGCAGCCTGGCGCTGCTCTCCGCGCTGCCCGACGCGGAGGTAGAGGCCGTGATCGAAGGCATTGCCCCGGCCATGCGCCGCTATCCACGCTTCAGCAAATCCATGCTGCTCGGCCACGTGCAAGCCACGCGCGAGCGCGGCTACGCAGTGCTGCTGGACGTGGTGGTCGAGCGCATGGGCGGCATCGCCATCGCGTTGCCCGGCCCGGACGGCTACCCGCTAGGTGCGATCAGCATCGCCGCGCTCAACGAACGCATCACCGAGCGCGAAGCCGCAATGGCGCGTGCGCTGCGGCGCGAGGCCGATGCCATCTGCCAGAACTGGCGCCCGCGCAGCGGCGCCACCCCCGACACCGAACAAGAACGGCCGGCGGCCCGGCCACGCACGCGAGAGGAGGCATGACATGCGCTGGAAGCAACGTCCGCAGGGTTCCAACTGGGGCGATTTCGGGCCCGACGACCAGCTCGGCCGCATCAACCTGATCGGCCCCGAGCAGGTCGTGAAAGGCGCGCGCGAGGTGCAGGCCGGCCTGAGCTTCTGCCTGTCGCTGCCGCTCGACTACCCCGGTGGCAACAAGCTCAACCCGCGCCGCCATCCGCCGATACTGCGCCCGACGTTCCGCGACGATGTCCCGTACGTGAACTTCCCGTTGGCCAAGGTCGATCCGGCCGCGACCGACGTGATCAGCGACGACCAGGTGCTGATGTGCCTGCAGTACAGCACGCAATGGGATTCGCTCGCGCACGTGGGCGCGTTGTTCGATGCCGATGGCGACGGCAAGCCCGAGCGCGTCTACTACAACGGCTATCGCGCCAACGAGCATATCGTCGGCCCCGTGGACTATGCCGAGGACGACCACTTCGCCGCCCACCCCTGCGACCATGGCCACGACCACAGCGCCGCGCAGGCGCTGGGCATCGAGAATTTCGCGGTCAGGGGCATGCAGGGTCGCGGCGTGCTGGTGGATCTGGCGCACACGTTCGGCATGGATTTCCGCAACGTCGGCTATGACGACCTGATGCGCGCCATGGACGCCACCCAGGCCGAAGCCGAGCCCGGCGACATGCTGCTGCTGCGCACGGGCTTTGCCGAGGTGGTGCTGTCGATGCAGCGGGAGCCCGACGAAGCGGTGCTGCACCACAGCTGCTGCGCGCTCGACGGGCGCGACGACAAGCTGCTGCAATGGATCACCGATGCCGGCATTGCCGCACTGATCGCCGACAACTACGCCGTCGAGCGCTACCCTGCCCGCCCCGCGCCCGATGGCGACAAGCACCATCCGCTGCTGCCGCTGCACCACCACTGCCTGTTCAAGCTGGGCCTGCCGCTTGGCGAGTTGTGGTACCTGCGCGAACTGGCCGACTGGCTACGCGCCAATGGCCGCACGCGCTTCCAGCTCACCGCGCCGCCCCTGCGCCTGCCGGGCGCAGTCGGCTCGCCGGTGACACCGATCGCCACGGTCTGACCACACCACACAGCAACACACGACAGCACACAACAGCACACAACAAGCCACGGAGACGACATGAAGCGACACCATTCGATGTTCCGCAAGGCCGCCGGCACGCTGGCCATGGCCGCCGGCACGCTGGCCATGGCCGCCGCGCTGGCCTGCGGCGCCGCGCACGCCCAGCCAGCGGCTGGCATCTCTGACGACATGGTCAAGATCGGCATGCTGCTCGACATGAGCGGCCTCTACGCCGATGTCACAGGCCGCGGCAGCGCCACGGCCGCGCAGATGGCCATCGACGATTTCGGCGGCAAGGTACTGGGCAAGAAGATCGAACTGGTGGTGGTCGATCACCAGAACAAGGCGGACATTGCCGCCAACAAGGCACGCGAATGGTTCGACACGGGACATGTCGATGCCATCCTCGACGTGGCGGCCTCCGCGCCGGCGCTGGCCGTGCTGGACGTGGCCAAGCAGAAGAACCACATCGTGGTGTTCTCGGGCCCGGGCAGCGAGCGCATTACCAACGACCTGTGCACGCCGGTGTCGGTGCACTACGCGTACGACACCTATGCGCTCGCCAATACGACCGCACGCGCCATGGTGCAGCGTGGTGGCAAGACCTGGTTCTTCCTGACCGCGGACTACGCGTTCGGCCATACGCTGCAGGACTCGGCCACCGCGGTGATCAACGAAGCCGGCGGCAAGGTGCTGGGCGCCGCGCGCCATCCGATCGGCGCGAGCGACTTTGCGTCCTACCTGCTGCAGGCGCAGGCCAGCAAGGCGCAGGTCGTAGGGCTCGCCAATGCGGGCGGGGACACCGTCAACGCGATCAAGGCCGCGTCGGAGTTCGGCCTGACGCGCAACGGCGCGCAGCGCATGGCCGGCCTGCTGCTGTACATCAACGACATCCACGCGATCGGTCTGAAGACGGCGAGCGGGCTGGTGCTGACCGAGGCCTTCTACTGGGACATGAACGACGCCACGCGTGCGTGGTCGCGGCGCTACTTCGAGAAGGTCAAGAAGATGCCGAACATGAGCCAGGCTGGCGCCTACTCGTCGGTCATGCATTACCTGAAAGCCGTGCAGGCCGCGGGCACCGACGAAACCGCCGCGGTGATGAAGAAGATGAAGTCCATGCCCATCAACGACTTCTTCGCCAAGAACGGCCGCATCCGCGAAGACGGCCGCATGATCCACGACATGTACCTGTTCGAAGTGAAGAGCCCGGCCGAGTCCAAGTATCCGTGGGACTACTACAAGGTACTGGCAACGGTGCCGGGCGACCAGGCTTTCATGCCCGCGTCAAAGTCGCAATGCCCGCTGCTCAAGCGCTGATGACACGCACAAGCTACATACGCGGCACCGGCAACACGCGCTTCGGCCGCCTGGAGGGCAGCACGCCGTTGACGCTGATGGCGCAGGCCGCCGATGCCGCACTGGTCGACAGCGGACTGGCGCGCGCGGACATCGACGGCGTGCTGTGCGGCTACGCCACCACGCTGCCGCACCTGATGCTGGCCGACCGCTTCTGCGAGTACGCGTCGCTCAAGCCGGCCTATGCGCACGGTGTTGCCGCGGGCGGCGCTACCGGCGGCGTGATGGCAATGCTCGCGCACGAACTGGTGCGCGCCGGCCGCTGCCGCCATGTGCTGGTCGTGGCCGGCGAAAACCGCCTTAGCGGCCAGAGCCGCGACCAATCGATCCAGACGCTGGCGCAGGTCGGCGAACCGCATGCCGAGGTGCCGAACGGCGCTTCGGTGCCGGCCTACTACGCGCTGCTGGCCTCGCGCTACCTGCATGAAGCCGGCATGGATGCCGATGCGCTGTCGGGCTTTGCCGTGCTGATGCGCGAGCACGCGGCGAGCCATCCCGATGCACATTTGCGCGAGCCGCTGTCACTGGCTGATGCGCGTGCCGCACGGGCCATCGCGACGCCGCTGCGGCTGTCGGATTGCTGCCCGATCTCCGATGGCGCAGTTGCCGTGGTCGTGTCCGCCGAGCCTGGCGTCGGCACGCCGGTGCGCATCGCGGGCGCAGGACAGGCGCATCGGCACCAGCACCTGAGCGCGATCGACGACGTCATGCAGACCGGCGCCGCCGACGCCGCGCGGCGCGCGTTTGCCGAAGCTGGCGGCGGCGCGGAAAGCATCGATTACCTGGCCATCTACGACTCGTTCACGATCACGCTGGTCATGCTGCTGGAAGAACTCGGACTTGCCGAACGCGGTCGGGCGCAGGCACGGATGCGCGCGGGCGATTTCGGACGCAACGGCCCGTTGGCACTCAATACGCATGGCGGCTTGCTGGCCTTCGGGCATTCGGGCGTGGCCGGCGGCCTGATGCACCTGGCCGAAGCCGCGCGCCAGCTCGGCGGCCGCGCCGGTGAACGCCAGGCCGGCACGCGCCTGCGCGCGCTGTTCCATGCCGACGGCGGCGTGCTGTCATCCCACGTCAGCCTGGTGCTGGAGGCCATGCCATGACCCATCCCTATACCGACGGCTTGGACGTCGGCGTGGTGCGCTACCAGTGCTGCGACGACTGCGGCGCCTGGCAGCCGATGGAGCGCCATGCCTGCCGTCGCTGCGGCGGCCTGCAGCTGCGCTGGCGCGATGCAGGCGGACTCGCCACCGTCCACGCCGTCACCGAGATCAGCCGCGCGCCCGATGAAGCGTTCCGCGCGCTCGCCCCATACACGCTGGTGCTCGCTACGCTCGACGAAGGCCCGCGCGTGATGGGGCATGCCGAGCCCGGCGTCGCCATCGGCGACCGCGTGCGTGCGGGCTTCCTGCGCTTCGGCGAACGCACGCTGCTGCGTTTCCAGCGCGAATAGCGCCGCCTCTGGCGCCCTGCCGGCAAGCGCCTCCCCGTCCCGGCCGGCATTCACAACCGGAGTAACCACTTGGCACCGAATCGATCCCGGCGGCACGCGCTCGCCCTGATTTCCTGTGTAGTCCTGTCCGCGACTGCCCTCTCGGTCGCGCAGGCACAGTCGTTCCCGAACAAACCGATCCGCGTCGTGGTGCCGTACCCGCCCGGCGGCCCGACCGATATCGTTGCCCGCGTGGTCGGGCAGAAGCTGTCCGAAAAGCTAGGCCAGCCGCTGGTCGTGGAGAACCGCCCGGGTGCCGGCGGCAATATCGGCGCCGAAGCCGTGGCCAAGTCCGCACCGGACGGCTACACGCTGCTGGTCGCCACCACCGCGCACGCCATCAACATGACGCTGTTCAGCAAACCTGGCTACGACACGCGCAAGGACTTCGCACCGGTCAGCATGCTCACGCGTGGCCCGCTGGTACTCGTGACCGCTCCCGCCACGCCGGCCAGCAATGTGGCCGAGCTGATCGCACTGGCCAAGGCCAAACCGGGACAGGTCACCTTTGCGAGTTCGGGCAACGGCCAGTCCACGCACCTCGCCGCGGAACTGTTCAACAGCATGGCGGGCATCCACATGACGCATGTGCCGTACAAAGGCAGCGCGCCCGCGCTGACCGACGTCATGGGCGGCCAGGCCACGGTGATGTTCGACACCATGCTGTCGGCCATGCCGTTCGTGCGCGACGGCAAGCTCAAGGCGCTCGCGATCACGGGGGCCACCCGCTCGCCCGCCGCGCCGGACACACCGACCATCGCGCAGGCCGGCCTGCCCGGCTACGAGGCCAGCGCCTGGAATGCGCTGCTGGCCCCGGCCGGCACGCCGCCGGCGATCCTCAATACGCTCAACGGCGCGCTCAAGGCTGTCCTGCAGGACCCTGACGTGCGCGCGCGCTTTGCCTCGCAGGGCTTCGCCGCCGAATGGACCGAGCCCGCCGCCACCGCCCGCATCATCGGGCAGGAAATCGACAAGTGGGCCAGGGTCGTCAAGACCTCTGGGGCCACCATCGACTGACCCACTCACCATCCGCCTACCCGATCAAGCCTTGCTCATGACCGCCCCACTCCAGCCCCTGCTCTCCCCGCGCTCGATTGCCGTGATCGGTGCTTCCGACAACATCCACAAGATCGGCGGCCGGCCCATCCATTACATGAAGGCGCACGGCTATGCCGGCACGCTCTATCCCGTTAATCCGCAGCGCGACACCATCCAGGGGCTGCGCGCCTATCCCACGCTGGACGCGCTGCCGGAAGTGCCTGAGCTGGCCATCATCATCGTAGCCGGCGAAGCTGCGGTGCAGGCCGTGCACGACTGTGCGCGGCTCGGCGTGGCGGCGGCTATCGTGATCGCCTCAGGCTTTGGTGAAGCGGGCGCCGAAGGCCGCCGCCAGCAGGACGAGATGGTGCGCGCCGCGCGCGCCACCGGCCTGCGGCTGGTTGGCCCGAACAGCCAGGGGCTGGCCAACTTCGGCAGCGGTGCGATCGCGAGTTTCTCCACGATGTTCATCGAGGTGCCACCCCAGGACGGACCGGTGGCAGTGGTCAGCCAGAGCGGCGGCGTGGCGGCAATGGTCTACGGGTTGCTGCGCGGACAGGGCATCGGCGTGCGCCATATGCACGCCACGGGCAACCAGGCCGACATCACGGTCAGCGACTTGGCGCTGGCCGTCGCGCATGATCCCGGCGTGCGGCTGGTGCTGCTGTATCTGGAGAGCCTGTCCGATCCCGAGGTGCTGGCCGAAGCCGCACGCGTCGCACGTGCTCGCAATGTGCCGATCGTGGCCGTCAAGGCTGGCCGCTCGCAGGACGGGCAGCGCGCCGCGGCCTCGCACACCGGCGCCATCGCCAACGAAGACCGCGCTGTCGACGCGTTCCTGGCCCGCCATGGCATCTGGCGCGTCGACGATGCCCACGCGCTGGCACGCTGCGCGCCGATGTACCTGCGCGGCTGGAACGCCAGCGGGCGCCGGCTGGTGGTGGTAAGCAACTCGGGCGCCAGCTGCGTCATGGCGGCCGACGCGGCCCAGTCGTTCGGATTGACGCTTGCGCCGCTATCCGACGCCACCCAGGCAGCGCTCGCTGAACGCCTGCCAGGCTTTGCCGCAACGGCGAACCCGGTAGATGTCACGGCCGCGCTGCTCACCAACAGCGCGTTATTCGGCGAGGTGCTGCCCGTGGTCGGGCAGGATCCTTCCGCCGACTTGTTCCTGCTCGATATCCCAGTCTCCGGCATGGGCTACGACGTGCCGCGATTTGCCCGCGACGCCGCCGCGTTTGCCGACACCGCGGGCAAGCCCATCGCCGTCGCCGTCTGGCAGCAGCCGGTGGCCGACGCATTCCGTCAGGCCGGCGTGCCGACCTACGCCAATGCAGCCGAAGCGCTGTCCGCCTTCTCGCAGGTGGTCTCTCATCAGGAGCGCCTGCGGCAGATCGAAGCCGAAGGCGAGCCGCCGGTGCCGGCTCGCCCCGCGCTGCCGGTGACTGCAGGCGCGACGCTAAGTGAAGCCGCCAGCCTTGGCCGTCTCGCGGCCGCCGGCATGCCGGTGGTCGAGCACTACGTGTGCCGCCACGTCGATGCAGCAGTCGCCGCATGGCAACGCATCGGCGCGCCGGTCGCAGTCAAGGCCAGCTCGCCACAGGTGCCGCACAAGAGCGAATACGGGCTGGTGGCTTTGAACTGCAACGATCCGGAATCGGTTGCCAGCGCCTTTGCTGCCCAGACCCGCACGCTGGAAAAGATGGGCGCGACGTGCGAAGGCGTCGTGGTCGCCCGCATGTCTCGCGCCCAGCGCGAATGCATGATCGGCGCGCACTGGGATCCGGTGTTCGGCGCTGTACTGGTGGTCGGGGACGGGGGCAAGTATGTCGAGGTGCTGCGCGACACGGCTGTACTGCTGGCGCCTTGTCGGGAGGCTGACGTAGCCCGCGCGCTCGAAGTACTCCGCATCGCGCCTTTGCTGTATGGCGTGCGCGGCGAACTGGCGGTGGATCTCGCGGCACTGTGCCGGCTGGCGGTTCAGGTCGGCGATATGGTGCACGCAGCTGGCGGGGAGATCCGGTCGGTGGATCTCAATCCGGTGATGGTGAACGCCGGTGGTGTCGTGGTTGTGGATGCGCTGGTGGAGATCGCAGGAGGTTCGCTTTAGACAAAGTGCTGTCCCTGCGCTCGAGCCCCGGAATCGGACCCTTGGTGGCTTCCTGTTTCTCCGCCAGGCGCCGCGCCCTGGCGGAGAAGCCGGTCCCCGATGTGGTCTTCGAATGCGTCGGCGTGCCTGGCCTGA
Organism: Cupriavidus pinatubonensis; assembly: GCF_019602855.1. Lineage (GTDB taxonomy): Bacteria > Pseudomonadota > Gammaproteobacteria > Burkholderiales > Burkholderiaceae > Cupriavidus > Cupriavidus pinatubonensis. The sequence continues at coordinate 407,966 of NZ_CP080766.1, forward strand.
TTCAACAGATCATGCGTGCAATGCCGCCGCGCTCCCGGGTAACCGTCGCGCTCGCATGAATCAGTCCCCCACAGGCTCCGCGGCGATACCCAGAGCCTCGGTCCGCGCAGCAAGAGTGCGGCGGGCGATATTGAGCTGGTGGATCTGCGTCGTGCCTTCATACAAACGGAACACGCGGACGTCGCGATAGAACCGCTCCGCCACGGTGCGGGCCATGTAGCCACTGCCGCCAAATACTTGCACCGCGCGGTCGGCCACACGGCCGGCCATCTCGGAGGCAAACATCTTGCACATCGACGCTTCCATCGTGACATCCTCGCCATTGTCGCGGCGGCGCGCCGTTTCCAGCACCAACGCACGCGCCGCATGCAGTTCGGTGTTACTGTCGGCGATCATCTGCTGCACGAGCTGGTAGTCGGCAATCGGCTTGCCGAACTGACTGCGCCGTGTCGCGTAGCGAACCATTTCGTCGACCAGGCGTACGGCCGGACCGATGCAGAGCCCCGCCAGGTTGATCCGTTGCTTGTTGAGCGCCTTCATTGCAGTCTTGAAACCGGTGCCTGGCTTGCCGCCGACGATGGCGCTGGCAGGCACGCGGCAATTCTCAAGGTAGATGTCGCCCACTGGCGAGCCGTGCTGCCCCATCTTGCGCTCGGCCGGGCCAGTGGTCAGACCGGGAGTGCCGCGCTCGATCAGGAACGCGCTGATGCCGGGCGCGCCGGCGACGCCAGGCTCGCTACGCGCGAAGACCGTGAACAGATCGGCAATCGGCGCATTGGTGATGAAGCACTTGGTGCCGTCGAGTACATAGTGGTCGCCCTCGCGCCGTGCGTTGGTACGCAGTGACGTGGCGTCGGAACCGGCATCCGGCTCGGTCAGCGCGAAGCAGCCGGTGAGTTCCCCGGAGGCAAGGCGGGGCAGGTAGCGATCTTTCTGGGCCTCGGTACCGTCCACCACCAGCGACTCCGACGCAATGCCGGTATTGCCACCGAAGCGTGCACGAAACGTCGTAGCAGCTTGCGAGACTTCGATATTGACCAGCGTAAGCTCTTCCGAAGTCAGTCCGGCACCTCCGAAGGCTTCCGGGATGCTATGACCGAACAGGCCAAGTCTTCGCATGGCATCGACGACGTCTGCCGGGATGGCATCGTCAGCATCGATGGAGGCCTCCAGCGGGATGCAGGTTTCGGCAACGAACCGGCGGATGTCAGCCAGTATTTTCTCGAGGCGAGCGGCGTCACGGATCATGGTGTATCTGTTTCCTGTCGATAAAGATAACTTGGGCGAGGCGCCGGCGAGCCGGCGCGGTACAACACATCCGGGGCTCAGCTTCCGCCCATGCCCGCGTTGCGCAGAACGCCGGACCACTTGCGCGTCTCTGCGGCGATGCGCGCATCGAACTGTTGTGCGGAAAGGGGCGCTACGTCCATGCCGAGCTCGGCCAGGCGCTTCACGACTGCAGGGTCGGCGAGCGCCTTCGTCACGCTCTTCTGCAGCCGGTGTACCGCGGCGTCGGGCGTCTTGCGCGGCGCCACCAGGCCGAACCAGGCGCTCACCTCGAAACCAGGCAGGTGTGCCGACTCGGCCACGGTCGGCAACGACGGGAAGGCGGCGGAACGGCGCGCCGCGGTGGTGGCCAGAGCCACCAGCTTGCCGCTCTGCACCTGCGGCCGGGCGATGGCCACGGTCAGCGCCATCATCGAAATACGGTTGCCGAGCAGGTCGGTGAGAGCCTCGGGCTGCCCCTTGTAAGGCACGTTGGTAAGCTTCACGCCGGCCGACTGCGCAAGCAGTTCCGCGGACAAATGATTCGAAGTGCCAGGGCCGGGGCTCGCGTAAGTGAGCGACCCTGGCGCCGTGCGCGCGGCGGCCAGCAACGACGGCAGGTCGCGCAGCGGCGAGGCGGCCGGCACCACGATCAGGTTCGGGATATCGCCAATGCCGGCGATGGCCCTGAAATCCCGCTCGGCGTTCCATTTCACCGCCGCATTCAGCATAGGACCGACAACATGGCTCGGGCTGACGGCCAGCAACGTGTAGCCGTCAGCAGGCGCCTTGGCGACATAGTCGGTGCCGATCGCGCCGCCCGCGCCGGCGCGGTTCTCGACGATCACCGGTTGATGCAGGTCGTTTGCCATGTACTCGGCCGTAATACGCGCCACCGAATCCACCACGCCTCCCGCCGAGAAAGGCACGATGACGCGGATGGATTTCTCCGGGAAGGTCGCCGCCGCGTCCGCGGCCATCGCCGCACCTGCCGGCATGCCGCCTGTCCCAAGCATTGCCATCGCGGCGATCGCTGCCAGGGGGTACCGCCGGATTGTCTGGTTGTCGTGTCGTGCCATGCGAGTCTCCTGTTTTGGAATGCGAACCGCTGCGGGCCGCTTTGAAAATCACTGCCCGCGCCGGTCTGCGATGCGGGCACGGCGTGCTATCGTGCACACGCCAATTCGATCTGTTTCACACACGCGACCAGTCGCGGCGCTACGTCCCGTTCCAGGTACCCGCCGGTGTTGCGCATTGCGGAGACCGTGCAGTTCAGCGCGAACGGATCGTTGTGCAAACCCTGCCGGATCGGTGCCGCGATTGCATGAATCTCTGTACGCCACTCGCCGCGGCTGATGCAGTAGCCGTGCGCGGCGAAGTGCTTCTGGTCGGCTATCCACATCACCTTCTCGGCGGCGAAGCGCTCGGCATCGCCGACGCTCAACCGGTTCAGCACGGCGGTGCGCTCCTTCGCGTCGCATGCGAGCAGAATGGCTCGTCCGATCGAGCTGCCGAGCAGCGGACGCGTGCTGCCTATGTCGGGCTGATAGATGTTGGCGGTATCGACGCGGCAACTATCGACGTACACCACAGACAGGCGCTCACGCATGCCCAGGTTGACCGTGCAACCTGTCTGCTGGGCGATGGCTTCCATATATGGCCGTGCGATCTGCCGAATCGTGAGGCCGGCGAGCATGGGATAGGCGAGCGACAGCACCCCGGCACCGAGCCGGTATTTCTGGCTATTGGGCACGCGGCTCAGGAAACCGAGCAGCGAGAGCGTATAGGTGAGCCGCGAGACGGTTGCCTTCGGCAGCCCGGTCTGGGCCACGATATCCTGGTTGCCCAGCACCGGCCGCGCCGGCGTGAACGCCCGGAGCACATCGAGGCCGCGGGCCAGGTTGATGGCGAACTGGCGATCTGTCGCCAGTTCGTCGGAACTGGCAAGTCCGGGCAGTGGATTCGAGGTCATGGAGGGATCCTGCAACATTGGGGCGATGCTCATTTGGCAGACGGTTGAAGTCAATATCAGGGCGAACCGGTTCCGCTGTGCGAAACCAGGATTGTCCGCGATGCGCAGGTCTGCCACTGTCGAAGCCGTTCCGACTGACCCGTAGCGGCACCGACATGACACCTCCCCTTGCACAGACCACCTTCTCCAGGAATGCCCCGCAAGATCGCGGCCCGCTTGCGGGCGTGCGTATCCTCGACATGGCGACCGTCGTCGCCGGCCCGTTCTCCGCCACGCTGTGCGGCGATATGGGAGCCGAAGTCGTCAAGCTGGAGCTGCCCGACGGCAGCGATCCGCTGCGCAGCCTCGCGCCGGTCAAGGACGACGTCCCGCTGTACTGGAAGGTCACCAACCGAGGTAAGCGCGGCATCACTCTCGACGTACGCACGGAGGCGGGCCGTGAGTTGTTCCTGCGCATGCTCGGCGAGTTCGACGTGCTCGTGGAGAACTTCCGTACTGGCACGCTCGCGCGCTGGGGCCTCGATCTCGCCACACTGCACGCGGCAAATCCGCGTCTGATCGTATTGCGCCTGACCGGCTTCGGCCAGACCGGGCCCTATGCGGCACGCCCCGGCTTCGCACGCATTTTCGAGGCAATGAGCGGGCTGACAAATCTCGCCGGCACCGAGGAGAGTGGCCCGATGCACATGAACTTCCCCATCGGCGACATGATTGCTGGTCTGTTCGGCGCGTTCGCCATATCGACAGCCATCGCCGAGCGGCGCGCCAACCCGGAATTGCGCGGCCGCGAGATCGACCTCGCCGCCACCGAGGCACTGTTTCGCCTGCTCGAACCGCTCGCCGTCGAGCACGAGCAACTTGGCGTGGTGCGCCAGCGGGCCGGCAACCGCGCGACCTATACTGCGCCCTCGAACATGTACCGCACTGCAGACGGCGTGTGGATGACGCTGGTGGCCTCGTCCGACGCCACATTCCGGCGCCTGGCGGAAGCGATGGACCAGCCGCAACTGCCGCTGTCCCCCGATTTCGCGGTGAACGCTGCGCGCATCCGTAACCTGGAGCGGCTCGATGCGCTGATCGCCGCATGGTTCGCGGCGCGCGATGCCGATGCGGTGTCCGCGGCGCTCGAACGCTGCGACGTACCGTTCAGCAAAGTATTCACGATTGCCGACGTCATGGCCGACGCGCAAATGCAGGCACGCAGCGCCGTGATTCGCATGCCTGATCCGGACGTCGGCTCCGTGCCTGCGCCGTGCGTGGTGCCACGCTTTGGGGGGTATCAGCCGCCCGCACCCCGCACCGGTCCCGCCACTGGCGAACACAACGACGAGTTCTACACCGAACTGGGTCTTGGCAAGGACGACCTCGCGCGGCTCGCGCGGGACGGCGTCATCTGAGTGCAGGCAGGAGCCGGTTTCCGTTGATCACCGTTGAATTGACGCTACAACAAGGAGACTCCTTGGGCACCCTGACCGAGTTCCGCCAAGCGGCTCGCACCTGGATCGAGGCGAACTGCCCGTCCGAGATGCGCGAGCCGATGCACAGCGATGCCGACCTTTGCCGGGGCGGCACCAGATTCCACTTTCAGTCCGATGCCTGCCAGACCGTGCTTGCTGGTCTGGCAGTGCCCGCATGCTGCCCCCGCAGCACGCTCCTTTACAACGAGTCAGCCCTGGGTCCCGAGACCCGGCAGGCTTCCCCCTGTTCATCCCGCCGCCGCGCTGCGACCGGCGCCCGCTGGCCATGGCCACGCAATAGGAGGCCGTCATGAACCGCTTTCTTGCCTATCGCCTGCATGACGACGGCCCGGACGGGCGCGTCGCAGGACGCTTCACGGAGCTTCGCTTCGACAATCTGCCGCCTGGCGATGTGCTGATCCGCGTGGCCTATTCCGGCATCAACTACAAGGACGCGCTCGCGGCGGCCGGCCGCAATGCCATCGTGCGGCAATATCCGCGCACGGGCGGCATCGACCTGAGTGGTCACGTGGCGGCGTCCGATGACCCGCGCTTTCGCGAAGGTGACGCGGTGGTCGTGCATGGCTTCGGCATCGGCGTCGACCACGACGGTGGCCACGCGCAATATGCCCGCGTGCGCGGCGATTGGGTGATGCGGCTGCCTGAGGGCCTCTCACCGCTGGAGGCCAGCACCATCGGCGTGGCGGGCTACACCGCCGCGCTGGCGCTGCACTGGATGGAGCACAACGCGATGAGCCCGGAGCAAGGGCCGGTGGTGGTAAGCGGCGCGACCGGCGGCGTCGGCAGCATGGCGGTCGATATTCTTTCGGCGCGCGGCTACATGGTGCACGCGATGTCCGGCAAGAGCGCGGAACATGTCTATTTGCGCTCGCTTGGCGCCGGCGAGATCGTTTCGCCAGAGGTGGCCTCGCAGCCCGGCAAGGCACTGGAAAAGGCCCGATGGGCAGGCGCGATCGATACCGTCGGTGGCCCGGTGCTGGCCTGGATGATGCGCACCATGCAGCCCAACGGCGTCATCGCCAGCGTGGGCAACGCCGGGGGCCCGCAACTGGACACCACGGTGCTGCCTCTTATCCTGCGCGGCGTACGCCTGCTCGGCATCAACGCCAACAGCCCGATGGCGCTGCGCGAGGCCGTATGGGCAAAGCTGGCTGCCGACTATCGGCCCCGCCGCCTTGCCACCATTGGCCAGGTCATCGACTTCGACGCACTCCCCGACGCCATGGACCGCATGCTGTCACGCGCCACGCGCGGACGTCTGGTGGTGCGCATCGATAACGGTTCGCCCGACCTTGAGCGGGGATTGTAGTGTGAAGCGCCACGCCGAATCGGCGACAGGCTGATCGGACAGCAAGCCTTTATCGAAGAACAGTATGCGCCGCCGCGATCCCGCGGCCGTTGGCGGCAAGGCAATGGTGAATGGCAAGCCGCCAGACCCGAATCGAAAAAATGGAGATACGAACCATGGGACCTCTTGCCGGTATGAGGATCGTTGAACTGGCCGGCATCGGCCCCGGCCCCATGTCTGCCATGCTTCTGGCCGACATGGGGGCCACCGTGCTGCGTGTGGAGCGCCGTGACGCGGCCGACCTGGGCGTGAAGCGTCCGATCCAGTACAACCTGCTGCTGCGCAATCGAAGGGCCATCGCGCTCGACCTCAAGGACCCCGCCGCCGTCGAACTGGTGCTGGATCTGGTGGAAAACGCCGACGCGCTGATCGAGGGCTTTCGTCCCGGCGTGACCGAGCGGCTCGGCCTCGGCCCGGATGTCTGCCTGAAGCGCAATCCGCGTCTCGTCTACGGCCGCATGACCGGTTGGGGCCAGACCGGACCGCTGGCGAGCGCCGCCGGGCACGACATCAATTACATCTCCCTGACCGGGACGCTGAACGCGATTGGTCGCCACGGTCAGCCGCCCAGCGTGCCGCTGGCATTGGTGGGAGACTTCGGAGGCGGCGCCATGTTCCTGGTCATGGGCCTGCTGGCCGCGATCATCGAAGCGCGCGGCAGCGGCAAGGGACAGGTGGTGGACGCCGCGATCGTCGACGGTGCGCTGGCACTGAGCACGGCGATCTACGGCATGCATGCAGGAGGCCTGTGGCACCCCGAACGTGGCAGCAACGTGCTCGACTCGGGGGCGCCGTACTACGACGTCTACGCTTGCAAGGACGGCAAATACATCTCGATCGGTCCGATCGAGGCACGCTTCTACTCGGACCTTCTCCAGCGCCTGGATCTCGACGCGGCGGAACTGGGGAACCAGAACGACACCGCCGCCTGGCCTCGCGCGAAGGAGGCCTTCGCACGCGCCTTTCTCGGGCGGACGCGCGATGAATGGTGCGCCGAACTGGAAGGCACCGATGTCTGTTTCGCCCCCGTGCTGTCCTTCGACGAAGCGCCGCAGCACCCTCATATGCAGGCACGCGGCAGCTTTGTCGAGGTCGACGGAGTTACCCAGCCCGCGCCGGCACCGCGATTCAGCCGCACCCAGCCAGCCGTACCCACCGCGCCGCAGGCAGCGTGCGATGCCACGGTATTCCAGGCACTCTCCGGCTGGATGGACCCGGCTACGGTGGGCAGGTGGCAGGAAAGAGGGGTCTTGGGCGGTTAAGGAAACCCGTCATGCCGAGGTCAGGTTGATGGCTGAACGCAGCCACATCGCTTTGGGACCCTGGCCTCTTTGAGCTTCAGAGCCGGCCTCACCGGCCCCTTACTCGACCGCAATCCCCTTATCCCGAATCACCTTGCCCCACTTCGCGTAATCCTGGCGGATACGCTGGCTTTCTTGCGCAGGCGTCTGGTAGTTCGCAATCGCGCCAGCCTTGAGCACCTTGTCCTGGACATCCTTGTCGGCCAGGATCTTGCCGACTTCGGTGGAGACACGGTCGACGATGTCCTTCGGCGTTCCCGGGGGCGCCAGCAGGCCGCCCCACGACACGGCGTCGTAGCCCTTGAAGCCTTGCTCTGCAATGGTCTTGACGTCCGGCAGCATGCTCACGCGCTGCGGCGAGCCGATGGCGATGGCGCGCAGCTTGCCGGCCTGGATATGCGGCAGCGCGGCGACGAGATCGGCGTACATGATCGGTACCTGGCCGCCAATGGTGTCGCTGATCGCGGGCACGCCGCCCTTGTACGGCACGTGCTGCATCTCGAAGCCGCCCATCTGCTTGAGCAGTTCCATGCTCAGGTGGCCGAAGCTGCCTGCGCCCGAGCTGGTGTAGTTGAGCTTGCCGGGCTGGGCCTTGGCCTGCGCGATCAGCTTCGGCAGATCGGTCACGGTCGGCAACAGCGCCGGGTTGACCACCACGACGATCGGCAGGTCATAGACCGTGGCGACCGGCGTGAAGTCCTTGGTCGTGTCGTAGCCGGCCTTCTTGTACAGGTACGGGGCGAGCAGCGTCGGCGTGGCCAGCATCATGAAGGTGTAGCCGTCCGGTGCGCTCTTGGCGACCTGCGCGGCGGCGATGGAGCCCGATGCACCGGCGCGGTTCTCCACGATCACGGGTTGCTTGAGCGCTTCGCCCAGCTTCTGGCCGACGATGCGCGATACGGTATCCGTAGGACCGCCCGGCGGGAACGGCACGACAAGCTTGATCGGCTTGGTCGGCCAGGCTTGCGCAAACGCGCTGCTGATCAGCATCGGCGCGGCGGCCAGCGCCAGGATGGCACGGCGGCGGGAGTGGACCATACGGGTGAAATTTCGAATACGCACTTTTAGTTCCGGTTTGAGTCAGTGCAAGGTCTCCATGGGGCCCCCTTGCCGGGCCTGGCCGCGCGCACACTCATGGCGTTCGCGCGGCGCGAATGCTCAGGCGTTGCCCGGTGTCTCCGGCAGCGTCAGTACGCCGCGCGCCTGCAGGTCCCGCAGTTGCTCGTCGCTCATGTCCAGCAGGTTCTGCAGCACGGCCCGCGTGCCTTCGCCCAGCGTGGGGGGCGCGCTTCGGATCGGCAGGCGCTGGCCATCCAGGCGGTACGGCGGCGCGAACACGTGCGTGCTGCCTGCCACCGGATGCGGCATTTCGCGCAGCAGGCCGCCCTGGCGGGTCCGCTCGCTGGTCAGCGCCTCATGCAGGCCGGCCACCTTGCCACACGGAATGCCGCAGGCCGTCATGCGTTCCAGCAGCAGGTCGCGCTTGAAGCTGCGGATCAGGCCGGTGATCAGCGGGGTCAGCGTCTCGCGGTGCTTCGCGCGTTCCACATTGGTCGCATAGAGCGGATTCTCGACAATGTCCGGACGCTCGATGACCTGGCGGCAAAACTTGTCGAACTGGCTGTTGTTGCCCACGGCGATGATCAGCGGACCATCGGCGGACTCAAACATGCCGTAAGGCACGATCGACGGGTGGGCGTTGCCGTAGCGTGCCGGATCATGGCCGAGCAGCATGGCGTCCAGGCCGTAGTAGCCGGTGACCATCACGCCGCAGTCGTACAGCGCCATCTCGATCAACTGGCCCTTGCCCTTACGCTCGCGGCGGAACAGCGCGGCCAGCACGGCCTGCGCGGCATACATGCCGGTCATCAGGTCGACCACGGCCACGCCGAACTTCAGCGGCGGCGTGTTCGCTTCGCCGTTGAGCGCCATCAGACCAGCCTCGCCCTGGATCACCAGGTCGTAGCCAGGCCGCTTGGCCTCGGGCCCGCTGGTGTTGTAGCCCGACACCGCGCAGTAGATCAGGTCCGGCTTGATGGCCTTGAGCTGCTCGTAGCCGAGGCCCAGCTTTTCGGCGCCGCCGGTCTTGAAGTTGTGGATGACCACGTCGAACTGCGGCAGCAGGTCATAGACGATCTGCACGCCTTCCTTGCTCTGCAGGTCGAGCGTGATGGACCGCTTGTTGCGGTTCATGCTGTTGAAGTACGTGGTCTCGGTCTTGCCGATGCGCATGCCCCAGTCACGGGTGTCGTCGCCGCGGCCGGGGTGTTCCACCTTGACCACGTCGGCGCCGAAGTCGGCCAGGACCTGGCCGCACAGCGGCCCCGCGAACACACGCGACAGGTCCAGCACACGCACGCCCTCCAGCGGGAAGTCGACGTCCTGGGATGGTTCGGTTGTTGTTTGCATTGCTTGTCTCCATGCGCTGCAGCGAGGCATGTGCCGCCTCGCTGCAATGAATTGTTCTGGCCACACTGGCGTCGCGCACTGCGCGACGCCGGCATGTCAGCGGCCGGCCTGGTTCAGGCTGGCAAAGTCCTTGCCTTCCGCCACCAGCTTCTCGAGCAGCGGTGCCGGCTTCCAGAATAGCGGGTCTTCCTTGGCAAAGGTGCGGATATCTTCGAGGATCTTCGGCAGGCCGACCATATCGGCATACTTCATCGGGCCGCCGCGGAAGCGCGGGAAGCCGTAGCCCGACAGGAACGTCACATCGACATCGAGCGGACGCAGCGCGATGCCTTCTTCCACCACCTTGGCGCCCTCATTGACCATCGCGGCCATATAGCGGCGCATGATCTCCTCGGCCGTGAACTTGCGCGGTGCGATGCCCTTCTTCTGGCGTTCGGCCTCGACAATGGCGAGCACTTCCGGGTCGGGCTGGCCGATGCGTGCGCCTTGCGGGTACAGGTAGAAGCCACGGCCCGTCTTCTGGCCGAACCAGCCGCGTTCGCAGATGCGGTCGGCGACTTCGACATAGCGCGCCTTTGGATCGCGCGTGGCAGCGCGGCGCTTGCGCGTGGCCCAGCCGATGTCGCCGCCGGCGAGGTCGGTCACCTGGAACGGGCCCATCGGATAGCCGAAACCGCGCACGGCCTCGTCGATCTCGTAAGGGCTGGCGCCGTCTTCCATGATGTAGTCGGCGGCCTGCTTGTAGACGGCCAGGATGCGGTTGCCGATAAAGCCGTCGCACACGCCTGCGCGCACCGGGATCTTCTTCATGCGCTTGGCCAGTTCGAACGCGGTCACGACCACGTCCGGGCTGACCTTGGCCGGCACCACGATCTCCAGCAGCTTCATGATGTTGGCCGGGCTGAAGAAGTGCAGGCCGATCACGTCCTGCGGACGCGAGATGCTGCCAGCGATCGCGTCGATATCAAGATACGACGTATTGGTCGCCAGCACGGCGCCCGGCTTGCACACGCGGTCCAGTTGCTGGAACACGGCCTTCTTGACTTCGATGTCTTCGAACACGGCTTCGATCACGAGGTCCACGTCGGCAATCGATTCATACGACGTGCTCGGCGTGTAGCGCGCCATGATCGCGGCCTTGCCTTCCGGCGTCATGCGGCCCTTCGCGATCAGGCCGTCGTAGACCTTCTCGACATTGGCCTGGCCACGCGCGATGGATTCGGCATCGCGCTCGATCATCACCACCGGCAGTCCGGTATCGAGCGCGGCCACGGTGATGCCCGCGCCCATGGTGCCACCGCCGATCACGGCGATGCGGTTGAGCGCGCGCGGGGCGGCGCCTTGTGCCTCGGGCACCTTGGCGGTTTCGCGCTCGGCAAAGAACGCATGGACCAGGCCGGCGCGCTGCGGGCTGTTCAGGCATTCGACGAACAGCGCGCGCTCTTTGGCCAGGCCTTCGTCGAACGGCAGTTCGACCGCGGCACGCACGCATTCCACAATCTTCTGCGGCGAGAACAGGCCGCGCGTCTTCTTGGCAGTCTCGGCCTGCAACGTGTCGAGTTCGGCCAGTGCTGCGGCCTTGTCGGCAATGGCGAGGTCGCGCGTGCGGCGCAGCGGCGCGCCTTGCTCCAGCAATTCGTTGACGTAGGCGAGGCCAGCGGCCACAGGGTCGTCGCCTTCAGCCAGGCGATCAACGAGACCAGCGGCCTGCGCGGCCTTGGCCGACAGGTGCTTGCCGCTGAGCATCAGATCGGCAGCGGCCTTCACGCCCATCAGGCGCGGCGCGCGTTGCGTACCGCCAGCGCCGGGCAGCAGGCCCAGGTTGACTTCAGGCAGACCCAGCTTGGCGGCCGGCAGCGCGAGGCGATAGTGGGCCGACATGGCGACTTCCAGGCCGCCCCCAAGGGCCGGACCATGGATCGCGGCGACAACGAGCTTGTTGCTGGCTTCGATCTGGTTGCAGACTTCCGGCAGCGACGGCGGCATCGGCGGCTTGCCGAATTCGCGGATATCGGCGCCGGCGATGAAGGCCTTGCCTTCTCCCACGACCAGCACGGCGCGCACGCCGGCATCGGCTTCGGCCTGTTCGATGGCCTGCTTCAGGCCCTGGCGAACGGCAACGCCGAGGGCATTGACCGGCGGATTGCAGATGGTGATCACCTGCACGTCGCCGTGGCGGGCTGTGCGAACGACGGAAGCTTCGTTGGTCATGGGGTTGTCTCCAGTTACTGACGGTCAGTCCGGCATTCTTGCCCTGATAAATTGACTATACAATCACAATGATTGTTGACATAACGTTAAAGAGAATTTGACGATCGGTCGTGGGGGTCTTCTGGGAGGGGGTTGTCGTGCTTGGCAGGCGCCGCTGTTTCGCCGGCGTAGCCGACGAGTCACTTTCTGTCCGAGCGACAGAAAGTAACCAAAGAACGCGTCGCCTGGCGGCTGGCCATCAACGGTACGCTTCTTGTTATCAAGCGGCTTGGGTCTCGCGAGACGTGGTCATCGTTCAGGCCTGCTAACGCTATGTGAGTCAGAACCTGTGCCTGGCGCGGTACGACTTTTGAACGATCCCCAAGTTGGACTCGGGTACAGCGTTCCAATACGGTCAGTGGTGGGACGCCTTCGGCTGCGCTGCGCGCACGTCGTCGTCTGGACGCAAGCTCATCAACGTCGCTGGCGTACGAGGTCCGCTTTCTTCTCGCTCTCTATTTCGCGCATGCAATAGGGAGCCTCGTCACCGCAGCGCGGTTTGCCCTGGGCCCACGTGCTCAGACTTGAGCTCTGCGCGTAGCGCAGCCGAAGGCGATCACCCGATATCGCCAGCAGCAGGGTCCACGGACAGTTTCGGGGCTCGTTCAATCAGCGCTGTAATTCTGACCACGGTGGTGCCCCACGCGGCAGGCAGCGTGAAAAACCTCTGAAGCCCATACCCGTACACGCTCGGACAAAAGGAGGTCGCCGGCTACGCCGGCGAAACAGCAGCGCCAGCCAAGGCCGAGAACCCGTCTCAACCAGCACCCGCCCACTAGGCCGGACACAACAGCGGCGCCCCGCCTGTTCCATACCTGCCGAGACAAAAGCTATCAAGAAGCGCTGCACTAGCCACAAAAGGCGCCAACTGCGTGGTTGCAGACCGGTTCAACTCGACAATCCGAGGAACCGTAGATAAATACACCCCCTCGAAATATAGATTGCCTTGGCCTTCGACAGGTCGTACATTATTTCCAAGTATCGTAAATACATACGGCATTTCGGAGATAGAGCTTGCCCGTCCAGATCCCAGCAGCCAGCCGCGCCATGGCCGTATTCGAGGTCTTTGCGCGCGAAAAGCGCGACCTGTCCAATTCCGAGATGGCGAAGCTGCTTGCCGTGGCCGACAGCAGTTGCTCCGACCTGCTGCATACCCTGCATTCGCTCGGCTACCTGATGCGCACCACGCGCACGCGGCGCTTTTACCCGACTGGCCGCCTGTTTGAGACCGCGCGCCAGATCGCGGAAAACGACCCGCTGACCCGGCTTGCGCAGGAAGCGGTGCAGCGCCTGACCGATGCCACCAACGAGAGCGCGTTCTTCGGCGTGCTGGAACCCCAGGCCGTGCGCGTTGCCGCTGTGGCGCAGAGCCGGCTGCCGCTGCGCTACATCCTTGATGTCGGCGAGCGTGTCGCGCTGCACGCCTCCGCGCTGGGCAAGGCCCTGCTGGGCGTGCTGCCGGAGGGCGAGGCACGCAGCAGGCTGGAAGCCATCCGCAGACCGGCCGTCACGCGCAGCACGGTGGTGGATATCGAGCCGCTGATGGCCCAACTCGCGCGTGGCCGCGAGCAAGGCTGGTACGAAGCCCATGACGAAGGCACCGCGGGTGTGATGGCACTGGCGGTGCCGGCGCGTCTGGACGAGCGCCCGGTGGCGATCTCGCTGGCCGGGCCCATCGAACGTATCGAAAAAAATCGCGAATCCTATCTGGCGGCCCTGCGCGATGTGCGCGATGGACTGCTGGCCGACCAGTGATTTGCAAACCCGACTCTGCAAACCCCGACTCTGCAACCCATAAGGAGGAGAAATGGATCTTGGACTGAATGGCCGCGTGGCGATCGTCACCGGCTCGGCGCGCGGCATCGGCGCGGAAACCGCCCGCATGCTGGCGAAGGAAGGCGCAGCCGTGGTGATCACGGACCTGGACCTGGAGGCCGCGCGCGAAACCGCGAGCGGCATCGAGCAGGCCGGCGGCAAGGCCATTGCCGTGCAGTGCGATGTGCGCCATGAAGAACAGGTGCGCAATATGGTTGGTGCCGGCAAGGAAGCGTTCGGCAGCATCGACGTGCTCGTCAACAACGCCGGCCTGGTCAAGGACCGCACCATCCTCAAGATGGACGAAGCCGACTGGGACCTCGTGCTTGACGTGACGCTCAAGGGTTCGTTCCACACGTGCCGCGCGGCGCTGCCGTTCATGCATGAAAAGGGCTGGGGCCGCATCATCAACATCAGCTCGCGCGCGCTGTTCGGCAACCCGGGCCAGGCCAACTACTCGACCGCCAAGGCCGGCATCATCGGCTTCACGCGCGCGCTGTCGCTGGAGCAGGCACGCAAGGGCGTGACCGTCAACGCGATCGCCCCGGGCTATATCGAGACCGAGTACATCAAGAGCCTGCCGAACTACGACACCATTCTCGCCAACGTCATGGCCAAGAACGCGGTGACCTTCCCGGGCCAGACCAGCGATATCGCCGGCGCCGTGGCCTTCATGGCATCGGAGCATGCCCGCTATATCACCGGCACCACCCTGTTCGTGACCGGAGGCCGCTATGGTTGATTCCAGCATTGACGTCGACGGCCTCGATGCCGAGCAGCGGCTGCTGCGCGACAACATCCGCCGCTACCTGAAGGAAACCTTCACCCCGCACATCCGCCAGGCCGAGCGCGACAAGCGCTTTCCGCACGAACTGATGACGGGCCTGATCGACTTCGGCTACTTCGGCGGCGTCCTGCCAGAGGCCGATGGCGGCCTGGGCCTGGACTACCTGACGTGGGCCGTGATGATGGAAGAAGCCGGTTACTGCTGGCTGTCGCTGCGCATCCTGATCAACGGCCTGAACATCGTCTCCGGCATCATCAACGCCTACGGCACCGAAGTGCAAAAGGAACGCTTCGTACGCCCGCTGCTGCGCAACGAGCGCAAGCCATTCGTGTCGATCTCGGAACCGGACGTCGGCTCCAACGTGGCCGAGGTGAAGACCCGTGCCGACAAGAAGGGCGACCGCTACGTGCTCAACGGCAGCAAGCTGTGGGTCACCAACGGCATGTTCGCCGACTTCGGCATCGTGGTCGCGCGCACCTACAGCGAGACCTGCAACGGCGAGCTGTCGCTGTTCCTGGTCGAGCGCGATGTGACCAAATACACGGCCGAACCGGTGGACGTCATGTTCACGCGCAGCACTGGCACAGCGGCCTTTACGTTCGAGAACGCCGAGATTCCCGCCGCCAACCTGATCGGCGTGGAAGGCCAGGGCCTGCGCCAGATCCTGATCGGCCTGAACTTCGGCCGCCTGAACGTGGCCATGGGTGCGGTCGGCGCGGCCCAGTGCGCGCTCGACCTGTCGGTCGACTACGCGCTGCAACGCAAGCAGTTTGGCCGCCAGATCGGTTCATTCCAGCTGATCCAGAAGCACATTGTCGACATGACGATGCGCGTGCAAGCCTCGCGCTCGCTCGGCTACCGCGCCGCCCGCTCGATGCAGAACGGCACCTCGCGCACGGAATGCTCGATCGCCAAGCTATACGCGACGGAAGCCGCGTTCGAAGTATCGAACCTCGCGCTGCAGGTGCATGGCGGCATCGGTTATGCCACTGAGTACCCGATCGAACGCATCTTCCGCGACACGCGCGGCGGGATGATCCCCGAGGGCACCACGGAGATCCAGACGCTGATTATCGCGCGCGAGATTCTGGGGATCAGTGCGCTGTCCTGAGCGTCGCCAACGTCGACACCACTTGAAGAAGGCTCCTCTCTCCTGCTTGCGGGAGAGGGGAGAAACCCTGAAAAGCCACAGAAGCACCGAACACCGAGACACACAATGACCCAACCCGCCATCCTCGAACAAGTCGCCAACACCACGCTCTTCTGGGAAGACCTGACGCCCGGCCTGACCTACAGCACCTCGTCGCGCACCATCACCGAAGCCGATGTGGCCGCGTTTGCCGCGCTGACCGGCGATTTCAACAAGGTGCACGTCGATGCCGAGTACGCCAAGGGCACGATCTTCGGCCAGCGCATCGCGCACGGCATGCTGGTGGCAGCATTCATGGCCGGCCTGACCTCGCGCTCGATCCCGAACCAGTTCTTCGAAGGCTCGCTGTTCAGCGTGCTGGAAAACCGCCTGAAGTTCCCGAAGCCGACGTTCATCGGCGACACCATCCGCGTGGACATCGAAGTGGTCGAGCAGAAGACCACGAGCCGCCCGGACCGCGGCATCATTGCCTTCATGCGCAAGGCCGTGAACCAGCGTGGCGAAGTCGTGGCGGAAATGGCCGCTACCTGCCTGTTCAAGCGCCGCCCGACGGGAGAAGCGCAATGAGCAACCAGGGCATCTGGTTCAGCGACCTCTCGCGGCTGGTCAATCCGAACTCGATCGTGCTGGTCGGTGCGTCCGAAAAGCCGGACAGCATCGGCGGCCGCACGCTCGAGAACCTGACCACGTTCTCCGAATTCAAGGGCGAACTGCTGCTGGTCAACCCGGGCCGCACCGAGATTCACGGCCGTCCGTGCGTGGCATCGGTCAAGGACCTGAAGGAAGCGCCGGACCTGGCCATCCTGGCCGTGCGCGCCGACATGGTCATCCAGACGCTGCGCGACTGCGGCGAGATGGGCATCAAGTTCGCGATCGTGTTCACGTCGGGCTTTGGTGAAACCGGCGAAGACGGCCGCGCGGTGGAAGCCGAGATGCGCGAGATCGTCGCCAGCACCGGCATGCGCATCTATGGTCCGAACTGCCCCGGCCTGAACAATATGAACGCGCGCCTGGGCCTGACATTCTCGCCGGCTTGGCGCATCGACCGCCGTCCGGGCCCGATCGGCGTGGCCACGCAGGGCGGCGGCCTGGGCCGTTCGTTCATCCAGGCGATGGACCGTGGCGTGGGTGTGGGCCTGTGGTGCTCGGGCGGCAATGAAGTCGACCTCGAGGTCAGCGACTACATCCACTACATGGCCGACGCCCCCGATATCGAGGTGATCGTCACCACGCTCGAAGGCGTGCGCAATGGCCCGCGCTTCATGGCGGCCGCACTGCATGCGGCCCGACGCGGCAAGCCCATCGTCGCGATCAAGGTCGGCAAGTCGGAATACGGCGCCAAGGCGGCGCAGTCGCACACGGCCGCCATCGCTGGCTCGGCCGAGATCAACAGCGCGGTATTCAGCCAACTCGGGATCATCGAAGTCGACGATATCGATGAACTGATCGACGTGGCATCGTTGCTCGCGCGCCGCAAGCCGACCGGCAAGGAACAGCTTGCCGTGTACAGCTTCTCGGGCGGCACCGCCGCGCTGGCGTCCGACATGGTCGGCCTGGCCGGCCTCAAGCTGTCCGAGTTCGCGCCGCACACGATCGAAGCGCTCCGGAATGCCCTGCCCGGCTTCGCCGCGTTCACCAATCCGGTCGACGTGACGGCCGAAGTACTGGTCAATACCGAAGTCAGCTACGCCACGCTCAAGGCCACTGCCGCCGACCCGAATACCGACCTGGTGCTCGTGCCGATCCCGGTCGAGTACGGCAAGACCACGGCCATGCTGGCCGACAGCATGGTGCACGTGCAGCAGGAAGAAACCAACACGCCGATCGTGCCGGTCTGGATGAGCGACCGCACCGGCGAAGGCCATCGCAAGATGATCGACGGCGGGCTGATGCCGATGCGCGCCGTTGGCAACGCCGTGCTGGCTGTCCAGCGCTTCATTGAATACGGCCGCTGGAAAGCGAAGTTCGAGCGCGAATGGTGTCCTCTGGCTGACGTGAGCACCGCCGAGACCACTGCCAACCTGTCCGAAGCGAAGACCAAGGCGCTGCTGGAACAGGCCGGCGTCCCGACGCCGCAGGGCGTGGTGGCACGCTCGCCGGCTGAGGCCGCGCAGGCGTTCCGCAATGTCGGCAATGGCAAAGCGGTCATGAAAATCGTGAGCGCGGCCATCACGCACAAGACCGATATCGGTGGCGTGCGGCTGGGCATTGCATCCGAAGGTGCGGCCATGGCCGCGTATGAGGAAATCCACGCCAACGGCGTGAAAGCCTGCGACGCCGCGCAGATCGACGGCGTGCTGGTGGAGCCGATGCTGCCCTCCCCGTTCGTGGAAGCCGTGGTGGGCATCCACCGCGATCCGGTGTTCGGCCACGTGTGTACGTTCGGGCTGGGCGGCGTCAGCATCGAGCTGTTCAAGGATGTGAGCCGCCGCCTGCTGCCGCTCACGCCGGCCTCGGCGCGCGAGATGATCACCGAGACGCGCTGCTATGAACTGCTCAAGGGCTATCGCGGCCAGCCGGCGTTCGATATCGACGCGCTCGTCGACATGCTGGTGAAGCTGTCCGACTTCGTGGGCAAGCATGCCGCGCGCATCGAAGAGCTGGAGATCAACCCCCTCGCGGTGCGTCCGCAGGGTCAGGGAGTGGCTGCGCTGGACGCCGTCCTCTCGTTTCAGGGCATGGAGCCTTCAACATGGTAACGACTGTCAAGACTGAAATCGGCTACACCACCACCGACACGATCATGGTGCGTGGCCTGAACCTCGCCACGGAGATCATCGGCAAGTTCGATTTTGTCGACATGATCTTCTTCACCACGCTGTCGCGCCTGCCCACGCCGCGCGAGAAGGTCATGGTCAACGCCTTGCTGGTGACCACGGCCGACCACGGCATCACGCCGAGTTCGCTGTCGGCCCGCCTGACCTACATCGGCGCGCCGGAAGCGCTGCAGGGCGCGGTGGCCACCGGCCTGCTCGGCGCGGGCAGCGTATTCCTCGGCCCGATGCAGAATGCGACCGAGATGCTCAACGAAGGCACGCGCGAACTCAGCGATGACGCCACCGATGAGCAGCTGCTGGAAACCGCCCGCGCGCTGATCAAGCGCTACAAGGAAAGCCGCCAGCAGGTCTACGGCGTGGGCCATCCGATCCACGTCGACGGCGACCCGCGCGTGCCGGCGCTGCGCGAGCTGTCGCGCCAGAATGGCTACTACGGCCTGCACTGGCGCCTGATGGAGGCGATCGTCGAGGTGCTGATCAAAGAGCAAAAGCGCAAGCTGCCGATGAACGTGGTCGGCGCGATCGGCGCCATCGTCGCCGCGATGGGCCTGGACCCGCTGATCGCGCGCGGCCTGGCGCTGGTGGGCCGCTCGGCAGGCCTGCTCGCCCACGTACTCGAGGAAAAGCAGGATCCGATGGCGCGCGAAGCGTGGCAGCTCGTCCTGAAGGCAGATCCGCGCAACGTGCTGCCCTGAGGAGACGGGCGCCTATGACGCCGCTGCACGGCGGCGCCTTAGGCGCGTGGGCGGATGACGCGGGCTTTCCGAGCTGTACGAAATTTCGTATAGTTCCACTGTCCGCTGAATCCACCACCTCTGCCAAGCATGCCCACAATGATTCCTGCCGCCAGCCGAGCCATGGCGGTGTTCGAAGTGTTCGCGCGCGAAAAGCGCGAACTGTCCAACTCCGACATGGCACGCCTGCTGTCATTGCCGGAAAGCAGCACCTCCGACCTGTTGCACACCCTGCATTCGCTGGGCTATCTGATGCGCACGACGCGCACTCGGCGCTTCTATCCCACGGGTCGCCTTTCTGAAATCGCACGGCAGATCGCCGAGAACGACCCGCTGACCACCGTGGCGCAGGAAGCCATCGAGCAGGTCAGCGCCAGGACCAACGAGAGCGTCTTCTTCGGCGTGCTAGACGGGACCGCGGTCAAGGTCATGGCCGTCCAGGCCAGCCGCCTGCCCCTGCGCTACATCATCGAAGTCGGCTACCGCGCCGCCCTGCACGCGTCTGCGCTCGGCAAGGGGCTGCTGGGCCTGCTGCCCCCCGAAGAGGCCCGCGAGACACTCGCCAAAAGCAGCCTGCGCGCCGTCACCCCGCATACGGTCGTCGACATCGACACGCTGATGGCCCAGGTCGCCAAAGGCCGCAAACGCGGATGGTACGAGGCGCACGAAGAAGGCAGCGAGGGCGTCCACGGTCTGGCGGTGACGGGCTGGCTGGGTGGCCAGGCTGCCGGCATCTCGCTGGCGGGGCCTGCCGAGCGCATGAAGAAGAACCACGACGCGTATCTGGCGGCGCTGATCGAGGTGCGGGATGCGTTGATGAGCGAGGAGTGAGGGGTGAAGGGTGAAGGGTGACGAGTGATACCGGGCCGTCCCTTTGCTTGTCACGAAGCCTTCCAGGCCATGCAATGCCGGCACGCTATACGCGGTCCGACCGAGCCATGGCGGCCCGGCACTCGACCACGCCTTACTGCATGTGCTGCCCGCCATTGATGGCGATATTGGACCCGGTCACATAGGCCGCGTCCTCCGAACACAGGTAAGCAATCAACGCAGCCACTTCTTCCGGCTTGCCGACGCGGCCAACCGGAATCTGCGGCAGGATCTTGGTATCCATGATTTCCTTGGGCACGGCGTTGACCATTTTGGTAGCAAGGTAGCCCGGAGAAACCGTGTTGACCGTCACGCCCTTTCTTGCCACTTCCAGCGCCAGCGACTTGGTGAAGCCGTGCATGCCGGCCTTGGCGGCGGCATAGTTGGTCTGGCCGAAGGCGCCCTTGGACCCGTTGACCGAAGAGATGTTGATGATGCGTCCCCAGCCGCGTTCGACCATGCCTTCGCACAGCGGCTTGGTGAGATTGAAAACCGAGTCGAGATTGGTCCGCATCACGGCATCCCAGTTCGGCTTGTCCATCTTCTTGAAGGCCATGTCGCGGGTAATGCCGGCGTTGTTCACGAGGATGTCCACGCGGCCAACGTCAGCGATGATCTTCGCGGCGCAGGCCTGGCAGGCATCGTAGTCGGATACGTCGACCTCGTACGCACGCATCTCGCGGCCGGCGGCGGCCATCTCGGCAAGCCAGTTCTGTGCGTTCGCATTGCCCGGCGAATGCGTCACCACCACGGCGTGGCCTGCGTCGTGCAATTTGATGCTGATGGCTTCTCCCAGCCCGCCCATGCCACCCGTTACCAGTGCGATTTTCTTGGTCATCCTGCCTGCTTCATTCTCGTAAAGTTGAAAAACCCCTGGATTGCCGATTAAGGCGTTCCCCTGGTCGTCCCGATCAAGTTCCCGTTGCATGCGCGCAAAACGGCAAAAAGCGGGTCGCCGGAATGATTCCGGTGCCGCTTTGTCTGCCGTTGCGGGAAGGTTGGTGTCGCGGTGCGGTAAGCCAGGGACACTGGGGTCCCTGCTCTGCCAGCCTGCGATCTCTGTTCGGCGCGCTGGCCTGCACGCCAGCGGCGCTACGCCGTTACTGCCGGGGCGCGCGGGCCCCCGCCTGCTGTGCCGCGCCCGAAGCCGCTAGGGCGGTCGTGACAAACCTGGCCCCGGCGGCTTCAGCCGTCTGCTTGGCTGCGCTCTGGATCGATTGATAGGTGCTGCTGGCGGCTGCTACGCTCGATTGCAGCAGCGCGGTGATCGCTTCAGACCCGGCCGGCGCGTTCTTCACGAAGGTGTCCACGAAGGACTGCATATTGCGGCTGTGCTGTTCGTATCGGGCTTCGACCGCCTTAGTCAGTTCCGCCTGCGTGTTCGATGCGATTTCGTACACATTGCGTGCATAGGCAATGGCCTTCTCGGCGGCGGGCTGCGCCAGGTTGGCTTGCACGGCAAACACATCGCGCAGGTCCCTTCCGGCAAACAGGGCCCGGACATTGTCCTGACTGTCTGCAACCGTTGTCCTGGCGGTCTGCAGGTTCAGCTCGGTCAATCGCTGGAGGCCTTCAACCGCAATGTTCGTCAGCGTGAACCAGTAGCCCACGCTGGATTCTTGCGCTGCAACAACCTGATCTGGCGTAGAGGGGAACATCCGTGATCTCCGGTGGATTTGAAATGGCGGATTTTGCGCAAACATGCAGCAAACGTTACTCACCAAGCGGTGTTTTCGGGATCGGCAGCGCCGTCAATCCCTACCTCGCACCATTCGAGTGCAAATCCTAGAGTAATTCCTCTAATTTTATCCGTAGGTATATACCCAAAAAGTATTGAAAAGATGACAATAAAAGTGCTTTAACATGCCCAAATGTTACATATATTTACGTGAAAATGTTGCAATGCATCGATAGGACTGCAGCGTCGTGTCTCAGGGGCCTAGCCCGGCCATGAGCACTGGCGGCCAAGCTGCCGCCACCCCATACCTCCCACGGCGGAACATAGCGTTCCCGATGAAGCGGACCCTATAAAATCTGCCCGACCCACCGATTGCGGGGGGCGCTATCGTTGCCGCAAGGCTCTAAGGTGTAGGCATCAAAAAGGCCGATTTCAGCCGGCCATGCAACACCGGAGAGTTCTCCATGACCTGTCAGCCCGCCCCGGCACCCCGCAGCTTCCACGAAGACGCCCGCCAGTTCCTGGCCCACACCCTGCCCACGCTGCGCCGCTTCGATGCCCAGTTGCACGCGCTTGCCGGCAGCGCCCGCGCCGGCGGCATGACGCTGGCGACGCGCCACGCATTCCTGCTGCGCCTGGCGGGCTATGAAGCCGATCTGAAGGCCATGGCCGGGATCGCACGGACGCTTGCCGCGACACAGCAGCACGACAGTCCCGCCGCACAGGCAATGGGGGCCATGCTCACGGCCCGCGGTGCCGACCTCCATCTTCAAATGGAAGATTTCCTGGCGCAGTCGCTCGGGGACTGCGGCATGGCGCAGGACCGGGCTGCGCGTGCGGCGCGTGCGGGCACCCGCGCGGCAATGCCAGCCCGTGATTCTGCGCGTGCTGTGACGGCAGGCGCGTAGCGCTTGAAATGCAACCGGCGCCCTGGGAGCGCCGGCATAGGCTTTCCATGCGCCGGCCGCCCGATCGGGGACCGGCCTGAATGATCAGTCCAGCGTCGCGCCGGCGCGTTCGATCGTCCCCTTCCACTTGGTCCGCTCGCTCTGCACGAAGGCACGGAATGCCTCCCCGCTCAGCGGCAGCGGTACACCCCCCATCTTCTGCAGGGCTTCAACCGTGGCCGGTTCCTTGACCATGCGCCCGACGTCGGCTTCCCACTTCGCCACGACGGCGGCAGGCGTGCGTGCCGGGAAGAACAGGCCGATCCACGAGGTGGATTCCGCACCCGGATAGCCCGCCTCGGAAATCGTCGGCACCTGCGGCAGCGCGGGCAGCCGGCTCGTGCCGGTCACGGCCAGCGCGCGCAGCTTGCCGGCCTGGACCTGCGTCAGGGTCGACACAGGGTAGTCGAAGGTCAGGTCGACCTGACCGGCCAGCAAGTCATTGATCGACGGCGCGCTGCCCTTGTACGGCACGTGCACGAGCTTCACGCCGGCCAGCGTCTGGAACAACTCGGCTGCCAAATGGCTGCCCGTGCCGTTCCCGGCCGAAGATACCGTCAACTTGCCGGGGTGCGCCTTGGCATACGCCACCAACTCCCTGACCGACTGGTAAGGCAGCTTGCCGTTGACGACCAGCAGATTGGGAATCGACACCAGCGCCTGTGCAGCGATGAAATCCTTTGCGGGATCGAAGCGCAGCGACTTGTACAGGAACTGGTTGCTGGCCATCGTGCCTTGCGTGCCGAGCAGTACGGTATAGCCGTCAGGCTCCGCGCGCGCCGCGATCTCGGTGGCCAGGTTGCCGCCCGCACCGGGGCGGTTGTCGACGATCACGCGCATGCCGTAATCGCTGGTCATCTTGGCCGCGACCAGCCTCCCGATCTGGTCGGTAATCCCGCCGGGCGGCCCGGGCACGACCAGCGTGACAGGTTTGGCCGGATAGGCCGGTGCGGCGAGCGCAGCGGGCGCCAGCGCGGCCAGCGTGCCGCAGGTCAGCAGCAAGCCGCTGCCGGCCGCTGCCGCGTGGGCAAGCAAGGTTCGAAACTGGGTAATTAGCGTGGTCATGGAATGCGTCTCCTGTAGGCCGGGATGCCGGCTATGCCTCTTGTGAAGCCATATGTGCTTCGGTTCACCGCGGAACGTATACCGGTCCCGGCGACGACGATTTATTCTACGTTATTTCGTACATATCTACTGTATATCGTAGATAGGAACATCCCCTAAGTGGGGCGGCAACCTGACCACCGTTTCGCAAAAAATGGGCCTTATCGCCACCGGGGTGGGCCGGTTCGCTGCATACCCCCCTTGGTCGAGTGGGGGCAATTTGTGCGTGCCGGCGTGAAACTGGTTTCCACCATGACGCGGGCAGCCCTTGCCCAATGCGCAGCCCTTTCAGAACGCGACACGATGCAGGCTCGACAAACAACATCCCAACCTCAAACCGCCCGCGGGCAAAGGCAGCCCGCCACCCGTGCCACCGCGCACGCCATCGCACCGATGGAGCGGCTCATGGATCTGCTTCAGGAGGTCCGCCAGTTCAGCCGCCAGTTGCAGCGCTGCGCGCGCGAATCCGCGCGTGCCACGAACACGCCGTCCTACGTGGATACGCTGCGCGCGCTGCTGGACAGCCGCATGCAATGCGACGACGCCCGCATGCGCATCGTCTGCTACGCGTGCGCGGCCGAACTCGGATTGCCGATGGAACTGGAAGCGGAGCATTGCCGGCAAGTCATGAGCGGCAGTCTGGGTTTTCCGCTGCGCGTGCTGTTCTGGGCCGCGCACCGCCGCATGCAATCCGCGCGCCGCAGCCATGGCAGCACCTGGCTCATGCCCCACAACTGATCGCGGCTGTGGCGCCTACGCCACGGCTTTGCACTCCGGCTCCCAATCCCCCCGATCCCTGCGAGTTCCACTTCAGTTGCCACCAGGCGTGTTGCGCATGAAGCGGTATGGCATCTGTATCGATGGGGGGGGAGCCGCGCCATCCGCGCGCCGGCGCCAGCTACGCCGGAATGTCCGCCACAAGGGGTGGGTAACCGCTTGATGCGCAGATGTCCCGTTCGGGTTGTTTCACTCCTGCCGAGGCAAAACACCACCCCGAGACGGGGAGCGGAGCACAGCGGCAACCATGCTTTCCTTGCAAATACGCACAACCGGTGCGCGAAGAACTTTCCCCGGCCGGGGTACCACGGTGCACGGCACGGGCAGCACAAACAACGACGGAGGAGATGGCAGCACATGAAACATAAACTGTGCGCAGTGGCGGTACTGGGAGCATTGTCGGCATGGAACGGCGCCGCGCACGCGGCGAACAACGTCACGCTCTACGGTGTGATCGACGCCCCGATCGAGTATGTGAACCGCGTCGCCACATCCGCTGCAAGCCCGAATACGGGCGGGTCGCGTATCGGCATGCCGAGCATTGGCGG
The DNA here is from genome assembly GCF_019602855.1 of Cupriavidus pinatubonensis. Classification (GTDB taxonomy): domain Bacteria; phylum Pseudomonadota; class Gammaproteobacteria; order Burkholderiales; family Burkholderiaceae; genus Cupriavidus; species Cupriavidus pinatubonensis. The sequence goes on from NZ_CP080766.1 coordinate 433,177, forward strand.
CCTGTCCGCGTCGCGCTGGGGCATGCGCGGCACGGAAGATCTTGGCAGCGGCCTGCAGGCAACCTTTGTCCTGGAAGGCGCGTTCATGCCGGATACCGGTACCATGCCTTCCAGCGGGCTGTTCGGTCGCATCGCGACGGTGGGACTGAAAAAGAACGACCTGGGGCAAATCACCTTCGGTCGCCAGACCACCAGCTTGCTGGATGGCCTCGTGAACTTCTCGCCGCTGCGCTTTGCAGCCACGTATGAGCCGGGCATCTGGTGGATGGGCGTGAACTACCGCGAAAGCAACATGGCCAAGTACACCGGCCAGTTCGGCAATGTGCAGGCGGTGGCCCACTACTCGTTCGGTACCGGTGTACCGGCATTGTCGTCCGGCAACCTGCTCGCTAACGGCGGTGCGGGAGAAGATCCGGCGCATGGCAAGGACAACACCGCATACGGTGCGTCGGTCATGTACCTGGACGGCACGTTCGGCCTTGGCATCGGCTATGACCAATGGAACCCCGCGCTCACGCCCGGCCAGACCGCGAAGGTGCGCAAGGCTTCGATCGGCGGCAGCTATACCACGGGGCCGTTCAAGCTGTCGGCCGGCTACCGTTGGAACAAGGCCGACTTCCCGAACGGCAATACCTTCCTGCGCGATGACTACTACTGGGCCGGCGTCAACTACCAGGTCACGCCAGCCCTCGGCCTGTCGCTGGCCTACTTCTACGCAGACGTCAAGAAGACCGCGGCCACGCCCACGGCCGCTTCCTCAAATCCGCCGAACATGCAGCAGTACACATTCCTGGCGGACTACAACTTCAGCAAGCGCACCGACGTCTATTTCTCCGTCGGCTACGCGCGCAATGGCAGCCTGAGCTTTGACAGTGCAGCGACGGCCTATGCGTTCAACTATCCGTCCATGGCGGGTCAGAAAGGCATGCTGGGGGTGATCACGGGGATTCGGCATATCTTCTGATGGGGGCTTGGCAGGGCAAATGAAGGCGTTCCGCGCGGCCGGTCCGGCTGCACGCGCTTCGTCTGGTGTGACGGATGCCGCAGGCTTATGGCCTGCGGCATTTTTTTTGGTTCAACGAGGAATTCCGGAGAAGGCCGCCTTAATCTTCAGGAAGAAGTACTCCTCGTCACGGTAGCCATAGGCTCGGCGCTTAATGACCTTGCTGAACGACGTGAAACGGTGGCGCACATCGCGCCCGCGAGAGCCGCTGAAGCCAGTAAGCGGCGTTTTGCCCCTTCAGTAAGCCCCGTTTTTCCTCCGTTTTTCCCGCGCTCTCCAAAACAGCCGCTTCATCCGAAACGGATACGTTCGCCCCTCCCCGTATTTCCGCCCTCGCCCACCCCCGTCGGGGTGTGCCGCTTTCGCACGCCAAAGCAATCATCCGGAAAAGCACAACCCCGCGCCTCGGCGCGGGGTTGTGCCCAAGGAGCAAGTGCCGGCACGACCGGGCCCTACCGCCCGGCAATTTCAAGACGACAAAAAAGGAGACTGACCATGCTGATGTTCAAACGCCGCGCGCTGCGGCTGCTGTGCCCTGCCCTCGCCACGCTTGCCGCGCTCGCCATCGCCGCGCCTGTCAAGGCCGGCGATTACCCTGAGCGCCCCGTGAAGATCGTTTCGGTCACCAGTGCCGGGACCGGCATCGACGACTACACGCGCCTGCTGGCCAAGTACCTGTCCGACAAGCTCGGCCAAAGCTTCGTTGTCGAAAACCGGCCGGGTGGCAACATGGTCGTAGCCACCGACTATGTGTCCAAGGCTGCGCCGGACGGCTACACGCTGCTGCTGTCTGGCTCCGGCGCCATGGCTGCCAACCCATTCCTGTTCCGCAGGCTGCCGTATGACCCGATGAAGGACTTCGTCCCCGTGGCGCGCCTGTCGGTGCTGCCCATTGCCGTGATCGTGCCGGGCAACTCGCCCTACCACACCGCCGGCGAACTGATCGCGGCCGCGCGCGCGAATCCCGGCAAGCTGAACTTTGCTACGTCCAGCACGGGCTACCGCGTCATCCTGACCGCGTTCAACGATGCGGCAAAAATCCAGTCCGTGAGCGTGCCCTACAAGGCCGCCAGCGCGATGATGACCGATGTCATGGGCGGCATGGTCGACTACGGCGGCGTTGAAGTGTCGGCCATCATCCCGCACGTGCAGAGCGGCAAGCTGCGCGCGCTGGCCATTACCGGCCCGAACCGCCTGGCGCAGCTCAAGGATGTGCCGACGCTGCGCGAACTCGGCCTGGAGCGCTATTCGCTCAACACCTGGGTCGGCCTGTTCGCTCCGGCCGGCACGCCCAAGCCCATCGTCGACAAGCTGACCCGGCTTGCCTTGCAGTTCACGTCCACACCCGAGGCCATGGCGCACTACCAGGCACGCGGCAGCGCGGCCTATCCCGCCGATGGCGCCGAACTGCGCAAGAACATCGTGGCCGACCAGCAGGGCTGGAAGCAGATGATCACGGTGGCCGGCATCCAGCCCGAATGAACAGGAACACCAATCAATCCTGGCCCCACAGGGCAACAATGAATCGCCGGAGAACCGATATATGAAGACGCTGGACCGCTTCTACATCCAGGGAGAATGGGTGACGCCAGCTGCCGGCAGCACGCTGGTCGATGTGATCAACCCCGCCACCGAAGCGCCGGTCGCGCGGCTCGCCATGGGCACCACGGCAGACGCCGATCGCGCGGTCGCGGCCGCGCGCGATGCCTTTGGCACGTGGTCGCAGAGCACGCGCGAGGAACGCATCGCACTGCTTGAACGCATCGCCGAGCAATACCGCGCACGCGTGCCAGAGCTGGCCGAAGCCGTGCGGCTCGAAATGGGCGCGCCGGTCACGCTGTGCAACGCCATGCAGGCGCCGATCGGGCTCGTGCATATCCAGAACACGCTCGAAGTCCTGCGCAACTTTGCCTTCGAGACCACGCATGGCAAGACCTGGCTGCGCCGCGAGCCGGTCGGCGTAGCGGCGCTGATCACGCCGTGGAACGTGCCGCTGAACCAGATCGCGGCCAAGGTTGCGCCCGCGCTGGCTGCCGGCTGCACGGTGGTGCTCAAGCCTTCGGAAATCGCGCCGCTCGACGCGGTGATCTTCGCCGAGATCATGCACGCGGCCGGCACGCCGCTGGGCGTGTTCAACATGATCTTCGGTGACGGGCCTTCGGTCGGCGCGGCGCTGTCGTCGCATCCCGATGTCGACATGGTGTCGATCACCGGCTCCACGCGCGCCGGCGTCGAAGTGGCGAAGAATGCCGCGCCCACGGTCAAGCGCGTCGCACAGGAACTCGGTGGCAAGTCGCCGCTGGTCGTGCTCGACGATGCCGACATGAAGACCGCCGTCACCACCGCAGTGGCGCAGTGCATGGTCAACACGGGCCAGGTCTGCGTGGCGCCGACGCGTCTGCTGGTATCGCGCACGCGCTACGACGAGGCGCTCGCCATTGCCGCGGCCACGGCGGGCGCGCTGCAGGTCGGCGACCCTGCTGACCCGGCCACCAAGATCGGCCCACTGTCCAACCGCGCGCAGTTCGAGAAGGTGCAGCAGATGATCGGCATCGGCATCGAGGAAGGCGCGCGCGTGATCGCGGGCGGCCCGGGCCGCCCCGACGGCATCGAACGCGGCTTCTATGTCCGGCCGACGGTGTTCGCCGACGTCCACAACAGCATGACCGTGGCGCGCGAGGAGATCTTCGGCCCGGTGCTCTGCGTGATTCCTTATGACAGCGAGGAAGACGCCATTGCCATCGCCAACGACACCGTCTATGGACTGGCCGCCTATGTCGCGTCAGGCGATGCGGAACGTGCGCGCCGCGTGGCAGCGAGGCTGCGTGCGGGCACCGTGCGCGTCAATTTCGCGCCGGCGGACCTGACCGCACCGTTCGGTGGCGTCAAGCGCTCGGGCAATGGCCGGGAGTTTGGTGCTGAAGGACTGGTCGAGTTCCTGGAGTGGAAGGCGATCAGCCTGTAAGAGGCCCAACGCGCCGTCCCATTCAAGGGACGGCGCAGATTACCGCGTGGCGATCAGAGCCGGAACTTCGTCTTGGCGATGATGCCGCGCTGGATCTCGCTGGTGCCGCCGTAGATCGTGGTGGCACGGCGGAAGAAGGCCTCCGTCGCAATATCCTGCATCACGTCCTGCATCGGCAGCGGCTCGCCGGCGTGGCCATCGTGGCTCGACGGATACGACACCGGACCATAGTCGCCCATGCTCTCCACAGCAAACTGCCCCATCTGCTGCTGCAGCTCGGTACCACGGATCTTCAGCATCGATCCCAACGCGTGCGCAGCCGGGCTGTGGTCACCGGCTTGCTCCATCGCCGCGACTCGCTGCACCATGACCGCGATCGCTTCCAGCTCGGCCTCATAGCGCGCCAGCCGCAGTGCGAACTGGGGCTGCTCACCCAGCGTGCTGCCCGCGGCCGGCGCTGCAGCGAATGCGCGGAGCTGGCGTTGCAGGCGGCGCAGCGTAGGCAGGTCGGCCGTGGTCGCGTGCTCGTTGTTCAGCAGGAACTTGGTGATCTTCCAGCCGCCGCCTTCCTCGCCGATCAGGTTTTCGACGGGCACGCGCACGTTGTCGAAGAAGGTCTCGTTCAGGTGGTGGCAGCCGTCGATGCTGATGATCGGGCGCACGGTGATGCCGGGCGTTTTCATGTCCACCAGGATGAACGTGATGCCGGCCTGCTTCTTCTCGCCGCTGCCGGTACGCACCAGCAGGAAGATCCAGTCGGCCTGGTGGCCGTAGCTGGTCCAGATCTTCTGGCCATTGATGACGTAGTGGTCGCCATCGCGCACGGCCTGCGTACGCAGCGACGCCAGGTCCGAACCCGATCCCGGCTCGGAGAAGCCCTGGCACCACAGGCGCTCGCCGCGCAGGATGGCGCCGACATGCTCGTCCTTCTGCGCCGGCGTGCCGAAGTGGTTCAGCACCGGCCCGACAAGTTTCTGCGCAAAGGCATCCTGCGACGGCGTTCCGGCCAGCGCACACTCCTCGTCGAAGGCCAGCCGCTGTGCCACGGTCCAGCCCGTGCCGCCGTGTTCGGCCGCCCAGTAAGGCGCGCCCCAGCCATGCGTATTGAGCACGCGCTGCCACTGCATCAGCGTATCGCGCGGCGAACGCATGCCATGCGCGCGGCGCGGCATGTCGGCCGGCATGTGTTCGCGCAGGAAGTCACGCACCTGCTGGCGGAACTCGGCGAGGTTGGGGTCGGGTCGGAAGTCCATCTGATTCGCTCTCCATCTGGCGTGGCGGCGCCGCGGACGCGGCTTGCCGGATGGTGACACCTTAAGTGCTGGGGATGGTCGCGGCGCCCCCCACCACTGGTGGCGATAGGTGCCGCCAGGTTTGAAGCAATGCGTTGGTTGCGGGCCATCGGGCGATGTCCCATATGTTCTGGTGATACGAAATTCCACCCGATTCGAGTGGTCCCTTAATTGGCCAGCGCGACGACACTATCGGCAATGGCGAAATCGCTTCCGCCATTGTGGCGTGTGGCATGACTGCAATCGGGCTTGCCATGGCGTCACGGTCTCCACCCCGCGGGTCTGCTCGACTTGTGGGTCTTGGCGCTCCGGAAGGGTTTCGGGGCGCTTTTTTCTTTGTTTTCTTGCCGGAATAGCGGGGTGGCGTAGTTTGCCAGGAACGATACCCGGCCCTCACCAATCCCCCCTCCCATTGTCCCCACCAGTCACACCCACGCCCCACCACGTCAACCTCAATCCAAATCCCCTTACTACACTGCTGACAGTTCAATCCGGGCACACTGCGTTGCCCGCAAACGGTGACTGGCAGCTATGGCGGACTCTGAACGATTTCTGGTAACCGGGGCATTGGGGTGTATCGGCGCATGGACGGTTCGCCGGCTCGCAAACGAGGGCGTGCCAGTCGTTGCCTTCGACGCAGACAATGACGTGCGACGCCTGCGCCTGCTGATGGACGACGCACAACGGTCGCGCGTGGAAATGGTTCGGGGCGACATCACGGACCTGAGCTTGCTGGAGGCAACGCTCGATCACCATCGCATTACGCATGTCATTCACCTGGCCGCACTGATCCATCCAAGGTTCAAGAGCGATCCACCGCTTGGCGCCCGCGTCAACGTGCTCGGCGGCGTGAATCTGTTCGAGGCCGTAGCGCGGCGCGTGGAGCGAATTCCTCGCATCGTGTATGCGTCATCGATTGCGGTGTACGACAACGGCGACGCGGCCAACGATGCAGCCATCCAGCACCACACAGCCGGGCATCCGACAACCCTATACGGTGTGTTCAAGCAAGCCGAAGAGGGCATGGCGCGCGTGTATTACCAGGACAGAGGGGTGTCCAGCATCGGCCTTCGCCCGGCGACGGTTTTTGGCGCCGGAAGAGACTATGGACTGACTGCGGCCCCCACGCAGGCAGTCCTGGCGGCAGCGCTCGGACGCCCTTTCCATATTCCGTACAGCGGCCGCAGCCAGATCCACTATGCCGACGACCTTGCGCGCATGTTCATCGCTTGCGCACGTTCGGGCTATCGCGGTGCGGACGTCTTCAATATGCATGGCAGCGTCGCGGACATGGGCGAGATCGTCGAGACGATCGAGTCGGTCATTCCGCAGGCGCGCGGAACGATCACGTTCGACGGGGCATCGCTCGGGCTTCCGGAAGACTACGACGCGACCGCGCTCGAGAACGTGATTGGTCCGCTGCCCCGCACACCGCTGCGCGAAGCCGTGGGCGAGACCTTCAGGCTCTTTCGCAGCAGGATCGCCAGCGGCGAAATCCGCGACACCTGATCCGTTGATGGCGGCAGTACTGCCGCGCCGCGGATCTGCGCATCTCCCGACGCATCCCCTCGTTTTCCCGAACTGTCCCGAAGGGCATCAAGGTTGTCCCGGAGGGTCACGCCTTGCCACGCCCGATTCCGGATACTCGCGCAGGCTCAGATACCCCTTTCAACGAAACACCCGCATCACAGACCAGAAAACAACAAGGAGGAGATTTGTCCATGAAGCTCAGGAGCATGGCCGTGGCCGCATTGCTCGCCTGTTCGGGCGGCGCCCTCGCGCAGTCGAGCGTCACGCTGTACGGTGTCGCCGACGTCAACCTGGAATATGTCAACCACGTCGGCGCGATTCCGAGTGCCGCCAACCAGTTCAACCGCGGCCCGTCCAATGACGTCTACCGCATGAACGCGGGCGGCTTCTCCGGTTCCCGCTGGGGTATCCGCGGGACGGAAGACCTTGGCAATGGACTGAAGGCCTTGTTCGTGCTGGAGAACGGCTTCAACGTCGATACCGGCACCCTGCAGCAAGGCGGACGCATGTTCGGGCGCCAGGCCTTCGTGGGCCTGCAGCAGGCGGGCATCGGCCAGCTCAGCTTGGGCCGCCAGTACGCGTCCATGTTCGAGGCGCTGGCCAATTTCGCGCCGGCCGCCTATGCCACGCAGTATGAGCCGACGGTGCTGATGACCGGCCCGAACTTCCGCCAGGACAACACCGTCAAGTACACCGGCCAGTTCGGCCCTGTCACGGCGCTTGCGCACTACTCCTTCGGCGTGGGCCTGGCGCTGCCGCAGACGGTCGGCATCGCCACGCCGATCGGCGGCAACGGCGAAAACCCGGGCCAGGCACGCCGCGACAGCGCCTACGGCGCAGCCGTGGCCTACCAGGGCGGTGCATTTGGCGTCACGGTCGGCTACGACCAGTGGAATCCGACCATCGGCACCAGCAGCGGCACCGTCAGGAAAGCCGCGGTCGGCGGCAGCTACACCTTCGGCAGCCTGGCGAAGATCATGGGCGGCTACCGCTGGGGCCAGAACAAGAACGCGGCGGATGTCGTCATCCAGCGTGACGACTTCTACTGGATCGGCGCGAACTACCAGGTCACCCCGGCCATCGGCCTGACGCTGGAATACAACTACGACAACGTCAAGAGCCTGTATGGCGATACCCACGTCGCCAACCCGTGGCAGATCGCCCTGATTGCCAACTATGCGTTCTCCAAGCGCACCGACCTCTACCTGTCCACCGCCTATGCCAAGAATGCCGGGCTGATGATGGAGTCGCTGGCCACGGTGTACGCCAACAGCCTGTCGCTGGGCAACAACTACGTGCTGGCCAATGGCCAGAGCAATATGCTCGGCGTGTCATTGGGCATCCGCCACAAGTTCTGACGAGCCGCGGACACGGGTGCGGGCCGACTTGCTTGCGCGAGCCAGGCCCGCTTACATTGGGCTTTCCCTAACTGTCCCGAAATGTCAAATATTTGCCCCCGAATGTTAAGGGGCTTTGCATCGACCGCCCATACTTCTGGCACGACTTCCGTCGTCCATGGCACCCAACTCCAGCCCATACCCATAACCGGGGAGACAACTATGCCGATTCGCCCTGCCCTGACCCGCGTGCACCACGCCGCCGTTTGCGCTGTCCTGGCCCTGTCCATGCCCGTCGCCATGGCATGGACCAACAAGCCGGTCCGGGTACTGATCCCTGCACCTGCCGGTGGCACCATGGATGTGCTGGCACGCGTGCTGTCCGAAGCGCTCACCACCGAACTGGGCCAGCCCGTGGTGGTCGACAACAAGCCGGGCGCCGGCGGCGGCATTGCGATCAACACCTTGCTGGCGGCGCCGGCAGACGGGCAGACCATCCTGGTGTCGACCACCAATGTGCTCACGGAGATCCCCCATGTGATGAAGGTCTCCTTCGATCCGATGAAGGATGTGAAGCCTGTGGCCGCGGTGGCCAGGTCGACGCTCGTGCTGGTCGGGTCGCCGAGCCTGCCGGCCAAGGATCTGCCGAGCCTGGTCAGCTATGTGAAGGCCCATTCGGGCCAGCTCAGTTTTGCTTCCTACAGCTCGGGAACGGTCGCCCATTACGCCGGCCTGATCATGAACCAGAAGGCAGGCATGGATCTCCAGCACGTGCCGTTTGCCGGCTCTCCGCCCGCGCTGACACAGGTCATGGGCGGACAGATTGCCGTGATGTACGACGGCATGGTGACCTCGCTGCCGATGATCAAGGCCGGCAAGCTGCAGGCCTACGCGCTGGCCGCGAAACAGCGTTCACCGCTGCTGCCGCAGGTGCCGACGTTTGCCGAGCTGGGCTATCCCGACATTGACTTCAACAACTGGGCGGGTGTGTTTGTCTCGTCAAAGGTGCCGGCAGACGTGGTGCAGAAGATCCAGGCAGCGGTCTACAAGGCGGCCGCAACGCCCAAGGTGCAGGAACGGATCACCGGCCTCGGCTTCGAGACCGTGCCGCCGCAAACCCCTGCCCAGCTTGGACAGGCCTTGCGCACCGAATACGATCGCAACGCTGCCATCGTGAAGGCCTATAACATCCAGCCCTGACGGCCCGCGGCTCCGGCGGCATTGGCATTGCTGCCTGCCGGAGCACGCTTCAGTCCGTCGCGACGATGGGCAATTCCCCAACCTTCGCCAAACGCTCCTCTCCTCCGGTTTCCCTCTCCAGCCGCTGGCGCGATGTCCCCAACGGTCACGGCAAAGCCCCCTGGGATCATTCACCGGACCGCCCCTCTGCCTAGAATCGGCACACATACCGGCACGGCGCATCGCGCCAAGCCTCCTCGATTTGCCGAATCCTGCAGGAGCCTGCATTGCCTCTCACCCGTGCCCTCGAACACGCGGCTTCCCCCGAACAGGTGGGACTGTCCACCCGGCGGTTGCAGTCGATCTCATCGGTGATCCATGCCGATGTCGACCGGCGCAAGATCCCCGGCGCAGTCGTGCTTGTGGCGCGCAAGGGCCGGATCGCCTGGTCCGAGGCGTTTGGCTTCGAGCAAGCCGATACGCCGTCGCGCCCGATGCAGCGCCATTCGGTCTTCCGCATTGCCGCGATGACGCGGCCCATTGTCGGCGTGGCGGCGCTGATATTGATGGAAGAAGGCCGGCTGTCCCTGAACGACCCGGTCGAACGCTACATCCCCGAGTTCGCCAGCCTCCAGGTCGGCGTCGAGTCGGTCGATGCGAATACCGGCGAACGCCGCCTCGCACTCGAACCCGTGCGCCGCGCCATGACCGTTCACGACCTGTTCCGGCACACGTCCGGCCTGACTTACGGGCAGTTCGGCGATTCGCTGGTGCAGCGTCAGTATCGCGAAAGCGGCCTCATGGACCCTGCACAGACCAATGCGGAGATGGTCGCGAAGCTGGCGGCCATCCCGCTGCAATGCCAGCCGGGCGAGGTATTCGAATATGGCATGTCCACCGACGTGCTGGGCCGCATCATCGAGATTGTCTCGGGCATGGACCTCGCCCGCTTCGTCGCGGAGCGCGTGACGCAGCCGCTGCGCATGCATGCCACGGGCTTCCACCTGATCAGGCAGGACGGTGCCGGGCTGGCACTGCCATCCGGCGCATCCGGAAAATCCACCGCGCTATTCGACTACGACGAACACCACCCGCCGCGCTGGCATTCCGGTGGCGCCGGCCTGCTGTCGACGGCCGGCGACTATGCGCGCTTCTGCCAGATGCTGCTCAATGGCGGGGCGCTCGATGGCGTGCGCCTGCTTTCACGCAAGACCGTCGAACTGATGCTTGGCAACCACCTTCCGCAGTCCACGCGATTTGGCGGTTCGACAACCGGGCTCGGCATCAACGCGCCATTGCCTGATCTCGGCCAGGGCCATGGCCTGGCAGTGGGCGTACGCACCGCATCGGGCTTGAGCCCGGTACCCGGTTCCATCGGCGATTTTTACTGGGGCGGCGCGCTCGGGACCTATTTCTGGGCGGATCCGCAAGAGCAGCTGATCGCCATCCTGATGCTTCAGGAAAACGACCTGGCGACGCGCACCGGATACCGGTCCCTCTTGCGCAACATCGTATATGCCGCGCTGGAAGACTGAGCGGCGACGCTTTGCGGCGACTGGCAGTGCAGCACGCACACGGCGCCACGTACCAATTTTGGAGGAGCAAGCATGAAGACCATGAACCGGCGCTGGATCCTCAGGCAGCGCCCCGTCGGCGATATCGGCGACAACGATCTGCAGCTCGTGGAAGCACCGCTGCCTCGACCGGGCGACGGCGAGATCCTGGTGCGCAACATCTATCTCATGGTGGCACCGACCAACCGCGTGTGGATGAGCGAGATCGACCAGTACATGGCCCCGGTGGCACTTGGCGAGGTGATGCGCGGCGTCACCATGGGCGTGGTGACCGAGTCCCATCACCCGGACTTCAAGGCCGGTGACATCGTCGAAGGTGGCATGGCGTGGGAGGAGTATTCGGTCACGAAGACGGCCCGGCGTGTCCCGGTGGAGTACGGCCTGCCGCTGCATGCCTATGCGAGCGTGCTGGGCAACTCCGGCATGACCGCCTATTTCGGCATGCTTGACATTGCCCGGCCCAAGGCTGGCGAGACCATCGTGGTGTCGGCCGCCGCAGGCGGCGTCGGCTCGATCGCCGGCCAGATCGGCAAGATACTCGGCTGCCGGGTAGTCGGCGTTGCCGGCGGCCAGAACAAGTGCCGGCTCGTCAGGGAAGAGTTCGGCCTGGATGCCTGTGTCGACTACAAGGCCGGCAACGTGCTCGCCGATCTTCGCGCCGCCTGTCCGGACGGCATCGACGTCGATTTCGAGAACGTGGGCGGCGAAACCATGGATGCCGTGCTGGCGCTGATCAACCCGGGAGCGCGTATCGCGATGTGCGGGATGATCTCCACCTACAACGCGAGCGGCGACTGGTGGAGCCCGAAGATGTTCCGCAATGTCATCATGAAACGCGCCCGCATCGAAGGCTTCCTCATTGCCGACTACCGTTCTCGGTTCCACGAAGCCGTGGAAGTCATGGCGAAATGGGTCAGGGACGGCCAGCTCAAGTATCGGGTCGACATTGTCGAAGGCATCGAGCAGGCACCGGCCGCGCTGAACCGCTTGTTTACCGGCAAGAACATCGGCAAGCAGCTTGTGCGCCTGGCGCCGGAATCCGTCATCGGCTAAATGCCGCGACTCTCACCTGTCAATCTCCATGACTCAATCTGACTCCCGACCGCGCCTTCAGGATTTCGAGGGCAAGACGGCAATCATCACCGGCGCCGCGTCCGGCATCGGCCTGGCATTGGCCGAGGCACTGGCAGCGCGCGGTGCCGACCTTGCGCTGGCCGACATTGACGCACGCGGGCTTGACGCCGCGCGCAAGCGCCTCGCACCGACCGGCCGGCGCATCTGCACGCGCGTGCTGGACGTTTCCTCCGATGCGGACGTGCGCGACGCGGCGGCGGAGTTCGAAGCGACGCTCGGACGCATCCATCTGGTCTTCAATAACGCTGGCATCGATATGAGCGGCGAACTGGCGTCTCTGTCCGAGCAGGACTGGACGCGCGCGTTCGGCATCAATGTGTTTGGCGTCATTCACGGTATCCGCCATTTCCTGCCGCTGCTGCGCCGGCACGGCGAGCCCGCGCATTTCGTCAGCACGGCATCGGGCGCAGGCTTATGGGTGAACGGCGACTTCCCCATGGGCGCCTACGCGGCCACGAAATACAGCGTGGTGGCCCTCTCCGAGGCACTCGAGCAGGAGCTTCGCGGCACCGGCATTGGTGTATCCGTGCTTTGTCCTGGTCCGGTGAAGACGCCGATCGCCGAACGCTCGAACCATGCCAGCGAATCGTTCAGGGCCGCAGTGGCCACTGGCACGGCGCCAGAGCTGGTGGCCAGCCACACGCTGGAGGCGATGCGCGCGGGCGAGTTTTACATTTTCACGCCAACGCGCATGCGGCCGCGCCTGGAGGCGCGATTCGCGCGGATTCTCGATGCGCTGGAGCGCGCGCCCGCCGTCACAACCGGAATGGCCGCGACATGATCCACCTCATCTTCCTCAGCATGCGGCGCGCCGACGTGGACCGCCGGGAGTACCTGCGCGACTGGCGCGACGTTCAGGCGCCGCTGGTAGCCGGCCTGCCGGGTGTCCGGCGCTACGTTCAGAGCACCGTCCGCGCCGTCCCCGGCCAGGTCGCGCGCTACGATACCGTGGACGAGATCTGGGTCGATGATGCCGCCGCGCTCGATGCGCTGCTGCATAGCGCCGACTATGCCAGGTCGACGCTGGCAGGCGCCGGCAACCTGGTCGACCCGGAGCATTGCGTGCGTTTGCAGACAACGGATCACGTCGTGCACGCCGGCGCATCGATCGCCCGCGAGGAATCGTTGCCGAAGCGGATGACCTTTTTCCGGCGCAAGTCGAATCTCAGCCGGGAAGACATGCTGCGCTACTGGCGCGGCACGCACGGGCCGCTGGCTGCATCGGTGCCGGGACTACGCCGCTATGTGCAGAGTGCGATGCTGCCCGCTGTCGATGATCAAGGCCCAACCCACTTCGACGGCGCGGCGCAGATCTGGTTCGAAGATGATGCCTCGCTGCAGGCTGCAGTGTGCTCCCCACTCTTCCGCGAGTCAGTCAAGCCGGACGAAGCGAACTTCATCGATACTGACTCCGCCGTAACGCTCTCGATCGAAGCAGAGCACCGCATTGTCTGGCCGCAGATGGCCTGAGCAACGCCGTGCTACATGCGCTGCTCGGGGCTCGCCGCTAGCAGAGGTTGCCGCGGCACGGGCCGCGCCGGCTGCATGCCCTCGCTGCGCCATGCGCTGGGGCTGCAGCCAAAATGATCGCGGAACCAGCGCGAGAACGCGCTCTGCATCGAAAACCCGAGCAACACGGCCACGTAGCTGACCGGGCGCTCCAAGTGCCGCAGATACTGCAGCGCCAGCGTGGCACGGACCTCATCGAGAATGCTGCTGAAACTCGCGCCTTCCTGCAGCAGCTTGCGATGGACCGTGCGCCGGTCGACGCCAAGCTGGCTGGCGACGCGTTCCACGCTGCAGTTGCCCGAAGGGAGCAAGGACAGCACCATCCGCCGGACGTTTTCGGTCATGGACAGGGTCGCACGCGCCGACAGTGAATCCAGATAGGCATGCGCGTACTGCGCCAGCTCCGGGCGCGCGGCGCGCGGCATGGCGTCCATGTCCTTCAGCTCGCAAACGATGCCGTTGAAGTCGCAACCGAAATCGACGGCCCGACCGAACACGCGCAGATGGGATGCCAGGCTCCTTGGGGCCTCATGCGAAAGGCAGATCCGCCGCGCGCGCCATCCTGGCCCGATCAGTTCCTGAAGCATCCGGTAAAGCGACACCACGACCATCTCGTCGGCCTGGCGCGTCGAGCCGGCGTGCTCCACGATCAGCGACACGCGGATCACAAGCGCGCCCTCGCGTTCTTCCACGCCGAGGAACAGCGCCTCGCTGTGCAGCGTGATATAGCGCACCATCGCCCCCAGCGCATCGCGCAACGTCGGCGAGTCCCGCACTGCCATGCCGAGCGGCCCCAGTACCGACAATTGACGGCCCTCCCCCATGCGCAGGCCGAAGTCTTCGGCATCGGAATCGGCTGCGGACATTTCGAGCAGCCGGCAGACCGCGTTGGCGGAGACCAGGTTGTCGCCGGCGTCCAGGCAGGTTCTGGGCAGCCCGACTTCTGCCAGGATCCGCAATGGATCCAGCCCCACCGAGCGGGCCACCTCGGTATAGCGGGACAGCGTGGCACTGCGGACTAAACGGCTCATGGGCCTCCTTGCACGGGCGGCGGCTGCAAGGCATTGCAGCCTTCGGTTGTCGCGGGAATCAGGCGCGGCGCATCAGGCTGTAGCTCTGCGCGCTGGGGCCAACATCGGGCATGCCGGCCAGGAACAGCGCAAGCGGGACAACGTCCGCAGGATCCTTGAACCATTCGCCGGGCGGCACCGGAACATCGCGCGTCATGTCCGTCCGGACCGGACCCGGTATCAGCTCATTGACGCTGATGTTGTCCTCCTGCAGTTCCGTCGCCAGCGACTGCGTCAGCATCCACAGGCCGCTCTTGGAGCATGAGTACGCCGAGAACCCCGGGGCAGGCCGCTGGCGCTGGCCCGAACCGATCATGATGATCTTGCCGGCCCCGCGGCGGCGCAGATGGGCAATGGCGGCGTGGGCGGTGTGGTACGCACCGGTCAGGTTGATATCGATGGTCTTGCGCCAGAGCGCTGGATCGCCGTCAGCGATCCTGCGCTGCTCGAGCGCGACACCGGCATTGGCCACCACGATATCGACACCGCCGAAGGTATCGCTGGCTCGCTGGAACAGCGTCTTGACGCTCTCGTAGTCCGCCACGTCTGCAGTTTGGGCAATGGCCCTGCCACCCGCTTCGCGGATCATCGCAGCGGTCTGCGCGATGTCGGCCTCGCCACGGCCGCTGCATACCACCGCAGCACCGGCGCTGGCATAGGCCATTGCGATGGCGCGGCCGATGCCGCGGCCTGCGCCGGTGATTACGGCAACCTTGTCCTTGAGCAGGTTGGGGTCGATCTGGCTCATTGTCAGTGTCTCAGTCTGGTTTGCGTTGCAATGGGGAAGCATGAAGGGGCGTGCCGCTCAGAACGGGCGATCCCCGATCACCGTGGCACGGTCCATCCGGCGATGGCATGGCGGGTAGTCCATGACCGCGTAATGCTGGGTCGAGCGGTTGTCCCAGATCGCCACGCTGTTCGGCGTCCAGCGCCAGCGCACCTGGTACTCGGGAATGTAGGCCTGCGTAATCAGGTAGCGCAGCAGGTCGGCCGCGCCCGGGTTGAAGTCCTGCCCGAAGCGCACGTGCTCCGGCGTATGGAAGTTCGTGAAGTGGGTGGTGAAGCCGTTTACGAACAGCACCTTCTCGCCGGTGTCGGGATGCGTCCGGACCACAGGGTGCTCGGCGTCCGGAAACTGGGCCCTCAGGGCATGGCGTTTTTCGATCGGCATGGCCGCGCCGAAGCTGGCTTCGATGCTGTGGCGCGCGCGCAGTCCTGCGATCTGGTCCTTGATGTGCTGCGGCAGGTTCTCGTAGGCAAGCACCATATTGCTCCACATGGTGTCGCCGCCGACCGGCGGGCATTCGCGGCAGCGCAGGATGCTGGCGAGCGGCGGGGCCTCGCGCCAGGTCGCATCGGTGTGCCAGGAATTCTCGTAACGCGGAGTGGGCTCTTCGGGGCTCTTGTAGATGCGGACCAGCCCAGGGTGTTCGGGATCGCTGCCCGCGACCGGATGGTCCTCCAGTTCGCCAAAGCGGCGCGCAAAGGCGACGTGCTCGCCGGCGGTTATGTCCTGCCCGCGCACGAACAGGACACGATGTTTGAGCAGCGCTTCACGAATGCCGGCGAACAAGCCGTCATCGTGGATGGCATCGGCAAGGCTGACGCCGACCAGTTCAGCGCCGATGGAACAGGTAAGTGGCTCGACACGCATTGCGACTCCGAAAGATTGTAGGTAGAGGCCGAAGCAAAAGGGTCGATGCAAGTATTGAAGAGCCGGCGCGCGATGCGTTGACATTCCGGGGCAGTGACTTTACATTTTGGGGCACCTGGGGGAACTCCTATGTCGACGCTGCTGCAACACGTGAACCTGACGGAGTTTGTTGACGTGGCCCGCCAACTCGGCCTGGACCCTTACCGTCAACTGCGGCAAGCAGGTATCCGGCCGACGGCGCTGGTCGACCCGGAAATGCGCGTGCCTGCGAAGTCGGTCATGCAGTTGCTGGAGGATTCGGCACAGCTTGCGGGCCTGGAGGACCTCGGGCTACGCGTCGCGGAAGCGCGTGAACTGACCACGCTGGGCCCGTTGTGGACGGTGATGCGCGAGGGCGCCACCCTGCGCAACGCGCTGGGGGCGATGGCGCGCTACCTGCATTTGCTCAACGAAGCACTCGATCTGCGCCTCGAGGAAGTCGGGGACACCGCGGTGGTCAGGCTTGAATTCCTGGTGTCCGTGGACGGTTCCATGCGGCAATCGACCGAGTTCATCATCTGCCTGTGGTTCCGGCTGTTCAAGCTGCTGTCGGGCGATGCATGGAAGCCGCGCAGCGTCTGCTTCACCCACGCCGCGCCGGCGAGCCTTGCCACGCATCGGCGCGTGTTCGGCGTACCGGTGCGATTCCACCAGGATTTCGATGGCATCCTGCTGTCCGCCGCGGATCTCGACGTGGCGGGCACGACGTCGGACACGGCGCTGGGCCGCCATGCGCGCGAATTTCTCGATACCAAGCTGGCACAGTCCGATTCCACCATGCCGGACAAGGTACGGAAACTGGTATTCGCGCTGCTGCCCACCGGCGAGTGCGGGGCCGAACAGGTGGCCCGGCAGCTTGGCATCGACCGCAAGACCATGCATCGCCATCTGGCGGCCTATGGTCAGAACTACCTGTCCGTCGTCGATGCGGTCAGGGTCGAGCTCGTCACGAGATACCTGAAGAACAACGAACGACCGTTGTCGGACGTGGCGATCCTGATGGGGTTTTCCTCGCTCAGCGCCTTCTCCAGGTGGTTTGCCACGCGCTACGGCTGCAGCGTGTCGGCATGGCGCCGCCAGCGGACGGCACCGGAAATCAGGCGCTAGGCGCCGCGCATCGCGCCTGGCCTGCTGACACAGTCCGGCCCCAGATCCGTGAGCGCCGGGCAGCCGAGCAGGCCCAGCGTGCGATCGATCTCGGCACGCAGGATTGCCAGCGCGTGCGCAACCCCGGTCCTGCCGCCAGCCGCAAGGCCATACAGCGTCGCACGGCCCGACATTGCCGCATCGGCCCCGAGCGCGCGCGCCTTGACGAAATCGCCGCCGCGCCGCAGGCCGCTGTCGACGATCAGCGTCATGTCCGGGCCGACCGCCGCGCGGATCTCAGGAAGCACCTCGATCGGCGCCACGCAGCTGTCGAGTTGCCGCCCGCCGTGGTTGGTGATGACCAGCGCGTCGACACCAAGCGCGCGGGCGCGCAACGCATCGTCAGGCCGCACGATGCCCTTGAGGATGAGCTTGCGCGGCCACAAATCGCGCAGCCACTGCACGTCCTGCCAGTTCAGCGAGGGATCCATCTGCCGGGACAGGAAGGTGGCCGCATTGCGCGCATCGTCCTGGCCCGGTGGAAGGATGTCGCCGAGATTGCGGAAGTGCGGCATGCCGTGCGGCACCAGCACGTCCCACCACCACTTTGGCCGCAGGGCAACGTTGATCAGGTTGGCAACATCCAGCTTCATCGGGGCGCGATAGTTGCGCCGGTCCCACTCGCGGTTGCCAAGCACCGGCACGTCCGTCGTCACGACGATGGCTTCCGAGCCCGCCGCCTCGGCACGCCTGACGATCCCGGCGAGATTCTCGCGGTCCTTGAACGGATAGATCTGCATCCAGTGCCGTACGCCCGTTTCGGCAACGCGTTCGAGCGCAACCGTCGACACCATGCTCTGGCACATCGGGATGCCCGCATCACGCGCGGCATGCGCGAGCGCCAGGTCACCCTCGTGTGTGAGCAGTCCGTTGAAGCCGGTTGGCGCAATCACCGCCGGCATTTCAATGCGCTGGCCAAACAGCGTGCAGCCGGGATCGCGCACCGAGACGTCAACC
Organism: Cupriavidus pinatubonensis; assembly: GCF_019602855.1. Taxonomy (GTDB): domain Bacteria; phylum Pseudomonadota; class Gammaproteobacteria; order Burkholderiales; family Burkholderiaceae; genus Cupriavidus; species Cupriavidus pinatubonensis. The sequence continues at coordinate 451,566 of NZ_CP080766.1, forward strand.
AGCGTGCGCGGCGTGAAGGCGATGGCGTCATAACTGGCGCGGTTGCGGTGCAGCGTCAGTTCATCGTCCGCCCCGCCCTCCAGGTATTCCAGGCAAAAGTTGGGCAGCCGCGCTGACGCCATCGCGCGCAGTTCGGCAATGTTCTGGGCACGCCGCACGTCGCGGCCGCGATAGAGTCTGCGTTTCAGTGTCATGGGCACGAGTCGGTCCGGTTGGCGCACCGTGGTTGGGGCCTTCCGATTATCCGAAGCGCGCCGCCTCCTTCGCCCCCTGCGTGAAGGAGGGGGCGAAACTACCCGAAAGAGCGGGCACGAATGGACGGGACTACTCGAGACCTTCCAGCAGCCCCAGCAGCTGCGCGCGCCGTACGGCGTGCTTGCGCGTGCCGGCGCTGAGCTTGCCGAACAGGTTCTTCACATGCCACTTGGCCGTGACCTCGCCCACGCCGATGGCCTGCGCGATCTCCTTGTTGGAGAGATTGCGCGCCAGCAGTTCCAGGACTTCACGTTCCTTGGGCGTCAGCACCGTGCTGGCCACGGCGCGCGGCTCCGTCACCGCACGTTCGGCGCGGCGCGGCGTGCGCGCGACCGGCAGCGGCTGGCCGGCGCCCGGCTCCGTGGTCTCTTCCTCCACCAGGCGTCTGGCCCAGTCGGCCAGTGCCGGATGCGCGTCAGCAAAGGTGCGGGCCAGGCCATAGGTCTGCGCAAGATTCATGGCTTCCAGCATGAGCGTGCGGCTGTCCTCGCCCGCGCGATGACGCACGAACGCTTCCAGCGCCATGATCTCGATGCGCTTGCGCCCGAGCTTCATGGCCTCCGCCGCAGGCGCCGCGCGGCGCAGCGCATCGAGCGCAGACGACCAGTCCTGGGCCGCGATTGCCGCATTGGCGTGTGCCACGGCCTGCATCAGCACCACGTCGCGGCGCCACAGCGGGCCGTGGTCCGCCTCTGCCCCGGCAACGAGCTCATCAAGACGGACGATCAGGGCCCGGCACGTCTCGGCGCGGAAGCGTCCGGCGTGCATGCGCACCTGGTCCGCCAGGCTCGCCATGCAAAGCCGCGGCGTCCGGCGCGCAACGCCGACCGCATACAACGCTTCGAGCAGGTCCAGTGCGCGGTGCTCGACGCCCTGCAGGGCCGCCACGCGCGCCGCAGTCAGGTATGCCAGCAACGACGTCTCGGCCGTGCCCGACCGCTCCAGCACGTCGAGCCGGTTGGCGAGCAGCGCAGCGGCTTCGTCGACGCGTCCGTTCTCGTAGACCGCCGCAGCCAGCAGCGACGCGAGCATGCAGGAAAGCGGATGGCGGCGGCCGAGATCAGCTTCCGCGCTTGCCAGCGTAGGCCTCAGGATCGCTTCGCTCAGCATCATCTGCCCTTCCCGCAGGTAGCTGAGCCCGGTCACGAACTCGCCCCAGCGCGCCGCGTAGCGATGTCCTTCGCCCAGGTCGCCGCGTGGCGCGAGCTGCAGATGGCGCCGCGCATTGCCGGTCTGACCATGCAGGATCGCGGCCATTGCCATGCGGTTGGCATGCATCTGCGCGAGGCGTGGGTCGTGCGTGGCGGGCTGCTGCTGCCATGGCTCGAGCAGCGCCAGGCAACGGTCCGGCTGGTCCGCGTAGTAGGCCGCGATACTCAGGATCAGCGCGCATTCGTAGCGCAGCACAGTATCGTCGCCTGCCCCTTCGAGCATACGCGCGACCAGCGCCTCGGCCTCCGCATGGCGCTCGCCCAGCGCGAGCACCCACGCAGCGGCCAGGCGCAGGCCCGGGTAGCGGTCCAGTTCCGCGTCAGGCAGGCGTTCCAGCCATTCGAGCACGGTACCCAGCCGCCCCTGCATCACGGCGTCGTATAGCGAGCGCCCTGCCAGCTCGTAGGCCAGTGCATGCTGGCCCGCCGCGTGCGCGTGACGCGCGGCTTCCTCGGTGATCCCGCGCTCGGCAAGCCAGTGCAGCGCTCGCGCATGCAGTTCGGCCTGCTCATTGCGGGGCACCTCGGCCAGGCGAGCCTGCAGCGCGCCGCGCGCGAGCGCGTGGAGCCGGCACCAGTCGCTGCCGTCGCTGGAAACGAAGATCGGTGTTTCGCGGATCAGCCGCGCTAGATGTCCCGGCGCCTGCTCGTCGCCAGTCAGCGCGCGGCACAGGTCCGGATGGACGTGGTCGACGACGGCAATGCGCGTCAGGAACGCGACGTCGTCGGGCGTGAGCTTGGCAATCAGGCCACCCACCAGGTGCTCGCCCTCATCGGCCGGGCGGGCCGCCATGGTATCCACGACGCTGCGCGGATCGGCGCCCCGCTCCATGGCCGCCAGCACGAGTTGCAGGCCCAGCGGCCATCCGTCGGTCAACTCGTGCAGGCGCGCACAACGGTCGGCATCGACGCGGTCGCCGAAGCGGTTGCGCACCAGGGTCAGGGTCTCATCGAAGCGGAAACGCAGCGCTTGCGCGCCAATGCCGGCGCATTGGCCATACGCCGTGAGTTCGGCGACGGCGGTGTCGAACCCGCCGCGTGCCGCGACCACGATGCGCAGATTGGGCGGCGCGTTGTGCAGCAGGTAGAGCAATGCCGCAACGCCGTCCTGCGAGAGACGTTCGGCTTCGTCGACGATCAGCACGAGATCCAGCGAGGTCTGGGCCACCTCGGCAAGCCAGGCCGTGAGCCCTTCTGTGCTGCCGGGCGCCGCGGCCGCGCCTTCGAGCAGCGTGCGACCAAAGCCGGGCCGCGCGCCGCCGGCGCGGACAGCAAGCACCAGGCATTGCAGGAAATGCAGCGGATCGTCGTGCGTGTCAGCGGAAATCCAGGCCACGGCCGCACCGTGCGCCAGGTACTCGCGGCGCCATTGCGCCAGCAGCAGCGTCTTGCCGAAACCCGGCGGCGCCTGCACGACAATCGCGGGCCGGTCGCGCAGCGCCTCGCTGTCAAGGCTCAGGCGCGCGCGCGCAAGCAGGTGCCGCGGTGCACGCGGCGGCATGGTCTTGAGCGCAAGCTCGGAAAACGCGGCACCGGCGCCACGGTTCACGGAGGTCATCTGGCAGGTACTGGTTGGCTGGGGTGCGACGCTCGCCGGGGCCTGCGTGCCGGGCTGCGCGCGCGGCAATGCAGCGTCCGTGGCTTCGCGCTGCCGTTGGGGGCGGCGTGCCTGGCTCGGAATCTGGTGTCTCATTATAGGCACACGGCGCGCTTGGCGGGCAATCGCCCCCTCCTCCGCGGAGGGGGCGTATCGGGCGTGCCGGGGCTAGCATCCGTCCAGCTCGAAACGGAACCTGGGGGCATTCGATGCAGTACATGGACGTGTGCGCGCTGAAGCAGGGACGTAAGCGGGTCGGGGTGCCGGCATGAGCCGTCCTTGTCGCGATGCCGACGCCATCACGTGCCACCACCTGCTGGTGCCGCTCGACGAAGCGGACGCCTGCATGGCCACGGTCATCGGCGCCATCGAGCTGGCACGCATCGCCGCGGCACGGATCACGTTCGTCCATGTGCCGCCGCAGTCCGCAGTGCCGCGCGCCTCTATGGTTCGCGGCCGCGAACTGCTCGCCAAGGCCGAGTCAGTGGCGCGGGCACAAGGGGTCCCATGCGCGTCGGCTGGCCTGCTCGATGGCGACGCGCAAGCCGCCATCCCCGCAACCGCGCGAGAGGTTGGCTGTGACCTGGTCTTCATCGGCCCTCGTGGGCAAGAAGCGATGACAAGATCGCTCGTGCAGGCGGTGCTCGCGGCCGGTCTTCCGGTATTCGCCATGCCGGATCATGCTCCGGCAATGCCAGAGTCCGCCATCCGCGCGATCCGCGACGAGCACCGCGCTCTTAGTGCCGTACTGCGCGCCTGGCTGGACATGCTCACGGCTGCGAACGACCGCGACGCCGGTGCGGATGTGGTCGTGATGCGCGACATGATCCGGTTTATCGAGACCTTCCCGCTCGCTCGCCACCATCCGCGCAAGCAGGCCTGCCTCTACGACAGGTTGCGCCGGCGCACGGCCCGGGCCGACGCCGAGCTGGACGAACTGGAACGCCAGCATGAACGCGATGCGCAATGGGCCGGCGCGCTCACCGAGGCCATTGAGCGGTTTGCAACAGGTGGCCCGCTTGCCGAGCTGCTGGGCAAGGTCGATCACTACACGCAGTTTGTCTGGGCGCGCATGGGACGCGAGGAAGGCGTCATCCTGCCGGCGGCGCAGCGCTACCTGACTGAAGCGGACTGGGACAAGGTCAACGCCGCGTACGGCTCAGCGAATCGCTGCAACGTGCCCGACGATGAGGATCGCGCGTTCGGCCCACTGCTTGCGTACCTTGCCGACTTTCCGGATGCCGACTGCGTAGCGCGCATCTGCGCGCAGGCAGAAGACGTATCGATGCGACACAGCTAAGCGCAGCCACGCGCATCGCGTCGTGGCCTTTGAATCAAAGACCGTCAAACGGGCGCCAATGAATGCGCCATTCACCATCAGGAGGAGACCATGCAATTTCTCGACGATTCGCTGCACCCGGAGAACCAGGACAAAGTGGTGATCACCGTAGCCCCGTATGGCCCTGAGTGGATGCCGCAGGACTTCCCGGAAGACATTCCGGTGACCATGGAAGAACAGGTGCAGAAAGCCGTGGATTGCTACAACGCGGGCGCCACCGTGCTGCACCTGCATGTTCGCGAACTCGACGGCAAGGGTTCCAAGCGCCTGTCCAAGTTCAATGAGCTGATCGCCGGCGTGCGCGCTGCCGTTCCGGACATGATCATCCAGGTCGGCGGCTCGATCTCGTTCGCGCCGGAAGACGAAGGCGAAGCCGCCAAGTGGCTGTCGGATGACACCCGCCATATGCTGGCCGAACTCACGCCGAAGCCAGACCAGGTGACGGTGGCGATCAACACCACCCAGATGAACATCATGGAGCTGCTCTATCCCGAGTACCTGAAGGGTACCTCGCTGGAGCAGCCCGCCTACCAGGCCGCCTACCGCGAAATGACCGTGCCAGCCGGCCCGGGCTGGGTCGAAGAGCACCTGCGCCGCCTGAGCAACGCCGGCATCCAGCCGCATTTCCAGCTCACCGGCATCCATGCAATGGAGACGCTGGAACGCCTGGTGCGCGCCGGCCACTACAAAGGCCCGCTGAACCTGACGTGGATCGGCATCGGCGGCGGCTTCGACGGCCCCAACCCGTTCAACTTCTTCAACTTCGTGCATCGCGCGCCGGACGGTTGCACGCTGACCGCCGAATCGCTGCTGAAGAACGTGCTGCCGTTCAACATGATGGCGATGGCCATGGGCCTGCACCCGCGCTGCGGCATCGAGGACACCATCATCGACCAGCATGGCAACCGCATGACTTCGGTGCAGCAGATCGAACAATGCGTGCGCGTGGCGAATGAACTGGGCCGCGAGATCGCCTCGGGCAAGGAAGCGCGCGAGATCTACCGCATCGGCACGTGGTACGACAGCGCCGAAGAAACGCTGGCCGCCCACGGCATGGCGCCCAACCGCCAGGCCGGCATCCGGAACCTGCCGCTGCGCGCTGCGTGATGCGCCAGGCCGCCCGTACTGCAGCGACCTGGCTGCGGCCAGGGCGGCCGCCTATCCAGTCCCTGACGGAGTCCGACATGTCCAATCACCCCGCCCTCTTCGCTTTCCGCAAGGCCGCCGCCGCAGTCATCCTGGCCGCCGCAATGCCTGCTGCCATGGCCTGGACCAGCAAACCGGTGCGCATGCTGGTGCCAGCGCCCGCCGGCGGCACCATGGACGTCATCGCGCGCGTGCTGGCCGAACAGCTCACAGTCGACCTGGGCCAGCCCGTGGTCGTCGACAACAAGCCAGGCGCCGGTGGCGGCATCGCCATCAATACCCTGCTGGCGGCGCCGGCTGACGGCCAGACCATCCTGGTCACCCTCACCAATGTCTTCACGGAAGTGCCCCAGGTAATGAAGGTTTCCTTCGATCCGGTGAAGGACGTGAAGCCCGTGGCCGCCGTCAGCAAGGTGACCATGGTGCTGGTCGGGTCGCCTGACCTGCCGGCCAAGGATCTGCCAGCCCTGATTCGCTACGTCAAGGCCAACCCCGGCAAGCTCAGCTTTGCGTCGCCCAGCGCCGGGACGGTGGGCCACTATGCCGGCATGATCATGAACCAGAAGGCGGGCATCGACCTGCAGCACGTGCCATTTGCCGGCTCTCCGCCAGCCTTGACCCAGGTAATGGGCGGGCAGATCGCCGTGATGTATGACGGCATGGTGACCTCATTGCCGATGATCAAGGCCGGCAAGCTGCGGCCCTACGCGCTTGCGGCGAAGCAGCGTTCGCCACTGTTGCCGCAGGTTCCGACCTTTGCGGAACTAGGCTATCCGGATATCGACTTCAGCAACTGGGGCGGTGTCTTCGTCTCCGCCAGAGTGCCTGCCGACGTCAGCCAGAAAATCCAGGCCGCGGTCTACAAGGCGGCATCCAAACCCCATGTGCAGGAACGGTTCGCGGCGCTCGGCATGGAGCCGGTGCCGGTCCAGGGCCTGCCGGAACTCAGTCAGGCACTGCGCACGGAATACGAGCGCAATGCCGGCATCGTCAAGACCTACCACATTCAGCCATGAGGTCCGCCCTTGCGGGCACCGGACCGGCATGAACTTTCTCCAGGAGACCTAAATGGCAAAAGCAATCCGCTTCTACGAAACCGGCAGCGCCGACGTCCTCAAGCTCGAAACCGTCGAAGTCGGTGATCCCGGCCCGGGCCAGGCCCGTGTGCGACACACCTATATCGCGGTCAATTTCATCGACATCTACTTCCGCACCGGCCACTATCCGCTGCAACTGCCCAACGGGCTGGGCTCCGATGCGGTTGGCGTGGTCGAGGCCGTCGGCCCGGGCGTGACCGATATCCGTGTCGGTGACCGGGTCGGTTACCTGCTTGGGCCGCAGGGCGCATACTCGGATGTACGCGTGATGCCTGCGGAAGTCCTGATCCCGCTGCCCGATGGCGTGTCCGACCGCACGGCCTCGACGCTCATCATGAAAGGCATGACGGCGCAGTACCTGTTCCGCCAGGTGTACCCGCTCAAGGGTGGCGAGACCATCCTCTATCACGCCGCAGCGGGCGGCGTCGGACTGATCGCATGCCAGTGGGCACGCGCGCTTGGCGTGACCATGATCGGCACGGTCAGCTCCGACGAAAAAGCCGAGGTCGCCAGGGCCAATGGCTGCACGCACACCATCGTCACGTCGCGCGAGAACATCGTCGAACGCGTGATGGAGATCACCGACGGCAAGAAGGTGCCGGTCGTCTTCGACTCGATCGGCAAGTCGACGCTGGACGCATCGCTGTCCTGCCTGCAGGTACGTGGCACCCTCGTCAGCAACGGCACGACTTCGGGTCCGGTGGAAATCGACAGCCGCACGCTGGCGGCCAAGGGGTCGCTGTGGGTCACGCGTCCGGCCATGGTGCACTACGCCACGCCGCGCTCGCACATGCTGGATATGGCGAAGGAAGTGTTCGACATGGTGCTGGCCGGCAAGATCACGAGCGAGCCCCGGCAGAGCTTCGCGCTGGCCGATGCCGCCGAGGCCCATCGCGCGCTCGAATCGAGGAAGACCAGCGGCGCTACCGTGCTGGTGCCGTAACCGTTGCGGGCTGGCGCGGGCACCGCCGCCAGTGCGCCAGCCGCATCACGATCAACGGGGCGACGTGTTTATGGCACGATCGCCCCAAAGCCATTGCTGGATATCGGAGAAATCATGGACCTGAAGTTGAAAGGCAAGCGTGCAATCGTGACCGGCGGCAGCCGCGGCATTGGCAAGACGATTGCGCTGCAACTCGCACAGGAAGGCGTGGATGTCGTGCTCGCTGCGCGCGGGAAAGACGCGCTGGAAGCGACCGCAGCGGAACTTGCGACGCTGACCGGCCGCCGGATTGTGCCGCTCACGGTCGACACTGCCGACAAGGCTTCTGTCGACGCCATGGTGGAGCAAGCGATCGAAGCGCTGGGCGGCATCGACATCCTGGTCAACGCCGCGGCGCTGCCGGGCGGCATCTCGCCGGCCACGCAACTGGATCAGATCGTCGATGCGCAGGCACTCGAAGATATCGATATCAAGGTCATCGGCTATCTGCGCACCGCTCGGGCGCTGGCACCACATCTGGCCAGCAATGGCTGGGGCCGCATCATCAATATCGGTGGCCTGGCGATCTACCATACGGGCCGGCCCGTCGCCACGCTGCGCAATGTCGGCGTGGCGGCCATCACCAAGAACCTCGCTGATGAACTCGGCCCGAAGGGCATCAATGTCACGGCGGTCCATCCCGGACCGACACGCACCGAGAAGACCGATGCGGCAACCGAGGCGTGGGCGGCGACGAAGAGCAGCCTCGGCCGCATGGTCGATGCCCGCGAGGTTGCCTGCGTGGTGACTTTCCTCGCTTCACCGCTGAGCGTGGCCATCAACGGCGAGGCCATCCCGGTCGGCGGCGGAACCCCGGGCATCATCCACTACTGAACGTGCCCTGAACTGCTGACAGCAGCCTTGCCGCGCTGGCCCGCTTCAGAAGGGGCCAGGCCGGCGAGGCTGCCAGTTGCGCTGTACTCAGTGAGCCTGATCTTCCTGGAGCCGCTGGCGCAGCACCGCGCGCAGGTCCTCGCCATAGCCGGTAAGCGTGCCGCCATCCACGGCCAGCAACTGGCCAGTGATCATGTCCGCACGGTCGCTGGCAAGGAACGATACCGCTTCGCCGATTTCCTCGGGCTTGCAGAACCTGCCCAGCGGCACCGTGCGCCGGATCAGCGCCTCGCGCTTTTCCGCGCTCGCATACGCTTCGATGGCGGGCGTCAGGATACCGCCGGGGCACACCGCATTGACGTTGATGCGCTGGTCCGCAAGCTCCCATGCTAGATGCTGCGTCAGGCCCGTGACCGCGTGCTTGGATGCGGTGTAATCCACGCTGCTGAAGTAGGCCATCCGAATGCCGGCAATGGAGTCGATATTGACGATCTTGCCCTTGCCCTGCGCCTTCATGGCAGGGATGACCGCCTGGCAGCAGAACAGGATGCCCTTGGCGTTCACCCCCATCACGCGGTCCCAGTTCTCTTCCGTGACGTCGCACACCAGCGCGGAGGCGCCGCCGACGCCTGCGTTGTTGACCAGGATGTCGATGGTGCCGAACGCCTCCAGCGTCTGGCGTGCCATGGCTTCCGTATCGGCCTTCTTGCTGATGTCGGCGCGGATGGCGATTGCACGTTTGCCATCCGGATCAATGCTCGAAGCAACGCGTGTCGCAGCGTCAAGGTTCAGATCCACCACGGCAATCCTGGCTCCTTCACGTGCCAGCACGCGCGCAATGCCTTCCCCACCACCCTGCCCGCCACCCGTAATGATGGCAACCTTGTCCTTCAGCTCCATGCTCATCTCCTTGCGATCTTGCGTCGGATGTCGATACCGTTGGCCTTGGCCAATCTCAGCAAGTATCCAGCAACAGCGCGGAGCGTTTTGACAATCCGGGGCACCAGATTGACATTTCGGGGCGGCAAGGGAAATCACGAACCTCCGGCGAAACAGCGGCGCCTGCCAAGAACGACAACACCGCCCCTGCCAACGAAGACAAAACCTTACGGATATCTCCGAACAATCGACTCCGCAATACAAACCGGCCTCTGCCCCCCTTCCCGCTCGACAATCATCTCTACCTTGGTTTGCGCCCCGCCGCCTTCCAGCGCTTCATACGACAGCAGCTTGAACTGCGCCCGCAGCCGGCTGTTCACCGGCACCGGCGCAGGGAAACGTACCTTGTCGAGCCCGTAGTTCACGCCCGAGCGGGTCTCATTGACACGATAGGCAAGATTGGTGAACTCGGGCAGCAGGCTCAGCGTCAGGAAGCCGTGCGCGATCGGCGTGCCGAACGGACCGGCCTTGGCGCGCTCCACGTCGACATGGATCCACTGATGGTCGCCCGTAGCGTCGGCAAACTGATTGATACGGCCTTGCTCAACACTCACCCAATCGCTCGTACCGATGATTTCGCCCACCAGAGGCTGCAGGTCGCTGATCTTTTCGTAGACTTTCATGCTCGTTCTCACTCCGTGGTCAGGGATTGCTGCAACGCCTGGGCGACCAGCGATTCATGCAGGTCGGCGTTGCCGAAGAGCGCATCGGCTACCACCGCGCGCTTGAAGTAGTGACCGACCGTGTACTCCTCGGTCATGCCGATGCCGCCGTGCAACTGGATACCCTGGCCGCATACGTACTTGGCGGCGCGGCCGATCAGGACCTTGGCCTGCGACATCGTGCGTTGCATCGTTTCCGGCGTGCCGGTTTCGACGGCGGCCAGCAGCGCGTACAGCATCGAGCGCGCGACTTCCATTTCGGCGGCCATGTCAGCCATGCGATGCTGCAGGGCCTGGAAGCTGCCGATGGGAACGCCGAACTGCTGGCGCACCTTCAGGTATTCGGACGTGATCTCGATGGTCTTTTCCATCGCGCCTACGACTTCCGCGCACAAGGCGGTGGTTCCGTGCAGCAGGCCCTGCTGCAGTGCGGCCAGACCGGTTCCCGGCTCGCCGAGCAGCGCATCAGCCTTGACGGCAACGCCGTCGAACGTCACTTCAGCAGCCCACGTACCGTCATGCAGCGGCAGGGCGCGGCGCCTGACGCCCGGTGCATCGGCGTCCACCACGAACAGGCGCAGTTCGCCACCATCATGGGCGCTGGCCGGCTCGGCGATCGGCGTCATGGCCGAGACGATGAACGCGTCGGCTTCGGTGCCGCCGAGCACGAGGGTCTTGACGCCGTTCAGCACGTAGCCGCCCGGCGCGGCGTCGGCATGCGTGGATACCGGCGCGGGCAGGCCGCGGGAGCCGGCTTCGCTGTAAGCCAGCGCAATCTTGCGCGAGCCTTCCGTCACGGCCGGCAGCAACGCATCGCGCTGGGCGGGCGTGGCGGCGGCCAGCAGCGTCTGTGCGGCTGCGACGGCGCAGCCGAGGTACGGCTCGATGACGAGGCCGCGGCCGAGCTGGCCCGCGATCAGCACGGTGTCGAGCAGCGTACCGCCGAGGCCGCCCTGCTCTTCCGGCAGCGCGGCGGCAAGCCAGCCGTTGTTTGCGAAGGTATTCCAGTGCTTCGCGTCGCAGCGCGAACCGGCCTTGACCAGCGCGGTGCGAGCCTCGAAGTCATAGTCCTTCTCGACGAAGCGGGCCACGCTGTCCTGCAGCATCTGCTGCTCGGAAGTGAGATTGAAGTTCATGATCGTTATGTGCCAGGAGACGCGCGTCGCGGCGTCAGAGTTGGAACAGGGCGCGGGCGATGATGCCGCGCTGGACTTCGCTGGTGCCGCCGTAAATGGTCGAGGCTCGGCGGAAGAACAGTTCGTTGGCCATGCCGCGCGCCACGTGCTGCATCGGCAGCGGTTCGCCGCTGGTATCGCCCTCGGGCGCGGCGTATGCCACCGGGCCGTAGTCGCCAAGCGCTTCCACGACAAAGGAGCTGATGCGCTGCTGCAGTTCCGTGCCGCGGACCTTCAGCATCGAACCCAGCGCATGCGCGGCGGGACTGTGGTCCTCGGCCTGCTCCAGCGCGGCCACGCGCTGCACCAGCATGGCAATGGCGTTCAGCTCGGCTTCGAAGCGGGCGACCTGCTGCGCGATATGCGGCCGCTCGATCAGTGCGCAGCCTTTGGCGTCGCGTTGCCGCGCCAGGCTGCCGAGCTGGCGCATATAGCGCCGCAGCATCGGCAAGTCGGCTGCGGCGGCGTGTTCGTTGTTCAGCAGGAACTTGGTGATCTTCCAGCCATCGCCCTCGGCGCCGACGAGGTTCTTCACCGGCACGCGCACGTTGTCGAAGAAGGTCTCGTTCAGGTGATGGCAACCGTCGATCGTGTGGATCGGACGCACGGTGATGCCCGGCGTCTTCATGTCCACCAGCAGGAAGCTGATGCCGGCCTGCTTCTTGACTTCGGTGTTGGTGCGCACCAGCAGGAAGATCCAGTCGGCGCGGTGACCGTGGCTGGTCCAGATCTTCTGGCCATTGACCACGTACTCGTCGCCGTCGCGCACGGCCGCCGTGCGCAGCGACGCCAGGTCGGAGCCCGAGCCCGGCTCGGAAAAGCCCTGGCACCAGGTACGCGTGCCGCCGAAGATGTGCGGCAGGTGCTCGGCCTTTTGCTCGGGTGTGGCGAACTCGTTTAGCACCGGTCCGAGCAGCTTCTGTGCGCCGACGTCCTGCGTCGGCGCGCCGGCCAACGTGCATTCTTCATCGAACGCCAGGCGCTCGAGCACATTCCATCCGGTACCGCCATGCGCTGTCGGCCAGTACGGCGCCCCCCAGCCCTGTTCGTTGAGGATGCGCTGCCAGCGCGACAGTTCCTCGCGCGGCGAGCGCGTGCCGATACGCGGACGGCCGGCCAGGTCGGCCGGCAGCTTGTCGCGCAGGAAGGCGCGCACGCTTTCGCGGAACGCCTCCAGGCTGAGGTCAGGCTGAAAATCCATGTCTCTTCCTTGTCATCCAACATGGTGGCCAGCCGCCCCCCAGCGGCCGGCCACCAGCTACTACCCCCGTGGCAATGCTCAGACCGGGTCCCAGGCGAACGCGTCGCGCGAGAGATCCAGCGGGAACAGCGAGGGACGGAACATCGGGATCGCGCGCTCCAGGCAACTCTCCACGGTCCAGCCCTGGTCGTTGTGGGCGGTGCGGATCGGGCGCGGCTGCGACATCAGGTAGATCTCGTTGCTGCGCACGCCGAAGATCTGGCCGTTGACATCCTTGGCCTGGTCGGTCAGCAGCGCCAGCGTGAACGGGGCGATCTTGCCCGGCTCCATGCGCATATGGATCTTCATGCGCTCCACGGCCTCCGGCGTGTTGGCCGGGATGCTGCCGACCATGCGCGTGAACGCGAACGGCGCGATGCAGTTCGAACGCACGTTGAACTTCTTCATGTCGAGCGCGATCGACTTAGACAGGCCGACGATGCCCATCTTCGCGGCGGCGTAGTTGGCCTGGCCCACGTTGCCGATCAGGCCCGACGTCGACGTCATGTGCACGTAGGCACCGCTTTCCTGCGCCTTGAAGTGCGGGGCGACGGCGCGCGACACGTTCCAGGTGCCCTTCAGGTGCACGCGGATCACGGAGTCGAATTCTTCCTCGCTCATCTTGTGGAACATGACGTCGCGCAGGTTGCCGGCGTTGTTCACCACGCCGTCGATGCGGCCGTACAGGTCCATGGCCTGCTGGGCGATCTTCTGGGCCGATTCCCAGTCCGCCACGCTGTCGGTGTTGGCCGCGGCTTCGCCGCCGAGCGCCTTGATCTCGTCCACGGTCTGCTGCGCGGGACCGGCGCTGCCGCCCGAGCCGTCGATGGCCACGCCGAGATCGTTCACGATCACGCGCGCGCCCTGGCGCGCCGCTTCCATGGCGATACCCTTGCCGACACCGGCGCCTGCGCCGGTCACAATGACAACCTTTCCTTCTAGCAAGCTCATGCTGTGTCTCCACTACTGTCAAAGAATTCTTCAGGAACCGGATTTCACAAGGCAGCGTCCGGACAGCACGGCCGGTGCCCCGCTGGCAGCGGCACCGGCGCGATGCCGGCCGCCACGGCGCCCGCGAGGTCATGCACGCCAGGCCGGGCGAACTGACCTGCGCCCGGCACGATGCAGCCGTACAGCGAGCCGTCATCGAGCAGCGGCGCCAGCGCCATCAATGCTCTGGTCGGTGCGATTGCCACCTGCACGCCGTTCACCACCGTCTGCCTTGCAATCTCCGCGCTGTCTTCAAACGCCGCGGACGCAATGGCCCTGGCGCTGCAACGGGCCACGGCATAAGTGGCAATGGCCGACGACTCACCGTCTTCCAGCATCAGCAGTACGTGATCGCCCGCGCGCACACCGAGCCGCTGCTGCATGTACCCGGCCAGCGCAAGGCTGGCGTCAAGCAGGTCGCGGTAGGTGGCGTTGCCCGTCGCGATGGTGTCCGGCTCCGCTTCCGCCTGCGCTTCCAGCTGGCGGAACAGCGCACAGCCGGTGACGCAGGCTGCGGGCGAATCGCCGGCTGGCAGGTGAACGGGGAGCGAAGAGTGGCTGGACATGACGCGATGGAACTCCGGGAATCCGGTACGGCTGCCTTGTTGAGTCCATCATCGCGGGCGGTGCGGTTGGGGGGTACTCCCCGACGCGGGTGGATGGCAGGAGTGGAACTTATGGCGGGACTTATTGCTGCTCTTGTAATGGACAAGCAAGGCCACGCCGTTGTGCGTATGCCATCCGTTCAGGCAGCCAACACACTTCCCCTCTCCTGCGTCGCAATATCCCGCAACCGCGCCGCCGCCCGCCCACGACCATTCACGCCCAACTTCGCGTAGATATTCTTCAGGTGCCACTTCACCGTTTCCGGCGACACGTTGAGCACGCTGGCGATCTTCTTGTTCGACATCGCCTGCGCGAGCAGACCGAGGATCTCGCGCTCGCGCTCGCTCAGCACGGCAATCGGTGCCGCTTCGTCCGCCGGACGCGAAATCGCAGCGCCGGATGCCACTGCGGCGGCCTGCAGCCGCCGTGCATAGAACGCCAGCACCGGCTCGTCGATGCCTTCCCCGGCAAGCTCCAGGAACACCTGCGGCGCCCCGCCCGTGACATCGAGCAGCGTGCGGATCAGGCCGGCCCCGTGACCCATGCGCAGCGCGCTCAGGAAGGCCGGCCGCGCGCCGCGCGTGTTGCCCGTGGCATGTCGCGCCAGCGCGAGTTGCAGCCATAGCGCGGCAATGCGCAGCGGCTTGGCGCCGGCTTCGCGGGCGACAAAGGCTTCGAGGCGCGCGGCTGCGGTGGCGTAGTCCTGCGTATAGAGCGACATCTCGACCTCGGCCCGTGCCGCGGCCAATGCAATGTGCCGCGCCACCGTGCCGGTTTCGCCCGCATAGCGCTGGGCCAGTTGCTGTACCTGGCGGAACACCGTGTTGGCACGCTCCGTCTCGGCTTGCTGCAGGTGCCGGCGCAGCCGCAGCGTGAGGGCCTCGGTCTGCAGACGATCGAGGTTATTGCGTGCGGCGTAGGCTTCGAGCCGGTCCAGGCAGGCACTGGCCTGCGTACGCCTGCCCGCGAGCCAGTGCGCGTTCGACAGCAGCGTGAGCGCGCGCAGGACCACGTCCGGCAGGGACACGCGTTCCAGCATGCCGATGCGCGGCTCCAGCAACTGGCAGGCCCCTTCGTGATCGTTCAGTTCATACAGGATGTCGGCCAGCAGGCCTGCGGCCATGCAAGTGAGGCCAAGGAACGTCGCGCCCTGCCGCTCGGACTCGCGCAGCACTTCGCGCGCACTGCGGCCCGCGCGCTCGATCTCGCCTTCCATCACCAGGCTCATGGCCGTGATGTAGCGGCCGAACAGGCTGCTGCGCGGCACGCTGCTGCGGCGCTCGGTGTCGTCCTGCAGGCGGCGCGCCTCGTCGAACTCGCCGCGCAGGATGAAGAGCCACGACAGCACATTGCGGCGCGCGGTCCACCACAGGTCATCCGCCTCTGGCGGAATCGCCCACAAAGCCGGCAGCATGCCGAGCACGGTGTCGGGATCGTCGACCTGTACGGCGTGGCCCGCGCGCAGCAGGCAGACGACGTACTGGTGCACGGCGTTGCTGCGGTCGCACAGCGGATCCAGGCGCTCCAGGCTCCGGCCCAGGCCGTCGACATCGCGCATATAGAGCTGCAGGAACGAAACCAGAGCGAGGAGCCCGAAGCGGTTCTGCAACTGCTCACGGGGCAGCCGGCGCACCAGCCCCAGCAGCTGGGGCAGCTCGCCGCGCTTGAGCAGCGCATGCCCGCATCCCTCGACCATGGTCGCGGCGGCGTCGGCATCGCCGGCGCGCACCGCGTGGTAGACGGCATCATCAAGGTGGCCACGCCGGTCGAACCAGCGCCACGCCGCAGCATGGAGTTCGCGCGCCGTGCCATGCGCACAGGGCTCGTCGTTCGCCCGGCTGGCGTCGGCCATATCGTTCGGCGTTTCGGCAGTGTCTGGGTCTGACATGTCGACCGCATCGGCCGCATCGTCCTTGTCTGTTTCCAGCCTGGCCAGCAGCGTTTCACGCAGCAGCGGATGGATGCGGTACCACACATCACGGTCGTGCGTGTCCACCTGCGTGATGAACAGGTTATCCGCTTCAAGCCGCGCCAGGCGGTCGCCGATGCGCGATGGCGTCTCGGTCTCGCCCGGCATGGCCGTGCACAGGTCCGCGCAGAAGCGGTGGCAGGTAGACATGCGGGTGAGCAGCGCAAGGTCGTCCGGCGCCAGCAGGCCCAGGACCTCGCGCTCGAAAAACGCCGCGAAGGTGCGCGGATCCCGCACCTTCGTGAGCGGATAGTCGGCGCTGCGGCGTGCACGCAGGTCCACCGCGAACAGTTGCAGCCCGGCCACCCAGCCATCGGTCAGCGCATGCAGCGCGGCGGCGTCGCGCGGGGCGATGGTGCCAAGCTGCTCTTCCAGGAAGCGCGCGGATTCCTCGGCCGTGAAGCGCAGGTCGCGCATGTCGATCTCGGTCAGCAGGCCTTGCGCGCGCAGTGCCTCCAGCGCCAGCGGCAGTGCGCTGCGCGAGCTGAACGCCAGATGCAGATGCGGGGGCGCGTAGTCGAGCAAACGCTGCAGCGCGCGGTAAATGCGTGCGTCGGTGATGTGGTGCAGGTCGTCGATCATCAGCACCAGCTCGCGTTCACGCGGGCCGAGCGCCTGCACGAGCGCGATCACCCGTTGCTCGATGGCGTCGTCGTCCTCCGCGCCACCGACCTGCATGGCGGCATCGCGCGCCATGGCGGGATCGATCTCGGCGAGGCTCGCGAGCAGGCAGTCAAAAAAGCGCGTCGGCTCGTTGTCCTCGGCGGCCAGCGACAGCCAGCTCACATCGAAGCCGAGCGAGATCAGCGCCTTGCGCCAGGCCATAAGCGTGCTGGTCTTGCCCGCCCCGGCCTGGCCCTGGATCACCACGCAGCGCTGGCGGCGCGCGTCGAGCAACCGGTTCATCAGGCCCTCGCGCGGCAGCAGCTTGCGCGCATGCCGGGGCGGCAGCAACTTCGCGCTCGCCACCGGCTGCAGCGGACGCATCGGCCCGGGGCGCGTATCGAGTGCCGGCACGAGCGAGAGGAAGGGCTGTGCCGGCAATGCGGAATATTGCCTTGGCAGCCCCGGTTCTGCGGACGGTAACGTGGCCACCGAGTCGAATTCGGTACCCGTGAAAGCCTCGAACGAACGGCCGGCAGACATACCCGCGAAAGTGGACGGAGCAAATGCTGCCTGCGCGGTGAAGGCGCGCGGCACGGCCCCCTGCCCTTGCGCATAGCCTGCGTCGCCTGCGCTGCGAATCCATTGGAACGGTCCGCGCGCATGCCCGCCGATCACGGCCAGCACTTGTGGGATTCCTGCAGGCAGCCCGTCCGCATCGCGCAGCAGGCTCTGCACCGCACGCATCCATGCCGCCTGTCCGGCGGCGAAGCTGACGGTCCAGGGCTGACCGGCGATGACGTCCCGCACCTCGGGGTCGTTGTGCGAGACCGGGTTGTCCGCAAGGATCAGCAGTGGACGCCCCGCAGGTTGATGCTCCGCCAGCGCGTGGAGAAAGCCTTGCCAGCCGGACGCCCGCCCGGCCTGAAACGCCGTCGCCGTCCCGCTATGGATGACCTTGAGCGCCGTCATGAATGAGGCGGCCAGCGTACGGCGGTAGGTGGCGCTGTTGCGCGCGGCGGCGTCCAATGCCGGAGCCATGCCGGCAGGACGGGGATCGGCCTCGAGCGCCACAACGATGGCATGTTCCGGCTCGGCAATATAGAGACCGACGATCTCGGCGGCACGCACAGTGACGCCACCAGAGGCCGGCTGTTTATCCGCAAGGGCCACACCCCGCCGGGGCGGCAGCCCGCTCGCACGCCAGTGGCGCGAGACGCTGGCGGGGCTGACGCCGAGTTCGGCGGCAAGCTGGCGCGTACTGAGCGCTCCCGGGCCGCCGTCGCGGGCCAGCGCCACCAGGCGGGCCACGTCGGTGCGCACGGGCGGCGCGCCGCGCGGCAGGTCCTGCTCGATGCCCGCCAGCCGCGATGCGGCATACCGGTCACGCCATCGCGCGACTTGCACGCGGCCGACGCCGACCTGCGCGGCGATGTCCTTGTTTTGCCAGCCGGCGGCAGCCAGCAGGATCATCCGCGCGCGCTGCGCCAGGCGCAGGTTGCCCGCAGTGGCGGCGGACAAGGCCTCCAGTTCGGTCCGTTCTGTCTCACTCAGGACGATGCGGGATGCGATGCGCATAGTGGTTCCCCTTGCTGGCGGATCGGAGACCGTACGAGCAGTCGGACAAACCGTGGCAGGCCCCGGTCGCAAACGCTGCGACGCGCCGCCACCGGCTATCGCCCGGCAAATGGCTGTCTCCGATTTTTCTATTGACTACGAAACTACGGATGATGCTACCATATCTCGTAGACGATCGGCGGTTGGGACTTACCCGGCGCCCCGGGTGCGGTTCCCGTGGCAGAACGGATATCCACCATCGCGGAGGACCTCCGACGCCACAATCAGGCGCTTCGACGCTTCCGCCAACGGGCACGCCCCCGCCGCCGCCAACCCTTTTCGATAGTCGTCATGCCGCAGCACTCACCCCCCCCGATGGAAGGACTGATGGACCTGCTCCACGAAGTCCGGCAGTTCAGCCGCGACCTGCAGCAGTCCGCCAGGCGTTCGACATCGGGCGAGGCTTATCCGCAGGCGCTCCGGGCGCTGGTCGACAGCCGCATGCAGGCGGCCGATCCGCATGCGCGCATCGTCTGCTATGCCTCGGCGGTGGAACTCGGGGTGCCGGTGGATCTTCCGGCCGAGCATTGCCGGCAGGCCATGGCAGGCGGCCTCGGCTTTGCGTTGCGCGTGCTGTTCTGGGCCGCGCACCGGCGCATGCAAGGCGGACGGCAGCGGCCGGGTGCCTGGCCAAGCCCGCACTGACAGCGCATGCGGCAAGCACGAGCACGCTGACCGGCGGCGACAGACCGAAGAAACCGGCACAGGAGACAAAGCACAATGACCCTTCCCAACCGCAAGCCAGTACACACGCGCCACATCACGTGCAACGGCTACCTGCGCGATGACGGCCTGCTGGACGTCGAAGCGGAACTCAAGGACATCTCGCCAGACGGCACCGACCTGCTGTTCAAGATCGTGCCGCCCGGCGGCGTGATCCATCACATGCGCGTGACGGTGACGGTGAGCATCGACGACATGGTGATCCGCGACGTCTGCGCGCGCACGCTGACCGGGCCGACCGACTTCTGCCGCGAAATCGAAAGCGCCTATGACGCGCTCAAGGGCCTCACGCTGCGCCGTGGTTTCCGGCAGGCCGTGAAGGCACGCGTGGGCGGCGTGGGCGGTTGCACGCACCTGACCGAACTACTGGGTCCGCTGGCCACCACGGCCATACAAAGCGGCTTCGCGGTCGGCCGGGCGTTGCGCAACGGCCGTCGCCCTGCGGACGAACAAGGCCCCATGCAAAAGCCGGCCGTCATCGGCACATGCCACACCTATCGCCCCGAAAGCGTGGTGGTGGACGTCCTGTGGCCGCCGCACCGGCGCGTCGCCAGCGAAGAACCGACCGGCGCGCCCGGCTGACAAGGCGCCACGCCAACCCCTATTGCGCAAGCCTGTCCAGACAGATTCGCCAGGCCTGCACTCGCCCGAGGACTGGCCGTACGCGACAGGCTCCCCTTACCCAAACCAACCTTTCGACCCAAGGAATCACCCATGAGCATCAAAGGCAAGGCATATATCGTCGGGGCCTACGAACACCCGACCCGCAAGGCGCCGGACAAGTCGGTCGCGCAGCTGCACGCGGAAAGCGCCAAGGGCGCGCTGGAAGACGCCGGCCTCACGCTGGCCGACGTTGACGGCTACTTCTGCGCCGGCGACGCGCCGGGCCTCGGCGTGCTCAATATGGTCGACTACCTCGGTCTCAAGCTGCGCCATGTCGATTCCACCGAGACCGGCGGCTCGTCGTATCTGGTGCATGTGTCGCACGCCGCGCAGGCCATTGCCGCAGGCAAGTGCAACGTTGCGTTGATCACGCTGGCCGGCCGCCCGCGCTCCGAAGGCTCCAGCGGCACCAAGCCGCGCGCCTGGGGTGCGGGCGTTCCCGACCAGGCTTTCGAGGCGCCGTTCAGCCCGATGACCGTCAATTCGTACGCCATGGTTGCCATGCGCCATATGTACGAATACGGCACCACGGCCGAACAGCTCGCCTGGATCAAGGTCGCCGCATCGCACCACGCGCAGCACAACCCCAACGCGATGCTGCGCGATGTCGTGACGGTGGAAGACGTGCTGAACGCGCCGATGATCTCGGACCCGCTGCGCAAGCTCGACTGCTGCGTGGTGTCCGACGGCGGCGGCGCCCTGATCGTCGCGCGTCCGGAAATCGCGGCAAAGCTGAACCGGCCGAAGGTCAAGGTGCTCGGCGCCGGCGAATTCGTGAAGGGGCAGATGGGCGGCCATGTCGACCTTAGCTGGTCGGCCGCGAAGTTCTCGGGCGCGGCAGCATTCGCCGAAGCCGGGGTGACGCCGGCCGACATCAAATACGCCTCGATCTACGACAGCTTCACGATCACCGTGCTGATGCAGCTTGAGGACCTCGGCTTCTGCAAGAAGGGAGAGGGCGGCAAGTTCGTGATGGACGGCAACCTGATCTCAGGCGTCGGCAAGCTGCCCTTCAACACCGATGGCGGCGGCCTGTGCAACAACCACCCGGCCAACCGCGGCGGCATCACCAAGGTGATCGAAGCGGTGCGACAGCTGCGTGGCGAGGCGCATCCGGCGGTGCAGGTGAAGAACTGCGACATCGCCCTGGCCCAGGGTACCGGCGGCCTGCTCGGCTCGCGCCACGGCAGCGCCACCCTGATCCTCGAGCGCGAGTAAGGCGCACCAGGCATCCCACACCGAATCACCGAGACCTCATCATGAGCACTCCTTTCACCCCGCAAGTCCTGACGGCGCCTGAAGAGCTGCCCGACAACACCGAGTTCTGGAACGCCGCCCGCGAAGGCCGCCTGCTCGTTCGCCACTGCAACGACTGCGGCAAG
Organism: Cupriavidus pinatubonensis; assembly: GCF_019602855.1. Classification (GTDB taxonomy): domain Bacteria; phylum Pseudomonadota; class Gammaproteobacteria; order Burkholderiales; family Burkholderiaceae; genus Cupriavidus; species Cupriavidus pinatubonensis. The sequence continues at coordinate 472,596 of NZ_CP080766.1, forward strand.
CCGCACTGGTATCCGCGCACGCTGTGCCCGTTCTGCATGGGCGAGACCACGTGGAAAGCCTCGGCCGGCCGCGGCACCGTCTATTCGTACAGCGTCACGCGCCGTGCCGGCCCGACGCCGTTCTGCATGGCCTACGTCACGCTCGACGAAGGCGTCACGATGATGACGCGCATTGTCGACTGCGATCTCGACACCGTGCATATCGGACAGCGGGTCGAGCTGACCTTCACGCCGACTGATAACGGGCCGCCAGTGCCGACGTTCCGGCCGCTCTGACGGCATGACAAGCCGCACCCGGTGCCGGCCATGGTCCGGCGCCGGCGTTGCGGCCACTACACCGCTACACCATAGGATCCAACAAGACAATCCACCGCCATGAACACCACACCCACTGCTATTCCGGACTGCCTGCTCAATCCCCGCTCGGTCGCCATCATCGGCGCATCCGATGAGCCGACCCGCATCGGCGGCCGCCCGATTTCGTCGATGCTGGCCAAGGGCTATGCCGGCCGCATCATGCCCGTCAATCCGAACCGGTCCACGGTGCAGGGCCTGCCGACCTATGCATCGGTTGCCGACCTGCCGGAAGTCCCCGACGTCGCCATCATCGCCGTCCCTGCCCAGCACGCGCTGCAGGCAGTCAAGGCCCTGGCCGAGCGTGGCACCAAGGCCGCGATCCTGTTCACCGCCGGCTTCGCCGAAGTCAGCGAGGAAGGCGCCGCCATGCAGGCCGAAATGGTCGCCATCGCACGCCGCGGCGGCATGCGCCTGCTTGGTCCGAACACGCTGGGCATGGTCAACATGCACAACGGCTTCGTAGGCAGCTTCTCGACCTTCTCGTCATTGGGGGTCTCGCGTCCCGGCCGGGTCGGCATCGTCAGCCAGTCCGGCGCCTATGGCAGCCACCTGGTCAGCTCGGCGATGGAAGCGGGCGTCTATCCGTCGAGCATCGTCATGACCGGCAACGAAGCCGACCTGAACGTCAGCGACATCGTGCGCCTGTTCGCCGCCGACCCGATGACCGACGTGATCGCAGTCTATGCAGAAGGCATCAGCGATGGCCCGGGCCTGGTTGATGCGCTGAAGGCTGCCCATGCCGCCGGCAAGCCGGTGGTGATGATGAAGGTGGGCCGCAGCGAAGTGGGTGGCGCGGCCGCGCGCTCGCACACCGCTTCCATCGCAGGCGACGACGCGGTGGTCAGCGCGGTGCTGGATGAGCTTGGCGTGGTGCGCGTGCGCACCACCGAGGAAATGCTCGACATCCTGCGCCTGGCCTCGCGCCGCGTGTTCCCCGCCGACAATACGCTGGGCGTGGTGACCATCAGCGGCGGCGCTGGCGTGATCATTTCCGATGCCGCCGAAGACCTCGGCATCCCCATGCCCGAGATGCCGGCCGCGGCCCAGGCCCGCATGCTGGAAAAGCTGCCGATCTGCGCGCCGCGCAACCCGGTGGACGTGACCGCCCAGTTCATCAACGACACGACCCTGGTCACGCCGTTTACCGAGGCCATGATGGGCGAAGGCGGCTACGGCACGCTGCTCGCGTTCTTCAGCTATGCGGCCTCTTACCACACCGTGGCAGACACGCTCCTGCAGCAACTCGCCGACGTGCGCAAGCGCTACCCGGACCGCCTCTACGTGATGGTGGGGCGCGGTGACCCGACCGTCCTGGCACGCTACGAGGAAGCCGGCTTCACGGTATTCGGCGACCCGAGCCGCGCCGTAGCCGCCATCGCCGCGATGGGCCGCTTCGGCCGCGCCCTTGCCGGCAAGACCACTGCGCCGGCACCCCAGGTCCCCGCCGTCACCTTGCCCTCGGCAACGCCCACCGAGGCCGAAGCCAAGGCGCTGCTCGCCGAAGCCGGTATTCCGAGCGCACCGGAACGTGCCTGCGCCGATGAAGAAGCCGCGGTACGCGCCGCGCGCGAGATCGGCTTCCCGCTCGTGCTCAAGATCCTGTCGCCGGACATCCTGCACAAGTCGGAGATCGGCGGCGTGCTGCTGAACGTGAACAGCGAAGGTGCTGTGCGCGAAGGCTTCGCGCTGCTGCTCGAACGCGCGCGCAAGGCCGTGCCCGATGCGCGCATCGAAGGCGTGCTGGTGGCAAAACAGCTCGTTGGCGGCGTGGAATGCATTATGGGCATCAACCGTGATCCGGTGTTCGGGCCGATCGCCATGTTTGGTCTTGGCGGTGTGTTTGTGGAAATCCTCAAGGACGTGGTGTTCCATCGCTGCCCGTTCGGGCCGGATGTTGCCGAAGAGATGATTCGTTCGATCAAGGGAGCGCCGCTGCTGCTGGGCGCTCGCGGGCGGCCGGTTACGGATATTCCTGCGCTGGCGCGTACGCTGTCGCAGCTCTCCGCCTTTGCTGTGGCCGCCGGGCCGCGATTGCAGTCGATTGATCTGAATCCGGTGCTGGCGATGCCGGAGGGTCAAGGGGCTTATGCGGTGGATGCGGTGATTGAGGTTGGGGAATAAGGTGTGGAGGTGGCGTTGATCGGCCCATCGTGCTTGGCCGGCGCCGCCATTTTTTGCCGGCCTTGCCGACGGGTTCTGGTTGAGACCGGGTTATCGCTCTTGGCCAGCGCCGCTGTTTCGCCGGCGTAGCCGGCGACCTACTCTTTTGTCCAAGCGACAAAAGAGATAGGTAGAAAAACGTGTCGTTGCCGCTGGCATCAATGCCACGGCGGCAGTGGTTCCAACGGCTTTGGACGCCTGTCACGGTGGTCGGCCGTTCGAACCTGCTAACGCTATGTGAGTCAGAACCTGTGCCTGCGCGGCACGGCTTTTGGACAATCCCCAAGTCGGACTCGGGTACAGCGTTTCAACCAGGTCAGTGGTGGGACGCCTTCGGCTGCGCTGCGCGCACGTCGTAGTCTGGGCGCATGCTCATCAGCGTTGCTGGCAGTCGAGTCCCGATTTCCTGTCTCTACGCGCATGCAATGCGCTCAGGGCCTCGTTACTGAGGCGACATTCGGGTTAGAAGTCAAACGCCGAACGCCCCCGAGCCCTCCCAGGCCCGGGGGCGCCTGCCCTATCCCCTATCCCATCAACGCTTCAAACTCGGGGTAACAATCCCAAATGAGGGGTCAAACGTAGTCATCATCCCCATCAGCTCACCAAGCTTGCCGCCGTCTCCTTCAACCTTGACATCGCCCTGCGCCAGCGCGGTTTTCAAATCCACCTGCCGCAGGTTAATGCGATCCAGCGTAGGCTTGGTCATGGTCACCGTGACATCGGCCTTCGGATTTCGCATGCCTTCCCGATAGGTCAGCACGCCATTCCGCAGCGTCACCGCAAAGGGCGTCTTCAGATCCGAGAACACCCAGTTCAGCGTCATGTCGTGCCCTTGCGCCTTCTCCGAATCCAGCCGTACGCCCAAGAAGTCGAAGAACATCGACGGCTCCAAGGCGCGGACCATGTCGGCCGCATTGCGGCCCGGTAGCGGCCGCGTGCCGTTGCGCAATTCGGATGCACCCATCAGGTACATGTTCCGCCAGAGGGAACTCTCCGCTTGATAGCCAAGCTGCTCGAGCGCATCGGCCTGTGCGTCGCGTGCGACCTTGTTGTCCGGGTCCGCGAAGACGAGATGATTGCCGATCTCGGCCGCCCACCGGTAGTCGCCCTTCTGCATGGCTGCCTGCATCTGTTTGACCACGTTGTCCGCACCACCCATGGCTTCGACATAGCGCTTCCCGCCTTCAACCGGCGGCAGCGGATTCAGGTGTGCCGGGTTGCCGTCGTAGAAGCCGAGGTAACGCTGGTACACGGCCCGCGAATTGAAGCTGAGCGATCCGTAGTACCCGCGCGTGTACCACTTCTTCTCCAGATTGCCCGGCAGCTTCTGCATGGCCTCGGAGATCTCCATCGGTGTCTTGCCTTCGTTCAGCAGATGCAGCGTGCGGTCGTTCAGGTACGTGTACATGTCGCGCTGATCGGCCAGCAGGTTGCGGATGTTCTCGCCACCCCATGTCGGCCAGTTGTGCTGCGCTACCAGCACGTCGGCACGGTCGCCGTAACGCACCAGGCTTTCGTCGAGGAACTTGCCCCAGGCCTTCGGATCGCGCACCAGTGCACCCCGCGGCGTCAGGATGTTGTGCATGGTGCGCGTGGCGTTCTCTGCCATGCACAGCACGCGCATCTGCGGCAGGTAGAAGTTCATTTCGGCCGGCGCTTCGGTGCCCGGCGTGAACTGGAACTCGACTTCGACGCCATCGATGCGGCGCGTCTCGTAAGGCTTGGTGATCAGCACCGTCGGTGGGATCAGGCTGAGGGTGCCGCCGATCGAGCCCGACTTGCCGATGCCGGTGTCAAGCTGGCCGCGCTCGTTCCTCGGCACCCCGCTTCCGGCCTGATAGCGCGCGCGGCGGAACATCGCATTGCCCGCGAACACGTTCTCGCTTGCGGCCTCGTGCATGAAGCCGTCCGGCGCGTAGATGGCCACTTTTCCTGACTTCACGTCGGCTTCGTCCACCACGCCGCGCACGCCGCCAAAGTGGTCGGCATGCGAATGGGTGTAGACCACCGCGACAACCGGCTTGCGCGGACGGTTGGCGTAGTAGAGGTCAAGCGCCGCCTTTGCGGTCTCGGCGCTGGTCAGCGTATCGACCACGATGATGCCGCGCTGTCCCTCGATGATCGTCATGTTCGCGAGATCGAATCCGCGCACCTGGTAGACGCGGTCGGCGACGCGGAACAGGCCCGCATAGTTGTTGAGCTGCGACTGGCGCCACAGGCTGGGGTTGACGCTGTCGGGCACCTTCGCCTGCGGGTTGGCCTGCACCTGCGGCTTCTGGTCTGTTACGCGCATCAGTCCGCCATTCTGGCCGGAGCCTGCCGCACCACTAGCCGTCCAGGGTGTCTGCTGGAAGTCATAGGTGGCGGTATCCCACACCACCCGCCCCTTGGCATCGTGGATCTGTCCACGGAATGGCGCGACCAGGCCACGCTGCGCGGCCTCGTAGTCGTCGCGGTCGTCGAACGGCAGTTGCTGGAGGACGGCGGCGTTGGCAGCGGCGGTGATGGCGCTGGCGGGCTTCTGCTGCGCAGCCTCAAGCGCGTCCGCTGCTTGCGTGGATGCTGCCAGCGCCAGTCCGGCGGCCAGTACGGCCAACCGCTGATGACCGGTGCGAGCAGCGGGAGCGACCGCTTCGGGCCTCGCCGACTGTGCGGCAGGCTGCGACGCAGCGGCGCGCGGCTGGACGAAGACGCCGTCGCCAGCGCGCTCGATGCCGCGTACGAGGTCAGCGGCCTTCTCGCCGATCATGATTGCGGTCGCATTAGTGTTGCCGCCGATCAGCGTCGGCATGATCGACGCGTCGGCCACGCGCAGGCCCTCGACACCGCGCACGCGCAGTTGCGGATCGACCACCGAAGCGGCGTCGCTGCCCATGCGACAGGTACCGACCGGATGGAAGACGATGTCGGTGCGCGCGCGGATGAACTCGCGCACCGCGGCGTCGTCGGAACCGTCGAAGCGCACGCCTGCGTAGTTATGCGGCCGGCCGCCCAGGCGCCGGAACGGCTGCTGGTCGAGGATGCGGCCCACGACGCGCAGGCCCGCGAGCATGCTTTCGACATCACGCGCGTCGGCCAGCAGGTTCTGGTCGATGCGCGGTGCCTGCCGCGCGTCAGCCGATGCCAGCAAAACCTGACCACGGCTGTGGGGGCGCAGCACGCACACATGCAAGCTGTAGCCATGTACGCTGCGCGCGTTGGGATCGCTCAGTGCGGTGGAGAAATGAAGCTGCAGATCCGGGTCGGCAAGCGAAGGATCGCTCTTGATGAACGCTCCGGTCTCCGCGATGTTCGATGCGAACATGCCGAAGCGCTCACGCTTGTAGCGGCGCCACTCGCCGTACAGCCGGATTGCGCCGCGCACGCTGAACGCGTACAGGTCGGTGCTGAACACGCGCTCCTGCACCTTGAGGTTCGGATGCTCCTGCAGATTCTGGCCAACGCCGGGCGCATCATGCACCACGGCGATGCCGTGCGAACGCAGATGCGCGGCGGGGCCGATGCCCGAAACCATCAGCAGTTGCGCGGAACCGAAGGTGCCGCCACTGAGGATGACTTCACGGCGCGCGCGCAGCGTGACCTGCTCACCGCCGCGCTCGACCAGCACGCCCACCGCGCGCTTGCCTTCAAATACGATACGCAGGGCCTGCGTGTCGGTCAGCACGGCCAGGTTGTCACGGCCGCCATGGATCGATTGCTTGTTGCCCTGGTGCAGGTAGGCGCGCGCGGCATTCCAGCGCTCGCCGTCGCGTTGCGTACGCTGGTAAAAGCCGACGCCCTCCTGCTCGGCACCGTTGAAATCCGGGTTGTAGCGCAGGCCAGCGCATTGGGCAGCCTGCAGGAAGCGGCGGTCGAACGGATTGATCGAACGCGTATCGACCACATCCAGCGGACCCTTGCCACCGTGCCAGGCGTCTTCGGCCTGGCCACCGAGTCGCTCGTTGCGCTCGGAACGCTTGAAATACGGCAGTACATCTTCCCAGCCCCACCCGTCGCAACCTTCCGCGGCCCAGCGTTCGTAGTCCGACGGGACACCGCGGATGTAGATCATGCCGTTGATCGACGAACTGCCGCCCAGGCCCCTGCCGCGGGGCTGGTAGCCGACGCGCCCGTTGAGCCCCGGCTGTGGCTCCGTGGCGTAGCCATAGTTGAACGGCCCCGGCTTCGGTACCGTCGAGGCGATGCCGATGGGAATCGTGATCGCGGAGTTGAAGTCGTGGCCGCCGGCTTCCAGCAGGGCGACGCTGCCCGCGCGGCTGTCCGCGAGGCGGGCTGCTACGGCGCAGCCGGCGGAACCCGCACCAATCACGATGTAATCGTACTGCTCTTGCATGTCTGTCTCTCGTTGGAATCTTGAATGACGGCCTACGCCGTCTCTTGCTCTTCGCGCACGCCGGTCACGCATGTCGCGACGACCTGCGGGGGCGCCATCGCCATCACTCGGGCTAACTTCGCCGCGCGCATTGCGCCTGCGCCGTGTCGCGATTCGTACAGAGTTGCCGCTCAGTCGTTGCTGCCGCAACCATTTGCATGCATGGCGGATGGAAGCCTTCAGGCAGCCATGGTCATCCCCGCCCCAGAACTTCGCCCCACCCAACGCGGGGAGCTGGACGGCCGATGTCCAGAAGGCGTGTTTCAAATGAAACGGCACATCGTGTTGATCCGCGGCGGGCCGCGTCCGGTGCATACCCGGCATCGCAGCGGGCCTGCGCCTTCCGGCACATCCGGATCGTTTGATGATATGCCTTTGTACGTACAAATGTGGAGTGAATGAGACACCGTCAATCGATCAGAATGGAACTTAACCCACAAAAAATTTGCGTGCGCCTTCAAGGTTTCTTGCAAATTCCCTTTAATCCACTCCATACTATGTACGTACATAGTGCCAGAACAATGGGCAACCAGAGACCGGAGACGGAAGGAGCAAAGGTGCAGAAACTGACCGAAGAACGCCGCATGATCCAGGAGGCCGCGCGCCAGTTCACGATGGAGCGCGTGCTGCCCATCGCCAACAAGCGGGACCCCGAGAAAGGCAAGATCCCGCGCGAGCTGATCGACGAGATGGCCGAACTCGGGTACTTCGGCATCCTGATTCCCGAGGAATACGGCGGCCTGGGCCTGGGCGCCTATGAGTACTGCCTGGTCGCCGAGCAGCTTTCGCGTGGCTGGATGAGCGTCGGCAGCCTGATCGCACGCGGCAATGGCCTGATCGGCGCGCTCAAGGGCCTGTCGCCAGAGCGCAAGGCCGAATACCTGCCGCGCATGGCGCGCGGTGAATTCCTCGGCGCGTTCTCGCTGTCCGAGCCCAATGCCGGCTCCGACGTGGCCAATATCTCGTGCCGCGCGGTGCGCGATGGCGACGACTGGCTCATCACCGGCAGCAAGTACTGGTGCACGTTTGCCGACGAGGCCGACTTCATCCTGGTCATCTGCCGTACCGATCCGGTCATCGACCCGAAGGCGCGCCACAAGGGCCTGTCGGCCTTCATGGTGGAAAAGCCCCGCGGCGAACTCCCCGAGGGCGTCAAGGGCAGCCTGATTCCCAAGATCGGCTACCACGGCTGGACCACGTGGGAACTCGCGTTCGACGGCTGCCGTGTGCCGCATTCGAAGATGGTCGGTGAGGAAGGCAAGGCGTTCTACCTGACCACGGCCGGGCTTGAGACTGCACGGGCCCATACGGCCGCGCGCTCGATCGGCCTCGCACAAGGCAGTCTCGAGGACTCCATTCAATACGCGAAGGACCGCAACCAGTTCGGCAACCCGATCGGCAACTTCCAGGCGATTCGCTTTAAGATCGCCGACATGGCCACGCAGATCGAGGCCTCGCGCGCGCTGCTCTACACGGTGTGCGAGAAGATCGACGAAGGCGTGCGTGCCGACACCGAAGCGTCGATGGTCAAGCTGTTTGCGAGCGAGATGTGCGAGCGCGTGACCAGCGAAGGCCTGCAGATCCACGGCGGCGCGGGCTACACCACGCACTTCGCGGCCGAACGCTACTGGCGCGATGCGCGCCTGACCAAGATCTTCGAAGGTACCTCTGAAATCCAGATGCGCATCATCTCCGATGCGATGCTGGGCAAGATCGCGGCCTGAACGGGAGCACGAAGTGCAGACTCAAGCCAAACCCGCCGGGTCGCTTGCCGGCCTGCGCGTGATCGACCTCACGCAGATGCTGGCCGGCCCCTTTTGCACGCAGATCCTCGCTGACCACGGGGCGGATGTCATCAAGGTCGAAGCGATGACGGGCGACGGCACGCGTGTGACCGGCCCGTTCTGCCCCGACGACGCGCTGCGCGACTTCGGCGGCTATTTCCAGAGCGTCAACCGCAACAAGCGCTCCATCGCCGTCGACCTGAAGACGGAGGCGGGTCGTGCAGTCCTGCGCGCGCTGATCGACAAGGCCGACATCGTCGTCGAAAACTTCCGAGCAGGCGTGATGGAGCGCCTGGGCTTTGCCTACGAAACGCTGCGCCAGACCAACCCGCGGCTGATCTACGGCACGGTGCGCGGCTTTGGCGATCCGCGGAGCGGCGAAAGCCCGTATGCGCAATGGCCGGCGTACGACGTGGTTTCGCAGGCCATGGGCGGCATGATGGGCATCACCGGCCCGGATCGTTGCACACCGACCAAGATCGGTCCCGGCGTGGGGGACACCATTCCGGCGCTGATGCTGTGCATCGGCATCCTCGCGGCCGTCAATCGCGTGCGCGAAACCGGTCAGGGCCAGTTCGTCGACGTGGCCATGACCGACGCGGTGCTGGCCATGTGCGAGCGCATCGTCTACCAGAACTCGTACACCGGCGAAGTGGCCGCACCGGAAGGCAACCGCCACCCGCTGCTGTGCCCGTTCGGCTTGTTCCGTGCGCGCGATGGCCATGTCTCGATTGCCTGCGCGACCGATGCGTTCTGGGAAAAGCTCGCCGTGGCGATCGGCCGTCCCGACATGGCGCAGGACCCGGACTTCGCGACCAATGCCGCGCGCGTGCAGCATCAGCAGCAGGTGATCGAGGCGATCGAAGCCTTTACCTCGGTGCGAACCAAGGAAGAGATTGCCATCGCGCTGGGCGGCAAGGTTCCCTTCGGCCCCGTCTATACCTCGGCCGAGATATTCGCGGACAGGCACTACGCGGTGCGCGACATGATCGTCGAAGTGGAGCAACCGGGATCGGCCACTCCGGTCAAGATCGCCGGCGTACCGATCAAGCTCAGCGAAACCCCGGGCGCGGTGCGCACGCGCGCGCCAATGCTGGGCGAGCACACCGAAGAGATTTTGTTCGGTGCCGGGTATGTGGAGGACGATATTCGCCGTCTGCGGCAGGAGGGCGCGGTGCGGTAAGGCAGCACTGAAGTGAAAGCGGCGCTGCGGGCGGTCTGACGGGTTGTTGCAGCCGGGAGGCCGCCGGCAACTCAGTCGCGTGGCTGTGGAGCGTTTAAGGTGCAGGTCGGGCGGTGACCCGAGCGCCGTCAGATTCTCGGCTACGTCCTTCCCAGCCGCCCGTCAGGGCCGTAGCATCTACGTTTCCCGCATTTTCGCGGCCCCGCGCCTTCGCCTCCTATGCCAGATCCCCGAGCGGCCACCGCGGCCTACAGAGAATCCGTTCCCGCGCTGCAGCGCATCGGCGCACATCTTGACGACCTGCTGCTCTTCATCCACGTGGTCGATGCCGGCGGATTCAGCGCCGCCGAGCGGCAGACCGGCATCGCCAAGTCGCGGCTGTCCCGCCGGGTGGCGACACTCGAGCGCGCGCTCGGCGTGCGACTGCTGCATCGGTCGGGGCAAGTCTTCGGCCTCACGCCGGTTGGCGAGGCGGTGCTCGCGCACGCGCGGGAGGCGGCCACGCACGTCGACAAGATCGGCGCCCTCACGCGCAGCGCCGTGGCAGAGCCATCGGGGGTGATCCACCTCCATACCTCCATGCTGATCGCCGAGACCACGCTCCCTCCAATCCTGGCCGAGTTTGCGCGCGCTCACCCGGGCGTGCAGGTGCAGTTGACGCTCTCGAATCGCTTTGTCGACCTGGCTGAGGAGCGACTGGACCTGGTCATCCGCGCGGCCGTTGTGCCGCTCGCCTCGGAGGACGTGATCGCCGTACCGGTGGCGACGTCGGCGTCGATCGTCGTGGCCCATCCGTCGTTGCTGGAAGCCGACGGCCCGCCAGCGCGCCTCGACGAGTTGGCGGGCTACCCCTGCCTCGCGCAGGGCACACTGACAAATCCGCGGCCATGGCAGTTCATCGACGCAGACGACAAGCCGATCGATATTGCTGTCACGCCGGGCATTGCCGTGGATAACCTGCTGGCCATCCGCGAACTCGCACTGCGCGGCGCCGGCATGGCACAGTTGCCGTCTTATCTATGCCAGGACGCCATCGATGCCGGCATGCTGGTGCCCGTTCTGCAAGGCGTGCGTTCGCGCCCCGCCACGCTGTACGCGATGTACCCGAGCCGGCGCGGCATGACGTCCGCCGTGCGTGTGTTCCTCGACCTGGTACGCACAAGGTGGCCGTCCGATCCGGCTACCGCCTGATCCCTAGTGTCCGGCGGGCCCGTTCCAGTTCCGCAACGCCCTGTTGCAAACCACCGGCTTCCCCCCACCCGGGGCGAGCCGATAACGTTCCCCGCATCGACGGGCTTTCTTCTCGCCCGCACCTTCACTGTTCGTCAGTAAGATGCCATGGCAATCTCGTTATGGCTCACGTCAACAACCAAAAGTCATATATTGCTTAAATGGAGGAAGCCAGATCATGAACAAGCAGATTTTCATCAACCTGCCGGTGACAGACCTCTCGCGATCCAAGGCCTTCTACGAAGCCATTGGCGCGGTCAACAACCCCGCGTTCACTGATGAAACCGCGGCATGCATGGTGATCTCCGAGACGATCTACGCCATGCTGCTTACCCACGACAAATGGCGGCAGTTCACGGGGAAGCGAATCGTCGACGCGCACACGGAGGCACAGGTATTGCTGTGCCTGTCAGCGGGCGGACGGGTAGAGGTGTCTGACCTCGTGCAGAAGGCGACTGACGCCGGCGGCAAGGCGGACCCCACGCCTGTCCAAGATTTCGGCTTCATGTACGGACGCAGCTTCGAGGATCCGGACGGCCATATCTGGGAGGTGATGTGGATGGACCCGGAGGCCGTTCCGCCTCACGCTTAAAGGGCTGACGACTCGACGTCGAACCCTCACGCGTGCGCATCTTTCAGCGTCGTCTGGTATTGCTCCAGAACAGCCACGGCAGTCATCTGGCCCCCGACATCGAAGCCACGATTCAAGACTCAGCGGAGATTCAGGTGGACGCGGTCGCCTATGGCCTTTCCGCGATGGGTGACCCCGTCTAGGTGTTCGACATCCTGGCGGGGGGGCAGCGTCAGGGGATGGCCCTCTGTCCGAAGGCCGGGTTACCAGCGGACTTCCGGCAGTTTGCCTGATGGGCAGAGACCGGCCAGTAAGGGACATTCGCCCGCACGGCAGCCGGGAAACTCGTTGGGCCGCTCCAGGACCCAAAGGAGCCTCTCATGCTGCTTGCGGCAGTGTGAGACGTTCATTACGCTTATGCTCCGAAGAACCTCAGCCTAACTCCCGATGCAACTGAACCCCCGGCAACTAGAAGCCTTCCGCAGTGTCATGGTCGCCGGCAGCATGACTGTTGCAGCCGAGCTTCTGAAGATCAGTCAGCCTGCGGTCAGTTCACTGATCAGGGAGCTCGAAAAGAGACTTGAGATTCGGCTGTTTCGACGGGAAGGCAATCGGCTCATTCCGGGAGCGGAAGCCCAGCGACTGTTCCGGGAGGTGGACCGGTTCTACCAGGGCATGGAGCAGATCGAGCGCGTGGCGATGGACCTCAAGTCTGCACGCATCGGTACGTTACGGGTTGCGTCAATGCATACGTTGGGCTTGAGCTTGCTGAGCGAGGGAATCAAGGAGTTCTCGCTTTCGCGGCCCGATTTGGCCATCTCGCTCGACGTTCGAAACTCTCTGGGCGTGCTTGAGCTTGCCGCCGCACACCAGATCGACATCGGATTTGTGCAGATGTCCGGCAACGAGTTCCCAGGCGTGGATGTTTTTCCGTTGCCAAGCGTCGCGGCGGTCTGCGTGCTCCCACGTGGGCATGCTCTGGCCCGCAAAAGATCATTGAAGATAACTGACCTGCAAGACGAGCCGCTTATTTCCCTGAGCCGCAATAGCCCGGTACGTATGCGATTGGAGATGGAACTCGAAGCCGCCGGCGTGACATGCAAGCCCTCGGTGGTCACATCGCTGGGCCACGTGGCGTGCAGTCTGGTTGCTGGCGGCCTTGGCCTGACAGTCGTCGATCCCTTTACCGCTCGCAGGGTGCGCGAGCCGGGCGTGGTTTGGCGCCCTTTGTGGCCGGTAGTGGAGTTCCACTTTTCCATCGTTCTGCCTTCCCATCAACCGAAATCAAAAGTCGTCGAGGATTTCATCAAGGTGGTCAAGGCGCTCTTCAAAGCAAACGCGGCTCGGCCCTAACCCTCCCCACTCCCGTGTCCGCAACAGCAAACCAGGGTTAGGGTTGTTCACACCCAGAGCTGGACGACCGTCGCACCAAGCCTCTGTGCGAGCACAAGAATCCCTTATGCGCGTCCAACCCTGTCTGTAGTTGTGACTGCCTGACCAAGAATTCATCATCTCGTCATGGAATCTGCCTCACTTAATGCCATGACATCCTCCACTTCCCACGAAACACTGCTTGCCGAAGCCCGGCTAAGCTCGCCCCCGGCCTCCCGGCTTACCAAGCACTACGCCCTGCCGGGACTGGAGCGCGAGCGCAGGCAGTTCCACGAGTTTGTCGCCGTCGATCTTGCCCATACCACCATGCTGGTGGAACAGGGCATTGTTTCCACAGCTACCGGACGCGCAATCCTGGAGCAGTTACTGGCCATTCGCGACATGGAACCTTCGGATTTTCCAGTTGATGCGCGCAAAGGCAGCTTCCTGTTGCAGATGGAGTCGTATCTCTTCAGCGCGATTGGCGAGGATGTCGGTGGGCAGATGCACACAGGCCGCAGCCGGATTGACCAGGGCGCTACCGTACGCCGGCTGTATAAGCGCAATCGCATTCTGGATGTGATGGACCGGCTGAACGAGTTTCAGGATGCAGTCGCCGAGCAAGCGCGCCGCCACGCTCACACCATCATGCCCGGCTACACGCATATGCAGCAGGCACAGCCTTGGGTCTTCGGGCACTATCTCCTCAGTTTCAGCTCTCGCCTGCATGACAGCTTTGAGCGTCTCGCTCAGGCCTACGGGCGCGTCAACCGCAATCCATTGGGGACGGTCGGCCTTGCGGGCACGTCGTGGCCGCTCAACCGCGAGCGGACCACGGAACTGCTCGGCTTCGACGGTCTGGTCGAAAACTCCAAGCTGGGTCGCGAAGCTTTTGACGCCGCAGATGCCATCTGCGCACTTTCTTTCATCATGGCCGACTTGAACGATCTGGCTACCGATCTCCATATTTGGTCCAGCACCGAATTTGGACTGGTTGAATGCGATGACAGCTACTGTGGCACGAGCAGCATCTTCCCCCAGAAGAAGAACCCAGTAGCTTTGGAGACCATCAGGAAGGCTGCCGGCCCCGCAGTAACGTGGCTTGGCGCTGCGCTGGCGACTTTCCGGGCCGAGGGGACTGGGGACCAAGCGATGCGAACCGTCTCTCACATCGATGAAGCGTTCTCAACGACTGAGAGCATGCTGGATCTGTTCACAGGAGTCATCGAAACGCTGATCGTGCATCGGGACCGCATGGCCGAATCGCTCAAGGGTAGTTGGTGCACGGCAAGCAACCTCGCGGATGTAATCGTGCGTGAGCGTGGCCTTTCCTTCCGCCAAGTGCACCACATCGTCGCCCGTGCAGTCCGCAATTGCGTGGCTCAAGGCCTGAGCCCAAATGAATTGACCAGTGCTCGTCTCGACGAAGCCGCGTTCGAAACGGCTGGAGTCCGTCTCCGACTGAGCGACTGTGCAGTTCAGGAGGCGCTCGATCCACGTCGGTTTGTCGAGACCCGGATTACCGATGGAAGCGTCGGGCCGCATCAGGTTGCACGATTGCTCGAGCATGCCGCGCAGGAGCGCGCAGCAGACCGACAATGGGTGAGTATGGCGCGCACCCATTTGGATCGTTCGCAACGGATGCTCATCGAGGCCGTTGTCAAACTCGTTGCTTAAAGGAGACGCAGGTTATGTTGAAGTCTGTTGCAGTAGTTGTGTCGATCGCCGCACTTTCCATGGGTGTTCGTGCGGAGACCTATCCTTCAAAGCCCATCATGCTTGTCGTGCCCTTTGCGGCCGGCGGCACCGTGAACATGATGGGTCGCCTGGTAGCCGAGAATATGGGGGAAAAGCTGGGCCAGCCGGTTGTCGTCGACAACAAAGCTGGTGCCGGTGGCGCAATTGGCGCGGGCTTCGTCGCCAAGGCCTCCCCGGATGGATATACCTTGTTGCTGGGTTCGATGGGACAAGCCGTTCAACCGCTGCTCACCAAGAGGCTGTCGTACGACCCCAAGAAGCTCATTCCGGTTGCGACGTTCGCGACGGTGTCGAATGTCCTGGCGGTATCCGGCAAAGCTTCCGCAAAGAATGTCTCGGAGCTGATCAGCTATTCGAAGGCCAATCCCGGAAAACTGAATATGGCCTCGGCGGGGACGGGTTCCATCAATCACCTTATCGGTGAGCTATTCATGTCCAGAACGGGAGTGGATTTCGTACACGTACCGTACAAGGGTGCTGGTCCTGCAGGCGTGGACTTGCTCGCCGGTCAAGTACAACTGATGTTCGTAAATCTGCCGAACGTGCTGCCCTTTGCCAAGGCGGGAAAGGTCCGTCTGTTAGCTGTAGCCAGCGAAAAGCGCGATCCGGCAATTCCAGATGTTCCCACTTTTGCTGAAGCCGGTGTAAAGGATGCAGTTGTCGAGTCATGGTACGGCCTCATGGCACCTGCCGGTACGAAACCGGAGGTGGTGAAGAAGCTCCAGGATACTCTGCTTGGTATGACAAAAGACAGGCGCTTTATTGCTCAACTGGCGGAGCAAGGTGCCCGACCGTACCCCGGCTCCAGTGCAGACATGGCTCAGCTCATTGAAAAGGAAGCCAAGCGCTGGGGTGAAGTCATTGACCACGCCAAAATTTCACTGGACTAAATCACTGCATTGACGAGGCATGCAATCCTGGCCTGAAGGCCGAGCGTTCCCGCACTTCCTGATGAACAAATGACAGACCGAGAATTGATCGTCCCGCGAGCGATGCAACGTATCGTAGACCGTGCCGGCTATATACCCGCGATAAGGCTTGGCGCCACCGTTTTCTGCGCTGGACAGGTGGGGCGTACCGTTGACCTTGCAGTGATCTCGGATCCCGAAGCGCAGTTCCTGGCGTGCTGGGAGAACCTGCGCGTGGTGTTGGAGGCGGCAGGGTGTACTTTCGAGGACGTTGTCGATATGACGACGTACCACGTGGACATGGCTAAGCATATGCCCATATTCCGGGCAGTGAAGAATCGGATCTTTCCACACGGCACTTGCGCATGGACGTCAATAGGGGTTTCCGAACTCGCACACCCAGGCCTGCTGGTCGAGATCAAGTGCGTCGCAGCGAAGAGCCAGCCCGAGACCGAGTGACGGTGGAGCTTATCATGTCTCCGGCAGCGCCGGCCGAAGCTCGCCGGTAATTGTGTTCATGATAATGGACATGCTCGCTGGTTGCGGCGATTCCCAATGGCCGATCCTCTGCCAATAATCGCCTTGGGCATGGCAATGGTAGAGCGACCGTGATGGGTCGAAAACCGCCGGCGGACCACACCTCACCTAGCCGCGCTGCCTCCTGCAAATCTCACATCTATGATGTTTCCCCTTGCCTATCCCTCGATACTGTATATATTTACAGTACCTGTATGGATAAACAGTGTGAGGGAAGCCATGGAACATCTGATCCGCGTTCACAACGACTATGACCGCCAGGTGCTGGCCTGGCTGCGCGTGCGCATTGGCGATGCGGCGCTGCAGTCCGCCGCGGCCCGGCTCGCTGATGCGCGCAAGCCCTACCTGTCCACTATCTGCCGCAGCCTGGGAATCCGCCCGCCGACCCGGCGCGAATTTGCGCGCGAATCGGCACGGGAATCGGCTTGTGCCCACCGTGCGGTCGGGGACCACTACCTGGCGCGCATCCGCGCCATTCTTGCCGCGTCCGCCGGTGCTCAGCATTGATCCGGATGTTTGCGGTGGGTGCGCAGTGACTATCATCTATCACGACGCTGCGGGCGGCGCCCCCCGCGTCAACGTCACCACGCCACCATGCCATCGCAACCCAGCGGACAAGACATGAACCGGATCGGATTCATCGGAATGCGCAGCCCCCGCTGCGACCGTGTCGCACGGGTCAAGGCCATTGCGCATCGTTCCTGGTTCTCGCGAGGCCACACGCTTGCAGAGTGAACCGGTGCACGCCGCCCGTCCTGCCATGCCCGGCGCGCGCGTAGGCCTGCTGACAGCGCTGGCCATGCTGGCCTTTGCCGGCAATTCGATCCTGTGCCGGCTCGCGCTCAAGGGCACGGCTATTGATGCGGCTTCCTTCACGCTGCTCCGCATTGGCAGCGCGGCGGCGGCCTTGTGGCTGATCCTGATGGTTCGCCATGGTCCGCGCCGGCTGCCAGGTGGCGGGAGCTGGTTGTCGGCGCTGGCGTTGTTCGTGTACGCGGCGGCGTTTTCGTTTGCGTACCTGCATCTTTCGGCTGCCACGGGGGCGCTGTTGCTGTTCGGCGCCGTGCAGGCCACCATGACCGGCTACGGATTGTACGTGGGCGAGCGCCTGCGCTCCGGGCAATGGCTAGGCCTTGCACTGGCGTTGGGCGGGCTCGTGTGGCTGGTGCTCCCGGGGCTCGCCGCCCCGCCGCCGGGCTCATCGCTGCTGATGGTGATGGCTGGCATCGCATGGGGCGTCTATTCACTGCGCGGCAGAGGCGCGGCCGACGCCACTGCGACCACCGCGGGCAACTTCATGCGCGCCGTGCTGCCTGCGCTTGCGTTGGCGTTGGCGTGGGGGATGCATACGCAGCGCAGCGTGGACGGCAGCGGGCTGGCGAGCGCGCTGGTGTCCGGGGCGCTGACTTCCGGCCTCGGTTACGTGGTCTGGTACGCCGTGGTGCCACGGCTTCGCGCGGCGACCGCCGCGACCGTCCAGCTCAGCGTGCCGGTGATCGCGGCGGTGGGCGGCATCGCGCTGCTTGGCGAGGCGATGTCGATACGGCTGGCCGTCAGCGCCGCCGCGGTGCTCGGCGGCATCGCGCTGGTCATTGCCGGGAAGACGCGCTGATTTCCGCAAAGCCGCCGGCATGGAATACCAGTGGCTTGCTCTGTCCGACCTGCTGCGCGCGGTGCAACTGAGCGGTGCCGTCTGTCTCAACGGGGTGACTTCAAGGCGCCCTGGTGCCTGATCTCCGAGCCGACAGGGTTACTCAAGAGCCCGCTACCGCGCATTGATGCGCGACTGGTAGCGCAGGCACGACAGACGACAGGGGTCCGCAAAGGGCCCCTGTCGTCTTGTCAGCATGGCACGGGCGGCCCGCTGGCTTACATCTTCTGCTTGGTGTTTTCCGCGGCGCCTTGCATTTTCTCGCCGCCGCGCTCGACATCCTTGCCGGCGCCCGCAATCGTATTGCAGCCTGTGATGACCAGCATGCCCGCAAGGGCAAATAGTGCGCATAGCTTTCTCATGAGGATCTCCTTGCTTCGTGTGGATGCGGACATGCGCCGCAGCAGGAATAAAGGGGCCGGACTGGCAGATTGAGCGTAGCAATCAGCGAACCGTGCGGGCAGTCCGCATTCGTCCTACAACGGTGTCAGCGGGCAGCGCAAACGCAAGGCACGACCCGGGCTCGGAAGATGCGCAATACGTCATTGCGCGGCGTGCATTGAGTCAGGTCAAGCGGCTGACGACCGACAGGCGCAAGGCGGCCGGGCGTTGTCCATACTGGTATCAGCAAAGCGCGCAGGTTGTGGACCGGCAAGAGGACGAATGCACAAGCCGGCCTGTAACGCTGCCGATACATTCTTCCAATACGACAGACAACACCATGCCTTTCAGCCTCCGGTTCAGCCCCCACGACATCTACCCCGACGCGCTCGAGGCCCGCCTGGCCGAGCTGCACGAGATCGCCGAAGACGTACAGCGCGCCCAGGAACGCCGCTGGCGCAAGTACGGCACGCTGCTTCCGCAGGGCGTGCCGTCACAGGGCAATCCGCACACCCGTCACTGATCGCGCATGCAGGCCTGCTGCAAATAGCGCGCGGCTGGCGCAGCGTGACTCGGGTTGGGGGACTTCGCTCCTCCTGCGGATGCCGTTGTGCCGGGGAGCACCGCCTGCGATGCGTACCCGCCGGCTTTGTCGACCCCGGCCTGAGGCGGTAGCGACTAGCACGGCAAAGACAGCGGAAAAATGGGACATATCGGACATTTCCGACAAGCGGCCGCAATCCGACGCCAATTGTGAACAACTGTGATATCCGATTGGCAAGGCGCGGGGGCTCCGGAAGAATGGGCAGTTCAATGCGGCGCGGTTACAGCAGAACCCGGCCGCCGGGCAGATTCTTCCGACGTAGCCACCATGAAACGACCAACCCGGGAATGTGTACTCGCGCTGATCGCCTGCTTGCGACATGCTGGCCCCATGCGGCGCGACCATCTTGCCAGCGCCTGCAGGCTGACGGCTTCGGAACTCACGCGCGCGCTGAAATCCGCACGGCAGATGGGTGTGGTCGAAGACCTTCCGGCCGCTGACGACATTGCGCAAACCGAGCGGCTGTTTGGCCTGACCGGCCGGGCCCTCCCCCCCGCCCGCCGCGTTCCCGCGCGCGGCGCCGAAGCCGGCCCGAGCTTTCAGCCATTGCTGGATGCATGGGGCATTGCCCGGCCAAGCAACCGGCGCGGCACCCACGCTTCATGACGGCGCGCATCAGTGTGCGGCAAATCGGAAACGGCTTGGTCCGCCTCGCGCGGCCCGAGTGTCAGCGCACGCGCCGGTAACTGGCGCTCATGAATTGCGTCCACTCGCCGTCCGAACCCTGGACATGCGACGTCAGCGTGCGATGGTCGTCGTCGATGAAGCAGATGACGTCGCGATACTTCGCCATCTTGCCGCTGCCAGTGTTGTCCGGCCCCTCGGCGCGCAGCGTGAGTACCTGTCCGTCGGGATCGAGATCGCCTTCATAGGTCCATAGGTAGGTCATCATCGAACCGATGAACGTACCCACGAAATGCTTGCGCGAGGGATCGTAGCCCAGCGTCATCACCGTGGTGGCGGGCCCGCAGCCGGGCATCTCGCCTTCGCTCACGCACTGCACCCACAAGTCCCCCACGCGGCCGACGCGCTCTGGGATTTCCCATTTCACGGGCGGCTGGTCCGCACTCATCAGGGCCTCGCCTGTCGCCATCCACTCCCCCACCAGCCGTTGCAGCCAGCGATGTTCGTTGAGCGCCTCGGTATGCATGGCCTACCTCCTGTCACCTGGCAGTGCGCAGCCACATTTGTGGATGCCGTACACATACACTAGCAAACAGCCTGGACAGTGTCCACATCAACGTCGGCGCCCGGTCGCGCTTAGCTTATTCCGGCAGCCGGACCTTGGTGACGACGAACCTGTCGCCGGGGGCCCGGATCACGTCGCACTGGATCTTTGCCTTGCGCTGGGCACCGTCCGTGCCAAGGTATTCCACATCCGCGACAACGCTGTAGGCATCTTCGGCGACTTTGCGGTACGTGCTGCCATCCCACTTGAAGTGATCGGGATTCGGAAGCTTTGTCTTCACCGCCTTCCTGCACGCGACTGGCGCGCCAGGCGCTTCGTCCTTGCCACGCGGCCTGGGCATTTCGAGGTCGTCGGCGAGTGCCGCACTCGCAGCCAGCAGCAGTCCGGCTGCCGCAATGGCTGCACGGGTTCGGCGGGACAAGGCAAGCGTCATAAAGATCTCCTGGACAGATGGGGGCGTCACATTTTACGCGGGCGGGGCCGCTCATGCCGTCGATCAGGCATCTCCGCGGGCTGGCCGGGCCGCGAGCACCGCCATATTGCGCAGTACGAAGGCGGCGAGCAGTACGCCTGCCGTGCCCCACGCGATGGATGGCAGCCAGGGCAACAGGCCGGCCAGCGCCGGTTGCCTGGCGACGCCGGATGCGACCATGGCAATCCGCACGCAAGCCGCCAGCGCCGCCAGGGCGAACAGAATGCCTGTCAGCCTGCCTTCGCGACCGACATGCCCCGCGTCGATGGCGGCACCGGCCGCAGCACAGAAGACCACGCCCCACAAGAGTCCGACCGCGCACTGGGCCGCCAACAGTACCGTCAGTGAAGGTGCATGGGCAATGCCGGCCAGGACCAGCGCACCCAGCGTCGCAGCGGCCGTCAGTGCGCCATGGTGAAGGAAGCGTCCACGCGGCAGTCGCGCGGGCAATAGGACGCCCATCGCAAAGCCAATCCAGAAAGCTGGCATGACGCGCACGAGTTCGCCGGGCTTCACAAATCTCAGATAGGCCGGCGCGCTGTTCACGCTGCTATGGACCTGGAAGCCGAATGCCAGCAGGAACACGGCGGCCAGCAGCAGCCACGCCATGGCCATGCCGCCAGCGCGTACGGTCGCTGATGCCGCAACAGGTAGCGGCCCCGCGTGGGCTTCCACCCACTGCAAGGCGAGAACCGCGGCCAACAGGCCCAGGCTTGCCAACAGAAACGGCAGTGCCGGCGCTTGGCCACGCATCCACGCCGTGAGCAAGGGCGCCAGCGCGGAGGCCACCCCTACGCCGAGCATGGAGCACCCGACCAGGAATCGCGGAGCTGACTCCCGCAGCCGGCGGGCAATGATCACCATGGGCGGTGCGCGCAGCGCCGACGATGTGGCGGCCCAGCACACGGTCAGAAACAGCATCATCTGGGGCGAAGCCGATTTCGCGAGCAGGGCGAACGCGACAGCCGACACCACGCTGGCAGCGAGTATCCAAGTGCCAACCCGGTGCAAGGCATCGGCTACGCGGTCTGCGGCAATGCCCAGCAAACTGTCCATCACGACGAAGATGGCCTGGTCCATCAGGAGGATCCAGGCCACCTGCGCTGCCGGCAGGCCCGCCTGAGCGGCCAGTGCGGGCAGGAACGCCGTATAGAGCGTCCATGTCACCGCCAGCATGAACTGCACGGAGAACAAGGCCAATGCCTGCATGTCTGCCTGCCGGTATCCGGTATCCGGTATTCGGTCAGCCGCGCAAGGTCGCCGTGCGGCGCTCCGGCGGCATGTACCTGCGCACTAGCCGGCATGGCGGGCGGCCGGCCGCCATGCCTAAACAATAGTTGCTGGCACGTCTCAGAAGCGCGCCGAGTACTGGAGCAGGACGAAATTGATGCCCGGGTTGGGTTCCTTGATGCCCGCGTTCGAATAGTGCTGCAGGCGCAGGGCCAGTTCCGAATCAAGCGTATCGCCGAAACGGTACCCCACGGCCACGCGATCGCCAAACTGGAAGGCCGTGGAAAAGACCTTGTCGTCGGATAGCCGCGTGCGCGATAGCACGTGGACGCCGACGCCGGCTTCGACGAAGACGCCGCTGCGGCCCGCGCCCTGCAGGCGCAGGATCGGCGTCAGGCCAAGATCGCCAAGCGCATTCCCGCCGCTGCCATGGGGATTCCACACGCCACCCGAGACTTCTAACCCGAGGCGCAGGCGAACGGATTGCGAGGACGTCGCCCATAAATCCTGCTTCAGATCCCAGCGCGCTTCGAGCCGCGCCATCGCGGCATCCTTGCCGGCCCCGGCGGACACGCCGAGGCGCACGGGCTCGAACCATGGCTCGGCATGCAACAGGCCGCTGATAAGCGCGCCAGACAAGGCAATGGCAGCCAGTACGGAACGGCGAACGACTCGGCTGGATGGAAAGCGATACAGGGACAGATGGCTAGGCATGACAGCGTGGCAGGCGTGACAGCGTGGCAGGAGGGACGACGACGAGCATGGCAACGGCGGCTTCGGATGGCTGCCGGAATCCCGCTCTGGCGCGGCATTATGCAGCGTTCGGCGCATCGCAAGAAGTCACGTGGATTGCACACTGTGTTCCGTTTTTGGAACAATTCTTGGAATGCTATTGGGCCGTATGGAACAGCCCGTTTGATCTGCCTTTGCGCGCGCAGGCGAAAAACCAAAAAAAAGCCCTCCTTGCGGAGGGCTGAAGTCGGGGGGTGTAGCAAGATGCCACGTGACAGATTCTAAGGATTGGGCCTCGGAGCAAAGCCCCGAATAGTTGCGGCCGGCTTGCCATATTCACGCCTTTGTGACGGCATGCGATGGCTATGCCGGGACACGGCTCAGAAGGAATGCCAATCGTTGTCGGCCTCATCGCCAACACGCGGGGCCCGTGCAGGCTGAGCGGCCGGGGGCGGCCTGCGCACGGCCTGCAAGCCCGGTTGCGTGCCGCTGAATCCGCGTGCGACGGACACCGATGGCGCGCCCTGCACACGGCTCCCTCCCTCCCCCGCGATCCGGAATACCGAAACCGCATCGGCCATGGCATTGGCCTGCTCTTCCAGCGACTTCGCCGCCGCGGCGGACTGTTCGACCAGCGCGGCATTCTGCTGGGTGCCTGAATCGATCTGGCTGATCGCGAGGTGCACCTGTTCCACGCCCTGGCTCTGCTCGCCGGACGCCACGGAGATCTCGCCCATGATGTCCGACACCTGCTGGATCGCACGGATCACCTCACCCATGGTCTGGCCGACCTCCCCCGCTTGCCGCGAACCGTCCTGGACCATGTCCGCGGAGGACTCGATCAGCTCCTTGATTTCCTTGGCGGCCGCCGAAGAGCGCTGCGCCAGCGCCCGCACCTCGCCCGCCACGACCGCGAATCCGCGCCCCTGCTCGCCGGCACGTGCGGCCTCCACCGCCGCGTTCAGCGCCAGGATATTGGTCTGGAAGGCAATGCCCTCGATCAGGCTGGTGATGTCCGAGATCCGCCCCGAACTGCCGCTGATCCGGGCCATCGTCTGCACCATGGCCTGCACCGCCGCGTTGCCGGCATGCGCAAGGTCTCGCGCACTGCCGGCCAGCGTGTTGGCCTGGGACGCGTTGTCAGCGTTCATGCGCACGGTCTGGGAGATCTCCGTCATGCTGGCCGCGGTCTCCTGGAGCGAGGCCGCCTGTTGCTCCGTGCGCGCGGACAAATCCATATTGCCGCTGGCGATTTCACGCGATGCCACACGCACGGCCTCGCTCGATACCTGGATGCCGCGGACCGTTTGCGCAAGCTGGCTGCTCATGCGCGCCATGGCACCAAACAGCAGGCCGAACTCGTCGCGCGAGCGAATCTCGATCTGCTGGTCCAGGCGGCCTCCGGCGATCTCGTCGGCGATTTCCACGGAGCGGCGAAGCTGGCGCGTAATGGTTCGCAGCAGATAGTGCGACGCCCCCAGCGAAACGAGCAACCCAAGCACCACCAGCACCGCGGTCGTCCACAGCGCTGAACGCGCCTCCGTGAGACTCCGGCGATGGTAGTCACCGGCCTGGTTCAGGTTGACTTCCACACCGCGCGTGATGAGCTCGCCGACCTTGTCGCCGGCCGCACCGAGATCGCTTTCCTGCAGACGGGCTGCCGCGGCCCGGTCACCGGCTTCGAGCAGGTGCAGCTCCTGTGCGACAAGATCCGCGAAGCGCGCCAGCGCCGTGTCAAGCTGATCCGCCATGTCCCGCTCGCGCGGCGACGTGACCCGCGTGGGGTAATAGGCTTGCCAGCCCTTCTTCATTTTTGCCTGGTATTCGCGCACCAGGGCCATGTCCGCACTGCCTTCGTCCTCCGAAGTCGCCTGGATTTTCCACAGCAGCCGGCGGATATGGAGTTGTGCCACGCGGACGTCCGCCAGCTCGCCGATGGCCACGGTGTTCTGCTCGTAGGCGTCGTGCATGTTCTCGTTCAGGCTCGAGATGGTTTGCAAGGCGAAAAGCCCGATCGCCAGCATCAGCGCGATACAAACACTGAACACCAGGAGGATCCTGAACTTGATCGTATGGATGAACTGACTCATTGTGGAAATTCGATTGCAGGCTGGGTGAAACCCCCGATACTCGCGGCCGGCATGCCTGTGCGGACGCGGTCTGCGTCGGCACAATGGCCAGGCGCGGTTTTCCCGGCCTTAACGGCAGGGCTCCGGCGGACGTGATGTCCGCCGCCAGGATCGTTGATGCGCCGCAAACAATGAAGGTGCGACAAGATGGCGCCATGTACCGCCCCAATCGAATGAAGGGCCGCCAGTGTCGGCTAGCGAACAGTCCGCGATTGCCGCCGCCATCAAGATGCGCATAACCGCCTCCGGGTGCCCATGACGCCAGGCCGCGGTGCTCGTCACGGAGGCCCGCCATGTTCAGGAAAACCATGCTGACCGGCAAGCCGCAGGCTTGCACGGTAAACGCCGCGGTGCCGGCCCATGAGGCGGCCACGCCTGACGCTGTTCCCGACCAGCTTTCGCGCAGCCTCAAGACGCAGGGCGACGCCATGGTGCAGTACGGCGCGCGCCTGCTGGTGCTGCGCGAGTTCCTGGCTGCGCTGTGTGCGGGGATGTCTGCGGAACGCCGCGACAGCGTTGAGGGCGCCTTCCGCAAGCGTGTCGATGACCTGCTGTGCCTGACCGACGACCGGCAGTTGCCCGAAGCCTTTCACGCCACGCTTCTTGCCGAAATCAACTACTACCTGGGCGAGCTGAAGCGCCGCTGAGCGACGTGCTGACCGGCCCCCGGCCGTACCAGAGCCTCGCGCGGCACAGATCACCCTTGCCATCCGGCCAGCCGCGCCTATTGTTCCCGTGAAGAGCGCACCTCAGCGCGCCAGACCACCGGGACGCCATGCCGCATCGTTCCAGCCGCCCGCCCCACGGCACATGGCCAGCCACGGTGCTCGCCGTGGCGCTCGGCCTGCGCCCCGATGTCGCGCTCGCCGCCTGTGATCTCGCCGCCCCTGCCGACGGGCAGACCGCCACATGCACGCCGCTGGCGCCCAATCCCGCCACCACTCCCATCGTCGCGCAGCCGGGCAGCAGCCGGGTCACGGTGACCATTGAGCCGAATGCCGAACTGGCGGTGGCGGCAGGCAGCGCAGTCGTCGTCCGCGAGCAAAGCCTGGTGGACAATGGCGGCACCTTGCGAGGAACGGGTGACGCGGCCCCCACCGTGCTCATGCAAGGCACCGGCAACACGCTCGACAACCGCGGCACGATCATTGCCACGGGCACGGCGTCGCACGCCGTCTTCGTGGACGGGAACGCGCCTGCCACGGTACGCAACAGCGGCACGCTTCTCGCCACGGGAACGGACAGCTCCGGGTTGCAGGGCGGCACGGCGCTGACCGTGACCAACACCGCCGCCGGGCGCATCCTGAGCGATCAGTCCAACGCCATCTTCGCCAACCATGGCATCACGCTGGACAATGCCGGCCTGATCCACTCGGACGCGACCAGCATCATCGTCAACAACGGCCCCAGCTCGATCGACAATACCGGCACGATCGAATCGTTGAGTGGAAACGCCATCGGCGCGACAAGAGCGGCTGTCGTCATTACCAACCGCGGCACGATCTCCGGCGGCTTCCGCGCGATTGACCTGGACGTCGGCAATGACGTCGTGAACATGCTCGGCGGCACCATCCGCGGCGCAATCGTGCTGCGTGAGGGGGATGACCGCTTCGAGATGTCCGGCGGGCAAGTCGATGCCGTGGACATGGGTCCGGGCCGCGACGCCGTCGTCATCTCCGGTGGCCAGGTGAATGGCGCCATCGCGCTCGGCGACGACAGCGATGCCGCCACGTTGCGCGGGCTGACCGATGCCAACCTGGCTGGCATGCCACGTCTGGATGGCGGCAGCGGCCTGGACAGCCTGACCCTCGACCAGAGCCGTCTCTCCGGCGTGGCCCGCCTGGTCGGCTTTGAAGCAGTAAACCTGACCAACCACAGCACGCTTGTCATGGACGGCGACCTCGTACTCGGCGACCCGGCCCTGCAAGCGCCTGCGGCCCTTGGCTTGCAGCGCCCACTCGCTGTTACCGCGCCAACGGCCGGCACGCTGGACATCGACAGCACCAGCACGCTGCAGATCGGCCCCGCCGGCAACGCGGCCATTGTGGCAGCAGCCGCGGGACAACTGGCAGCGGTCAACAATGCCGGCGTCATCGACCTGACTACGGGCTCCACGCCGGCAGCGAGCCGCCTGCAGATCGTCGGTCACTACACGGGCAACGGCGGGCAACTGCTGCTGCGCAGCATACTGGGCGCGGACAACTCGCCCTCTGACCGGCTTGGCGTCTCGCAAGGCACGGTTTCCGGAAGCACCACGATCGCGCTGGCCAATGCCGGCGGCAATGGCGGGCTGACCGTAGTGGACGGGATCCCGCTCGTTGTGGTCACCGACGGCGGCACCTCGACGCCATCCGCGTTCCGGCTCGCGGGAGGCCAGATCCAGGCCGGCGCATACGTCTATGTGCTGTACCGCGGTGGCGTCAGCAACGGTACGGCCGATAGCTGGTTCCTGCGATCCAGCCTTGCCCCGGCTTCGTCAGTGTCCCCGGCACCGCCGTCCGCCGCGCCCCAGCCGGTACTGTCACCACAACCGGCGGCAGGCAGCCCCGCCCTGCCGCCCGCGCCGGCAGCCGATGCGTCGCCGGTCCCACTCTACCGGCCGGCAGTGCCCGTCTATGCGGCCATTGCAGGCGTCGCCCGACAGCTGGGCGTCGACCAGATCGCCACCTTCCATGAACGCCAGGGCGAGCAGGCCCTGCTGACCGAACGCGGCGCGCTCGGTGCTGCCTGGGCCCGGGCCTGGGGCAGCAACGGCCATCAGTCCCAAGGCGGCGAGGTACACCCGGATTTCAGCGGCACGCTCGCCGGCCTGCAAGTCGGGCAAGACTTGTACGCCATGGCGGGCGATGGCCCCGGTGGCCATCGCGATCATTTCGGTGCCTACTTCGGCTACGCGCGGGCGGCGGGCGACATTGCCGGCTTCGCGCTTGGCTTTCCCGGCTATGCGGCCGGCAAGCTCGATATCAACGCGTACAGCGTAGGCGCATACTGGAGCCATATCGGACCCGGCAACTGGTACACCGATACGGTGCTGCAGTACAGCACGCTGACGATCGATCCGAGCACCCATACCGGCACGGGCGCCACAACACATGGCAACGCACTGGCGCTATCCGCAGAGGGCGGCATGCCGCTCCAGTTGTCGCCCACCGTGACACTGGAGCCGCAAGTGCAGCTTGTGTGGCAGCACCTTTCCCTCAATGACCTGCAGGACCAGGTCAGCACCGTGACTTTCCGCAATGCCGACAGCACGCTCGCACGTGCCGGTGTCCGGCTCCAGAAAGTGCTGGAGTACCGCGGCGTGCGCTGGCAGCCCTGGCTGCGCACGGATATCCTGCACGCCTTCGGGGGCACGGACCAGACTACCTTTGCAGCCACGACCTCGATCCCTACCAGCCAGGCCTACACGGCTGCGCGTTTCGAGGCGGGGATCGCCGGAAAGGCTGGCCCGCGCGGCAGCGTCTACGGCACCGTCGGCTACCTGACCAGCCTGGACGGCGTGCCACGCAGCGCGTGGTTCGGCAATATCGGCGCACGCTGGTCCTGGTAACGTGCCCGGTCGCGGGTCCTATCGCCGGGCAGCCGTCGGGAGTCGGTCTGCAAGCCTGCGCTACAAGTGCTACCCTGCCGGCCACTACACGCTTGCGGCACCGGTCGACGGTGCACGCGTTGCGCCGACGTCGCATCGATATGCCGCCGGGAACACCATAAACCGGCACTCGATGCCGTCCAGTTGAAGATCGCCATGACCGTCCAGTCGACCACCGGCGGGGCCACCGCTTCCGGCACACGCCCGGCGCAGCCACCGCAATCCGTCCCCGCATGGGTGACGCCGCTGCTTGCCGCAGCCTGTGGCGTGACCGTCGCCAACCTGTACTTCGCCCAGCCGCTGGTCGGCCCGATTGCCACAGCGCTGCAATTGTCGCCGGGCGCGGCCGGCCTGATCATCACGCTGGTCCAGGCCGGCTACTGCCTCGGGCTGTTGTTGCTGGTACCGCTGGCCGACCTGGTGGAGAACCGGCGCCTTGTATGCCGGCTGCTGGCCGGCAACGCGGTGGCTCTTGCCGGTGCCGCCTTTGCAACGCACGCGGCCACGTTCCTGCTCGCCGCCTGGCTGATCGGGTTCTGTTCCGTGGCCGTGCAGGTGCTGGTGCCGTTTGCCGCCCACCTGGCGCCCGAGCATGCGCGCGGACGCGCCGTCGGCAATGTCACGAGCGGGTTGCTGCTCGGCATCATGCTGGCGCGGCCGATCTCAAGCCTGGTGGCCGATCTCTGGGGCTGGCATGCCATCTTCGCGCTGTCGTCGGTGGTCATGGCCTTGCTGGCCCTGGTCCTGTCACGGCGCCTGCCGCAGCGCGCGCCGGCACCCGGCGGGCGCTATGCGGAGATGCTGGCCTCCATGTGGCATTTGCTGCGCACGCAGCCGGTGCTGCGCCGGCGTGCGGCCTACCAGGCCAGCATGTTCGGCGCCTTCAGCCTGTTCTGGACCACCGTCCCGCTGTACCTGTCCGGACCGGATTTCGGGCTGTCGCAGCGAGGCATCGCGCTGTTCGCACTGGCCGGCGTGGCTGGCGCCATCGCCGCGCCCATCGCCGGCCGACTGGCCGACCGCGGGCGCGGCCGCCGCATGACGGCCATTGCCTTGTTGCTTGGCGCGGGGTCGATGCTGATCGGGCTGGCCGGCACGCCCGGATCGGCGATCGCCCTGGCAATGCTGACCGTCGCCGCGATCGTGCTCGATTTCGGCGTCTCGGCGAGCCTGGTCGTCGGGCAGCGGGCGATCTTTTCGCTGAGCGCGGAGCACCGCGGCCGGCTCAACGGCGTGTTCATGGCCGTGTTCTTCGTTGGCGGAGCGCTCGGTTCTGCACTGGGGGGCTGGGCCTACGCGCACGGCGGCTGGCCGCTGGCCAGCGGCATCGGCTTCGCGCTGCCGATCCTGGCACTGCTTTTCTTCGCCACGGAGCGGCGCTGAAGCCATCTCATGCATGGTGTCATGAACTGAAACAGGCTCCGCGTGCTTGCGGGGCAAAAGTCTTGAGCGCGCCTGCCGTTATTGTTCCTGCCTGGCAGCTGTCCCCCACGATTTCCCCGGTCAGGCACCCCTATCCCCGGAAGGCCAGCCATGTCATTTGTCACTAAGACCGTCGAAGTCCAGTACCGCCAGAAAGGCCACAAGTCGGTTGTCACCTCCACCGAAGCCGTCGCACTGTCCGACCGCCACGCGGAAGACCCGAAGGCGATCCTCGCCACGCTGCGGCTGCTGCATCCGCAGTGGGAGGACATCAAGGTGATGTCCGTGTCGTAAGACACAACGCACTGTTCAGGCAAAGAAGAAAGGCGCTCCGCGCACCGCGCGAAGCGCCTTTTGTCGTCGGGCCGGCGACCTCAGCTCACCGCATCAGACCGGCACATCCTTGGTCGGATCCGCCTTGCGGTCGTCAAACCAGCGGTACAACGTCGGCACCATCACGAGCGTGAGCAGTGTCGACGTGATCAGCCCGCCGATCACCACCACCGCCAGCGGTCGCTGCACTTCCGAGCCCGGGCCGGACGAGAACAGGAACGGCACCAGGCCAAGCATCGCAATCGTGGCCGTCATCATTACCGGCCGGAAGCGCTGGGTCGCCCCCTGCACCACCGCCTCCGTCACGGACAGGCCCGAATCGCGCAGCGTGCGGATGTACGACACCAGCACCACGCCGTTGAGCACAGCCATGCCCCACAGCGCGATAAAGCCCACCGATGCCGGCACCGACAGATACTCGCCCGTGACGAACAGCCCGATGATCCCCCCGATCGATGCGAACGGCAGCACCGTGATGATCAGCGTGGCGAAGCGCAGCGAGTTGAACAGCAGGAACAGCAGGAAGAAGATCGCGGCGATGGTCACCGGCACGATGATCTTCAGGTGGCCCATGGCGCGCTCCATATTCTGGAACTGGCCGCCCCACTCGAGGTAGTAGCCTTCCGGCAGCTTGACCTTGGCGCCCGCCGCCTGCTGCAACTCGGCCACGAAGCCGCCGAGATCGCGGTCCTTCACGTTGATCATCACCACCACGCGACGCTTGGCCATTTCTCGGCTGATCTGCGCGGGGCCGTCGCTGACCTCGATCTTCGCCACGCTTTGCAGCGGCACTTGCGTGCCGTTGGGCGTCGCCACCAGCAACTGGCGGATCGCCTGAACGTTGTTGCGGAAATCCTCCGGCAGGCGTACTGCCGCCGCGAAGCGGCGCTCGCCTTCGAAGATATCCGTCGCGCGCTTGCCGCCGATGGCAATCTCGATCACGTCGTGGATGTCGGACACGTTGAGCCCGTAGCGCGCAATCGCCTGGCGATCGATCTCGATCGACAGGTACTGCTGCCCCGACACGCGCTCGATGCGGATATCCTGCGAGCCCTGGATGCCGCCCGCCACGCGCGCGATCTCGCCCGCAAGTTCGCGCAACTTATCGAGATCGTCGCCGAACACCTTCACCGCGACGTCGGAACGCACGCCGCTGACCATCTCGTCGACGCGGTCGGAAATCGGCTGCGCCATCACGATCTGCACGCCGGGAATGGCCTTGAGCTTTTCACGGATGGCGTTGGCGATGTCATCCTGCGTCCAGCCGTCGGGCCACTCGTGGCGGTCCTTCAGGCTCGCGATCGGCGTCGATTCGTTCTGGCCCTGCGGATCCGCAGGGCTTTCGCCGCGGCCCACTCCCGACACCACCGACTTCACGCCCGGTACACCAAGCACGAGCTTGTTGGCCTCTTTCTCGAGCTTGATCGACTCTTCGAGCGAGATGTTCGGCACCCGGTCGATGGCCGGCACGATCGACCCTTCCTTCATCTCGGGAATGAACGATGTGCCAAGCAGCGGCACGATGGCCAGCGTCAACACAAAGGCACCCACTGCGCCGATCACCGTCTTGCGGCTGTTGCCCAGCGCCCAGTGCAGCATGCGCAGGTAGTGCCGCTTCATGAACGCGATGATCTTCGTGTCGTGCTCGGCACCACCCTTGAGCAGGTACGAACTCAGCACCGGCGACAGTGTGAGCGACAGGAGGAGCGAAATCGCAAGCGCAATCGAGATCGTGAACGCCAGCGGCGCAAACATCTTGCCTTCCATGCCCGACAGCGTCATCAGCGGCAGGAACACCAGGATGATGATGCCCACGCCGACGATCACGGGTGTGGCCACTTCCTGCACGGCCTTGACCAGTATCTGGGTCTTGGTGAGCCCCGGTTCCTTATGGCCTAGCCGCTCGAACGCGTTCTCGACCACCACCACAGAACCGTCCACCATCAGGCCGATCGCGATCGCAAGCCCGCCCAGCGACATCAGGTTGGCCGACAGTCCCATCCTGTTCATGACGATGAAAGTCAGCAACGGCGTCAGCACCAGCGTGGCGAGCACGATGACCGACGAACGCACGTCGCCGAGGAACAGGAACAGCACGATCACCACGAGCACCACGCCTTCGAGCAGCACCTTGGTCACCGTCCACAGCGCGGCATCGACGAGTTCGCTGCGGTCGTAATACGGCACGATCTGCAGCTTGCCGGGCAGCATGCCCTTGGCGTTGATCTCGGCCACGCGCGCCTTGACGCGGCTTACTACTTCCTTGGCATTGCCGCCGCGCATCATCATGACGATGCCGCCGACCGCCTCGGTCTGGCCGTTCTTCACGAGCGCGCCCTGGCGTACCTCGTGCCCGATGGTGACGGTGGCCACATCGCGCAGGTAGACCGGCGTGCCGGCCACTTCCTTGAGCACGATGCTGCCGAGGTCGTCCACGCCCTTGGCCAAACCGACGCCGCGGATCAGGTACTGCTCCGCGTAGTGCGGGAGCACGCCGCCGCCAGAGTTGGCGTTGTTACGCGCCAGCGCCTGATAGACCTGCTGGATCGAGACATCGTAGTGGCGCATGCGCTCGGGGTTGACCAGCGCCTGGTACTGGCGCACGTAGCCGCCCTGCGAGTTGATCTCGGCCACGCCGGGGATCGAGCGCAGCAGCGGGCGCACCACCCAGTCCTGCGCGATGCGGCGCTCGGCCAGTTCTTCCTGTGTCAGTTCACGGTTGCCGTCGTCGGGGCGATCCAGTGTGTACTGGTAGACCTCGCCGAGGCCGGTCGAGACCGGGCCCAGCACCGGCGTCACGCCTTCGGGCATGCGTCCGGACACTTCGATGAGCCGCTCCATCACGAGCTGGCGTGCGAAGTAGACGTCGGTGGCGTCGGTGAACACGAGCGTGATCAGCGACAGCCCGGCTTTGTTCAGCGAGCGCATCTCTTCCAGGCCGGGCAGGCCAGTCATGGCCATTTCCACGGGCACAGTGACAAAGCGCTCCACTTCTTCCGGCGAACGGCCGGCCGCTTCGGTGGCGATCTGCACCTGCACGTTGGTCACGTCGGGAAACGCGTCTACCGACAGCTTGGTGGCCGCACGCAGGCCGAAGAAAAACAGCACCACGGCCAGCACGCACACCACCAGCCGCTGCTTGATGGCGGCTTCAACCAGGGATTTCATCATGGCCGATTACCCCTGTTCGATGCGCTTGCGCTCGTTGTCGAGATGGAAGGCGCCATCCACCACGACACGGTCGCCGGCCTTCACGCCGCTGAGCACCACGCGCATGCCGTCGCTTTCCGCGCCGAGCTTCACGCGCGTCTGACGGAACTGGCCGCCGGGCATTTCGACGTAGACGAGTTCGTCGTTCCCTTCGCGCACCACGGCGGAAGCCGGCACCACGAGCTGGTCGACCGGCTTGCTGGCAATCAGCATGCTCGCCAGCATGGCCGGCTTGAGGCGGCCCTCCCGATTTTCCAGCTCCGTGCGGACCAGCACCGTGCGCGACTGCGGGTTCACCGTACGGCCCACATAGATCAGTTTGCCGGTGATGGTCTGACTGCCCTTGCCATTAGCCAGCGACGGCACCTCGATCTCCACGCTCTGCCCTTCGGCCACCTGCGCGGCCTGCTGTTCGGGCACTTCGGCCACGACCCATACGCGCGACAGGTCGGCCACGGTGTAGAGCGCGTCAGCCGGCTGCACGACCTGGCCTTGCGCCACATTGCGTTCCACCACGGTGCCACTGAGGCTCGAATACACGGGCGAATGCGAATTAATGCTGCCGTTCTTGGCCAGCTCCGCAATAGCGGCCGGGGACATGCCCAGCACGCGCAGCTGGTCGCGGTAGGCGCGCATTTCGGCCGATGCAATCGCCAGCTCGCTTTGGCGGCGCTGCAGCTCGCCGCGGCCGATCACGTCGGCCGCATAGAGTTGCTTCGCGCGTTCAGCATTGCGGGCCTGCAGTTCGTGCTGCGCCTCGCTCTTCAGGAAGGCCATCTGGGCTGCGCCGAGTTCAGTACTGTGCAGGCGCGCGAGCACCTGACCCGCCTTGACCTCCTGGCCCAGGCTCGCATACAGGTCGGTCACGCGCCCGGTCACGCTGGCGCCGACGCGCGACACGCGCTGTTCGTCGAAATCGATGCGTCCCGCTACGCGCAGCATCTCGCTGAACGCGGACGTGGACACCGGCGCTACCTTCAGGGTCTGCATCAGGTTGGGTTCGGGCTTGATGACACCGGGCGGCAGCTTGGGGGCTTCGGTCGCTTGGGCCGGCTCCTTCGAGCAGCCTGCCAGGGCAAACACCATGACGGCAGTGGCCGTCAGCGAAAGCAGGAAATTGGGGCGCATGATTATCGGTTCTGGATGGTGGAAGACGGCAGCGCAGCAGGCGCGGTGCCCAGGGCCGTCGACATGAGCTTTTCGATCTGGATGGCAGCGACCTGCAGGTCGAACTGCGCCGCGATCAGTTCATTGCGCGCGCCGCGCAGCACGCGCTGCGCGTCCAGGTAATCGAGAATGCCGCGCTCGCCGAAGCGGTAGGCGGACTCGGCCACGTTCAGCGCGGACTCGGCTTCGCGCACGATGCCGGACTCCAGTGCTGTCACCTGCGACTGTGTGATTTCGTACTGGCGGTACGCGGCTTCCAGTTCCTGCGTCAGCTCGAATTCGCGCGCTTCCAGCGCAGTGCGCGCCTGCGTGGCCTGCGCGGTGGCTTCGCCCACCGGACCGCTGCGGCGGTCCCACAGCGGAATCGTCACCACCAGCCCGATCTGCGAGACGTTGTTGTCCGGCTGGCGGTCCGTGCTCGCGCGCACGGCGACTTCGGGCCAGCGCAGCGAACGCTGGTAATCCACGCCGAGGCGCGCGCGCTCGAGTTCCATGCGGCGCTGGGTCAGTTCGGCGTTGCTGGCGTTCATCGTGCCGCGCAACTGCGGCAGCGGCGGCACATCGGGCACTTGGCCGAGATTGCCGTCCAGCGAGAACAGCGCCGGCATGGCGCCGCCAACCTGCTGGCGCAGCGCGGCCTTGGCCTGGTTCACGCGCAGTTCCGCCGTCTGCGCGCTTTTCTGCGTCGCGAGCAATTCGGTCTCTGCCTTGATCAGTTCATAGCGCGGGGCCTCGCCCACTTCCACGCGAAGGCGCGCGCGCGAATGGATCTGCCGCATCATCGCCAGGTCTTCGGACGCGGCCTGGAGTTCGCTCTCGCGGCGCAGAACCTCGAAATACGCCGTCTTCACGCGCGCGGCCAATTCGGCGCGAAAGCCCTGGCGCACGGCCTGAGACGCTTCCAGGCCGCGCGAAGCCATGTCCTGGCGCAGGCTGCGCTGGTGCGGATAGTCGAGCTTCTGGGTGATGGCGTAGGTGGGCGCGTTGCCGCTGGTCACGCCCGGCTGCTTGCCCTGCAGGCGGCCGTACATCACCTCGACCTGCGGGTTCGGATAGGCGCGCGCGCTAGTGATGGCGGCATTGGCGGCATCGACATTGGCCTGCGCGGCCTCGACGCCCTTGTTGGTGGATTGCGCGAGCGCCAGCAGTTGCTGCAGGCCATAGGAAGGACCGGTCACTGGGGCAGCGGATGCGGGCGGTGCAACGTTGCCGCCAGCCAGGACGACGGCGGCCGGCGGGCGCATGTCGTCGCTGGCCTGGGCCGGCACGGCCGCGAACGCCACCAGCGAAAGCGACGCGATCAGGGTCAGCTTGGTGTGTGTCATGAGTCGGGAAAGCAAGCCATAGGCTGCCTGCGCCATGCGTCATCGCCCGCCCCCTCGCGCGATGCGCGAGACGGACGGCAGACGTACCGCAACGGACTCAGCCGGCTACCGTTAAGGCGCGCCGGGAGTTCTGGGCAGGCAATGGGACGCGGCCTGCGCACGGCGATGCCGTGCACAGGGCGCGAAGGGAATCAGGCGAGGGAAATCGGCGGCTTGAAGAAAGCCGTGGCGGGCGGCGCGGTGCGCCCGGCGGGCGCCTGCCAGATATCGTCCGCGGGCAGCAGCAGCTTCACGGTCGGCAGGTCGAACAAGGCGCTGGACTCTTCGATTTCGTCCAGCAGATCGAGCGGATCGAGCAGATCCGCAGACCAGATGTTGCAGTAGCCGGGCGGCGGTTCGTCGACGATGTCGTCGTCGTTCAGCCCATCATCGCCAGGAACGACGAGCCGGCCGGTCGCGTCGACCGAGGGCAGCGATGCGACGTCGCTGACCTTGTCCGGCACGGTAATCGCGTGGGCGGCCACCGCGGCAATGTTTCCCTGTACACCCGCGTGCGCGTC
Organism: Cupriavidus pinatubonensis; assembly: GCF_019602855.1. Lineage (GTDB taxonomy): Bacteria > Pseudomonadota > Gammaproteobacteria > Burkholderiales > Burkholderiaceae > Cupriavidus > Cupriavidus pinatubonensis. The sequence goes on from NZ_CP080766.1 coordinate 508,821, forward strand.
CGCCACCGCTCCGTAGGAGAGCAGCGACAGGCACATGGCAGTCAGCAGCAGAAACAGGAATCGCATGGGTCCCGGGGGGGCGTTCAGCAGGGCTGGATGGCGCACTTTGTGGGTGCGTCAGAGGCCTTGCTGCGGTACAGCATTGTAACTTAACGATTACGATTGACTTGGAATCGTTACTTTCGTTCCTTTCACAAGGCACCTCACCGAACCAAGGGAGAGCACATCCGAAGGCAATCAAGTCGCAAAGTCGTCCTACAACCCAAACCCGTAAAGCACCGTCGCATTCCTCCAGCGCAGCGACTCGGCAAACCCGCCATCCCCCGCCCCCTCGCCACCAGTCGGCTCGCAGGGCCACTGGAAGAGCGCCGCGCATTCTCCAGCGCGGGCCGACGATTCATGATTGGTCCAAGGCCAGTCGCTGCCAAGCAGCAACCGGTCCTGCCCCACGACCCGGCGCCATGCCATTGCGAGTGAACGCCAGTCTGTGCCGGGCGGGAGCCGGTATGGGGCGCTGAACTTTACCCACACCTGCCGACGCTGCAGTGTCCGCTCAGCCACCGCGAAGACCGGATCTCGAACGCCTTGTTCGCCGGGCCTGCCAAAGTGGTCGAGCACGACAGGTGCCCCGCAATCGCCAAGCGAAGCGTCGAGTTCAGACAGCAGCGCAGCACCCTGACCGTTCGCGGTATGCAGTTCCACATGCCAGCCGAGCAAGGCAATCCGTTCGAACAATGTCCGCCACGGCGCTGTGCCGATGCGGCGCCACTCCGGGTCGCCGAAGAAATTGAGCCGGATGCCTCGCACGCCCGCCGCCTGCATGGCGGCCAACTGGCCGTCCGTCACCGACGGATCCACCACGGCCACGCCGCGAAGCCGCCCTGGCCTGGCGCGCAGCGCCGCAAGCAGCGCCGCATTGTCCGTGCCGAGAAAACTGGTTTGGACTACGACGCCATACAGGTCCCCCAGCGGCGCCAGCAGGCTCTGCCAGTCTTCGATGCGCGCGGAGTATGCAGGCCGGTACCGCGCTGCCGGCATGCCGGTTCCGGCATCGAACAGATGAAAGTGGCAATCCACCAGTGGCATCGCGTTGCGCGTCATCGTCGCTGCTCCTCGCATGCGGGTAAGCCCTGATATGGCATCAGGCGCCCCCATCTATACTCTAGTCCTCTAGAGGACACCAATCTACACGAACCCCAGATGCAAGACAACGCCCCGCTGCACAGCTCCGCAACCGCCGTCGGCGTGAGCCGCTACGGCCGGATCGCGGCCCAGTTGCAGCGCAAGATCGTGGACGGCGAATGGCCGCCCGGCGCGGCCATTCCGGCCGAAAGCACGCTTGCCACTGAGTTTGGCACGGCGCTCGGCACCATCCGCCAGGCGATAGCCGTACTCGTGCAGGAGGGATTACTGGAGCGGGTGCAGGGCAAAGGCACCTTCGTGCGCAATGGACTCACCGGTGCCAGCATGATGCGGTTCTTCCGCTTTCGGGCCGATGCGGGTGCGGCTGACGTGGCCATCCCGCGTTCCGAGATCCTGTCGTGCCGCGCCGTGCGGCTGGAGAAGTCTGTTGCGACGCTGTTCGGGCTGGACACAGGCGCTCGCGGGCTGGCGATCTCGCGGCGCCGCTGGCTCGACGACAAGCCTCGCCTGCTCGAATCGATCTGGCTGCCGCTGCCGCGTTGCGAGCCGCTGCAGCGCCTGCCCAAGGCCGAATGGGGCGACCTGCTCTATCCGTTGCTGGCTTCGCAATGCGGCATCACGATCCACCGTGCCGTCGACGAAGTGACATTCCGCACGCTCGATGCGGACCAGGCCGAATTGCTCGACCTGCCCGATGGTCACCCATGCGCGCTCGTGACACGGCGCGCGTATGACCTGCAGGGCAACTGTGCGGAGTACCGGCTGACAGAGGGCGACGCCTACGCGTTCCGCTACCAGGCGGACATCCGCTGACCCATGAAAAAGAACACTGATGTGGAGACAAGCTTGAATCCTTCGACAACATGCATCGCAGCCGCCGTGGCCACCAGCCTGCTGCTCAGCCCCGTCCTTGCGCAGGCCACGGAGTCGGCCGCGCAGTGGCCGAGCCGGCCCATCACCATTGTCGTGACCTACCCGCCCGGCGGCGGTGCGGACCTGATGGCGCGCATGATCGCGCCCGGGCTCGGGCGTGAACTGGGCCAGTCCGTCATCGTGGAAAACCGGCCCGGTGCCGGCGGGCAGATCGGCGCATCGTACGTCGCCAAGGCGGCGCCGGATGGCTACACGCTGATGGTCGATGCCTCGTCCTATGCGGTCAATCCAAGCCTGTATCCCCGCCTGCCCTACGACCCTGCCAAGGCCTTCACGGCAATTGGCGTGCTTGCGCGCTATCCCAATGTCCTGGTGGCCACGCCAGGATTCCCCGCGCATTCGGTCAAGGATGTCCTGGCGCTAGCGAAGCAGAAGCCGGGCACGGTAGCCTTTGCCTCGTCGGGCAATGGCTCCGCCCAGCACCTGTCCGGGGTGCTGTTCGAGCAGCGTGCGGGCGTGGACCTGCTGCACGTGCCTTACAAAGGCGGCGGCCCGGCCATGACCGATGTCATCGCGGGCCAGGTGCCGCTGTTCTTTGCCAACGTGGCCTCCAGCCTGCAGCACATCAAGGCCGGCAAGCTCAGGCCGCTTGCCGTGACGAGCCATACGCGCACGCCGGCGCTGCCGTCGGTGCCGACCATGGAAGAAGCCGGCGTGGCGGGCTACGAAGTTTATGAATGGAATGCGGCATTCGTCCCGGCCGGCACGCCCCAGCCGATTGCCAGCAAGCTCTCTGAAGCGCTGCAGAAAGTCATGAACAGCCCCGACGTGCGCAAGCGCATTGCGGAACTGGGCGGCGAGGTCGTGGCCGCGCCGCCGGCCGAGGCCGCCCGCTATATCGATAACCAGACCCGCCTGTGGGCCAAGGTCATCAAGGATGGCAACGTCAAGCCGGAATGAGGCAACCGCTGTCCTCCCGCCACGAATTCAAGTCACCAAGCCAAGCCGCCGAGCCAGGCCAAGCCAAGCCACTACGCATCACCGGAGAATTGCATGACCCAGTTTGACCCCGTCCGCCGCGACGTCCTGAAGCTCGCCGCCGCGCTAGGCGCCGGCGCCCTTGCCCCATCGCTCGCGCGCGCCCAGGCATGGCCGGCCAAACCCATCCGGCTGGTGGTGCCGTTCGCACCAGGCGGCAGCTCCGAGATCGTGGCACGCTCGACGGCCGCCGAACTGACCCGCCTGCTTGGCGTATCGGTGTTCGTGGAGAACAAGCCGGGCGGCGCGGGCAACGTCGCCATGGGGGAAGTGGCGCGCGCGGATGACCAGCACACGCTGATCCTCGGCCATATCGGTACCCTCGCGGTGAATCCCTACATCTTCGCGAAGCTGCCCTACGATCCGAACAAGGACTTCCGACCGGTTTCGCTGCTATCCAAGGTGCCGAGCCTGTATGTGATCCATCCCGACGTGCCGGCGAAGAACCTGAAGGAGTTCATCGCGCTGGCCAAGAGCAAGCCCGGCAAGCTCAACTACGGTTCGGCCGGCAATGGCAGCGCCGGCCATCTGGCATTCGAGTACCTGAAGGCCGCCTCCGGCACCTTCATCACCCACGTGCCCTACCGCGGCAGCGGTCCGCAGATCACCGATCTGCTGTCCGGCAGGCTCGATGCGGCTGCGGTCGGTGCGCCGGCAATCCTGCCGTTCATCAAGGCCGGCAAGCTGCGCTGCATCGCCACCGGCACGTCGCAGCGCATCCCGCAGTTGCCTGACGTCGGCACGGTGGCGGAACAAGGCTATCCGGGCTTCGAGATGACGCAGTGGTATGGCCTGCTTGCGCCGGCAAGTCTTCCCCAGGCGGCCACCGACAAGCTTGCGGACGCCGCCATCAAGGCGGTAAAGAGCCCGGCGTCGGCACAACGGCTCGGCGCCGATGCCGCGCTGGTGGTGGGCAGCACGCCGGAAGAGTTCGCGCGCTTCATCGCCCAGGAGCAAGCGCGGTGGAAGCCGATCATCGCGCGCGCGCAGATCAAACCGGACTGACATCGTCCGTGGCCCGGCTGCGGTACCTGCCAGCAACGTGGTGCGAACTTCGCATTCGACAGAGCCCCGCCGGGCACCTTGCATGCCTCGCTGAAGAATTCCGATTCGCGGTGGAATAAAGCCGCCCCCTCGTGCGTCTACCAGGCATGGGTCCGCTTCCCGGACCGCCTGAACCACGAGGAATCATGGCTCTCCCGCCCCGCCCACCGCGATCCTCCGCCTCTGCCCGGACTGTCCTGGCATTGACGGCGGCATTCCTGCTGCCGGCTATCGCTGCGGCCCAGGCCACCACCGACCAGCAGAAGTTCGCGGCCGAGAACGAGGCCGCCATGACCCGGATGATGGACGGCATGGCCGTCAAACCTAGCGGCGATATCGATCAGGATTTCGCGGCCATGATGATCCCGCATCACCAGGGCGCCATCGACATGGCCATGGCCGAACTGCGCTACGGGCGCAATGAACAGCTGCGGCGTATCGCGCAGGAAATCGTCGTCGAACAACTGCAGGAGATCGCCGCAATGCGGCTCGCGCTCGGCCAGCCATTGCCGCCATCCGCCCCAGCGCCGACCCAGCCTGACAACAGCGTCCAGCCAATGCCACAAGCAGCCGGGCACAGCCGCTCCACGCACGCACACTGACAACAAGACCAAGCCATGAACCGGAATCCTGTCCAGTCGTTCAAGACCGCCCTGACCTTCTCGCTGCTGGTCGGCCTGTCCGGCATCACCCTGGCCGGACAAGCGCCCGGTCCGCTGAACGCGCCCGACGTGCCCCTGAGCCACCGCGACCGCATCTATGCGGCCGAGCAGTTTTCCAACACGGTGTCGGTGACGGACCCGGCCGACAACAAGCTGCTGGGCGTGATCCGACTGGGCGATCCTGCGCCGGGCAATTTCAGCCCGCTGTATCGTGGTCAGGTGCTGGTGCATGGCCTAGGTTTTTCGCCCGACCGGCGCACGCTGGCCGTGGTGTCGATCGGCTCCAATTCGGTGTCTTTCATCGACACGGCGACCAATGCCATCCAGCACGTGACCTATGTGGGCCGTTCGCCGCACGAAGCGTTCTACACGCCCGACGGCAAGGAAGTCTGGGTGACGGTGCGCGGCGAGAACTATATTTCGGTCATCGATGCAAAGACGTTCGGGGAAAAGACACGCATCACCGTCGCCGCAGGCCCCGGCATGCAGATCTTTTCGCCGGACGGCAAGTACGGCTATATCTGCTCGTCGTTCAATCCTGAGACCGCGGTGGTGACCGTCGCGGATCACAAGGTCGTCGCACGCGTGAAGCAGGAAAGCCCGTTCTGCCCGAACATTGCCGCTACGCCGGATGGCTCGCAGGTGTGGTTCACGCTCAAGGACGTCGGCAAGACCCAGGTGTTCGAAGCGCGTCCGCCGTTCCGCATGATCAAGACCATCGAGACAGGACCGATCACCAACCACGTCAACTTCGCGCACACGGCGGCCGGGACGTTTGCCTATATCACCATCGGCGGGCTGAACCAGGTGAAGGTGTTCCGGACCGACGATTTCTCACAGGTCGCGACCATTCCAGTCGGCAGCCTTCCGCACGGCTTGTGGCCGTCCGGCGATGGCAAGCGCATCTATGTGGGGCTCGAAAACGCGGACAGCCTCGCGGCGATCGATACGGAGACTAATAAGGTTGTCGCCAATGTGCCCGTGGGCCAGGCGCCGCAGGCCATCGTCTATGTGCCGGATGCCGTGGCCGAAGGTTCGGGCACGCAAGGGCTGCAGCCGATCGGGCTGGCTGGACAGACCACGCAGCTCCGGCTACTGCCCGTGGTCAATGGCAAGCCCGTCGCCAGCGACAATGCGCCGACTAGCGTGACGTTGTTCGACCAGGGCCTGCTGCAGGTGTTGCAGGCGTCCGCCACGGGGCTCCAGCCCAAGCAGGCTTATGTGTTGGCGCTGGCCAGCCAGGCCGATGGCAGCGGTGTGCTGGAGCCGCTCGCCAATTTCATGGCGAACCCTGCGGGAGCGGCCATCGTCAATGCGATCGGGCCAATCCGGCAGGTTGTGCAGGGCATTGCCGGCACGGAAACGCGGCGCTATCTTGTGATCGCGCCCACGGACAACGGCAAACCCACTGCACCCGTGCAGGTGCAGGCCATGTAGGCGGGCGCGCGTTGTGGACGCTTATCCGGGAGGGCTGGCGGTGAAGGACCTGTTGCAGCAAGTCGAGCCGATGATCCCCGCGCTGCGGCGCTATGCGCGCGCACTGCTGCGAGACGCAGCCGCCGCCGACGATCTCGTGCAGGACTGCCTCGAGAAGGTCATCACTTACTGGGACAGCCGCCGCCACCACGGCGACACGCGCAGCTGGGTGTTTGCGATCCTGCACAACCTGGCGATGACCACGCTGCGCCGCCACGCCGGCACGTCGGGCCTGCATGTCGACATCGACGATGTGGCGGAATCCCTGAGCACCCGCGCCACCCAGGAGGATGCCCTGCACTACCAGGACCTCATGAGCGCACTGGACGCGCTGCCGGCCGAGCAGCGCAGCGTGCTGCTGCTGGTGTCGGTCGAAGACATGTCGTACGCGGACACCGCGCGCGTGCTCGACATCCCGATCGGCACAGTGATGTCGCGCCTGTCGCGTGCACGGGATAGGCTGTTGAGGATCATGGAAAGCGGCGAGACGGCGACGACAGCAGGATCGCCCCGGAAGGCGGCATTGCGGAGGGTCAAATGAACGAGAACCGGCCCGTGCAGGAAGAAGACCTGCAGGCCTATGTCGACAACGCGCTCGACGAAGCGCGCCGGCAAGAGATCGAGGCCTATCTGCGCGACCATCCGGACGTCGCGCGCCGCGTCGATGGCTATATCGTCCAGCGCCAGCGCCTGCGCGCTGCACTCGCGCCGGTTGCGAGCGAGCCGATCCCACCGGAACTGAACCTGCGCCATATGCTCGCCGCACGCCGCGCGCACACGGCTGCCCCGTGGCGCATGGCCGCGTCGGTGATCGTTGCGCTGTGCGTGGGCGGCCTGGCCGGATGGATGGGACGCGGCGCTACCGAGCCCGCGTCAGGCGGCATTGCCGCACTGGCGCGCGAGGCGACGGCGAGTTATCAGGTCTTCGCCCTGGACCTGAACCGCCCCGTGGAGATCAGCGCGAACGACCGTGCCGACCTGGTCAGATGGGTATCGGCACGGCTGCAGCGCCCTATTTCTGTCCCGGACCTCAGCCAGTCAGGCTACCGCTATATGGGCGGGCGCCTGGTGGCGACGGAGCACGGGCCGGCCGGGCTCTTCATGTACGACGACGGGCACGGCTCGCGCGTGGCCATGCTGGTGCGGCCGATGCAGATCGACCAGGATACGCCGATGAAGGCCCATCGCCAGGCCGGCATTGCCGGGTATTCATGGGCGGACCAGGGACTCGGCTACAGCCTGGTCGCCTCGGCTTCCACCAGCGGCCTGCATCCGCTCGCCGATGAAATGCGGCGGCAGATCGGCGCGCAGGTGCGCAAGCCCGCGCCGGCGTAGTGCCAACTTAACGCCAGGCGGGCCTGCGCATCAGCGCCCGCCTGCGCCGAACACCCGTTTCACGCGTTCCCACAACACGCCAAAGAACAGCGCGACGGGATTGAGCTGCGCTGTCTTCATCCGCTCGGCTTCGCTCAGCGTGGGATCCATCCTGCGCGCGACCGACTTGCCGAAGTCGGCGATCATGCGCCGCACGAAATCGCGCACGAGTCCGGAACGAGAGAACTGGGCGAGCGGGCCTTGCAGCGAATACTGGAGGTCCACTTCGACTTCCGTCTCGCTGGCCGAGCGTGCGGTGAGCTGGTAGGCAATATCGCCGGCGGCCTTGGAGTTGCTCAGCGAATCCTGCCCTGCGCCTTTGAGCACACCACGCATGCGGCTGTCATCGCGCTGCAGGCGTGCCGCACCTTCGAACCGCGCGGACATGGGGCCGAACTTGATCGCGATGTGTCCCTTGACCTTCTCGCCCTCGATTTCGGTCAGTACCGCGCCCGGCAGGCAGCCTGCAACGGCCGGCAGGTCGGCCATGAATGCCCATACGGCGTCGACCGGATAGGGCACGGCGAAGCTGCCTTCGATGCGGGACCAGCCCTTGCGGTCCGCGGCGCGCCCCGCTTCATTGGCTGCCGTGGCGGCCTGTACTGGCGCAGCGCCCAATGCCTCGTCGGAGACGGTAAAGCCGGTGAACTTCTTCGTAGCAGCGGCCAAAGGCGCCCCTGGCACCGTTGCGCCCGATGCCGCCCGGCGCGCATCAAGCACCGAACGGATAGCCGCGACAATGCCCATGTAGCCCGTACAGCGGCACAGGTTGCCCGACAGTTCATGGCGGATCGTGGCCTCGTCCGCATCGGGCAAGCGCAGCACGATATCGCGCGCGGTGGCGAGCATGCCCGGCGTACAGAAGCCGCACTGCAACGCATGATGACGATTGAACGCCGCGCGCAGGTCGGCCATGACGGCATCGTCCTCGTACCCCTCGACGGTGACGATATCGGCGCCCGCGCAACCGGCGGCGAAGGTAATGCATGAGCGCACGGGCTTGTCGTCGACCAGCACCGTGCAGGCGCCGCAGACGCCGTGCTCGCAGCCGAGGTGGGTGCCCGTCAGGCGATGCGTGTCGCGCAGGAAGTCGCCGAGATGCGTACGGTCCGTGCACGCGCCGGATACCTGCCGGCCATTGACGGTGAATGCGATGGTTTGCACAGGGCTCCTCAGTTCAGCATTTGCATCACGCAGCGCGTGACAACGGTGCGGCACAGCTTGCGGTCGATGGCGTCCTTGTCCGGCGCGGCGACGGCAATGGCCTCGTCCACGGCCTGGGCGGTCAGCGCGGCGGCGCCTTGCGCGGCGACGGCACGGGTCAGGTCGCGCAGGACGACCGGCGGACCGTCGAGCGCGCCGAGCACGATGCGTGCGAAGCGGCGGCTCGCGTCAAAGTACGCAGCACAGCTGGCCTCCGCGAACTCTCCGGTCTTGCGGCACAGCTTCTGATAGCCCCATCGCGTATCGGCAGTTACCGGAGGCACCCGTACTGCGGCGATCAGTTCGCCCTCTTCGAGCACCGTGGTGTAGGCGCCGATCATGAAGGCATCCATCGGTACTACGCGGGTGCCAGCGGCCGAGGCGAGCTCGACCTGTGCGCCGAGCGCCGTCATGGTCACCACCCAGTCTGCAGCAGGATCGGCATGCGCAAGGCTGCCGCCCACGGTGCCGCGATTACGGATCGCGCGGTAGGCAATGCCACCCGCTACCGCCTGCAGCATGGTGCCGCGCAGTGCATCGAAGACGCCGTCTTCGATCTGCGCGTGAGTCACGCACGCGCCGATACGCACATAGTCGGAACTCGCCGTGACCTCGCGCAGTTCCGCCAGCCGCGATACGTCGACGACAGTATCGGGGCGCGTCAGGCGCAGGTTCAGCATGGGGCCGAGCGACTGGCCCCCGCCCATGGTCTTGGCAACGTCGGTGCCCGCGCCAAGACGCGCGAGCGCATCGGCGAGCGAGCCCGGGGCTTGATAGGAAAAAGCGACGGCTTTCATCGGTCAGGCAGCCTTCCTGCTTTCGGACTGTGCGGCAGCGGCATCCAGTGCCTCCAACACCTTCCGTGGGGTCAGCGGGGTTTCCTTGAGTTCGACGCCGAAATCGCGCAGCGCATCGTTCACGGCATTGAAGATCGCGGCCGGCGGCGCGATGGCACCGCCCTCGCCCATGCCTTTCGCACCGAACTCCGTATGCGGCGACGGCGTTTCGAAATGGTGGATGCGGATCGACGGAATCTCGGTCGGTCCCGGCAGCATGTAGTCCGCCAGCGTCGACGCGAGCGGCTGGCCATTGCCGTCGTAGCGCATCTCTTCGAACATCGCGGTACCGATGCCCTGCGCCACGCCACCGTAGGTCTGGCCCTCCACGACCATTGGATTGATCATGGTGCCGCAGTCCTCGACGACCACGTAGTCGAGAATCTCGACGTGGCCGGAATCGACATCGACCTCCACGGCGACCGCATGCGTGGCATAGGTGAAGCTGCCCGTATCGACGGCCGGCTTGAAGCCCATGGTCGTTTCCAGCCCTTGTGCATCGACGTCGGACGGCAACAGGTGTGGGTTGATGTACCAGGCGTCTGCGATGCGATTGACGGCGATGCTGGCTTCCCCCGCGCGCACGTGTCCCGCCTCGAATCGCGCGGACTCCTCTGGCTGGCCGAGCATGTGCGCGCCGATCTTCAGCAGCCGCGGCAGCAGCGCCTTGCAGGCGCGCGACACCGCGCCGCCCGACATCACCAGCGAACGCGATGCGTAGGTGCCCGTCGAAAACGGCGTCAGTCCCGTATCGCCATGGACGACCTTGATCCGTGCGACATCGACGCCGAGGATTTCATTGGCAATCTGCGCGAACGTTGTTTCCATGCCCTGGCCATGCGAATGCACGCCTACGCGGACTTCCAGGCCGCCATCGGGCGTGATGCGCACGGTGGCGGAATCGAAGCCCGGAATCACCGGCGTGCCCCATGCCGCGAACACCGACGTACCGTGAGCCGATTGTTCGGTGTAAGTGCCGAAGCCCACGCCCACGTAACGACTTCCTTCCGGGCCGGCCTTCTGGCGCGCGCGGATCCCCGCCAGGTCGATCATCTCCATCGCCTTGCGCACGCTGGCGGGATAGTCGCCGCTGTCGAAATGCTTGTTGGTCACGTTGACGTAGGGCATGGCCTGCGGCGGCACGACGTTCTCGCAACGGACTTCCCAAGGTTCACGGCCGACTTCGCGGGCAATGGCGTCGATCAGCAATTCCATCGCAAAGCACACGCCCGTGCGCGCCACGCCGCGGTACGGCACGAAGCCGGGCTTGTTGGTGGCGACGCAAACAGTCTCGCAGCGATAGGCGTCGAACGCATACGGACCCGGCAGGTTGCCGATGGCCTGTCCCGGCTCCAGGCCAATGGTGAATGGCCAGACAGAGTAGGCACCGCCGTCGATCGCGATCTTCGCGTCCAGCGCCAGCAGCCTGCCGCGCGCATCGGCGTAGGCCGTCAGTTCATAGTGGTGCTCGCGCGAATTGGCCCCGGCGGTCAGGTGCTCGCGCCGGTCCTCGATAAAGCGGAATGGCCGCTTGTATGTCATGGCCAGCCACGCGATGCAGAGCTCCTCCTGCTGCAGCACACACTTGTAGCCGAACGCACCGCCCACATCGGGCGAGATCACGCGCACGCGTTCCTGCTCCAATCCGAGGCAGTGGCTCAGGATCGTGCGGATCATATGCGGCACCTGCGTGGCGCTGTACACGACGAGCTGGTCGAACTGGTGGTCCCAATAGGCCAGTACCGCCTTGCCTTCCATCGGCACCATGCACTGGCGCGCCAGGTCGATCTTGCGGTGCACCACGACGGTTGCCTCGCGCTGCCGCGCTTCGAAATTCTTGTCGGCGGTGAGCGTCAGGAAGTTGTTGTCGCGCCAGTGCTCGTGCACGCGGACCTCGCCCGCCAGTTGCTGCGCCTGCGCGACTTCGGTCAGCGCAGTCAGCTCGTCCAGTTCAAGCGAGACTTGTTCGGCGATGTCCTCCGCCTCGGCGCGGGTCGGCGCGAACGCCATCGCCACGGGTTCGCCGACGAAGCGCACCTTGCCGCTGGCCAGCGGCGGCTGCGCCGAAGGCTGATAGGACGGAAACGCCGAGTCGGCGACGATGTCCTTGGCCTCTTGCATGTCCTCGCGCACGATCACGGACGCGGCCAGACCCTGCGGCTTCGTCACCGCGAGCAGCCTTGCATGCGCCACAGGACTGCGCAGGAATGCCACTTCCTGCAGGTCCGGCATGGCGATATCCGCCACGAACCGGCCCTTGCCGTGCAGATGCCGGGCGTCTTCCTTGCGCGCGACACGCGCGCCGACCCCCTGGCCCCGCCCTTCCTCTGAATGATTCGGTTCCATCGATGTCCTGTCTTCGTGGCCGGCGGCCACGGCGGGCGAAGTGCCCGCCGCGACCCTTCACATACTCAGCATACTGACCAAAATGCTAAGGACCGTGGCCCCGGCCTGTCAATTGCGGCTTCACCGCATGGCAAGCGGCGCAAACGCCATACCTGCGCTCAATCGCGCACGCCGATCGCCGCCAGCGCGGCGGACCGCGGCATCACGGCCGCGTATTTCTGCTCCATGTCGAACAGATTGGCCTCGTGCGGGCCCAGCGCCCGATCGCCCACGCAGTCCGAGAGGACTAGCGGGCGGAAGCCATACTGCATCGCATCAACCACGCTTGCACGCACGCAGCCACTGGTGACGGCCCCGGCTACTAGCAGCGTCTTCACGCCACGCTGGGTCAGCCATGCAGCCAGTGAAGTACCGAAGAATGCCGATGGCACGGTCTTGCGTACCACGAGCTCGCCCGGCGCTGGCGCCAGTTCGTCCACGATGGCGCTGTTCCGGTCATGCTCCTTCAGCGTCAGCATGTTCGGCACCTTCATCGAGAAGACGTTGTGGTCAGCGCCATTGTCGGCATAGACAATGCGGCTGTGGGCAACAGGCCAACCTTCGCGGCGGGCTGCGGCCAGCAGCGGCACCGTGGCGCCGATAGCCTCGCGGATGTTCCCGCCGCCAAACACCGCGGGATCGGCAAAACCGTTGACGAAGTCGATGACCAGCAGGCCGAACGGCGGGGCCAATTCAAACGTGTTGCCGAAGCCCTGGCGCTGGTAGGCGCCGATTTCCTTGTGCATATAGGGACTACTCCTTCGGGTACTGGAAGCCGTCCGTGACCTTCCCTTCGGCCACCACGTCCTCGCCGTCGAGCCGTACAGTGCAGCGGCGCAGCGGGATATCGATATGGCAGGTCGTGGTGCGCTGCCCGCCGGCCTCGTTGTTGGGACCGAGCGAGAACAGGAAATTGCCCTCGAACGCGCGTGCATCCATGCCGATGGTCGCTTCGCGATCGTAAAGCCCCAGCGTCGCCCAGTGCGCACGTGGCTGCAGGCCCCAGCCAATGTGCGAGATCGCATAGGCCTCCGGGTCCTTGAACGAGGCCATATACTCGCTGAGCATTTCTGCGTGCAGGCCGCCTTCGATGCGCGTGGCGAAGCCATTCTCGACTGTCAGCGTGACCGGTTCGGTGACGTACGTCTTCTGCGGCAGCAGGATGTCGCCGCGATCGAGCACGATGGTGCCGCTGGCTCCTCCTTCATTCGGCCACGTCAGCACGAAGCCGCTGGGCCAGTGGTCCCAGCGTCCGGGCTCGTCGACGAAGCCGTACTCGCTGATGGCGGGGAACTCGCCAAGCGGGCAATGCAGGCTGGTGCCCGCAGCCGATACCACATGCATTGCCTTCGCGCGGCCCAGCCGCTCGGTGGCCGCCTTCACGCGCTCTCGGTCAGCCTCGGTCGGCACCATGCGCGCCAGCACCTCGGGGGGCTCGACAGCGAGCAGGATCTTGGTGCCGCCTTTCAGGATGTCGTGCTGCTCGGGCGAGAACAGCAGCGTCATCAGGTCCAGCACGAGGTCGCTGGCTTTCAGCGCCGAAATGGCGGCACGGTTGCCAGTCAGCGGCGTGGTGCCGAGATAGGCCAATGCATCGCGGCTCAGCGCCTTTTCACCGTTGACGGGCGGCAAGTCCAGCCGGTTCACGATCGCACCCATTGCCTGCGTCGCGATCAACGCGGTGGACAGGGTCTGCGGGTGCGTGGCGGCGCCGGTGAGGATGGTTACCGTCTGCCCTCGCTCGAGCTTCGACAGCTTGAGCACCTGGGTCCAGGCTTCGATCATCTGATGGTCGCTGACCGGCATGTCGGCTCCTTGCGTGACGGGGTGGGTGGCAGGCGTTCATCAAAGCAGCGGCGCACTGAGGAAATCGCCGAAGGCACGGTAGAAGCCGGCCTCGTCGTCCCACGGAATCATGTGGCCCGCATCGGCCACGTGGCTCACCAGTATGCCGGGCACGAGCTTGCGGATTTCCTCGACGTCTTCGGCGCGCACCACGTCGCCACGCCCGGCGGTCATCAGCAGCGTGGGTACCTTCACGTGCGGCAGGTCCGCGTGGATGTCGTCTTCGTGAAAGCCATTGAAGCTGGCGAGGATGGCGCGCTCGTCGCACGTGTGCAGCCATTCGGCGCGCAGGCGCAACTGATCTTCGGTCCACGTCGGGCAGAAGCGGCGCATGCCTTCGGCGTCGATACCTGCGCGGGCAAGGCAGATCGAATCGATGTACCACGGCAGTTGCGCGGGATAGGCGCGTCGGCCGGGGCCGGAGACAGGCGGATCGACCATTACCAGACGCGTGAGTCCTGCTGGATGCTGGCGCGCGGCACGCACGCCAATGCGACCGCCCATCGAATGACCAACGATGGCATAGCGCTGTAGGCCCAATGCTTGCGCGAACGCGATCACGTCAGCGGCTTGTGCATCGAGGCTGTAGTCGAGCGTGTCGCTGGCCTCAGACAACCCACGGCCGCGTACATCCAGCACATAGGTATCGAAGCGCTGGCCGAACTGCTCGCCGACGAAGCCCCACGTAATAGCCGGGCTCGTGATGCCCGGCACGATGATCACGGCATCGCGCGATGCCCGTTCGCCATCGTTGCCGCCATAGCGCAGGTAATGCTGGCGGATGCCGTTGGCATTGACATTGCCGCCGTAGAGGAAGGTGCTCACGGCGCAGGCCTCAGTAGGCGCCGGACAGCAGCGCACCGGCGCCCGGCACGACCGGCTCGAGGTCCAGCGCGCGAAGCATGGCGTAGGTCGTGGCAATGGCCGCGGTGATCACCGGCTTGCCGGTCATCGCTTCGACCTTCGCCACAGCCGGCAGCGAAGGCATCTGCACGCACGCCGACAGCACGATGGCATCGACATCGGCAATGTTCATCTGCGCAACGATAGCGGGCAGCTTCGCCGGATCGTGGCGACCGACTTCCAGGTTGTCCGGAATCTCGAGCGCCCGGTAGTCGACGACTTCATAACCCTCATTGCGGATGTAGTCGACGACCAGTTCGGTCAGCGGCTTCATGTACGGCGCGACAACAGCGATACGCTTCGCACCGATCACCTTCAGTGCATCGACCAGCGCGCCAGCACTGGTAATCACCGGCGCATCGCCGCCGTTCTCAGTCGTGTGCGCTTTCAGGCGCTGCTCGGACTTGCGGTGGTAGCCGTGGCCCATCGCCATGATCGCAACCAGGCAGGCATAGCCGAGCACGTCGACGCGCGCATCGGAAAGCTCGACGGCGCAGCGATCGGATTCGGCATCCATCGCGGCCAGTTCTTCCTTGACCACCTTCTTCATGCGCATGCGGCTCGAATGGAAGGTGAACCGTTCGGGGCGGATCTGCTGCCGTGCGGTCAGCATGGCCGGGATCTCGGTTTCCATCGTGGTGTTGGAGCTCGGCACGATCTGGCCGATGCGAAAGACTTTTTGCATGGGTGTCCTTGCGTAGTGCGATTACAGCTTCAGAATGCGTTGCGCGTTGCCGTGGCAAACCAGCGCACGCGTCGTGTCGTCGAGCGGCGCTTCCTCGATGAACTTCGCCGCAACCTCGGTGGATTCGTAGGGATAGTCGACCGAGAACATCACTGCTTCCGGCCCCATTTCGGCAATCGCGCCGGCCAGCGCACCGTGCGAGCACACGCCGGATGTAGTGATCACGATATTGCTGCCGATGTACTCCGACGGCGCGCGCGCGAGCCGCACGCCGTGCGAATAGACCGCAAAGCGGCTGTCAAAGCGCCAGCGCTGGAACGGCAGCCCTTCCCCCATATGGCCGAGGATGATCTTCAGGCGCGGGAAGCGGTCGAACACGCCGCCAAACAGCAGGCGCAGCGCATGCGATGCAGTTTCCACGCCCCAGCCCCACGCGGCACCATCGAGTTCTGGATGGCCGTTCAATACCTGCGGCTTCACAAAGGCATCGGTCGGATGCAGGTACATCGGCACGTCGAGCGATTGCATGCGCTCCCAGAATGCGTCGTAGGCCGGATCGTCGTAGTAGCGCCCGTGCGTGTGCCCATTCACCAGCGAGCCTTTGAAACCGAGCTCACGCACCGTGCGCTCGAGTTCCCTGGCGGCCAGTTCGGGGTCGTGCATGGGCAGTGCAGCAAAGCCCGCGAAGCGCGTGGGATGGCGCGCAATCTGTTCGGCCAGGAAGTCATTGCTCTGCTGCGCGCGCGCCACCGCAAGTTCGGAATCGGCTTCGCCCTGTACGCCCGGCCCCGTCTGCGACAGCACGGTGATATCGATGCCCGCGCGATCCATTTCCGCGAGGCGCAGCTCGTCAAAATCGGCAAGCCGGCGACCGAGGTCGGCAAAGACCGCCGGGTCGATATGTTGCGTAAATCCCTTTGAATAGGCCTGGAAACCTGGGGTCATGAAATGCTCTTCCAGGGCAATCTTCTTCACTGTCGTCATGCTGCGGGGGCTCCTGATGAGGGACTACCGTGCGCCGAACGCTTCTGCCGGGGCGCGGCGTCATTTATTCAGTACACTGACTAATTGCGGATTCTAGACAGCGAAATTTCAAAAGTCCAGCCAGGAGATCCGGAGGGTTAACACCTATAACGATGGCCCAACACGCTCAGTACACTGCCCCATATGCTCAGTATGCTGACGATATTAGCAAAGCATTTAAAAACAGCGATCGCAGCGAATCAGGGTTCTGTGTTCTGGCCCGCATTTTGCTCAGCATACTGCGTTTCTCATCAGCATACTGACTGATGCACCGGAAGCATGCACAGTGGCTCGCAACCGGGCTGTCGGCAGCCAAGTGGCTCGCTGCTTTGCACCATCCGGGAAGAAGAAAAGACAAATGAGACAACTGGCTTCACCATAGGACCCCCGCCATGACTATGAGCCTGACCCGCGATGAAGCGCGCGCCTCCGCTTCCGGCATGACCGCCGAAGAACGCAAGGTCATCCTTGCCTCCTCCTTCGGTGCGCTGATGGAGTGGTACGACTTTTACATCTACGCTGCGCTGGCGGTTTACTTCGGCGCCCTGTTCTTCCCGAAGGGCAATGAAACCGCCGCCTTCCTCGCCAGCCTCGCGACGTTCGGCGCCGGCTTCCTGATCCGCCCCGTTGGCGCACTGCTGTTCGGTCGTCTGGGCGACCTAATCGGCCGCAAGTACACCTTTCTCGTCACCATCCTGCTGATGGGCATTGCCACGGTCGGCGTTGGCGTGCTGCCCACCTACGAGCAGATCGGCATCGCAGCCACCGTGCTGCTGGTGCTGCTGCGGTTGTTGCAGGGCCTCGCGCTCGGCGGCGAGGTGGGCGGCGCGGTCACCTACGTGGCCGAGCATTCGCCGGTGAGCAAGCGCGGCCTGTACACAAGTTCGCTGCAGACCACGGCGACCCTGGGCCTGCTGTCGTCGCTGTTCGTGGTGTATCTGCTCAAGACGTTCCTGACCGAGGCGGAATTCCGTGCCTGGGGCTGGCGCATTCCGTTCATCGTGTCGCTGGTGATGCTGGTGATATCGGTGTACATCCGCGGCAAGCTGCACGAATCGCCAGTGTTTGCGCGCATGAAGGCCGGCAACGCGACATCGAAGGCGCCGATCCGCGAGAGCTTCACGCAATGGCACAACCTCAAGTTCGTGCTGCTGCTGTTCGTGGTGGCAGCCGGCCTTGGTGCGATTTTCGGCACGGGCCACTTCTACACGATGTTCTTCGTGAACAAGACGCTGCATGTGCCGATCGAGACGGTGCACATGCTGATCGCCATCGCACTGGTTGTAGCCACGCCTTGCTACCTGTTCTTCGGCTGGCTGTCGGATCGCATCGGCCGCAAGTACATCATGATGGTGGCCTGCTTGCTGGCGGCGCTCACGATTCAGCCCATCTTCCAGGGCCTGACGCACTACGCCAATCCGGCGCTCGAACACTTCCAGAAGCAGGGAAGCGTGCAGGTCACCGCAGGCAACTGCAAAGCGCGTCTGTTCGGTGATCCGGTGTCCGACTGCGACAAGATCCGCGGCTACCTGACCGACCTTGGCGTGGGCTACACCTTCGTGCCCGCCAGCGATGCGAAGGCCGAAATCCGCATCGGCGCGCAAGCGCTGCAGGGCTTTGACCGCGACGCAATCAAGCAAGCGCTCGTCGCAGCCGGCTGGCCCGAACGTGCCGATCCGGCGCACATCAACATGCCGATGCTGTTCCTGCTGCTGCTCGTGCCCATCCTGTACCTCGCGATGGTGTACGGGCCGATGGCCGCGTTCATGGTCGAACTGTTCCCGGCACGCGTGCGCTACACCTCGCTGTCCCTGCCCTTCCACCTGGGTGCGGGCTGGGTCGGCGGCATGCTGTCCTTCGTCGTCACGGCGATGAATGTATCGAGCGGCGACGTCTACTACGGGCTTTGGTATCCGGTGATCATCGCGGGCACTGCATTCGTGATCGGCATGCTGTTCGTGCCGGAGACGCGCGGTCGCGACCTGTCCACCTGAACCGCACGCGGACCCGTGAAGGGGCGGAGTCATCCGCCCCCTCTTTTCCGCCACATCGTCAGCATACTGATTTCATGACCGAGTGTCCGGGCGCGGCGATGGTGCCGGGGCACCGCCAGCCATAACCATCGCACCCACACGGATCATCCACGAAGACAACCGGGAGCCCCACATGTCAAACACTCGCACCGTCCGCACAATTGCCGTATCCACGGCCCTGCTGGGCCTCGCTGCTGCCGCACCCGCCTGGGCTGATGCCAATGGCGTGAAAATCGGCGTCATTACCGATATGTCGGGGTCGTATGCCGACCTCTCCGGCAAGGGCTCCGTGCTGGCCGCCCAGATGGCGGTGGAGGAATTCGGCGGCAAAGCGCTGGGCAAGCCAGTTTTGGTCCTCTCGGCCGACCACCAGAACAAGGCCGACATCGCCTCGTCGCTGGCTCGCCGCTGGTTCGACACAGATGGTGTCGATATGGTGATCGACTTCCCGAACTCGTCGACGGCACTGGCCGTGCAGGAAGTCGCGAAGCAAAAACAGAAAATCGACATCGTCTCGACCGGCGGCGCGATGGCGTTGACCAACCAGAACTGCTCGCCCACGGGCTTTCACTGGGCATGGGACACGTATTCGGTGTCGTATCCGCTGGTCAAACGAATGATCGACCAGGGCCGCAACAGCTGGTACTACATCACGGTTGACTATGCGTTTGGGCAGTCGCTCGAAGCCGACTTCCGCAAGGCGGTGGATGTCAGCGGCGGCAAGAACGTGGGCAGCACCAAGCATCCGCTCAACGCCAGCGACTTCAGCAGCCCGGTGGTGGCAGCGTCGGCGTCCAAGGCCAAAGTCGTGGTGCTCGCCAACGCCGGCAACGACATGATCAACGGCGTGAAAGCCGCCGGGGAATTCGGCCTGGTCAAGGCCGGCCAGACCGTCATCACGCCGTCCACGTTCATCACTGATATCAAAAGCCTGGGCCTGAACACCGCGCAGGGTCTGACCTATGTGGACCCGTTCCGCCTGGACCTGGATGAGAAATCCAAAGACTTCGTCGAGCGCTACTACAAGCGCCACAAGGCCTACCCGACGCACGGCCAGATCGGTGTCTACTCCGGCGTGCTGCACTACCTGAAGGCAGTGGAAGCGGCCAAGACAGTCGATGGTCCGGCCGTCGCCGACAAAATGCGCGCGCTGCCCGTCAACGACGCCTTCGTGCACAACGGCAAGGTGCGCGCAGACGGCCGAATGGTGCATGACATGTACCTCGCGCAGGCCAAGACCCCAGCCGAATCAAAGGGCCCGTGGGACCTGGTCAAGTACATTGCGACCATCCCTGGCGACGAGGCATTCCGCCCGCTGTCGGCCAGCGAGTGCGCGCTGGTGAAGAAGTGAGCGCCATGTCCGACAACGACGTTATCCTGCAGACGCGCGGCCTGACCAAGAGCTTCAAGGGCTTCACGGCCGTGAGCGATGTCAGCCTGCGCGTGCGCCGCGGGTCGATCCATGCACTGATCGGCCCGAACGGCGCGGGCAAGACCACTTGCTTCAACCTGCTGACTAAGTTCCACGCGCCCTCTTCGGGTTCGATCCACTTCAACGGTACCGATATCACCGCCCTGCGGCCTGCGCACATCGCTCGCATGGGCGTGATCCGCTCGTTCCAGATCTCGGCAGTGTTTCCGCAACTGACCGTGCTCGAGAACGTGCGCGTGGCGCTGCAGCACAAGCTCGGAACGGCTTATCACTTCTGGCGCAGCAAGCGGTCGCTGTCGAGACTGGATGCGCGCGCCATGGAACTGCTCGATGCAGTGGGACTGGCGAGCTTCGCACGACTGCCGACCGCCGAGCTGGCCTATGGCCGCAAGCGTGCGCTGGAGATCGCCACCACGCTGGCGATGGACCCGGAACTGATGCTGCTTGACGAACCGACGCAAGGCATGGGGCACGAAGACGTGGAAACGGTCACAGCGCTCATCAAACGTGTCTCGGCGGGACGCACGGTGCTGATGGTCGAGCACAACATGAGCGTGGTCTCCTCCATCGTCGATCGCATCACCGTGCTCCAGCGCGGCGCAGTTCTGGCCGAAGGCAGCTATCAGGAAGTCTCGAACGACCCTCAGGTGAAAGAAGCGTATATGGGAACCACCGACGAGGCCGACGACCTTCACGTCCGTGCGGAGGCCGCATGACCCAGGCCACGATACCTGCACTGGAAATCCGCGACCTCCACGCCTGGTACGGCGAATCGCACATCCTGCATGGCGTTGATCTCACGGTGAATGCCGGCGAGGTCGTCACGCTGCTGGGCCGCAACGGCGCGGGCCGCACCACTACCCTGCGCGCGATCATGGGCCTGGTGGGCCAGCGCAAGGGCTCGGTGCGCGTGCATGGCCAGGAGACCGTCACGATGAAGACGCACCGCATCGCGCCGCTCGGACTCGGCTACTGCCCGGAAGAGCGCGCCATCTTCTCGAGCCTGTCTTGCGAGGAAAACCTGCTCCTGCCGCCCGAGTTCCCGCGCTCGGCCGGCGCAGTTGGCCTGCGCGAGCCCATGACAGTCGGCGAAATCTACGAGATGTTCCCGAACCTGCTCGAACGGCGTAAGAGCCAGGGCACGCGTATGTCGGGCGGGGAGCAGCAGATGCTGGCGGTCGCGCGGATCCTGCGCACGGGCGCTAGCGTACTGCTACTCGATGAAATCTCGGAGGGCCTCGCGCCGGTCATCGTGCAGAAGCTCGCGAAGATGATCACCATGCTGCGCCGGCGCGGCTACACCATCGTGATGGTCGAACAGAACTTCCGCTTCGCCGCGCCGCTGGCTGACCGCTTCTATGTGATGGAGCACGGCGCCATTGTGGAGGCATTCGAATCGGCGGAGCTGGAACGCAAGATGCCGACGCTTAACGCACTGCTCGGCGTGTAAGGAGATTTGCCAATGGAATTGTTCGGAGTGCCCCTGCCGGCGCTGCTTAGTCAGCTCTTGCTGGGACTGGTGAACGGGTCGTTCTACGCGATCCTGAGTCTGGGCCTGGCCGTGATCTTCGGCCTGCTCAACGTGATCAACTTTGCCCATGGTGCGCTGTTCATGCTCGGCGCAGTGCTGGCGTGGATGGGCATGAACTACCTCGGCCTCAACTATTGGCTGATGCTGCTGCTCGCGCCGCTGGCGACCGGCGCCATCGGCGTGGTGCTGGAGCGCACCATGTTGCGCCACCTGTACCGGTTCGACCATCTCTACGGACTGCTGCTGACGCTGGGCATCTGCCTGCTACTGGAAGGATTGCTGCGTTCCGCCTACGGCGTTTCGGGCCTGCCTTACCCAACACCGGAAGCGCTCACGGGCGCGACGTCGCTGGGTTTCATGGTGCTGCCCAACTACCGCGCGTGGGTCGTACTGGCGTCGCTGGCCGTGTGCTTTGCGACCTGGTACATGATCGAGAAGACACGGCTCGGTTCCTACCTGCGTGCCGGCACCGAGAATCCGCGCATTGTCGAAGCGTTCGGCATCAACGTACCGCTGCTGGTGACACTGACCTATGCGTTCGGCGTGGGGCTGGCCGCGCTGGCCGGCGTGCTCGCCGCCCCGGTAATGCAGGTGTCCCCGCTGATGGGCCAGAACCTGATCATCACCGTCTTTGCGGTCGTGGTGATCGGCGGCATGGGCTCCATCCTCGGATCGATCTTCACGGGCCTTGGCCTCGGCGTGTTCGAAGGCCTCACCAAGGTGTTCTACCCCGAGGCTTCGGCCACGGTCGTGTTCGTGGCCATGGTTTGCGTGCTGCTGGTGCGCCCGGCCGGTCTCTTTGGAAAGGAAGCATGATGACGGCACGCGACAACCGCGCCACGTTCGCTTACGGGCTGCTGCTCGCGGTCCTGGTGGCAGCCCCGTTCCTGGGCGCCTATCCGGTGCTGGTGATGAAGCTGCTGTGCTTCGCGCTGTTCGCCTGCGCCTTCAACCTGCTGCTGGGCTTCACCGGGCTGTTGTCGTTCGGCCATGCGGCCTTCTTCGGCGGCGCGGCCTATGCCTGCGGCTATGCGATGAAGTCGCTGCATGTCACGCCCGAACTCGGCTTGCTGTTGGGCACAGCATTCGGCGCGCTGCTCGGCCTGGCCTTTGGCGCACTCGCTATACGCAGACAAGGCATCTACTTCGCGATGATCACGCTGGCGCTCGCGCAGATGTTCTACTTCTTCTGCCTGCAGGCGCCCGTCACCGGCGGCGAAGACGGCTTGCAGGCAGTGCCGCGCGGCAGCCTGTTCGGCGTGGTCTCGCTGGAGCCGGACATGACCACGTATTACCTGGTACTGGCCATCACGGCGGCGGCGTTCCTCGGCATCATGCGCATCGTCAATTCGCCGTTCGGGCAGATCCTGCGCGCGATCAAGGAGAACGAGCCGCGGGCAATCTCGCTTGGCTATGATGCGGATCGTTTCAAGCTGCTGGCGTTCGTGCTGTCATCAGCGCTTGCAGGCCTGGCCGGCGCACTCAAGACGCTGGTGCTCGGCTTTGCGACGCTGACGGATGTCCACTGGATGATGTCGGGCGCCGTGATCCTGATGACGCTCGTTGGGGGCATGGGAACGCTTTCGGGCCCCATCGTCGGCGCTCTCGTCATCGTTGCACTGGAGAACAAGCTTGGCGATGCCGGCACCGCGCTCGCTTCGCTGACCGGCATCCCCTGGTTCGACTCGCTCGGCGAATCCGTCAGCATGGTCACCGGGCTGATCTTCGTGGTTTGCGTGCTCACGTTCCGGCGCGGCGTCATGGGCGAAATCGAGGCGCGGTGGAAAAACCGCCCTGCCTCACGCCCCATCGTTCCGACCCCCCGCACAGTCCAATCCGGCGCCGCCGGCACCGGACAGGGTTAACGCGGATAGTTCCCACATAAAACATCAGTACACTGACCGTTATAGTCAGTGTACTGACAGATAAGTAACGGAGAACCTCCATGGCATGGATTGAAATCGACAACGTCGGCACGCTGCAGAACGACGAAGTGATGCCGCTCAACCTCGGTGAACGCCAGCTGGCCGTCTACCGTAGCGACGACGAGTACTTCGTCACCGACAACGTCTGCACGCACCAGTACGCGCTGCTGTCCGACGGCTACCTGGAAGATGGCTGCATCGAATGCCCATTGCACCAGGGCCGCTTCGACATCCGCACCGGCAAGGCCATGTGCGCGCCAGCCAGCACCGACATCCGCACCTACCCGGTCAAGTTCGAAGACAGGCGGGTGTGGGTCGAGCTGTGACGAGGCAGTACATGTCAACGCAAACCCCCATCCTTATCATCGGCGCTGGCCAGGCCGGTGCCATGGCCGCAGCGGAGTTGCGCAAGCTGGGCCATGCCGAGCGCATTGTCATGGTCGGCGGCGAGCGGCATGCACCGTACGAGCGGCCCCCGCTCTCCAAGGCGGTGCTGGCCGATGCCAGCCAGCAAGGCCAGGTTGGCGTGCATCCCGCCGGCTTCTATGCGGAGCGCGACATCGAACTGCGCCTATGCACCACCGTGAGCGCCATCGACGCCGCGCGCAGCGTTGCCACCTGCACGGACGGCAGCGAGATCCGCTTCGACGCCTGCCTGCTCGCCACCGGCGGCCGCGCGCGCACGCTGCCCCACTTGCCAGCCGGCACGCCTAACGTCCATTACCTGCGCACGCTGGACGACGCAGCTCGCTTGCGCGAAGCGATGCAGGGCGCCGATGAGGTCCTCGTGATCGGCGGCGGTTTCCTGGGGCTGGAAACGGCGTCCACTGCAGTCGACCTTGGTTTGAAGGTAACCATTCTTGAGAGCGCCGACAGGTTGCTCGCTCGCGCGGCGCCGGCCGAGTTGAGCGACTGGCTAGCACAGCGCGTCCGCGCACGGGGCGTGGACCTCAGGCTTGGCTGCAGGATTACCGCGATCGAGCCGCAGGCGCAAGGCGTGCAGGTACGGCTGGCGGATGGCACCACGTGGCACATACCGGTGCTCGTCGTAGCCATCGGGCTGACCCCCAACACTGAACTTGCCGCAATCGCAGGGCTTGCACTGCATCCCGGCAACGGCGGCATCCAGATCGATGAACAAGGCCGCACCAGCGTGCCGAACATCTATGCCGCCGGCGATTGCGCCAGCCAGTTCCAGCCGCTGTTTGGCGCCGAGATGCGCATGGAATCGTGGCAATCGGCCAATGAGCAGGCCCGCATTGCCGCCACGTCCATGCTCGGCTTGCAGGCCGCACTGGCTGCCACCCCGTGGTTCTGGACCGACCAGTTCGGCTGCAACGTGCAGATGCTCGGCGCCGCCCTTCCCGGCATGCGCTACGTATGGCGCGACATGCCGGCCAGCGGCGCGGCAAGCCCGAAGTCCATGCTGCTTGGCACGCTGGACGGCTGCCTGCGCCATGCCATCGCCGTCAATGCGGGCGGAGATCTGCGCCAGCTACGCGCGCTCTTCGACTTGCCCGTCAACGAACACCTGGCCCGCCTGTGCGACGCCGCCCTGCCCCTGCGCCAGATCGTACGCGAGGTACAGGCGGAGATCTCCAGCCGGACCGCGAGCCTCACCACAAACTGAAAGGAACACCCATGTACCAGACACAAGCGGTGATCCAGCACAAGCTGGGACGCAAGGACACCGAGCTGGGCGACTGCCGCTGGCCCGAAGATGGCCTGCACTTCATCCCGGACTGGGTCTACACGAGCCAGTCCGTGTATGACCTCGAACTCGAAAAGATCTTCCGCGGCCGCTCGTGGAACTACGTCGCGCTCGAAGCGGAAATCCCCAATGCGGGCGACTACAAGCGCTCCTATGTCGGCGCCACGCCGGTTGTGGTGTCGCGCGCCGAAGATGGCTCGATCAATGTGTTCGAAAACCGCTGCGCGCACCGCGGCGCGGAGTTCTGCCGCCACAGCCAGGGCAATACGAAGGAGTTCGTCTGCCCCTATCACCAATGGTCCTATGACCTCAAGGGCAACCTTCAGGGCGTGCCGTTCAAGCGTGGCGTGAACCGCGCGGGCGGCATGCCGAAGGACTTCCGCAACGAGGACCACGGGCTCGTAAAGCTGAACGTGGCCACGCGCAACGGCGTGATCTTCGCCTCCTATGCGGACAACATGGAAAGCCTGGAGGAGTACATGACGCCGGAGATCCTCAAGGACTTCGACGTCGTGTTCAACGGCAAGCCGCTCAAGGTGCTCGGGTACTACAAGAATGAGCTGCCGTGCAACTGGAAGATGTACCACGAGAACCTGAAGGATCCCTACCACGCCACGCTGCTGCACTCGTTCCTCGTGGTGTTCGGCCTGCTCGTCGCGGGCAACGAGTCCGCGATGATCGCCGACTCCGTGCATGGCCGCCACGGCACCATGGCATCGGCCAAGAAGGAAGACAAGTACGCGGCCGTCAGCGACGAAAACAAGAAGGAGATGCGCTCTTACCACGAAGGCATGCGGCTCGAAGACGAGCGTTTCCTGGAGTACGTGAAGGAATTCGACTCGCCGTGGTCCGTCACCATGCAGACCATCTGGCCGAACCTGATCGTGCAGCGCGAGATGAACACGCTGGGCGTGCGCCACATCGTCCCCAACGGCCCCGACAGCATGCTGATGCTGTGGACCATGTTTGGCTACGAAGACGACACCGAGGAAATGACCCAGCACCGCCTGCGCCAGGGCAACCTGATGGGGCCGGCCGGCTTCCTCGGGCTGGAGGACAACGAGGCGATGAAGTTCGTGCAGGAAGGCGTGCGCCGCTCGACCACGGACGTCAACGTGCTCAAGCTCGATGCCAACCATGTGGGCACGTCGAATTCGCTGATCTCGGAATCGGCGATCCGGGCCATGTACCAGTACTACCGCGGCGTGATGGGGTTCTGAACGATGAAACCGATGTACTACGCTGTCTATCGCGAAAGCAAGCTTGGCGCGGCGCGCGCCATCGAACTGCGGCTCGAGATCGAGAATTTCCACGCGGAATACTGCGCGGTGCTCGACGCAGGCCTGGTCGAGCAGTGGCCGCGCTTCTTCACCGAAGACGCGCTCTACCGCATCACGGCCCGCGAAAACGCCGAACTCAACCTGCCCGTGGGCCTCGTCTATGCCGAAGGCATCGGCATGATGCGCGATCGCGCTGCGGCCATCGCCAACACGCAGATGTTCGCGCCGCGCTACAACCTGCATCTCGTGACCAACACGCGCGTCACCGACGAGACTGCTGACGGCGACATCGTGGCGCAGTCCAACTTCTTGCTGCTGCAGACGCTGGTGGAAGGCCCTACCACCATGCATATGGCGGGCACCTATCACGACCGCTTTCAACGCACGGGGAACGGGCTGCTGCTACGTGAACGCCAGGTGATCTACGACACCACGATCATCGCCAACGATCTGGTCTATCCGGTCTGACATCCGCGGAAAGCACAAGGCGGGCCTTGCGCCCGCATTGTCATTTTTGGCCGACATTCGCCGCTTCTTGCCTTACATGCTGCGCAACACCGTGCGGCTGTACTGGTTGTTCGCCTCCACCAGCGTAGCCAGCAGGTCCATGAACACTTCGCGCTGGGCCGGCTTCAGCGGCGCCAGCATACGCTCCTGCGCGCGCGCCATATCGGCGCGCAGCGCCGTCACCACGCTCCGGCCCTCCTTGGTCAGGTAGACATGCCGCGTGCGGCGGTCCGCCGGGTTGTCGCGGCGCTCCAGCAGGCCGCGCTCTTCGAGCCGACGCACCACGTCCGCCGTGGTCGTGCGGTCCAGCCCAACTTCCTGACCGAGCGAGGTCTGGTCCAGCCCGGGCAGCACCGACAACACCGTCAGGATCGCGTACTGCACCGGCGTGATGTTGGGCGACTTGCACTCCTCGAAGAACATCGCAACGTGGATCTGGTGCAGCCGCCGCACCAGGAAACCCGGCCGCGCCCACAGCAGTTCCTTGGCGGGATCGCTTTCGGGCTCGACCGCCGACACCGGCGCGCTGTCGTCCGCGGCCGCACCGCGCTTCGTTCTTGGACCCATAGCACTCACCATTTTGTTAGCACACTGAAAGTATATAGGAAGGCCCAGCGCGGAACCCGACTTTGTCCAGACATGGACGCTCGCGCTGGCAAAGCCGCATTGACGATCTGCCACCCCTATTATAAAAAGTTAACTTAAAATCACTTTTATGACGATTCGTCTCGTTTTTTGATTCCAAACATTCCAAAAACTAAAACTTCCTATTGACCACGGGCTGTTCTCCGCCTACATTTCCCTCACCAAACAGTTTCTGGAACGAATCGTTCCACTTATTACGTCACACAGGAGACACCCCATGCGCGACCTCGACACGACTACGCAGCCCGCCGTTTCCGGTGGCTCGGCCACCGAGACCCAGGTGCCAGCCGGCCCCCAGACCATGACGCCGTCCGAAGCGTTCGTGGAGACCATGGTCGCCAATGGCGTGACCGAGATGTTCGGCATCATGGGCTCCGCGTTCATGGACGCCATGGACATCTTCGCCCCGGCCGGCATTCGTCTTATCCCGGTCGTGCATGAACAGGGTGCTGGCCATATGGCTGACGGCTATGCTCGCGTGTCGGGCCGCCATGGCGTGGTGATCGGCCAGAACGGTCCCGGCATCTCGAACTGCGTGACGTCCATCGCTGCCGCGTACTGGGCGCATAGCCCGGTCGTGATCGTCACGCCCGAAGCCGGCACCACCGGCATCGGCCTGGGCGGCTTCCAGGAAGCCAAGCAACTGCCGATGTTCCAGGAGTTCACCAAGTACCAGGGCCACGTCACGCATCCGCAGCGCATGGCCGAGTTCACCGGCCGCTGCTTCGACCGCGCGCTGGCCGAAATGGGCCCGACCCAGCTCAACATCCCGCGTGACTACTTCTACGGCAAGGTCAATGTCGAGATTCCGAAGCCGCAGCGCCTGGACCGCGGCCCCGGCGGCGAACAGAGCCTGAACGAAGCGGCCGAGCTGCTGGCACAGGCCAAGTTCCCCGTGATCATCTCGGGCGGCGGCGTGGTGATGGCCGATGCCATCGAGGAATGCAAGGCACTGGCCGAGCGTCTGGGCGCGCCGGTGGTCAACAGCTACCTGCACAACGACTCGTTCCCCGCCAGCCACCCGCTGTGGTGCGGTCCGCTGGGCTACCAGGGTTCGAAGGCTGCAATGAAGCTGATCTCGCGCGCCGACGTGGTGATCGCACTGGGCTCGCGCCTCGGGCCGTTCGGCACGCTGCCGCAGCACGGCATGGACTACTGGCCGAAGAACGCGAAGATCATCCAGATCGACGCCGATCACAAGATGCTGGGCCTGGTGAAGAAGATCTCGGTGGGCATCTGCGGCGACGCCAAGGCTGCCGCCATTGCGCTCACGCAGCGCCTGGCCAACCGCACGCTTGCCTGCGACAGCAGCCGCGACGGCCGCGCCACGGAAATCGCCAACGAAAAGGCCGCATGGGAAAAGGAACTGGACGGTTGGACGCACGAGCGCGATCCGTACAGCCTGGACATGATCGAGGAGCAGAAGAACGAGCGCACCTTCAACGGCGGCACGTACCTGCACCCGCGCCAGGTGCTGCGTGAACTCGAAAAGGCCATGCCAGCCGACGTGATGGTGTCGACCGACATCGGCAACATCAACTCAGTCGCCAACAGCTACCTGCGCTTCGAAAAGCCGCGCAGCTTCTTCGCGGCGATGAGCTGGGGCAATTGCGGTTATGCGTTCCCGACCATCATCGGCGCCAAAGTAGCGGCACCGCACCGTCCGGCCGTCTCGTACGCCGGTGACGGCGCCTGGGGCATGAGCCTGATGGAAACCATGACCTGCGTGCGCCACAACATCCCGGTGACGGCTGTGGTCTTCCACAACCGCCAGTGGGGCGCGGAGAAGAAGAACCAGGTGGACTTCTACAACCGCCGCTTCGTCGCCGGCGAGCTCGACAACCAGAGCTTCGCCGCCATCGCCAAGGCCATGGGCGCGGAAGGCATCGTGGTGGATCGCCTGGAAGACGTGGGCCCGGCACTGAAGCGCGCCATCGACCTGCAGATGAACCACGGCAAGACCACGATCATCGAAGTGCTGTGCACGCGTGAACTCGGCGACCCGTTCCGCCGCGACGCGCTGTCCAAGCCGGTGCGCTACCTGGACAAGTACAAGGACTACGTCTGATCGAGTCTGATCGAAGCTGCGCCCTATCGTTCGCGATCGGGTGCGCCCTCTCCCGCTTGCGGGAGAGGGCGATAACACCAAGGGCATAGCGCTGATCGCTGGCCCTTTTTTCAGTCTTACCGAGCCACCCGCCATGAAACCCATCCTCCGCATCATCGATCGCGCGCGCGCCGCGCCCCGTCGCATCGTCCTGTGCGAGGGCGAGGATCCGCGCATCCTGCAGGCAGCCGAACGCGCTGCGCGCGAGGGCATTGCGCAGGTCATCCTGGTGGGCAACGCGGCGCGTATCACCGATGCAGCGGCAAACCAGGGCATCGATCTCCCGCGCATGACCATTGTCGATCCGGCCACATCGGCGCTGACGCCCTCTTTCGCGCAGGCGCTCTACGCGATGCGCCAGAAGAAGGGCATGACGCTCGATCAGGCGCGGCAAGCGGTGCTCGATCCGCTGTGCTTCGCCAACCTGATGGTGCGACAAGGCCATGCCGACGGTTCAGTAGCCGGCGCGGTCCACACCACCGCAGACGTGGTGCGCAACGCGATCCAGCTGATCGGTCTGGCGCCCGGATTCCGGCTGGTTTCGAGCTTTTTCCTGATGATGCTGTGCGAGCCGTTCCACGCGCTCAAGGGCGGGCTGATCTTTTCCGATTGCGGGCTCGTGGTGGACCCCGATGCCGAGGAGCTATCCGAGATCGCCATAGCCGCGTCAGACAGCGCACGCTCGCTGCTCAATGAAGATCCGCGTGTGGCGATGCTGTCGTTTTCGACCTGCGGCAGCGCGAAGCATGCGGCCGTCGACAAGGTCGTCGCAGCCACGGAGCGCGTGCGCGCGCAGCGGCCGGGCCTCGCCATCGATGGCGATGTGCAGCTCGACGCCGCCATCGTCGCCGAGATTGCCGAGCGCAAAATTCCTCACTCCCAAGTGGGCGGCCATGCCAACGTGCTGGTCTTTCCGAATCTCGAAGCCGGCAATATCGGCTACAAGCTGGCCGAACGGCTCGGCGGCGCCAAGGCCATCGGCCCGATGCTGCAGGGGCTCAGGAGGCCGGCTAACGACCTTTCGCGCGGTTGCAGCGCAGAGGATGTGTTCCATGTCATCGCTGTCACCGTCGTGCAGGCACAAGCCGCCTCGGCGCAGCAACCATCATCCGGAGAGCAGGCGGCAGCATGAAGCTGGAATTGTTGATGCCCGTGCTGGGCCTGCAGGCCCTGCTTGGCGCGGGAACGTATTTTCAGACGGTGACGGGTTTCGGGCTCGGCATGATCGTGATGGGCGCGACCAGCGGGCTGGGCCTCGCGCCGGTGGCCACGGTGGCTGCCGTGGTGAGCCTGGTGACGCTGGCCAACAGTGCGTTCGCACTGCCGGGCAAGATGCAGCATATCGACTGGCGCGCGGTGTTTGCCGCGGCCATCGGCATCCTGCCGTCCGTGGTTGCCGGCGTGCTGCTGCTCGACTATCTCAGCAGCACCGCGGCCACGCTGCTGCAGTTGCTGCTTGGCGCAGTGATCCTGTATGGCGGCCTGAGCGCGGCGCTGCGCCCCGAGCCGCTGCCGCGACGCTCCGGCGATAGCAGCTTTCTCGTGAGCGGCATATTCGGCGGCCTGCTGAGCGGTATGTTCGGCGTGTCCGGCCCGCCGCTAATTTTCCAGTTCTACCGCCAGCCCATGAAGCCGGTGGAGATCCGCTGCGCGCTGATCCTGGTCTTTACCGTGACCTCCAGCGTGCGCACCCTCTTCTCGGCCTGGCAGGGCCAGCTCGACGCGCAGATCTGCCTGCAGGCTGCCATTGCCGTGCCTGTGGTGGTGCTGGCCACGGTGCTGGGACGGCGGTTTCCGCCGCCCTTCTCTCCCACCACCACGCGGCGCATCGCGTTTGGGGTGTTGATGGGCATTGGGGCGAGCCTGATGGTGCCGGCATTGGTCAGCCAGCTCGGCTGAGCGAGAGCTGTCGGGGAACCCATTCGGGTGAGGCGAATTCCCGGCACCTGTCGCTGCGTTCCAGTCTGTTCAGGACAAGTCTTCAAAGAATTCAACACGCGAAGTACCGCGAGAAGCCAATAATGCCTGGGATGTCCATCGCATGCTGCCCTCCCCAGGGCAGGACACAGGACGGCCATGCAAAAGAACAAGACGAAGTTGCAGCACCGCCTGGTGCTGCGTCCCATGCCACGGGCAATTCGTGCCGCGTGCCATCTCGCGGGCTCGCGCCATGTGCTGTACCTGTTCGTGGGCGGCATGTTTGCCGGCCTGGTGCCGGAAGCCGAAGGACAGACGCCATGCGCGACCGTCGGCACAGGCCAGGTTTCCGCAACCGATACCTGCACGGTCCCCCCATCGACCGTGATCGGAACCACGGTGGCAAACCCCGTCGCCGTGACCGGCACGGGAGCGGCTGCCAACGTCACCGGACAGGCATTGACGCTGAACCTCGGCGTCGCCAACGCCGGCGGGGCCAATGCGCAAGGTGGTGCCAGCATCCAGCTCACGGGTGGCCAGGTCATGACCACATCGAACACGGCTGCGACGGCCAACGGGCAGACCGGCTTGCTTGCGAGCGGCGCGCTCAGCGCAATCAGCGCCAACGGGACCACCATCACCATGACGCCGGCGGCGGGGATCAACCTGACCGCCGCGCGCGCCGTCGATGGCGGGACCGTGACGCTCACCGATCTCGCCATCAACATCGGCAGTGCCGGCAGCGGCCGGAACTTTAACCATGGCCTGGTGGCAAGCGGCGCGAACAGCAATGTGTTCGCGACAGGCGTCAACGTTACCGCGCTTTCCAACTTCTCGCAGGCGGCGCGTGCGGAACTGGCCGGCACCGTCACCGTGACCGGAGGCTCGCTGACCGCCACGGGAACGGGTAGCGCTGCGACTGGTCCCGTGGCGGCCGCCGGGGCATTTTCAGGCGGGCAACTGAACATCCGTGGCGGCACATCGCTCAATGGCGGAGCCGCGACCGAGGCCTATGGCCTGTACGTGAAGGATGCTGGCTCGGCGGCCACGGTGTCCGATGCCACCATCAAGACAGATGTCCGTGCGATCGGTGTACTGGCCGACGCGGGTGCCACGGCCACCCTGACAAACAGCACCGTGCAGGCAGGCACTGCGCGCGGCGTCTGGGCCAAGGGCAACGCCACGATTGGCCTGATCAACACCAATGTCACCTCGCAGAGCTATGCGGTCACGAGCGGGGAAGGCGGCGGCATTACGGTCAATGGCGGTACCTTGTCCGGCTCGGGCCAGGTGCCGACGGTATCGGCCGGATCAACCGTCGGCATCGCCACGATCACGACCCAGAACACGGCGATCGTCAGCAACGGCAGCGCCAACGCGGCTGGGGTCTATGCAAATACGGGATCGCTCATCACGCTCAACGGCGGCACCGTCGACACCTTCGGCTCGCTCGACCGCGGACAGACACCCAATGCGCTGGCGGCGGTCAATCCGGGCGCACAACTGGTCGCCAACGATGTCAGCGTGCGCACGCACGGCGAGCGCGCACTGGGCGTGGCCGCGGACGATGGCGGCACCATCACGCTGAACCGCACCACCGTCACGACCGACAGCCTGCGCGCACTGGGCATCTATGCGGGCGTCGATCCGACCAAGCCCGGCGCGGCGGCGGTCATCGCCACTGCGAGCCGCGTCGAGACATCTGGGCAGTTTGCACATGGCGCCCAGGCACAGGCACGGACCAACCTCGATATTCCCGCGACCATTACGCTGAATGACAACAGCACGGTTACCACGCATGGCGATGGAGCGGTCGGGCTGCGGGCGGTCCTGAAAGGCAAGATTGACGCGACACAAAGCAGCGTCGTGACGGAAGGCGCGGCCGCGCACGGCATGCTGGCACTCGGTGAACAAAGCCTTGTGACGCTCAACGGCGCCACCGTCACCGCCGGCGGCATCAATGCGCATGGCGGGATCGCGCAGGACGGCGGCATCATCACCGGCACGAATGCTGCCGTGACGGCTAACGGTGCCAATGCGGCGGCGCTCTTCGTCGCCGGAGAGCTCAGCCCGTCCAGCGCGGGCTTCACCTCGTCCACGCTGCGCAATACCAGCGGTCCGACCATTGCGGTGGGCGGCAACGGCACCATCAGCCTGTCGGGCTCCACCGTTTCCGGCAGCGGCGAATGGCTGCGTGTGGGCACTATCGCCGATTTCCCCTCGCTGCCCGCCGCTGAAGACCCCATCGCGCGGCCTCAACCGCTTCCGCCCGATGACGCGGTCCCGTTGCTCGCCACGCTGGCGCTGTCGCCAGGCGTCGTCGCCATGAAAACGCCGCTGGCGACCGCCGGTGGCGCCATCCTTGACGTGTCCGCGTCCACACTGACCGGTGCGGCTACTACGCTGCCCGGCAGCACCTCCACGGTGACCGCACGCGATGGCACGGTGTGGAACATGACCGGCAACTCGAACCTCACCAATCTCACCAACGATGCGAGCCGGATCCTTTTCTCCGCACCGGTGGCGGGCGCATTCAAGACGCTGACCGTCACGCGCTATACCGGCGCCAACGGTGGCGTGGTCGGCCTCAACACGGTGCTGGCGGCGGACAACTCGCCGTCCGACACGGTCGTGATCGACGGCGGCACGGCAGGCGGCCAGACCGGCCTGCGCATCACCAATGCCGGCGGTGCGGGCGCCGTGACGACCGCCAACGGTATCCTGGTAGTCAACACCGCCAACGGCGGCGCAACGCAGCCCGATGCTTTCCGGCTCGACGGCCGCGCGGTGGCCGGCCCCTACGAATATCGCCTGTTCCGCAGCAGCGTGGATGGCACCAATGCCGATGCGTGGTACCTGCGCTCGGAGAAGACACCCCCTCCTGCCCCGCCAGCGCCACCAGACCCGCTCTATCGCCCCGAAGTCGCCGCGTACCTGGCCAACCAGCGCCTGGCGGGACAGATGTTCGTGCACAGCCTGCACGACCGTCTGGGCGAGCCGCAGTATGTCGAAGACCAGGGCTTCGACCATGAAGAAGACAAGCCGCGCAGCGGCTGGCTGCGCGTGGTCGGGAGGTGGGAAGGCAGCCACAGCAAGGATGGCAATTTCAAGGTCGATACCGATTCGTTCCTGCTCCATGGCGGCGTGGAACTCGCCAAATGGAAGGTGGCGCGCGAGGAAGACCGCGTCCACCTGGGGTTGATGGCTGGCTATGGCTACGCCCGCAGCAATGCCGAGGCCGCCGCCAACCCCGCCCGTGCCCACGGCACCGTCGAAGGATTCAGCCTGGGCGCCTACGGCACGTGGTACCAGAACGACGAGCACAAGCTCGGCACCTATGTCGATACCTGGTTCCAGTACGGCTGGTTCAACAACAAGGTTGAAGGCGACCAGCTTCCGACGGTGAGCTATCACGCACAGGGATGGGCAATATCGGGCGAAGTCGGCTATGCGATGCCGACGCGCTACGACTGGGTGATTGAACCGCAAGCCCAACTCATCTACGTCAGCTATGGCGAGGACGACATCACCGAGCCCAATGGCACCCACGTGAGCGGTGCGGACTCGAACGGGTTGATCACCCGGCTCGGCGTGCGCGTGCATCGCACCTTCATCCGCGAGGACCGTCGCAAGCTGCAGCCGTACGTGACCCTGAACTGGTGGCACACCAGCACGGACAGCAACATCTCGTTCAATCAGCTTCCGCTGGGCAGCCTCTATCCCTCAAACCGGTATGAACTGAAGCTGGGCCTGAATGCCGATCTCGGCAAGCGCTGGACCGGCTGGGCGAATGTCGCCGGCGCCTGGGGCGCGCAAAGCTACCACCAGTACGCCGCGCGCGTCGGGGTGAAGTACACATGGTAGCGATGCATCGACCACGTCAAGAACGTGAACGGCAAATAGGGCCGCAACAGAAGCGCATGCTGCGCTGAAGCTGCTGGCGCAGGTCTGCCAGTGCGCGTCAGGCGCACCGACCCGGTTGCGCAGCCGGGCGGTGAAGCGTTCGGCATCCTGCTCCCGGCAACAGCACGGCCTGGCGCTGCAGGCCCAGGCACGACACACGTATCGCGTTCGCGGCCCGCGAACGAACGGCTTCAGGCCACTGTCCCCGCGGGTTGCGCCAGCGGCGCCGAATCCTGCTCTTCTCCACCGCCAGCCTGTCCGAGATCCATCCCGGTCGTCTCGGGCAGCAGCAGCGCGGCCATCACGACCATCACGTAGCCCACCCCGGCGACAATCGCAATCGCGGTCGGCAAAGACGTGTGCCCGGAACTCAGCCACCCCACCGACAGCGGGAACAGCGAGCCGATCACGCGCCCGGCGTTGTACGACACGCCGTATCCCGTCGCACGGATATCGTTGGGAAACGATTCCGAAATCGTCGCGCCGATGCCCGAGAATACGCCCTGCATCAGGATCCCCAGCGGGAAGCCGAGGAACAGCATCGACGTGTTCGACACCGGGATCACCATATAGACCAGCGCGGCCACGAAGGCCCCCGCCGCGAACACTATATAGGTCAGCCTGCGGCCCCAGCGATCCGTCGCGTAGGCGCCCGCCACATAGCCGATCAGTGACCCGATGATCGTCACCGCCAGATAGGAACTGGTGCCGAACACCGATAGCCCGCGCTCGGTCTTGAGGAAGGTCGGTAGCCACGTGGCGATCGCGTAGTACGCACCGAGCATGCCGCCCGAGAGCAGACTGCACAGCAGGGTCTTGGACAGCAGCGGACCACGGAACAGCCGGCCCAGGCCTGCCAGCGCCGTCCCCTGCCGGCCAGCCGCGCGGCTCTTCAGGAATACCTCTGGCTCCTCCAGATTGCGGCGCAGGTAGATCACCACCAGTGCGGGCAGGATGCCGAGGAAGAAGCAGACGCGCCACGCCGTTTCGGCCGGCAGCATGCTGAACGTGAGCGCGTAGACGATGGCCGCCGCGCCCCAGCCGAACGAGTAGCTGCTCGCGGTGAAGCCCGAGTATTTGCCGCGATGCGCGGGGTTGCGGATCATCTCCGTCACCAGCACCATGCACAGCGACGATTCGCCGCCGAAGCCCAGGCCCTGGATCATGCGGAACAGCATGAGTTGTTCCGGTGACTGCGCCAGCCCGCACAGGAAGCAGGCGATGGCGAACACGATAATGGTCCAGCGCAGCACCCGCACGCGGCCGTAGCGGTCGGCCAGGATGCCGGCCCCGATCGCACCGACCAGCGACGACACCAGCGTCCACGTGACGATAGCGCCCGCGGTCGACTTGCTCATGCCCCACTGCCCCAGCAGCGTGGAGATGAGGAAGGAATAGATCATGAAGTCGAATACATCGACCGCATGTCCTAGGAAAGCGCCATAGAAGCCCTTGCGCTCCATGCGCGACAAATCGCGGAACCAGTCAAACATGATCCCTCCCTATGTTGTGTGTGGGGGTCTTAGTGGTGGAGGTTCGCCGGCAGCGTGGACGGCCGCGGTGGTGGCCGGAAAGCGTAGCCTGCGTCTTCGAGCAGCGTGGCGAACCGCAGTGCGGTGAGATCCTGGTAGCGGCCGGCAACGATCTGC
The DNA here is from genome assembly GCF_019602855.1 of Cupriavidus pinatubonensis. Classification (GTDB taxonomy): domain Bacteria; phylum Pseudomonadota; class Gammaproteobacteria; order Burkholderiales; family Burkholderiaceae; genus Cupriavidus; species Cupriavidus pinatubonensis. The sequence continues at coordinate 545,951 of NZ_CP080766.1, forward strand.
ACGCCGACGGGCAGGCCGTTCGAGGCCGGCCCGATCGGCGCGACGGCCGAAGGCAGCCCGCACAGCCCGGAATGGCCGGCCCAGAACAGCTGCGTGGTCATCGGTTGCGATTGGCCGTTCACGTCAAGCATGCGTGTCCATGGTTCACCCGCTTCGTTCAGCGTGAAAGCGGTTGTCGTCGCGGCAGGACACAGCAGCACGTCATGGTCGGCAAAGAGCTGGCGCCACGCGGCCGCGAAACGTTCGCGCGCAGCCTGCAGGCGCAGCCAGTCGCGATGGCTCAGCGTTGCACCGGTGTATTGCAGCGTGGAATAAGAGGCATCGCCTGCGGCGGCATTGGCCGCGCGGTCGAGCGCATCGGCATATGCCGCGTCATCCATATGCAGCGAGGTGGCCGCGCGCAGCAACGTCACGTAGGCATGCCATAGCTCGGCGGCGTCGAAGTCCGGCCGCGCGTGCCATGCCACGCGCGCGCCTTGTTGCGCGAGCCAATGGCCAAGCTGCTCGATCTGCGTGGCGACTGCGCTGTCGGCTTCGGCCTGCGGATGGCTCGGCAGCACGGCAACGCGGAAATCGGCGAGCCGCCGATGCGGGCACGCGGGCAGTTCGAGGCGGTATGCCATCTCCTGGTCACCGTACGGGCCGGCAATGGCACGCAGCACGGGTTCAAGATCGCGCGCGCTGCGGGCCAGAGGCCCGGCCACGTTGATGTCCTGTTCGCCGAAGCGCGCCGGGCCGGTGCCATGGCCGGCCAGCGGCACCAGTCCATGGCTAGGCTTGAGCGAGAAGATGCCGCAGTAGTGGGCCGGGTTGCGCAGCGAGGAACCAATGTCCGAACCGACATCGAACGCCGACAGTCCCGCACACACAGCCGCAGCACTCCCGCCGGACGAGCCGCCCGGCGTACGCGACGGGTCGTGCGGATTGCGGGTCGTGCCGTAGATCTCGTTGTAGCTCTGCCAGTCCCGCAGGCCGAGCGGGACGTTGGTCTTGCCGAGCAGGATCGCGCCGGCATCGCGCAGACGCTGCACCACTACCGCATCGCGCCGGGCCACGTGGCCGCGAAGAGCCGGGTTGCCGCAAGTGGTCGGCCAGCCAGCCACGTCGAACGATTCCTTGATGGAGAACGGCACGCCGTCGAGGACCCCACGCGCCTGTCCCGCGCTGCGGCGACGGTCGCTCTCCTGCGCGGCGGCGCGGGCGGCATCGAAGTCAGACACCACGAGTGCGTTGATGACTCCATGCCACGCGTGCCACGCAGCCTCGCAAGCCTGCACCAGTTCCACCGCCGATACCTCGCCATCGGCCAACCATTGCGCCATCTTCCACAACGGCGCAAGGCCGGTTTTGCTCCGGTCGGGCAGATTCACGTCGACTCCTTGTTGTCATCCGTGGCAGTGCACGGTGGGGGCGTTGGGAGAGACTACGGGAGGGACTGCGATGTATTTCGGTATACTATATTCACTTTTTCACGAACGGCAAGACGATTCTGGACGGATCAATACGCTTGGCGCGCTAAGACGTCAGAAAGGAGAGCGATACGGGGAGCGGGGCGGCAGTAAGAACGCTGCCGGAAGGGGTGTTGGCCGCAGCAGCGTGGCAGCCAACGATGGTAACCGGACGATCAGATCAGCAGTGATGACGGCGCTGCACATGGCCGCCCAGCGCCAGGAAGAACCGGCCGATATCCCGCAGCTTCAGCGGCACGAGCGGTGTCGCATGTCGCACTGCATCGCGTGCCGCGTAGTAGCGAAGCAGTTGCTGGCCGACCGGTTGCGAGAGATAGCGTTGCTCGGGAGACTTCATGGTAAATCCCAATTGAATCAAATTGACTACAGTATACATTAATTGGTGCAGTGCGCCATAAAGTGGGGCGCAATGCACTGTTGCAGGGCGCGAAATGGCCGGTTGGGCGATGGAGAAACGATGCTCCTTTCAATATAGCCGGGTTATCGTGCTTGGCAGGCGCCGCTGTTTCGCCGGCGTAGCCGGCGACCTCCTTTTGTCCGAGCGACAAAAGGAGGCAAAAGCGCGTCAGGCTTGCCCTAACGGGCGAATATTTATCGTAGTGGGCTGAGGGTGTTGTACGGGTATGGGCTTCAGAGTCTTTCTGGCTGCCTGCCGCGTGGTGCACCACCGTGGTCAGAATTACAGCGCTGATTGAACGAGCCCCGAAACTGTCCGTGGACCCTGCTGCTGGCGATATCGTGTGATCGCCTTCGGCTGCGCTACGCGCAGAGCTCAAGTCTGAGCGCGAAAGGCCCAGGGCAAACCACGCCTCGGTGACAGGCCAGGGCATTGCATGCGAAGTAGAGAGACTGTGGGAGGGAGAGGGAAGAAAGCGGACCTCGGGCGTCAGCATCGTTGATGAGCTTGCACCCAGACGACGACGTGCGCGCAGCGCAGCCGAAGGCGTCCCACCACTGACCTGGTTGAAACGCTGTACCCGAGTCCAACTTGGGGATCGTTCAAAAGCCGTGCCGCGCCAGGCACAGGTTCTGAATCACATAGCGTGAGCAGGCTTGAACGATTACCACGCCTCGCGAGACCAAAGCCACTTGATAACAAGAAGCGTACCGTTGATGACCAGCCGCCAGGCGACGCGTTCTTTGGTTACTTTCTGTCGCTCGGACAGAAAGTGACTCGCCGGCTACGCCGGCGAAACAGCGGCGCCTGCCAAGAACGACGCCCCGCCATTCACCGAAGAATCCAAAAGATCCCGCCAAAACCCTCAAGCCACCTGCACCTGCCCCCCACCACCCTGCCCTTCCACCGGCAAATCCGCCGCCTTCGCAGCACTATAAACATGCCGCGCCGCCAGCAAGGCAGCCAGATCAGCGTCCCCCGCAATCACCGCCTGCAGGATCTGGGCGTGCTCATCCCAGTTCTGGCGCGCACGGACCACGTTTGCAGGCCCGAACAGCACGGCGGTGCGCTCGCGCAGCGAGCGCATCATTTCCTGCAGCACGCTGTTGGCAGCAATCGTACCCAGCACCTCGTGGAAACGGGAATTCAGCGAGAGCAGTTCATCCGCGCGGCCCTGCGCGGCGGCGTCCATGCCCTGGCGCAGCACGGTTTCCAGTTCGGCGACCAGCGCCGGGTCGCGGCGCTGTGCGGCGAGCTTGGCGTTGAGGCCTTCCAGCGTGGCGCGTACCTCGACCATCTCGCGCGCGATCACCGGCGACAGGCTCGCCACCGAGGCGCCACGGCGTGGCTCGATCAGTACCAGGCCTTCGCTGGCGAGCGCGCGCAGCGCCTCGCGCACCGGAATACGCGACACCCCGAGTTCGGCCGACAGCTTGTTCTCCACCAGCCGTTCCCCCGGCGCGAACTTGCCGTTCAGGATGCCCTCGCGCAGCTTGTCGGTGACAAGGGCGAACAGCGGCGAATGGCTGGCGCCGAGACTAAGCGGCTCGGCAGTCGGAGCAGTCGAGGCAGTGGGCGAAGTGAGGGCCATGGATGAACGGAAGCGAAGCAGGACACGAACTGGCCCTCATTGTATACCAAGCCTCCGACTGTATACCGCAATGTCTTATCAATCGCGCTGGAAGGTAAAACTGTCCGCGTAGAGATGCTCGGGACTGGCGCCCCGCGCGATGAAGGCGGCGCGGGCATCACGGATCATGTTCGGAGATCCGCAAAGGTAGATCGCATGCTCGCTCAGATCGCCCAGGTCGGCCAATGCCGCGTCGTGCACGTAGCCGCGCCGACCCTGCCAGCCATCGCCGGCGCGCGATAGCACCGGCACGTACTGGAAGTCATAGAGCCGCTCTCCCCATGCCGGGATGTCCGCGTGCAGGTAAAGGTCTTCGGGTTGGCGCATGCCCCAGTAGAGCGACACGGGCGGACAGTCGGGATCGTCCATCAGCGACTCGAGGATCGCCTTGATCGGCGCCAGCCCCGTGCCCGTGGCCACCATCAACAATGGCCGATAGTCTTTCGCACGATAGAAAAAGGTGCCAAGCGGCAATTCGACATCGACAGCGTCACCGGCCTTCAGCCTCGGCAGGATGCCGTCGGTAAAAGCGCCACCCGGGATGCGCCGCACATGCAGGTCAACCCGCCCTTCGCTTGGCACCGACGCCATCGAAAAGCTGCGCGCGAGGCCGTCACCCGTCACGAGCTTCAGGTACTGGCCCGGGCGATACGCAAGCGTACCGGCATCGGGCACCTCAAGCGCGACATGCAGTACGTCCAAAGACAACGGGCGCACGCCGCGCACGATGGCCTGATGGCGCGCCGGCTCGGCGCACGCTTCGTCCTCGCGCGCGGTGCTGATGACCAGATCGGCCAGCGGTTGCGCCTGGCACGCCAGCGCATAGCCAGCAGCAGCCTCGTCCGGCGCAAGCCCGAACGGTTCTTCGTCATACCGCACCTGTCCGTCGAGCAGACGTATGCGGCAAGTGCCACAGCCACCGAGCTGGCAGTCATGCGGCAGCGAGATATCCGCACGCCCGGCGGCCTGCAGCAGCGTTTCGCCGCGTTCGACAAAAAAGACCTGCTGCGTCTCGGCGATCTGGATGCGGTACGACATGGAACCTCCGCGCAAGATGACTGCGTTACTTCTTGATATCGGCCTGCACCAGGACCTTCAGGTCCTGCGGCGCCAGCAGTTCCGCCAGCGCCTGCAGCGCCGCCACGCCGGCCTGCGTGTCCTGCTCCCCGTTGCCGCCGGACAGGCCGATGCCGCCGATCACTTCATCATTCACAACGATCGGGAAGCCGCCCACGAACGCGGCGAACTTTCCTTCGAAACTCCACTGGATGCCGAACGCCTCGTTGCCCGGCAATGCCGGCCCATTCGGCGGCGTGGTGAACAGGTGTGTCGAACGCTTGTGGCCCGCGGCGGTGAACGCCTTGTTCCACGCAATCTGCGGCCCGGTGATACGCGCGCCGTCCATGCGCTCCAGCACGAGCGGATAGCCGCCCTCGTCGACCACGCAGATCGACTCGAGCACGCCGATTTCTTCGGAACGGCGAATGGCTGCGGCAACCATGTGGCGCGCTTCGCGCAGTTCCAGCTTGATGGCTTTCTTCATCTCTGTGACTCCTTGCGACGGCCGGGCTCAGGCGCCCCGATAGACCGTCTTGATCTGCGTATAGAACTCCAGCCCGGTGCGGCCCGATTCGCGGAAGGTCGAGGTACTCGATCGTTTCAATCCGCCGAACGGGGCGTTGACCAGGTTGCCCGTGGTGGTACGGTTGATCTTGACCGTGCCCGCTTCGATGTCGTTGGCAAAGTGGTGGATGTAGCGCGGATTGCTGGTGACGATGGCCGCGGCAAGGCCATACTCGGTATCGTTCGCTTTGGCGATGGCGTCGGCGTAATCGGTGAAGCCGAGGATGGCGATCACCGGCCCGAAGATTTCCTCGCGTGCGATGCGCATCTGCTGCGTCACGTCCGTGAATACCGTCGGCGCGACGTAGTAGCCCTTGTCGAACTCGCCGCCGGTCAGCCGTTCTCCACCGCATAGCAGCGTCGCCTCGGACTTGCCGATGTCGATGTAGCGCAGCACCGTTTCCATCTGCTTCTGCGATGCCAGCGGCCCCAGGTCCATCCCGGCGGTCATGCCGCTGCCGACCTTGAGCGTGGCGACCTTTGCCAGCAATCGCTCGGTGTAGGCGGCCTTGACCGATTCCGCCACCAGCACGCGGCTGGTTCCGGTGCAGGCCTGCCCGGACAACGAGAAACCGCCCTTGATGGTCAGGTCCACCGCGCGGTCGAGATCGGCATCCTCCATCACGATCAGCGGGTTCTTGCCGCCCAGCTCCATCTGCGTGCGCGTGGTCAGCGGCACGGCGCGGTGGATCTGCTCGCCGGCACGCGACGAGCCGGTGAACGAAATCGCACGCACGACCGGCGCCTCGGTGATCGCGGCGCCAATCTCGGCCGCACTGCCCGTGATGAAGTTCAGCACTCCCTTGGGCAGGCCGGCCTTGATAAGCGCCTCAGCCAGGCGATACCCCGACAGCGGCGCTTCGGATGACGGTTTGAACACCACCGTATTGCCCGTCACCAGCGCCGGAGCGATCTTGCGCGCCGGGATCGACACCGGGAAATTCCACGGCGCGATCACCGTCACCACGCCCAGCGGCTCGCGCTGGCTGAAGACGAGTTGGTCCGGGTCGTCGTTCGGGAACACCTCGCCGGTAAAGGTCTGCCCCTCCACCGCGTAGAAGCGCAGCGTTTGTGCCGAGCGCAGGACTTCGTCACGGGCCAGCGTCAGCGCCTTGCCCTCTTCGCGGGTCAGTTCGGCCGCGATGCTGTCGGCATTGGCTTCCAGGTGATCGGCGGCGCGGTTGAGGACAGCAGCGCGCTTGCCGACCGGAGTCTTCTTCCAGCCGGCGAACGCGGCCGCCGCCGCGGCGACGGCCGCCTGCGCGTCCACTGCCGACGACGCCTGGAAGCGGCCCACGATATCGCCGGTGTCGGCCGGGTTGACGTTGTCGAAGGTGCGGCCCGACTGGCAGGCCGTCCATTCGCCGTCGATATGGTTGAGGAATACGTTCATCGTCGGTCCGGGTTGGGGGGGCGCGGCTCAGGCGGCCATCTCGAGTTCGGGCAGCGGCAGTTCGTGCGCGACGTAGTCGTGATAGAGCGCCGTGGTGTACAGCAGACGCATCTGCGCGCCGATCTCGCAGATCTTCAGGCAGCGCTGCTGCAGCTCGGGCGTGTTGGCGTGTTCGAGCACGATCTGGTAGCCGCGCTCGCCGTGGATCTCGTCGGAGACGATATGCAGGTCGAAGAACTCGACTTCCTCGTCGGTGAACTGGTACTTGTCGCGCAGCGTCGGAGTCTGCTTGCGGTAGATCGACGGCACCTGCGATTCGAGCCCCACCACCAGCCCGGCAACGGCCACGATCGGGTCTTCGCGCATGGCGACTGCGTAGCACCAGCTCTGCAGGCCGCGCGTGGTCGGCGACATGTTGTCCGGGTCGATCACGCGTTCGCGCGTGGTGCCGCAAGCTTCGGCGAAGCGAATCAGCAGGTCGGTATGGCGGTCGCCGCCGATTTCTTCCTCATACATATTGGCGAGCAGGAAATCCTTGGCCTCGGTATACCGGTCCGGCGTGCGCGCATAGATATAGCCGAGGTAATCCGCGAACGGACCGACATAGTGATAGTGGTTCTCTGCCCAGCGTGCGAGATGGGCGCGGGTCAGCTTGCCGCTGGCCCAGGCCACGCTGAACGGCGCCTTGTTGGCGCTCTTGCCCTTGATGGCTTCTTCAAGGGCGGCTCGGAATGCTTCACGGTTCATCAGTTCGGCCATGGCGGAGGCTCCTGTTGGCGGATGTGGGGCGATTCGGTGGGTTGGAATGCCGTGGTCGTCAGAGAATCGATCGCATCGGCATGCTTGTATACTATATACAGTTAATGCGGGACGGCAAGCGCTTCGTTGACTCGTCACGCCGGGGTTTACCCGGCAAGAGCCGTAGATGAATCAGGCGACGCGAAGCTCCACTGCGCCGGCAATGCGCGACCACGCAAAACCGGCCAACGCAACGTCCTCCAGGCCGACACCCACGGACTTGTAGATGACGATGTCGTCGTCGCGCTGTCGCGGCGAAACCTTGCCGAGCACGACGTCGCCGAGCTCGACGATCTTTTCCGTCGGCAGCGCTTGCGGATCGGCCAGTACGATGTCGCCGGCCTCGCGCGTGGATTGCGGACGCCACTCGACCACCACGGCGGCGGCCCGACGCAGCGCCGTGTCGTCGAGTTCGCGCGTATGCGGCAGGCTGGAGCCGATGGCGGCTACGAAGGCGCCCGGCCGCAGCGACGCACCCGCGAACAGCGGCGTGGTCGCGCGCGAGGCGGTGACCACGATATCGGCCTCGGCCACCGCAGCATCGGGCTCGGACACTACAACCGGAATGCCGCATTGCGCCGACAGGCGTGCGGGCATGCCGGCATCGGCATGCGGATCGGACACGAGGATGCGTTGGAGCCCCAGCGTGGCGCTGAGCTGGCGCGCGTGCTGAACGCCCTGCGTGCCGGCGCCGAAAAGCGCCAGCGTGCGCGCGCCCGGCCGCACAAGCCGCTGCGCCGCAAGCGTGGTGCACGCGGCCGTCCGCAGGCGCGTGATGGCGCCCGCATCGAATGACGCAAGCGGACGGCCGTCCTCCGTCGAGAAGATCAGAATGACAAAAGAGAACTGGCCGTTGATGGTGGTGTAAACCTTGGCGCCTGCAAAACCCTGCTGCGGAATCACCGCGCCCAGCGTGGACAATTTGACGCCACCCGCCTCGGTGCGGATGCGCTCCTGCATGGCCGCATCGCCCCGGCCAAAGCTGGCAAACGCCGCTTCCATGACTTGCCGGGCGTCTTCGGGACTGACGTGGGCGTCGATCATCGCGTCTGTGATGTGCTGCATGGGGGCTCCGCTGGTTGGGTTTGGGTTGTCAGGACGGAAGACCGGGGTCTGGTTCCAGGCACGCCTCATGCTCATCCGTGAGGCACGCTGTTCCGTCCAGTTGCATAACGGTATACAGTCTACATAGACGACTGCCAGCGAGCAAATAACACAGACGCTCGACGCGCCACCAAAAGGGTGCCGGGAAAGCCCCTATCCCAACAACAGTGCGACGTCACAGTACCTTGCACCGTATTGGGCTTCGCGTAAGTCCCGATGAAAATCTGCTTGGCTCGCACCCACTTAGGAATATAGTATACCAACACCGATTCACGCCCCGACGAGAACCGGCCCCCACAACCCCTCGGCCCCCAGGGAGTTTTCATGTCACAACAAGTCGTGATCGGTGCAGCGCACTGGATATATCTGGCAGGGGTAGCAGTCATCGTGCTGACGATGATCCTGCGTGCCAATGTCGTAGTGCCTTCGATCGTGGGTACTGCGCTCGTGGTCTTCGCGCTGACTGGCAGCCCGGTATCGGCGCTGGCTGGTGTGTTCTCCGCCAGCCTGGTTGCCGCGAAAGAGCTGTTCAATATCTTTCTGGTGATCGCGTTCATGACCGCGCTGCTCAACGCGCTCAAGACGCTGCGCTCGGACATCCGCATGGTCGAGCCTTTCCGCATGGTGATGAAGAACGGGCATTCGGCCTTCTTCATCCTGGCGGGCATTACCTACGTCATCTCGCTGTTCTTCTGGCCGACGCCTGCCGTGCCGCTGGTATCGGCCATCCTGCTGCCGGCGGCCATCGCCGCGGGGCTGCCGCCGCTGGCGGGCGCAATGGCCATCGCCATCGCCGGCCAGGGCATGGCGCTGTCGTCGGACTATGTGATCGGTGTGGCGCCCGGCATCAGCGCCAAGGCCGCCGGTGCGGCGGTGAGCGCTGCGGTGGTGGCCGATCGCGCGCTGGCGCTGTCGATCATCACGGGCTCCATTGCGCTGTGCCTGGCCTACCTGACGATGCGCAAGCACATCGTGCCTGCCAGCGGCGCCCTGCTCGACCGCTGGCAGGCACGCGCCGGCGGTACCGCAGCGCAAGCCGGGCACATCGAGGGCAGCGGCACCTTCGACAAGGCAGAGATCGCGCGCGGCACCGCCCATTCCGAACCGCTGGCCACTGACAGCAACATCGAAGCCAGCCTGTCGATGGTGGCCCGGCGCCGCGTGAAGTGGTCGAAATGCTTCGCCATCGTCACGCCGATTGCTTTCCTCGCAGTGGTCGCCATCATGGTGCTGCCGAAGCTTGGCACCGGCGTGCAGGACCTCAAGGGCGGCGACGCGGCCGCGCTGGTTGGTGGGGTGGCGGCCGTGCTGATGATGCTCGCCACGCTGGCCGCGGAAGGCCCGCGCCGCATGCTCGATGTCTGCCCGGAACACATCACCGACGGCTTCGTGTTCGCCTTCAAGGCGATGGGCTCGGTGCTGCCGATCGCGGGCTTCTTCTTCGTCGGCGCGGGCGAGACCGCCGCGCAGATTCTCGGCCTGCCGCCCGGCAAGGCACCGAGCCTGCTGTTCGAGCTGATCCAGGCGTACCAGCACACCATCCCTGACAACCACGTACTGGTCGCGTTCGGCGTGCTGCTGGTCGGCATGATCACCGGCATCGACGGTTCGGGCTTCGCGGGCTTGCCGCTGACCGGCACGCTGGCCGGTGCGCTGGGCCCGGTGGTCGGCTTCGACCCGGCCACGCTGGCGGCGGTCGGCCAGATGGGCGCCGTCTGGACCGGTGGTGGCACGCTGGTGGCGTGGTCCTCGCTGATTGCGGTGGCCGGCTTTGCCCGGGTGCCGGTGCTTGAAGCGGTACGTGCGCTGCTGATTCCGGTGCTGATCGGGCTGACCTGCTCGACGGTCGCCGCGATGCTGCTGTGGTCGTAAGCGGCAGCAGGCGCTTCAAGACGTTTCCGAACTCATTCTGAATCCGCAGGATCCGCACTATGCCGACAGTCACCTTCCACAAGCAGGGCCAGACCTACACCGACGAGGTCAAACCCCAGACCAACCTTGTCGTGCGCGCGGGCATCCGCCAGTTCCCCTACCCCAACCTGCGCTATGAGTGCGGCATGGGCAAGTGCTCCAAGTGCGCCTGCCGCGTGATCGCCGGCGCCGAGCACCTCCCGCCACCGAACTGGAAGGAAAAGAAGCAACTGGGCGATCGGCTCGAACAGGGCTATCGCCTTGCCTGCCAGTTGTGGATCGAGCATGACATCGAGCTCGCGCAGGACGACCTGCCCGCTCCCGCATCTGCTACCGCAGGCACCGTTGCCGTGCCCGCCGACAGCGTGGATGCCTGACATGTTCGTCCTGCTCACGAGCCGCCCCGGCCAGTTCCGCACCGAGCCCACCGATGGCATGACAGCGGTGGAGGCGTACGACTACGTCTTCTATGGCAAGCGCACGGCACGCTTCGTCATTGCAGAACTGGCCGCCGACACCAAGGTGCGGGTGCAGGAGGAAACGCCGCCCGGCATCGTCAACCTGGTGCCGACCAAGTTCCTAGAAAAGTACGACACGCTGGATGCGGCCCGCTCGGCGCTACGCGAGCTGGCGCAATTCGGCACGATGGACATCGCCCTCGTGCCCACGCCCGTCACCGCTGGCGGACAGCCCTGAGCACGCGGCCATTCCGGCGCACAAACCCTTCATCGCCATGATTCAGATCACCTTCCTCACCAACCACGGCAAGACGGTCAGCGCACCGCCCGACAGCAACCTGCTGCGCGTGTCCCTGCGCGAACAGGGCGGCATTCCGTTCAAGTGCGGCGGCGGGCTGTGCGGCACCTGCAAATGCCGCATCGAAACGGGCCACGAGCATACGGACGCGGTCAAGCCGAAGGAAAAGAAGCTGCTGACGGAGCAGGAACTTGCCGGCGGCTTCCGCCTGGCTTGCCAGACGTTTATCCGCGGCGATATTGCCGTGTCGTGGCAGCCGCGTGAGATGGCGCGCGGCCCTGCGCAGGCGGGTGCAAATGCCCCTGCCCCGCAGAGCGAGTGTTCGTCGAGCGCCTGAGCCTCATCGGTGCGGCTGGCTTAACGCCGCCGTGCCGCCAGCAAGTTCGCCACCTCGTCGAGCATCGCCATATCCACCGGCTGCGACAGGTCCACCGCCAGCGCATGCCTGTAGTATGGGCTCAGGTCGAGCCCTACCCCGAGCCCCAGCACTTCCACGTCACGCAAGAACTCGTGCCGCGCGACGACGGCCTTCAGGTGGTTGTCGAGGTAGCTGGCGTCGTTGGCCTGGCCCGTGGCCGTATCCATCGGGCTGCCGTCCGACAGCACCAGCAGGATGCGGCGCGCCTTGCCGGTCGCGTGCAGGCGGGCACAGGCCCATTCCACGGCCTCGCCGTCGATGCCTTCGCGGAACAGGTCAGGCTTGAGCAGGGCCGTGATGTCGGTGCGGGAACGGCGCCAGCTCCGCGTAGCGTCCTTGAACACCATGTGGCAGGTCTCGTTGAGCCGGCCCGGATGCGCGGGCCGGCCGCGCGCGAGCCAGTCGGCGCGGGCGCGGCCGCCATTCCAGGCACCGGTCGTGAAACCGAGCACCTCGGTGGCGACGCCAGCCTCGTCGAGCGCGCGGGTGAGCAAGTCCAGCAGCAGCGTCAGCGGCTCGGCCCGTGCCTTCATCGATCCCGAGCAGTCCACGAGGAAGCCGACCACGCAATCGGCATGGGCCCGGTGCGCTTCCAGCCGGAACAGGCGGCGTTCGGCCGGCGAGCTGACAAGCTGCGCGAGGCGGCGGCCATCGATACGCCCACTTTCCTCGCCAAAGGACCAGCCGTCCACGCGCGGCAATGCCAGCGCGGCACGCAGGCGTCTCGCAAGTCGAGCCACGTTGACGCCGGCACGCGCGATACGCGCGTCAAGCTGCGTGCGGTATTCGTCGAGCAAGGCACGCCGCACCAGCGTGGCGGCACGCACCTCGCGGTCGTAGCGCGTGGTGAAGACGCGATAGCCGTCTTTCGCTTCTGCCAGCACCCGGCTGTGGCCGCTGTCAGCGAGGGCGAAGGTCTCCGGTTGCTCTTCTTCGAAATCGAGCCACAACGCAAACCCGGCGCGCGCGGCGGATGCGGCGTCGTCATCATCCTCGCCTGCATTGGGCGCTTCGCTGCGCACCATCTGCGCCACCGCGCGGGCCAGTGCCAGTGCGTGCTCGGCGAACGCAGGCTGGTCATGGCGATACGCGCGCAAGCCCGCGAGCGATGTGCCCAACACGGGTACGATCGCGGCGCGCGTGGCTTCGATCAAGTCCTCGGTTTCATCGAGTACGGGCTCGCCGCTCAGGCGTGACCAAGCAATTTGCGCCACCGTGTAGAGAAGGATGCCAAGCTGGCCCTCGGTCAGGCCCGAGCGATGAAACGCACGCGACCACGCCAGGAAACGATGGCGCAAGTTGGCTTCGACGCCGGCCATGCCGCGCGGCACGCGCGTTTCGCAGCGCAGTTGTTCCAGCATTTCGAACAGCAGCCGCTCGACGGCGTCCTCTGGACAAAGACTGCGATGCAACGTGGCATCGGAATGCGCGTGGCGCAGCGCGGCGCCATCGGCGGCCCCGCGCAGGCAGGCCGCGCTGTCGATGTCCGGATCGGTGCGCAGATGCGGCGCATGCTGCGGCACGGGCCGCATCTCGCGCCACAGCCGGCCGTCGCGGAAATGCAGCGCCGCATCTCCGGTGAGCGCACGCACGGCGGCACCCGACAGCGCATCCTGCCGCTGTCGCCGGCGCAGCCGTTGCGCGGCCGCCGCCGCGCTCATTGCGCCGGCTCCGGTCGGGTCGCGTTGCTGGCCGCCTGCCCCGCCGCTTCACCGGGCAGGTTGCCGAAGCAGCGCTGGTAGTACTCCGCCACCACCGGCCGTTCGGCCTCGTCGCACTTGTTCAGGAAGGTCAGGCGGAACGCGAGTGCAGGATCGCGGAAGATCTGGCAGTTCTCCGCCCAGCTGATCACGGTACGCGGCGACATCAGGGCTGACACATCGCCCGCGGCAAACCCGCGCCGCGTGAGCGCGGCCAGTGCCACCATGGCATCGACCAGTTCGCGGCCGTCGGTGTTGTCGAGTTCCGGCACGCGCGCCAGCACGATGCCTGTCTCTTCCGCATGCGGCAGGTAGTCGAGCGTGGCGACCACGTTCCAGCGGTCGATCTGCGCGTGATTCAGGAGCTGGGTGCCGTGGTACAGCCCGTTGAGATTGCCGAGGCCTACCGTGTTGGACGTCGCAAACAGACGGAACGATGGATGCGGACGAATCACGCGATTCTGGTCCAGCAGCGTGAACTTGCCGTCGCGTTCGAGGATTCGCTGGATCACGAACATCACGTCGGGCCGGCCCGCATCGTACTCGTCGAAGATCAGCGCGACGGGCCGCTGCAGCGCCCACGGCACGATACCTTCCTGGAACTCGGTGATCTGCTGCCCGTCACGGATGACGATTGCATCCTTGCCGACCAGGTCGAGCCGGCTGATGTGGCCGTCGAGGTTCACGCGCACGCACGGCCAGTTCAGGCGCGCCGCAACCTGCTCGATATGCGTCGATTTGCCGGTGCCGTGCAGGCCCTGCACCATCACGCGCCGGTCGCGCATGAAGCCCGACAGGATGGCCAGCGTCACCTCGGGCTGGAAACGGTAGGCCGGATCGATCTCCGGCACATGGTCATCGCGTTCGCTGAACGCCGGCACCATCAGGCCGGAATCGATACCGAACAGGCTGCGCACCGGCACCATGCGGTCCGGTCTGCCAAACTCCTTCTGCGTCACGTCTTGCTCCTCTTGCTTGCCTTGCTTGTGTCCTTCTTGTGGCGGACAGCAGACAAGCCGGGAGCCTGCGCGATCCGCCGCTACTCGTCCTCGTCCGCGCCGCCCCAGGCGGTACCGCTCTCGGCCTCGATGGCCGCCAGCGCCCTGGCCGCGCGCTGCAGCGCGGGCAGCATCTGCAGCGCCTTTTCGTGCGTCACGCGCATCACCGGGGCCTGCAACGCGAGCCCCAGGTTGGATTTCCCGCCGTCCACCGCCGGCACCAGCACGCCGATGCACAGCAGGCCGGGCAGGAACTCTTCGTCATCCATCGCGTAGCCGTCGCGCTTCACGCGCTCGATCTCCGCTTCCAGCTCCACGTGGTCGGTCAGCGTGTTGGCCGTGTAGCGTTCCAGCTCCGCATGCGCGAGCAGGCGCTGGCGCTGTGCTGGCGTCAGTTGCGCCAGGAACAGCTTGCCGGTGGCCGAGCAGTGCGCCGGCACGCGCGAGCCGGGGTGCAGGTAGAAGCGCAAGGGCGCCGCTGTTTCCACGCGGTCCAGGTACAGCACTTCGCCGCTCGAAAACGCGGTCAGGTTGCAGCTTTCGCCGACCTCTTCCACCAGCTTGCGCAGCACCATGTGGCGCGCGCCGTGCGAGGTGTTGTTCAGCAACAGGTTTTCCGCCAGCCGCCGCAGGCGCAGGCCGGTGCCGTAGTGGCGGCCATCGCCGTTGCGCTGGACCATGCCGGCCGCTTCGAGCTGCTGCAGCATGCGGTGCAGCGTGGGCTTGGGCAGGCCGGTTTCCTCCACCAGCGCCTGCAGGTTGAAGGGGTGATCCTTGGTGGCAATGACTTCCAGCAGGCCAAAGAGACGCAGCGCCGGCGTGTCGCCGTCAGCCCTGGCATCGCTCTTGGCAAGACGCAATTCGTTCATGCCTGGCTCCCATCATAGTCAAGTTTCAGTTTCAGATACAAATCATATCAATTCCTGAAATTCCGGGTTGACCTTCGGCTCAGGAAGACCTACATTCCGATACAAATACATTTATCGGAACAATCTGTTCCGTTTTACAAGGCGACTCGGAGACACAAATCGATGGATGGATGATGCCACCGCCCCTTTTCGTACCAAATTGGGGTGACCGACCACGGCACAGGCCTGCAACCAAGCGCAGGGCCGACTATTACAGAGAAAGACGCCGTGGCGGCTGACAGTACAGCAGTCAGCAGTACAGGAGACACAACATGACCCAAACACCGCAGCCCTCCTCAGGGCTATCGCACGGCCTCAAGCAGCGGCACATGACCATGATCGCCCTGGGTGGCGTCATCGGCGCCGGCCTCTTTGTCGGCAGTGGCGTCGTCATCAAATCCGCCGGGCCCGCCGCGGTCCTTTCCTTCCTGATCACCGGCCTCCTTGTCGTGCTGGTAATGCGCATGCTCGGTGAACTGGCCTGCGCCATGCCCGGCGGCGGCTCGTTCTATGAGTATGCCCGCGAGGCCTGGAGCGACCGCCCCGCAGTCGGCAATCTGGCCAGCTTCCTGACCGGGTGGATGTACTGGTACTTCTGGGTCATCGTTGTGGCGCTCGAAGCCGTGGCAGGGGCTGACCTGGTGCGCTACTGGCTGCCGGACGTGCCGAACTGGACCATCAGCCTGGTGCTGCTGGTCATGCTCACGCTGACCAACCTGATCTCGGTAAAGTCATTCGGCGAGTTCGAGTTCTGGTTCGCGTCCATCAAGGTCGCGGCGATCATGGTGTTCCTGTTCGTGGCCGGCGTGTACGTGCTTGGCCTCGCGCCCGGCGCCCATGGCATGAACGTGGCCAACCTGACCGCGAACGGCGGCTTCATGCCGAACGGCATCGTGCCCGTGCTGACCGGCGCGGTGGCGGCGACAGGCTTCTACTTCGGCGCCGAGATCGTCACCATCGCCGCGGCCGAAACCGCCGAGCCGCAGAAAGCGGTGGCCCGTGCCACGAACTCGGTCATCACGCGCGTACTCGTGTTCTACGTGGGTTCGGTGCTGCTGGTGGTTTGCCTGGTGCCGTGGAACGCCACTGGCATCGCCACGCCGTACGTCAGCGCGCTCAACGTCATGGGGATTCCGGCAGCCGCGCAGATCATGAACGCGATCGTGCTGACCGCCGTGCTGTCGGCGCTGAACTCCGGCCTGTATGCCTCGTCGCGCATGCTGTTCGCGCTCACGAAGCGCGGCGACGCACCGCGTTCCCTCGCCCGCGTCAGCCGCAACGGCGTGCCGACGCGCGCGATCCTCGTCGCCACACTGTTTGGCTACGGCGCGGTAGTGATGTCGTATGTATCGCCGGACAAGGTCTTTGCATTCCTGGTGAACTCGTATGGCACGGTGGCCATCTTCGTGTACATCCTGATCGCGGTGTCTCAGTTGCGGTTGCGTGCGCGGCTTGAGCGCGAAGCGCCTCACCTGCTCAAGGTGCGGATGTGGTGCTATCCGTATCTGACGTGGCTGGCGATTTTCGGGATGCTGGCGATTGTGGTGGCGATGGCGTTTATTCCGGATCAGCGGACGCCGCTGGCCCTGGGCGTGGCTAGCCTTGGACTGTTGGTATCGGCCTATATCGTGCGGCATCTGTTTCGGCGTGGCGTCCAGCAGGTCGTGCCCCTAGCGGAGATGCCTCGGCCGGATTTGCATGAATATTGATTGCGGATGGGAAAGGGTGTGGAGATGGGGTAACCTGTCTTCCGCCCCCTCAAGACAGCCGCCCTATGACCTCCAAGCTGACGCCCCCCATGTGGGACCAGCTCTTCCAGCAGCACGCCCACTCCGGCCTGAGCCTGCAAGGCAAGATCCGCCAGATGCTGGTCTCCGCGATCCTGGATGAACAGCTCCCGCAGGGCGTCCCGCTGCCGAGCAGCCGCGAGATGTCCGCGCAGCTGCGCGTGGCCCGCAATACGGTGGTACTGGCCTACCAGCAGCTCGTGGACGAGGGCTATCTGATCTCCCGCGAGCGCAGCGGCTATTTCGTCAATCCGGACATCCTGGGCACGCGCGTCAGCGGCGTGGCATCGCTGCGCGGCACGCCGCAACCCGACACGCACGGCAGCGCCCGTCCCGACTGGGACAGGCGTTTCGTGTTCCGCCCGACCCACCAGCGCAATATCGTCAAGCGCCACAACTGGCGCGATTACCCGTATCCGTTCATCTACGGTCAGTACGATCCCGTCCTCTTCCCCACGGCCGACTGGCGCGAGTGCTGCCTGAAGGCACTGAGCGTGCTCGATATCCACGAGTGGGCGCAGGACATGATCGTGCGCGACGACGAATCGCTGGTGCAGCAGATCCGCACGCGCGTGTTGCCGCGCCGCGGCGTGTGGGCCGGCGCTGACGAGATCGTGATTACCGTGGGCGCACAGCAGGCGCTCTACCTGCTGTCCGATTTGCTGGCTAGCCCAGATACACCAGTCGGCATCGAGGAACCGGGCTACCCGGACGCGCGCAATATCTTCGGCCGCCATACCTCGAAGCTGATTCCACTGCCGATCGACGCCGAAGGCGTGATTCCCTCCGATGCGCTGCGCGCATGCGACTACGTCTACGTCACGCCAAGCCACCAGTGCCCCACCACGGTCACCATGCCGCTGGCGCGCCGGCAGGCGCTGCTGCGGCAAGCGGAAGAGGCGGATTTCGTGCTGATCGAAGACGACTACGAAAGCGAGAGCCGCTTCGAAGGCGACCCGACGCCGACGCTGAAAAGCCTGGACCGCAACAACCGCGTGATCTACGTCGGCAGCCTGTCCAAGAGCCTCGCACCGGGGCTGCGCATCGGCTACATCGTCGGCCCCGCCGAACTGATTGCCGAACTGCGCGGCGCGCGCCGGCTGATGTTGCGGCATCCGTCCGCGTATATCCAGCGCGCGTTCTCGCTGTTCCTGTCGCTGGGCCACTATGACGCGCATCTGCGGCGCCTGTCCGCCGCGCACCGGGCGCGCGCCGAGACCGTGCTGGCCGCGCTGGCCGCCCATATGCCCGAGTTCCGCCCGGTGCCAATCGCCGGCGGCGCGTCGTGCTGGATCGAAGGGCCGGCGTGGCTCGATGCCGATGCGCTGGCGCGCCTCGCCGAACTGCAGGGTGTGCTGATCGAGCCCGGCAGCGTGTTCTTCATGGGCGAGCCAGCGCCACGCAACGGCTTCCGGCTCGGCTATTCGTCGATCGCGCCGGAACGTATCGAGCCCGGCATACGCGTGCTAGCCAGCGTGGCACGCGAACTGCACGCAGCTATCCCCGCACGGGGCGCATCGGCGGCCTGAGCGGCGGCTCAGGCGGCACTGAGGCAAGAAGGGCTACCGCGCTCCGCGCAGTAGCCCTTTCTGCATTTTCGGCTCTGCCGGAGGTCATTTGCCGGGCCTATCCGCAGCCCGCAAACTGCTGGCCCAAGCGATTAGCACCAACTGGTCCTACAGCGCAGCGCGCAGTCTCCCTATCCTCGAGTCATGGTCGATGCGCGGTCCCTGCTGCCGCATCGTCACGCAATACCGGCCATACCAGCAACACCAGAAATACCACGGAGACCCCTATGAGCAAGCCCAGCACCACCCCGGTCGGCACCGACCTCCTGCAAGCCTTCAACGACGCCTGGAACCGCCACGACATCGACGCGCTGATGAGCTTCATGGCCGACGATTGCGCATTCCACGGCGTGGCGGGCGCCGACTTGCTCGGCCGCAGCTTCGTCGGCCGCGATGCCGTGCGCGAGGGCTTCATGCTGGCCTGGCAGACGTTTCCCGATGCGTCGTGGACTGAAGGCGAGCATTTCGTGTCTGGCGACCGCGGTGTCAGCGAATCGACGTTCCGCGGCACGCGTGCCGATGGCGCACGTATCGAAGCGCGCATGGTGGACGTGTTCACGTTCCACGACGGCAAGATCGCGGTGAAGAACGCGTACCGCAAGGATCGCCCGCCGGTGACCAACGCGGCCTGAGCACCGGAGACGCGCCATGGAAGCAGTAGCCACCCGCAATCTCCTCACCGGCGGCCATGCCACCGCGCCGCAGCGGCCGTATGACCCCGCGTACGACCCGCTGCGCACGCCTACGCCGGGCCAGGGCCGTGAATATGCGCCGACCTACTGGATCGGCACGGCCGGCGAGCCCCCTGCCGATGACGGCCCGATCACGCATGACATCGACGTGGACGTCGCCATCATCGGCTCCGGCTTCACGGGCCTTACCAGCGCGATCTTTCTCGCGCAGGAGCACGGCATCAAGGCGACCGTGCTCGAAGCGAACCGCGTGAGCTGGGGCTGCAGCACGCGCAACGGCGGCCAGGCGCAATGCGCGTCGGGCCGGCTCAAGCGCTCGCAATGGATCCAGCGCTATGGCCTGGATACGGCACTGCGCCTGCATGAAGAAGTCTGCGACGGCATGCAGACCTTCAAGAGCCTGATCAAGGACATCGACTGCGATCCGCAGCCCGGTGGCCACCTGTATATTGCACACCGCGCCAAGGCCATGCCTGCGCTCGAAAAGGAAGCGAAGGTCCTGCGCGATATCTTCAAGTACGATGCGCGCATCATCGATGCCGACACCGTGCGCCGCGAGTACGTCGATGACAAGGAAGCCGCGGGCGCCATGCACGAGCCCGAGGGCATCGGCATCCACGCCGGCAAGCTCGCGTTCGGTTACCTGCGCCGCGCGCGCGAACTCGGCGTCAAGGTGCATCCATCGAGCCCGGTGACGGGCTGGGAGACGCGCAATGGCGTGCATTACCTGCGTACGCCGGGCGGCATCGTGCGCGCGCGCTCGGTAGGCGTGGCCACGGGCGGCTATACCTCGCAGTCGCTGCACCCGCAGCTCAAGAACCGGCTGTTCCCGATCCTGTCGAACTCCATCGTCACGCGCGTGCTGACGCCCGCCGAGATTGAAGCGTGCAACTTCCGCACGCACCAGGTCATCACCGACACGCGCATCCTGCGCCACTACTACCGCCTGATGCCCGACGGGCGCCTGCAGATCGGCAGCCGCAGCGCGATCACCGGTCATGATGCACCGCAAGACCAGTACCGCCAGAAGCTCGTCGACGACATGTACCGCAAATTTCCGTCGTTGCGCGGCATCCAGATCGACTATTCGTGGTGGGGCTGGGTCGACGTGAGCCACGACATGATGCCCCGCATCACCCAGCCCGATCCGTCGCAGTCGATCTATTACGCGTTGGGTTATGGCGGCAACGGCGTGATGTATTCCGCGCAGGCCGGCAAACGGCTTGCGGCGCTGATTGCTGGCAAAGGCGATTCACTGCCGCCGCTGCCGATCTTCCGTTCGTCGCTGCCCTTCCCGAATGTGCGCGAGATGGTGGAATCGCAGATGTTCGCGCCGTTCCGCCGCTTTGGCCAGCGCTTCCTGTATCACTGGTACCACTTCAAGGACGAGGTATAACGCCCTAACGCCCCGGCGGCAGGCTTCGCTGCGTCGCAGCATGCCGGCCGGCCGCGCTGTGGGCCGCAGCGCGAGTGCACAGGACGGGACTCCTTTGTCTGCTCCCGCCCCATCGGCGGGTTTCCGCATATGGTGCTTCCGGCAATTTTCGCCAATAATGGCCTGACTGCCATTGCCGGACGAGAGCTGCCATGCACTATAGTCCCGACGCAATTCGAACCATTGCCCTGCTGGGCCACGCGGGGTGCGGCAAGACCTCGCTAGCCGAGGCGCTGCTGCACAAGGGGGGCGCCCTGCATGCCCCAGGCAGCGTCGAGCGGGGTTCAACGGTCAGCGACTTTGACCCGCTCGAGCGCAAATACCACCACTCCCTCACCTCCGCAGTCCTGCACGTCGATTTCCGCAACACCCGCATCTACCTGATTGACACCCCCGGATATCCCGACTTCTCTGGCCAGGCCATCAGCGCCCTGCCTGCGGTGGAAACGGCCGCCATCGTCATCAATGCCCAGACCGGCATCGAGATGACCACGCGGCGCGCCATGGCGTGGGCCCAGGCGCGCAAGTTGTGCCGGATGATCATCGTCAACGGCATCGATGGCGAGAAGGTCGACCTGCCAGCGCTGCTTGCCGACATCCAGGAAGCGTTCGGCAAGGAATGCCTGCCGATCAACCTCCCGGCGGCGGGCGGCAGCCAGGTGGTGGACTGCTTTTTCAACCCTGCCGGCGAAGCGGATTTCCTGAGCGTGCCCGCCGCGCATGATGCGCTGGTCGACCAGGTGATCGAAATCGATCCGGAGCTGATGGAGCTTTACCTCGAGCAAGGCGAAGCGATTCAGCCCGAGCAGTTGCACGCGCCGTTCGAGCGCGCGCTGCGCGAAGGGCACCTGGTGCCGATCTGCTTCACCTCGGCCGCCACCGGTGCGGGTGTGCCAGAACTGCTCGACGCGTTCGTGCGGCTGCTGCCGAACCCGACCGAAGGCAACCCGCCGATGTTCTACCGCAGTGTCGGCGAAGGCAACGACGGTGCGGAGCGCAAGAAGGAAGTGCGCGCCGAGCCCGTGCCCGACAAGCATGTGCTCGCGCACGTCTTCAAGATCGTGATGGACCCGTACGTCGGCAAGATGGCGGTGTTCCGCATCCACCAGGGCACCGTCACGCGCGACAGCCAGCTCTACATCGGCGATGCGCGCCAGCCGATCAAGGTCGCGCATTTGCTGTTGCTGCAAGGGAAGGAGCACGAGGAAGTGCCACGCGCGGGGCCAGGCGACATCTGTGCGGTGGCCAAGATCGACGAGATCGGCTTCGATGCGGTGCTGCATGATGCCAACGAGGACGGCAATATCCACCTGATCCCGCTCGAATTCCCGACGCCGATCTATGGCCTCGCGATCGAGCCTGCACGCCGCGGCAACGAGCAGCGCATGGCCGAAGTCCTGCACAAGCTGTCCGCCGAAGATCCTTGCCTGCGCGTCGAGCATCCGCCCGGCACGAATGAGACCGTGCTGCTCGGGCTCGGCGAGTTCCACTTGCGCTGCGTGATGGAGCGGCTGACCGAGCAGTACAAGCTCGAAGTGGTCACACGGCCGCCGCGCATCGCCTATCGCGAAACCATTGGCGGATCGGCGGAGGGCCATCACCGCCACAAGAAGCAGACCGGCGGCGCGGGTCAGTTTGGCGAGGTCATGCTGCGCGTGGACCCCCTGCCGCGCGGCACGGGCTTCGAGTTCGTCGACGCGGTCAAGGGTGGCGCGATTCCCGGGCAGTTCATTCCGGCCGTGGAAAAAGGCATCCGCCAGGCACTGGAGTGCGGGCCGCTGGCCGGCTTCCCGATGCAGGACGTGCGCGTCACGGTGCTCGATGGCAAGAGCCATCCTGTCGATTCCAAGGAAGTGGCATTCGCCACTGCCGGGCGCAAAGCCTTTGTCGACGCCGTGCTAAAGGCCAGGCCCAGCGTGCTGGAACCGGTGGTCGATATCGAGGTGATGATGCCCGACTCGTCCATGGGCGACGTGATCGGCGATCTCTCGTCCAAGCGCGGCCAGGTGCATGGCACCCGTACCGGTGCGGCCAACACGGTAATTGTCGCCGGCAAGGTCCCGCTGTCGGAGCTTAACGACTACCAGTCGCGGCTGAACAGCCTGACCGGCGGCCACGGCAGCTACACCATCCAGTTCAGCCACTATGAGGGCGTGCCGCCCGGGCAGCAGGACAAGATGGCGGCCAAGCACAAGGCGCAGGCCGATACCGGGGCCTGAGCGCGTCCCCTCTGCGCGTATGGCCGCGGCACGCTCGCGGCCATACGCGAGCATCGCGCGCACCGTTCGGACGATAATGGGCCCCGTTTCCCACTGATTGCTCCGATCATGGACAAGGCCCGTGTCCTGACTTTCTTCCTTGGCGTGGTGCGCGCCGGCAGTTTCCATCGCGCGGTTCCGAAGATGCCCTGGTGCGGCTGGCCGGC
Source organism: Cupriavidus pinatubonensis (assembly GCF_019602855.1). Lineage (GTDB taxonomy): Bacteria > Pseudomonadota > Gammaproteobacteria > Burkholderiales > Burkholderiaceae > Cupriavidus > Cupriavidus pinatubonensis. The sequence continues at coordinate 568,963 of NZ_CP080766.1, forward strand.
TCTGCGCCACATCCCCTCGCCTCCCACCGTCGCAGCAAAGTCGCTCCCGGCTGATCTCGCCAATTTATCTTAGACATCGAAATATTATTGACACGGTACGCCGAGGTGCTAGTATTGCGCCATGTACTTCGATATCTAAGATTATTGAGTACAGCCACCGACCACTCAGGAGCGACATATGTACGACATTTTCTCCACCGACAAGCTCATCGATCTCTGGCTGACCGAAGACATCGGCATCTGCGACCTGACCGTCCAGACGATGATCGAACCGGGTGAAACCGGCACGTTCTGCATGAATGCGCGGGAACCGATGATCATTGCCGGCATTGACGTGGCCGCACGCATCTTTGCCCGCTATGACCCCAGCCTTTCGATCGACGTGCGCGCGGCCGATGGCGACAAGGTCGAAAAAGGCGCGGTGCTGCTCAACGTCAGCGGCAATGCACGCAGCGTACTGACCGCCGAACGGACGGCGCTCAACATCATGCAGCGGCTGTGCGGCATCGCCAACCTGACGGCGCGGTATGCCGATGAAATCGCGCATACGAAAGCGCGCCTGATCGACAGCCGCAAGACCACGCCGGGCCTGCGCGCGCTGGAGAAGCATGCCGTAACCTGCGGTGGCGGCCTGAACCACCGGCTCAGCCTCGACAACGGTGTGATGATCAAGGACAACCACATCGCCGTGTGCGGCAGCATTGCCGCGGCCGTGGCGCGTGTGCGCAGGAAGCTGCCAGTGCTGACCAAGCTCGAGGTCGAATGCGATCGACTCGATCAGGTGCGTGAAGCGCTGGACGCCGGCGTGGATGTGATCATGCTCGACAACATGTCGCTGCCCGACATGAAGGAAGCCGTGCAGATCGTCAACGGCCGGACCAAGGTCGAGGCGTCGGGCGGCATTCGCCTGGAGACAATCCGCGCGGTGGCGGAAACCGGCGTCGACTACATCTCCACCAGCAAGATCACGCAATCGGCGCCCGCCGTGGATATCGGGCTCGACGACGCCTGAGCGGCGCGCAAGGCTGTTCCTCGTCTACCCGAGGGCACTTCCCCTTCGCCGGTACCTGCCGGCGCGGGGCTTTTTCGTCTTCGCTTTCTGCGTCAGAGATCAGCCAGCAGGCGCCCGACTTCCTGCGTCGAAGGCACCCTGCGTCCGCTTTCCGCAAGCGCGGCCTCGTCGGCGACCAGCTTCTCGGCGATCGAGATCAGCACGCGGCGCGTGGTCATCACGTCCTCTTCCGTCACGCCTTCGACGCTGATCGCGTTGACCTCTTCGGCCAGCGGCTCGAGCTTGCGCCGTAGCGCCCGTCCTGCCTTGCTCAGGAACACATGCACTTTCTTGTTGTTCCCCGGCAGGTGCATCCGCTCCACATAGCCCAGCGCTTCCAGCGCCTTGACCGCAGAGAACGTCGTTGGCTCCGTCACGCCGGCACGCTCGCTCAGCTCGCGCTGCGACAGGCCATCGTGCCGCCACAGGATGCGCAGGATGGTCCAGTGCCCGTACGACACGGAATGCTGCGCGAGGCGCAGCTGCAGCGCGCGGATGTAGGCGCGCGCGGCGTCCTTGACGAGGTGCGCCAGGCGCTCGACGTCGACTTCGTCGGAAGGCGTGATCGTGACCGGGGATTCCTGCTTTTTCGTGGCCATAGCGGTGACATAGAAGGCGATGCGATCCCGGTATGGCCATCGTGGCCACGAGCGGGGCGGTGCACATGATAGCGCTTCCGGACATCGCCCGCGCTGTTCCCGCCATACCGCACAGCCCCATCCATGTAGCCGTCACTACATCAGTGCAGCATGCGCGACGCTGATGCGCCGGGCACCGGCAACGCGCATCGCCCATCCCCGTGTTTTCCCCTAGAACATCAGAAATCCCGCGTACACACTGGATTTGCGGCAGCGGGCCCGTTGCTTGCATTAACTTAGACATCGAACTTGTCTTGACAGTCCGGAGCTGGCTGCTAGCATACCCAAACATCTTCGACGTCTAAGGTAATCATGAAAGAGAGCGGCACGTTTTTTCTTGTGGTGGGCCCTAGCGGGGCAGGCAAGGATTCCCTGATCGACGGTGCACGTGCGACCCTCGGCAACGACGAGTACGTGTTCGCGCGGCGCATCATCACGCGCCCGAGCGGATCGCCGGGCGAAGACCACGAAGGTGTCGCCGAGGCAGAGTTCGCCGAGCGCGAGCGCAATGGCGAGTTCCTCGTTACGTGGCATGCCCACGGGCTGCGCTACGGGCTGCCCCAGTGGCTGGTCGGGCTGCTGGAGACGGGAAAGCACGTGGTCGCCAACGGCTCGCGCGGCGTGATTGCGATGCTGGCCCGGCAACTGCCGCGCTTCGTCGTGGTGAATGTGACTGCGCCCCAGGTCGTGCTGGCGCAGCGCATTGCCGCACGCGGCCGTGAATCCGGCGACGATGTCATGCGCCGCGTCGCACGCCAGGCCCCGCCGATGCCCGACGGCGTGCACTGCGTCACGGTGACGAACGACAGCACGCTCGATCTCGGCGTGGCGCGCTTCACCGATGCGCTGCGGAACGGCGCGAACGCAGGCTCTGTGCCGCAGCCTGCCAGCCGCCGCCATCTTGCGGCCAAGCTGGACGGCCAGCCGCTCGACGAAGGCGCCTATGAAGCCATCCTGCGCGACGCCATCGCAGGCCGCTACACCGAGCAGGAACTCACCGCCTTCCTGACTGCCGCCACACGCTCGCTCGACGACCGCGAAGTGGTTGCACTGGCCCGCGCGCGCACACGCTTTACCGCGCGCATCGAGTGGGATGAGCCAATCGTCGTGGACAAGCACTCCATGGGCGGCATACCGGGCAGCCGCATCACGCTGATCGTGGTGCCGATCGTCGCCGCATACGGACTGGCCATGCCAAAGACGTCTTCGCGCGCGATCACGTCGGCGGCCGGCACCGCCGACGCCATGGAAACCGTGGCGCGCGTGGACCTGACCCACGACGACGTGCGCCGTTGCGTCGCCCAGGCGCGCGCGTGCATTGCGTGGAACGGGCGTCTGAACCATTCGGTCATCGATGACGTGATGAACGCGATCACGCGGCCCCTCGGTCTCGACTCACGCCGCTGGGCAGTGGCCTCCATCCTGTCGAAGAAAGCCACGGCCGGCGCCACGCACGTCATCGTCGATATCCCCTACGGCCCGCAGACCAAGCTTTCCGCGCGTGCCGACGCCGACGCGCTGGCCGGGTTGTTCGAGGAGGTCGGCAAAGGACTGGGCCTGCACGTGCGCGCGCTGGTCACGGACGGCAGCCGGCCGATCGGCCGCGGCGTCGGTCCCGCGCTCGAGGTGCGCGATGTGCGGCAAGTGCTGGAGAACCACCCCGACGCCCCGATGGACCTGCGCGAAAAGGCGCTGCGCTTCGCCGGCGAGATCATCGCCTTCGATCCGCGTGTGGCGTCCGCGGCGCAAGGCATGCGCATTGCGACGGCGCTGCTCGACGAAGGAAGCGCCAGGGCCGCGTTCGATCGGATTGTCGCCACGCAGGGAATCCGCCCGGATCCGGTGGCGCCGGGCGCGCATACCCACGTGATCGTTGCACCGGCAGAGGGCCGTGTCGCAGCGATCAACGGGTGGCAGATCTCCGGCATTGCGCGCGCCGCGGGCGCGCCGCGCAGTGCCGGTGCGGGCATCGACCTGCTTTGCACGATCGGCGAGCGCGTTGCGGCCGGCGAGCCGCTGTACCGGATCCATGCGGAGTCCGCCGCGGATCTCGCCACGGCCGTCGCCATGACGGGCCCGGCCGGTGAAGCCTCCACGGCCGTGCGTGTTGATCCCGATTGACCTGGCTTCCTGTTTCCCCCACCCTAACCGACGAGGCAAATCAATGAGACCCCTAACCGTCGTCCGCAGTCTTGCATCGCTGCTGTTCGTGGCAGGCAGCCTGGGCACCTTGCCCGGACGCGCCGAAGCCAACATCGCGAGCACCTTCCCCCAGAAGCCGATCCGCATGGTCGTCACGTTCCCCGCCGGCGGCGGAACGGACGCGCTCGCGCGGCTGATTGGCACCGACCTCAGCAAGACCCTGGGGCAACCCGTTGTCGTCGACAACCGTCCCGGCGCGAGCGGCAATATTGGCGCCGAGTTCGTTGCCAAGAGCCCCGCCGACGGCTATACGCTGCTGATCGTCAACAGCAGCTTCGCCATCAACCCTGGCGTCTTCAGGAAGCTGCAGTTCGACCCGAAGAATGACTTCAATGCCGTCATCACCTTCGCGTCGGTTCCGTCGGTCATTTCCGTTCCGCAAAACTCCGGCTTGCGCACGTTCAAGGATCTGCTCGCGGCCGGCAAGAGCGCCACGCCGCCGAGCTATGCCTCGTGCGGAAACGGCACGCCGCAGCATCTGGCCGGCGAACTGCTCAAGATGTCCGCCAGGATCGACATGCTGCACGTGCCCTATAAGGGTTGTGCTCCGGCCATTGCAGACGTGCTGGGCGGGCAGGCGGAGGTCAGCATCAACACGCTGCCCAACACGGTGCCTTACCTCAAGAGCAACAAGCTGCGCGCGCTGGCCGTGACATCGAAGTCGCGTTCGCCGCTGCTGCCCGATGTGCCCTCCGTCAGCGAACTGGGCGTGACTGGCTACGAAGTCGACCAGTGGTTCGGCATTCTTGCGCCAGCGCATACGCCGCCTGAAATCGTGCAGAAGCTGAACGCGGAAATCGCAAAGGCCGTGGCCAAGCCCGAGATCAAGGCATCGCTCGCGCAACTCGGCTTCGCCACCACGACCAGCACCCCGGCCGAGTTCCAGAAGCTCGTGAACGGCGATATCGACCGCTGGCAGAAGCTCGCGTCGAAGATCAATCTGATCGCCGACTGATCCTGCCCGGGCGGGCTTCTGATGCATCAGGTAGCCCTTTTCCTCCGCATTACCTCAATGCCGCACGGGCGCTTGCCAGCATTCGTGGGAGCGCGTTCGTCCCTGCGTAGCGGGCGCCCCGTGCTCAGCCTCCCGTGATCGTGCAGACCTTCGAGATCATGTAGCCGACACCGGCGATCCGGTGCTCGTGCCCCGGATCGAATGCCTTCAGGTGAGCGGCGACGCAACGGTCGATCGCCGCGCATGCCGCCGCGTCGTCGAAGCCCGGCAGGAACGTCAGCGTGATCGCCGGCATCGGGTAGTCGAGCAGGCGCGCCTCTGCCATGCGGGTGTAGACATTGCCCTCGCGAAAGTCGTCGGGAATGTCCGGCCATTGGGGCAGAAGCCTCGTGGTGCTGCGCGCCAGTTCCGTATCGGTGATGCTGTCCACGTCAGCACGCGAAAGCGAGTAGGTCATGCTGGTTCCGTCCTTCCAGAAACATTGGAATGCGACGACGCGCGAGTGGGCGTACCGGCCCCAGCCGCTTCACGCCTCGACGATCGCCGCACCCAAAGACTAGCGGCCCGCCGCGCAACCAGCCATGCAAAGCGCGCCAGCGACTTTGCAATCCATGCCAGGCATATCGAAGGTCGCCCACGCGCTTTTCGAGCGAAAATATCTCAATCGAACACACCGGGCTATTCGATTGTATGGGAGCGCGCCGGCAACAACTACGCACAGCGTAACTCCGCTCTCCAGAAGTGGGAGAGGGAGCAACCCGACCCATGCATGATTGGCGCCGTCGGGAATTCTCAATGCTGCGATGCCCCCGCAGCCCCGATCCCCGTCATCGACCGCACGAACTGCGCGCCAAAGCGACGCCGCTCCGCAGCAGCCTGCGCCGAGTTGTCCAGCACCGACACGAGCCACGCGGAGACGAACGCAAGCGTCATCGAGAACAACGCCGGATTCGCATACGGGAAGATCGGCTTGTCATGGTGCAGCAGGCCGACCCACACCGTGGGGCCGAGCACCAGCAGCGCCACCGCCGATGCGAGTCCCGCGAGGCTTCCCGCAACGGCGCCCTTCGTGGTCAGTCCCTTCCAGAACATCGACAGGAACAGCACCGGGAAGTTGACCGAAGCGGCAATAGCCAGCACGAGCCCGGACAGGAAGGCGATATTCTGCTTCTCGAACAGCACGCCGAGCACCATCGCCAGCAGGCCGATGACCAGCGTGGCCGCCTTCGAGACGCGAATCTCGTCCTTCTCGTTCGCCTGTCCTTTGCGGAACACATTGGCGTACAAGTCGTGCGACACCGCCGAGGCCCCCGAAAGCGCCAGGCCCGCCACCACCGCGAGGATGGTCGCGAACGCCACCGCCGAGATGAAGCCGAGGAACAGGTCACCACCGATTGCATGCGCGAGATGCACCGCCACCATATTGCTGCCGCCGATGAGCTTGCCCGCGGCATCGCGGTAGGCAGGATCGCTCCCGACCATGACAATAGCGCCGAAGCCCACCACGAGGATCAGCACGTAGAAGTAGCCGATAAAACCGGTCGCATAGAGCACCGACTTGCGCGCTTCACGCGCATCCGCGACCGTGAAGAAGCGCATCAGGATATGCGGCAGACCGGCCGTGCCGAACATCATGCCCACGCCCAGCGAAATGGCGTCGATCGGGTTCGACACGAGGCCGCCGGGCGACAGGATGGCGAGTCCCTTGTCATGCACCTTCGCCGCGCCCGCGAACATCGCTTCGGGGCTGTAGTCGAAGTACGCCAGCACCATGAACGCCATGAACGTGACGCCGCCCAGCAGCAGCACGGCCTTGATGATCTGCACCCAGGTCGTCGCCAGCATGCCGCCGAACAGCACGTACAGCACCATCAGCAGGCCGACGACGACCACGGCCGATTCATAGCTGGTGCCGAACAGCAGTTCAATCAGCTTGCCGGCCCCAACCATCTGCGCGACCAGGTACATGATCACGACGGTCAGCGTGCCGAATGCGGCCGTGATGCGCACGGGCTTCTGCGACAGGCGGTACGACACGACGTCGGCAAACGTATAGCGGCCCAGGTTGCGCAGCCGCTCGGCCACGATGAACAGGATGATGGGCCAGCCGGCGACCACGCCGAGCGCGTAGATCAGCCCGTCATAGCCCTTGTCGAACATCATTGCCGAGATGCCGAGGAACGATGCGGCCGAGACCATGTCGCCCGCAATCGCCAGGCCGTTCTGGAAGCCGGTCAGGCCGCCTCCGGCCGCATAGAAGTCCGACGCTGATTTCGTGCGCCGCGCGGCCCAGCGCGTGATGCCGAGCGTGAACAGCACGAACAGCATGAACATCACGATGGCGCTCCAGTTCAGCGGCCGGCGCGTGACCTCGCCCTGGATGGCAGGCGCCGCCAGCGCAGCGCCACTTGCCAGGCTCATGATGAGAAGAGGCAGTTTGCGAAGAGTCGGCTTCATGCTTGGCACTCCTTGCGCAGGCGTTCGTTGATCGGGTCCAGCTCGGTATTGGCCCGACGCACGTAGACCGCAGTCAGCACGATGGCAGCCACGATGATGCCCACGCCGACGGGGATGCCGAGCGTCATGACACCGCCGCCAAGCGGCGTGCCGAGCGTGGCCGGCGCGAATGCCAGCAGCAGGATGAAGCCGAAATAGATGGCCAGCATCACCACCGTGAGCGACCAGCCCAGGCGCGCACGCCCGTTGGCCAGCCGGATGAAATCAGGGTGTTGCTGCAGGGTCTCAAGTTCCAGTTGTTGCGCGTCCATGCGGTCTCCTTTGGCGCGAGGGGGGCCGTGGCGCCTCTTGGCGGGCGCCATCGTCCTTGTCAAATCGGATTGGAATTGCGGGCCGGCAAGACTTGCCAGCCCGGAAGGTCAGATCGCCCCGACCGGCTGCTCATGCGTAACTTTCGGCCGCATATCCAGCACACGCCGCGCCTTGCCCACACTCGTGCGCTCGATGCCTTCGGCATCGAGCACCTGCACGCGCGTGGTCACGCCGACGTAGGTCTTGATCTGCTCCTTGAGTTGCTGCTCCAGCGCCGCACGGTCATTGCCGCTCAGGCCAGACGATTGCGGACGCGCTTCGACGCGCACCTCGAGCTTGTCCAGATGGCCGTCGCGCGTGACGACGAGCTGGTATTGCGGGGCCAGCGCGGGCGCCTTGAGGATCAGTTCCTCGATCTGCGACGGGAACACGTTCACACCGCGGATGATCAACATGTCGTCCGACCGACCCGTGATCTTGCCAATGCGGCGCATCGAACGCGACGTCGGCGGCAGCAGGCGCGTGAGGTCGCGCGTGCGGTAGCGGATCACCGGCAGCGCTTCCTTGGTCAGCGAGGTGAACACCAGTTCGCCCTCCTCGCCGTCCGGCAGCACTTCGCCGGTGACCGGATCGATGATCTCGGCATAGAAGTGGTCTTCCCAGATTACCGGGCCGTCCTTGCTTTCGATGCATTCGCACGCCACGCCCGGTCCCATGACTTCCGACAGGCCGTAGATGTCCACCGCATCGATGCCCGCGCGCGCTTCGATCTCGGCACGCATTGCATCGGTCCACGGCTCGGCGCCGAAGATGCCAACCTTCAGCGAGCTTTCGGCCGGATCCATACCCTGGCGCATCATCTCCTCGATCAGGTTCAGCATGTACGACGGCGTCACCATGATGATGTTCGGCTGGAACTCGCGGATCAGCTGTACCTGTTTCTCGGTCTGGCCGCCCGACATCGGGATGACCGTGCAACCCGCCTTTTCCGCACCGTAGTGCGCGCCGAGGCCACCCGTGAACAGGCCATAACCGTAGCTCACGTGCACGAGATCGCCTGGACGCCCCCCTGCGGCGCGAATCGAGCGCGCCACCACGCTCGCCCACGTGTCGATATCGCGTGCGGTGTAGCCCACCACGGTCGGCTTGCCCGTGGTGCCGCTCGATGCGTGCACGCGCGCCACCTTCTCGCGCGGCACGGCGAACATGCCGAACGGGTAGTTGTCGCGCAGGTCCTGCTTGGCCAGGAACGGGAACTTCGACAGGTCCGACAGCGACTTCAGGTCATCCGGATGCACGCCCGCCGCGTCAAACGACTTGCGGTAATGCGGCACGTTGTCATAGGCATGGCGCACGCTCCATTTAAGCCGTTCCAGCTGCAGCGCCTGCAGTTCATCGCGGCTGGCGCGTTCGATCGGCTCCAGCTCGTCGGGGTGGGAAGTGCGTTGAACCATTGTCTACTCCATCGTTATCGTGGCGCCGCATGCTTTGGGGGGCCGGCGCGAGGGGCTACGGTACTGCGAGCGAAGCTCGGTAAGGGTCAGATGTGCTTGCGGCTCTGCACCACGCGGAAGCGGTTGGCGACGAACGCCGCGTCTGACAGCGACGCATTGGCGGCAGGATTGGCGCCGGTGGCATGGAAATCGCTGAATGCCGCCGACTGATTGACGAACACGGCGCCGGTCAGGTTGAACGACAGCGCCACGCCGGCCTCTTCCGCTGCATCGCTGATCGCATCGGCCACGCCGTCGTTGGTGGTGTAGGCAGACAGCGTCAGCGCGCCGTGTTCCTTTGCGCCGCGGCGAGCCAGATCGATGCTGTGTGCGGTGTCTTCAGTGGCGACCACGAACGAGATCGGACCGAACAGCTCCTGCATGATCTTGCCTTCGTCGCTTGCATCGACTTTGAGCACCAGCGGCGTGTGCACGCGGGCGCCGGGGAACTCGGGATGCTGCAGCGCGCGGCTGTCGATGACGATCTCGCCCAGCGACCGAGATGCCTCGATACGCTGCACCACGCCATCATTCTGGATCGCGCCGATCAGTTCCACGGCCTTGGCAGCATCGCCCGTCAGCTTGCCCACGGCTTCGCCAATCGCGCTGGCGACCTGATCGAAGCTCAGGTGCCCTTCCGGCGTGTCGATGCCGCCCTTTGGCACATAGATGTTCTGCGGCGCCGTGCACATCTGGCCAGAGTACAGCGCGAGCGAGAACGCGATATTGCGCACCATGCCCTTGAAGTCGCTGGTCGAGTCGATGACGATCTGGTTCACGCCAGCCTTCTCGGTGTACACCTGCGCCTGGTGCGCATTGCGCTCGAGCCAGTCACCGTTGGCGGTGCTGCCGGTGAAATCGATCAGGCGCACTTCCGGACGCAGCGCGAGCGTCGATGCCATGCGCTCGGTCGGGTCGTGGGCGACCAGCGTGACGAGGTTCGGGTCGAAGCCGGCTTCCTGCAGCACTTCACGCGCGACTTCCACGGTGATGGCGAGCGGCAGGATCGCGCCCGGGTGCGGCTTGACCACCACGGCGTTGCCGGTGGCAAGGCTCGCGAACAGGCCCGGATATCCGTTCCACGTCGGGAACGTGCAGCAGCCGATCACCAGGCCGACACCACGCGGCACCACGGTGTACTGCTTCTCCATGCGCAGCGGCTCGTTCTTGCCTTGCGGCTTCTCCCACACTGCACGCTTCGGGATGCGACGCATCTCGTCCCACGCATAGGCCACGGCTTCCAGGCCGCGGTCCTGCGCGTGCGGGCCGCCGGCCTGGAAGGCCATCATGAAGGCCTGGCCGGTGGTGTGCATGACTGCGTACGCAATCTCGAAGCTGCGGCGGTTCAGGCGATGCAGGATCTCGAGCGAGACGCCAACCCAAGCCTCGGGGCCAGCCTTGCGCCATGCGGGCATGCCTGCCGCCACGCCGGCGAAAAGCTGGTCGAAATCGGGCTTCGGATAGGTAACGCCCAGTTCCGTGCCATACGGCGAGACTTCCTTGCCGGCCTGGCCGACCGTGCCCGGCTGTGTCAGCGCGAAGGGCTTGTTCAGCCGCGCTTCGAATGCGGCCTTGCCGTCGGCGTTGGCGGTCTCGCCGTACGCCCTGGGGCTCGGCATTTCGGGGAACGGGCTCCAGTAGCCGCGCTCGGCGATGGCCTGGGTGGCTTGGTCCAGCAGCGCCTGATGACGCGTGAAAAACGGATGGGACACAGCTTGCTCCGGGGAAATGTTTGCTTGAATGGCTTGAATGACTTGAATGGACGCCGGGAACCGCTCAGGTTTCCTGGTCGAAATCGATCACCAGCTTGTCGGTGACGGCGTAGCTCTGGCAGCTCAGGATGAAACCGCGCGCAACCTCGTAGTCTTCGAGCGCGAAGTTGACATCCATGTCGACCTCGCCTTCGATGCGCTTGCAGCGGCACGTGGAACAGACGCCGCCCTTGCAGGAGTAAGGCAGCTCGATCCCCTGCGCCAGGGCGGCGTCGAGGATGGTCTCCTTGTTCTTCTCCAGCGTGAACTGCCGCGTGCGGCCATCCTGGATCACCGTGACCTCGCACTGCTGCTGCCCCAGCTGCTTGTGTGCGTGCGCCGCGGGGCGCGCCGCGGGAATGCTGGTGGCGAACAGTTCGCGCTTGATGCGTGCCTTGTCGACGCCGTTTTCCTGCAGCGCATGCGACACCTCTTCCATCATCGAATGCGGGCCGCAGATAAAGGCCACGTCGATGTCCTGCGGGCGCACCCAGTGGCGCAGCAGCGCGCGCACTTTCTCGCCGTCGATGCGGCCATTGAACAGGTCGATGTCGAGCTGTTCGCGGCTCAGGATGAAGACGAGGTTGAAGCGCTCGAGGTAGGTGTCCTTCAGGTCTTCAAGTTCTTCCTTGAACAGCACCGACGACGATGCGCGGTTGCCGTAGAACAGCGTGAAGCGGCTGTCCGGCTCGGTCATCAGCGTGGTCTTGATGATCGACAGCATCGGCGTGATGCCGCTGCCGGCGGCGAACGCCACGTAGTGCTTGCTGTGCGTGTCCGACAGCGGCACGTGGAAATGTCCCGACGGCGGCATGACTTCCAGCGTCATGCCCGGCTGCAACGCATCGTTGGCCCAGTTCGAGAACATGCCGCCATCCACGCGCTTGATCGCCACGCGCAGGCGCCGGTCCTGCACGGCGGAGCAGATCGAGTACGAGCGGCGGACGTCCTCGCCGCCGATGCCGGCGCGCAGCGTCAGATGCTGGCCCTGCACGTAGCGATAGGTATCGGCCAGGTCCTCCGGCACGGCGAAAGTCACCGCCACGGCATCGCGCGTTTCGCGTGTCACGCTGGCGACGGTCAGTTCATGGAATTTGCTCATTCTGCGGCTCCGGGCGGCTCAATGGGCCTTGAAATAGTCGAAAGGTTCCTTGCAATCGCCGCAGCGGTACAGGGCCTTGCAGGCGGTCGAGCCGAACTGGCTGACCAGGCGTGTGTGGCGCGAGCCGCAGTGCGGGCAGGCCACCACCAGCGCGGGCGACGCCTTGCGGCTGATGCCGCTGATGTCAATCACCTGCTGCGCGGGCGGCGCAATGCCGTAGCCGGACAGGCTGGCCTTGCCGCGCGGGCTCATCCAGTCGGTGGTCCAGGCCGGCGCCAGGCGCGTTTGCACGCTGATGCGGTCGATGCCCTGCGCACCCAGCACGCGCTCGATGTCGTCGCGGATCACCGTCATGGCCGGGCAGCCCGAGTACGTCGGCGTGATGGTGATCACGCAGGCGTCGTCAATCCACGCCACGTCGCGCACGATGCCCAGGTCGACGACGGAGATCACCGGGATTTCCGGGTCGGGCACCTGCTCCAGCCAGTCCCAGAGCTGTGCAACGCTGGCGCGTTCCAACACTTGCGCTGACATGGCGCTCACCACCGGGCGCCAGGATAGGCGCGCTGCAGGAACTGCATCTCGGCCAGCAGGTAGCCAAGATGTTCAGTATGGCGGCCCTGGCGGCCACCGGTCTGCGACCAATTGCCAGCGGGGATGCGCAACGTGGCTTCCTCCAGTACCTCGCCCACATGGCGCTGCCACGACTCGGCCAGCGAGGCCGGATCGACCGCAACGCCCTGTGCAACCAGCGCGACTTCGGCAGCATCGGACTCGAACAGTTCGCCGGTGAACATCCACAGGTCGTCGAAGGCATCCTGCATGCGGCGATGGCTCTCCTCGGTGCCGTCACCAAGGCGAACGACGAGGTCCCCGCTGCGGCGCACGTGGTAGGTCACTTCCTTCAGCGACTTGGCCGCAATCTCTGCAATGCGCGCATCGGTCGAGTGCTGCAGCCGCTCAAGCAGGAAGTAGTGCCAGGTATCGAACAGGAACTGGCGGGCCAGCGTGTCGGCGTAGCTGCCGTTGGGCTGTTCGACGAGCAGCAGGTTGCGGAACTGGTGGGCATCGCGCAGGTAGGCAAGCTGGTCAGCGTTGCGGCCCACGCCTTCGACTTCCGCCGCGTAGCCGAGCCACAGGCGGGTCTGGCCGACGAGATCCAGCGCGACGTTGGTCAGCGCAATGTCCTCTTCCAGCGCGGGGCCGCGGCCGCACCATTCCGACAGGCGCTGGCCCAGCACCAGCGTGGTATCGCCCAGGCGCTGCAGATATTCGAACTTGTGTTGGTCCATGGTGGATGCGTCCTCGCGCCTGGAATTCAGATGTGCTTGACCTCTTCCGGCATCGGGAAGAAGGTGGGGTGGCGGTAGACCTTGCTGTTGGCGGGCTCGAACAGCGGGCCCTTGTCGCCGGGGCTGCTGGCGACTACGTCGGCGGCTTTCACGACCCAGACGCTGACGCCTTCATTGCGACGCGTGTAGACGTCACGCGCGTGATTGATCGCCATTTCGCCGTCCGGCGCATGCAGGCTGCCCACGTGCTTGTGAGCGAGACCGTGCTGGCTGCGGATAAAGATCTCCCAAAGCGGCCACTCTTTCATGGCAACTCTCCTGTCAGTTTGTGAGGGGTTGTTGGCGCGGCGGCGCGCCGGATGCTCAGGCGGCGGCGCGCTCTTGCTTGTCGGCGCGGGCCACCAGCGCTTCACGGAACCACGCACCGTCGTCCCAGGCCTTGACGCGCGTGCGCAGGCGGTCGCGGTTGCACGGGCCGTTGCCGCGCAGGACGTTGTAGAACTCGTCCCAGTTGATCGCGCCGAAATCGTAATGGCCGCGTTCCTCGTTCCACTTGAGGTCCGGATCGGGAATGGTCAGGCCCAGGTACTCGGCCTGCGGCACGGTCTGATCGACCATCTTCTGGCGCAGCTCGTCGTTCGAGAACAGCTTGATGCGCCATTTCATCGACTGCGCGCTGTTCGGTGAATCCGCATCGGACGGGCCGAACATCATCAGCGCGGGCCACCACCAGCGGTTCAGTGCGTCCTGCGCCATCTGTTTCTGTTCGGCCGTGCCTTGGCACAGCTTGAGCAGGATGTCGTAGCCCTGGCGCTGGTGGAACGACTCTTCTTTGCACACGCGCACCATGGCGCGGGCATACGGACCAAACGAGCAGCGGCACAGCGGCACCTGGTTGATGATGGCCGAGCCATCGACCAGCCAGCCGATCGCGCCGATGTCGGCCCAGCTCAGCGTCGGGTAGTTGAAGATGCTCGAATACTTCGCCTTGCCGGAGTGCAGGTCGCCCAGCAGTTCGTCGCGCGAAGCACCGAGCGTTTCGGCGGCGCTATACAGGTAGAGGCCGTGGCCCGCTTCGTCCTGGATCTTTGCCAGCAGCACGGCCTTGCGTTCCAGCGTCGGCGCACGCGTGACCCAGTTGCCTTCAGGCAGTTGGCCGATGATCTCGGAATGCGCGTGCTGCGAGATCTGGCGGATCAGGGTCTTGCGGTAAGCCTCGGGCATCCAGTCCTTCGCTTCGATCTTGATGCCGGCATCCACGCGTGCCTGGAACTCGCGCTCCTGCGGGTCCATCTCTTCCATCGCGCGGAGCCATGTTGCCCCGGTATCCACCAACTGTGCGTACATGCAGTACTCCGCTTTGTAGGGTCTTGACCTGCGTCAAATCATTCGGTTGCAATGGATGATAGTGATACAATTTGATTCAAACAATCGACGTTTGTGTATCACTTTCGGAATCATTTTGAGGGGCATGCATGGCCACTCGTTCGGCGACACAACCGGTTTCCCCGCAGGTCGCGCGGCTCGCACGCGGCCTTAAGCTCGGCGCCAATTCGATGCTCGTGACACTGTTTGGCGATGTGGTCGCGCCGCGGCCTCAGGCGCTGTGGCTGGGCAGCCTGATCCGCCTGGCCGAGCCGTTCGGCATCAACGACCGGCTTGTACGCACTGCGACGTTCCGGCTGACGTCCGATGACTGGCTCAACGCCACGCGCATCGGGCGGCGCAGCTACTACGGCTTGTCCGAGGCGGGGCTGCAGCGCTGCCTGCATGCCGGCAAGCGCATCTACGCCGGCGACGCACCCGACTGGGACGGCCGCTGGACGTTGGCGCTGGTGCGTGGCGACGCGCGCGCCACCATCCGCCAGCGATTGAAGCGCGAGCTGCTGTGGGAAGGCTTCGGCGCGATCGCGCCGGGCGTGTATGCGCATCCGAATGCCGATGCAAACTCGCTAGGCGAGATCATCCGTGCAGCGCATGCGCAGGACTTCGTCGCGGTGATGGACGCGACCAGCCTCGAGACATTCTCGATCCGACCGCTGCAGACGCTGATGCACCAGACGTTCAAGCTCGGCGACGTGGCGTCCGCGTGGCAGGCGCTGCTGCGCCGCTTCTCGCCCGTGCTGGCCGACGCACATGCCATGACGCCGGCCGACGCCTTTTTCGTACGCACGCTGCTGCTGCACGAATACCGCCGCGTGCTGCTGCGCGACCCGAACCTGCCGGAACAACTGCTGCCCACGGACTGGCCCGGTCGCACTGCGCGAGACCTGTGCCGTGATATGTACGCGGCACTGCTGGATGCCAGCGAGGACTATCTGCGCGAGGTTGTGGAGGTATCCGAAGGTACGCTGGCCAACGCCACCCGGCTTCTGCGCAGGCGCTTTGCCATGGCGTAGGCGGTTTGTGCCTGCTCATACCGCGGCCGCACCGGGCCCGGTCCGACGAGCTAGCATTTCGAAAGACGCAATCAACTAGGCATTTCCGAAATTCCGTCCTACCGTATTGGAGTTATGCCGTGCGGGTCATTTCTTTCCATTGCGGAACGGGTTCTCCGATGAAAACAACGCCTTTGCTGCATTGCGCTGTGGCAGTGCTGGGCCTGGCCGGCACGTCGATCGTGCAGGCCGCCCCGATGACCGTGTCATCGACCGCATTCGCCGAAAACGCCGTCATTCCAGCCGCACATGGTGGCAACACGCCAGCCAATTGCGGCGGCCAGGGCGTATCGCCGCCGGTGGCATGGACGGGCCTGCCGGCCGGAACGAAATCCGTGGCGATCTTTATGTTCGATCCCGATGGCGCCATGGGCCTGGGGGTTTCGCACTGGGTCGCCTACAACATCGCGGCGGATCGCGGCCATCTCAAGCAGGGCGAGGGACAGAAGGATGGCGCGGGTATTACGGTCGGCAAGAACGTTTCCGGCGAAGCCGCATACCGCGGACCGTGCCCGCCCGTGGGCGATGTGCCGCACCACTACATCGTGACGGTAGTCGCCACGGATCTGGAGCCTGGCGCCCTTCCCGCCGGCCTGACACGCGACGAACTGATGGCGGCGCTCAAGGGGCACGCTCGCGGCGGCGCCAGCGTGCTGGGCCGATACGGCCGGTAATCGGCAGCCTTGCCACGCAGGCAACTGGCAGCCAATCGCCTGTCTGCGGCGATTGCATCACAAATCTGTAAAACTCGACCGCCAGAATGGGGCGCTTTTGCTTGCGCGGTACGGTGCCGCGCTTACCGAAAATCCCGGCAAAGGAGCCCGCCCGATGTTCCGTCAATCCGTCCTGGCCAGCGCCATCGCGATGGCCTGTCTTGGCCTGTCCCCGTCGCTGCAAGCGCAGACCGCCTATCCCGCCACGCTGGCTGGCCACGCAGTGCTGCCGGCCCAGACCTACCTGCCCGTGCCGAAGGATGCGCCGGCCGACTTGCAGCTCAGCGGCAAATTCACCACTGCGCAGCGTGCCGACGCGCCGGGCACCGTGGAAGGCAAGTCGAACGGCCGCCCGACCGGCGTCTCGCTGCCGTTCCAGGGCCAGCCTGCACAGGGCCATTCCGGCATCAAGCGCATGGCCGATGGCACCTTCTGGGTACTGACCGACAACGGCGCAGGCGCCAAGGCCAATTCGCCGGACTTCATGCTGTACCTGAACCACTACAAGGTCGACTTCGCCAGCGGCAAGTTCCAGCGCTTGAAGACCGTGTTCCTGCACGATCCGGACAAGAAGGTGCCGTTCCGCATCGTCCACGAAGGCAGCAAGGCGCGTTACCTGACGGGTTCTGACTTTGATACCGAGAGCTTCCAGTTCGCCGGCGGCTCGCTGTGGATCGGTGACGAGTTCGGTCCTTTCCTGATTCAGGCGGACCTGAACGGCAAGGTGCTGGCCGTGTTCGAGACGAAGGTCGACGGCAAGGTCGTGCGCTCGCCCGACCACCCGGCCATCACCGCGCCGGGCGCCCCGGACGGCACGGTGAAATTCGAGGTACGCCGCTCGAAGGGCTTCGAGGGCATGGCTTCATCGCCGGATGGCAGCAAGCTGTACGCGCTGCTGGAAGGCGCACTGTGGAACGAGGCCAGCCGCGCGTATGAGTCCGAAGACGGCAAGCCCTACCTGCGCGTGCTGGAGTTCGACGTGAAGCAGCGCGCCTGGACCGGCCGCCACTGGAAATACGTGCTCGAAGCGGGCCACCACGCCATCGGGGACTTCAACATGATCGACGCCACCACGGGCCTGATCATCGAGCGCGACAACGGCGAAGGCACGCCAGACAAGGCCTGCCCGGCCGGCCAGAAGCGCACCGACTGCTTCGACGACGTGGCGAAGTTCAAGCGCATCTACAAGATCGAACTGACCGATGCCAACGCGGGCGCGCCAGTACGCAAGATCGGCTATATCGACCTGTTGCGCATGGCCGACCCGAACCACCTGGCACGCAAGCCGCTGACCGATGGTGTTCTGGCTTTCCCGTTCTTCACGATCGAGAACGTGGACGTGGTGGATGCCACGCACATCGTCGTGGGCAATGACAACAACCTGCCCTTCTCGAGCAGCCGCGAGCCTAACCGTGCGGATGACAACGAGCTGGTGTTGCTGGAAGTCGGGGAGTTTCTGAAGGCGCGCTAAATAAGAGGCCCGGCAGACGCCGGGCCTTGTTCTTTCAGGCTATCGATGCAGCGTCAGGCCGCAATACGAAACGTAGCCACCGCCTGCTTCAACCGCTGCGCCTGCTCTTCCAGCGAGCCGGCCGCCGCAGCCGCCTCTTCCACCAGCGCGGCGTTCTGCTGCGTGACCGAATCCATCTGCGTCACGGCCTGGTTGACCTGCTCGATGCCGGCGCTCTGCTCCGCCGACGCCGCGCTGATCTCGCCCATGATGTCCGTCACGCGCCTGACCGCTTCCACGATCTCCAGCATGGTCTGGCCCGATTGCGCCACGAGGGTCGAGCCCTTCTCCACGCGGTCGACCGAGTCGCCGATCAGCGCCTTGATTTCCTTGGCAGCGGTAGCGCTGCGCTGGGCCAGGCTGCGCACCTCGCCCGCCACCACCGCAAAGCCGCGGCCCTGCTCGCCCGCGCGCGCGGCTTCCACCGCGGCGTTCAGCGCCAGGATGTTGGTCTGGAACGCGATGCCTTCGATCACGGCGATGATGTCGACCACCTTCTTCGACGCGCCGTTGATCTCTTCCATGGTCTCGGCGACCTTGTCGGCCACGTCGCCGCCCTTGGCCGCGATCTCCGACGCGTTCACGGCCAGCGCGCTGGCCTGCTTCGCGTTGTCGGCGTTCTGGCGCACGATGCTGGTCAGCTCTTCCATGCTGGCCGCGGTCTGCTGCAGCGACGACGCCTGCTCTTCCGTACGCTGCGACAGGTCGGTGTTGCCCACGGCGATCTGGCTGGTGCCGGAGGCAATGGCCTCGGTGCCGGTGCGCACGTCGCGCACGATGTGCAGGATGTTGGTATTCATCTCCGACAGTGCGTGCAGCAGCTGGCCAGTCTCGTCCTGGCTATCTACGCGGATGTCGCTGGTCAGGTCGCCCGACGCCACGGTGCGCGCGATATCGACGGCATGGCCCAGCGGGCGGATGATGCCGCGCGTCAGCCACACGGCGAAACCAACGCCGATGGCCAGCACCAGCACGCCCAGCAGAATCAGGCTGTTGCGCGCATTGACGTAGATGGTGTTGATCTCGGCAGCCGTCGCGTCGATGCTGGTGCGCTGGATGTCGAGCAGCTTCTGGATCTCGGCCAGGTAGGCATCGCCGGCGGGCACGAACTCTTTCTCGAGTACCGCGTTGGCTTCCTCGGTCAGCCCTTCCTGCTTGAGCTTGGTGATCTTGTCGCGCGAGGCGTTGTACGGCTCACGCACCTGCAGGATCTTCGCGAACGCGGCCTTCTCGGCCTCGGATGTCAGCATCGGCTGCATCTTGTCGCGCAGCGCCGCAATGCCTTCGAGCGACGCCTTGGTTTCCTTCGCGAAGAACGCGCCCAGCGACGGATCCGCGCTCTTGGCCACCGCCGTGGTACGGCGCACGCTGGTATGCATCAGGCGATACCAGTCGCTGACCAGGCGCTCCTTCGTCAGCGGCTGCTGCATCATGTCATGCGTGCGCTCCGCCACCTGCTGCAGGCGCATGATGCCGAATGCGGACATCAACGCGCAAAGCACCAACACCACGCCAAAGCCAATGCCGAGGCGTACCCCGATTCCGAAATTCTTCATTATTTCTTCTACCTGATCTGGACTTCGATACGGCGAAGTGCTGGCGCGCGGACGCCGCCTTTCGCTCTCGTGGCCCGCCGACCTGGACAGGGACTGTGGCGGGCTATGGATGGGAACGGCAGCGGCAGGGCGAAACTTTAGGGTTTTTGCGAATACCCGGCGATGGTGGGGTGTGGCTGACAGGTTCGGAAATTGTGCCCGGAACGCTCCCATTCCTTGCCGCCCGGCCCGTCCAACACCTAGAGTATTCACAGACATGCTGCATGCACCGCCACGCCGATTCCCCCTGATGACAAGGAGCGACCGCATGACTACCCCTCCCAACCCCTTCGCGGATTTCACCAAGATGTTTGAGCAATTCAAGCTTCCGGGCATGGACATGAGCGCCGTGATGGAAGCGCGGCGCAAGGATATCGAGGCGCTCGGCGAGGCCAACAAGCTCGCCTATGAAGGCATGCAGGCGCTGATACAGAAGCAGACCGAGATCTTCGGCGAGGCCATGCAGCAGATCCAGTCCGCCGCGCAGCAGATGAGCACCGGCTCCAATCCGGTCGAGGCCATGGCGCAGCAGAACGAGTTCGTGCAGAAAGCCCTGCACCAGGCGCTGGAGAATATGCGCGAGCTGGCCGAGATGGCCCGCAAGTCGCAGGCCGATGCGATGGCTGTGATCGGCAACCGCGCACAGCAGAATTTGCAGGAAGCGGGAGCGCTGCTCAAGCCGAAGTCAAGCTGAGCGCACAACGCTCAGGGCGACCGTTCAGGTCAGCGAAAAGCCGGCTGTGTCCGCCGGCTTTTCGCGTTTGTGGACATGGATGTGGTGTGGAAGTCGTTTCCGGCCGGGGGCGATTACTGCGCCGTCCAACCTCCGTCAGCCACCCATGTGGCACCTCGTACTTCGGCCGCCAGCGGCGAACACAACATCAGCGCCAGCCCGCCCAATTGCTCGGGCGTGACGAACTGGCCCGAGGGCTGCTTCTCGCCGAGCAGGCGCGCGCGAGCCGCATCGATAGCAATCCCCTCGCGAGCGGCGAGATCGTCGATCTGCTTCTGCACCAAGGGCGTCAGCACGAACCCCGGGCAGATCGCGTTGCAGGTCACGCGGGTGCCCGCCGTCTCCAGCGCGGTCACCTTGGTCAATCCGACGAGTCCATGCTTGGCAGCCACATAGGCCGACTTTCCGGCCGAGCCGACCAGCCCGTGCACCGAAGCGATATTGATGATGCGGCCCCAGTTGCGCGCCCGCATGCCGGGCAGCACGTGACGCGTGGTGTGAAAGCCCGAGCTCAGGTTGATGGCGATGATGTCGTCCCACTTCTGCGCATCGAAGCTTTCGATCGGCGATACGTGCTGGATGCCGGCGTTGTTGACGAGGATATCCAGCGCGCCGAAACGCTCGTTGGCCGTGGCGATCATTGCGCCGATCTCGTCGGCCTTGCGCATGTCGGCCGGGTGGTGCACGACCTGTGCGCCCGTAGCGCCAATGGTGTCAAGCGCGGCATCGACGTCGCCGAAGCCGTTGAGCACGATATTGGCGCCCGCCTCGGCCAGTGCCCGGGCGACGCCCAGGCCAATGCCGCTCGTGGAACCGGTCACGAGCGCGGTCTTTCCGTTCAGGGTATTCATGGCAATGCGGATTCAGGAATTGCGGGAAACGTTGGAAACGTTCGGAACGGTCAGACCAGGCCGGTCATGTAGTAGACCAGGATGACGAAGAACACCGCCAGCGTCTTGATCATCGTGACGGCGAAGATGTCGCGATACGAGTCGCGGTGGGTAAGGCCGGTCACGGCCAGCAGCGTGATCACCGCGCCGTTGTGCGGCAGCGTGTCCATGCCGCCGCTCGCCATCGACACCACGCGGTGCAGCACCTCCATCGGAATGCCCGCCGCCTGCGCGCCCTGGATGAACGTGTCGCCCATGGCTGCGAGCGCAATGCTCATGCCACCCGACGCCGAGCCGGTGATGCCGGCCAGCGCGCTCACCGAAACCGCAGCATTGACGAGCGGGTTGGGAATGCTGTGCAGCGCATCGCCCACCACCAGGAAACCCGGCAGCGCCGCGATCACACCCCCGAAGCCATATTCCGAAGCTGTGTTCATGGCCGCCAGCAGCGCACCGCCCACTGCGGCCTTGCTGCCTTCGGCAAAGCGCTGGCGCACGGTGCCGAACGCGGTCACGACCACGAGCAGGATGCCCAGCAGCAGCGCGCCTTCCACGGCCCAGATCGCGACCACCGAGGCGACCGGGACGGTTACCGGCTTGGCCAGTCCGGGCAGTTCCAGACCAGCGGTCGTGCCGTACCACTGCGGGATCATGCGCGTCAGCACGAAGTTGGACACGCCGACCAGCACCAGCGGCGCGATGGCCAGCAGCGGGTTCGGAAGCTGGGCCGTCTCGATCGGTTCCGGCTCGTTCAGCAGCGACGTGCCATAGCCTTCGCCCTTCGCCATGGCGGCGCGACGGCGCCATTCCAGGTAGCTCAGGCCCACCACGATGATGAACAGCGCACCGGCTACGCCCAGCACAGGCGCCGCCCAGGCGGTGGTCTTGAAGAACGTGGTCGGGATGATGTTCTGGATCTGCGGCGTACCGGGCAGCGAATCCATCGTGAACGAGAACGCGCCCAGCGCGATCGCGCCCGGCATCAGCCGTTTAGGGATATTGCTCTGGCGGTAAAGCTCCGCCGCGAACGGATAGACCGCGAACACGACCACGAACAGCGACACGCCGCCATAGGTCAGCAGCGCGCACACGGCGACGATCACCGCGTTTGCGCGCGAGCTGCCGATGTAGCGGATCGCGGCCGCTACGATCGAGCGCGAGTAGCCCGACAGCTCGATGACCTTGCCGAACACGGCGCCGAGCAGGAACACCGGGAAATACAGCTTCACGAAACCGACCATCTTCTCCATGAAGATGCCTGTAAAGGCTGGCGCCACGGCCGACGGGTCGGTCAGCAGCACGGCGCCAAGGGCGGCCAGCGGGGCAAACAGGATGACGCTGTAGCCGCGGTAGGCGGCAAGCATCAGGAAGGCTAGAGCAGCAACGACGATCACAAAGGACATGAAGTCTCCGCGAGGATTGTTCTTGGTCTGGGGGAAATATAGGTGCCGGCGCGTGAGCGCGCTCGGTCACTTACATCTGTTGCAGAACACACGGCCAACGCCGCGTTCTTGCGAGCGGGGAGACATTGCACGGAACATGCCAACAATATAAGTGCTCTATAAGTATCTTATAGTCGAATTTAACCCCAGTCTACCTGGGGACGTCTTAATTCGGAGACACGAGCGCAAACCCCATGCACCATACGCGCTCGATTGTGAGACTATCCGTCTCCAAATCGAGAATAATCAAATGGAAACACTCAGTGACGCAGGAGACAACGTGCTGGGCAACTACGACTCCGTGGCGCGCCGCGCGATGGAATCGCTGTTCCGCACGTTCGAGAATTTCAGCGAGGGCACGATCGTCGTCGACGTCAACGGCCGCGTCGTGTGGATCAACAAGCGTTATGCGGCGCGCTTCGGCTTTGCCGATCCGCAGGAAGCGGTCGGCCTCGATTGCGAGCGGGTGATTCCCAACAGCCTGATGCGCGAGGTGGTGGACACCGGCAAGCCGATCCTGCTCGACATCATGGAGGCCGGGCGCGAGCCGATGATCGTGATGCGGCTGCCGATCAAGGACGACGACGGCAATACCGTGGGCGCAGTGGGCTTCGCGCTATTCGACGAACTCAAGGCGCTGACGCCACTGCTGTCGCACTACACGCGGGCCCGCGACGAACTGGCCGCCACGCGCCGCACGCTGGAGCAGACGCGCCGCGCCAAGTACACCTTCGCGAGCTTCGTCGGCAACTCGCCCGCGACGCTGGAGGTCAAGCGCCTGGCGCGCCGGGCCGCGCAGGTCGATGCACCGGTGCTGCTGCTCGGCGAGACTGGCACGGGCAAGGAACTGCTCGCGCATGCCATCCATGCCGGGTCATTGCGTGCCGACCGTCCGCTGGTCACCGTCAACGTCGCGGCAATTCCCGAAGCGCTGCTCGAAGTGGAGTTCTTCGGCGCCGCGCCGGGCGCCTACACCGGCGCGGAACGCAAGGGACGCGTCGGCAAGTTCGAGCTGGCCGATGGCGGCACGCTGTTTCTCGACGAGATCGGCGACATGCCGCTTGCGCTGCAGAGCAAACTGCTGCGCGCGTTGCAGGACAAGGAGATCGAGCCGATCGGCTCGAACCGCATCATCCGCTCGGATGTGCGCATCATTGCCGCGACCTCGGCCGACCTGCCTGCGCTGGTGGAAGCCGGCAAGTTCCGTGCGGACCTCTACTACCGGCTCAATGTCGTGCCGATCTGCCTGCCGCCGCTGCGCCAGCGCCAGGCGGACCTGCTGCCGCTCGCCTACGCGATCCTCGAAGAAATCTGCCGGCGCACGGAGCGCGACGCGCCCGTGCTGTCCGACTGTGCGCTGAGCCTCATGGGCGAACACGACTGGCCGGGCAATGTGCGCGAACTGCGCAACACGCTGGAGCGCCTGGTGATGCTGCACGATGGCGGCGCCGTCGATGCATCGATGCTGGCCCCGCTGCTCGGCCGGCGAGCCGTGACGGCGCCGGCTGCCGTGGCCGCTTCGGCGCCATCCCCCGACGCGATGACCGCTACAGAGCCGGTGCTGCCCGCGGATCCACCCGCCTACGCGGACGCCATGGCGCAATACGAGGCCGCCTACCTGTCACAAGCGCTGGCTGCAAGCGGAAGCAATGTGCCGCGTGCGGCCAGGGCCATCGGCATCAGCCGCGCCGCGTTCTACAAGAAGCTCGTGGCGCACCGCGCGGCCGGGCGCATCGCACCGGCCGGCACGGCGGAGTCCTGAGCGCGGTCAGTGGACGGGATGGCTTGTTGCGATGGTCTGGCCGATCATCGTCGCCGTCGCGGCCGACAGCGTCCAGCCCAGATGGCCGTGCCCTGTGTTGTAGAAGACCCTGGCAGCACGGCCACGCGCAACACGCGGCATCATGTCCGGCATCATCGGCCGCAGCCCTGCCCAGGGTACCGCGCGCGAGGTTTCGATATCGAAATTGCGCCGCACCCACGACACCAGCGGCGCGATGCGATCGGCGCGGATATCGCGATTGTGGCCGTTGAATTCCGCCGTGCCCGCCACGCGGAAGCGGTCGGCACCGAGCCGGCTGGTCACGATCTTGGCGCTTTCGTCGAGCAAACTCACGTACGGCGCATTGTTCACGCTGCGCACGTCATCGAGATGCACGGTGATCGAGTAGCCCTTGACCGGATACACGTTTAGCCGATCCCCCAGCATGGCAGCGATATGGCGACTGCCCACGCCAGCGCACACCACGACTGCCGTCCCCTTGATTTCGCGCTCGCCGCCATCCTGACCTGCGGCTACGGCGGCTTCCGACGCCGCCACGCGCATCACCACGCCATCGGAGCGCTGGTCCACGGCCTTCACATCGACGCCGTGCACGAACGTCACGCCGAGCCGCTCGCAAGCACGGGCCAGGCCGCGCGTGAACTTGTGGATATCACCGGTGGAATCGGACGGCGTGTAGTAGCCGCCGTAGTAGCTGCCCTGCAGCGTGGGCTCGATGGTGCGAATCTCTTCCGGCGTGACGGCGTAGCGTTCCAGCCCGCCCTCCATCAGCATCCGGTTGGTGCGGCCCGCGGCGTCGAAGCTCGGGCGGTCGTGATAGAAGTGCAGGATGCCGCGGCGCTCGAGATTGAAATCGATCTGCTCGCGCTCGGCCATTGCGAACAGGTGCTCGCGCGCGGCAATGGCCAGCCGCGTGGTTTCGATCGTGTTGGCGCGATAGCCGCGCAGGTGCCCGACGAATTCGCCGAGCCACGAATACTTGTGCCACGATGGACGCGGATTCAGCAGCAGCGGCGCATCGCGCTTCATCATCCATTTCAGGCCCTTGAGCAGCGTGCCGGCGTTGTTCCAGACCTCGGCATTGCAGGCGGAAAGCTGTCCGCCGTTGGCGAAAGACGTTTCCATCGCCGGATAGTCTTGGCGGTCCAGTACGGTGACGCGATAGCCGAGTTTCGCGAGGGTATAGGCGGTCGTGACGCCGGTAATGCCGGCGCCGATGACGAGCATGTGAGACATGACAGATTGTCCTGAAGCAAGGATAAATTTGACCGTTGCCGGTCCCCTGCCCCATCTGTCCGCGGTACCTGAGAGCTTGGACATGGCCAGGCCATGCCGTCCCCTTCGGTGGGCGCAAAGCGCCTCTCTCCAGATCTGTACTTGCGACGCCACAGTCCTGTGTGCCTGAGAGTTTCCGGGGCGGTTGCTCCGTCGGCGCCGGACGCGCCTGGCGGCGTTCCGGTCTCTCCTGCGAGGTCGCACGGTGCCGGAGGGTGTCCGATACCGCTATTTCTGGCAGGCCGTGAGCCCACCGAAAGGGGAATGATAGCCTGAAGGTTGGGGTGACGAGAGTCGGGTTATCCCCCACGCAAGGGGGATATTGCGGTCTAGACGACCTGGCGATCAACCCCGTGCGGGATGCGCCACGCTGCTGAGGACACGCTGGGCCTAAACCAGCCGGAAGACCTCCAGGGCTCCGGTCAGTTGCGTAGTCTGCGCCTGCTGGCGTTGAGCCGCGACGGCAGTTTCCGTGACGTGCGCGCTGTTTTCGGTCATGGCACGGTCAATGGCGTTAATGTCGACGCCAATGCGATCCGTATCGGCACGTTGATGTTCGGCCATACGGGCCAACTCCTCGACC
Organism: Cupriavidus pinatubonensis; assembly: GCF_019602855.1. GTDB lineage: Bacteria > Pseudomonadota > Gammaproteobacteria > Burkholderiales > Burkholderiaceae > Cupriavidus > Cupriavidus pinatubonensis. The sequence continues at coordinate 595,178 of NZ_CP080766.1, forward strand.
AGTGCTGACAGTTTTGCAATACTGTCCACCACCTCGGTCATCGTACCGCCAGCGGTAGCAACCAGATCGGCGCCCTCATGTGCGTGATTCACTGACGCGGCGATCAGCGCGCGAATTTCCTTCGCTGCACCGGCACTGCGCTGGGCCAACGTACGGACTTCCCCCGCCACCACGGCAAAGCCGCGGCCGAGTTCCCCAGCTCGGGCTGCTTCCACCGATGCATTGAGTGCGAGCAAGTTGGTCTGGAAAGCAATGCCGTCGATCACGCCCACGATTTCAGCGATACGAGCGGACGAATCATTGATCTCCCCCATCGTGTAGATAACCGAGTCAATGACTGCGCCGCCACGCGTGGCGACATTGCTCGCAGCATTCGCCAGCGTGCGTGCCGCCGCGGCACTGTCGGCGGCGGCATGAGCGAGTCGCGTCAGGTCAGTTACCCCTTCGGCAATGCGTTCCACAGCCTGCTGCTGATCACGCGTACGCTGCGAGAGCGCCGTATTACCGTCCAGAATATGCGCGGCTGCGGCGTCCAGTTCGCGAGCGCTGTCGCGAACCTGGACCAGCGTGCCACGTACCGCATCCAGCGTGTCGCCAAACGTGCGGGCGATTTTGTTGCGAGCAGGTGCCTCCTGAGGAGACAGAGTCAGACACCCCGATTCGCTACTGATCGTCATGGCCAGGGACGCAAGCTCTTCCGCAGCCATGGCGTCGCGCCCCATGCGCCAGGCCAGACTCGCCAGCATGGCGGTCTGCGCCACGACGAAAGCGGCGTGCAACACGACCATGCCGAGTCCAGGTTCTGTAAAACAGACCGGCCCCCAACCCCACGCCTGCAGATAGTTGAATGACAGATGGTGCAAGGCGATTGTCACGGCGCCCACGAGAATGGGCCGGAAGTCGCGATATGCCAACAGTACGGAGAGCAGCACGAACACCGAGAAATGAAACTCCGTGCGGCCCATGGACTGGTGGATCTGCAATGCCGAAAACGCCATGAGCACCGCGCCCGCCATGAGACGCGTGGGCAGACGCCCTGGTGCGGCGAGAGCAGTCAGCGTGAATGCCACTGCCAGTGGCAAGCCCACCGTAAACGTTACACCCATGGTGCCGTAGTACCAGCCGATGGCGAGAGACACGGCCACCAGCCCCCAGATGATGGCCAACATCATGCGGTCGGCACGGCGATAGATGCGATCCAGCGGCTGCGCCTGCATCAGGCTCGTCCCTGGCGTATAGCGCGATTCGTGTTGCGAAAAGATGTTTGTGCTGCCCGCCATATCGTCTCCGCGACCGGGAATAACCCGGGGAATAATCGGCAATACGCAGCAACACCCCTTTCACTGTCTGCCTTTGTGCGCGGTCTGGATGCCGCTCGATTTCCCATCGACAATAACGGAAGTCTGACGGCGAAACTGTTACCCTGACGAGGGGTGTCGCGCAGACGCCATGGCATGACATCCGCCTCTACACCTTGGAGCTGCCTGCCTCTTGTCGCTCGGACAAGAAGCAGGTCGCGGGCTACACCGGCGAAACAGCGGTGTATGCCGGGCACGGCATCCCGGCAACACACTCCGCAGTCACAGCCGTCAAATCACCCCTTGCGCCAACATCGCATCCGCCACCTTCACAAAGCCAGCGATATTCGCCCCTTCGACATAGTTGACGTACCCGCCATCCTTCTGCCCATGGTGAATGCAGTTCTGGTGGATGTCCTTCATGATCGCGTGCAACTTCTCGTCGACCTCGGCATGGTGCCAGGACAGGCGCATGGCATTCTGCGACATTTCCAGACCTGAGGTCGCCACGCCACCGGCATTGCTGGCCTTGCCGGGTGCGTAGAGGATTTTCGCGTCGACGAAGCGGTCCACGGCTTCGAGCGTCGAGGGCATGTTCGCACCTTCGGCCACGCAGATCACGCCGTTGCCAAGCAGGGTCTCGGCGTCGTTGCCATCGAGTTCGTTCTGCGTTGCGCAAGGCAGCGCTACGTCGGCAGGCACATGCCACGGCGTGCGGCCGGCTTCGAACTTCATGCCATGGCGTGCGGCAAAGTCGGACAGTCGACCACGCTCTTCGTTCTTGAACGCCATCACTTCGGCCAGTTGCTCTGTGGTCATCCCCTCCGGGTAGTGCAGCACGCCACCGGAGTCGGTCAGCGTCAGCACCTTGGCACCCAGTTCGATGGCCTTCTCGGCTGCGTACTGCGCCACGTTGCCCGAGCCGGACAGCAGCACGCGCAGGCCGTCGAAGTCCATGCCACGGCGGTGGAGCATTTCCTGGGCGAAGTACACGGTGCCGTAGCCCGTGGCTTCGGGGCGCATCAGGCTGCCGCCGAACGCCAGGCCCTTGCCGGTGAACACGCAGGCCGACTGGTTCGACAGCTTCTTCATCATACCGGCCATGAAGCCGACCTCGCGCGCGCCCACGCCGATGTCGCCGGCGGGGATGTCGGTGTCCGGCCCCAGGTGGCGGTACAGCTCGGTGACCAGCGCCTGGCAGAAGCGCATCACTTCAGCGTCCGACTTGCCCTTCGGGTCGAAATCCGAACCGCCCTTGCCACCTCCCATCGGCAGCGTGGTCAGTGCGTTCTTGAAGGTCTGTTCGAAACCGAGGAACTTGAGCACCGACAGGTTCACCGTCGGGTGGAAACGCATGCCGCCCTTGTACGGGCCGATGGCCGAGCTGTGCTGCACGCGGAACGCGCGGTTGACCTGCACGCGGTTCTGGTCGTCGGTCCACGCCACGCGGAACTGGATCACACGCTCGGGCTCGACCAGGCGTTCGAGCAGGGCCTGATCGGCGTAGCGCGGGTGACGCTCGACAAACGGCCAGAGCGTCATCATGACTTCCTTCACGGCCTGCAGAAATTCAGGTTGGCCGGGGTCGCGCCGGGCGACGCCGGCAAGGAATGCGTCGAGGGAGGGAGAATTCACGGGATGTCTCTGCTGTGCTGGAAAAGGCGGCCGCGCCGGATACGTGCCGGGCTGCGTACCGTGAGAATGGCGGCGACCTGTGGAAAACCCTGGGCGGCGCCATTGTCAATACATTATGGTTGGGCATCGAATGTATCAACAAGGTGTCACTTTACCATTTCGTGACGATTTCCCGACAGTCAAAACTGCAATGACCGGGGTGAAGGCGCTGCAGGAATCACTTGAATGGAAGCAGCCATTTCAACGTTCGGCGATGTCGGCCGGGCCAGGGGTCGCCTAGAGTGGCGGGTTCTTTCGCGCACGCCTGCTCTGAAAAATCCCATGATCGACGCTTTGAAAAGCACAGCCCTGCTGACCCTGCTGCCTGCCAGTCTGCTTTGTTCCGGCCCAGCCCGGGCGGCCTGCACCTCAACACCCGGAATGCCTTACCTGCAGGCCATCGATACCATTGCCGCGGAATCGAACCTTGCGGTTGGCGCGACCATCCCCGGCACGGCAAGGCACTACACGCTGACCGGCAAGTGCGACTATGGTGAGCCGTACCAGGTGCCGGGAGCCGTGATCGTCGCGTGCTACTACGGTTCCGGCAAGGAAGTCATGCCCGGCGTGTATTCCACCGGCGTTTCCGGCCTGGGGATCCGACTGCGCAACGCCGCGGGCGAGCCCATGCTGAATGCGGCCGGACGCAGCTGCGATACCCGCGGCGCTTCGCTCGGGACGCTCAACGCGGACATGACCTATTCAGTCTCGGTCTCGACAGAATTCGTCAAGACCGGATCGATTGCCGCCGGGGCGCTGGACCCGTCCCAGACGCGCTTCGGCTTTGGCGTGTATCACGGAAACGGCCTCGGCGGCACATCTAACTACATCGGATTCAGCGGCATGCTGCAGGTCCGCCAGATCGCCTGCAATGCCACGTATCCTGCTGCCGTGCGGCTACCGAGGGTCAAGGCTTCGACGCTGGCATCGGCCGGTGCCACCGCAGGCGCAACGCCGTTCGCCATCGTGCTGAACTGCAATGGCACTGCGCGCGTTGGCGTGAGTTTCGATGCCGCCGGCGGCTCGACCGTCAAGTCGGCACAGGCCGGCGTGCTCGGCCCGGCCAACGAAGGCGCGCCCGGCGCCGCCGGCGGCGTCGGCGTGCAACTTACCGATGCGCGCACCAACCCCGTGCCGCTGCAGCAAAGCAATCCGGTCGGCACCATCGACGCCAATGCACCGGCCACCTACGCCTACGCGTTGAGATACTTCGCACTGGCCCCGCATGCGAAGCCTGGCGTGGTCAGTGGCGCAATGACATTCACGTTTGATTACCAGTAGCCCCGCGGGCTTGCCCGCGGGGGTCAGGCAATCAGCAGTTTCGGCCCCGCCTGCCGCAGCGCTTCGGCCAGCGGCGGCTCGGGTGCCATATCGGTGATCAGCCACGCGGCCTGATCGAAGTGCCGGATGTTCACGCCCGTGTTGCGGCCGAACTTCGTATAGTCGGCCAGCACGCAGGCGACATCGGCGGCCAGCAGCATGCGGCTGCGCAGTTCCGCCGCACCACGCGAAAAGTCGCAGATTTCGCCGCGCGGCGTTACGCCGCCGATGCCGACAAAAGCAAAGTCGGTGTGATAGCGAGAGACCTGCTCGATGGTGTCCCACCCGTGGGTCGCGTCCTCGTTGTCCTGCAGTTCCCCGCCGAGCACGATTACGCGGTTGCCGTTGCGCCGGCCGAGCAGCAGCGCGATCGACAGGTCGTTGGTATAGACCAGCAGGTTGTGATGGCCTTGCAGCGCCTGCGCCACGGCGTGGGTAGTGGTGCCGTAGTCGAGGATCAGCGACGCGCCGTCCGGCACCAGCTCCGCCGCACGCTGGCCGATGGCGCGCTTGCCTTCGGCGTTGATCGCGGCACGTGTCTGGGTGTCGGGCTCGGTTCGGTTCGGCGCCAGCGCGCCACCATGGGTCAGCACCAGCAGGCCGCGTTCGGCCAATGCGTTGAGGTCGCGCCGTATGGTCTCGCGCGAGACGCCGAGTTCCGTGACCAGCGCGCTGATAGCCAGCGCACCGGTCGCGGCAAGCTGATTTAGGATGTGTTTCTGCCGCTGTTCGGCCAGCACAGTGGACTCCGGAAGGGACGGACAAGTGCGCCGATTCTAGCCGAAGGCCGCCGGGGTCCGGCCTTGCAGCTGCCCGGCAACCGCCGCGCTCAGCCCCAGGGCAGCGTGACAGTCTTCAGGTTGGTGAAACTCTTGACCGCTTCCTGCACGCCTTCCTTGTAGCCAAGGCCCGAGTCCTTGATGCCGCCGAATGGCGTCAGCTCGATCCGGTAGCCCGGCACTTCCCACAGGTTGACGGTACCCACCTGCAGCGAATTGGCGATCTTGGTGAAATCGTCCATCCGGTTGGTGCAGACACCCGACGACAGCCCGAAGGCGGTGCCGTTGGAAATGCGGATGGCGTCATCCACGTCCCGGAACGTAATGATCGGGGACACCGGGCCGAAGGTTTCCTCGCGCACCACCGTCATCGAAGGATCAACACGGTCGAGCACGGTCGGCGAATAGCTCGCGCCGTTGCGTTTGTTGCCGATGAGCAGCCGCGCGCCCTGCGCCACGGCTTCGTTCACGCGGGCTTCGAACAGCTCCGCGGCCTGCGCATCGATCACGGTGCCCATGTCGACGCTGCGGTCCATCGGGTTGCCATAGCGCCACGCGCGCGTCTTCTCGACCACGAGTTCGGTGAAACGCGCGGCAACCGCCTCGTGCACAAGCATGCGCTTGACCGCCGTGCAGCGCTGGCCGGAGTTCTTGTAGGAGCCCTGCACGGCCAGGTCGGAGGCGCGGTCCAGGTCGGCGTCGTCGAGCACGATCAGCGGATCGTTGCCACCAAGTTCCAGGATCACGCGCTTGTAGCCAGCCTTGTTCGCAATGTACTTGCCTATGGCCACGCCGCCGGTGAACGTGATCAGGTCGACCAGCGGATGCGTAATGAGCTCGTCGGCGATCTCGCGCGGGTCGCCGGTGATCACCTGCAGCATCTGCGGCGGCAGGCCAGATTCATACAGCAGGTCAGCCAGGTAGTACGCCGACAGCGGCACCTTCTCCGACGGCTTGAGCACCATGCGGTTATTCGTCGCAATGGACGGCGCGACCTTGTGCGCGACTTGATTCATCGGGTGGTTGAACGGCGTGATGGCGCAGATCGCGCCCAGCAGCGGCTCGCGCTGCGTCATCACGCGGCGGCGCTTGCCGTGCGGCGTGAGGTCGCACGAGAACATCTGCCCGTCGTCGCGCAGCGTCTCGGTGGCGGCAAACCCGAGCACATCGGCCACGCGGCCGATTTCATAGATCGAGTCCTTCTTCGACAGGCCCGACTCCAGCGTGATCAGGTCCGAGGCTTCTTCCGTGCGCTCGCGCAGCAGCGCGGCGGCGCGGTTGAGGATCGCCGCGCGCTCGTAACGGGTCAGCGTCGAACGATAACCGTGCGCCACCTCATAGGCGCGCCGCACGTCTTCCACCGTGGCCTTGGGCACGGTGCCGACGAGTGTGCCGTCATACGGATTGCGCACTTCGATCACACGCTCGCGCACGACCTTCTGGCCATCGATGCGCAACGCTTCGGCGCGGAACTGGGGGCTGACAGCCTTGTCGGGAAACTGGGGGGCATTCATGGTCGGTCTCCGTATTGCGTTCACAGGATGGGCGGTTCAGTGCAGATGGTTCAGCGCCACATCGAAAATATCGAAATTGCGCAGCACGGCCTTGCCGGGAATGCCGGCCGTGGTGCGGTTGAACACCAGCGGTACCGTCTGCTCGGACACGCCGCCGTGCGAACGCAGCGGCGCATCGAGACCGGACAGGTCGTGCCGCGCGTGGCTCGTGCCGAGCACCACATGCTTCTCGCTGACCACGACGAGGTCGCCCACGCGGTCGGTCGGCAATTCGAAACGTGCGCACGCTTCGGCGTTGTCCATGACGTCTTCCACGCCGGGTAACCCGGCCAGTTGCGCGCGGATCGCCGCTGCGTCGACATCCTCGGGCAGGTAGATCGTCGCATAAGAACCCAGCGCGCCGTGGTGCACCACGTACGGATCGGTGATCGGCAGGATCACGCGGGCGCCGCCCGCTTCCACGCCGCGGCCGAGCCAGGCATCGAGCTGGTCCTGGAGGTAGATGACGTTGGGCGCCTTGGTCGCGTCGTCATGCTTGGCGTTCATGCCGTGGTCGGCCGTCAGCGCCACCACGCAGCCCAGCGCTTCGAGGTGCGCGAGGTACTTGTCCATCATCGCGTAGAACGCGTTGGCGCCGTCCGAGCCGGGCGCGAACTTGTGCTGGATGTAATCGGTCGTGGACAGGTACATCAGGTCCGGGCGGCGCGTTTCCATCAGGCGCACCCCGGCCGCAAAGACGAATTCCGATAGCTCCGCGCTGTAGACGTCCGGCACTGGCATGCCGACCAGTTCGAGCACGCCATCGATACCGTTCTCCTCGACCGTGGCCTGGTCCGCCTTCTCCGACGAAAAGCAGATACCGCGCATGCCGTGGCCCAGCAGGCGGCGCAGCTTGTCCTTGGCGGTGACCACGGCAACGCTGGCACCGGCATCGGCAAACGCGGCCAGGATGGTGCCGGCGCGCAGGTATTTCGGGTCGTTCATCATGACTTCCTCGCCCTTGCCGCCATTGGCCGTGCGGTCGAAGAAGTAGTTGCCGCAGATGCCATGCACGGCCGGCGGCGCGCCGCACACGATCGACAGGTTGTTCGGGTTGGTGAAGGTCGGCACCACGCACTTGCCTTGGAAGGCCGAGCCTTCAGCCAGCACGCGCTTCAGGTATGGCGCGCTGCCGCTGGCGGCCGCGGCTTGGAGATAGTCGTACTCGCAGCCGTCGACGCAGACCACGACGACGGGCTGCTGCATCCACTGGTAAGTGCGCTGGTTGACGGTGACGGTGCGGGGCAAGGCTTGGCTTTCAGGCATGACGACGATCAGTGCGGGACTTGGTTCGGTTTTCATGGCGCCGGGCAATGTACTGCCCCGGCGCGGCGTAATCAGGCGTTTGCCTGCGCGGGGGCCACGGCGGCATGCAGCCGGGCGCGGCCGCGCTCGACGTGCTCGCGCATGAGGCGTCCCGCCAGATCGGCATCGCGCGCGGCAATGGCGGAGACAATTTCACGGTGCTCGCGTGTCGAATCGGGCATGGCTGCGCTGTTGCCGGACAGTGCCTCGCGGCGGAACAACGCCAGTTCCTTGACGAGACGGCGGTAGGTATCGACGAGTTTGCCGTTGCCGGTCAGTTCGACCATGCGGTCATGGAAGCGCAGGTTCAGGCGCGTGTACGAATCCACGTCGCCGTCGGTACTGGCGCGGGCCAACCCTTCGATGAAGGCGCGCAATTCCCGCACGCCCTCGGCCGTAGCATGGGCCGCCAGCGCCCGGCCGACGTGCTCGTCCAGCACCGCGCGCAGTTCATAGATCTCGTCGGCTTCCTGCAGCGAGATGGCGCGTACGAACACGCCCCTGTTCTTCTCCATGCGCAGCAGGCCGGCCTGTTCCAGTGCCCGGAATGCCTCGCGCACCGGGCCGCGGGACACATTGAGCTGCCCCGCCACCTCGATCTCATTGAGCTTGGCCCCGGGGACAAGACCGCCGGACATGATCCGCGTCTCCAGTTCGCGCTGGACCAGCGTGGTCAGCGACTGGCTCTGCAGGATCGAGATTTCGCTCGCAAGCGGGGCTTGGATAGACATGAAGACTCCGGCTTCGGCGCTCGCGCCACGGCAGGTTTGCTGGCTGCGATTAAATCAAGCACCTTGTCTATTGTCAACAATCATCAGAAGGCGAAGAGGGAATCTGTCGCGGCGCTCGAATGTCGAAGCTCGGTTGTTTCACTTAAATTCAATAGGTTACGAAATAAATGTGCGTGAATATGTACTTTTTTATAACAACACAAATTCACCACATTGACACAAAATGCCAACTACAATGCCACAGAACCGACTGCCAAAGCTTCGTCACGGACGCCCTGGCGGCATCGTCGGTCAGACACTGATCCGACAACCCTCTCTCCCTCCCAACACCAGGAGCCCGACATGATCCGCGGCAACGATCCGATCCTTCTCACCCCCGGCCCTCTCACCACATCGCTGGCCACCAAGCAGGCGATGCTGCGCGACTGGGGATCGTGGGACGCCGCCTTCAACGCCATCACAGGAAGCCTGTGCGAGGACCTGGTGCGCATCGTCCATGGCGAAGGCACGCACGTCTGCGTGCCGATGCAGGGCAGCGGCACCTTCTCCGTCGAAGCAGCCATTGCGAACGTGGTGCCGCGCGACGGCAAGATGCTGGTGCCGCAGAACGGCGCCTACTGCCAGCGCATTCTGAAGATCTGCAAGGTGCTGGGCCGCGCCCACGTGGAACTGCCGATTCCCGAGGACCGGCCCGCCACGGCGGCCGCGATCGAAGCGGCGCTCAAGAAGGACCCGTCGATCACGCACGTGGCGCAAGTCCACTGCGAGACCGGCGCGGGCGTGCTCAATCCGCTGCCCGAAATTGCGGCCGTGTGTGCGCGCCTGGGCAAGGGACTGATCGTCGATGCCATGAGTTCGTTCGGCGCGATCGAGATCGATGCGCGCACGATGCCATTCGACGCGCTGGTCGCGGCGACCGGCAAGTGCATCGAGGGCGTGCCGGGCATGGGTTTCGTGCTGGTGAAGAAGACCGTGCTGGAAGGCAGCCAGGGCAACAGCCATTCGCTGGCGCTGGACCTGTACGACCAGTACACCTACATGCAGAAGACCACCCAGTGGCGTTTCACGCCGCCCACGCACGTGGTCGCGGCCTTCCGCACGGCGCTGGACCAGTTCCTCGAGGAAGGCGGCCAGCCGGTGCGCGGCGAGCGCTACCGCCGCAACTATGAAACGCTGGTGCAAGGCATGGCGGTGCTGGGCTTCCGTCCGTTTCTGTCGCCCGATGTGCAGGCGCCGATCATCGTGACGTTTCACGCGCCCGCCGACGCCCGCTATGACTTCAGGACGTTCTATGAAAAAGTGCGCTCCCGCGGCTACATCCTGTACCCGGGCAAGCTGACGCAGGTGGAGACGTTCCGCGTCGGTTGCATCGGCGCGATCGACGACAACGAGATGCGCAATGTCGTCTCGGCGATCGGCGAGACGTTGCGCGAGATGGGCATCAGCATGCAGCCCGAAGGGCGGGTGCGGGCCGCCTGACCCCGTCTGTTTCCAGCCCACGCCCTTTCCCGCCAGCGGTGGAAGGGCTCACCCTGCCAGCGCCACCAAGACCATATTGATGCCCCTTCCCGCCGACTTCCACGGCATGGCGTTCGCAGCCGTCATGCTGTCCGCGCTGATGCATGCTTCCTGGAATGCCATCATCAAGGTCGGTGGCGACCGGCTTTCGTCGATGGCGCTGATCGACACGTTCTGCCTGCTCGCGGCGGCGCCGTTGCTGTTTTTCGTGCCGTTGCCGGCGCCGCAGGTATGGCCGTTCCTGATGGCCACAGTGGCACTGGAGGTGGGATACAAGCTCTCGCTGGTGGCCGCCTACAACCGCGGCGATTTCAGCCAGGCCTATCCGCTGATGCGCGGTTCGGCACCGATGATGGTGGCAATCATCCTGCTGCTGACCGGCAGCGAACGCCTGGGGCCCGGCGGCTATGCCGGCATCGCGCTGATCTGCTGCGGGTTGGTCAGCCTGGTGCGCTGGCGCCAGCAGGCGCCTGACCTGCTTGGCTTTGCGTTGCTGGCGGGCGCGTGCCTGGCCGGCGGCACAGTCATCGACGGCACTGCCGTCAAGCGCTACGGCGAGGTCTTCACCTACATCGTCTGGCTGCAGGCGCTGTCGCACATTTTCATGCCGTCCTACGCCTTTGCCCGGCGCGGACAGGCGCTGGTGACGCTGCTGCGCAGCGAATGGAAGCGCGCGTGGATCGGGGGCATCAACCGCGTGGGCTCGTACGCGCTGATGCTTTGGGCGATGACGCTGGCGCCGGTGGCCAAGCTCGCCGCGCTGCGCGAATCGAGCGTCATCTTCGCCGCGCTGCTTGGCCACTTCCTGCTGCGCGAGCCATTCGACCGACGCCGGCTTGCCGCCACGGCGCTGGTCCTGGCAGGGATCATCACGCTACAGCTCGCGCGCTAGCGCCTCAGCCGCGCCTTATTCGATGGTGATCTTGCCCTGCTCGATCACCGTCTTCCAGCGCTTGAGTTCCTGGTTCTCGAACTGTGCGAACTGCTCCGGCGTATTGCCCACGACCTCGAAGCCGTTCTCGGCCAGCTTGTCACGCATCTTCGGCTCGTTAAGTGCACCGACCAGTGCGCCGTGAAGTCGGCTCTTCACGTCAGCCGGCAGGCCGCGCGGGGCCGCCACGCCTTGCCAGGAATAGACCTCCACATCCTTCACGCCACCTTCGGCCATGGTCGGCACGTTCGGCAGCACCGCGGCGCGCTTGTCTGAAGTCACCGCGAGCGCGCGCAACTTGCCGCTGCGGATGTGCTGCAGCACCGCGTTGATGTTCTGGAACGACACGTCGACCTGCCCGGCCAGGAGGTCGGAGATGGCCGGCGCACCGCCCTTGTAGGGCACGTGCAGACCTTCGGTGGCACTCTTCTGCCAGAACAGCGCGGCAGTCAGATGATCCGACGAACCGGCACCCGAGGTCGCGAAACTGACCTTGCCGGGGTTCTTCTTCATGTAGCTGACCAGCTCCTGCAGCGTCTTGGCCGGGAAGTTAGGGTTGGCGACCAGCACATTGGGCGCACGCACGGCCACGGTGAGCAGGTCGAAGTCCTTGGCCGGGTCATAGCCGAGGTTCTTCTGCAGGAACGGATTGACGGCATAGACGCCGATCGAGGCGACCATCATCGTGTAGCCGTCCGCCGGCGCGCGCTTGACGAAGGTCGCGCCGATCGCACCCGTGGCGCCGGGGCGGTTGTCGATGACGAAGGGCTGGCCGAGCTTTTCGTTGAGCGGCACGGCGAGCATGCGCGCGATCGTGTCGGTGGAGCCGCCGGCCGGGAACGGCACGACTACCGATACGGGCTTCTGTGGCCAGGCCGGGCTGGCGGCCGTTGCGGTGCCGCCAGCGACGGCCATGGCTACCGCAGCCAGGGCAATGCCCGCGCCCGCACAGCGGCGCAGCAGCGTGGAAAGTTTGATCATGGTTGTCTCCTGTTGTTTTATGTCGCTGTGTGTTGTGTGGTGGCTGTGCAGCAGCCCTAGCGGACCATGCAGGGTGCCTTGTTGTTGAATTTCCAGCCCGGAATCAGGAACTGCATGGCGATCGCATCATCGCGGGCGCCGAGGCCCTTCTCCTGGTAGAGCGCGTTGGCGCGCGCGAGCGCGTCCATGTCCAGCTCCACGCCAAGGCCCGGCGTCTTGGGCACCTGCACCATGCCGCCTTCGATCTTCAGCGGGTCGCGCGTCAGGTGTTCGCCGTCCTGCCAGATCCAGTGCGTGTCGATCGCGGTAATACGGCCCGGCGCGGCGGCGGCCACGTGAGTGAACATCGCCAGCGAGATATCGAAGTGGTTGTTGGAATGCGAGCCCCATGTCAGGCCCCACTCGGCGCACATCTGCGCAACGCGCACCGAGCCCTGCATGGTCCAGAAATGCGGATCGGCCAGCGGGATATCGACCGATTGCAGCCGCACCGCATGGCCCATCTGGCGCCAGTCGGTGGCGATCATGTTGGTGGCGGTCGGCAAGCCCGTCGCCGCGCGGAACTCGGCCATGATCTCGCGGCCAGAGTAGCCGTCTTCGGCGCCGCACGGATCTTCCGCGTAGGCCAGCACGCCGTGCTTGTCGCGGCACAGGCGGATCGCGTCGGCCAGCAGCCAGCCGCCGTTCGGATCGAGCGTGACGCGCGCTTTCGGGAAGCGCTCGTGCAGCGCGATGATCGCTTCCATCTCCTCGTCGCCGCGCAGCACGCCGCCCTTGAGCTTGAAGTCATTGAAGCCATAGCGCTCGTAAGCGGCCTCGGCCAGGCGCACGACGGCCTCGGGCGTCATGGCTTCTTCATTGCGCAGGCGGAACCAGTCGTTGCCGGCATCCGGCTCGGTACGGTAGTCGAGCGTGGTGCGGCGGCGGTCGCCGATATAGAACAGGTAGCCGAGCATCTCGACCGCATCACGCTGCTGGCCTTCGCCAAGCAGCGCCGCCACGGGAACCTGCAAATGCTTGCCAAGCAGATCGAGCAGCGCCGCTTCCAGCGCCGTCACGGCGTGGATGGCAATGCGCAGATCGAACGTCTGCAGGCCGCGGCCGCCCGCGTCGCGCCCGGCAAACGCGGCACGCGCGCGGTTGAGCACGGCCTGGTACTGGCCGATGGGTTGCCCCACCACCAGCGTCCGCGCGTCTTCGAGCGTCTGTCGGATACCCTCCCCGCCCGGCACTTCGCCCACGCCGGTATGGCCCGCGCTGTCGCGCAGGATCACGATATTGCGCGTGAAGTACGGGCCATGCGCGCCCGACAGGTTCATCAGCATGCTGTCGTGGCCGGCGACCGGCACCACGGTCAGTTCGGTCACGACCGGCGTGGCGGCGCTGTTGCCGGGAATGCCAGGGATGGCGGCTTGCGTGGCGTTCATGCGGGCTGCTCCAGGGTCTGATTGGCATGCGCTGTTGGCGGCGCATGCTTGAATGCTTTAGCATACGTTATCAGTCGTCGTATGACTTACAACCGAGTATAATGACGGCATCCCGGCCAGGTCAAGGCCGCAATTTCCCTACGCCATTCCCATGACCATGCCCGACGCCCAGATGACTTCGCCCGCACCGCTGCGCCGCCGCGGCCGTACGCTTGCCGAAGAAGTGGTCAGCGGCCTGACCGAGCGCATTCGCCAGGGACAGCTGAAGCCGGGCGACAAGCTGCCCACCGAATCCGAGGTCATGGCCACGTTTGGCGTGAGCCGCACCGTCGTGCGCGAGGCGCTGTCGCGCCTGCAGGCCAGCGGCCTGGTGGAAACGCGTCACGGGATTGGCACGTTCGTGCTCGCGCGCCCTGCCGAAACGCCGTCACCATTCCGCATCGACACCGCCGCCATGGGCACCGCCATGGATGTGCTGGCCATGCTGGAGTTTCGCGTGAGCCTGGAAGCGGAAGCCGCCGGCCTGGCGGCGACGCGCCGCGGCGACGAACATCTGGCCGCCATGCGCCGTGCGCTCGACGCCATGAAGCGCAATACGACCGAAGGCAGCGACGCCGTCGGCGCCGATTTCGAGTTCCACCTGTCCATCGCGCGCGCCACTGGCAACCGCTACTTCACCGACATCATGGGCCACCTGGGCACCATGCTGATCCCGCGCAGCCGCCTGCAGGTCAATACGCAGGAGCGCGCCCAGTATCTGGAACGCGTGCATGTCGAGCACGAGAACATCTACGACGCCATCGAGCGCCGCGACCCGGAGGCCGCCAAGGCCGCCATGCGCATGCACCTGACCAACAGCCGCGAGCGCCTGCGCAAGGCGTCCGCGGCAGCCTGAGCCTGCGTCGTCCCTACTGTTGCGGACGACCGTCGCATGTCATATGATGTCCTATGAGATTCGGCAGCATGCTCAGGCCGATCATTCCGTTTGATGGTGCCCCCGCACCCTTCTTCTGCAGGAAACCCCAGCCATGACGATAACCGGCGAAATGCTGATCGGCGCGAGCGCCGTGCGCGGCAGCAGCGAACCCTTCCACGCGATCAACCCGGCCACGGGGGAGACGCTCGAGCCCGAATTCCACGCCTCCGGCACCGATGATGTGGCACGCGCTTGCGAACTGGCCGAAGGGGCGTTCGACACCTTCCGCGCGACGTCGCCTGACCAGCGCGCACGTTTCCTCGAAGCAATCGCCGACCAGATCGAAGCGCTGGGCGATGCATTGATCGAACGCGCCCACGCCGAAAGTGCGCTGCCCATCGCCCGCCTGCAAGGCGAGCGCGGCCGCACCACCGGTCAGTTGCGCCTGTTCGCCAGCGTGCTGCGCGCCGGTCGCTGGCAGTCGGCCACGCTCGACAGGGCCCTGCCCGAACGCACGCCGCCGCGCCCGGACCTGCGCATGCAGAAGATCGCAATCGGCCCGGTGGCCGTATTCGGCGCCAGCAACTTCCCGCTGGCGTTCTCCGTGGCTGGCGGCGACACCGCTTCGGCGCTGGCCGCCGGCTGCCCCGTGGTGGCCAAGGCGCATCCCGCGCATCCAGGCACGTCGGAACTGGTCGGCCGCGCGATCCGCAAGGCCGTTGCCGATGCCGGCCTGCCAGAGGGCGTGTTCTCGCTGCTGACCGGCGCAGGTCACACCGTCGGTACGGAACTGGTCGCGCACCCAGCCATCCAGGCCGTGGGCTTCACCGGCTCGCGCAGCGGCGGCCTGGCGCTGATGCAGGTCGCGAGCAACCGCGCGCAGCCGATTCCCGTCTATGCGGAGATGAGCAGCATCAACCCGGTCTTTCTGCTGCCCGAGGCGCTGTCGGCGCGCGGCGAAGCCATTGCCCGCGAACTGGCCGATTCGCTGGTGCTCGGCGTGGGACAGTTCTGCACCAACCCCGGCCTGCTGCTCGCGCTCGAAGGCCCGGCGCTCGACACGTTCCGCGCGGCGGCCGGCGCCGCAGTGACCGCGAAGCCGGCCGGGACGATGCTGACGCCGGGTATTCAGCGCGCGTTCGAACATGGCATCACCAGTCTGTCGGACATCCCCGGTCTCGCCCGCACCGCGACCGGCCAGGCGAGCACCGGCCCGAACCAGGCCTGCGCCGCAGTATTCGAAACCACGGCGCAGCGCTTTATCGCCGATCCGCGCATGCATGCCGAAGTGTTCGGCCCTTCCACAGTCCTGGTGGTCTGCCGCGATGGGGAAGACCTGCTCGCCGTCGCGCAGCAATTGGAAGGCCAACTGACCGCCACCGTGCAAGCAGACCGTGGCGACTACGCGCTGGCCGCGCAACTGCTGCCGCTGCTGGAGCGCAAGGTGGGCCGCATCCTGTTCAATGGCTACCCGACCGGCGTTGAAGTGTCCTACGCCATGGTTCACGGCGGCCCCTTCCCCGCCACGTCCGATACGCGCACGACCTCGGTCGGCACCACGGCGATGGACCGCTTCCTGCGGCCGGTGTGCTACCAGAACGTGCCCGCGGAACTGCTGCCGCCTGCGTTGCAGGACGGCAATCCGCTGGACCTGTGGCGCCTGAAGGACGGCCAACCCGCGAAGGGCTGAGGGTCTTCAGAACCGGTGGCGCAAACCGACGCTGACGGACCTGGCATCGTCCCCGCTGCCCGGATCGATCGCAATGCTGTTGTTGGTGACGCTGCCACCGGGGCTGTTGTGCACGAGCACCGCGCGCAGATAGGCCGTGGTGCGCTTGCTCAGGTCATGGTCCCAGCCGAGCGTCACCGCGAGCGGGCGCTCGCCACCGCCCAGGATCTGCCGCTTGACCGCGGCGGCCTTGAACGTGTCGCGCGGCGTCACCGTCCAGCTGAACGTCACGCCATAGTGGCGCGCCGAGCGCGTATCAGGCCGGTTGCTGCTGGCCGTGCTGAACAGCAAGCCGACTTCGATCGGCTGGAACCGGTAAGAGCCACCGATGAAATGGTTCGATGTCAGCGTGGTATCGACGGGCACGTTGGCGCCCGTGTACATGCCCTGGTAGCTGTAGAACGCATACGCGTTGCCCGCCTCGTACGTCGCGTTCATGCCGAAGTTCAGGCCTGAGCGCGGCGTCCCGGGGACTTCCCCCGGCGCCACCGCGGCCGTGAAGGAAAAGCCGCCCCAGTTCGGTGAGAAGTACTGCACGGCATTGTCGAAGCGCGCGCCATAGGCCACATGCCCGGTGCCCTGCGATGCCGTGGCACTGAGCAGGTTGAACGGCGACACCGCGCCGTTGAGCAGGAACGGATCGAGCCGCAGCAACGCATAGAACGACGGCGTGTACTGGCGGCCGAGCCGGAATTCGCCCCAGCCATCCGACAGGCCCATGTAGGCCTGCCGCCCGAACAGCCGGTTGTTGCCGAAGAACTCCGTGCCGGTGTCGATGTTGAAGCCCGACTCGACCAGGAAGTTAGCCTTCAATCCGCCGCCAAGGTCCTCGATGCCGCGAATCCCCCAGCGCGAGGCCGCCTGCTGGCCTTCGCGCATCCGCACCACGCTGTCCGATCCCTTCGCATATTCGAGTGAGGCATCCACCACGCCGAACAGCTGCATCGTTCCCGCTGCCGCATTGCCGGCGGCCAGCGCCGCCCCAGTCGCCCCCATTGCCATCCACTGTCTTGCCTTCACGCTTGCACTCTCCCGTTCACTGACTGTTGTGTTGTGCCCTACTGCGCCTTGAGTCCTGCGATCTTCACTACCTCGCCCCAGGCGGCCAGGTCGGAACTGACCAGCTTGCCCAGCTCCGCCGCGCTCGTCGGCGCCGCCGGCTTCAGGTTCATGGAGGTGAAGCGTTCGCGGTCCTCCGGCGACTGCAGGACGCGGTTCACCTCGGCGTTGAGCCGCGCGACGATGGGCGCCGGCAGGCCCTTCGGTCCGAACAGCGCGACCCAGCTCGCCTGCTGGAACGGCACGCCCTGCTCCGTCATGGTCGGCACGTCAGGCGTGGGCAGCAGCCGCTCGGGCCCCGAGACCGCAATGCCGCGAATGCGGCCCGACTTCAGGTGCGGAATCGACGAGACCGAATCGGTGATGCCGATGGTCACGTGGCCGGCTGCCAGGTCATTGCTGCACTGGGTCGCGGTCTTGTAGGGGATATGGCGCAGGCGGATGCCGGTTTTGGCCTTCAGGTACTCCATCGCCAGATGGCCGCCCGAACCCACGCCCCATGAGCAATATGCGAGTTCCGACTTGCTGGCTTTCACATAGGCCAGGAACTCCCGCAGGTTGTGCACCGGCACGCTCGCGCTGACCGCGAGCAGGTTGCCGCCGGGCGCACTGGGGCGCGCGATCGGCGTGAAGTCTTTGAGCGGGTCGTACGGCAGCGACGGCGTGGTCCACGGGTTCACCGTCAGCGTGGCCGAATAGGTGAACAGCAGCGTGTAGCCGTCCGGCGCGGCGCGCGCCACGGTTTCGCTGGCGATGATGCCGTTGGCACCGGGGCGGTTGTCGATGACCACCGGCTGCTTGAGCGACGTGCTTAGCCGCTCGGCAATCAGCCGGGCAGTCTGGTCCGTCACGGTACCGGCGCCGGAGGGCAGCACCACGCGGATCGGGCGGTTCGGGTATGGGGCTTCGGCGTGCGCGGCGGCGGCGCTGGCCAAGGCCAGTGGTACGGCGAGTGCCGCGCCGGCCCTGCGGATGCCGGTGTGCTGGCTGAACATGATGTGGTCTCCATTGCGGCGCATTGGCCGCCCATGCCGGTGCGTTGCCGGCGTGTTGTGTATGGGCGCTCGCAGGCGCCCCGGGTAATGCGGCTCAGGCGGCCAGCGCCTGATCCGCGGGATCGACGGCAGAAAGCCGTTCGTAGTGCCAGTCGGCATCGCCGAACAGGTTGGCCAGCGCGGCGAGCCGCTTGTAGCAGTGGCCAACTTCCATCTCATCGGTCATGCCGACCGCGCCGTGCAGCTGCACCGCGTCTTCGCCGAGCGCGCGTCCCGCGACCGAGACGAAGGCCTTGGCGAGCGAGACCGCACGCATCCGCGCTGCCGCATCGCCCTGCAGCGCAGCGGCGGCCGCTTCGGTGATGGCACGCGCCTGTTCCACGCTGACATAGAGGTCGACCAGCCGGTGGCGGATCACCTGGTTGGCGGACAGCGGCCGGCCGAACTGCTCACGCGTAACGAGGTAATCGCGCGTCAGCTCGAACGCGCGCGCCATGGTGCCCACGGCTTCCGCGCAGGCCATGGTAGTGGCGCGATCGATAGCGGCTTCGACGCTCGGCCACGCACCGCCGACGGCACCGACTCGCGCGCTGTCGGGAACGCTCACACGCCGCAGCGTGACCGTGGCGGTCTGGCGGCCGTCATATGTCGGCAATGCCTCGATGGCGACGCCGCGTGTGCCGGCTGGCACGGCGAACAGCGTGAGGCCATCGCGGTCGCGGCGCTGGCCGCTGTTGCGCGCCAGTACGAGCAGGATGTCGGCACAGCCGCCGCCGAGCACCAGCGTCTTGCGCCCATCCAGCATCCAGTCGATGGGGCCTGCGCTTTGCCGTGGCTCTGCAGACGTAGCGACATCGAAGGCGTCATAACGCCCTTGCGCCTCCCATGCGGCCAGCGCCAGCATCGTCCTGCCCTCCGCCATCGCGGCTGCGGTGACGGCATGTGCAGCGTCGCCGCAAGCGGCCAGCAGCGGGCCGCACAAGGCGGCATTGGCCAGCCACGGCTCGGCGGGTTGAGCACATCCGAGCGCCTCGGCCAATACGGCCTGGTCCGATGCATCGCCAAACCCGGCACAGGCGTCGGGCAGGCCGAGCGCCAGCCAGCCGAACTCGGCAAATGCCTGCCAGTGCCTGCGCGAGAAGCCGCCCGGCTCCGCCAGCGCCGCGCGGCGCTGTTCAAAGCCATAGTCGCGTTCGACATAGCGCCGTACGCTTTCCCGCAGCATGCGGCGGTCGTCGTGGGAATCGCTCATGGGTTCCGTTCCTTTCGCAGAGTTTGTTAGAGCCCGAGCACTTGCTTGGCCAGCAGTTCGTGCTGGATCTCGCTGGAGCCGCCAGCGATGGTGTAGCCACGCGTCACGAAGCGCCTCGCGGAAGCGGCTGCCGAGTACGCGGATTGCCCGGAGCGTGGCGCCGCCGGCTCGAAGTGCGCCGCGCGGTCGTAGGCGAGCGTGCCGGGGCCGAGCGCGTCGACGGCGAGGTTCTCGATGTCCTGGATCAGGCGGCTGCCGAGCAGCTTGAGCATGCCGGTCTCGGGACCGAGCCGCTCGCCCGCACGCGCCCGCTGCCGAAAGCGCAGCACGGTCGCGGCCAGCGCTTCCAGTCGCACGTCGAGTTCACGATAGCGGCGCGCAAACCACGGCCGTTCCATCAGCGGCTGTCCGGCTTCTTCGACTTCCGCGGCAATGGCGCGCACCTTGACCAGCCGGCGCCGGTTCTCGGCCACGCGGGCGAGGTTCAGCCGCTCATGCTCGAGCAGCGACTTGGCGATCGTCCAGCCCGCGTTCTCGTCGCCGACGCGGTGGTCGACGGGCACCTCGACATCGTCGAAGAACACCTGGTTGAACAGGTGCCAGCCGTGGATGCCTACGAGCGGCCGCACGCTGATGCCGGGGCTGCGCATATCGATCAGCAGGAAGCTGATGCCCTGCTGCGCGCGCGCCGCGCTGTCAGTCCGCACCAGGCAGAAGATCCAGTCCGCGTACTGCGCGTACGACGTCCAGATCTTGCTGCCATTGACGACATAGACTTCGGTGCCGTCGGCGCGCGTCTTGCGCACCGCATGCGTCTTCAGCGATGCGAGGTCCGACCCCGCGTTGGGCTCCGAATACCCCTGGCACCACCAGTGCTCCAGATTAAGGATGCGCGGCAGGAAATACTGCTGCTGCGCCGGCGTGCCGTAGCGGATCAGAATCGGCCCGATCATCTCGATCGAGATGCCACCGGTCTCCGGCGCGTGGGCGAGCACCAGTTCCTCCTGGAACACGGCGCGCCGCTCGGCGCTCCAGCCTAGGCCCTGCCAGTCGCGCGGCCAGTGCGGCGCCAGCCAGCCGCGTTCGGCCAGCCGGTGCTGCCAGGCGACCATTTCGTCCTTGCTGACCTCAAGGCCCAGGCGCACCTTCTCGCGCACGATTTCCGGCAAGGCCTGCGCAACAAAGTCGCGGACCTCGCGGCGGAATGCCTCCAGGGAGGCTTCGCTGTCAGTCGTGATGGATTCACTCATGCGGGATCTCGCTTCAGTCGTGGGTATCGCGCGCCATGCGCGTGCTGGCGGCACGCATGCCACGCTTGATCGCGGTCACGCCGCCGGCCGGGAAAGCGGCAATGGTCGTGGCCAGGTCGCGCGCGCGGTCGAGCACCTGCGTGTCGTCGGTGACTTCCGTGGCCACGCCAAGCCGAAGCAGGTCAGCGGCGGGTACGCGATCGCCAAGCAGGCACAGCCGCGCGGCGACCGCTTCGGAATGGCGCAGTGCCAGCCATGCCGCATTGCGCGGCGCGGCCATGCCAAGGCGGATCTCGCCGATCTGCAGAAAGGCGCCGGCGCCGCACACCATCAGGTCGCCGGCCAGAGCCAGTGCCGCGCCGCCGTTGACCGCATGGCGCTCCAGCGCCACGATCCACGCCTTCTCGCTCTGTAGCAGCGACAGGTGGACACGCTCCCAGACCTGCGCGAATTTCGCCATGCCGTCCGGCTCGGCCTGCAGCGCCTTCAGATCCAGTCCCGAACAGAACGCGCCATCGGCGCCGCGCAGCAGCACGGCACGCGTGCTGTCGTCGGCGTTGACGCTGTCGATGGCGGTGGCCAGCGCGCTGGCTAGCGCAATGTCGATGGCATTGCGGCGCTCGGGCCGGTTCAACACGATCTCGGTCCAGCCGGCATGGCGCTCCAGCAGTACCGGTGAGGTTATTGCCGCTTCACTCATGCAGTCACTCCTTGCTCGCAGCCAATGGCGCCGGCGCAGGCCAGTTCATCAATTTCAGTGGCACCGTAGCCAAGCTCGGTCAGCACTTCAGTGGTGTGCTGGCCCAGCCGAGGCACGGCGGGAATACCATCCCCTTGCAGGCTCTCCATCGAGAACGGCAGCCCTGGCAGTTCGAGCAGGCCGCCTTCGCCATTGCCAACCGCGCGCAGGATGCCGCTGGCGCGCACATCGGAACTGGCGCCGACCTGGTGGTAATCCCGCACCACGCCGACCACGACCTGATGGCGTTCGAGCAGCGCACGCGCAGCGTCGCCGCTCAAATGGCGCAGCGCATCGTGCAGGATCGCGAGCAGCGCCGGACGGTTCTGCACACGCAGTGCATTGCTGGCGAAACGCGGATCCTGCGCGAGCGCGGGGTTGCCGATCGCTTCGCACAGGCGCGCCCAGTGTTCGTCGAGATACGCGGACAGCACCACATGGCCATCGGCCACTGCGATGACATCCGCCGCAGGTGCGGCCTTGGGCTGGCTGTTGCCGCTGCGCACCGGCAGCGCGCCCGAGCATTGGAACTCCGCCCACAACTGCGCCTGCAGTTGCACGCCAACCTGCAATAGCGACGTCTCGATGGTTTCGCCCTTGCCGGTGCGGAGGCGGCGAAACAGCGCAGCGAGAATCGCGTTGGCCGCAGCCAGTGCCGTGGCCGCGTCGATCAGTGCAAAGCCCGCCTTCAGCGGCTGTCCGCCGGCTTCGCCGGTCACGGACATCATGCCGCTTTCGGCCTGCGCGGCGATATCGAGCCCCGGCCGCGAGCGCGACGGTCCGCGCGTGCCGAAGCCGCTGATCGATGCATGGATCAGCTCGGGTTTCTCAGCGCGCAACGTCGCGGCATCCAGCCCCAGCGCTTCCATCACGCCGTGACGCGTGTTGTGCAGCACCACGTCGCTGGCCAGCGCGAGCCGCCGCGCAGCCTCCATGCCACCGCTGCTGCGCAGATCCAGCGCGATGCCGCGCTTGCCACGGTTGTACGCGAGGAACATCGGACTCTGCGCGCTGGTGCCGTCGAAACGCCGCGCGCTGTCGCCGCGCAGCGCTTCCACCTTGACCACGTCGGCGCCGAGGTCGGCCAGCATCATGGCCGCGCCTGGCGCTGCGATGAACTGCCCAAACTCCGCTACCCGAATGCCTGCCAGGGGCAGGTCTTGCCGGCTTGCCATGCCATGGACTCCATGCCGGTTTGCCCGGCGTTGCGATGATGCGAAAGGATCATGCGGCAGCAGCGGCGTTTGCGGCAGATGGCAGGATCGCTGCCGCGTAAACCTGCGGTTAGCACCCCGGGGTTATCCAGGCTGCCGGGTATGCGCTAGCGCGTGCGGCGCTTGCGGGGAACTGCCGCGCAATGCCCGCTGCTAACCACCGGTTCACACGGCGCCAACCCGAACGGCCGCCGGGCCGCGCCAGCGCTGGCCCGACGGGTGATGGGGGAACGGCGGCGCGGAGTTTCCCCTATCCCAATCCTCCGCCGCTTGCCCTGAAATTCGTGCTGAAGACGGCTGCCGTGGACATGCATGGCAGCCAGCCGGATTCACCATTTTGCGAAAGGAGTCACGCATGCAGGATCTCGAGGAAAGGGCCGTCGCGCTGGTAACGGGCACCGGCATCGAAGCCATCGACGATGGTGTATGGCTGTTGCACGGGCAAGGGCAGAGCTTTGTCGCGGATGTCGGCGGCGGCCTGCTGGTGGTCGACAGCGGCCCGGGCGGGCGCGTGACCGCTGGCATGATCGAAGCCCTGCGCACGCAGAGCAGCCTGCCGGTGCTGGCAATCTGCTACAGCCACGGCCATATGGGCTACAACGCTGGCCTGCAGCAATGGCTCGACCATGCCGCCGCACGCGGCGAGCCAGCGCCCCGTGTGCTCGCCCACGTGAACGTGCTGGCGCGCCAGGCGCGCTATCGCGAGACCAGCCGCATGCAGGAACGCATGGCCGAGATCCAGTTCCGCCGCCCTGCCGGCGCCATGGCGGGCAAGCTCGGCCACACCGCGCCCACCGAGACGTTTGCCGACAGCGTGACGATTGGCCAGGGCAATGGCCGTGCGGAGATCCTGTGGGCGCCATCGGAGACCGACGATGCCATCGCAGTCTGGCTGCCGGGACGGCGGCTGCTGTACGGCGGCCCGGCCGTGATCGACTCCATTCCCAACGTCGGCACGCCGTTCCGCACGCTGCGCGATACCGTGCGCTGGGCCGAGACGCTGGAACGCATGGCAGCGCTGGGACCTCGCACCGTCGTACGCGAGTTCGGCCCCACGCTACGCGGCGCGGAGGAATGCGAACGCGTGCTGTGCCAGACGGCGCGCGCGCTGCGCTGGCTGCGCGCCGAGGTGGTCCGGCTGATGAACGCGGGCTGCAACGAGCGCCAGATGCTTGCGGCGCTCAAGCCGCCCGCGGAACTGTTCGACCAACCGTGGATGCGGCCCACGTACGGCGATCCGAGCTATATCGCGCGCGATATCTATCGCTCGGAGAATGGCTGGTGGGACCGCAACGCGACCTCGCTGCACCCCGCCGCGCCGGAGCAAGCCGCAGCCGAGATCGCTGCCGCAGTGGCCGACCACGACGCGCTGATCCGCCACGCGCAGTCCCTGGCCGCGCGCGGCGAGATCCAGCTGGCGCTGCACGTGGTCGATGTGCTCGCACTCGCGCCCGGCGACGCGCCCACGCTGGCCGAAGCCCGCCGGCTCAAGGCCGGGTGGCTGCGCCAGCGCGCGGGCGAGGTACGGAGCTACGTGTCCCGCAGCCTGTATGGCGCCGCTGCAGACATGCTGGAACACGGCGCGGCCGATACCTTCGGCATCCACTGAGCGCCGGCTCGTCGCGTGCGTGCTGGCCCGGTTACTCCAGCACCACGCCGCTGGTCTTGATCACGGTGCCCCACTTGCGCACTTCCTCATCGATGAACCGTGCAAAGCTTGCGCTGTCGCCAGGCTCGGGCTGCAGACCGAGCGCCGTGAGCTTGTTGCGCACATCGCTGTCCGCGAGCACGGCACTGGCATCGCGGTTGATCTGCTGGACGATGGCGGCGGGCGTACGCGCCGGCGCCAGCAGGCCGAACCAGCCGTAGCCAACCACACCGGGGAACCCCTGCTCGGCGAAGGTCGGCGCATCCGGATAGACCGGCGTGCGCTGCTCCGACGCCACCGCCAGCACGCGCAACTGGCCGGCCTTGATGAACGGCAGCGCAGACGTGATCGCGGTCAGCGTGGCATCCACGCGGCCGGCAAGCAGTTCGGTATAGGCCGTCGCGTCACCACGGTAATGCACGTTCAGCACCTTGAACTTGGCCTGTGCGGCAAACAGCTCCGCGGTCAGGTGCGGCCCCGAGCCGGCGCCGGGCGACGCAAACGTGGCGCCGCCCGACTTCGCGCGCGCCATGCGCACGAAGTCCGCGACTGTGCGCGCCGGCGAATCGGCCTTGACGATCAGGAATACCGGGCCCACCACGCGCGGGCCCACCGCCACGAAATCCTTGTGGATGTCGTACTGCTGCGGCAGGCCGGCCGCCGTGTTGATCGCAAACGGCGCGGCAGCCCACAGCAGCGTGTAGCCATCCGGCGCGGCACGCGCGAGCGTTTCGTTGGCGACGCGGGTGCCGGCCCCCGGCTTGTTCTCGACCACGAACTGCTGGCCGTACTTGCGGCTCAGCGACTCGGCCAGCAGCCGGGCCGAGGTATCGTTGGATCCGCCCGGCCCGTACGGGGAAATCAGCCGCACCGTGCGCGACGGATAGGCCTGCGCCAGCGCGCTCCATGGCGCCAGCGCGGGCGCCGCGCCCAGCAGCAACAGGTCGCGCATGCGGGCCAGCATGGCCCTGCGCGATATCGGGTAGTCGTCTGTCTTGAGCTTCATGGACCTCGCTCCTCAGGAAACGCGGCGCACTGCGGGGATGCGGTACTGGCCTTCGATAAAGGCCGGTGCCGGGTGGTAGAGACGCAGGATCAGGTAGAACGAGCCCGCGGGCGCCGGCAGCCAGTTCTCCGCCTGCGCCGGCCTCTGGTGTGAAATCGGGATGACCAGCCCGCCGTCCGGTTCCAGGCGCAGGCCGGGCGTGCGGTCGCCCACGGCATAGCGGCCGATCTCGTTGGCGCTGAAGAAGCGGTCCTCGCCATACAGCGACACCGACCAGAACGCCTGTGCGGGCGGCAGCATGCCGGGCGGGAAACGCAGCTCGTACATGTGCTCGCCACGCAGCGGTTCGCCGTCGGCATCGAAATCGGCCATCGCGTAGATCGCCTCGTCGGCCCGCAGCGCGCCCAGGCCCTTCATCGCGGTGCAGGCGCGTTGCAGCCAGTCGTCGCCATAGAGCCCGAGCTTCATGCTGTAGCCCCAGCTCTTGCGGCCCTGGCTGCGCGTATGCGCCTCGATCACCTGCAGGGCCTGACGATAGGCATTCTCCAGGCCGGCACGGACTTCGGCGCGCAGGCCGGCGATGTCGATCTCGCCCTCGAGCTTCAGGCCGGCCTTGCGCAGCAGCGTCAGCACGCCCTGCTCGCGTTCGGCGGGCGGATACTCGCGCAGTGCATTGAACAGGTTCTGGAAGAAGTCGAGCGCTTCGTTGCCGGTGTCGCTCCAGGCGCGCAAGCATTCCGGCATGGTCTTCGCGGGCGCATCGAGCGCAAAGCCGCTTTCGAACGCATGCGCCGCGGCCAGGTCGGCGGGGCCCTGCACCAGCACGCGGCCCAGCAGCCAGACCAGCGAAGTCGGGCACGCCACCACATGGCTCCCGGTGGCCTGCTGGCCGGGGCCGACTAGCGTGACGGTGCTGCCTTCGGCGGACACGTTGCGCGGCCCGAGGTTCTCGAAGTTGTTGGTCCAGGCGTCGAGCAGTTCCACCACGTAGTAGCGGTCGCGCTCGGGCAGCGGCGGCACGCGCAGCGTGACCGGTCCGTCGGCCAGGTTGATCCAGCCGCAGAAGTAAAGCAGGTCATTGGCGGGCGTGACGACGTCGCGGTCTTCATGCGTCCACTGGCGCTCGCTGGCCGACAGTGTATTGACCGGCGCGCGGCCATAGCCGGTAGCCGTGCTGACCGAGGTCTGTATGCGGCAGGTGCGCAAGGTCTCGATTAGCGGATAGCCATAGATCACGACAGGCAATGCGGCGGCGGCAACCAGGGCTTCCTGGCTGGAGCTGTAGACGGGGGCGGAAAACAACTGTGGCGCGGGATGGTTCATGCAGGGCTCCGGGAATCTTGAGGGAATAGCGGACGGGCGCGGCGGCTCACTCCTGGGCCGCGCCGCTGGACTTGACCAGTGCGGCCCAGGACGTAACGTCGCTGCGCATCTGCGCGGCAAATGCACTGCGCGGCTGGGGCGTATAGCGCATGCCGAGCGAATCGGCCTGTGCCTTGATGGCCGGGTCGCGCATGGCTGCGGCCAATGCGCGCTCCAACCGGTCGACGATGTCGGTGGGCGTGCGCGCGGGCGCGAACAAGGCAAACCAGCTGTCGACACCGAACGCGACGCCGGATTCGGTGAAGGTCGGCACATCGGGCAGCGCGGGCGAACGTTCGGAGCCGGTGACGGCCAGCGCCCTCACCTTGCCGCTGCGAATCAGCGGCAGCGTACCGGCCAGATCGGACATGGCCACGGGCAGCGTGCCGCCGATCACGTCGGTGAGCATCGGGTTGACGCCCTTGTACGGAATATGGCGCAGGTGGATGCCACTCAAGACGTTGAGGCTTTCGCCGGCCAGGTGACCGCCCGAGCCATTGCCCCAGGAGCCGTAGGCCAGGTCCGCGCCCGGGCGCTTCGCTGCGGCAATCAGCGCGGGCAGGTCGCGGCCCTTGAAGGCGGGCCCGGCAATCAGCACATTGCCGCCATAGAAGAGCCGCCCGATCGGCACGAAATCGCGCACCGGATCGTACGGGAGTTTGGGAAAGATGGCCGGCGCAATCGCATGCGTGGCGGAAATGCCAAGCACCAGCGTGTAGCCGTCGGGCGCGGAACGCGCGACCTGTGCCGAGCCGATGGTGCCCGTGGCCCCGGCGATGTTCTCCACGACAACCGTCTGGCCGAGATCCTTGGACAGGCCGGCCGCTACCAGCCGGCCCACGACATCGGTGCCGCCGCCCGCCGGGAACGGCACCACGAGACGGATTGGCTTGTCGGGATAGGCGCCCGCATGCGCCGTGGGCGCCACCGCGCAAAACGCCGTCGCGGCGAGTGCGCCCAGTCCACGCAGCACCATGCGCCGCGCCGTCAAGTGCGTCTGCAATTGCATGTTTCGTCTCCTGTTTTATTGAGGGTCTGCTGCGGAGCCGGTGCCTGTCTGTGCGGGCATCCTGACTCCTTTTCTTCGGATGGGATTGCGTTCGCTACAGTGCGCCGTGGCTGTCCGCGCGAAGCGTGACGACCGCATCGGCGGCGACCAGTCCCTGCGCGGTGACGATGAACGGATTGATCTCGATCGTGTCAAGCCGGTCGCCCAACTCCGCGGCAAGCTGCGACACGCTGGCCAGCACCTGCGCGGCAGCGTTCAGGTCCACCTGCGGGTGGCCCCGGTGCCCTTCGCACAGCGCGGCGACGCGGCTCGCGTGCAGCATGGCGCGCGCCTGTTCGCGCGACAGCGGCGCCAGTCCGCAGGCGGTCTGGCGGAAGATCTCGACGGCCGTGCCGCCGATGCCGGCCAGCGCGACCAGGCCGAATACCGGATCGCGCCGCACGCCGACCATGACCTCGCCCCAGCCCCGCACCATGCGCGCTACCAGCACGCCGTCGAGCGCGACCGGTGTGCCTTTGTCCGTGCGCAGACCGGCCACGGCCTGCGCCATGCGGCCAAAGGCATCGCGCACCGCCTGCGCGTTGGCGAGGTTGAGCGCCACGCCGCCCACATCGCTCTTGTGCAGGATCTCGCGCGAGCACAGCTTGACGACGACGGGGTAGCCGAGACGTTCGGCAATGCGCACGGCCTCTTCAGCGTCACGTGCGAGGTCGTGCGGGGCGACCGGTACGCCGGCCTCGGCGAGCAGACGCATGGCCTCGTACTCGGACAGCGCGGTGGCAGCTGGCGGAATGTCGCGCAGCAGGTCGTCCTGCGGATCGGATTGTGCTTGCCCTTCAATCGCGTCATCTCCGCGCGCGTCTTCGAGCGCGGCCGCACGCGCCAGCGTGGCGACCGCTTCGACCGCATGGCCCGGTTCGCGGAACACCAGGCAGCCGCGCGCTTCGAGCCAGGCGCGCTTGTCGTCATCGACGAGGCCGGACACCATCAGCGGCGCGGCGTCCGCCGCTTCGCTCAGCACGCCGATGGCTTGCTGCAACTCCGGCCAGAACCGCGGGGCATTAGCGCCGCCGGCGAGAAAGACCGCCACGCTGCCGTAGGCGCCACTGCGCGCCACGTCGGCGATGGCGTCCATGAAAACGCGCGGCTGCGCCACGATCTGCCCCGTGACGTCGATCGGATTGGCGGTACTCGCGAACGGTATCGCGGTACGCAGTGCCGCGGCCGCGTCGTCGGGCATCGGCGGCAGCGGCAGGCCGAGTTCTTCGGCGCGGTCCGCCATCATGATGCCCACGCCGCCCGACACCGTGACGATGGCCAGCGGCGTGACCGCATCGGCGTCACCACCGCTGGTGCGCTGCCACGTGGCCGGCCGTCGGCCGCGCGACAGCACATAGCCGAGCCGGAAGAACTCTTCCAGCGTATGGGCGCGGTGCACGCCGTACGCATCGAACACCGCCTGGTACACCGCGTCTTCGCCGGCCAGGCTGGCCGTATGCGACTGCGCCGAACGTGCGCCGGCTTCGGTCGTGCCCACCTTGGTAACTACAACCGGCTTGCCGGCTGCACGCGCGGCGGCGAGTGCCCGGCGCAGGCGGGCGCCATCGCGACAGCCTTCGATATAGGCGAGGATCACGCGGGTGTTCGGATCATGGGCAAGCCACTCGATCACATCGGCCACCTGCAGCCCGGCCTCGTTGCCGGTCGTGACCCAGTGGCTCAGGCCGAGGCCCGCTTCACGCGCGAGCGCAAAAGCATAGGCGCCGAACGCCCCGCTCTGGCTCACCAGGCCCACTTCGCCGACCGGCGGCGTACCGCTCAGCGCAATCGGCGAGAACGTGGCGAACACGCGTTCGCGCAGATTCATGGCGCCAAGGCAGTTGGGGCCCAGCAGTGTGATGCCGGCTTGCTGCGCGCTGCGGGCCAGGCGCTCCTGCATCTGCACGCCGGCGCCGCCCGCCTCGGCGAAGCCTGAAGTGAACACCACCGCTGCGCGCGTGCCGTTGCCGGCAAGCTGTGCCATCACGTCCTGGCTGGCGCTGGCCGGCACCGCGATGATGGCCAGGTCGACCGGTTCGCCGATATCTGACAGCGAGCCATAGGCAGGCAAGCCCTGCACTTCGGCCGCTGATGCGTTGACCGGATAGATGCGTCCCGCATAGCCCAGTTCGCGCAGCAGCCGGATGGGCATGCCGCCCACTTTGTCCGGCTGGGTAGAAGCACCAATCACGGCGATCGAACGCGGATACAGCAGGGAATTCAGGTCAACCATACGAGCGTCTCCAATGCGGGTCTTGTTGTGGATGTTGGGCGTCAGCCGCTATTGCTGCAGGCCGGTGGCCGCCTCGATGGAGCGGACCATTTCCATCAGCAGCGGCGCGATCTTCTTTTCCATGGTCCCGCGCCTGACCTGCGAGCCAGGCAAGGCGCAGTTGAACAGCAGCGGACGGTTCAGGTAGCGGATGCGCGAATAGACCCCCACGCCATGCACGCCAATGCCGGCATCGCCCTCGTTGAGCGCAAAGCCGCGCTTCGGGTAGTGGGCGACGTTGTGGCACAGCGTGTCGTAGAACGCGGCGTATTGCTCCGGCCGCTCCTCGCTTGCGGAGGTCATCAGGCTTTCAAACTCGGCCTTTGACAAGGTGCACAGATAGGCACGCCCCATGGCCGTACTAAGCACCGAGCGCACGGCGCCGGTACCGGGTCTGGCCGGCGTCCCTTCGTTGTGGGTGCAGGACTGCAGATAGGTCACGTCGAGCCGGTGCGCCACACCCATCGACACCGCGCCTTCGATGCGGTCGGCCAGCGCCTGCATCAGCGGACGGGCCACGTGGCGGACTTGCAGGCCGGTCAGGTACGGATAGCCGAGCGCGAGCACCTGGGCGCTGACGAAATACTTGTCGAGCTTGGGATCCCAGTCGAGATAGCCAAGCTCGAACAGCGTGCGGCAGATGCGCGATACCGTCGCGCGCGGCAGCTGCAGCCGCTGCGCGAGTTCGCCATTGCCAAGCGGCCGCGGCTCGTCGATAAAGCAGCGCAGCAGGGCAAAGCCTTTGGCCAGCAGCCCCCCGAAAGACGGGTCTTCGCGGCGGCGCTCGGCAATGAATTGTTCGACGGGCAGGTTCATGGTGTTTCCTCTCTATCCAGTCTGGACACGGAGGCGCCCAGTGTCAAAACGTGGAATCCATTTCCAGATGTTGGAAATATAGGTCATCGCCTTGACCCGTTTCGCGGGTAGGGCATAAGGTACTTTGGACGCCGATTCTCAACCCGGATGCACAGCATGCGACTCAGCCAGATCCAGGATTTCATCGCGGTGGCGGAAGGCGGCAGCATCCGCGCCGCGGCTCGGACGCGCGACGTGTCGGCGCCCGCGCTGACGAAGAGCATCCGCCAGCTTGAGGACGAACTGCATGTGCCGCTGCTCACGCGCACGACGCGCGGGGTCGTGCTGTCGCACTATGGCGAAGCCTTCCTGCGCCGCGCGCGGCTGATTGCCACCGAAGCCCGCCGGGCCACGGAAGAAATGACGCAGATGCTGGGCGCGCGTACCGGCACCGTTCGCATTGGCGTCACCGGCGGTCCGGCGCACCTGTTGCTGCCCGCTGCCTTGAACCGGTTCCGCCGGCAGCATCCGGAAGTGCAGGTCTACATCGACAGCGGCCGCTCTGCGGTGCACCTGCAGGACCTGCGTGCGGGCCTCATCGACGTCGCGGTGAGCCCGATTCCCGATGAAGGCATTGACCACGACTTCATCTGCGAGCCGCTCTACAACAACGACTCGGTCGTGGTTGCACACCAGGACCATCCGCTGCGCCATGCGCGCACGCTGCGTGAGCTGGTGGGTTCGGAATGGATCCTGACTACCTGCCGCATGCACGGGCCTGGCGCGGCCATCATGGATGCCTTCCGCGCGCAGGATCTGCCCCTGCCCCGCGTGGCCGTGCGGTGCGACACCTTCAACCTCATCCAGGCGCTGCTGCAGGACCGCAGGCTGCTGTGTATGGTTGCGCGCCAACTCATGCAAGACCGGGTGGGTGCCTCGACGGGGCTGGCGGTCCTTCCGATCGAAGACCCGTTGCCGAGCCACACCGTCTGCCTGATCTACCGCGCCGATTCCCCGATGCCTCCGGTGGTCGCCAGCTTTGCCGCACAACTGCGGCGCGAGGCGCACTACCTGATCAACATGCCCGACAGCCCGTTGAAGCGACCCGGCGCGCCACCGGAACCGCGCGATGACAAGCCTGTGGAAACCGCAGACATTGCCGTATAGGCCACCCATCTCACGCGACGACACGTTGGCATCCGTCTCCGCAAGCGGCACAGACCGATTGCGCCCGTTCGACTTCGCGAGATACATCGCCTTGTCCGCCCGGTCGATCCGGGCCGCATCCGCCTCCAGTCATTCCTCGCTGCCGTAACGGCATACCACGTCATCGGCGCGCGCCCGCTGCCGCAACAGCTAGCTCCCGTTTCAGGAGCTGGTCCCCAGCCGAGTGCCCATACCGGCCGTGACCCGCGCTTCCAGCACCTGGCCGTCGCGCACCACCTTCTGCTCGTGTGGGGGCAAGTCCGACCGCATTCGATCCCATGGGAAAACCCTAGGTTGCGGCATCGGTCTTTCGGAACCACACTTCGCAACTACATTTGCTTTACGAGCACTTACGCAAATGTAGTTGCCTGACAATGTGCGATACGCACCTTGCCTGATTCATGTTGGTGAACACGTCTGAAAGGATTTCCGTATGAAGCTCTTTGCCAAGTTCGCCGCGGCTGTGTGCCTTGCCGCCAGTCTTGTCGCCCACGCCGCACATGCCGAGCAGCTGCTCGTGGCCGTAGACACCGCCTTCGTCCCGTTCGAGTTCAAGCAAGGCGACAAGTATGTCGGCTTCGACATTGATCTATGGGATGCCATCGCCAGGGATCTGAAGCTCGACTACAAGCTGCAGCCAATGGATTTCAATGGCATCCTGCCGGCGCTCCAGACCCGCAATGTCGACGTGGCGCTGGCTGGCATCACCATCAAGGAAGACCGCAAGAAAGTCATCGATTTCTCCGATGGCTACTATGACAGCGGCTTCATGCTGATGGTGCCGAGTTCCAGCACGATCAAGGGCCCGAACGAGCTGAAGGGCAAATCCCTGGCGCTCAAGACCGGTACTTCCGCTGCCGACTACGCCAAATCGAACTTCGCCGGAACCGATCTGCGGCTCTTCCCGAATATTGACAACGCTTACCTTGAACTGAGGACGGGACGCGTGGATGCGGCCATGCACGACACACCGAATGTCCTGTACTACATCCACACCGCCGGCAAAGGACAAGTCAAGGCAGTCGGGCCGCAGATGATGGCGCAGAAGTACGGCATCGGATTTCCGAAGGGCAGCCCACTGGTTCCCAAGGTCAACGAGGCGCTGGCAAAGATTCGGGCCGACGGCCGGTACGCCGCTATCTACAAGAAGTGGTTCGGTGTCGAACCGGCAAACATGTGATCCATCACCGAAGCGGAGAACCTAGATGGAGTTCGATTTTTCGGTGATTACCGACGCCCTCCCGGCCCTGCTCCAGGGCGCGAGGCTGACGGTCGCCATTACATTGGCCGGGCTGGTCGGCGGCACCCTGGTTGGCCTGCTGTTCGGCCTGATGCGCGCCTACGGCAATGCCTGGGTCCAGAACATTGCCTTCACGTATGTCGAGCTGGTGCGCGGCACGCCGATCGTGGTCCAGGTGATGTTCATCTACTTTGCCTTGCCGGTCTTGCTGCATGTTCGCGTTGACGCGATGACTGCCGCAGTGGCGTCGATCATCGTGAACTCTGGCGCCTACATTGCCGAGATCGTGCGCGGCGCATTCCTGTCGGTGCCCCGGGGCCTGCGCGAGGCGGGATTGGCGCTGGGCCTGCCACCGTGGCGTGTGCTCGCGTTTGTGGTCGGCCCTGTCGCGCTGCGCCGCATGACACCGCCGCTGGGCAACCAGTTCATCGTGAGTTTGAAGGACACCTCCCTGTTCATCGTGATTGGCGTGGGAGAGCTGACGCGGCAGGGGCAGGAGGTCATGGCAGCCAACTTCCGGGCCGTCGAAATCTGGACAGCCGTGGCGGCACTCTACCTATGCATGATCGGCGCGATGACATTCGTTCTGCGCACGATGGAAAAGAGGATGCGCATCTTATGAGCATGGTCAATTTCAAGGGCGTGACCAAACGCTTCGGGCAAACCACGGTGCTCGACCAGGTCGACCTTTCGATCGACAAGGGTGAGGTGGTGGTATTGATCGGGCCGTCGGGGTCCGGCAAATCGACCCTCCTGCGGTGCATCAACGCGCTGGAAACCATCGATGACGGCGACCTGGTCGTCGGCGGTATCAGCGTGCTCGATCGCGCAGCAAAGGTCCGCGAGATCCGCCTCGAGGCCGGCATGGTGTTCCAGCAGTTCAATCTCTTTCCACAGATGACAGCGCTGGAAAACGTGGCCTTCGGCCCCCGCCAGGTGCGTGGCACGACCAAGGCCGATGCCGAGGCGGTAGCGCGAGACCTGCTGGCGAAGGTCGGCCTTGCGGCACGGGCCGACCACTATCCGGGCGAGTTGTCCGGCGGACAGCAACAGCGTGTGGCCATCGCCCGCGCGCTGGCCGTGAAGCCTCAGTTGATGCTGTTCGACGAACCCACCTCGGCGCTGGATCCCGAGTTGCGCCAGGAGGTGCTGCGCGTGATGCAGACGCTCGCGGACGAAGGCATGACGATGGTTGTCGTCACACATGAAATGGCGTTTGCGCGTAAGGTAGGCACGCGCCTGATCTTCATGGAGCACGGCCGGATCACGGTGGATGGCTCGCCGGTTGATGTGCTCGACAACCCACCCAATCAACGTTTGCAGGACTTCCTCCAACACGTCGAGTAACAAAGAAGAATCCATGCCGGCAATTGCTTTCATCGATATTTCAGGTTCACCCTTCCAGGCCGGTCAGGCGCTCGGCCGCTTTGGCGCCAGCGCCGTCCGTGACCATCTGCTGCACACCGACGCGTGGCGCAGCGTGATGCGCTGGCGTGGCACGGAACAGGCCGCCCTCATGGCGGCACAGGTCCAGGCGCGGTTTCCGCGAATCTGGGACGAGTTGAAGGGCCTTGCCGACGGCCTCGGTCTTCCGCTGGAAGATACGTTCCTGTGGAACTGCCGCGGCGATGTCTGGGCCATGTCGCCCGACGGCTGCACCACCGTCCAGGTTCCCGGCGCACATCGGCGCCGCATCAGCCACAACGAGGACGGCGACCCTGGCTTCAGTGGCCACTGCGCGATCGCGCAATGCCACATCGCCGGCAGCCCGGGGTTCGCATCGTTTGTCTATCCGGGATCGCTGCCCGGGCATACGTTCGCGGCCACCGAATTGGGGCTCGCCATGACCGTCAATAACCTGCGTTACCGCAATACGACGGCTGGCGTGCCGCGCATGGTCCTGACCCGCGCGGTTCTGGATGCGCCCGATCTCGATAAAGCCCTGGCCGTGTTGCGCGACAATCCCCATGCCGGCGGCTTCCACCTGACGCTCGGCCATTGCCGCAGCACGGCGCTGCTCAGTGTGGAATTCAGCGCGTATGGATGCTCGGTGCTGGACATCACGCAGACGTCCATGCACGCCAACCATGCTATCCACCCGCAGATGAGGGACCACCCGCAGATCGTGACCGGTTCGTCCGGGCACCGGCAGATGCGCGGCGACACTGTCATTGCCGATGCGGCGCGAGATGGAAGGGAAATTGATCCTCTGGAACTCCTTGCCGATACCGCTCATCCCTCGTTCCCGATCTATCGGGATGACCCGCACGACAGCGACGGCGAGAACACCCAGGCGACCGCCGATATGCGGGTGGGTCCGACTTGCATAGAATGGGAGGTTTACGAACAGCCCGGCACTGCCCCCCGGTACCGAATGATCAATGGACATACGCGAGAAGAAGACGCACCGACGCTGGCGCCCGGCCAGACGTCCAATCCCGCCACTAGCCTGCCGCCGCGCACGGTCGAAGGACTGCGCGATCTGGTCGTGAGCATTGGGCGCGACCAGGCCGAGGTAAAGCTGGGCGCGAAGGCCCTGACGGTCCTGGCTCATCTGGTAGAACGCCCCGAGGAAGTAGCCGTCCGGACAATCACGGACCTGGCCAACTCCCTCGACGTGAACGCGTCGACACTTACGCGCCTGGCGACCCGACTGGGCTTCGAAGGGTTCGCCGAATTCCAGGGCGTATTCCGGAACAGCATGGCCCAGCGCCACCGGCATTTTTATAGCCAGCAGGCCGAGCGGCTCGTTGGCGCGGACAATACCGGCATGCCCGGCGGCGTTTCTCCGGAGGTTGGCGCTGTCGTCCAGCTTGCGCACGAATCCATCCAGAATGTCGAGCGATTCGTAGCCCGACTGTCGGCCGAAGAACTGCGCGGGGCCGCGGAACTACTGGCCGAGGCACCGCGCGTGCGCGTTCATGGCCTGCGCCAGTTCAGCGCCCTCGCGAGCTTTCTGTGCTATGGCCTGAGCATGATCCGCAGCGACGTCGGCCTGCTCGACGCCCACGGGTTGGGCGTGGCGGAAGGCCTGGCTCAGTTGCAACGCGGCGATGTCGTCGTGGTGATGAGCGTCGCGCCCTATACGCGCAGCGTGGCCGAAGCCGCAGCAGCGGCGGCGGAAAGCGGGCTGACAGTCATTGCCATCACCGACACCAGCGCCTCCCCCCTCGCGGCCGCTGCGCGCCACGCCTTCTTCATCCCGCACGAAAGCAGCTTCTTCAGCAACAGCATGGGCGCCTACCTGATCTTTTGCGAAGGCTTGCTCAATCTGGCCGCGACAAAGCTTGGCAAGCGATCGCTGCGAGCGCTGGCCCGGCGGGAGCAAATGATCGCGGCGCTCGATATCGAGACGGAATAGGCCACGCGCGCGGTCGTTCGGGGTAGCGGCGTCTTGGCTGCCTCGCTCAGTCCGTGCGGTCGAACGTCCCCGCGCCGCTTGATACAAGGCGTTCCAGCAGCGGCTGCCGGTTCCCAGTGCGCGCCCTCGTTGATCAACGCGAGCATGCGGCGCTTCACGATCTTCAATGCCCGAAGGGCTCGCAGACCTGCGGCAGGTCACACTGCGTTGAATACGTGACGCACCAGCAAGGCGGACAGTACGAACATGGTCATGGCGATGACGCCGTCGAGCACTCGCCAGGCTTTGGGCCGCGCGAACCAGGGCGCCAGCCACCGCGCGCCAAATCCCAGAAGTCCGAACCAGAACAGGCTGGCGGCGCTTGCGCCGGCCACGAACCAGCCGCGCAGCGCCGCAGGTTGCTGGGCACCAATGCTGCCGACCAGCAGCACCGTATCGAGGTAGACATGGGGATTAAGCAGCGTGAAGGCCGCCGCCTGCGCCAGTACAGCGCCCCGGCCGAGCCCGTCCACACCGTCCGCAGCTTTCAATTGATGCGACTGCCGCGCGCGCTGCAATGCCTGCCAGCCATATATCGCCAGGAAGACAGAACCGGCCACGGCGAGGGCACGCGCCAGCCCGGGCCGGTCGCCCAGGGCCTGCGCCATGCCCATGACGCCAGCGGCAATCAACAAGGCATCGGCCGCGGCGCAGAACAGCACCACGCTGCCCACATGCTGGCGACGCAAACCCTGGCGCAACACGAAAGCGTTCTGCGCGCCGATGGCAACGATCAGCCCAAGACTCAGGGCAAGACCCTGCAGGGCAATGGACAGGGCGAGGGAAGCGGTGTCAGGCAGGGAGTTCATGCCCCCAGCTTGCCTGCTCCTTTTTGTGAAGACAAACTATCCTTCCTTCACCCAGTTTAGAAAAACTTAACATATGCTCGACTACGCCGCGCTTTCTGCTTTGGCTGCCGTAATCCGAGAAGGCAGCTTTGAGCGTGCTGCACGCGCATTGAGCGTGACGCCTTCAGCCATCTCGCAGCGCATTCGGCTGCTGGAAGAGAAAGTTGGCTGCACGCTGGTGGTCCGCGATCAGCCTTGTCGGCCGACGGAGACCGGACGGCGCCTGTGCCAGCACATCGACCGTGTGCGGCTACTCGAACAGGAGTTGCAGGAGGCGTTGCCGGCTCTCGCTCCACAGGGGCTTGCCCGGGTAACGCTGCCTGTTGCGGTGAATGCCGACAGCCTGGCGACGTGGATCGCTCCGGCGATTGCCCGGTTCGCCGCGGAAAATCCCGTGCTGATGGACGTGGCCGTGGATGACCAGGACCATACGACCGAGTGGTTGCGCTGCGGCGCGGTGCTGGCCGCCGTGACCGCTACGGCGCGCCCTGCCGCAGGCTGCAACAGCAGCCCTCTTGGCTCCATGCGTTATCGGGCTGCTGCGAGCCCCGGATTCATGCGACGCCACTTTGCCGACGGCGTTGGCGCTGGGAGCCTGGCGAAAGCGCCCAGCCTGGTGTTCAACACCAAGGATGAATTGCAGGCGCGCTGGGCGCGGCGTCTGTGCCACCGGCACGTGGAACTGCCCCGGCACACATTGCCTTCGGCCCACGCTTTCGTGTCCGCAGCCATTGCGGGCATGGGCTGGGGCCTACATCCGGAGTCGCTCATCGAGCCATATCTTGACGACGGCGCACTCGTCGAGTTGGTGGCGGATACACCGCTGGATGTACCGCTTCACTGGCAACACGCCCGTGCGACGTCGGGATTGATTGAAGGCTTGAGTCGCGAGGTGCTGGCGGCGGCCCGGGTAGCGCTCTTGCCGCCGTTGTCGGCTAAAGTATTTCCCCGGTGAACATAAAAGCGGCTCAACTTCGCCAACGCATTACCTCGGCCATCGCCATGTCGGCTCGGAGAGATGCTCCGCAAAATAGTCGGACAGCGCAGCCACCTTCGCGGGACGCGCGCGCGCCGATGGCGTGACGAAGTAAAGGCCGCCCTTCGTCAGCGACCAGTCGGTGAGGATCGTTTCGAGGCGGCCATCGGCCAAATATTCGCCGGCGATAAATTCGGGGAGTTCGGCAATGGCAAGGCCGTCGAGCAACGTGGGCAGCAGCGCCTCCGAATTCGTCACGCGCAACGGGCCGGTGGGCATGACCGACTCCTCCTCGCCCACAGCGTTCGTGAACCGCCACACATCGCTGCGTGCGCGGTACGCGTATGAGAGGCACGACCGGTCCGCCAGTTCGCGCGGATGGGCGGGCCGCCCTTCGCGCTTCAGATACGCCGGCGACGCCACTACGAATTGTGTGACTGCGCACAGCCGTCGAACGACCAACGACGAATCCGGCAGCGCGGCGATGCGCAGTGCGGCGTCATACCCATCGGCAACCAGATCGACCGACGCATCTGAAAGATGCATGTCGATCGACACCTCCGGGTACGCGCGAAAGAAGCCGGGCAGTAGCGGCGCGACCCAGCGCAGCCCGAACGACATCGGCACAGCCAGGCGCACCAGCCCGCGAGGCTGCACCGACATCTCGCGCGCGGCGCTTTCCGCTTCTTCGGCCTGACGGTAGATCGCTCCTGCCTTGTCACAGATCGTCTGGCCGAACCCGGTAAGCGAGAGCTCGCGTGATGTGCGGTTGAAAAGCCGAGCGCCCAGCCGTTCTTCCAGCCGGGCGACGCCACGCGAGACCGTGGCCACAGACACCCCCATGACGCGCGCCGCGGCCGTGAACGATCCCTCCTCGGCGACCTTCGCGAACATCGCGAGTCCTTCGAAATCAGGAAGTTTCGGCATTGCCCCTCATCTTTTCATTTTTGCAACGTTAGTTTGCAATCAATTCTATTTCGAAAAGCCGAGGGCGTCGATATTCTCCTCACATCGCAGCACGCAACCACGCAGTCATTCACTTACCGAACGAAAGGAGAAATGCCATGGCACGCAAGCTCGACAACAAAGTTGCACTGGTTACCGGCGGAACCAGCGGCATCGGCCTCGCTACTGCGCAGCGCTTCGCCACGGAAGGCGCGCACGTCTATCTCACCGGCCGTCGTCAGGCAGAACTTGATACCGCGGTGAAGAGCATCCGCGAAGCAGGCGGCAACGCGACGGGGGTACGTGTCGACTCAACAAAGCTGGGTGAACTTGACGCGCTGTATGCGCAGATCAAGGAAGAACAGGGGCATCTCGACGTGCTGTTCGCGAACGCCGGCGGCGGTTCGATGCTGCCGCTCGGCAGCATCACCGAAGAGCACTACGACGACACCTTCGATCGCAATGTGAAGGGCGTGCTCTTCACGGTGCAAAAAGCGCTGCCGCTGCTCGCCCAGGGCGCGTCTGTGATTCTAACTGGTTCAACGGCAGGCAGCGCGGGTACGGCTGCATTCAGCGTGTATTCGGCCTCGAAAGCCGCGGTGCGCGCCTTCGTACGCAGTTGGATTCTCGACCTGAAGGATCGCCGCATCCGCGTGAACACAATCAGCCCGGGCGCGACGCGCACGCCTGGCCTGCTCGACCTCGCCGGTGACGATATCACTCAACGCCAGGGCCTGGCCGACTACCTGGCTGCCCAGATCCCGATGGGGCGCCTCGGCGAGCCCGGCGAGATCGCGAGCGCCGCGCTGTTTCTTGCCTCGGAGGACGCGAGCTTCGTGAACGGCGTCGAGTTGTTCGTCGACGGCGGCCAGCAGCAGGTCTAAGCGGAGCTCTCGCGCGCGGGTGCGATGGTTCGCCCTGGGCAGCGAGCCGAGCAGCTTCGTCACCGCACGCTGGCCGGACGTGCCGGGACGGCGGCAACGGCAAGGACCTGCTTGTTGCCATCCACGTAGCAATAGAA
The DNA here is from genome assembly GCF_019602855.1 of Cupriavidus pinatubonensis. Lineage (GTDB taxonomy): Bacteria > Pseudomonadota > Gammaproteobacteria > Burkholderiales > Burkholderiaceae > Cupriavidus > Cupriavidus pinatubonensis. The sequence continues at coordinate 635,616 of NZ_CP080766.1, forward strand.
GCCGGCGCCTGCCTTGTGCCCGACGAGCCAGCTGAGAATACCGGCTTCGCCGCATACTTAAGCCGGAAACAAGAACGAGCCCCGACACATCCGTGGGGGCGCATAGCCCTAGCAGGCCAGCACCAGTGATAGAGCCAAATCGTCCAGCGAATCACTTCAGCTGACAGCCGCCCGGGAGCGGAGTCGAATCCGCCCTCAGGTCACCGGCGCCGGATTGAACAACGCCAGCGCGTTATGCAGCTTGTGGTGCTCCGCCCAGGTCTTCTTGCGGCCGCTGGCCACGTCGATCATCAGGCGGAACAGCTCCCAGCCCACGTCCTCGATGGTGGCTTCGCCGGTCGCGATGCGGCCCGCGTTGACGTCCATCAGATCGTGCCAGCGGCGCGCCAGGTCGCTGCGCGTGGCCACCTTGATCACGGGCACTTCGGCCAGCCCGTAGGGCGTGCCGCGTCCGGTCGTGAACACGTGCAGGTTCATGCCGGCCGCAAGCTGCAGCGTGCCACAGATGAAATCGCTTGCGGGCGTGGCCGCGTAGATCAATCCCTTCTGCTTCAGTTTCTCGCCCGGCGACAGCACGCCCGAGATCGGTGCGCTGCCTGACTTGATGATCGAGCCCATCGCCTTCTCGACGATGTTTGACAGTCCGCCCTTCTTGTTGCCGGGTGTGGTGTTGGCGCTGCGGTCCACGCGGCCGCGTTCCAGGTAGCGGTCATACCAGGCCATTTCGCGGATCATCGCGTCGGCGACCTCTGGGGTGGCGGCGCGCGCGGTGAGCTGGTCGATGCCATCGCGCACTTCGGTCACCTCGGAGAACATGACGGCGGCGCCCGCGCGCACCAGCAGGTCAGTGGCGAAGCCGACTGCGGGGTTGGCCGTCACGCCGGAGAACGCGTCGCTGCCGCCGCACTGCACGCCGACCACCAGGTCCGACACCGGGCAGGTTTCGCGCCGACGCGCGTTCAGGCGCTCCAGATGCGTTTCGGCCATGGTCATGATCGATGCGATCATCGAGGCAAACCCGACATGCTGCTCGTCCTGCAGGCAGACCACGCCCACCTGCACCTCGCCCGCGCCGGTCTGGATCGGAATGGTGCCCGCCGGCATCAGGCGGTCCGGCTGCAGCTTTTCGCAGCCGAGGCTCACCATCATCGCGGTGCCGCCGAAGTTCGGATTGAGCGCGATATTGCGCAGCGTGCGGATCGGGATCACGGCATCGGGCGCATCGATGGCCACGCCGCACCCATACGTGTGTTCGAGCCCGACGACATCATCGACATTCGGATAGCGCGGCAACAGTTCTTCGCGAATGCGCCGCACGGCATGCTCGACCACGCCCGACACGCATTGCACGGTGGTGGTAATAGCCAGGATGTTGCGCGTGCCGACCGAACCATCCGGATTGCGGAAACCTTCGAAGGTATAGCCTTCCAGCGGCGGTAGCGGCGCGGGCACGCGCGTGCCGATTGGCAGGTCGGTCAGGCCCGGCGCCACCGGCATTTCAATGACGCGCTCGTTGACCCAGCTGCCGCGCGGCAGGTCCTTCAGCGCGTAGCCGATCACCACGTTGTAGCGCACCACTGCATCGCCCTGCTTCAGGTCGGACAGCGCGACCTTGTGCCCCTGCGGCACGGCCTCTTGCAGGACCAGCCCGCATGGAAACGCCGCGCCCGCAGGCAGGCCGCCGTCGTTCGCGACGATGGCCACGTTGTCCTCGGGATGGATGCGGATATAGAGCGGCGCCTTGACTGCCTGCGAATCGTGTTCTGACATGCTTGTGCTTCCTGCGGTTATTGCGGGTGCCTGAGTTCCACGCGGCGAATGTCCTTGACGATCACCAGGTAGCTCAGCACCGTGACCAGTGCATGGACTCCGACGAACACCAGCGCGCCGTTGAAGGAGCCGGTGACGCTCAGGATATAGCCGATCGCGATCGGCGTAACGATGCCGGCGATATTGCCGAACGTATTGAAGATGCTGCCCGCCAGGCCGATCACTTCCTTGGGCGCGGTATCCGCCACGACGGCCCAGCCCAGCGCGCCGATGCCCTTGCCGAAGAAGGCCAGCGCCATGAAGCCGACGACGAGCCATTCGGCATCGACATAGTTGCAGGCGATCATGCTGACCGACAGCAGCATGCCGGCCACGATGGGCACCTTGCGGGCGACAGTCAGCGTATGGCCGCGGCGCAGCAGCGCGTCGGAAATCATGCCGCCCAGCACGCCGCCAAGGAAGCCGCAGATTGCCGGCAGCGACGCCACGAAACCTGCCTTGAGGATCGACATGCCGCGCGCCTGCACCAGGTACACCGGAAACCAGGTCAGGAAGAAATAGGTCAGCACGTTGATGCAGTACTGGCCCAGGTAGACGCCGGCCAGCATGCGGTTGCTCAGCAGCTGGCGTGCATAGAACCAGCCCGCCGGCGCCGCGGCCTTGCCGGCACCGCGCGCCGCGCCTTCGTTCATGTGGATCAGGCCGCCGCCCTGCTCGATGTGCTCGAGTTCCGCGCGATTGACCGCGGGATGGTCGGCTGGGCTACGCATGACCTTGAGCCACAGCAAGGCCAGCGCCATGCCGATCACGCCCATCCACAGATAGACGTGGTGCCAGCCCCAGCTATGCGTGACCCATGCCATCAGCGGCGTGAACACCACGGCCGCGAAGTACTGCGCCGCGTTGAAGATGGCCGACGCCGTGCCGCGCTCCGACGTGGGGAACCAGCTCGCGACCACCTTGGCATTGGCCGGAAATGCGGGGGACTCGGCCAGGCCCACGGCAAAGCGCAACATGAACAGCACGGTCATCACCGCGCCCATGGAGGCGAACACACCCACCCAGCCCTGCAGGAGCGTGAACACCGACCACAGGCAGATACTGGCCGCATAGATTCGGCGCGCGCCAAAGCGGTCAAGCAGCCAGCCGCCCGGAATCTGTGCCATGACATAGGCCCAGCTGAAGGCCGAGAAGATATAGCCCATCTGCACGGCGCTGAAACCGAAGGCCTCGCGCATGGCGGGGCCCGTGATCGACAGCGTGGCGCGGTCGGCATAGTTGACCGTGGTGACGATGAAGATCATCGCCAGGATCCAGTAACGGATGTTGGTGCGGCGCGCGGTGGCTGCCCTGCCGGCTGCGGTCGTCGAGGTGGAAGTGGGGCTTGCGTTCATCAGGTCTCCTCATGGCCCTGCTTGCCACACGGCAAAAGGCGGATTGAGATATGTCGTCGTATGACTGAGATTATAGGGATCGGATCGGGGCATCGTAGTGCGCGTTTACCCCAACTTCCCCTGATTCACCCTGGAATTTTTTCCGTTTTCTTTGCAGAACATGGGTATCTGGCGGTTTGAAACCGCGCGCCAACAGCGCTGACCAAAGATACGACACCGGGGTTTTCCCGCAATCCGGCATTTGAATGCTTGTCTATTGTCGCGCCTAGTTGTACGATGACGTACATTGATAACGCACTGCAGGAACGCGGAACGCCGCCCTGCCCCAATCCATCACCCACTGCCGCCTCTGGCCCAGGATGAGAGACATGACGACACCGCAAGAACTGAAGCAGATCATTTCGGAAGGCCTGCTGTCCTTCCCAGTCACCGACTTCGACACGCAAGGCAACTTCCGGCCGGAAACGTACGTCAAGCGCCTCGAATGGCTGGCGCCCTATGGCGCATCGGCGCTGTTCGCGGCTGGCGGCACCGGCGAGTTCTTCTCCCTGACGCCGGATGACTACTCGAACGTGATTCGCACCGCGGTGGAAACCTGCGCGGGCAAGGTGCCCATCCTGGCTGGCGCAGGCGGCCCGACCCGCGTTGCCATCGCCTACGCTCAGGAAGCGCAGCGCCTTGGCGCCAAGGGCATTCTGCTGATGCCCCACTACCTGACCGAAGCGTGCGAAGAAGGCATTGCCAATCACATCGAGGAAGTCTGCAAGGCGGTGAACATCGGGGTGATCGTCTACAACCGCGCCAACTCGCGCATCGGTGCCGACCTGCTCGAACGCGTGGTCGACCGCTGCCCGAACCTGATCGGCTTCAAGGACGGCGTCGGCGAGATCGAAGCGATGGTGCGCGTGCGCCGCAAGCTCGGTGACCGCCTGGCCTACCTGGGCGGCCTGCCGACCGCGGAAGTCTATGCCGCCGCCTACAAGGCGCTGGGCGTGCCGGTGTATTCGTCGGCTGTGTTCAACTTCATTCCGCGCACTGCGATGGAGTTCTACCGCGCCGTCGCCGCCGACGACCACGCGACCATCGGCCGCCTGATCGACGACTTCTTCCTCCCCTACCTGGATATCCGCAACCGCCGTCAGGGCTATGCGGTGAGCATCGTCAAGGCCGGCGCCCGCCTGGTCGGCTACGACGCCGGCCCCGTGCGCGCACCGCTGACGGACCTGACGGCCGACGAGACGGAAAAGCTGGATGCGCTGATCCGCAAGCTCGGACCGCAGTAAGGTCGCTCCAGAACACCGGACACAGTTGGATACCCCGCCGCGAGCGGGGTATTTCTTTATGTGGCGGCCGACCTCGGCAGAAGGCGCACGCCCTGGTCATCAAAATACACGCTGAAGTGTGCCGGCTGATAGCCGCTCGCATAGAGCCGGTACGACCATGCCTCGCGCTTCGCGCGTACGATGATCATCGTCGATTCGGTCGGTGTCCATCGGCGGCGCAAATGAGATAACGGCATCGCGCGGCAGGTTCTGGCCGCTCACCCTGCTACCGGCCCTGGGTTCTCAGGCGCTCCAAAGGAATTGACGTGCGGGGCAAGGACGGCTCGAAGAAGTGTCGGGTGCTCTTGTGCGGCAGCAGCGCGCCGGCAGCCACGGTATGCAGGATGCAACGTGTATCGAATGGCTCCCCGGAATGCCAGTCACGCACGCAAATGCGCGCATCGCCATAGCACAGTGGAATGCAGGGCAAGCACTTGAGCCCGAGACGCATTGCGGCGCGCAACCGGTGGTTGCCATCCATCACGATACCGTGCGATGCCTCGACCGGAATGGGTGCCAGCCAGCAGCCATCGGAGGCAATCAACTCGGTAAGGATCCATACCCCCTCCATATCCACCTCCTCCGACTGGCGGAAGAAGGAAATCGGCAGCACGGCAATGCCATAGCCGCGGGCGTCGTGCCGCGCCAACGCGGATGTTTCCGGGATGTCGTTCATGGTCTCGGCAAGCAGGCTTGGGCTGGCCACACGTGCGTCGGCGCAGCCAGCGGTTTCGGACAGATCAAGTTATCTGCACAATTTACTTGATAATGATTCGCATTTGCAATAGGCTCCTGACACCACTTACCTGTCCGATACGATCCGATCCTCGCTGACCGCTCGTTGTGGACGTCAACGAGGAACCTTGAGCATGCCGGTCCCCGGTCAGACTGCCCTGGCAGCCCCCCTCACCACAACGAGATCGTTCCAGACAACAAGCACCCTCCCAGGCATAGCGGCCGCGTGCCCGCGACCGGCTTGGCGAGGTCTCGCACCGTCTCTGGCAATGGCAGGCCTGCTGGCATTGACCACCCTGGACCCCGCCCGGGCTCAGGACGGCGCCACTGCCACCGGCAATGTCAGTGCGCAAACCTTGCCGGAGGTCCGTGTCACCGCCGATGCGTCACCGGAAGACCTGCCCGCGCCCTATGCCGGCGGCCAGGTCGCGCGCGGTGCGCGGCTTGGTGTGCTGGGCAACACCAGCATCATGAAGGCGCCGTTCAACGTGAGCAGCTACACCGCGCAGATGATCCAGGACCAGCAATCTCCAACGCTGGCTGACGCTGTCAACAAGGATCCATCGGTGCGATTCACCGGCCTGCCCGGCGGCAACATCGACAACTTCTATATCCGCGGCTTCCCGGTAGGCGAAGGCAACAGCGGCGAAATCGCATTCGACGGCCTGTACGGCGTGGCACCGAATTACCGCGTCTTCACCGACTACGTGGAGCGCCTCGAAGTCATCAAAGGGCCGGCCGCGATGCTATATGGCATGTCCCCCAACAGCGGCGTGGGGGGCGTGATCAACATCGTGCCCAAGCGCGCGCACGAGGACCTGGCTTCGGTGACTGCGAGCTATGCGTCCGACACGCAGTTCGGCGGCCACGTCGACTTGAGCCAGCGCTTCGGCGAATCGAGGGAATGGGGTGTGCGCTTCAACGGCAGCTACTACCAGGGCGATACACCCATGGATAACCAGTCGCGCAAGGCCGGCATCGGCGCATTGTCGCTGGACTACCAGGGCAAGCAGCTGCGGGCCTCGCTGGACGTGATTGGCCAGCAGGAAAAGATCGATGCGCCGGGCCGCGCTTTCATCATGGGGCCCGGCCTGCAGGCCATCCCAGGCGCGCCGGACGGCCGACGCAACGTCACGCAGCCGTGGGAATGGACGCGCGGCACTGACGAGTCCCTGCTGTTCCGCACGGAATACGACATCAACGACCACCTCACCGTCTTCGCCGATGCCGGCGGTGGCTGGACACAGCTTTCGCGCCTGTTCGGCACCACGCCACAAATCGTCAACGCGCAGGGCGACACGTTGAGCACGCCCACCTATTACAAGTTCAAGGTCGATCGCGCCACGTACGATGCCGGCTTGCGCAGCCGCTTTGACACCGGCCCCCTGCGCCATGCCGTGACCTTCCAGGCGAGCGCCTACGCCGACAGCCTGGACCGCGCCAACACCACAGGCACGCCCGTGGCATCGAATATCTATAACCCCGTGGTACGTCCGGCCCAGGGTCTGCCTGCGCCCGATAGCGTTCCCAAAGTCTCGGATAACGACCAGACGGGCTTCTCGCTCGCGGACACCATGTCCGCGCTGGATGACCGCGTGCTGTTGACGCTGGGCGTGCGGCAGCAGCGCATCCGCTCACGCAATTTCGGCGCAACAGGGGCCGTGACTTCGTCCTATGAGGAAAGCGCCACCACACCGATGGCGGGCCTCGTCGTGCAGCCATGGAAGCGCGTGTCGCTGTATGCGAACTACGTCCAGGGCTTGAGCAAGGGCGACGTGGCGCCCCCTACGGCGAGCAACTCGGGCGAGGTGTTCGCGCCGTATAAGACCACGCAGTACGAGGTCGGCACCAAGGTCGATTTCGGCCGCTTCAGCGCCACGCTGGCCGCGTTCCAGATCAGCAAGCCCAGCGGCCAGCTCGGCGGCAATGTGTTCTCGGTCAACGGCGAACAACGCAACCGCGGGCTGGAGCTGAACCTGTTCGGCCAGGTTGCGCCCGGTGTGCGGCTGTTGGGTGGCGTGGCGCTGATCGATGGCGAGATCACGAGGTCCGGCACCGCGGCCGCGGTCGGCAAGGACCCGATCGGCGTGCCGCGCGTTCAGGCCAACCTTGGTGCGGAATGGGACTTGCCGTGGGTAGCGGGCCTGACCGTAAGCGGCACCATGATCTACACGGGCAGGCAATACGTGAACCAGCTCAATACCGCCAGCCTGCCGTCATGGGCCAGGTTCGACCTGGGCGCACGCTATCGCACGCGCATCACGGGAAAGACCACGACCTTCCGCGCCAACGTGCTCAACGTATTCGACCGCAACTACTGGTCGGGTGTGACATCGTGGGGCGGCTTCTCGCAAGCCGCGCCGCGCACGGTAATGCTGTCCGCCACCGTTGAATTCTGAGACGCGCTTGCACTGCATGACTGCATCGCTGACCACCAACGCCCCCTCGGACCAGACCATGTGGACTGACCATGATTCCGTACGCGCTTTGCCGGATCGCTACCGCACCGTTCCGCCCGGGCAATTGCCACCGTTCTGGGACCCGGTGATCGCGCGGATGCTGCGCAACGCACCGCACCTGCTGGCTGCGGCAGTGGCGCAATACGGGTCCCCGCTCAACGTGCTTTGGCCGCACGCGCTGCGCAACAACGTTGCGGCCTTGCGCGCGGTGCTGGCCACGCACTGCGTGCAAGCCGAGATCTTCTACGGCGCCAAGGTGAACAAATCACAGGCGCTGGTGAAAGCCGCGGTGATGGCAGGCGTGGGCATCGATGTCTCGAGCCGCCACGAGCTGCGCGATGCCCTGCGGGCCGGCGCCGACGCGTTGCGCATATGCGCGACGGGTCCGGCCAAGACCGAGGCGTTTCATGAGCAGTTGCTGGCGCATGGCGCACTGATCTCTGTCGATTCGCTCGAAGAACTGGACGACGTATGCGCCTGCCTGCGGCGAGCGCCGGCAGGCCGCCACGCCCGTGTACTGCTGCGCTACTGTCCCGATTCGGCGCGCGGCAGCCGCTTCGGCATGGCCGCCGATACCGTGGTGCAGGGCCTGAAGCACATTGCCAGTGCCACCGAGCGACTGGCGTTCGAAGGCTTTCACTTTCACCTGAGTGGTTATGGCTGGGAGACCCGGGCACAGGCATTGCGCGAACTGCTTCCACTGATCGATGCCGCGGATTCCATGGGGCTGACTACAACGATGATCGACATCGGCGGCGGCCTGCCGGTGCGCTATGTCGATCCCGACGTCTACACCGAATTCCTGCAATCGCAGCGGCCGGAACATTACCGCAACGGCATCGTGCCGGCGTCCTTCTATCCATACGGCGGCCACATCGATGCCGCTACATGGCTGGACGACTTCCTCAATGCGCCGTGCACGGCGGGTCAGTCGATCGCGGCATGGCTGCGGGCGGGCGGCGTCACGCTGGCGCTGGAACCCGGGCGGTGCCTTGCGGCCCAGGCCGGCATCACCGTGTTCCGCGTAACGCGCAGCAAGCCGCTTGGCGATGGCCGGCACGTCGTATTCGTGGAGGGCAGCAGCTTCAGCGCCTGCGAGACCTGGTTCGCTTCGGAATTCCTGGCCGATCCCGCATGGATCAGCGCCGTACCGCCGCGCACCGTTGGCGCAAGGCCCGTGCAGGCTTATATCGCCGGCCACAGTTGCCTGGACGAAGACGTGCTGACCAATCGCCTGCTGCCATTCGGCGGGCTGCCCCATCCGGGCGATCTGCTGGTCTACGCCAACACCGCGGGCTACCAGATGGATCTGCTCGAAAACGAGTTTCACCGCCACCCCATGCCACGCCGCGTGGCCGCGCAGTGCGGTGACGCGGGCCGCGTTTCCTTTTCCCTTGACCAATGAACGGAGCTCCCGATGATCCTGTGGAAAGTGTCAGACCTGATCGGCAACACACCGATGCTGGGCATCCCCGTCCCCGACAAGGACTCGGTGCTGTTGCTGAAGGTGGAGAAGAACAACCCGGGCGGCAGCATGAAGGATCGCATGGCCCGCAATATGGTATTGGCTGCGCTGAAGTCCGGGCGGCTGCAACCGAACGGCGTGATTGTCGAATCGTCGTCCGGCAACACCGGCATCGGGCTGGCGCTGGCCGCGATTGAATTCGGCTTGCGCTTCATTGCCGTGGTTGACCACCACGCGGCGCCGGACAAGATCGCCGTCATGCGCGCGCTGGGCGCCGAGATTCGCTACGTAGAAGGCAATTTCCAAGAAAACGAAGTCGCCGTGGTGGAGCGCCAGCGCCTCGCTGCTGAGATCGCCAGTCAGACGCCCGGCGCCGTATTCATGAACCAGTCGGACAATGCGGCCAATGCCGGCGGCTACCTCGAATTCGTCCGAGAGACCTTTGCCCAGGCGCGCGAAGTCAATGCGTTCGTGGGTTGCGTCGGCACCGGCGGCTCGATGACCGGCATCGCCCGCGGCGTGAAGCAGTTCAATCCCGACGCTGTAACCATTGCGGTCGAGCCGTCCGGATCGATCGTGTTCGGCATGCCTGGCCACCCCTACTACCAGTCGGGCACGGGCACGCCGCAGGGTGACACGGTCGGGCTCGTGCTCGACTACAGCTGCATCGACATGGGCGTACAGGTCACCGATGCGCAGGCCTTCGAGACCGCGCGCTACGTGGCCCGCCAGACCGGGCTGCTGGTGGGCGGCTCCACCGGTGGCGCCATCTACAAGGCACTGGAGGCCATCCATGACAGCCAAATACGCGGCAACGTCGTCGTCCCCGTGGCCGACGGCGGCGAGAAGTACCTGCACACCGTCTTCGACGAGGACTGGCTGCGGGCGCGCAACCTGCTCGCGCCGCAGGTATGGCAGCGCCTGGACGCATGGCTTGGCAAGGCCACGTGCCGCGACGAGGTCGCGCCCGACGTCCTGCGCCTGAATGCCGCATGAGCGCGCCACCGCTGTGCGTGACAGTCTGCGGCGGCGGCCGCACCGGACACCTGAACGCCATCCTGTTCGCGCAACGGCCCGGTGTGCGCGTGAAGCTGCTGACCCGGAACCATCACATCGCCGCGCGGCAGGATGCCGTGCTGACTGGCCTCCTGCCGGACGGCGCCACGCTCACGGCCAGCGCGGGCATGGTGACTGACGACCCTGCCGTCGCCTTGCGCGATGCCGACATCGTCATCATCACCGTGCCCGCCCATGCAAGGCCTTCGCTGCTGCGGGAGATCGTGGCTCACTTGCCGGAAGGCAAAGCCGTCTATGTCGGCGCTATCCCGGGCTTCTGCGGCTTTGACTGGCTGGCAGGGGCTTTACTTGCGCAACGGCCCAACGCGGTGATCTGGGGCATGAAAGACGTGCCGCATACGGCATTCGCGCTCGACCCCGGCGTCAGCGTGCGCATGGGCGGCGTCAAGCAACGGCTTTACGTTGGCTGCCATGCGCGCGAACAGCGTGCGGCGCGGCAGGCCCTGCTCTCGCACCTGAACAGGCTGTACGACGCATCGGTGGAGCTGCTCGACAGCTACCTGGAGATCACGCTGACTCCGGGCAATCCGATCATGCATAGCGCCGTCATCTACGGACTGATCGGTCCCTATGGGCAGTGGCACGGCCGTGCATTGCCCACGCCCTTGTGCTGGTGGACGGACTGCCCGGAACTGAGCGCATATTTTCTGGAGCGCGCCGACGAGGAAAGCCAGCGCCTGTGCCAAGCGGTCGCGCGCCGGCTCGGCGTGGATCTGTCTTCCGTCAAGCCACTCAGGCAGGAGATCGTCGACGCTTACGGCGATCAGATCCAGGACCCGTCGACGATGCTGTCGGTATTGCGCACCAACCGCGCCTACGCCGATATCGAGGCCCCACTGGTGCCGACCAGCGGCGGCTACCTCGTCGACACGTCCAGCCGCGCGTTCCACGAAGATGTGGCGTATGGGCTCGCGACGCTGGTGGAAATGGCCCGGCGGCTGGGGGTGGACACCCCTCACCTGCGCGAGATCTTCGAATGGAACGTCACCTACATGGGCGGCCTGCGCGGCTCCGCCCTCGACTATTTTCCTGAATTCTGGCCACGGTAATCACCATGCTGAATCTACAGTCCGCAAGCCGCACCACCACTGCAACCGATGATCCTGCCGCCAACGGTGAAGCCGACACGGCATTTTCGCGCCGAAATGCGCTGCGTCGGCTGGTCCGTTGCCTGTTCGCCGAGGGCATCCTCGACAAGACCCGACTGGTGCTGGCGCCGCACGGGCGCCAGGCATGGTTCCCGCTGTGGAAACAGCAGGCCATTGTCTACTTCGACGACCTCGAGGCAGCCCCTGCCGATACATTCGTGAATCACGGCAGCATCACGCTGCTGCGCGCCGATGGCATGCACCTTCCACTGGACACGCATGAGGCGCTGATTGATGCATTGCGCGACAGCTTCGATTTCGCGCCCCGCGACGTTGGCGTCGATGGACTGAAGGCCGACATGCTCAACAGTGTGCGCAACGACGCCAATGTGCGCATGCACCGCCAAGGCTGGGCCACCGCACTGCGATCCGACATGGCCGAGGCCGGCGTCGTGCGGCTGACCGACTACCTGCGCCGGCATGTCAGCACGCGAGATGCCGCCATGCTGCTTGATCAGTGGGGTGCCCTTGAAGGGCATCCCTACTACCCGACCTGGAAGGCAAAGCCGGGCCTGCGTGACGACGAAGTGCTCGCCCTGTCGCCCGAATGCCAGGCGCGGGTGAACGTGCGCATCGGCGCGCTGCGCGCGGACATGGCCTATGTGGAACGCATGCCCCATGTCCAGGACGCGCATGCATGGTTCGCCACGCAGTTCCCGTCGCTGTGGCAAGCATGGAAAACCGGGCTGAACGCGCGCGGCCTGTGCGAATCGGACTGGTTGCCGATGCCGATCCATAGCTGGCACCTGAACGCCCATGTCAGATCTGCCTACGCAAACGAGATTGCCGATGGCATCCTGATCGTCGATGGCCCCGACCTGCCCACGCTGCCGACCATGTCCTTCCGCACCGTGCTGCCGGCGACGCCGCAGACCGCACCGTTCATCAAGCTGCCTGTGGCGCTGTGGATGACCAGCGAGCAGCGCAGCCTCCAGGCAAAGTCGATCCACATGGGACCGCGCATCAGCGCGTTGATCGAGCACATCCTCAAGACGGAAGACGGCTTTGGCCGCACACTGGAAATATTTCCCGAAGAGATAGCCTGGCATTATCGCAATGCCTTGACGAAGGATGACGCGCCCGGCAAGCACTTGTCCGTAGTGTTCCGCGCCAGCGTACCGGCGCTGGACCGCGACGACGGCTGCCTCCCTGTCACGGTCGCAGCGCTTTTTACCGAGCGCCCCGACGGCGGCGGCCCGCTGTTCACCGAACTGGTAGAGGCCGGCGCCGGCGACGTCACCGCGCAGGACGCTGCGCAGCGCTGGTTCCGCCAGTACGCCCGCACCGTGACGCGGCCGGTCATTGCCATCTACCTGCTCTACGGCATCGCACTGGAAGCGCATCAGCAGAACACGCAAGTGCTGTTCGACGCCAACGGCCAGGCCCAGCGCCTGCTGGTACGCGACTTCGGCGATGGCCGCACCTATGCGCCGCTACTGGCGGCGCGCGGTCTGACGTTGCGCCCGTACGCCTGGCCCGGCATCCTGCCGACGGTCTTCGATGGCGACATCGAACCGGTGCGCACATTCGTGATCGACGCCTGCTTCGTCAGCCATCTGCACGAGATCGCGCTAGGACTCTTCCACACCTATGGGTTCTCCACGGCAAGGTTGTGGGAAATCCTGCGCGAAGAAACCATCGCAGCCTTCGACGCCGTGCAGGCACGCGTCGATCCGGCATTTTGGGCAGAAGAACAGCGCATCTTTCTCGAAGACCCATGGTCGACCCGCTCGCTGCTGCGTATGCACTTGCTCAAGTACAGCGATTACCGGCTGCAGCACGGGCTCACCAACCCCTTGCGTCAAGGGAAAGAGGCCTGATGCGCGGAACCGCGGATACCACCCGAAGCGACCCCAGGCAAACCGCGCGCCAGATCCGGCTCCTCTTCGTGCTGCAGTGCATCTCCATGGGCGCGATGGAAATGAGCGGCCCATTCTGGCCCATTCATCTGCGCGCGATGAGCAGTTCCGACGCGGTGTTCGGCTTCGCCGGCATCGCCGTCTACGTCGGCCCGATGCTTGGTATCGTGCTGACCAGCACCTTTTGGGGCCGCATCGGCGATCGCTATGGCCACAAGCCGATGATGGTGCGCGCGCTGGCCGGGCTATGCCTGACGCAGTTGGCGCTGGCCTGGTCACAGGACGTCTGGACCATTCTCGCGCTGCGCTTCCTGCAAGGCGCCTGCGCCGGCTATATCGCGCCGGCGCAGGCCTACGGTGTCAGCATCGAGAGCCCGCTGCGGCGCGGGCGGCTGTTCGCCTTCCTGCAAGTTTCCACCAACGTCGGCTCGCTGCTCGGCGCGGTGGCAGGCGGGCTGATCCTGGACGTCGCGTCCTTCTACTGGATCAATGTCATCGCGGCGGCACTGTGCGCGGCCTGCGCGGCCGCCGTCGCCACATGCCTGCCGACTGTGCCGCCGGCACCGTCCGCCCCCCCGGTTGCAACGAGCACCGGTCACGGCGTTGCGCGCTATTCGCCACAGATGCTGATATTGCTTGGCACCATGGGCCTGCTCCTGATCAGCCGGATGATGCCGCAGACACCGTTCTCGCTCTATGTCAGCTCGGTCTTCGCTGTCAGCAACTGGGTGGTGGGACTGTGTTACGGTTTGCTGGCGCTGGGCTTCATCGTATCGGCTGCGCCATGGGCACGCTATTTCGAAGGACGGCAGGCGGACGACGCGCTGCGACGCATCGGCTGCGTGGTAGCGGCCTGTGCCGCGCTCGCTGCGGTGGCGGCGGTGACGCGCAGCATCGCGGTATTTGTTGCCGTCTACTTCCTGTGGGGCCTGCTTCTGGGGGCCACAACACCGGTACTGACCGCGATGATTTCGCGCGCAGCGGGCGACGCGGGCCAAGGCCAGTTGCTCGGCATGACACAGAGCGTGACCCAGATGTCCGCGATAGCCGGCATTACGCTCGGCGGCTGGCTGAGCCAGACAGCGGGCTTGCAATACACCTATGCCTTTGTCTGCGCCGCGTATCTGATGACGCTACTACCCATGATTGTGCTGCAGCGCCGGCGCGCCCCGCTTATCTCGCCCCGGCCGGTGGATCGCGCATAGACGCGCAGGGCAGTCGACATCCTGTCCGCAGGTTCATCTTGGCGCACCAGTGCCGAAGCGATAGACAACCAGATGATCCGTACCTGACTCCGCCGCCCACGCTTCTCCCGGTCGACCCAACATCTGTCGCACATTGGCATCCGGCCGTGGACTGGTAAAGGTCTCGAACTTGCCGGCCTGCGGGTCGAAGCGCAGCACGGCATTCCTGCCCCAGTCGCTTAGCCACACCTTGTCCTGCTCATCCACATACATCGCATAGGCATGCGGACTATCGCCTGGCAGCTTCCATTCCCGCCAGCGGGCCGTGCCGGGATCATAGGCGCCCAGCTTGCCGGCGGTCCATTCGCTGATCCACAGCGTCCCCTTCGAGTCGGACCAGATGCGGCGCGGCCCTGACTTTGGCGTGGGTGGCGTCATTACCTGCGCGGCGCCGGTGGCGGTGTCGATGCGGGCAATGTAATCCCCGGCCAGCGAGGCGAAATAGACATCGCCTTTCGGCGTCACGGCAATGCCGTACGGGCCCCGGCCTCGCGGCGCATCGAACATGCGCATGTGGCCGCTGGCGGGGTCCAGTTCACCGTAGACCCCGTTCTGCCCCGTGAACCACAGACGTCCGCGCGTATCGAACACGGCGGTATTCAGATTGACATTGGCCTGTCCGGCAGGGAGCGGAAAACGCTTCACGCCATGGGTTCCGGGGTCGACCCGCAGGATCGCGTTCTGGCCGCCGTCCGTCACCCACGCAGCACCATCGGGTCCGATGATCACGCCATGCGGCGCGGAGGCTTCGCCGAGCGGGATATGGATGGTCTTGCCGGTTGCGGGGTCCAACCGCCCGAGCTCGCCCGTGCTCTGGGCCGTGTACCACACCGCGCCATCGGGCGCGGGCGCAACGTCGTGCGGATGCGCGCCGGCCGGCACTGGATAGCTCTGGACGCGTGGTGGCACTGTGCCCTGGGCACAGACCGTGGTGACCGACACGGCCATGATGCCGGCAGCCAGTACGGCGCGGAGCGAGCGCAGGGGCATCGCCATCTCCTGATCAGTCCAAGAAACTTCGATCCAAGCATAGGCCAGCCACGGCCAGACGGGGACACGCGTGCCCGTATACTGCGCGATTGATCCTCCAGCCCCCGCCACTACCCAGTGCGGCACCTGACCCGAGACCACACTGCCGCATGAAAACCATCGCGCTCTACCTGCTCACCGCCGTCGCCGAAATCCTTGGCTGCTACCTGCCTTACCTGTGGCTGCGCCAGGGTGCGAGCGCGTGGGTGCTGCTGCCGGACGCGCTGTCGCTGGCGTTGTTCGCATGGCTGCTGTCGTTGCATCCGGACGCTTCGGGTCGCGTGTATGCGGCCTATGGCGGCGTCTATATCGGCGTGGCCGTGCTGTGGCTGTGGCTCGTCGATGGCGTGCGGCCCAGCGCCTGGGATCTCGCCGGCGTGGGCGTGGCGTTCGGGGGCATGGCCATCATCGTGTTCCAGCCACGCTGAAGGCGTGCGCCAGCGCGGCAACTGTTCCGTTTTGCCACAGTTGCGCCGACACGGAACAATCGGTCCGGCCGCGCGATACACGTGAGATAGGGGCGTAAGCGCCAGAACGTCTGCAGAGTCCTGTTTTCACGACAGTTTTCGCCAGACACTCTCGCACCGGCACACCTCTTGCGATGTTCCCTGTCGCGTGCGGCACCTCGCCGCGCCAGCCAACGAACTTCACAAGACGGAGCGAGACATGAACATGGCCGAAATCGCCCAGCTGGGCGTCACCAACCCCTACAAGCAGCAGTACGAAAACTATATCGGCGGGGCCTGGGTGCCGCCCGCTGGCGGCGAATACTTCGAGGCCATCACGCCGATCACCGGCAAGCCGTTCACGCGCGTACCGCGCTCGAAGCAGGAAGATGTCGATGCCGCGCTCGATGCTGCGCATGCAGCCAAGGCGGCCTGGGGCCGGACCTCGACTACCGAGCGCGCCAACATCCTGAACCGCATCGCCGATCGGATCGAAGCCAACCTGACCCTGCTGGCCGTGGCCGAGACTATCGACAACGGCAAGCCCGTGCGCGAGACCATGGCCGCGGACCTGCCGCTGGCGGTGGACCACTTCCGCTACTTTGCCGGCTGCATCCGCGCGCAGGAAGGCGGCATCTCGGAAATCGACGCGGAGACCATCGCCTACCACTTCCACGAGCCGCTGGGCGTGGTGGGCCAGATCATCCCGTGGAACTTCCCGCTGCTGATGGCCACCTGGAAGCTCGCGCCGGCGCTGGCCGCGGGCAACTGCGTGGTGCTCAAGCCGGCCGAGCAGACGCCCGCGTCGATCCTCGCGCTAATGGAGGTGATCGGCGACCTGCTGCCGCCGGGCGTGGTCAATGTCATCAACGGCTTCGGCCTGGAAGCGGGCAAGCCGCTGGCATCGAGCCCGCGCATCAGCAAGGTGGCGTTCACGGGCGAGACCACGACGGGCCGCCTGATCATGCAATACGCGTCGCAGAACCTGATCCCGGTCACGCTGGAACTCGGCGGCAAGTCGCCGAACATCTTCTTCGAGGACGTGCTGGCCGCTGACGATGCGTACTTCGACAAGGCACTGGAAGGCTTCGCCATGTTCGCGCTGAACCAGGGCGAGGTCTGCACCTGCCCGTCGCGCGCGCTGATCCAGGAATCGATCTACGACCGATTCATGGAACGCGCGCTCAAGCGTGTGGCAGCGATCCGCCAGGGACATCCGCTCGACAAGGGCACCATGATCGGCGCGCAGGCATCGGCCGAGCAGCTCGAGAAGATCCTGTCCTACATCGACCTGGGCCGCAAGGAAGGCGCGCAATGCCTGACAGGCGGCGAACGCAACCAGTTCGATGGCGATCTCGCGGGCGGCTACTACGTAAAGCCGACCGTGTTCAAGGGCCACAACAAGATGCGCATCTTTCAGGAGGAAATCTTCGGGCCCGTGGTGTCGGTTACCACGTTCAAGGATGAGGAAGAAGCGCTGGCTATCGCCAATGACACGCTCTACGGCCTCGGCGCCGGTGTCTGGACGCGCGACGGCGCGCGCGCGTTCCGCATGGGCCGCGGCATCCAGGCGGGCCGTGTGTGGACCAACTGCTACCACGCGTATCCCGCGCATGCCGCATTCGGGGGATACAAGCAGTCCGGCATCGGCCGCGAGAACCACCGCATGATGCTCGACCACTACCAGCAGACCAAGAACCTCCTGGTCAGCTACAGCCCCAACGCTCTCGGATTTTTCTGACGATACGCAAGGCATCGCGTTTTACTGGTGAATTCGTAGTCCCGAGCCGCGAAGCGCGTGCCACTATCGTAACGGTGCCCTCCTCCCCGGGGCACCGCTTCCAACAAGGAGTCGATATGCCAGCGATGATGAAAGCTGCGGTGGTGCGTGCATTCGGCGCGCCGCTCACGATCGATGAAGTGCCCGTGCCGCAGCCCGGGCCCGGCCAGGTCCAGGTGAAGATTGAAGCCTCCGGTGTCTGCCATACCGACCTGCACGCCGCCGACGGCGACTGGCCGGTCAAACCCACGCTGCCGTTTATCCCCGGCCATGAAGGCGTCGGCTATGTATCGGCCGTCGGCAGCGGCGTCAGCCGCGTGAAGGAAGGTGACCGCGTCGGCGTTCCGTGGCTGTACAGCGCCTGTGGCTATTGCGAGCACTGCCTGCAAGGCTGGGAAACGCTGTGCGAAAAGCAGCAGAACACCGGCTATTCGGTCAACGGCGGCTACGGCGAGTATGTGGTGGCCGACCCGAACTACGTTGGCCTGCTGCCCGACAAGGTGGGCTTCGTCGAAATCGCGCCGATCCTGTGCGCGGGCGTCACGGTGTACAAGGGCCTGAAGGTCACGGATACGCGCCCCGGCCAGTGGGTGGTGATCTCCGGCATCGGCGGCCTGGGCCATGTGGCCGTGCAGTACGCCAGGGCGATGGGCCTGCGCGTGGCGGCTGTCGACATCGACGATGCCAAGCTCAACCTCGCCAGACGGCTCGGCGCGGAAGTGGCCGTCAACGCGCGCGATACGGATCCGGCCGCATGGCTGCAGAAGGAAATCGGCGGCGCGCATGGCGTGCTGGTCACCGCCGTGTCGCCCAAGGCCTTTTCGCAGGCGATCGGCATGGTGCGGCGTGGTGGAACCATTGCCCTGAACGGTCTCCCGCCGGGCGATTTCGGCACGCCGATCTTCGACGTGGTGCTCAAGGGCATCACCATCCGAGGCTCGATCGTCGGCACGCGCAGCGACTTGCAAGAGTCGCTTGATTTTGCCGCGCATGGCGACGTGAAAGCCACGGTCTCGACAGCGAAGCTGGACGACGTCAACGATGTGTTCGGACGGCTGCGCGAAGGCAAGGTGGAAGGCCGCGTGGTGCTGGACTTCTCGCGGTGAGATCAGTCATGCCCCGCGTCAGCGCCGATTCTGCAGGTGCAACTCCCGTGACCGTGACCCGCGTGGTCGCCACGCCGGCGGCGCTCGCGCTGATCGGCGAGCTGCGCGCGCGGCACGGTCCCCTGATGTTCCACCAGTCCGGCGGCTGCTGCGACGGCAGCGCGCCGATGTGCTTTGGCGCAGGCGACCTGATCGTGGGAGATTCGGATGTCTGCCTTGGCGAGATCGGCGGCGCGCCCTTCCACATGACGCGCGCGCAGTTCGAGTACTGGCAGCACACGCGCCTGGTGATCGACGTGGTGACGGGCGCGGGCGGCATGTTCTCGCTCGAAAGCGGGACCGGAAAGCGATTCCTGACGCGCTCGGAACTGTTCAGCGACGAGGAAGCGGCGGTGCTGGCGGCCCAGCCTCCGCTGTAGCGCTTGCGCGACCCGCCGCCGTGCGGCGGACTCGGACGACCCTGTCGCACGCGGTACGGGAAGCGCGTCTCGTGGCGGAGGCTACCGTTTCTCGTCGAGCAGATCGTTGAGGATTTCGTCGAAGGTGGCTTGCGCATCTTCCAGCGCCTGCAATGCGGCGTCGAAGGTCTGCAATGCCATCTTGGACGGTTTGCCGCTGCCCTGCGGCGGATACTGGGATTGCAGCGCGGAGAAGGCGACCTGGACTTGCCGGGTCGCGTCGACCACCCGCTGCATGGCCTGCGCCTCTTCGGCGCGCAATTGCTCGTGTTTCTGTTCGCTCATGCCATTGGCTCCTGGCCGCGCCCTGCGGTGGCGCAGCGTTATCAGCGTTATGGGCGATATCGTACAAGAACTGACCCCGCAGGCACCGGAACCCGCGTCGTCCTGCGCGAAAATCGGTTAGGCTCCACCTTAGGGGCGCCCGCCGCCCCGCGCCAAGGAACCCGCAACCCAAACATGTCATCCCTCATGCGCCGGGCGCTGGCCGCCACGCTGGTGACCGCCAGCGGCTTTGCCTGCTACTGGACCTATCTCACTGTCAATCAGGCGCGCCTACTGTTCGACGCGCGCCGCCGCCCTCCACGCGACCTGCCCGACGGCATCATCGGCTACTCGCATATCGTGCCTGGCGGCATGCTGCGCGGCTACATCTATCATGCGCCCGGCGAGAGGGTGCGCGATCTGCTTTTCTACCTGCCGGGCCGCGGCGAGGATGTACTCGAAACGCTGCAGTTCGCCCGCTGGCTGCCGCCCGGCATGGGTTTCGCGACCTTTGACTACCGCGGACTCGGCCACTCCGACGGGCAGCCGTCCGAGGCCGCGGCAGTCGCCGACGCAAGCCAGTTCCTGCTGCATCTGCGCCGCGTCTTTCCCGGCACGCGGGCCCATGTCGTGGGGCGCAGCCTTGGAACGGGCGTCGCCATCCAGCTCGCCGACCTGCAGGACTTCGAAAGCCTGCAGCTGATCACGCCGTACGATTCGATGCTTGAGCTCGTGCGCAAGCGCTTTCCGCTCGTGCCGCTGCGCCAGCTCATGCGCCACCACTTCGACTCCATTTCGCATTGCAAAAAAGTCGTGCAGAGCACCAAGGTGCTGCTGGCGGAAACCGACGACGTGGTGCCGCATGCGTGTTCCGAACGGCTGGTGGCCGCATGGCCGGCACCGGTCGTGCTGGAAACCATGCACGGTACCGATCACTTCACGATCGTGGAGCGTCAGGAAACTTGGCTGGCGTTGTGCGAATTTGCTCGCCAGGTGCAGCATGATCCGCTGCCGGACACACCGCGCACGGCTCCGACAGACCATGACGAGTCCGGTGTGCCTCTGCCGCTGCCCCGGTTCCGCTAGAATTGCGCGCATGAAAAAATTCGCAGTCAAGGCAGGCGGCGCCGCTCTGGCGCTGGCTGCAGCCGGCGTGCTGCTCGCCGGTTTCGCCGCGGTCGTCAGCCTGCGGCAGCTTCCCCCCGTCGACGCCCTGCGCGAGTACCGGCCGGACGTGCCGCTGCGGATCTTCACGAGTGACAACGTGCAGATCGGCGAATTCGGCAGCGAGCACCGGGAATTCATCGCGTTCGACAAGATGCCGCGCCAGATGACGCAGGCATTGCTCGCCGCCGAGGACGACCAGTTCTACGAGCACGACGGCATCGACATCCCCGGCATGTTTCGCGCGGCGCTGGCCAATCTGGGCAAGGGCTATTCGCAGGGCGCCTCTACCATCACCATGCAGGTGGCGCGCAACTTCTACCTGTCACGCGAGAAGACGCTTGCGCGCAAGTGGTACGAGATCCTGCTCGCGTGGCAGATCGACCGTACGCTGTCCAAGGACCGCATCCTCGAGCTGTATATGAACCAGGTCTACCTGGGCGAGCATGCGTACGGTTTCGGCAGCGCGGCCCACGCGTACTTCGGCAAGCCGCTGGACGGCCTGTCGCTGGCCGAGACCGCGATGCTGGCCGGGCTGCCCAAGGCGCCTTCCACGATGAACCCGGTGGTGAACTTCGCGCGCGCCAAGCGCCGGCAGGAGTATGTGCTCGGGCGGATGCTGGCGCTCGGCATGATCAGCCAGGACCAGTACCGCGACGCCCGATCGGCGCAGCTGGACATCGCCCCCGACAATGCGGGCCAGTTCGCCGGGCACGCCGAATATGTCGCCGAACTGGCGCGCCAGCTTGCGCGCGACCGCTTCGGCGATGAAGCCTACACGCGCGGCCTGAATGTCTACACTACGGTGTCGTCGGTGCGGCAAACCATGGCCTATGACGCCGTGCGGCGCGGACTGGAAGGCTACGGGAAGCGCCATCGCCTGGCCAGCCCGGCGGGCGCGCCGCAGGCGGCACTGGTTTCGCTCGATGGCGACACCGGCGCGATCGAGGCCATGGTCGGCGGCGCCGACTTCGACACCAACCGCTTCAACCATGCGACGCAGGCACTGCGCCAGCCCGGCTCGACGTTCAAGCCGTTCATCTATGCGGCGGCGCTCGAGCACGGCGTGTCGCCAGGCACGCTGATCAACGACGCGCCGCTCGACAACAACTCGCGCTGGCAGCCGTCCAACGACGACGGCCGATTCCTGGGCGCGGTCACGGTGCGCCAAGCGCTGGCCGAGTCGCGCAACCTCCCGGCCATCCGCACGCTGCAGGCCATCGGCATTCCGTATGCGGTCGAGTTCGCCAGCCGCTTCGGCTTCTCGACCAAGCGGCTGCCGCGCTTCCTGCCGCTGGCGCTGGGCACCGGCACGACGTCGCCGCTGCGGCTCGCGTCGGCGTATGCGGTGTTTGCCAACCAGGGCCATCGCGTGGAGCCTTACCTGATCTCGCGCATTACCGACAGCGAAGGCCACGTGCTGTTCGCGGCCGACAATGCCACGGAGCCGCCGCGCGTCATCAGCGAACGCAATGCCTTCGTGATGGACAGCCTGCTGCGCAGCGTGGTGGACGACGGCACTGGCGCGGGCGTGCGCCGCTATCTGCACCGCGAGGATGTGGCGGGCAAGACCGGCACCACCAACGACTCGGTCGACGGCTGGTTCGCGGGCTACGCCGGCAACGTGGTCACGGTGGCCTGGATGGGCTATGACGACAACCATAGCCTGGGCACCCATGAATTCGGCGCCACCACCGCGCTGCCGATCTGGGCTTCGTATATGGAAGGCCGGATGGCAGGCACCCCGGTGGCCGAGCGGGCCGCACCGTCCGGGGTCGTGCGCAGCAGCGGCGACTGGACGTATGCGGAATATGCCGACGGCAGGCAAGGTATCGCCTCGCTCGGCTTCCCGGCGCCGCTACCCGCGCCAGCACAGGATGCCGCCGCCACACCGGTAGCCAGCGAAGCCGTTGGCCTGCCCGGCCAGCCCGCAGCACCGGCCGCGAGCCGCGACGACAGGGCAAGCCTGTAGTCAAGCATCTGGGCTGCAGCGCCCTCCTTTCAACCTCTCAACAACAAGAACCACAATGTCGAGCGTCAGCGCGGTATTGATCTGGGCAATTGCTGCCCTCACCACCGCTGGCGTGCTGCTGCGGCCGTTTCGCCTTTCGGAGGCCTTCTGGGCGGTCGCGGGCGCGGTGCTGCTGTGCGTGGGCGGACTGCTGGCAGTGCCGGACGCGCTCGCCGCGGTCATGCGCGGCCTGGATGTCTACCTGTTCCTGGCCGGCATGATGGTGATTTCCGAACTGGCCCGCAAGACCGGGCTGTTCGACCACGTCGCGGCCCTGGCCGTGCGGCGCGCAGGCGGTTCCGCCCGAGCGCTGTTCCTGCTGGTCTATGGCTTTGGCACGCTGGTCACGGCGTTCATGTCCAACGACGCGACCGCCGTGGTGCTGACGCCTGCCGTGCTGGCCGCCACGCGCGCGGCAAAGGTGCAGAACCCGCTGCCGCACCTGTTTGCCTGCGCCTTCATCGCCAATGCGGCCAGCTTCGTGTTGCCGATTTCCAATCCAGCCAACCTCGTGATCTTCGGGACGCGCATGCCGCCGCTGGCCGGATGGCTCGCGCATTTTGCGCTGCCATCGCTGGTTGCCGTGGTGACCACGTTGGCCGCGCTGTACTGGACGCAGCGCGAGGCACTGGCCGAGCGAATCGCCAGCGACGTGCCGGTGCCGCCGCTGAGCCTGCAGGCGTGGCTGACGGCGGTTGGCATCGTGCTGACCGGGGTGGCCTTGCTGGCGGCATCGCTGCGCGGCAGCGACCTGGGTTGGCCAACATGCGCGGCGGGCGCGGCTACGCTGCTGATCGTGTGCGCGACCAAGCGCGACTTGCTCGCGCCGGCCCTGCGCGAGATTTCGTGGGGCGTGTTGCCAATGGTGGCGGGGTTGTTCGTGCTGGTGGCGGCGCTCGAGCATACCGGCGTGATCCACTGGCTTGCCGACATCATCCAGGCGGCGTCCCGCCAGGACAGCCTTGCGCGGCTTTGGGGTATCGGGGCGGCTGTGGCGCTGATCGGCAACGTTGCCAACAATCTCCCTGCAGGGCTGATCGCGTCCTCGGCACTGGCTGCGGGTCATGCGTCCAACGCCGTGACAGGTGCCGTGCTGGTGGGCATCGACCTGGGCCCTAACCTTTCCGCAACCGGTTCCCTGGCCACGCTGCTGTGGCTGACCGCGCTACGCCGCGATGGTCATATGGTCACCGCCGGCCAGTTCCTGCGGCTCGGCGCGGTTGTCATGCCGGCAGCCATGGTGCCGACACTGGCCGTACTCGCGCTCGCGCGCTGACTGTCGCGGGCGTCTGCCGCGTAGCGTCAGTCGCGGCTGGCGGACTGCGCGGCGCGCTGCGACAGCACGCCGTGCCAGCGCAGCGGCGGCGCGCCATGACGCACGGCGCGGCTATGGTGTTCGACGACGCCGGGTTCCATCGTCGCCTGGGGCAGCGGCACCGTGGCGACATGGAGCAACATTAGGCTGCTGCACGGAAACGCAATCGGCAAGATCACTGGCTGGTCCCTGGAAGATACCGCGTCGATGGGGAAGCATTATGTTCGCTTGTCGGCCTGCTGCGTGACGGGCTTAAGGCTTGTCATCAACAATTCACGGAGCGCGCTCGCCAAGTGCAGTGCGCGACGCTCGCCAGGGAGGGGCGCAGGTTGTGAGAGCCTGACATCTGCCATATAGTGAAGCACGGTGCACCATCCCTCTCCTACCTGAAAGCGGCTCTCCATGACAGACAAGGACGCTGCACACCACGGCGCGAAGCACAAGACCAGTGATGCCGCCCCCGGCGAGTCGAGCGTATCGGACCGCATCCGCTCGCGCCTGCTGGCGGCGCGAGAGCGCTTTCATGCCAACGACAATATCGCCCGCTACATCGAGCCGGGCGAACTCGACGCGCTGCAGGAAGAAGTGCAGGCACGGCTGGAAGAGGTACTGCGCGCGCTCGTTATCGACGTGGACCAGGACCACAACACGCGCGAAACCGCGCGCCGCGTGGCCAAGATGTACCTCAAGGAAATCTTCGCGGGACGCTACGCCAAGGCGCCGGCAGTGACAGAGTTTCCGAACGTCGAGCAACTCAGCGAACTGATGATCGTCGGGCCGCTCCGCGTGCGCAGCGCCTGTTCGCACCACCTGTGCCCGATCATCGGCAAGCTGTGGGTGGGCGTGATGCCGAACCAGCATTCCAACCTGATCGGCCTGTCCAAGTACGCGCGGCTGGCCGAGTGGATCATGTGCCGGCCGCAGATCCAAGAAGAAGCGGTGGCCCAGGTAGCCGACCTGCTGCAGGAAAAGATGAACCCGGACGGCCTGGCCATCGTCATGGAAGCCGAGCACTTCTGCATGCACTGGCGCGGCGTGCGCGATACCGATGCCAAGATGACCAACAGCGTGATGCGCGGCTCCTTCCTGAAGGACGGCAGCCTGCGCCGCGAATTCCTCGCCCTGCTCAATCGCAACGGCAAATAGCCATCCCGGAGCTGCCAGCATGCTCGTCCGCCTGCTCTATGCCAGCCGCGCCCGCCAGGCCATCGACGCCGCGACGCTCGACGCGATCCTGACCACCAGCCTGGAACGCAATCCGCGCCACGGCATCACCGGCGTGCTGTGCCATGGCAATGGGATCTTCCTGCAGGCGCTGGAGGGCGACCGCCAGGAAGTGTCGCGGCTGTTCCAGGCCATTACGCGCGACCCGCGTCATCATGACTTGGTGCTGCTTCAGTACGAAGACATTTGCGAGCGCGAATTCGCGGGTTGGGCCATGGGCCACGTCAATGCCGCGCGCATCAATACCGCCACGCTGCTGAAGTTCTCCGCGCGGGCCGAACTGGATCCGTTCTGCACGTCCGGCCAGGCCTCCCTGGCGCTGCTCAAGGAACTGATCGCCGGGGCGTCCGTCGTCGCGCGCACTGCCGAACGCGGCCGTCCCTGACCGACCATTGCGTATTCTGCTGTTCCGCAAACGTCATTCCTGAGGCGACCGCCTGTCACTCGTCTTGTCTTTCGCCTTTTCCCGAAAACCGGAAAACACTTGCACACGCGTGCGTTCCCGGCTAAAGTCGCGTCCGATTGTATGCAAAAAATGAACACAAAATCAGGAGACACGCGGCATGGATTTCACGCCCCAAATCGTTCCCAATTTGCTCAACGGACTCGAATGGTCGGGCTGCGCGCTGGCCATGAGCGGCTCGCTGCTGGTGGCCCTGCATAACCGGGCCTCGCGCTGGGGATGGATCGCGTACCTGTGCTCGAACCTGGTGTGGAGCGTGTTTGCGCTCGTGACCGGCACCTATGGCCTGTTCGTGCAGCAGCTCGGCTTCACGGCGACGAGCTGCTATGGACTGTATCGCCACACGAAATACCATCGCGAACTCGACCAGAAGGCGGCACACGCCGCCGCCTGATCGAGAGACTCCGCCGGGCTACGCTATACGGTCACGCGGCCGAACAGGCCGCATTCGAGATCGCTCTCGAACTCTTCGACCCATTCAGTGCCGCCAGCCTGGTAGGCACTGCTGGCTTCCGTGCTGAGGCGCCGCACGCTGATGCGGCGCAACGCGTTGCCGTTCAACTCGTCGGTGACGTCGAAGTCGTCCGGGGCCATTCCCATCTGCCCGCATACCTGCGCGAACTGTTGCTGCTCCTCGGGTGAAAACTCGGAAAACGGTCTCGTAGCCATGGCATCCTCCGTCAGGTCATGAGATCGCCGCATGCGCGCAGCGGGAGCGTGCGCGGCGCGGGATTGCGCCACGCAAAAAAATGTGCATGCCGGCGGCATGCATCGACCCACTGTGAGTTGTGTTTTGAGGGTTCAGCTCTTGCGCCCGGTCTTCGCCACGAACGGCGTGGGCGCATGTTGCACTGTCTGGCTACCGCACTTCGGACAACTGGGGTGTGCGGTCGCGTGCTCGGCCACATGTTCGGTATGCTCGAACACGTGCCCGCATTTGTCGCAACGGTACTGGTAGACAGGCATGACGCACCTCCAGGCGGCACACGTGCCCAGCGGCATGTTTCGCGTGCCGAATTCATTCTAGGCGCAAGGCGGCAAGTGGCAAGCCCGATACCACGGCAGCGCCCGGCACGCCACTCAGCTTTTGCGCTGCCTCAGTATTCGTGCGCGCAGATACGGAACAACGCTCAAATCGCCCCGGAATCTAGCCGAAATACGATTCAACGGCGCGCATAAGATAGCCAAAATTTCGGGGATTGTGGTGATGCAATAGTCCGTATCAATCGGCCCTTGCCGGTTGGCGTCCACAATTACCGAGGTCTTCGTCAAATGTTCCTTGCGTGTAGACAACTTCCGGCTTCCGTGCGCCGGTCGCAACGCAGCACCATCCCCCCTTCCTCCTCCCTTCTCCGCACCACAGCAGGTGCACCGCCGCGCAGCGTGCGCACCAGAAATGGGGGACAGTCATGAACGGACCGCTCATCCGCGTTGCGGTTGCGGACGACCACCCGCTCGTCGTCACCGCACTGCGCGATTGCCTGCATCGCTCCGCGCGTTTCCACATTGCCTGCGAATGCACCGGCGGCTCCGAACTAGTGCAGGCGCTTGACCGGCAGCCAGCCGATATCGCGATCACCGACTTCTGCATGGGCCACGGCGATGCCACGCTGGACGGCTTCAACCTGCTGAACCGCCTGGCGCGGCGCCATCGTGGCACGCGCATCGTCGTGGTCAGCGCGCAGTCGAACGCCGCCATCATCCGGCGCGCGGTGAAGCTCGGCGCACGCGCGTTCGTCAGCAAGGAAGACGAACTCGAAGAAACCTTGCGGGCGTGCTTTCACGTCATGACCAGCGAAAGCTGCTACTACTCGCCGTCGATCCGCGCGATCCTCGATGACGCGGCGATGGTCGATGCCCCCGCCACCGACCTCACGCTGCGCGAGCTCGAAGTGGTCCGCCTGTATGCGCAAGGCATGCAGCTCAATGAGATTGCCGCCAAGCTTGGCAGGTCGGTCAGCACCATCTCTAGCCAGAAGACCGTGGCCATGCGCAAGCTGGGCGTGAACACCAACACCGACCTGATCCGGTACGCGTACGAGAACGGTCTGATCTGAGCGCCCCATGCAGCAGCTCTTCGACAGTACCCGCGTGTCGCTGGCAAGCGCCTTCGACACGCTCGCGGACAATGCCCGCCGGCAACAGCATCTCTATTCGGCGACCATCGCCGTATTGATCGCCCTGGTGGTGTTCGCCGCCATCGTGCTGGTGGCACTGGAAGCCGACAAGCATCTGAGCCGTCAACATAACCAGGTCGCCGGCTATGTAGGGTCGATCTCGCAGCGCCTGGAAAGCGAGGCCGCCTTCTTGCGGCGCAGCGTGCTAAGCGTGCGCCGCTACCACGAGTCCGGCTCCGCGCAGTCGCCGGATGCCGCCACAGTCCAGTCCGTGCGCGCAACCGGCGTCGCACGAATTTCGGACAAGATCGCCGGACACGATTACTACCTGCTGGCAACGGCCGCCACGCGCCATGCCTGGGGCCCGGCCATGCCTACGCAGCTTGCGCGCCTGCAACAGATAGCGCTTGGCACGCTCGCGACACAGCAGGCCTTTGGCCTCGATCACTGGGTCTATGTCCTTTCGCTCGAGAACGACAGTGCCGCCATTCTCGCGCGGCAGCCTTCCGCGGCGCAGGTGACAGTCCCGATCCAGCCCGCGCTGATCGATACGCTTCGCGGCATCATTACGCAGGCGCTGCTGGACCGCACCGGCCATGCAGTGCCGCCCGGCGGCGAGCAGCTCTGGGCCGGCCCCGTGCGCGATCCGCTGACCGGTGCGATGGTCATGCTGAGCCTCGGCGCCGCCTACACGGGCGACACGCCCACCGTGCTGTTGGCGGCGTGCGTGCCCGTGGTCGATTTTCTCGCGCAACTGGATCGACCCGGCGATACCGCGCTGCTGGCGCTGCTCAATCCGGCCGACGCGGCTATCGATGTCGCGGCACCCGCGTTGCCCGTTGAGGGCCCGGTGGTCAGCGCCGTCATGGCACAGGCGCGCCGACAGCCACACAACGTATCGCACTACACGCGTCGTGGCGTGCTGATGGTCCAGCCGTTGCAGCCCGGGTTCGGCGTACTCGTCTGCTTCCTGCCGTATGGCCTGCTGGTGCCCGCACTTGCACCAGAGCTCGCCGTGATCCTCAGCGTGGCATTGCTGCTGATCGGCGCCATCGTCCTGAGCGCACGCTACTGGGACCGCCAGATGCTGCGCCGAACCCATTCGGAAGCGGCGCGCGCGCTCGAGAACGAGATCCTGAACCAGATCCTTGTCAGCGCCACTCCGGTCGGGCTGTGCATCGTCCGGCAACGCGACTACTCCGTACTGACTTCGAACCAGCTCGCGCAGGCACTGTTGCGGCTTGACAAGGCCAACGCCTTGCCCGCGCAGGTGACGGAGGCCTTCGAGCGCCAGCCGCCCGGTGCGGAGGCGAGCCAGCCGGCGCCGATCAACAACTTCACCGTCCCGGCGCCGGGCGACGACGCTGCCGCGCAGCGCTATCTGCAGGTCACGTACGCACCGGCACGCTACCACGACGATAAGGTGCTGTTCTGCGCCGTGCAGGACATTACGACGCAGCAGGCATTGGAGCAGCAGTTACGCACGGCACAACAAGCGACCGAGGCCATGATGCGTGCACGCTCGAGCTTCTTTGCGTCCATGAGCCATGAAATCCGCACGCCCCTGAACGCGTTGATCGGCAACCTCGAGTTGCTTGCGCGCAGCCCCGGCCTGGAAGGCCATGCGCAACGCCTGCACGTGCTGGGTACCGCGGCGGAGGGACTGCGGCGCATCGTCAATGACATCCTCGACTTCTCGAAGATCGATGCCGGCAAGCTCGAACTGGTCGACAAGCCGTTTCGCCTGGCCGAAGCGCTCGAAGGACTGGCACTGACCTACGCGCCCATGGCGACTGTTCGCGGCATCCGGCTGCAACTGCAACTGGCGCCTGAACTGGACCGGGAAGTTTGCGGAGACGGTATGCGGCTGACGCAGGTCGTCAACAACCTGTTGAACAACGCATTCAAGTTCACCACCAGCGGGCGCATCACGCTCAGTGGCAGCTACGGCGCTGGCGCGGATGGGCGGCACATGCTGACCTGCCGCGTCGGCGACACGGGAATCGGCATGCCGGCGGCGCTGGTCGAACGCATCTTCCAGCCTTTCGTGCAGGGTGATGACGTTGCGACCGGTCGCTACGGTGGCACCGGTCTCGGCCTGTCCATCTGCGCACGGCTGTGCGAGTTGATGGGTGGCAGCATCGGTGTGCAAAGCGTGCAGGACGTCGGGAGCGCTTTCACTATCCTCGTGCCCTTGGCGCCCACCGTCGACGATGCCGCGTTCGCCACTGTCTCCGATATCCCGCCCGCCCGGCATGGCAGCGTGATGGTGCTGAGCCAGGACGGCAAGACCGGGGACTGCATTGAAGCGTGGCTGACGACTGCGGGCTGGCGCCCGCATGTGCTGGCTTCGCTGGCCGCGGCACGCGAGCACCTTGAAACCCACCGGCCCCAGGCGATCGTCGCCACGGAGGAATTCGATCCTGGCGCACTGGAATCGCTGCATGCAGTGAGTTGCGCTCCCGTGATCTGGATGACGCCCGATGGCCCCCACCGGCCCCGGCGGCGGGCGCCCGGCGTCGTCGAGGTGTCCAGCTTCAGTCATGAGGCGCTACTCGCCTGCGTGGCCACGGCCACTGCGGGTCTGCCGGATCCGCCGGCACTCGCCTCCACCGCCGGCATTGCGGGCGGCCCCGTCGTGTCGGCGTCATTGCCCGACACTACCGGGCTGACCGTCCTCGTGGCCGAAGACAATCCGCTGAATCAGACGCTGGTCAGCGAACAACTGCGGATATTGGGCTACCAGCCCATCATCACCGACAACGGCAAGCAGGCGCTCGCCGTTGTCGAATCGACCCATGTCGATGTGGTGCTGACCGACATCCACATGCCGGTCATGAATGGCCATGCCCTGCTCGATGCGCTGCGCGAGTTGCGCCCGGACCTGCCCGTGCTTGCCTTCAGTGCGCTGGCTCAGCAGGAACATTCCGAGGACTGGCAGCAACGCGGCTTCAAGGGCTACGTCACGAAGCCGGCGTCCTTGCATGAGCTGGGACAGGCGCTGCAGGGGGTGCGCGAAGCGTCGATCGCGTCGGCCAACCAGGAACGCTACGCGCGACTCCTGCGCAAGCAACTGCAAAGCGACCTGCCAGCGCTTGCGCAAGTCCTCGGTGCGAATGATGTGGATGCACTGCAGGCGTGGGCACATCGCGCCGCGAGTGGCTTCAGGATCGTCCGCCAGAACAACCTGTATGCCCACTGCCGCGAAGTCGAGCGGCTCTGCCTGGACGCCGGCCGCTGGAGTCCGGCGATTGCCGCGGCCGGCGATGTACTACGGGTGCTCGCGCAGCGCTATGCCGGCGAAGGCCCGCCAGTTTCACCCACGGCGATGGCCTGATCGCGGCCAACTACCACATTCTGTGCATTTGCGCGCGACGCCCCGCGCGCCGATAATGACGGCGCCGCGCCCGGTTCCACGGATGCGGCCTCGCCGCCACTGTCTCCCGCATGTCGTCACATCAAGGGCTTCCGCACCCACAGCGCAGCTGGGCCATCCTTACCGTCTTCTGCGGCCTGATCATGGCCGTGCTGGACGGCTCCATCGCCAATATTGCGTTGCCGTCGATCGCGCGCCAGCTCCAGTCCGAGCCGTCGAACACGATCTGGGTCGTGAACGCCTATCAGCTCACGGTCACGGTTTGCCTGCTGCCGCTGTCGTCACTGGGCGATATCTTCGGCTACAAGCGTGTGTACCGAGCGGGGCTCGCCACCTTCCTGGTCGGATCGCTGCTGTGCGCGCTGGCCGTCAACCTGCCCATGCTGGTAGCGGCGCGCGTGCTGCAGGGCCTGGGCGGCGCCGGGATCATGAGCGTGAACACGGCGCTCGTGCGCTTTATCTATCCGCCTACGCGCCTGGGCCGCGGCATTGGGCTGAACGCGCTGGTGGTCGGCGTGACCACCGCAATCGGCCCTTCGCTCGGGGCGCTGATCCTGTCGCTGGCGAGCTGGCAATGGCTGTTCGCCGTCAATGTGCCGGTGGCCATCTTTGCGCTGGCACTCAGTCGCAGCGCGCTGCCTGACACGGCGCCGCAGCCACGCGAGTTCGACTACCCGAGCGCGGTGCTGTCGGCGGTGGTGTTTGGCCTGTTCATTCTTGGCGTCGACGGCCTTGGCCATGCGAGCCTGCGTATCGCCGGCGCGGCCGCGGTAGGCGGCGCCATCGTGCTGGGCTGGGTGCTGGTGCGCCGCCAGCACGGCCGCCCGTCGCCGCTCGTGCCCGTGGACCTGTTTGCCAGCCGCGCCTTCACGCTGGCGGTCGGCACGTCGTTCTGCTCGTTCATGACGCAGATGCTG
Organism: Cupriavidus pinatubonensis; assembly: GCF_019602855.1. Lineage (GTDB taxonomy): Bacteria > Pseudomonadota > Gammaproteobacteria > Burkholderiales > Burkholderiaceae > Cupriavidus > Cupriavidus pinatubonensis. The sequence continues at coordinate 667,759 of NZ_CP080766.1, forward strand.
TCCTTCGTGGCGCTGCCGTTCTATTTCGAATACCAGCTTGGCCGGTCGCTGCATGAAACCGGCCTGCTGATCACACCGTGGCCGCTGACGGTGGCCCTGATGGCTGCGCTCTCTGGCCGGCTGTCGGACCGCTACCCGGCCAGCATCCTGGCTGGCGCCGGGTTGGCGCTGCTCGCTGCCGGCCTGCTTGGCCTGGCATTGCTGGGACGCGATGCCACCAGCCTCGACATCGCCTGGCGCATGGCGATCTGCGGGCTTGGCTTTGGCCTGTTCCAGTCGCCCAACAACCGCGCGATGATTGGCGCCACGCCCCCCGAGCGCAGCGGCGGCGCCAGCGGCGCGCAGGCCACGACGCGGCTGCTCGGGCAGACCACCGGCACGGCCGTGGTGGCGCTGCTGTTCAGCTTCGACCAGACCGGTGCCGGGCGACTCGCGCTGTACGCGGCCGTTGGCATGGCGACGCTCGGTGCGGTCATCAGCCTGAGCCGCCTGCGCGATGGCAGCAGCCCTCGACATGCGGGAACTGCCGTTATACGGGACGAACCTGACGCGTAGTGGACGCGTCAGCACCACCGTTCGGCTATTCAGCCTTCGCGCCCGACTCCTTCACCACCTTCGCCCACTTGGCGATCTCCGACCGCTGGTAAGCCGCCAGCTTCTCTGGCGTGCCGAGAACCGGATCCAGCCCCAGTGTCTTGAGTTTTGCCTGCACATCCGGCAGCGAGTAAATGCGGGAATTCCGCATTGAGCTTTGCCACCACGTCTTTGGGCGTGTTGGCCGGCGCGAAGATGGCAAACCACGAGTCCGCCTCGAAACCGGGCAAGCCCTGCTCGGCCAGCGTGGGGATATCCGGCGCCGACGGCGAACGCTTCGCGCTGGTGACGCCCAGCGCGCGCAGCTTGCCCTCCTTCACCACGGGCAGCGCCGACGGCAGGTTGTCGAACATCATCGTGATATGGCCGCCAAGCAGGTCTGGGATCGCCATCGCCCTGCCCTTGTATGGCACATGGGTAATCTTCACGCCGGCCATGGAGTTGAACAACTCGCCGGCGACGTGCAGCGATGTGCCGACGCCCGGCGTGCCGAACGTCAGGCCGCCAGGCCTTGCCTTGGCCAGCGCGATCAACTCCGACACGTTCTTCGCCGGCACACCCGGATGGACCACCAGCACATTCGGTGTCGTCGCGACCAGGATCACGGGCGTGAAGTCCTTGACCATGTCGTACGGCATCTTGCTGTAGAGCGCACCGTTGATCGAGTGCGTGCCCACCGTGCCCATGGCAAGCGTGTAGCCATCGGCCGGCGCGTGGGCCACAGCCTCGGCGCCGATATTGCCGCCGGCGCCGGGCTTGTTGTCGACCACCACCGGCTGGCCCCATGAGGGCGATATTTTTTCGGAGACGATGCGGGCCAGCGTGTCCGGCGCCCCACCGCTGGGGAACCCGACCACCATCCGGATCGGCTTGTTCGGATAGGCCTGCGCCTGGACGGCGGGCGCGCTGAACACGGCAGCGGCGACAAGCGCCACCGCGGCAACGGAACTGACTCGCATCGGTTGTCTCCTGGCTGTCCGGTGCCTGCATGGGCACCGGCTGTTCTGGGGAAGAGCTTGGGAACTACACTGCGATACCGCCGAACTCCTGCATGACCTTATCGTGGAGGCGGCGCATGCCGCGCAGCCAGCGGTCGTAGTCCTGTCCCTTGCGGCGATAGTATTCCAGTACCTCCGGATGCGGCAGGATCAGGAAGCGTTCGCCGGCAATGCCTTCCAGCGTGGCGGCTGCGACGTGCTCGGCCGTGACCGAGCCCTCTTGCAAGAACCCCTTGCGCTCGCCGCTCTCGCCGAACAGCATATTGGTCTGCACGCCTTGCGGGCAGATGCAGCTGACCTTGATGCCGCGGTCACCATAGGTAATCGACAGCCATTCCGCAAAGCCGATCGCGGCATGCTTGGTCACGGCATACGGTGCCGAGCCGATCTGCGACAGCAGGCCCGCCGCCGATACGGTATTGACGAAGTAGCCGTCGCCGCGCTCCAGCATTTGCGGCAGCACCGCCTTCGCCGCGTGGATATGCGCCATGACGTTGATGTCCCAGATGCGCTGCCACTCCTCGGCGCTGGCGTCCAGGCCCTTGCGCAGGATGATGCCGGCGTTGGAACAGAACACATCGATTCGGCCGAAGCGGCGCGTCGCTTCGTCGGCCAGCGACTGCACCGCCGCTTCATCGCTCACGTCAACGGCCTGAGCAAACACTTTGCAATCTGGCGCAGCGGCCTGCACTTCGGCCGCCACCGTCGCGGCACCAGCGGCATTGAGATCGGCGATGGCCACGCCACGCGCACCGGCCTGGGCAAATGCCAGCGCCAGCGCGCGGCCGATGCCCGTGGCGGCGCCCGTCACGACGACGGTCTTGTCTTTGACTTGCATGCGTTGTCTCCTTATCTCTGCTTGATGGTTTGCTCAGTTTGATTCACAGGCGTCGGACGTTGCCGCCGCCGTACGTGTCGATCCCTGCCGTCCGGCACCGGCCTGCCACAGCCGCGCCTGCAGCGTCTGCGCAAGATCGCGAATGCGCGGGCCCAGGTTGCTTTCCAGGATTTCCGGCGACAGACGCGTCGCGGCGCCGCCGATGTTCAGCGCCAGCACCTCGCCGCTGCCTTCGAGCCGAAGCGGCGCCGCCGCGCCGCTGACAGTGCGGTCCCACTCGGCATGCGCCACGCAGAAGCCGCGCCGCGCGTGGTCGCGCAACGAGCGCTCGATCTTGCTGCGCACCGACGCCCAGCGCGCGCCATAGTGGCGCTCCAGTTCGGCCAGTGCCGCTTCTCGGTGCGCGCTGTCGAGCCCCGCTAGCCACGCGCGCCCCATGGCCGACGTGGCCATCGGCAGCCGCGCGCCGGGCGCGAGCCGGATCACCAGCGCGCCGCGCGGCTGGCACGATTCCAGATAGACCATCGCATGGCGGTCGGGCATGGCCAGCGCAACCGTGCAGTCCGTCGCAAATGCGAGCGATTGCATCAGCGGCTGCGCGATATCGCGGATGCCCGCGCCGGAAATGTAGCGGTGCCCGAGCACCATCGCGCCTTGCCCAAGCCGGTACTTCTCCATCGATTCGATGTAAGAGAGATAGCCGAGCGAAGCCAGCGTATAGGTCAGCCGCGACACCGTGGGCCGCGGAATGCCGGTGCGCCGGGACAGCTCCGCATTACCGAGATAGTCGTCGTGGGGGCCGAACGCGCGCAGCAACTCCATGCCGCGCGCCAGCGCGGTGACGAAGTTGCGGTCGTCGGCGGTATAGGCGTTATGGGCAAGATGGGCGGCAGCGCACGGCATGGCGGGCATGACATGGGCCGCGTCGGGCGGTGGTGCCGGGATGGAGGTCGAGCGCTTCATGCGGGCTGGGCGTTGTCCTGACTGACTAGATACCAGTTCCCGGGACCGCAGCACCGGCTATGTACCTAAAACATAGGGGTCATAGGTGCCATGGATGGTAAGTGCCGCTGCCCTGTAACCCGCGTCATGGCTGCTCGTCAGGGATTACCTCTATGCCGCGTGCCCTTCTGGCGGCAATGACTCGCCGGCTATTTCGCTGTGCGGAATACTGGACCGGTTTCCTTGACTGGCCCTTCAGCCCTATGCAAAAGTCGATGAAAACGAACGACCGTGCGGGAATCATCACACTTCCACGCCACGGCGTCGCCGGCCATGACCGGAACCGCGGCGCAACTGCGCAGACCGCATCGCATAGGAGACAAACCATGCAACATCAGCAGTACGTACCTGTCCACGAGCGCAACGCTCGACCGGCGCACGGCGCCGCTCCGACCGCGGCACCGCTTGCCGCGGCCCACGCCCCCGACTGATCCACACCCGCATGCGCGGCGGCCATCAGGCTGTCGCCGTGAATCCGCGCGCCCGCTTGCGGCCGGCGCGTGCCCTGTTTCGTGAACCACACGAGGTGAACCCGTGGCATTGTTCCTTCAACAGATCCTGAACGGCCTGACGCTGGGCGGCGTGTACAGCCTGGTGGCCCTTGGCCTGACGCTGGTCTACGGCATCCTGCACGTGCCGAACTTCGCGCACGGCGCGTTCTACATGGCTGGCGCCTACGTCTCGTACTTCCTGATGACGTCGTTCGGCGTGAACTACTGGCTCGCGATGGTCGGCGCCGCAGTCGTCGTCGCGATGCTGTCGATGCTGGCCGACCGGCTGGTGTTCCATCCGCTGCGCAACGCGCCCGAACTGCACGACATGATCGCGGCCATCGGCATCCTGCTGTTCCTGGAAGCCGGCGCGCAGGCACTGTGGGGCGCGGACTTCCATCGCATGCCGACGCCGTACGGCCAGGTGGTCGACCTGTTCGGCCTGACCGCGCCGCTGCAGCGCCTGCTGATCATCGTCGCCGCGTTCGCGCTGATGGTGCTGCTGCACCTGTTCCTCACGCGCACCATGACAGGCGCGACCATCATGGCGATGGCGCAGAACCGCGAAGGTGCCGCGCTCGTAGGCATCGATGCGACGCGCGTGACGCTGCTGGTGTTCGCGATTTCCGGCGCGCTGGCCGCCATCGCCGCCACGCTCTACGCGCCGATCAACCTGGTCTACCCGAGCATGGGCAACCTGGTCATCACGAAGGCCTTCGTGATCATCATCCTCGGCGGCATGGGCAGCATCCCCGGCGCGATTGCGGGCGGGCTCATCATCGGCATGGCCGAGAGCTTCGGCGGTTTCTACGTTTCCACCGACTACAAGGACATCATCGCGTTCGTGCTGCTGGTGGTGATCCTGTCGATCCGGCCGCAAGGCCTGTTCGCCGGCAAGGCGGCCTGAGGAGTACGGCATGAAAGCACTGCAAGGAAAGACCGGTTGGACCCTGCTGCTGGCACTGGCGATCGCGTTCCCGCAGATCGCGCCCAACAGCTACTACCTGACCGTGATGACGCTGGCGTTCATCTACGCCATCGCCACCCTCGGGCTCAATCTCATCACCGGCTACACGGGCCAACTCAACCTCGCGCACGGCGGTTTCATGGCAATCGGCGCTTACACGCTGGGCATCCTGACGGTGGACCACCAGGTGCCGTTCTGGCTGGCGTTCGCGCTGTCGGGCGTGGTCTGCATGGTGGTCGGTTATTTCGTGGGACTGGTATCGCTGCGTTTGAAGGGTCATTACTTCTCGATCTTCACGATGTGCATCGGCTACATCATCTATCTGCTGATCGAGAAGTGGGAAAGCCTGACGCACGGCACGGTCGGCCTGATCGGCATTCCGGTGCCGGCGGCAATCGGTCCGGTCACCTTCGACAGCGTGCCCGCGCAGTATTACCTCGTGCTGGCCTTCCTGGCGATCGGCACGTTCCTGATGCACCGCATCGTCACCTCGCTGCTGGGCCGCAGCTTCATGGCCGTGCGCAACAGCGACGCGCTGGCCGAGGCGCTCGGCATCAACCTGATGCGCACCAAGGTACTGTCGTTCGTGCTGTCGGTCGGCTACGCGGGTTTTGCCGGTGCGCTCTACGCGGGCCAGGTGCGCTTCCTCGGCCCCGATATCGCGCGCACCGACCTGACTTTCGACATGGTGATGGCGATGCTGGTCGGAGGCACCGGCACGCTGTTCGGGCCACTGCTGGGTGCGGTGCTGGTGCCGTGGGTCACGCAGACGCTGCAGTTCCTGCAGGACTACCGCATGCTGGTGTTCGGCCCGGTGCTGATCCTGCTGATCATCTTCTTCCCTGACGGCATCGTCGGCTCGTGGCTGAAGAAGCAGGCGCGCAAGGCGGCGGCGGCACGACGCGGCAACCGTCCGACCGCCGCTGCGCCTGCCGCTGCCCCCGTCCCTACCCGCGCCGGAGCCGACCATGCTTGAGATCCGCAACCTGACGAAGAAGTTTGGCGGCCTGACGGCGGTCAACGATGTATCGGTGAAGTTCGAACAGGGCCATATCAACGCGATCATCGGGCCCAACGGCGCTGGCAAGACCACGTTCTTCAATCTGATCGCCGGCACGCATGCACCCAGCTCGGGGCAGATCCTGCTCAAGGGGCAAGACGTCGCCGGCCTGCGCGCCGACCAGATCGCACGGCTCGGCGTGGCCCGCACCTTCCAGGCCACCGCGCTGTTCGACCGCGCCACCGTGCTGGACAACCTGATCGTCGGCCACCGGCTGCGCACGCGCTCGGGCCTTGGTGACGTGCTGTTCAACACGCGGCGCCTGCGCGAAGAAGAGCGCCTGTGTCGCGACAAGGCCGAAGCCGCGCTCGACTTTGTCGGCCTCACGCACCTGGCGCACGAGATCGCCGCCGACATCACGCAGGAGGCGCGCAAGCGCGTGGCGTTTGCGCTCGCGCTGGCGACCGATCCCGAAATGCTGCTGCTCGACGAGCCCGCCGGCGGTGTCAACCCCGAAGAAACCGTGGGCCTGGCCGAGTTGATCCGCAAGATGGTTCGCCACGGCAAGACGGTCTGCCTGATCGAACACAAGATGGACATGATCATGCGCCTGGCCGACAAGATCATGGTGCTGAACTACGGCGAGAAGATCGCCGAAGGCACCCCCGCGCAGATCCAGCAGGATCCGCATGTCATCGAAGCCTATCTGGGAGCCGACCATGTTGCAGCTTGAACGCGTCTCGCTGTCGTACGGCAGCTTCCGTGCCCTCGACAACATCACGCTGCATGCCGGCGCGGGCGAACTGGTGGTGCTGCTCGGCGCCAACGGTGCCGGCAAGAGTTCGATCTTCCTCGCGATGAGCGCGATCCACCGTATTAGCGGCGGCAGCATGCGCTTCGATGGCCGCGAGCTGTCGGGCATGAAGCCGTCGCAGATCGTGCAAGCCGGACTCGTGCACTGCCCCGAAGGCCGCAAGCTGTTCCCGGCCATGAGCGTGGAGAAGAACCTGACGCTGGGTGCCTACGTGCATCGCCGCGACAGTGCCGGCATCCGCAAGACGCTCGATGAGGTGTACGAGATGTTCCCGATCCTGCACCAGAAGAAGGACGACGCCGCTGGCTCGCTGTCAGGCGGACAGCAACAGATGGTGGCACTCGGCCGCGCGCTGATGAGCCGTCCGCGTGCTCTGTTGCTCGATGAGCCGTCGCTGGGCCTTGCGCCGCTGGTGGTTAAGCAGATGTTCGAGATCATCCAGCGCATCAACCGCGCGGGCACGACGGTGCTGCTGGCCGAGCAGAACGCCTACGCGGCATTGGGCATCGCGCATCGCGCCTATGTGATCGAAGGCGGACGCATCGTGATGGAAGGCGACCGCGATTCGCTGTTGAAGGACGAAGGGATCCGCAAGGCGTACATCGGCGGCTAGGAAGCCGCCATTCAAAAAGATCAGGACAAGCGTAGTAAGCATCCATAGAGGAGACAGACATGCAGAACAAGACCTTCCGCCGACTCTTCCCGCTGGCCGCCACCGCCGCCACCATCGCTGCCGCCATGCTGGCCTCGGGCGCCGCGCTCGCCCAGGAAGTCGTCAAGATCGGCTATACCGGCCCGCTTTCGGGCGGCGCCGCGCTGTATGGCAAGAACGTGCTGTCCGGCGTGCAGATGGCCGTCGACGAAATCAATGCCGCTGGTCTCGACGTCAAGGGCAAGAAGGTCAAGCTGGAAGTCGTGGCGCTTGATGACAAGTACTCGCCCGCCGAGGCCGCGATCAATGCGCGCCGCCTGGTGCAGCAGCACAAGACACCGGCCGTGTTCGTGCCGCATTCGGGCGGCATCTTCGCGCTGCAGGCCTTCAACGAGCAGGAGAAATTCCTGGTCATGGCCTATTCGAGCGTGCCGCGCATCACCGATGCCGGCAACAAGCTGACCATCCGCATCCCGCCCGCCTACACCGGCTATATCGAGCCCTTCGTCAAGGCGCAGATGAAGCGCTATGGCAAGAACGTGGCGCTGGCGCCGGCCGACCACGACTACGCCAAGGCGTGGGTGCAGGCCTTTGTGCCGGCCTGGGAGGGTGCGGGCGGCAAAGTCGTCGGCAACAATCCGATGTCCTACACCAAGGCCACCGACTTCTACAGCGGCGTATCGCGCGCCATCACCGACAAGCCGGACGTGATGTTCGTCGGCGGCCCGTCGGAGCCGACAGCACTGGTGGTCAAGCAGGCCCGCGAACTTGGCTTCAAGGGCGGATTCATCATCATGGACCAGGCCAAGATGGACGAGATGGCCAAGGTCACGAATGGCCTGTCGATGCTGGAAGGCTCGATCGGCGTGCTGCCGCTCGTCAATGACGGCCGCCCGGCGGCGCAGAACTTCAACGCCAAGTACAAGAAGCTGCATGACGGGCGCGACGCGACCACCGAGATGTCGCTGAACTACACCATGGTGTACGCGCTGGCCGGCGCGATGAAGCTGGCCGGCACCACCAGCGATGCCGTCGCCATCCGCGCAAAGATGCCCGACGCGATGAAGGCACTGCCGAAGGACGTCAACCCGAACGAGGTGGAAGGCATCGATGCCAAGGGCGGTTCGGTCGCCGATACCGTGGTGGGCTGGGTGCAGAACGGCAAGATCTCGCCGGTACGCCTGTCGGAACTGGCCAAGTAACCAGGTACAGGTAACGCGGCCGCCTGCGGAACGCGGGCCATCAGGCAACGCCCTGATGGCCCGCGCTGCTTTTGCGCGCTTGCCAGCGCTGTTGGAGGCGAGCGGCTACTGGCGGCGGTCTCCTTCGTTGCGAGCCTCCGTCTGTCCGCGGTCATGGTGCGCGCGCTGCTGCTGGCGCTGCTGATCCGTCTGCTGTTGCTGTTGTTGCTGTTGTTGCTGCTGTTGCCGCTGGCGCTCCTGCATCTGCCGCTGCTGGTCCTGCTGCCTGCGCTGCTGCTCCTGCACGGCCCGCTGCTGTTCCTGCATGGCGCGTTGCTGCTCCTGGGCCGCGCGTTGCTGTTCCTGCGCGTGCCGCTGTTGCTCCTGCATCTGGCGCTGCTGCTCCATCTGCTGGCGCTGCATTGCCTGTTGCTGACGTTGCTGCTCCTGCATGGCCCGCTGCTGCTCGATCTGCTGGCGCTGCTGGTCTTGCATCTGGCGCTGACGCTCCGCCTGCTGGCGTTGCTGCTCCATCTGCTGGCGCTGCTGGTCCTGCATCTGGCGCTGCCGCTCCGCCTGCTGGCGCTGCTGGTCTATCTGCTGGCGCTGGGCCGCCTCCTGCTGCCGCTGCTGGTCCATCTGCTGGCGTTGCTGGTCCTGCATCTGACGCTGTCGCTCGACCTGCTGACGCTGCTGTTCGACCTGCTGCCGCTGGACCGCCTCCTGCTGCCGCTGCTGGTCAGCCATCTGCCGCTGGTGATCGGCTTGCTGACGTTGCTGATCGGCCTGCTGGCGTTGCGACTGCATGTTGCGCTGGTCGGACTGCTGACGCTGCTGCTCCTGCATCTGGCGCAGCGACTCCATCTGCTGCCGTTGGATCCCTTGTTGCTGGTCGTGCTGAATCGCCTGGGCCTGGTCTTGCGCGTCGTGGCGCTGGCGCTGCTGCTCCATCTGCTGGCGCTGGATCGCCTGTTGCTGCTGGCGCTGCATGTCCTGCGCCTGGCGCTGAGCGTCGGGCATCTGCGCGAATCCCTGAGCCTGGTCGGGCCGCGTGGTCTGACCACGGCCATTGCCGCGCCACCCGTCGCCACCGGACGGCGGGGAGCCGCGCTCGGCACCGGCTGGCGGGCGGCGCATGGCATTGTCGTCCTGACGCGGCGGCGGCAGGCCGGGCCGCGCAGTCGGGGCTACCTGGCTCATCCGCACATTTGCGGCACCGTGCCCGTCCATGCCGCGGGGCCGCGCGTCTCCACCGCGCCATACCGGGCCAGCGCCGGAGACCACGCCGCCTTCGCGTGCAAAGCGTCGCGCCAGGTCGTCATGCGCGGGTTGTCCGGGCGGGCGCGCCGCGATCGCCTGGCGTTCGAAGCCCTGGCGTGCCTGCGGCGGAAGGGAGCGGGATGGTGCCGCGCCAAGCAAGCTGCCCTTGACCGGCGCCACCGGTGGCGCGCCGCGGCCCTCGCCCTGCGGCAGGTTGCGCCATTCATTGCCGCGCATATTGCGCGGTACCGGCCGGCCTTCGACGAAATTGCGCGCCGGCATGCCGCTGATCGCGCCGGGCACGTCGCGGTTCGGGTGCGGCTCGCGTCGGAAACGGTTGTCGATCGTGACGTTGTTGACGGTCACCCGGTTGATCCGCGTGACATAGCCGGGACTGGCGCGGTACACGGGCCGGTACGCGTCGCGCGGGCCAAGCGGGTACCAGGCCACGCCCGGTCCGCCGCCCACACGCACGCCACCGTAAGGGCCTGCGCCGCCGACGAAACCGACCAGCGCCGGCGCATAGCACGGCCGTGGCACGCGCGGCCCCGGCACCCAGCCCCAGCGCGTGCCAATGTAGGCCCAGCGCCCGTAATGGAAGGGAGCGAACCCCCACGGCGCATCGTCGATCCAGGTCCAGCCCCAGGGCGCGATCCAGGCCCAGTGCCCGGTGCTGTATGGCGCCCAGCCCGTTTGCACCACGCGCGGATACCACACGGCGCCATAGCCCGGGTCGTCCTGCCAGTCGCCATAACCGTCAAGCGCGGCATAGCCGGGCATGTCACGCGGCACATACCGGGCGGATGGCGAGGCGTCCTCGCGCGCATCGCGGGAGGCGGTCCAGCGGTCGAATTCGTCCTCGGGCGGCAGGTCGCCCTGCCCCGCATCGGCCAGGTCGGTTCCGGCAAAGCGCATGCGCTGGCCGCGTTGCATTTCCAGCGAGCGGCTTTCGCCGTAGATCGCGGCCCGGCCGTGGCGCATGGTCACCGTCGTGGTGCTGCCGTCGGGCGCCACATCGATGCGGTAGTCGCCAGGCTCGCGCGGCACGAACGCCAGGTTGGGGGTATCGATCTCCACAGGCTGGTCCGGGGGCAAGGCACGGACCCGCAGCTGCAGCGTGCCTTGCGTGAGCTTGACCTGGGTGGCGTTGTCGTCCAGGTTGAGCACGCTGACGGCAGTCGCGCTGCCGAGCCGGATCGCCACCGAGCCGGCATGGACTTCGGCGCGGCCGCCGTTATCCACCCACAGCCGGTCGCCGGTGGTGATGGGCCGGTTCAGGCCCGCTGCTGCCCATTCGTCCGACCCGGCCGGCGCAAAGCTGAGATTGCCCGCTGCATCGGTCAATGTCGCCACGCGCGTGGGCGGATCGACCTGCCCTACCTGCGCGCCGGGGTCGCCAAGTGGCGATAGCTGGGCCTGCACGGGCCATGGGGCCAGCGTCAGGGCCACGCCCGCCATCACCGCGAGCATCGGCAGCAAGGGTGCGGCACCGGCTTTCAGGCTGCGGTGGCGGGAGACGGAGTTGCGGTCAGGTGAAAGGAAGCGCGGCATGGAATCGAGAAACTGGAGAGCGAGACCCGTGACGGCGGACAGCCGCCTGATGTCACCATACATGGCCCAACGCTTGGGGATGTCCTGCGCGGACAAGACTTTGTAAGCGGGTATTTCCCCTGAACGGGGCATGGCGGCCGCGGCTGCGCTGCGGAGGCAGGACGGGTGCGGGGAATCGCAGTGCGGATGGCGTCAGCTGCGCCGCGGGAAGTCAAAGGTGGAAACAACTCCGCCAGTCACGGCCGCTCTGTGCCGGCCGTTCTCTGCCGGCAGTTCAGGCGGCCGAATGTGGCGCCCCTATTGGCCCGGCATGCCCCCCTTTCCTCAATTCCCAGACTGCTCCCGCAAGTGCTCCGTAAGGCGCTCGGCTGGCATCGGCCGCCCATACAGGTAGCCCTGCGCCTCCCAACAGCCATTGGCCAGCAGGAAGTCTCGCTGCTCGACCGTTTCCACGCCCTCGGCCACCACGCCGATCTGCAGGCTTTGCCCGACGTTGATCACGGACCGTACGATGGCGGCGTCCACTGGGTCTTGCGTCACGTTGCGCACGAAGGACTGGTCGATCTTGAGCCGATCGACCGGGAACGACTTGAGGAAGCTCAGCGAGGCGTAGCCCGTGCCAAAGTCATCGCAGGTCAGGGTCACGCCGTCGCGCCGCAGAGCCTGGAGCTGGTCGGACACCTCGTCGCCCTGCTGCAGAGCGATGGTCTCCGTGATCTCGATCTCCAGGCCGGCCGGCGGCAGTTCGAGCGAGCGCAGGACGTGGCGCACCTCGGTCACCAGCCGGCTTTCGGCCAGTTGGGCCGCGAACAGGTTGATGGCCACGCGCGGCGCCTGCGGCAGCGTCAGCGACCAGGCACGCGCCTGCGCGCAGGCGGTCTGCAGCAGCCACATGCCGACGTCGCTGGCCACGCTGCTGGCCGCCAGGGCATCGATAAAACTGGCCGGCGCGAGCAGGCCGCGGGTCGGATGGCGCCAGCGCAGCAGCGCCTCGGCTCCGTGGATATGGCCGGTGCGCAGATCGACCTGAGGCTGGTAGTGCAGTTCGAACTGCCGCTGCGCATACGCTTCGTGCAGGGCCTGGACCAGCGACAGCCGCGTGGTCACGTCCTGCCGCATCTGCGGCTTGAAAAACCGGATGGTGCGTCCGCCGTCATGCTTGGCGCGGGCCAGCGCCAGGCTGGCGGCCGCGAGCGCGTCCGACGCAAGATCGCCGGCCGCCGGCATCACGCATGCGCCGACGCTGGCGAGCACGTGGTGGCGGCGCCCGCTGTGCTCGTGCGGCGCGGTCAGCATGGAAAGGATGGCGGCGCCGACGTGCCGCACCAGGGTCGGATCGGAAATGGACGGCAGCAACACCGAGAACTCGTCGCTGCCGATACGGCCGATCACGGCATCGCGCGGGGAAGCATCGCGCAGCCGGCGTGCCACGCCCTGCAGGATCAGATCGCCCTCGGCATGGCCGTGCATGTCGTTGAAGGCGCGGAAATCGTCAATGCCGATCAGCAGCAATGCGCAGCGGGGCACTGCCTCGCTATGCAGGCGTGCCTCCAGCCGTTTTAGGAATCCCAGGCGATTCCCGACCCCGGTCAGCGGATCGGTCTCCCCGTCTGGCGAAGCGCCAGCCGCCTTCGCCCCCGACTTGGCCACCATCCCTGCCTCATTTGCGATTATCGACATTGTTACCAGATCTGCGATTCTGGAAGTGTGACGAAAACCATAAAAAAAGCAAGCGCTTCCGGCAAACCGGCCCGCGCACCAATGCAGCCTAGCAACGCCCGGCGTTCGACCGGCCCCCGGCGTTGAAACGCCTCCGGCGTTACAGTACCCTACCGCGCATCGCCACGCAGCCGGCGATGAGGCCGTCGCGGCTGCCTTTGAAAAAGAACGGAAACGGGAACCGAACCTTGAACCACTGGACTATCCGAACGCGCATCCTGGCAAGCTTTACCTTCATCCTGCTGGTCATGGCGCTGATGGGAGTAGTGGCCTACAACCGGCTGTCGGCAATCGAACGGGAAACCAATCTGATGCTCAAGGACGCCTTGCCGGGCCTGAACTACAGCACCGGCATCCGCGGCGCCTGGGGCGAGGTCTATGTCCTCGCCTGGGAGACGGTCAAAGCCGGCACCGAGAGCCAGCGCCAGGGGTACCAGCAGCAAAGCGCCGAAGTCCGCCAGCGGCTGGACCGGCTCGAGCAGCAATACGAGAGCACCATCACGCGTGACAACGACCGCGCCACCTTCAACCAGTACAAGGCGGCGCGCAGCCGGTACGACCAGCTGGCGCTGCCGCTCACGCAATCCGCGAGCTGGAAGGGTGGCGAGGCAGCCGAAGCGCTGCTGCGCGGCGAGGCGAACCAGCACTGGGCGGAAGTGCGCAGGCTCGCCCAGACCCTGGTGGATGACAACAACGCGGTGAACGAGAAGGCCGCGCACGGCATCAATGCGGCCGTCAGTTCGGCCAAGATCGGCATCGAAGTCGCCCTGCTCGTGGCAGTCGCCATGTCGGCCATCTGCGGCTACCTGCTGCTGCGCGCTATTACCGTGCCGATGCGCTCCATCGTCGGCCTGCTGGCCGGCATCCGCGGCGGCGACCTGCGCCTGCGCATGGCGCTGGGCCGCGGCGACGAGTTCCAGGACGTCGAACAAGGCTTCAACCAGATGACGGGCGAGTTGACCTCGCTGGTCGGCCAGGCACAGCGCTCGGCAATCCAGGTCACCACCTCGGTCAACGAGATTGCGGCGACCGCCCGCCAGCAGCAGGCCACGGCCACCGAAACCGCCGCCACCACGACGCAGATCGGCGCCACGTCGCGCGAGATCTCCGCCACCGCGCGCGACCTGGTCCGCACCATCAACGAGGTGTCTAACGCGGCCGAGCAGACCGCCGGGCTGGCGGGTACCGGCCAGGTCGGACTGTCGCGCATGGAAGCCACCATGCAGCACGTGATGGACGCGGCTGGCTCGGTCAATGCCAAGCTCGCCACGCTCAACGAAAAGGCCGGCAATATCAACCAGGTGGTCACGACGATCGCCAAGGTGGCGGACCAGACTAACCTGCTTTCGCTCAACGCCGCCATCGAGGCCGAAAAGGCCGGCGAATACGGGCGCGGCTTTTCGGTGGTCGCCACCGAAATCCGCCGGCTGGCCGACCAGACTGCTGTTGCCACCTACGACATCGAACAGATGGTGCGCGAGATCCAGTCCGCCGTCGCCGCGGGCGTGATGGGCATGGACAAGTTTTCGGAAGAGGTGCGCCGCGGCATGTCCGACGTGACCCAGGTCGGCGACCAGCTGTCGCAGATCATCGGGCAGGTGCAGTCGCTCGCGCCCCGCGTGCTGATGGTCAATGAAGGCATGCAGGCACAGGCTGGCGGCGCCGAGCAGATCAACCAGGCGCTCATGCAGCTTTCCGAAGCCGCGCAGCAGACGGTCGAGTCGCTGCGCCAGTCGAGCCAGGCCATCGACGAGCTGACGCTGGTGGCCAACGAGCTGCGCAGCGGCGTGTCGCGCTTCAAGGTCTAGCGCCGTGGAGCGGGAGGCCACGCGCCGATGAAACTGTTCCTGCTGTTCCGGCTGGGCCATGACCACTATGCGCTGGATGCGACCGAGGTCGCCGAGGTCCTGCCCCTGACCGCGCTCAAGCAGATTCCCGGCAGCCCCACATGGGTGGCGGGGGTGCTGTCGCGCCAGGGTCAATCCGTGCCGGTGATCGACCTGCGCGCGCTCGCCACGGGCGTGCCCGCGGCACTGCGCACGAGTACGCGCACCGTGCTGGTCCACTACCGCCGCACACCTGGTGACGCGCCACGCCTGCTCGGGCTGCGCCTCGAGCACGCCACCGAGACCCTGCGTTGCGAGCCGGAGTCGTTCGTCGACACCGGCATCGATGCCGGCACGGCGCGCTACCTCGGGCCGGTACGCCACGACGAACAGCGCGGCCTGGTGCAATGGGTGCGGGTCAACGCCTTGCTGCCCGATGACGTCCACGCCAATCTGTTCGATGCGGCGCGCGACGTCTGCCAGGCATCCGCGCCATGAGCACGGCCACCCATATCGAAGCACTGCTCAGGGCCCGCATCGGACTTGACGCGCGGTCCATCGGACCCGGCGCGCTCGAACGCGCACTGCGCGAGCGCCAGGCCGCGCTGCAGGCGCACGACGAGGCGGCCTACTGGAACCTGCTCCACAGCCAGCCGGACGAGTTCCAGGCGCTGATCGAAGCCGTGGTGGTTCCGGAAACCTGGTTCTTCCGGCACAGAGAAGCATTGATGGCCCTTGGCCGCTTTGCCGCCGAGCGCGTGTTTGGCGACCACGCGCGGCACTTACGCGTGCTGAGCCTGCCCTGCGCCAGCGGTGAGGAGCCGTATTCCATCGCGATGGCCCTGCTCGATGCTGGCATTCCGGCGGCGCGCTTTCGCATCGACGCGCTGGATATCAGCGCGCGCGCGCTGGCCCGCGCGCGCGCCGGCATTTTCGGCAGCAACGCGTTTCGCGGCGCGCCGCTCGATTTCCGCGAGCGCTACTTCACGCCGTGTCCGGGAGGATATGCGCTGGATGCGCGCGTGCGCGAGCTGGTGCAGCTGCGGCTCGGCAACATCGTCGACGCAAACCTGCTGGCCGGCGAGGCACCGTACGATTTCGTGTTCTGCCGCAACCTGCTGATCTATTTCGATGCCGACGTGCAGCGGCGTGCCGTGCAAACGCTGGCGCGGCTGACCGCGAGCGACGGCATGATCTTCGTCGGCCCTGCTGAAGCGAGCCTGCTGAGCGCGCAAGGGTTGCCCTCCGCCGGCGTGCCGCTGGCCTTTGCGTTTCGCAAGGCAACGCCTGGCGAAGCACGGAGCGAGCAACCGCTGCAAGCCAGCGCCGCACCGGCGCCTGCCGGCATGCCGCCGCGCCCGGTTTCGCTGCGTGTGCAACCAGCGCCGGCCGTGCGCGAGCCTGCGCCGGTTCGCGCGCCGCGCGCCGCTGCCCCGACGCCTACCCCGCTCGCTCGCATCTCGGCGCTTGCCGACCGCGGCGACCTCGCAGCCGCCACCGCTGCGTGCGAAGCACTGATTGCCATCCAGGGCCCGAGCGCCGATGCCTGCTGCATGCTCGGCGTGCTCCACGACGCGGCCGGCCTCACGTCGAGCGCGCGCGACGCATATCGCCGCGCGATCTACCTTGACCCGGGCCATCAGGAAGCCCTCCATCATCTGGCCGCGCTGCTCGATACCGAGGGCGACCACGCCGGCGCCGCGCGCCTGCGCCAGCGCGCGCAGCGCCATACCCGTACCGCCTAGCCATGGCCGACGCTCAAACCCTTCCCGCCAACGTGCAGATCGACGATTGCTGGCGCCGCATCGGCGTCCGTGGCGACGGCAGTTGCACGCTGCTCGCGACGCATATCCATTGCCGCAACTGCCCGACCTATTCGCGCGCCGCCACGGCGCTGCTCGATGGGCAGGCGATGACCGGGCTTCCCGTCGCCCGCCCGCACAGCGAGCCGGACGCCGAGCCTGCAGGGTCGGGCTTGTCCTGCCTGATCTTCCGCGTCGGAGAAGAATGGCTGGCCCTGCCCACAGAGGCCATTGGCGAAGTCACAGCGCCATGCCCCGTGCACTCGCTCCCGCACCGCCGCGACGCCGCCGTGCTGGGCGTGGCGAGCGTGCGCGGCAGCCTGTTGGCCTGTCTGTCGCTGGCTCGGTTGTTCGGCACCGGGGAGGAATCCGATACGCAGGCAGGCGCCCGGCAAGGGCAGCGCTTCCTGGTGCTGGGGCAAGGCCGCGGTGCCATTGCACTGCCAGTGGCCGAAGTCAGTGGCGTACGCCGCTTGCGCAACAACGCGCTGCTGCCGCTGCCGGCCACGCTGGCCAGGGCGTCCACGCGCTACAGCCAGGCGTTGTTCGAAGACCAGGGCCGCAACGTGGGCCTGCTTGACGCCGCGCTGGTGCGCCAGGCACTGACACGGAGCCTTGCATGAATGCCGACCAGTTGCGCGACGCCTCGCTGCTGGAACTGTTTGCGCTAGAGGCCGAGTCCCAGGCCGAAGTCCTCAATGCAGGCCTGCTCGCGCTGGAGCGCGACCCCGCTGCGGCAAGCCATCTCGATGCCTGCATGCGTGCGGCGCATTCCATCAAGGGCGCGGCGCGCATTGTCGGGCTCGACGGCGGTGTGCGCCTTGCTCATGCGATGGAAGACTGCCTGGTAGCCGCGCAGGGCGGCATGCCGCTGAGCGCCGCGCATATCGACGCCTTGCTGCAAGGCACCGACCTGCTGCAGCGCATCGGCCAGCCACCCGATGGCGATCCGGCCTGGGCGGATCGTCAAGGACGTACCCAGATCGATGCCGTGGTGCAACGCCTGCAGGCGCTGCCGGGCGGAAACTTGCCCACAGCACCCGTTGCTCCGCCCGTATCCGTCGCAGAGCCTGAACCGCCGTCGCTTCCTGTGCTTCCTGTGGCCGACGCGCTGGCACCCTCGCCGCCATCGATGCCATCGGCGGCAACCGGCCCCGAGCAACAGGAGCGCATGCTGCGCGTCGGCGCCGAATCGCTCGACCAGTTGCTCGCGTTGTCCGGTGAAGCCATGGTCGAATCGCACTGGCTGCGCCCGTTCGCCAAGGCCATGCTGCAGGCGCGTCGCCAACAGGCGCGCGCGCTGCAGGCACTCGACACACTGCGCGATGCGCTGGCCGGCAGCGGCGCCGATGCAGGCGCCATGGCGGCCTTGTCCGATGCACGGCAGTTGCTCGAAGACGGCGCGCAACACTTGTCGCAACGGCAGGAAGAACTGGACCAGTACGAGCACCGCACCGCGCGCCTCGCGCGGCGGCTCTATGACACCGCTCTCGCCTGCCGCATGCGGCCGCTGTCCGATGGGCTGGCCGGCTATGCGCGCATGGTGCGCGACCTCGCGCGTTCGCTCGGCAAGGCGGCGCACCTCGAACTGGTCGGCGCCGGCACGCAGGTCGACCGCGACATCCTTGAAGCACTGGATGCGCCGCTGGCGCACCTGCTGCGCAACGCTGTCGACCATGGCATCGAGCCATCCGATGTCCGTGTCGCGCAGGGCAAGCCCGCCGAGGGGCGCATCCTGCTGCAGGCGCGCCACAATGCAGGCCGGCTGGTGATCGAAATTGGCGACGACGGTGCCGGCGTCGATCTCGCCGCCCTGCGCCAGGCCATCGTGCGCAGGCGCCTGGCCAGCGAGGACACCGCGGCGCGGCTGTCAGAGGCTGAACTTCTTGAGTTCCTGCTGCTGCCCGGCTTCAGCATGCGCGAGACCGTGTCCGAAGTATCGGGACGCGGCGTCGGACTGGATGCCGTGCAGGAAATGGTGCGCCGCGTTCGCGGCAGCCTGCGGCTGGCGCAGTCGCCGGGCGGCGGCCTGCAGTTTCACCTCGAACTGCCGCTTACGCTGTCAGTCGTGCGCGCCTTGCTCGTGGAAGTGGCCGGCGAAGCGTATGCGTTTCCGCTCGGCCATGTGCTGAGCGCGGCATCGGTACCCCGGCACGACGTGGCGCAGACCGAAAGCCACCAGCATTTCCAGTACACCGGCCGCGCGGTAGGGCTGGTCAGCGCCGCGCAGGTGCTGCAGCGTCCGGAACATCCGCTCGATGGCGACCACATCCCCGTCGTCATCATCGGCGAACAGGAGCGCGTCTATGGCATTGCCGTGGACCGCATGCTCGGCGAGCGCCTGCTGGTGGTCCAGCCGCTTGCGCCGGCGCTTGGCAAGATCAAGGACATCGCCGCTGGTGCGCTGACCGACGACGGCACGCCAGTGCTGATCTTCGATGTGGACGATCTCGTACGCTCGGTGGAGAAACTCGTCACCGACGGGCGCATCGAGCACGTACGCCAGACCGGCACGGCAATCGCGCAAGTTCGGCGCAAGCGCGTGCTGGTCGTCGACGACTCGCTCACCGTGCGCGAGCTGGAGCGCAAGCTGCTGGCCAGCCGCGGCTATGACGTCGCGGTCGCCGTCGATGGCATGGACGGCTGGAACGTGCTGCGCGCCGAGCCATTCGATCTCGTCATTACGGACATCGACATGCCGCGTATGGACGGCATCGAGCTTGTCACACTGATCCGCAAGGAACCCCGCATGCAGCAGTTGCCGGTTATGGTCGTGTCGTACAAGGACCGCGAACAGGACCGCCAGCGCGGCCTGGAAGCCGGCGCGGATTACTACCTGGCCAAAGGCAGTTTCCACGACGCTGCGCTGCTCGACGCAGTGCACGACCTGATCGGCGAGGCAAGCACATGAAAGTCGGCATCGTCAACGATTCGGCACTGGCTGTCGCCGCGCTGCGCCGCGCGATTGCGCTGGACCCGGCGTTCGAGATCGTCTGGGTCGCCGGCGATGGCGAGCAGGCGGTACAGCTCGCCGCCTCCCATACGCCCGACGTGATCCTGATGGACCTGCTGATGCCGGTGATGGACGGCGTCGAAGCCACGCGCCGCATCATGGCGGCCACGCCGTGCCCCATCGTCGTGGTCACGACCGACCTCGGCCGCAACGCCACGCAGGTGTTCGACGCCATGGGCCACGGCGCGATCGACGCCGTGGACACCCCCACGCTGACCGAGTCCGACGCCAAGCTGACCGCGGGGCCGCTGCTGCGCAAGATGCGCAATATCGGGCGCTTGGTCGCCGGCCGTGCGGCACCGCGCCCTGCCATCACGGAAATGCCGGGCACATTGGCGGCATCGCGCCTGGTAGCCATCGGCGCCTCGGCAGGCGGGCCGGCGGCGCTGGCCAAGCTGCTTGGCGCCCTGCCCGCCGACTTTTGCGCGGCGGTGGTCGCCGTCCAGCACGTCGATGAAGCGTTCGCTCCCGGCATGGCCGACTGGCTCGACAGCCAGTGCGCGCTGCCGGTACGCGTGGCGGCGCCGGGCGAAACTCCACAGGCCGGCACGGTACTCATCGCGGGCACCAACAATCATCTGCGGCTGCTAGGGTCAAACCGCATGGCCTATACCGAACAGCCCAGCGAATATCTGTATCGGCCGTCCATCGACGTGTTCTTCGAAAGCGTGGTGGAGTACTGGCGCGGACAGGCCATCGGCGTACTGCTGACCGGCATGGGCCGCGACGGCGCCAGCGGCCTCAAGGCCATGCGCGACCATGGTTGCCTGACCATCGCGCAGGACCAGGCCACCAGCGCCGTCTATGGCATGCCCAAGGCAGCCGCAGCGATGGGCGCCGCCAGCGAGATCCTGCCGCTCACGGCCATTGCGCCGCGCCTGGTGCAGGCCTGCTGCAGCGTGCGCCCGCCGCCGGGCTGACAGGCGCAGCAAGAAAACCGATATCAACGAGACGACACAGATCGCCGATGCTCAACCAGGACGTTTGGGGCCGAGCCATCAAGGAAGCCAGCATGCAACAACCCGATAACACTGCCATCACCGCTATCACCGACACCCCCGCAGCCAACAGCTATCCCGTCATGGTGCTGCTGGTGGACGACCAGGCGATGATTGGCGAGGCCGTACGCCGCGCACTGGCCTCAGAGCCGGACATCGATTTCCACTACTGTGCGACGCCGGACGATGCTGTCGCCGTCGCCGAGCGCACCCGCCCGACCGTGATCCTGCAGGATCTGGTCATGCCAGGCGTGGACGGCCTGACACTGGTGCGCCGCTACCGCGACAACGCGGCCACGCGCGACATCCCGATCATCGTGCTATCCACCAAGGAAGAAGCGGCGATGAAAAGCGCGGCGTTTTCCGCTGGCGCCAACGACTATCTGGTGAAACTGCCGGACAGCATCGAACTGGTTGCGCGCATCCGCTATCACTCGCGCTCGTACCTGAACCTGCTGCAGCGTGACGAGGCCTATCGCGCGTTGCGGCAAAGCCAGCAGCAACTGCTCGAAACCAATCTCGAACTGCAGCGGCTCACCAACTCGGACGGGCTCACGGGGCTGTCCAACCGGCGCTATTTCGACGAGTACCTGAACGCGGAATGGAAGCGAGCCCAGCGCGAGCAGAGCCAGCTCGCGCTGCTGATGATCGACGTGGACGCGTTCAAAGCCTACAACGATACGTACGGGCATGTAGCCGGCGACGAAGTCCTGCGGCGCGTGGCCGCTGTGCTGCGCGACAATTGTTCGCGCCCGGCCGACCTGCCTGCGCGCTTTGGTGGCGAGGAATTTTCGATGGTCCTTCCGTCCACGTCGCCAGGCGGTGCGCGACTGTTTGCGGAGAAAGTCAGGCGCGCGATTGAATCGCTCGGCATCGCGCACAGCGGCGCGGACACCGGCGGCTTCCTGACCGTCAGCATCGGCGCCGCGGTGCTCGTGCCGGAAGACGGCCAACCGAGCAGCCGGCTGGTGGAAGTTGCGGATGCGGGGCTGTACGAAGCCAAGCGGAACGGGCGCAACCAGGTGGTCATGGCGTGGCCCAGAGCATAGCGGGACGCTGAGCCGTTTATTGATTCGCTGTTCCTGTCGCCCGGCAGGAACACCGCTAGCCGATCCTCCTGTCGGAATCCTCCGACACCGATTTCGGAGGTCCGCGCCTGCCTCCTCCCAAAGTTCCTTCCTATCGTTGCAATAAGGCCACACGCATTAAGCAAAAGTCTCATCGGCCTGTTGGCACGCCCTGCCTCCTGCAGCCGCCGCATTGGCGCGGCCGTGCTGCCTCTCGCTCCTGATACAACGCAACGGAAGAGGTGACACTATGTTCCGCTTAAAGACCAGTATTGTTCTCAGCCTCGCGATTGCCGCTACGGCAGCCCTCTCGGCTTGCGGTGGAGGCGGCGATGATGGTGTGGCCGCCCGCGTTGGCCTCAGCAAGCCGACTGTGCGAGTGATCCATGCCATACCGGGAGGCCCGAATGTCGACGTTCTGCAGAACGGCGCGAAGACCAATCTGCTGAACGAGCCCTACAAGTTCGTGTCGACCTACCGCAGCGTTGACGAAGGGAACCAGCTCTTTTCGTTCAACGTGGCCGGCACGAGCACTGAACTCGGCCGGGCAACCATCAACACCCATACGGGCCACAAGTACACTGCGGTAGCCATGCCGGGCAGCGAAAGCGCCGCGGACGTCGTGCAGATCGATGATCCGTTCGAGAAAGGACTCTTTTCGGACAAGGCACGAGTACGCGCGCTCAACGCATCGTTCAATGCGCAGAACGTGGATATCTACCTGACGACACCGGCTGTCGACCTGAACTCGGTAACGCCGACGTTCGCGGCTGTCGCGTTCAAGTCTGCCGTGCCGGCATCCGGCCAGGACTCCATCGACCTGAACGGTGGCACCTACCGTCTGCGTATCACGACGGCGGGCAGCAAGACGGTGATCTTCGATTCCGGCACGCTGACGCTGGCTAACAATGCCGACTGGCTGATTACCACGCTTCCGGTGGACGGCATCAAGGCCACGCTGCCGAACCGCATCAAGGTGCTGGTTGCACGCGGTGATGATGAGTCGCAGGCTGGGTTGGAACTGGTGACGCAGCCATCGCAGTGATGTTGTTGACTTGAAAAGCAAGAGGCCCGCGAATGCGGGCCTCTTTTTTGTGGTGCCTCGCCGAACTGCGGGTCGGATCAATCATTCCACCCCACCATCCCTCTTAAGAACATCCAGATGCGACAGATAGCGATCAAGCTCGTCGCGACCGCTGTCAGTGATGCAATACACCCGGCCACTGCCTTCCACCAACTCAGCCGTAATCGCACGCGCGATCATCAGGCTGCGCAGGATCGGCCGCAGCGAGCGGATGTTCAGTTCGATCCCATACTCACGCAAGCGGTCGACCAGGTTCATCACGGTCGACGGGCTCGCATGTACGAGCTTGAGGATAAAAATCCGGGAAAAGACCCGGTCAAGGGAAGGCGATTTCATGGGCGCTGGCGAAGCTCCCACCCCGTCACGGAGCGGAGTCACTGTTCATCTTGCGCGGCCCATGACTGCAACCGCAGTCGGGCACTCTCTTCTTGGTCCATCGTCGCGGAGACTTGCTCCGCTGCAAGAAAAAACGGGGTGCACGAAGGCACCCCGAATGCTTGCGTATGCACGCCACCGTCGGGCGGCGCGGCTCCGGAGCGCTTGGGGGGCTACTCCTCCTGGAACGCTTCCTCGCGCTTGGCCTTGATCGACGGCAGGGCCACCACAGCGACCAGTGCCGCAGCAGCGATCAGCAGGCCCATCGACAGCGGACGGGTTACGAACACGGTGAAGTCACCACGCGACAACAGCAGCGAACGGCGGAAGTTCTCTTCCATCATCGGTCCCAGCACGAAACCCAGCAGCAGCGGAGCGGGTTCGCACTTGAGCTTCAGGAACAGGTAGCCGATCACGCCGAAGCCGGCAGCCATGAACACATCGAAGGTCTGGTTGTTGACCGAGTACACGCCAATGCCGCAGAACACGAGAATGGCCGGGTACAGGAAGCGATACGGCACGGTCAGCAGCTTCACCCAGATGCCGATCATCGGCAGGTTCAGGACGATGAGCATCAGGTTGCCGATCCACATCGAGGCGATCAGGCCCCAGAACAGCGCCGGGTTGCTGGTCATCACCTGCGGGCCGGGCTGGATGTTGTGGATGGTCATGGCACCAACCATCAGCGCCATCACCGCGTTCGGCGGAATGCCCAGCGTCAGCAGCGGGATAAACGAGGTCTGTGCCGCGGCGTTGTTGGCCGATTCCGGACCTGCCACGCCTTCAATGGCGCCCTTGCCGAACTCGTGCGAGTACTTCGAGGTCTTCTTCTCCAGCGAGTAAGCCGCGAACGAAGCCAGCGCCGCACCACCGCCTGGCAGGATACCCAGTGCCGAGCCCAGCAGCGTGCCGCGCAGCACGGCAGGCGCCATGCGCTTGAAGTCGTCCTTGGTCGGCCAGAGATTGGTCACCGCGTCGGTGAAGGTTTCGCGGGCTTCCTTCTGCTCGAGGTTTGCGATGATTTCCGCGAAACCGAACATACCCATTGCCAGCGCGACGAAGTCGATGCCGTCAGTCAGTTCGGGCACGTCGAACGAGAAGCGCGCCGCGCCCGAGTTCACGTCGGTACCGATCAGGCCCATCAGCAGGCCCAGCACGATCATCGCGACCGCCTTGGGCAGCGAGCCCGAAGCCAGCACCACGGCACCGATCAGGCCCAGCACCATCAGCGAGAAGTACTCGGCGGGGCCGAACTTGAAGGCCAGTTCCGACAGCGGCGTGGCGAACGCGGCCAGGATCAGCGTGGCCACGCAGCCGGCGAAGAACGAGCCGAGGCCGGATGTGGCCAGCGCCACCCCTGCTCGTCCTCGTCGTGCCATCTGGTAGCCATCGATGGTGGTCACCACCGACGACGATTCACCGGGCAGGTTCACCAGAATCGCGGTGGTCGAGCCACCGTACTGTGCGCCGTAATAAATACCGGCCAGCATGATCAGTGCGGCCACCGGCGGCAGCGTGTACGTCACCGGCAGCAGCATGGCGATGGTGGCCAGCGGCCCCAGGCCCGGCAGCACGCCGATCAGCGTCCCGAGCACGCAGCCCAGGAACGCATAGGCGAGATTCTGCAGCGACAGCGCCGTCGAGAATCCCAG
Source organism: Cupriavidus pinatubonensis (assembly GCF_019602855.1). Classification (GTDB taxonomy): domain Bacteria; phylum Pseudomonadota; class Gammaproteobacteria; order Burkholderiales; family Burkholderiaceae; genus Cupriavidus; species Cupriavidus pinatubonensis. The sequence goes on from NZ_CP080766.1 coordinate 692,643, forward strand.
TGAAAGGTGTTCAATCAATTCCATCTCGGCGCTCCCTTAACCGGTGATGAATGCAGGCCACACCGGCATCTGCAGGTTGATGCCGTACACGAAGGCACCGAGGCTGATCAGGACCAGCACGACGCTGTTGAGCAGCGCCCCCTTCCAGCTGAACTCGTGGCTGGCCATCGACGACACCAGCACCAGCACGAACACGGAAAGCACCATGCCGAGCGGCTTGAGCAGCAGGCCGAACAGCACGACCGAGCCGAGAATCCACAGCAGCGTCTTCAGGTCCCAGCGTGCGAGGTGGTCTTGCTCGCCCTTGCTCGACAGCGACGAGATCAGCACCAGCGCGCCGAGCACGGCCAGGACCAGCCCGAGCAGGAATGGAAAGTATCCGGGCCCCATTTTCGCGGCGGTTCCCATGGAATAGCCGCGTGCGACCCAGGAAAAGCCCAGACCGACCAGAATAAACATCAGGCCGGAGGCAAAGTCCTTTTGGCTACGTATGCGCAAAACGATTCTCCTCAAAGTTCACAAAATGCCGTGCCGGTGCCGCGCCTTGGCTCAGTCGCGGAGTGCTGCATGCAAACGCATGCCCCGACGGTTGATCGGAACCTTAAAGACGGGATCTTTCAGCCTCCTTTCATTTGTGTTGGATTAGGGGTATTCACCGATGCGCCACGATGAAACCAACCAGGCATGCGAGTTCGCACACGAATACATCACGCCATGATGCATTCGTGTGGCAGCAGAAACAGCGAAGAAGGAAGACAGGAACAACAACAGACGCGCGCCGTTGCCATGCGGCATCGGCGCGGTATCAGGAAGGAAAACGTGTAGGTGCGAATGCCACCGGCGGACCAGCGAACGAGTGCATCCGTGCCGCGGAAAACGGCAGCGGACGCAACGATGCCATGCCGATCTTTCGATTCCCTTTCAACGTACGGTTTCCACGGTTCGGGGCGGCATGTCGTCCGCTTCGGATACCGGGCCGGCGTCCTCGCACGGCGTGCCCATGCTGGTATCAGGCGCCTGCCCCACTGCCTCAGGCGCATGGGCCGGCACGGGCAGGATATGGCTCGCGCGCCAGTTGCCTAAGCGATAGTAGCCAGCCGCCAGCGCGACCGACACGACGGAACCCAGCGGAAAACTCCACCAGATCGCATCGGCACCCCAGTTCTTGCCAACGCTCCATGCAAACGGCAATCGGATCACCCACATCGACAGGAACAGGATGACCAGCGGCGCCATGACGGCACCCGTGGCGCGCACCGTGCCGAAGATCACGATGGTGAAGCCGAACAGGATGAACGACCACAGCACAATGAGGTTGATATGCTGCGCGATGCCGATGGCCACGCTGTCCGTGCCGAGAAACAGGCCGAGCGAGTTGCGGTCGAACAGGTAGACGAGACCGACCAGCGCACCAGTCATTGCCAGGTTGAACAGCAGACCCACGCGCGTGATGCGCGTGACGCGATGCCACAGGCCCGCGCCGACGTTTTGCGCGACCATGGATGAAACACTCGCACCGACCGCCAGCGCTGGCATCTGCACGTACGTCCAAAGCTGGGATGCCACACCGTATGCAGCAGTCGTCTGCGACCCGTAGGCATTGACCAGCGACATCATCACGATCGCCGACGACGAGATCACCACCATCTGCAAACCCATCGGCAAGCCCTTGGCCACCAGCGCGCGGATGATGGCCGGGTCCGGCTTCAGCAGCGCCAGTTGTTCGCGGTGCAGCAGCAGGAAATGGCGGCGGCGATAAAGCAACGCAATCATCGCGACAAGGCTCGTGAGCTGCGCGATCAGCGTGGCCAGCGCCGAGCCCGCGATGCCGAGCGCAGGCAGCGGTCCCACGCCGAAAATCAGCAACGGATTGAGCACCACGTCGAGCACCGCCGACAACAGCATGAAGTAGAACGGCGTGCGCGAATCGCCGGCGCCACGCAGCGTCATCATGACGAAGTTGTAGAAGTACATGAACGGCAGCGCAACGAAGATAATGCGCAGGTACGTCACGGCCAGCGGCGCGGCATCGTGCGGGGTCTGCATCGCCGCCAGGATGTCCGGGGTGAAGATGAAGCCGAAGATCGATGCGGCCACGGACAACAGCACGAAGAACGTGGTGCTGGTGCCGACGATCGCACGCGCCTCACCCAGGTCGCGCGCGCCGACCGCCTGCCCGATCATGATGGTGTTGGCCATGCTGATGCCGAACACCACGCCCAGCAGGAAGAACAGGATGATGTTGGCGTTTGATGTGGCGGTGAGCGCGGCTTCGCCAAGATAGCGCCCGACCCAGACGGAATTGATCGAAGCATTGAGCGACTGCAGGATGTTGCTGCCAAGCACCGGCAGCGAAAACATCAGCAGGGTCCGGCCGATAGGGCCGGTGGTGAGTCTGGCATCAGGCTTCATAGCGTCCTTGCGCAAACAGGTTAGCCTGCCAGCATACGCGATCCCGACGGCTCGCGTTGCGTGCCTTGCCAACCGCCCGGATCGCGCGTCTAATGGATAAAGCCGGGCTCGGGCAGACCAGGGCGGCAGGAGGCTATATGCGCTGCACAAATTGCGGGTTCGAGAACCTCGCAAAGGCCAACTTCTGCGAGGAGTGCGGTGCCGGGCTGCCACGGACCTGCCCGCAATGCGGCGAGCCCGCCGGCCCGACTGCAAAATTCTGCCGCGGCTGCGGCGCCGCGCTGGCCGGCCTGGCCGCCTCGCAGCCTTCCGCTTCTGCCCAGGTTGCCGCCCCGGTCCAATACACCCCACCCCACCTTGCCGAGCGCATTCTTGCCGAACGCGCGGCCATGGAAGCGCGCGGGGAAGCCGCGGGCGAACGCAAGACGATCACGGCGCTGTTCGCCGACATGGCTGGTTCCACGGCACTCACGCAAGACCTGGACCCGGAGGAAGCCCGGCGCCTGATCGACCCGGTCGCCACGCTGATGATGGAGGCCGTGCACCACTATGAGGGCTACGTCGCCAAGTTTCTCGGCGACGGCATCCTCGCGCTGTTCGGCGCGCCGATTGCTCACGAGGACCACGCGCTGCGAGCCCTGTATGCGGCACTGCGCATGCAGGAGGCGATGCGTCGCCACAGCGACCGTGTCCGGCTCGAGCTGGGCATCCCTTTGCAAATCCGGGTTGGCATTCATACCGGCGAAGTCGTGGTGCGCTCGATCCGCAAGGACGACCTGCACACCGACTACGACCCGGTGGGGCATACCATCCACATCGCCTCGCGCATGGAAGGCGTGGCCACGCCGGCGTCGATCCTGATCAGCGAGTCGACCCACAAGCTCACCGAGGGTTACTTCGAGTTCAAGGCGCTCGGCACCACACATGTCAAGGGCGTGCGCGAGCCCTTGCCAGTCTACGAGGTACTGGGACTCGGCCCGTTGCGCACGCGCCTGCAGGTGGCCGCGCACCGCGGGCTGGCCCGGTTCGTGGGCCGCCAGGCAGAGCTGGAGCAATTGCACGCCGCGCTCGACCTGGCGAAGGCCGGCAGCGGGCAGATCGTCGGCGTGGTCGGAGAGGCCGGCGTAGGCAAGTCGCGGCTCTTCCACGAATTCAAGGCTAGATCGCGGCAAGGCTGCCTGGTGCTGGAAACGTTCTCGGTCTCGCACGGCAAGGCCTTTGCCTACCTGCCGCTAATCGAACTGCTGAAGAACTATTTTCAGGTCGCGGCACAGGACAACGACCGCGTCTGCCGCGAGAAGGTCACAGGCAGGCTGCTGACGCTGGATCGTTCGCTGGAACCGCATCTGCCTTACCTGCTCTACCTGCTCGGCAGCAGCGATCCCGACTCGACGCTGCCGACCATGGATGCCACGATCCGGCGCCAGCGCACCTTCGAAGCCATCGCGCAGCTGCTGGTGCGCGAAAGCCAGAACCAGCCGCTCGCCCTGATCTTCGAGGACCTGCAGTGGCTCGATAGCGAGACCGAAGGCTTCCTCAATATCCTCGTCGATCATGTGCCAGCCGCCAGCATCCTGCTGCAGGTGAACTACCGACCCGAGTATGCGCACGAGTGGCACGGCCGGGGCGCCTATACGCAGCTTCATCTCGAACCACTGGGCCCCGCCGAGGCACAGGGACTGCTGACTGCGCTGCTCGGCGACGATCGCAGCCTGGTGCCGCTCAAGCGGCTGATCCTCGACAAGACCGAAGGCAACCCGTTCTTCATGGAGGAAGTGGTCCAGACGCTGACCGAGGAAGGGGTACTGCTGGGCGTGTCCGGCAGTTTCCGCATCGAACAGGCGCCCGCGCTGCTGCATATTCCTACTACCGTGCAGGGCGTGCTGGCCGCGCGTATCGACCGCTTGCCCGTGGCGCAGAAGGAATTGCTGCAGACGCTCGCGGTCATCGGCAAGGAATTCTCGCTGAGCCTCATTCGCCATGTCACCGGTGCAGACGACAACGCGCTGCGGCCATTACTGACCGCACTGCAGGCGGCGGACTTCATCTACGAGCAACCGGCCTTCCCCGATGTGGAATACGCGTTCAAGCATGGGCTGACGCAGGAAGTCGCTGGCCACAGCCTGCTGACCGAGCGGCGCAGCGCACTGCACGAGCGCACCGCGCATGCGATCGAGTCGCTGTTTCCGGGCCGGCTCAAGGATTACTGCGGCGAGCTCGCCCACCACTACAGCCTCAGCGGCAATGTGCCGAAGGCGATCGAATACCTGCACTACGCCGGCCAGCAGGCGCTGGAACGCTCTGCCCTGCCCGAAGCCATCGGCCACCTTGGCGATGCCATTGCGCTGCTCAAGCGGCTGCCCGACACGCCCGAGCGCTTGCGGCAGGAACTCTCGCTGCTGCTGACGCTGGGACCGGCGCTGATCGCGACACGCGGGCAGGCCGCCACCGAGGTCGAAGCCAACTACCGGCGCGCGCTGGCACTGTGCGAACAGGGCGAGCCCACGCCACAGGTCTTTTCCGCGCAGCTCGGGTTATGGGCGTTCTACCAGCTGCGCGCGCAGTACAACGTGTCGCTGCCGCTCGGCAGACGGCTGCTCGGCATGGCCATACGCTCGCAGAAGCCCGATCAGCTCGCCGAAGGGCATCGCGTGCAGGGATCGACGACCTTCCGCCTGGGCCAGATCAGCGCTGCGCGCGACCACATGGAACAGGTGCTGACCGTACAGCGGCCGGACCAGTCCTCCTATGATTTCCTGCTGGGCTATGGGCGCGACCCGGCCGTGCATGCCATGGCCACGCTGGGGTGGATCCTGTGGTACCAGGGTCTGCCGGACCTGGCGCGCGCACGCTCGCTGGAAGCCCTGGCGCTGTCGCGGCAGCGCCCTGACGCATTCAACCTTGCCCTTTGCCTGATCTTTGCGGCCGAGGTGCACGTGTGCCGGCGTGAGGTGCAGCAGGTACGCGAGTTCGCCGAAGCCGCCACCGACATTTCCGGCGAGCAGGGCTTTCCGATCTACCTGGCATGGGGCAAAGTGCTGCAGGGCTGGGCGATGGCCGAGCGCGGAATCCACCAGGCGGGCATCGCCCTGATGCTGGAGGGACTGGACGCCTACGCCGCCACCGGCGCGTCGCTGGCCAGACCCAGCCTGTTGGGGCTGTTGGCCGATGCGCATAGCATGGCCGGCGACTTCCGGACCGGCCTGGCGCTGGTGGATGAAGCCATGTCGATCACCGAACAGACCGGCGAACGGCTCGACGCTTCCGGCCTGCTGCGCCAGAAGGGAGAACTGGTCCTGGCCGAGTCCGGCGACGGCACGCTGGCCTGCGAGGAGGCGGAAGACTGCTTCCACAAGGCCATCGCCACGGCGCGCCAGCAGGGCGCCAGGTCGCTCGAACTGCGCGCGGCGCTAAGCCTCGCGCGGCTGTGGCGCCGCAAGGGAAAGGCCGATGCCGCGCGCCAGGTGCTAGCCGGCATCTATGGCGTGTTCCGCGAAGGCTTCGATACGCTCGATCTGAAACAGGCCCGGGCCTTTCTGGACGAGGTCGGCTGAACGGCAGCCGCCGCGGAGAACGCGCATGAACCGGATCCAGACCCGCTTCGAATCATTGTGGTCGCGCTGCGGCGGCCGCCGCGCGCAGGATACGTACCAAGAGCTGGCACAGTATTACGAGGGACCGGGAAGGTATTACCACACCCTGTACCACGTGCGCCGCTGCCTGCGCGACCTCGACTGGGGACACACGCGGATTCCGGACGTCGACACGGTGGAGCTGGCACTCTGGTGCCATGACGTGATCTATGTACCGGGTGCATCCGACAACGAGGCGCGCAGCGCGCAATGGTTCCTGGGCCGGGCCGACGGCCAGATCGCCGAGGCGGATCGCATTGCCGCCATGATCCTGGACACCACGCACATGCGCGTACCGTCCGACCCTGCCGGCTGCTTTACGGTGGACATCGACCTGGCGACCCTGGGCAGCCACAACGCCCGCTTTCGCCGCAACGCGAAGCTGCTGCGCGCCGAACGTCCCGACCTGGACGACACCGCTTACGACAAGGCCGAGCGCAAGTACCTGAGCAGGCTGCTGACGCGCCCTCGCCTCTACCACACCGACCTGTTCCACGACCGCTACGAGGCGGCGGCGCGGCGCAATCTTGCGTTGCGGCTGGCGCAGCCCGCGCCGGGCTGAGCAGTGCAAACGCACCGAGGCAAACGCTCAGAGAAATTCTCCGCTGATGTCCACGCTGGACCGCTGCCCGACGTGCTCGTAATTGTGCTCGAGCCACGTGCCGGCATGGTCGCGCCCCTTGTCGCGCAGCGAGCACAGGAACTTCCAGTCCGCGTTGTACTTGCTCGAAACGCTGAGCGCGGCCATGGTCTCGTCATTGCGGACCGAATGGATGCGCATCTCCTTCATCTCGGCCCGGTCGACCTTGCCCTGCTGGATCAGCGACGTCACGAAGGCAATGGCGCGCATCTCGCGCATCAGCGACGAATTGAAGCTGACCTCGTTGACGCGGTTGAGGATATCAGCGGCGCTGCGCGGCACGCCCGGACGCACGATCGGATTGATATGGACGATCACGACATCGTGCGTCTTGCACTGGTAGATCAGCGGAAAAATGGCCGGATTGCCGACGTAGCCGCCGTCCCAGTAGTGCTGGCCATCCACGGTCACGGACTGGAACAGCGTGGGCAGGCAGGTGGACGCCAGCACGGCCTCGATGGACAGTTCCGGGCCGGTGAAGAGGCGTATCTTCCCCGTCTCCACATTGGTCGCGCACAGGAACAGATGGCACGGGCACTGGCGGCGCAATGCTTCGAAATCCACTTGGCTGGCCAGTACGTCCCGCAGCGGGTTCATGTTGTGCGGGTTGAACTGGTATGGCGACATGATGCGCAGCACCATGTCCGCCATCGCATACAGCGGCGAACTGTCCAGGCCGAAGCTATGGCCGCCCTTCATCCACGACGGCACCCAGCGAAACGGACTGTAGCGTTCGGCCGAACTCGCGATGGCCTCCCAGAAGTCATGTAGCGCCTGGCGGCCGCCGTCTGGCCCCCCTTTTAGCATGCCGTAGGCGAGCACGGCGGCATTCATGGCGCCGGCACTTGTGGCGCTGATGCCTTCGATCTCGAGCCTGCCATCCTCCAGGAGCCGGTCAATCACGCCCCAGGTGAACGCACCGTGCATGCCACCGCCCTGCAGAGCCAGTGCGATCGGTTTCCGTTCGCCGCCGGCACGACTGCCCGTGTTTCCATCCATGGCGTGGCTCCTGGTATGCGGCCGGGGCACGGAGGTACCCTGCTGCCCTGCCTCGCCCCGGGGTTCCGGCAATGCGCCGGAGGACGTGGCTCCGACGCGACCCGTTTTCGTAGAGTGTAGTGAAGATGTGGCCCTGTCGCCGTATGTTTGCGGGCGCTCCTGCACCCTTGCGGCTTGTGCCACCCCCGTGCCGACATCGGTGGTCAGCACGTTCCGCGCCGACGCGTTAAGCTAGCGGACTTGGCCGCGCGTACCGACGCGCGGCCGGAACGTCAGACACGACTACCAGGAGAACACGCATGTACCAGGATCTTGCCCTCTATATCGACGGGGAATTCATCAAGGGCGGCGACCGGAAAGAGCAGGACGTGCTCAACCCCGCCACCCAGGAAGTCCTGGGCAAGCTGCCGCACGCCAGCCGCGCCGACCTGGACCGTGCGCTGGCCGCCGCTCAGCGTGCCTTTGAAAGCTGGAAGAAAACCTCGCCGCTGGAGCGCTCGAAGATCCTGCGCCGCGTCGGCGAACTGGCGCGCGAGCGCGCCAAGGACATCGGCCGCAATATCACGCTCGACCAGGGCAAGCCGCTGGCCGAAGCGGTCGGCGAAGTGCTGGTCTGCGCCGAGCATGCCGACTGGCACGCCGAGGAATGCCGCCGCATCTACGGCCGCGTGATTCCGCCGCGCCAGCCCAATGTGCGCCAGATCGTCGTGCGCGAGCCGATCGGCGTGTGCGCGGCCTTTACGCCGTGGAACTTCCCGTTCAACCAGGCCATCCGCAAGATCGTGTCGGCTGTGGGCGCGGGCTGTACGCTGATCCTCAAGGGACCGGAAGACTCACCGAGCGCCGTGGTCGCGCTGGCGCAGCTGTTCCATGATGCCGGCCTGCCTCCGGGCGTGCTGAACATCGTCTGGGGCGTGCCGAGCGAGGTCTCGACCTACCTGATCGAATCGCCAATCGTGCGAAAGATCTCGTTCACGGGTTCGGTGCCGGTGGGCAAGCAGCTGGCCGCACTGGCCGGCGCGCACATGAAGCGCGTGACGATGGAGCTGGGCGGCCACTCGCCGGTGCTGGTGTTCGATGATGCCGATATCGAACCCGCCGCCGAAATGCTGGCGCGCTTCAAGCTGCGCAACGCGGGCCAGGTGTGCGTGTCCCCGACCCGCTTCTACGTGCAGGAAAAGGCCTATGACAAGTTCCTGGCACGCTTCACCGAGGTGATCGGCTCGATCAAGGTCGGCAACGGGCTGGAAGACGGCACGCAGATGGGCCCGCTCGCGCATGAGCGCCGGGTGTTCTCGATGGAGCAATTCCTGGACGACGCAAACCAGCGCGGCGGCAAGGTCGTGGCCGGTGGTTCGCGCATTGGCGACAAAGGCTACTTCTTCGCTCCGACCGTGGTGACCGACCTGCCGGATGACGCAAAGCTGATGGTCGACGAGCCGTTCGGCCCGGTCGCGCCAGTCACGCGATTCAAGGACACGGCCGAGGTGCTGCGCCGCGCCAACAGCCTGCCGTTCGGTCTGGCTTCGTACGTCTTCACCAATTCGCTGAAGACGGCTACCGAGGTGTCCAACGGCCTGGAAGCCGGCATGGTCAACATCAACCATTTCGGCATGGCGCTGGCCGAAACGCCGTTCGGCGGCATCAAGGACTCGGGCATTGGCAGCGAAGGCGGCCAGGAGACGTTCGACGGCTACCTGGTCACCAAGTTCATCACTCAGGTCTGACGCCCCGCCCGCGACCTACTGCGCGCCGCCCGCCGACTCCGGGGCGGCGCCGCTGATGGCCTTGCGATAGTCCTCCGCATAGGCCTTCCATTGGGCCAGCGACACCGCATGGCCATGCCGCGCCAGTCGCAGCACCGACTTGCGCCAGCGGGCTCCCGCGGCAAATTCCTGAAGTTGCTCGATACGATCGGCAGCGTGGTGCCCGCACCCGCGCAGGTGTGCCCAGGCCGCGGCATGGGCCATGGTTTCCAGTACTTCGCGCAGCGCCGCAGCGCTGTCGCAGTGCGCCAGGTTGACCCGGTCCGCAGTCGGCTGCAGGCTCTTCACGAGGTACGACGCCTTCCCCATTTCCACCGGCGATAGCAATGCTGGCGATGCGGCCTGCATGATCTGCTGCACAGTCGCCACGCGTTGTGCATCACTGCTCCAGCGTGGCTGCGCGCGGTTGGGCAAGTTATCCCAAGCAGATGGCGCGGCACGCTTGATGTCGATCAGGCGCGGCATGCCGCCCGCACGTTCGTCATGCGCGAGCACTACGTAGCGCTCCAGTCCCAGGCTGCCAATGCCGGCCACGCGCCGCGCGACGTCCTCGGCGCGGAAACGGTGGCCATGTGCCTGCCCCGAATAGGCAGACAGGATTTGCAGAGCCCGCTGACGCGCCGCCTTGTCGGCTGGCAGCGCGTGCCGCCCATCGCAGACCAGCCGCTGCCGCCCCTTTCGCATCTGCGCGCGTTCCGCCACCAGTTCGCCGCGCCGTCGCCGCTTGACCCGGCGCAGTAGCGTCGCCACCATGCCGATGGCCGTGGCACGTTCGAGCCAGCGCGGCTTGCCTCGCTGCAGGACCGCCGCATACTCGGCCAGCATCGCCTCGCTGGCCCGCTGCGCATCCTCGTCAGACAAGCCGATCTGCCCGGCCGCGACCATCACGCTGGACAGCACGCGGACCACATCCACGGTCAGTGGCGCCAGCAGCGCGTCATCAAAGTCGTTGAGGTCGAAGTAGACCAGGCCGTTGTCGCCTTTGAAGCTGCCGAAGTTCTCCAGGTGCAGGTCGCCGCAAACGTAGGTGGTCGGCGCGTCCAGCAGCGCGTCCTCATTGCGCAGCGACGCGACGTACAGGTGGTTGGTGCCGCGAAAGAATGCGAACGGGTCGGCGGCGATGGCGGCGAGCTTGCGCGTGAAGCGCTCAGGGTCCCTGCCCTGGTTGAAACGCAGGATGGCTTCGGTGGCAGGATGCATGCGTGATGGTCAGTGGAAGAAGATACCGCGCGTCAGGAACGTGTAGTTTGCCTCTTCCGCCATCAGCCACACAAGGATCAGCAGGCACAGCGGCGGCACCAGGATCGCGCAGATCAGCGCCATGCGCTCCCAGGCCATATGCATGAAGACGGCGACGATTAGCCCTGCCTTCAACACCATGAGCAGCAGGATCAGCGTCCAGCGCAGGTAGCCGGTGAAACCGACATAGTCCACCATGTAGGAGAGCGTGGACAGCACGAACAACAGCAGCCAGATTTTCAGGTAGAGGCCGATTGGATGCTGCTGGCCGGTGTGCGCGGTGTCTTCGTGGCCGTGTGCGGGAGCCGGGGCGGCGGAAGTCGGAGTCGAAGCCATGGCAAGCCTCACCAGAGGTAGAACAATGCAAAGATGAACACCCAGACCAGGTCCACGAAGTGCCAGTACAGGCCCGCGATCTCGACGATCTGGTAATTGCCGGTGACTTCATACCGGCCACGCAGCACCTTGGTTGCCACGATCAGCAGGTAGATCACACCGCAGCTCACATGCAGTCCATGGAAGCCGGTGATCATGAAGAAGGTGGAACCGAACTGCGGCGCGCCCATCGGGTTGCCCCAGGGGCGCACGCCTTCCTCGACGATCAGCTTGGTCCATTCGAAGGCCTGCATGCAGACAAAGGTGGCGCCGAACAGCGCGGTCACCAGCATCAGCAGCGCGCATTGCCGCCGCTGCCGCCGGTACGCGAAGTTGACCGCCATGGCCATGGTGCCGCTGCTGGTGATCAGCACGAACGTCATGATTGCGATCAGCAGCAGCGGCACGTCGTGCCCGCCGATACGCAGGCCAAAGACCTCGCTGGGGTTGGGCCACGGCACCGTGGTCGCCATGCGCACCGTCATGTAGCCCGTGAGGAAGCAGCTGAACACGAAGGTGTCGGACAGCAGGAAGATCCACATCATCGCCTTGCCCCACGACACCTTGAAGGCGCGCTGGTCCGACGACCAGTCCGCCACCAGGCCGCGCAGGCCCGTGGCCACGGCACCTGGCGCGTCGGGCTGTGTCGAGACGTTCGATGACATGAGAATCCTCCTCGGCACCGGGAGCTACGCGGTACCGCAGATATAGCGCACGATCTCGGGCGTGAGCCAGCCCAGCGCGGCCAGCAGCACCACCCACACGGCGAGCAGGAAATGCCAGTAGCGCGCGCACAGCGTCATGCGGAGCACGGCACCTTCACCGCTGCCGCGGAATCCCGCCGCATAGGCCCAGCCCGCCAGGCCGCCGAGCACGTGCAGCCCGTGCATGGCGGTCAGCAGGTAAAAAAAGCTGCCTGCGGGGTTGCTCGCCGGACCGACATGGACCGCGTGCAGCGCCAGCCACGCCCATAACTGGGACGCAACAAAAGCTGCCGCACCGAGTCCGCCCAGACGCATCGCCTGCCGCGCCCCGGCCATGCGGCCCGCGCGTGCCAGGCGTACTGCAGCCTGCATGGCCACGCTGCCGGCGGTCAGCAGCGCGGTGGACAGCCATACTTGCCACGGCAGTGCAATGCGCTGCCAGTCCGGACTGTCCATGCGCATCGCATACGCCGTCAGGAACAGTGCGAATAAGACCGTGACCACGCCCATGAAGACCCACAGGCCAATGCTCGCGGGCGCGCCGCCTGCCTGCCCGTTGCGGGTATGTCCGCCTCCCGACGGATTGCCGCCGAAATCATCGCGGCTGACCTTGTAGACGGCTTCGGCGTTCATGCCACGGCTCCACGGCTTGCATGCGGTTCAGGCTCGGCGCCGCCCGCTTCGGGCGGCGCGTTCTGCGCGATGAAGTCCTCTTTCGCACCCGGCACGCTGTAGGCATAAGCCCAACGGTACGCCACCGGCAGGTGCGGACCCCAGTTTCCATGCGCAGGCGGCGTCTCGGGCGTCTGCCATTCGAGCGACGCCGCGCGCCACGGATTGCCATCGGCCTTGCGCCCATGCCACAGGCTCCACGCAAGGTTGAAGACGAACAGCAATTGGGCAGCTGCCACGATGAAGGCGGCAATCGAGATATACATGTTCATCACGTGCGCCGATTCGGGAATGAAGGCGTAGTTCTCGTACGCGTAATAGCGCCGCGGCATGCCTAGCACGCCGAGGTAGTGCATCGGGAAGAAGATCGCGTAGGTGCCGATGAACGTCGTCCAGAAGTGAACGCGGCCCATGGTGTCGTCGAGCATGCGGCCCGTCACCTTCGGATACCAATGGTAGATACCGCCGAACACCACCAGGATTGGCGACACGCCCATCACCATGTGGAAGTGTGCGACCACGAAATACGTGTTCGACAGCGGGATATCGACGCTCACGTTGCCGAGGAACAGTCCGGTCAATCCGCCGATGACGAAGGTGCTGATAAACGCAATCGCGAACAGCATCGGCACCGTGAAATGGATATCGCCGCGCCACAGCGTGAGCACCCAGTTGTAGACCTTGATGGCGGTCGGAATCGCAATGATCAGCGTGGTCGTCGCGAAGAAGAAACCGAAGTACGGGTTCATGCCGCTCACGAACATATGGTGCGCCCACACCACCACCGACAGCACTCCGATCGCCAGGATGGCCCACACCATGGTGCGGTAGCCGAAGATGCTCTTGCGCGCATGCACGCTGACCAGGTCCGAGACGATGCCAAACGCCGGCAGCGCGACGATATACACCTCCGGGTGCCCGAAGAACCAGAACAGGTGCTGGAACAGCAGCGGGCTGCCGCCCTTGTAGTTCAGCTGCTGGCCCATCGAGACCATTGCCGGCATGAAGAAGCTCGTGCCGAGCGTCCTGTCGAGCAGCATCATCACGGCCGAGACGAACAGCGCCGGAAATGCCAGCAGCGCCAGGATGGTCGCCATGAAGATGCCCCATACCGACAACGGCATGCGCAGCAGCGTCATGCCTTCGGTGCGGGCCTGCAGCACGGTGGTGACGTAGTTGAGGCCGCCCATCGTCGCCGCGACGATAAAGATGCCCAGCGACACCAGCATCAGGATGATGCCCCACTCGTAGCCCGGCGTGCCGGGCAGGATGGCCTGCGGCGGATACAGCGTCCAGCCCGCGCCGGTGGGCCCGCCCGGCACGAAGAAGCTCGCCAGCAGCACGATCACCGACAACAGGTAGACCCAGTAGCTGAGCATGTTCAGGAACGGGAATACCATGTCGCGCGCCCCGACCATCAGCGGGATCAGGTAGTTGCCGAAGCCGCCAAGGAACAGCGCCGTCAGGAGGTAGATCACCATGATCATGCCGTGCATGGTGACGAACTGGTAGTAGCGGTTGGCGTCGATGAAATCGAACTTGCCGGGGAACCCGAGCTGCATGCGCATCAGGTTGGACAGCGCCACGCCCACCAGCCCCACCACGATGGCCGTGATGGTGTACTGCACGGCGATCACCTTGTGGTCCTGGCTCCAGACGTAGCGGGTCCAGAAGCTCTGCGGTGCGTGGTGGTCGGCATCGTCGGCGTAAGCCATGCGTCTCTCCTCACTTCGTCGCCGCCTTGGGCGAGGCCGACGGCGGCACCACGGCGGCATTGGATGTCGTGTAGGTGCCCGATGCCGACGACGCTGCCTGCGAACTGGTCTCGGCCGCGGCGGTGGCCCCGGTGGGCGCCCCAGCCGACGCGGACTCCGGCGGCGCGGCGCCTGTGTCCGCTCCACTGCCCTGCGAACGGATATACGCCATCAGGGCGCCAATTTCATCGTCAGTCAGCGCTATCTTGGGCATGACCGGGCCGAAGCCCTTGACCAGCCGAGCCTGCGGATTGGTGATTTCCTCTTTCAGGAAGTCATCGTTGACCGGGGCGGTGCTACCGTCGGCAAACGTCTCGGTCCTGCCATACAGGCCTTTCCACGTCGGACCCACGCCGGGGTTGCCGTCAATGCTGTGGCACCCCGCGCATCCCTTGCTCTGTGCCAGCGCACGGCCCCTCTCCAGCAGCGCGGGATCCACGCCGGCAGCGGCACCAGCCGCCGGCACCGGCGCAGTTGCCGGCGGTGCGGCGGCCTTGGCGAGCGTCAGCGCAAACGTCGGCTGCTTCGCCAGCCATGCGTCGAACGCAGCCGGCTCTTCCACCACCACCATGCCGCGCATGTTGTAGTGGCCCACGCCGCAAAGCTGCGCACACAGGATTTCGAAGCGCCCGGCCTGCGTCGGCGTGAACCAGAACGACGTCACCATGCCCGGCACCATGTTCATGCGCGCGCGGAACGGCGGCACGTAGAAGTCGTGCAGCACATCGCGCGAGCGCAGCAGCACCTTGACCGGCCGGTTCAGCGGCAGGTGCACTTCGGGTCCGCTGATGACAATGTTGTCCTGGCCGCGCGGATCATCGGGGTTGAGGCCAAGCGGGTTGGTGCCGCTGATGAAGCGCGGGTCGGATGTACCGAGCTGGCCGCTCTTGCCAGGAAAGCGGAAGGCCCACTGCCATTGCTGACCGATCACTTCGAGCACCATCGCCTCCCGCGGCGGGCGCACGTAGTCCGCATAGACGAACAGGCCCGGCGCGAGCAGCGCCATCACGCCGAGCGCCGTGCCGATGGTCAGCCAGATTTCGAGCTTCCTGTTCTCGGGATGGTAGTCGGCACGATGCCCGGGCTGCGCGTCATGCCGCGGCGCATCATGGCGAAAGCGCCAGACCATATAGGCGAGGAACAGGTTGATGACGATGAAGAAGACGCCCGTGATGACCAGCGTAATGGTCAGCGTGTCGTCCATCTGCTTCCAGTTGGACGCCAGCGGGGTCGCCCACCACGGGCTCATGAAATGAAAGAGCACCGAAGCGACGACGATGACTACGAGTACGATGGCCATCGCCATATCCACCCTCCTCCTCGCGCGCGGCGAGGGATGCGGAAGTCACGCAGGGTTGAGATAAGACTAGTGCATGCCGTCAGGTCACTGCAAGGCGACATCGGGACGAGACCGACGCCAGACAGGTGCGCGGGCTTGCCGCATTGCACAAGCACTGCCGCGCCGGAAAAAACGGCGGATGGGGCGTCGTTGCCCATCCGCCGTTGTCGTCGCACGCGGCCCGTGTAGTAGCAAAGCGCGCGGCAAAACCGCCCTGTTGCAAAGCGGCGCGGTTCAGGCGGCGCGAAGCGCCCGCTCCGCACCGGCAGCGCTCAATGCGATACGTCCTTGCTTTCCAGCTTCCAGTAGCAAACCGCCGCCACCATGCCGAAGATCAGGTGCCCGACCAGCGTGTGCCAGCCACGTGCGTCGGCGAACCATGTGAAGAAGCGTGTCATGACATGGAAGTCGAACAGGTAGACCGCCAGGCCGAACACGGCGCCGGCGAGCAGGATCATGCGAATGCTCGAATCCAGCTGGAACGGCGCGATGATTACGGCGAGCACCATTCCCAGCACGGCGCCCAGCACGAAGTGGATCAGCAGTGCTGCAGCCACGGTGCCTACGCTGAACAGCGACGTCTGCAAGACGTCACGGCCCATCAGGATAGCGGCGATCATGCGTGTGGTCCCCCACGGATTCACGCCCGACACCATCGTTGACCAGAACAGCTCCACCACCAGCAGCAATGCGCCGGCCGCCAACCCGGACACCGCGGCAGCAGTCCAGTCCGGTGAGCGTCGCACGTAATGGTGCGAATGCATGTGAAGTTCCATAGCCACCTCCGCCTCTCTGTATTACGCCATAGGCCACGCGATAGGCCCGCGTATTTGCTCAGCATAGGACACGCGGGTTGCAGAATTGGACTGGGTGGGCCGAAAAAGATGCCGGAGTCCGCGCAGCGCCACACATTGCATGGCACGAGGTGACACGCACGGTACGCGATTTGCCAGGCCTGGCATGCGGGTCAATCCCGATGCATGCGGCCGTTCATCCGCCACACACTGTCTATACTGGAATCACAAGACAGAGAGACAGGAGACCGCCATGTGGCATTTCCAGGCGCACGATCTTGTATTCCTGATCCCGATGGCACTGGTAGGCGTGATCGCAATGGGCTCGATCCCGGTGACCGCCAGATACCTGCGTATCAGCTGCCGCACCATGGGCGCACTGATTGGCGCGCTCGTGGCGGTGCTGGTACTTGAGGCATTGCCGTTGCTGATCTGAGCCGCAAGGCCCGGTTGGTATTTCGAGAGAGAGGAGGGCCGCCCAATGTCGATCGGCCTGCTTGCTACCGTCATGGCAACGCTGCTGTGCATGACCGTTGCGGTCGCACTGTGGCGATGCAGCCACCCCTACCGCATGCGCTACCGTCGTTGCGCGCGACACCGGCAACGTATCGGCATCTGCCGGCAGGCAGTGCGCCACTGATTACTGCTGCCGCGAATGACGCCACCGGCACAAGCCGATGACGTTACAGTTCGATCATCGCGAACTCAGCCTTGCCCACGTCACATTCGGGGCAACGCCAGTCATCAGGAATATCTTCCCAGCGGGTACCCGGCGCGATGCCGTCATCGGGCCAGCCCTGCTCTTCGTCGTACACCCAGCCGCAGATCACACAAACCCAGGTCTTGTAGGCGACTGCTTCTTCCAGCTGATCCTGCAACACGTTCTCCTGTAACGCCGCCCGCTGGCGGCCCGATAGTTTCACCGGGCCGAATCATACGCGGTTTTTGCGACAGGCAAACGAAAGCGGCCGCCGGCGCCCCGGTGGTGCCCGGTCGGCGCCAGCCTCTTTGCTAACAGCCCTGATGGCCTATTGCCGGACCGAGAAATCGACGCGATTCGGCGCCCCCTTGTCCTTGATGCCATCGGCATTCAGATGTGGTGCGGTCAGGAACAGCCGGTCTTCCGGCACTTTGCCGTCGCGCTCGAGCGCCTGCTTGACGACCAGCGCGCGCTGGTCGGCCAGGTGCCTGAGGTCGGTTTCCGACACCGTGGCATTCTCCATCAGCAGCCGTTCCATTTCCTCGGGCGGCAGCGACTTGGCCATGCCGATGAAGTTGCGCGGCTTCTTCACGGAGGCGCGCTTGTAGACCTCTTCAAGGTACTTCGGATATTCCTGCTTCGACACCTTCACGTCGGCGCCCTGCTCCCCAGCCTCGCTATCGCTGGCTTCGTCGCCTTCCTGCGCGCTCTTGCGCAGGTCGCGCCGCTTCTGCTCGGCCACGCGGGCGTCGAGCCATGCGCGGCGGGCACCGGCTTCGTCGGTGGCCGGGTCGATGCGGCCGCTGATTTCGAGCTTCAGCGAAGGCCGATCGTTGAGTGCCTTGGCAACCGTGGCAATCTTCTCCTTCGCAGCGGGCGCCAGTGTCGACGTGCCCGGCGCAAATTCGACGTAGCCAAGCTCTTCGCCGCTGCCACCGCCGAATGCCGATCCGATCAGCGCGAACGGCGAGGTGATCGCCTTGGCCAGCAGGTTCACGATCACGCGCACGATCACGCCGCCGATGCTGAACTCCGGATCCGACAGTGAGCCGGACACCGGCAGGTTCACGTCGATCACGCCGTGGCGGTCCTTGAGCAGCGATACGGCCAGCAGCACAGGCAGCTTGGTGGCGTCGGGGCTGTCGACCTTGTCGCCGAACGTAAGCTGGTCCAGGTACAGGTGATTGCTCGCGTCGAGCTTGCCGTGGTCGATCTTGTAGGCCACGTCCACGGTGAGTTTGCCCTTGGTGATCGGATACCCCGCGTACTTGGCCGCATACGGCGTCAGGCGCGTAAGCTCCACGCCCGATGCCTTGGCTGCGATATCGAGATAAAGCTGCTCGCCGAGCGGATTGATCTTTCCGCTGATGCTGACCGGCGCATCATCATCAAGCCGGCCATTGAGCACGAGATCGGCCGGCGTCGGATCTCCCGAGGAGACCTTCGACACCGAGCCCTTCATACCGGTCAGATTGGCGCTGTAATTCGGCTTGACGAAAAAGTCCGAGAAATTGATGTTGCCTTTATTCACCGACACGCCGCCGATCAGCACCTGCGGCTTGGGGCCCGCAGCAGCCTGCGGCGGCGGCGAAGCAGCCGGCGCGGAGGCCGCCGCCGGCGCCGAAGCCGGGTTCGCCTGCGTCAGGCTGGTGGCCGGCTGCGCCTCGCCCTTGGCCGCGCCGCCCGCCATCACGTCCTGCAGGTTCAGGCGCCCGTTCGCGTTCAGGATCACGCGCGCATAGAAATCCGACAGCGCGATGTTATTCAACGCCACGCGCATCGGACCCTTGCTGTCGTCCATGTTGAAATCGATGCCCGACACCGCGAGCGTGCGCCAGCGCAGGAAGTCGTCGCCAGTGACGCGGTCTACCGTGCGCACGTTGGCCACCTGCGCATTGCCCGTAAAGCGCGCGGCAGTCGGCTTGCCCGGGGGCGCGCTGTAGGCCACCTTGCCCTTGACGGTCAGCGTGCCGCTGCGCAGCGCGGCATTGAGGCGATCCCCCACATAGGGCTGCACGGGTGCAAGGTCGACATCGCGCAGGTCGAGCTGAAGCTGCCCGGCGGGAGCGGCGGGCAGCACATTGCCTTCGATGCCGACCACACCGCGCTTGCCCGTTTCGGCATGCAGCTTGACGGGCACAGCCGCCGTGGTAAGCGGCCATGTAATGGCGCCCGTGCTCAATCCGATATTGCGGTACTGATGAATAACGGGGCGGCCACGGTTGACTTCGGCTGGCGCATAGTCAGCGAGCCGTGCCCAACCGCCTTCGAGCCCCACCTTGCCGAGCCGCACTTTCCAGCCCCCGGCGGCAGGAGGAGGCGTGGTCCCGTTTTCCGCCGTGGTTCCCGCGGTCGCCTGCCTGCTGCGTTGGACCTTGGCCTGCTCTTTCGACTCGGTTGCCCAGATGCGGGCCATTTCCAGGAGTTGCCCGCGGTAATCGCGCGTCGCCGCTATCTGCGGGCTGGTGACCGCTAGCTGGCCTGCTTCGAACGTCTGCTTTGCCAGGTCCAGGCCAATGTCATCAAGTACGACCTTTTCCGCCTGCAGCAAGGGCAGGTTCGCCCCTTCGATGTCGGTCTCGCGCGCACGTCGGGCGCGGCTGGCGCGCTCGGTACGTTCCGCAAGCACCTTGCGCGCGGCCGGCTGGCTGGCAGGCACCGCAACCGTCGGCATGACCACCGGTTCGCGCGTGGCGACCCGGACATTGGCCAGTTCCAGCCGCGACTTTTCCAGCACGAACTGGAACACGGGCTGCGCCCACGACATCCGGTAATGGAGTTCCGCATTGATTGCGGTGTTGCCGAACTGCGCCCTCAGCTCACGCGGCCACCATGATGCAAACCCCTGCGGTTGCAGTCCTGCAGTTTCCAGCGTGCCGGCCAGCGTACTCTGGCGCATCGACAGTTCGCCCATATGCGTGAGCGTCTGGCCATTGGCGACCGTGATCGTGGCTTGCAGCTTGGTCGCCTTGTCGGCTTCGGCACTGACCAGGCCATTCACTTGGGCGTCGATCGGGCCCACAGCAAGCTTGCCAGGGCCGGAAAGCGCCAGCGCGTCTTCAAAGCCGATGTGGGCCTGCCTGAGCGTGATGCGATCGACGGCATAGCGCCAGGCGGCCTCTTTTGCCGGCGCGGACGCGGCCGGTGCAGACGCCGGGGCCGCCGGCGCAGATTTGGCGGCAGGAGCCGCCTGCGGCACGAAAGCCGTGGCGAGATTCAGCGAGCCATCCGCGCGTCGCACAGCCGCGACGTTCAGCCCATCGATGTCGACGCTGCGCAGATGCGCCTGCCGCGCGAGCGGCTCGACGCGGTCGATGTCGAACGCGAGCTTGCCGTTGCTGATGAGCGGTGCGCCGGCGAGCGTGCGCACGTCCAGTTCGCGCAGCGCCGCCGTGCCGGACACGAAGATGTCCTGTTTGTCCTTCTGCTGCCGGAAACCGAGCGTCAGGCGCGTATCGAGCAGCCCATGCTTGACGTCTGCGTCCTTGAGCTTCGGCGCAAACGGCATGAAGCGGGCCACATCGAGCCCGTCGAAGTTGACGTTCAGGTGCGTTTCGCGCGAATCGGCAAACGGCAGCACCGTGCCATCGAGCGCAAGCGGCGTCCCGTTGACATGCGCGCTGAGCGTCGGCCGCGTGACGATCTCCACGTCATGCGGCAGGTTGGACAGGAACGGCAGCGTCAGGGTCAGGTTGTCGACCCGCACGTTCGAGCCGGCGACCTTGTCCTCGTAGGCCACCGAGCTGCCGGTCACGGCGATGTTATTGACCGAAAAGCGGGCCGGCTTGGCATCGGGTGGCTTCGGCGGCTGCGCGGCCAGCTTGTCCTGGATATCGGCAAAGCTCAAGCGGCCATCGGCCTCGCGCACCACATGGACGGCCAGCCGGTCGATATGCAGCGAATCCACCACCGGCGCAAGGTGCCAGACCGAGGCCAGCGAGGTGTCGGCCTCCAGCTCGCCCAGCGTCACCGCCGGCGTCTTGCCGTCGCGCTCGTAAATGGTGAAATCGGTCAGCGTCGCTGCCAGTTCGAACGGGCGCACATGCGCTTCGCCCAGCGTCACCTTGCGGCCAAGCGCTTCCGTCGCGTTCTTCTCGATCAGCGATTTGATGAGCGGCGGACCGCCGAAATATCCTGCCAGGCCAAACATCGCCAAAGCGGCCACCACGCCGCCGGCCACGCGCAAGGCCAGCTTTCGCCGCGGCGTCGCCGTGGCGAACTGTATGGAACTCTTGATTTCCATGTCATTCCCGATGAATCTAACCCCGCCACCCGTAATGCACGATACTTTGTGCCCCGGATTTCACTTTTTTTTGACATTATGGCCATGGCTCGCAGCAAAGCAAGTGAATCGTCCTTTGTCTTATCAACGAGACAACGCGTGGGCCAAGGGCTGGATCTGATATCTTTACGCCTTTGCGAAGCGTTTCGTCGCAAGCCTGCGGCTTACCCGCCACGTAGTGCCTGCTTCTCCCGCGCTGTACCCTCCGGCCACACCCTCCACGCAATCCGTGTTGTGCGCTTCGCATGAGATGCCATTCATGCGAGTCAACTCATGTCCACCACCAGCAGTACCGCCCCGATCACGGGTGCGCCGGCCCAGCCCGCGCGATCTCTGACGGGCCAGGATTACAAGACCCTTTCCCTCGCCGCACTGGGCGGCGCCCTCGAGTTCTACGACTTCATCATCTTCGTGTTCTTCGCGACGGTGATCGGCCAGCTGTTCTTCCCGCCGTCCGTACCAGACTGGCTGCGCCAGCTCCAGACCTTCGGCATCTTTGCCGCGGGCTACCTGGCTCGCCCGCTCGGCGGCATCATCATGGCTCACTTCGGCGACCTGCTGGGCCGCAAGAAGATGTTCACGCTGTCGATCCTGCTGATGTCGGTCCCCACGCTGCTGATGGGCCTGATGCCGACCTACCAGACCATCGGCCTGCTGGCTCCCATGCTGCTACTGGTGCTGCGTATCCTGCAAGGGGCCGCCGTAGGTGGCGAAGTGCCGGGCGCCTGGGTGTTCGTCTCGGAGCACGTGCCGGAGCGCCACGTCGGCTATGCGTGCGGCACGCTGACCTGCGGCCTGACGGCCGGGATCCTGCTCGGCTCGCTCGTGGCTACCGGCATCAATTCGGTCTTTACGCCTGCCGAACTCGCGGACTGGGGTTGGCGCGTGCCGTTCCTGATCGGCGGCGTGTTCGGCATTGCGTCGATGTACCTGCGCCGCTGGCTGCACGAAACGCCGGTCTTCGCCGAATTGCAGAAGCGCAAGGCTCTGGCGGCGGAAATGCCGCTGAAGTCAGTGGTGCGCGACCATCGCGGCGCGGTCGTCGTGTCGATGCTGCTGACGTGGATGCTGTCGGCGGGCATTGTCGTGGTGATCCTGATGACCCCGACCTTCCTGCAGAAGCTGTACGGCTTTGACGCGCGCACTGCGCTGATCGCCAACAGCGTGGCAACGCTGTGCCTGACCTTCGGCTGCGTGATATCAGGAGCGCTGGCCGACCGCATCGGCGCGCGCCGCACGCTGTTCTTCGGCGGCCTGCTGCTGGCCGCCAGCGCCTACGCGCTCTACACCACCGTCCAGACCCGGCCCGACCTGCTGGTACCGCTGTATGCGCTCGCCGGCTTCCTGGTCGGCACCATCGGCGCCGTGCCGTTCGTGCTGGTCAACGCGTTCCCTGCCCAGGTGCGTTTTTCGGGCCTGTCGTTCTCGTACAACCTCTCGTATGCGATCTTCGGCGGCCTGACTCCGATGGTCGTCACGTTGATGCTCAAGAACGATCCGCTGGCGCCGGCGCACTATGTGGTCGCCATCTGCGCGCTCGGCATGGTGACGGCGTTGTTCGTCAAGGATCGCCCGCGCGGCTGATGCGCAGCGGCGAGTTGCCAGGCACTGCGGCAAGTTGCCACAACATCAAGGAGGGCTGCCTGCCCTCCTTTTTCATGGTCGCCGGCTACCGGCTGTGTTCGCGAAAGAATTCCCACATCATCGCGCTGGCATCGGGACCGGTGGCGCTGTGATAGCTGTAGTCGCCATCCCCTCCGCTCCACGCGTGTCCCAGCCCTTCGACTTCGACGAGTGTGACAAGGTCGCGGCTCCAGCGCCCGAAGCGCGCCTCGTGAAAGTGGCCGGCCGGCAACTCGATGTCGGCCTCTTCGATACCGCGCAGCCGGTCTTCCAGGCGGTTGTAGGCCAGGAACTGCCGTGCCAGCAGGCGCCCGTTGACCGGATGCACCGCGTCGTCGTCAAGCCCGTGCACGACGATTGCCGGCAGTTCGGGACCGCCGGGCGTGGCGCCAACCGCGTCGACCAGCCACGCCGGATCGGCCTCCGACCCATGGAGCATCGCCCGGAGGCCCGCCCCCGGATTATCGGCCGCTCCCACCACCACCCCGGAGTGCAGGCCGACTGCCGCCACGCGCTCCGGATAGCGCAGCGCAACCACGGCGGCCATGGCAGCGCCAGCTGACATCCCAGCAAGGTAGACCTGGTCCTCACGCACGTCGTGGCGCCGTGCCAGCGCATCGATCAGCGCGGCAACCGCCTGTGCTTCACGGCCGCCTTCACCGGCGGCAAGGTCGAACCACTGCCAGCAGCGCTGGAGTTGGCGCCGCAGCGGCTGCTGCGGATAGGCCACGATAAATCCCTCTCGCTCGGCCAGCGCATTCATGCGTGTGCCCGCGGCGAGGTCGTCGGGAGTCTGGCGGCAGCCATGCAGCATCACCACCACGGGCAATGGGCCGCGAAAGCGGTGTTTGGCGCTGGCCGGTACGTAAAGGTGATAGGAAAGCTGCGGCACCAGTTCGCCGGGCTGCGGCGCCAGGCGCAGCCGGTGCGATTCCCAGCTGCCCGGCAATTGCGGCACAGGGTACCGCGGAGAAAGCGGGACACCATGCGGTGTCCGGATCCGGCGCCGTGGCGCCAGCGGGCTCAACGATTCAATGCGTTCCAGCCACGATTTCACTTGTGCTTCGGTCTGGGCCTGCGCCCGGCTCATTCGCCGGAATTGCGCCTGCCAGTCCGTGGCGAGGCTCTTGGCCATGAGAACTCCTGGTCATCTGAGACGTGTCTCCCCGGGTGCTTCATGTTGTTGCAATGCAGCATATCACAAGCCACTGCAGGCTTGCCCCGCAGCGTGGCTTTTTCGCATCGCCTCAGATCTGCCGATCAGCCGGACAGAGTCGAAAACATTCAATTAGTCCAACAAAAGAATACAGATCACGGAGAGATAGCTACCGTTGTTGCGCATTTATACTAGGCTATCGCCCCTAGGCGCTCCCACTTCTCCATGTCGGATCCCGCCTCGCCCTCTTGCTCCTTGTGCCTGTTCCGCCACGTCTGCCGTCATGCCCCGGCGGCCGGCACGCGGCCCGACGCCGAGAAACCGCTGCAACCGGCGCACCTGATCGTGCCGGCAGGGGATGCTATTTTTCGCCAGGGCCGGCCCGTGACAGCGGTGTTTCCGCTTCGGCAAGGCAGCGCCAAGCAGGTCTATGAATCGCCACTGGGCTGGCGGCAGGTGACGGGCTTTTCGCTGTCCGGAGACGTCCTCGGGCTCGAACCAAATGAGGCGCCGGCGCACAGCGTGAGCGCCCTCGCCTTGCAGGACACTGAGTGTTGCGTGGTGCCGGTCGAAGCGCTGCGCGCGCACATGGCCAATGCGGGATTCCGCGATTCGGTGCAGGCAGTGATGCGCCACCAGGCGGAGCGCGAACGCATTCTGCTCGTCGCAGTGGGCTCGATGAAAGCCGCGCAGCGGCTCGCAATGCTGCTGCTGGATCTGGACGCCGAACACCGGCGCCGCGGCGGCGCCGATAGCGCGCTCACGCTGGCCATGTCGCGGACCGATATCGCCAGCCTGCTCGGCCTGACGCTGGAAACGGTATCGCGCCTGCTGTCGCGTTTCGCCTCGGTGGGTCTGATCTCGGTGCGTCAGCGTCGCCTGCGGCTGATCGACCGCGACGGCCTGGCTGCCGTCTATGCGGATCTGGACCCGATGCCGCGACCGGGGCCGGCCACAATCGGCTCGCTGGCCGGGACTGGCAACGAGCCCCGCCCGTTCTAGCCGACATCCCAGAGGGCGGCCGGCCTGCCGTCTAGCGTTGAGTTCTACCGTTCAGCGATGCGACACACGCTGCCACCCGTCCGGGGAGAAGCTCCGGATGGTCTTGGCACGCGTTGCTGTCCCGGCGCCCAGGTCACGCTCGTAGAACGTCTTATCGCTGCCGAGCAGAAACGTGTGGATGCCACTCTGGCCATACTGCGCGGGCCAGGCCACGAAGGCGTATTTGGCATTGCTGCCCTTGGGTGGCGCGATCGCCCGGTAGTGGTAGCCGTAAAACGCGGAATCGACAGGCGTCTCCGGCACCATTGCAAGCGCGTCCGGCCCAAGCGGGCTGGCATTCTCCTGGCTTGTCGACGGCCAATACAGACCATTTGTCTTGCCGGGGCTGCTCACGAGTTGGGTCGCGTAGCGCCCGCCCCCCACCTGTTGCGCGTAGCGCTCCTGCGCATCGGCGAGTTGCAGCAGCGTCTCCATGGCCACCAGCTCATTGCGCCCCAGGCGCCGACGCAGGACTTCACGTTCTCCGGCCTGCAGATCGAAGTGCCAGCCGTTCTTCTGTTCGACCAGCGGCGCGGGAAACGTCCAGCCACTTTCACCAACGGTCAGCAGCGCACGGCGCTCGCCATCAGGCTGGATCGCGTGATGCCGGGCCCAGGCAGCCAGGAATTCGTAGACGTCATCGCTGTCCACGCCGCTCGGCGGCAGCAGCTTGTGAAAGTCGTTGCCAAGTACGTGCCTTAGCGCATCGTCGTCGCTGCGCGAGATGGCGTCGCCGAGCGCTTCCGCTGCGGCATCGGGCGTTGCATACATCTGCTGCGCCAGCACCGGTGCCCCCGCCGACAACGCAACGACGGCCACCAGCGCGCGCATCGCTGACATGGTTTTACGCATCATGATTACCTCCGGCCATGTCCGAGATGTCCGCCTCCACCACCGCCGCCGTGGACGCCCCCGCCCTGCCGTCCTCCGCCACCATGAAAGCCACCGCCCTCGCCACCAAAGCCCTGGCGTTGCGGAGTGCCACGTGCCGGCTGTGCCGCGACGCGTTGCGACTGCTGCCGAACGCGGTCGCCATTGCCGGCATCGCGCAGCGCGCTGTTGCGGTTGGCATTGCGCGCGCGGTCGCGCGCCTGGGCCTGGTCGGCACGCTGCCGATCGGCACCGGCCGGGCGCGGGTTCTGCACGCCGCCACCGTTCGCGCCGGGCCTGTTTTCGGCGCCCTGGCGGCCGCGGTCCGCGACGCCACCGCCGCCGTGTCCCGGCATCGATTGCCCGGTGCGGCTCTGGAACGATTGGGCGGCACGCTCGCGTGCCTGTTCGCGTGCATCCGCCTGTCCGCCAGCACCCGGGCGCTGCACACCACCACCGCCCGCGCCAGGGCGCGGCGTACCGAACTGACCGACTTGCGGACGGTTGGCGATACCGGCCTGCCGTTGCTGGTCGAACCGGTTGCGCACGTTTGCGTTGTTGTAGGGCACGTTGCCGCGATTGGCGGGATTGTGCTGCCAGTTGACGTTGGACCGGTTCACGTCGAGACGGTTGTTCACGTTGATGTTGTTGTAGCGGTTCACGTTGATGTTGACGTCGTGCGATCCCCAGTTGAAACCGCCCCACAGCGAATTGACTGCCGCCACACCAAGGCCAAAGCCAATGCCTGCCACCAGCGACGTTGCGAACACCGATCCCGGCGGCGGTGGATAGTAGGCCGGCGGATATGCCGGATACGGCCACGCGCCATAAACAACCGTGGGGTTGTACGCAGGCACGTAGACCACCTGAGGATTGACCGGTTCGATCTGCACCACGGTGGTCGCGCCGGTGGTCTGCGTGACCACTCTCTGCTGCTCCGTGGTCTTGAGAGATCCGGCCTGCTGAGCCTGCCGTCGCAAGCGCTGCACCGAGTCCATGACATCATTGGGTTGCGCAAGGAAGGCATCACCGAGGGACTGCACCCATTGGGGCTCGCGCCCCATCATGTCCATCACCGACGGGAATGCCACGAGCGATTGCACACTCGGGTCCCACGGCTGGTTGCTGACTGCCTTGGTGGCTGCATCGCCGGACAGGCTCGCATTGGCCTTCGACCATTGCGCGGCAGACGCAACGTCGGCCGGGTAGGTCGCAGCCATCAACACCTGCGACAGCAACGCATCGGGATAGAGCGCGACCGGCGCGGTGAGCTGGTCGAGTTGCGCGTGGCTGAGCGGAGCCTGCGCCATCGGCCCGCCAAACGGCGCCAGCAGCATCAACCCCAGACACCAGGCAAAAATATGACGGAAGCGGTGCATGTTCGCTCTCCACAGGAATGCAGTCGGACACATCGCGTCCAGCCATGACCGCGACAGCGGTTTGGCAAGTCCGCCAGTTGCGTGGGCGGGCGCAGGGCGCGCCGCCGCTACCGGCTCTGTTGCGTGCATTCCTGGCGATACGCCTCCTCAAGGCGCTTGCGATCCGCTTGCCGCTCCAGCGTCGGATACGTGCGGCCGTCGGCCGTGGTCACCGACGGCTTGCCCGTCGACCACTGCTCACCGACGGGCAGCGCGTTGATCTGGTCGAGCAGAGACTGGCAGCGCTGGCGCTGCGGTACCGACAAGGTGCCGTCTGGCGATTCGACCGTTGAAGTGGCACTGTCGAGCATGCGCGGCGGCGGTGGCGCGACCATCGGCGCCGGTCGCGCCACGTCCGCCGCAGCCCAGACCTGGGCGGCCAGCAACCCTGTACCCGCCAACATGCAAACCTTGCGACAAATCACAATACTCAAGCTAACACTCCGGGACTGCGCCCGGTTCGCACGTGCGCAGCCCGGGACGCCTGCTGGACCGCATGGGTCCGGAATTAGTAAATGAAGGTCAGCGGTCTTTCCCGCTGCCATTGCGGCCGGTACGGTTGCGCAGCAATTCGAGTTTAAGCAGTGCATCGGCCAGCATGCTCTTGAGCCTGGCGTTCTCCTCCTGCAACTCACGAAGCTTGCGCCCGTCGCGCGCATCGCCCTGCCCGGGCTGACCATAGCGCGCGCGCCAGCCATAGAAAGACGCGTCGCTGAAGCCGTACCGCGCGCACAACTCGCGCACCGGCACGCCGCTGGCGGCCTCGGCCAGATAGGTGCGGATCTGCTCTTCCGAATACCGTCTGTTCACCGATTTTCTCCGCTACGCAACCATCCCCATGCGCGCCGGTAAGCGTGCCCGACCCTGCCCGTACGTTAGCCCACCGCCGCGCCAAAAGGCAATTCAACGTCTTTGCTGCGCGAGTTAAGCAAATTGTGCGACCCTGACAGCAAGCGGCTGTCAGATGGACATAGCGCCAGCATCAAGCCACCACGCGCCCTCGCAGCCATAACAATGTCGTGGCGGGGTATGCGTGTGTCAGCCACCATCCTGGTTTTTCCAAATTGGAATCCAATTTCACTGCAAGGCGCGACGGCGCGCTTTTCCCATTTCGCACGACATCGACAACAGCCATTTCGTCCGCCGCCTTTGCTGCGAAGCGCACAACCTTCCTTGTGTCCTGTAGAGGCTTTCAGCACGTTTCCGGCGGCTTTTGACCATGTTCCGATGTCTGGACAATCAATCTTGACAGTCGCCGCACGGCATACCCCAATGCAGTTACTTCCTAGGAACTTTCTGGATGTTGTATTAAGATTCCTCGGCATCAACTAAATTTCGTACGCCCGCAAACGGCGCTCCACGGAGCCCGTACAGACGGGCGGCCCGCCAGTTCTTCACCGGTACGGACACATCGGTGACACACAAAGAACTGCCGGCAAGCACGGGCCTGAAGGATTGATGAGTCACTGCGCCATTTGTCGACGCGAGTCGGACATTTAGGAGTTGTGCCATGCTTCTTAGCAGCCAGATCCGCCGCCAACATCGCTTGCCGGTTCCCGTTCCCACTGCCACGGTAATTTCTTTCTCTACCCGCGAACCCGATTGCTGAGGTTCGCGGCGCGCGGCGCTCGCCCTCGGGCTGCATATCGCCGTCGCATTGCCGGGCAATTGAACACAAGAAAAAACAAAAACAGAAGTCCATGGATCGGGAGAAGTCAGAATGCGTCATGTCAGCACGAAGTTGTTGCATGTTTTCGTCTTAGTCATGGAGTACCGCGACCTCAGCGCGGTAGCGGCCTGCACGCAAGGGCGTGTCCCGACGGTCGCCTACAGCCTGGCGCGGCTGCGCGAAATCACGGGCGATCCGCTCTTCGTCAAGCGCAACGGCACGCTGGAGCCGACGCCGCACGCGCTGCGTCTGGAGCAAACCGCCCGGCAGATCCTGGCGAAATGGAACCAGCTTGTGCGCCCCAATGACCTGGTCACGGAGAAGAGCCATCAGGGCCGACGCCTGTCGATCGGGTTTTCCTCGTCCATTGGCGACCCGGTAATCACTGAAATCCTGACCACACTGTGCGAGCGATTCCCGCATGACAGCTTCGTGACGCGGCCCGTCATTGCCGATGCCACGCTGGCCGAAAGCCTGGACAGTGGCGAACTGGACTGCGCTTTCGTGGTGGATGGCGGCCACAACCCGGCGAAAGTATTGCCGCACAACATCCTCGCAACGCCGCGCCGGCTCGTCAGCGCAATGCGCGCCGGCAGCGCCGACGATACGGAAAGCGACTGGATCCTGCTGCAGGAAGACTGCGAAGCCGGTAGTCCGCTGCGCAGCTTCCTTGCGCGGCAGGCGAGCACCCCGGGACACCGCGAGACCGTGGTGCCATCGTGGCACACACAAATCACGCTGCTGCATTCGGCCGGTGGCATCTGCCCTGTGCTCGATTTCAACGTGCCCCTGGTCACGCGCGATCGCAAGACGCGCCTGCTCGCGCCCCCGAGCAGCTTCCCGGAATGGGCCGCC
This sequence comes from Cupriavidus pinatubonensis, assembly GCF_019602855.1. Taxonomy (GTDB): domain Bacteria; phylum Pseudomonadota; class Gammaproteobacteria; order Burkholderiales; family Burkholderiaceae; genus Cupriavidus; species Cupriavidus pinatubonensis. The sequence continues at coordinate 722,583 of NZ_CP080766.1, forward strand.
CTGCATTTCTGGGCGCCCGAGCGGGCACGCGACAAGGGCGCGCTGCGCGACATCATGGACGTAGGCAGTGCTGTCCTACGCGACCCCCTCAAGGCGATCGACAACCGCCGCAAGGTCCGGCAGGAACCGCCTCGGCACGCTGCAGCGGCCTGAGCCGCGGCAAGCGGGCAGTTCGCCCTCTTAGCCACTTCGATCGATTGCGGTAGCGCAAGCGTTAGTCACGCATATTCCGTGGGGGACGATGCCGTTTCCGCTCTGGCCCGCCCCTTCGGCCATTTCGGAAAAATCGCGCCATCGGCGCCGTTACATTTAGCTGCACGTATTTGCGAAGTTTCCTAGTCCGCCGGGACCGCGACATCAGTATTCTGGGTGCGCACTGTCGTGTCGCGGCCGCCTCCCGTTTGGCTCGAGATCCGGCATGTGCGCCGATGTTGATGCGTCTTTCGCGCCGCACGCTATACACGCGTGCGGCGATTTTTTGGGACGCAATCACGACGTCTATTCCCCCACGAGAAGGAACCGCGCCATGACCTTGAGAATCCTGCTGGCCGACGACCACCCCCTTGTCTCCACCGCGGCCCGGGACCAATTGCAGACGCAGGCGGGATGGGAGGTGTGCGGCATGGCCACCAGCGCGACAGATTTGCTGTGCTGCGCCCAGGCACTGCGGCCCGATGTGGTAATCACCGACTACCACATGCCGGGACCGGGAGATTCCGATGGCATACGGTTGATTTCCACGCTGCGGCGGCACTATCCGGCAATGGCAGTCATTGTGCTGACGATGATCACCAATCCCATGATCCTGCGCTCGATCCTCAAGTCGCGCGTGCACGGGCTGCTGCTCAAAGATGCGCCTCCGAGCGAGCTGGTCACCGCGGTCGTCCGCATACAACGGGGCTTCGACTACGTTGGCAAATCAGCACTGGAAATCCTGACGCGATCGGACCCGGATAGCCTGATAGAACCCGGCCAGCCCGTTCCCCAACGCATGTCGGTCCGTGAAACGGAAGTCATCCGCCTCTACCTGAGCGGGCGCTCGGTCAGCGAGATTGCCGGCATCATGTGCCGCAGCGTCAAGACGATCAGCCGCCAGAAAAATTGCGCCATGCAGAAGCTCGGGGCCAACAATGACCGCGATCTGTTCGAATGCGCTGCGCGCCAGGGCATCCTTCTGCCCAGCTAGCGCAAATGATCGTGCCGGACGCTTAGTCCGCGTCCGCCATCTCCGCGGCACGCGCCACGGCATCGGCAATGCCGGCCTCCAATTGGGCAAGGCCTCTCGAGAGTTCGCCCATGGTCGACTCGGGAACGTTTTCCAGCACATCCTGTAGAAAGGCCGAGCGCAGCGGCATCTTGCCTTCGACCACGTCCCGGCCAGTTGCGGACAGCGTCACGTGGGTCACACGGTTGTCGCGCTCCGAGGTATTGCGCAGGACCCAGCCAAGCTCCTCCAAGGCCTTGAGCTGCCTGGTCAGTGCACCGGGATCCATGCCCACGCGCTCAGCCAGGGCTTTCTGGGCGATAGCATCTTCCTGGAGGTGCAGCGCAAACAGGATGCGCCATCGCGGCAACGGAAGCCCGATACGCTGCTCGAAAGCCGCTGCATAGGCGCGGTAAGTCCGCCCGAACTGCTGCAGTACCGCAAGGCTTTGTCGCTCCAGTTCCATCCAATCTCCCGTATCCAATGACACGGCATGCCAAGCACGCCGTGCAGCCAGTGCTCTAGTCAGCCGCCATGGCCGGCTGCTGGCCGGCTCGCACGAGCCTGACCGGCGGCACGCGCCGCGCGCGCCACAGGCCTATCAACGCTGCCGCTGCGGCAATTGCCAGCCCGAAATGAATTGCAGTCACCAGGGACACACGCGCCTGCTCCAGCAGCAAGGCGCCATTGTGCCCTGCCTGCTGCAGTTCGGTCAGCAATCCTGCCTGCGCGGCCTTATCGATCAGCACCTGCGGATCGGCCATGCGCGTGAGCCAGCCCTGCGCATTGACGGCCGCAAGCGACTGCTCCACACCTGCGGTATAGGAGCGCGATACCATCGTGCCGACCATCGCCGTACCGATCATGCCCCCTACCATCCGTAGCGACTGCAGCATCGCGGTAGCGATACCAAGATGTTCCCGGCCCACTGTCTGCTGCGCAAACACCGTGAGGTTTGGCATGATGAAGCCAAGCCCGAAACCGGCAACCAACATGATCGCGAGCAGCAGCGAATGGGGCATGCCGCGCGTGGCCTGAGACAGGGCCAGGCATCCGGCGGCCAGCATGCCAAAGCCGGCGAACAACATCGCGTTAGGATGGCGGATGCGCGTGATGATGCGACCGTTCACGATACTGCCGACCGTGATGCACACCACCAGCGGCGTTACCAACAGCCCAGCATCGCGCGGCGAATAGCCAAAGCCCCCCTGCAGCAGCAGCGGTGCATAGATCAGCACCGCAAACATCGTGAACCCGACCAGCACGGCGAGCTGGAGCAGCGGCGCCACGCCGGGGTTGCGGAACATGTCCAGCGGTAGGATCGGATTGGCACAGCGGCGTTCCCATTGCCACAACCCGACCAGCGCCGCGACAGCGACGGCAAGCAGCCCTGCGGTCAGCCAATCGACGCCACGCTGCGGTAGCAGCTCGACACTCATCTGCATGCAGCCGAGCCCCACGCCGATCAGCAAGGCACCCAGCCAGTCGACCCGGATCGGGCCGGAATGCGATTGCTGGCGCAGGTGCGGCAGGTAGCGCCACACGAACCACAGGCTCAGCACCCCCACCGGCAGGTTGACATAGAACACGGCGCGCCAGCCGTACCACTCCGTGAGTATGCCGCCCAGCGACGGCCCGATTGCATTCGCCACGCCAAACGCCGCACTCATCAGAACCTGCCAGCGCAGCCTCACGTGCGAATCCGGAAACAGATCTGGGATGCACGCGAACGCCGTGCCGACCAGCATGCCGCCCCCGATTCCTTGCAGTCCGCGCGCAGCCACGAGGAAGGGCATGCTCGTCGCCATGCCGCACAGCGCGGACGCCACCGAGAACACGACGATGGAAGCCAGCACGAAAGGCTTGCGGCCATAGTAATCGCCGAGGCGCCCGAAGATCGGCACGGTAATCACCGACAGCAGCAGGTAAGACGTCGCTACCCACGCGTAGTACTCGAAGCCCTGGAGCTCGGCGACAACCGTTGGCAGTGCCGTACCGACCACGGTCTGGTCAAGGGCCACCAGCATCGACACAAAGGCCACCCCCAACATGGCAAGCAGCGATTCGCGGAATGGGAGAACCTGTCCGCTGCCATGCCCGGATTGTGCCGTCGACGTCATTTTATTGCCCGATCAATCGTTGTAATGTCAATCATTATAGGTCGGGTTGGCGGAATATTCTGACGATAAAAACGAGCAGGATTACGAAGGGCCGTACACCGCCAGAACCTTCTCAGGGTCGCCGCTTTCTCCACTCATAGTCTGGCGGTGGATCTGCCGCCCCCGCACGTCCCACTGAGTTGGGGTTTTCCGAGCAAAGCGTGACAAAACTCACGGGCTCCCCCGCAAGCTGGCGCTGGCGTAGCGTTTCGGTTAGCCGGAGCGCGTCACGCATCGCATCGCTAGGAAACGACTGGGCATGTGGGGTGAGTCCGGTGTCATGGGCTTCGGACCAGTAGACCATGTACATAAGCATCCCTTTGATTGCGCCACACCCCTGATGGTGGGAGCAACCTCCGTTCCCACACGAAGCCATGTTGCCAGAATGCATCTTTTTCCGACATACATGGAAGGTGGCAAGCGTGCAAGCATCTTCCTTCGGGACATATCGCCATTCGTGCGAGGAGACAGAAATGCCTGTGGGAAGAATTTGTGTCCGTCCGGCCGCGGTGGGATGGTCACTGCAAAAGGAGGGCCTTCGAGAGCCTTTGCATTTCGCCACGCTGGAGGCTGCAATTGCCGCCGGGTGGCAATACGCGCGCCGGGAGAACGGAGAGTTGGAGATCCGGCAGCAAGACGGTCTGATTCGGTTGCGGAGTGCCGTTCCTGCAGAGGACCACGTCGAACGCACAGTGACTGCCCGCGTCGCAGAGGCGGTATGAACTGATCCCCGTCCCGCGGAGTCCAGATGGGTGCACGCAACCGCGACTTGAAGGCATCGCGACACGCAAACACGTGTTCCAAAAAGCAAAAACCCCTCAGCTCGAATGAGCTGAGGGGTTCTGCATTATAAGAGCCTGGCGATGACCTACTTTCACACGGGTATCCGCACTATCATCGGCGCGGAGCTGTTTCACGGACCTGTTCGGGATGGGAAGGGGTGGTTCCAGCTCGCTATGGTCACCAGGCATGAGGGGTTGTGAGGCTGACGCGGTCAACCTCACCAATTCGGGATGTAGTTTTGTAGCGTTGGGTTGTGCTGTATCGGCACAAGGCGATTGACTCACCAGGCTAAAACACACTGGTTATAGGATCAAGCCTTACGGGCAATTAGTACTGGTTAGCTTAACGCATTACTGCGCTTCCACACCCAGCCTATCAACGTCCTGGTCTCGAACGACCCTTCAAGGAGGTCAAGCCTCCAGGGAATCCTCATCTTCAGGCGAGTTTCCCGCTTAGATGCTTTCAGCGGTTATCTCTTCCGTACATAGCTACCCTGCGATGCCTCTGGCGAGACAACAGGTACACCAGCGGTACGTCCACTCCGGTCCTCTCGTACTAGGAGCAGCCCCCGTCAAGATTCCAACGCCCACGGCAGATAGGGACCAAACTGTCTCACGACGTTTTAAACCCAGCTCACGTACCTCTTTAAATGGCGAACAGCCATACCCTTGGGACCGGCTACAGCCCCAGGATGAGATGAGCCGACATCGAGGTGCCAAACACCGCCGTCGATATGAACTCTTGGGCGGTATCAGCCTGTTATCCCCAGAGTACCTTTTATCCGTTGAGCGATGGCCCTTCCATTCAGAACCACCGGATCACTATGTCCTGCTTTCGCACCTGCTCGACTTGTCGGTCTCGCAGTTAAGCACGCTTTTGCCATTGCACTTTAGGTACGATGTCCGACCGTACCAAGCGTACCTTCGAACTCCTCCGTTACACTTTGGGAGGAGACCGCCCCAGTCAAACTGCCTACCATGCACTGTCCCCGACCCGGATTCACGGGCCAAGGTTAGAACCTCAAACAAACCAGGGTGGTATTTCAAGGACGGCTCCACGTGAACTAGCGTCCACGCTTCAAAGCCTCCCACCTATCCTACACAGATCGGTTCAAAGTCCAATGCAAAGCTACAGTAAAGGTTCATGGGGTCTTTCCGTCTAGCCGCGGGGAGATTGCATCATCACAAACACTTCAACTTCGCTGAGTCTCGGGAGGAGACAGTGTGGCCATCGTTACGCCATTCGTGCAGGTCGGAACTTACCCGACAAGGAATTTCGCTACCTTAGGACCGTTATAGTTACGGCCGCCGTTTACCGGGACTTCAATCAAGAGCTTGCACCCCATCATTTAATCTTCCGGCACCGGGCAGGCGTCACACCCTATACGTCCACTTTCGTGTTTGCAGAGTGCTGTGTTTTTATTAAACAGTCGCAGCCACCATTTTATTGCAACCCCTTCACCCTTCTGGCGCAGGCCAGTCAAGCTACCAGGGCGTACCTTATCCCGAAGTTACGGTACCAATTTGCCGAGTTCCTTCTCCCGAGTTCTCTCAAGCGCCTTAGAATACTCATCTCGCCCACCTGTGTCGGTTTGCGGTACGGTCTCGTATGACTGAAGCTTAGAGGCTTTTCTTGGAACCACTTCCAATTGCTTCGCGAGCCTAGCTCGCTCGCCCCACAGCCTTGAATTACGCGCCCGGATTTGCCTAAGCGCCTTCTCCACTGCAGGGACCGGGACTTCCAACACCCGGACAACCTTCCGCGATCCGTCCCCCCATCGCATCATACGACGGTGCAGGAATATTAACCTGCTTCCCATCAGCTACGCATCTCTGCCTCGCCTTAGGGGCCGACTCACCCTACGCCGATGAACGTTGCGTAGGAAACCTTGGGCTTACGGCGAGGGGGCCTTTCACCCCCTTTATCGCTACTCATGTCAGCATTCGCACTTCCGATACCTCCAGCATCCTTTACAAGACACCTTCACAGGCTTACGGAACGCTCTCCTACCACGCACATTGCTGTGCGTCCGCAGCTTCGGTATATGGCTTAGCCCCGTTACATCTTCCGCGCAGGACGACTCGATCAGTGAGCTATTACGCTTTCTTTAAAGGGTGGCTGCTTCTAAGCCAACCTCCTGACTGTTTTAGCCTTCCCACTTCGTTTCCCACTTAGCCATATTTGGGGACCTTAGCTGGCGGTCTGGGTTGTTTCCCTCTTGACACCGGACGTTAGCACCCGATGTCTGTCTCCCGTGATTGCACTCTTCGGTATTCGGAGTTTGCTATGGCGGGGTAATCAGCAATAGACCCCCCAACCATGACAGTGCTCTACCCCCGAAGGTGACACACGAGGCACTACCTAAATAGTTTTCGGAGAGAACCAGCTATTTCCAGATTTGTTTAGCCTTTCACCCCTATCCACAGCTCATCCCCTAACTTTTCAACGTTAGTGGGTTCGGTCCTCCAGTACGTGTTACCGCACCTTCAACCTGGCCATGGATAGATCATCTGGTTTCGGGTCTACACCCAGCGACTAATCGCCCTGTTCGGACTCGCTTTCGCTACGCCTGCCCTAATCGGTTAAGCTCGCCACTGAATGTAAGTCGCTGACCCATTATACAAAAGGTACGCCGTCACCCCTTACGAGGCTCCGACTGTTTGTATGCATGCGGTTTCAGGATCTATTTCACTCCCCTCCCGGGGTTCTTTTCGCCTTTCCCTCACGGTACTGGTTCACTATCGGTCGATCACGAGTATTTAGCCTTGGAGGATGGTCCCCCCATCTTCAGACAGGATTTCACGTGTCCCGCCCTACTTGTCGTACACCTAGTTCCACAACGCTGTTTTCGCATACAGGGCTATCACCTGCTACGGCCGGGCTTTCCATCCCGTTCTGCTAACAACACTGCTAAAGAGTACAAGGCTCTTCCCATTTCGTTCGCCACTACTTTGGGAATCTCGGTTGATTTCTGTTCCTGCAGCTACTTAGATGTTTCAGTTCGCCGCGTTCGCTTCCCACACCTATGAATTCAGTGTGGGATGACCCATTCGGGCCGGGTTTCCCCATTCGGACATCTCCGGATCAAAGCTCGTTTGCCAGCTCCCCGAAGCTTTTCGCAGGCTACCGCGTCCTTCATCGCCTGTGATCGCCAAGGCATCCACCACATGCACTTGTTCGCTTGACCCTATAACAAGTGTGTCTCAAGGACACCGTCTCGCTACAGGTTGAGTTCTCGCATTTGTGCCGTATTCCAAGTCATCTTTCGATCACTTAAATACTTTGGTTGATACAATCACAACCCGGTATCGCGTTATACAACTGAGCGTCTCATCAACGCTCGCGCGACACCTTTACTACATCCCATATTGTTAAAGAACAGCCGATCTTGCGATCGCTTGGCAATGCCAAATGCAAACACTCTTCTGCAGAGCGCTTGCATTTGGCCAACCAAACCAAGGTACTTCCGTCCCGCTCGTAAGCGGTGGTGGAGGATGACGGGATCGAACCGACGACCCCCTGCTTGCAAAGCAGGTGCTCTCCCAGCTGAGCTAATCCCCCCTCGGATAACTTGGTGGGTCTGGTAGGACTTGAACCTACGACCCCCGCCTTATCAAGACGGTGCTCTAACCACCTGAGCTACAGACCCTTGGCTGTAACAGCAAACAAACCGATAAGTGTGGACACTGAGCACGCAGAACGCGCGCCTCTGGAAAGGAGGTGATCCAGCCGCACCTTCCGATACGGCTACCTTGTTACGACTTCACCCCAGTCATGAACCCTGCCGTGGTAATCGCCCTCCTTGCGGTTAGGCTAACTACTTCTGGCAAAACCCACTCCCATGGTGTGACGGGCGGTGTGTACAAGACCCGGGAACGTATTCACCGCGGCATGCTGATCCGCGATTACTAGCGATTCCAGCTTCACGTAGTCGAGTTGCAGACTACGATCCGGACTACGATGCGTTTTCTGGGATTGGCTCCCCCTCGCGGGTTGGCAACCCTCTGTACGCACCATTGTATGACGTGTGAAGCCCTACCCATAAGGGCCATGAGGACTTGACGTCATCCCCACCTTCCTCCGGTTTGTCACCGGCAGTCTCTCTAGAGTGCCCTTTCGTAGCAACTAGAGACAAGGGTTGCGCTCGTTGCGGGACTTAACCCAACATCTCACGACACGAGCTGACGACAGCCATGCAGCACCTGTGTCCACTTTCCCTTTCGGGCACCTAATGCATCTCTGCTTCGTTAGTGGCATGTCAAGGGTAGGTAAGGTTTTTCGCGTTGCATCGAATTAATCCACATCATCCACCGCTTGTGCGGGTCCCCGTCAATTCCTTTGAGTTTTAATCTTGCGACCGTACTCCCCAGGCGGTCAACTTCACGCGTTAGCTACGTTACTGAAGAAATGAATCCCCAACAACTAGTTGACATCGTTTAGGGCGTGGACTACCAGGGTATCTAATCCTGTTTGCTCCCCACGCTTTCGTGCATGAGCGTCAGTCATGTCCCAGGGGGCTGCCTTCGCCATCGGTATTCCTCCACATCTCTACGCATTTCACTGCTACACGTGGAATTCTACCCCCCTCTGACACACTCTAGCCTTGCAGTCACAAGCGCCATTCCCAGGTTAAGCCCGGGGATTTCACGCCTGTCTTACAAAACCGCCTGCGCACGCTTTACGCCCAGTAATTCCGATTAACGCTCGCACCCTACGTATTACCGCGGCTGCTGGCACGTAGTTAGCCGGTGCTTATTCTTCCGGTACCGTCATCCCCCCACCGTATTAGGGCAAGGGTTTTCTTTCCGGACAAAAGTGCTTTACAACCCGAAGGCCTTCTTCACACACGCGGCATTGCTGGATCAGGGTTGCCCCCATTGTCCAAAATTCCCCACTGCTGCCTCCCGTAGGAGTCTGGGCCGTGTCTCAGTCCCAGTGTGGCTGATCGTCCTCTCAGACCAGCTACTGATCGTCGCCTTGGTGGGCTCTTACCCCACCAACTAGCTAATCAGACATCGGCCGCTCCTATCGCGCGAGGCCTTTCGGTCCCCCGCTTTCACCCTCAGGTCGTATGCGGTATTAGCTAATCTTTCGACTAGTTATCCCCCACGACAGGGCACGTTCCGATGTATTACTCACCCGTTCGCCACTCGCCACCAGGCCGAAGCCCGTGCTGCCGTTCGACTTGCATGTGTAAGGCATGCCGCCAGCGTTCAATCTGAGCCAGGATCAAACTCTTCAGTTCAATCTCTGTGTGGTGCCGAAGCACCTCGCTCTTTCGAGCGGTCGCTCACTCTCAGAAAACTGACTGACCAGATCCGTAGACCCAGTCACGTTTTGCTGTGCGAGCACTGATAACTTTTGAAGCTCCGAAGTCCGAAGACCTCGTGCGTCCGCTACCCAGCGCCCACACTTATCGGTTGTTTGGTTGTTAAAGAACCCGCCCTTTCGGGCCCGCACCGGCTTTGCCGTTTGCGTCGCTGCGTCAGCAGCAGAGAAACGAGATTATGCAGAGCTTTCTTCGTTTCGTCAACCGGGTCAGCACTTTTTTTGCTTCGGTTCGTCGCGCTAACCCCTCGCTCCGAACCACCCAGTCGCCCCGCAACCCTTGTCAGCCCTGCCTTGCAGCGCCGCGTTGTGTTGCGAGGGGGCGAATATTACGGCAGCAAGTCAGGCTTGGCAAGCGCTTTTTGAGAACTGTCTCACATCACCCTGCCAGCCCACTTAGAATCTGCCCATGCAGGACATTTTCCCTCCCCCCTCTGATCGCCACTCAGGAAAGGCCCGCTTCGCCGACGCCCATGCACTGGCGGCTGCGCTGTCGCGCCCCATAGTGTTCGTGGATCTGGAAACCACCGGCGCCGATGCCCAGCACGACCGGATCACCGAGATCGGCGTTGTCGAAGTCGGCCCCGAAGGCATCCAGGAATGGGATACGTTGCTTGATCCCGGCGTAAGCATCCCACCATTCATCCAGCGGCTGACGGGCATCACCGACGAGACCGTACAAGGCCAGCCCACCTTTGCCTCGATCGCTGAAGCCCTTGCCGAGCGCCTGCAGGGACGCCTTTTCGTCGCCCACAACGCGCGCTTTGACTATGGATTCCTGAAGAACGAGTTCCGCCGCGCCGGATTGACTTTCCGCGCCGACGTACTGTGCACGGTCAGGCTGTCACGCTCGCTGTTCCCTTCAGCGGCACGGCATGGCCTTGATGCGATCATCGCGCGGTTCGACTTGCAACCCCGGGCGCGCCATCGGGCACTGGCCGATGCCGAGTTGCTGTGGCAGTTCTGGCAGAAGATCCATGCGCTCTATTCCGTGGAACTGATCGATGCGGCAACGGGAGCCCTGGTCAAGCGTGCCAGCCTGCCTGCAGGCCTCGAAGAAACCGCGCTCGACGATGTGCCCGATACCGCCGGTGTCTATCTGTTCTACGGCGATAACGACGCCCCGCTCTATATAGGTAAGAGCGTGCATCTGCGGCAACGGATCGGCGCACATTTCTCGGGCGACTACCGGCTAGGCAAGGACATGCGCCTCGCCCGCCTGGTGCGACGCGTGGAATGGCGTGAGACCGGAGGAGAAATCGGTGCCCTGTTGCTCGAGGCAAGTCTGGTAAAAAACATGCAGCCGCTCCACAACCAGATGCTGCGCGGAAGCGCTCGGCTGTACACCTGGGAACTGCCGCCCGAATTGCCTGTGCCGCGCCTGCGCTCGGACGCCGATACCGATTTCAGCCGACGGGGCAATCTGTATGGCGCGTTCGCGAGCCGTGGCGCAGCGCAAGCCTGGCTGCGCCGGCTGGCCGATGAGCATCGGCTTTGCCAGGCGACCCTAACCCTGGAGAAGACCGCGCGCGCGGGCAATCCCTGCTTCGCGCGGCAGCTCCACCGCTGCGAGGGCGCCTGTGTGGGCGAAGAGGCGTCGCCAAGCCACCGGGCGAGAATCGCGACAGCCATGGCTGAGGCGCGGCTCAAACGCTGGCCATTTGACGGTCCGGCCGCCTGGCCGGAAGTCTCGGGCACGCAAACCTGGTGGCACGTTGCAGAGGACTGGTGCTATCTGGGGTCGGTGCAAACACTTGAAGACGTCACCACCCTGCTTGCCGCGCCGGCACGCTTCGATCTGGATACTTACCAGATCCTTGCTTCGCGGCTGCAGCAGTGGATGCCCAATGCGGTGCCGCTGACATCCACACGCAGCTTCGAGCTTGCCTTGTGCGAAGCGCCTGCGCCTGATGACCGAAGCCCGCCGAACCTGCCACAGGGGCCCGGACGAAGCAAGGCGCCGGTGCGGCGCCAGCCGTCGCCTGGCTTGTTTGATGACTGATGGGTCTAAGTTCCCGGACTTGAGTGCGCCACCACGCATAGCTGGCTTGCACCGGCCGAAGCGGCTCCGCTAGCCTTCACTGAGGGGCCTGGCGCCCTGATGTGCAGCTGCGGAGTCGCCCATGCCGGCCTCATGTTTCGTTCCTCTTGTCCGGCGCGCCCGCCGGGCTGCGATCGTTCGCAAAGCACCCGCAGCGGCGGCGGCGTTTGCCATGGCATTGACAGGTGCATGCGCAAGCATTGAAAGCAGCACGATGCGGGATCTGCTCGACTCATGGAAAGGCATACCGATCGACGATGCCAAAGCTCAGTGGGGACCGCCGCAGGCTGTCCAGGCGGTCCCGGGCGGAACGGCGTACGTCTGGCAAGACATTGTGCCGCAGCCTGCCAAGCCGCCGACCACGGAAGCGCACGATGCAGGCGTGGAAGCCCCGCGGCCGCCGGGCCGCTGCGAACGCCGTCTGGTGGCAGGGCCCGACGACGCTGTCATGTGGGGAGAATGGCGCGGCGACGCTTGCTGCGTCACCACGCTCGTCGGCTATTGCGCCGGGCTCAAGCACCGCACCCGCCAGTGACAGGGCTCACTCGCGCAAACCCGGGCGCAACCTGGCTCAATCGATCTTGGCGCCCGACACCTTCACAGCCTGTCCCCAGCGCTTCTGCTCCGCAACGATCGTTGCCGTGAAGGCCTCGGGCGATTGCCAGGCAGGCTCGGCACCCTGCTGCTCCAGCTTTGCCTTGGTATCCGGATCGGACAACACCTTGTGCAAAGCGTCCGACAGGCGTGTCACGATTTCCTTGGGTGTGCCTGCGGGCGCCAGCATGCCGTAGAAGCCCACCACCTCGAACCCCTTCAGGCCGCCTTCCTCCATGGTCGGTACGTCAGGCAGCGCAGGGGAACGCTGCTTCGAAGTCACGGCCAGGGCCCGTACCTTGCCGGCCTTGATGTACTGCGTGAACAGCGGGATCGAATCGGCCATCATCTGCGCCTGCCCACCCATCACGTCGGTCAGTGCCGGTGCACTGCCCTTGTACGGGATATGTACGATGAACGTGCCGGAAGCCTGCTTGAACATTTCCGGCATCAGGTGAGAAATGCCGCCGTTGCCGCCCGAGGCAAAGTTCAGCTTGCCCGGATTGGCCTTAGCAAAGGAAATGAATTCCTTGAGGCTGCGCGCCGGCACATTGTTATTCACCACCATTACCAGTGGGATCAGTGCGGTGCGCGCCACGGGGGTGAAATCCTTCGGCATGCTGTATTGAAGCCGCGGATACAGCGAATTATTGATCGCCATTTGCCCGGTGTTGGCCAGCAACAGGGTGTAGCCGTCCGGGGCCGACTTGGCGACGTTGTCCGACCCGATATTGCCTGCAGCGCCGGCCTTGTAGTCGAGCACGATCGTCTGCCCCAGAAGCGGCTGCAGCTTTTCTGCAAGCAGGCGCGCATGCGTATCGACCGGACCGCCCGGAGGAAAGGCGACGACGAGCCGGATCGGCTTCTCAGGCCACGCCGCGTGCACTGTCCCGGCGGCAATGGCCAGCGGCGCCGCTGCCAAGGCGATCAGCGCGCGCCGGATACGATTCGGACGGAATTGTGGCTCGTTCTTCGACGTCTTCATGTCTTGTTTCTCCTTGTCTGAGCCTGACCGACCCCCCTGAGCATGGAGGCATTCGACCATAGCCATCCCCATTGTGACGTTTTTATGACATTTATGTGTCTTCCCGTATGTGTTGCCCCTTGCCGGCACTGCCGCAAAGGTCAATCTCCCGCCATCAACACACACCGGGTCGGTGATATAGCCGCCGCCATGGCAAGTGACGCGGCCGGCCAAAATGCAAGGAACGCTTGACGTCCCGCCCACCGAGCCCGTATGGTTCAAAACCGAATCATAATTCGAATTATTCAAGTACAAACTATGCGAGACATGACAACAGGAGACGCATTTCCCTCTTCTTCCTTCCCCCGCGTGGAGACCCCCTCGATCCTGCAACCGCCGCGCCAGCGCCGCGCACGCGAAACCGAACAGGCACTGCTCAGCGCTGGCCGCGAATTGCTCGCGCAGCGTGACTTTGCTGCGGTATCCGTGGCACAGATCGCCGCGGCGTGCCAGGTGTCCGTCGGCGCCTTCTATGGGCGCTTCCGCGACAAGATGGCCTACTTCGAAGCGCTGCGCACGCTGGTGATCGAAGAAACTGCCGACTCGGTCGACCGCTACCTGGTGCAGCAGCGCTGGGAGGACGTACCGACGCGCATTGTGCTGGAAAAAGCCATGCGCTTTCTGGTGCTCGGGGTCATTGGAAATCGCGGCGTCATTCGCGCGTCGCTCCGGCACGCTTCGACGCGGCCGGAAGAATGGCTGCCGCACCGCCAGAACGGCGATGCCGTGGTCGAACGCATGGTGCTGCTGCTCGTGCCCCGCCTGTCCTTGCCCGCGGCTGAAGCCGAACAGCGTGTGCGCTTTGCCATGCAGGCAGTGTTCAGCATGCTCGTCAACGCAGTGCTGAACGACACCGGCCCGTTTCATCTTGAAGACGAGCGCCTCCCCGGCGAAATGAGCCGGATGCTCATGGGCTACCTGGGCGTGGAAGACACGCCGGCCTGACGATCCGGATGCGGATACATACCGCCGGCCGCAGGTAATGCAGGCCGGCGATAGCCGCTATGAATTTGCCCGTGCCTTGCTTTGACGGCGCGTGCATGGCCTCTAGAATCCGCTGACACACTTGCCGCGCCGCAGGGCGCGCCGCGCCCGTCCAGTAATGGATCCGCGGTTTTGCGGCAAACCGAACCGAGACCATCCATGGCAACCCTTTTCCTTGTCCGGCACGGACAGGCCTCGTTTGGCGCGGCCAACTATGACTGTCTCTCCGAGACAGGCCGGCAGCAGGCGCGCTGGCTGGGCGAGTATTTCCGCGATCGCGGCATTGGCCTGAAGCGCGTCGTCGCCGGCACGCTGGTGCGCCAGCGAGACACGGCTTCAGAGATTCTCTCCGCCATGGGTGCCGCCGCCTCCAGCATTGAATCGCATCCCGGTCTCAATGAATACGACGGCGAAGCGCTCTACCGGTCCTACACGGGCGGCGCCGACCATCGCGCCCACCAGAACGGCGACTACAACGACTACTGGCGCACGTTTCGCGCCGCCTACCACGCATGGACCCAGGACAGCCTGGCCGATATGCCGGAATCGTGGACGGAGTTCGGCACGCGCATTCATGGCGCGTTGACGCATGCATGCGAAGGCACCGCGCGTGAGGATGCCATCCTCGTGGTCAGTTCGGGCGGCGCCATTGGCCGCGCTGCCGCGGACTTGCTGGGTGCTCCCGCGCAGACGGCCATCGAACTGAACCTTCAGTTCCGCAATACCGGGTTCTGTGAAATCATCGTCGGCCGCGGCACGCGGCGCCTGCTGAGCTTCAACAGCGTGCCCCATCTGGAACTGCCGGATCGCCGCAGCGCGCAAACGTTCGCCTGAAAGCCGACGGCCACGCGCCGCCAGTTGATGTTTGGATTCGATCCCGGGAATCCGGGTTGGAATCGGAGCGTGTCGCCGGCTGCTGGCGCGGGCACTTTGACATGCCCGCGCCGCCGGTCCTTCTCCCTTTACCCCTCTCTGGCGGGCGTTCTTGCAACGCCAGCCGGAACAGTAGCGTTGCCACTTGCCGTGTTCAGCGCCGATCCGGCGACTGGCGCAGGCACTTTGACATGCCTGCGCCGCCGGTCCTGCTCCCTTTACCCCTTTTTCTCCACCATTGAGGCGGATGCCGGTTGCCCGGCGCAGCGCTTACAGGCGCTCGATAATGGTGACGTTGGCCAGCCCACCGCCTTCACACATGGTCTGCAAGCCATAACGCTTGCCGTGCGTATGCAGGCTGTGGATCAGCGTGGTCATCAGCTTGGCGCCCGAGCCGCCCAGCGGGTGGCCCAGTGCGATCGCGCCGCCGTGGATGTTCAGGCGTTCCGGATCGGCACCGGTGGCCTTCAGCCAGGCGAGCGGCACCGGCGCGAAGGCCTCGTTCACTTCGAACAGGTCGATGTCGTTGATGTTCATGCCTGCCTTCTTCAGCGCGTGCTGCGTGGCCGGCAGTGGCGCTTCGAGCATGATCACCGGATCGTGGCCGATCACGGTCATGTGGTGCACGCGCGCCAGCGGCTTGACGCCCAGCTTCTTCAGGCCGGCTTCGTTGACGACCATCAGGCCCGCCGCGCCATCGCAAATCTGGCTGGCCGTAGCGGCGGTCACACGGCCGCCCTCTGCGATCAGCTTGACGCTGCCGATCGATTCCAGCGTGGCGTCCGCACGAATACCTTCATCCGCCGTGTGCATCTCGCCATTGCGAGTGCCGTCGGCCAGACGAACTTCCACCGGCACGATCTCGGCATTGAACCGGCCCGCACGCGTCGCAGCGGCGGCGCGCTGGTGGCTCTGCAGCGCATAGCGGTCGAGATCCTCGCGCGAAAAGCCATAGTTGCGCGCGATCATCTCGGCGCCCGTGAACTGGCTGAACTGCACGCCCGGGTAGCGCTGTTCGACATTCGGGCTCTTCGGCACGCCAAAGCCGTTCTTGGCCGGCAGTTGCGACGACAGTCCCATCGGCACGCGCGTCATGCTTTCCACGCCCGCCGCGATGACGATGTCCATCGCGCCCGACATCACGGCCTGCGCGGCAAAGTGCAACGCCTGCTGCGACGACCCGCACTGGCGGTCGACCGAGGTGCCCGGCACGCTTTCGGGCAGCCGCGACGCCAGAATGGCGTTGCGGGCCACGTTGCCGGCCTGCTCGCCAACCTGGCTCACGCAACCCATGATTACGTCTTCGATGAGCGCGGGATCGGCACCGGTGCGGTCGAGCAGCGCGTTCAGCACCTCCGCCGCCAGATCAGCCGGATGCCAGCCGGCCAGCTTGCCGCCCTTGCGTCCGCCTGCGGTACGTACCGCGCCAACGATGTATGCCTCTGCCATGTGATCTCCTTGAACGGTGCCGGCGAAAGGGGCCAGCCATAAAGCGTGGATGCACGTATTCTGCTGAGGCGGAACGGCGCGCGCGTCGTCGAAAGCGACGAAACGCGCGCCCGGCTCAGGTGCGCGGCCCGAGCACCGCAAAAATCGCGGTCGCGCGCAGCAGGCAGCGCTCCCCGCTCATCACGCGGCACGTGCCGTAGCGCAGTCGCGAACCGAGCTTGTCGAACTCCACGCGCGCCTCGAGCCAGTCGCCGACGCGTGCGGCATCGAGGTAGTCTAGGCTCAGGTTGACCGTGACGGCGTTGTTCTTCCGTTCGGTCTCGATCTGCATCATCATGCCGATCGCCGTGTCGGCCAGCGTGGCGAGCATGCCGCCGTGCGGAATGCCGAGGTTGTTCAGGTGGTGCTCGCCGACACGTACGGCCAGGATGCGCTTCGGCACGTTCGCATACAGCTGGCCGAAGTGGCCCATATAGCCGTCCAGCTGGCGCAGGGCCACGAAGCCTTCGGGCATGGTTTCCACATCCTCGCCGGTCGACATGGCAGCAATGTCCGCTTCCGCCATGGCTTCAGCCGAAATAGCGCGAGGCCGTGCCAAGCTGTTCGCGACACTCCGCCACCATGCGCGCGACCAACTCCTCGCAGCTCGGCACATCGTCGATCAGGCCCACGCACTGGCCCGCGCTGACGATGCCGCCATCGGGCTCACCAGCCACCAAGGCCGCCTTGCCGCGCTGCCCCGTGACCAGGTGGCGCACTTCCTCGAACTGTGCACCGCCCGGGCGGCGTTCGATGCTGACCACCTCGTCCGATATGGCGTTCTTCAGCACGCGCGCGGTGTTGTGCATGGTGCGGAAGATCAGGTTGGTATCGCGCTCGCTGGCGGCTACCAGCGCCTGCTTGATGTTGTCGTGGATCGGCGCTTCCTGCGTCGCGCAGAAACGCGTGCCCATGTTCACGCCCTCGGCGCCCAGCACCAGGGCCGCCGCCATGCCTCGGCCATCGGCGATACCGCCCGAAGCGATGACAGGAATACTGAGCTTGCGCGCCGCCAGCGGAATCAGCACCATGCCCGGAACGTCGTCCTCGCCCGGGTGGCCCGCGCACTCGAAGCCATCGATCGACACGGCGTCCACCCCCAGCCGCTCGGCCGACAGCGCATGACGGATCGCCACGCATTTGTGGATCACCTTCATGCCGGCGGCCTTGGCGCGCGCAATGTGTTCCTTGGGGTTGTTGCCGGCGGTTTCCAGCACCTTCACGCCGCTTTCGATGATGACATCGAGGTAGCGCGCGTACGGCGGCGGGTTGATCGACGGCAGCAGCGTGAGGTTGACGCCGAACGGACGGTCCGTCATCTCGCGGCAGCGGCGGATTTCTTCGGCCAGCGCCTCCGGCGTCGGCTGCGTCAGCGCGGTCAGGATACCCAGGCCGCCCGCATTGGAGACAGCGGCTGCCATCTCGGCATAACCAACCCATTGCATGCCGCCCTGGATGATCGGGTAACGGATACCCAGCATTTCGGTGATACGTGTCTTCATGGTCGTCCTTGTTTTCAGCCGCGCGCCTTGCCGCCTTGGGGCAGGCCGCGCCACGCAGTGGGAGTCTAAGATGCCGCCGTGCGCGCCAGCTTCGTCGGAAGCGACGATTGCGGGAGACGCATTCTGCACTAGTGTGGACCGAATCATCCCGCCGCCCGACGACCATGACCCCATCGAATCCCACTTTCGAGACCCTGTGCTATGCCGTGGAAGACGGCGTAGCCACCATCACACTGCACCGGCCCGACCAGCTCAACGCGTTCACGGGCCAGATGATGCAGGACCTGATCGCCGCCTTTGATGCTACCGATGCCGATGACAACGTGCGCGCGGTCATCGTCACGGGCTCCGGCCGAGCCTTCTGCGCCGGCGCGGACCTATCGGCCGGCGGCGCCACCTTCGATTTCGAGAAGCGCTATGGCGCGAAGCCCGAGACGGCCCACCGCGACGGCGGCGGCCGCGTGTCGCTGCGCATCTTCCGCAGCCTGAAGCCGGTGATCGCCGCCGTGAATGGCGCCGCGGTCGGTGTGGGCGTCACCATGCAACTGCCCATGGATATCCGGCTGGCGTCCACCGACGCGAAGTTCGGCTTCGTGTTCGCGCGCCGCGGCATCACGCCGGAGGCAGCGTCGTCGTGGTTCCTGTCGCGCGTCGTGGGAATCTCGACTGCGCTCGAATGGTGCTATACGGGTCGCGTGTTCTCGGCGCAGGAAGCGCTCGAGCGCGGCCTCGTGCGCTCGCTCCATGCGCCGGAAGACCTGCTGCCCGCCGCACGCGCGATCGCACGGGAGATTGCCGACAACGCCGCGCCGGTGTCCGTCGCCATCTCGCGCCAGTTGATCTGGCGCATGGCCGGTGCCAGCCACCCGATGGAAGCACACAAGCTCGACAGCCGCGCGATCCAGTCGCGCGGCCGCTCGGCCGACGTCAAGGAAGGCGTCAGCGCATTTCTGGAAAAGCGTCCCGCCGCCTTCCCCGAACGTGTGTCGCAAGACATGCCGGACTTCTTCGACTGGGGCGGCGAGCCCCCATTCGCCTGAGCAGGAGCCGACATGAAGGTCAGTCAAGCGGTGGACAGCCGCAAATCCGTGCGCGGCTTTTTGCCTAATCCCATCGATCCCGACACCATCCGCCGAGTGCTCGCCGCCGCTGCACGCGCGCCTTCTGGCGGCAACCTCCAGCCATGGCATATCCATGTGGTCGGCGGCGAAGCGATGGATCGGCTCATGGACATCATGCGCCAGCGCGTCACGGAAGCGCCAGGCGGCGAAGAGCGCGAATACGACATATATCCGCGCGAACTCGTATCGCCTTACCGCGACCGGCGTTTCGAAGTCGGCGAGGCGCTGTACCGCAGTCTGGGCATCCCGCGTGAAGACAAGCAGCGCCGCCTCGCCCAGTTCGCCAACAACTTCGCGTTCTTCGGCGCGCCGCTGGCACTGTTCTGCAGCGTCGACCGCCGCATGGGCCCGCCCCAATGGTCGGACCTGGGCATGTACCTGCAGACCGTGATGCTGTTGCTGCGCGAAGAAGGCCTCGACAGTTGCGCGCAGGAATGCTGGGCGATCTATCCGCAGACGATTGGCGGCTTCCTGTCGTTACCGCCGGAGCGGATGCTCTTTACCGGCATGGCGATCGGCTACGAGGACCCGGAAGCCCCTGCCAACCAGCTTCGCGCGCCGCGCGCGCCGCTGGAGGCGTTCACCGAGTTCATGGGCATCTGAACCATGGCGCGCCGCCCTGGCGCGCCATTCACAACAAGCCGAGCTGCCGCGCGATGGCCACTGCCTGCGTGCGGTTGCTCGCATGCAGTTTGGCGCTGATATTGCGCAGGTGCGTGCGCACGGTGGTTTCCGACACAAACAGTCGCTGTGCCATGGCCACGTTGGAAAAACCTTCGGCCAGCAATTGCAGCACCTTCTGTTCTTTCGGCGTCAGTGGTTCCACGAGAGGCGCCGGGGCAGCCTGGCCTGACGGCGCCACATCCGGCCCCTGACCGCAGGCGCCAAGCAGCCGCTCCACGTACGCCGACGGCAGGTTACCCCCCTGCCTTGCGCAGGCTTGCGCCACCAGGCGGCGCACCTCGTCGCCCTCATCGGCAAAGATGCGGACAAACCCTTCGGCCGCACCGAAGCGCAATGCCTCCGCCATGACCACGAGCGCCTGCGCGCCGTCACCCGTGCGCTGATACGCCTGCGCCAGCAGGATGCGCAGCTTGAGCGCGCGCCGCATGAGCTGGTTGGACACAGCTGCCGCCAGTTCGCGCTCGATCGCCTCGCGCACTTGCGCGGTCGGCTCGACATGCAAGGCCAGCCGCAAACGTCCGACGGTGATGTCTTCGACATCGCTCGCAAAGGAACTTACGCCAGGCCGCGTGCGCCACAGCGCGGGATCGCCCGCACGCTGCAAGGCTTCCTCGGCGGCATGCCGGTTGCCCTGGCGCAAGGCCAGGCGCGCGCGCTCGAGCATGGCGGACATGACGAGCCGGGTCAGGCCGCGGTGATGGCCGAGATGCTCGAGCGCGGCCAGCCATTCGTGGGCCTGATCGACTTCGCCGCGCTCGAACGCGATGCGCGCGAGCACGAGATGGCCGGTGATGATCTGGTCCGCCAGGCCCAAGTCGCGCGATAGCGGCAGGTACACATTGAGCAGCCGGCCCGAGCGGTCCGAATCGCCGGTTTCGTACAGCCCTTCGGCCAGCAGAATGCAGGCCATGGCATTGCCGTTGGTCGGACCGAAGCGGTTCGGCAGCATGGTGCGGGCGGCAATGCGGAAGCGCCCCAGCGCCTGCTGCAGGCGTCCCTGGCGCAGGTCGATCAGTCCTTCGACCGACTCGGAGAAAATCTTGTTGAAGTTGCTGTCCGAGCCTCGCACAGCCTGGCGCGCCACGGCGAGCAGCCGTCGCGCCTCGACATAGTCGCCGCTGACCGCGGCGAGCCGGGCCATCGAGGTGGCGAGGATCGCGTCGGGAAACGCATAACCCATCGGCAATGGCGGCAGCTCATTGCGGGCAAACGCGCGCGCTTCGTCGAAGCGGTCCATCATGTTGAGCAGCATGTGCCGCAGCGCGCGCACATGGGCGAGCAGTTCGCCCGTCGCGTCCTCGGTGGACGAGGCCTGCAGCAGCGCGATGGCCTCGGCAGGGCCGCGCGTGAACGACACCGCCCACGCACGCGCAATCTGCAGCTTCGGCCAGCGCGCCAGTTCAGCGGGCGGCACCATCTCGAGCCAGCGCGTGAGCAGCCGCATGCGGCCCTGCGCAAGCAGACCGCCCGCGGAACCGTCGAGCAGTTGCAGTGCGTGATCCAGGGCACCCGCCGCAATCGCATGCTCGATGGCCGGCACCGGACGGCCCTGGCCTTCGTACCAGCGCGAGGCCGCCATGTGGAGCTCCGCCACCGCCTGCGGCATGGTCTGCGTCAGTTGTCCGCGCAGGAAGCTCGAAAACAGGCTGTGATAGCGATACCACTGCTGGGATTGCTCGCCGGTGCCGCGCTCGCCGTAACGCTCGCTCTCGAGCGGCAGCAGGAACAGGTTGGCGCGCTCCAGCCACGCCAGGATATCGGCACTGTTGCCGGCCGGCGCGTCGGCATCGGCGACAGCAGGCGGCTGGGGCCCCCCCTGGTACAGCGCGTCGCACAGCGGCCCGCACAGTTGGTCGAGGATCGACGTGCGCAGCAGAAAATCGCGTACCGGTTCGGGCAGGTGATGAAAGACGTCTTCGACGAGGTAGTCGGCGATGGCCGCGTTGGAGCCCGAGAATCCGGCGATGAACGTCTCCGGCTGGGCACGCCGCTCCATAGAAACCGAAGCCAGCCAAAGCGCAGTGGGCCACCCTTCTGTGCGCCGGTGCAGCGCGCTGATGGCAGCCTGCTCGAGCTTCAGGCCGCGTGCGTGGCGCAGGAACGATTCGGTTTCGCTGGCGCTGAAGCGCAGCTGGGCCGGTTCGATTTCGAGCAGTTCGCCGCGTGCGCGCAGTCGCCCGAGGCCAGTTTCCGGCACCCAGCGCGTACCGACCACCGCGCGTGCGCCAGGCGGCAGGCTTTCGACGAGTTGCCAGACCAGCCCGACGACAGCCGGATTCTGCAGCGCCTCGAAGTCGTCCAGGAACAGCGTGAAGGCGCCATGGTGCCGCGCCACGCGGTCCATCAGTGCAAGCGCCTGCTCGCCGGCATCGGCACCCGCATGGTCGGAAGGACGCTTGGGAGCCCCCTCCAATACCGGGGAGAGCGCCACTTCGAGCGAACCGAGGAAACGCGTGGCGTCATTGTCGGCGCGGTCCAGCGTCAGCCAGACCGTGGGTACGCCAGCCGCTTCGAGCCGGGCCCGGCATTGCAGCATGGTCGTCGTCTTGCCGAAGCCAGCTGGTGCGCGCACCAGTACGAGCCGCACGAAACCGGCCGCGCAGATGGTGTCGCAGATGGCTGACCGCTCCACCTGGTAGGGGGTCAGCAGGGGCGGCCGAAGTTTCGCCGCCAGGGCGCCTGTACCCGAGCCCGGCACAGGGCGCCGGACAGTCTCCTCATTGCTCGCCATTGGCAAAATTGTGCTCCGCATCCGGTCCGCCTTGCCCCGCGCCGCGATGCGGGCCGGCATGACGGCGCGGCCGTGCCTGTGAATGAACAGGGAATTATGGCGTAAACCGACGTTCGCGTCGGCAAGCCGCCCGCGGCAGTGGCGTCGGGCTTTCAGACCAGCTTGTTTGCGTGGCCTGCCCAGTAGCGGTCGCGCAGCACGCGCTTGAGCAGCTTGCCGGTTGGCAGGCGCGGCAGCTCGGCTTCGAAGTCCACAGTGCGCGGACACTTGATGCCGGACAGGTTCTCCCGGCAGAACGCAATCAGCTCCGCGGCCAGCGCCGGTCCTGCGTCCGCCATGCTGGCCGGCTGCACCACGGCCTTGACTTCTTCGCCGAAATCCTCGTTCGGCACGCCGATCACGGCCACATCCATGACCTTCGGATGCGTCATGAGCAGGTTTTCGGCTTCCTGCGGGTAGATGTTCACGCCGCCGGAGATGATCATGTTGGCCTTGCGATCGGTGAGGTAGAGATAGCCGTCATCGTCGACGTAGCCGATGTCGCCGATGGTGCTCCACTCGGCATGTTCGGGGTGGCGCGACTCCGCGGTCTTGGCCGGGTCATTGTGGTAGACGAACTGGCGTCCCTCGGCAAAGTAGATAGTGCCTGGCTGCTTATTGGGCATCAGCTTGCCATCCGCGTCACAGATGCGCAGCTTGCCGATCATGGCACGTCCGACCGTGCCCTTGCGCTCCACCCACTCCCGCGAACTGACCACCGTCACGCCATTGCCTTCAGTGCCGGCGTAGTACTCCCACACCACCGGCCCCCACCATTCGATCATCTGCTCCTTGACCTGAACCGGGCACGGCGCCGCCGCATGGATCGCCACCTGCAGCGACGACACGTCATAACTGCCGCGGGTTTCTGCCGGCAGCTTGAGCATGCGCGAGAACATCGTCGGCACCACCTGCGTGTGCGTGATACGGTGTTCCTGCACGAGCCGCAGGAACTGCTCCGCGTCGAAATGATCCATCACGATCGACGTGCCGCCCAGTCCCTGCACCGACATGTTGTAGCGCAGCGGCGCGGCGTGATACAGCGGCGCTGGCGACAGGTAGCGCATGTCCGGCCCGAAGCCATACAGCTTCTGGCACAGCGCGGTCAGCGAGGTAGGCGTGTCGATCTGCGGGCTGGCGGGCGGCGCATAGACGCCCTTGGGGCGTCCGGTCGTGCCCGACGAATACAGCATATCGCCGCCCGTGGTTTCATCGTCGATGCGCCAGGTCGGATATTGCGCTAGCGTGGTCTCGTAAGGCGTGTAGCCGGGCAAGGTGCCGTTGAGCATCAGATAGCCCTTCAGACCGGGCACCTGCTCCGTCAGGGCGGCAGCAATCTCCGCTTGCGCGCGCGACGTGATGAGCATCTGCGCGCCGCTGTCCCGAACGATATAGGCGGCGTCGGCCACGTTCAGGCGCGTGCTCAGGCAGATGAACGTAATGCCGCTGCGTTGCGCGCCCCAGCACAGTTCGAACAGCCGCGGGTGGTTTTCGATCAGGAACGCCACGCGATCGCCGGGCTGCAAGCCGTGGTCGCGATAGAGACGAGCCACCTGGTTGGAATGCTCATCCAGTTCGCGGTAGGTCACCACAGTGCCGTCGCCCATGATGACGGCCGGCTTGTCTGGGGTGCGCTGCGCGTGGACGTACGGGTGCATGGCGTGGTCTCCTGTTATTCGAATGGATGCCGCCGCGTGCCGGCGGTCGGGCTGCGAGCATTCTGGTAACCACCGCGAGACTAGGACATCGTCGGAAACGACGAAGGCGTCTTTTCCGGTTATGCCGCAGTGCGGCAAACTCCGCGCGCCGATGCTCGTCGGATTCGACGATGCGCCGGCGTCAGGCTTGCCCCGAAGATGGCCGGCGCAGCACGTCTCGGGCCAACGCGCCCTTCCCATTCCGTGCATTCCCGTGCAGAAAGGAGCCGAGGTGGATTTCCAGTTCAGCGAAGAACAATCGATGCTGCGCGACACGCTCGCGCGGTACCTGGCCGACCACTATGACTTTGAAGCGCGCCGCGCCGCAGAGCGTTCCGAAGCAGGATGGCGTCCCGGCTGCTGGCGCGCCTTTGCGCGCGAACTCGGCATCCTTGGCGCGGGATTTCCGGAGGCGCTGGGCGGCCTTGGCGGCGGAGCGCCCGAACACATGATCGTAATGGAGCAGTTCGGCCGCCATCTTGTGCTCGAACCGTACCTGTCGACCGTCGTACTAGGCGGCGGTGCGCTGGTGCACGGCAACAAGGTGCTGGCGGAGCAATGGGTGCCCGCGATCATCGGCGGGGAAGCGACTTTCGGCTGGGCGCATGCCGAACCGGCCAGCCGCTATTGCCGGCACGACGTGCAGTCCAGCGCCACGCATGACAGCCGCGGCTATGTCCTTAGCGGCCACAAATCCGTGGTTGCGGGCGCGCCCTTCGCCACGCATTTCGTCGTCAGTGCCCGCACCAGCGGCAAGCGGCGCGACACCGACGGCATCACGCTGTTCTGGGTGCCGCGCGACACGCCGGGCGTGACCCTGCGCGATTACTCGACCATCGACGGCAACCGCGCCGCCGAAGTGCTGTTCGACCAGGCCAGGGTCCCGGCCAGCCATGTGATCGGCACCGAAGGACAAGCACTGCCGCTGATCGAGCAGCTCAGCGATGCCGCGCTCGTGGCCCTGAGCGCGGAAGCCAACGGTGCGATGGCGCGCATGCTTGCGGACACGATCGACTATGCGCGCCAGCGCAAGCAGTTCGGCGTGGCCATTGGCAGCTTCCAGGTGCTGCAGCACCGCATGGCGGATATGGCGATGCAGCTCGAGCAGTCCCTGGCGCTGACGCAGGTCGCTGCGATGCAGGCCCCGGCGCCAGAGCGCGAGCGAGCCCTGGCTGCATGCGCGGCCAAGGCGCAGGCCGGGCAGGCTGGCCGCTTCATCGGCCAGGCCGCGGTGCAGATCCACGGCGGCATGGGCGTGACCGATGAACTCGCCGTGGGGCACTACTTCAAGCGCGTCACGGCCATCGACCTGCAGTTCGGCTCGGCCGAACACCACCTGGGCCGCTACGCCGACCTGCTCTACCCGGCCGCAGCCTGACGCTGCACCGCACGACACCCCGCACCCTTCAGAGAGGCCCGCGATGCATCTCGAATTCTCCGAGCAAGACCTGCAGTTCCGCGACGAAGTGCGCGCCTGGATTGACGAAGCGTACGACGCCGAACTGCGCGCCATGATGGCGCAATCCAAGAATGGCTACCTGGACAAGGCCGGACAGGTACGTTGGCAGAAGGCGCTGTACGCGCGCGGCTGGGCCGCGCCGAACTGGCCCGAAGCCTATGGCGGCCCGGGGTGGTCGCCCACGCAGCGCCATATCTTCCAGTCCGAGCTCGCCGCGGCCGGCTGCCCGCCGGTGTCGCCGATGGGCCTGAAGATGGTCGCGCCCGTGATCATGAAGTACGGCACCGACGCGCAGAAGGCGCGTTTCCTGCCGCCAATCCTGAAATCCGATGTCTGGTGGTGCCAGGGCTATTCGGAGCCCAACTCAGGTTCCGACCTGGCGTCGCTGCAGCTGCGTGCCGACCTTGCCACTGATGGCGACGGCGCGCACTACCTGCTCAACGGCTCCAAAATCTGGACCACGCATGCGCAATGGGCCGACTGGATGTTCTGCCTGGTGCGCACCAGCCGCGACGCGCGCCGCCAGGAAGGCATCTCGTTCGTGCTGGTGGACATGCGCACGCCCGGCATCACGGTTGCGCCGCTGCCTACGCTTGATGGCCCGGTTCCCGGCCAGCAGGAAGTCAACCAGGTGTTCTTCGACAATGTGCGTGTGCCGGTAGAGAACCGCATTGGCGAGGAAGGCATGGGCTGGACGTATGCCAAGTACCTGCTCGAATTCGAGCGCGGCGGCACCTACGGCCCGACGTTGCGCAAGCAGCTCGCGAAGGTGGCGGCCATCGCCGCCGACCAGCCCGGCGACGACGGCAAGACGCTGCTTGAAGATGCGGGCTTCCGCCGCAAACTGGCCCAGCTCCACCTGCGCGCAGCGGGGCTGCAGGCCGTGGAGCTGAAGCTGTTCAGCGGCGTGGAATCCGGCAAATCGATCGGCGCGGCGTCAAGCATGCTCAAGCTGCTGGGAACGGAGGCCATGCAGGCCATCAGCGAGCTGGCCGTCGAAGCCGCCGGACCCGCCGCGCTACCGTTCGTCCAGGACACCTGGGCCGAAGTCCAGGGCCGGGAAGCACCGCCTCGCGTCGGGCCAGATTACGCCGCCGTGCTGGCGCCACGCTATTTCAACTACCGCAAGGCATCGATCTACGGTGGGTCCAACGAGATCCAGCGCAATATCATCGCCAAGCTGATGCTCGGTCTGTAACGCGGCGCGACACCGGTCGATGGCACATGCCTGACGCCATGACCGGTAACTTGGGGAAAGAATGCGGGAAAGAGACTAAAGGAAAAGGCAGACAGAAGCCCGCTGAAAGCGGGCTTCTGCTCATGCTACGGGCCTGATCAACTACGCATTGCGCGGACACCCCGCCATCATCGCAATACTCCCTCCGTGCTCCGGACGCTGCCCGTCCGCCGCAGCCTTGCACCGCGACTTCAGCACTTCCGGCCTTCTTCAATGCGCGGGCTTGCTTGCCCCGTCTGCCCGGCCGGTCGAACTGCTGGGCGCATTCTGCTTGAGACGGCACTTTACGGACAGAGTAAAACTACTCAAACGTTGCGCGCCGGCACGGCCGCATAGGTTTGTGCGGACCTAACTCATTTGAGGTGTTCTGCACGCCCGGCCTTGCGCCGCCGCGCCCGGATTGCGGATCATCACGGCCGCTGTCTCTTGCGAACGATTTCGATTTTCCGCGGCATCGCACGAACACTCCTCGCCTCTTTCTGCATTCGTGCCAGCCCTGTCGGGCAAGGCGCCACTGAACGGGCGATTTTTTTGTAACGGCGGGCTTCCGGCAGCACTGGCGGGCTTGTCCAGTGATTGCCCAAGCGCGGGAAGTACAGCAAAATTTCCGGCTTTCCCGGATATCGGCAGGACAGCGTCGCCATTTGAACCTGCCTGCTGCCTTGTGCCCGCCCCGTGCAGGGCCTGGCAGTCCGGACCCGACCAGCGGTATGGCATCAGCACAAGGAGTAAGTACCCGTGTCGGGTAACCCATCCATCGTCTACGTTCTCGATGACGACGAGATCGTCTTGTGGCTCTATCGGGAACTGCTTCAGCACCACGGCGTGGTCCTGAGACCGTTCACATCGCCGCGGGCGTTTCTCGACAGCTACGCGCCCAGTCCGTGCGAATGCCTGGTCTGCGATCTGCGCATGCCGGAACTCTGCGGACTTGGCGTGCAGAACGAACTGCTTTCCACCGGCGATTGCCTGCCCATCATCTTCGTGTCCGGTCACGCGGAAGTCTCGTCGGTGGTGGAAGCCATGCGTGTCGGCGCGTTCGACTTCCTGGAAAAACCCGTGGACGGCGAACGCCTGGTGCAGACCGTCCGGGCCGCACTGGAACACAGCCGCGGCCTGCATGCCCGGCGGCTGGCCATGAGCGAGCGCCGCAAGCGGCTGGCCACGCTCACGCCGAAAGAGCGCGAGATTGCCGAACACGTCGCCAGCGGCAAGTCCAGCCGCCAGATCTCCGAAGCGCTGAACATCAGCGTGCGCACGGTGGAGAACCATCGCGCCCGCGTGACCGAAAAGCTCTGCATCACGTCCGTGGCCGAACTCGTGCGGCTGCTGTACGACCTGCCTGATCCTGGCGTCTGAGACGCCCCTTCGGTTTCCGCGCATTTGCGCGGCATGGCCGTGCAGCACAGCATCCAAACGCGCTACACAGCACTCTCCGCCGCCATGACGGCGGCATTGGCTACGCCAGCTCAGGAGTGAGGCGCCGCGCTGTCAAGCGCCCCTTACTCCTCACGGCTCCTGCTTTCCTCAAATCAACCCGACCTGCTTGACGCCTGGCTTTTTTCGCGCATAAACTTTTATGAACGATACGTTCATTTTTGAACAACATGCCAACCGCCATCGAAACGAGGTCGGCGGATGGCGCCCCACCCACTGGCAGAAAGCAGGCAGACAACATGACTTCCCTGAAGATCGGCATCAACGGCGCTGGTATCGGCGGCCTCGCGGCGGCAATCGCGCTGCGCAAGCTCGGCATGGATGTGACCGTGTACGAACAGGCCGCGCGCTTTGCGCGCGTCGGCGCCGACATCAACCTGACTCCTAACGCCGTGCGCGCGCTCGATGGCCTCGGTGTCGGCGAGGCGTTGCGCGAAACCGCGGCACGCCCGACTCATCGCATCAGCCGCACGTGGGATACCGGCGAGGAAACGTCGCGCCTGCCCATGTCGGACGAAGCCGAACAGCGTTACGGCGCGCCGCAGCTCACTATGCACCGAGCCGACCTGATGACCGCGCTCGAAGGCGCCCTGCCCGCTGCAAACGTCAAGCTCGGCCACAAGGCCGTGGCGATCGAGCGCAAT
This sequence comes from Cupriavidus pinatubonensis, assembly GCF_019602855.1. Lineage (GTDB taxonomy): Bacteria > Pseudomonadota > Gammaproteobacteria > Burkholderiales > Burkholderiaceae > Cupriavidus > Cupriavidus pinatubonensis. Next base: position 751,612 of record NZ_CP080766.1, read on the forward strand.
GACAACGGCACCACCGTGCGCTTTGCCGACGGCGGCGAGGACAAGGTCGATGTTCTGGTCGGCGCGGACGGCATCCACTCGGTGGTCCGTACGGCGCTGTTCGGCCAGGAAAGTCCGATCTTTACCGGCGTCGTGGCGTACCGCGCCGTGGTACCCGCAGAGCGCCTGGCCGGCGTGCCCAATCTCAATGCCTTCACCAAGTGGTGGGGCACGGACCCGACTTCGCAGATCGTCACGTTCCCGCTCAATCGCGGGCGCGATATCTTCATCTTCGCGACGGTGGCGCAGGAAAGCTGGCGCAACGAATCGTGGACCACGCCGGGCCGCGTGGAAGACCTCCGCAGCGCTTATGCAGGGTTCCATCCCGAGGCACGCGCACTGCTGGATGCCTGCGACGACGTGCTGATCTCCGCGCTGTACGTGCGCGATCCGCTGCCGACGTGGTCGGACGGCCATGTCACGCTGATGGGCGATGCCTGCCATCCGATGATGCCTTTCATGGCGCAAGGTGCCGGCATGGCGATCGAGGATGGCGTGGTACTCGCACGCTGCCTGGCCGATGCTGCGCAGGACGGCTATGCGGCGGTGCCGTCGGCGCTCGCCCGTTACCAGCGCGCACGCCATGAGCGCACGAGCCGCATCCAGATCGGCTCGCGCAGCAACGCGTGGCTCAAGGAAGGCGGCAATGCGGACTGGGTGTACGATTACGACGCCTGGAACGTTGCGCTGGGTTGATCCCCACGCAACCCAACCTGTACGGCCGCACTTCGCGGCCGTTTGCCTTTTTCTCCTTGACCATGCCGAAGCAGAGCCCCGACATCGACAACAACGCCGACACCGACGACGCCAAAGACCAGCAACTGGTCTCGCCCGTCATCCGCGGCCTGCGGCTGCTGCGCTTCATTGCCGAAGGCGGCTCGACCGCCAATCTCAGCGAAGTCGGCCGGCGCATCGACGTCAACCGCGTTACGGTCATGCGGCTGCTCGCCACGCTCGAACACGAAGGCATGCTGGAACGCCTGCCGCAGGGCGGGCATGAGATTGGATTCGGGTTCCTGAAGCTGGCGTCTCGCGTGCTGGCGGCCAATGATCTGACCACGTTCGCGCGGCGTGTGCTTGCGCGGCTCAGCGGATCGCTGCAGCTCTCGGCCTACCTCGTCGTGCGTGATGGCGGCCATGCGCTGTACCTGCTGCGCGATATGCCGAACACATCGCTGGTCAGCAATATCCAGGTCGGCAGCCGCGTCGCCGCGCACCTGACTACGCCGGGGCGCATGCTGATTGCCGATCTACCGCCTGAAGAATTGCGCGCCTTGCTTGGTGATGACCCGCTGCCAACCGTGACCGGCCAGAGCCCCGCCACGCATGCGCGGCTGGCCGACATCCTCGCAGCCGACCGCGAACGCGGCTGCGCATGGAGTTTTTCCGCGTTTGAAGCCGGTATCGATTCTTGCGCCGCGCCCGTGCGCGACGCCACCGGCGAGGTGATCGCCGCCATCAGCGTGGCCGGCCCGCAGCAGCGCTTCGAAACCGACAACACGCTGCGCGAACGCGTCGAGCGCGAGGTCAAGGCCGCCGCGCGCGACCTGTCCGCGTTGCTCGGTGACCGCGCTAGCAGTGGCCGGCAGCGCTAGCGCAGTCCGGCCGTTATTCGGCCTTGATGTCGTATTCGCGGATCAGCTTTGCCCACGCGGCCGTTTCTTCACGGATGCGCGCGGCGAGCGCATCAGGCGTGCTGGCGATAGGCTCCATGCCCTGGCGCTGAAGCTCGGCCCGTACGACAGTGGTGCCCAGCAATGCGCGCACCTCGGATGCAAGGCTGTCCACCGCCGCGGCTGGCGTCGCACGCGGCACAACCAGCGCATACCAGGAACTGACATCGATACCTGTCACGCCCTGCTCGGCCAGCGACGGTACGTCGGGCGCCGCCGGCGAACGCTTCGACTGCGTCACCGCCAGCGCGCGCAGCTTGCCCGACTGGATAAACGGCGCGAGCGTCGGCCACGTACCCAGCAGCACCGGCACCTGCCCGCCCACCACGTCATTAAGCGCCTGCGTGGTGCCCTTGTACGGCACGTGCATCAGCGTCACGTTGGCCTTGTGCCGGAACAACTCGCCCGCCAGATGCAGGCCGCTGCCGACACCGGGGCTCGCATAACCCATCGGTGAACCCGCCTGTGCCGATTGCCGCGCAAGCCGAATCAGATCCTGCACAGAGTTCGCCTTGACCGACGGATGCACGGCCAGCACGTTGGGCGAACTCGCGAGCAGCGACACTGGCCGGAAATCGCGCTCCACCTGATAGGACAGCGCCGGGAACAGCGTCGGGTTGATGGTCAGGTTGCCGGCAGGCACAACCAGCAGCGTGCAGCCATCGCCCGCGGCACGGCGCACGGCGTCGATGCCGATATTGCCGTTCGCACCGGGCTTGTTGTCGACGATGTAGGGAACGTCCGCGTGCCGCTGCTGCAGCCCATGCGAGAGTGTGCGCGCCAGCTGGTCAGCCGGGCCGCCCGCCGGGAACGGCACGACGATGCGCACATTGGCGCAGGCGGCTTCGGCATGCTGCATGGCCATGCCGGCCGTTGCCAGCAGGGTTGTCGCCACGGTGGTGAGCCAGCGGCGCCGGGTACAGGTAACGGACATCTTTTTGCGGGGGCTGGTGTTGCTTTGCTGCATGGTCTGTGTGCTTCAGCCGAGGCCAAACGGCCGCGGCGGTTCGGGCGGGCGGTAGTCGAGCAGCCGCGACAGTTCCGCGGCAGCACCCCTGACCATTTCCACCATATTGTCCAGTTGATCCGGGTCGATGCGCGAAGCGGGAATGGTTGCCCCGAGCGCCGCCACCACCTTGCCAGTACGGTCGCGCACCGGCGCGGCGATGGTCGAGATGCTGGCCTCGAAGAAACCTTCCTGCAGCACATAGCCGCGTTCGCGGTCACGCTGGACCATGTCGTAGAGTTCCTCGACCGTGCGCGGCGTGCTATCCGAGAACACTTCGAGGTGCGATTCGGGATACAGCGCGCGCAGTTCGTCGAGCGACAGGTCTTCGAGCAGCACGCGTCCGAGCACCGTCGCATGCGCCGGCAGCCGCGTGCCGACGTTGACCGTGCTCGCAAACGGGCGCGGCGCCACGGATTTTGCGACATAGACGATCGAGCGTCCGTCGCGCACGACGAGATTGCACGGGTAGTGGATTTCATCGCGCAAGCGGTCCAGCAGCGGACGACCCAGCTCGGTCAGTTCCAGCGAGGCGAGGTAGTCAAAGCCGAGCCGCAGCACCGCCATGCCGAGGCGGAATTCCCGGCCGCCATCAGTGCGTTCGACAAAGCCCATCATCTCGAGCGTGGCCAGCAGCCGGAAAACCGTCGAGCGCGGCACCTTCAGGCGCCGCGCCAGCTCGGCGGCCGACAGCGTGCGCTCGCGGCTGCTGAATTCCCCCAGCAACCGCAGGCCGCGCTCCAGCCCGGGCACGATGTACTTGTCCTGGGCGTCTTCGGGCGGCGATTCGGTGGTCATGGTCTGTCTCTGCTATGGCGTGTTTTGGCGTTCTGGACGTGCTTCGGGTGCCTTGCGGTGCGGTTTTCCACTGCCGCATGCATCCGTAACTGTCCCATATATCACGCCTGAGCCCCGTCGGGTACCCGTCACGTCGACAAACCCCGCATGGCGACGGGTTGTCCGCCCGTCGCCACACGTTCCCCCACCCTTACTTCAGATAGTCCCGCAGCCAGGCGGCGCACTGCTCGCCATGCTGGGCCGGCCAGCGCACGACGATGGTCTCGTCGCGACGGCGCAGTTCCACGCAGATGTCCGAGACCGGACCGCGCTGCACCGGCGCACGCCCGAACAGCCGCGACAGGAAGCCGCCGTTGCCACCGCCGTGGCCGTTACCGTTCCAGACCGGCGCGCTCGCCGCGTGTCCGTTGTGCGCGGCGACCGATGCAGGCGCCGCCGCCGGCATGGCAGCAGGTGCCGTTGCGGCCGGCGTCGCAGCCGGAACCGCTGCCGCCACGGCCTGCCCGGCCTGCGGCGACAACCGCGCGAGCAGGTTGGCGCCGAACTCGTCCCACATCCGGTCAGCCTTGGTCTTCATCACGCTCAGGCCGAAGGTACCGAGCCGGCCCAGCACATCGACCTGCACCTTGATACGCAACTGCGTGGAACCGTCCTCCTGCTCCGTCAGGAACATCTCGCTCGTCTGGCGCAGCGAACTCGCCACCGAGGCATCCTCGCCGGTGCCTTCGGTACGCAGGTAGTGCGGCGCGCGCGTCTCGACGATTTTCGTATGCAGGCGGAAGCGTGCGTTGATGAACGCGATCTTCACCGCCATATGCGCGATGTACTCGACATCGCTGATGACCTCGATCGATTCCATGCCGGGCACGCAGGCGCCCATCACGTTCGGGTCAAGCATCAGTTCCCACACGCGTGCCGGCGGCACCGCGGTGACCAGGGTCTTTTCAATTTCCACGCATTTTCTCCGCGGCGGACAGGATGGATTCGACGATGCCGACATAGCCCGTGCAGCGGCACAGGTTGCCGTTCAGGCCGTGGCGGACTTCCTCTTCCGTTGGGTTGGGGTTGTTGGCCAGCAGCGCGCACGACGTCATCAGGAAGCCCGGCGTGCAGTAGCCACACTGCAGCCCGCCGCACTCCATGAAGCACTGCTGCAGCGGATGCAGCTCGCCGTCTGCGGCCAGGCCTTCGACGGTCATCACGTGGCGGCCACGCACCTGCGCGGCCAGCATCAGGCAGGACTTGACGGCCTCGCCATCCACCAGCACCGTGCAGGCGCCGCAGATGCCGGTTTCGCAGCCGCGCTTGGTGCCGGTCAAGTTCAGGTCGTCGCGCAGCAGGTCGGACAGCATGCGCCGTGCGGGGACCTCGACGGTATGTTCTTCACCGTTGACGGTGACATCGATGGTGACTTTGTTCATGGCGACTCCTCAGTCCGCGGCCACGCCGAACAGATCGGCGATGGTGCGGCGTGCGCCCGTGCGCACGATATGGCGGCGGAAATCCTCCGTGCCGCGCATGTCCGATACCGCGTTGATGTCGGCGGCGACGATGTCGGCAGCCTCGGCCGCCAGCTCCGCAGTCACGGTCTTGCCGGACAGCAGCGACTCGGCGCGGTGCAGGCGCGCCGGGATGGGCGTGGAGGCACCGACCGCTAGACGCGCCTCCACGCAGAAGCCGCCCTCGCGCCGCACCGACAGCGCCACGCTGGCGAGCGGCCGGTGTTCCGCGGCCGTGCGCAGGAAGCGCGCGTAGCGTCCATCCGCGCCGGCCGCCGGCGCAGGCAAGCGGATCTCGGTCACGATCTCGCCCGGCGTCAGTGCGGTGACGTAGTAATCGACGAGGAAATCCTCGATCGCCAGCACACGCTCGCCGCCCGGGCCGCTCAGCACGATCTGCGCACCGAGCGCCATCAGGCAGCCGGGCGGATCGGTGGCCGGATCGGCATAGCAAAGGTTGCCGCCGATCGTCCCCTGATTACGCACCTGCGGATTCGCCACGCGCGAAGCCATGCTCGCCAGCATCGGGTAATGCGCCTGCACGATCGGCGAACGCGCGACTTCCGCATGCAGGGTCAGCGCACCGATGCGCAGTCCCTGCTTCGGATCGAACGTGATGCCGCGCAGCGCATCGAGCCCGCCGAGATAGACCACATGGCTCGGTGTCACCATGCGCTGGCGCATACCAAGCATCAGCGCCGTGCCGCCCGCATACGCGCGGCAGTTGTCCCCGAGGTCGGCCAGCATGCGGCTGGCTTCGCCGACCGTAGCCGGCTCCAGGAATTCGAAATCACGCATGGGCGCTCTCCTTCTCCATCTCTTCGCGCTCGCGCAATGCGGCCAGCACCTTCTCGGGCGTGATCGGCAGCGAATGGATGCGCACACCGACCGCGTGATACACCGCGTTGGCAATCGCCGCCGCGCCGGGCAGGATTGCCGTCTCGCTTGCGCCCTTGGCGCCGAACGGGCCATTGGGATCGTTCGACTCGACGAGATCGGTGCGCAGCATCGGCAGCGCATCGGCCGTGGCCATGGTGTAGTCGGCGAAGTTGCCGTTCTGCAGCCGGCCGTCTTCGTAGCGCAGGTGCTCGTAGAGCGTCCAGCCGATTGCCTGCACCGTGGCACCGTGCGTCTGGCCGTGCACCGCGAGCGGGTTGATGGCCTTGCCGCAGTCATCGGCGACAAAGCTGTCGATCACGGTCACGCGGCCCGTGCAGGTATCGACCTCCACTTCCACCGCCTGCGCCGCGAACGAATAGGCGGGCGCAATGTTGCCGTAGTAGTTGGCGTCGTGCATCACGGTGGGCGCGTCATAGGTGGCGCGCACATGGATGCCCTCGCCGCCATGGCGGAAGATATGGAGCCGTGCGATTTCAGCGAGCGTGGCCGACTTGTCCGGCTGGCCCGGCACGCTGATGCGGCCATCGGCAAACACCAGGCTGTCCGCATCCACGCCGAACTTCTCGGCCGCCAGCGCCATCACCTTCTGCTTCGCTTCGCGCGCAGCACGCAGCACGGCATTGCCCGAGATGATCGTCACGCGCGACGCCAGCGAGCCCAGGCAGAACGGCGAGGTATCGGTATCCGGCGCCATCACGGTCACGTGCGACAGCGGAATGCCCATCTCCTGCGCGCAGATCTGACTCAGCATCGTGTTGGCGCCCTGCCCCATGTCGCATTCGCTGGTCTGCAGCATCACGCGGCCATCTTCATTGAGCTTGAGCAGGATGGTCGAGCCATCCCAGTTGCCGAGCGTGCGGTTGCCGCTGACGTGCATCGCGGCGGCGATGCCCACGCCGCGCCGGCGCGTGCCGGTGCCACGCGGGGCCTCTCGCTTCGCATCCCAGCCGATTGCCTTGCGCGTCATCTCCAGGCATTCCTGCATGCCCGTGCTGCCGATCTGCCAGCCATGCACGCTGGTCTCGCCGCGGCCGATCGCATTGCGCTTGTGCACCTCAATCGGGTCCATGCCGATCATCCCTGCCAGCACCGTCAGATGGCAGTTCAGCGGGAACTGCATCTGTTGCCCACCGAAGCCGCGGAATGCACCTCGCGGCGGGTTGTTGGTGTACGCGAGCACCGCATGCGATCGCACGTTGGTCACGCGATGCATGTTGTCGCTGCGCATGGCGCTGACGTGCATGACGTCGCCGGCCAGGCCCGCATACGCGCCGCACTCGGCCGTGATACGGACATCCTTGGCCACGATCATGCCGTTGGCCGACAGGCCGATGCGCAGCCACACCTTTGCCGGCACGCTTGCGCGCGCGCCCTGGAAATCTTCGAGGCGGTTGTTGACCATCCGCACCGGGCGATCGAGCTTCGTCGCCAGGAACGCGCAGATCAGGCTGTTGTTCTCCTCGACGATCTTCGCGCCGAAGCCGCCGCCCGTAGTCGCCTGCACCACGCGGATTGTCGAGGCCGGACGGTCGAGCGCCTCTGCCAGGCGGCTGCGCGCGAGGAACACCGACTGCGTCGACGCGTACACCGTCAGGCGCCCGTTGCCGTCCTGCGTCGCGACGGAGGCCATCGGCTCCAGATAGCCCGGGTACTGCGAATGCATGTCGTACGTGGCCTCGTACACCGCGGCGGCCTCGGCAAAACCGGCCTCCACGTCGCCGCGCTCGATATGCATCTCATGGCCGATATTGCGCGTGCCGGCATGGACTTCCGGCGCCCCGTCGGCCAGGGCAGCCTCGGGGCTCAGCAGCGCAGGCAGTTCCTCGTACGCGACGCGGATCAGGTCGAGCGCATCGCGCGCGATTTCCTCGCTGACCGCGACCACGGCCGCCACTTCCTCGCCGACGTGGCGCACCACGCCGACAGCGAGGATGCGCTGCTCCTTGCGGTGCGGCCCCCACAGGCGCGTGGGCGTATCGCGCCCGGTCACCACCAGCTTGACACCGGGCAGCGCCTTCGCCGCCGCGGTATCGATGCTGACGATGCGCGCATGCGGGTGCGGGCTGCGCAGCACCTTCGCATGCAGCATGCCGGGTAGCTTGATATCGCCGGCATACTGCGCGCGTCCCATGACCTTCTCCCGCGCGGTCACCTGCGGCGTGGACGCTCCCACGATGGACTCGCTCATGCCCGCCTCCTGCGTCTTGTGTTGCATGGATCTGCTGCGCCTTGCGTCATTCCGCCGAGATGCCCATGTCGCGGATCACCCTGCCCAGGCGCTCATAGTCCGAAGCATTGACCTTGTCGAGCGCCGAGGGCGCACCGCCGACCGGAATCGCGCCGAACGTGGCCATCTTCTCGGTGACGTCCGGCAGCCTGATCACTTCATTGAGCTGCTCGTTGAGGACCTTCACCACCTCGGCGGGCGTGCCCTTGGGCGCCATCACGCCGTGCCAGGCGCCGACCACCACGTCCTTGTAGCCAAGCTCCGCCAGCGTCGGCACATTGGGCAGCAGCGCCGAGCGCTTGGCGTCGGTGATCGCCAGCGGAATCAGCTTGCCGGTGTTGATGTACTGCGCGACCGGACCCAGCGTCACGTACGCGAAGCTCACATGGCCGGCCACCACGTCATTGACGGCCGGCGCCACACCCTTGTACGGCACGTGCTGGATCTTCACGCCCGCGGCACGGTTCAGCATCTCGCCGGCGATGTGCATCGGCGAACCGGCACCCGGGCTGCCGTAGGTGAAGTTCTTGCCCGCCTTGGCCGCGGCGATCATCTCCGGCACCGTCTTGACGCCGGCCGCCGGGTTGGCCACCAGCAGCACCGCCTGCACCGCGGTCTGGATCACGGGTGTGAAGCCATGCAGCGGGTCATAGCTGGATGCCGGCGCGAGCTTGAGCACCATCGGCGCGAGCGTGAACGGGTTCGGCGTATAGAGCAGCGTGTAGCCGTCGGCCGGCGCACGGCTCACGAAGGAAGTCCCGACCACGCCTGCCGCGCCGGGCCGGTTCTCCACGATCACCGGCTGCTTGAGGCGGGCCGACAGCTTGTCGGCATACAAGCGCGCCATGGCGTCCGTATCGCCGCCCGGCGGATAGGCGACCACCATGGTCACGGTCTTGGTCGGATAGGCAGCGGCAGCGGCCGTGCTGCCCGCAGCAAGCGCCAGCGCTGCCATGGCAGTGGCAGCAAGGAAAAGTCGGCGGTCTCGTTTCATCAACAGCTCCTGTGGGGGCGCTTCGCGGCGGGAGTCGGGTCGGTTGTGCTCAACGCGAAGACAGGGTTGGCTCGATGGAAAACACCTCTGCGAGTGTTTCATTAGTAAAACGTATGTTCACATCAGGAACACACAGATATGCTAGGTCGCGTTTGTTGATGACTCAACTTACGTTAACCCCTAATTGACAATGGATGAGTTATGTTTTTCAAAACTAATATGACGAAGGCGCCGTATCCCGCGGCCACGGCGTCCGCCTATGAGACAATCTGGCGCCCTTCACGCCGCCTGGGCGCCTGCTCCGGCGCCGCGAAGCGTCCTCGAACCGCCTCAATCGGAAGGAATTCATGACCCGAAACACCGGGCCCGCAACTGGCCAGCAGGCTCAGCCGCCCTCCCCCGCAGACGACAGCCCCTGGACCGACCTGGACGAGGCCGGCAACGGCCTGACGGTGGACAACTTCCTGACCACCATGCTCAGCCAGCTCATCACGCGACTGCGGAGCACGGTGACGCAGCCCTATGCCGAGCAATTCGGCCTGACCGTGCCGGAGTGGCGCATCCTGGCGCTGCTGGCGCACGCGCGGACCTTGCCGTTCTCCGAGCTCGTGGTGCAGTCCACCTCCGACAAGGCGCTGGTCAGCCGCACGCTGCGGCTACTGGAAGAGCGCGGGCTGGTGCATCTGGAAACGGAGGGGAATACGCCGCGCAAGAAACTCATCTGCAGCGTGACGGATGCCGGGATTGCCCTGCATGACGAGGTAATGCCGCTCGCGCGACGCGGTCAGGCGGAGGTGATTCGGCAGTTGGCGCCCGAGGAGCGGCGGGCGGTGTATCTGGGGTTGAGGAAGCTGTTGAAGGGACAGGGATAGGGGCGTTCTTGGCGGACGCCCTTCAGACCGGCGGTGGTTAGGCTGCCGCGGCTTCGATCCCTCGCCGACTTCGCCGATCCGGTCTGCAAGCGGGGCGAGCGAGGCTTTGCAGAGGCTCGGCAGTGCGTCAGCGCTTGTTGGCTTGCCACCAACACGGCGTCCGACTCCGTAGCGAGGCGCGGGATTTCACCCTGACGTTCAGCTTGCCATCACCACCTTCGCCACCATGCCGATAGCGATCAGGCCTGCCACCACAGCAAAACCTTGCTGCAGCCTTGCGCCGCTCAGCCGGCTCGCGAGCAGTCGGCCACCCAGCATCGCCAGCATGGCACCGGCGGCGAACGGCACACCGACCTGCCAATCCATGCGTCCGGCAATGGCGGTCGTGATGACACCGGAAGCCGACACCAGCGTGATAACCGCCAGAGATGTCGCGACAATGGTATGCAGCGGCGCATTGGTGGCCTTCTTCAAGGCGGGTACGATGACAAAGCCGCCACCGACACCAAGCAGCCCCGACAGAAAGCCTGCGCCTGCGCCGGACAGCGCCAAGGCACGCGTGCACAAGGCTGTCCAGACAAAGCGTCCAGTTTGGTTGTCGAGCCGGCAAGGCTGCATGGACCGGGCGGCTTCGGCTGCTTGCGGCACCTTGCTCCCCGCTGCCTGCCGGAACATCCGCCATGCCACCAACGCCAGCACGGCGGCAAAGAGCAGCGTCAGCGGACCGTTGGGCAGGCGATGGGCAAACCACAGCCCAATTGGCGAGAATAGCGTGCCGGACACCGCCATGAGTAATGCGGCGCGGTAGCGCACGACGCCGGCACGGAGTCCAAGCATTGCGCCGACGGCTGCCGACAAGCCTACCGCCAGCAAGGCGACCGGCGCTGCCTCCGCCACGCTCAGGCGCAGGACAAAGAGCAACAGCGGCACGGCAAGAATGGCGCCGCCCGCGCCCGTGAGCGCGAGGATGAGGCCCACAACAGCGCCCAGTGCAGCGCTGGTGGCAACAATGTCTTGCATCTGTCATTCCATCAAGATGGGGCGGCTACGTGAATTGCACCGCCAGGCACGCGGCCAGTGCCGTCGCACAGCCCCCCCCGCACTCACACAGCCGAGAGCGGCCGCGCCATGGCATGCACGGGATCAAAGCCGACACCGCGAACCAGTGCCCGTTTTAATCCGAAGGGTTCATGCCGACACATAAACAAGTTCCGTGCCATCGTGGCGCGTTGATCAAAAAGGCCGGCAAAACAAAGACTTGCACCGCGAGCGCATGCAAGTGGAGGACAGCTCCGGCTGTCAGGCGGATGTCACCGCTGCCAGCGGCGGCAGTGAATGGCAGCGATCTGGCAGTCAAGCGACGGCGCTGCCAGATCGGCGAATCAGCGGATGCCCAGGTCCCGTAGCCGCCGGTAGAGCGTGCGCTCGCTCATGCCGAGGGCTTGGGCGAGGTCGCGCCGTGTGCCCCGGAACTGACGGACCCGCTCGCGCAGCGCCTCGTCGTCGGTTCTCCAGCCGTCTGCCGGGCCCGGCCTGGTGACCGGCGCCATGCCCGTTTCCACGAGCCCCGGCGGGAGATCCTTGGCACGGATGACGCCGTCATCGGCGTACAGGCGGGCGCGATCGAGCACGTTGCGCAACTCGCGGATGTTGCCGGGCCAGTGATACGCACGCATCCGCGCCAGCGCTTCGGCGCTGAGGTGGAGCTGGTCCCCGGCCCCGCCCCCGCGCTGCAGGATCGACTCCGCAAGCAGCGGAATATCGTCGAGCCGCTCGCGCAGGGCCGGCAGGTGAATCGGGAACGCGGCAATACGGAAGTACAGGTCCTGCCGGAACAGCCCTTGACTGACCATCTCGTCCAGTGGCTTGTGCGTGGCCGCGACCAGCCGGAAGTCCGCCCGCCGCGTTTCCACGCTACCCACGCGGCGGTAGGTCCCCGATTCGATCAGGCGCAGCAATTTGACCTGCATCGACAGCGGTACGTCGCCCATTTCATCGAGGAATAGCGTGCCGCCATCGGCGGTTTCAACCAGACCCGGCTTGCGCGCGATGGCCCCCGTGAACGCGCCTTTTTCGTATCCGAAGAGTTCGCTCTCGAACAGGGCCTCGGTGAGGCCGGAGCAGTCCACCACGACGAACGGCCCGCCGGCGCGGCTGCTGGCCTCGTGCACAGCGCGTGCAAACATTTCCTTGCCGGTGCCGGATTCGCCAAGCAACAGGACCGGCAGCGAGGAAGGCGCCACCCGTTGCACGGCCTCCAGCGCAGTATTGAATGCCTCGGAGCGGCCGACCAGCCCTTCCGCGCTCGCGCGGGCCGATGCGCTGCGCACTGTGCTGAGGCGCTCGACATAGGCAACGACCTGCTGGTCCTCATCGAGGATCGGGCGCAGTTCGACATTCACATGTTCCGGGCCACGCGGCGTGTGATGGATATGCAGGACGCGGTCCGGGCCCCGAGTCTCGAACGCCTTGCGCATCGGGCAATGCTCGCCCGCCTGGTCGCACGGTACGTCATAGCCATGCGAAATCCGGTAGCAATGCTGGCCCAGATAGGGTCGGTCGACAGCGCCGAACTGCCGGCGGTAGGCAGTGTTGGCAGCCAGGATGCGGTAGTCCGTATCGAGGACGATCATCGGCTGGTTTTCCTGCTCCAGGTAGGACAGGAGTGCCTGGAGAGTGGCTTTGCGATCCATCGGGGGCTTGGGGGCTAAGTTGGGGACGGCGTAGGCGGCGCGCCATTCTGCCAAATTGTGCCAGCACTGCCAAGTGGCAGCGCCACGCTATGCCCCGCGGCAGCCGGATTGACTGTCGTGCTAAAAAATCCGCAAAAAATCAATCACTTGGAGATCGAATTGGCATTGGCACGAGTTTTGAGTGGTGAATCGCAACGCTCTGCTAACCACGGATAGACACACATGACACCGACCATGCCAAGCCCCTCGCAAATGGAGATCGAAGCCTTCTTCGATCCCGATACCTCTACGCTCAGTTACCTCGTACTGGATCGCGCCACGCTGCAATGCGCATTGATCGACAGCGTGCTCGACTACGATCCCAAATCCGGCCGCACACGCACCGCCAGTGCGGACCGCCTTGTCGAGCGCGTGCAGTCGCTGCACGCCACCGTGCAGTGGATCGTGGAGACCCATGTGCATGCGGACCACCTGTCTGCCGCCCCCTACCTCAAGCGCAGGCTCGGCGGTCAGACCGCCATCGGCAGCCATATCACCACCGTGCAGCAGGTCTTCGGCAAGCTTTTCAACAGTGGTGCAGACTTCGCGCGCGACGGGCATCAGTTTGACCGCCTGCTGAACGACGGCGATACCTTCAACATCGGCGGACTGCAAATGCGCGCCATGCACACGCCGGGGCATACGCCGGCATGCATGACTTATGTGGTCAGCGACGGCAACGATACCGCCGCATTCGTCGGCGACACCCTGTTCATGCCGGATTACGGCACTGCCCGGTGCGACTTCCCCGGCGGCGACGCGCGCACGCTCTACCGTTCCATAAACAAGGTGTTAAGCCTTCCACAAGACACTCGCCTGTACATGTGCCACGACTACCAGCCGGGCGGCAGGGAAATGAAATACATGACGACGGTCGCGGATGAGCGCGAGAACAACATCCACGTGCGTAACGGAATCAGCGAAGAGGAATTCGTCGCCATGCGCCAGGCGCGCGACGCCACGCTTTCCATGCCGACCCTGATACTGCCTTCGGTCCAGGTGAACATGCGTGCGGGCGAATTGCCTCCGCCCGAGGACAACGGCGTGCGCTATCTGAAGATTCCCCTCAACGCCCTCTGAGCCACCCGACCCAAGGAACAGACGACCATGCAACCCCGCGCCCTCACCAACGATCTTTCGGTCAGCCAGCAGATCGTTCCAGACGATGTGCACGCTCTGGCGGCCTTCGGCTTTCGCTCGTTGATCTGCAACCGCCCGGATGGCGAAGGCCCTGACCAGCCAAACTTCCAGGAAATCGAACGCAAGGCTTCCGCGCTCGGCCTGCAAGCACATTACCTGCCGGTGGAATCGGGCAAGGTCAGCGACGAACAGGCTCAGGCGTTCGGCCAACTCCTGGACAGCCTGCCGAAACCCGTATTGGCCTACTGCCGCACCGGCACGCGCTCGGCGACGCTGTGGGCGCTGTCGCAGTCCGTGATCAGGCCACTGCCGGACATCATCGAGCGGGCCGCGGCCGCCGGCTATGATCTAAAGGGCGTCGTGCGGCGCATCGCCAATGGCGGCCGCACGCCCGTCGATGTTGCCGATGCCAGCCACGCTGTGGTCATCATTGGCGGCGGCGCCGCGGGAATCGCCGTGGCGTCGAGCTTGCTGGCACGCAAGCCGGGGCTGGATATCGCCATCGTGGATCCGGCCGACATCCACTACTACCAGCCCGGCTGGACGCTGGTGGGCGGCGGCGTCTTCGAGCCAGCCCATACCGCGCGCAGCATGGCTTCGGTGCTGCCGCGGGGGGTGGCATGGATCAAGGCAGCCGTGGCAGCCTTCGAGCCCGAGCGCAATGCTGTCATCCTTGATGGGTGCCGCGTGGTGAAGTACGAACAACTGATAGTGTGCCCAGGGCTCAAGCTGGATTGGGACGCCATCGAAGGGCTGCCCGAAACGCTGGGCCGCAACGGCGTGACTTCCAACTACCGCTACGACCTCGCTCCGTACACCTGGAACCTCGTGCGCGAGTTGACCCGCAAGGGCGGCGGCAAAGCGCTTTTCACGCAGCCGCCCATGCCGATCAAGTGCGCCGGCGCGCCGCAGAAAGCCATGTACCTGTCTGCCGATGCCTGGCGCCGCGCCGGCATTCTCGATCGCGTCGACATAGATTTCTGCAATGCAGGCAACGTGCTGTTCGGTGTGGCCGACTACGTGCCGGCGCTGATGCAGTACGTCGAGCGCTATGGCATTGCACTGAATTTCGGCGAGACGCTGGTGAAAGTGGATGGCGCCGCACGCCGGGCAACGTTCCGCCTGGCCGCGGATGGGGGCGATCCGAAACTGGTCGAGCGCGAGTTCGACATGCTCCACGCGGTGCCGCCCCAGAAGGCGCCCGATTTCATTCGCGTCAGCCCGCTGGCCGATGCCGCCGGCTGGATCGACGCCGATCCGGCAACGCTGCGTCACAAGCGCTTCGACAATGTCTTCGGGTTAGGCGACGCCGGCAACATGCCCAATGCCAAGACGGCCGCCGCGGCGCGCAAGCAGGCGCCAGTCGTCGCGCACAACGTGCTCGCCACGCGCGGCGAGGCCACGGGAGAAGCCCGCTACGACGGCTACGGCTCCTGCCCTCTGACCGTGGAACGCGGCAAGATCGTCCTGGCCGAGTTCACCTACGGCGGCAAGGTCGCACCGAGCTTTCCGGGCTGGCTCATCGACGGCACGCGGCCTTCGCGGCTGGCATGGTGGCTCAAAGAGCGGATTCTGCCGCCGCTCTACTGGCAGGGGATGCTGAAAGGACGCGAATGGCTCGCGACACCCGAGTTGCAGGGATAACACCCGAAGCTGCCCGAACTGTTGTACCCGGTTGCGGTTATCCGGTTCTACCCCCTTCCGGGCAAGACTTGTCTACCGTCGGCCCAAATGGCACACCATGGTTGAAATCAGTGCTCGTCTGACGCGCTGAAACGCCGCCGGTAGTATCCAGGACTTGTTCCAAGCCGGGTGCGAAAATGATTGCGCAACGTGGCTGCGGCACCAAAGCCCACCTGCACCGCGATGTCATCCATCGATAATCCGGTTTCTTCGAGCAACACCCTGGCTCGGCTGATCCGCTCGATCAGCAACCACTCACCAGGCGGCATGGCCATCATGTTGACGAAGTGGCGCTGGAAGGTGCGGCCACTCATTGCGGCTTGTTTTGCCATCCTGACAATCGGCCAGTCTTCCCCCAATGTTGCGCGCACCGTGTCCAAGAGAGGAGCCAACGATGCGCTGCTGCGCTTCGAAACCGGCTCGGCAATATACTGGGCCTGACCGCCTTCACGGTGCGGGGGCATGACCAGCCGACGTGCGACCTGATTGGCAGCGCGAGGCCCGAAGTCCCGGCGAATCAGGTGCAGGCACAGGTCGATTCCCGCCGCACTGCCGGCCGAAGTCAGGACATCGCCAGCATCGACGTAGAGCACATCTGCCTCTACCCGGATTTCCGGATACCGTTCCGCAAGCGCTGTCGCGTGACGCCAGTGGGTAGTCGCCCGCTTGCCGTCAAGCAAGCCTGCGGCAGCCAATACGAAGGCACCGGTGCAGATCGACATAACCCTCGCTCCGCGCTTGTTCGCCTTTTGCAAAGCACGGCAAAGCTCCGGCGGCACAACGGCATCGATGCTGCGCCACCCGGGAACAATGATTGTCTTGGCCTTCGATAAAAGTTCAAGGCCCCCGTCTGCTTGCACCTGGATACCGCCCACTCCGCGCAACGTTCCAGGCTCGGCCGAACATGTCGCAAAGCGATACCACTCGTCTCCCATTTCCGGTCTGGGCAGACCGAATACTTCCACGGCGCAGCCGTATTCAAACAGGCTTAGCCCGTCGTAGACGACGACTGCTACCAGCCCTCCGTTGGCACGGGTTTGCGTTTTGTTCTTTGACATGAATGACGGATCGCTAGTGGGTCGCAGTCGAGGTCACCTGGCGAGGTGGATACGTGGCCCGGCTGTCGCGCGACTCAGAAGTGTCCAGACCGGCAAACCCAGGACCGCAGCGAGGATCAGCAGGCAGGAACCGTCCCGAATCGCCGTGCCACCATTTTGGCATGATCCAGACGTTAATTGTCGTTCGTGCCACTAGTGAGTTTACCTACCCACCCCTATCCTTGGATCGGTGGTTCGCGACCCGACAAGGGAAGGGAACGACGTACACCACTGACTTCAACCCAAAGTGAGAGACAACGTGAAAGACAAGCTACTGATGCTCCGCCCTGGTTTTTTTTCAAGGCTCGGAAGGCCCCTTCTATTGCGGCGATGCCATTGCTGTCGAAGGGCTGCTCAGCTTCTTCCCGCAGCTGCGCAGCGAGATCGATGTCGAGTACATCGATGCGCCGCGCCCGCGCCAGGCAATTGTCGAGTTGATCGGCGAAGCAAACCAGTCCGCCCCTGTCCTGGTGCTCGGAGCCGGACGAACGCCGGTTGACGACAGCGTCGAGATTCGCATGCACGGCCAGACACAGTTCATCGATTCCCCCGACCATATCCGTCGATACCTATCGTCGCAATACGGCGTAGCTCGACCGGCTTCCTGAGTGCCGCACCAGCGGTCAGTTCATGGCCACCACTGAAGCCAGGAACAGAGCGAAGCACGTGCGCGGTAGAGGCTCACAGCCAAATGCCGCGCCGGCTCTCCGCCGGCCCTCGTGACCCGAGGGCTGCGGATAGCGAAGCCGTTGCCCGATTGTAGATACTTCTTACACTTCAGGCCGCATATCAAGAACGTCGTTGCCAATAGCTCGACACAAGTAGAAAAATATTCCACAAAATGGCTTTGCCCCTTCGTCTTTTGAAAGTTCATTCCCCCTCCCTGATCACTACGATTTCTCTCACGGCTTTAACGAGCCACTGTCTCGACGAGACAGCGGTCCCGAGGCCGGCGAAGGTGCCATCAGCTATCAGGCAAACCGTTCCACGGGACCTGTCTGGCACTGATGTTGCCCTTCGACAATATCTATAACCACATTGGAGACAAGGCATGAAGCTGCTGCAATCGCTGTTGCAAAGCGCGCTGCTCGCGACCGTTCTCGGTTTCACCGCACCCGCCGTACATGCTGAAGACCTGCTGGACACCGTCAAGGCCAGCGGCGTCCTGAAGGTCGGCATGGAGGGCACGTACCCCCGTTCGGCTATCGAAATGGCCAGGGCCAGCTTGATGGCTTTGACGTCGCGGTGGCCAGGGCCGTGGCAGACAAGATGGGCCTCAAAGTTCAGTCATTACCACCGAGTGGAGCGGCATCATCGCGGGCCTGCAGGCCGGCAAATTTGACGTCATCGGTGAATCAGGTGAGCATGACGCCGGCGCGTAAGCAGGCACTCGATTTCACGCAGCCTTATGTCTATTCCGCGGTCCAGGTGCTTCAACGCAGCAACGACAAGCGCGAATTCGGGTCGTTGGACGCGCTGAAGGGCAAATCCGTTGGCGTCACGCTCGGCAGCAACTATGCCGATCTTGCCAAATCGGTGCCTGGCATCCAGGTGCAGACCTATCCGGGTACCTCGGAAAACCTGCCGTGATCTCGCAGCCGGCCGTATCGATGCCGCGCTCAATGATCGGCTGATGCTGCCGTACCTGATCAAGAACGCCAACCTGCCACTACGTACCGGTGCGCTGCTGGCCGGCACGAAGCTGGAAATGGGTATTCCCTACCGCAAGGGCAATCCCAAATTCGCCAAGGCCATTGACGACGCCCTGATTGCGCTGCAACAGGACGGCACCTTGCGCAAGCTGTCCATCGAGTGGCTCGGCACCGATGCCAGCCAACCCCTCGCACAGTAACCCCAACGCCTGACCGCCTGACCGCCCGCCCGTCCGGTTGCGGCCGGGCGCGTCCGGTCAAAGCCATGGATCGCATCATGAGCCCTTTTGATCTGATTATTCATGCCTCCCCGGTGCTCTTGCAGGGCGCCGCGATCACCGTGAAGTTCGCCCTGGCCTCGATGATCTTCGGCCTGTTGGTCGGGATCGTCGTTGCCATCATGGGAATCAGTGCCAGTCCTGTCCTCAGTGGCATCGCACGCGCCTATGTCAGCGTCATGCGGGGGACGCCGCTGCTTGTGCAGATGTTTGTCGTCTACTACGGTCTGCCCGATCTCGGCATCAATCTCGAACCCACTACTGCCGGCATCCTTACTCTCACGGCCAATGCCGGCGCTTACCTCTCGGAAAGCATGCGCGGCGCGATCCCTGGGTATCAGCCGCGGGCAATGGAGCGCGGCGGCACAGTCTCGGGCTTAGTCACCTGCAGACACTGCGTTACATCGTCTGCCCGCAGGCGCTGCGGCTGGCCGTACCGAGCCTCGGCAATACGCTAATCAGCCTGATCAAGGACACCTCGCTGGTTTCCGTCATCACCGTAACCGAGTTGCTGAGATCGTCGCAGGAGATCATTGCCTCGACTTTCCAACCGCTTCCGCTCTACCTGTCAGTAGCCGCCATTTACTGGTTGCTGAGCACAGGATTGTCGTGGGTGCAGCGGCGCATCGAGGCGCGGCTGACACTGCGCGTGACACGCTGATTCGCCTGCCAGGCGAAGCGCTACAACAATAATCTGCAAGCAGGAGACGAACAATGATCGCTCTCGAAGGCGTATCGAAATGGTACGGTCAGTTCAAGGTGCTGGATGCATGCAGCACGCGTGTAGAGAAAGGCGAGGTCGTGGTCATCTGCTGGTCCGTCGGGATCAGGGAAGTCAACGCTCATCAAGACGGTGAAACGGGCTCGAATCGTTCCAGCAGGGCGTCATCAGCGTGGACGGCGTGAGCGTCGGGGATCCCAAGATCAACCTCGCGCAACTGCGCTCACGGGTTGGCATGGTGTTCCAGCATTTTGAGCTGTTCCCGCACCTCAGCATTCTCGACAACCTTTCCCTGGCACAGGTCAAGGTGTTAAGCGCGGCAAGGACGAGGCCCGGGAAAAAGGCCTAAAACTGCTTGAGCGCGTCGGCCTGAAAGCCCACGCCGCAAAATTTCCCGCGCAGCTTTCGGGCGGACAGCAACAGCGCGTTGCCATCGCGCGAGCCCTGTCGATGGATCCCGTCGCCATGCTGTTCGATTGAACCGACTTCGGCACTGGACCCGGATGATGATCAACGAGGTGCTCGACGTCATGACTGGACTCCGCTCGCGAAGGCATGACGATGATCTGCGTCACCCATGAAATGGGGTTCGCGAAGAAGGTTGCCAACCGCGTGATCTTCATGGATAGCGGCTCCATTATTGAAGACACTGGCAAAGATGCCTTTTTCGGCGACCCGAAGTCAGCCCGTGCAAAGGAATTCCTGGCGAAGATCCTGCACTGATGAAGGCGCGCTTGCCCGCATGAAGCCTAGAGTCGGCGATAGCTACCTCACAGCGTCTGTCTCACCTGATTTATTTCCTCCAGAGCCGAAGTCCCATGAAAAAAATCTCGGATCGCATTGCTTCATTTCCCGCCTTCAACTGGTCGGCGCGGTTCACCCCCCCTGGAGAAACTCGATCGCTTGTCTCGTATGCTCGGTCGCGATGTCTACAATCAAGCGCGATGACACCACGCCACTCGCCTTTGGCGGAAACAAGCTGCGCAAGCTCGAGTTTCTGGCGGCCGACGCCTTGAGCAAAGGTGCTGATACGCTGGTGACAGCCGGCGCGATTCAGTCGAATCATGTCCGGCAAACGGCGGCCGTGGCAGCCCCGTCTTGGACTGCGTTGCCACGCGTTGCTGGAGAACCCAATCAACACCACGGACGTCGACTATCTGCGCAGCGGTAATCGCCTGCTGCTCGACCTGTTCGACGCGCACGGTGAACCGGTTGCCACGCTCGACAATGCCGACGCCAGTTGCAAGCACTGGCCGAACGACTGCGCGGCGACGGGTATCAGCCCTACATCATCCCAATCGGCGGGTCCAATCCGCTTGGCGCATTGGGATATGTCATGCCGGCCTGGAGATGGCGCAGCAAGCCGACGCGATGGGCGTTTCATTTGCGGCTGTCGTGCTGGCATCCGGCAGTGCGGGAACCCACGGAGGCCTGGCGTTGGCACTCGCCCATGCAATGCCGGACGCACAAGTCGTCGGTATTACCGTGTCGCGGCCCGTCGAGGCGCAAGGCGCCCAAGGTGGCAGGGCTGATCGACGGAACGGCGGAATTGCTCGACATCGAAAGTACCGGCGGAACTGCGGCTCGAACTTGTGGGACGAATATTTCCTGCCCCGCTATGGCGAACCTAACCGGGCTGCGCTCGATGCCGTCAGATTGCTGGCCCGTACGGAGGGAGTCCTCCTCGACCCGTGTATACGGGAAAAGCGATGGCTGGCCTGCTCGACGGCGTGATGCGCAAGCGCTTTACGGGTGAGGGTCCGCTGCTGTTCCTGCATACCGGCGGCGCACCGGCGCTATTTGCCTATCGCGACGCGCTCCCGGCAGTCCCCATTTAATCATCTGCCTGCATATCAAACGTCCCGGCGGCACTCGACCACGAATAACGATGCCGCATCGTTTAACCATGAGAATTGCTATGAATGAAAACACCCACCCTCGTTTGTGCCGGCCGCCACCCGGAGCGCTTCGGCGGCGTCGTCAACACGCCGATCTTCAGGGCGTCGACCATCCTCGCAGGTTCGATGGCCGAATGGGAAGAGATGAAGCGCGCGCGCGCTGCGGAAGAGCCCGGGGCAACGACTTATGGCCGCTATGGCACGCCTACTACGCAAGCGCTCGAAGAAGCCGTAGCTGGTCTTGAGGGCGGATATCGATCGCTAGTCTTTCCTTCCGGCCTTGCCGCGGTCAGTACTGCGCTGACAGCTTTACTCTCGGCAGGTGACCACATCCTCGTGACCGACAGCGCTTATTCCCCGACACGCGCCTTTCTGGAGCGGGTCCTGGCGCGCTTCGGCGTTGAAGTCGAGACCTATGATCCGGTAGGCGGCACGCCGATCGAGGCCCTGTTGCGGGCGAATACGCGCGTGGTCTATGTAGAATCGCCCGGTTCCGAGACCTTCGACATCCAGGACATTCCTGCCATTGCTGCAGCGGCGCATCGACACGGTGCCTATGTCGTAATGGACAACACCTGGGGGACGCCGCTCTACTTCAAGCCGTTCGCACATGGGGTCGACGTGTCGGTCAGGCCGCCACGAAGTACATCGTGGGTCATTCCGACGCAATGCTTGGCGTAGTGACGTGCAATCGAGAGACCTGGCCTCTGATCAAGCAGACCACTCATGACATGGGTCAAACGGCAGGCCCGGATGATATCTATCTGGCTCTGCGCGGCCTGCGTACATTGGCCGTCAGATTGCAGCGTCACTGGCAATCTGGGCTGCGTGTCGCCCAATGGCTGGAGCTGCAGCCGCAGGTCGAAGCGGTCCTGCATCCCGCCTTACCATCCCATCCGGGACACGCACTGTGGAAGCGCGACTTTACCCGGCGCATGCGGCCTCTTTTCGGTGGTGCTGCGCACAAACTCTAAAGCCTCGCTCGCGGCGTTCATTGACGCTCTCGAGCATTTCGGCCTGGGTGTTTCGTGGGGCGGCTATGAAAGCCTCGTGATCCCGTTCACGCCGGGAATGGGACGCACCGGCCATCGGTGGCCGCACCAGGGACAAGCAGTACGTCTGCATGTGGGCCTGGAGGACACGGAGGATCTGATCGACGATCTGCGGCGGGGTTTGCTGGCCCTTTCGGCGTGCGACTCCGAAGCAGAGAAACGAGAAGTCTGGCTCCGGCGAGATCTGCCATAGCTGAAGCACCGCACTGCTTGCTACCACGATGACTGGCGAAGCTTTCGCGCTCCTAAAATGGCGAGAAGGCTTGCCGCAACTCAGTCACGCCGATTCCCTCAATGAAGCTGCCATGAGCTTCTGTCAGAATCCGGCACGCAAGTGCGCCCTGGCATCTTCCGCATGGCCGCTTCTGGCTGAAGCGGCCTCTCGATTTCCCCGGATGTCTCAGATGGGGCCGCTGTGAGACCAACAGCCCGCCTGTAGATTGCCGACGAAACCACAAACTCAAACCTCCAACTCCTCCAACACCTGCCCCTTCGTCTCAATCCCCAAAAAGTGCACCGTAATCGCCGCCAAAAACGGCACAGCCGCCAGCGAAAGAAACGCACCGCTGAGATCGCCGCTGCCGATAGTGCTGGCGATCAGCGACGGAGCAAAGATGGCAGCGAGCTTCAACCAAGCCCCACCAAGCCCACACCCCATAGCCCGCACACTGGTCGGATACAGCTCAGGCGTATAGACATAAGCCGTAATAAACCCGCTAGCCAGGAACCCCATAGCCAGCGCACACAGCGTCGCCACAACATAGACGTTCGACGCATGAAACACCCCCGCCAGCACCAGCGACAGCGCACACAGCAGGAACGACACATTGATCACCGGCTTGCGGCCAACCTTGTCCACAATCATCGCGCACACCAACGAGCCCACCACGCCCAGCACTGAAGCGCCAGCAGCCAGATTCAGCGCGAGTTGCAGCGGTGCGTGATACACGGTCTTGTAGACCGTCGGCAGCCAGGTCGACAAGCCATACTGAATGAACCCGCAGGTTGCCCACAGCATCCACACCGCCAGCGTGCGGCCGATATAGGCCTTGCTGACCAGGTCACGGACACGGCGACGCGGATGATGGGTCATCGCATCAAAGGCACTGGTATCGCCCACCGGCGGCAGCGGCGTGCGGGCACGCGCTTCGAACGCACGCAGCGCGCTGTCCGCTTCTTCCATCCGCCCCTTCTCCGCCAGCCAGCGCGGCGACTCCGGAACCACGCGGCGCAGGATGAAGAACAGCACCAGCGGCACGCCGCCGAGGAAGTACATCACCTCCCAGCCGTAGTGCGGCACCAGCCAGGCGCCCACACCGTTGGAAACCATCAGGCCGATCGGGAACACGACTTCATACAGCAGCACGAAGCGCCCACGGCCATGCGCACGCGTGACTTCGTTGATGTAGGTGGCCGCCACCGGCAACTCGCCGCCGAGACCCAGACCCTGCACGATGCGCAGCACTGCGAAGATCTCGAACGACGGCGCAAAGCCGCACGCAATGCTCATCAAACCGATGATGCCCGCACTCCATCCAATCGAACGCAGCCGGCCGAAACGCTCGGCCAGCGCCGGGAACACCAGCGCGCCGACGAGCTGGCCCACCGAGGGCGCAGCAATCAGGAAGCCGATCT
Source organism: Cupriavidus pinatubonensis (assembly GCF_019602855.1). Taxonomy (GTDB): domain Bacteria; phylum Pseudomonadota; class Gammaproteobacteria; order Burkholderiales; family Burkholderiaceae; genus Cupriavidus; species Cupriavidus pinatubonensis. The sequence continues at coordinate 775,508 of NZ_CP080766.1, forward strand.
GGCCCGGCGTGAGCGACCACTTGGCGATCAGCAGCGGCAGCGTGGCCGCGATGGCGATGACGTCGAAACCGTCGAAGAATGTCGCGAGGCCGATCAGCAGCCGCGCGCGGATATGCATGGCATTGCCCGGCATGCGCTCGATGCGGGCGATGATGTTGCCTCGTGTGACGCCACCCGCGCTACCTGCGGCACTGGTGCTGCGGCTGTCGGCAAAGCCGGCGGCGCCTTCGGCAGCGGTCACGATACTGGCGCTGGCCGCCATTTGCGCGCCGGGGGACGCGGTGTCTTGTCTCTGTGTCAGCACGGTGCTTCTCTTCTAATACTTTGGGGGGCAGTCAGCCATCGCGCCGCGGCACGGAGGGCTTCGGTTGCGCGCTCGGGCGCACGGTGAAGCGCCGGCGAGGCTGGCAGGCCTCGCCGTCGGGCGTGGACTTACAGGTCCAGCACCAGCCGGCTGCCCTTGCAGCCGGACACGCAGACCATCATGGTCTTGTTGGAGGCGCGCTCGCTGTTGCTGAGCACGCTGTCGCGGTGGTCGGGGCAGCCTTCCAGCACAGCGGTCTCGCACGAACCGCACACGCCTTCGCGGCAGCTGTGCTCGACGTCCAGGCCGGCTTCGAGCAGTGCGTCGAGCAGCGACTTGCCCGACGGCACCTTGACGAGGGAGCCCGTGCGCGACAGCTGCACGACGTATTCGCCTTCCTGCACCGACTCGGTCGACGGATCGGCGGCAAAGCGTTCGATGTGGACGTTCGGATAGCCGTGCGCCTCGCACGCGGCTTCGAACGCATTGAGCATCGGGCCGGGGCCGCAGCAGTACAGGTGCGTCTGCGCGTCCTGGCCGGCCAGCATGGCCTTCATGTCGGGCGGAGCACCGGCTTCGTCGTCGAAGTGGAAACGCACCGCGTCGCCATACGCCGACAGCGAATCGACGAACGCCGCTTCGGCGCGCGTGCGGGCGCAGTACAGCAGCGTGAACGAACGGCCCAGCTCGGCCAGGCGGCGTGCCATGCAGACGATCGGCGTGACGCCGATGCCGCCGGCGACGAGCACGGTGTGCGCGGCGCTTTCATCGAGTTCGAAGTTGTTGCGCGGCGCGCTGACGTTCAGCGTGGCGCCGACGCGCAGTTGCTCATGCACGTAGCGCGAGCCGCCGCGGCTGTTGCGGTCCTGCAGGACACCCACGGTGTAGCGGTCGCGGACTTCCGGCGCGCCGCACAGCGAGTAGCTGCGGACCAGGCCATTGCCGAGGTGCAGGTCGATATGGGCGCCCGGACCGTATTCGGGCAGCGTGGCCCCGTCGGGATCTTGCAGCTCGAGGCTGACAATGCCGCGCGCTTCGTAGCGCATGGCCTGGACTCGCATCGTCAGGGTCTTGTGGGCACTCATGTGTCTTCCTTCTGTTTCCTTGGCGCGCCGCGCACAATACAGCGCGGCGCTACTAGCCTGGTCTTGCGCTCGCGTTCAGCGAGTTCAGCGCTTCTCGGTCAGGAACTTGCCTGCCGGGCCGCCAGCGTTCTTCTGGCGGCGCGTGTTGCCGTCGATGCCGCCCTCGATCGCCCATTCGGCGAACATGGTCGGGCCCGGCTCGAACGCGCGCGGTTCCCAGTGCTCGTCGAGCTGGTCTTCGTCGGCGTAGTACTCGATCAAGCCGCCGGCCGGATTCTTGAAGTACCAAAAGTAAGCCGACGAGATCGGGTGACGGCCGGGGCCGAGTTGCGTGTCCCAGCCCTTGCGCGACATGTGCATGCCGCCGCCGAAGACTTCGTGCAGATCGCGCACGGTGAACGCCACGTGGTTGATGCCGGCCTTCGGTTCCGGCAACTGCAGCAGGAACAGGTCGTGGTGACCGCCTTCGGCTGCGCAACGCAGGAAAGCGCCGCGGTCCGGGTAGCGGTCGGACGGCACGAAGCCGAACTTCTCGACGTAGAAGCGCTCGGTAGCCTTCACGTCCTTGACGAAGAACACCACGTGGCCGACTTCGATCGGCACGGCGCGTTCGTAGATCGGGCTGCGCTGGTTCAGGCGCGGCTTGTCGTTCCACGTGTTCATCAGCGCGCATTCGACCTGCACCTCATGCTTGCGCGTGACCTGGAAACGCACGGCCAGGCCGTTCGGATCGGTGCAGCCGATGCGCAGCGTGTCGCCCTCGCCCAGCTTCACGAAGCCGGGCGCGTCCGCGATGGCGTCCGCGATGTGGTCCAGCGATGCCTGCGTCTCCACGCCCCATACCACTTCGCGCAGCGTCGGGCCGGCCTCGATCGCGGGCGGCAGCGTGGCGTCGTCGATGCGGCGCACCAGCACGCGGCAGCCGTTGAGCGTTTCGAAGTCCAGGCCTTGCGCGTCGTCGCGCTTGATGGTCAGGCCCCAGTCGCTGAAAAAGCCGCGGCAGGCGTCAAAGTCATCCGCGCCGTAGACGATTTCGTCGATTCCCAATACCTTGATCATGTTGTGCTCCAGCTTGCGGGGCTCAGTTGGCCCACGGCAGCGGTTGTTCGTTCAGGCCCCAGTACACGCTTTTCTGCTCCATGTACTGCAGGATGCCCAGCCTTCCCTTCTCGCGGCCGAGACCGCTGTCGCGCCAGCCGCCGAACGGCGCGGAAATGGAAAACTGCTTGTAGGTGTTGATCCACACATTGCCGGCTTGCACGGCCCGTGCCACGCGCCAGGCGCGCTTGTAGTCACGCGTCCAGATGCCGGCCGCCAGCGCGTAGACGCTGTCGTTGGCCTGCTCGATCAGGTCGTCCTCGTCATCGAACGGGATGGCCACCAGCACCGGCCCGAAGATTTCTTCCTGGGCGATGCGGGCGTGGTTGTCCAGGCCTTCGATGATGGTAGGTGTATAGAAGTAGCCGTTGGGCAGGCCCGCCACGTCCGGACGCAGGCCACCGGTCCGCAACTGGCCGCCGTCCTGCACGCCCATGGCGACGTAGGATTCGATCGAGTCACGGTGGCGGTCGGTGATCAGCGGGCCCATCTGGGTGCGCTCATCGGCCGGATCGCCCACGCGCAAATGCGCGGCACCGGCGGCCAGGCGCTCGATGAACGGCTCGTACTGCGAGCGCGCCACGAACAGGCGCGAACCGGCGATGCACGATTCGCCCGACGAACTGAAGATGCCGTACAGCACGCCGTTCACCGCGTGATCCAGGTCGGCGTCGTCGAACACCATGGTCGGCGACTTGCCACCCAGTTCCAGCGACACCGGCATCATCTTGTCGGCGGCGATGTGCGCGATGTGCTTGCCAGTGGTGGTGCCGCCCGTGAACGACACGCGGCGCACCAGCGGATGCTTGGTGATGGCGTCCCCGATCACCGAGCCCTTGCCGGGCAGCACGCTGATCAGGCCCTTCGGCACGCCGGCCTCGTCGCAGATGCGTGCGAGTTCCAGCGCCATCAGCGGCGTGACTTCGGCGGGCTTGACCACCACGGCGTTGCCGGCAGCCAGCGCGGGCGCCATCTTCTGCGCTTCGCTGGCGATCGGCGAGTTCCACGGCGTGATGGCGGCCACCACGCCCATCGGCTCGTACACGCTCATGGTCAGGCACTCGCCGCGTTGCGGCGTGATCTGCTCTTCCAGCGTTTCGCAGGCAGCGGCGAAGAACTGGAACGTGCTGGCGGCGCTGGCGACGAGCGCGCGCGTTTCGCTGATCGGCTTGCCGTTGTCCAGGCGCTGGCGCTGCGCGAGCGGCTCGGCCTGCGCGCGGATCAGCTCGGCCACGCGGTACAGCACGGCGGCGCGCTCGTGCGGCTTGCGCCGGGCCCAGCCGCTGGTCTCGAACGCGCGCTGCGCGCCCTGCACCGCTTCTTCGACGTCCGCGAGGCTCGCGGCGTTGAGTTCGGCCACCACTTCACCGGTGGCCGGGTAGCGCGTCGCGTAGCGGTCGCCGGTCCCCAGGCGCCATTCGCCTGCGATACAGATGGGGAGTACTTCTTGCGTCTTCATTGTCGTTGCCTGCTTGGTCTGTGGGGGCCGGCTGGTTCGGGTGAGATGCGGATCAGCTGCGGGTCAGATCGATACCGCGTGCGCCCGGTTGCCCAGTGCGCGCACCACGCTGAACACCGTCAGCGCCGAAGTCTTGGGGTTGGCCGCGAGCGGCTTGCCGCGCATGGTCAGCTCGAAGCCGCCGAACGCGCCACGTGCTTCGATGTGGTGGACGTTCTCCACGGCATTCGGGTCGGCCAGCAGCCGCACCGAAGTGCGATCCAGCCCGAGGCCGGCCAGCGATACCGTGGCCGCCACGTTGGCGTTCTTCGGGTACAGGCGGGCCGCGTCGCGCGCGGTGCCTTCGAAGATCACCGTGGGCTCGGTCAGGGCTTCCAGGTCGAACAGCTCGGCGGCCGGCGTGCCGGTCCAGGCGCGCGCCGGCTTGCGGCCGGTGTAGATGACCTCGTCGAGGCCGCCCACACGTGCCGCGGCCAGCGCGTCGATCGCACCGATCGCGCCGGACAGCAGTTGCACTTGCGTGTTGCCGCGGCGCGCGGCGGCTTCCAGCCGCTCGACCAGGCCCGGCTCGGACAGCGCGCCGACCGACACCACCATGCACGGGATGCCGCGCTCGAGCGCCGGCACGATGTGCTCTTCGAGCGCCTGGTGGCCCGCGCACTCGACCAGCAGGTCGGGGCGCTGACCGTCGAGGCCCGTGGCCACACGGACGTTGGGCGCGAGCGCGGACAGCGCGCTGCGTGCCTCATCCATCTGGCCTTCCGGCACGATCACCACGTCGAACGCGACATCGGGATCCGCCTTCAGCAGCTCCAGCACGCCACGGCCGATCGCGCCGCATCCCACCATGGACACATGCAGCATGGACATCTCCCTTATCCCTCAGGCGGTCGTAGCCGGCGCAGCAATCGGCGCCTGCTTGTTCACCGGCGGGCCGGCAAACACGGTCTTGAAGCTGCCGATCGACAGCATGTCGATTTCCAGCAGGAACGGACCAGTCTCGGCCGTGGCTTCCTGCAGCGCGGCGCCGATGTCGTCCAGGCTGCTGACGCGGCGGTGGCGCAGCGACAGCGACTGGCACAGTTGCGCATAGTCGGGCGTGTGCAGGTCGACATAGTGCCGACGGCCGCCGTACTGCGCGTCCTGGATGTTCTTGATCACGCCATAGCCCTTGTCGTTCATCAGCACGATGACCATGTCGGCGCGTTCCTGCACGGCCGTGGCCAGCTCGCCGAGGTTCAGGATGAAGCCGCCGTCGCCAGCCAGCGTGAAGGTCTTCTTGCCCGAAGCCGTGGCCGCCGCACCGACTGCAGCGCCGATACCCATGGCCAAGCCCTGGCCGATGCCGCCGCCCAGCGCATGCACGCCGGCACGCGAATCAAAAATCTGCAGGTGGCGGTTGCCCCAGGTGCTGTTCGACACGGTCACGTCGCGCACCCAGTTGAAGTTGCGGCCCACGGCCTGCTGCAGTGCCTGCACCAGTGCCGAGTACGGGCCCAGGCCGTCAATCAGCGCGTTGACCGCGGTGTCGTGCGCGCGGCGCAGGTCATCGGCGAAGGTCGGGTCGATCTGCATGCGGCCTTCGAGGCGGTCAGCCAGGGCGTCCAGCGCCAGGGCAGCGTCGCCGCTGACAAAGTAATCGCTCTGGTAGCAGCGGCCTTCCGAAGCGGGATCGGCATCGATGCGCAGCAGCGGGCGCGGCAGCTTCAGTTCGTACTTCAGCGTTTCATTGCCACGCAGGCGCGAGCCGACCACGAGCATCGCGTCGCAGCTTTGGTAGAACTGCTCGACCGGCTTGTGCAGGTTGTAGGCGCCCAGCGAGCGCGGATCGTCTTCCGCGACGATGCCGCGGCCTTGCGTGCTGGTGACCACGCCGAAGCCCAGGTCCAGCAGGCGCTTGACCTGCTTGCTGGCGTGGCGAGCGCCACCGCCCAGCCACAGCATCGGGCGCTTAGCGTTGGCGAGGCGCTCGGCCAGCGCGTCGATGGCGTGCGCCGACGGCTGGTGCTGCGGCACCGGCAGCGGCTTGAGGTCGACGGGCATGTCGATCAGCGCGGCCTGGATGTCGATGGGGATCTCGACGCTGACCGGGCCGGTCGGCGCCGTCAGCGCGGTCTGCACGGCCAGCTTGATCGTGCTGATCGCGGTGTCGGCGCTGCGCACGCGGAAGGCGGCCTTCGACACGGCCTTCAGCATGGTCAGCTGGTCCGGTGCTTCGTGGATGTACGCCAGGCTCTGATCCAGGTATGGCGTTTCGATCTGGCCGGTGATGTGCAGCATCGGTGTGCCGGCGGTCAGCGCTTCGACCATGGCGCCGGCGGCATTGCCCGCGGCGGTGCCGGTGCTGGTCAGGCACACGCCCAGGCCGCCCGTGGTACGGGCGCAGGCGTCAGCCATATTGGTGCCGCCCGCTTCGCCGCGTGCCGGCACGAAGCGGATGTGGCCGCGCTCGCCCATGGCGTCGAGGATCGGCATGTTGTGGATCGAGATCACGCCAAAGGCTGCCTTGACGCCGCACTGCTCGAGAAACGCCGTGATGGCACAGCCCACGGTGACTTGCTGTTGTTCGTACTGTTGTTGATTAGGCATGACGGGAGTGTCCTCCGGAGATATCAATATGGCTGCCCGTGGTGTACGAAGACAACGGCGAGGCAAGGAACAGGATGGCGCGGGCTGCCTCGACGGGCAGGCCCAGGCGGCCAAGGGGAATATGTTTCTGCTGGGCCAGGCGCGCGGTCCATGCGGCCCAGTCCAGGTTGCGGTCTTCTTCGGGGCGCGCATCGAAGCGGCGGCGCCACTGACCCGATTCGACCAGTCCGATCAGGATGCCGTTGACGCGGACACCCTTCGGGGCGAACTCGGTGGCCATCGAACGCACCAGGTTCAGCACGCCGGCACGCGCGGCGGAGGTGGCGACCATGTGCGGCTCAGGCTGCTGCGCGAGCAGCGAGTTCACGCAGACGATGGCGCCCTGCCCCGATTGCTCGAGCTGCGGCAGGAATGCGCGCGTCGGGTGGATCACCGAGAAGAACTTGAGCTGCAGTTCTTCCATCCACGCAGCATCTTCCGTGTTCGCAAAGGTCGACACGCGGCCCTGGCCGGCGTTGTTGACCAGCATGTCGACGTTGCCGAGCGTGCTTTGCACGTTGGCGGCAAACGCTGCGACCTGTTCGGGCTTGAGCACGTCGCACGTGGCGGCATAGAGCCGGCAGTTGGGGAACCTCTCGCGCAGTTGCGCTTCGGCGCTGCGCAGGCGGCTTTCGTCGCGGCCGCACATGGCCACGGCGGCGCCCGCTTCGAGCAGCAGTTCGACGGTCGCCAGCCCGATGCCGGAGGACCCGCCTGTGACGACGGCAACCTTGCCGTCGAGTTCAATCATGGACATTGTCCTCACTCCCGATACAGATTCACTACCTTGCCGCCGCTGCTTTTCAGCGCGGGCCGGTAGTCCAGCAGGCGCGACAATTCGCCCGCGGTTTCCCTGACTTTTTCCACCATCGAGTCCAGCTGCGCGGGATCGATATGCGCGGCCGGAATGGTCGCGCCCAGCGCCGCCACCACCTTGCGGGTGCGGTCACGCACCGGCGCGGCGATGGTGGAGATGCTCGACTCGAAGAAGCCTTCATGCAGCACATAGCCGCGCTCGCGGTCGTGCTGCACGAGTTCGTACAGCGCGTCCACGCTGGCCGGCGTGCGCTCGGAGAAAGCCTCGAGCCGCGGCTCCGGATACAGCGCGCGCAGTTCGTCGAGCGACAGGTCTTCGAGCAGCACGCGGCCAAGTACGGTCGCGTGCGCCGGCAGACGGGTGCCTACGTTCACGGTGCTCGCGAACGGGCGCGGCGACACGGCCTTGGCCACGTACACGATCGAGCGGCCGTCGCGCACCACGAGGTTGCACGGATAGCCGATCTCGTCGCGCAGGCGCTCCAGCAGCGGGCGGCCCAGTTCGGTCAGCTCCAGCGAAGCCAGGTATTCGAAGCCCAGCCGCAGCACGGCCATGCCCAGGCGGAAGTCCCGGCCACCCTCGGCACGCTCGACGAAGCCGAGCATTTCGAGCGTGGTCAGCAGGCGGAACACCGTCGAGCGCGGCACCTGAAGGCGGCGCGCCAGTTCGGCCGCGGAAATCGCGCGGTCCTTGCTGTTGAACTCGCCGAGCAGGCGCAGGCCGCGCTCGAGGCCCGGGACGATGTACTTGTCCGGGAACTCGGCGGTGCTTTGCGTGGCGGTGGCGGGTTGCAGGGCGGTCATGGCCTGGGTACCTGGTGATGGCGCAGTGTGCGGTTGGGCGCAGGCATCAGCGCTTGATCTTCGAGAGCGGATGCTCGGGCGGGTACGTCGGGGTGATGGGCTTCTTGGCGCCCAGCATCACGCACATCAGCGCGTCTTCGTCGCCGATGTTGATTTCCTCGCGGTACACGCCCGGCGGCACCGACACCAGGTCGCGGTCGGTCAGGATGGTCTCGAAGCGCTCCCCGTCCTTTTCCAGGATCAGCTTGATCTTTCCGCGCATCACAAAGAACACCTCTTCCACGTCGGTGTGGATGTGCATCGGGCCTTCATGGCCGGCGGGGATGATCATGGTCGAGAACGTGAAGTTCTCCGACGGCACGGTGTTGGTGTCGGCAGCCACGCCAGTACCGCCGGTACCGAGGTAGCGCATCTGCGCACGGCGGTACTTCGGGTCGTAGTCGGCCTGGAACTTCAGCGCGTCCCAGTCGTACTTGCGCGTGGAGAAGCGCGCCACGCGGCTTTCCATCCACTGGTCGAACGACGCGCCGTCCGGTTGTTCCCACGAACGCTTGATATTGGCTGGTTGAGACAGATCGCTCATTTGGATTCCTTCTGTTTCAGTAGATCGTTAGATCAGTGGATCAGTGCATGACAAAGCCGCCGTTGACCGCCAGCGTCTGGCCGGTCACGAAACGGGCGAGGTCGGACAGTGCGAACAGCACCGCGCCGCAGACATCGTCGGGCAGTTGCTCGCGCTGGATGGCGCGCTGCTCGCGATACAGGTCGTGCCGGTGCTGCGGCACGTATTCGGTGGCTTCCACCAGCGTCAGGCCCGGCGCCACCGCGTTGACGGTGATCTGGTCGCGGCCCAGTTCGCGCGCCAGCGAGCGCGTCATGCCGATGATGGCGCTCTTGCTCGCCACATAGGCCAGCAGGTTCGGCGCGCCCCACAGCGGCGTGTCGGAAGCCAGGTTGATCACGGCGCCGCGGCCGCTGGCCTTCAGGGCCGGCAGGCAGGCCGTGGTCATCAGCCAGGTGCCGCGCACGTTGACGTTCATCACGCGGTCCCAGGTGGCGACGTCGATGGCGCTGGCGTCACGGCCGCCGGAATCGGTCACGGCTGCGTTGTTGACCAGGCCATCCAGACCGCCGAGGCCCTTGATGGCGGCATCGGCACAGGCCTGCACGGAAGCCGGGTCGGACAGGTCCACCGGCACGGCCACCACCTTGAAGCCGCGAGCGCGCAGTGCGTCGGCTTCCTGCTGCAGGCGATCGGCCAGGATGTCGGCCATGGCCACTGCGGCGCCGGCTTCAGTGAGCGACTTGACGAAGGCCAGGCCCAGTCCGCGTGCGGCGCCGGTGACCAGCACCTTGCGCCCGGCCAGCAGGCCGTTGTTGTTGGCCTCAGGCATGGTTCGCCACCCCGCCGGCAGCCTTGAGCATGGCGACCGGCTCATCGGCAATCTCCTGCTCGGCGCGGCGCTTCAGCAGACGGCGCACGCGCGTGATGCCGGCGTCGTGCTGGTACAGCATTTCGTGGTCGCGCGCCTGCGGCGCCATCGATTCGAGCACCACGCGGTCTTGCTCGAGCACGTCCCAGTGCAACTGCTCCAGGCGGTTGCGGTACAGGAAGCGCCACGCATCGCGCTGCCAGCCCTGCACGTGGCGGGTACGCCAGAAGAACACCATGCAGTGGTCTTCATCGACCGGCGTGGCCATGCCGACGATGCCGAACGGGCCGCCGGGGCCGACCTTGTCGCGGTACGGAATCGCCAGGCGCAGCCACAGCGTGCCGGTCTCGCCGAATTCGACCCAGTCGAAATTCACGCCGCGCTGGCCGACCTTTTCGAAGATCAAGCCATGGTCGGTTTCGCGGATCTGCATCGTGGCCGACTTCTCGCCGCAGGCCATCGAGTGCGACACGGCGTGCAGGTAGGCGCCGTGCATCGGGTCCATGACGTTGTCGATCGCGTAGCGGTAGTTGCAGTCCCAGTGCGCGACGCACAGGAAGTGGCTGTGTTCTTCGCTGACCAGTTCTTCCGGCAGGCGCAGCACGTCAGGGCTGCCCTCGCCTTCTTGCGGGGCCTGGTCGCCGAACCACAGGAAGATCGCGCCGGCCTGTTCCTGCACCGGGTAGCTGCGCACGCAGGTGCGGCCTTCCAGCGGGCAGCTGTCCACGGCCGGCACGCTCTTGACCTGGCCGTCACCGCCGACTTCCACGCCGTGGTACCAGCAGGCAACGCGGTCACCGAGGTTCCAGCCCATCGACAGGCGTGCGCCGCGGTGCGGGCAGCGGTCTTCCAGCGCGTGGACCTGGCCGGCGTTGTCGCGCCACAGCACGATGTTCTGGCTCAGGCGGGTAATGCCGATCGGGGCGTGCGTCACCGCCCACGAGGCAGCGACCGGGTACCAGTAGTTGCGCAGGCCGCTGTTCAGGCGGGCTTCGGCGCGGGCTTGCTTGTTCGATTCCATGTTTCTCTCGCTCGGGGCTCTGTGCTTGTCGGTCGGGGCGGGCTGCGGTCAGGCGCCCAGCCGGCGCAGTTCGGCCAGGAAGCGCTCTTCGGTCCAGACCTGGCCGTCGAGGCACAGGAAGTCCGTGGCATTGAAGGCGCGAACGATGTCGGCCGGCGTTTGCGCGCCGCCTTCGAACGCGGCTTCGAGCGCGTCGCCGAGCTTGTTCTCGTAGGCCGAGGGAGCATCAGCGCGGGTCTGCCAGATGATGTTGGCAACCTTGCCCGGCTGTTCGATGTGGCCCTTGCCCGCGACGTTGTTCGGGGCCGGACGCTCCCAGGGGACCAGGTTGGGGTTGTACGAGAGGCTATCCATTGCGCTTTGCTCCATTTCTGCCTGCGTGGGGACCGGTTTCATCACGCTGTGATCCCGGTTCGGGTCACGCTGCGTTTGTTTTACTAATGAAACGCTGGTTTAGATATTGAACACAGGTACGACTATAGACAACGATCGTTTAAAAATTGACTAGGGTTAACCCGCGAAATGCGGAATGTGCTGCCGGGACGGCGCGCCCCGGCACAGAAAGGCTATCGATTGGCCGCAGGCAGGGCGCTGCGGATCAGGCGTGCCGTGGCGGCGGCCTGGTCGATATAGCAGGCATGGCCGGCATCGGGCACCGGATCGAACGGCAGGTTGAAGCGCTCGGCCAGCATGCCGCACGCGACCGGCGTGGTGACGATGTCCTGGCTCCCGCAGCCAATGCGTGCCGGCACTGACGCCGGACGCCTTGCCAGATAGGCATCGATATCGTCGCCACACAGCATGGCCACCGCCTGCCGGTAGCCGTCCGCACGCAGGCGGCGCATATTCCAGCGCACCCACGCCTGGGCTCCGGCGTCGGCACCGCCGCTCAGCAATCGTCCGGGGCCGCGTTCGGCCAGCCCTTCGACGCCGAGCGATGCCAGCGCATCCAGTCGCTGGCGCGCGACTTCGCGTGACTTGTCCTCCTTGCCCGGAGCGCCGTATCCCTGAGCCACGCTCAGCAGCAGCAACTGCGCGGGCAGTCCTGCCTCATCGGCCTCGGCCACATAGGCCGCCGCCATCAGCGCGCCGAGCGAGTGGCCGACGATCAGGTCGGGCCGCACACCCAGGGTACGCAGCCATTCACGCAGGCGCTGCGCATAGTCCGCCGCCTTGGGCTCCGCCTGTGCCAGAGGCGTGGAGTCACCGTAGCCGGGCGCATCCCACGCAAGCACGCGCGCATGCGCGGCCAGCAGGCTTGCGCATGGCAACCAGGACGGCGCGCCGGAACTGATGCCGTGTAGCAGCACAATCACCGGACCGACGTTGCCGCCGCTGCGGTAGGACACCTGGGCACCGCCGCCGATCTGCGCTACACGTTGCGCAAACCCGCTGTCCAACGCCGCAAGCATGGCTTGTGACGGTGGACACCCTTCTTGATAGTCATTTTGTTCCATATATAAAACTCAGGTTTGCGAATGAAACCTTTTGACTATAGAAGCTCGCTTGCGGCAAGAGGATCAGGGTTAACGATAGGTCGCCGATGCTTGCCGTCGGGACGCGCCGGCGCGGTGCATGCACCGACACCAGGCGACGGAGCGTCGGCCAGTACCTTCAATTGTCTGCAAAGTCTTTGCTGGCGCGACTTGCGCATTCGGAACCTTGTACGGGGGTCCGCCGCAAGCGCGGCATTGCAGTCGCATCCCGATTCAGGCCATGCACCGGCCGCGTGCAGCCTCCGGCGTCCGCGGCGCGTCGTACCGCGGCCTCACTAGGGATAACCCTCCTCACTCCTCTCGAAAAGCCCGGCTATATTTCGCTCAACGTTTCTTAGGTTGTTTGATGTTTCACCTATAAAACGTTAAAGAGGCTGTAAATGCATTTACGGAGGCTTGCAGCAGCCGGTCCCAGGACAGACGAGCCAGAACGATTAGAAGACGGAACAAAGAAGGAAACGGTAGATGAAACTTGCACGAATCGCTGCGGGCCTGCTCGCAGCCTCCCCCCTGCTGGCCTCGGCCCAATCGGTGACGCTTTATGGCGTGGTCGATACGGGTGTCGAGTATGTGAGCAACGTTGGCGCCAACGGCTACGGCCTGACCCGCGTGCCCAACAACACCGCGACCGTCCCTTCGCGCTGGGGCCTGCGCGGGACCGAGGACCTCGGTGGCGGGCTGAAGAGCATCTTCGTGCTGGAATCGGGCTTTGCGCCCGATACGGGCAGCGCCAACCAGGGCGGCCGCCTGTTCGGCCGCCAGGCGTTGGTCGGCCTGTCGAACCAGTACGGCCAGCTTTCGTTCGGCCGCCAGTACACGATGCTGTTCTGGGCCACGCTGGACAGCGACATCCTTGGCCCCAACGTCTACGGCTCGGGCTCGCTGGACAGTTACCTGCCTAACACGCGTGCCGATAATGCGGTCTCGTACAAGGGCACCTTCGGCGGCTTCACGGTCGGCGCCACGTACAGCTTCGGCCGCGACGCGGTCAACGCCGGCCCGAGCCCGGCCGGGACCAACTGCGCCGGCGAAAACCCGGCCGACAAGAAGGCCTGCCGCGAATGGTCGGCCATGGTCCAGTACGCGACCAACTGGTGGGGCGTGCACACCGCCTATGACTCGCAGCGCGGCGGCCCCGGCGCGTTCGCCGGCTTGACCAACAGCAACCTGACCGACGACCGTCTGTCGGTGGGCGGCTACATGATCCTGTCGCGCACCAAGCTTGGTGCCGGCTGGCTGCGCCGCGACAACGAAGGCAGCGCGACCCGCATCAGCGATCTGTACTACGCCGGCGCGTCCTACGACATCACGCCGGCGATCAACCTGGCTGGCCAGGTGTACTACCTGAACTACCACGGCAGCGACAACAAGGCGTGGCTGTACGCCCTGCGCGGCACGTACGCGTTCAGCAAGCGCACGTCGGTGTACGCGACCGCCGGCTTCATCGACAACGGCGGCCAGCTCGCCGCGTCGGTCAGCGGCGGCTCGCCGGGGTCGAACCCGAAGCCCGGTGCGAACCAGTTCGGCACCATGCTGGGCATCAAGCACATCTTCTAAGAGACGTACGCAACGCGGCTGGCTGGCGCGATCCCCGGCCGCCGCGCTCCATGGCGATACATCCCCTGGCACGACACAGTCCCGCGGCACTCCGGCCCGCGGCTGCCCTGAAGCACTCAATTGCCATCGTCCGCGCGCATGTTCCGATGCGCGGGACACCAGTTTTCAGAGGTCCACCATGAAGTCTGCACGTCGCAAAGTCCTTGCCACCGTCATCGCGGCAGGCGCTGCCGCCATGTTTGCCGGCGTCCCCGCGCTGGCCCAGGGCGAATATCCGAACAAGCCGATCACCATCGTGGTCGCCTACCCCGCCGGCGGCGATGTCGACGTGCTGGCGCGCATGTTCGCCGAGAAGCTGGCGCCGCGCCTGAAGCAATCGGTCGTGGTCGAAAACCGCACCGGCGCGGCCGGCACCATCGGCAGCGCGTACGTGTCGCGCGCCAACCCGGACGGCTACACACTGCTGCTTGCGCCCAACACCGTGGCCATCGCCCCGCTCGTGCTGAAGCCCGGTACCGGCGCCAGCTACGACGTGCAGCGCGATTTCACGCCGATCTCGCAGATCGGCACGCAATCGCTGTTCGTCGTGGTGAACAAGGGCACGGGCATCACCAAGGTCAGCGACCTGGTGGCCCGCGTCAAGGCGGGCAAGGTGGAAACCTATGCCACGCCGGGCAATGGTTCGCCGATGCACATCATGGGCGAGCTGTTCAACAAGTCGGCCGGCGTCAAGATCAACCAGGTGCCCTACCGCGGTCTGGCACCGGCGATCGTCGACGTACTTGGCGGACAGGTGCCGGTGACTTTCGTCACGTATGGCGCCGTGTCCCAGTATGTCGGCAATGGCACCCTGGTGCCGATCGGCGTGGCCGACTCGAAGCGTTCGCCGTTCGCGCCGAATGTCCCGACGCTGGCCGAGCAGGGCTACAAAGACGTGGAGATCGGCGCCTGGCAGGCGCTGCTCGGCCCCAAGGGCATGCCGCCTGAACTGGTGCGCACGCTCAACGGCCACGTCAACGAGATCCTGAAGATGCCTGACGTGGTGTCGCGCATGGCCACCATTGCTGTCACGCCGTCCGGCGGCGAGCCGGCCGTGCTGCAGAAGCTGCTGGCAGCCGATACGGCGCGCTACACGAAGATCGTCAAGGAATTCGGCATCCAGGCCGACTGAGCGATACCGCAGCCGCAGATGGAAAAAGGGCCCGGTTCCGCGAGGAACCGGGCCCTTCTTGCTGGTGCCGCCAGCCGGTCAGTTGACCTGCCGGCCCATGCCGTCCCAGAACGGCTCGCGCAGCTTGCGGCGCAGCAGCTTGCCGGACGGGTTGCGCGGCAAGGCATCGACGAAGTCAATGCTCTTCGGAACCTTGAACCCCGCCAGACGCTGGCGCGTCCACGCGACGATGCTTTCGCGATCGGCAGCCTGCCCTGCCTTGAGCACGACGATGGCCTTGACCGCCTCGCCCCATTTCTCGTCGGGCACGCCGATCACGGCGACGTCGGCGACGATCGGATGGCCATAGATGGCGCTCTCGACCTCAGCCGGATAGACGTTCTCGCCGCCGCTGATGATCATGTCCTTGACGCGGTCATGGATGTAGAGATAGCCCTCCGCATCGAGATAGCCCGCGTCACCAGTGCGCAGCCAGCCATCGGCGTCGATCGTGCGCGCGGTCTCTTCGGGTTGCTTCCAGTAGCCGGACATATTGTGCGCGGAGCGGACCACGACCTCCCCGACTTCACCGGGCGCCAGTTCGCGGCCTTCGTAGTCGACCACCTTCAGTTCCACGCCTGGCAGCGGCTTGCCTGCGGCGCGCATGCGCGGCACTTCTTCGGTCGTATGGTCCTCGGGCGGCAGCGCCACCACGGTGCCCGTGGTTTCGGTCATGCCGTACTGCTGCACGAAGCCGCAGCCGAAGACTTCAATGCCTTCGCGCAACAGCGCCGCCGGAATAGGCGCCGCACCGTACAGCAGGTACTTCAGGCGCGAATAGTCGACCGATCGCGCGCGCGGATCGCGCAACACGATCTGCATCGCCGCCGGCACCATGAACAGCTTGCTGATGCGCTCGTACTCGATGAAGTCGAGCACCGCGCGCGGATCGAACTCTCTCGCCACCACGCCCTTGGCACCCGACAGCAGGTTGCGCAGGCCCCAGCCTGAGCCGCCGATATGCGCGACCGGCATCGCCACCAGCGAGATATCGTCCGCGGTCCAGTGCGACCAGGGAATCGATTCGCGCTCGCTGACCTCGGTGCCAATGGTCAGGTTGCGGTGGGTCAGCATGGCGCCCTTAGGTCGCCCCGTGGTACCCGAGGTGTAGAGCTGCAGCACGACATCATGCGCGTCGGGCTGGTGATCGGGCAGCGTGGCCGGATGCGCATCACGCCAGTCCGTGTAAACGGGCCAGTCCTGTGACCCGCCCGCTTCCATGGCGATGACCTGACGCACCATCGGCAGCGCGGGCAGCAAACCCTGCACCATCGCCGTTGACTCGGGACCGACGAACAGCATCACGGCATCGCAATGGCCGATGATGAATTCCACTTCGGGACCCGCCAGTCGCCAGCTTGCCGGCGTCATGACCGCGCCCATCTTGGCGGCGCCCAGCCACGCTTCGAAATAGTGGTCGCAGTTCTTGCCGATATAGCCGATACGATCGCCCGCGCGCACGCCGGCAGCCAGTAGCGCCTGCGCGACGCGGCTGGTATTGCGCTCGAACTTGGCGTAGCTCGTCTGCCGGCCTTCGAACGCGTAGGCCACGGCGTCGGGCCGGAGGCCTGCAAAGTGGCGCACCGCGTGAGGCAGCGTGGCCAGGTAGCTGAAATCCATCGACGTCTCCTCTTCTTATATGCAGAAACGGCCCGGCCAGGCCGGGCCGCAGCCGTCATCTGTGGATGCTTGCCGTTCCGATCAGCGCGGTGCCATGCGAATGGCGCCGTCCAGTCGCACGGACTCGCCATTGAAATAGCCGTTGCGGCACATCTCGACCGCGAGCGAGGCAAACTCTTCGGGCTGGCCCAGGCGCTTCGGGAACGGCACCGAGGCGCCCAGCGCGGCCTTGACGTTCTCGGGTGCGCCTTGCAGCAGCGGCGTGTTGAAGATGCCCGGCAGGATGGTGTTGACCCGGATACCTTCCCCGGAGAGATCGCGTGCGATCGGCAGCGTCATGCCAACCACGCCCGCCTTCGATGCCGAGTACGACGCCTGGCCGATCTGGCCGTCCTGCGCCGCCACCGAGGCGGTGCTGATGATCACGCCGCGGTCGCCGCTTGCAGTGTGGTCCAGCGTCAGCATGCCGGCCGCCGAGCGCGCGATGCAGCGGAACGTGCCGATCAGGTTGATCTGGACGATGCGTTCGAACGCGTCGGTCGGGAAGAACTTGATCTGCGACGGGTCTTCCTTCGAGCGCGACGCGGTCTTGATCGCGTTGCCGGTGCCCGCGCAGTTGACCAGGATGCGTTCCTGGCCGATGGCGGCGCGTGCCTTGGCAAAGCCGGCTTCGACTTCCGCTTCCGAGGTCACGTTGACCTGGCAAAACACGCCGCCCAGTTCGCGAGCCAGTGCTTCGCCCTTTTCGACATTGAGGTCAAACAGCGCGACGCGCACACCGTGCGCGGCCAGCGCGCGCGCCGTCGCCGCACCCAGGCCCGAAGCGCCGCCGGTCACGATAGCCGATACCGATGCATTGAGTTCCATTGCCGAGTTCCTTCCGTCTGTTTTTTGCAGGCCCGCGCCGCGCGAGCGGCAGGCCCGAAGTTGGTGTCTGAAACCGGCGCAGCACGGCGCCGGAGCGGGTTCGAGATTCGTGGATCGGGCCCTGACACGCATCGTCGGAAGCGACGAATGCACCGATGCGCCACTTTTTCCGCGCTGCGGCGGAACACAGAACCATCCGCATGCCAACTTGGGGACCGGCAAGGGGCCAATGCGCTACAGTGTCGCGCATGGACGGCCTGCCCATGACGCGGCTCCTGACCCATGCGCCCCTTCACCCCTGATGCCCGCTCGCTGCTGCTTGCTGCACTGCTGCTGCCGCTGATCCTGATACTGGTGCCCGGCCGGGCCGTGCATGCCGCGCCGGCAAACCCGCTGGCCGCCGCGATCAGGCAGGCCGATGCCCAGAATGCGCCAGCCAGTGCCCCGCTCGCCCAGTCGCTTGACCAGGTCATCGTCACGCTACAGGACGACACGCAGCGCAAAGCGCTGCTCGAACAACTGCAAGCACTGCGCAGTGGATTGAATGCCTCGGCGTCCGCACCGGTCGCGGCCGCCTCGTCGCCAGGACTGATCGGCGCCGTTGCGCAGGCACTCGATGAAGTCGATACGCATCTTCGCAAGGACCACGGCCCTTGGCACTACTGGCGCTGGCGTTCGCAGTTTGCCGCCGAGGAATGGCGGGACGGCGCGACGCTCCAAGGCACGCGTTCCGGTCTAGTTTCCCTGCGCGAGTTCGCCGCGGTCATCGGCGGCTGGGCGCTGTGCGGCTGGCTCTTGTGGGAAATCGGCCACCGCATCCGCGTGCGCCGCCGCATACGTGCCGAGACCACCGTCGCGCTGGTGCGCAAGCCGCGCGCCGGCTTGCCCGACGTGCCGTCCTGGATGGATGTCGGCATCTATATGCTGCGGCGCATCGGGCCGTGGATAGCCGCGTTCGGGCTCACGGTACTGCTCGCGTATCGTCATTACTCGCAGTCGCCGGCCAGCATGGCCGCCGTGATGGTGGCCCATGCCATCGTGGCCGGCGCCATCGCCAGCGCGGTCTGCCAGGTTATCTTCGCGCTGTTCCGCACCGCACATCGCCGCACGGCGGTACGCCAGTTGCTGTTGCACTCGCCGTGGCTGCTGTTCTGCACCGGCGCGCTGGCCGCACTCGGCAACAGCGCGACAGATCCCCGCATTACGACCACGCTCGGCACCAATCTGAGCGCCTTGATTTCGACAGGCGCCAACGTGGCAGCCGCGATCCTGATCGGCGTGTTCGCGCTGCGCTTCCGGCGCCAGGTGGGCCAGCTTATCGCGCAGCGTCCGCTCGAATTCCGCCAGTCGCATCCGGCCATGACGGACCTGCTGCGCCTGGCCGGCCAGGCCTGGCATCTGCCCGTGCTCGCCGTGGTCGTGGCATCGGTGATCGGCACCGTGCTGGCCGCCGGCCATGCCGATGTTTTCCTGCGCCGCACGGTGGCCTCGGTGTCGCTGTTCGTTGTCGCGCTGTTGCTGACATTGATCGCAGGCCGGTCCCCGAAGGCGAAGGTGCGTGCGCCGCGCATCCGCGACCGGCGGCGTTCCGCCTATCTGGAGCGCTTCGGCCGCTTCGCCATGGCGCTGGTGCGCGTGGTGATATGGATCTCCGTGATCGAACTGGGCACGCGCATCTGGGGGACGTCGGTGCTCCATCTGGTCGAAGCCTCGCCCGCGGGCCGGCACATTGCGGAGTCCGTGCTGAGCGTGACCGCCACAGTGCTGCTCGCGTGGCTGGTCTGGCTGCTGATCGACACGGCCATCACGCAGGCGCTGTCGCCTGCATACGGCCGGGCCGCGCAGCCCAGCATGCGCGCCAAGACCATCCTGCCGCTGGTGCGCAATGCGTCATTCGTGGCGCTGCTGGTCATCGCGATGATGGTGGTGCTGGCCAATCTCGGGGTCAATGTCACCCCGCTGCTCGCGGGTGCCGGCGTGGTCGGCCTGGCGATCGGGTTCGGCGCTCAGAGCCTGGTCCAGGACCTGATCACGGGGCTGTTCATCGTGATCGAGGACTCCATTGCCATTGGCGACTCCATCGAACTGCCCGACCATGCCGGCGTGGTCGAAGGCATGACCATCCGGACCGTCAAGCTGCGCGACGGCAAGGGCGCGCTGCACACGCTGCCGTACAGCCAGATCAAGGCTGTGAAGAACCTGTCCCGCGGGTATGGCTATGCGGTCTTCAACATTGGCATCGCCTACCAGAGCGACCTGGACCGCGCGCTGGAACTGATCCGGACCACCGGCGCCCAGATCGCGCACGACCACCGCTACTCCCACAAGCTGTTGTCCGGCCTGGACATCCTGGGCCTGGACCGCTTCGACCCGAGCGGCCCGGTGGTGCTGGCGCAGTTCAAGACCCGCCCGCTGATGCAGGCGGAAATCACGCGCGCGTTCAACGCCCTGCTCAAGCGGCAGTTCGACACCAACGGTATCCGCATGGCGTCGCCCAGCCTGACCATCCAGCTCGACGGCGGAACGGCCGGCGCGGCAAGCGTCGAAGCCGTCATGCCGCGTACTGAATGAGATTCTTAAATCACGCAGAAACGGGTACGTTGTCGCTTTTGAGAAACGCGGCTGTCACTTTGACGTCGAAATTTCTTCATGACTCGGTATAGCGCATTAACATCCGCGTTATGCAAGCGTCGACATATTGCCAATGCGGTCCCGCTGCGCTCGCTTGACTGAGCGCTAGCCCCCCAAGGCGGGGATAAATCGAACTGGATTGTTTGGCATGATTGCCGGCATGCAGCATGGACAATGCTTGCAGAGCATCTTGCACGCGGTACCGTCACGTTACGGTGCCGTGGCCACGGCGCGCACAAGAACGCCCGGGCACCACAGCAGCAAGGGAAACACAAAACAGCAGCCATCTTGAAATGGCGATCGGTAAAGGCGTTTGCCACCGGGGGAACTGAATATGGGCGAACACCCGACGACCGACGATGATTTTCATCGTCTGGTCGACTGCATCTACGAGTCCGCAATGGACGTGGCGGCCATGCCCGCCGCTCTGGACCTGTTTTCGCGCTACACAGCCACAGGCAGCCCGCGCTACCTGATCTGGGACAAGCTGTCCGGCCATGCCCGGCTCGGCGTCACCCCGCACGGCTGTTTCACGAGCGGCGTCAGCCTGCCCGACGGCGTCATCCCGCCATCGGATCCGGGCCAGCCGTCATACGCGGGGCCCGCACTAGCCATCGCCGGCGATGCAGAGCCCATGGCGGACAGCGTCGCGACAGCGGTTGCCGTCTCGCGCGACGGCGACGAACTCGAACAGGGCATCCGGCTGATCGACACCGCCGAGATCTGCGTACTCATGAGCGGCACCAGCACGGGACACAGCCATGTCAGCCGATCCGTACGCGAACGCCGGCTGGCCCATGTCATGCCGCACTGGGCGCGCGCCGCGCGCTTGCAGCAGCGCAACTTCGAGCTGAGCGGACTGGCTTCGCTGGGTCTGGCCGGACTCGACACGCTGGACTTCGGCGTGATGGTGCTGCAGGCGGACATGCGCGTGCGCTATGCCAACAGCTGGGCCGAGGCCCTGGTGCAGGCCGACAGCAACCTGTCGCTCGAACAAGGCCTGCTGCACGCGCGCGATCCATCGCTGCAGTCTGTGCTGCACGGACTGCTCGATGGCGCCGTGCGCGGCCGCGGTGCCGACGCGGCCTCGGGATCGTGGATGCACATCACCTCCGGCGGACAACCGGTGCCGATCATCGTCGTGCCGCTGGTGTCGCGCCAGCCCGTGGAAGGTCCCTGGCAGTTGCCGGCGGCGATGATGCTGCTAGGCAACTCGGAATCGCGGTCGGTGCTTGATGCGGCGGTGTTGACCTCATTGTTTGGGCTGTCGCGCAAGGAAAGCATTATTGCCATCCGGCTGGCTGCCGGTGAAACGCTTAACGAGATTGCTGAGCGGGAGTTCCTGTCGCCGCATACCGTGCGGGTGCATATCCGGGATACGTTGCGAAAAACCGGAACCCATCGGCAGTCGGAGTTGGTGAGGTTGTTGCACCTGTTGCCGGGGGTGAATCTAGTGCGGGCAGGAGCTATATCCGCTGCGCGGCCCAAGGGGGGGAGGCAAGGGAAAAGCAGGTGAGGATTGTCGCTCTTGGCCGGCGCTGGTGTTTCGCGGGCCAAGAGCGACACCCCAACCCCAACCCAAAGGCCCCTTTTAACCCCCCACCGCCTCCAACGCCGCCCCCAAAAACCTCTCCACCTGCCGATCCGCATCATCGGCCCGCGCCGCGAACGCAATCCCGATCCGCCCCGCCGGCCGCGGGCTGGAGAGCGGCAAAAACCGCACCCGCCGGTTCGCATACCGCGTCGCCACGCTAGGCACCAGTGCCACGCCAAGCCCACTCTCCACCAGACTGATAATGGTCTGGACCTGCACCGCCTCCTGCGCCACGCGCGGCACAAACCCGGCTTGCTGGCACAGCATCATTGACACCGCATGCAGGTTCGGCACCGCCGCCGCCGGATGCATGATGAACGGCTCGGCCGCGAGCGCCTTCAGCGGAATCGATTCCTCCTTCGCATGCGGGCTGTCCGCAGGCACGGCCGCGACGAAGACGTCGCTCTCCAGCGGTGTCAGCGTGTAGCCGCCGCTGCTCAGGATCGGGAAGCGCACCAGCCCGGCATCCAGCCGGTGCTTCTCGAGCTGGTCCAGGATGTTCGCGGTGGTGGATTCATGCAGCACTAGCTCGATCCCCGGGTGAGCGGCGCGGAAGGCGGGGATCAGCTTGGGCAGCAGCGCATAGGTCGCTGAACCGACAAAGCCGATCCGCAGCGCGCCGCGTTCGCCTTGCGCAGCCGCCATCGCCGCGGCGCGTGCCTGCCCCGCATGGAACAACGCGCGCCGCGCATCCTGCAGCGCTGCTTCTCCGGCCTGGGTCAGCCTCACGCCGCGCGGTGTTCTCACGAACAGCGCGGTGCCGAGCTGCTCTTCGAGCTTGCGGATGGAAATGGACAGCGGCGGCTGCGCCATGTGCAGGCGTTCGGCAGCCCGGTGGAAGTTGCCGGTCTCGGCCAGGGCAACGAACTGCTGGAGTTGACGCAGATCCATCTCGATATCCAGTGAATATCAGTTTCTAAAAAACTAATATTAGACCAGACATGTCCCGGTGATCTACGCTGTGCTCACAGTAAAGATCCGGAGACAGACGCATGCTGCCCTTAGCAGGCATCCGCGTGATCGACCTTTCCACGGTCGTGATGGGCCCCTACGCGAGCCAGTGGCTGGCCGACCTTGGCGCCGAGGTCATCAAGGTCGAGCCGCCCGAAGGCGACTCCACCCGGCGTACCGGCCCGGCCGCCGAAGCCGGCATGGCCGCCATCTTCCTCGGCGTGAACCGCAGCAAGAAGAGCATCGTGCTCGACCTGAAGCAGCCCGCCGCGCAGGAAGCGCTGGACCGCCTGCTGTCCGGCGCGGACGTGCTGATGCACAGCATGCGCCCGCAGAAGCTGGCCGCGCTGGGCCTGGCTCCGGCCAATGTGAAGGCACGCCATCCGCAACTGGTCTACGTGAGTCTGCTGGGCTTTGCCGAGGAAGGCCCGTACGGCGGACGCCCTGCCTACGACGACATCATCCAGGGACTTGCCGGCAACGCCGCGCTGATGGCGGCGCAGACCGGCAGCAGCCGCTATTTCCCGACCATTGCCGCCGACAAGACCAGCGGATTGGTGGCAGCGCTGTCAATATGCGCGGCACTGGCCGGCCGTGCGCGCGGCGACGGACAAGGCACGATGGTCGAGGTGCCGATGTTCGAATCGATGGTCGCGTTCAACCTGGTCGAGCACTTCTATGGCCGGCATTTCGAGCCGCCGCGTGGGGGCACCGGTTATCCGCGCGTGCTGGCGCCGCTGCGCCGCCCATACCAGAGCGCCGACGGCCATGTCTGCATGATGCCGTACACCGATGCCCACTGGCGCGACTTCTTCCGCGCCGCCGGCCGCCCCGAACTGGCCGCCGATGCGCGCTTCACCGATATCTCCGCGCGCACCGCGAACATCGAGACGCTGTACGAGATCACGGGCGAAATCGTGGGCGGGCACAGTACCGCGCATTGGCTGGAGCTATGCGAATCCCTGCAGATTCCGGTGGCACGGATCAACGAACTCGACGACCTGCCCGACGATCCGCACCTTCGCGCGACCGGCTTTTTCGAGCCGGTTGAAGACGCCGCGATGGGCACGCTGCGCTTTCCCGGTGCGCCGGTGCGCTTCGACGGCACGCGCGCGCCGATCGGCGTGCCGCCGCGCCTCGGCGAGCACACCGCGGAGCTGCTGGCGCAGGCCGGCCTGACACAGCAGGACATTGACGGGCTATATGCCACGGGCGCCGCCCGCGGTACTTCCGGCAGCAAGAACGACACCAAGGAGACAGCATGACGAAAAGCGACCTGCCGCGGCTCGGCCAGGGCTTCTACTGGCAGGACCTGAAGGAAGGCCAGGCCTTCCGGACTTTCCGCCGCACCGTCACCGAGACCGACCTCGTCAACTTCATCTCGGTCACCGGCATGGTCGAGGCCATCTTTATCGAGGACGGCTACGACGGCGGCGCGATCGGCGGGCGGCCGGTTCCGGGCGCGCTGACGTACACGCTGATCGAGGGCTTCATCCTGCAGACCATGATCCAGGGCACGGGGCTCGCGATGCTTGAACTCACGCAGCAGATCCTGGCTCCGGTTGTCGTCGGCGACACGGTATGGGCCACGGTCACGGTGACCGGCATCCGGCCGACGTCTCGCAGCGGCCGCGCAGTGGTCGATTCCGCGATCGAGGTCTTCAACCAGCGCAACGAGAAAGTCATGACGTACACGGCACGGCGACTGCTGGCAGGACGCGCCGACTGAAGCCTGCCGCGCCCGGCGGACCGCATTGGAATTGACCTGACGATTTCGTGGAGGAGACAACAGATGAAGGCAAAGACCCTCATTAAGACCATGGCCGCGCTCGTGCCGGCCTTGCTCGCCAGCGCGACTGCGCTGGCACAGGATGGTGCCGGCTTCCCGGCCCATCCGATCCGTCTGGTAGTGCCGTTCCCGCCGGGCGGCCCAACCGACCTGGTGTCGCGCGTGATCGCCAAGCGCATGACGGACGAGCTGGGCCAGCAAGTGCTGGTGGACAACCGTCCCGGCGCCAACGGCAATATCGCCGCCGAGATCGTCGCCAAGGCGCCGGCCGACGGCTATACCGTGCTGTACAACACCTCGTCGATCGCACTGAGCCCCGCGCTCTACAGCAAGCTGACCTACGACGTGCGGCGCGACTTCGCGCCGGTGGTGCTGACCGCCATGGTGCCGCTGGTGCTCGAAGTCAACGCGCAACTGCCGGTGCAAAACGTCAAGGAATTCATCCAGTACGCCAAGGCCCATCCCGACAAGCTGACTTATGGCTCCGCTGGCAATGGCAACGTCACGCACTTGGCTGCGTTCCTGTTCCTGCAGGCCAACGGCCTGAACGCGGTACACGCGCCGTACAAGGGCAGCGCGCCCGCGCTCACGGACCTGGCAGGCGGGCAGGTGCAGTTCATGACCGACACCATCAATTCGTCGCTGCCGTTCATCCGCGACAAGCGCATGCGCGCCCTGGCCGTGACCAGCAGCACGCGCAGCTCGCAATTGCCGGACGTGCCGACCGTGGCCGAAACCGTCATGCCGGGCTTTGAAGTCGGCGCCTGGCAGGGCATGATGGTCCCCGCCAAAACGCCGCCGGAAATCGTCCGCAAGCTCAACGCCGCGACCATGAAGGCGCTGGCCAACCCCGAAACCCGATCCGCGCTGGCCGCGCAGGGCGCCGAGCCGCGCGGCTCGACGCCCGAGGCCTATGCGAGCTACCTGTCCGCCGAGATGACGCGCTGGCGCAAGGTGGTCAAGGACTCCGGCGCCACGCTCGACTGACACGCACCTGGATATTCAACGTGACCGCACTGCTTTCCACTTTCCAGCTCACCAGCCTGCCGCCGCACGCCATGGCGTTCCGCGAGCAGGTCCGGGCCTTCCTGGCCGAACAGATGCCGAAGCTGCCGCCCGAAGTCCGCGCACGCTCGTGGATGGGCTTTGACGCTGCCTTCAGCCGCGCACTCGCCGCGCGCGGCTGGGTCGGGATCACGCTGCCGGCCGAGTACGGCGGTGCCGGCCTGGATCCGTTCTCGCGCTTCGTGCTGGTCGAAGAACTGCTGGCCGCCGGTGCACCGGTATCGGCCCACTGGATTGCCGACCGCCAGAGCGGTCCGCTGATCCTGCGCTACGGCAATGCGGCGCAGAAGGCCAAGTACCTGGCCGCCATCTGCCGCGGCGAAGCGTTCTTCTGCATCGGCATGAGCGAGCCCAACTCGGGCTCCGACCTCGCGAGCGTGGCGACGCGTGCCGTGCGGCAAGCGGATGGAACCTGGCTCCTCAATGGCCGCAAGATCTGGACGACGAACGCGAACCACTGCCACTACATGATTGCGCTGGTCCGCACCTCTGGCACGCCACAGGACCGGCAGACGGGGTTGTCGCAGGTGATCGTCGACCTTTCGGCACCCGGCGTCACGGTGCGGCCGATCCAGGACCTGACTGGCGATGCGCATTTCTCGGAAGTCAGCTTCGAAGACGTGGTGCTGGCGCCCGACGCGCTGGTCGGCCAGGAAGGCAGCGGCTGGGAACAGGTCAATGCGGAACTCGCCTTCGAGCGCAGTGGCCCGGAGCGGCTGTACTCGAGCGTGGTGCTGCTCGATACGTGGCTGGCCGCGCTGCGGCGCCTGCCCGAAGCGCGGCGCGACACCGTCACCGCCGGCCGGCTGGTCGGCCACCTTGCGGTGCTGCGGTCCATGTCGCTGGCCGTAACGGCGCGCTTGGCCGCCGGCGAAAGCCCGGTGGTCGAAGCCGCGCTGGTTAAGGATCTCGGCACGACGTTCGAGCAGTCGATCCCGGCGCTTGTCGAAGCCGCGCTCGGCGACGAACCGGCACTCGCGGCCGATGGCGCGCTGTACCGCACGCTGGCCTATGTCACGCAGATCGCCCCGTCCTATTCGCTGCGCGGCGGCACGCGCGAGATCCTGCGCGGCATGATTGCGCGCGGCCTGGGTCTGCGCTGAACGCGTCCGTTACTGAGTCCACCGCCATGCATAACACCTATTCCGACGCGCTCGACGCCCTGCTGCGCGATCTTTGCCAACCTGCCACGGTCCGTGCCATCGAACAGGGTGCCGATACGGCGCCACTGTGGCAAGCGCTGCTGGAAAGCGGCTTTGCCGACTGCCTGCTGCCTGAATCGGCCGATGGCGCCGGACTATCCCTGTCCGACGCGGCCCCGGTGCTCTACGTACTGGGTCGTCACGCCATGCCGCTGCCGCTCGCGCAGACGCTGTTCGCCCGCGCGCTGCTACACGCGCACGGCGTGCAGGCGCCAGCCGAACCGATCGCACTCGCAAGTTTCGATGACGAGAGCCCAGCCACGCTGGTGGCCGACGCCCGCCACGCGGGCTGGTTCCTGGTGCAGACCGGCACCCGCTGCGTACTGCTGCCGGCGTCCACCGCCGGTGCCGAGCCGACCGGCGCCCACGCCGACCTGACCGTGCGCCTGCGCCGCCCCGATATCCAGGCTGAACGGGCCTTCGAACTGCCCGCCGGCACGCTGCGCACCATCGGCGCCTGCCTGCATGCCGCGCAGATGGCCGGCGCACTGTCCCAGGTCATGGACATGACGCTGCAGTACGCCAACGACCGCCTGCAGTTCGGGCGCGCGATCGGCAAATTCCAGGCCATCCAGCACCAGATCAGCGAGATGGCCGAGCACGTTGCCGCCTCGCGGTTGGCCGCACAGATCGCGTGCGAAGGCTCGGGCAGCACGCCCGATCCGGCCCGCGCCGCCATCGGCAAGTTGCGCGCGAGCGACGCGGTCACGCCCGTGGCCGCCATCGCCCATGCGGTGCACGGCGCCATCGGCATCACCGAGGAATTCGACCTGCAGCTCTACACGCGCCGGCTGCACGCATGGCGCGTGGCCGACGGTTCGGATCGCTGGTGGAGCCGCGTGCTCGGCGAGCTTGTGTGCGCGGAGCCATCACGCGGCGCGGTGGAACTGGTGCGAGACTGGTGCGAGACCGCTGGCTGACATCCGAAACGAAACGGCGGCCCGGTTAGGGCCGCCGTTTCGTACACGGAAAACTCTCAGGCTCAGGCCGCTAGGCTCAGCCCGCCACCGGGCACCTTGCGGTGGCGGCGTTCCGGCTTGCACTCGTACTTGAGTTCGCGCCGGCCATCCTCATACGCCACTTCCAGCCGCACGTTGAAGCCCCACAGGCGCGTCACGTGGCGGATCACCTCGTCGAAGTTGTGCGAAAGCGGCCGGCGGTCGCTTTGCTGGTGACGCAAGGTCAGCGAGCGGTCCCCACCCACATCGACATTGGTGACCTGGATATTCGGCTCCATGCCGGACAAGTCGTACTGCGAGGCCAGCAGCTGCCGGATCATGCGATAGCCCTCATCGTTATGGATGGCCGTCACGCGCAGCTTGTTCTCGCGGTCGTCGTCGAGCACCGAGAACAGCTTGAGTTCGCGAATGACGCGCGGCGACAGGAACTGGAGCAGGAAGCTCTCGTCCTTGAAGTTGCGCATGGCGAAGTCGAGCGTGGTACGCCAGTCCGAGCCGGCGATCTCCGGCGCCCAGTAGCGGTCCTCGTCGTCCGGGTTCTCGCACATGCGGCGCAGGTCCTGGAACATCAGGAAGCCCAGCGTGTACGGGTTCAGGCCACTGTAGTATGGGCTGTGGTACGGCGGCTGGTAGATCACATTGGTGTGCGCCTGCAGCAATTCCAGCATGAACGCGTCGTTGACCAGCTTTTCCTCGTAGAGCTGGTGGATGATCGTGTAGTGCCAGAACGTGGCCCAGCCTTCGTTCATCACCTTGGTCTGGCGCTGCGGGTAGAAGTACTGCGCGATCTTACGCACGATGCGCACGATCTCGCGCTGCCACGGCGCGAGCTTGGGCGCGTTCTTCTCGATGAAGTAGAGCAGGTTCTCCTGGGGCTCCGGCGGGAAGGTGCCTTCCGGCTCGACCGCGTCGTCATCCGCCGCAAGCGCGTGCGAGCGGTGCTTGGGCAGCGTGCGCCACAAATCGTTGACCTGCATCTGCAGGTAGTTCTCGCGCTCGGTCTGACGTGCCTGCTCTTCGGTGATCGACAACTTCTTGGGTCGCTTGTAGCGGTCTACGCCATAGTTTTGCAGTGCGTGACAGGAGTCGAGCAGGAGTTCCACCTCTTGCTCGCCATAGCGCTGCTCGCATTCGGCCACGTAGTTCTTGGCGAACAGCAAGTAATCAATGATGGCGTCCGCGTTGGTCCAGGCGCGGAACAGGTAGTTGCCCTTGAAGAAGGAGTTATGGCCGTAGCACGCATGCGCGATGGTGAGCGCCTGCATGGGCAGCGTGTTTTCCTCCATCAGGTAGGCGATGCAGGGGTTGGAGTTGATTACGATCTCGTAGGCCAGCCCCATGTGGCCGCGCTGGTAGCTGCGTTCCGAGGCCAGGAAGTGCTTGCCGTATGACCAGTGGCTGTATCCCACCGGAAGGCCGGCCGATGCATAGGCATCCAGCATCTGCTCGGCGGTGATGATCTCGATCTGGTTGGGATAGGTGTCCAGGCCGAATTCGCCGGCAATACGGGCGATCTCGCGGTCATACCGGTTGATCAGCTCGAAGGTCCATTCCGAACCCGTGGAGAGATAAGCCATCTTCACCCCCATCTGGCGGGCAAGCGGGCCGCTCCCGGCATACGTTGCCCGGGACGGCGACGCTGCGCCGCGTTGCCACTGTCAACGTCCTGCTGGTCCACCGGAACCGGTGGACCGGAAAGGCCCTTTTGCCCGTCAGGCCGCGCGCTTCTGGAACAGGTCGTGCAGAACCGGATAAATCTCGTCCGGACTGATGATGCGCTGCATCGCGAAGTGCTCGAACTGACCTTTGACCGTCAGGTACTCTTCCCAGAGATTCTGCGGTTCCTCCGAGGCAACCTCCACATACGCGTAGTACTGCACCAGCGGCAGGATCGACTCGCGCAGCAAACGACCACACAGCTCGGAATCTCCGGCCCAGTTGTCGCCGTCGGATGCCTGCGCACAGTAGATGTTCCACTGGCTGGGCGGATAGCGGTCATGGATGACCTCGACCATCAGCTTCAGCGCGCTCGACACCACGGTACCACCGGACTCACGCGAATGGAAGAAATCCTCCTCTTCCACCTCCTTGGCCACGGTGTGATGGCGAATGAACACCACGTCGATGCGCTCGTAGTTACGTTTCAGGAACAGGTACAGCAGCATGAAGAAGCGCTTGGCGAGATCCTTGCGGCTCTCGTCCATCGAGCCCGAGACGTCCATCAGGCAGAACATCACCGCCTGGGCCTGCGGCCGCTTCTTGAGCACGCGGTTGTTGTAGCGCAGGTCGAGCTTCTCGATGAACGGTACGCGGTCGATGCAGGCACGCAGGTGCCGCATCTCTTTCATCAGCTCGAGCGCGGAGTCCGCGTAAGGACCTTCCTTCTCCAGCGCCTCGTTGTAAGCGTCCTCCAGTTCGCGCAGGCGCTTCTGGTACGGGCTGGACAACGCAATGCGCCGGCCGATCGAACTGCGCATGGTGCGCAGGATCGACAGGTTCGAAGGCGTGCCGTCGATCGAGTAGCCGGCGCGCACCTTGCGCACTTCCGCGATCTTGGCAAGGTGGCGCTTGGCCAGGTCCGGCAGCGCCATGTCCTCGAAGAAGAAATTCAGGAAATCCTCGCGCGACAGCGTGAAGACGAAATCGTCCTCGCCCTCGCCGCTATCGCTGGCGCGCGAACCGGTTCCGCCGCCGCCCTGCTGCTGGCGGTCGAATGAATCCCCCCGGACGAACTTCTTGTTGCCGGGATGGATCCATTCACGCCGCCCGCCCGGGCCGTGATGAAAGATCGGCTCGGAGATGTCCTTGACCGGAATGGACACCTGACCGCTTTGCTCGATGTCCATGATCTTCCGGCCGGACACCGCCTTCGCAACCGCCTGGCGTATCTGCTCTCGGTAGCGCTTGATAAAGCGCTGCTTGTTGACGGCACTTTTGTTGCCGCCGTTCTCACGCCTGTCGATGACCGTGCCCATGTATATGCCTTCGAAAAGAGGCCTGGTTCAGGCGCAGTTACGATGATTTTCTTACGCGCAGATACCACTCCACCAGCAGTCGGACTTGTTTCGGCGTATACCCCTTTTCGACCATGCGGTTGACGAAGTTCTCGTGCTTCTCCTGGTCTTCGCGCGAAGACTTGGCGTTGAACGAGATGACCGGCAGGAGATCCTCGGTGGTGGAGAACATGCGCTTCTCGATCACCATCCTGAGCTTCTCGTAGCTGGTCCAGACCGGATTCTTGCCACCGTTGTGGGCTCTCGCGCGCAGCACGAAGTTGACGATCTCGTTGCGGAAGTCCTTGGGGTTCGAGATACCCGCTGGCTTTTCCACTTTTTCCAGTTCGTCATTCAGCGCGTTGCGGTCGAGGATTTCGCCGGTATTCGGATCGCGGTATTCCTGGTCCTGGATCCACAGGTCGGCGAACACCACGTAGCGGTCGAAGATGTTCTGCCCATACTCGGAATACGACTCCAGGTACGCCGTCTGGATCTCCTTGCCGATGAACTCGACGTACGGTGTAGTCAGGTACTCCTTGATATACGACAGCAGCTTCGCTTCCTGTTCCGGCGGGAACTGCTCGCGCTCGATCTGCTGTTCGAGCACGTACAGCAGGTGCACCGGGTTGGCCGCGACTTCGGTGTTGTCGAAGTTGAAGACCTTGGACAAGACCTTGAACGCGAAGCGCGTCGACAGCCCGTTCATGCCCTCGTCCACACCTGCATAGTCGCGATATTCCTGGTACGACTTCGCCTTCGGATCGACGTCCTTCAGGCTCTCGCCATCATAGACGCGCATCTTCGAGAAGATGTTCGAGTTTTCGGGCTCCTTGATGCGCGTGAGCACCGCGAACTGCGCCATCATCTTCAGCGTGCTCGGCGCGTTCGGCGCCGCCGCCAGCGAACTGCTGCGCAACAGCTTGTCGTAGATTTTCACCTCTTCCGACACGCGCAGGCAGTACGGCACCTTGACGATGTAGATGCGGTCGAGGAAAGCCTCGTTGTTCTTGTCCTGCTTGAACGTCTGCCACTCGGCCTCGTTCGAGTGCGCCAGGATGATGCCGTCGAACGGAATCGCCCCGAAGCCCTCCGTGCCCTTGTAGTTGCCCTCCTGCGTGGCGGTCAGCATGGGGTGCAGCACCTTGATCGGCGCCTTGAACATTTCCACGAACTCGAGCAGGCCGCGGTTGGCCAGGCACAGGCCGCCGGAATACGAGTAGGCGTCAGGATCGTCCTGCGGGAAATCCTCGAGCTTGCGAATATCCACCTTGCCGACGAGCGAGGAGATGTCCTGGTTGTTCTCGTCGCCCGGTTCGGTCTTCGAGATCGCAATCTGCGACAGCACCGACGGACGCAGCTTGACC
Source organism: Cupriavidus pinatubonensis (assembly GCF_019602855.1). Taxonomy (GTDB): domain Bacteria; phylum Pseudomonadota; class Gammaproteobacteria; order Burkholderiales; family Burkholderiaceae; genus Cupriavidus; species Cupriavidus pinatubonensis. The sequence goes on from NZ_CP080766.1 coordinate 807,457, forward strand.
ACGCGGAACCGCGTGATGTCGCCATTGAACTCTTGCAGGCGCTTCACCGCCCACGGAGATGGAATGGTGCTCAGGTAGCGGAGCGGAATGCCATAGTCCTCTTCCAGAATCTTGCCATCTTCCTCCGGCGAGAAAAGACCGAGCGGAGATTCATGGATCGGCGAACCCTTCAGCGCGTAGATGGGTACCTCTTCCATCAACGCCTTCAGTTTCTCCGCCAGCGAAGACTTGCCGCCACCAGGAGGCCCGAGCAGATACAGGATCTGCTTGCGCTCTTCCAGGCCCTGCGCGGCATGCTTGAAGAACGCGACGATCTGCTCGATCGTGTCCTCCATGCCGTAGAAATCGCGGAAGGCCGGATAAACCCTGATGACCTTGTTGAAGAAGAGTCGGGACAGGCGCGGATCATGGTGGGTGTCCACCAGCTCCGGCTGACCGATCGCGGCGAGCATGCGCTCGGCCGCAGTCGCATAGGCAGTCGGATCCTTCTTGCAGATATCCAGGTACTCCTGGATGCTGTATTCCTCTTCCTTGCGAGCTTCGAAACGCGTGGCGTAATGGCCGAAAATGTCCATTCCTCACTCCCGTCAGAGTCCTCATCCGAGGTCAAGGCACTGCTACTCCCCTGAGGCTTCGCGTCAGCTTTCGCGGTCCACCACCCCGGCTTGGCGACCTGGTCATGTTGCGAAGTCTTTACTTCATCATAGTCAAATAACGGCGAGGGTGGAGCTCTAGTTGACGATTCGCATGTATGTAAGCAACGGCATTACCAACCAGAAAACACCACATTTGAACCAGAGCGCTTCCTCGCGCGCGACGGGCCATTGACTATGGCTTGTGACAAACCTTACACCTTTCTGCCCTAGCCTGCACAGACGGTTTTGTAACCAGTACACAAAAAAGGCCAGCGATTTCGCCGGCCTTTTGCTGAGGTTTTCGCGGCGTGCATCAGCACACGCCGACTGCTGATGACAGCACTCAGAGCGTGCGTGCGACCAGCTCTTTCATGATCTCGTTCGAGCCACCGTAGATCTTGCCGACACGCGCATTCGCGTACATGCGTGCAATCGGGTATTCGAGCATATAGCCGTAGCCGCCATGCAACTGCAGGCACTCGTCGATGATTTCGCAGTTGCGTTGCGTGCACCACCACTTGGCCATTGCCGCGGTCGCTGCGTCGAGCTTGCCTTCCATCAGCCGCACCATGCAGTCGTTCACGAACGTGGCCGCGATGGTCGCATTGGTCTTGCACTCAGCCAGTTTGAAACGCGTGTTCTGCAAGTCGAGCAACGGCTGACCGAACACCTTGCGCTCGCGCACATAGTCGGTCGTCAGCTCGATGGCGCGCTGCATGCTCGCCACCGCACCAAGGGCGATGATCATCCGCTCCTGCGGCAACTGCTGCATGAGCTGGTAGAAGCCTTGCCCCTCCTGCTCGCCGAGCAGGTTCTCGCAAGGTACCAGCACGTCGTCGAAGAACAGCTCGGCAGTATCCTGGCCTTTCTGTCCGATCTTCTCCAGGATGCGGCCGCGACGGAACCCCGGCAGATCACGGGTCTCCACCATGATCAGCGACACCCCGCGCGTGCCGGCTTCCGGATCGGTCTTCGCAATCAGGCAGACCAGGTCGGCGTGATACCCGTTGGTAATGAAAGTCTTTGCACCGTTGATGCGATAGCAATCCCCGTTTTCTGTCTTCTCGCGCACCGCGCGGGTGCGTACCGATTTGAGGTCCGAGCCGGCACCTGGTTCCGACATGGCGATCGCCGCCACCATTTCGCCGCTGGCCATCTGTGGCAGCCATTTCTCCTTCTGCGCCTGTGTGCCGTAGTTGAGCAAGTAGTGGGCCACGATGCCGCTATGCACGTTATTGCCCAGGCTGGTGCAGATGCCGCGCGCCATTTCCTGCGTGATGACGGCCTCGTGCGCAAAGGTGCCACCACCGCCGCCGTATTCCTCGGGGATGCTCGCGCACAGCAGGCCGATCTGGCCGGCACGGCGCCAGACGTCGCGGTCGATATAGCCCTGCTCGGCCCAGCGCGATTCGTTCGGCGCCAGTTCACGTTCGACAAAGCGCCGCACCGTGTCCCGGAACAGGACCAGGTCTTCGGTCATCCAGGGGGCCTCGGTGGAGGCAGCGGCGGTGGCATTCAGTTCGGGAGATCCCATGATGTGTATCGACTTCGAAATGCAAAGGGAAAAGGAGGACAGGCGGCATTACCGCTGTCGCGCCTCTATATAGATAGGCGTATTTCGTTGAAGCCTTGCGAGGTGGGCGCCTGTCCGCCATACCGCAGCGCAGCATGCCGCACGCACCCTGTTGCTTCGCAGGACTTAGTCAGGCCAGCGATAACGCGGCGGCTGCTTGGACAGGAAGCGATTCGCGGCCTCCTGGCGGTATTCCGTGGCGAACGCGATGCCCTGGCCGTCCGCCTCCATGGCCAGTATGCTGTGCAGGTCCTGGTTCAGCGACGCATTGAGCGCCTTCTTGGTTAGCGCCAGCGCAACGGGCGAGGCCTCGGTGAAGGCGCGGGCCATCGCACGGGCGCGCTCCTGCAGGCTGTCTGCTGGCACGATCTCCATGACGATGCCCTGCTCCTGGGCCGCCTCGGCGTTGAGCTCGCGCATCGAGAACATCAGCGCCTTGGCGCGCTGGAGGCCGACCATGCGAGGCAATGTGTAAAAAACGCCACAATCCGGAATCAAACCCAGACGCAGGAACGGCAACCCGAACCGGGCACGCGGGGTGGCCAGGATGATGTCGGCGGTGAGCGCCAGGCTGAATCCCGCCCCAAAAGCCGCGCCATCGACCGCGGAAATGACAGGAATCTCGAGATTGATCAGCGTCTCGAGCCACGGATGGATATTGCCCAGCCGCTGGCGCCCCTGCGCTGCGCTGATCTCGCCCTGCATGGAGCTGATGTCCCCGCCCGAGCAGAAATCGGTGCCGGCACCAGTCAGGATCAGCGCGCGCACGCTGGTGTCCTGGCGCAGCTCGTGCATCACATCGCCGATTTCGCGGCGCATGACGCCGTTCAGCGCATTCTTGCGGGCCGGGTAATCGAGCGTAAGGGTGGCAATGCCGTCTTCCACGGCATAGCGAATCGTTTCCATTGATGACTCCATGTAATGCTGCGGTTCGATGCCTGACTGGCGCTCAGTCCAGCTGGATATGCGCGTCGCGTACGATCTTGGCCCACTTGGGCATGTCGCCCGACACCACGGCGGCCAGCTCCTGCGGCGCGGAACCGACTGGCTGAAGGCCCATGCCGGCCAGCTTCTGGGTGATCTCGGGCAGCTTCACGATGCGGGCGGTTTCGGCGGCCAGGCGTGCGGTCACGTCCTTCGGGGTGTTGGCGGGCAGAAAAAGCGCAAACCAGCCGCTCGGCTCGAAGCCCTGCAGGCCCTGCTCGGCGAACGTCGCCACGTTCGGAATAGCCTTGTAGCGCTGCGTGCCCGTAATGCCGAGGATCTTGAACTTGCCGCTGGTCAGGTACGGATACGCCGACGTCACATCGACGAATGCCGAATCGACTTGGCCGCCGAGCAAGTCGTTGAGCAGCGGTGCCGCGCCCTTGTACGGAATGTGCGTCAGCTCGATGCCAGCCTGTTGCCGCAACAGTTCGCCGTGCAGGTGCGACGACGTGCCGTTGCCATACGAGCCATAGCTGAGCTTGCCGGCCTTCGCCTGCGCGATGAACTCGCGCATCGTGTTGGCCTGCACGCGGTTGGGCACCACGAACAGATCCGACGACTTGGCGATCAGCGAAACCGGCGTGAAATCCTTGTTCACGTCATACGGCGTACGCTTGTACAGGCTCGGCGACTGGATCAGCGCCGTGATGGCCAGCAGCACCGTGTAGCCATCGGGTGTCGCCTTCGCGACGATGTCGTTGCCGAGCATGCCGCTCGCGCCGGGCTTATTGTCGACCACCACCGGCTGGCCCCACGCCTCGGCCAGCCGCTGGCCGATCATGCGGCCCACGGTATCGGTGCCGCCGCCGGCCGGGTATGGCACGACCATACGGATCGGCTTGCTGGGGTAGTTCTGGGCCACTGCCTGGCCCACGTTGCCAAGCATGGCGGCGCCCGCCAGGGTGCCGGCCTGCGCCAGCCAGGTTCGTCTGCTCTTCTGCATGATGCTGTCTCTCTCCAAAACTCTGTCTTGGTCCGGTCTCACCGGCCTTCCGTGCCCGTCTTGCCCAGGCCCGCCGGTTGCATAGCCTCTTCCTGCAGCGCGCGCCACTGGATCTTGCCCGTGGCCGACTTGGGCAGGGCGTCGACGAATTCGACGATGCGCGGCACCTTGTAGGCAGCCAGACGCTCGCGGCACCAGGCCATGATGCGTTCCGGGTCAGCCTCTGGCGTGCCGCGCGATTCCGCACGCAGCGCCACGACGGCCTTGACCGTTTCGCCACGATGGTCATCGCGCGCGGCGATCACGCAAGCCTCGTGGATCGCCGGATGCCCGTACAGCAGGTTCTCCACCTCGGCCGGCCAGACCTTGAAGCCCGACGCGTTGATCATCCGCTTGAGGCGATCGCGCATGAAGAAGTAGCCCTCTTCATCCATGAAGCCCAGGTCGCCCGTGCGCAGGAAGCGCTTGCCGTCGATCTCGATGAACGACTCTTCGTTGGCCTCCGGGTTGTTCCAGTAGCCGAGCATCACCTGCGCGCCATGGGCGACGATCTCGCCGATCTCGCCTTGCGGCAGTTCGGCCAGCGTTTCCGGGTCGACTACCCGAGCGTCCACACCGAAGGTGGCGATGCCCAGGCATTCGCGCTTGGGCTTCTGACGGGGGTTCGACAGCAGGAACGACGCCGTCTCGGTCATGCCGTAGGCCTCGACGTAGGGCAGGCCGAAGCGCTCCTGCAGCATATTGGCCACGGCATCGGGCATGGCCGCACCGCCACCGCCGAGGAACGCCAGGCTGGACAGGTCGCGTTGCGTCACGCCGGGCTGTGCGAAAAAGTCCACCAGCATCGCCGGCGGCGCGCCCCATACCGAGACACGATAGCGCTCGATCAGGTCGGCGGCGAGCGAGCGCTCCCAGCGCGGCATCAGCACCACGGTGGCGCCGAGGTAGATCGGCGAATGCATGCAGTTCTGCATGCCGAGCAGGTGGAACATGGGGGCCACCGCCAGGACCACCGCCTCCGGCGTACTGCTGCGCCACACCTGCGAGCCCACCGCGGAACTCATCATGGTGCCGTGGGTATGCATGCAGCCCTTGGGGTTACCGGTCGTGCCGGACGTGTAGGCCAGCATGCACAGCGTGTCGTAGCCGGCCTCGTGCGGACGTGGCAGTTGGCCGGCATTGCAAGCGGCCTCCCATGTGACGGGCATCGCACCGCTCGGTGCCGCGCTCAGCGCGGGCGCCGGCTCGCGCAGCCAGGCCGGCACGGGCAGGCCACCGTCGTCATGCAGCATGCCCGCATAGTGGTGCACGATCACATGGCGCAATGCCTTGCCGTGCAACGGGGCAACGCGGTCGTACAGTTCGCTGCCGCAGAACACGGCCACGGCGCCACTGTCGGCGACCACGTGTTCGAGTTCGGCCTCCAGCCACATCGGGTTGGCCGGAACGACCACGGCCTCGGCGCGCAGGATGGCGTAGTAGGCCGCGATGAACTGCGGGCAGTTCTGGCTGAACAGCACCACCCGGTCCCCGGGCTGGATGCCGCAGGTGTGCTGCAGATAGCCAGCCATGCGCTCGACCTCGTCGAGCAGCGCGGCGTAGGAAATCGCGGCGCCGAAGTACTGGATCGCGGTCTTGTCGGGATAGCGGCGCGCGGCCACCTCCAGGTTGTAGAACAGGCTGGTACGCGGCGCATGCAGCGACGCCGGCAAGCCGGCGGGCCAGGCGGGGGAACGGTAAGGCTGGGAGGTACTGGCGGACTTCATGTCAGGCAAAGGCTCAGTCAAGACGAATGTTGTGGGTACGGATCACCTTGCCCCAGCGTACGTAGTCGGACTGCACGGTCTGGGCAAAGGCATCGGGCGTGCTGCCGGTCAGGATCACGCCCAGTTCGTTCATGCGCGCGCGCACCGCAGGGTCGGCAAGCACCTTGTTGACGTCGGCCGAGAACTTCTCGACGATCGCGCGCGGCGTGGCGGCCGGCAGCAGCAGGCCGAACCAGCCGAGCGAATCCATGCCGGCGATGCCGGCTTCCTTGAATGTCGGCACATCAGGCAGTTGCGGCGAACGCGAAGCACCCGTCACGGCAAGCGCGCGCAGGCGCCCGGAGGCGTTATGCGGTTTGGCGCCCATTACGGAGATCACCGCCGATGGCACTTGGCCGCCGAGCAGGTCGTTCAACTCAGGCGCCTCGCCCTTGTAGGAGACATGGATCATGTCCAGCTTGGCGGTCTCGTTGAAGATCTCGCCGTAGAGATGGCCGCTCGAACCGGTGCCGTACGAGCCGAAGGAATACTGTTTAGGCTTGGCGCGCACCAGCGCAATGAATTCCTTCAGGTTCGTGGCTGGCACTGCGCCGTTGACGGCGAACACGAGGTTCGTGGTACCAAGCTCAGACACGGGCGCGAAATCCTTCACCGGGTCGAACGGGGCCTTGGTGTAAAGACTCGGCGCCTGCACGAGCGTCGTGATGGTGAGCAGTGCGGTGTAGCCGTCCGGCTCGGCGCGTGCCACCACTTCCGAGCCGATCATACTGCTGGCGCCAGGGCGGTTCTCCACCACGACGGGACGCTTCCAGGCCTTGCCCAGACCGTCGGCAATGGCACGCGCCAGGACGTCAGTCGCCCCGCCGGCCGGATAAGGAACCACCAGGCGCACGGATTTCGACGGGAAGGCCACTTGCGCCATCGCCGAACCGGCGCCCAGCAAGCCGGTTGCGACCCCGCCCAATGCCAGCAACCCGGCACCAAGACGCTGCAATGCACTACGACGATTTGCCTGCATGTGGTTGTCTCCTTTGTGTTTTTGGTTCGCGGCGAAGGGCTCTGCCCGTTTTGCTGACGCCGGCGATGTATCCGTTGGCGTGGCCGTGTCCGGCTTGCCGGTGGCGGTCCGTTCGGTGCGGACCTTTCCACAGCGAGAGGGTGCGCGATGGGAGGTGGTCCGGACAATGACCAGACGACCCAAAATGATTGGCCGAATCGCTCAGTTGAAAGGCAGGCTTTGGCAAATCCCGATTGTGCGGTGCGACCCGACCGCGATAAGGTCTGCCTCAGGCCACCATGCCGCCAGTCCGCCATTGCCAGGGCAATGCCCGGCGCGCCCCAACACGACGAGGAGACTCATGCACATCGTTGCCACGCCCGCTCACCGGCATCCCGTGCCGGGCATGCCGCGCAGCATCGCCGCGCCGGGTCCGGCGTTGGCCGGCACCGCCAGCACGGTTATGACAACGCTGGCCGCAGCGCCGGCGCCGGCGCGCCACACGATCGCCATCCATCACGTCCAGCAGATCGTGCTCGGCGTGCGCCGGCTCGGCGGCGATATCGATGCGCTGCTGCGCCGCGCGGCCATCTCGCCGGCACTGCTGGCATCGCCCACCGCGCGCGTCACGCAAGACCAGTACGCCGCACTGATCCGCACGCTGCGCCGCATCACGCGCGACGAACTCTGGGGCCTGCTCAGCCGCCCCGTGCCGCCGGGGGTGTTCGCCCAGGCTGCCAGTGCAATGATCCACTGCGCGACGCTGGAAGAAGCGATCCAGGCCGGGCTGCGCCAGTACCGGCTGCACATCGGCGACTTCACGCCTCGGTTGCACCGCAGCAACGATGGCAAGACCGCTTCCGTGCAATTGCAAGCGCATGCGCCGGCAACGCCGTGCCATGTGTTCGCGGAGTCGACGTTCGTCTTCCACGCCTACGGCCTGATCAATTGGCTGGTGGCACGGCGCGTGCCGCTGGCCCGCGTCGACCTGAGCGCAGGCGCGCCGAAGGGACAGACCGACACCGAACGAATCTTCAACACGACGGTCCGGTACGGGCAACCCTGCACGGCCCTGCATTTCGACGCCGCGTGGCTCCGGCTGCCGGTGATGCAGGATGCCACCGGCCTCGGCGAGTTCCTGCGCGAGGCGCCGCACAAGCTGCTTGTGCGCTACCGCGACAACAGTTGCCTGGCCGAACGCATCCGCCTGCACCTGCGCTCGCACCTCGACGACGAACTGCCATCGCTGGAGCAGATGGCGCAGATGCTGCGCCTGACGCCGCAAACGCTGCGCCGGCGGCTGCGCGACGAAGGGCGTGGCTACCAGAATATCAAGGACAACCTGCGGCGCGACGTAGCGATCGGCATGCTCGAGCGCTCCGACCTCTCGCTGCAGCAGGTCGCGCTGCGGCTCGGCTTTTCAGAGCCGAGCACCTTCCACCGCGCGTTCAAGAAATGGACGGGCGTGGCGCCCGGCGAATACCGGCAGCTCGCCAGCGCCGGCAGCTGACGAGCCGGCAAAAACCAGCGCAAACAAAGAAGCCGGCGATGACAACGCCATCGCCGGCTTGACCCTGTCGGGCTTCTACGCACGCGCTCAGACCACGCCCTGCTCCCGCAGTGCAGCGATCCGCTCCGCGGACAAACCGAGCACTTCGGCAAGCACACGTTCCGTGTGTTCGCCAAGGCGCGGCGGCGGCGCGTCATATTGCACCGGCGTGGTTGACAGCCGCAGCGGGCTCTTGACCGTCGGGCAGATCGCACCGTCCTTGCGGACCAGGTCGACCTGCAGTTCGCGATGACGGACCTGCTGGTCGTCGAGCACCTGCGCGTAGTCGTTGATCGGCCCGCACGGAATGCCCTGCGCCTCCAGCGCCTCGACCCAGTGTGCGGTCGAACGTGTGCACATATGGGCCTCAAGCATCGGCACCAGCAATTCGCGGTGGATGATACGACCCGAGCCCGTGGCAAAGCGCTTGTCGGCGGCCAGATCCGGACGCTCGATACCCCGGCAATAGGCCTGCCACTGGCCGTCGTTGCCGGCCGCGACAATCATGTAGCCATCCGACGTCGCAAAGACGTGGTACGGCACCATGTTCGCGTGCGCATTGCCATAGCGCGGCATGGCCTGGCCGGTAATGCGCTGGGCGATGATCGGCGTCGCGCCCACGGCCACCACGGCGTCGAGCAGGGCCATGTCGATATGCTGGCCTTCGCCCGTGCGCTCGGCATGCCGCAGTGCGGCAAGCACAGCCACGGTCGCGTACATGCCGGTCAGCACGTCTACCACCGCCACGCCGACCTTCTGCGGACCGCCGCCGGGCAGGTCGTCGCGCTCGCCGGTCACGCTCATCAGTCCGCCGATGCCCTGGAAGATGAAGTCGTAGCCCGGCTTGTGCGCGCTCGGCCCGGTCTGGCCATAGCCGGTAATCGAGCAATAGACCAGCGCCGGATTGATCGCCTTGAGGCTTTGATAGTCGAGCCCGTAGCGCTTCAGGTCGCCGACCTTGTAATTCTCCAGGACGATGTGCGACTTGGCCGCGAGTTCGCGCACGATCGCCTGCCCTTCCGGGCTCGCGATGTCGAGCGTCAGCGACTGCTTGCCGCGGTTGGCGCCGGCGAAGTAGGTGGCATCGCGCGAAGGCTGGCCTTCGGGATCCGGCAACCATGGCGGGCCCCAGGAGCGCGTGTCGTCGCCGACCCGGGGGCGTTCCACCTTGATGACTTCCGCGCCGAGGTCCGCCAGGTTCTGCGCGCACCATGGCCCGGCCAGGATGCGCGACAGGTCGAGCACCCGGACACCGGCCAGTGCGCCCTGCATGGCGGGCGCCATCTCAGATCGGATCCCAGCTGATCACGTCGGGCGAGCGCTCGAGCTTGAAGAAGCTGTTGCGCATGGCCGGCATGGCGATCTCGCCAATCGATTCCGGCGTCCAGCCTTCGCTCATGTGCACCGAGCGCACCGGCCGCGGCTGGCTCATCAGGATGATTTCGTTGGCGCGCACGGCGAAGATCTGACCGTTGACCTCGGCTGCGGACGGGCTGGCCAGGTAGACGGCCACGGGGCCGATCTTGCCGGCTTCCATCTTCTGCAGCTTGGCCACGCGTGCCTTCTCTTCCGGCGTCTCGGCCGGGATCGAGCTGGTCATGCGGCTCCATGCGAACGGCGCGATGCAGTTCGAGCGCACGTTGAAGCGCTGCATGTCAAGTGCGATCGACTTCGACAGCGCGGCGATGCCGAGCTTGGCGGCCGAGTAGTTGGCCTGGCCCAGATTGCCGATCAGGCCCGAAGTCGACGTCATGTGCACGAAGGCGCCGCCTTCCTGGTCCTTGAAATAGTTGGCTGCGGCGCGGCTCACGAAGAAGGTGCCGTGCAGGTGCACGTCGATAACCGAACGCCATTCCTCTTCATTCATCTTGAAGAACATGCGGTCGCGCAGGTTGCCGGCGTTGTTGACCACGGCATCGATGCGGCCGAAGTTGTCGAGCGCGCACTGGACGATGGCGTTAGCACCGTTCCAGGTCGACACGCTGTCGGTGTTCGCCACGGCCTCGCCGCCGGCCGCGCGGATTTCTTCCACCACGCGCTGTGCGGGACCGGCATCGCCACCTTCGCCGGTCATCGACACGCCAAGGTCGTTGACCACGACCTTGGCGCCGGCAGCTGCCATCGCCAGCGCGATACCGCGCCCGATTCCACCACCCGCGCCCGTTACCAGCGCTACCTTGCCTGCCATCAAACCGCTCATTGCGTTGCTCCTCTGAATGCTTTTCCCGGTCAACAGACCGCGTTTCTGGCGACAATAACGGCTGCCCGCGACGGCCGTGCCAGTCGCAGGCAAGCATGTCCGGATGTTATTGCCACGCGAGATACGATAAATTGGCGGCTGAAACATTGGAATTCACGAATCGCAAAAGTGGCCTTTGGCCTGACGGAACCCCATGCATTACGACCTGACCGACCTGCGCCTTTTCCTCAACGTCGGTGAAACGGAAAACCTGACCCGCGCAGCGGAGCGCAGTTTCCTGTCCCTGCCGGCCGCCAGCACGCGCATCAAGCAACTGGAAGAGGCGTTCCAGACCCAGCTCCTGATCCGCCAGGTGAAAGGCGTCAGGCTGACCCCGGCCGGCGATACACTGCTGCACCATGCGCGCGAGGTGTTCCGCGAGCTCGAATGCCTGCACTCCGACCTGCGTCCCTATGCCAAGGGCGTCAAGGGCAAGGTCCGCCTGCTGGCCAATACGACCGCCACCAACTCGTTCCTGGCGACGGGCCTGTCCCGTTTTCTAAGTGAAAACCCTGACGTCGATGTGGAGCTGGAAGAGCATCTGTCGCAGGAAATCGTGTCCGCGATCAGCGCGGGCGCGGCGGACCTTGGCATTGTGGCGGGCGAAGTCGCGACCCAGGATCTCGACGTCATGCACCTGTGCAGCGACGAACTGATCGTGATTGCGCCGGTCAACCACCCGCTGCCGCAGTTCAAGCGGCTGCACTTCGCCGACCTGCTGGATACCTGCCGCTTCGTCGGCCTGAACCAGTTCAGCGCGATCCAGTCCTTCCTCGACCGCATCGCCAGCGGCATGGGCAAGCGTATCAGCCTGCGCATCCAGGTCGGCAGCTTCGACGCGGTCTGCCGCATGGTCGAGGCCGGCGCCGGCATCGCCATCGTGCCGAACAGCTGTGCGCGCCGCTATGCGAGTCGCAAGGTGCTGCGCTTTATCTCGCTGGAAGATGAATGGGCGCGCCGCGAATTGCGCCTGTGCCGCCGCCCGGGCCGCGAACTGCCACAGTTCGCCGAAACCCTGATCCAGTACCTGGTCGACGCTGCGCGCGAGCCTGTATAGAGTTGGCAATACATGGCCGTTCGCCCACTGGCGGCGCTAGGCCACCAGCCTCGCGAGCGGCCGCAGCGACACCAGCATGACCGCGATCAGCAGCGCCATGGCCGCCACACCCGGCCAGCTCGTGCGGCCGCAGCGCGCAAGGGAATCGTTGACCACTTCGGGCGACCAGTGGTAATCGCGCAGGCGCTGGATCGTCGATTCCGCATGCATGCGGTACAGCTGGTTACCGTAGAAGCCGAGGACCAGCGCCATGGCATAGGCTAGCGGCCGTGCGAGCACATCCGGCATCTGGACATGGAACAATGCGTGCAGCACCGGTTCGGCGCACAGGACGATGGCGTAGACGCCGACCTGCCAGTACATGCGGCGGTAGGCCATCCAGAAGGGCCCAAAGAAGAACGCGGCCCAGTTCCACGCCATGCCGTTGTTCGCCGCCGCGACCTGCCAGCGAGCGCGGTAGTACGGGAAACGGGATCCTACGAACACGGCGAACGCCGCTTCGTCACTGATGATTGCTTTCATGCCACACTCCCCTGCGGTGGGCTCCTGACGACGGGGCCTCCGCGACAGAGCATAGGCCTGCGCCGCTGCGCGGAGCGTGCGGTTGCGCGCAGAAAGATCGAATTTCCCGACTGCGCGCGGCGGGCCGGCTCGAGAGCCAATCAGCTGCCTGGAATGTGCGTGCGAAGCAGGACAGCGCCCTGCCGTTGATCGTGCCGCATGGGGCGGGCGCGCGGGGGACATGGCGACGCTGCGCGGCCTTGCCCGGCGGCACCGCAGTGCCGCCGGGCGCGCCGTCTACGCCCCTCGCGGACATCGTCCCGTCTCGCCGCCATGTGCCGGCCCTGTGCGCCAGGTGAGGACGTAATCCGTTTTGCTTCCCCTGTTTTTTTTGGCGGACCGCAGGTGACGCCTCCCCGTCGCCAATGCGAACCGCCATGCCATTGTGACCGATGCGCGGCGCCGTATCATCATCAAAATTAGTGATGCGCGCCGCGATTCTTCGCGTGGCAGGCGCTCGCCACGTCACGCCACACAAATGCGATGCCGTCCTACAGCGCAACCGGATGCCCCCGGACACGACAGCGCAGCCGTTCCTTCTATCGTGAATACGTACAAAAAAGGAAGGAGCACATCATGCCCTATATCATCGCGTGGCTTCTCGGCGTTCCGGCCTTCGTGCTGATCCTGATCTGGCTGTTCATGCGCTGATACGCTCCGCGCCAATAGCATGCCAGAAGACGCCCGGCTCGCCGGGCGTCTTGCTATTGGGGCTGGCCTTTCACCGCAGAATGCGCACGCTGTGCCGGCCTCGCATCTGGCCACACTGGCCCGCCCCCAAGCCGCACCTAAGCCGCACCTAAGCCGCACCTAAGCCGCTCTTTCGCAAATCCGAATTTCAGGCCAAAGGGCTGTCGGGAATAATGGCCCCATTCAAATCGACCGGGCCTACCCCATGTTTGCAGATCAGGATCAAGACCAGCTTTTCCCGGAAATCCGCGAAGCCGTACGCGACCTTTGCGCGGGTTTCGATTCGGCCTACTGGCAGCGCATTGAAGAACAGAACGGTTTTCCCGAGGAATTCGTTCAGGCGCTTACCCACGCGGGCTGGCTGTCGGCCCTGATCCCCGAGGCCTACGGCGGTTCGGGCCTGTCGCTGACGGCCGCCTCGGTCATCATGGAAGAAATCAACCGCAACGGCGGCAACTCCGGCGCCTGCCACGGCCAGATGTACGTGATGGGCTGCCTGCTGCGCCACGGTTCGGAAGAGCAAAAGAAGCGCTGGCTGCCGGGCATCGCCTCGGGCGAACTGCGCATGCAGTCGATGGCTGTGACCGAGCCGACCACCGGCACCGACACCACCAAACTCAAGACCACTGCCGTGCGCAAGGGCGACAAGTACGTCGTCAACGGCTCGAAGGTGTGGATTTCGCGCGTGCAGCACTCGGACCTGATGCTGCTGCTGGCCCGCACCACGCCGCTCGACCAGGTCAAGCGCAAGTCCGAGGGCCTGTCGGTGTTCGTGGTCGACCTGCGTGAAGCCATCGGCAAGGGCCTGACAGTTCGGCCGATCCGCAACATGGTCAACCACGAGACCAACGAACTGTTCTTCGACAACCTCGAAGTGCCGGCCGAAAACCTGATCGGCGAGGAAGGCAAGGGCCTCAAGTACATCCTCGACGGCATGAACGCCGAGCGCATCCTGATCGCCGCCGAGTGCATCGGCGATGGCTACTGGTTCGTCGAGCGCGCGAGCAACTATGCACGCGAGCGCATTGTGTTCGACCGCCCGATCGGCCAGAACCAGGGCATTCAGTTCCCGATCGCACGCTCCTACGTCAACGTCGAAGCCGCCAGCCTGATGCGCTACAAGGCTGCAGCGCTGTTCGACGCCGGCAAGCCGTGCGGCAAGGAAGCCAACATCTCCAAGCTGCTCGCCGCCGATGCATCGTGGGAAGCGGCCAACGTCTGCCTGCAGACGCACGGCGGCTTCGGCTTCGCGGCCGAGTACGACATCGAGCGCAAGTTCCGCGAGACCCGCCTGTACCAGGTCGCACCGATCTCGACCAACCTGATCCTGTCCTACGTGGCCGAGCACGTGCTCGAGCTGCCGCGTTCGTTCTGAGGCCGCGCATGACTGCATCTACGCCCAACGGCATCCGGCCGCTCGACGGCATCCGCGTGGTGTCGCTCGAACACGCGGTCGCGGCCCCTTTCGCCACGCGCCAGCTTGCCGATCTCGGTGCGCGCGTGATCAAGATCGAGCGCCCTGGCGTGGGCGATTTCGCCCGCGGCTATGACGAGACCGTGCACGGCCAGTCGTCGTACTTTGTCTGGCTCAACCGCGGCAAGGAGAGCCTGACGCTCGACCTGAAAGACGCCGAGGCACAAGCCATCCTGCACAAGTTGCTGGCCGATGCCGACGTACTGGTGCAGAACCTCGCCCCTGGCGCCGCCGCGCGCATGGGCCTCGACTTCGACACCCTGCATCCGCGCTACGAAAAGCTGATCGTCTGCGATATCTCGGGCTACGGCGACGCGGGCCCCTATCGCGACAAGAAGGCCTATGACCTGCTGATCCAGGCCGCGGCCGGCCTGGTCGGCCTGACTGGCGGCCCGAACGAGCCGTCGCGTGCCGGCGTGTCGATTGCCGACATCTCGGCCGGCATGTACGCCTACAGCGGCATCCTCTCGGCGCTGCTGCAGCGCGGGCGCACCGGCAAGGGCCTGCGCGTGCAGGTCACCATGCTGGAAACCATGGCGGAGTGGATGAACCAGGTGCTCTACCTCGGTCACTACGGCGGCAAGCCGCCGGCGCGCGTCGGCGCCTCGCACCCGACCATCGCGCCGTATGGCATTCATCGCACTGCCAATGGCAGCGTGATCTTCAGCGTGCAGAACGAGCGCGAGTTCGCCAACTTCTGCGAGATCGTGCTCGGCAATCGCGAACTCGCACAGGACGAGCGGTTCTCAAGCAATACCGCGCGCGTGCGCAACCGGCCCGAACTCACCACCATCATCGAGGATCGCTTCTCGACGCTGACCGTGGCACAGGTCGAGGAATTGCTCGACCAGGCACAGATTGCCAACGCCCCGATGAACGACATCGAAGGCGTGTGGAATCATCCGCAGTTGCAGGCGCGCGAGCGCTGGCGCAAGGTGGAGACGCCGAATGGCACCGTCGACGCGCTGCTGCCGCCGGCCAATCTTTCCGGCGTGGAGCCGGCGATGGGCGCCATCCCCGCCCTGGGCGCGCACACCGCTTCCATCCTGGCCGAACTCGGCTATGGCGCTTCGGACGTCGAAGCCCTGGCCGCCAAGAAAGTCGTCTGAGCGGAAGGGTCCGGCTTCGCCCGGGCCTTTCCCTTTTTCAAACGTTACCGGCACCCAGCCAACATGAGCGCTGACCACACCTACCCGACCCGCCAGCTCTGCGAATTCCTCGCCCGCTTCACGCTGGCTGACGTACCCGCCCCTGTCATCGAGCGCACCAAGGACCTGTTCCTTGACTGGATCGCCTCGGCGATTGCCGGCAAAGATGCTCCCGCCGTATGCAAGATCCAGGAATTCGCGGCCGCCATGGGCCCGTCGACCGGCGACGCTGAAGTCTTCGTCGACCGTCGCCGCACCTCGCCGTACTTTGCCGCGCTGATCAACGGCGCGTCGTCGCACGTGGTCGAGCAGGACGATGTGCACAATGGCTCGGTGCTGCACCCGGCTGCCGTGGTGTTCCCGGCCGTGGTCGCCGCCGCGCAGGCGGAAGGCAAGACCGGCGCGGAGGTGCTGCTGGCGTCCATCGCCGGTTACGAAGCAGGCATCCGCATCGGCGAATTCATGGGCCGGTCGCACTACCGCATCTTCCACACCACGGGCACGGTCGGCACGCTGGCTGCCGCTGCAGCGGTCGCGAAGCTCTACAACCTCGACGCCGAAGGCATCAACCAGGCGCTGGGCTCGGCCGGCACGCAAGCCGCCGGCCTGTGGGAATTCCTGCGCGATGCTGCGGACTCGAAGCAGTTGCACACCGCCAAGGCCGCCGCCGACGGCCTGCAATCCGCGTGGCTGGCCCGTGCCGGCTTCACCGGTGCGAAGCAGATCCTTGAAGGCGCACAGGGCATGGCCGCCGGCATGTCGAGCGATGCGAACCCGGCCTGCCTGACCGATGGCCTGGGCACGCGCTGGGCCACGGCCGAGACCTCGTTCAAGTTCTTCGCCTCGTGCCGCCACACCCATCCGGCTGCCGACGCGCTGAAGGTGCTGATGCAACGCGAGGGCGTCAGCGCCGACCAGATCGCCAGCGTCACGACGCATGTGCACCAGGGCGCCATCGATGTTCTCGGCCCGGTGGTCAACCCGACCACTATCCATCAGGCCAAGTTCTCGATGGGTACGGTGCTGGGCCTGGTTGCCGTGCACGGTCACGCCGGCCTGCCCGAGTTCGAGCAGCACGCGCTGCAGGACGCGAAGGTTGCCTGCTTCCGCGGCAAGGTGGAGATGGAGCTTGACGACGAGATCAACGCCGCCTACCCGCGCCAGTGGATCGGCCGCGTGACGGTGCGCACCACCGACGGCCGCACGCTGGCCGCGCGCGTCGATGTGCCCAAGGGCGATCCGGACAACACGCTCTCGCGCCCCGAGCTTGAGGCCAAGGCGCTGCAGCTGGGCGCATTCCGCCACGGTGCGACCGAGGCCGAGATGCGTGTGATCATTGCGCGCGTGTGGGCCCTGGAAAGCGCACCGACCGTCAACGACTGGCTGCCCGCACGCTGAGGCACAGACCATGTCCACTGCAGTCACCTACCTGTTTGTGCCGGGCGACCGGCCCGAACGCTTTGACAAGGCCGCCGCGGCGAAGCCCGATGTGATGGTCCTCGACCTCGAGGATGCCGTGCATCCGGACGCCAAGCCGGCGGCGCGCCAGGCCATTGCGGATTGGCTAGCCGCGGGCGCCGCTGCCAATGCCAATGTACGCATCAATGACAGCGCCGCTGCGGGCTTCGCCGCCGACATCGAATGGCTGCGCAGTTTGCCGAAGGGCACGCCATTGGCGGGCCTGATGGTGCCAAAGGCGGAAGACGCCGCGGCACTGGCTGCGATCACCGAGGTCCTGCGCGGGATCAATCCGGAAGCCGAGCTGATCGCCATCATCGAAACCGCGCTCGGGCTGCATCAGGTTGATGCCGTGGCGACTGCCAACGGTGTTGCCCGGCTGGCATTCGGTTCGCTCGACTATGCGGTCGACCTGGGCTGCAGCCACACGCGCGATGCGCTGGCCTATGCGCGTGCGCGTATCGTTCTGGCATCGCGCGTGGCTGGCCTGACGCCTCCCGTCGACGGCGTCACCACGGCGCTGAAGGATGAGTCCGTCCTGGCCGACGACGTGGCCTATGCCCGCGCACTTGGCTTTGGCGGCAAGCTCTGCATCCACCCGGCACAGCTCGGTGCGGTTCGTGCCGGCTTCCTGCCCTCGCCCGAGCAACTCGACTGGGCGCGGCGCGTGCTGGAAGCGACCGCCAGCGGCAGCCATGCCGTGCAGGTGGACGGCAAGATGGTGGATCGCCCCGTCATCGAACAGGCGCGTCGCCTGCTCGCGCTGGCGCAACCGTCAGCGGCACACTGAACACGAAGGTAGTCGTCATGACCCAGAACTCCCAACTCGACCATCTGCGCACATGGATCGGCCGCAGCGAATCGCGCACCGAGACACTGACGCCGGAACCGGTGATCGGCCTGGCCGCCACCTTTGACCTTGACACGGAAGCCGTGGTGCGGGGGCCGCTGCCGCCGCTGTGGCACTGGCTCTACTTCCTGCCGCGCGCGCCGCAGCGTGATATCGGCGCCGACGGCCATCCGGCTCTCGGTGGCTTCATGCCGCCCGTGCCGCTGCCGCGCCGCATGTGGGCCGGCAGCGAGCTGTCGTTCGAACGCCCGATTCACGTCGGCGACACCGTGACGCGTACTTCGACCATCCAGGACGTCCAGCACAAGTCCGGCCGCAGCGGCGAACTGTGGTTCGTCGCCGTTGACCACGAACTGAGCGTCAACGGCCAGATTGCCGTGCGCGAGCGCCACGACATCGTCTATCGCGCCATGCCGGAAATCGGCAAGCCGCAGCCGCCGCGTCCGCGCCTGGAGCATACGGCGCAATGGCAACGCACGCTGCGCGCCGATCCGGTCATGCTGTTCCGTTATTCGGCGCTGACCTTCAACGGCCACCGCATCCACTACGACCGCGAGTACACGCGGGACGTGGAAGGCTACCCGGGCCTCGTCGTGCACGGCCCGATGCAGGCCATGCTGATGCTCGACCTGGTGGCGCGCGAACAGCCCCAGGCACATGTGCGGCGCTTCGGTTTCCGCGGACTGGCACCGCTGTTCGACCAGGACATCATCACCGTTGGCGGCACGGCCGATCCGGCACAAGCCGGCAAGCTGATCCTCTGGACCGGAGACGATGCTGGGGGCCAGGCGATGCAAGGGTGGGCCGAGATCGAAAGCTGATCAAGTTCTCGATTGCAGAAGCGCAAAAGGGGCAAGCGTCAGGCTTGCCCCTTTTTTGTTGGTCCTCCGGCCGAATGGCCGGCATGCGCGAAGGAAGAGAGAGAGAAAAGCAGACCTCGGGCGCCAGCGAAGTTGATGAGCTTGCCGCCGACTACGACCGCGCGCAGCGCAGCCGAAGGCGTCCCACCACTGCCCTCATTGGAACGCTGTACCCGTGTCCGTCTTGGGGATCGTCCAAAAGCCGTCCCGCGCCAGGCACAGTTTCTGACTCACATAGCGTTAGCAGGGTGGAACGGCTGACCACCGTGACAGGCGTCCAAAGCCGTTGGAACCACTGCCGCCGTGGAATTGATGGCCAGCGGCAACGACGCGTTTTTCTGCTTACTCTTTTGTCGCTCGGACAAAAGAGTAAGTCGCCGGCTACGCCGGCGAAACAGCGGCGTCTGTCAAGCACGACCATTCAATCCAACCCAGACCCCTAAAACCGGCAAAACCACCCAACCAACGGCGCCAGCCAAAAGCAAAGCACTACCTTCGCAATTTCGGCGATGAACCATCGGTGTACCGCACAAGACAGCGCAGCACACCCGATCTTCGATCAATCAGCCTGGATATTCGCCGTCTTGACCACGCCACCCCACAGCTTCAGTTCCCGCTGGATGCGGTCAGCGAGCGGCTTCGGACCGGAGATGTTGAGGTCGTAGCCACCGGCCGTCATGCGCTGCTTGAACGCCGGATCGTCGCCGATGGTCTTCTGCGCCTTGATGAGCTTGTCGACCACGTCGGCAGGCAGCTTCTGCGGGCCGATCAGCGCATACCAGCCGGTCAGGTCATAGTCCTTCAGACCGGACTCGATCATAGTCGGCACGTTCGGCAGCGCCGGGTTGCGCGTCTTCGACGTGACCGCCAGTGCCCGTACCTTGCCACCGTTGATATGGCCGATGGCCGTACCGGTGATGTCGAACATGAACGTCACCTTGCCGCTCATCACGTCGGCCATCGCCGGCGAGTTGCCCTTGTACGGCACATGCAGCATCTTGACGTGGCTCATTTGCGCGAGCAGTTCAGCGGACAGGTGGTTGGACGCTCCGACGCCCGCCGAGCCGAACGACACATCGTCCGGATGCTTGCGCGCGTAGTCGACCAGTTCGCCGACGTTCTTCGCCGGGAAGTCCTTGTTCACGAGCAGCACATTGGTGTAGTCCGTGATCCGGCCGATGTACGTAAAGTCCTTGAGCGGATTGAAATTGACCGAGCGCTGGATCAGCGGCGTCATGGTCATGGTCGGGCTAGCCACGAAATACAGCGTGTAACCATCCGGTGCCGACTTGGCGGTCAGGTCGGCGGCAATGGCGCCGCTTGCCCCGGCACGGTTGTCCACGACCACTGGCTGGTGCAGCGCACGGCCGAGCTGGTCGGCATAGATGCGCGCCGCGGTGTCGACCGGACCGCCAGGTGCATAGCCCACGATCAGCTTGATCGGGCGCGACGGATACGCATCGGCCGCCCATGCAGCCCCGTGCAGCAGCGTTGCCATCATCGCGGCAACGGTCATCCAACGTTTCATGTTGTCTCCTCCAGATTGACTTTGTATTACCCGCCGAACGCGAATCGCGATTCGCGATTCGCGTTCGGCGGCAAGAAAAAAGGGCCGGGCAATCAGCCCAGCAGGGCCCGCAGCGGCTGCTTGAGCAGCTTGCCGCTCGCCGTCGTGGGAATCACATCGATCACGCGCACTTCCGCCGGGCGCTTGTACGGTGCGAGGCTGTCCCGCAGATAAGCGTCGAGCTTGGCGCGATCGGGTTCGACGCCGTCCTGCATCTCGATGAAGGCCACGACTTCTTCATTGCCGTCGCTGGTGTTGCGACCGACCACGGCCGACTGCCGCACGCCCGGGAACGCGTTGATCACGAATTCCACTTCGATCGGGTACACATTGAAGCCCGAGCGGATGATCAGGTCCTTCGAACGGCCCGAGATGAACAGCGCGCCGTCGGCGTCGAGGTAGCCAAGGTCGCCGGTATTGAGCCAGCCGCCCGGCAACAACGCTTCGGCGGTCTGATCGGGGTTGCGGTAGTAGCCGAGCATCACACCCGGGCCGCGCACACGGATCTGGCCGCGCTCGCCGGCCGGCAGCAGATTGCCGTCGCCATCGGTGATATTGATCTCGACGCCTTCGACGATGTAGCCGGCCGAGCAGTCGGCACGCGGTGCTTCCATGCGCGTGATGAACAGCGAGCCGGCGTATTCGGTGATGCCATAGCCATGGTGCAGCGGCTGGCCGAAGTACGTTTCCACGTCGCCCTTGAGGGTCGGATCCAGCGGCGCGCCGCCGGTGTAGAGATAGCGCAGCCGCGGATAGGTCTTGCGCTCGCGCTGCTGCGCGACCGCCATGATGCGCGTGAACATCGTGGGCACGCCCTGCAGGATGGTGACGCCCGGCGATTCCAGCGCGTCGAACACCTCGTCCGCATCGAAGCGCGGACGCAGGAACAGGCTGGCACCCCCGTACAGCGTGGCCAGCAGCACCGTGGCAATGCCGAAGATATGCGACATCGGCAGCGCGCCGTACGCGACATCGGCTTGCCCCATGTTGCGCGAGGTCGCGGAAATGCGCGCGAAGTGCGCCAGGCCTTCATGCGGCACCATGACGCCCTTCGGGGCACCGGTCGTGCCCGAGGTGTAGATCAGCGTGGCAACTTTGCGCGCCTGTCCGGCCGGTACGCGGTCGGGCGCGGTTGCGGCGCGGACCACGGTCATGCCCTCGTCATACACCGGGCAGGCCGTGACCTTCGCATCGAGCCGGCGGCCATGCGCGGCGGCCACGTCGGAAACGTGCCCCGTGAACAGCACCAGCGCTGGCTGCGCATGATCGCGGATATTGTCGATTTCGCGCGCCGACAGGCGGGCATTGACCTGGATCGGCCATGCATGCAGCGTGCTGCAGGCGAACATGGTAACGACCATCTCGTTGCAGTTCTCGCCGACCACCATTACGCGGTCACCCTCGCCCACGCCCTGCGCGGCGAGCCAGTCCCGTGCGCTCTCGATGCGGCGCCACAGGTCGCCGTAGCTGATGACGTTGCCGCTTTCGTGCAGGCAAGGCGCCTGCGGCGTTTGCGTGGCCCAGTGACGGGGAATATCGTGGATGAACTCGGGGCGGAAGGAAGACATGATGCTCGCTGCTCGATCGGGATTGGAATGCGCCAAATGCGTCGAAGAATGCACTGCAACGCACTTGCCGCAGGTCATGGAGTGTGCGCCATGTATTCCGGGGAAGCCATTTCGAATTCGCTAAGGCCGTCTTCGGCGGCGCTTCGCACGGCACAGCGGTTCTGCCTGAACGAAGGGCACCTTTGCCATTGATGAAGAACCGAACGGCAAGCCCCTCATACAATCGGCCGGCACAGTGAAGGGCCGCCGCGCATACGCCATGCGGCCCGCGTACCACAGGGGACATTCAGATGGATTTGCGTTTTACCGCTGAGGAACAGGCCTTCCGCGAGGAAGTCCGGGCGTTCGTCCAGGCCAATCTGCCGGAGGACATCCGCAACAAGGTGCTGAACCACCAGCGCGTTGAGAAGGACGACTATGTCCGGTGGCACCGCATCCTGCATGCGCACGGCTGGGGCGCGCCGACGTGGCCCAAGGAATGGGGCGGCACGGGCTGGAACGCGCTGCAGCGCCTGATCTTCGAGATCGAGACCTTGCGCGCCGGCGCGCCGCGCATGCTGCCGTTCGGCCTGACCATGATCGGCCCCGTGCTGATGAAGTATGCGAGCCAGGAACACAAGGAACGCTTCCTGCCGCGCATTCCGACGGTCGAAGACTTCTGGTGCCAGGGCTACTCCGAGCCGGGTTCCGGTTCGGACCTCGCCTCGCTCAAGACCCGCGCCGTGCGCAAGGGCGACAAGTACATCGTCAACGGCCAGAAGACGTGGACCACCATGGCCCACTTCGCCGACTGGATCTTCTGCCTGGTCCGCACCGACCCGGAAGCCAAGGCCCAGGAAGGCATCTCGATGCTGCTGATCGACATGAAGTCGCCCGGCGTCACCGTGCGTCCGATCAAGACGCTCGACGGTGGCCACGACGTCAATGAAACCTGGTTCGAGGACGTGGAAGTCCCCGTCGAGAACCTGCTCGGCGAAGAGAACAAAGCCTGGACCTACGCCAAGTACCTGCTTGGCCATGAGCGCACCGGCATCGCCGGCATCGGCCATTGCCACCGCGAACTGCGCCAGCTCAAGCATTACGCGGCCCAGACCACCGACGGTGCCGGCCGCCCGCTGATCGAGGACGTGCGCATGCGCGACAAGATCTCGCGCATCGAGATGGACATCATGGCGCTCGAAATGCTGCTGCTGCGCGTGGCAACGCAGTCGGGCGGCCAGCCGGGTCCCGAGGCCTCGATCGTCAAGATCCGCGGCTCGGAAATCCAGCAGGACCTGGCCATGCTGATGATGGAAGTAGCCGGCCCCAACGCGTGGCCGTACTCGCCCACGTGGCTGGAGCCCGGTGTCGAAGAGCCGGTGTCGGGTCCGGAGTGGGCTTCGTCCGCATCGTCGACCTACTACGACATGCGCAAGACCTCCATCTACGGCGGCGCCACCGAAGTGCAGAAGAACATCATCTCCAAGATGATCCTGGGTTTCTGAAGGGATAGCAGACATGGACTTCACCTACAGCGAAGAGCAGCAGATGCTGGCGGACAGCCTGCGCCGCTTCATCGATACCGAATACACCTTCGACGCGCGCCGCAAGAGCTCGCGCGCCGGCGAGGCGCTGGACCGCAACCTGTGGAACAAGCTTGCCGAAATGGGCGTGCTGGGCCTGACCGTGCCGGCCGACTTCGGCGGGTTCGGCGAAGGCGCCGCGAGCCAGCTCGTGGTGCAGCGTGAGCTGGGCCGCGGCCTGGTGCTGGAACCGGTCACGCCCAGCGGCGTCATGTCGGCGGCGATCCTGTCGGCCTACGGCAGCCTGCAGCAGAAGGAAGAATGGCTGCCGGCAATCGCTAGCGGCGAGCGCATCGTCACCCTCGCCTACCTGGAACCGACCACGCGCTATCGTCCCGAGACCGCCCGCGCCAGCGCCGAGCGCAGCGGCAGCGGCTACGTGCTGAACGGCACCAAGAGCCTGGTCTGGCACGGCGCTTCGGCCGATGCCTACCTGCTGACCGCGCGCATCGCCGGCAGCAATGACGTCGCGTTGTTCCTGGTGCCGCGCGACAGCGCCGGCCTGACCGTGACCGGCTACCCGACCATCGACGGCCTGCGCGCCGCCGACCTGTCGCTGCAGAACGTCACCGTGAGCGCCGACGCCCTGGTGGGCCAGCCGGCTGATGGCTTGGCGGCCCTGGGCGTAGGCATGGAGCACGGCGTCGCCGCGCTGTGCGCAGAAGGCGCAGGTGCGATGGAAAAGCTGATCGAGATCACCGGCGAATACCTGGCCACGCGCCAGCAGTTCGGCAAGCCGCTTGCAGCGTTCCAGGCACTGCAACACCGCATGGCCGACATGCTCGTGCAAAAGGAACTGGCGCTGTCGATGGCCTATGTGGCCGTCCAGGCGATCGACGAAACCGACCCGGCACGTCGCCGCCGCATGCTGTCGGCCGCGAAGGTCACGCTCGCGCGTGCCGGCCGCTACGTCGGCCAGCAGGCCGTGCAGCTGCATGGCGGCATGGGCATGACCGATGAACTGTCCGTGGGTGATTACTTCAAGCGCCTGACCATGCTCGACCAGCTGCTTGGCGACAGCGACTACCATCTGCAGCGCTTTGGCGAAGTGATGGAAACCGCTGCCTGAGGCCAGCGTAGTCAGACCGGCGCTCCCGCAGTCTTGCAGGAGCGTCGTCCAGCGCGGCGAACCTGAGCCGGACCTAGTCCGGTTCGCGTTCGCCGCGCTGCGTTTCAGCTTCAGGATTCAGGATTCAGGGCTCAGCGTCTCAGGGCTGCGACAGCACGAACTCGTGGCCGGTGGTATCGAGCCGCGACACGCGATATTCGATGCGCTCGTCGTGATACGACGATGCGACTCGCAGGATCTTCAGCAGCGGGCTGCCGACCGGCACGCCGAGCAATGCCTCGTCATCCTCGTCGGCGAGCGCCGAACGCAGGCGTTCCTCGGTGCGGATGATGTTGATGCCGAACGCATCCTGGTAGAAGTTGTAGAGCGTATTGGGACGCTCGCGCAGTTGCTTCTCGGACAGCGCTTTAAACCGTTCCTCTGGGACCGTGATGGCGTCGATCATGACCGGCTTGCCTTCCAGCGACAGGACGTTGGTGAACCGGAACACGGGCTCGCCGACCGCCAGCCCCAGTGCGGCCGCCTCGTCCTTGTCTGCCTTGGCCCGGCGGAACCTGGCCAGCTGCACGGTCGGATATTCGCGATGCCCGTCCTGCCGGACGATGCGGAAGAAGCGGAAGAAATGGTCTTCGAGCCGATGCGTCGCCACGAACGTGCCGCGGCCCTGATGGCGGATCAGGATGTTCTCCGCCACGAGTTCGTCGATCGCCTTGCGCAGCGTGCCGATCGACACACCGAAGCGTTCGATCAGCTTGCGTTCGGACGGGATGACCTCGCCCGGCTTCCATTCCCCGTCCGCCAGCGCGGCGAGTATCGCCTGCTTCACATCCTTGTACAGGACACCGCCGATGGCGCTGCCCGCTTCGAATCTCGCGCCCACGTTGAGGATCCCCTGAGATGCAATTCCTTAGATAGGCCGGATCATATCAAAGCAATTTCCTGCCGCCGCGCCATGCCTGTCACCGGCGCGAACCCCATGCGCCGGCGCTCCTTCGCCGTCCGACCTTGCTATCAGCACTACTCGACGCGGATGTGCTTCTCCTCGATCAGCTTCGCCCAGCGCGTCACTTCGGTATTGAAATACTCGTTGAACGGCGGGCTCTGCGGCGCCGGCGTGAAGCCCGCCGCCACGATCCGCTCACGCATGCCATCGGTCTGTAGCAAGCGTCCGACCGACGCCGTCACCTTCTCCACAATCGGCCGCGGTGTGCCCGACGGCATCATCAGGCCCGTCCAGTTCTCGACGATCAGATCCGGGAACCCGGCCTCGGCCACCGTGGGCACATCGGGCAATTGCGGATGCCGCTCACGCGTCGTCACCGCGAGCGCGCGCAGCTTGCCGCCCTTCACGTAGGCGATCGACTCCGGAAAATTGGAGAACACCACATCGAGCTGCCCGCCGATCAGGTCCGTCATCGATGGCGCCCCGCCTTTATACGGCACATGAGTCATGTTGGTGCGGGTCTGGCTTTCGAATAGCGCGAGCGTCAGATGCGGCGGCGTGCCGTTGCCGCTCGAGCCGGCATTGAGCCTCGCCTTCTGCGCTGCGGCTGCCAGGTCCTTCATCGATTTGATCGGCGAATTCGCAGGCACGACCACGAGCATCGGCGACGACGCAATACGCGCCACGGCCACCAGGTCCTTCTGCATGCTGAACGGCAGCTTCGGGAACAAGGTCACGTTGGACGCGTGGGTCAGCGTAACGGCGAGCCACGTGTAGCCATCGGCCGGCGACTTGGCGACCTGATCGGCACCGATATTGGCATTGCCGCCGGGCTTGTTGTCGACGACGATGGGCTTCTTCCATTCCTCCGCGAGCTGCTGCCCCACCAGCCGCGCCATGATGTCCGTCAGCCCGCCGGCCGAGAACGGCACGACGTAACGAATCGGCTTGCTGGGGTAGTCACTGGCGGCCGGTGCCGGGCCGCTTGTCTGTGCTGCTGCCGGCGATGCGGCCAGCCAGGCGAGCGTCGAAACTGCGGACAATGCAACAAGCGCGCGGGCGGCAAGCCTCAGCGCCGGGCGAATCAAGCCTCGATGCATGGTGTGTCTCCGTTTGGGGTCGCCGGCCCGCCTTTTTTGTCGACTGGCGGGTCCGTCTTCGTTGTGGAATGACTGCTATGCCTTCACCTCCTCGCCCGCAAGCGACAGCAGTTCTGCAAGCTGCGCTTCCGGCATTTCAATGCCGTGTTGCTGCGCCTCGGTTTGCAGCGCGTAACGCCGCGCACCGGGTAGCCGCGTGCCGGTATCGTCGAGCATCACCTGCAACAACGCTTCGACCCGCTCGCCATATACGTCCGATCCCGCGAAGGCGCCGGGGTCGAGCACGAGGAACAGTTGCCCGATGCGCGGCCGGTTGCCGGCATCCGTGAAGAACGAATCGGCCTCGGCGCCGAACTGCGCGCCGGCCAGCGTGGTCACCAGCAGTTCGACCATCAGGGCCAGCATCGCGCCTTTGACGCCGCCGGCCGGCAGCATCGAGCCGCGCAGCGCCGCCCGCGCATCGGTGGTCGGCTGCCCGTGCTCGTCCAGCGCCCAGCCGGGCGGGATAGGCTTGCCCTGCTTGGCCGCGACCATGATCTTGCCGCGCGCGACCTCCGACAGGGACAGGTCGATCAGGACCGGCAGCCGCCCCTGCCGCGGAAATGCCGCGGCAATCGGATTGGTGCCGAAGAGCGCGCGCTTGCCGCCCCACGCCGGCATCGCCGCAGGCGAGTTGCCCATGGCGATGCCGACCATGCCGGCACGGGCCACGGTATGGAGCGGCAAGCCAGCGGCGCCGAAGTGATGGCTGTTGGTGACCGCGCCGACGCCGACGCCGGTCTCTCGCGCCCGGCGCATGGCCTCGGCGATCGCCAGCTCACAGGCCGGGAACGCAAACCCGCAAGCCGCATCGACCAGCACGGCGCTGGCGCGTGTACTGCGCACGGTCGGCACCGCTTGTCCGTCCACGCGATCGTGCCTCAGGTGTCCGACATACATCGGCACGCGCGATACGCCATGGGAGGCAAGTCCCATGGCATCGGCCCGCACCAGCGCCGCGGCTGTGGCGTGCGACTGCAATTGGCTCGCACCGGCCCTCCGCAAAGCGGATCGGGCCAGTACTTCCAGCTTCTCCATCGGGATACGGCTCATGGCAGCGCCTCCAGCGTTTGCCGCACCTTCTCGGCAATCATCATCGACACGCGCGCATTGGCCTCACGCGTGACGCCGCCGATATGCGGAGTCAACACCAGGTTCGGCACGTCTGCGAGCACGCTGTCCGCGGGTAGCGGCTCTGCCTCGAACACGTCCAGCGCCGCGCCGGCAAGGTGCCCTTCGAGCAAGGCGCCAGCCAGCGCGCCCTCGTCCACCACGCCGCCACGCGCCGTGTTGATCAGCACGGCGCCCCGCTTCATCGCGCCAATGCGCTGCGCGTTCATCAGGTGCCGTGTGGCCGCCACAAGCGGAACATGCAGGCTTACCGCATCGGATTGGGCCAGCAAGGCATCCAGCGTCATGCACACCACGCCGGTAGCTGACCAGACCGGATCGTCTGGTGCGAGCATCGGATCATGCGCGACGACTCGCATGCCGAACGCCTGCGCGAGCGCGGCGGCCTGCCGGCCGATATCGCCGAAGCCAATCAGGCCCAGCGTCTTGCCCAAGGCCTCGCGCCCTTCCGACAAGCGGGCACGCGGCCACTTGCCGCCGGCTACCTCGGCGCTGCCGAGATACGCGCCACGCAGCAGCAGCGCCGCCGTGGTCACCACGTACTCGGCAACGGATCGCGCATTTGCGCCACTCGCCGGAATCACGCGGATACCGCGGTCACGGCACGCTGCGACATCGATATTGTCGAGCCCCACGCCAAGCCGGCCGACCACGCGCAGCGCGGGCGCCCGCTCAAGCAGCGCCGCGTCGACCTGGGTGCGGTTGCGCACGATCAGCGCATCCGCACCGGCCAGCGCGTCGAGCAAGGCGCCGCGCTGGTCCACCCAGCCCGGCTCGTAGCGCACGTCGAAGCCGGGCGTGAGCGCCTGCACCGCGGCCGGGTCCATGAACTCGCTGATGCAGATGCGCTTCATCATGCGGACTCGTGGATGCGCGTCAGCACGAATTCGCGGTGGCCGAGCGCCTCGGCAGCGGTCCAGCGCCCGTTGGCCGTGGCCAGCATGCACTCGAGCAGCTTGTCGCCGGTCTGGTCGAGCGTCTGTTCGCGTTGCAGCAAGCCTGAGCAATCGACGTCCATGTGCTCGCTCATCAGCCGCACCGTACGCGGATTCGCGCAGAGCTTGATGACCGGGACGATCGGGTTGCCGATCACGTTGCCCTGCCCCGTCGGGAAGAAGTGCACGACGTAGCCGGCGGCGGCGCACAGCGTCACCATTTCAGCCGCGGCGGACGACGAATCCATGAACCACAGGCCCGGATGGGTCGGTTCCTCCGCCTTGTCCAGCACACCGTCGACCGTGCACTTCTTGCCGATCTTCTGGATATTGCCGAGCGCCTTCTCTTCGATCGTGGTCAGGCCGCCCGCGATATTGCCCTTGGTCGGCTGGGATTCCGAGAGGTCCGAGGTCTTCCAGCGGTCAATCATGCCCTGGTAGCGCTCGAACATCGCCATGAACTCGTGGCGCACCGTGTCATTGACGCAGCGCGCCGCGACGATGTGCTCGCCGCCGGTCAGTTCCGAAGTCTCGCCGAACACCAGCGTCGTGCCGAGCGGATGGAGCTTGTCGAACGCGTTGCCGACCGTAGGGTTGGCGCCGCAGCCGGACGTGGTATCGGACTCGCCGCACTTGGTCGATACCCACAGTTCGCTGATCGGGCATTCGACGCGATGCAGCGCGGTGGCGTACTGCACGTATTCCTTGGCCGCCTTCGAGGCGCGCATGATGGTCTCGTGGTCGCCGTGGCCTTCGATGCCGAAACCGACCACGGGCTTGCCAGTCTTCGCGATGCCGTCGACGACACGCTTGGTCCAGCCGTCTTCGATGCCGATCACCACCACCGCGGCGACGTTCGGATTGCTGCCCGCACCAATCAGCGTGCGGAAGTGCAGGTCCAGGTCCGGCCCAAACTGCAGGCGGCCATACGGGTGCGGAATCGCCATGGTGCCTTTGATGGAGGCGGCCACGGCTTCGGCGGCGGCATTGGACAGGTCGTCCAGCGGCAGGATGATGACGTGGTTGCGCACACCAACGCGGCCATTGTCGCGGCGGTAGCCCCAGAAGGTGGTGTTTTGGTCGATCACGGACATGACGTGGCCCTCGGATTTGGAATGGGGATCAGATGGATGGGGTGACAGCGGCGCGGCGAATTACCAGCGCTTGGTCTTGATGTTGTGGACGTGGGCGTGCTCGCCGGCCTTGATCGGGGCCACCACCTTGCCAATGTCGATGCCGTACTTGTAGACGGTGTCATTGGGCGACATGTCGCACAGCGCCACCTTGTGGCCGATGGGAATCGGCTGCAGCGCCGTCACCGTGATGATCTTGTCCTCATCCATGATCCACGCATTGAGCCTGGTGCCCGCCTGGATGCCCTCCACCACGGCCACCGCGACGGTGTCCTTGGCGTCATGCAGCACGACATGAATCATTTCTTGTCTCCTCGGTTGTGGGTCGGTGTGTGGGATTGATGTTAGGAGGGAGATCGGTCTATGTCAACTAGCTCATATATATGAGTTGTATGAATAAAGGATTTCGTAGACGAACGGTGTGAAGGAGCCGCTCTTGAACGATCCGCTAGCAGGACTCCGGTACGGCGTTGCAAGAGCGTTGCCGATCGGGCGCCTTTGGCCAGGCTGCGCGCCGACAGTCTTCGTCGACTACCTGGCATGCTGGCGCCACCATCAAAGAGATGTCATAATCACATTTCAATACGGTTATCCACGCAATTAGGCCAAAATAGGCACTTTTGACAGATGCTTCTGTCGCCAACGCCTTTTCACTTTTTGGGGAAGCGGACATAAATGTTTTCGTGAAAGGCATCGGTCATGTGCATCAGGCGAAGCATTGGGTCTACACTCAGCCGAACCGTTGA
Organism: Cupriavidus pinatubonensis; assembly: GCF_019602855.1. Taxonomy (GTDB): domain Bacteria; phylum Pseudomonadota; class Gammaproteobacteria; order Burkholderiales; family Burkholderiaceae; genus Cupriavidus; species Cupriavidus pinatubonensis. Next base: position 838,037 of record NZ_CP080766.1, read on the forward strand.
ACGGCTGGTCTTGTCATCCCGGCCGGCGAGCCCGACTGCCGGAAATCAACGACTCGAACGGCGGCGGGACGCTGACGCGCCAACAGGCGATGCCTCCACCGTTCGCATGAACAGGAAAAGGCCTTCCGCCATGCCCCGCTCAGCGTACGCCCAGACACCCCGCCGCCGCCTGCTATCCGCCAGCCTCGCCCTGATGATGCTGTCCGCGCCGACATGGCCATGGCATGGCGTGCTTGCCGCGCCCACTTCCGCCGCCACGTCCGCCAGCGCCGCAGCGGCTCCGCAGCCGGCCGAAACCCCGCCTGCGTTGCCGACAGCTACCAGCACCCAGGTCCTGACCCTGCGCCAAATGGGCTCGTATGGACCAATTGCATTGCGCGGCGTCGACGATGACCGCTCGCTCGATGTCGGCGTGCGGCTCGATGAAGTGGTCACCGCGGCGAAGCTCAAGCTTGTGTTCACGTATTCGCCGGCACTGATTTTCCCGTTGTCGCATATCAAGATCACGCTCAATGACGAGGTGATCGCGACCGTGCCGCTAGAGGAAAAGGAGGCCGGCCGCCTGGTCACGCGCGAGATCGAGCTGGACCCGCGCTTCTTCACCGACTTCAACCATCTGACGGTGCAGCTGATCGCGCACTACACGATGGATCATTGCGAGGACCCGCTGCACTCCAGCCTGTGGGCCGATATCAGTCCCGCCACCACGCTCACGCTGAGCAAGGCGCATATGACGCTGCCGGACAGTCTCGCCTTGCTGCCGGCGCCGTTCTTCGACCGGCGCGATAACCGGCGCGTGACCGTGCCGTTCGTCCTGCCGGCCAACGCCGACGCGGCAACGCTGCGCGCGGCCGGCGTGGTCGCGTCGTGGCTGGGCGCGCTGGCGTCGTACCGCGAAGCACGCTTCCCGGTGGCACGCAGCGCACCGGCGGATACCGACTCGATTGCCTTCGTGCTGCCCGGGGCCCTGCCTGCCGGCATCGCGCTGCCGGAAATCAAGGGCCCGTCGGTCAGCGTCATGCCCAACCCCGCCAGTCCTCACCGCAAGCTGCTGGTCATTGCGGGCCGCAACCCGCAGGAACTGCAGACGGCGGCCAACGGGCTCGTGCTGAGCAAGACGGCGATGGCCGGCAGCAGCTCGCAGGTGCAGTCCGTGGATATCGGCAACCCGCGCCAGCCTTACGACGCACCTGCCTGGGCGCCAACGGACCGCCCGATCCTGTTCAAGGAACTGGTGTCCGACCCGCAGCAGTTGCAGGTCGCAGGCTACAACCCCAACCCGATCCGCGTGAACCTGCGCGTGCCGGCCGACCTGTACGACTGGACGCGCAGTAACGTACCGCTGAACGTACGCTACCGCTACACCGCGCCGCCCACATACAACGATTCGGTGATCAGCATCGACATCAACGACCAGCTCGTGCGCTCGTACCGGCTCAAGCCGCTTGCGATGAAGGACGACCAGAACCTGGTCAGCGTGCCGCTGCTGTCAGGCAGCAGTGTGTCGGCCGCGAACCTGATCGGCATCCCGGCGTTCCGCGTGGGCAGCAACAACCAGATGCAGTTCAATTTCCACATCGATTCGCAGAAGACCGGCCTGTGCACGTCGACCGCTACAAACGTGGCGCGCGCCGCGATCGATCCCGATTCGACCATCGACTTCAGCGCCTTCTCGCACTACACCGGCCTGCCCAATCTCGCGTTCTTCGCCAACAGCGGCTATCCGTTCACGCGGCTGGCCGACCTGGCCGACACCGCGGTCGTCATGCCCGACGCGCCCACGGCACTCGACCAGGAAGCCTTGTTGACGCTGCTCGGCCACATGGGCAAGTGGACCGGCCTGCCGTCGCTGCGCGTGTCGGTGGTGCCCGCTGCGCAGATCGACAGCGTGCGTGGACGTAACCTGCTGATCGTGGGCACCGGCAGCGCCGCGGGCGTGCTCGGCAAATGGGGCAAGTCGCTGCCGATGCTGATCGAACGCAGCCGCACCGAGATCACGCTGCGCGACCAGCGCAGCCATGCCTGGTCCAACTGGCTCAGCGGCATCGAGGAGGATCCGATCACGCCAACCGGGCGCGCCATCCTGACCGCCGATGGCCCGCTGGCCGCGCTGGTCGGCTTCCAGTCTCCCTATGCCGAAGGCAACAGCGTGGTAGCGCTGACCGCAACCGAAGACGGTCGCGTCGCAGACCTGCTCGACTCGCTGGAAAGCCCGGGCAAGGTCGCGCAGATGCGCGGCGACCTGACTGTGGTTCGCCAGGACCAGGTCGACGGCCTGCGTCTCGGTGAACGCTATTACGTCGGCGACCTGCCATGGTATGCGCGCGTCTGGATCCGGGTCTCGGCGTTCCCGAGCCTGATGGCCATTGCCGGTCTGCTCGCCGGGCTGGTCGTGGCGCTGTCGCTGTTCTGGACGCTGGGCAAGCTTGCGGCACGGCGCAACGGAGGCTGACATGTGGCGCGCCTTGCCGGGTCTGACCAGGTGGCTCGCGGCCGGCGCGCTCGCGTGTGCCTGCGTCGCCGCGTTGCCCGCGCATGCCGCCACATGCGGCTGGGCCGACTGGGACACCTTCAAACGCACGCTGATCAGCGCCGACGGGCGCGTCATCGACGCGAGCACAGACGACAAGGTCACCGTGTCTGAAGGGCAGGCCTATGGCCTGTTCTTCGCGCTTGTGGCGAACGACCGCACCACGTTCGACAAGCTCCTCGCGTGGACCGAGAACAACCTTGCGCAGGGCGATCTCATCGCCCATCTGCCCGCCTGGATCTGGGGCCGTATTCCCGCCGACAAGGCCAAGGACGGCAAGGAGACGTGGGGCGTGATCGACACCAACTCCGCTTCCGACGCCGACCTGTGGATCGCCTACACGCTGCTGGAAGCGGGCCGCCTGTGGAACGAGCGGCGCTTCACCGCGCTCGGCACGCTGACGGCGCGCCGCATCATGCGCGAAGAGACTGCGGCCATGCGCGGCCTGGGCCGCACCGTGCTGCCTGGCCCGGTCGGCTTTTCGCTGAGTGAAGGCCGCTGGCGCGTAAATCCGAGCTATGTGCCGCTGCAGGTCATGCGGCGCCTTGCTGTGTTGCTGGCAAAAGAGTCTGGCTGGGACCAGCTTGTGGCCAGTTCGTTGAAGGTCATCCTGGAAACCGCGCCGCGCGGCTTCTCGCCGGACTGGGCCGAGTACGACAACAGCCGCGGCTTTCTGCCCGATACCGCAACCAAGGCCGAAAGCGCCTACAACGCGATCCGCGTCTATCTGTGGGCGGGCACGCTTGCCGCCGACGATCCGCAGCGAGCCCGCATGCTGCAGCAGTTCATGCCGCTGGCCGACTACGTCGCAGCCCACGGATATGCGCCTGAACGCGTCGACACGCAGACCGGTCAGCCAGGCCTCGATTCCGGCAATGCCGGTTTCTCGGCGGCAGTCGCGCCCTACCTGGCCGCGCTCGGCCGCACCGACCAGGCGCGCGCGCAGGCGCAGCGCGCGCGCGAACTGACTGCACGCGAGCCGCTCGGCTACTACAGCCAGGCGCTTGCGCTGTTCGGCCTCGGCCACCTGGACGGCCTGTACCGCTTCGCAGGGGACGGCGCCCTGCTGCCAGCCTGGAAGACCGGATGTCCCGCGCGCTGACGCCCCTCGTACTCGCCGTCGTCAGCGCGCTGGCGGTGCCCGCCATGGCGCAGCAGGCAGAGAAGCCGTCGCCGGAGATGACGCAGTTGCTGGCCGCTGCGCGCATGTGGGAAGCCAAGAACCGTACCGATATCGCACGCGGCATCCTGGACAAGGCGCTGCTGATCGATCCGAACCAGCCGGATGCACTGATGCTGCTCGGCCTGATCGAAATTCGCTCGAACCGGCCGCTGGAAGCGGACAAGATCCTGCGCACGCTGCGCCAACGCGCACCGAACCATCCGGCCACGCTGGAGCTCGAAGACGCCTATCGCATTGCCACGCGCGACAAGCAGGAGATGGCGCGCATCCGGCTCCTCGCGCGCGCGGGCAAGTCCGAGGAGGCCATCGCACGGCTCAGGCAACTGTTTCCGCGTGGCGCTCCGCGCGGCGAACTGGCTGTCGACTACTACCGCATCATGGCCGGCACGCCCGCCGGTCGCACGGCCAGCATTGCCGAGTTGCGCGCGCGCGTGCGCCAGGACCCCGATGACCTGCGCCTGGCCATGGCACTGGCCAGCCTGCTGACCGACCGCGAAGCCACGCGCCAGGAAGGGTTGGGCATCCTGTACCGCATCGTCCAGCGTCCCGACGGCGACCGCAAGTCGGCACTGGAAATGTGGAGGCGTACGCTGTACGGCGTCAGCGATGACCCGGCGTACTTCAAGTGGTTCGAGCTCTATGTGAAGGAAGTACCCGACGACACCTCCGCCCGGCAGACGCTCGCGGAACTCGCCAAAAAGGGTGGCGCCGCCAGCCCGGCCTCGCAGGCACGGCGCCGTGGCGAACAGCAGCTTGCACGCGGCAACGTGCGTGAGGCGGAAACCGCGCTGGAAAGTGCCAACCGCAAGCGCCGCAACGATGGCGAGACGCTCGGCAACCTGGGGCTCGTGCGATTGCGCCAGGGCCGCCACGACGAAGCGCGCGAACTGTTCGCGCGTGCCGAGCAACTCGACAGCGGCAACCGTGGCAAGTGGCACAGCCTGAAGGACACCGCCAGGTTCTGGGGCACGGTGGCCAAGGCGCGTGAAGCGAATGCCCAGGGCAAACCCGCGCAGGGTGAAGCCCTTGCACGGGAAGCGCTCGCGCTACAGCCCGGCAATGCCAATGCGCGCGGCGTGCTGGCCGACGCACTGATCGCGCAGAACAAGCTGCCCGAAGCCGAGGCGCTGCTGCGCGAAACGCTGGCAGGACCCGAACCCGATATCGGCACGCTGCGCACACTGGTCAAGCTGCTCAACGACAGCCAGCGCAGCGACGAAGTCGGACCGTTGATCGCGAGCACTGGGAGCCGGTTAAAGGGCTCGGCGGACGAGCTGCGCAGCTTGCGCGCGGACTTGCTGTCGCTGCAGGGCGAACAGCTGCTCGCGCAGCGCAAGCAAAGCCCCGCGCTGGCAAGGCTGGAGGAATCGATCCGGCTCGCCCCCAACGATCCGTGGACACGCTTCACACTCGCTCGCGCCTATCGCGACCTCGCGCTGCCCGCGCTGGGCCGCCGCGTGATGGAAGACGGCCTGGCCGCGTCGCCCACGAGCGAGATGCGTTACGCCATCGCGCTGTACCTGAATTCGGTCGACGATATCGATGCCGCCAGCAGCGTGCTGGCGGGTGTGCCGGAAGCCGAGCGTTCCGATTCCATGCGGCGCCTGGCTGGCAACCTGCAGGCGCAGCGGCTGTTGCGCGAGGCGCGCCAGCTTGTCGCTGCGGGACGCGAACAGGAAGCGGAAGACAAACTGCGCGCCGCCGCAGACGCCGCGCGCGACGATCCGCAGATGCTGGCGTCGGTCGGGCGCGAGTGGATCGCGATCGGCCAGCCCGACACCGGTCTCAGGCTGGTGCGCGACTGGCTTGACGCGCATCCGCAGGACCCGGCCATCGACGTGCGCATCCGCTATGGCGAGTTGCTTGCGTCGGCCGAGCGCGACGACGAACTGCGCACCTGGATTGCAGAGTCCAGCGCCCTGCCCGGCATTACGCCGGAACAGCGTGCCGATTTCGATGACCAGTTGCTGCGGCTGGCGCTGCGCGACACGGACCGCCGCGTCGCCGACGGCGACCTCAAGGGCGCCGAGCGGATGCTCTATGCGGTGCCCGCTGCGCAGCAGAATGACCGGCGCTGGCTGCTGGAACTGGCCGACCTGCGCGAAGCCCAGGGCGACTACGACGGTGCCGCGCAGGCCGCGCGCGAGGTGCTGACGACCCATCCGCAAGATGCCGATGCGCGCCTCACGGTCGCACGGATGCTGGAACGACAGGGCAAGGACGACCAGGCGCTCGAGGAAGTGCGCGCGGTACTGGCCGACACGCCCGGGGACGATATCGATACGCGTCTCGCCGTCGCACGCCGCTTCACCGCCATGCGGCGCGAGGACGAGGCGCTGGCCGTGGTCACGCCCTTGCGCGAACGCTATCCGGAGCGTTCCGACGTCACCATGCAGGCTGGCCGCATCGCTCAGTCGCGCGGCAACTTCAATGGCGCCGCCTTGCTCTACCGCGAAGCGCGCGTGCAGGAGCAGCGCGAGAACGAGATTCCCGGGCCCCAGGGCACCTCGGCCGAGCGCGCACTGGGCGCGCTCGAGGCACGCCGCGAAGGCCAGGTCTCAACCGCCGTGCTGTTTTCGAACAAGTCCGGCGACCCGGGCATCTCGCGCCTCAACGCGACCGAGATCCCGCTGTATGTGCGCATTCCGAACGGCTACACCGGCCACGCTTTCTTCCATGCCGACACGGTCTTGCTCGACGCGGGTACCTTGCCTGCCGACAGCCTCCCGGGCTCTCGCGACTTCGGCAAGATCCGTGCGCTGGGCAACAACGGGCTTGGCCCGATCAGCCAGAGCGACCGCGGGGTGGCATTGGCCGCGGGCTACGAGTTCAACGGCGCGTACAACAGCTGGCGCGCCGACATCGGCACCACGCCGCTCGGCTTCACGCTGCAGACCGTGGTTGGCGGTTTCCGCTACCGCGCGGAGATGGGCCCTGCGTCGGCGACGGTGGACATTTCTCGCCGCGCAGTAACGAGCAGCCTGGTGTCATACGCCGGCGCGACCGACCCGCGCCACGTGGATCCGCAGACCGGCGCCGTCACGCCCGCCGAGAGCTGGGGCAACGTGGTGCGCAACGGCATCCATGCGCGATATGCGCGCGACGTAGGGCGTTTCGGCCTCTTCGCCGACCTTGGCTACGGCGTCTACACTGGAACGAATGTCCTCACCAACCAAGAGTTCACCGTGCGCACCGGCTTCGACGTGCCCGTGTTCGTGCGGCGCGACCAGCGCATCACGAGCGGCGTGGTGCTGAACTACTGGCGCTATGCCGAGAATGAGCGCTTCTACACGTTCGGCCACGGTGGCTACTACAGTCCGCAGAAATACCTGTCGTTCCTGATTCCGCTGGACTGGACCGGGCGACGCGGCCTGCTGTCGTGGCGGCTGCGCGGCTCGGTCGGCATGTCCAGCACCTACGAGAAGTCCATGGACATCTACCCGACCCGGCCCGACCTGCAGGCGATGGTCGGCGGCGCGCAGTACGAAGGCGGCTCCGGCGGCGGCTTCAGCTATACGGTCGGCGGTATCGTCGAGTACCGCTTCGCACCGCACTGGGTGGCAGGTGCCGGCTTCGACATCGACCGTTCGCGCGACTACGCGCCGAACCGCGCCTTTGCCTACTTGCGCTACTTCTTCGAGCGCCAGCAGGGAGCGGTTCCCTACCCGCCCACGCCGGTGCGGCCGTACTCCACTTACTGAGGGCCCGCATGAACGATACGCGTCCAGCCCGCTCCCGAAACACTGCCTCCAGCCCATGGCTGCAGGCGCGCCACGCGCTCGCCATCGATGCACTGCCGCCCGCGCTGGCCGCGCTGCAGCCCGGCGCGGTGCATGCCGTCTACGCCGACGCCTCGCCGGCGCGCGACGCACTGTTCTGGCAAAGCGCCGCACAACTGCTGCGCGCGCGCACCACGGTGCTGTCCTCGCGCGAGCCGGCCGAAATCGGCGCGATGCTGCGCCAGCACGGCCTGGACATCGACAGCTGCCGCACGCTGCACAGCCGTGCCAATGTCTGCACGCTGCGCGCCGTGCCCGACCGTACGGGCTCGGACGTGTTGCTGGAGGCCATGCAGGCGATGGTCGATCAATGCGGCGCGGCGGGCGGTGAAATCCTGCTCGAAGGTGCCGAAGCCTTCCTGCCCTGGGATGACGCGACGGCCCTTGCAGATGCCGGCGCACGGCTGGCGCATTGGTGCGCCGCGCAGGGCTGCGGCCTGTTGCTGCTGGCCGCCCCGCCCGACGGCGCGGAAACGCTCGATCTCGCGACCCTCGCCCGCTTTCACCAGCACTTCGCCGGCGCGGCCAGGCTGGCACAAGTACAAGGCCAGTACGTCTGGGAAGTCGGCTTCTGGCGCCACAAGAATGCCGTTCTGCCGCGCGAAGTCGTGCCGCTGCGCTTCTCGCCGGAAGACCACGGCCTGATGGCAGGCACCGGCAATGCCGATGCCGCGGACGGCGTACCGGTCGGCCTGCTCGCGCCCGACGAACACCGCGTCATCGTCAGCCGCGATGCGGTGCTGCGCGAGCGCTGGATTCCCGCCGAATGGCAGGTGGTGCCCGACAATGACGCCGTCGTGGCGGCCGCGTCCGGTGCCGTGGCGGCCACCGTGATTCTGCACTATGGTGACCGCCAGGAACTGGAGCCGCTGGCCGCGCAGGTCCACAAGCTGCGCCACCACGGCGGCAAGGCGCTGAAGATCGTCGTGCGCGAAGACAAGGAGATGCTGCGCCAGCGCTATGAGCTGCTGATGATAACGCTCGGCGCCAATATGGTGATCCTGCGCAACACGCCATTCGCGCGCATGCAGACGCGCATCGATTCGCTGCAGGGCCAGGTGTTCCAGCGGCCGATCCTTCCCGACTACAAGAGCGCGCTGTCCGCAGTGCTGGCCACGGCAGCAACTGGCTACCTGCCCGCGGCCGAATTCATTGCGCTGGTGCGCAGCACGCTCGAGCGCAGCACCGTGGTGCGCCTGCCGCACGTGCTGCTCGAGCTGCCGTTGCTGGCCGAGGTCGCGCACGTGGATGCGCTGCGCGCATGCCAGATGCGCGACGCGGGGGATCTCTGTACCGCGGGCAGCAACAGTGTCTACGCCTTCTTCTTCGCGTGCCGGCTTGAGAACGTGGAGATTGCCTGCCAGCACGTATTCCAGCGCCCCATGTCCGAATTGTTCAGCGGCGAGCTGCGCTGCGGGGATACCGAGTCGATCCTTGGCACCCTGCAGCGGCTGGAAGCCGACATCGCACAACGGCCCGCACAGGACTACAGCGGCTGGCTGGCCCAGCATGCGAACGACCGTGCCGATGCACCGGCCAGCCAGCCGGTGACCGCCGGCATCATGCCGCAGCCATCGGGCGGCCAGCGCCGGAGGCCGCGTAGCGCGCCGCAGCCGTTTTCCATTCCGATCAAACCGCAAGGCTAGACCATCATGGCGATCTTCCTGGGCTATTTCATCTGGGGCGTGATTGTGGCTGTGCCCGTCACCTGGCTGGTCTGGCGCTTCCGCCTGCTGCGCCTGCTGCCGCGCTGGCGGTTGCCGCGCTCGCGCCGTTCCGTGCGTCTGCCGGCACAGCTGCGCCCGGTCGTGATCCGCGGTCGGCCGTGGCGCGACATCGCGGGAGGCCGCGAATGAAGACCATCGCCATCATTTCCGCCGTCGGCGGCGCCGGGCGCACCACGATCACGGCGGAACTCGCTTCGCTGCTGCGCTGGCATGGGCACGCGCCACTGGCCATCGAATGCGACCCGCGCGGCCTGCTCGGCTTTCATTTCGGGCTGCGCGAGCGTGTGCGCCAGGGCCTGTCCAACACGGCTGACTGGGCTGCATGCGGCCACCGCAGCGACGACGGCGTGCTGTTCGTGCCGTGGGGCGAGCCGGGCGCGCGCGCCGCGCGCGCGGATATCGCCATGCGCCTGCATGAAGATCCGCACTGGCTGCGCCGGCTGTTGCAGGACGTCGACCTGGCCGGCGATGCCGTGACACTCGTGGACAGCGCGCCGTGGCCATCGCCGTTCGCGGAGCAGGCGCTGGCCGCCGCGGACCTCGCCCTGGTACTGCTGCCCTCGTTGCCGGAAAGCTGCGCTACGCTCGCGCCGCTGCGCCAGGCGCTCGACGATGGCGGCATCGCCAGCGCTTACGTCGTCACGCGCTTGCAGCCGGGCCGCCAGTTGCACACCGACGTCTCCGTGCTACTGCGCGCCACGCTTGGCGACGCACTGTTGCCCTACGAGATCCATGAGGATGCAGGCGTGCCCGAAGCGCTGGCCCGCGGCGAATGCTTCTGCCGCAGCACGCCGCATTCGCAGACCGCGCATGACTTGCAGGGACTGGCCTCGTGGGTGTCAGGCTGGCTGCTGAACGGCGCACGCGCCGGCAAGGGACAGGCCGGCGGCCAGGTGCAGCGCGGGGTGGCGCCATGAGACTGCCATCGGTATCCGGCATGTGGGAGGCCTTGCGCCGCCAACTCGCGCGGGAACTCGGCATCTCTGTCAGCGCGCCCGCGGGCTTGTGGTGGCTGCGGCTGCTGTTCCGTGCCCCGCCGCCGGGACGGCCCGACGTGCCGCTGCGCTGCGCGGTCTGGCTGAGCGAGCGCGCGCACGTGCGCCTCGAGATCGGCCGCGCGCATGGTGCTCGCATCTGGCTGCAACGGCTGCTGTTACGCGCACCGCGTGCGATCCGCCCGCTCGCGGCAGATTTGCGGCAGCGCCGCCAGCCGCAGGCCGCGCCCGAAGCCAGCGCATTGCGGCGCTGGTTCCGCAGCTGGCTGGAACCGGCCTACTTCCGCGTGAAGCGGCTGCGGCACCGGCTGATGGCGCGCCTGCCCACGGTGGACTGGCACGGCATCGCCAACCGACTGGAAGCGCTGTCGCCCACACTCGGACAGGTCCCTCTGCTGATGCCGATCCTGCTGGTGCTGGCCGCGGTCTCGGGCATCCTGCTCTGCACCACCCCCCTGCCGCTGCGCGACCAGTTCCTGCTGGTCGTGCTGATCCTGACCGGCCTCTTTTTCCTGCGCCGCATTCCGGGCCGGCTCGCCACGTTGTCGATGGCTGCGCTGTCGGTGCTGATGGCGGGCCGCTACATCTGGTGGCGACTGACAACCACGCTGCGCTTCGAGACCACCGTCGAAGCCGTGTTCGGCTACCTGCTGCTGATTGCGGAACTCTACACGTGGATCGTGCTGTTCCTCGGGTACCTTCAGACCATCTGGCCGCTGAACCGCAGGCCGGCAGCGCTGTCGCCGGATCCGGCCGACTGGCCTACCGTGGATGTGTTCATCCCGACCTACAACGAACCGTTGCGCGTGCTGCAGCCCACCGTCTATGCCGCACGCAGCATGGACTGGCCCGCCGGCAAGATGAACGTCTATGTGCTCGACGACGGCGGCCGCGAAGAGATCCGCGCCTTCGCCGAGGAAGCGGGCGTGCATTACCTGGCGCGCGATGAACACACGCACGCCAAAGCCGGCAACATCAACTCCGCGCTGAAGCAGACCGCGGGCGAGTACGTGGCGATCTTCGACTGCGACCACATTCCCACGCGCTCCTTCCTGCAGATGACGATGGGCGAGTTCCTGGCAGACCCGAATTGCGCCATGGTGCAGACGCCGCACCACTTCTTCTCGCCGGACCCGTTCGAGCGCAACTTCGATACGTTCCGCCGCGTGCCCAATGAAGGCAGCCTGTTCTACGGCCTGATCCAGGATGGCAACGATTTCTGGAACGCGACGTTCTTCTGCGGCTCCTGCGCTGTCATCAAGCGCGCGCCGCTGACCGAGATCGGCGGCATTGCAGTCGAGACCGTGACCGAGGATGCGCATACCGCGCTCAAGCTGCACCGGCTCGGCTACAACAGCGCCTACCTGCGCACGGTGCAGGCCGCCGGCCTGGCCACCGAAAACCTGGCCGGGCACATCGGCCAGCGCATCCGCTGGGCGCGCGGCATGGCGCAGATCTTCCGCATCGACAACCCGATGTTCGGCAAAGGCCTGCACCTGTTCCAGCGGCTGTGCTACAGCAACGCCATGCTGCATTTCTTCTACGGCATTCCGCGGCTGATCTTCCTGACCATGCCGATTGCCTACCTGTATTTCGGGCTGCACGTGATCCACACCTCGGCGGTACTGCTCATGGCTTACGTGATCCCATACCTGATGGTCGCCAGCATCACGAATTCGCGGCTGCAGGGCCGGTACCGGCATTCGTTCTGGGCCGAGGTCTATGAATCGGTGCTGGCGTGGTACATCGTGCTGCCCACGACCATGGCCTTCGTCAACCCGCGCCTCGGCAAGTTCAACGTGACCGCCAAGGGCGGACAGATCGAGGAAGACTACCTTGACTGGACTATCTCCAAGCCTTACGTGCTGCTGCTGGCGCTGAACGTCGTAGGCCTGGCGCTCGGTGCGGGCCGTGTGCTGTTCGACGACAGCTTCGAGGCCTCGGCAGTGATCATGAACATGGGATGGGCACTGTTCAACCTGGTGATGCTGGGCGCGGCCATCGGCGTCGCGCGCGAGGCGCGGCAGGTGCGGATTTCGCACCGCATTCCCATGCGCGTGCCGGCCACGCTGCTGCTGCCCGATGGACGCACGCTGGCCTGCCGGACCGAGAACTATTCGCTGGGCGGACTCGGCCTGATGTTGCCTGTCGAGACCCGCGTCGATCCAGGGGAACAGGTCGGCGTCTGCCTGTCGCGCGGCAAGCGCAGCTACCACTTCCCCGCCGTGGTGACGCGCAATGCGGACCGCCATCTCGGCGTGCGCTTTGAAGACATGGACGCGCTGGCCGAACAGCAGCTGATCCAATGCACGTTCGGCCGCGCCGACGCGTGGATCAACTGGATCGACGAGCAGCCCGTGGACGTACCGCTGAATGGACTGAAGGAAGTCATCGAGATGGGATACCAGGGCCTGCTGCGACTGGTCGACGCCGCGCGCGCCTCGGTCGCCGGCATCTTCGGCCGCGTGGGGCCGCGGCAACCCTGAGGCTGACCTGCTGACCTCACTGACACCGACATGGGAATCTGGAACCTCTACTTCATCGTCAAGCTCTACCTGTTCCATATCGGACGGGTCGAGCCGCAATGGCTGCTCAATATCCTGTTCGCGCTCGCGCTGGCCATCCACATCCCGAACCGCGCGCTGGCCGCACTGCGGCAAGTTGTGGCGGTGGTCGCCGGCGCCGCGCTGCTGTACTGGGAATCGAACCTGCCGCCGTTCGAACGCGCGATATCGCAGTTCTCCAACCTGCAGGCGTTCACGCCTGCGTATATGGTCGAACTGCTCGGCCGGCTGGTCAGCCGGGAAATGCTGCTCACGGCGCTGGCTGTGCTGGTTGTCTTCCTGCTGGTGAATCGCTGGGTACGCGTGACCACGCTGGTGTTCGCGGCGCTGGTGTTGGTGCCGCTGTGGCAGGTGCTGTCGGTGGGGCCGGTGGTCGGCGGCGGACAGCAGGCCATCGCGGGCACCGAAACGGCCGCCGCCGGCGGTGCACCGGGCGAGGCCGGCTGGGATGCCCGCCTGAACGCGTTCCGGCAGCAGGAAGCCCAACGCTCGGTGCACTTCGGCCCGCTTGCCGCGACGCCCGATACGCAGTACGACATCATCGTGCTGCATATCTGCTCCTTGTCGTGGGATGACCTGGATGTCGCCAAAGCGCGCGACAACCCGCTGCTGTCGCGCTTCGATTTCTTGTTCACCAACTTCAGTTCGGCCGCCAGCTACAGCGGCCCGGCAGCCATCCGTGTGCTGCGCGCTGCGTGCGGGCAGCCGCAGCACAAGGACCTGTACGATTCGGCGCCGGCCGAATGCCACATCTTCTCGGCACTGGCCGATGCAGGCTTCAGCACGCGGATGCTGCTCAACCACGACGGACACTTCGACAACTTCCTGCAGGAAGTGGAACAGGAAGTCGGTGTGCCGGGCGTGAAACCGCCATCGAACGATGGCCTGCCGGTCGCCATGCGTTCGTTCGACAACTCCCCTGTCGCCGGTGACTTCGACGTACTGCAGCGCTGGTACAAGAAGCGGCTCGCCGAAGGCGGCGGCCCGCAGGCGCTGTACTACAACACTGTGACGCTGCATGACGGCAACCGCTTGCCGGACACGAAGATGTCGAGCCTGGAATCGTATCCGCTGCGGCTGTCGAAGGTGCTCGGCGATGTCGACAAGGTCATCGACATGGTGGCCAGTTCGGGGCGCAAGGCGGTCATTGTGTTCGTTCCCGAACACGGCGCGGCGTTGCGCGGCGATGCAAACCAGATTGCGGGCATGCGCGAAATCCCCACGCCGCGTATCATCCATGTGCCGGTGGGCGTGAAGCTCGTCGGCTTGCCCGGAGGCCAGTCGCCATCCGGCAAGACCGTGACGATCGATGCACCGACCAGCTATCTGGCGCTGTCGCAGCTGATTTCGAACCTGGTGGCAGAGAACCCGTTCCAGCCCGGCGCGCAGACGCTCGATCAGTATGCCGCGGACCTGCCCCAGACCCAGATGATCGGCGAAAACGAAGTCACGGTCACCATGCGCGACGGAAGCGGATACATGGTGCACACGCCCGATGGCGTGTGGATCGAGGGGAAATGATGAAACCGGCCAATGCCCGCGGGCTCGCGCTCGCTCGCAGCGACATCGACGTCCTCGGCAAGGAGGTGGCCGGCTTCGATCCGAATCGGTACTTCGACCAGCAGGACCTGCAGGCGGCACGCGCGGCGGCGCAGCGGTGGCCGCTACTGGCGAGCCTGCTCGGCTATGACAGCGCAGTCCCCGTGCTGGCCGGGAACGACGACCACGCCTAGCCGAGTTCCTGCGTGATGTAGAGGTAGAACGCGCGCGCCATTTCTGCTTCCAGCCTGCGGTCCGACAACCGGTACGTGCCTGACCGGTTCACCAGCGTGTAGATCAGCGTTCCAACCATCGCCTGATACGCGAAGCGGATGCGCGTTTCCAGTTCCGGCGACGCGCCCGCCGGATGCAGCCGCGCCAGCCGTGGCACCACCAGCTCCACGTAGTCCTGGTTCATCCGCTTGAGCGGATCTTCCCCCGTGATCGCGCGCTCGATCAGCGAGGCGCGCAGCACGCCCTCGTTGCGGTACGCCCACATGCGGTTGCTGCGTGCGAGCGATTCCACCACCTCGCGCAGCGTCTTCTCGCCCGCGTCGAACAGCGCCACGCGCTGCGCCATCCCGTCACGCAACTGCGCCACCAGCAGCGTCTGCAGCGCACGGAAGTAGCTTTCCTTGCCGTCGAAGCGACTGTAGAACGCACCGGTCGTTACGCCGGCGTGGGCGCAGATGTCCTGGATCGGGACCTGGTCGAGCGTGCGGTCTTTCAGCAGGCGGCGGCCCGCCTCGAGCAACCGTTCCGTCGTGCGCTTGCCGCGCGAGTAGCGCGGCACCGCGAATCCTTCCTGACCTTCCAGGGGCGTGAGGGCTTGTTTCATCGTGGCCGGCGTCTGTGTCCGTGTTTTCCCAGTGTTGACAAGCTTAACAGGCGTCTTTAGTCTTAAAAACATAATCTTGATTATGAATTCAACGGCGCGCTTCATGCCGCGCCATTGACGCCATTCGGGAGAACAACAAACGTGGAGACAACCCCCGTGCAGTCTGAGGACATGCTGTCCTCGGGCCTGCATCGCATCGCGCGCCGCCTCGACGCGCGCGCCACCGGCATCAGTGCGCTGCGCCGCCTGTCAGGTGGCGCCAACCAGGAAACCTGGTCTTTCAGCCTCGAACGGGCGGACGGTATTGCACCGATGATCCTGCGGCGCTGTCCGCCGCAAACGGCGCGCCCTTCGGGCACCGGCACCGCAGGCTTCACTGGCATGGCGACCGAAGCGGCCTTGCTCGATCGCGCCGCACGCGCTGGCGTGCCGGTGCCGGTGGTGCGGGCACAGCTTGCGCCTGCCGATGGCATCGGCGACGGCTTCATCATGGATCTTGTCGCCGGCGAAACACTGGGCGGACGCATCGTTCGCGATCCCTCCCTGGCGCATGCACGCACGGTGCTGGCCCACCAGTGCGGGCGTGCGCTGGCGGCAATCCACCGCATCGCGCACGCGGATTTGCCGCCATTGCGCGAAGCCGCGGCCGCAGAAGAAGTCGCGAACTACCTCGCACGCCACCGCGCTGGCGGCTCTGCCAAGCCTGTCTTTGAGCTGGCCTTCCAGTGGCTGCAGCGGAATCTGCCCCCCGCTCCCGAGCGCAAAGCGCTCGTCCACGGCGACTTCCGCAACGGCAACCTGATGGTCGGCGAGGATGGCCTGCGCGCCGTGCTCGACTGGGAACTCGCCCATCTCGGCGATCCAATGGAAGACCTCGGCTGGCTATGCGTCAACTCCTGGCGCTTCGGGCACACGAGCCTGCCCGTCGGAGGCTTCGGCACGCGCGAAGACCTGTTCGCCGGCTATGAGGCCGGCGGCGGCACCGTGGACGCGGCGCGCGTGCATTTCTGGGAGGTGTTCGGCTCGCTCAAATGGGGCATCGGCTGCGAAAGCATGGCGCAGGCGCCCGGTGGTGGCGCGCCGCGTACCGTGGAGCGCGCGGCCATCGGCCGGCGCAGCTCCGAGACCGAGATCGACCTGCTGAACCTGCTGGCGCCGCGCCAGGGAGCACGCTGATGCAAGACACACCCAACGCCGCTGACCTGCTGCGGTCGGTCACGGCTTTCCTGCGCCATGCTGCCATCCCGAAGCTGTCGGGACGCGAGGCCTTCGATGCGCGCGTTGCCGCCAATGTGCTCGACATCGTCGAGCGCGAACTGCGGCTGGCGCCCGATGCCAATGCGGCCGAACACGATCGCCTGCGCGCGCTGCTCGGCGCAGACGGCACGCTCGAAGCCCTGAACCGGCACCTGTGCGAAGCCATCGCCGCCGGTCTCATCGATTTGCAGACGCCCGGCCTCGCCGCGCATCTGTGGACCACTACCCTGAACAAGCTCGCCATCGACCAGCCTGCCTACAGCAGCTATCGCGCGGCGTTGCAAGCCATGGAGCAATGAATGGATTTCCAGCTTCCCGCAGAACTCGTCGCCTACCTGGAGGAACTCGACCGCTTCATCGAAGCCGAGATTGCCCCACTGCAAGCCGAAAATGACAACCAGCGCTTCTTCGACCACCGCCGCGAGTGGGCGCGCACGGACTTCGACAACCAGGGCCTGCCGCGTCCCGAATGGGAAGCGCTACTCGCCGAAGCGCGCCGCCGCGCCGATCGCGCTGGGCACCTGCGCTTCGCGCTGCCGCCGGAGTACGGCGGCAAGGGAGGCGGCAACCTGTGGATGGCCGTGATCCGCGAACATCTGGCAGCAAAGGGACTGGGCCTGCATAACGACCTGCAGAACGAGCATTCGATCGTCGGCAACAAGCCGTTCGTGCTGGTCATGCGCGACTACGGCACCGATGCGCAGAAGGCGTTCTTTATCCCCGGCATGCTCGATGAAACCGTCAAGCTCGCGTTC
This sequence comes from Cupriavidus pinatubonensis, assembly GCF_019602855.1. Lineage (GTDB taxonomy): Bacteria > Pseudomonadota > Gammaproteobacteria > Burkholderiales > Burkholderiaceae > Cupriavidus > Cupriavidus pinatubonensis. Next base: position 855,204 of record NZ_CP080766.1, read on the forward strand.
GGCCTGACCGAGCCCGAACACGGATCCGATGCCACGCACATGGCAACGCGTGCCATTCCCGAGAAGCGCGATGGCAAGGAAGGCTGGCGCATCGATGGCGAGAAGATGTGGACCACGGGCATGCACACCGCCACGCATTGCGTGGTCTTCGCGCGCACCAGCGGCGAGGACGGCGACGCACGCGGCATCACGGCTTTCCTCGTGCCGTCGGACACCGCGGGCGTACGCGTGGAAGAGTACCTGTGGACCTTCAACATGCCGACGGACCACCCGCGCGTGAGCTTCACCGGCGTGTGGGTGCCAGCCGACGCAGTGCTCGCCAAGGCCGGTTCGGGGCTATCCGTGGCCCAGCATTTCGTGCACGAGAACCGCATCCGGCAAGCGGCCGCGAGCCTTGGCGCAGCCGAGTACTGCATCCGCGAAAGCGTGCGCTATGCGCGCGAGCGCAAGCCGTTCGGGCAGGAACTCGCGCGCAACCAGGGCATACAGTTCCCGTTGGTCGAGCTGGCCACGCGTGCGCAGATGCTGCGTGCGTTTATCCGCCAGACCGCATGGGAGATGGACCGCATCCCGAAGAAGGAGGTGGAGAAGCAGCTCTCGGACAAGGTCTCGATGTGCAACTACACCGCCAACCGCCTGTGCTGCGAGGCTGCCGACCTGGCCATGCAGGTGCACGGCGGCATTGGCTATTCGCGCCACAAGCCGTTCGAGCACATCTACCGTCACCACCGCCGCTACCGCATTACCGAAGGCTCGGACGAGATCCAGATGCGCAAGGTGGCGGCTTACCTGTTCGGCTATATCAGCCGCGAATCGAAAGCCTGAACGAAGGGACGGAGACCTAGATGAACGTGGACCATTTGGCCACACTGCCGCGCGCCGTGCAGCATCTGGCGCGCGTGCAGAAGACGCAGATTGCCTATGTATTCGAAGGCAGGGAAACCACATACGGCGCATTCGGCACGCATACGGACCGCGTCGCCAACGGCCTGCTGGCTGCGGGGCTGGCACCGGGCGACCGCATTGCGTACCTGGGCAAGAACTGCGACCACTACTTCGAGCTGCTGATCGGCGCTGCCAAGGCGGGCGTCGTGATAACGCCGATCAGCTGGCGGCTCGCCGCGCCGGAGGTGGAGTACATCGCCGCCCATTGCGATGCGGCGCTGCTGTTCGTTGGCAACGAATCGGTCGAACTCGCACAGTCGATCGCATCGCAGCTGCCCGCGCTGCGCGGAGTAGTAGCCATGGAAGACGCCGTGGTCGACTGGCCCGCATACCAGGACTGGCGCGACGGACAGGCCACCACGCCGCCGACGCACGTCAGCCGGCCTGACGACGTCGTGCTGCAGCTCTACACGTCGGGCACCACCGGCCGCCCGAAGGGCGCGATGCTCACGCACCGCAACCTGACCGTCAGCGCGATCATCGCCGAGCGCGAGAACATCGCCTGGCTGCGCTGGGTGCCCGACGATGTCTCGCTCGTGGCCATGCCGGTCGCCCACATCGGCGGCACAGGCTGGGGCCTGCGCGGACTGCTGGCGGGCGCGAAGGGTATCGTGGTCCGCGACTTCGATCCGCGCCGCGTGCTCGACTTCATCGCCAACGACCGCATCAGCAAGCTGTTCCTGGTGCCGTCGGCAATTCAGATCGTGCTGCGCGATCCACGTGCGCGGCAGGTGAACTATTCGCGCTTGCGCTACCTGATCTACGGTTCCGCGCCGATGCCGGCCGACTTGCTGCGCGAAGGCATGGAAGTGTTCGGCTGCGGCTTCGTGCAGACCTATGGCATGACCGAGACCACCGGCAGCGTGACCGGATTGATGCCGGAGGACCATGCGAGCGGCAACACCGCGCTGCTGCGCGCCGCCGGCCGGGCACTGCCGTGGGCCGAAGTGGCGGTGGTCGACGCGGCGGGCAAACACGTGCCGCCTGGCGAAGTCGGCGAGGTCATCGTGCGTTCCTTGCAGACCATGGCCGGCTACTGGAAGCAGCCCGAAGAGACCGCACGCGCGATCGATGCCGACGGATGGCTGCGCACTGGCGATGCTGGCTACATGGACGCGGACGACTACCTCTATATCCACGATCGCGTAAAGGACATGATCATCAGCGGCGGCGAGAACGTCTACCCCGCGGAAGTCGAGAACGCGATCTATGGCCACCCGCATGTAGCCGAAGTCGCCGTGATCGGCGTGCCCGACGCCCGATGGGGCGAGGCGGTGAAGGCCATCGTCGTGCCGCGCGACGGCGCCACGCCAGATGCGCGAGACATCCTGCAGTGGGCGCGCGAACGGCTGGCGGGATTCAAGTTGCCCAAGAGCATCGATTTCGTCGATGCGCTGCCGCGCAATCCGTCGGGCAAGGTGCTGCGGCGCCAATTGCGCGAACCGTACTGGCAAGGCTATACGCGCCGGGTCAACTGAGGCCGGCGGACTAAACAGGATTTGCTTTCATGAACCACACTTTCCGACATCCGCGCCGCCAGTTCCTGAAGCTGGCCCCGGCGAGCCTGCTGCTGGGCGGCGCTGCGGCTACCCTGCATGCGCCGGCCGCGCGTGCACAGGCTTTTCCGGCCAAACCCGTCACGCTGATCGTGCCGTATCCGGCGGGCGGCGCCACCGATGTGCAGATGCGCTCGCTGGCGCTCGCGACGTCGAAGCGATTGGGCCAGCCGATCGTCATCGTCAACCAGCCCGGCGTGGGCGGCACGCTCGGACCTGCCACCATGGCGCGCACCGCCGCGCCGGACGGCTACACGATCTCCGTCATCAATGCGGCGCTGTTCCGGCTGCCGCATATCCAGCGCGTTTCGTACAACGCGCTGACCGACTTTACGTTCATCATGGGTCTCAACAGCTATGTGTATGGCGTGTCGGTGGCCGCGGACTCGCGTTGGAAGCGTGTGGAAGACCTGATCGCCTATGCCCGCGCCAATCCCGGCAAGCTCAGCATCGCATCGGTCGGCAATGGCACCTCGGGCCATATCGCCACGGAACGGCTCGCGAAGATGGCCGGCATCAAGGTCAACTTCGTACCGTTCAAGGGCGGCGCGGACGCGCTGGTCGCGCTGATCGGCGGCCATGTCGACGCGATGATCGAAGCGGGTTGGGGGGCCATGGCCGAAAGCGGCAAGGTGCGGCTGCTCGCCGTTGCGCTGAATGAGCGCCTGAAACGCTGGCCGCAGGTGCCAACGCTCAAGGAGCTGGGCTATGACATCGCTATCCAGTCCGAGGTCGGGCTGGCCGGCCCGAAGGGCATGCCCCCTGCAGTCGTGCAGGCATTGCATGACGCGTTCAAGGCATCGCTGTCCGACCCCGGTTACCAGCAGGCGTTGCAGGCGGAATCGATGCCGAACGTCTACCTGGGCACCGCCGAGTACCGCCAGTATGCGCAAACGCAATTTGCCAGCGACAAGCGCTTTGTCGAGGAGCTAGGCATCCGGCTCGCCGACTGACAGCCGGCGCCACCGCATCCGCCAAAAACACAACGGCGGGGAAATCCGATTGGACTTCCCCGCCGTTGCGCCTTCTTCCCTTTAAACCCGGATCGCCTTACAGCGTGGCGGCCGTCCCCAGGATCGCCGTTGCCTGGCTCGACAGCGTGCCGCCGTTGCCGTGGACCACGGCAACTTCCGCGTCCTTGACCTGGCGGTCACCGCATTCGCCACGCAGCTGGCGCACGGCTTCTATCGTGATGAACATGCCGTACATGCCCGGATGCACGCAAGACAGACCGCCACCGTTGGTGTTCACCGGCAGGCGGCCGCCCGGGGCGATGCCACCGCCACTGACGAAGTGACCGCCCTCGCCCTTCGGGCAGAAGCCAAGGTCTTCGAGGAACAGCAGCGTGTTGATCGTGAACGCGTCGTACAACTCGGCCACATCGACATCCGACGGCTTGAGGCCGGCCATCGCGAAGGCGCGCTCGCCGGATTCCTTGGCTGCCGTGACGGTGACGTCGGGCATGCACGAGATCTGGCGGTGCCACGTTGCTGTCGCGTTGCCGAGCACGTAGACCGGCGGCTTCGCCATGTCCTTGGCGCGGTCGGCGCGGACCATCACGTAGGCGCCGGCACCGTCGGTCACGAGGCAGCAGTCACGCACGGACAGCGGGTCCGACACCATGCGCGCGTTGAGCACGTCTTCGATAGAAAGCGGATCGCGCATCTGCGCTTCCGGATTGAGCTGCGCCCATTTGCGCGCGGCCACGGCCACTTCAGCCAGGTGTTCGCGCGTGGTGCCGTACTGATGCATGTGGCGTGCGGCAGCCAGTGCATAGGACGTGATCGGGCTCAGCGGCTGGTACGGATTCTCGTACGGCTGCGGGTCGAGCACGGCGCGCACTTTGCTGATGCCGGCACGGCCCACCGTCGAGGTGCGCTGGTTGCTGCCGTAGCAGACCAGCACCGCGTCGCACAGGCCGGCTTCGAGCGCCATCATGGCGGGCAGCATGTGCGAGACGAAGCTCGAGCCGCCGATCATGGTGCTGTCGACGAACTTCGGCTTGATGCCGAGGTACTCGGCCACCGGCATCACCCACATGGTGGCGCCGACGCTCGCGGTGGCGATGCCATCGATGTCGCGCATCGACATGCCCGCATCCTTCACGGCGGCCTTGGCGGCCTCCACGAGGATTTCCATTTCAGTCTTGCCATGGGCTTCGCCCAGGCCTGCCTGGCCCACGCCGACGATGGCGACGCTGCCGCGCAAAGAAGACAGACTCATTTTGCTTAGCCCTCCACCGGATCGAACACGACGAGAGCGGGCTCGCCTTCTGCCTTGCCAGGCGCCACGCGCGCCTTGACGCGCATGCCGATGCGCACAGACGTCGGCGCAATGCCTTCGACCCGGCTCATCATGCGCACGCCTTCGTCCAGGTCGACCAGCACGATGTTGTAGTCGCCGCCGGCCTCCGCCTTGCGACGGATCACGCTGGTGGAGTAGACCGTGCCCGTGCCCTCCGGCTCGGTCCAGTCGAGCGCGTCACCGCCGCAGTGCGGGCAGATGTTGCGCGGGAAAAAAACGTGCTTCTTGCAGTCCTGGCAGTGCTGGATGCGGAATTGGCCGGCGGCGAGCATTTCCGCATAGACCTTGTCCGGACCCGCTGCCGATCCTTCTTGGGGCATGGTGTCTCCTTCACAAATGATGCCGCCACGGGGCTTCCATGGCACAGCTGCCAGATTGCCGCACTATGCGCGGTGCAGCAATTCGCATCTGCCAAAGGCAGGATTCCCGAATGCGGAAAGCCTGCTTTGCCGAGGCGTGCCGGCGCTCAGATCACCAGCTCGATCAGGAACGGCCCCTTGCGCTGGTTGGCCATGCGGAACAGGTCGGCAAAGGTCTCCATGTCGTGCGCGCGCGCACCTTCCACACCCATGCCGTTGGCCATCTGCACCCAGTTCAGGTCGGGGTTGCCGATGTCGAGCATGTCGAGCGCGGTCTTGCCCGGATTGGCGCCGACACCGGCCAGCTCGCCGAGCAGGATCGCGTATTTGCGGTTGGCCAGCAGCACGACCGTGACGTCGAGCTGCTCGCGCGCCATGGTCCACAGCGACTGCAGCGTGTACATGCCGGAACCATCGGCCTGCAATGCGACCACGCGGCGACCGGGCGCGGCCACGGCGGCACCGGTGGCCAGCGGCAGGCCGGCGCCGATCGCGCCGCCCGTGAGCTGCAGCCAGTCATGTGGCGCAGCGTTCACGGTCCCCGGATAGAACGCACGCCCGAAACTGACGCTCTCCTCCACCACGATGGCCTGTTCGGGCAGCAGCGCGGTCAGTGTCCTGGCCACGGCTTCCGATGTGACGGCGCCGCGCGCAATGTCGGCAGGCGCCACCGCGGCAGATGCCGGCAGCCCCACGTTTCGTCCGCCCACTTCGTCGGCAAGGCGAGCCAGAGCATCGGCGAGGTCTTCTTCCTCGCGGGCCAGCACGTGCACGACCGCATCTTCCGGATAAGGCCGCGGCGACTTGCCCGGATAGGCGAAGAACGTCACAGGCGCCTGGGCACCGACAAGAATCACATTGCGGATGCCGGCGAGCCTGTCACGCGCTACATCGCCGGAGTAAGGAATGCGGTCCACTGCCAGGCGCCCTCTCCCCCGCGATACGCGTGCGTTGGACATCGGCGTGATCAGCCTTGCCTGCATGGCGGCGGCGATGCGGTGTGCATCGGCCAGCGGCGCTTCGCGCAATGCGCTGCCTGCGAGCACAATCAGCGTGGGCTGGCCAGAGCGCAGCACGCGCGCGGCGTTCTGCACCGCATCCGGCGCGACCTTCGGCACAGGCAGCGGCGGCAGCGGCGCGGCCACTTCACCGCCGGCGTCCCAGCACACATCCGACGGCAGGATCAGGCTGGCCACGCCGCCTGGCGCAGCGCGGGCCGCCTGCACGGCCGCGGCGGCGTCCGCCCCCACCGAGGCTGCGCGCGTCGCCGTGCGCGTCCACACCGAGACCGGGCGGGCCCAGCCTTCGGTATCGGCGGTGAGCGGCGCGTCGAGCGGGCGATGGTAAGTCGCCTGGTCACCGATGATGTTCACGACCGGCGTCTGCGCGCGGCGGGCATTGTGCAGATTGGCCAGGCCATTCGCCAGTCCCGGGCCGCAGTGCAGCAGCGTGGCGGCCGGCTTGTCCGCCATGCGTGCATAGCCGTCGGCGGCCCCAGTCACCACGCCTTCGAACAATCCCAGCACGCAGCGCATGCCGGGAATACGGTCGAGCGCCGCGACGAAGTGCATTTCGCTCGTGCCGGGATTGGCAAAGCAGGTATCCACACCGCTGGACAGCAGAGTCTTGACCAGGCTTTCGGCGCCGTTCATCGCTTGGGAAGTTTCCATGAGTCGGTTTCGTGATTCAAGACGGGTTGGCATCAGACTGCGGGCCGGAGGAGGCCAGCAGATCAAAATCGAGACAGACGAACTCCGTGGGGAATTCGATGCGGGCGTAGTAGACGATCACATCGTCGACGCAGGCGTAGCGGCGTAGTTCGGCCACTGGCGAGCCCACGGCAAGATCGAGCCCGACCGCGGATTCCGCCCCGGCCGCGACAATGGTCAGGCGCTGTCGCGCCGCGCTGACCTGCAGGCCGGGAAAACGGTCGAGTACCTGCACCGAAGCGCCATGCCGGAAGGCATCGGGCTCGCGTGCGAAGACGCCGGCCTCGATGTACACCTCGCACATCGCAAAAGGCCGCCCGTCTGCGCGATGCAGGCGGCGCAGGAAATGGTATTCGGCGGCACGCTGCCCGCTGCATGGCAGGCCAAGGTCAGCGGGCAACGCCACGTTCCCGCGGGATTCGACCAACGCTTCCGTATCAATGGCATCGCCAACGGCGACAGCCTCGTCCCAGCTAGTGGATAGCGACACGCGCCGCTGCGTCCGGCTGCCCGCCTTGACGAATGTCCCACGGCCCCGCGAGCGCTCCAGCAGACCCTCCTCGTCGAGCATCGACAGCGCCTGGTGCATGGTCATTCGCGCCACGCCGTACTGGCGGCACAGCGCGTCGAGCGACGGGATCTGCGCGCCGGGCACCCAGGCGCCGCTTTCGATCTGCCGACGGAAGATGGTCGCCAGCTGCAGATAGACGGGCTGGCGGCTGCGGGAAAGGAGTTCGGTCGAAGGGTGTTCCGGCATGGGAAGTCCAGGCTGATTCGCCTGTCTGTTGCAAAGGCCGCCCAGGCACATTTATACGCGGGGCGGCGTGCCGAAACTTTATAAAGGTATATAAACCTAGACTACTAGGGTTTACCACCCGAAGCGCTCCTTGATCCACACCATGTCTGCGAGGGATGGAGGGAAATGTGACACTCCAAGGAGCATTGGACCGCCGATTAACACCTTGTTCTTAATGCGTCAACTCGCACATTCGCGCTTTGTAATCATCTGTAATGTACTGAGATAATCCCACAGCCAAAAACGGTTGCCAGTCCGGAACCGCGTGGATTCGCATCACGGTGGATGCGGGAGACTAAGACCGAATCCCTGCGCCCTCGCAGGACGCCAGGACAGACGTGGAAGATTTTTCAGCTTTATCAGGTCGGGGAAACGCCGCTCAAGTCGGCACCGCTTTGCCGACTACCGTCCAGAAGTGGCCTCTTCTCGCGAATAAGCTCGCGCAACAGCAGTCCGCCGCCAGCATTTTTGTCATCGCGCTGCTCGCCCACATGATCCTGTGGACGCTGTTGCCAAGCCTGCTGCTGAAAAACGCTTCGCTGGACATCATCGAAGCGCTGGCGTGGGGGCATGAGTGGCAACTCGGTTACGAGAAGGATCCCCCACTCTGGCCGTGGGTGACCGAAGCCCTGACCGTGTGGCCGGGCAAGAATCTGTGGGCCTGCTATCTTGCCGCACAGGTCTGCATCGGGACCGTGTTCGTCTCTGTCTGGCAGCTGGGTTGCCGTATCGCCTCCAGGCGTGAGGCACTGCTGGGTGCCCTTCTGCTCGAGGGTATCTATTACTTCAACTTTCCCACTCCCGAATTCAACGACATTGTCCTGCAGATGCCGTTTGCGGCGCTGTTCGGTTGGCTGTTGCATCGCGCATTGACCGACAACCGGCTTCGCGACTGGTGCCTGGCCGGATTCGTTGCCGGCCTGGGACTATGGGCCCGCTACTCGATGGGGGCTTATCTCATCCCCATGGCCATCTTTGTGCTGCTACACCCGGTGGCACGCCGCCGTCTCGCCGAGGCGGGTCCGTGGGTTCTGGTAGCTACGGCGCTTCTCACCTTTCTGCCGCATATGGCCTGGATCGTGGACAGTGGCTTTATCTCGATCGAATATGTTGCGAGACGGGCGCCTGAGGCAACGAACGGGCTGCATTATGTGGCCAGGCTTTCCTCGTTTATCGGGGCGCAGCTTGCCGCACTGATCCCGATGCTGCTGCTCGCGCTGATGCTCTGGCGCTGGAAGAACCCCAATCCGCAATCGCCGTCGGATTCGCGCGAGTTTGACCGTGCCTACCTTGCGGCGCTGGCCTTTGGTCCGATCGTCTTCTCGGTGATCCTTTCGGCCATGACGCAAAGGCCCCCGCGGGTCATGTGGGCAGCGCCGCTGTTGTGCTACGTGGGACTATTCATCGCCACCTCGATCCGCCCGGTGCTCACGGCCCAGCGCTTGCGTACCTTTGGTCGGGCATGGATCGCCGTGCTGCTGCTTCCGGCGCTGCTGTTCACGCTGGAACAAGTGGCCCGGCCATATGTTATGGGCAAGGAAAACCGCAGCCATTTCCCCGGGCGATCGCTCGCCGCGGAGGTGACAGACAGATGGCATGCCGAGACAGGAACCCCGATGAAGTACGTGATCGGGGATACATGGTATGCCGGCAATGCCGCGTTCTACTCCGATGACCGGCCGTCCGCCTTGTTCGTGCATGGCGGGTATCGGTTCAACCCGTGGGTGACACCGGAAAAGCTAAAAAAGGAGGGCGCAGTCCTGGTCTGGGATGCCGCAAGCGAGGGCGCCGACATCCCGCCCATCATTGCCGAGCAGTTTCCCGGCGCGGCACTGCAGCCCGATGTTTCCGTGCGCGGACCGGCCTCCGTCCATCAGGTCGGCATCGCGTTCCTGCTCCCGTCTAAGACGGCCACGCCGGACCACGGCGAGCGGCTCGCAACGAGCCGCTGACCCGGTATCTTCCCCAGGGAACGCGCGGACGCCCTGCCCGCGCACGTCTTTCCATCGCCATGTCGGCCGACGGCCCGGCGCCACCACAGCCGTGGCCGGTGTCATGACAGTGCCAAAGTCACCACATCCTTGCGCCTAAGCAATGCGGCAAGCGGCCAGAATGCGTTATGCCCCGACCTTCCCCGGGGCATGCGCGACTGCCGCTTCGCAGTCATTCTCAGGAGTCAATCCATGTTGATGCGAGACGTGATCCCCCAAGTGCTGAACCGCGGTACTGCCATGCTGACGCAGGACCTGCTGGAGACACCCCCGCAGAAGACGTTCCACCACGCTATCGATATCTATCTCAAGGATTCGAATGCCTTCATGAACACCTACTTTGCCCGCTATTTCGAATGGCAGGGCATTTGCCGGGAACGCTGGTTCCACGAATGCATCCATGACAACCTGCTGGCCGCCGGCGGCGTCTTCGTGACCAAGCGCGCGCACCAGGAGTATGTCGAGGAAACGTTCCCGTTCCAGCGCGTGGACTGCTACCTGAACACGTTCCAGGTAAAGCAGTGCTCGGCATATCTGCTGTTCCGCTTCTGCGTCGGCGGCAAGCCGGTCTCGCTGGGCTACCAGCAGATCGTCTTTGCCGACCGGGACAAGCGGATCAGCCGCTTCCCGCACGGCATCATCGAGCGCGTGAAGGAATATGAACTGGTGCTGCCGGGGCTGGCCAGCTAAGGGCCTGCGAAGCAGCTAGTTAAGGCCGGCGGCTGGGCAAAGCCGCTGGCCGATACGCAAGCACAGCGCCGCCGGACTGGTCAGCCGGCGGCGCTGGCGCGCAACTGGCTGTCCGCCATGGGCGTGAAGCGCGGCAGCTTCAGCGTGAAGGTGGTATGGGAGCCCGGCATGGACTCGCATTCAATGCGGCCGCCGAACGACTCGATCGCGCGGCGGCAGAAGGCCAGCCCCAGGCCGGCGCCACTGCCATGGGCCTTGGTCGAGAAGAACGGGTCGAAAATGCGCGGCAGCACATTGGCGGGAATGCCGCAGCCGGTGTCGCGGAAGCGCACGACGTGGTACGGGCCTTCGGCCGCGCCTGCGATCTCGATACTACCGTCACCCCGGGCGCGGATCGCATGTAGTGCGTTCTTGAGCAGGTTGAACAGGACGTAGACCAGCAGCGTGTCCGATCCCACGAAGCGCCAGGCGTCGTCGATGCCACGCACCTGCACGCGCACCCTGTCGTCGCCCTGGAACGGATAGCGCTCCAGCGCCTCGTGTACGCATTCGCCGATGCCATGCGGTGCGAACGTGCTGCGGTCCAGCCGCTCGAGCGTGACCGAGGCCAGCGCCATGTCGATGACCGTACTGGTGCCATCAACCTCGCGGGTGATCGCGCCCACAAGGCTGGACACGCGTTCGAGCTGCCCCGGGCGCATGCGGTCTTCGCACAGCCCATGTTCGACGGCGAGCCGATAGCCCTGCAGCACTTCCGGCCAGGTCCGCGCCATTTCCTGCGCCTGCATGCGGATCGACGCGAGCGGCGTGCGCACTTCGTGTGCGACCGTGGCGGCGAGCGAATACGGATGCATGAGGTCGTAGCGCACCACGCTCAGCGCGAGGATGCCAAGGCTCAGCGCCACGAACACCACGCCAGGCGGATAGAAGGCGTAGCCATAGTTGACCGCGTAATCGACTGCCGCGATCGAGTAGAGCACCACCGCCACGAGGCACAGGTTATAGCGCTTGCGGCGTTCCGCAGTGGCGTTTCGGCGCGCTTCGAAGAGGATCCATGCGCTGCGCATCGCGACCAGGACGGTCTGCACCAGATGCAGTGGATGCAGGGGTCCAGCCTTCGGATAGTCGCCGAAAAAGTATGTGTAGTAGCCCGCCACCACCTTGTTGCTGGTGAGCAGCATCACGGCAAGCAGCAGGCTCATGCCGTATGAGGCGAGCAGGATCGGCCGTTCCTGGCGCCGTTCGGTGACTTCGGCAATGAAGTGGTAATACGTGGTCGGCAGGAACAGGATGAACAGGTAGCCGAGCCGCGCCAGCAGCGTCGCCACGTCGGGATGTTCGGCCTGGAACAGGAAGACCCAGGTTCCCTGCCACGCAAACGTGGTCACGCACAGCAGGAAGAACGACGCCGACACGCGCGTCACGCCCTTGGTCACGAGCACATAAAGGCCGTAACCAAGAAAGGTGGACGAGACGAAGGCTGGCAGGGCGGCGTACATGCGTGGCGCGATTAGGGGTGTCTCCGAAGCAACATGACATATTAAGTCGCGACAGGCTGCGGCGTGCATCATTTGATTGCATTCTGAGCTAACCTGCGCTTAACGCACCCCCTACTACCCGGGGATTGCCAAAACAGCAGGGCGGCGGCCGGATACATTTCGTACCCGGCCGCCGCCCTGTAGTGGGATGCCGACGCTTACCAGCGCGAGTCGTTTTCCCAGGCCTTCATCTCGTCTTCGGCGCGTTCCTTCGTGTAGCCGTAGCGCTCGCGGATGCGGCCGGCGAGCTGGTCGCGCTTGCCGTTGATCTGGGCGATGTCGTCATCGGTGAGCTTGCCCCACTTCTCCTTGATCTTGCCCTTGGCCTGGTCCCACTTGCCTTCGATCTGTTCCCAGTTCATGTGGTGCTCCTTGAGGTCGTCGATGGGTCGTCGATGTTCCGCGATGGTGGCGAATGCCGGCATCTGTCAGAACCGGATTAGCGCGCGTACTTCGCCTTCACGTCAGCCTGGCACTTGTCCTTGCTGTCGCCGGTCATGGCATCGCAGCGTTCCTTGTCAGCCTTGTAAGCAGCGTCGGTGGTGTCCTTGCGGGCATCGCGGCGCGCCTCGGCGACATCGGTCCGCGTACCGGTCGCAGCTGCCTTCTCTACCTTGGCTTCGCCGAGCGCCTTCTCATGCGCGGTCTTGGCGTCCTTCTTGCACACGTCCTTGTCGTTGCCGGACTTGTCGTCGCACATTTCCTTGGCTACGTCATAGTCGCGGTCGGCCTTGGTCTTCAGGGCTTTGGCGTGCGCCTTCTCCGTGCCATCGCGAGTTGCCTCGGCGTCGGCCTTGGCGACATCGCGGTCGCGCTTGGCTTCGGCCTTGCACACGTCCTTGGCATTACCCTTCATGCCATCGCATTTGCCCATGGCCGCCTTGTAATTGTCGTTGGCCTGCTTGACCGCAGTGTCGTAATCGGCCTTTGAACCGGTGTGGGTCTGGGCCACGGCGAAGCCTGCGGGGGCGGCGAACATCATCGAACATACTGCTGCTGACAGCCATTTCTTCATCATGTCGGGCTCCTTCCAAGTGAATGATTGGCGGGATTTGCCGGCACAGCCGACAGCGGGGTGCTGCCCGCCTTACTGCATGTGTTCAGGTTAGGTTTTGTGCCGTGCGACATGCAGAAGTGGGGTTCCGAAAGGTGCGTCAGAGGATTCCGACAGGAAACGCCACGGCGCCCAAAGAAAAAGGCCCGTCCTTGGGGGACGGGCCTTGTTACATCGGGGAAATCAGGTATCAGGATGACAGCGAATCCGACAACCGGTTGTTCGGCTCGTCGACTTCCTCGTCCGGCCAGTTTCTTCCGACCATCCATTCATACAGCGTGGGCAGCACGATCAGCGTCAGCATCGTGGCGGTAATCAGGCCACCGATGATCACGATCGCCAGCGGCCGCTGGGTTTCCGCGCCGATGGCGCGAGAAATCGCCATCGGGAAGAGACCTAGCATGGCCAGCAGCGCCGTCATCAGCACCGTGCGCAGCCGGTCCATGGATCCGGTCAGCACGGCCTGGCGCACCGGCATGCCTTCATCGCGCAGTTGGTTGAAGTAGGTCACCATCACCACCCCGTTCAGCACGGCCTGCCCGAAGAGCGCGATAAACCCGATGGCCGCCGACACCGACAGCGGAATGCCCGTCAGGAACAGCGCGAACACGCCGCCGATCAGCGCGAACGGAATGTTCGAGATGATCAGCGTGGCGCTCTTGAACGACTTGAACGCATTGAACAGCAGCAGGAAGATCACCAGCACCGACAACGGCACCACGATCGACAGCCGTGCCATGGCGCGCTCCTGGTTCTCGAACTCGCCCGACCAACTGATCTTGACGTCTTCAGCATTCACGTTTTTCTTGACCAGGGCCTGCATGTCTTTCACCACACTGCCCATGTCGCGGTCGTGGATGAAGATGCCGATCGACGTCGTGCGCTGGCCGTTTTCGCGGCTGATGTTCATGGCGCCGGAGGCGGCACGGAACGTCACCAGCTGCGACAACGGGACCTGCGCGCCATCGGCGGTCTGCATGAAGATGTTCGGCAGGTTCGGCAACTCGCGCTCCGACGGCTTCAGGCGCACAGCGACGCTGAAGTGCTTTTCCCCTTCCCACAGCTCCGTCGCAGCCTTGCCGGCCAGCGCGGTTTCCATCAGGTCCTGCACATCGGCCACGTTGATGCCGTAGCGCGCAGCCTGGGCACGATCGAACTCGAGCACGTACTGCGGCAGTTCGCCGTCACGGTCGATGAACGCACGCATCACGCCCTTGACTGACTGCACGTTGGCGAGAATCTGGTCCGCCACCTGCTTGTTGTGCTGCAGGCTGTCGCTCTGCACCTTGATGACGATCTGACCCTTGATCTGCGAGATCGACTCGAGGATGTTGTCACGCACTGGCTGCGAGAAATTGGGCTCGATGCCCGGCAGCTGCCGCAAGTTGTGGTTGATCTCCTCGATGATCTTGCGCTTGTCGTAGCCCGCGCGCCATTGCTTGTCGTTCTTCAGGTCGACAAGAATTTCCACGGTATTGATCAGCTTCGGATCGGTACCGTCATCGGGACGACCCACCTTGGAAATCGTGGTGTTGACTTCCGGCGTCTTACGGATCACGCCGCGCAGCTTGCGCGCCTGGTCGCGTGCCTCGTCGATCGAAACCGAGGCCGGCAGGTCGAAGCTGACCCACATCGAACCTTCGTCGAGTTCGGGAAGGAATTCGCTGCCCAGGAACTTGCCTACGCCCACGGTCGCCACCAGCAAACCCAGCGCCACGCCGACCACCATCTTCTTGTGGTCGAGCGCCCAGGCCAGCATCGGCTCGTACACCCGCTTGCAATGGCGCACCACGAAGTTGTCGTCGTGGGCGATGTTCTTCTTCAGCAGCAGGTGGCACAGCAGCGGCACCAGCGTCAGCGAGATGATCAGCGAGCCGACCAGCGCACCGGTCACGGTGTAGGCCATCGGCGCGAAGATCTTCCCTTCATGCCGTTGCAGCGTGAAGATCGGGATGTGCGCGGCGATGATGATCACCATTGAAAACACGGTCGGACGGCCGACTTCGGTCGTGGCCTGCAGGATCGCGTAGAGCCGCGCCTTGCTGTCCTGGATCTGCTGTTCCTTCAGTTCGCCGAGGCGTTTGAAGATGTTCTCGACCACGATCACCGCGCCGTCGACGATGATACCGAAGTCCATCGCCCCCAAAGACAGCAGGTTGGCCGGGATGCCGACCCACGTCAGCCCGATGAACGTCGACAGCAGCGCCAGCGGGATCACCAGCGCGACGATGGCCGCCGCGCGCACGTTGGCGAGGAACAGGTACAGCACCGCCATCACCAGCAGCGCGCCTTCGACCAGGTTGCCGAACACCGTGTGCAGTGTCTTGTCGATCAGCGTGGAGCGATCGTAGTACGGCACGATCTTCACGCCCTTGGGCAGGATCTGGTCGTCGAGCAGCTCGATCTTCTTCTTGAGCGCTTCGAGCACCAGCGACGGGTTCTCGCCCTTGCGCATCACCACGATGCCCGAGACGATGTCGTCTTCATCGTCCTGCCCCATCAGGCCCTGCGGCGGCGCCGCGCCGATCTTCACATCGGCGATGTCCTTGACCAGGATCGGCGTGCCGTTGTTCTCCGCCACCACCACGTTAGCGATGTCGGCCGAGGTACGGAAGCTGCCCAGCGAACGCAGCAGGAACTGCTGTCGGCCGTGTGCCACGGCGCCGCCGCCCGCGTTGGAGTTGGCGCGCTGCAGCGCGGTGAACAGCTGCGACAGGGATATCTTGGCGTCGCGCATGCGCGCCAGGTTCGGGTTCACCTCATACTGCTTGGTAGTGCCGCCAATGGTCACCAGGTCGGCCACGCCAGGCACCTGGCGCAGGTTCTTCTCGACCACCCAGTCCTGCAGCGTACGCAGTTCCTGCGCGGTGTAGCCCTTGCCGGTCAGTCGGAATCGGTAAATTTCGCCGATTGCCGTGGACAGCGGCGCCAGGTCGGGATGCACCCCGTCCGGCAGGTCCACGCCGCGCAGGCGTTCCAGGATCTGCTGGCGCGCGGTCACGTCGGTGGCCTTGTCGTTGAAGGTCACCATCATGAACGACAGGCCGAACTGCGTGTGCGAGAACACGCGCACCGAATTCGGCGTGCCGGCCATCGCGGTTTCGATCGGGATGGTCACCTGGCGCTCCACTTCTTCGGCCGCGCGGCCGGGGTAGAGCGTGATGATGTTGACCTGGATGTCGGACACATCCGGGAAGGCCTCGATCGGCAGGTTCTTGAACGCGGCCAGGCCGCCGCCCACAAAGATCAGCAGGCCCAGCCAGACAAACAGCTTCTGGTGCAGGGCAAAATTGACGATACGCGAAATCATCTGGCGGCCGTCCTTATTGCTTGGCCGCAGCGCGCGCGTTGTTGACGGCGGTGGCGTCGCGCAGGATGTCCTGCAGGTAGAGATTGCCGTCGGTCACCACGGTTTCGCCATCCTTGATGCCGTCAACCACCTCGCTGACACCAGGCAACGACACGCCGAGCTTCACCGGACGGCGCACGAAGGTGTTGGGCGCGGTGCGCACGAATACATAGTTGCGGTTGTCGGCCAGGAACACTGCCTTGGACGGCACGGCAATACCCTGGAACGACGCCGCCTGCAGCCGGGCCGTGACGAACATCTCGGCCTTGAGCCGGCGGTCGGCATTGGGCACGGCAAGGCGCACCTTGATGCTGCGCGAAGTCGGGTCGACATAATCGGCGATCTTCACCACGGTGCCAGGGAAGGTCTCGCCCGGATAGGCGGCAGAGATGAGCTGCACGGTCACGCCGGGCTTGAACAGGCCAAGGTCGGCCTCGCCGGCATCGACCTGTGCCCACAGCGTGGTCGGATCGGTTACCAGGAACAGCGGCGCGGTGGGCGGCTGGTCAGGGCGCAGTTCCATGCCGGGGTTGATGTTGCGCTCCACCACCAGTCCGTCGATGGGGCTGCGCAGCGAGAAGCGGTTGGCACCGTCGCCAGCCGCGCCGCCGTACTGCCGCAGCGCCGCCTGCGTGCGCGCCAGGTCGGCCGCCGTGCGTGCGGCGTCGGCCTGGGACTGCTCCAGGTCCTTCTGGGCAATCACGCCTGCTGCGTACAGCTCGCGTTGGCGCGCCAGCGCCTTGGCTGCGACCGAATTGTCGGCGGCAGCTTTGCGCGCATCGGCCTGGGCCACGCCAAAGTCCGACGAGGTCAGGTTTGCCAGCGGCTGGCCGGCTTTTACCGTAGCGCCCGGCTGAACCAGGATTTCCGTCACGCGGCCGGCAAACGGCGTGGAGACGCGCACGGTCTTGTCCTCGTTCCACCCCAGGCGGCCCGGCAGGTTCAGCATGCGCTGGCCACCGGTGCGGGCGGCTTCGCCCGCGATGCCGGGCAGAGTCTTCACGCTCGCCGGGAACTGGACGGTTTCGCCCGTGACCTTGGGCTCGTCATCGGCCTTGGGCGCTTCTTCCTTGCCGCAAGCGGCAAGCGCCAGCGCGCACAGGGACAAGGCGGCCACGCGCGCAGGCAGGCCGGCGGGAGAAACTCGAAACACTTCGGACAGCAGATTAGGGACGCGGCGCATCGGTACGGACCTGGGAATTCGGGATGGAGCTGACGGGAGTGGTGGTGGACTGCAACGCCGTGCGGTAAGCCGACAGGGCCTTGGCGTAGTCGCCCTGGGCATTGGTGGCGTCCAGCCGGGTCTGGCGCAGCGCGCGGCGTGCATCGAGCAAGTCGAGCACGCCGGTTGCGCCCTTCGTATAGGCAAATTCGGCGCTTCCTGCTACCGATTCGGCGGCGGGCACGACGGATTCGCGCATCTGCCTCAGCGACAGGCGTGCGGCTTCGAGCTGGTTGCGCAAGCGTTCGACCTCATTCTGCGCCTCGAGCAGCACGCGGTTGCGATCGTCGAGCGCGGCGTAATAGTCGACCTCGGCGCGGCGCGCTTCGCCGCCATTGCTGTGGCGCACGAACAGCGGAATCGAGACAAAGACGCCGTAGCTGTTGCCGCTGCCGTTCGTATTGGTTTCGGAAATCGGGTAGTGCTCGTATTGCGCACCCACGGTCACATCGGGCACGCGGCCGGCACGGGCAAGGTCACGCGCCGAGGCGGCGGCAGCCAGACGGGCCTCGGCCGCGGTCACGTCGGGGCGGCGCTGCGCAATTTCGAGATCGACCGGCGGGGTCGGCTCGTCGAGCGACGGCCAGTCCGCCACTAGGCGGTTGTCGGCCAGCGTGCCCGGCACCCCCATGGCCTGGGCCAGTTGCGCCTTGTCGCGCATATGGTCGGCCATGGCCTGGCGCATGTCGTTCTGCGCACGCAGGTTGTCGAGCTGGAGCTTGGTCACGTCGGCGCGCGACACGTCGCCGGCCTTCAGGCGAGTCTCGTTAGCCTGCTGCGTGCGGGTATAGAGCGCTACGGTCTCGCTCAGCACCTGGACGCGCTCCTGGCTTACCACGGCATCGTAGAACGCCTGCTCGACGGCGCCGGTCTGCTGGGCCACCACGGCCTGCACGGCCTCGCCGGCCGCCACGCTCGCCTTCTGCGCGGCGTCCTTGCGCAGGTTGCCCTTGTTCGCGGTTTCGATCAGCTGGTCGATGCGGAACGTGGAATCCACGGTCTTGCTGCGCAGGTTGCCGGAGCCGACGCCGGCGTGCGGATTGATGTTCTGCACACCAACGCTCAACACGGGATTCGGGCGCTGCGACGCGATCTGGATATCCGCCTGGCTCGCTTCCTCGCCGCGGCGCGCGGCAATGATGTCGCGGTTGCAGCGCAGAGCATCCTGACGCGCCTGCGCCAGGGTCAGGGTGGCCTTCGGGGGCGGCGGCAGGCAGGGCCCATCGGGCGGCAGCGGCTGGCTCGCCCCGTGGGCCAACGGGGCCGTCAGGCCGGCCACGGCCGCCAGGATGGCGGCAGCAGTAGCGCTTGAAACAGGAAAAGGCACGGTTCGATCTGGCTCGGGTTCGACAACAGTCAAAGGTAAACGACCGTGCCCGCCGATTGGTGCACCGAACTGACGATATTTCGTCATCTGGCGCGTTCCCGTCGCGTGTTATCCGCTATCTACGGGACCTTCGCACGATCTCCCGCCCGCATTCAAACCGAATCGGATTACAAAGCGCTTTCATCCTTGCAAAAAACTACGTTAATTGCTGCGAAAACGCAAAATCAAGGGAAAATCCCAGTAGCTCGGCCCACAGAATGCACCATATAGGTGCATTCATGACAGCGAGGTCGCTATGCCCTCGCCCGGTCATCGAGTCCAAGGCTACGGCCGATGATCTCTTTCATGATCTCGCTGCTGCCCGCATAGATTCGGGAGATTCGCGCATCGGTGTACATGCGGCAGATGCGGTACTCCTCCATATAACCCGCGCCGCCGTGAAACTGAACGCCTTCGTCGACCACCCGCCCCTGCAGTTCCGAAGTCAGTAGTTTGGCCGAAGCCGCGGTTTCGACTGTCAGCGTGCCGGCGTTGTGCTGCAGCACGCACTGGTCGACGAAGGTCTGCAGTGCGTCGAGCTGCGCACGCAACTCCGCCAGCCTGAAGCGGGAATCCTGGAACGTGCCGATCGCCCGGCCGAACGCCTTGCGCTCCTTGACGTAATCCAGCGTGATATCGAACGCCACCTGGGCCGACGCCATGTAGCCGCAGGCGCCGATCAGCCGCTCCTCGGCCAGGTGGCGCGTCAGATAGCGGAAGCCCTGTCCCGGTTCGCCGAGCACATTGGACTTCGGCACCCTGACGTTATCGAAGAAGAGTTCGGAAGTATCTTGCGAGTGCAGGCCCATTTTGCGCAGCTTGCGTCCGCGCTGGAACCCGGGCATGTCGCGCTCGACGATGAACAGGCCGAGCCCATGGCTGCGTTCCGGATCGGTGCGCGCCACCACGACCACGTAGTCGGCGAGTTGCCCGTTCGAGATATAGGTCTTGGCGCCATTGAGCAGCCAGTGGTCGCCCTTATCCTCCGCGCGGGTGCGTATGCCGGCCAGATCCGAGCCGGTCTGCGGCTCGGTCATCGCAATGGCGAAGATCTTCTCGCCGCGCGCCGCGGCCGGCAGCAAACGCTGGCGCTGCTCCTCGTTGCCGATGCGGCCGACATAGGGCGCCACAAGCCGCGAATGCAGCGTGCCGAAGAAACCCGTATCGCCATGGCGCGCATTTTCCTCGATCAGGATCTGTTCGTAGCGGAAGTCATCCACGCCCGCGCCGCCGTACTTCTCGTCCGCCCACATCAGCAGATAGCCCTGGTCCCCAGCCTTGCGAAACACGTCCCGGTCCACGCAACCCTGCTCGCGCCATCGCTCGCCGTGCGGACCAACCTCGCGCTGGTAGAAACGGCGCGCGGACTCGCGAAAGCTCTCGTGTTCGGCGTCGAAGATTAGGCGTTGCATGGGTTGTCTCCTTTCTCGTTTTTGGCTGACGGAATCGGACCAGTGTCGGCCTTGCGGCCGTTGTCAGGTTCGTCGGAAAGGATGATTTTGGGTGCGCCGTGCTGGGCAAGGGTGCATCGAAAAACAGCCTAGCGCCTTGAGACCGGAAATTCTGCGAGTAGCGCCGGCAAGTACACGTCGGGATCAAGGCGGGAAAAATGGGTAGCCAGTCCGGAAGGACTTATCTGCGCATTGATCAATGCCGCCACGAACCAAAAACGCCTTCAATGCAGAGTTTTTGATATGAAACCAACATAACTTTCACTAATCATTCCATCCGCCCGCACCGATACTCAATGCATACAAAACATCGACATGGAGCGGGAAATGGAAGTCACCCTGTGGATTGCCGGGGCGCTCGGCCTGATGGCGCTTGGCGCGACGGTGACGTACCTGATCGGCATGGCCGTGCCGGAACCGGTATTCGAACGCGCCCAGCAGCATGGGCGTTATGCCGGTCTGGGCGCAGCGACGCAAAAGCGCCGTGGCGGCGGCAAGCGTATCCGGCGCTTGCGCATCTTGCCGGCCGCGCATCCCGTCCCGCGCTTGGTGCCGGTGCGCGCCTGAGCGTCTCGGCCCCCTTCAAGACAGCGGAAAATCCCAGCGCTGCGACCAGTCCGATTCTTCACGCACGATGTCGTGGAGAATCCGGACCGCGTCGTCCAGGGCTTGTCTCCCTGGCGAACCGGCATGGACGAGGAATACCGGATACGAGAATTCCGATGCGTCCTCGACGCGTTCCAGCACGCCGCTGTCCAGATAGCTCTGCACAACCCGCGTGCGGAAATAGCCGCTGCCGCCATATTGCAGGATGTACTGCAGCGCCAGCGGCCCGAGATTGAAGTACAGCGATGACCTGGCGTACCCCGGCAACGCGCTGTCATGCTGCCGGCGGAATTCTGGCCCCCAGTCGACATAGACATAAGATCCAGCGCGCTGCGTGGAGCGGATCTGGATCAGCTTCTCTTCCATGAGATGCTCGACGTGCAGGCCAGCCGCGTATTCCGGCTGGTAGACCAGCGCGGCGTCCAGCGTGCCCGACTGCAGCTTGCGTTGTAATTCCGCGCCATCGCCGACTTCGGCGCGCACTGCGTGATCCGGCATCTGCTGGCGCAGGCGCGTAGCCCACAACAGCACAAGGGGGTTACCCAGGCTGATCTCCGCGCCGAACGTCAGCATGCTGCCGAGTCCAGCGGGCAGCGGCAGGTCTCGGCATGCCGCTTCCCAAGTCTGCACGAGCTGGCTGGCATACCCGAGAAAGCGCTGACCATCGGCCGTCAGCCTGGCGCCTGCCTTGTTGCGGTCGAACAGCCGGCAGTTGAGTTGCGATTCCAGGCTCTTGATGCGCGCCGTGACGGCGGTCTGCGTCACATGCAGCTTGTCGGCCGCCGCGAGAAGGCTGCCGGTCCGTACCACTTGCAGAAAGGTGCGGGCAAGTTCGATATCCATGCAAAACGAAGCGGGCTGGACAGGTGGAGTGCCATGCGCCGCACGGCGGCGTGGCTGCCAACCTTACCATGCCCGGGCGGAGGGCGCGCCACTCACCTTGCGGGGACAGCAGGCGCTGGCGCGGCAGTCGTGACGGCACGTACTTGCCCCATCGGCGACGACACGGGCGGCAGTTCGACACGCGTGGCAGCGGCGCGCGGACGCAATGGCGCCATGCCTTCAGCCGGGTGCATGGCCTGGCCGTTGTCATAACCGGTCGCCACGGCCTCAAGATAGCCTGACGGAAACTTCTGTTCGGGCGTGACGGCGGATGGGCCCGGCAAGGTGCCTTGCGCCAGCGCCACGCTGTTTGCGCACATGCCCAGCACACGCAGCAGGATCATGGCACGCCGCGCGCGGCGCAGTACGGTACGGGCGCGCGGCTGCGGCTCTTGGGATTCGGTATGGGTGGTCATTGCGGTTCTCCTGGGGAGCCATCGCTCCGGTTGGGACATCGAGCGTTGGCCCCGCGCTCGAGGCTTATTTCGCAATGACCGTGCCACGGACAGAATGGGGCCTGCCGCACGTATTGCGTCACTCGCGGGCTGCCAGAAGAACGAACGGCACCAACAGGCGCCGTTTGGGGTGTTGGCTGCGGACCAACAAACCGGTGAGCGATGTCAATACCGATAGCGATAGCGGTAGCGCTACCGGGGCCGCACCATTGGCGGCGGATACCAGTTGCCGCCGCTCACGGCAGCATCAGGTCCATACGTGCGGAACGTCAGGTGGTAATCCTGTCCGCCCGGCGTCGGCAACCAGTTGCCATCCGGCGCGCCGGACGGCTTCGCCGGCGCAAAGTACAGCGTCAGCGAGCCGTCGCTGCCGTACTGAAGGCGCGACTCCTTGTTGAGCAGGTAGCGCTTCTTCGGATTCTCCATCACCCGAAAATTGACGGCATCGACCGCGATGACCGACCAGAAGTACCGCACGTGGGCCGCCGGAAGGTCGGCCTTCGGGAAGGTCATCGTGTAGGTATTGGCCCCATTGAGCCGCCCGCCCTCGCCGTCAGTCACGCCCTGAAAGTACACGACTTCCTGCGCCGTGTTGGCCCAGATGCCGGCAAAGTTGGTCCGTGTGCGGGCCTTGTAGTCGCTCCCGTACTGTCCGACGACCGTGGGCCGCGCCCACCCGTTGCGCGCCGTCCCGATCTCCGTCGTCAGCGACTGCATGAATTGCGGGATCGCCTTGTCGCGGATCACCCGATCAATGCGTTCGCGCTGGGCCGGATCGGCCGCCACGTCCGCCGCGATCTGGCGCACGCGCGCCTGCAACGGCTCCATGCCCGGATTGATGTCGGGCTCCGAGTCTAGCGCCAGGGCGGCCGAATCGAATGCCTCCACGCCCGGCAACCGCGTATTGGCAAACGCCGGCGTGGCCGGTACCGGATCGATGCGCGGCGTGCCGGTCATGCGGATCTGGATCTGGCGTTGCAACTGCACCGCCTGCTTGCGGTTCTTGCCGATCTCGACACGCGCCAGCACCCTCGCCGTCTTGCCAGGCAGGTCAATGCGGTGGACATCGGGCTGCAGTTCTACGCTCGCACCCTTCAGGCACAGCCCGTAGCGCGCTGCCGCCCGCTGCGGATAGTTGCGCTGGTTGATATTGGCGACCGTCTCGCCCCATCCATTGAGGAACTGCACGGTGTAGTAACGCCCTTTGATCAGCGGCACGCTGAACACCATGCACGTGCGTTCGTCCACGCCGATCCACGCTTCGCTGTACACCACGTCGAGATTGGGATTGGCCCAGCTCACGCCGCCAACGTCCCGGTGCCGCATCTCGTTCCAGCGAAAGCGCTCCTTCTGGAAATCGACCTGCTCCTGCCGCAATACCAGCAGGCGCCCGAGCAGGTAGACATAGGCGTCGGCCACGTCCTGGTCGGCGGTCGTGCTTGCCGACGGCACAGGTTCCTGCTTGTGGCGTTCCTGCTTGTGGGCGCACGCGCACAGCAACGCGGCAACCGTGACGGTCAACAGGGCGGCGTGGGGTCGCATGCGCGTCTCCTGGCGGACTCGGGATGCCACAGATTGCGCCAGCTTGTCGCGCTGCGCAATCACTCCGTGCGTCTGGATGTGTTTTGCGGAACACAATCAAGGCAGCCGCCAGAAAAAACGCTCGGCTCGGCGAATTGCCTGAAATGGGATTCGGCGCCCCCGGCCTGGCGGCACGTCCCGCAGGCCCCCTCCCGGTTAGCCGGCAGAGGCGACGGCGCAAGAATGCGGATCTGCGGCGCGGGTTACGTGGGTTACGCGGGCTTCTCCGCCCACGCCAGCACCGCCGGCATCGGCACGACAAAGTCATTGCCCTTCATGTACGACGCAACCGTGCCGCGCAGCACGGCCCGGATCTCATCGCGCGCCTTGGGACTTTGCGCACGGATGGTGGCCGCGGCACGCACGGTGCCCTGTGCCAGCGCGTCGAAGAGCTGGTCGGGCGCCGAGAAGCGCCACAGCTGCGGCACCTGCCTGCAGGCTGCGCCAGTGAAGCCGGCGTTCTGCAAGGCGCTGATGCATTGCGGCGGATCGCTGAACTGGAAGAAGTTGGGGCCGGCCGGCAGGCCGACATCCATCGACCCATAGGCCCGGATCGCCGCGTAAACGGCGCCGAAGCCGATCGCGCGTTCGGGCGCGTCCCACACCGTGAAGCCGATGCGCCCGCCGGGACGCAGTACGCGGAATGCCTCGCGCAGCGCCTGGTCCGGATCGGTCAGGTGGCACATGCCGAAACCATTGACCACGGCGTCGAAGCTGTCCGCATCGAACGGCAGGTCCTGCGCATCGGCCTGTTCGAAGTGCAGGCCTGGATGGGTCTTGCGTGCCAGCTCCACCTGCGTGGCAGAGAAATCGATGCCGACCGTGTCCGCGCCCCGCCGGGCCGCAGCAGCGGCAACATAGCCAGCGCCGCTGGCCACATCGAGCACGCGCTGGCCGCTGCCGACGTGCGCGCTGTCGAGCAAGGCATCGACTGATTGCGTCGTGACGACCGTGAGCTGCTCGTGGTAGCGGCTGACGACGCCGGGATCTTCCCAGCCGGCCAGCTCGAAATCACGGAAACTCTCCCCCGTGTGATCCATTGCACCCTCCCTTGGCGAAATTCGCTGCGGGGCGCTGGCCTGCCGCCCTGTCTGGCGCGCGCGCCCCCCCGGCACGCCGGTCGCCAGACAGGCGAAGTATAGTCATCACGGGCCACGCGGTCAGCCACCGCGCAACCGCCGTTCGCGCTGCGCCGCCGCACCGCCGGTCAGTCAGCCGCTATCTCGCGCCGGTCACCCGCCATACGGTATTGCCGACATCGTCCGCCACAAGCAGGCCTCCACGCTTGTCGACTGCAACGCCAACCGGGCGGCCCTGCGCGTCGCCGTTCTGGCCGACGAAGCCGGTGAGAACGTCGAACGGCGCGCCATTGGGACGGCCGTTGTCGAACGGCACGAAGATCACCTTGTATCCAGCAAAGGGCTTGCGGTTCCACGAACCGTGCTGGCTCACGAACATGCCGTGCTGAAACCGCGCGGGCAGGCTGTTGCCGACGGCCCCGGTCATGCCGAGCGATGCCGTATGCGCGCCGACCGCATAGTCCGGCACGATCGCCTTGGCCACCATGTCGGGCGCGGGCGGCTTGACGCGCGTATCGACGTGCTGGCCGTAGTAGCTGTATGGCCAGCCATAGAAGCCGCCATCCCTGACTGAAGTGATGTAGTCGGGCACGAGGTCACTGCCGATTTCGTCTCTCTCGTTGACCGAGGTCCACAGTGCACCGCTTGAAGGTTCCCACGCCATGCCGTTGGGATTGCGCAGGCCGCTTGCGAAGATGCGGTGCTGTCCGGTCTTGCGATCCACCTCCCAGATCGCGGCGCGGCCTGCCTCCTTGTCGATGCCGTTCTCGCCCGCATTGCTGTTTGAACCGACCGTCACATAGAGCTTGCTGCCATCCGGGCTCGCGATGATGTTCTTGGTCCAGTGGTGGTTGATCGTGCCTGCCGGCAGGTCCACTACCTTTTGCGGGGATGCCGTGATGCTGGTTTGTCCTGGCTGGTACGGAAAACGCAGCACGGCATCGGTATCGGCCACGTAGAAGTCATTGCCCACGAGCACCATGCCAAACGGCGAGTGCAGGTCCTTGAGGAATACCGAACGCTCGTCGGCCACGCCGTCGCCATTGGTGTCCCGCAGCAGCGTGATGCGGTTGGCGCTGGGCGTGCCCGCACCCGCGCGCTCCTGGACCTTCTTCATGACCCAGCCGCGAATGCCCTTGTGGTCATCCGGTTTCGGCGGCGCGTTGGTCTCTGCAACGAGCACGTCTCCATTGGGCAGCACGTAGACCCAGCGCGGATGATCGAGCTTGTCGGCAAACGCCGCCACGGACAAACCCTCGGCAGCCGTCGGCCGCGCGCCGTCCGCCCACCCTTTTGCAGGTGCGATATGGATGGTTGGAATGAGCGTCTTATCGGGCGGCGGCAATTGCGGCGTGGGGCCGAAGCCCGCTTCCGACGGAAGCTTTGCCGATTCGCCGCACCCGGCCAGGGCCAGGGCCATGGCGATGGCGACCGCGGCAATGGCGTTCGCCGGCGAACGCGACACGGAAAGACGTGGATGCGGCATAGTGGCACCTCCGGACAAAGCGGCCTTGCTTTGACTATAGGTGCGCGCCTTGCCCGTCTCTGTCAGCGCGCAAGTAGCGCGCTGTAGGACGTTGCCCGACACATGTGCCGAGCCCCGCGATGCCTACGCGGCGATATCTCAGCCGCGATGCGGCGTGTCGAGGCCCTTGATTACTGCGGGACGGGCCACGAAGGCTTCGAGTGCGCGCGTCACATGCGGGAAATCGCCGATGCCGACGAGTTCGCCCGCTTCATAGAAACCCACCAGATTGCGCACCCAAGGGAACGTCGCGATGTCGGCGATCGTGTATTGCTCGCCCATGATCCACGACCGGTCGGCCAGGCGCTGGTTCAGCACGTTGAGCAAGCGGCGGCTCTCGGCCGCATAACGGTCGCGCGGACGCTTGTCCTCGTACTCCTTGCCCGCAAAACGGTTGAAGAATCCCACCTGGCCAAACATGGGACCGATGCCGCCCATCTGGAACATGAGCCACTGGATGGTCTCGTAACGTTCCGCGGGATCGGCAGGAATCAGCTGCCCCGACTTGTCGGCCAGGTACAGCAGGATGGCACCGGATTCCCACAGCGGCAGCGGCTTTGCGCCGGGTCCGTTGGGATCGATGATGGCCGGGATCTTGTTATTGGGATTCAGCGAAAGGAACTCGGGCGACAACTGGTCGTTGTGGTCGAAGCGCACAAGGTGCGGCTCGTAGGGCAGCCCGGTCTCTTCCAGCATCGTGGATACTTTCACGCCGTTCGGCGTGGGCAGCGAATAAAGCTGGATGCGGTCGGGATGCTGCGCTGGCCATTTGCTGGCGATGGGATAGGCGGACAGGTCGGACACAAAAACTCCTGGCAACTGGCGGCACGGCATCAATGCCGCGCCTGAATGTCCGATGATAAACCGCCCGTGCAGGCGCTGCAGGCCGGGGCCTTATTGCGCGATACACCGGAATCAAAGCAAAAAGAAAATCGGGATACCGGCAGAAGAAAATCAGCCGGAAAGAGAAAAGGAAAATACGGAAAAAGGGAGGTGGTGCCCATGGGCAGGATCGAACTGCCGACCTCTCCCTTACCAAGGGAGTGCTCTACCACTGAGCCACATGGGCGACGTCCGGTGCTGGGCACTGGAGCGGGAGACGAGTCTCGAACTCGCGACCTCAACCTTGGCAAGGTTGCGCTCTACCAACTGAGCTACTCCCGCGTTGTTTGGCTCCCCGACCTGGGCTCGAACCAGGGACCTACGGATTAACAGTCCGGCGCTCTACCGACTGAGCTATCGGGGAATCAACGCTTCCTCGTTGAGAGGAGGCCGGATTGTACAACGATTGACCGGCAAGGTGTCAAGCGATGGCGCAAGATTTTTTTGAAGTCTCCGTCACTCCGTGCGCCTCGGGTCTTTATGGCCGCGACTGCTTCGCCTTTCACAAAGATCGACGCAACGGTGGCCGCGTGATCGCGCACGCCCAGCGCTACACTGAACCATGACGCACCCGGAGCCCAACCCCATGCCAACCCTTCGCACCCTCTACCCTGCCATCGAACCGTATGCCACGGGCACGCTCGATGTCGGCGACGGCCACGTGATCCATTACGAGCGCGTCGGCACGCCTGGCGCCAAGCCTGCAGTTTTCCTGCATGGCGGACCCGGCGGCGGCATCAGTGCCGATCATCGCCGGCTGTTCGATCCCGCGCACTACGACGTGCTGCTGTTCGACCAGCGTGGCTGCGGCCGCTCCACGCCGCATGCAGGACTGGAGGCAAACACCACGTGGCATCTCGTCGACGATATCGAGCGCTTGCGCGAACTCGCGGGTGTCGAGCGCTGGCTCGTGTTCGGCGGCTCATGGGGCTCGACGCTGGCGCTCGCCTACGCGCAGAAGCATCCGCAGCGCGCGAGCGAACTCGTGCTGCGCGGCGTCTATACGGTGTCGCAAGCGGAGTTGGACTGGTACTACCAGTTCGGCGTGTCGGAGATGTTCCCCGAGAAGTGGGCGCGCTTTCAGGCGCCGGTGCCGGAAGCGGAACGCGGCAACATGATGGCCGCCTATCGCAAGCTGCTGACCGGCGACGACGAGGCAAAACAACTGCAAGCGGCGCGCGCGTGGAGCGTCTGGGAAGGGGAAACCATCACCCTGCTGCCGGACGCGGACAACAGCGCGAAGCACGATGATGCGCATTTCGCGCTGGCCTTCGCACGGCTCGAGAACCACTACTTCACGCACCGCGCGTGGCTTGAAGACGGGCAACTGCTGCGCGACGCGCATCGCCTGGCTGGGATTCCCGGCGTAATCGTGCACGGCCGCTACGATATGCCTTGCCCTGCGCGCTACGCGTTCGCGTTACACAACGCATGGCCTGACGCAGACTTCCATCTGATCGAAGGTGCGGGACATGCGTGGACCGAGCCGGGTATCCTCGATCAGTTGATTCGGGCCACAGACCGGTTCGCGCAGCAGTAACGTCGCCCCGATTTGTGCGGAACCTTAGTCCCGGTCCGGCGCGCCGGGTGGAAACAGCTTGCGGTACGGGCGCGCCTCGTCTACCGCCCGCGCAAATGCGGGCCGCGCCAGCAGCCGGCTGCGGTAAGCGCGCGCGTTGGTCAGGGCCGGGGCCATGGGATGCACCCAGTCGGCATAGAACAGGGCCGGTGCCGCCGCGCAATCCGCAAGGCCGAAGGCACCGGCCGCAGCCCATTCGCGCCCGGCCATGGCACGGTCGAGCCACTGGTATGAACGGTCCAGCAACTGCCTGGCGTCGGCCACCCCTGCCGCATCGCGCTGCCCAGGCGCGCGGATGTAGTCGAACACGATGCGCTGCATCGGCGTCATGACGTAGTTGTCGAAGAAGCGGCCCATCATGCGGACCTCCAACGCGTCGTCGGGGTCCGGCGGAATCCATTGCACGGGACCGCGATGGTGGATGTCGAGGTACTCGATGATGATGGTCGACTCGACCACGGTGCGCCCCGCGTCGACCAGCACCGGCATGCGTTGCATTGGCCAGAGCGCGGCGTGCTCGGCCAGCGTGTCGGGATGCTCCGGCGACAGCATCCGAAATTCGAACGGCGTGCCGTTTTCATACAAGGCAATCAGAACCTTCTGGCAGTACGAGGAAAACGGGTGCGCATACAGCAGCATGGTTACCTCCGGAATGACAGCGAGTTGAACAAATCTGACCGGCACTCCGGCTCAGAACACGCCGAGCGCAAGGCCGGCCGCCAGGCCCGCGCCGACTTCAGCGCAGCGCTCCAGATCGTCGGCGCCAATATTCTTGGGAGCGAGGATGCGCTCCGGCGTCTGCGCGTGCGTGCAGACGATCAAACCCGGCGCCACGCTCTTCAGGCGCCAGCCGGTCGCGATGCGGTCGATCTGCCGCAAGGCGTTCTGCCCGTCACTACCCGCGCAGATCATGGCGGCGTAAGGACGCCCGTTCACGCGATCGAGTGCGGCGTAGTAGCAGCGGTCGAAGAAATCCTTCATCAGGCCCGACATCGCGGCCAGGTTCTCCGGCGTCGCGAACAGGTAGCCGTCGGCGGCAAGTACATCGTCCGGTCCTGCATCAACCGCACGCAGCAGCGTGACCGTGACGTCTGGCTGCTCGCTGGCCGCGTCGGCCGCGGCCAGCGCCATCTGCGCGGTACCGCCAGTCATGGTGTGATAGACGATCAGCAGGGTCTTCATTCGTGCACGCTCATGCTCGCCAATGTCGGGCCGACTGTAGCATGCGCGTGCACGTCACCTACCGTTGCGCCAGCCGCTGCGACAAGCGGCCCAGCAGTGCCGCACCGTCGCCGCGCCACGCGCTGCCATGCATGCACGCCAGCGTGGCCGGGTGCAGATCGGCCAGCCGCTGCAGATGCATCCCGGTATCCGGGCTGTGCGCGTAATAGTCCATCTGCAGACGGAACGCCTCGCTCGATTCGAGGATGTCGCCTTCGGTCAGCGGCGGATTTGCGTCGCCGGGCTGCGTAAAGAGATCGCCGCACAGCAGTGTACGCGTGGTTTCCTCGAACGCCATCGAGCATTCCCAGCCATGCGGCACGTGCGGCGTGGCAAGCCAGCGGATGCGGTGCGTGCCAAGACTGATGACTTCTCCATCGGCCATGGCGCGCGCCGGACGAATGGCGATGTCGTCGATCGACACCATCGCGGCGATCTGGCCGCACAGCGGCACGGCATCGGGTGCGAGTTCGAGAAAGTCATTGAGTGTGCCGCATTCATCGGACTCCACGTGAGAGAACCCGACATAGGCCAGTCGCGACACCGGCATCACACGCTCGATGGCTGCGCGCACCTGCGTGAACAGCTTGCGCGGACCCGTGTGGTAAAGCAACGGCCTGTCATCCACCACAAGGTATTGGTTGAATGAGAAGCCGCCCGGCATGTCCTGCGGCGGGACGGGCGTGGAGATGCGGAAGATACCGTCAGCAATTTCGTCCACGGTGGTGACGGGTCCGGTGTGTTCCATGTTCATTCCCTTCCTTTCTGCCGGGACAACCCGGCCATTGGCCATCACTGGCACTGCTGCCGGATATAGAAGGCCCGTATCCAGCCGGCAAGCCGCAAGACGAATCCGCGCCCGGATCAGCCAGGGTTGCCGGACTTCCTGTCGATGTCGGCGCGCAGGCGCTCTTCCTGCTCGCGCAGCTCCGGGGTGAATGCCTCGCCGAAGTCATCGGCCTCGAACACCTGGCGGATTTCGATCTCGGAGTCGCCGTCCATCGGATTGGGACAGCGCCTGACCCACTCCACGGCCTCGTCCATGGATTTGACCTGCCACAGCCAGAAGCCGGCGATCAGTTCATTGGTTGCCGCGAACGGGCCATCGACCACGGTCCGGTTGCTTCCCGAAAAGCGGACCCGCTTGCCACGCGAGCTCGGGTGCAGACCCTCGCCCGCGAGCATGACGCCCGCCTTGACGAGTTCCTCGTTGAACTTGCCCATGGCCGCAAGCAATTCAGTGCCGGGCATTTCGCCAGCCTCTGACTGCCTGGTTGCCTTCACGATCACCATCACACGCATCGTCATGCCTCCGTGAATGCGCGGCCGGCTACGGGGAGCCGGAGCGCAGTGTTTCAGGATCCACTTTCGTGGTTGTGTCGCGCTAAAGCGCGCATGGCTACAGGTTAATCCAATGCCATGGAATGCAACGTGAAGTTGCGCTCACCGCCCATCAAATCGCCGCGCCAACCCCTTGCTGCGAAACGCGTCGACCACGAACTCGATGAATACGCGCGTGCGCGGCGGCAGCAGCGTGCGGCTCGGGTAGTAGAGCGCGATCGGCCCGTTGTCGGCGTACCAGCCGGGCAGCAGCCGCATCAGCGCCCCGCTCTCTAGCCGTGGCGCGGCATGGGGCATCGGCAGCAGCGCGATGCCTAGCCCGTGCATGGCCGCGTGGGCCATGGCTTCGGGGTCGTCGAAGATCAATCGCGCGCGGTGTTCCGCTGGCGCCTGTTCGCCGACCTGGTTGCGCAAGGTCCACGCGCGCAAGCGGCCGGTGGCGCCTGAACGCCGCACGATGCCGTCAAATGCAAGCAGATCCGACGGGTGCCTGGGCAGCGCCTTTCCCTGCATGAACGCCGGCGATGCCACCGCGACCACGTGCGTCCGGGCAAGCTCGCGCGCGACCACGCCCTCGGTCAATTCGATGCCACCGCCAATGGCGGCATCGAAGCCGTCCCGGATCAGGTCCGTGGGACGGTTCTCGAAGTGCCAGTCCGGCACGATGCCGGGATAGAGCGCCAGGAACTCGCCCAGCAGCGGCACCAGGTACTCGCGCCCGAACGCCAGCGCCATGCCGACCTTGAGCACGCCGGCGGGCTTGCCAGCATCCTCGGCCGCGCCGGCAAATGCATCGCGCAATGCCGAGAACGGGTTGGACACCTGCGAAAAGAACTGCTCGCCGCCCGAGGTCAGCGTCAGGCGCCGCGTGCTCCGATGGAACAGGCGCAGCCCAAGGTGACGCTCCAGGCGCGCGACATTCTTGCTGACCGCGGCCGGGGTCAGCCCCAGCCGGCGTGCCGCCGCCGAGAAGCTGCCCGTTTCAGCGCTATGGACAAAGGATTCGAGCAGGTTCAGGGCTTCCATGCCCCCAGCTTATACCAATGGTTGAAAAAAATGATCCACAGCGATGCCTACCGGTAGGGGAATCCACTGACCATACTTCGACGCACCAACCCCAACGCTTTCAGGAGCAAACATCATGAGCACCACTCTTTCCGGCAAGATTGCCTTCGTCACCGGCGGCGCGCGCGGTATCGGCGCTTCGGTCGTACGCCGGCTGGCGCGCGAAGGCGCGGCTGTGGCCTTTACCTATCAGAGTTCGGGAGCTGGTGCGCACGCACTGGCGGAGGAAATCCATGCCGCCGGCGGACGCGCACTGGCCTTCCAGGCTGATGCGGCGGACGCGGCTTCCGTGACGCGTGCCGTCGATGATGCCGCCCGGCAGTTCGGCAAGATCGACATCCTCGTCAATAGTGCCGGCGTGCTGCTGCTGGGCCCGGTCGACGACTTTTCGCTCGAAGATTTCGACAAGACGCTTGCGGTGAATGTGCGCGGCGTGTTTGTGGCAGCCAAGGCAGCACTGCCCCACATGGGCGACGGCGGCCGCATCATCAATATCGGCAGCGTCAACGCGGATCGCATTCCGTTCGCCGGAGGCAGCGCCTATGCCATGAGCAAGGCCGCGCTGAAGGGCCTGGTGCAGGGCATGGCGCGCGATCTCGGACCCAGGGGCATTACCGTGAACAACGTGCAGCCGGGTCCGACCAACACCGACATGAACCCCGAGCACAGCGACTTTGCGACATCGCTGCATGGCCTGATGGCATTGCAGCGCCACGCGCGGCCCGAAGAGATCGCTGGCATGGTGGCGTACCTCGCCGGCCCGGAAGCAGGCTTCGTCACCGGTGCCAGCCTGAATATCGACGGTGGCTTCGCCGCCTGAGTTGCCCCCACCTTCGCAGGGATACGGTTCATTGCGTGGATACCGTCATTGCATGCAGTGTGCTACTGCGGCACACGATTCCCCAATCATTGCCCGATCGTTCGGGACCGGCGGCCGCTGGCCGGCCGCCGGCTTTTTTCCCGATCCGACGGACGCGCGCAGGACGCCGTGCAACCGGGAATCGCGTACGCAGCAGGCAGTTGAGTAGTTCTACTCTTTCCTGAACTGCTGCGCTGCCGTCATAGTGCCCGCTTCACGCCCATCGGGCCGCGACAGGATAGCCAGACAGACGGTATGAGCAGGCGTAAGGACTATAGCGTCGGCGCACCAGCCGAGAGCCAGGACGGCCAGCGCCGGCGCATCGATGAATGGATGACGCTGGTCGGCCAGCACAAGACCACGCTAGGCTTCGACGACTGGCTTCAGCAGGTTCTCGATGAACAGCACCAGCGCGCTGCGACCGAGGCCGGCCACGGCGTATGCCAGCCCACGTCGCGCTTGCTGCGCCAGGGCGACATGCTGTTCCGGCTGGAACACGGGGCACGCTACCGCGTGCGCCATGGACAGGAGTCTCCGCGCGTCTTCACGTGCGTGTTCGATGGCGAAACGCCCTACATTGCATTCGAGAATGTGGTGACCGGCGTGCGCTTTCCATGGATCACCGTGGACGGCGTATTCCGGCAAACCGAATTGCGTTCGATGGAACGGCTTGACGCCGGGGACGCGGAAAAAAACGTGGAAATCGGCGGGACTGGTCCCATGGGACAGACGTCGCCTGCCTAAGCGTCCTGCATAAGAAAGCGCGGATATATTCGTTCGCGCAAGGGATCGATCGCGTTACGGTTGCATGCTGACCGGGCTGGCTGCAGTCCGAATGATTGACATGGCACGCATAACCGATGACTGCATCCCGAAGACAATTCCTCCGCTACGGCACGGTGGCTACCGCCGCCATCGCCACCGACACGCTTCTTCTTGCCGCACTTCCCGGCGCCGGCGCAGTCCGCGCACAGGGACGCCCGTTATTGAAAGCGGGCGACCAGAAAGGCGGCCTGCGTGCCTTGCTCGAGTCCGCCGATGCACTGCGCGGACTGTCCTACGACATCCAGTGGACAGAGTTCCCTGCCGCGGCGCCGCTCGCTGAAGCGCTCAACGCGGGCGCCGTCGACTGTGGCCCGATCGGCGATGCGCCGGCGATCTTCGCGCTCGCCGCAGGCACGCGCATCCGATTGATCGGCGCCAATCGTTCCGATCCTTATGGCACCGCCATCCTCGTACGCCCCGACTCGCCGCTGAAGAGTGCGGCGGACTTGAAGGGCAAGAGCATCGGCACCAATCGCGGTTCGATCGGCCATTTCGTCGCGCTCAAGGCGCTGGAATCGGCCGGACTGCGGCCGGAGGATGCCAACATCCGCTTCCTGCCACCGGCCGATGCCAAGCTCGCGCTGACCAGTGGTTCGGTCGATGCATGGGCCACCTGGGAACCCTATACCGCC
The DNA here is from genome assembly GCF_019602855.1 of Cupriavidus pinatubonensis. Classification (GTDB taxonomy): domain Bacteria; phylum Pseudomonadota; class Gammaproteobacteria; order Burkholderiales; family Burkholderiaceae; genus Cupriavidus; species Cupriavidus pinatubonensis. The sequence continues at coordinate 890,066 of NZ_CP080766.1, forward strand.
ATGGCGGAAACCAGCGGCCATGCACGCGTGCTGGTCAACGGGCGCGGCCTGTGGTCGGGACTGAGCTATGTGGCGGCGACCGACACGGCGCTGGCGGCAAAACGCGCGGTGCTGGCCGATTTCCTGCAGCGCGTGGTGCGCGCGCAGGCCTGGTCCTATCAGCATGTGCCGGAGTTCTCCGCGACGCTTGCGCGCATCATTGGGATTTCTCCGGAGGCGGCGCGCCTGCAGTTCGAGCGCAGGCACACGCAGTGGCAGAAGATCGACGATGCGCTCATTGCCGAGCAGCAGCGCACCGCCGATTTCTACCTGAAGACGGGCCTGCTCAAACAGCGGCTAGACGCGCGCGCCACGTTCGATACCGGCTTCGCTGTCACCTGAGCTTAGTAGCCGTAGTCCACTGGCGCCTGGTAATAGCCGCCCGGCTGCGGGCCGCACGGCACGTAGCCGCCGATGTCGCCGCGATAGCAGTAGCCCGGCGGAACGGCCGGCGCGGCATAGCTCACGCGGGCGGGCGGTGCGTAGGCGACTGGCGCGGGGGCGACGGCGACGGGAGCAGCCACCACAGGCGTGGCCATGGCCGCACCAAATGCGAGGCCGACCAGCGCGCCAACGGCAAGGGCCACGCCGGCCTGAGAGCCGCCGCCATGGTGATAGCGGTCATGCGCCGACGCCGGCCCGGCAGCCAGCAGGGCAAGCGACACGGCGGCAGCGGAAGCGATACGGATAGAGGGGCGCATGTCTGACTCCTGTTTCAGGGGGTACTTCGGTACTGATTTCGTGATGTCATCATGCACAAGAATCGCGCGGTCAGGTGTTTCGGCCGGCGCCCCCAGTTGTTAGCGATGTAACGCGCGCTTCCGCCGGTAACGGACAATTACAACTACGAGGCGACGAGGAAGGCGCATGCGGGGCCGTGTGATCTGAACGCTTTCATATAATCACCCGTCCGGCGGCCACCCACACCGACCGCCACTTAACCAGCCGGCTTGCCGCGCGCCAGACAGGCCCGAGGCCAAGCCATGCGGCAGCGCCGCACGTCGCTGGCTAATTTCGTGGAAGCGGCCCGGCCACAGCGTGGTCTCGCTTCCTGTGTCCGTCTCCCGCGCCCCCGGGCCAATCCGCATCCTCAGGCATTCGCTCCCCGCCATCCGGCGCACAGTGGCTTGCCGGAGCGCGGCGGCAGTTTCCGGGCGGCCACGTCACCACGTGAATCCGCCATGCGCAGACTTTCCTGGCTCGCCCTGAGCCTTGTGCTCACCGCACTGTTCCACCTGATGCCGGTCGCGCTGGCGGCCGAGCCGGCGTCCGCGCCCGAAGCGGATCAGCCTCCGGCCCTCACGCACGCAGAGGCCATCACCGAACTCAAGCGCCTGCAGACCGAGCAGGATCGCATCAAGCAGTCGGCATCAAGCGTCAACGGCACAACGCGCCTCGGTGACCTCGACGAAGGCCTGCACCAGCTCGCCAAGGACGTCGACAAGCTGACCGCCGCGCTGACGCCGCAGCGTGCGCAGTTGCAGGCCCAGCTCGACGTGCTCGGCCCACCGCCCGCAGCGGGCGCCACGCCGCCGGAAATGCCCGCCGTGGCACGCCAGCGGGCCGAGCTCAATGCGCGCAAGGTCCAGCTCGACAACGCGCTGAAACAGGCAGCAGAAGGCAAGGAGAACATCGAGAATCTGAACGCCCAGCTCGCCAAGCTGCAGCGCAGCCGCATGAAGGACCAGCTTGCGCTGCGCTCGGAAAGCATCCTGAACCCGCAGTTCTGGGCGCCGCTGTTCAAGCCATCCGATGACGACAGCGCCCGCTTGGAAGCGTTCGTGGATGAAGTTGTGCCGCTGTTGAAGGCCGCATGGGAACCGGAGCAGCGCGGCGCCACCGCGCTGCTGCTCGTACTGGCACTCGCGGTCTGGACGCTCGGCCGGCGACTTGCCGAACGTGCCGCCGCCTGGTTCTGCCTGACGCGCTTGCCCGAAACCCGCTTGCGGCGCAGCGCGCTCGCGCTCGCCACCGCGCTTACCACCGTCGTCACGACGGCGCTCGCGGTGCAGCTGGTCTACTACGCCTTCACGCGCGGCTACGAGCCGCCGACTGACCTGCAGGACCTGCTCGGCGCACTGGCCAGGCTCATGCTGACCAGTGCGCTGATTGCTGGGCTCGGCCGCGCGCTGCTGTGTACGCATCACCCTTCGTGGCGACTGCCGGCGATGGCGGACCCGGTGGCGCGCGCACTCAAGCCGTTCCCGCGCGCACTGGCCGGGCTGTTGCTGCTGGCGGGCACGCTCGAATTGCTGAACCATATTGCCGATACCAGCGTGCCGTTCACGCTGCTGGGCCGCGGCCTGGTGTCGCTGGTGGTGGTGTTCACGATCGGCGCCGCGCTGTTGCGCGCCAACCGCGTGCGCAGCGGGCTGGCCGCGGCCGGCGAGCGCGCCGAGGCACGCGCCACACTGGCGGGCATGATCCACGCCGGCGTCACGCTCGCCGTCATCGTTGCGCTGATTGCGCTGCTCGCGGGCTATGTCAGCTTCGCCCGCTTCGTGACCTACGAACTGGTGTGGTTCGACATCGTGCTGTGCACGCTGTACCTGCTGACCCAGCTCACGCGCGACATCTTCGAAAGCCTGCTGTCGACGCAGCACGCAAGCGGCCGCGTGATCCGGCAGCTGTTCGGCGTGGACGACAACCGCCTGGAGCAGGCATCGACGCTGCTGTCGGGCCTTGGCACCAGCGTGCTGACGATCGTTGCCATCATCGCGCTGCTGACCGGCGGCTTCGGCACCACGCCGGCGGAACTGCTCGACAGCCTGCTGACCGTGCTCGGCGGCGACAAGCTGCGCAGCTATAACATCATGCCGGAGCGCATCATCAATGCCGTGATCGCGCTGTCGGTGGGCATCTGGCTGCTGCGTTCGGTGCGGCGCTGGCTCGATGCGGAGCTGCTGCCGCGCATGTGCATGGAGCCGGGCCTGCGCGCGTCGCTGGTCACGCTGTTCAGCAATGTCGGCTACGTGCTGATCGTACTGCTGACGCTGGCCCAGCTGGGGGTGAAGTGGGAGAACCTGGCATGGATCGTCAGCGCGCTGTCGGTGGGCATCGGCTTCGGCCTGCAGGAAATCGTCAAGAACTTCGTGTCGGGCCTGATCCTGCTGACCGAGCGCCCGGTGAAGGTTGGCGACATGGTCAGCATCAGCGGCGTGGAAGGCGATATCCGCCGCATCAACGTGCGCGCAACCGAGATCCAGCTCGGCGACCGCTCCACGATGATCGTGCCGAACTCGCAGCTCATCTCGCAGAACGTGCGCAACGTGACCATGAGCCAAAGCACGCAGGGCGTGGCCTCATTGCAGCTCACGTTCCCGCTCAACACCGATCCGGAGCAGGTGCGCGACCTGCTGCTCGACACTTATCTGGATAACGAAACCATCCTCGACCACCCGGTGCCATCGGTCACCTTCAGCCAGCTTGCACCCAACGGCATCACGCTGAGTGTGACGGGCTTCGTGGCCAACCCGCGCATTGCCGCGTCGACCAAGAGTGATCTGCTGTTCGAGATCCTCAAGCGCCTGCGTGCCGCCGGCATTTCGCTGACCATGCCGCAGACGCTGCGTGTCGAGAACCTGCCGGGCATGTCGGCGGAAGCGCTGCTGCCGGCGCCATGACGCCGCGCACCGGCATGGGGCCGAGGCACCCGCACGTTGCCCCCCACGCTGCCAGATCGGTGCGCCGGCCGCGCGCCATGCATCGGTCTGGCGCGCCGTGCACGGCAAATACGTGGCATGCATGTTGCTGAATGCAAGCGGGGAAGCGGCCGCGTGTCGCTCACCGAAGGGTAGCTAGGGTTCCGGTCGTGCCATGCGCGCGATGGCTGGTCCGAGAGCGACCGGCCACCGGCACCTGATCCGCCGGCGGCTCCACGGCGGGACAAAAGCCCGGGAGGTTCACTTCGCAGAGAGGTGGCTTCCCTGCCTTTGTCACTGACCGGAGCCATTTCATGTCGGGATTCCCCGCCTACCGCCTCGCGCGCCCCTTTTGCGCCGCTGTCCTGTTGCTTGCTGCAGTTCACTTTTCCACCGCGGCACACGCCGAAGACAATCCGCCGCCCGCCGACCCAACCCCGGCAAGCCCGTATACCTTCACGGGCCACGTCGAGGCGGTGTCGCGCTATGTGTTGCGCGGTGCCACCAGCACCTATGGCAACGGCACACCGCTCGGCAATGCGGGCGGTGACGCGCCCGAGTCCTCGCGCCCCGCGCTCCAGTGGGGCGCGGATCTTGCCCATGAAAGCGGCTGGAGCGTCGGCTACTGGGCGTCGATGATCAACTACTCGTACCGGCAGCTCGGTAATTCGTACAGCGATCGCAGCGTCACCGACTTCCAGAAAGACCGCTCGATCGAGAATGATTTCTACGGCGCCTACAGTGGCAAGCTGCCCGGCGGCATCGGCTATACGGCTGGCATGACTGCGTACTACTACATCAACGGCAGCCATGCCAATGCGCTCGAAACCAAAATCGGCCTGTCCTACGGGCCCGTGAGCTTCAACGCGCAAACGCTGCTCAACGACGTAGTCTGGGGCAACAAGGGCGACACGTACTGGACGCTCGTGTTCACCCAGCCCCTGCCGTACGGCATGACGTTCACCGCCACGGCTGGTGCCTACACCTACCGCAAGGAAGGCAAGTATCTCGGCACGACCGACACGCTCAGCGGCACGTCCTGCGGCCCTGGTGCCGCGTTTGTCGTCAATGGCTGCTATGCGGGCAACGCTCCGGTCGGCGGCGCCTTCCGCCATCTCACGCTGGCGCTTGCGGCCCCGATTCCCGAGACACCGTTCAATGTTGGCATCCAGTGGATCCTTGGCGGCAAGAACCGCTTCGGCGTCAGCCAGAAGAACCAGTTCCTGGCCACGGTGGGATACGGCTTTCCCTGACGCTGTCTATGCCGTCGAGGCGATCGAGGCGGACGGTTACCGGTAAGTCTGCAGGTAGGCCAGCAGGTCGTCGATCTGCTGGTCGTTGCCGATGCCCCAGAAGCGCATGCGCGTACCTGGCACGACCTTGCCCGGCGATTTGATGAACGCGCGCAGCGTGTCGGCCGTCCACACCACGCCGGACGCGGTCATGGCGGGCGAATAGCGATAGTCGGAAGTGCTGCCCGCGCGCCGGCCGAAGACGGCGTTGAGCTGCGGGCCGAAGGCGCCGCGTGCGGACGGGCCCACGCTGTGGCACGACGCGCAACGGGTAGCAAACAGCGCCTTGCCGGCCTGGATGTCGGCGGCGGAAGCGGAAGAAGCGGCGGAAGCGGCGGAAGCGGCAAAAGCCACGGCAAGGCAAGTCAGGGCCGCCAGCCGGCGCGGTACAGCGTGATGCATGAGTCGTACGTCGGAGTGGGGTCCGGATGGGCCGGATGGCCCGGATGGACAGGCCCGCATGATAGCGCGATGCGCGCCACCGCACGTCAGACAGCCGCGCGATCGGCAGCCAGCCGCTTTTCGGATCGAACCTGTCGTGTTCTGGTTCGAGAATGGCCGCGCACGTTCCTAGACTCCTTCCATTCAGACAAGGAGACTGCACGTGCCAATTCCATCCGTTCCATCCATTCCATCCTGCAAGGCCCGCTGCGCCGTGCTTGCGATCGCCGCGGGCCTTTGCTTCGGCCCTGCCTACGCCGAGACATGGCCGACCAAACCCGTCACCGTGGTTGTGCCATTCCCCGCCGGCGGCGGCACGGACCTGGTGGTCCGCTCGATCCAGCCCATGCTGCAACGGGAGCTGGGCCAGCCGGTCGTGATCGACAATCGCAGTGGTGCGGGCGGCACGATCGGATCCGGCTACGTGGCACGTGCGGCGGCCGACGGCTACACCGCCGGTGTGGTCACCACGAGCACGCATGCGGTGAGCGTGGCACTCTATCCTAAGCTCGGCTACAACCCCGCTCAGGATTTCGCCTACGCGGGATTCATCGGCACGTCGCCGTATGTACTCGCGGTCAACCAGGCGTGGCAGGCCACCGATGTCAAGGCGCTGCTCGCCCGGCTCAAGGCCGACAAGTCGCTGCACAGCTTCGGTTCGGTAGGCGTAGGCACCGTGTCGCACCTGATGGGCGAGCAGTTCCAGAAGCTTGCCGGCACGCCGCTGGTTCATGTGCCCTACCGAGGCGCGGCGCCTGCCTACACCGACCTGATCGGCGGACAGGTGCAATTCATGTTCGACAACCCCGTCGGTCTCGCACCGTATATCAAGGCACGAAAGATCGCCGCGATCGCGACGACCGCCCCTACAGCGCTCCTGCCCGATGTACCCACGTTCGCGAGCCAGGGCGTGCCAGGCTTCGAACAACAGCTCTGGTACGGCATCGTCTTCCCGAAGGGAACGCCCGCTCCCATCGTCGCGCGCTTCAACGCGGCACTGAACAAGGTGCTTGGCGACAAGGCTGTCGCGAACGATCTGGAGAGCAAGGGCGTGACCGCGCGTCCCGGCACGCCGGCAGCACTGCAGGCCGCCGTGCAGAAGGACATCCCTTACTGGGGCGCCATTGCGAAGTCCGTAGGAGCGACCGGTGAGTGACGTCAACCTGATCCAGGTCTTTGTGCGTCGTGCCGGCGGTGGCAATCCGGTGCCATTGGTTGCCGACGCCCGCGGCATGAGCGCGGCCCAGATGCAGGCCGTCGCCGCCGCATACGGGCATGAATCCGCGTTCGTCCTGCCGGGCGACGACGCCGGCTGCGACTGGCGCTTCCGCTTCTTCGTCCCGCTGCACGAAATGGAGATGTGCGGCCACGCAACCGTCGGCACGCTGTGGGCATTGCGCCAGTGGGGCCGCTGGACGACGCCAACCGCACGCATCGCGACCATCAGTGGTGTGGTGCTGGCCTACTGGGACGCGGCACGGGAATGCGCGTGGATCTCCCAGCCGGAGGTGCGCACCGAAATACTCGATGCGCACGCGAGTACGCGAGTGGCCGAAACGCTCGGTCTGCCTCCGGGGACTCGCACGATCGTCAACGCCGCGACCAGCCGCGTGAAGACACTCGTTGCGTTGCCGTCCGTAGCAGAGCTCGATGGCCTGCAACCCGACTTCCCGGCAATGGAGGCGTTGTGCGGTGCCATCGGCTCGACCGGACTCTATCCGTATGCATTCGGCACGCCGCAGGACGATGGCCGACCCGTGGTTCACGCTCGGCAGTTTCCGAAATCCTCGGGCTATCCCGAGGACGCCGCCACCGGTATTGCGGCAGCCGCGCTCTGGGGATACCTGGCCGGCGAAGGTGCGCTAGCATGCGATGGCGCGCCCGCCGGGCCCATCGCAATATGGCAGGGCGATGCCATGGGCAGCCCGTCGGAAATCCTCGTTGCGCCACGCCGCTCAGATGATGGCGAGCCTGACGGCTGCTGGCTCAGCGGCAAGGCAGCATGGAGCCAGGAATGACGATCGACACACCTGAAGCGCGGCTTGTCGCCGCCGGCTTGGATCTGCCCGCGGTGCCCACACCGCGCGGCAACTACGCGCCCTTCTGCGCGATACCGGTCGGCCCTTGCCGCTGGGTGTCGATCTCTGGGCAGGTCTGTCGCGAGGACGGCGTGGCCATGTCCGGGCTATGCCGGACTAGCGACGACCTGGAGCCCGCGCGCCGGGCTGCCGAAGTCTCCATCCTCAACGCGCTTGCAGCCCTGCAACTGGCATGCGATGGCGAGCTGTCCCGCGTGACGCAGATCGTCCGTCTGCGTGGATTCATTCGCGCCTCGGCGGACTTTGGCAGCCACCCGGCGGTACTCGACGCGGCCTCCGCTGTCCTGCGCGTCGCGTTCCCCGATCAGCCGCTCCCGGCACGCAGCGCGCTGGGTGTGGCCAGCCTGCCTGATTGCGCATGGACGGAAATCGAAATCGATGCCATCGTGACCGCCCCCTGACGCTACCGGATACCGCGGCTATGGCGCATCGGGCAACTCACGCAGCAGCCGATGCAGATGTCCGCTGGAGGCAAAGCCGAGATGCACGCTGACGCTGGCCGCTGACCAGCCCGCTGCGATCAGTGCGCGCGCATGGGTCGCCAGCATGCGTCGCCGGACCGCTACGGGGCTGACACCGAACTCGATCCGGCAGGCTCGCTGCAAATGGCGGACCGATACGCCGAGTTCCGCGGCCACGGCATCGACCGACGGCAGGCGCAAATCGCGCTCGAGCGCGACGGTGAAGCGGCGTACCATGCGCAGCGCCAGCGACGCGGGTTCCTCCGGCATCGCAAGCGGCCGGCTCGCCATGATCTGCTCGACGATGGCGCGCACCAGCCACGATGCGCTCGACGCGGAAATCGTCGGCGCAAGCAGTGCCTCGAGCATCGCGATGGTCGCCGCATCGAGCCTGACCGCGCCGAACGGCCGGCACCCGGCCAGGCGATCCGGCGGCAGATAGAGTTCGCCGTGCTGCTGGCGTCCGGGCTCGGACGCCGTCAGGTGCGACGTGGACGCTGGCAACAGCACCGCGGTGCCGCGCACGAGCGTGGCGGCATGCCGGCCATCGGACTCGCCGGGCATTTCCTCCCACAACGTCCGGAGCCGGCCCATGCGCGGCCACAGCAGCATGCCGCAGTCGTGGATGTGCCATTCACGGCGGAAGCCGGGCTGGCGGCTGTCGTGCAGCGCAAACCCATGTGTCGCGGTCAGGTGGAGCTTCGGTGACAGATGAGGCACGTCGGCCATCGCAGGCGTCCCGGCAGAGATCGTTCGGAATGGCATCGATCATACGCCGTGGTGCCGCGGTATCGGCAGGTTGGCCTGACCTCTTCTTCCCGATCGCCGGAGGAGCAGGCACACTATCGCTGCCCGGTAGGGAAGCCCGGCTGGCATGGCCCCAGGCCTCACGCCGATCCCGGTCAATCCGAATGAACAAGGAAGTCACACCATGATCACCAGCGCACGCAATCACTTCTCCGGCGAAGTCGCCCTGGCCCGCCACGGCGCGGTCAATGATGAAGTCATCCTGCGTCTGGCCGGCGGCCAGGAGATCGTCGCCACGGTGACCAGCGAAAGCGCCACGCGGCTCGCGCTCGCCCCCGGCAAGAAAGCGGCCGCGATGGTCAAGGCCACGTCCGTGATCGTCATGGTCGATGTGGATGCCAGCAAGGTGTCGGCACGCAACGCGGTCAGCGGCAAAGTTACCGATATCAAGAAAGGCGCGGTCAATACCGACGTGACCATCACCGACGACAAGGGCCTGGCGATTTCCGCGATCATCACGAACAGCAGCAGCGACCGGCTGGGGCTCGCCTTGGGCAAGGCAGCCGTGGCCGTCTTCAAGGCTTCGAGCGTGATCGTGGCGGTGGATTAAGGCGTTATCGGAAAGAAGGGCTAGCGATGATGATCGTGATCGTCGCTGTCCGCACGGCGCATTCGCGGTCTCCGTTCGCTGCGGTAGGTAACACGCACGGCGCCAGCGGAAATCCCGCGATGCGAGATGGTGCTCAAGGTGGAAAGGATTCCGTACGAAAACCAGGATGCGGGCATCCCGGCCGCGATGCCAGGGACGCCCCTTATCCCTAAACCTTTTTCAGGAACTGAAAACATGAGCACATCCATTGTCAGCGCGCTCAATGCCGCCGATCCGGGCTCGGACCCGGTATCGCTGCTGATGCTGCGCAAGACGCTGGACCTGCAGGCCCAGAGCGTGGCCAGCCTGGTGCAGACGGCCGCTGCCGCGGCACCGGTGGCCAGCAACCCGCCCCATCTTGGCCAGAACGTTGACGTGAAGGTCTGAGCCCGAACCGCGGCGTTGCAGGCGCGACACCGCCAATATGCAAGGAGGCCCCGCATTTGCGGGGCCTTCTTCTTTGCTGCGAGTGCCAGCGCCTGTCAGGCGGCTTGCTGCAGGGAGACTTCTTCGATGGCGGCCTCGAGTTCCCTCACCTTCAGCTTGAGCCGGACCAGGAAGTTATACGACACCCCGTCATCACACTCGTTGCGGTCGTACTTGTGGAACCACTCGTCCGGCCGGACGTACGCAGCATTGAAGTCCGCCGCGCCCATGTTCTGCTTGGTCTGCTTGAAGAACGAGTAGCTCTGCACGCTGTAATGGTTGATGCGGAACTTGTCCCAGGACGGTTGCGCATCGGGGTTGTCGCGGATGATCGGGTCCGTGATCAGGCGCATCTGCTCGTCATACGTCCCGTGCGGCGTCCGGAACAGGTGCGAACTCGCAATCTCGATCTGCTGCCCGCCCCGCACGATGGACTTGATATGGCGGTTGTCCTGGAACGAACGGGCGCTGTGGCGCGTGTAGTTCTCCATGATCAGGCCCGCGGGCTCTTCGATATGGCCGCTGCTGCCATAGCACATCCAGTACACCGCCAGTGCCGACAGCGGCTTGCCGGCATACGGCGCCAGCGCTTCGGCCATGCTGGATTGTGCCGTCGGAAAGAGGAATTCATCGCCGTCGATAAACGCCATCCAGTCGACGTCCTGGCCGTGCGTATTCCAGGCATGGTGGTAGGCCGCGAGCTGCGGCTTGTCATCCGATTCGAGCCCGTAGACCTGGATGGGATACCGCTGGGTCAGCTTCAGCAGCGTATCGGACATACCGTCGCGGCACTTGTGGCTGTAAATGTAGAACTGGTTGAAGCCCACCAGCATATGGAAGGCCAGCCATTCGACAATCCAGGGATTGCGGTCGCGCTGAATGGAGGTGACGGCGATTTTCATTGCATTCCCGCTTTCGCGCGCGCGTTGGCGGGCCGGTTCATGGTTGGAGAGGGCCGGCGGCAAACAAGGGCCCGATGGTGTGCGGCCCTATCTTATGTGCCACGCACCCGCGCCAATTCGGACGTCACAGGGTCAAAACGGCCTCAATTCGCTGGCACACGAACCCGCACCGCCTGACAAGGAGGACGGTACAGCACCTACTCGGCCCCAGGTCGGCTCCCGGCTGTTTTCACCGTCCTCGCTGCGGCTGGAGCGACTGATTTCCGCACCTGTTTCAAAGTCGAATCAACCTGCATTCCCCTGTCTGAATGATGGGAACAGAGTGCCTCGTGGCATACGCTTGCCTGAAACAACGACGCCACAAAAACCGGGGGAAACATGAATCAGAGCGACTGCGAGCCGTGCGAGCCTGCGGAGGCAACCTTATGCAAGGCGCCGGAGTCAGGCATGGCTGGAACGCCGGTGCGAAATCCGGCGAAATATCCGTCGGGCGCGGATGATCCGTTTCTGGGCTGCTTGTTGATCATTAACCGGACATGGCAGTGCCCGGTTTCGCCAGCCGCCCTGGTGAAGGCACTGTCACGCGAAGGGCACCGCCTCACATTGGAGTTCCTTGGCTCGGCAGCGGCAAATGCCGGCTGGTCAACCGAGCTGGTTGAAATGGGGCTCGACGACATCGCGGACAGCGTACTGCCCGCGATCCTGCTGCTGCGAAAGGGAAGGCCTTGCGTATTGCTGGAGCGTCGTGGGTATGGGCGCTTCCTGGTTGCACTGCCGGGCTGGGGCGGTGGGGTGCAAGAAGTCGAACGGGAAGCGTTGCTGGCCGAGTACAGTCGGTACGCCGTCCTGGCGGAGCCTGTGACGCAAGCGCACGCCCAGGCATACACGGCGCCGGCGCCGATCCGGTCGACAAGTGTACCGATGCGCCGTTCAAGCCCCTGGGACCGACTGGTTGCCATGGCGCACAAGGTGCTTTGGTTGCAGGGCAGGCACCGTGTAGAAGAGGCTGCCGGCGCTGGCGGCTAGCCGTGCCGTCACACCGCAGACTTGTCCGCGCACGATCGGGGGCTGATGTCGTATCTTTCCCGTGATCCCATTCCCTCCGTCAGCCCGGCCACAAATATGATTTTGGAATTATTTAGTCTTAAATTATGATTGTCCTAAGCCCGGAATGCGGCGATCATCCTCGCAGGCTCCAACGATACAGACAGCCCTCGAACATTCCGACGCAATGCCGCCCCGTCAAAGCATCGAACAAGACGCGTTTCCGGATCTGCTCGCCCACTATCCCTTGTTTCGCTCCAAGGATGTCGAGGAAACGCAGGGCAAGGTTGCGGCGGTGTTTTGCCCGCACGTGCTTCGCGTCGTTGGTGCGACGCAGCATCTGCGCGTCCAGCACAACCTGGTAAAGCTGCATGACACCGCTATCAATTTCCTGTCGTACGGTGCGGACGTAGACATCGACCCGGGCCGGCTGGGCAACTTTTACCTGGCGCAGATTCCTGTCGCAGGCCATGCAGACATCCAGTGTGGCGCGCAAAGCCTGGTGTCTGACGTCAGGACAGCCAGTTTGCTCAGCCCGGACACCCCCACGCGAATGCACTGGCACCAGGACTGCGCGCAAGTGTTGCTCTGGATAGAGAAGGCGGCAATGGAGCACCGCTTCGCCTTGTTGACAGGGCGCGACCCCGTGGGCTCGCTCGCCTTCGATCCGTCGCTGCCCCAGCACGCAGGTCTTGCCAGCCCCTGGACGCAGGCTGTGCTCGACCTCGCACGGAATATCGATCAGCACGGCACGCACTGGCTCGCGTTTCCCGCAGCGGTGGCTTCGATGGAAGACTATCTCTTGCGGACACTGCTGCTGCTTCAGCCGCACACCTACACCTATCTCCTCGCGCGCAGCGCCGAACCGGCCAGGCCGCGTCATATGCAGCGGGTCATCGACTACGTCCACGCGAATGCGGAAACGCCCCTGACGGTGGCAGATCTGGCGCAGATCGCGTGCGTCAGTGTCCGGGCACTGGAGGAAGGCTTCCGACGTCATCTCAATACCACGCCGGTTGGATATCTGCGCGACGTCAGGCTGGACGGGGTGCGACAAGCACTGATCGCCGCAGCGGGAGCCGAGCACGCCTCCATCACGGATATCGCATATCGGTTTGGCTTTACGCATCTGGGCCGCTTTGCGGCCTATTACAAGCAGCGCTTCGGCGTTTCTCCCTCGGCGACTTTGCGTGGCGAGGCGACGGAACGCCCTTCCGGCGATACGCGGCGTTGAGAGGCATCGGTCTGCGTCGTTGATACGACAATAGGGCAGCGCACGCCGCACACTAGCACCGGCGGGCGAGCTGTCTGCCAGGTGGCCCTCTTCTTTCTGCCTGTCTGCCTGCATCCCGCCCACCTCCCCGCCCACACCTTTCCGCCCGACATCCCTGCTGTCGGCAAAGGCGCGCAATCCGGATATCAGGCCAGCGGATTCCGGATAGCAACCTCGTCATCGCTAAACCAAACTACCTTCCACATGGCGACGTACAAGCCAGAAAACAAGCGGAGACAGACATGCAAGGCATGGAAGGCAAGACGGCCATCGTGACCGGCGGTGCAACGATGATTGGCGAGGCGGTGGTTTCGGCCCTGATTTCGGCAGGCGCGAACGTTGTTGTCGTTGACATCGACCAGGCAGGTGGCAATCAGATTGCGCAGCGTCATCCGTCGCGTTGCCGATTTGCCGCGGTGGACGTCACCAGCGATGCGGACATCGCGACCTGTATCACCCGGACCGTCGAGGCATTTCACGGCATCGACCTGCTTATCAACTGTGCCTGCACGTATGTGGACAATGGCGCCGATTCCACCCGGGAGCAGTGGCTGGATTCCTACAACGTCAATGTCGTCGGCGCGGCAATGATGCTCAAGGCCTGCGTGCCGGAGATGAAGAAGCGCGGCGGCGGAGCGGTCGTGAACTTTGCCTCGATCTCGGCCGGCGTGGCGCAGTCTGGGCGTTGGCTGTATCCGATCAGCAAGGCCGCGATGCAGCAGTTCACCCGCAGCGCGGCGCTTGACTTGGCCCCGGACAATATTCGCGTGAACTCGGTTTCGCCGGGATGGACGTGGTCCTCGGTCATCAGCGCTCTCAGCGGCGGCGACAAGGCAAAGGCCGACAGTGTCGCCGCCGACTTCCATCCGCTCGGACGCCTCGGCAAGCCCGAAGAAGTTGCGCAGGTTGTCCTGTTCCTGCTGTCCGACGCAGCCGCGTTCGTCACCGGTACCGACTACGCGTGTGATGGCGGCTATGGCGCGTTGGGACCGGAAGGCCGGCATGCCGCCATCCAACGCCTCATGGCGTAGCAGCGCCAGATGAATCGCCGCGCGGGCGTCCGGATCGTGCCCAAGCGTCAGACAAAGACAAGCCCCCACTGGAGACACACATGACAACCCATTCCTTTGCCAAGATCACGCCGCGCAAGATTGCCATCGTCGGCGCAGGCCAGGCCGGCCTGTTGCTCGGATGCGCCTTGCTCCATCAAGGTTATGCGGTCACGCTGGTGACCAACCGAACCGCAGAAGAAGTCTGGAGCGGCAAGGTGATGTCATCGCAGTGCATATTCGACCAGGCGCTCCAGATCGAGCGCAGTTTCGGGATGAACCAGTGGGAATCGCAGTGCCCCAGCGTGAACGGCATTGGGCTGACGATCCCGACTTCCGATGGCAAGGGCGAGATGGCCATCCACTGGCGTGCTCGCCTGAATGCCTATGCACAGTCGGTGGACCAGCGCGTCAAGATGCCCGGATGGATGGCGGAGTTCGAGCGTCGCGGCGGAGATCTGCGTATCGAGAACGTCGAAATTCCCCAGCTCGAAGCATTGAGCGAAAGCCATGATCTGGTCCTGCTGGCCGGCGGCAAGGGCGAGATCGTCAACCTGCTGACCCGCAATGATGCGCGCTCTCCCGTTCGCCAACCGCAACGCCAACTGGCACTCGCATACGTGACGGGGATGGAGCGCAGCGGCCCGTTCGAATGCGTCAATTTCAACCTGATTCCCGGCGTTGGCGAGTATTTCGTGTTCCCAGCCCTCACCACCAAGGGCAGCAGCGAAACGCAGGCCTGTGACATCATGGTCTTCGAAGCCATTCCGGGCGGTCCCATGGACCGCTGGGCGGATGTCAAATCTGCCGACCAGCATCTGGACGTTTGCCTGGGTATCCTGCGCGACTACCTTCCCTGGGAAATCGAACGGTGCGCCAATGTCCAGCTCACCGATGCGAATGGCATCCTGAGCGGGCGTGTCACGCCGACCGTGCGTAATCCCACCCTTACGCTGCCCTCCGGCCGGATTGTGATGGGCCTCGGCGACGCCGTCATGGTCAATGATCCGATCACGGGGCAAGGCTCCAATAACGCGACCAAGGGCGCCCTGCACTATTTCGACGCCATCCTGCGCAACACTGACAAACCCTTCGACAAGGCCTGGATGCAATCCACCTTCGACGGCCTTTACGAGAGCTACGCAGAGCCTGTGATCCGTTGGACCAACTCATTGCTGTTCCCGCCGCCGGACCACATCGTCAGGCTGCTGGCCACCGCGCAGCACGCGCCGCGCGTCGCCCAGCGCATAGCCAACGGCTTCAACGATCCGCGCGACTACGGCAGCTACTGGTTCGACGAAGACGCCACCGACGCCTGGATCGCACAAGCGTCCCAGTCCCGGGCCGCCTGAATACATCACCGCCCCACCAGAACAAGTCGCCTGCTTGCGCCCTCATGGCGGCAGCAGGCCACAGGAGACAACCATGACCGATGCTCGCGGGTTTCGGAATGCCCTCGGCCGCTTCGCCACTGGCGTAGCCATCGTCACAACCCGTACCGCCGATGGCGAACCGTGGGGCGTGACTGTCAACAGTTTCAGCTCGGTATCCCTGGAGCCGCGCCTGGTGCTGTGGAGCCTCGCAAAAAAGTCATACAGCCTCGAGGCATTCCGCAAGTCCGGCAGTTTCGTGATCCACGTCCTGGCGTCCGATCAGGAAGACGTCTCGAACCGCTTTGCGCGCGGTACGGACGGCAAGTTCGCTGGAATCTCGTGCACCGACGGTATCGGGGGAGCCCCTGTTCTGCCAGGCTGCGCAGCGGTCTTCCAGTGCCGCAACGCACAGCAGTACGACGGCGGCGACCACATCATATTCATTGGCGAGGTCCATCATTTCGACACATCGGACCGCGAATCCCTGCTCTTCTATCAGGGCAGCTATACCCGCGCCGCCAACTCGCTCACCGACCTTGCAGAACGCATCCGCAGCGAACAGGTCGCAGCGGCCTGAATGCCACGCGCGGCCGTGCGCGCAGGCCGACTGCAGGCCAATGCAGCCACCAGACGCATTGCCCTGCCCCTTCTTATCCTTGCCCCCGGGATCATCCATGTCAACCTATGACGCCGTGATTGTCGGCAGTGGTATCAATTCGCTTGTCTGCGCTGCCGTCCTGGCGCGGCGCGGCAAGCGCGTCTGCGTGCTCGAACGCAACAGCACGCTGGGCGGATGCATTCGCACCGAGGCCCTGCACGCACCGGGCTACCTGCACGATACGTTGTCCACGGCACACCCGCTGTTCGTCACGTCGCCCGGCTATGCGGAGCTGAAGGACGATCTCCATCAGGCGGGACTCAGCTATGCCAATAACGACACGCCCACAGGCGTATTGCTGCCCGACAATCGCTCGCTGATTCTGGCTACGTCCCGCGAGCGCAATGTCAGCGCCTTCAATGCCCTGGCAAGCGGCGACGGCGATGCCTATCTGGCCGCCATGCAGGAGGTCGAGCAGAATGCCGGCCTCGTGTTCTCGCTGCTCGGCAACGAACTGTGGAGTGCCGATGTAGCAAAGACGGTGGCCGGCCGCCTCTGGAAGCAGGGTGTGCATGACACGGTCGCCTTCTTTTCCCCTGCACTGATGAGTTGCCGGAGCTGGCTGGAGACCCGCATCCGGTCCGACCTGGTCCGGGCGCTGCTGGCGCCCTGGGTATTGCATACCGGCCTTGGTCCGGAGAGCGCCATGTCCGCGCTGATGGGTAAAGTGGTCGCGTTCAGCCTGGAGGCGGTGGGACTTCCGATCGTCCAGGGTGGAAATGCCCGCACTGTGGAGGCATTCCGCCAAATCGTGGAAAGCCACGGCGGTGCTTTCCACGTCAATGCCGACGTCGAGGACGTCCTGGTCGAAAACGGCTCGGCGCGCGGCGTACGGACGCGGGACGATCGCGTATTCATGGGCAAGGAGATCATCTGCAACGTCACGCCCGGGCAGCTCTACGGCAAGCTGCTGGCCCCCGCGCATGTTCCACCAGCCCTGCGGCAGCAAGCGGCGGAATATCGGTATGGCAAGGGCAATATGCAGATCCACCTGTCGTTGTCAGCCCCGCCGGACTGGCCCCACGCGCATTTGCGGAACGTCATCTACCTGCACCTTACCTCGGGTCTGGACGGCGTCTCCAGGGCAGTCAGCGAAGCGGAGCGCGGACTGCTTCCGGCCGAAGGCACGATCTGTGTGGCGCAGCCTTGCGCAGTTGACCCGTCCCGGAGCCCGGCTGGCGGCTGGGTGCTCTGGATCCAGGTCCCCGAGTGCCCGCGCACGATCAAAGGCGATGCCTTGGGAGAAATCGACGCCCCGGCGGACGGCCGCTGGACACCGGAAATCAGAGAGCGCTACGCCGACCGGATCATCGACCGCATTGCGCGTCAGGTGCCCAACCTGAAGGCAAGCATCGTCGGTCGGACTGTCCTGTCGCCCGCGGACCTCGAAGCGATGAACATCAATCTCGTCGGCGGCGATCCTTATTCCGGCGAATGCAGCATTGATCAGTTCATGGTCTGGCGGCCGCTTCGGGGCGCCAGGAATCATGCAACGCCGGTTAAACATTTGCACCACATCGGCGCCTCTACCCATCCGGGGCCGGGGCTTGGCGGTACGTCCGGCTACCACGTCGCCAATGCGCTGGCACGGAAGCGGGCGAAATCAAACCGAACATGAAAAGCTCTGACAGGAGACGACCAGACAGGACCAACGGAGTGAGTCGGCGCTCAAAGGATCCTCGCTTGTCCCGTGTGTCACCATGATGACGCGCAGAGATCGGACAGCCTCGCAACCCCTCGGTGTTTCCCCGAGATTGTCCTGACCGTGCCTTACCCTAATAATCGCGCCCTCAACCACCATCGTGCAGGCGCAGCAAGGCGTGGTCAGCAAAGGATAAAGAGGTAGCCCCGATGTTCCGCTTCGAGTATGGACCGAGCAATGTTTATGTACAGCTTGGCTTCGAGGACGCCGAAGAAATCCCCCTCAAGGCGGGAATCGTGAAGGACATCACCGATCGGATTCGGTGTGCCGGACTGACGCTGTCGGACGCCGCCGCCATGCTCGGGACGTCGCAATCAGATCTGCTCCTGGCGCTTTGCGGGAAACTCCAGTCTTTTCGGGCGGCGGAGCTGCTCGCTTGGCTTGATCGCCTGAGCTTCCCCTTGCAGTTGAAGAACCGCTAGCGGCCGGTCGCCTGGAGAGGCATCAGGGGAGCGGAACTTATCGCAGTACGAGCCATGAGCAGCTGGTCCCAATGCGCGTCTGTCATGCCGGATATCCAGGTATTGTGTGTCGCCGTGGGCAACACGAGTAGCGTGGATGATCCCCGGCTGGCGAGTTGTTTTTGAAGTGCCAGTCCCGCCTGAGGGCCCACCAACTCGTCCTGACCGGCTACCAGAACGGCGGAAAGCCCGTGATAGTTCGCAAGCGCCACGCTGGAATCGAACGGAGACTTCAATAGCAGGCGGACCGGGATAAACCACATTTTCCGAGCCGCTGTCTCTCGCAGGCTGGAGAACGGCGTAATCAGCACCAGCCTGTCAACACGCTCTGGCATGGCCGCTGCAACTTGCGCCGCCACGCCACTTCCCAAAGACTCGCCCACAAGTGTCACGCGGCCGGGCCAGCGCTGGGAAATCTCGCGCATCAAAGCCATCGCAGAGGGAACAATGGTGGCCTGCGAAGGCTTTCCCCGATTGGGGCCAAAGCCGGGATACTCGGCCAGAACAAGCCGGTACCCTCTGGTGTTGAAGACCTTGGCCAGGCTGAGCCGCTCGAAGGCATTGCCGTCGTTTCCGTGAAAGAAGAGCGCTGTTTTCGTCGATGCATCAACGACCGGAGGCTCCACCACGATCGCATTCAAGCCTGGAATGATCCGGGCTTTGGCTTCTACCGCCTTTTCCCGCCACAGTGACTCGTCGGCCGTCACCGGGAAATAGATGAAGTGATCCTGGCGCACATACATCCACACCAGAATCACGCAGTAGATCAGCGCGGCAATGAGCGGCGTTCTTCTTAAGGCCAGCCGAACTTGCATAGGAAGAGCCTTTGCTAACGTCATGCGTCATGCGCTAACTTGCGGCATCGTCGGAAAGCGAAGGTTCTCAAACGACGAGTCCGTCGATGATGGTACGCCAGTACCGGCCTATGAGGGTAGCCCGCTGCAAGAGTAAGGCGAAGACAGGACGGTTCGCCTAAACTTTCGACAGAACGAACAGGAGGAGCCTTGCCATGTCCCAGTCCCGCCGCCAGGTGTTTCGCGCTTGTCACGTCCTGGGCGCCGCGATGGTTGGACCCGCGATTCTCCTTGGGGTGGCGCTCGCTCTCGGCGGCTGCGAAGGCGTTCCGCGAGATACCACTGCGACGCCGCCTCCGCCTCGTCAGCCAATCCCAAGCAGCGATGACCAGTACCCGGCACCGCGGTCCGAGCGCGACACGCGCAGCCCTTCGGCACCGGCACGCTAGGAGACTGTCCGACGAGAGCAGATCTTCGGCTGAATAAAAAACAAAGGGCAACCACAAGGGTTGCCCAAGGCAAAATTCTCACACCCGACTATGCATCCGTTGTCGCCAATGGCGCCCCCGAAAACAGGGGGCGCCATTGGTGGTGGTGGCGTCGGGGTGCCGCGGAGAACCTTACAGGTTCACGCCATCAGCGACTTCCTTGAAGTCCTCGATCTGGTCGAAGTTCATGTACTTGTAGATCTTGTCGCCATTCTGGTTAATGACGCCAATATCGGCCATGTACTCTTCCTTCGAAGGGATCTTGCCCAGACGCGAGCAGATCGCGGCCAGTTCGGCCGAACCCAGGTACACGTTGGTGTTCTTGCCCAGACGGTTCGGGAAGTTGCGGGTCGAGGTCGACATCACCGTCGCGCCCTCGCGCACCTGTGCCTGGTTACCCATGCACAGCGAGCAGCCCGGCATTTCGGTACGCGCACCGGCCGTGCCGAACACGCCGTAGTGGCCTTCTTCGGTCAGCTGCTTCTGGTCCATCTTGGTCGGCGGGGCCACCCACAGCTTGACCGGGATGTCGCGCTTGCCTTCCAGCAGCTTCGAAGCGGCACGGAAGTGGCCGATGTTGGTCATGCACGAACCGATGAACACTTCGTCAATCTTGGCGCCAGCCACGTCCGACAGCGTCTTCACGTCGTCCGGATCGTTCGGGCAAGCCACGATTGGCTCATGGATGTCGGCCAGGTCGATCTCGATCACGGCAGCGTATTCGGCGTCGGCATCCGGAGCCAGCAGTTCCGGCTTGGCCAGCCATGCTTGCATGGCTTCGATGCGGCGCTGCAGGCTGCGCGGGTCCTGGTAGCCCTGGGCGATCATCCACTTCAGCAGCGTGATGTTGCTGTTGATGTATTCGATGATCGGTTCCTTGTTCAGGTGCACCGAGCAACCGGCGGCCGAACGCTCGGCGGAAGCATCTGACAGTTCGAACGCTTGCTCGACCTTCAGGTCAGGCAGGCCTTCGATTTCGAGGATGCGGCCCGAGAAGATGTTCGTCTTGCCTTGCTTGGCCACGGTCAGCAGGCCTTGCTTGATTGCGTACAGCGGGATCGCGTTGACCAGGTCACGCAGGGTCACGCCAGGCTGCATCTTGCCCTTGAAGCGGACCAGCACCGATTCCGGCATGTCCAGCGGCATCACGCCGGTGGCAGCGGCAAAGGCGACCAGGCCCGAACCGGCCGGGAAGCTGATGCCGATCGGGAAGCGGGTGTGCGAGTCGCCGCCCGTGCCGACGGTGTCGGGCAGCAGCATGCGGTTCAGCCACGAGTGGATCACGCCGTCGCCCGGACGCAGCGAGATACCGCCGCGGGTCGAAATGAATTCGGGCAGCGTGTGGTGGGTCTTGACGTCGACCGGCTTCGGATACGCCGCAGTGTGGCAGAACGACTGCATCACCAGGTCGGCCGAGAAGCCCAGGCAGGCCAGGTCCTTCAGCTCGTCGCGGGTCATCGGGCCGGTGGTGTCTTGCGAGCCCACCGAGGTCATCTTCGGTTCGCAGTACGTGCCCGGACGGATGCCCTTGCCTTCCGGCAGGCCGCAGGCGCGGCCGACCATCTTCTGGGCCAGCGTGAAGCCCTTGCCAGTGTCGGCCGGGTTCTGCGGCAGGCGGAACAGCGTCGACGGGGCCAGGCCCAACGCTTCGCGGGCCTTGGCGGTCAGGCCACGGCCGACGATCAGCGGAATGCGGCCGCCGGCGCGGACTTCGTCGAACAGCACGTCGGACTTGACCTTGAACTCGGCGATCACTTCACCGTTCTTCAGGGCCTTGCCTTCGTACGGGCGCAGTTCCACCACGTCGCCCATTTCCATCTGCGACACGTCCAGCTCGATCGGCAGCGCGCCGGCGTCTTCCATAGTGTTGTAGAAGATCGGGGCGATCTTGCTGCCCAGGCACACGCCGCCAAAGCGCTTGTTCGGGATGAAGGGGATGTCTTCGCCGGTGAACCACAGTACCGAGTTAGTGGCCGACTTGCGGCTCGAACCGGTACCGACCACGTCGCCGACGTAGGCAACCAGATTGCCCTTCTCGGCCAGCGACTGGATGAACTTGATCGGGCCGCGCTTGCCGTCTTCTTCGGGCTGGAACGCCGCGCCTTCACGCTTGTTCTTCAGCATGGCCAGCGCGTGCATCGGGATGTCCGGGCGCGTGGTGGCGTCCGGAGCCGGCGACAGGTCGTCGGTGTTGGTTTCGCCCGGCACCTTGAACACGGTGATGGTCAGGCTCTGCGGCACTTCCGGGCGGCTCGTGAACCACTCGGCGTCGGCCCAGCTCTGCAGCACGGCCTTGGCGTTGGCGTTGCCCTTGTCTGCGAGTTCCTTGACGTCGTGGAAGGCGTCGAACATCAGCAGGGTCTTCTTGAGCGCATCAGCGGCGACGGTGCCGACTTCGGCATCGGCCAGCAGCGAAATCAGCGGGGCGATGTTGTAGCCGCCGAGCATGGTGCCCAGCAGTTCGGTCGCCTTGGCGCGCGAGATCAGCTTGCAGCTGTCCTTGCCCTGGGCAACGGCGGCCAGGAAGGCAGCCTTGACCTTGGCGGCGTCATCCACACCGGCAGGCACGCGGTTGGTGATCAGGTCGACCAGGACCTGTTCTTCGCCGGCCGGCGGGTTCTTCAGCAGGTCGACCAGCTCGGCGGTCTGCTTTGCCGACAGCGGCAGCGGAGGAATGCCAAGCGCGGCGCGTTCGGCAACATGGGCGCGATAGTTTTCAAGCATGGGAACCTGCTTAGTAATTGGGTTGTAGAAATTCCGTTGACGTCGCGATTGTAGTCGGAAGCGCCGCCTCGGTCAAATGTCTTATATCTTATATAAGAGTGAAAAATAAAAATCTCTTTCT
Organism: Cupriavidus pinatubonensis; assembly: GCF_019602855.1. Taxonomy (GTDB): domain Bacteria; phylum Pseudomonadota; class Gammaproteobacteria; order Burkholderiales; family Burkholderiaceae; genus Cupriavidus; species Cupriavidus pinatubonensis. Next base: position 912,450 of record NZ_CP080766.1, read on the forward strand.
TAACAACCACTTACAAACCATCAAATCTGTCGATCAGCATGATCGACTACCCGAGTAGTGTAGTGGGGATTGATGGTGGCGCCAGTTATTTGGCACCGGCCGGAAACTCACGCCGATCGGGGGCGGGCCGGACGCGCACCGGCAACTCAAGTTCCGCGAGCAATACGCGTTAACCATGCAGCAGGCGTGCACCGCACGCCTGCTGGCGCAGCCATGCCTGCTCCCTTTCCGCTCAAACGGCCAAGCTGAAAGGGTTTCTCCCTTTTTTTCGGCCCTTTGCTGGCCTGCGATTCCGCAAGAATGGCAGGCATTCCGATACAGGCTTCTCATGGCGAACACGGCTTCTCCTTCCCAGATTGGCGGCACCTCAAGCAAGCGAGGCCGCATGCTGCTGATTGGCGGCGGCGTGCTGATCCTGGCTCTGGGCGCCGGAGGATTCGTGCTGGGCAGCATCCTGAGCAACCGGCAGCCGGCGGTACCCGCCGCACCGGCCGCGCCCGTGATCCCGCCGCCCATCTTCGTGCCGCTGGACGCCTTCACCGTGAACCTCAAGGGCGAGGACGGCGATCGCTTCCTGCATACCGGCCTGTCGCTCAAAGTGGCGGACGCCGACACGCAGGCACGCATGACGCAGTACCTGCCCGAAGCCCGCAGCCGCATCCTGCTGCTGCTGTCAGCCCGGCAACCGGCGGATCTCGCCACGGTGGAAGGCAAGCGCAAGCTGGCCGATGACATCCGCAACGCGATCAATCAGCCGTTCGCGACAGGACTGCCGCCGCAGCGCGTGCTCGACGTGTTGTTCACCTCCTTCGTGGTGCAGTAAGCCCCTGCCCCGACAGCCAACCCGATATGAAACTGCCATCCGCCTGCCAGCAACGCCACCACCGCACCCGCATGCTTGCGGGCCGCCGTGCGCGCTGACGCGGATATGGACAGTTCGATTCACACCGCAGCATAAGGGGCAGGACACCAGATGGCCTATGACAAGTTCCTCTCGCAGGACGAGGTAGACGAGCTGCTCAAGGGCGTTTCCGGCGAAGCGGACACGCCCAAGGCGAGCGAGCCCGCCGCGCCCGACGAGGGCGGCGTGCGCCCGTACAACCTCGCTACGCAGGAACGCGTGATCCGCGGGCGCCTGCACACGCTCGAGATCATCAACGAGCGCTTTGCGCGTTCGCTGCGTACTGCACTGTTCAATTTCATCCGCCGTGGCGCGGACATTACCGTGGGGAGCGTGCGCATCGAGAAGTTCGGCGATTTCGCGCGCAACCTGCCGATGCCGACCAACCTGAACCTGGTCCACATGAAGCCGCTGCGTGGCACGGCACTATTCGTGTACGACCCGAACCTGGTGTTCCTGGTGGTCGACAACCTGTTCGGAGGCGACGGCCGCTTCCACACCCGCGTGGAAGGCCGTGACTTCACCCAGACCGAGCAGCGCATTATCCAGCGCATGCTGGAGATGACGCTGACCAGCTACGGCAATGCCTGGCGCACCGTGTATCCGATCGAGACCGAATACGTCCGCTCGGAGATGCACACCAAGTTTGCAAACGTCGCCACGGTCAATGAGGCCGTGATCACCACCGCCTTCCACATCGAACTCGGCGCCGTGGGCGGACAGCTGCATGTCTGCCTGCCCTACGCCATGATCGAGCCGCTCAAGGACCTGCTGATGAATCCGCTGCAGGACGAGAAGGAGGTCGACAAGAGCTGGCTCGCGAAACTGTCCACGCAGTTGCGCGCGGCCGATGTGGAAGTCGTGGCCGAGTTCACGCACGTGCAAAGCACCGTCGCGGAAGTCCTGGCGCTGCGCGCCGGCGACGTGCTGCCGATCGAGCTGCCGGAGCACGTGTTCGGCAAGGTGAACGGCGTGCCCGTCATGCAATGCGGATTCGGCACGATCAATGGCCAGTACGCGCTGCGGGTAGAGCGAATGATCAATCACCAAGACAGCGATTCCAACAAGGAAACCGATCATGACTGACGGCATCGAGGACAAGCCGGTCGATCCGATGGACGACTGGGCCAGCGCGCTGGCGGAACAGACCAGCGCCACTGCGGCCGAAGCCCCGGTAGCGGCCGCCATCCCGGCCGCCGCCACCGTTTTCCCGCCGCTGGCCAAGGAAGCACCGAGCGGCTTCCAGAACGATATCGAGATGATCCTCGATATCCCGGTACAGCTCACGGTCGAGCTTGGCCGCACCAAGGTGCCCATCAAGAACCTGCTACAGCTTGCGCAGGGATCCGTGGTGGAACTGGACGGCCTGGCCGGCGAGCCGATGGACGTGCTGGTCAACGGCTACCTGATTGCGCAGGGTGAGGTGGTGGTGGTGAACGACAAGTTCGGCATTCGCCTGACGGACATCATCACGCCGTCCGAACGCATCCGCAAGCTCAACAAATGAACGCCGTCGCCCGCCTGCGGCGCGCCGTCCTGCCGCTCGCGGCGGTGGCGGCGCCGTGCCTGGCGCATGCCGCCGAAGGCAACGGGCCCGCCATCAGCGGCGCGGGCAGCCTGGCCCAGGCCGGGCTCGGGCTGTTTGGCGTCATTGCGCTGATCCTGGGCCTGGCCTGGGTGGCGCGCCGCGCGGGCCTGGTGCGCCACGGCCCGCAAGGCATGATGAAGGTGATCGGCAGCACCATGCTTGGCGCACGCCAGCGGCTGGTGCTGGTCGAGGTGGGCGACACCTGGCTGGTGCTCGGCGTGAGCGCTGGTGAAATCCGCACCTTGCACAGCATGCCGGCAGGACAGGCGACGCCATCGGCGCCGTCCGGCCCCGGCGGCAAGACTTCCGGCGGCAGCTTTGCCGAAAAGCTGCTGCGCTCGATGCAGGAAAACTTCAAGTCATGAACACCGAGCGCGCCGCCACACCGCGGCGCAAGACGCAATTCCGTGCGCTGGCCATCGGCAGCGCGCTACTGGTGGCCGTGCTGGCACTGGCGCTCGCGCCGGCACCCGTGCTGGCACAGGCACTGCCCGGCGTGACCAGCAAACCCGGCCCGGGGGGCGGCCAGATCTGGTCGCTGTCGATCCAGACGCTGGTCCTGCTGACTTCGCTAAGCTTCCTGCCGGCGGCCGTGCTGATGATGACCGGCTTCACCCGCATCGTCATCGTGCTGGGCCTGCTGCGCAACGCGCTCGGCACGGCATCGTCGCCGCCGAACCAGGTGCTGGTGGGCTTGTCGCTGTTCCTGACATTCTTCGTGATGAGCCCCGTGCTCGACCGGGTCTACAACGACGCGTACAAGCCGCTGTCCGAAAACAGGATCAGCCTCGAGACCGCGATGGCCAAGGCAGCCGAGCCGCTCAAGGGTTTCATGCTCAAGCAGACCCGCGAGAAGGATCTCGCCATGTTCGCGCAGATGGCAAAGGCGCCTGAAATGCAGGGCCCCGAAGAGGTGCCGATGAGCATCCTGGTTCCCGCGTTCGTCACGAGCGAACTCAAGACCGCATTCCAGATCGGCTTCACCATCTTTATTCCGTTCCTGATCATCGACCTCGTCGTCGCCAGCGTGCTGATGGCGATGGGCATGATGATGGTGCCGCCCGCCACGATCTCGCTGCCGTTCAAGCTGATGCTGTTCGTGCTCGTGGATGGCTGGCAGCTGCTGCTGGGCTCGCTCGCGCAGAGCTTCATGAATTGACCCGCCCCGACTGAACCTGGCCATGACTCCGGAAACCGTAATGACCATCGCGACCCACGCGATGAAGATGACGTTGATGCTGGCGGCGCCGCCGCTGCTGGTGGCGCTTGCCGCCGGTCTGGTGGTGAGCCTGTTCCAGGCCGCCACCCAGATCAACGAAATGACGCTGACCTTCATTCCGAAGCTGGTCGCGCTGTTCGCCACGCTGGTGCTGGCCGGCCCGTGGATGATCAACACCATGGTGGACTACATGCGTGAAGTCCTCCAGAGCATTCCTGCGATGGCGCACTGACGCTGTCCTCGTCGCAATCCGCATCCTGCCGTGATCGAAGTCACCAACGCGCAGCTCTATGGCTGGATCGCGACCTTCCTGTGGCCGTTCTTCCGGCTGCTCGCGCTGATCGGCACGGCGCCGCTGTTCGGTGAATCCACCATCCCTGGCCGCGTCAAGGTTGGGCTGGCCGCCATCACCGCGATGGTGGTTTCGCCCACGCTCGGCAACCTGCCCGTGGTGCCGGTCTACTCGTGGGAAGGCCTGATCATCATCCTCAACGAAGTTGGCATCGGACTGGCTACCGGCTTCACCATGCGGCTGGTATTTGCGATCGTGCAGCAGGCCGGCGAAATCATCGGCATGCAGATGGGTCTGGGCTTCGCCTCGTTCTTCGACCGCGCCGCCGGCGGCCAGACCATGGTGCTGGCGCGCTTCCTCAATATCATCGCTGTGCTGCTGTTCCTGGCCATGGATGGCCACCTGCTGATGCTTGGCGCGCTCGTCGACAGCTTCCAGGGATTGCCTATCGGCGCCACGCCGGTGTCGGGCGAAGGCTGGCACGCGGTAGCGCGTGCAGGCGGCATGGTGTTCTCGTCGGGGCTGCTGCTCGCGCTACCGATGATTGCCGCGCTGCTGACGCTGAACCTTGCCATGGGCGTTCTGAACCGCGCGTCGCCGCAGCTGTCGATTTTCGCGGTCGGCTTCCCGGTCACGCTGTCGGGCGGTCTGCTCGTGCTGGCGCTGGTGATGCCGCAGATGGGCAGCTACATGCAGCACATGATCGAAGCGGGACTGGACGCGGTGAACACGGTGCTGAGCCAGTTCGCGCGCTAATGCGCGCGTGGCGGACCGTCCCGCCGGACATGGCGGGACGCGATCTCCTCACAGGGACCGATTCGTTCGCCACCCACTCAATGCGCCAGCAGTTTCGCAGCATCGTGGCATTCATAGCCAAGATCGTGCGCGACCTCCTTGCATGTCACCATGCCGAACGCCACGTTCAGGCCGTTGGCAAGATGCGGGTTGTCCGCCAATGCCGCCTTCCAGCCTTTGTCCGCGATCTGCAGCGCGAATGGCAGCGTGGCGTTGTTGAGTGCGTAGGTCGAGGTACGCGGCACCGCGCCGGGCATATTCGCGACGCAGTAGTGCAGCACCTGGCCGACCAGATAGGTCGGTTCCGCATGTGTCGTCGCCTTGGCAGTCTCGCAGCAGCCGCCCTGGTCGATCGCCACATCCACGATGACCGACCCCGGCTTCATCGCGTCCACCATGCCGGCCGTGACCAGCTTGGGCGCGGCCGCGCCAGGAATCAGCACGCCGCCGATGACGAGATCGGCCGACAGCACGTGGCGCTCGACGTTGTCCTGGTTGGAGTAGACCGTCGTCACACGGGCGCCGAGCAGACGGTCCATGCGCCGCAGCACGTCGATATTGCGGTCAATCACCACTACGTGGGCGCCGGTGCCCACGGCGATCTGCGCCGCGTTGCTGCCCACCACGCCGCCACCGAGAATCACGATCTTGGCCGGCTCCACGCCCGCCACGCCGCCCAGCAGCACGCCCATGCCGCCGCGCGCCTTCTCCAGGCAGTGCGCTCCGGCCTGCACCGACATGCGGCCCGCGACCTCAGACATGGGCGCCAGCAGCGGCAGCCCGCCGCCCGCCTGGGTGACGGTCTCGTAGGCGATGCACACCGCGCCGCTGCGGACGAGGTCAGCGCACTGGTTCGGATCCGGCGCCAGGTGCAGGTAGGTATAGAGAATCTGCCCCTCGCGCAGCATGGCGCGCTCGTTGGCCTGCGGCTCCTTGACCTTCACGATCATTTCCGCCTTGGCGAAGATCTCCTGCGCCGTGTCGACGATGGTGGCGCCGGCCTTGCGGTAATCGGCATCGCTTGCGCCGATGCCGGCGCCAGCCGTCGTCTGTACGAGCACGTGGTGGCCGTGTGCCGTCATCTCGCGCACAGACGATGGCGTCAGGCCGACGCGATACTCATGATTCTTGATTTCCTTCGGTACTCCGATCCTCATTGCTGTCTCCTGTTTGAATGGTATGCAAATCCGGTACGGTGGCGCTGCTGTCTTACCAGGGCAGCGAGTAGGTCTTGGTATTGCAGAAGCTCTTCATTGCTTCGAGCACGCCTTCCTTGTAGCCCAGCCCCGAGTCCTTGATGCCGCCAAACGGCGTCATCTCGAGCCGGTAGCCCGGGACTTCGCGGACATTGACTGTGCCCACCTGCAATTCGCGGATAAAGCGCGTGATGTAGTCGAGACGGTTGGTGCAGACCGACGACGACAGCCCGTAGGCCGTGCCGTTGGAAATCCGGATGGCGTCGTCGATATCCTTGAAGCGGATCACCGGCGAAACCGGGCCAAAGGTCTCGTGCCTGACCACGGCCATTTCCGGGTCCACGTGATCGAGCACGGTCGGCGCGTAAAGTGCGCCGTCGCGCGTGTGGCCAGCCAGCAGGCGCGCGCCGCCGGCGATGGCGGCATTCACGACGGACTCGAACTGGATGGCCGCGGCCTCGTCGATCACCGTGCCCATATCGGTTGCCGGGTCCAGCGGGTCGCCGTACTTCACTTCCTGCGTCTTGGCCACCAGCAACTCGACAAAGCGGTCGGCCACGGACTCCTGCACCAGCATCCGCTTCACCGCCGTGCAGCGCTGGCCGGAGTTCTTGTACGAGCCGCCCGCTGCCAGCGTGGCGGCTTCCTCCAGGTCGGCGTCTTCCATTACGATGATCGGATCGTTGCCGCCCAGTTCCAGCACCTGGCGTTTGTAGGCCGCCTTGGCCGCGATGTACTTGCCGATCGACACGCCGCCGGTAAAGGTCACCAGATCCACGTACTGGCTGGTCAGCAGCTCGTCGGCAATCTCGCGCGGATCGCCGGTGACCACCGACAGCATCTGCGGGGGCAAGCCGGCCTCATAGAGGATGTCGGCCAGCGCGAACGCGGCCAGCGGCGTCTTCTCGCTCGGCTTGAGCACCATGCGGTTGTTGGTCGCCACGGCCGGCGCCACCTTGTGGATCACCTGATTGAGCGGGTGATTGAACGGCGTGATAGCCGAGATGGCGCCCAGCAGCGGCTCCTTGAGCGTATAGACCTTGCGGCTCTTGCCGTGGGGCGTGAGATCGCATGAGAAGACCTGGCCGTCGTCCACGAGCGCCTGGTTAGCGGCGAACAGCAGCACGTCGGAAGCGCGGCCGACTTCGTAAAGCGTGTCCTTGAGCGACAGTCCTGATTCGAGCGTAATCAGCGTCGCGATCTCTTCCTTGCGCTTTGCGATGATCTCGCCGGCACGCATCAGGATGCGATAGCGCTCGTAGCGGGTCAGCGTCGAGCGGTATTGGTGCGCGATGCGCAGCGCGCGGCGCACGTCTTCGATATTGGCCTTCGGCACGGTGGCGATGACTTCGCCGGTGTAGGGATAGGTCACTTCGATCACGCGATCGCGATAGACCTTTTCGCCGGCAATGCGCAGCGCTTCATGGCGGATGTTGGAAGTGGCTGGCGTGCTCATGTTTGTCTCCTGTTGATCTCGTTCGGCAGGCGCGACTGTCCCCCCGCCCCTGCGCAAGGGGCGTATCAGGACAGCAGGCAGGTAGGCTGGAAGCCGCCGTCAGGCGGCGTGATTCAACGCGAGGTCGAGTGCGTCGAAGTTGCGCAGGCGGCGGTCCGGCTGCAGGCCGACCATTGAACGATTGCAGAGCAGCGGCACGACTTGCTCGGACACCCCGCCGTGGGAGCGCAGCGGTGCGTCAAGTCCGGACAGGTCATGCCTGGACTTCGATGTGCCGATCACGACGTTCTGCCGCGATACCGCGACGATGTCGCCGATGCGGTCTGGCGGCAGCCCGAAGCGCTCCGCGGCCTCCTGGCGGGTCAGCACGCTTTCCATGCCGTCGATGTCGGCGATCCGCGAAATCCAGCGGGCGGCGCTCTCGGCGTCCGGCGTATAGATGGTCGCGAACGAGCCCAGCGCGCCGTGGTGGACCACGTAGGGATCGGTAATGGGCAGGATCACGCGGGCCGCGCCCTCGCCGTACCAGCTGTCGAGCTGGTCCTGCAGGTAGATGACGTTGGGCTCGCCGGTGGCGCCGTGCTTGTCGTTCATGCCGTGGTCGGCAGTCAGCACGATCGTGGCGCCAAGCGCGTCGAGCTGGCTCAGGTAGCCGTCCATCATCTGGTAGAAGGCGTTGGCGGCCGGACTGCCCGGAGCCGCCTTGTGTTGTACGTAGTCCGTGGTGGACAGGTACATCAGGTCGGGCCGCTCGCGCTCCATCAGCTTGACGCCGGCCGCGAAGACGAACTCTGACAGCGCCGCACTGTAGACCGACGGCACCGGCATGCCCACCATCTCCACGACGCCGGTGATGCCGTTTTCCTCCTGCGTGACCTGGTCAGCCTTCTCCGACGAGAAGCAGATTCCCGTCATGCCATGGCCGAGCAGCTTGCGCAGCTTGTCCTTGGCCGTGACCACAGCCACTTTCGCCCCGGCGTTCGCGAAGGCCGCGAGCACGGTGCCGGCGCGCAGGTACTTGGGATCATTCATCATCACTTCGGCGCCCAGTTCCCGATCGAAGAAATAGTTGCCGCAGATGCCGTGGACCGACGGCGGCGCCCCTGTGACGATGGACAGGTTGTTGGGGTTGGTGAACGAGGGAATCACGCAGTCGCCCAGCAGGCTCGTGCCGTGCTGCATAACCTTCCGCAGGAAAGGTGCCACGCCCGCTTCGGTGGCCGCGTGCAGATATTCTGGTGCGCAGCCGTCGACGCATACCACGACCACCGGGCAGTTCATCCAGCGGTAGGTCCTGCCGTTGACTTCAATGCGTTCAGCCTTGGTCGTTCCCATTTCCAATCCCCTTGGTGATGAGCGTCAGCTCATGGTTCGTTGTTGCTTTCCGGATGCACCTTGCGGTGCGCCTTGAGCATGCGTACGCGGCTGGCGGCCACGTGTGCGCGCAGCGCGGCGCCGGCATGCCTGGCATTGCCCGCCACAATGGCGTCCACGATCGCGCGGTGTTCGTCGGCAGACACATCAAGCCCTCCGCCCTGGGTCAGCGCCTGCATGCGGAACAGGTGCAACTCTTTCACGAGCCGCCGGTAGGTCTCGGTGAGCTTGTTGCTGCCCGCGTGTTGCAGCAGTAGTTCATGGAACCGCAGGTTCAGCGATGCGTACTCGGCCGCCTCTTTCTTGTTGGCGACGTCTTCCATGGCGCCCAACAGCTGGTTCAGTTCACTGACCAGCGTCGGGTTGACGCGCTGCGCCACCCGCTTGCCGATGATTTCCTCCAGGGCCTCGCGCAGTTCATAGATCTCATCGGCCTCTTCCACCGAAATCTCGCGCACGAAGACCCCGCGGTTCTTCTCGTTGCGGACCAGCCCCGCTTCCTCCAGCGCGCGCAGCGCTTCACGGATCGGACCGCGGCTAGTGCCAAAGCGCGCCGCGATATCGCTCTCGTTGATACGCGTGCCCGGTGGCAGTTCGCCGGTCATGATCAGGCGTTCGATTTCCTCCTGCACCAGCATCGGCAGCGAGCTTGAACGCAACAGTTGGATGGCGTCGGTCATTCCCATGGCTCCATTAAAGTTCCCTGTCTGTAGATTGTCAACAGTTTTCAATCTTACGTTGACAGTCTTCAGACTACGTTCTACATTGAGTTCATCTTACCGCAGGGTGCGGCACGACACACCGCGGAAGGCCGTAGTGCAGACAACAGATCTGACTAACAGGAGACAGAGCATGAAACACTCACTCGCCATGGCGCTTTGCGCTTCCGCGCTGGTATGCACGGCTGGCAGCGCTTCCGCGCAGCAAAAGATCACCCTCACGGTCTACACAGCGCTGGAAACGGACGCGATGAAGCTCTACAAGGACGGCTTCGAGAAAGCCAATCCGGATATTGAAGTGCGCTGGGTACGTGACTCCACCGGCATCGTGACCGCGCGCCTGCTGGCCGAAAAGGCCAATCCGCAGGCGGATGTGGTAGCCGGGCTGGCGGCGAGCAGCCTGGTGCTGCTGTCACAGGAAGGCATGTTGCAGGCCTACGAGCCCAAGGGTTTCCAGCAACTGAGTCCCAACTATTCCGATACCGCGCGGCCGCCGCAGTGGGTCGGCATGGACGTCTGGGCGGCCGCGATCTGCTTCAACCGCGTGGAGGCCCAGAAGCTGGGCCTGCCCAAGCCGGAGAGCTGGAAGGACCTGACCAAGCCGATCTATAAAGGCCGTATCACGATGCCGCATCCGGCCTCCAGCGGCACCGGCTACCTCGACGTGGCGGCCTGGCTGCAGATGTGGGGAGAAAACGATGGCTGGAAGTACATGGACGGCCTGCACGAGAACATCGCCCAGTATGTGCACTCCGGCTCCAAGCCGTGCAAGCAGGCGGCGACCGGCGAATTCCCGATCGGCATCTCGTTCGAATTCCGTGGCCACCAGGTGCGCAAGTCCGGTGCCCCGGTCGACCTGATCTTCCCAACCGAGGGCCTCGGCTGGGACATCGAGGCCACGAGCATCATGAAGACGACCAAGAAGCTGCCGGAAGCCAGGCGCTTCGCCGACTGGATGGCCAGCCGCGATGCGAACCAGATCAGCGCCACGTGGTGGGCCGTGGTGGCGTACCCCGGCGTCGCCAAGCCACTGGACGGCATTCCGCCCAACTACGAAAGCCGCTTCGCCCGCAACGACTTCCAGTGGGCCGCCAAGAACCGCTCTCGCATCCTGGCCGAGTGGAGCAAGCGCTACGACAGCAAGGCTGAAGCCAAGTAAGCCACGCGAGGGGGGGCGCGCCGCTCCCATCAGTACTGTCTTTACCCTCATCGCCATCGCCATCGCCATCGCAGCCATCACCAGATTGTGGGGAACCCATGGAAATGACCAGCGCCAAGTTCGTCGCCACGCGCGCCGGCAGCGTGCCCGCCCTCGAGATCCAGGGCGTGCGCAAGGAATTCGAAACCTTCACCGCCCTGCGGCATATCGACCTGACCGTCTACCAGGGCGAGATGCTGTGCTTCCTCGGCCCGTCGGGCTGCGGCAAGACCACGTTGCTGCGCATCATTGCCGGACTGGAGAAGCAGACCGCCGGCACCATCCTCCAGCTCGGGCGCGATATCTCCGCCCTGCCTCCTTCCAGGCGCGACTACGGCATCGTGTTCCAGTCGTATGCGCTGTTCCCGAACCTGACGATCGCCGATAACGTGGCCTACGGCCTCGTGAACCGTCGCACCGGCCGGGCCGAGATCGCGCAGCGGGTGCAGGAACTGCTTGACCTGGTGGGCCTGCCGACCTCCGGACGCAAGTACCCCAGCCAGCTTTCGGGGGGCCAGCAGCAGCGCGTCGCGCTGGCGCGTGCGCTGGCGACCCGGCCGGGCCTGCTGCTGCTCGACGAACCGCTGTCCGCGCTCGATGCGCTGGAACGTGTGCGCCTGCGCGGTGAGATCCGGCGCCTGCAGCAGCAAGTGGGCGTAACGACCATCATGGTCACGCACGACCAGGAAGAGGCACTGTCCATGGCCGACCGGATCGTCGTCATGAACCACGGTGTCATCGAGCAGGTCGGCACGCCGCTGGAGGTCTACGAACGCCCGGCCACGCCGTTCGTGGCGGACTTTGTCGGGCGCGTGAATGTGCTGGCCGGCACGGCGCTCGGTGGCCGCCGCTTCCGCGTGGGCACGCTGGAGCTGACCTGCGAGGGCTGCAGCCGCGAATTCGAGCCCGGCACGGCCGTCAATCTCTATCTTCGTCCCGAAGACCGCCACATCGGACAGTTCGGCGGCGACACACCCAACCAGCTGACCGTCAACATCGAGAAGGTCGAATTCCTGGGTGACACCTGCATGGCCGAGGCGAGCTGCGAGCACCTTGGCGGTCAGTCGCTGTGCCTGCAATTCACCCTCGACCAGTTCCACGATCACGGCATCCGCGCCGGCCAGCCGCTGCGTATTGCGCTGCGGGCCAGCCGCATCCAGGCCTTCGCAGCGACTGGAGCAAAACGATGAAAGAGATCGTACTTCCCCAGATGCCGTCCCAGACACCCAAGACCACCACGACAAGCTGGCTGGCCCGCTGGAACTGGGACGAAATCATCGCGCGCGCGGTGCTGGCCTGCGTGCTGCTAGCGCTGTTCCTCTTCCTGCTGGCGCCGATGTGCGCCATCCTCGCCAATGCCGTGCTCGATCGTGACGGCCATTTCGTCGGACTGGCCCACTTCGCTGCCTACATCCGCACACCGTCGCTGCTGCAGTCGGCACGCAACTCGGTAATGCTGGCCGCGAGCGTGGTCGGCATCTCCGTGCCACTGGCCTTCGTCTTCGCCTATGCGCTGACACGCAGCACGCTGCCAGCGCCGCTGAAAGCCGCCTTCCGGCTGATTGCACTGATCCCGCTGCTGGCCCCGTCCCTGCTTTCCGCCATCTCTTTCGTGCAGTGGTTCGGCAACCAAGGCGTGCTCAAGCCGCTGCTGGGCGGGGCATCGATCTACGGCGCGCGGGGCATCATCATCGCGGAGGTCTACAACACCTTTCCCCATGCGTTGATGATCCTTGTCACGGCGCTGTCGCTCGCTGACGGGCGCCTCTACGAAGCCGCCAGCGCCCTTGGCGCCAGTACCCGGCGCAAGTTCTTCAGCGTGACCCTGCCCTCCTGCAAATACGGCCTGATCAGCGCGGCGACCGTGACCTTCACCTATGTCATCTCCGACTTCGGCGCGCCCAAGGTGATTGGCGGCGACTTCAACGTGCTGTCCATCGATGTCTTCAAGCAGGTGATCGGCCAGCAGAACTTCTCGATGGGTGCGGTAGTCGGTGTGCTCCTGCTGGTGCCGTCGGTCCTCTCGTTCATGATCGACGCCGTGGTGCGCCGCAAGCTGCGCGCCCAGCTCACCGCACGTTCGGTACCCTACGCGCCCAAGCCCAATGCCTTGGCCAACGCGCTCCTCGGCGGCTACTGCATGCTGGTTTGCGCACTGTTGCTCTCCGTGGTCGGCATGGCGATCTATACCTCGCTGATCAAGCTGTGGCCCTACGACCTGACGCTGAGCCTGCAGAACTACCACATCGTGCTGTTCGAAAGCGATATGGCCGGCGCCTACAAGAACAGCCTGGTACTCGCCACCGCCACGGCGCTGTCGGGTTCGCTCATCGTCTTCACCGGCGCCTACCTGATCGAGAAAACCCGCAACCTCGGGCTGATGCGGCCGGTCATGCATTTCCTGGCGGTGCTGTCGATGGCCGTGCCGGGTCTGGTGCTTGGGCTAGGCTATGTGATCTTCTTCAACCACCCGTCGAACCCGCTCAACTTCCTTTACAACACGATGATCCTGGTGATCCAGTCGACCATCATCCACTACTACACGTCGAGCCACCTCACGGCCATCACCGCGCTCAAGCAGATCGATAACGAGTTCGAAGCGGTCTCGGCCTCGCTCAAGGTGCCGCAATGGCGCACGTTCCTGCGCGTCACGCTGCCGGTATGCCTGCCTGCCGTACTGGACATCGCCCGCTATTACTTCGTGGTGTCGATGTCGACGCTGTCGTGCGTGATCTTCCTCTACACGCCGGAAACCATCCTCGCCTCCGTCGCCATCATGCACATGGACGATGCCGGCGACATTGGTCCCGCGGCGGCGCTTGCCAGCCTGATCGTGCTCACGTCCACCGCCATCTGCCTGGTCTATGCCCTGTGCACCCGCGTGCTGCTGCGACGCACGCAGGGCTGGCGCGACCTGGCCCGCCACTGAGCGCCGCGATCCCGGAATACCGAGATACCGACAAGCCGACAGACCAGAACCCAACGTCAGGAGACACCCATGACCGCCACGCCCTACCCCATCCTGCTCACTCCCGGCCCCCTCACTACCTCGGACCGCACCCGCGCTGCCATGCTGCGCGACTGGGGCTCGTGGGACACTGACTTCAACGCCATTACCGCCCGCATTCGCCAGCAGGTGCTGGCGATCGTCCACGGCGACGACACGCATGAATGCGTGCCCCTGCAGGGCAGCGGCACCTTCTCCGTGGAGGCCGCCATCGGCACGCTGGTGCCGCGCGACGGCCATGTGCTGGTGCCTGTGAACGGCGCCTATTGCCAGCGCATCGCGAAAATCTGCAAGACCCTTGGCCGGCGCCTGTCCACCATCGACTATGCCGAGGACCGCCCCATGCGGGCAGCGGACATCGACCGCCAACTGGCTGCGGACAGCACCATCACCCACGTCGCGGTCGTCCATTGCGAAACCGGCACCGGCGTGCTCAACCCGCTGGACGAGATCGCCCAGGTCGTAGCCCGGCATGGGCGCGGCCTGATCGTCGATGCGATGAGCTCCTTCGGCGCCATCGACATCGACGCCCGCACGACCCCATTCGATGCCGTCATTGCGGCCTCCGGCAAATGCCTGGAAGGCGTGCCCGGCATGGGCTTCGTAATCGCGCGGCGCACGGCGCTGGAGCGCTGTGAAGGCAACAGCCATTCCCTTTCGCTTGACCTCTATGACCAGTGGAAATACATGGAACGGACCACGCAGTGGCGCTTCACGCCGCCGACGCATGTGGTCGCGGCGCTTGACCAGGCGCTCCAGCAGTATGTGGAAGAAGGCGGACTTCCGGCACGCGGCGCGCGCTACGCCCGCAACTGCCAGTTGCTGGTGGACGGCATGGAGACGCTCGGCCTGAAGCCTTACCTCGAGCGCAAGGTACAGGCCCCGATCATCGTCACGTTTCATGCGCCGGCCGACCCGCGCTATGACTTCAAGACCTTCTATCAGGCCGTCAAGCAGCGCGGCTACATCCTGTATCCGGGCAAGCTCACCGAAATCGAGACCTTCCGCGTGGGATGCATCGGCCATTTCGGCGACGCGGGCATCCCCGGCGCGGTGAAGGCCATCGGCGAAGTCCTGGCGGGGATGGGCGTCGAGATCGGGATGACCGTTGCCGCGTGACGGTCGGCGCCTGCGCCATTGATTTGAGCTTGACTGACATGGCCAGGACACACCGGCGAAGCAGCCGATGCGATCCTGGCCATTTTTTATGGTTCTTCACCGATTTCCGGGGAAGGCCGCCCGGATCTTCAGGAAGAAGTAATGGTCATCACGGAAGCCATAGGCCATCCGTTTGATGACCTTGATCCGGTTATTAATGCCCTCTACCAGATTGGTTCCCAACGGCCAGCGGCTATGAGCCAGGATGCCTGGCAGGTATGGCTTGAGGCGTTTGGCGAACAGGCACAGAGGTACGATGCCGCTGGCCATTGCGCGCTCGTACCACCCTTGCCAGAAGCGCCGGGCGTAGCCGGGATGCCGGTATGTCCAAAGCGTCTTGAGATCGTCCTTGAGCACGTAGACGGTCATCAGCGCCTGGTTGGCAGCCAGTATTTCATCAAGCCGGATCTGATCGGCCTCACGGGTGACGTTCTCCCGATTGCGCAGCAGTAACCAGCGAGAAGACTTCACCACCTTACGGGCGGCCTTGTCGCCGCGCAGCCGATTAGCCTCGTCCACCCTAACCCGGTCGATGACTTCACGGCCGTACTTGGCCACCACATGGAAGAGGTCATAGACGACCTGTGCTTGTGGGCAATGCATCTGCACTTCAAGGTCGTAAGCGGTATTCATGTCCATCACCGCGGCGCGAAGCTGGGCGCAGCCTTCGGGACCAAGCAGCTTGAAGAAGGGTCGGATTTCCTCTCGCGAACGTCCGCGCCCAACCCAGAGTACCCGCTTGCTCGACGGCTCGACGATGACCGTGGCATAGCGATGGCCCTTCTGGATAGCAAACTCGTCCATCGCGATCACGGTGACGCCTTTCAGGTCGACCGGCCCCAGTTCCCGCTCCAGATAGCGCAGGTCGATGCGCTTGACGGTAGTCCAGGCCAATTGGTAGAAGCGCGCGACATGGCGCAACGACATGACTTTGCACAGTCGCGCTACGCTGGCGGCTAGCCGCGTTGTCACCCGCGCATAGGGTGCGAGCCAGTCCAGGCGCTCCAGCTTCGGGCCACATCGCCGGCAAGCCAGACGAAGTCGCGGCACGACCAACTCCACCGGAATCTCGAACATTGGCAGATCCCGCACGCGCCGCTCTACCCGATCGTGGATGCTGCTAACGCCCCGACCACAGCCATCGCAGCACCGTCTCCGGCGCCCCTTAGGTTCCAGCCGGACGATGCAAATGCGCTGCCCATTACGGGTCTCCTCCCAACTATCGCGCAGGCGATAGCCTTCCCAGCAGCCGAGCTGGGCCATACAATCGCGCAGGGCCAACCTCCACCTTCCTGATTCTTGTTGTGTCGCAACTCCAAGATAACAGTGGTGGGCGTGTTGGCCCTTTTTGTTTCTAAACGGTCACGCAGATCGGCGAAGAACCTTTTTTATTGGCACTGCGCTGCTGCGCAGTGCGGCTTGTCAGGCAAGACTCGATACCCGCCGGCGCTCAGGCCACCTTGTCGGCTTTGCCAGCGGCCTGGGCAAAACGGGCCAGAAATTTGTCGAGCAAGAACGGTTCCGTGTGACGGTCTTCGGCGCTTTCCTTGCGCCGAATCGCGTTGCGTACCAGCAGCGACCCGAGATAGCGCACCGGTTCGGGAGGGAACTGGCCACGCGGCCCCTTCGCCAGGCCTGAACGCGTCCAGGCATTGTCCTCGCCCAATGCCAGCGACGACAGCAACTGGCCGCCCATATAGCTCGGCGCCACGCCATTGCCGGAATAGCCGAAACCATAGGAGATTGCCCGGTTTCCGTTCAGGTAGCCGAAAAACGGAAAGCCGGTAGACGAGCGGTCCGAGGGGCCATTCCAGCTGGCAATCACGGGCACATCGCTCAGGGCTGGAAAGAACGCGCGCAGGCTTTGCGTGAGCATCGTCTCGTACGGGGATGCCTGATTGAAGACCGGCGCGATGCGTCCGCGGTAGGAAAACGTATTGCCGCCCTTGCCAAGCATGAGCCGCCCGTCGCGCGTGGTGCGGTAATAGTAGACAAAGGTGCGCGAATCCAGTACCGAAGTGCCGTGATCGAGCCCGATGCTTGCCAGCAGGTCGGGGCAGCGGTCGGTCATGATCATGTCGCTCGACACAATGGCCACCGACCGCTCGAATTGCGGAAACAGCGTAGGCATCCAGGCATTGAGCGCCAGCACGACGTGGTCGGCTTCCACGCGCCCGCATGGCGTCACGACCGCGGGACGCGCGGCATCGACCAGCGAAATCATTGGCGAGCGCTCATGGATGTCGATGCCCTGGCTCAGCGCCACGCGACGCAGTCCGCGCACCAGCTTTCCGGGGTGCACCGTGCCGGCCAACGGCGAAAAGAAGCCGGAGCGGTTGCGGGCCGAGCCCGTTCGCGCGGCAACCTCGCCACTGCTCAGGCGGTGCCAGCTATTGAGCCCCCAGTCCTCCAGCGCCTGCACGACCGGATCGAGCAAACCCTCCTGGGCGGGATTGGTGGCGGTATAGATCGTGCCGTCCATGCGCAGATCGGCATCGATACCATGCAGGCGGCAGAAATCCGCGATGGCAGGGATCGCATCCTCGGACGCCCGTACCAGCCGCATGGCTTCGGCTTCGCCGAACAGCCGCGTCAACGTAAAGAGTTTGGTAGACCACGTCAGCATGCAGCCGCCGTTGCGGCCGCTCGCGCCTGCGCCGCAAATGTCGGCCTCGAGGATGGTAATTCTCGCGGCGGGGCGCCTTTGCCTGATCTGCAGCGCTGTCCATAGCCCGGTGAAACCGCCGCCTACGATGCAGATCTCGGCCTGTCGGGTTCCGCGCAAGGCGGGGGCAAGATCGGTATCGCCGAGAAGGGCCTGTTCTAGCCAGAAGGGGCGCATGGAGTCATCCGAGGGGTGGGGGTCCTCCTCAAATTACAACAATACGCCACACAATGCAACAAAATGACACACGCCTTCGCACTGCCTGTCGTCCGGCTAGCCTTTCACGCACACAAGCTGCCGGAGCGTGTGCACGATCTCCACAAGGTCTGACTGCGCAGCCATTACCGCTTCAATGTCCTTGTAGGCCATCGGGATCTCGTCGATCACGGCGGCGTCCTTGCGGCATTCCACGCCTTCGGTCGCGCGCACCTGGTCGGCCACGCTGAAGCGGCGCTTCGCCTCCGTGCGGCTCATGGTGCGACCTGCGCCGTGACTGCATGAGCAGAACGACTCCGGGTTGCCCTTGCCGCGTACGATGAACGATCGCGCGCCCATCGACCCCGGAATAATGCCCAGCTCTCCCGCGCGCGCACTGACGGCACCTTTGCGCGTGACCAGCACGTCCTGGCCGAAGTGGCGCTCCTTCTGCACGTAGTTGTGGTGGCAGTTAACGGCCTCTGCCTGCGTGGTGAACGGCTTGCGGATCACGCGCTGGGCGGCAGCCAGCACGTTGGCCATCATCAGCTCGCGGTTTCGCCGAGCGAACTGCTGCGCCCATGAGACAGCGAACACATAGTCGTCATAGTGCTCCGACCCTTCGGTCAGGTAAGCGAGGTCGCGGTCGGGCAGGTTGGCCAGGTGCCGGCGCATGTCCTGCTGCGCCAGCGCGATGAAGGTGGTGCCGATCGCGTTGCCCACGCCGCGCGAACCCGAATGCAGCATGAACCAGACGGCATCGGCCTCGTCGAGGCAGACTTCGATGAAGTGATTGCCGGTGCCGAGCGTGCCGAGATGGCTGCGGTTGTTGGTGCGGGCGAGTTGCGGATACTTGTCGGTGATGCGGCGGAAGTCGGGGGCCATCCCGGCCCAGACGCTGTCGACCTGGTCCGGGATCTTTCCCCAGGCGCCTTCGTCGCGCCGGCCGCCCTGCCCGGTGCGCCCATGCGGCACCGCGTGTTCGATGGCGCTGCGCAGCGGGCCAAGGTTATCGGGCAGGTCGGATGCGTGCAGCGATGTACGCACGGCCATCATGCCGCAGCCGATATCTACGCCGACCGCCGCCGGAATCACGGCACCTACAGTAGGAATCACCGAGCCGATGGTCGAGCCCTTGCCGAGATGCACATCGGGCATCACCGCGAGATGGCTGAAGATGAACGGCAACTGCGCGGTGTTGGCAAGCTGGCGGCGCGCCTCTTCCTCCACGGGCACGCCGCGGGTCCACATCTTGACCGGGCGGCCCTTGTCGGTCTTCAGCAGTTCGTAGCGGGCCTGTTGCGTCATGGATGTCTCCGGGTCGGATCGGCTGCAGTTTAGACGGTCAGGCCCGCAGTCAAATCCCGAAGTGAGGAAACCGGCATCCGGCGTCAGGGAACACGCTTAAAGACAACCCGCTTAAAGACACAGCAGGGCCGGGCCCTGCGCGACGGGAGCGACAGGCAGGACCCGTACCTCACCTGTCCTGCCGCCGCACTATTCCACTACGCCATGACAACGCGCCCCGAAGCCTGAATCGCCCTTGTGCCTGGTTCATGCCGCGCATGCGATTCCCCAGGCAGCCGGAAGACCGACACCAGTTCGTTCAGTTCGCGTCCTTGCTCCTCGAGCGAGCGCGACGCCGACGCTGCCTCGCTGACGAGCGAAGCGTTGTGCTGCGTGACCTGGTCGATCTGGACGATGGCCTGGTTCACCTGCTCGATGCCGCGTCCTTGTTCCGACGATGCGGTGGCAATCTCTTCGACAATGGCCATGACCTGGGCCACGGCCTGCGTGACGGACGCCATGGCGTGACCCGCCTCGCCGGCCAGTTCCGCGCCCGTGGCAACCTGCTGGCCCGACGTATCGATGAGAGCCTTGATCTCCTTGGCCGCACCGGACGAGCGCTGTGCCAGCGCACGCACCTCGCTCGCTACCACCGCAAACCCGCGGCCCTGCTCCCCCGCACGCGCAGCTTCGACGGCGGCATTGAGCGCAAGGATGTTGGTCTGGAATGCAATGCCTTCGATGATGCCGGTGATCTCGGCGATCTTGGCGGAACTCGCGCTGATGCCCTGCATGGTCTCCACTACGCGGCCCACGGTGCCGCTGCCCTCCTGCGCGACATTGGCCGCGTTGCGGGCCAGTTCCGTGGCATGACGCGCGTTGTCGGTGTTTTGCCTGACGGTCTCGGTCAGCTCTTCCATGCTGGCAGCGGTTTGTTCCAGCGACGCGGCCTGCTCTTCGGTGCGGCTGCTCAGGTCCGCATTCCCCTGCGCGATCTCGCGCGTCGCGCCGGCAATGCTGGCGCTGCCCGACCGCACGCGCGTGACCGTTTCGGTGAGCCGTTCATTCATGTCGCGCAGCGCCGCGAGCAGGCGCCCGGTCTCGTCGTTGCTGGTGACTTCGATGCGCGCGCCGAGATCGCCGCTGGCCACCGTGCGCGCCACGTCCACGGCCTGCCCGATAGGCCGCGTGATCGCGCGCGTGATCAGCACACCGCCGATCCATGCGAGGGCCACCGCGGCCAGCGCGATCACGATCAGCAGGTTGCGCCGGCTGACATAATCCGCGGCGAGCTGTGCTTCCATATCCCGCTGCCGGCGATGGGTCAGGTCGTCATAGGCGTCGACCGCACGCAGCAGCGACGCGAGCAATGGCCGGCATTGCGTGTTGATGCGGGTAATGGCCTCCTCGGCGTGCTTGTCCGCGGCCAGCGTGACGATGGCCGTCGCCACGGGTCCGTACTGGGCCTCGACGCGAACCACGTCCGCGATGCGCTGGCGCGCTTCGTCGCTGGCGGATTTGTCCTGCACCATCTGGCTGAGCTTGCCAAGGCGGCTCTGCACATCTTCATGCGCACGCAGCGCTTCCGCTTTTTCCTTGTCGATCTCGGCCGGCACGGTTGCGAGCACCATATTGCGCGCGGCGATGGCGCGGCGGTCCACTGCGGCACGCACTTCCGCGGACAGTTCGGAACGTGCATTGAGACCGTTCAGATACTGTGTGAAGCCGTCCGTCGATTCACCCAGTGCGTGCAGGGAATAGGCGGATACAGCCAGCACGATGCTGGCAAGCGTGCCAAAGCCGGCGAGGAGCCGGGCCTTGATCGAGAAATCCCTGAAGTTCATGAATGCCCCCCTTCGCGTCCGTCGGACGCAAGCGCTGCGGTTGATTGCCAATCCTCCTGACAGACCCGGCAGGCATGCCCGCCGTGTAACGCCTTGCGCCCGTTCCAAAGCCCTGCGCGGCCAATGCCATGCCACGCCGGTAAGGGGTTCATGCGCGGCGCCGCCGAGACAGCGCACACGATGACCACATTCGTTCAAAACCTGTTGTTCCGCTAACGGCGAGGTTCCGCAAAGTTTGACCCCTCCGAAGAAGGGCGGGGTTAACCCATGAAGCAGCGCGACGGCGTGCAGCGTCAGCCCACCGCCACGCGGTCTCGCCCGTCCGCTTTGGCGCGGTACAGCGCCGCGTCGGCGCGCGACAGGACGCCATCGAGCGTGGTTTCGCCGGCCTCGACACTGGCCAGGCCAACGCTTGCCGTACACGTGGGCCAGCCGTCGCGGGCCTGCTGGTTCGCGACGGCCTGCCGCAGGCGTTCAGCCGTGGCGAGCGCGGTCGGACGGTCGGTCTGCGGCATCAGCACCACGAATTCCTCGCCGCCGAAGCGGCCGAGCTGGTCAGTGTGGCGCAAAGCCTGCCGCACAGGATCAGGACCTGAAGCAGCAGGATCGCCACAGTGAAACGCGGCCCGAAGCCCTTGCCGTGACGCCACATCAGTCGTGCGTGTGCGAGGCACACCGCTGCCACGGTGCATGCCAGCAGCACAACGCGGATTCGGTAGTCCGGCGAGATTGCCTGGTACCAGCCAAGGCCTGCCAGGCAGGCCAGGCCCGCTGCCAGCCAGCGTAGGGGGGCGTTCTTGACAGGCGCCGCTGTTTCGCCGGCGTAGCCGGCGAGTCACTTTCTGTCCGAGCGACAGAAAGTAACCAAAGAACGCGTCGCCTGGCGGCTGGCCATCAACGGTACGCTTCTTGTTATCAAGCGGCTTGGGTCTCGCGAGACGTGGTCATCGTTCAAGCCTGCTCACGCTATGTGAGTCAGAACCTGTGCCTGGCGCGGTACGACTTTTGAACGATCCCCAAGTTGGACTCGGGTACAGCGTTCCAATACGGTCAGTGGTGGGACGCCTTCGGCTGCGCTGCGCGCACGTCGTCGTCGGGGTGCAAGCTCATCAACGGCGGGCGCCCGAGGTCCGTTTTCTACTCCTTCTCTCTACTTCGCGCATGCAGCGCGGGCATCGTTGCCGAGGCGCGGTTTGCCCTGGGCTCCCGCGCTCAGACTTGAACTCTGCGCGTAGCGCAGCCGAAGGCGATCACCCGATAGCGGTAGCAGCAGGGTCCACGGACAGTTTCGGGGCTCGTTCAATCAGCGCTGTATTCCCTCTCACGGTCGTGCCCCACGCGGCAGGCAGCGTGACGCACTCTGAAGCTCATACCCGTACAACACCCTGACCCCACTACGATAAATATTCGCCCGTTAGGGCAAGCCTGACGCGCTTTTGCCTCCTTTTGCCGCTCGGACAAAAGGAGGTCGCCGGCTACGCCGGCGAAACAGCGGCGCCTGCCAAGAACGAAGGCCCTAACCCCCAGCAATCGCCAGACATTCAATCTCAACCCTTGCACCCAACGCCAGCCCATTAGCCCCCAACGCACTCCTAACCGGATAAGGGGGCTCAAAAAACCCCTTATAGACCTCGTTAAAAACCTGCCATTCACTAATATCCGCGAGCATGATCGTGCATTTAGCGACATCCCGCATCGTCAGCCCATGGGCTTCCAGCGTCGTACGGATATTCATAAGCGCCTGCTTGGCTTCTTCCCGGATGCCGCCCGGCACGAGGCGCGTACTGCCCGGCACGATACCCATCTGCCCTGACAGGTAGACAACATTGCCAATGCGGACGGCTTCGGAGAACGGCAGTCCTGCGGGCAGGACCTTGCCGGAATTCAGGAATTCCATGTCGCCCCTCCATGGTGGATGTGCGGCGCGCCGGAGCGCCGGCGCGTGGAGCATCCAATGTAGGCGCCAAAGCCAAACCGCTCAAGGCGTGGGGACAACAGCGTCCGGCACTTCTCGGTCGGCGGCGCGCCGGAGGCAGTCGAGCATTGCGGCGACGGCGGAACGATTGACCGAATCTTCGCGCCAGTACATCGACACCGAGCCAAACCCGGCGAGGCGCAGCGGCACAATGCGCAGCGCGCCAAGTTCTTCCAGCCGGCGCGCGGTCCGGTGCGAGGCCAGGCCGATCATGTCGCTGCTGTTGAGTAGCGTGAGGTTGAGAACCGTGGAGTTCGATTCCACGCAGTCCGCCGGCAACGGCCGCCCGGCGCTGGCCAGCGCCGCCTCGAGCGCATTGCGGATCGGCGTGCCGCGCGGCCAGACGACCCAGCGGTAGCTTTGCAGCGCCTCCCAGGTCACCGTGTCCTGCGTGGCCAGCGGGTGGCGTGGCCGTGCCACGAAATGGATCGGTTCGAGGTACAGCGATTCGCCAATGGTCTGCGCGTCCTGGAGCTCGGGCGCGGACCGCCCGACCACAATGTCCAGCTCATTGTGCGCAAGCTGGTTCATGAGCCGGTCCATGGTCGTTTCGACGAGCCGAACCTGCGCGCGCGGCATGCGCTGCAGCAGTTGCAGCACGGCCAGCGGCACCGTGTCGGCAGCCGACGCGCCCGACGTGCCGACCACCACCAGCCCGCTACCGCCCTCCCGCATCGCTGCCAGGTCATCGCGCGCCGTGTCGAGCTGCGCGGTAATGCGGCGCGCGTGCTCGATCAGCGACTCGCCGTAGGGGGTCGGCTGCAGTCCGCGCGCCTGCCGCTCGAACAGCGGCAGCCCGATGTCGTCTTCCAGGTCCTTTAGCCATTTCGATAGCCCCGGCTGCGTGGTGTTGAGCAGCGCCGCAGACTGGCTCATGTTGCCGGTTTCGGCGAGGCTGAGGAGCATCTGCAGGTTGCGCAGACGCAGGCGCTGGGTCCAGTCCATGTGTGATCGCTCGGTTCATCTATACGATGAATCGTATAGATAAGAGGATTTATTCATTTCAAATCTTATATCGAGGGACGTATAACTCCAAGCAACAGCCTGGCAGCACGCCGGCGAACACAAAAAGCCACGGAGACAGCATGTCCGAACACTCGCCCGATCCCGCCCGCGTCGCGTACTACGAGCGCATCGGCCACAGCCATATGACGCCGCTGTGGGAGTCGCTCCACAGCCTGGTGCCCCCGCAACCGCGCCCGCAGATCATCCCGGCCATCTGGAAGTACGACGCGATCCGCCCGCTGATCATGCAAGCCGGCGCGGTCATCAGCGCCGAAGAGGCCGGCGCCGCGTGCTGATCCTGGAGAATCCGGGGCTGCCTGGCAAGTCGAGCATCACGTCGACGCTCTACGCCGGCCTGCAACTGATCCTGCCGGGCGAGATCGCGCCGAGCCATCGCCATACCCAATCAGCACTGCGCTTCATTGTCGAAGGCAAGGGAGCCTGGACCGCCGTCAACGGCGAGCGCACCACCATGCATCCGGGCGACTTCATCATCACGCCGTCGTGGACGTGGCACGACCACGGCAACCCGAGCCTGGAGGACGGCGGAGAGCCGGTGGTGTGGCTGGACGGCCTCGATATCCCGCTCGTTCAGCAGTTTGATGCAGGTTTTGCCGAGAACTACCCTGAGTCGCAGCAACCCGTGACACGCCCCGAGGGCGACAGCTTTGCGCGCTTCGGCCAGAACATGGTGCCGGTGCGCCACAAGGTCACCGACCCGACATCGCCCATCTTCAGCTATCCATACGATCGTTCCCGCGAAGCGCTCGACAAGCTCTACCGCAATGGCGAACTGGACGCGTGGGACGGCGTGAAGCTGCGCTACGTGAACCCGGCCACGGGCGGCTGGCCGATGCCGACCATCGCCACCTTCATGCAGTACCTGCCGGCCGGCTTCCAGGGCAAGACCTATCGCAGCACCGACGCCACCGTCTACAGCGTGGTGGAAGGCCGCGGCACCGTGCGCATCGGCGATGCGCAGTTCCAGTTCGAGCCGCGTGATGTGTTCGTCGCGCCGTCGTGGGCACCGGTGCAGCTCGGCGCGATGGAAGACGCCGTGCTGTTCAGCTACTCCGACCGCCCGGTGCTGTCGGCGCTGAACCTGCTGCGCGAATCGCGCACCTGAGCCCCTTTCCACCCGATTCATCCGATTTCATATGCCCGGGTGCGCGCATAGCGCGGCACCCAGGCCCCCGCACACCCTTCTGACTGAACCGACCATGTCCTACGTCTTCACGCCCCCCGCTACCGTCGCCATTCCCGTTGTTGGCAGCGATGACCAGTTCGCCGTGCGCCGCGTCTACTGCGTCGGCCGCAACTACGCCGCCCATGCACGCGAAATGGGGTTCGATCCCGACCGCGAGCCCCCGTTCTTCTTCTGCAAGCCGGCCGACGCCATCGTGCCTGTGGCTGACGGCCAGACGCTGGAACTGCCCTACCCCGTACAGACGCAGAACTACCACTATGAAGCCGAGCTGGTCGCGGTGATCGGCAAGGCCGGTTCCGACATTCCGGTCGAGCAGGCGCTGGAGCACGTTTGGGGCTACGCCGTAGGCCTGGACATGACGCGCCGCGACCTGCAGATGAAGATGCGCGAGATGGGCCGCCCGTGGGAAATCGGCAAGGCCTTCGACGCCTCGGCACCAGTCGCGCCGATCCATCGCGCTGCCGATATCGGCCACCCGCAAGAGGCTGCGCTCTGGCTGACCGTCAACGGCGAAGACAAGCAGCGCAGCAATATCACGCACCTGATCTGGTCGGTGGCCGAAACGGTCGCTTACCTGTCGCAGTTCTTCCGCCTGGAACCGGGCGATGTGATCTTCACCGGCACCCCGGAGGGTGTGGGCGCGGTCAAGGCCGGCGACACCATGGTGACCGGCGTCGACGGCCTCGGCGAACTCAAGGTCCGCGTGGTCTGATATCCACGCCGGCAAGCAGCGAAGCCATCATGCAGCTCTATAGTTTCTTCAACAGCTCCACGTCCTACCGCGTGCGCATTGCACTGGCGCTCAAGGGCCTGCCGTTCGAGACCCTGCCGGTCAACATCCGCACCGGCCAGCACCGCGAGGCGGAGTACGTGCAAGGCATCAACCCGTCTGCGTGCGTACCCGCGCTGGTGGACGGCGACTTCACGCTCGGACAGTCGCTTGCGATCATGGACTACCTTGACGCGCACTACCCGGAACCGCGGCTGCTGCCGCAGGACGCGGAGCCGCGTGCGCGCGTGCTGGAACTGACCAGCCTGATCGCCTGCGACATCCATCCGGTCAACAACCTGCGCGTGCTGCGCTACCTGCAGGATGTGCTCAAGGTGACGCCGGAACAGAAGGATGCCTGGTACCGCCACTGGGTCGATGAAGGCATGGCCGGTGTGGAACGCCTGCTCGCGCTGCACGGCAAGGGCCCGTGGTGTTTCGGTGACAAGCCGACCCTGGCCGACGTCACGCTGGTGCCGCAGATCGCCAACGTGCAGCGCATGGGCTGCGACCTGTCGCCCTACCCGCGCGCCATGGCGGTCTATGCGCATGCCACGGCGCACCCCGCGTTTGCCAAAGCTGCGCCCACGCAGCAACCCGATTACACGGCCTGATTCGCTGACCCGGCCAGGAGAAAAGCATGAATACATCACAAGACACGGGCCGCAAGGTTCTGATCATCGGCGGCGGCATCGGCGGGCTGGCAGCGGCGCTGGCGCTCGCGCGCAAGGGCATCCGCATCGAACTGCTGGAGCAGGCCGAGCAGATCGGCGAAATCGGCGCCGGCATCCAGCTCGCGGCCAATGCGTTCGCAGCCATGGATGCGCTGGGCGTCGGTGAAGCCGCACGCGGCCGCGCCGTCTTTACCGACTACCTGAGCCTGCGCGATGCAATCGACACGCATGAGATTGCGCGCGTCGATGTCGGCACGCCCTACCGCGAGCGCTTCGGCAACCCGTACGCGGTGATCCACCGCGCGGACATCCATCTGTCGATTCTCGAAGCGGTGAAGGACCATCCGCTGATCAGCTTCCGCACCGCCACGCGCGTCGAAAAGCTCGAGCAGGACGAGCGCGGCGTCACCGTCATCGACCAGCGCGGCGCGCGCCACCAGGCCGAGGCCGTGGTCGGCTGCGACGGCGTCAAGTCCGCGATCCGCGACGCGCTGATCGGCGATGCGCCGCGCGTGACCGGCCACGTGGTGTATCGCGCAGTCGTCGAAGTCGAAAACATGCCGAAGGACCTGCAGGTCAACGCCCCGGTGGTGTGGGCCGGTCCGAACTGCCACCTCGTGCACTACCCGCTGCGTGGCGGCCAGCAATACAACCTGGTCGTGACCTTCCACAGCCGCGAGCAGGAAACCTGGGGCGTGCGCGAAGGCAGCAAGGAAGAAGTGCTGTCGTACTTCGACGGCATCCACGCGCTGCCGCACCAGATGCTGGACCGGCCGACGTCGTGGAAGCGCTGGGCCACCGCCGACCGGGACCCGGTCGAGCGCTGGAGCTTCGGCCGCGCGACCCTCCTCGGCGATGCCGCGCACCCGATGACGCAGTACGTCGCACAAGGCGCCTGCCAGGCACTGGAAGACGCCGTCACGCTGGGCGCTGCGGTGGAAGCTGCGGGCAATGATTTCGAGGCCGCGTTCAAGCTGTATGAGCAGGCCCGCATCCCGCGCACGGCACGCGTGCTCTACGCTGCGCGCGACATGGGCCGCGTGTACCACGCCAAGGGCGTGGACCGCATGGTGCGCAACTCGCTGTGGACTGGCCGCACGCAGACCCAGTTCTACGATGCGCTGCAGTGGCTGCATGGCTGGCGCGCCGAGCGCTGCCTGAGCGCGACGCCCTGGCTCTGACACCCCGCAAACCCAAGCAGTAACCGACAAGGTGACTGGCGGCCCATCCGGCCGCCGGCCCGAGTTCGTCCCGAAACAGGCAACGAGGAGGAGACAACCCATGCCTGCCAGCCAGACCATCAATATTTCCGCGTTCATCGACCGCCAGCCGCTGTCGCCCTTCCAGGTCATGATCGTGGTGCTGTGCTTTCTGATCGTCGCCATCGATGGCTTCGATACCGCCGCCATCGGCTTCATCGCGCCGGCGATCCGCGCCGAATGGCAACTGACGCCGGCGCACCTCGCACCGCTGTTCGGTGCCGGACTCGGCGGCCTGATGGCCGGCGCTTTCCTGTTCGGCCCGCTTGCCGACCGCTTCGGCCGCAAGAGCGTGCTGGTGTTCTCCGTGCTGTTCTTCGGCGTGGCAAGCCTCGCTTCCGCGTGGTCGGGCGGGTTGTGGGAGCTGATTGCGCTGCGCTTCCTGACTGGCCTTGGACTCGGCGGAGCCATGCCCAACACCATCACGCTGACGTCCGAATTCTGTCCGGAGAAGCGCCGCTCGTTCCTGGTCACGACCATGTTCTGCGGCTTCACGCTCGGCTCGGCGCTCGGTGGCCTCGCTTCGGCGGGATTGATCGAGGCGTATGGCTGGCGTTCAGTGCTCGTCGTTGGCGGCGTGCTGCCGCTGGTGCTGTCGGTGCTCCTGGCCCTGCTGCTGCCGGAATCGGTGCGCTACCTGGTGATGGCCCGCCGCGCGCCGGAACGCATCGCCGCAACGCTGCGGCGCATTGCCCCGCAGGCCAACCTGGATGGCGCCACCTTCACGGTGTCGGAATCCCGCAGCACCAGCTCGCCGGTGCGCCACCTGTTCAAGCCCGAGCTTGTACGCGGCACGCTGCTGTTCTGGCTGACCTTCTTCATGAGCCTGCTGGTGATCTACCTGCTGTCGAGCTGGCTGCCGACGCTGCTGCGCGGCACCGGCCTGTCGCTGCGCACCGCGGCGCTGGTCACCACCATGTTCCAGGTCGGCGGCACGCTTGGCGCCATCGTGCTGGGCTGGCTGATGGACCGATTCAATCCGCACTACGTGCTGGCGATCAGCTACGCGCTGGCCGGCGTGTTCGTCGCCGCGATCGGCAGCCTGGCCGATACTCCGATGCTGGCAGGTGTCGCGGTATTCCTCGCTGGCTTCTGCGTCTCGGGTTCGCAGGTCGGCGCCAACGCATTGTCGGCCGGCTTCTATCCGACCGACTGCCGCGCGACCGGCGTGAGCTGGGCCAATGGCGTAGGCCGGATGGGCTCGGTGGTGGGCTCTGTCGGCGGTGCGACGATGCTGTCGATGGATCTGGGCATGCCCACGCTGTTCTTGCTGATCGGCATCCCCGCTCTGCTGGCAGGGGGCACCATGCTGTCGCTTGGGCTGGCACGCCGCGCGCCTGTACGGCAAGAGTTGGCCGCGAGCTGACGGCCGGCAGCGTCAGTGAGCCCGCAGCGCATCGACGATGTTCATGCGGGCCGCGCGCAATGCCGGCAGGAAGCCGCCGATCAGCCCCATCGCCATCGAGAACAACAACGTCCGGACCACGACGCCCGGTGTCAGGATGAAACGGAACGACAGGTCGGCGAAGGTCTGGAAGTTGGTGGTCGAGAACGAGGCGAACTGCATCAGCGCGGCGCAGCATAGCCCGGCCACGCCACCGATGAGTCCGAGCAGCAGCGCCTCGATCAGGAACGCCGCCAGCACGTTGGTGCGCCGGAAGCCCAGCGCACGCAACGTGCCGATCTCCGCCACGCGGTTGGCCACCGACGCGTACATCGTGATCATGGCACCAATCATCGCGGCAATCGAGAAGATCGTGGTCAACGTCAGGCCCAGGATGTTGATGAACGTCGACAGCGCCTTGGACTGGTCGCTGTAGAAGGTCTGCTCGAGCTTGGCCTCGTTGGCCAGCCGGGGATCTACGTCGATGTCGGCGCGCAGCCGTGCGAACGCATCTGGCCGCGTCAGCCGTACCACCATCGACGAATAGCTGCTGCGGCGGAACGACTGCATGAGCTGGTCGGCATCGCCCCAGATCTCCGAATCGAAGCCGCTGCCGCCCGCATCGAACACGCCGACGATGGTCCAGTCGCGTTGGGCGAAGCGCAGGCGCCCGCCTGGCTGCGCACCGGTAAAGCCGCCGGCCACGCTGCTGCCGACGATAATCTCCGATGAACCGGGCCGGAACGTGCGCCCCGTCACCATCCGGATCTGCGGCCGCAGTTCCAGTCCCTTTGGCGACACGCCGCGAATCACCACGTTGGACGGCGTATCCGATCCGCGCTTGTTCAGCGAAATCAGCACCACGGCTTCTTTCGACGCCATCGGCCGGCCGTTGCCGTCCATCGCGACCGATGGGTGCATCTCCATGATGCTGGCCTGGTCGCGGCTGATCGCGCTCTGCACTTCGGTCTCCGCGCCCTTGCGGATCATGACGACGTTGTCTTTCTCGCCAGTGGTGACCAGCGTGCGCTTGAGCCCCGCGTCGAGCATCAGCATGGTCGCGAACACGAACACTACCAGCGCGAGGCCGCCCGCCGTCAGCGCCGTGGTCAGCCGACGGGCCCACAGGTTGCGCGCGATATAGCTGAGCGGGATCGCCATGTGATCCCTAGCCGATCGCCCGCAGGCCTTCGACGATGCGCACGCGTGCGGCCTGCACCGCCGGCACCACCGCGGCGAAAAGCGCCACGACGAGCGCGCAGGCCGCCTGCATCCACATCGTCTCGGGCGACACCGTGAAAACGGGGAAAACGCCGCCCACCGACTGCTTGAATATCGCGGCCATCGGCGGCGTGGCCAGCATGCCGATGCCGCCGCCCACGAGGCAGATGAACATCGATTCGCCGAACATCAGCAGCGCCAGGAAACCGGGCCCGAAGCCCAGTGCCTTGAGCGTGGCGTACTCCACCGTGCGCTCGCGCGCGCTCATGGCCATGGCATTGGCCATCACCGCCATGATGATCAGGATCACGACGTACGACACCACACGGATTGCCGCGATGATCTGGTTCGACATCGCCACGAAGCCGAGCTGGAACGCCTGCTCGGTCTCCGTCAGCGTCTCGGCGAGCGAATTGCGGAACACGGCGTCCACGTTTCTTGAAATGGCTGCGGCATTGTCCGGGTTGTCGATACCGAGGATGTACACACCGACCTGGTCGGCCTGCTTCGGCGAGCGCTTGCGCACCGTCTCGTTCAGGTATTCCCAGTGGAACACCATGTGGCGCGTGATCGTGCTCTCATCGCGCCCTTCCATGATGCCGCGCACGATGAACTCCCACGTGCCCGGATAGATCGTGCCCTTGATGGGGACCACGTCGCCGACCTTGAAGCCATACTGGTCCGCAAGCTGCCGGCCGATCAGCGCGCCCTTGCGATCGCGCGCGTAGTCAGCGCGCTGCTGTGCAGTGACGATGAATTCCGGATACAGGTCCAGGTAGTTGTCCGAGACCGCGAACTGGGCGAAGAAATTCTTGGGATCGCGATAGATGCCGCCGAACCAGTTGGAGCGCGCCACGACCGTCACACCGTCCACGCCGCGGATGCGGTTCTCGTAGCTGAGTGGCAGCGGGAACACCAGCGAGATGGCATTGCGCGTCACCAGCCGCCCGCTCGAAGCCGCTGCGGCACCCGCATACCATGCATCGACCACGGTCTGCAGCAGCCCATAGGCCAGCACCGCGACCACCAGGCCGGTCACGGTCAACACCGTGCGCAGCTTGTGGCGCAGTGCGTTGCGGGCGATCAGCTTCAGCACGAACATGGCGTGCAGTCAGCGTGGTTCAGGCGCCGTTGCCATGGATCAGCTCTCCCTTCTCCAGGTGCACGAGCGACCGCGCCGCATTGGCGGCATGCGCGTCGTGCGTGACCATGATGATGGTCTTGCCCGCCTCACCATTGAGCCGCTTCAGCATGGCCAGGATATCGGCGGCGGCGTTGCGGTCGAGGTCGCCGGTGGGCTCGTCGGCGACGATCAGCATCGGGTCGGTGATCAGCGCGCGCGCAATGGCCACGCGCTGCTGCTGCCCGCCCGATAGCTCGGACGGATAGTGGTCCATGCGGTCGGCCAGGTTGACCATGCCGAGCACCAGCTCCACGCGCGCGCGGCGCTCGGCGCGCGACAGGCGCGTCAGCATCAGCGGCAGCTCCACGTTCTCGAACGCGGTGAGCACCGGCATCAGGTTGTAGAACTGGAAGATGAAACCGACATTGGCGGCGCGCCACGCGGCCAGCTCCGACTCGGCCAGCCGCGTGATGTCCTGCCCGCCCACCAGCAGTTCGCCGCTGTCGGGCCGGTCGATGCCGGCGATCAGGTTCAACAGCGTGCTCTTGCCGGAGCCGGACGGCCCCATCAGCGCGATGAAGTCGCCCTCGGCAATGTCGAGCGTGATATCGGTCAGCACGGGCACGGTCTGCATGCCGCGCCGGTATGACTTGGCGACGTGGCGGATGCTGACGAGCGGGATCGCGGCCACGTTACTTCTTCGCCACGGTGACGCGGGCGCCGTCGTGCAGCTTGTCACCGGGCGAAAGCACCAGCACATCGCCCGCGGCCACGCCGTGAACGGCCACCAGTTCGCCGATGCGCTCGCCGGTCGTCACGGTAGTTTCATGCGCCTTGCCGTCGCGGACGACGAACACCACCTTGTGGCCGTCACGCGAGGCAATCGCGGCCGGCTGCACGGCGATAACGGCCTTGCGGTCCTGATTGGCCAGCGGTTTGGACAGGAACGCAATCTTGGCGCTCATGTCGGGCAGCACGCGCGCGTCGCGGTCGACAAAGCGCACCTTGACCAGCACGGTCGCCTTGGAGCGGTCCACGGTCGGCACGATGCGCGACACTTGGCCCGCGAATCGCATATCGGGCAGCGCATCAAGCTGCAGCAGACACGGCTGGTCCGCGCGGATCTTCGCGATATTGGATTCAGCGACGTCGGCCTCGACTTCGAGCGTATCCATGTCCGCAATCGTCACGACCGCGCCCTTTGTGTCGGACGCCGACGAGAACGGCGTGATGTTGTCGCCCACGTTGGCATGCTTGATCAGCACCACTCCGTCGAACGGCGCGCGAATGACCGTCTGGTCGACCGACACTTGCGCAGCCTGCGCATTCGCCTGCGCGGAGGTGATGGCCGCACGCGAATTCGAGACCGACGCCTGCGCCTTCTTGAAGCGGGCCAGGTCGGCATCATACTGCTGGACCGAAATCGCCTTCGGGCCCAGCAGTTGTTCCGAGCGGCGCAGGTTCACTTCCGCGTCGCGCAGCTCGGCGAGCTGCAATTCCAGATTGGCTTGCGCTACCTTCACCTGCGCGGTCGCCTGCGCAAGCGTGGCATCGACGTCCCGGCGTTCTATCCGGGCGATGATTTCGTCCTTCTTTACGCGCGAACCTTCCAGCACGCCCAGCCACTCCAGCCTGCCTTGCGCCTTGGAGGCGACAGCCGCCTTGCGTTGCGGCACGACATAGCCGGTAGCGTTAAGCAGGGTGTAGTTTTGGGAAGGATAGGCGGACGAGACCGTGACGGTTTCCACCGCGGCGGGACTGGCTACCTTGAAGGCGATAGCAGCAGCTGCAGCGAGCGCCACGGCGATGGCCACATAAAGCAGCCACCGGCGGCGGCGCGGCGGGGCCGCGTGTGGACCGCGGTCGATTTTCAGCCGGGAGAGGTCTTGGTCGGCCAATCGGGTCATCCTGCTGGGAGAGGTTGTCAGTATAGCGCTGGGGGCACTTTGGGCTCGTTGTCGCGGGGCAACCGCACGCCACCTAAAAAATTCCCTTGACCATTTCCCTATACCCATCATAATTGCAAACGTTTGCTGCAAACGTTTGCAAAGGAGATGAACAATGCAGACCATCCAATACAAAGAAAACGATCTGCGCCTGATCGAAGACGAGCATTCCGTCACCCAGATCGTCCAGGCCGCCATGGCTCAAACCAGCAGCCCGCGCCTGCGCTTCGTCATGGGTCTGCTTGTCCAGCACCTGCACGACTTCCTCCGTGAAGTGCGTCCAACAGACGAGGAATTTGAAAAAGCGCTGGAGTTCGTCGCCGCGCTGGGCCACGCAACCCACGCCACCAACAACGAAGTGGTGCTGGCCGCCGACGTGCTGGGTCTCTCCACGCTGGTTACCGTGATGAATAACAACACCACGGACGGCCGCACGCCTGGTGCGCTGCTGGGCCCGTTCTACCGAGCCAACGCCCCACGTTACGACTGCGGCGACTGCGTGGTGCAGGATGACGCACCAGGCCTGCCATTGTTCGTGCGCGGCACCGTGCGCGCGACGGACGGCACACCGTTGTCCAACGCACTTGTGGAAATCTGGCAGGCATCGCCCGTCGGCCTGTATGACAACCAGGACCCCCGCCAGCCCGACCGCAACCTCCGCGGCTGCTTCCAGACCGACGCAGAAGGCGGGTACCACTTCCGTACCGTGCGCCCGGCCGGCTATCCGGTGCCGACCAATGGCCCGATCGGCACACTGCTCGACGCACAGCAACGCCATCCGTACCGCCCAGCGCATATCCACTTCATCGTCGCCGCACCGGGCTACCGCACGCTGGTCACGCAAGTGTTCGTGGACGAGCCGCAAGCGCTCGAATCCGACGTGACATTCGGCGTGCACCGACAGCTCGTCGGGCAACTCGAACTTGTCGACCAGGGCCGCAGCCCATGGGGCGACCAGCCCGCGCCGTTCTACACGATGGACTTCGACTTTACGCTCGAACCGGGCGAGCAGACCTTCCCGAAGCCGCCGATCGACTGACGTCTCGGTCCTCCACATTTCCACGCAGCACAACTGAACACCATGAGCCTCTCTTCTCTCTCCGGCAAGGTTGCCGTGATCCTCGGCGGTACTGGCGGCATCGGCCTGGCGACAGGCACTGCGCTGGCGCAGCTTGGCGCCAGCGTCGTCCTGACCGGGCGCAATCGCGATACCGCGGCCAGCGCGGCGGCTTCGCTGCCGGCCGGCAATCACATGGGCGCAGTGGCCGAGATCGGCGACACCGCATCGCTAAACGCGCTCGCCGCCGAAGTCGCTCACCACTACGGCCGCGTCGACATCCTCGTCAATACCGCAGGCTTCACGCAGGCCATTCCGCACGCCGATCTCGACGCGCTCAACGATGCACTGATCGACGAGTTGTTCGCGATCAACTGGCGCGGCCAGTTCGCGGCGATCCGCGCATTTGCGCCGCATCTTCGCGCCAATGGCGATGGACTGGTGGTCAACGTAGGCTCGATCGCGGGCCGAACGGGCCAGGGCAGTAACGTGGCGTACTGCGCGGCCAAGGCGGGGCTCGATGTCATGGCCGTGTCGCTGGGCCGCGCGCTGGCGCCGGCCATCCGCGTGCTGAACGTGTCGCCGGGCGTAGTCGATACAGGCTTCGTCCCCGGCCGCGACGGCACCTTCAACGAACGCGCGGCCAAAACCACGCCGCTGCGCCGCATCGGCCAGGCACAGGACGTGGCCGACGCCATCGTCGCCTGCGCGACTTCGCTGCGCTTTGCTACCGGCACCACCATCGTCGTCGATGGCGGCCGTCAGCTCGGCTGATCCATTTCCACCCTTAGCCCAACGCAACCATGCACGCTCGCAAGACCATCATCACCTGCGCGGTGACAGGCAATATCGTCACGCCTGAGCAGTACCCCGATCTGCCGGTCACGCCCGAGCAGATTGCCAATGCCGCACTCGACGCCGCCGAAGCCGGCGCCGCTGCCGCGCACATCCACGTGCGCGATCCCGAGACGGGCCGCCCGTCGATGTCGCTCGACTACTACGCCGATGTCATCGACCGCATCCGCAAACGCAACCGCGCACTGATCATCAACCTGACCACGGGCCCCGGCGGGCGCTTCGTGCCCAGCGAGGACGAGCCGCGCGTGGCCGCGCCGGGCACCACGCTGCTGCATCCGTCCAAGCGCGTCGAGCACATCGCGGCACTGCGCCCCGACGTGTGTTCGCTCGACCTGAACACCATGAACTCGGGCGGCGACGTGGTCATCAATACGCCGGCCAACGTGCGCAAGATGGCGGGCGTGATCCGTGCGGCAGGCGTCATGCCGGAGCTCGAGATATTCGATTCGGGCGACCTCAACATGGCGCTCGATTTCATCCGCGAAGGCGTGCTTGACGGTCCCGGTCTGTGGACCTTCGTGCTCGGGGTGAAGTACGGCTTCGCGCCGACGCCCGAAACCATCTTCTACGCACGCAACATGCTGCCGCCCGGCGCGCACTGGTCAGCGTTCGGCATCGGCCGTGCGGAGTTCCCGATCGTCGCGCAGGCATGGCTCGCGGGCGGCCATGTGCGCGTCGGCCTGGAAGACAACCTCTACCTGGAAAAAGGCGTACTCGCGCCGAGCAATGCCGCGCTGGTCGCCAAGGCGAGCGACATCGTCCGCTCGCTGGGCGGCGAGATCGCCTCGCCGCACGAAGCGCGCCGCGTACTTGGCTTGCGCGAAGCCTGAGCATTCACAAAACCGAACACTGAACGAGGAAGACACCATGAACACGATTCGCGTCAGCGAGAAAGCCTCAGGCATCGATACCCTGAAACTGGAACTGGTGGGCGCACCGCGCCCTGAAGCCACCGATGGCCAGTGCGTGATCGAAGTAGCGAGCGCTGGAGTCAACCCGAGCGACGTCAAGGCCACGCTCGGCCTGATGCCGCATGCGGTCTGGCCGCGTACGCCGGGCCGCGACTATGCGGGCACCGTGGTCGACGGCCCCACTGGCATGATTGGCCTGACCGTATGGGGCAGCGGCGGCGAGCTGGGCATTCGCCGCGACGGCACGCATGGCAAATACCTGAGCGTCAACGCGCAGTCGGTGCGCGAAAAGCCGGCCACGCTGTCGCTGCTCGAAGCCGGCGCGGTCGGCGTGCCCTTCATCACCGCGTATGAAGGCCTGCGCCGCGCGGGCATGCCGAAGCCCGGCAGCGTCGTGCTGGTGTGCGGCGGCAACGGCAAGGTTGGCCAGGCGACCATCCAGATCGCCACCGCGCTGGGCGCGCGCGTGTTTGCCGTGGAGCGCACCGAGGAGCCCTACCGTGGCCACGCGAACGCCGCGGTGCGCATGATCGACGCAAGCAAAGAATCTATTTCCGCCGTGGTGCGCGACGAGACCGACGGCCATGGCGCCGACATCGTCTACAACACCGTGGGCAGCCCGTATTTCGAGCAGGCCAACCAGGCCATGGCGATCGGCGCCACGCAGATCTTCATCTCGACGATCGAGCGTCCGGTGCCGTTCGACATCTTCACGTTCTATCGCGGCCAGCACACCTACGTGGGCGTCGATACGCTGGCGCTTGACAGCAGCGCGGGCGCAAACATCCTGGACCAGCTCGCGCCGATGTTCGCCTCTGGCGCGCTGAAGCCGTTCCCTGTGCTGCCCGAATACACGTATGCGCTGGCCGACGCCGCCGACGCCTATCGCGCCGTGCTGCAGGGCGCGACCGAACGCGTGGTGCTCAAGCCATGAACACGACCCGCTTCGCCCAGGCGCCAGCCTACTTTCCGCCGAACCACGACGGCATGCACTGCCTGCGCCTGCAGGGCCACGAGGCCGGGCCGTCGGAATCGCTGTGGATGGGTGTGTCGGTGCTGCTGCCCGGCGGACATACCAGCATGGATGCATCCACTGTGGAAAAGCATTACGTCGTGCTCGAAGGCGAGGTCTGCATCCGCACGCCCGACGAAGCCGTGACGCTGCAACAGTTCGATTCGGTGCGGCTGGCACCGGGCGAAGCGCGGCAGGTGTCGAACCCGGGCAACCGCCCCGCCATGCTGCTGCTGGCCATGCCTTATCCGAAGGCCTGACCGGCAGCCTTAGCAGCAAGCAGTATCCGGCGCCCCGGCATGGC
The DNA here is from genome assembly GCF_019602855.1 of Cupriavidus pinatubonensis. Classification (GTDB taxonomy): domain Bacteria; phylum Pseudomonadota; class Gammaproteobacteria; order Burkholderiales; family Burkholderiaceae; genus Cupriavidus; species Cupriavidus pinatubonensis. Next base: position 950,049 of record NZ_CP080766.1, read on the forward strand.
GCCGTGCCCGCGCATCGGTGCGGGCGCCACTTCCACAACAAGCACACAGAAACACAGAAGCGGGAGACTACCCATGAAACGCGTTCCCATGCGAAGCGCTGTCCTGACCCTGGCCGCATGCTGCATAGCCGGCGAGGCCGCGGCGCAATCGTCGGTCACGGTGTATGGCCGCATCAACACGGCGCTCGAATACTCCAGCGCCAGCACGGCAACGGACGGCACGCATCTTGGCGGCACGGGCCGGCTGACCAACAACCGCTCGGTGTTCGGCCTGCGCGGAGAAGAGGATCTCGGCGGCACGCTCAAGGCCATCTGGCAGATCGAAAGTAATGTCTCGCTCGATACAGGCCAGGGCCAGATTGCCGGGCGCAATGACCGCATCGGGCTGCAGGGCAAGGCCGGTACCTTCTTCATGGGCCACTGGCAGACACCGTACACCGTGTCGACGATGGGCTATGACCCGTATTACCCGACCACCGCCGGCTACATGGCGCTGATCGGCAACGGCTCGGCGTCCAGCTCCGACAACGTGCAGGACACCAGCTCGTTCGACCGCCGGCAGAAGAACATCATCGTCTACCAGACGCCATCGTTTGCTGGCTTCAGCGGCTCGGCGGCGTGGGGCATCAACGAGGAAAAGCTGACGGTGCCGCGCAACCCGGGCCTGTACTCGTTCTCTGCCGCGTACGACAACGGCCCGCTCAATGTCGCGCTCGCCTACGAAATCCACCAGAACTACCAAGTCAAGGGCCGCAACGACGATGCCATGAAGGCCGGGGTGTCGTACCGGTTCCCCAGCACGACCGTCGCCCTGCTGTACGAACGCCTGCATTACCGCACCGCGACCGGCGATCTCACGCGCAACGGGTACTACGCATCGCTCGTGCAGAAGCTCGGGCCGGGCAGCGTGAAGCTGGGCTTTGCGCTGGCCAGCAACGGCACCGGCAACGCGACCGAAACCGTCGGCTTCTTCCGCAGCGGCGCGGATACCGGCGCCACGCAGGTGACCATCGGCTACGACTACCCGCTGTCCAAGCGCACGACGCTGTTCGCGTACTACAGCCGCATCGATAACAAGAAAAACGCGATCTACGACTTCGCCATCAACGAACTTGGCGTGAGCGCAGGCGCCGACCCGCAGACCTTCGCGCTCGGCATGCGCCACTTCTTCTGAATTCACCGGTTGTGAGGAGACAAACGATGTATCGCCCCCTTCGTCGCAAGACTCTGTTCACCCTGTCCGCCGCCGCACTCGCCGTGCTGGCCGCTGCTCCGCCCGTCATGGCGCAACCGCAATACCCTGCCAAGCCGATCCGTCTCGTGGTGCCGTTCTCGGCCGGCAGCGCGACCGATATCCTGGCCCGCATCGTCGGCACGAAGATGGGCCAGAACGCTGGTTACCAGGTCATCGTCGACAACCGACCGGGCGCCGGCGGCACGCTGGGCGCCACCGGCGTGGCCAAGGCCGCGCCCGACGGCTACACGCTGATCCTGGTGTCGGTGGGCCACGCCATCAACGCCACGCTATACCCGAAGCTAGGCTATGACACCGTCAAGGACTTTGCGCCCGTGTCGCTGGTGGCGAGCGTGCCGAACGTGCTCGTTGTGAATGCCACGAGCAAGTACAACTCCGTGCGCGACATCGTCGCCGCAGCCAAGGCAAACCCGGGCGCGATGAACTTCGACTCGGCCGGCTCGGGCAGCTCGACGCACCTCAGCGGCGAGATGTTCAAGATGCAGGCCGGCATCGACGTCGTCCATATCCCGTACAAGGGTACCGGCGAAGCGCTGACCGATGTCATGGCCGGTCGCGGCGACATGATGTTCGCACCGACCGTATCGGCGATGCCGTTTGTGCGGCAAGGCAAGCTCAAGGCGTTGGCCGTGACCACCGCGAAGCGGGCCGGCTCGCTGCCCGACATTCCGACCGTGGCGGAATCCGGCCTGCCCGGCTATGCGTTCGATTCGTGGTTCGGCATTCTGGCGCCGGCCGGCACGCCGAAGGAGGTCATCAACACGCTCAATGCCGAGATCGGCAAAGCGCTGGCGTCGCCCGATGTCAGGGAAAAGCTTGCGGTCCAGGGCGCCGAGCCGCGGACGTCCACGCCGCAGGAGTTCTCCAGCTACATCAAGACGGAGATCGCCAAGCTGGCGCCGGTGGTGAAACAGTCGGGCGTTCAGGGCGGCCAGTAACGGGGCGGACAGCGCCGCACGGGGCTCGGGTGGCGGCCGCCCGGGTCCCTTGCCTTAGAATGGCGTATTGCCGATTCCGATCAGCGCCGAGCGCCCACGGCGCCGCCGCCCCGCTTCCCGCCGACATGTCCGAGCGCAAACGCCTGACCCTCAAAGACCTCGCCGCCGAAATCAATGTGCATTACTCGACGGTGTCGCGCGTCATGAACCCGGCAACGCGGCATCTGGTGGCAGACGACGTGGCGGCGCGCGTACTCGCGCTGGCCGACGAGCGCGGCTTCCGCCCAAACCGCATTGCGGCAGGGCTGCGCACGCAGCGCTCGGGCCTGGTCGGCGTGGTGCTGCCTGATATCGCCAACCCTGTGTTTCCGCCGATCCTGGCCGGCATTGAATCGGTGCTTTGCCAGCAGGGTTATGTGCCGATCGTGGTCAATGCGGGCACCGACAAGGAACGCCAGCGCTTCGTGATCGACCAGATGGTCGGGCGCCAGGTCGAGGGCCTGCTGCTGGCCACCGCCGAGCGTGATGATCCGATCCTCGACTATTGCCTGGCCCAGCGCATTCCCGTGGTCATGGTGAACCGCGGCGAAGACACTGGCCGCGCATCATGCGTGGTCAGCGACAGCCTGCTGGCCATGCGGCTGACCGTGGACCATCTGATCGGCCTTGGCCACCGCCGCATCGGCCATATCGCAGGCCCCGCCACGCTGTCGACCGGCTTCCTGCGCCGCGCAGGATTCCTGCGCGCCGTGCGGCACCACCGCCTGCGGCGGGAGCAATGGCAGGTCATCGAAGCCCCAAGCTATTCGCGCGAAGCGGGCCGCGAAGCCTGCGCGAAGCTGCTGGCCGAGTTTCCCGGCATGACGGCCATCGCCGCCGGTAACGACCTGATCGCCATGGGCTGCTATGACTACCTGCGCGAGCGCGGTCTGCGCTGTCCGGAAGATATCTCGGTGGTCGGCCACAACGACATGCCGTTCGTCGATGCGCTGACACCACCGCTGACCACCGTGCGCATTGCCGTGCACGAGATGGGCGAAGAAGCCGCAAAGCTGCTGCTCAGGAAGATCAGCGAGCCCGACGCCGATGCCGTGACGGTCGAGCTCAAACCGGAACTGATTGTGCGCGGATCGACGGCGGCGCCGGCGTCCGCCTGAAACTGGCTGCCACCACCGCCAGAAAAACGCGCGGATTCGAAGTCCTTCTATAGTTTCCGTGGCTGCGGAACCCTAGTCTACGACCCGAAGATCCGCAGCATTCCACGTCGCTCGCCATATTCACGACTGAAGCCAGTCTCCCGGACAGCCAGGCTGGCCGAGGGCAGGTGTTTGCCGCGGATCGAAGTCCTTCGATCAACCCTGGGCACCACCATGAGATTGACTATCGCTTCGCTGACGGCCACCGTGGCATTGACGGCCACGATCCTTTCCGGATGTTCCACCACCTCCAGCCACCCCACCAACCAGGGCACGTCCGCCAACGTCGTATTCCCCGACAAGGCAAGTGCCTGGCCTGAACAAGGCACGTTCCCGAACCTAGACAGCCTGCGGCTGCTGCAGCCGGGCATGACCAAGGACCAGCATTACGCGCTGATCGGCCGGCCGCACTTCAACGAAGGCATGGCCGATGTGCGCGAGTGGGACTACCTGTTCAACTTCCGCACGGGCAAGCCGGCCCCGAACGATGTCGTGCAATGCCAGATGAAGGTGCTGTTCGACACGGCCATGGCGTCGCGCTCGTACTACTGGGCACCCGAATCGTGCGCGGCGTTCCTCCGGTATCCCGAAACGCCGGCTGCAATGCCTGCCATCGTGCAGACCACCGCCACCACCACCACCACGCTCGGCGCCGATGCGCTGTTCACGTTCAATGGCTCGACTGCCGCGGAGTTGGTGCCCGATGGCCATGCCAGGATCGACGCGCTCGGCCAGCAGCTGGCCGGCATGAAGATGCTCAAGCATGTGGACGTGTACGCGTACACCGATCGTCTTGGCACCGACGCCTACAACAAGCGCCTGTCACAGCAGCGCGCCGACACGGTGAAGTCCTTGCTCGTGGCACAAGGCGTCGACAGCCGCCTGGTAACGGCGCAGGGCATGGGCAAAGCCGACCCGCTCAGCCATTGCGGTGCGATGCCGCGTCCGAAGCTGATCACTTGTCTGGCGCCTGACCGGCGCGTGGAGATTCGCTCCGCAGGCGTGAAGTAGTACGCCGCGAGGCCGGCGTGAACACGCCCGGCTGATTTCCTCCATACACGAAGCTTCTCAAAACATGCCGCAGCGTGCGGCAGGGGCGGACTCGTGCCGCATTTCCGCGACGCGGCTCCGATGAGGCGCTGGCCGCCGCACGCCATCTCTGACTCAAGGGAACAGGAATTTCATCATGAACAAGACTTACCGCAGCATCAGGTCCACCTGCCGGTTAATTGCCTGCGCAACGCTTGCTGTCACTGCTGGATTGGCAATGCGAACCGCCTTCGCCTTCACGCCTATTGGCGATGGCGCAAGCGGCAGCTCCTCCGACCTGGTCATTGGCGACAACGCCAAAGGTGACACCACGCCAACCTACTTCTGGATCGTTCCCGATAAGGATCCCGCCGGCAACGCAATACCTAGCGTGGGCTCGACGATCGTCGGCAACTATGCCAACGCTAACGAGTACGCGGGCGTGACCTTGTTCGGCGACCATACCTACGCGACCGGCAACGGTGCGGTAGCATTCGGTCCCAATGCATCGGCTGGTACGGTTGCGACGGCGGTCGGCAATGATTCCATGGCCTCAGGCAAATGGAGCCTGGCTTTTGGCGCGCGCTCGTATGCTTCGGCCGATGCGTCCGTGGCGTTGGGCGGCATGTCGACCGCGTCCGGCGCGTATTCCAATGCCGTGGGGGTATATGCCAATGCCTCCGGCTATGGCTCGTTTGCGGGGGGTTTTGCCTCGGCCGCAGGCTCGGGTGGCATTGCCATCGGCCTGGGGGCCACGCAAACCGATGACAATGGCGTCGCGCTCGGGGCTTTGGCCAGTGCAGGCGGGACGTCGTCGGTGGCCATCGGCTACGGCGCGCGCACGAGCAGTGCCGACGCCATCGCGCTGGGCAAGAACGCCTCGGCACTTGGCAATCGCTCCATCAGCATTGGCACAGGCAGCACCGTGACAGGCGCACGGTCTGGCGCGATCGGCGATCCGAACACCGTCACCGGCTCTGGCAGCTACGCACTCGGCAATGACAACAACGTCGGCGCCGACAACGCATTCGTGATGGGTAACAACGTGACCGCACCGGCCGGCCTGAACGGCGTTGTCGTACTGGGCAACGGGTCGACCGTGTCAGCCGCTACGCCGGTGCCGGGCATGACGATGAACGGCGTCGCCTACACCTTCGCCGGTGGCTCCCCGGCAGCCGGCGATGTCGTGAGCGTCGGTTCCGCGGCCGCACCGCGCCAGATCCAGAATGTGGCCGCCGGCCGCATCAGCGCCGACAGCACCGATGCCATCAACGGTTCGCAGCTGTACGCGACCAACCAGGCGGTGAACGAGAACACGCAGGACATTGCCAACCTGAACCAGCAGATTGGTGGCAACACCCAGGCAATCAGCAACCTGAGCAACCGGATCGACGGCGCGCAGCGCGATGCCAATGCGGGTACGGCGTCAGCCATGGCCCTGGCGGGCCTGCCGCAGTCGGTGCTGCCGGGCAAAGGCATGGTTGCGCTGGCGGGCAGCACTTACAGCGGACAGTCGGCGCTGGCGCTGGGCGTATCGAAGCTCTCGGATTCCGGCAGGTGGGTCTTCAAGGGTGGCGTGACAAGCAATACGCGCAGGAACGTCGGCGCAACCGTCGGGGCCGGCTTCCACTGGTAGGCGCAAAGCCGTTCACTTGCCACCGTCGTTCCCGCCTGTGCGGGAATGACAGTCAGGGAGCGATCATGACTTCAAGCCGTGCTTCTGTGCATAATCGAACAGCTCGGCATCGTTCGACACCCCGAGCTTGCGCATGGCATTGGTCTTCTGGGTGCTGATCGTGTTGATGCTGCGATGCAGGTGCCGCGCCATCTCCGACGTCGACATGCCATTGACGTACATGCGCACGACCTCGGTTTCACGCGGGCTCAGCTGGCGGGCGGCATGCCGCTGCGACATCTGGTGTTCCCATTGCCTCAGGTCCTCGTGCACGGACGTGCTCAGCAACCTTCTGCGCCGGAATGCTGCCGCAATCACCGCCGGCAATTCCGACAGGTCGTCGCGCTTGTTCACGATGCCGAGCACGCCGACATCCTGCATGCTGACCATGAGCCCGGCATTCTCGAGCATGGTCAGGACAACCACCCTGACATGGGGAAACCGCTGCCGCAGGCTCGTCAGCATCGCCAGGCCATCTGGCGTTGCGCCGCAGGGCATGGAAAAGTCCGTTACCAGCACATCGCATGGCACGTTGCGCAGCAGTTCGGTCAGTGCGCCGGGGTCCGGGGCGTCCGCTACCACGCGAATGCCCGGCGCCGAAGCAAGCGCCTGCCGTACGCCAAAGATGATCAGCGGATGGTCATCCGCGACTATTACCCTGATTGCCATTGCTTCTCCCCTCTCCAGATTCAAGGCCGCCATGGGAATCGCCCATCGCGCATTCGGCACGCGACAGCATGCAATTCCGGCAGTTCACTGGCGCCTGCGCGCGCGCTTCGGCATCGCGTGTGTCCTGCGCCAGCGCCTGCGTCAGGTGGGCAATCGCGTCCAGGACGGGGCGGCTGGCATTGCGGATCCTGTCGCCGTTACCGCGTTCCACGGCCCGCTGAAGGCTGTCGATGATGTCGTCGAGGTGAGGCTGACCAAAGACGGAGAGCGCGCCCCGCATGCGGTGGCACCATGCGCGCAGCACCGGCGTCGCGCCCGTGGCAAGGCCATCTAGCAGGGCCTTGCGGTCTGCCTGCAGCGCAGTGATGCACGCTTGCAGGCCGGCTTCGCCCGAGCCCGGGACAAGCACAGCCAGCAGGTCATCGCGCCTTACGCGTGTTGCGTCGAAGCGCGGCGCATCCGTTGCCTCCCACTGTTGCCGGCGACTCCCGACCGGTACGTTAGCGCTGAATTCCGCGTGCATTGCGCTCGCAAGTCCTTGCCGCAGCGACGCGAGCGTGATCGGCTTCAGTACGCATGCGTTCATGCCAGCCTCGAAGCCGCGCTGGTGTTGCTCCCGCACGGTGGTCGCCGTGATCCCCACCACAGGTAGCGCCCGCAACGTGGCGTCCCGGCTGTTGCGCAGGGCTTGCGTCAGCGCGAAGCCATCCATGCGCGGCAGGTGGAAGTCCGTCAGCAGCAGGTCGAACGTGCCGGCACACAACGCGTCAAGCGCTGCCTCGCCGTTGTCAACCACCGTGGGCGAGTGGCCCAGCACCACCAACTGCTGGCGGATGACTTCCTGGCTGATGTAATGGTCCTCGGCCACCAGGATGCGCCAGCAGGCCGGCATCTCTGACATCTCTGTTTCACCCACGCTTATCGCCTCGCTCTGCCCCATCGGCATGGGCGGTCCGGATTCCTCAGGCATGACCGGACACGGCACACGCAAGGACGCCGTGGTGCCAGTGCCTTCCTCGCTGGTCAGCACGAGGCTTCCGCCCATCATCGCCGCCAGGCTTCGCGAGATGGCAAGTCCGAGCCCCGTGCCGCCCATGCGGCGTGTCACGCTGCGTTCGCCCTGCATGAACGGCGTAAAGAGCCGGGGCATGTCCGCGCTGGCGATACCGATGCCCGTGTCCTGCACTTCCAGCAGCAGCGCGGCTGTTTCGCCGTCAGACGTTTCGGCCGAAGCGTGAAGCGTGACGCTGCCGCGATCGGTAAACTTGATGGCATTGCCAAGCAGGTTGAACAGGATCTGCCGCATCCGGATGCCATCGGCGCGCACGGTCGCGGGAACATCGGCGCTGACGTGTACGCGCAACTGCAGGCCCTTCTGCTGCGCCTGTGGCAGCAACAGCGACGAGACGCTGTCCAGCAGCTCGCGCAGGTCCACCGGCGCCGGCACGATCGCAAGGCGGCCGGCTTCGATCCTCGCGTAGTCGAGGATGTCGTCCAGGATCTGCGCAAGCGCATGGCCGGACTCATGCGCGAGCGTCAGCATGCGATGCTGCGCCGGCGTCAGTGCAGTGTTCCGCAATAGTTCGACAAGCCCGAGGATGCCATTCATCGGCGTGCGGATTTCATGGCTCATCATGGCTAGAAAGCCTTCTTTGGCTCGCAGGTCTGCCTCGGCCGCGTCCTTCGCCTCATGCAGCGCCTCGGCTTGCCGGTGCACGTCGGTGACATCGATAACCACGCCGTTCCACACCGTGCAGTTGCCGTCCCGTCTCGGCATGGCGCGGACGCGGATCCATCCCGGTGCCGGCCCGCGATTCAGGCGCCCTTCGACATCCAGCGGCTGGCATGTACGCGCGCTCTCGAGGATTGCCGTGCGCAGGCGCGGGCGATCCTGCGGACAGAAGGCCGTGCTGTCGGACGGCGCGGCACCGAGTGCGGCAACCGTATCGATGCCGCGCCCGACACCATCGCCGGCGGCATACGTGACCTCCCAGCCGCGGTCCGATGCATCCTGCGGCAGACGGCTCTGGAATACGGTGACAGGCAGGCTGTCGACCACGTCCTTGAGCCGGCGCTCGAACGCCTGCGCGCGCTCGCGCGATTCATCGATATCCGTCACGTCGAAATGCACGGTCACGATGCCGCCGGGCATGCCATCGGGATTGCGGAACGGCAACGCCCAGAAGTTCACCCGGCGCGACTGGCCCGATGCGTTCCTCATCTGCAGCCGCGCCTGGCGCGGTTCCATGGTGCGGATGGCTTCGTCCTGCAGGCCCAGCAGGTCGCCCGTCATCCGCTCCCGCAAGGATTCGACTTCCAGCGCGTGCCTGCCCATGGCATCCGCCTTGGCGATGCCAAAAAAGTGCTCGAATGCGGGATTCAGTTCGATGTAGCGGAGATCCGGGTCTTTCGCTGCCACGGGTTCCGGCAGGCAGGCCAGCAGCGCCTTCCTGAGTGCGAGTTCATGGCCAAGCTTGGCCTCGGCTTTGGTACGCTGCGTGATCAGCCGGCGCATGCGCAGGTAGCCGATGGCCAGCACACCGCTGGCGAACATGAACGGCAGCAGCAGCGGCCATACGGCACGAAGCATGCCGCCCCGCTCCGTCATGACCTGCGCCGCTTCGTCGAGCAGGAACAGGAACAACCCTCCTGCGAACAGCGCACGACCGATATGCAGCCCCAAGGTGCTCCCCTTCTGTCTCCATGGCGATCCGCGTTCGCCGCATTGTTTGTTCGCGTCTGCGCGAAAGCATTTATTGCTGTCGTCCGCGGGTATTGGCGACAGCGTGGAAAAGTCTAGGCTCGGCACATCGTGCACGGCTATAGAAGGAATTCGATTCTTCAGACAATCCTGATGCAGTCCCGACGAACGGGTTCGCCTGCAGCTTCAACGGCGTGCGAATGATGAAGTGGGGAACAGGACCGCTCATGATGCTTTGGCGTTGAACCATGCCGGCGCGCGAAGCGCGAAGCGGGTGTCGAAGCTGACCGGCGACGTGGTGTCACACCGTGTTCGAGGAAAAGCCGAGAGCCATTCTAGGACTGCAGGCTGGGGACGCCTTGCGGTGTGTCAGCGTTCCGTGCAGGGTATCGCCGCGGCCTTGCACCGCCGGCGTTCGTGCTGCGCGCTGCGCCGACAGGCGCGGCACAGCAAGAGGATGGCAAAGGGATGCATTAGGCCGGAAGGAACCGAGGGCAGGTGCCGACAGCCATTCCGACCCCAAAATGCGCCTGCGCTATCCGGCCTTTGCCGAACTCTCGAAGCTGGCGAATACGCGAGCCTGCACCGCGTCCATGATTGCAAGCACCTGCGCGTCGGTCTGGCCGCTGGCCGCCACGCCTGTCGCATGTTTCGGCTTGGCGCCGGGAGGATAGAACACAAAGGCGGCGTCGCTGGTTCCGGCCAACTCCTTCTTCAGCTGCTGGTTGAGCGCCTTCAGGTACTGCTTCTTGATCGTCTTCGACATGAGTGACCCGGCTCCGTTTGCTGTGCTGTTTCCGATGATGGGCTGCCATCCTTGAAGGAAGCATGACCCGGTGCGGCCATGGGGCTCCACTGCCTGCTGTGATGCATCCTTCGGCCGCCATACGACCGGAGGGAACCTTTGCATAAAAGTGATTTACGAATAACCCAGAGAGGAGATCGCCCCTTTCGAGTGTACGCCCCGGCGCGAGGGCCGCTCGGTATGGCTCCGCACGTCGCGCCTTCGGTTCAGGTCAGGGTGGCCAGCAGCACGCTCTGTGCCGATTCCCCCTGGCGCGAGCGCTTGCGCCGGTAGCCGCCGGCGGGTTCCATTTCCCAGGCATCGCGCTTGTCATGCAGGTACGGCTTCAGGCCTTCGCCGATCACGCGCTTTTTCAGGCGCGCATCGAGCACCGGGAAACAGATTTCAATCCGCCGGAACAGGTTGCGGCCCATCCAGTCCGCGCTGGACAGCATGACGTCTTCGGCCTTGTCGTTGTAGAAGTAAAAGATGCGCGAATGCTCCAGGAAGCGGCCGATGACCGAGCGCACGCTGATGTTCTCGGACAAACCCGGGACACCGGGCCGCAAGGCACAGGCACCGCGCACGATCAGGTCGATGCGCACGCCGTCACGCGAGGCGTCATAAAGGGCCTGAATCAGTCCCGGCTCCAGCAACGCATTCATCTTGGCAATGATCCAGCCCTTGCGCCCTGCCTTCGCATGCTCGGCTTCGCCGCGGATCGCATGCATCAGCGACTTGTGCAGCGTGAATGGCGACTGCCAGACATGCGCCATCTTGCTGGTCTGCCCGAGTCCGGTCAGCTGGGCGAAGACATTGGCGATGTCCTGGGTGATTTCAGGATTGCAGGTCATCAGGCCAAAGTCCGTATAGAAGCGCGTCGTCATGCTGTGATAGTTGCCAGTACCCAGGTGCGCATAGTGCCGCAGGCGTCCACCTTCGCGCCGGACCACAAGCACCATTTTGGCGTGCGCCTTGTAGCCAACCACGCCATAGACAACATGCGCGCCCGCCTCTTCCAGCTGCGCGGCCCAGCCGATATTGGCTTCCTCGTCAAAGCGCGCGAGCAGTTCCACGACCGCCGTGACCTCCTTGCCCTTGCGCGCGGCCTCAGTCAGCGCCGACAGCAGCACCGAGTCGTGGCCGGCCCGATAAACGGTCTGGCGGATGGCCACGACATCCGGGTCCTGCGCAGCCTGCCGGACAAAATCGACCACCGGCGAGAACGACTGGAACGGGTGGTGCAGCAGCACGTCCCCGTCGCGGATCGCTCGGAACATGTCGCTCTGCTGCTGCAGCGCCTTGGGCAGGCCCGGCCGGAAAGGCGGGTATTTGAGATCGGGCCGGTCGACCTGGTCGGGCACTTTCAGCAAGCGCACCAGGTTGACCGGCCCGTTAACCGAAAACACCTCCGTTGCCGACAGGCCGAACTGCTGCTGCAGGAACAAGGTCACGGCCGGCGGGCAGTTGTCTGCCACTTCAAGCCGCAACGCATCGCCGAAATGCCGCTGTGGCAATTCACCCTGCAATGCTTCACGCAGGTTCTTGATTTCTTCATCGTCGACGAACAGTTCGCTGTTGCGCGTCACTCGGAACTGGTAGCAGCCGCGCACCGTCATGCCGCTGAACAGCTCGCCGACATGTGCATGCAGGATGGAAGACAGGAAGACGAAACCATGCCGGCACCCGGCCACGTCCGGCGGCAAGGCAATGACGCGCGGCAATGCACGCGGCGCCTGGACGATGGCGTTGCCGGAGCGGCGCCCAAATGCATCCTTGCCTTCCAGCTCCACCGCGAAATTCAGGCTCTTGTTCAGTACGCGCGGGAACGGGTGCGCGGGATCCAGGCCGATCGGCGTGAGCACGGGCATCAGTTCATTGAAGAAATACTCACGGATCCATTCCGCCTGTGCCGGGTTCCACGATGGCCGCCGCAGAAAACACACGTCTTCGGCGGCCAGCGCGGGAATCAGGACATCGTTGAACATCTGGTACTGCAGCGCGACCAACTCGCGGACCCTCGCGTTCACGAGGTCGTAGAGCGTCTGCGGGGACAGGCCATCGGGACCGGTGACCGGCGACTGCACCAGGCACTGCTCCTTCAGCCCCGCAACCCGGATCTCGTAGAACTCGTCCAGGTTGCTGCTGAAGATGCACAGGAACTTCAGCCGTTCCAGCAAGGGCGTACCCGCGTCGGCGGCCTGCATCAGCACGCGCCGGTTGAATTCAAGCTGACTCAGTTCCCGGTTGACGAACCATGCATTGCCGTTGGGCCACGCCGAAGAAGCGGCGTCCGACGCGTGCGCGGCCTCGATACCGGCCGGCGGCGGCAGCGCGCTCAGTGGAGTGATCGAGTCGTCTTCCATTTGGCATCCGATCAGAAGAGGTTCCGCCGCACGCACGCTGTTCGCGGCCGACGCCAGCACCAACACAAGGAATGCCGGCGCGGGCCCGTTTGGATTCTAGTTCACGACGTCATGGAAATCGCGTTCGCTGCCCTTTTAGGATCAGCTCGGACGAGCATTGAATTTTTTTGATTAACTTGTTTAGTATCGCATCCGGAATCTGGCCAATTACGCGTCTATTCTTCCGTCATGCAGGGAGACGTTTCATTCAACGAATTTCACGCTCACCCGGTTAATCTCAACTTTGGAGCTTGTCATGACCCCCAGCCTTTCCCGCCTGTACCCCGCCGGCCGCGCCCTGCTGGGCGTGCTCTTCCTGATTTCCGGAGTCCTCAAGATCGGCGGATTTGCGGGCACTGCCGCGTGGATGGCGAGTGCCGGACTACCGTTGGCGAGCGTCCTGCTCGTATTGACGATCGTGATCGAGATCGCCGGCGGCCTGACGCTCATTACCGGCTGGAACGCACGCTGGGGCGCGCTGGGCCTGGCAGTGTTCCTGGTACCGGTGAGCCTGGTTTTCCACGGCTTCTGGAGCGCGGACGCCGCGACGTTCCAGAACCAGCTCAACCACTTCCTGAAGAACGTGTCGATCCTGGGCGGGATGCTTGTGGTGTATGCGCTGGAGTCGCAGATCCGCGGTGGTACAGCCAAGGCACAGTGACGGTATGGCGCAGGCCGCGTGTTCGTGGCCTGCCATTGCAGGTGTCTCAAATGAAAAAACCCGCGCCATGACCAAGCGCGGGCTTTCCATTAAACAGTAGGTTTCGCTTACGCAGCCGCCTGATGCGCGCCTTCGCGATACTGCGCAAGCAGTGTGTCGCGCCGTGCCTGTGCCGCATGCAAACTGGCCTCCTTCACATGGCCGAAGCCCCGGATGTCGTCCGGCAACGTCGCCAGCGCGATAGCGCTATCGAGCCGCTCAACGCTTAGCGATTGCGCGAACTCATCTACCATGGCCAGGTACTCGGCGATCAGTTGCCGTTCGGCGCGGCGCTCTGCGGTCTTGCCAAACACGTCGAGCGCGGTGCCACGCAACCCCTTCATTCGGGCCAGCAGCCGGAATGCCGTCATGGTGCGCGGGCCGAAGCGGCGCTTGAGCAGGCGGCCCTTGTCGTCGGTCTTCGCAAGCATCGGCGGCGCCAGCCAGAAGTTGAGCTGGTAGTCGCGGCCCGGTTCGCCTTCGAACTGCGTACGCAGCTTGTCGAGGAACGCGGGATCGGTGTAAAGACGCGCGACTTCGTACTCATCCTTGTAGGCCATCAGCTTGGCAAGGTTGCGCGCAACGGCTTCGGTCAGCGCCAGCTTGCGGCCCGCGCCGAGCTTCTGCTCGGCGGCGCGGACACGCTCGACCGCGTCGCGATAGCGGCCCGCATAGGCGGCATTCTGGTAGTCCGTCAGCATGGCTTCGCGCTTGCGGATCAGGTTGTCCACCGTCTGCGGCATGGCCACGACCTGCTCGCGCCGCGGAGACGGCAGCAGCGCCTGCACTGCAGCCTCGCCATGATGCGCGAGATAGCGGCCCCACTCGAACGCCAGGCGGTTCTTCTCGACCGAAACGCCGTTGAGTTCGATCGCGCGCACCAGGCTGTCGCGCAGCAGCGGAATCCAGCCCTTCTGCCAGGCAAAGCCCAACAGCAGCGGGTTCGAGTAGATGGCGTCGGCCAGCAGCGTGACCGCCCATGCGCTCGCATCGACAAAGGCGCAGGCATCGCCGGCGCTCGCGCGCAGGTCCTGTTCCGCGCTGGCGCCCGGGAACTTCCACTTCGGGTTCTTGATGAAGTCGGCGGTCGGCGTGTTGGCGCTATTGACGACAGCGGCGGTCACGCCGTGGCGGACCTTCGATAGCACCTCCGCCGAGGCGGAGACGATTGCGTCGCCGCCGATCACCAGCCGCGCATCACCGGTGGCAATGCGCGTGGCGTGCAGTTCGGCCGGGCTCGGCGCAATCTGCACGTGGCTGATCACCGCGCCGCCTTTCTGCGCCAGGCCCGCCATATCCAGCACCGTTACACCCTTGCGCTCCAGATGCGCGGCCATGCCCAGCAGGCCGCCGATCGTCACCACGCCGGTGCCGCCCACACCGGTCACGAGCACGCCATAGGGGCGCTCGAGCGCCGGCAGCAAAGGCAGCGGCAGCGCGTCGAAATCCGCACCCACGCCCTTGCCGCCGGCAGCCGCCGGCTTGCGCACCTGCGCGCCTTCAGCCGTGACGAAGCTCGGGCAGAAGCCGTTGACGCAGGAGAAGTCCTTGTTGCACGACGACTGGTTGATCTTGCGCTTGGTGCCGAGCTCGGTTTCGAGCGGCTCCACCGACAGGCAGTTGGACTTGGCCGAGCAGTCGCCGCAGCCTTCGCAGACCGCATCGTTGATGAACGCGCGGCGCGCCGGATCCGGATAGGTGCCGCGCTTGCGGCGGCGGCGCTTTTCCGTGGCGCAAGTCTGGTCGTAGATCAGGATGGTCACACCCGCGGTATCGCGCAGGTCGGTCTGCACCTGGTCGAGCTGGTCGCGGTGGAACACCGTTACGCCGGACGGCAGCATGCCGCCATCGCCGTACTTCTCGGGCTCGTCAGTCACCACGACGAGCTTTTTCGCGCCTTCGGCAAGAACCTGATGGGCGATCTGCGGCACCGTCAGCACGCCGTCGATCGGTTGCCCGCCGGTCATCGCGACAGCGTCGTTGAACAGGATCTTGTACGTAATGTTCGCGTTGGCCGCGATCGACGCACGGATCGCCAGCAGCCCCGAGTGGAAATAGGTCCCGTCGCCGAGGTTCGCGAACACGTGCTTGTCGTTCGTGAAATGCATCTGGCCGGTCCAGGCCACGCCTTCTCCGCCCATCTGGCTGAAGGTGTCGGTATTGCGGTCCATCCACAGCGTCATGTAGTGGCAGCCGATGCCGGCCAGCGCACGCGAGCCTTCGGGCACGCGCGTCGACGTGTTGTGCGGGCAGCCAGAGCAGAACCACGGCTTGCGCTCCACCGCGATACGCGGCTGCGCCGCCTCGCGCTCCTTCGCTTCGATCAGCGCGACCCGCGCGGCAATACGTGCGCGGACCTCTTCGGGCAGGTCGAAGTGTTCCAGACGCCGTGCGATAGCCTTGGCAATCAGCGCCGGCGACAGTTCGTAGTGCGCGGGCAGCAGCCAGTTGCCACGCGGCACCGACCATTCGCCGCCGTCATTGCCACGCTGGTCGAACTTGCCGTAGACCTTTGGCCGCACGTCCTCGCGCCAGTTGTACAGCTCTTCCTTGAGCGCGTATTCGAGGATCTGGCGCTTCTCTTCGACGACCAGGATCTCTTCGAGACCGGTCGCGAATTCGCGCGCGCCGTGCGCTTCGAGCGGCCATACGCAGCCGACCTTGTAGACGCGGATGCCGATGCGCTGGCACGTATCGTCGTCGAGCCCCAGGTCGGCCAGCGCCTGGCGCACGTCCAGGTAGGCCTTGCCGGCGGTCATGATGCCGAAGCGCGCATTGGGCGAATCGAGCACGACGCGGTTGAGCTTGTTGGCGCGCACATAGGCGAGTGCCGCGTACCACTTGTGGTCGAGCAGGCGGGCCTCCTGCTGCAATGGGGTATCCGGCCAGCGGATATTCAGGCCGCCCTCAGGCATGGCGAAATCTTCGGGAAGCACGACCTGCACGCGGTCCGGATCGATATCAACCGAAGCCGTCGACTCCACCACGTCCGTCACGCACTTCATCGATACCCACAGGCCCGAGTAGCGGCTCATGGCCCAGCCATGGAGCCCGTAGTCGAGGTATTCCTGCACGTTGGACGGATAAAGCACCGGAATGCCGGCGGACAGCAGCACGTGCTCCGACTGGTGCGCCACCGTGGACGACTTGGCCGCATGGTCATCGCCGGCTAGCAGCAGCACCCCGCCGTGACGCGACGAGCCGGCCGAGTTGGCGTGTTTGAGCACGTCCATGGAACGGTCCACGCCCGGACCCTTGCCATACCACATCGCGAAGACGCCGTCGCGCGTGCCGTTCGGGAACAGGTTGACCTGCTGGCTGCCCCAGACCGCCGTAGCGGCCAGGTCCTCGTTGACGCCCGGTTGGAACACCACATCGCTCGCGGCCAGGTGCTGTTTCGCCTTCCACAGCGCCTGGTCGACACCGCCCAGCGGCGAGCCCCGGTAGCCGGAGATGAAACCCGCCGTATTGAGGCCAGCGGCACGGTCGCGCGCCTTCTGCAGCATGGGCAGGCGCACCAGCGCCTGCGTGCCGCTCATATAGACGCGGCCCTTGTCCAGGGTGTACTTGTCGTCCAGGCTGGCATTGGCCAGCGCCTCGCGCAACGCGTTGGGTAGCGGGGCATTCATGGTGTCTCTCTCCGGGGGATATCGGGGGATATATCGGGCTTATCGGGGCAGTGTAGAAAGCACCGCGGCTATCGTAAAATCATGAAATACGAGAGCTGATATCTGACAAACGAATACCGGAGAGCACGACCATGGCAAAGGCTCGCGAGACGCCCGAACGTCTGGCCAAGGAAATCACATTGCGGCAGTTCCGCTACTTCGTTGCCGCGGCGGAAACGGGCCAGTTCTCGATGGCCGCGACGGCCGAACATGTGTCGCAATCAGCCATCACCAATGCGGTACTGACGCTGGAACAGCGCCTCGCGGTACGCCTGTTCGACCGCCTGCCCCACGGCGTAGCCCTGACGGCCGAGGGCCACCTGTTCCACCAGCACGCGCGGCAGATCCTTGATTCGGTCGAGGACGCGCTGCGCGAGCCGCGGTTTCAGGTACACGGGTTGAAGGGCAGCGTACGGCTGGCCGCGTCGTACACCGTGCTCGGCTACTTCCTGCCGGGGCTGCTGGCGCGCTTTCGCACGAACTACCCCGATATCGAACTCGACCTGCTGGACATGGATCGCCCCGAGATTGAAAAAGCCGTGTTGTCCGGCGACATCGAGCTCGGCATCGCGCTGCTGTCCAACCTGGAACGGCCGCAGCGCTTTTCACGTCACACGCTGGTCCGTTCGCGGCGGCAGCTATGGACATCGGCCACGCACCCGCTGCTCGCTATCGACCGCCCTTCACTGCGCGATATCGCGGCTCATCCGTACATCCTCATCACCGTGGATGAGGCGGAAACGTCGACCATGCGCTACTGGCGCAGCCGCAAGCTCGCGCCGAATGTTGCGTTCCGCACCAGTTCGATGGAAGCGTTGCGCGGGCTGGTCGCGCATGGCTTCGGTGTCACAGTGCTGTCCGATATCGTGTACCGGCCCTGGTCGCTGGAGGGTAAGGAGATTGCCGCACGGCCGATTGCGGATGCAGTGCCGGACATGGAGGTCGGGATGCTGTGGCAGCCCGGGCGCAAGCTGGAGAAACCGGCGGATGCGCTGCGGGAGTTTTTGATTCATGCGTGTGGGAGCTGACGAGGTGACGCCTCCTCCCTTTGGCTAAGCTCAACCTTTGGTCTCATACCGCACCAAGAGCCTAAGCCCTTCAGCCAATGTTCGTCCACGTACAGAACGCGCCTAATGTGCCCACGGTGAGCACCGGAACGACAAGAACTCTTCGAAACTTGCTAAACGGGGGCGGGAATGGACACTTCAATCGGATCGAGCAGCAACAACCTTCTGTTGCGTCAGCTTCCGGAATCGGAATGGACGGCACTGAGGCCGTATCTGGAAACCGTGGCATTGCGAGGCGGCCAATTGCTGTGCGACGCCGGCCAGCGCGTGCGGCACGTCTACTTTCCCAAGGACGGCGTGGTCTCGCTGCTGTCGCTCCATGCGGACGGCTCCAGCGTGGAACTGGCGGCGGTCGGCAAGGAAGGCCTGGTCGGCCTGCCGGCGCTGACGGGCGCGGAATCCATGCCGCAACGCTGCGAGGTCAGCCAGGCAGGCATGAGCTGGCGCATTGCCGCCGCCGACCTGCGCGACCTGTATCCGCGCTTGCCGCACATGCAACGACTGGTCATGCGCTATATGCAGCTGCTGCTCACGCAGGTCGGCCAGACGGCGGCATGCATCTGTCATCGCACGTTGATGGAACAACTCTGCCGATGGATCCTGCAGACGCTGGACCGGCTTCAGAGCAACGAGCTCAGGATCACGCAGCAGCGGATTGCCGAGATGCTCGGCGTGCGGCGCGAAGGCGTGACTGAAGCCATGGGCAAGCTGCAAAACCTGCGGTTGATCGAACACACGCGCGGCAAGATCGTCGTGATCGACAGGATCGGTCTGGAGTCCATGTCGGGCGAGGCCTATACGATCGTTTCGGCGGAAGTGCGGCGGCTGGTCGGGGATGCCAGCGCGATGGCGCGCTGAACCGAAGCATCGGGCGATGGCCGGGTATTGGAAGGACGGGACTTTATCCCCGCTTCTGCCCGGTCACATCCTGCGACGCTCCCACCATCGTAAGTGCATTTCCATCCTCGTCGAGCGTCACCTCGCCTTCCTCGTGGATCTCCCGCCGACTTCCGTCCGGTAGCAAGATCGCGTAATCCACGCGGTACGGCTGACCGTCGACAACGGCCGCGCGGATAGCAGCCTGGACTCGCGGGCGGTCTTCTTCCACGACGGATGCCAGGAATCGCTCCATCGTGACCTTGAACGCCTGGGGGGCCCAGCCGAAGATGCGATAAGCCTCGTCGGTCCACGCGCAGTCGTCGGTCTGGATATTCCAGTACCAGCCGCCAAGGTGGGCGATTTCCTGCGCCTTGGCGAGCAACGCCTCGCTCTGCCGCAAGGCCGCCTCGGCCCGGCGGCGTTCGCTGATGTCGAGGCTGACGCCGATCATCTTCGTGGGACGCTGGCCAAAATCGAACACCAGGGTCGCGCGGGATGAGATCCATCGCGTCGCGTTTTCGTGCACGACGCGAAACTCCCACTCGTGCATCTCCTGCGCCCCCAGCGCGCGCTGCAGCACCTCGCGCAAGCGGGCCGCGTCGGACGGATGCACGCAGGCCCAGAAGTCCTCCATGGTCCGGATATGCCGGCCGAACAGCGTGATGTCGTTCGACGAATAGGTCACGCTGTCGGTCAGCACGTTCCATTCCCACGTAACGATGCCCGAGACCTCCTGCGCGAATTTCATTCGCGCTTCACTCTCCATGATCTCGGTGAGGTGCTTCTGGCGCAGTTCGCGCATGTGCGGGTCGCTGACGCTGCTGGCCTCCAGATCCGCAATGGCGCGCTCTCCGTAACGGAGCCACAGCCAGTTCACGCCGAGGAACTTCGCGAGCGCGAGCAGTCGTTCGTATTCGATTTCGCCGCCGCGTGTCCATTTGTGGACCGCCGATGGCGACACCGCCAGTGCCTCGGCCACCTGCTTGAGCATGATGCGCTTGCTCTCGAGCACGCCCTTGAAGCGGGTGGCGAACGTGTCTTCCGTCATCGCTTTCCCTGATATCTGATTAACCATCGGTGAATTTTACAGCCAGAACACTACAGCATCCGGCACTTTTTAGCTTTTTGATAGAAATCGATGATCGCAGCCCTCCTAGCGATTGTTTTTTTGAGGTTGATTCACTGGCATCGAAGTCACTAGACTTCGTCTCACATCACCAATGGTTATTTACTTAACCATCAGTGAATCGTCACAACAGACGAATAATCCTTAAGGAGACAAGCCATGCAACAAGCGACTGCCCCCGTCTGCCCCGCCCCCGGCGAACTCGGCTACACCTTGCCCGCGCACTACTACACCTCGCAGGACATCTTCGAGCATGAAAAGAAGACCATCTTTGCGCGCAACTGGATCTGCGTGATGCATCGCAGCCAGGTGGCCGAGGCGAACCAGTACGCGACGGTCAGCGTGGCCGGCGAGAACGTTTTCGTCGTGCGCGGTCGCGATGGCGTACTGCGGGCGTTCTACAACGTATGCCCGCACCGCGCCCACGAGTTGTTTCCGGAAGGCGCCGGCAAGGCGAAGAACGTCATCACCTGTCCCTACCACGCCTGGTCCTTCGGCCTGGACGGCAAGCTGATCCACGTGCGCAACGCCGAAAACGTGCCGGGCTTCTGCAAGGACAACGCAGGGCTGACCCCGGTCCGCGTGGAAGAGTTCTGCGGCCTGATCTTCGTCAACCTCGATATGAACGCCAGGCCGCTGGCCGAGCTGGCGGCCAGCCTGAACGACGAGATCCGCGCGCGCTGCCCCGACGTCGACAAGCTCGTCCCGGCGCGCAAGCTCACCTACGAAATGAAGGCCAACTGGAAGGTCGTCGTCGACAACTACCTCGAATGCCTGCACTGCCAGACTGCGCATCCGGCGCTGGTCGAGTCCATCCGGATGGAGACGTACAAGCACGAGGTACGCGGCATCTACACCAGCCAGGTCGGTCAGACACGCTCGGGCAGCGACGCGTTCACCTACGACAGCGACGCCCCCAACACTGACTTCGCCGCGTACTGGCTGTGGCCCAACGTCACGCTCAACGTGCTGCCTGGCGATGGGAATTACGGCGTGTTCTACATGTTCCCGGTCGACGCCGACACCACCATCCAGCACTTCGAGTTCTACTTCCGCGACGCCACGCCCACCGCCGAGCAGGAGCAGCTCATCGATTACTACAAGAACGTACTGAAGCCCGAGGACCTAAGCATCGTCGAGTCGGTGCAGCGCGGCCTGAAGTCACGTGGCTATCGCAATGGACAGGGCCCGTTGCTGGTCACGGACGACCGCACGTCCGCCATCGGCGAACACGGCGTGCAGCACTTCCAGCAGATGGTGCTCGACGCCCTCGCCGCCTGAGGCGAACCACCCATACAAGAAGGAACAGGACATGATCCAGACCCAGCTTTACATCGACGGCCGTTGGCAGTCGCCGCTCGAAGGCAGCACGCGCGACATTCTCAGCCCCGCCGACGAATCGGTGATCGCCCAGGCCGCCGAGGGCACCCGTGCCGATGCCCGAATCGCCATTGCCGCGGCGCGCCGAGCTTTCGACGGTCCCTGGCGCCAGACCACCATCCGGGATCGGGCCAGGCTGCTGAACAGGATCGCCGCGCTGATCGACCGCGACGCAGAGGAACTTGCCAGGTTCGAATCGCTGAACACCGGCAAGACGCTGACCGAGAGCCGCACCGATATGGGCGATATCGCCGCCACGTTCCGCTACTTTGCCGGACTGGTGGCCTCGGAGTCCGGCGCCGTCAACGAAGCGCCGCACCACGTCATCAGCCGCACGCTGCGCGAGCCGGTCGGCGTTTGCGGGCTGATCACGCCGTGGAACTATCCGCTGTTGCAGGCCGCATGGAAGATCGCCCCGGCACTGGGCGCGGGCAATACGGTCATCATCAAGCCGAGCAACCTGACGCCGCTGACCACGCACCATTTCACGAAGCTGATCGCGGAACTGGACCTGCCGGCCGGCGTCTTCAACCTCGTCACAGGGGGAGCTGAAGTCGGCGCCGAGCTGGCCGAGAGCCGCGACGTCGACCTGGTCTCATTCACGGGCGGCGCGTTCGCGGGCGAGAGCATCATGAAGGCCGCGACCGGCAACTTCAAGCGCATCGGCCTGGAGCTGGGCGGCAAGAACCCCAACATCGTTTTCGCCGACGCCGACCTGGACGTAGCGGTGGACTACGCGCTTAACGCCGCCTTCTTCCATGCGGGCCAGGTCTGCTCTGCCGGCTCGCGCCTGATGATCGAAGACAGCATCTACGACGCCTTCGTCGCAAAGCTGGCCGAGCGCTTGCCGCGCATTGCAATTGGCAACGGTTTCCACGCCGAAACGCAGATGGGGCCGGTCCAGTCCGCTCAGCAGCACGAGAAGATCCTGCGCATGGTGCAGGCGGGCGTCGCGGAAGGTGCCCGACTGGTCTATGGCGGCAAGCGGCCCGAAGGTGACGTATACCGAAAGGGTTATTGGCTGCAGCCGACCCTGCTCGCCGACGTGACCGCCGACATGAACATTGCAAAGGACGAGATCTTCGGCCCGGTGGTGACCGCGGAACGCTTCCGCTCCGAGGACGACGCGCTGCGTGCCGCCAACGACACGCCGTATGGCCTCGCCGCCGCAGTCTGGACGCGTGATCTCGACAAGGCCAACCGCATGTCGCGCGCGCTGCGCTTCGGCACGGTCTGGGTGAACGACTACCATCCGTACTTCCCGGAAGCGCCTTGGGGCGGCTACAAGGCCAGCGGCATCGGGCGCGAGCTGGCGCGCATCGGCCTGGACGAGTACACCGAACTGAAGCACAGCTACATCAACCTCGCGCCGAAGGCGATGGGGTGGTTCGGCGCCTGAGCGCCGGCGTCGCCCACATCACCCATCAGGAGGAGACAGCTCGATGAGTGCAATCCACGAATACGACTACATCATCGTCGGCGCCGGGTCGGCAGGCTGCGTGCTGGCCGCGCGGCTGACCGAAGACGCCGATGTGACGGTGCTGCTGCTCGAAGCCGGCGGACCGGACTGGCGGCTCGACTGGCGTACGCAGATGCCGGCAGCGCTGGCCTATCCGCTCCAGGGCACCACCTACAACTGGGCTTACGTCACCGAGCCGGAGCCGCATATGAACGGCCGCCGCATGACGCAGGGCCGTGGCAAGGGCCTCGGCGGCTCGTCTCTGATCAACGGCATGGTCTACATCCGCGGCAATGCGATGGACTATGAGGATTGGTCGCAGAACAGGTCGCTGGAAAACTGGAGCTACGCAGACTGCCTGCCCTACTTCCGCAAGGCCGAAACCTATGACAAGGGCACGAACGACTATCACGGCGGCAATGGCCCGCTGCATGTCACCACGCCCAAGGCCGGCATCAGCCCGCTGTTCGATGCGTTCATCGCCGCCGGCGAGCAGGCCGGCTACGCACGCACCGAAGACCTGAACGGCTACCGCCAGGAAGGCTTCGGCCCGATGGACCGCACCACCACTGCGAAGGGCCGCCGCTGCAGCACGTCGCTCGCCTATCTCGACCAGGCGAAAGAGCGCCCGAACCTCACGGTGCACACGCGCGCACTGGCCGACCGCGTACTGTTCGACGGCGCCCGCGCCACCGGCGTTTCCTACCTTCAGGGAGACTACGTGCGCGAAGCCCGGGCGCGCCGCGAGGTGATCGTCAGCAACGGTGCCATCGCCTCGCCGCAATTGCTGCTGCGCTCGGGCGTGGGCAATGCCGACGAACTTCGCGTGCTAGGCATCGACCCCGTCATCGACCTGAAGGGCGTGGGCGAAAACCTGCAAGATCACCTGGAGATGTACCTGCAGTACGAATGCACAAAGCCTGTATCGCTGTACCCCGCGCTCAAGTGGTGGAACAAGCCAGGCATCGGCATGGAGTGGTATCTGCGCGGCACGGGCATCGCGGCGTCGAACCACTTCGAGGCGGGCGGTTTCATCCGCAGCAGCGAAGAGTTCGACTTCCCGAACCTACAGTACCACTTCATCCCGCTGGCGATGAACTACGACGGCAGCAACCCGGTCCAGTCGCACGGCTTCCAGTGCCACGTAGGCTCGATGCGGTCGCCCAGCACAGGCTTCGTCAAGCTGGCCAGCCGCGACCCGCGCGTCAAGCCGCGCCTGCTGTTCAACTACATGGCGCACGACGTGGACTGGCGCGAGTTCCGCGCCGCGGTCCGCCTGACGCGAGAGATCATCGGCCAGCAGGCCATGGACCAGTTCCGCGGCCGCGAGATCAAGCCCGGCTTGATGATCCAGTCCGATGCCGAGATCGACACCTTCGTGCGCGAGCACGCGGAGACCGCACTGCATCCGTCCTGCACCTGCAAGATGGGCAACGCCTCCGACCCGATGGCCGTGGTCGACAACCAGGGCCGTGTGCATGGGCTGTCCGGGCTGCGCGTGGTCGACGCGTCGATCATGCCGAAGATCGTGACCGGAAACCTGAATGCGCCGACGATCATGATGGCAGAGAAGCTCGCCGACGTGATTCGCGGACGCGCACCGTTGCAGCGGTCAAACGCACCTTACTACAAGGCGACGCCGATGCGCGGGCACGCGGCAAACCCGCAGGACGCGCGAATGCGGACAACGGCGACACCGATGTTCGCGCCTGCCTGACGACGGCGCGACGCTCGCGGGTGTAACCCGCGCCCCCTCCGACGAACGATGACACCGGGACTGCCAGTCCCGAAGGACACCGCACGCCCGGAGGCTGCGTCGCGCCCCTGCGCTACGGGCAACCCACACCCACCCATCTGACAAAGGCCGGCCAGCCACCCCGAAGGACACAAGACAAGGACCGGCCAAGGGGAGACACTCATGCTTAGCAAGCGTTCAGCAATCCACCACAAGCCTTGCCTGGCCGCCGTCACCGGCGCGCTGCTGCTGTGCCAGGCCGCCGCCGTGCACGCGCAATCCGGCAGTGCGGACACGACCGTCGCCGTCGCGCCCGTGCCGCAGGTCATGGCCACGGTGCCGCCGGAGCAGGCGGCCTCGCCGTCGCCGCTCAGTGCCAACATGACGCTGACCTCGCAGTACGTGTCGCGCGGCTTCCGCCAGACCTGGGGAAAGCCGGCTGTGCAGGGCGGCGTCGACTACGCCCATCCGAGCGGCTGGTCAGTGGGCACGTGGATGTCGACGATCAGCGACAAGTTCATCGAAGGCGGCACCGTCGAGTGGGATCTCTACGGCGGCTACACCGGCACCATCGGCGACTTCGTCTATGCGGGCCAGATCTACTACTACCTTTACCCGGGCGCGAAGCTGCAGTCCGCGCAGACCAAGTACAACTACGGCGAGGCCGTGGCGTCGCTGACCTACAAGTGGATCAACGTCAAGTACTGGCTGACCTATACGCCCGACTACTTCGGCTACAACAGCGCGTCCATCGGCACCGGCAGCGGCCTGCACAGCCGCGGTTCTGGCTACCTCGACATCAACGGCACCTTCGATCTCGGCTACGGCGTCTCGCTGCTGCTGCACTACGGACAGGAGCGCGTGCGCAACTTCGCCGCCTACGGGTTCCGCGACGTGCGCGTGGCGCTCTCCAAGGCCTTCGACGGCGGCTGGACGCTTACCGGCGCATATACGCGCGGCTGGGGACGCTCCGATGTCTATGACCACTACACCACCGGCGCGCTCGACTCGGCGGGCAACCCGTCCGTGTCGAATCCGCTTGAGAACACCTTCCTGGTCTCGCTGACCAAGACGTTCTGACGCGCCACCGACTGCTTTCACTGCCTCAACCCATTTACATCATGGCTTCCCTGGGTCTTACCGATGCAACCGGTCTTGTCGGCGTCGCCGCCTACGTTGCCGCGCACTTCGCCGTGCAGGTCCTGCACAAATCGCCGACCGGCAGGCTGGCCGTCGCCCTCAATGTCATCGGGCCGGTCTGCATCCTCGTCTCGCTCACGGATGCCTTCAACCTCGCCTCTTTCCTGACGCAGTGCTTCTGGCTTGGCCTGACGCTGCTGGGCTGGTGGCGGAACCGCCGCAGGAAGCGCCGCGCGGACAGGCCCGTGGCAATGCCAGGGGAAACGCCCGCACGCGTGGCAACGCACCGCCCCGCGTCGCCTCACAACGTCTAGATCACTTCATCGCCAGGTGCCCGCAGGGAAACGATTTTTCGCGACATCGCAACCCCGGATTGACAACAGGAGACAACGATGACGACCGCCCCCACAATACCGCTCAAAGGTTTCCAGGCCGTCCCCCATATCGGCTCCCCATGAAGAAGGTGCCAACGACGCTTCCAGGCGTCCAGCACAGGCATCCACCAGCCCAGACGGCAGACCGCGGCGGAGCACCGCTCCGCACAAGCGGCAACCGGGAAACCAGGAGACAACGTGTTATCACAAAAAGATGTGCTTTCGCTCGGCGCCGATGCGCCGACCGCTTCATCCGCCCCTTCGCCCCAACATCACGAACTGCAGCGCACGCTGACGTGGAAAGACGCGTTCTGGGTCACGAGTGGCGTGCCCGCTGGCGTGCTGTTCACCATCGGCGGCGTTTCGGCCACGATCGGCAACCCGGCTTGGGTCATCTGGATCCTCGCCATTCTGGTGGGCTTCGCGCAGAGCTTCGTCTACGCGGAGATCTCGGGCCTGTATCCGCACAAGTCGGGTGGCGCGTCGGTCTATGGCGCGCTCGGCTGGGTACGCTACAGCAAGTTCGTGGCGCCGGTATCGGTGTGGTGCAACTGGATTGCCTGGTCGCCGATGCTGGCGCTCGGCACGAGTCTCGCGGCGGGCTACATGCTGAGCTGCCTGTTTCCGCCCGATTCATTGATCAACACGTGGCAGATCACGCTGGTCGACCTGGGCATCATCAGCCACGGCCTGACGCTGCGGGTGAACTCGACGTTCCTGCTGGCCACGGCGTTCCTGCTCGTCACGTTCAAGCTCCAGCACAGCGGCGCATCGTCCGCGGCGACCACGCAGCGCATCCTGGGCATCGCATCGCTGACGCCGCTGGTTGTCATCGCGCTCGTTCCGATGTTCACGGGCGACATGCCGTCGACGAACTTCATGCCGCTGCTGCCGCTGACGCACGACACGTCCGGCGCCGCCGTGCTCGGCAGCTGGAATGCGGCCGGTATCAGCACCGCAATGGGCGCGATGTTCCTGGCCTGCTGGTCGACCTTCGGCTTCGAGACCGCGGTGTGCTACACCCGCGAGTTCAAGGACCCGCAGAAGGACACTTTCCGTGCGATCTTCTGGTCCGGCGTACTGTGCCTGTTCATGTTCATTGCGGTTCCGATCGCGTTCCAGGGCTCGCTCGGGCTGCACGGCATGCTTGAGCCGTCCATTGTCGACGGTACCGGCGTGGGCGCCGCCATGGCGAAATTCGTGGGCGGCGGCGCGGTGGTGTTCAACGTGATCGTCGTGATGCTGGTGCTCGCGATCCTGCTAATCGTGATGACCTCGATGATGGGCTCGTCGCGCACGCTGTACCAGGCCTCGGTCGACGGCTGGCTGCCGCGCTATCTCTCGCACGTGAACGAGCACGGCTCGCCGACCCGCGCCATGTGGACGGACCTGGTGTTCAACCTGTTCCTGCTGCTCATGTCGAACTACATGGCGGTGCTGTCCATCTCGAACGTCTGCTACATGATCTTCGTGTTCCTGAACCTGCAGTCGGGATGGATCCATCGGCTGGACCGCGCCGAATGGCCGCGTCCGTACAAGTGCAAGAACTGGCTGCTGGCCCTGGGCGCGATCTGCGGCTTCCTCGACCTGGCCTTTGTTGGCGCCGGCGCCAATTTCCAGGGCGAGAACACGCTGCGTAATGGCCTCATCGCCACGTTTCTGATCGTGCCGGTGTTCGTGTACCGCCATTACGTGCAGGACAAGGGCCGCTTTCCCGAGTCGATGCGCCGTGACATGGAGCTGCCCCATGCCCGCGCAGCGTGGCTGCCCTACGCCGCCCTGGCCGCGGGTGCGCTGGTGGTCTGGCTGGCCGCGAAGCTGACGGTGATCGGCTGACGCCGGGACGCCTTGCGTCCACGAGGACCGGTACCGCGCCGGTCCTCCCTCCACTACATACATTCCCGAGGTTCCGCAATGAACGACACCCTTCGCGTGCGCATCGGCCGCATCGAGCAGCTTGCCGCCGGCATCAAGCGTTTTACCTTGCAGCCGTGCGACGGCGACGCGTTGCCCCCCTTTGAAAGCGGCAGCCACGTCGTCGTCCACATGGACAACGGCCGCTACCGCAACGCGTATTCGCTGACCAGCGCGCTCGACGACGACAGCCATTACCAGATCAGCGTCCGTCTTGAGGAAGCCTCGCGCGGCGGCTCGCGGTTTCTGCACGAAACCGTGCGTGAGCACGACGAGCTGGAGATCGGTCGTCCAGGCAATCTGTTCTCCCTGCACCGTGGCGCCAGCAAGCACTTGCTGATCGCCGGCGGCATCGGCATCACACCGTTCATGACGCATATCCAGACGCTGAAGCGCCAGGGCGCCGCTTTCGAGCTGCACTACTGCTTCCGCAACCGCGCCAGCGCGGCATTTCTCGACACGCTGTCAACCGCGCTGAATCAAGGCCAATGGCAGCAGTACGAGAGCGACGCCGGCATCCAGCTCGACATCGCGGCGCTGATTGCCCGCCAGCCCACCGATGCCCACGTCTACGTCTGCGGCCCTTCCGCGCTCAACGACGCCGTCGTCGATGCCGCCCGGGCCGCCGGCTGGGACGCATCGCGCATTCACTTCGAGCAGTTCCGCAACGAGGTCGACGCGACCGGCGGCGCCTTCGAGGTAACGCTGCGCAAGAGCGGACTGACGCTGCAAGTCGCACCGGACGACACGCTGCTGCGGGTGATCGAGAAAGCCGGCGTCAAAGTCGATTGCATGTGCCGCGAGGGGATCTGCGGATCGTGCGAAACAGCCATCGTCGAGGGCGAGGCGGATCACCGCGACAGCTACCTCTCCGACGAGGAGAAGGCGGCGCAGAAAACGATCATGCTATGTGTTTCGCGGAGCAAGGCACAGCGGCTGGTCCTGGATCTCTGAGCGAGCCTGATGATGCTTGCGGGCTGGCTCGGGTAGGTCTGTGCGGCGGCAGGCGGGGTTACAGCGCTGGCTGCACCTGGGCCGGCGGGCGGAACGTGAAGCCCTGCGAGAACGACTCCCTTAGGTACTCGACAAAGACCTGCGACACGCGCGACGCATGCGCGGAGTACGGCCGGATCGCATAGAGCCAGTCTCCAAACGCACCAGTCGCGCGCCATTGCGGCAGCAGCTCGACCAGACGCCCGCTTTCCAGCGCCGACTGCGCACTGAAGTCCGGCAGCAGCGCGATACCCAGACCTTCAATGGCGGCGTCGCGCAAGGCCTCGCTGTTATTGACCGCGAGCGGGCCAGCCACGGGAACCGTGACCGGATCGGCATGCGTTGCGCCTTCATCCGGCGCCTCCGGCACGAAGGTCCACGTGGCGGTGCCTTGCCGCCGCGGGTAGTGCAGGCAGGCGTGATCGACCAGCGCTTCAGGCGATTCGGGCGAGCTTCTGGTCCCGAGATAGGACCGGCTTGCCACCAGCACCGTACGCGTAGCCGCCAGCGTCCAGGCAACATGGGTTTCGGGCGGCGCGGATGTATGCCGCACGGCAATGTCGAAGCCTTCCTGCGCAAGCGGGCGCAAGCGGTCAGACATATCCAACTCGACCTGGATCTGCGGATAGCGGCGCAAGAACTCCGGCAGCCGCGGCACCAACTGCTGTCGGGAGAACGCCACCGGCGCGGTGACACGCAGGAAACCACGCGGCGCCCCCGCCAGATCGCGAACATTGGCGTAGCCCGTGGCAATTTGTTCGAAAGCCCCGCGCATCGAATCAACCAGCTGACGGCCGGCATCCGTCAGCGTCGCGCTGCGCGTGGTGCGCTGGACGAGCATGATGCCGGCGGCCTTTTCCAGATCGGCAATGTGCTGGCTCATCGAGGCCTTGCTTACGCCTAACCTTGCGGCGGCCTTGCTGAAGCTGCCCTGCTGGTGCAGCACGACCAGCCAGTGCAAGTGCTCCCAAAGATCCTCTACGTTGGCTTTCGTCATTTCGGGAGTCCTCCTGCGTCACTTTCAGCGTCTATTTTTCGGTAGCCATAGCATGCCACTATCTAAAAATCCTGAACAGTGAGTTCGGCGGCGGATGGCTACCCGCGCGCGGCCCGTCTTTCTACACTCGCCTCATTCCCAGACACGGCGGGCGACGCAGGCCCGCAGACCAGCACAGGAGATCCCCATGACGGCGCCTTACAACGATTCCGCTGACGTCATCCACTTCGTTTCCGGCGAGCTTTACGCCGGTTCGGGCACGCGTTCGCAGGCCGTGTTCAACCCGGCGACGGGCGCCGTGGCGCGGCAGCTTCGGCTCGGCACGGTCGAGGATGTCGATGCGGCAGTAGCCAGCGCGCTGGCGGCATTCCCTAAGTGGGCCGACACGCCGCCGATCCGCCGCGCGCGCGTCATGCTGAAGTTCCTGGAGCTGATGAACCAGCACAAGGACGAGTTGGCCACCATCATCACGGCCGAGCACGGCAAGGTACTGAGCGATGCGGCCGGCGAAGTCAGCCGCGGCATCGACATCATCGAATTCGCCTGCGGCATTCCGCAGCTGCTCAAGGGAGATTTCACGGACCAGGTCTCCACCGGCATGGACAACTGGACGCTGCGCCAGCCGCTTGGCGTGGTGGCCGGCATCACGCCGTTCAACTTCCCGTGCATGGTGCCGTGCTGGATGTTCCCGGTCGCAATCGCCGCCGGCAACTGCTTCGTGCTGAAGCCGAGCGAGCGCGACCCGTCGGCGTCGCTGTTCATGGCAAAGCTGCTCAAGCGAGCCGGCCTGCCCGACGGCGTCTTCAATGTCGTGCAGGGCGACAAGATCGTGGTCGACGCACTGCTCCATCATTCCGATGTCAAGGCAGTGAGCTTCGTTGGCTCCACGCCGATCGCGAACTACATCTACGAGACTGGCGCGCGGCTGGGCAAGCGCGTGCAGGCGCTCGGCGGTGCCAAGAACCACATGGTCGTGATGCCGGACGCCGACATCGATCAGGCCGTGGACGGTTTGATCGGCGCGGCATATGGCTCCGCCGGCGAGCGCTGCATGGCGGTCTCCGTCGCGGTGCTGGTCGGCGACGTGGCCGACAAGATCATGCCGAAGCTGGAAGCCCGTGCGCGCGAACTGGTGATCCGCAATGGTATGGATCCCGCTGCAGAGATGGGCCCGGTCGTCACGGGCCAGGCGCTTGAACGCATTGAGAACTACATCGCGCTCGGCGTGGAAGAAGGCGCGAAGCTGGTGGTCGATGGCCGCAACTACAAGGTGCCTGGGCACGAGCAAGGTTTCTTCACTGGCGGCACGCTGTTCGACAACGTCACCCCGGACATGCGCATCTACAAGGAAGAGATCTTCGGCCCCGTGCTGTCATGCGTGCGCGTGGATGACTTCGCGCAGGCCGTAAAGCTCGTCAACGACCATGAGTTCGGCAACGGCGTGGCTTGCTACACGCGTGACGGTCAGGTGGCGCGCGAGTTCGCGCGCCGCATCGAAGTTGGCATGGTCGGCATCAACGTGCCGATCCCCGTGCCGATGGCGTGGCATGGCTTTGGCGGGTGGAAGCGTTCGCTGTTTGGCGATATGCATGCCTATGGCGAGGAAGGGGTGCGGTTTTACACGCGGCAGAAGAGTGTTATGCAGCGTTGGCCCGAGGATGTGACGCGGGGGGCGGAGTTTGCGATGCCTACGGCGAAGTAGAGGGTTCTCGGGTGTAGCCGGGGGGGGGTGGTGGGGATTGTGTGTCGCTCTTAGCTCCTCCGGCCTGCGCACATTGACTGTATATTCATACAGTTGCGAAATCCCCGCCTGTTTGCGCCTTGTCCGCCACCCAAACCGCCCCACCCCGCTACACCGTCGCCGTTCGCACCTTATGCGAATTCACCGCCAAGGCCGGCGACCTCGACCTGCGCTTCACGCCGTCGCCCACGGGGCAGGAAGGCGTTGCGGGCCATGGCGTGGTCACCAGCCGCCGCGGGCCGGGCTACGAGTCCGAGGTAACGCTGTCGGGTGAATTCGAAGGCCTGCGCGTCCGCGGCCGTGCCGATGGCTACGATCCCGTGGCGAACCGCGTCGAGGAAATCAAGACCATACGCGGCGACAAGGCCGAGATCCCGCAGAACCATCAGGCGCTGCACTGGGCGCAGGCAAAGATCTACGGGTGGCTGCTATGCGAAGCCCGCAATCTGCAGAAGATCGACGTGGCGCTCGTTTATTTCGACATCCTGAGCCAGCGCGAACGCGTGCTGAAGGAACGCTATGACGCCGCGACGCTGCGTGCCTTCTTTGAAGACAGCTGCCGCCGCTTCATGCACTGGGCCGAGCGTGAAATCGCGCATCGCAGCGATCGCGATGCGGGCCTGCAGGCGCTGGCCTTTCCCCATGGCACATTCCGCGACGGCCAGCGCCTGCTGGCGGAGTCGGTCTACAAGGCCAACGCCTCGGCACGTACGCTGCTGGCGCAGGCGCCTACCGGCATCGGCAAGTCGATCGGCACGGTGTTTCCGGCCTTGAAGGCCATGCCCGCGCAGCGCATCGACAAGATCTTCTTCCTGTCCGCACGGTCGACGGGCCGCGCCGTCGCGCTGCAGGCGACTGCACAACTGCGCGGCAAGCCCGACGATGCGCCGCTGCGCGTGCTGGAACTCACGGCACGCGACAAGGCCTGCGAGCATCCTGATCTGGCCTGTCACGGCGAATCCTGCCCGCTGGCGCAAGGCTTCTATGACCGGTTGCCAGCGGCGCGCGATGCCGCGAGCCGCGTACCGCTGCTGGATCGCCACGCCGTGCGCGAGATCGCCCGTACGCATGCGGTGTGCCCGTATTACCTCACGCAGGAGATGATCCGCTGGAGCGATCTCGTGGTGGCCGACTACAACTACTATTTCGACCGCAGCGCGATGCTGTATGCGCTGACCGCGCTGAACGAATGGCGCGTGAGCGTGCTTGTGGATGAAGCGCACAATCTGGTCGAACGCGGCCGCACCATGTACACCGCCACGCTGGACCACGCGGCGTTCCGCGGCGTGCGGCTGTCCGCGCCAGGTGCGTTGAAGTCGAAGATGAACAAGGTCTATCGGCAGTGGAACACGCTGGCCAAGCGGAGCAAGGCGGAGTACGAAACGCACGACGAAGAGCCCGCGGCATTCATTGAAGCGCTGACGCAGCTGTGTACTGCCATCATCGACGACATGAGCGAGCATCCGCAGCGGCACGACGCCACGCTCGAACGCTTCTATTTCGATGCGATGCACTTCTTGCGCCTGGCGGAGCAGATGACGGAGTACGGCGGCAAGCATTCGCTGTTCGATATCACGCGCACACCGCGCGGCCGTTCCGGCGTGGATGCCGCGCTGTGCGTACGCAATCTGTTGCCTGCGCCTTATCTCGCGCCGCGCTTCGCGGGCGCACATTCGACCACGCTGTTTTCCGCCACGCTGCAGCCGGCCGACTATTACCGCAACCTGCTTGGCATGCCCGCCAGTGCGGTGTGGGTCGAAGTGCCCTCGCCGTTCCAGCCCGAGCAGCTCGACGTGCACGTCGCACGCCATATCTCCACGCGCTATTCCCACCGGCAACGCTCGCTGCCGGCAATCGTGGAACTGATTGCCGGCCAGTACGCGCGGCGTCCCGGCAACTACCTGGCCTTCTTCAGCAGCCATGATTATCTGCAGCAGGCCGCGGCGCTGCTGGCCGAATGCCATCCTGGTATCCCGACCTGGTCTCAGGCACGCGGCATGACCGAGGCCGGCCAGGCCGCGTTCCTCGACGCGTTTGCGCCGGGCGGCTGCGGTATCGGCTTTGCGGTGCTTGGCGGCGTGTTCTCCGAAGGCGTGGATCTTCCGGGCGACCGGCTGATCGGCGCGTTCGTGGCCACGCTGGGGCTGCCCCAGGTGAACCCGGTCAACGAACAACTGCGCGAACGGATGGATGCCGCATTCGGCCGCGGCTATGACTACGCCTACCTGTATCCGGGCCTGCGCAAGGTCGTGCAGGCAGCCGGCCGCGTGATCCGCACCCGAGAGGACCGCGGCGTGGTGTGGCTGATCGACGATCGTTTTGGGCGGCCGGAAGTGCGGGAAATGTTGCCGGCATGGTGGGAGATATCACCGATGGATGATCGGCAACGCAACGTTCGCGAACGACAGCCCGGATCCTGACCTGCAAAGTATTGTCATGCCCCTGTTGCCGCCGCCCGCCTTGCTTCAGCAGACGCTGCGCGCCGTTGCTCGCCGGTATCGATTGCCTGCTCTATCCGAGACGGGAGAAGCAGGTCCCTCTGCCACGCTGGCAACCGTGATCGAACAGGCGCGCCCGGCGTTGGCCCGCGGCGAATCTCCGGACGCTACGCTCAAACGCCTGTTCGTCGATGCGCTCGCCCGGCTGATCCACGACGCAATGCGCGTGGATGCCGGCGATCCCGTCTTTCAGGCCATGCTGCTTCGGCACCGCGTGACGCATGTTCGCGAGTATGCGTCGCTATCCGCGCGTGCCGAGCAGGATCGGCGTCCGGTCCTCGCAAGCGTCAATGCGTTGGCCCATCCGCGCAAGCCACAAAGTGAGGGGATGGCGAAGCTGCATGCGTTGGCATCATCGTCATCGTGGTCAGCGCTGCACGACGCAGTGCAACAGCTGCTGGATCTGCCGGCGATCCCAGACGACACACCGACCCGGCATCGTTTGTCGCGGCTCGCCGACAGTCCCGAACTGGAACGCTTGCGGCGCCTCGAAACGCTGGCGTCCGATGCGCTCGTGCGCCAGTACCGGACGCTGTGGGACCGACATGGTCCACGCTCCGGCACTGCCGCGGCTGCGGCCCAGGGCGTTGACGCGCAGCGGCGTGGCACTGCCGTCGAAGCACTCACGGCACGGGCGCTTCAGGCCTTGGCGCGCGGACTCAATGAGGCAGATGGCACCGGGGCTCCATACCGTGTTGTCACATCGATGCGCGTACCCGCATCCATGCCCGCAACGCACGAGCGCGCCAAGACCGAATGGGATGCGGTACTGCTGAGGCAGGCGGAAACGATCGTCGATGCACCGGCCTGGGACATCTGCCTGCTCGCAGAAGCGAAGGCCTCCGCCGATGCGGCTACCACCGACTTCCCGCGGTTGCTGCGCGGCATGCGCCTGCTCGCGCAAGCGGACGCTACCGTGATCTATGACTTTGAAACGCGTGAAGGCGTGGTCAGGCTGCGCGGCGCTTCGTTGAGCACGCTACCTACCGACGAAACCGCGCTCGCCGATACGGTGCTCTACTGCAGCAATGCCCCTGCCGAGGCGACGCCGCGTTTGCTCAGT
Organism: Cupriavidus pinatubonensis; assembly: GCF_019602855.1. Lineage (GTDB taxonomy): Bacteria > Pseudomonadota > Gammaproteobacteria > Burkholderiales > Burkholderiaceae > Cupriavidus > Cupriavidus pinatubonensis. The sequence goes on from NZ_CP080766.1 coordinate 985,435, forward strand.
GCGGCCAGCCGGATGCAGTTGCTGTCCGCGCAGGCCAGCCTGGACTTCGCGGCTTGCGTCGCGGAAACGCAGCACGCAGACACACGCAGCCTCGAACCGGTGTGGCAGCAATTGGTGGAATCACCGCGCTGGGCTGCAGTGTTGAACCAATACGCGGTGATGCGCGAGGTCCGCGAGCTGATGGTCCATCCGGAGGACCTGCTCGCTGCCATCGACAGCCCGGATTAAGTCCGCATTCGCCTCACGGCTAATGTGGCGTAGGCCTTGGACGCGGAGTCGGATAAGGGGGATTCGGTCCGCCGCCGGGCACTTCGATATACGGCGCGACGATGATTGGATACTGCGCAGCCCCATTGGGCTGCGAAGCCTCGGGTGCCATGTACGGCTGGCCTCCTGCGGCGCCGCGACGCGAAGGCGGTGCTGTCTGAAGTCCGGTGCCGCCGCTCTTTCCGTCGTGGATGCCGCCTTGCGTATCGAGGACCAGCGGCTGGCTGGTCGAAGGTGGCGCGGCAATAGCCGAGGAAGCCGCGGCCAGCAGCAGCGCGGTTGCCGCGGATTGCAGTAAGACGGACACAGCTGAACGCATGAATGCTCCGGTGGACCAGGTAGAAGGTGGCTGCCGGCTTGATTTGGCGCGATCAGGACGGCTCGTTGCCATCGCTCTATGGTAGCCCAGAGACTTTCTGGCAACACTGAATTACCCGGCGCCGCATACCGCGCTGAAAACGTACGTTGAAAATCTCTTTGCCTCGCTCTTGCTATTCTCAATATATGAGAATTAATCTCGCATGTTGATAATTTCTTCGAGGCGGAGTAATCTTCGTCCACGGGCGCGGCCACCGAATCCCGCAAGACCGCCCCTGCTGCCCATTCCCGACACAACAGAGGGCCGGCAGCAACGCGCCACCCAAGGAGGCTCAATTGGCGACAAGGAAACTCAAGGCCGCGATCATCGGATCCGGCAATATCGGCACGGACCTGATGATCAAGATCCTGCGCCATGGCAAGCACCTCGAGATGGGCGCCATGGTCGGCATCGATCCGGCATCGGATGGCCTGGCGCGTGCTGCCCGCATGGGTGTGGCGACCACGCATGAAGGCGTGGAGGGGCTGATCAGCCTGCCGAATTTCGCCGACATCGACGTCGTCTTCGACGCCACCAGCGCTGGCGCCCACGTCAAGAACGACGCGCGCCTGCGCGAAGTCAAGCCGGGCATCCGCATGATCGACCTCACCCCGGCGGCCATCGGCCCGTACTGCGTGCCCGTGGTCAATCTGGACGACCGCCTCGACGCGCTGAACGTCAACATGGTCACCTGCGGCGGTCAGGCGACCATCCCCATGGTCGCGGCCGTGTCACGCGTCGCAAAGGTCCACTACGCCGAAATCGTTGCATCGATCTCCAGCAAGTCGGCCGGCCCGGGCACGCGCGCCAACATCGACGAGTTCACCGAGACCACGTCGAAGGCGATTGAAGTGATCGGCGGCGCCGCCAAGGGCAAGGCCATCATCGTGCTGAACCCGGCCGAGCCGCCGCTGATCATGCGCGACACGGTCTACGTGCTGAGCGCCGCCGCCAACCGCGCGGAGGTGGAAGCCTCCATCGAGGAAATGGCCGCCGCCGTGCAGCAGTACGTGCCCGGCTACCGCCTCAAGCAGAAAGTGCAGTTCGACGAGATTCCGGCCAGCGCTCCGCTCAATATCCCGGGCCTCGGCAAGTTCAGCGGCCTGAAAACGTCGGTGTTCCTGGAGGTCGAGGGCGCCGCCCACTACCTGCCCGCCTACGCCGGCAACCTGGACATCATGACCTCCGCCGCGCTGGCCACCGCCGAGCGCATGGCGCAGGCCGCACTGACTGCTTGAGGAGACACCCGCCATGCCTTTCAACCCCGGCAAGAAGCTCTACATTTCCGACGTGACGCTGCGTGACGGCAGCCACGCCATCCGCCACCAGTATTCGATCCAGAACGTCAAGGACATCGCCCGCGCGCTCGACAAGGCCCGCGTCGATTCCATCGAAGTCGCCCACGGCGACGGCCTGCAGGGCTCCAGCTTCAACTACGGCTTCGGCGCCCACACCGACCTGGAGTGGATCGAGGCCGTGGCCAGCGAGATCTCGCACGCGCAGATCGCCACGCTGCTGCTGCCCGGCATCGGCACCATCCATGACCTGGACAACGCTTACAAGGCCGGCGCGCGCATCGTGCGCGTGGCCACGCACTGCACCGAGGCCGACGTCTCGCGCCAGCACATCGAGCGTGCGCGCGAACTGGGCATGGATACGGTCGGCTTCCTGATGATGAGCCACATGACGACGCCGGAAAACCTGGCGGTCGAGGCGAAGAAGATGGAAAGCTACGGCGCGACCACGATCTACGTGGTCGATTCCGGCGGCGCGCTCAGCATGGATGATGTCCGGGCCCGCTTCCGCGCGCTCAAGGCCGTGCTCGACCCGTCGACCACGACGGGTATGCACGCCCACCACAATTTGTCGCTCGGCGTGGCCAATTCGATCGTCGCCGTCGAGGAAGGCTGCGACCGCATCGACGCCAGCCTGGCCGGCATGGGCGCCGGCGCCGGCAATGCGCCGCTCGAAGTCTTCATCGCCGCTGCCGACCGCATGGGCTGGGACCACGGCACCGATCTGTACACGCTGATGGACGCCGCCGATGACATCGTCCGTCCGCTGCAGGACCGCCCGGTGCGCGTCGACCGCGAGACCCTGGCACTAGGCTACGCAGGCGTGTATTCGAGCTTCCTGCGCCACTCCGAAGTCGCCGCCAACAAGTACGGCATCAAGACCGTCGACATCCTGGTCGAGCTTGGCAAGCGCCGCATGGTCGGCGGCCAGGAAGACATGATTGTCGACGTGGCGCTGGACCTGCTCAACAAGGCATAAAGCGATTGGGCCTGCGTTCGGCCTGCGCGCGCGCGAAGTGCCGCCGGACACCTCCGGCGGCGTTACACTTGCCGGCATGACCGACACCACCCATCCCACCCGCGCCCTCGCCAGCCAGACGCTTTTCCGCGGCCTGGACGTGGTCGATGCCGTCGCGGCCGGTTCCCAGACCGTGCAGGACATCGCGAACCGCACCGGACTGCCGTTCAGCACCACGCACCGGCTGGCGTCGGCCCTGGTGCAGGCGCGCTACCTCCATTTCGAGCCGCGGCGCGGCTACCGGCTGGGCCCGCGCCTGCTGGAACTCGGCTTCGCCGCCTACCGCGACTCGGACATTACGCGCAGCGCGCGCGCCGGCATGGAAGAACTGGCCGAGCAAACCCGGGACACCATTCACCTCGCCCAACTCGACGGCGACGAGATCATCTACCTCGACAAGATCGGCGGGCAGCGCCCGATCAGCGTCAATTCGCGCATTGGCGGCCGCAAGCCGGTCTGCTCGACCGGCGTGGGCAAGGCGCTGATCCTCGACGAGACCGAGGACAAGTGGAAAGCTCGCTACGAATACGATGCGAAGCGGGGCAACGTGCAGCTTCCTCTCGATCGGTGGCTCGCCGGCATGCGCGTGTACGCGCAGGGCGGCTATGCCTTTGACCTTGAAGAAGACGCGCCGAGCATCTGCTGCGTGGCGGTGCCCATCCGCGATGCCAGCGGCCAGACGGTGGCAGCCATCAGCGTCACGGGGACGACCGATTACACCGACGAAGCGCAACTGCGAGCGCTGATTCCGGTGGTGCGGCGGGTCGCGCAATCCATCAGCGAGAAGATCGGCGGCAGGCTGGGGTGAGGGCCTGTCCGGGGCAGCAGGGGTGAACCTGCCCGAGTTTTTGTCGTACTCCCGAATCGGACATCACCCGACCAACGACAGCCGCGCAATTTCCGAGGCGAGTCCGCCGGCGAAGTCGTCGGTGCCATGACGCTGCGCCAGTGCGACGCTGTCCCTCCACGCCGTAGACGGTCGTCGCAGCGAGCGGCATCGAGTTCTCTTCCACAGGCGCTCCGGCGCCTCTCGGCGCTTAGTGCCGACCTTCGGGACCGTCGGGCGGCAGCAAGACGCCGCACCGATATCTGCATAGCGCGATCAGTCCTCGCCTTCCACCTGGCAAAGGATCCGATGCGCCAGTCGCAAGTGGGGACGGTCAATCATGGTCTTGCCCAGCTTCACCACGCCCGAAGCGCCCACCTTTGAAAACGCCTCGACCACCTCTCGTGCCCAGCGAATCTCTTCCACCTGGGGCATGAAGGCTTGATTGATCGCTTCGATATGGGAGGGATGGGCGGCAGCCTTGGCAGTAAAGCCGTCGCGCTTTGCCTGCGCCGCCTCGTGGCCGATCTCGGCGTCGTCGGACAGATTGGTGCTGACCGCGTCGATGGCGTCGATCCCAGCCTGTGCGGCTGCCATCAGGCACATCGTACGTGCCACGGAAAACGGTGCGGTGAGTTCCCTGCCCTGGTGCGACGAGCGCGCCCCAAGGTCGGCCGCGAGATCGTCCACGCCCCACATCAAGGCGCGCAGGCGCATCGGGGCATTCCGGTATGAAGACAGGCCAAACACCCCTTCCGATGACTCGGTGGCCATGGCAACGATGCCGGTCTCCCACGCGCTGTCGAGCAACACGCACTCGAGCGCCGCGAGGAAATCGCACAGGCGATGAACATCGGCCACGCCCCTGCACTTGGGAAGCACGATCGCATCGGGACGGTGAGGCACGACAGCGGCCAGGTCCTGAAGAATATGTCCCGACGCCAGGCCGTTGACCCGCACCATCACCGCAGCGTCCATGCCTTGACGGTTCTCCCCAAGAAATGCCGCCAGCTTGCGCCGCGCCTCTTCCTTGCCATGCTCGGGAACGGCATCTTCGAGGTCAAAGACCAGGCCATCGGCTCCCGTCTTGAGTGCTGCGGCGAGTTTCCTGTCGCTGTCCGCGGGAACGAATAGCAGGGAACGTAGACGTTGTGACATGTTGGCGTGCATGGTCGCTTGCTCCTGGGAAATTGCGGCAGGTATCGCTGAGACTGGGCACGGGTATGGGCATCGTGCTGATGCCTAACGATGCCAGTGATTTCCGCGAACAACAAATTGCCATTTCCGAAAGGGCCATTCGCGAAACGCGAACGGCTTGCTGGCATCGGGGCATCACCGGACCGCGGCACATCTACACCACGACTGGCAAAGGTGCGGCGAATGAAAGTCCGTTTCGCCTGATCTCCGACCATTTCGTCGAAGTGATCTGCTATGCGCTCAGCCTACGAGGCGCGAGCGGCCGGATACCCGCATGAGCATGTACGGCAGTTCGGCTACCAGTTCCCGGTCAATAGTTCGCAGAGCAGACCGTGGCATGGGTGTGGGGGCAGTGTTGGAGTTCGATATGTCTGGTGAAACACGCAGTCTTCTCCGTGTCGCGCTCCCCACATGGCAGCAAATGCTAAGCCAACTGTGTGCAATGCAAATCAAGCCGGCCGTTAATTCCCTATATTGCTTCCGTTGAATCCGACCCGGCATGAGGCGATCACCGCTCGGCCGCCGCTTGATTTGGTCAATGAAAGGAGGAAGTGATTAGTGAGTCTTCTGAGAGAAATAACGTCCGCCGCTTATATGCTTTGGGGCCAACACGCTGCTGCCAGAGCGAGAACCCTGGCGCGGGATATTCGATCGCTGATGCACGAAGCAGGCACTACCCCAAACGACGTGAATGATCACCACGGCGTGAAATCGAAAATCTGGCGCAGAACGCGTCATTGCTCCCAGAAGGAGCTGCTGTTTCTCTATGCAGTCGACAAGGAGGTTGCCATGCTGTGCGAACAGGTCGCGCGACAGCACCTCCTGCCGGATCTCGTGTGAGCGTAAGTCTCCACCTGCAGCCAGCACATCATAGCCGCCACTGACGTGACCGTTAACTCATGATCGGCGCCATCGCGGCTTCGATTCTGGACAGTTGGTTTCCAGTGATCATGTTGCTGAGAACCTGACTGAAGCGCGGCTCCTGAACGCCGGAGATGATGTACTGCCACCTGTATGCCGCCAGCAGGCCGCTGCGCACGGAATCCTTCTCGGTCATCGACAGCGAGCGGCCGCAGATCATCGCGAAGTAGTCCGCGTCAGCACTGGCCTGGGACTGCAGGATGCCATCCACGGCGGCGACCAGTTCGATCAGATCGTTAACGGCCGTGTCGCGTTCTTCAGGTGAAAGCTTCGCGTCTTCGCGCTGCCATTCGAGTTCGTCCAGAATCGCGTGCTGCGACTCCTCGCGCCAGTGAAAGAGGAACACATCCTTCCATAGATCGGAGGAATTCATGTCCCCGTCGATGCTGCCTCGATAGTGCGCGAGCACGAAGAGTTCGATGTGGCAGGTCAGGGCGAGCACCGCCCACGTGGACTTCGCTAGTACAAACGATGCCACACTGTTTGCTTCCGGCAGGAACGTGTAACCGTCCGGCATGCCTTCGGCGCACATGTGTTCGATGCGGCGAAACAGCTCCTGATGCTTGATCTCTTCATCGCTGAACCGCACGAGCGCTTCGAGTGCCGTCTGGTTGCCGAGTCGGTGTGGTCCGCTCATCTCGAGCACCTTTGCTGCGATGAAGCGTTCGACAAGTCCGAACATGTTCGCATAGGTGCGACCCTGGACCTGGCTGAGCAGACGTTTTTCGTCCTGCCCAAGAAAGGAAAGCGCGTCGACCTTCGAGAGCGCATCGGGCAGGAACTTCTTCGAATAATCGAAGCTTCGACCGCGAATCACATCGCGGTCGATATCCCAGCGCACGCGCTTGGACGCAGCGATGCACTTGGCGTAGCGGTTGATAGTCGCACCATCGAATTCGGTCATGATTTCCATTTGGCACATCTCCTTCCATATCTCACACACCCCGTGGCGGCCGTGGGCGTCAACCGTCTTCCCACCCGCACGGATCAAACGCCGGGCTGTCCGGCATCCTGCGACGGTAGTACTCGCCTTTCGCAGCGCTTCGAAGGGGAAGTCCACGTTGGAAATGCAGCACCATCACGCTTCCGACTATCGGCGCCTGACGTCATGAATCCGTGATCAGGGGTCGGGTCCGCGTAAAAACGCCGTAAAAAATGCTCATGCAGTTGGGCTCGTGCCTCAGCGCAACGAGGCACGGACATCTGGCCTGACCGGGACGCTTCAATCGGCGCCGTAGAAAGTGACCCATGAAATACGGCGCTGCCGCAGGGGCGCATGAAAGTTGCGCCGGGCGGTCTAGACTCTTTGAGAGCAACGCTTCACCTCACGAACGACATGACCCGGCTCAAGATCAACGTTCTCGGCGGCCTGCAGATCCGGCTGGCCGGGCAACAGGGATCGCCGGCTTTTCCCACCCGGAAAAGCAAGGCCATCCTGGTCTACCTCGCCTTGTCGCCGGGCATGCTGCGGTCGCGAGCGCAACTGGCAAGTGTGTTCTGGGAGCGCAGCGCGGAAGAGCAGGCAAGAGCGAGCCTGCGCCAGACGCTCTCGAGCTTGCGCCGGATCCTGCCGAACGCGCCGCCACTCCTGCGCGCGGAGTCTGATGCCGTCTGGCTCGACGAGCCCTCCGTGGAAGTCGACGCGCTGCAATTCCGGCGCCTTGCAACTGACCGGTCTGCGGCTTCCCTGGCAAACGCGGTGGCACTCTACCGGGGCGTCCTGCTCGATGGCTTCGGTCTTCGTGAAGAACCGTTCGAGCAGTGGATGACCCTTGAGCGCCGCTGGTTTCATGAACGTGCCGTGGACGTGTTGACCGAGCTTGCCGGCCACTATGAACGATCTGGCGAGATGGACCACGCCATTGCTGCCGCAAGCAGAGTATTGACCCTTGACCCGACCCTCGAATGGGCTCATGCGGTGCTCATGAAACTCTATGCGAGGACGGGACACCGCAACGCTGCCGTTCGCCAATACCAGGAATGCGTACGCGCCCTCAATATTGAACTCGGGATTGCCCCGGCGGAGAGCACGCAGCGGCTGGCCGCTCAGATCCAGCGGGATGCGGATCGCGAGCCTGCAGGTTCGGCCGTGGTGATCCAGAATCTGGACACGCAGACAGCGAGTGCGTCGCGCACTGGCTACGAGGCAGGCAACGCAACGATCTTGCCAGCGGAGCGAAAGCACCTGAGTGTGCTGTGCGCCCGCGTGCGCCAGCCAGTCAGCGTGACGGATCACGAAACGGCACTGGAGCGCGTCGACGCCGTGCTGAAAGCGATGGCCGATGCCGTTCAGCGATTCGGCGGCCTGGTCACCCAGGTCAGGAGCGATGGTGTGACTGCCCTGTTTGGCGCCCCTGTCGCGCAGGAAGAGCATGCGGTAGAAGCCTGCTATGCCGCGCTGGCGATGCGCGAGCGCATCTCGGAGCTGATTGGCCGGTCCCTGGAGGTGCGCATTGGCGTACATTCCGGCGAAGCTGTCGTTCGCGCGATTGGGGAAGGCGGGTCGCAGCACTATGACGCACTCGGCGCCGTTCCGCAGGTCGCGAATCAGATCGATGTCGCGCTCGCTGCCGGAGAAATCGGCGTCAGCGCCGACACCGTCCGGTGTGCCGAAGGTTTCATCCAGCTATCGGACGATCGTGCGAGACCGCTCCCCGGTGCGGCGCCTCCCATCGATATCTTCCTGTTGCGCACAAAGTCCGATTTGCGCCTGCGCTGGAATGCCCGCGCGGTGCGCGGCCTCACGCAATTGGTCGGTCGTGACGCGGAGATGTCTGCTTTGCGGGGAATGCTGGGGCGCGCCGGACGCGGCGCAGGCCAGGTATGCGCAATCGTCGGGGATCCCGGCGTCGGAAAGTCCCGCCTCGTGCATGAGTTCGTCAACTCGGAACAGGCGGCCGGGTGGACCATAGTCGAGACAGGCGCGACATCGCGCGACACGAGGGCGATCTACCTTCCGCTAGCCAATTTGCTCCGGACATGGTTCCGGATCGCGGCCCGCGACTCCCTGGACGAGGCAGCCGGCAAGCTTCGTCGCGGCGTCGAGGCGGTCGACCCCGCGCTCGCGTCGGCCTGTCCCGCATTGTCCGCCATGCTGGACTTGCCTCCGGATGATCCGCAATGGGACATGGCGAGTCCACCGCAAAAACGCAAGCTGACGCTCGAAGCGGTTGCAGCTTTCGTGATTTGTGCGAGTCACACCCATCCATTGATACTCGTTGTCGAGGACCTGCATTGGATCGATGAGGGCACGCAGGCGGTTCTCGATCATCTCGTCGACTTTATCGGTGCATCACGCATCCTGCTTCTCGTGACCCATCGCCCCGAGTATCGGCACACATGGTTCGGAAAGAGCTATTTTACGCAGCTTCACGTTGATAACCTCGACGCCGAAAGCGCGAAGGTGCTGCTGCAGATGCTCCTCGGCGACGCCAGCGAGCTTTCCACCCTGAGGCGTCGCCTGATCGAGCGTACGGGGTGCACGCCGCTCTTCCTGGAGGAGTCCGTTCGCGCGCTTGCAGACACGGGCGCACTGGTTGGCCGGAAAGGCGCATATCAAATGGCGCGGACGATCGACACGCCCGACATTCCATCAACGGTGCATGCCGTGCTCGCTTCGCGGATCGATCGCCTGCCGGCGGAGGAGAAGTCGCTGATGCAAATGGCGGCCGTGATTGGTCAAGAGTTCTCCGTCGATGTGCTGCAGCCGATCGCCGATCTGGACCGCGAACGGCTGCTCGATCTGCTCACTAATCTGCAAGCAGCGGAGTTTTTGTATCAGACCCAGCGTTTGCCGCATCAGCAATACACCTTCAAGCACGCGCTCACGCACCGCGTCGCCTATGCAAGCGTGCTCAAGGAGCGAAGGCGCTCCATGCATATACGGCTCGTGGATGTCATCGAGCAACTTTACGCGCAACGTCTTGACGAGCATGTTGAACGCCTCGCGCATCACGCCATTGCCGGCGAGCTGTGGGACAAGGCCATCCATTACCTCTACCAGTCTGCCGGCAAGGCGCTCCAGCGGTTCTCCTACCAGCAGGCGCTTGATCACCTGATCCAGGGACTCGGGATCATCGGTACGCTATCTCCTTCTCCTGCGCTGCTAAGGCAAGAGCTCGAATATCAAAAGGTACTCGGCGTGACCATGATGGCGGCGAAGGGGTGGGCGGCAAAGGAAGTCCTCGACGCCTATACGCAGGCCAGAACGCTCTGCGAGGCGCTTGGCGACAAGGGCGAGCTGTTCACCGCACTGCGGGGCGAAGGGCAGTACCGAATGATCCGTGGCGAATCGGAGATCGCCCGTGAACTTGGCAATCGATGCATCGCTCTGACCGCGGATTCCCATGACCACGGGATGCAGATCGAGACGCATCACCTGTTCTGGACCAACAGCTTTTTCATGGGCGAGTATGCGACGTCGGAGTTTCACAGCAGCAAAGGAATAGCGCTTTACGAGCGGGAGCGGGACCATGCGCTGACATTCAAGTACTCCGGACATGATCCTGGCGTGTGCTGCCGATGCTTCACCGCGTTGGCTGTGTGTTTGCGCGGATACCCCGACAAAGCACTGTCGGTTTGCCACGAGGCGTTGGGACTCGCGCAGGATCTCGCTCATCCGCTGACTACGGCACTGGCGTACTGGGCCTGCAGCTTCGCGCATATCCTGCGCGGCGAGCCGGAGCAGGCGAAGCACTGGGCTGAGCGGGAGATTTCAATCTGCGATGAGTACATGTTGCCCCTGCTGCTGTCGCAAGGCCAATTTCAGCTTGGCTGGTCAGTGGCACAGACCGGCGACCTCGACGAAGGGATCGAGCGGATGCGGGAGGGCATCTCGGCAATCAGTGCGACCGGTGCAGAAATGGGGCTGCCCTTCTTCAATGCGCTGCTGGGCGAAGCGCTGGGCCGCGCAGGCAAGCCGGAGGCAGGGCTTGCAGAGATCGAACGTGCGCTTGCGATTGTCAACCAGCGCGGCGGACGCTTCCAGCTATCGGAAATCTTGCGTCTGAAAGCCGAACTGCTCGCAACCGGGGACTTTGCACAACAAGACGAAATACTCGCGATCCTCCTTGAGGCGATCGCGATTGCACAAAGACAGGGTGCAAGTCTGCCCGCGCTTCGCGCGGCGTTGAGCCTCGCCCGCCAGCTGGCAGCAACCGGCGACATGCGGAATGCATACGCCGTGTTGCAGCCTGCCTGCGACAGCATCATGGAGGGCGGCAACCTCGCCGATATAGGTACGGCGCGAAGGCTCCTCGCTGAGATCAAACAGCGCTAGCTTTCTCCGTGTGGGGGTGACCGCTCAGTTCGGCGCGATGCCGCGCGACAACACCTCGTGCGCCCATGTCACTGCCGCGCGTGCGGGCGCCTGGCGCGTCGACTCCACGCGCTGCGCCAGTCCGAGTACACGATCGCGGATACCAGCGACTTCGTCGCGCAGGGCGGAATCGTCGACGCCACCGAGGTATTCCCGCGCGCAACTTACGATGCCGCCGGCATTGATCAAGAAATCGGGCGCATAGAAGACGCCGCGCTGATGCAGGGTGTCGCCCTCGGCCAGCGCGGCAAGTTGGTTGTTTGCGCCGCCGGCGATGATCTGGAAGCGGCAGTTTTCGGCCACGGCCGCGGTGATGACGGCACCCAGCGCGCAGGGCGCGAATATGTCGGCATCCACTGCCGTAATGGCTTCCGGCGATACGACGCGTGCGCCAAATTGCTGTTGCGCCCGCGTCGTGCGCCCTGCGTCGATATCGGCCACGGTCAGGATGGCGCCCGCTTCATGGAGGCGGCGGCAGAGTTCCCAGCCTACCGACCCCAGACCCTGAACCGCCACAGACAGGCCGGTGAGCGACTTGCGGTCCAGACGGTACTGCGCCGCCGCTTGAATACCGACGAACACGCCGTAAGCCGTCCACGGCGAAGGGTTGCCACCGAATCCGCCGTCGCGCGGCATGCCGCTGACATAGCGGGTCTCGGCCTGGACAGCGCGCATGTCGTCCACCGTCGTACCCACATCTTCAGCCGTGATATAGCTGCCGCGCAGTGACTCGACCATGCGGCCGAAAGCGCGGAAGAGTTGTTCGCGGTCTGTCTGCGCAGGCGAGCGCAGGATCACCGCCTTGCCGCCGCCGAACGGGAGCCCGGCGAGGGCGTTCTTGTAGGCCATGCCCTGCGACAGGCGCAGGGCGTCGGACAGCGCCTCGGTCTCGGCTGCATAGGTCCAGTACCGGCAGCCGCCGAAGGCAGGACCGAGTCTGGTGTTGTAGATCGCGATGATGGCCTGCAGGCCGGATTCCGGATCGGTGGCGAGCGTCACGCGCTCGTGAGACAGGCCTTCGCCGGTGCCGAACAGGCGGACAGCGGCCGCTGCGTGGGTACAGTCGTTCAACTTCTTCTCCATGACGTGGGGAATGCAAAGCTGTAGCTCTGCCTTCCTTGGCACACCGCCTGGGTCGCAGTGCGGTGCGGCTTTGACAGGGCGCGGAGCCCCATCGCGTCCGGCGCGGGCGATCGTGTCGCGCCAGCGCCGGGTTGGCGTCCTACCGGGATTCCATCGTTGCCAGGCAAACGGTGGCGTCCATGTGTGCGCTTACAGGTGGCCCCGCGCGCTACCTGCTGCCTTCGTGTAGCACCGCATTGCGGCGCGCGTACAGGAAGTAGACCGATAGTCCGATCGCCAGCCAGGTGAGAAATGCGATCCAGGTCAGCGCTTGAAGGTGTGCCATCAGAAACAGGCAGAAGCCCACCGATAGCAGCGGAACCACCGGCACGCCGGGGCATCGGAAGGCCCTATGCAGTTCGGGACGGATCCGGCGAAGCACCAGCACCGCGATCGAAATCAGCGTGAAGGCGGAGAGCGTGCCGATATTGATCAACTCGGCCAGCACATTGAGCGGCACGAATGCGGCGATCATCGCGAATACGATACCGACAGTCCAGGTGGCAAAGAATGGCGTGGCGTGTACCGGGTGTACTGACGACAGCCTGGCGGGCAACAGGCCGTCGCGCGACATGGCAAAGATGACGCGAGTCTGGCCAAAGGTCATGACCAGGATCACAGTGGTCATGCCGAGAATCGCGCCCAGGTCGACAAAGCCGGCCACCCAGTTCTGTCCCGCGTACTGCAGAACCAGCGACACCGGATGGTCGATGCCGGCGAACTTGGCGAAGGGAACGACGCCGGTCATGATGGCCGCGACAATCACGTATAGCACTGTGCAGACCGCCAGCGAGCCGATGATGCCGACCGGCAGGTCGCGGTGCGGATTGCGTACTTCCTCGGCGGCCGACGTCACCGCGTCGAAGCCGATGAAGGCGAAGAACACCAGCGCTGCAGCATTGAAGATGCCGGATACCCCGAACGGCGCGAATGGCTGCCAGTTGGCCGGTTTGACGTGCCAGACGCCGACTGCGATGAACAACACGACCACTGCAACCTTGATCGCCACCATCACGTTGTTGAGGCGCGCCGACTCACGCACGCCGCAGGACACCACCCACGTGGTAATCAGCATGATCAGGAAGGCCGGCAGGTTGAACAAGGTCTGCACGCCCGGCACTGCGCCTGGAGCTGCTGTCAGCGCCGCCGGCAAATGCAGGCCGAAACCTGCGGCCAACGACTGGAAGTATCCCGACCAGCCCACTGACACCGCCGAGGTAGCGAGGCCGTATTCGAGCAGAAGATCCCAGCCGATCATCCACGCGATGATTTCGCCCAGCGTCGCATAGCTATAGGTGTAGATCGATCCCGACACAGGGATGGCGGAGGCGAACTCGGCATAGCACAGTGCGGCGAAGCCGCAGGCCATGGCGGCAATGACGAAAGATATGGTGAGTGCGGGACCGGCGGTCAAGGCGCCCGTTCCGGTAAGCACAAAAATGCCGGTCCCGATGATGGCACCGATGCCCATCAGTACAAGGTCCACCGGACCCAGGACCTTCTTCAGGCCGCCAACGTGGCTGTTCACCAGCATGGCGTCAATGTCTTTGGTTCGAAACAAGCTCATATAGGTGTCTCCTGCATGTGCTGCCGCACGATCGCACTGCCCGCGCCGGAGATGGCCACGGGTCATGCGGGTGTGACGGCATCCGGGCAGCGTGCTGCCGGGGTCGACGGCACGCTTGCCGGCACGCGGGTAGCGCACCGGTCCCGGTAGTTGTTGGAATTTATCCAGACCGCGATTTGAGAACCGCGGCCAGCCTGATTGCGTCAGACCTATTGCTGGGTCAATGGCTGCGAACAGGTGGTGTTCCTTCTTTTGTTCGGAGGAGTGTAGGAAGCGCCCTCGTCATCGTAAAATCAAAAATTCCGACACCTGATATCCGGGAAACAGATAGCGCAAAAGTGGTCACGGCCGAGTCTCTGGACGCCCATTTTCACCGTCATTCTTTTGTTGATGGAGCCGCCTCCACCGCGCGCAATCCAGTTGCCAGCCATGGTGGCGGTGCGCGCAACGATGATGGTCTCGTTGTTAGGGAGATCGACCTGCTCCTTCCATTTCATGGTGGTATCGCCGCATCCAGAAATAGGAAGCATGAACAACGCCAAAAGGAAGCTCCAAGAGAAAGACGCGCGTATCGAACCAAACGTATTGATTATCGAACCGCCCATAATCGCCGCCACAAGCTAAACCGATTTGCTGGAAGAGGACAATTTAGCAACGAAACTCGCACGTCCGCGTTGCGCGAAGGGGGTGTCATAGCGCAACAACACTGCGGTCCACCACGAAGGAATTGCGCCTGCGTTGCAAAACTCTTGACTCCGAATCGCTGCCCTGCACGGTCGAGCCCCGCAGTGTCGGCGAAATGATGGTGTAACGGGCTTCTCTCCTGGCCCCGTCAGCCGCCAGCGAACCAGCCGCTGCCGCGGACTCAGCGCACCATCGCTACAACCCCATTGCCCGGCTCAGGAACGCTTTCACGTCGGCCTCTGACTTCTTCCCCTGCTCGGGACTGGCACCGGCTGAGACGCCTCGGCTAATGCAGCGCTTGTATTCGGCATCCATCGCTTGGACGCTGGCGTATTTCTCGCCGCCCGGCAGGCGGTAATACCTGTCGTGCCGAACGTCGAGGAGAACCTGGGGGCAATCGCGGAGCGTCGTGGCACCAGGAAAATACTTGAAGTAGGCGCGCGTATTATCGAAATCGTGATAAGCCCCGGGGTAGACGTGCACCACTACCGGCTGACCATCTCGTTTCATGGTGTCCGCGGCACTGAAGCACGGCTGCGCTGGCGTGTAGTCATCCTTCTCGCCCACAGCCAACATCAACGGTGCGCCACTCAGCGGGGGTTGCGGAACTTCCCACCAGAGTTGGGTGCATGAGGGGTAGAAACCGATCAATGCGACGAACCGTGCATCGTCGTCAATGACACCCTTACGGAACGATTCGAGCACCAGATCCATCGCCACGTGCCCGCCCCGCGAAAACCCGATCTGTCCAATTCGTTGCGGATCGATACGCGGATCCGTACTCAGCAGTTTCAGGGCAAATAGTGCATCGGCGTCGTTGGCGGCAGGGCTCAGCTGCGACTGGTTATCCATGGTGTTGGCAATCCCGCGCCCGCCAAACGAATCGACCACGAACGCTGCCACTCCCATCTGGTTGAACACACGTACCCAGCGGTCGGTGTCCTTGTCCTGTACGCCCGCCGACCCATGGGAGATCACCATGGCGGGAACCCTGCCTTGGACGTTCTCGGGCAGGTACAGCATGCCCCAGATGGTTGTCGGCTTCGGGTCGTACTTGCGATGGACCAGTTCCCATTTGCTCTTCGGGGTGACGCTGTTGAAATAGATCCTCCCGGACGGCCTGGACGCGAGGTCGTTGTAGATTTCCTGCGCCAGTGCCGGCAACGAAATTGCTGCGGCGAGGCTGATCGCGAGCAACTGGCGCAGCAAGCTGGCTTTAAATAGGGGCCTCATGGGTTTTCCGCGTGGCAAGGTCGCCCACTCTACCGCAATTGAGGGCGACCGAATGCTCCAAGCGGATTCATCTGCCGGTTGGATGAACTTGAGCGCTGGATGGCGTTATCGCCCTAATCAGTCCGCGACACGCTGCTCAGCAAACGCCAGCAGCGCCAGCAGGCTCGCCGTGCCGCAGCCGAGCACATACCACGCGGGTGAAAGCGGGTTCCCTGTCACGCTCAGCATCCACGTGACGATAAACTGAGCAAAGCCTCCGAACAGCGTCACGCCGCAGGCATAGATGATCGCCAGCCCGGTGGCACGCACGCGGCGCGGGAAGCTTTCCATGATGAATAGGAAGCCGGCCGGCGCCCCCAGCGTAGCCAGCATCATGACACCGCACACCAGCACCAGTGCCGACCCGAGTGACGGCGCATTCTGCACCAGCAGGAATCCCGGCAGTATCCCTAGCAGCGACACCATGCGCAGCGTCAGCAGCAACGGCTTGCGGCGGCCCAGGCGGTCAGCGAGCACGCCCGCCAGCGGCGATACCAGGAGCATGATCGCCCCGGCCGCGCAACCGGTGAGCAGCGACGTGGCGGCCGGCATGTGGAAGGTCTTGACCAGCCAGGCAGGCGTGAAGAATACGACTACGTACATTTCGGCAGTGCCGCCGAGGATCAGCAGCGTGCCGAGCAGCAGCTTGCGGCCGTGCTGTTGCACCGCCTCAGACAGCGCGCTGCGCTCGCGCGCTACGTCCTGGTGAGTCTCGTCGAGGTGGCGGCGGATATAGAAGCCGACCGGGCCAATAAGCAGGCCGAGCAGAAAGGGCACACGCCAGCCCCAGCTTTCCAGCGCGGCCTGCGGCAGGCCGTGGATCAGCAGGGCACCGCACAGGGCGCCGGCCAGCGCCGACGCACCCTGCCCGGCCATCTGCCAGCTCACCATGAAGCCGCGGTTGCTGCGCGTGCCGGACTCCATCAGGAAGCTGGTAGCGGCGCCGATCTCGCCGCCGGCCGAGAAGCCCTGTAGCAGCCGGCCCGTGACGACCAGCAGCGGCGCGGCGATGCCGATCTGTGCATAGGTGGGCGCCAGACCGATGATGGCCGTGCCGAGCGCCATCAGGCCGATCGTCAGCGTCAAGGCCGGCTTGCGACCGGCGCGGTCGGCGTAGTTGCCGATCACCACGCTGCCCACGGGCCGCATGACAAAGCCGATGCCGAACGTCGCCAGCGCCAGCAGCAACGGGCCATATTCGCCTTCTACCGGAAAGAACAACTTGCCAATCAGCCCGGCGAAGAAGCTGAACACCGTGAAGTCGAACAACTCCAGCGCGTTGCCGAGCGAGGCCGCCACTATGGCGCGGCGCTGCCTGGCGAACGTTGTGGCGTCAGCCCGCGCGGTCGGCGAGCCAGGTAAGACAGGGCCCGTCAGGGCCGCATCGAGTCTTTGCTCCATACAGCATCCTCCCTTTTCAGGCGGCGACGAGGTAGCGCTCAACCAGCCGCGCCCACATGCTTGCGCCCAGCGTCAGCGCCTCGTCGTTGAAATCGTAGCCGGGGTTGTGGACCATGCAGCCGCCCTGCGAGCCGCTACCGTTCCCGAGCAAAACGTAGCAGCCTGGCACTTCGTCGAGCATCCACGAGAAATCCTCGCTGCCCATTGCTCCCTTTTCCATGTCCTGCACGCAATCCGGGCCGACGAGGTCCTGGATGACACCGCGGATGAAGCGCGTTTCGTCTGGCGTATTGACCACCACGCTGGTGACCTTGTGATAGTGAATTTCCGCACTCGTCCCGAGGCTGCGGGCCTGCAGGTCGACCACTTCGCGCAGGCGGGCCTCGAGCGTGTCGCGCACAGTGCGGTCGAGTGCGCGCACGGTCAGGAGGATTTTCGCTGTCTCGGGAATAACGTTGTGCGCGGCGCCGGCCTGCAGTGCACCCACAGTAATCACTCCGGCATCGGTGGCCGACAGGTTGCGCGCGACGATTGTCTGCAGCGCCATGACAATGGCGGCAGCCGCCACCACGGGATCGCGTCCGTACTGCGGCATGGCGCCGTGCGCGCCTTTGCCGGTCAGCGTGATGGTGACGGTATCGGCCGAGGCCAGCGTCGGCCCCTCATGCACCACGAAGTGCCCGAGCGGCACGCCGGGCGCATTGTGCAGGGCGTAAACCGCGTCGCACGGGAAACGCTTGAACAGGCCATCCGCCACCATGCGCTGCGCACCGCCCTGCCCCTCCTCAGCCGGCTGAAAGATCAGGTTGAGTGTGCCGTCGAACCGGCGCGTGGTGGCGAAGTAGTGCGCGGCGGCAAGCAGGATAGCGGTGTGGCCGTCGTGGCCGCAGGCGTGCATTTTGCCGTGGTGGATACTGGCGTACGGCAGGCCGGTAGCCTCGACGATGGGAAGCGCGTCCATATCGGCGCGGATGCCGATGCGGCGCGTACCGTTGCCGAGCTTCAGTTGCCCGACCACGCCGGTTCCGCCCACGCCTGTCGTCACGTCGTAGCCCCACTCCGCCAGCTTGTCGGCCACCAAGCGGCTGGTGCGGACTTCCTCGAAGCCGAGTTCCGGGTGTGCGTGGATATCGCGGCGCAGCGCGACGAAGTCCGCCTGATGGGCGTGAATTTCGGGAATAATGGCGGCGCCTTGCGACATTTGTGGGTTCCTGTGGAGATGGATGCAGAAGGCCCATGGTAGGGAATCCCACGCCACAGCAGCAAAGCACGAAAGTTGATAACCATAACCGGGGGTTATTCAGGTAAACCCCTGACCGGGTAGACCCGCATGAAACACCACCACCTGCGCGCCCTCGTCGCCATTGCCGATCACGGCAGCATCAACGCCGCCGCGCGCGCCCTTTGTCTAACCCAGCCGGCCATCACCAAGGCCATGCGCGAGCTGGAGACCGAGGCCGGCGTGCCGCTGCTAGCGCGCAACTCCTGGGGCGTGACGCTAACGAACGATGGCCAGGCGCTGCTAGCGCGAGCTCGGCTGATCGTCTGCGAGATCGAACGGGCCGAGGCCGAGCTGGCGCAGCGGCGTGGCATCAACGAGAGCCGACTGCGGATCGGGGTGTCGCCGCTGCCCGGCATCTCGCTGCTGCCGCCGGCATTCTCGCGATTTCGACGTGTCATGCCTGACGTGAGCGTCGACTTCCTTGAATTCGACCCGCCGCGACTGCAGGAACACTTGCGCAACGGCCAGGTCGACTTCGGCCTCACCGCCACGCAGGTTCTGGCCGCCGATCCGTTCCTGGAGTACTCCGAACTGTCGGTCTATCCGACATCGTTCGTAGTGCGCGCCGGCAGTCCGCTGGCCGGCGCCACCTCGCTGGCGGACCTACAGGACGCGGAATGGCTGCACCAGGATGCGAGCAACAGCTACCCCGTATATCTCGCTGGCCTGTTCGGCCGGCACGGACTGCCGCCGCCGCGACGCGTCACACGCAGCACGTCGAACGTCCTGTTCAGCACGCTCATGCTGGAGACTGACGCGGTGGTGCCACTGTCGCTGGCGTCGGTACGCTCACCCTATATCGCCAGCCTGTTGACGCCTCTCGCGCTGCCGGAGAATCCTCCGGATATCCAAGTGGCCTTGGTGCTTCGCGAAGGTGCGATCCTCACTCGCACGGCGGACTACTTCATCCACTGCATCCGCGAATCCACCGGTCTTGGGAACGGCTCGGAGCCCAAATGACCACCTGCCGTCCAGTGGACGTCGAAACTTGCAGTCCGAACGACCGCAATACCCAGGACTCCTGACGGTGGTCCGTCCATACCTCGACACTAGGCACGCCGACGTTCGCGACCAACGCCGGGGGGGAGAACAGACTGCAATGGGATCCTAGCCGCAGGCTCTTACGCCGCAAGGCTCTCGACAAAGAGAACGGCAATGGGGCCCAGCTCCGCGATCAAGCGCGAGACAAGACACGGGCGTCCGATGTCCCGTGCCTCAGTCGCCATGACCGAAGCTGCAAAATTGTTCCTGGAGTTACCGCTCGCGGACAAAAAATAAGGGCGCGCTGCAAGCCGGAATGAGTTCTGTCCCAATCGAAGGCCATTGAATGCGCGTCACGAAGAACAAGGTTGGCCTCGCTGTCCGCAACTTTTGTCATTCTGCGCAAAAAATGAACGACCCTGTTGGCATAATCCTTGCCGTGCGGGTATAACCGAATCGCAAAACCCAACATTCTTGCAAGACAGGAAAGGACCGCTGACATGGCAACGGATCGCGCGCTCGGCGTGCTGACACTCTTCTCCCTGGACAAGCCAATGTGGACGGTTGACGAAATCGGCGAGCAGCTAGGGGTTTCGTCCAGCAGCGCCTATCGGTACCTCTCCAATCTCTTGGAACTTGGGCTCGTTGCAAGTGCAGGTGCGAAGCGCTATGTGCTGGGCCCTGCGATCATTCAACTGGATCGGCAGATCCAATTGACCGACCCGATGTTGCAAGCTGCGCGCCCGGTCATGGCCGAACTTGTTGATTTCGCGCCGAGTGGATCCGTGATGTTGCTATGCCGGGCCTTTGGTGATTCCGTCCTGTGCGTCCATCAGGTACTCGGTAAAGGACCTCAGCCAATCGTGAGCTACGAACGAGGGCGTCCCATGCTCATGTTCCGGGGCGCGACGTCTCGCATCATTCTTGCCTTCCAGCAGACGCGAATGCTGCAAGCAATCTACGAAAAACACCATGTCGAGATTGCCGCTGCAGGGCTCGGAGATGATTGGAGCACCTTCCGCCTTGGCCTGAGCCGTCTCCGGCGTATGGGTTATGCCGTCTCGCACGGCGAAATCGATCCAGGCCGGGTCGGTATCGCGGCGCCTATTCTTGGCGAGGATGGTCGCGCGGCTGGCAGCTTGAGCTATGTGGTGGCGGAAGCCAGCGTGGATCAAGGCTCCATCGCAAGGTTGTCCCACATTCTGATGGGAGCTGCGCACGAAATCTCGATCTCGATGCTTGCCCAAGGCAAGGACGGTACAAGCGCCGCCGACGCACAGTCTGCCGGACACTAGCACACCTACTTCCCATTCAGGGCCCCGCCTCTTCTTCGAGCCACCGGCAAAGACGCATGGGGAGATCCCCTCCGTCTTAACCAATGCGCCCGAGCGCCTGACGTGCTGTGCCAATGCTCGCGCGCGCACCTCGTAGATGAGAGGAGCGCTGCAGCGAACTGCTACGGACCAAGCCCTTCGCGGCGCCTCTTCCATGACGAACCATCCTCAGGTCTCGCGCGGCTCAAGCGGCGCATGCGCAATATTCATTTTCACCACACATATCTCTTATTCCGCAACTCTTAACATAGTACTTTATCTTTTTTCTCACTATATGCGAAACTAGAACACATAAAGACGCTGCACTTCTGCTAGCGTCTCCTCGCAAAGGAGAGAAAAGTGAAACTCGTAAGCTTCGAACATGCCGGAAGGGCCTCTTTCGGAGTCGTCCTCGGAGACGCAGTGCTGGATCTGGCCCCCCACGCTGCTGCCGTCGGTCAAAGCCTTCGCGAAGCCCTCAGCAAAGGTGCATTGGGCTCGATTGCCGAAATCGCGAAGGATGGAGGGACTACGATTGCGTTGGACAAAGTCCGCCTGATGCCCGTAATTCCCGACCCGGCGAAGATTCTCTGTGTCGGCATCAACTACGCGTCTCACGTCAAGGAAACAGGTCGCGAGATGCCGAAGTACCCCATGTTCTTCACACGCTTCGCCGACTCGCAGGTCGCGCACGACCAACCCATTATTCGCCCCCGTGCCTCGCAAAAGCTGGACTTTGAAGGCGAGCTGGCCGTGGTGATCGGACGCACGGCCCGCCATGTCCCTGCGGAGCAGGCATTGAACTATGTTGCCGGCTATTCCTGCTACAACGACGGAAGCGTTCGCGACTGGCAAAAGCACACCATTCAGTTCACACCGGGCAAGAACTTTCCCCAGACCGGCGCGTTTGGCCCATGGCTCGTAACAACCGATGAGATTCGCGATCCGTCCGCGCTGTCGCTGACCACGCGGCTCAACGGCGAAGTGGTGCAGGCCGCCACGACGGACGACCTCATCTTCAGCGTAAGCGAAGTGATCGCCTATTGCTCAACCTTCACGGAGCTACGCGCTGGCGACGTCATCATTACCGGAACGACAGGCGGCGTCGGCGCATTCCGTGAGCCTCCGCTATGGATGAAGCCCGGCGACGTGGTGGAAGTGGAAATCTCCAAGATTGGCGTGCTGCGCAACACAATCCAGGACGAATGACGCAGCCGTGGGCGAACGCCGCACGATCCAGCGGTCGTCCACGAAGGAGACAACCATGCAAGACGCGAACGCGCTCAACACATCCGTGTTGATTGTCGGCGCCGGCCCAACCGGGCTTACCCTCGCCAATATCCTCGGCCAGCAGGGCATTGACACCATCATCATCGATCGCAAGCCATCCACTGTAGGGGAACCGCGAGCGGTTTCGATCGACGACGAATCTCTGCGAACCATGCAGGCAATCGGCCTCGCTGACGACGTATTGAAAGACGTGGTCAAGGGCTACGGCGTGCACTACTACACCCGCCCTGGCGGCATCTGCTTCGGCAAAGTGGAGCCCACGGCAAGCGAGTACGGCTTCCCGCGCCGCAACGCATTTCGCCAACCGCTGCTGGAGGCCACGCTCCGCAAGGGACTTGACCGCTTTGCCTGTGTTCGCGTTCTGTTCGAGCACACGCTAGTTGACTTTACGCAGGATGCAAACGGCGTCCGTGCAAACGTCGCGTGCAGCGATGGCCCGAAAACCATTGCGGCAGCCTATGTCGTAGGCACCGACGGAGGCCGCAGCGGAGTTCGTCAGCAGATCGGCTCGACGCTCGTCGGCTCATCGTTCAACGCAAGATGGCTGGTGATCGATATCGAGAATGACGACGACTCGTTCTGGCAAACACGAGCGTTCTGCGACGCGGACCGTCCCGTGGTCGACGTCCCGGGCCCCAACCGCACGCGCCGCTACGAGTTCCTCCTCAAGCCCGACGAGACGGACGACGCCATGCTGAAACCAGAGCGCATTCGCGAATTGCTTCGGCCTTTCAAAGATGACAGGCCCGTAGACGTCGTCCGCAAGACCGTCTATACGTTTCACGCGCGCGCGGCTGACAAATGGCGCGTCGGCCGGGTGTTCCTTGCCGGAGACGCTGCACATCTGACCCCGCCGTATGCGGGTCAAGGCATGAATAGCGGGGTTCGCGACGCACACAATCTCGGCTGGAAGCTTGCTGCTGTGCTCAACGGCATGATTGGGCCAAATGCACTGGACACCTACCAGCAGGAGCGTCGCATTCACGCCTGGGCGTTAATTCGTCTTGCGTTACAACTGGGTTTCGTCATGGCGCCCTCAAGCCGCTTTCAGGCATGGAGCACCTCCGCATTCTTCCGAGCGACGGCCATCGTCCCGCCGGTGCGTGATTTTTTCCTCAAGATGAAGTTCAAGCCGAAGCCGCGCTTCCGCGAAGGGCTCGTTGAAATTGAACATAGCAAACATCCGCGACTAGTCGGCTCCATGGCGCCCCAGCCGTTGGTTCGGGTAGAGGGCGGCGAAACCGTCCCCCTCGACGATCTCATCGGGCACCACTTCGGTCTACTCGCCATCGATGTCCCCACCGTGGCACTGCGATCTGTCTGCGACCTCCCTCTCTGGACGCAACTGCAGGCAAGCAAGATTGTGCTTTGCGCGAATGGGATTCGTACCGGTGCAACCTTGGGTGGTTTCTCAACTGCGGCTGTCGACGAATTGCCAGCGAGTCTGGCGACTGCAAAGGGTTGCTTCATCCTGCTGCGTCCCGACCGATATATCGCTGGTGTTTTCGATGCAGACGGCGCCGAGCCGTTTGCGAAAAGCTACCAGCAACGAGCTCAGTCCAGACAGCAAGCTCCAGACCTCATTTCGACTTTTCCACCAGCTCGCCAACCGCAATTGGTTGTGGCCGACTGACGGAGCCAATCATGTCAACACTCCAGACTGACACGCCGCTCTCCCTGCATCATCTGCACGTCACCAGTGAAGCGCCGCAAGCCTTGGCCAGCTTCTATGCCGATCTCTTCGACCTCCGGCTTGTGCCATATGCCGGAGATGCAATCGCACTGGGTGGTGGCTCTCGAGCCATCGTGATCCACGAGGGTCGTTCCGGTGAACTTGCCGCCGCCGCCTACGCAGCCGGCGACGAAAGCGCCCTCGCACGGCTGACTGCACGCCTCGGGGACACGGCGATTCCCGCTGGCCCGGAAGCGATGATCTTCTTCAAACGAGGGGCCATCGCCGTCGAGGATCCTCAGGGCCGTCGCCTGATTCTAGGTGTTCCTCGTGAGACTCGCAGTGACGATCCCCTTCCCGCCCGGCTACAACATACCGTGTTCCAGACAACCGAACTCGAAAATGTGCTTGATTTCTACGTGCATCGACTTGGCTTTGTCGTCTCTGATGAAGTCGTCGACGATGAAGGGCGCCTGACAACGTGCTTCCTGCGCTCGGACGACGAGCATCACTCGCTCGCATTCTTCCACGGATCGCAGAACGCGTGGGACCATCATTGCTATGAGACGAGTTCCTGGAATGACATCCGGGACTGGGGCGACCGATTTGCCCGGGTACGCCGATCTATCTTCTTCGGCCCCGGTCGACATGGCCCCGGAAACAACCTGTTCTTCATGGTCACGGATCCTGACGGCAACCGGCTCGAGCTGTCCGCCGAACTCCAGAAGGTGAAGGCGGACCAACAACCGGGCTTGTGGCCGCACGAGGAATACACGCTCAATTCCTGGGGCCGCGGCTGGATTCGCACCTGAGTCTGACGGCGCGACAATGATGCGCCGGATGACCGGCCGCCCAAGTCGGGCTCGCTCAATGAAGCATACGAATCTTGTCGAGTTCGGCCTTATACAAGTCAATAACGGAAGCGTCATAGTCGCGGGCAATGCGCGCAAGCACCGGTCGGGCTCGCTCGCCTAACTTCCTGAGTTCGGCGGGCTCCATCTCATTGATACGCATGCCTTTGGCTTCAAGCTCCGCACGCATCCTGGCATTCTCAGCGCGAATCAGGCGCCGCTGATACTGGCCGGCCTCCGCCGCGGCGTCGCGCAACAGTGCCTGGTCAGCCGGCGCCAACGTGTCCCAGAAGCGCTTGCTCGCGATCAATGTCATGGCACCGTACGAGTGGTGGGTGACACTCAGGTAGGTCTGGACCTCATACAGTTTGCCCGTCACTATCTGGGAATAGAAATTGTCCTGCGCTGCGACGCTCCTGGATTTCAACGCGGCATGCAGTTCAGAAAATGGCAAAGGGACGGGATCCGCCCCAATTTCCTTGAAGCTTTCCATGAACAAAGGCGAAGGGATGACACGAATCTTCAAGCCAATGAAGTTGTCCGCATGGAGGATGGGACCAGTAGAAGTCGTCACATGCCGGAAGCCGTTCTCCCACCATGCGAGTCCGATCAGATTACGGCTTGCCAGACGATCCAACAGGGTGGCGCCGAAAGGTCCGTCGAGCAATGCATTGGCCTGATTTTCATTGCTGATCGTGAACGGAAGATCAATCAGACCAAAGCCCTTCTCGACATCAGCCAGCCCGATCGTAGCTTGAAGCATCAATTCTGGCGTTCTGCCATCTCCTGCCTGCAAGGATGCGATCTGGACTGATGGAGATTCCGGCATGGAATCTGCGGAGGCCTGCACGAGTATGCGGCCACCACTTCGGGCTGCCACCAGTTCTGAAAACTTGTTCATGCCACGGCGCACGGGGTGATCCGCCGAGAGATATCCACGGTAATCGGCGATATGGATGATTCTCACCCCCGGCATCGCGGCGGAGAGAGGGTCCGCCACCGCTGCGGTTGCCAGTACGGACAATGGGATGCAACAAGCGAGTCTGGCAAGACTCCGCCTATACCTTGATGACACCAATAAGGTAAGCAGACCCACTACGGATGAATGCTTGGGCATTCCTGTCTCCTTGTGATGCACGACGATGCGCCATCCTGATTTCTTGCAAAGCAGTAAGAAGCGTGACATCCGCTTCTTTCCCCACCTTGCTTCTCACAGCCAGGGCGTCTGGCTCAGGCATTTCTCAGCCCGCCACCCATGCAGCCATTGCAGCGAGTCGTAGAACTGCGACTGCGTGCGGCCCGTCCACAGCGAGTTGCGCACGTGGCGGTCAACGCCCTTGGCGTGATAGATGCGGCCCATGTCGCGGGCGGCATACAGCACGCGCGCGGTACGCGGGATGCGGGCCTGTTCGTACAACGTAAACGCGGCCTCAAAGTCGCCATTGGCTTCCTGCACGGCTGCGCCGAGCGTGACGGCGTCTTCGAGCGCCTGGCAGGCGCCCTGCGCGACGTACTGGGTCATCGGATGCGCAGCGTCGCCGAGAATGGTTGCGCGGCCGAAGCTCCAGCGTTCGACCGGTTCGCGGTCGGCCGTAGCCCAGCGCTTCCACGACGATGGCCGGTCGAGCATCTGGTGTGGGAGCGGATGGATAGCCTCGAAGTATGACAACACCTCTTCCTTGCTGCCGTCTTTCACCCCCCATTCTTCCTTCTCGCGGCTGTGGAACGTGACGACGAGGTTGTACTGCTGACCGCCGCGCAGCGGGTAGTGCACAAGATGGCAGTTTGGGCCGGCCCAAACCACAGGCGCGTTGACTTGCAAGTCCTTTGGCATGTCTTCTACATCGACGACGGCGCGGTACACGACGTGGCCGGTCACGCGCGCCTCATCGCCGATCAGCGTCTGGCGGATAGCGGACTTCACGCCATCGCAGCCCACCACGGCATCAGCCACGTGGCATTCGCCGCGCTGGTCGATCACCGTCACGCCGCGCTCGCCCTGCTCCAGCTTTTCCACGCGGGTGCTGGTGCGAAACGTGATGAGCGGATGGTCCTGCACGGCTTCCAGGATTGACAGGTGGATGTCGGCGCGATGAATGACCGCATACGGGTTGCCGAAGCGCTCTCGGTACCGTGCGCCCACATTGACGACGGCCACGTCGCCAGTGTCGATCGCATCCTTCAGGATCATCTGTTCAGTGAACACTGCCCGATCGCGCGCAGCCTGGCCAACGCCCAGCGCGTCAAGCGCGGCAAAGGCATTGGCGGCCAGTTGGATACCGGCGCCAATCTCGCCGATCTGGTCAGCCTGCTCCAGCAGCTCGATGCGGATGCCCTGCTTCGCGAGCGCCAGCGCCGCGGCAAGACCGCCGATGCCGCCGCCGATGATCAAGACTTTCCTGTCGGATTGATTCGATTGCATGTGTCGTCTCCTATGCCCGGGCGCTCTTGCGCTCAGGCGGTGTAGTCGGGCTGCCGCGCCGGGGCGGCCAGGGCGAAAGCGGGGTGCGCGCTGGCGTGGGCATACACTGCCATCGCCTTCGGGTAACCGGAAAGATCGCAGCCCATGCGTAAGGCATTGGCGATCTGCGGCACGAGGCAAACGTCTGCCAGCGTGGGCTGGGAGCCGAAGCACCACGGCCCTTCCCCATACCGGGAAAGCAGGCGCTCGACGCCGGCCATGCCTTCATCGATCCAGTGGCGATACCACGCGTCCTTCTGCTCGGGAGACACCTTCAGCTCGCTTTGCAGATACTTGAGGATGCGCAGGTTGTTCACCGGGTGCATGTCGCAGCTCACCAGATATGCCAGTTCGAGCACCCGCGCGCGGAGATGGCCGCTCGTCGGCAGCAGGCGCGGCTCCGGATGGCGCGCGTCGAGATAATCCACGATCGCCAGCGACTGCCCGAGCGCGAAGTCGCCATCGATCAGCGCCGGTACCGATGCCGACGGGTTGATTGCGTTCACGTAATCCCCGTCGTGATGTTCGCCGACGCGGATGTTCACCGGCAGGTACTCGTACGACAGGCCCTTGAGCGCGAGGGCGATGCGCACGCGGTACGACGTGGAACTATTGAAAAAACTGTAGAGCTGCATGTCGACTCCCGTGAATTTCCGTCAGACCACGCGCACGGTCAGTTCGCCGAGCCCGTCCACGCCCGTCACCATCGTCTCGCCGGCCTTTACCGCACCCACGCCTTCCGGCGTGCCGGTAAAAATCACGTCGCCCGGCTCCAGCCGGAAGAACTGCGACAGGTACGCCACCGTCTCGGCCACCGACCAGATCAGGTGCGTGATATTGCTGCGCTGCTTGTCTTCGCCGTTGACGGTCAGCCAGAGCGCAGCCTCTTGCGGGTGGCCGATATCGGCAGCGCGATGGATCGGCGCGACCGGTGCCGAGGCGTCGAAGGCCTTGCCGATCTCCCACGGGCGGCCCATCTCGCGCATCTTCATCTGCAGGTCGCGGCGGGTCATGTCCAGGCCCACGGCGTAGCCCCAAACATGCTCGAGCGCCTGGTCGACGGGGATGTCGGAACCGGCCTTGCCGATCACGGCCACGAGTTCGGCTTCGTAGTGATAGTTGGTGGTCTGCGCGGGATATGGCAGTTCCAGCACCTGGCCGTCCTGCACCGGCATGATGGCGTCGGCGGGCTTGCAGAAGAAGAACGGGGGCTCGCGGTCGGGATCAAAGCCCATCTCGCGCGCATGGGCGGCGTAGTTGCGGCCGACGCAGTAGACGCGGCGCACGGCGAACTGGTCGTCGCTGCCCGCGACAGGGATGGAGACAGTTGCAGGCGGCGTGAAGATGTAGGACATGACAGTCTCGGTTAAAGATTTGGCAAACGCAGGTTGAGCGGGTCCGAGGCAGCGCCTGTGGCGGCGCGGCCTGTTGGCTTTTATCGAAAGGAAATCGGATCAGGTGCGCGATTCGCGCAGCAGGTTGAGCGCGGACAGCACGGGGCGGTCGGAGTAGCTGAACAGCACGGTTTCGTCCAGCGCGGCGAGTTGCACCGGAGCCCAAGAGGGAACCACGAAGGTATCGCGCGGTTCGAACTGGAATTGTTCGTCGCCAATACGTACCGTGCCGCGCCCCTCGACCACGCTGTAGACGGTTGCGTCCGTGCTGCGGTACGTGCGGCCCTGGAAGCCCGCCGGCAGGTATTGCATGAAGGTCGCGATGGTCGGCATTGGCCAGCCGCCCGTGGCCGGGTTGACGTAGCGTAGCTTCACGCCGTCCCAGGCATCGAGTTCGCCGTTGCGGTAGAGCTGGTCGAGCGCCTCGCGGGAGCGGTCGTACGGGTAGCTGAAAATCGGCGAGGTCGGGTCGGAAACATTGTGGCGCACCGGCACCATGTTGTGACCAAAGCGGGCAAAGCTGTCGCCCTCGGGCCGCGTGACCGGCTGCTGCGCCTCGGGGTAGTTCTCGGCAAAGCCGCCGTCGAAGAATTGCACCAGCGGAATATCGAGTCCATCGAGCCAGACCACCGGCTCACCGCCGTTCTCGACGGCCGGATTGCCGTGGTCGTGCCACGTCCACGAGGGCGTAATGATGAAGTCGCCGGGGCGCATGGTGGTACGCTCGCCATTCACGGCGGTCCAGGCACCTTGCCCCTCCACGATAAAGCGCAGCGCCGACTGCGTATGGCGATGACTCGGCGCGACCTCGCCCGGCAAGATCAGTTGCAGCCCGGCGTAGAGCGAGCCGGTGATGCTCGATTTGCCAGGCAGGCCCGGATTCTCCAGCACCAGCACGCGGCGCACGGCTTCCTGGGCACTGATGAGATTGCCAGCCTGCATCACCAGCGGACGGACCTGCCTGTACTTCCAGATGGCCGGCAGAATCTTCGGCTGGGGCTGCCGCGGCACCAGCGTGTGCAGCGATTCCCAAAGGGCGCTCATGTGGCTTCGGCCGATATCGGTGTAGTAAGCAGCACGATCGGCGCCGGATTGGCGTGCGTCCATAGTATCTCCGTAATGATTGTTGTACATGGCGGCGCGCATCGGCCGCATTGGGACCCATGCGTTCAGGGCCGCCCTCGCCTATGCCCACGAGCGACCACGCGCCACGGCAGCAGCGCCCGCTCCAGCATGTCGAAGCCAAGCGAGAACAGGAATCCCAGCATCGCGCTCGCGGCCAGTCCCACGTACATCCTTTCGACTTCAAACACCTGCCAGCTATTCCAGATCAGGAAGCCGATGCCCGACTTCGCGCCGACGAACTCCGCCGCGACGATGACCAGCAGCGCTACACCAAGGCTGATTCGCAAGCCCGCAAGAATCTGGGGAAGCGCCCCCGGAAAAGCGATGTCCCGAAACATCATCAGGCGGCTCGCTCCGAAGTTGTGGCCGACGTCGAGATGCAGCGGACTGATGTCGCGCACTCCCTCGTATGTATTGATCAGCACCAGGTACACCACGGTGACGGCGATGATGGCGTACTTCGACAACTCTCCCATGCCGAACATCAGGATGAACAGCGGCAGGATCGCCACCTTTGGAATGGGAAACGTCGCGTTCACCAGCGGCTGGACCAGCGCGCGGACGACCGGCGACAGACCCATCGCTAGCCCGATCAGCACGCCCGGGACCGCGCCGAGCAGGAAACCCGCGAGAATCCGGGTCAGGCTGATGCCGACGTGCACGAAGATCTCGCCCGTCGCGATGAGGTGCGTCAGTTCCTCCAGCACGGCCGAAGGCGGAGGGAAGAAGCCCGTGTTCACCCAGCCCGCGCGGCACGCACCCTCCCATATCGCCAGCAGCAGCAGCGGGGACGCGATCGACAGCTGCGCGTAGCGGCCTGGCATCAGCGCGCGCAGGCGTCGCCACGGCGGCGGCTGGTGCGCCGTTGCAGGATCACCGGATTGCATGGCGTCGGCCATGTTTCGCTGCGCCTTCATTTCCCCATCTCCCGGCCGTGGGCCATGACTTCCTCGCGCAGGCATCCCCAAATGCGCCCGAAGAGATTGCCGTATTCGGCGCTGCTCTTGACCTGCTCGACATGGCGCGGGCGCGCGAACACCTCGCTGATATCGATGACCTCCTTCACGCGTCCCGGCCGATTGGTCATCACCAGCACGCGATCGGCCAGCACGATGGCCTCGTCAATGGAATGGGTGACGTACACCACGGTCTTGCGCGATGCTTCCCAGATATGGAGCAGTTCCGCCTGCAGGACCAGCTTGGTCTGCTCGTCCAGCGCCGCGAACGGCTCGTCCATCAGCAGGATCTCGGGATCGTTGGCGAACGCGCGGGCGATGCTGACGCGTTGCTTCATGCCGCCTGACAGTTGGTGCGGATAGGCGTCGCGGAACATCTGGAGACCGACCTTGGCGATGAAGTCCTCGGCGATGCGGTAGCGGTCCTGCTTGCCCATGCCGCGTGCCTTGAGGCCGAACGCCACGTTGTCCCGCACTGTCATCCACGGAAACACGCCGTGTTCCTGGAACACCATCGAATTCAGCCTGCGCTTTCCCTTTTCCTCCGACGTGGCATTGCGCGTCACCTCCACGTCACCGGCCGATGGCGTCTCCAGATCGGCCAGGATACGAAGCAGCGTCGTCTTGCCGCATCCGGACGGTCCGACGATGCAAAGGAACTCGCCTTCCCGGATGTCAAAGTCAAACGGCGCCAGCACGGGCACCTGGCGTCCGTTCAGCGGAAACGACTTGCTGACGCCGCGCAGCCTGACCTTGGCCGATGTACCTGTGGGCGTAGTTTCCCGGGCTGGCAAGGAAGCCGTAGCCGTCATGCCGGATTCTCCCCGGAGTATCGCCGTGTGGCCGCCTGTCATTTCGCACGCCCAAGCCGGCCGATCGCATAGTCAACGTAGGCGGGATCGAAGACCTTCGCTGGCTCGACCACCTTCTTCTGCACTCCGCTCGCGATAAAGAATTTCTGCACCTCGGCGAGCGCCGCCGCATTGCTGGCGCCGTTGGGTTCGGCATT
The DNA here is from genome assembly GCF_019602855.1 of Cupriavidus pinatubonensis. Taxonomy (GTDB): domain Bacteria; phylum Pseudomonadota; class Gammaproteobacteria; order Burkholderiales; family Burkholderiaceae; genus Cupriavidus; species Cupriavidus pinatubonensis. Next base: position 1,017,014 of record NZ_CP080766.1, read on the forward strand.
CGGCAGGCCGATGGCACGCAGGAGGTTCACGTCCTTCACCGGCGTATGCGCCTGCAGCGACCGGATCAGTTCCTCCTTCGCCGGTCCGCCGCTCGCGCTCGCCCGAATGAATTCGCGTTGTCCGCGCAGCAATGCGGTGACGAATCGGCTGACCGCTTCCTTGTTGGCCATCGCGAAATCGCGATTGGCGAACAGCACGATGGTGGGGAGCGGCGGCGACGTCTGCCCCTGTGGAATCGCCATCACGGCGGCGCCGCGCGCTTTAGCCAGGCTGATGAACGGCTCGACCTGGAAGGCGGCGTCCAGCGACTTGTTCGTGAGCGCAACCACGGCGTCGGGAAACGACAGCGTCGTAATATGGACGTCGGTTTCGGACAGGCCCGCCTGTTGCAAGGCGCGCAGCACATTGAAGTGCGCATTGCCGCCGAGCGTCAGCACGCCGATCCGCATGCCGCGCAGGTCCTGCGGCCGCTTGTACTTGCCTGACTCAACCAGATCACGGCGCACGGCGATGCCGCTCGAATGATCGTTGGGTCCGACCGTGTTCAGTGGCAGCAGCCCCACCACGCCGATGCCTCGGTTCAGCGCATTGAACAGCGCGGCGCTGAGCGACATCGAGCCGAGATCGAGTTCGCCGCCGGCAAGCTGCGCCAGCGTATCGGAGCTTGAGTTCGCGCTGGCTGTGGCGACCAGTTGGACATCGAGCCCCTCCTCCTTGAAGTAGCCCTTATCGTAGGCCAGGAACAGACCGCTTTCGGCGAACAGGCCGGCGGTATTGATGCGGATCTTCACGGGAGGATGAAGAGCCTGCGCGTGGGCGCCGCCAAGCGCGGCACCGAGCGCCACTCCAACCATGCACGCGAGGCGCCGCAACATGCCGCGTCTTGTCATATCCGTCTCCGTTCGGTGGCCTTGATGGGGAAGCAGCGGGGTGGCCAAACCTGTTTTGTAGGCTAGATATTATTCAATTATGAATTCTTAATCAAGAACTGCTGCGTGAACAGGGTGCAGCATGAACAGAGATGCTCGCGCATCGAGGCGGCCCATGCAGTACGCAATGGCCGATCGCCGTGGCGGGGGAGAAGTCAATCAGCCGATGTTGCCCAGTCGGGCGCGGCATGCTGTCAGCAGGCGGGGAGCTGGGGGACCGAGGGACATCTCGCTGACAGCGTCTGGTACATGAGCGCGAGCGTACGCGCCCAGGGCAAGCGCGACTCCAGACAAGAGTGCGGGCCGCATCGGCAACCTGGTGCTGCGGCCTTCGAGCCGTACTACGACAGCTTCCTGTTCGAGAACCGCGGTCTACCCGCGCGGCATCACGCGGGTTCTCAGGCGAGCTACAGCCCGCGCGCGTCGATCCTCGCCAGCATCGACGTCAGAATCTTCTCGCGCTCGCGTTCGAAACCGCGGATGAGTTGCGCACGGTCCCGTTTCGACATGGCGGCCAACAGCGTATGTTCAAGGTGCGCGGTCCGTTGTTCGCCCGGTACCCTCACCTCCGAGGCCAGTGCCCGGTAGCGGTCGGTCAGCCTGATCAGGCGAATCGCCTCGCGCCGCAGGATCTTGTCCGGTGACAGGTCAAACAGCAGTGCATAGAAATCCTGGTATTCGTCGATCCACTCTGCGCGTTGGCCGCTATCGAGGTAGCTGTCGAGCCGTTCCAGCATCGCCTTCAGTGCCTTCATCTGCGTGCTGTCCGGCCATTCGACGGTCTTCAGCAACTCCCGCTCCAGCAGGAACCGGTAGCGGTAGAGCTGGCGGGCTTCGTCTGTCGAAAGCGGAGCAACGAAAAAGCCGCGGTTAGGATCATGTTCAATGATGCCCTCGGCCGCCAGCAGCTTGAGCGCCTCTCGCACCGGCACCCGGCTGATGCCGAAGCGATCGGCCAGGTCTGACTGGCGCAACTGGAGCCCCGGGGCAAGGGTGCCGCGATTGATCAGCTTGCGGACCTGTTGGGCGATCTGGGCCGGAAGATCTACGCCCTTGACTTCTACATGGTTCATGTTCGGCAGCGGATGGACAGACGGGACGCCTGCAATCATGACAGGTTCATGCGACTGTACACCGGTTGAACCTGCTCGCGCATGGCGGCGACGTTCGTCATGTACAGCGCCGATGCCAACAACAACACCACGCCGCAGGTCGTCAGCGCAGCCGGCGTGCCGACGTACTCCGCCGTCCAGCCCCAGAACAAGGCGCCCACGGGTGAAATGCCCAGGAACGCCACGACGTACAGCGACGCGACCCTGCCGCGAAAGCCATCTGGCGCCGCGAGCTGGATCAGGGTATTGACTGAAGCCGCTGCGAGCATGGTACCCATGCCGACGAGAAACAGCATCACGAACCCCATCCAGACCACCGGCGCCTGGGCGAACCCGATGGCGGCGCAGGCAGCCATGACGGAGGCGAAGCCGATCGTCGCCAACAGCCAGCCGACACCGCGCCGCATCGCCAGATACAGCATCCCGGCCAGCGCGCCAAGCCCCGCCGCGCCAAGCAGCATGCCCAGCGTGCGCGAGTCCCCGTGGAAGCGCTCCCGCACGAACCACGGCATCATTGCGGCATGGGTCTGGATGGTAAAGCTCATCGTTGCCAGCAGCCACAGGCTGTTGCGGCAGGGCGTGAAGCGATTCGCATAGCGCAGCCCAGCCGCGAACTGCCTGAGCCAAGGCTCCGGCTGCGCCGCGCGCTGCGCCGGCGCCACGCGCATGGCGCGCAGCGCCGCGATGATCGAAAAGCGCAGGATCGCGTTGGCCGCGAACGCCCACACCTGGCCGAACGTGGCGATGATCGCCCCAGCGATCGTCGGGCCGACGAATCGGGCACCCGCCATCATGCTGGAATTGAGAGCGATGGCGTTGGCGAGATCTTCCTTGCGCTCCACCATCTGCGACAACAGCGATTGCCGCGCCGGCGAATCAAACGCATTCACGATGCCGAGCACCAAGTTCGCCACCACAATATGCCAGGGCCGCAGCAGGCCGGTTGCCACCAGCGACAGCATCGCCACCGACTGCATGCACGCGACGGCATTCGCTACCATCAGCACGCGCCGGGTATCGAGACGGTCCAGCAGCGGCCCCGTCACCGGGGCCATCAGCAGAAAGGGAATCTGCAGCGCGAAGGCGGCCAGGCCAAGAACCAGCGTCGAACCGGAGAGCGCATAGGCCAGCCAGGACGTGGCAATCAACTGCTGCCAGTTGCCCACTTGCGCGGCACCCTGCCCCGCCATGAACAGGCGGAAGCTGCGGGAGGAGAGTGCGCGGAGGCCGTGGGGTAACTGCATGTGGGACACCATAAGAAAAAAAGAGCGACAGCCGTTTCCAGGCGCCGCCCAACTCTCGAGCACGAGAAGTCAATAATTAATGATCAGGCATCGGCGTTGCCACGCTTCGCCCCGCGGAACGGCTTGCGCGGCTATCCTTGACGAACATCACGAAGACGTAGAGCCATGCCGCTATCAGCGCAAAGCAGTCGCGATAACGCAGCGGACGATAATCCGCATAGCCCAGCCCGGTCGACCCGATGCACGCGGCGAGCGTGATGAGCAGACAAATACCGACAGCAATCCACATAGGCTTCTTCATCGCAGTCTCCCGGTTCAGGCGTCAGCCTGCTGAACCACGCGCGCCCGACCGGCGCCTTCGCGCGATCGCACTAGCGTCTTCCATCCGTCCCACAGCCATACCGGCTCGGCCTTGGCCTGCAGGATCGTCGCGTAGTGCCCGCCATACGCTAACAGGAGCGAGACGTTCATCAGCAGTTCCTGCGGGCCGGAAAACAACTGGCGCGGCGTGCCCACGATAAACGTGTTCATCCAGAAGATGTTGAAGGTGGTCGGCATCTCCAGCACCAGGGCCAGCAGCACGTTCCGATTGGTCACGAGCAAGATCCCACAGAAGCATTCGAGAAACTTGATGCCCTGGTAGATGTAAATGGCCTTCGCCGCATCCACATAGACGCCCGCGGCTCCCGGAATCTCCGGAATGAACCCCGTGGCGATGTAGCGAACGCTTGAATAAATCAGGTTGGCGCCATAGTAAATCCGCAACCAGGCGACCACGTATTTCCAGGGGGATTGCGCGTCCCTGCTCATTTGATGTCTCCTCTGCTTACCCTATTGTTCCCGTCAATGGCTTACCGTCGCTTGTTCGCCGCCGGCAACTGCTGAGCCGGCGGGCGTCAAGGTCACACCGGCGTGCCGATGCGACTGCTACTCACGATTTGTTGCTGCGGCGATCCTTGATGAGGGTCACGATCAGGAAGAGCCACGACACTCCCAGCGCGAAATAGTCGAAATTGCGCAGCGGGCGATAGTCCGCATAGCCCAGCCCTGTCGAGCCGATGCATGCCGCCACGGACAAGAACACGCACATGGCCACGCCAATCCACATCTCTTTCTTCATTGCAGTCTCCGGTTCAAGCTTTTGTTCATGCTTCGATCTGTTGGACCGAGGTGGGAGCGCCGTCACCGCGTTCACGCGCGCTTGCGACCTTCTTCAGTCCATCCCACAGCCACATCGGCTCGACCTTCGCCTGCAGGACCGACGCGTAGTAACCACCGTAGGCAAGCAGCAGCGCGCCATTCATGAAGAGCTCCTGCGGGCCCGTAAAAAGTTGGCGCGGCGTCGCGACGATGAAGGTGTTCAGCCAGAAAATGTTGACCGTGGCCGGCATCTCAAGCATCAAAGCCAGCAACACGCCGCGATTGGTCAGCAGCATCAGACCAAGCACGCATTCCATGTACTTGATTAGCTGGTAGATGTAGATGTCCGACGCGGCGGCAACATAGGCGCCGCCAATGCCCGGTATCTCGGGAACGTATGACGTCAGGATGAAGCGGGAGCCCGAATAGAAAAGGTGCGCTCCAAAATAGATACGCAACCACAGGATCGCGTACTTCCACGGTGATTGATTGGCCCTGCTCATGTCTGTCTCCTAGATCAACACGAATTGAAATCCTGGCGGGGTCGGGGGCGCCCTACAGGTTGACCACCCGCGCAGGACGGCCCTCGGTGCGAATCTGCCCGAGCAGTGCCTCGTTCAGTTCCACGCCAAGGCCCGGACCGTCGCCGGGGGATACATGGCCGCGATGGAATCGCGCGCCTTGCAGGGCAAGGTCCGCGCCCTGCGGGATGTCTTCGCTATTCCAGACGCCATGCACAGCCAGCGGCCCCGTACTCTCGCTGATGAACTGGCAAGCCCACTGGTTCGCCACCCACAGATGCGCGGTCGGACAGGCCTCCACGCCAGAGCCGATCAGCGTGCTGCACATCACTGGCAGGTCGAACATCTGGGCCACGGCGAGGAAGCGCTGGGCCTTCAACAGGCCACCGACCTTCTGCACCTTGAGGATGACGCCGTCGGCCGCGCGCCGCTCGGCGATTTCCTTCAGGTGATGCAGCTCCTGCGCTGCCTCGTCGGCGTACACGGGCGTGTCGATGCGCTGTCGCAGGCGCGCCATGCCTTCGATGTCCCAGTGCGGCAGGGGTTGCTCGACGAAGTCGAGTCGATACGCATCGAGCCGTCGGATCGTGCGCAGGGCCTGCTCGTAGTTCCATGAGCCATTGGCGTCCAGGCAGATGCGCGCGCTATCGCCCAGCGCCTTGCGCACGGCTGCGGCGGTCGCCACATCGTTGTCAAAGGTGCCGCGCCCCACCTTCAGCTTGAAGGCGACAAAGCCCGCTTCCCGGGCCGATAGCGCGGCCTCGGCCACTTTGTCCGGCTCGCCGGCCGACAGCACCCAGCCAAGCGGCGCCGATTCGCGTGTGCGTCCGCCGAGCAACTGGTAGACCGGCACGTTCAGTACCTTGCCCTTCAGGTCGTGCAGCGCGCAGTCGACGAGACCCTTGGCCTGGTTGTTGTCACGCGCCAACGTGTCCATTGCGCCGACAATTTTTTCAATGTTGCACGGGTCTTCACCGAGAAGAATGCGCGGCGCAAATATGTCGCAGATCATGCTGACCATCGAGGCCTGGCTTTCGCCGCGGTACCACGAAGACGTATCGCCGGATTCGGCGATGCCCACCAGGCCCGTTTCGGTATGCAGCCGCAGCAGCAGCGTATCAAGCTTGGTAATGGTGACATTCGGCAATCGCAGCGGCTTCTTCAGCGGCATCGATACCGGAATGCATTCGACTTTGGTGATTTTCATGGCGGCCTCACTTCCTTCTGGCGTCACGGAGCAGCGCAACCACGGCAACCACGCCCGCGGCCAGCGGCGGGCCGTAGTCGTAGATTCTCAGCGGTCTTGCGCCGAAGCTGGTGGAGACAGCCATGACGATGAGTATCGTCACCACGATCACTGCCACAACAATGACTAGATCCTTAATCACGTTTATCTCCTCGCACCAAATCGGCGATGCATGCCAATCGGGGGGTTATATGAATCGAAGTGTTGACGACATGCCCGCCTGCCGGCCGCTTTTACTCTCCCGCCTGAGCGCGTGACGCGTGCGACAACCCGTCCCAAAGCCAGAACGGTCTGGTCTTGATGCGACAAAAGTTCGCGTAGTACCCGCCGTAGGCGAGCAAGAGTGCGCCGTTGAGAAGCAGCTCCTGGAGCCCCGTGAACAACTGCCGGGGCGCGGGGGAAATGAAGAGATTCAGGTAGATGATGGTGACGCTGATGCCAGCCATCACAATCAGCGCGAGCGGCACTGCCAGGTTGAAAAGCAACATCGTCCCAAGCACGACCTCGAGGTATTTGATTACCTGGTAAAAGCCGATATCCGCCATGGCATGAAGATACGGCCCAACCCTTCCGGCATGACTGAAATCCGGAACGAAGTTGAAGATGACGTAATTCAAGCCTGAAGCCAGATAGTGAATGGCGAAGTACAGCCTGAGCCACAGGACAATATATTTCCATGGCGATTTTTCAGCGGCATGCATTGGCAGTTTCCCTTTTTGCGGTCAGACAAAAGCGGAGGCGTGGGCGTGGCGCGGCATGGCGCCGCGGATCAGGAGGCGCGACGCTGCGTGGCAACCTGGAGCGCTCGCGAGACGCGCACCAGCAGGCACACGGCTATGCCGACAGAGACCACGTAACACGCCACAAATGCATGGCCGAGCGCGTTTGGGCCATTGAAAAGCAGCCGCGCCACCAGCGCACAGACGGTGGGGCCGAGCGCCAGTCCGAGCAGGTTGGTGATGAGGTAATAGAGGGCCGTCAGCTTGCCCATCATGTTGCCTGGCGTGAAATTGGCCATGGTGGCGCCGCCAGCGACCGCAAAAATCGCGAAGAAGAACGTCTGCGCGCCGTAGGCGATGGCGCCGAGTTGGGCGCTGTGAATCAGCGGAAAACAGGCGGTGATAAGCGCGGCCACGGCAGTCGAGCCGATCGCGACGCGAACCGGTGCGTCACTCCAGCGCTTCTGCAGTTTGTCCGCCACACTGCCGAAGAACAGCAGCCCCAGCGGCGAAGCCACCAAACTGATCGCGCCAAGCGTCTTGCCGATCTCGGGGCGTGCGATACCCATCGAGCGGTTGATGATTTCGGGCAGCCACGCCAGTTGGCTGCCGATGGCGATACCGTAGAGGCAGATGGCGATCCACAGCGGACCGTATACGGCACGCTGCTGCCATGCAAAACGCAGTGCAGCCGGATAGGTGACGCGGTCCGCGTGAACGACGGCATCGCGTCGCGGCGGCTCGCGCAGCAGCAGCGTCAACGCGGCGAGCGGCACGCCAAGCAAGCCCGGAACGATCAGGACGAATTGCCAAGGCTTCAGCGCTCCCAGCAACGGCACGCCCGCCAGCTTTCCGCTGGCCGCAAACGTCAGCAGGAAGCTGCCGAGCACCAGCGCCAGCCCGGTGCCCAGCAGCGGTCCGATGTTGTAGATACCGAATGCGAGCCCGCGCCGCTCGGGCGGAAAGGCGTCCCGGATCATCGACGATGCCGCGGGCGGCAGCATGGCTTCCCCTACGCCGAGACCGATACGCGCGAGGAACAGGTGCCAGTACGTATTGCTCAGTCCGCACAGCATCTGCACGCCGGACCACATCAGGATGGCGCCGCTCAGCAGATACTTTCGCCGGTACAGATCGACGAGGTAGCCGGCAGGAATGCCCAGCACGCTGTACAGCAGCATGAACGACAGCCCGAGCAGCCAGCTCACTTCCAGGTCGGTGGCCCCGAGATCCTGCTTGATGGGGCCGACCACCAGCGAGATGGCCCCACGGTCTATGAACGACACGATATAGACCAGGGTGAGCACGCACAGCAAAGCCCAGCCGCCTGGCGCCACCGCCGATTTCGCCGGCGTCGGCGCGGCCACCGCGGAGCTGCGGGGCGGCGACTGGATTGTGGTGGGGCTTTCCAACATGATTGTCTCCGTTTATCGGTTCTTCGAACTCTCGTTGCCTGGGACTCAGCGGTCCCAGGCGTCTTCTTCCAGGGCCGCGCGCGCGGCGGTGCGGCCCGACACGATGAACTCCGCGATGTCGCCCATCGAGTTGTAGTAAGGCCCCCACAGCGAGCCGCATTCGCCGATGGCGTACAGCCGTGGGATGGGCGCGCCGCGCTGGTCGAGCACGCGCTGGCGGGCGTCGTGTCGGGGGCCGCCGTGCGTGTTCAGGAAGGTCGGCAGCATCGGGCCGATGGCGTAGTACGGACCTTTATCGAGCGGCACGAGGAAATTCTTGCGGCCGAAGTCGGTGTCCTCGCCGGCTGCGCATTGCGCGTTGTAGCGCGCCACGGTGGCCTTCAGCGCTTCAGGGTCGAGATGGCCGGCGGGCCAGGCGCCGGGCTCCGCATCCCAGCGGCACTTCAGCGCCAGCTCCTCCAGCGTGTCCGCCTGGAGGATCCAGCCTTTCTCCAGTTCGGCGAGGTTGTCCTGGCTCCACGGCGGGGTGCGCGAGTTCAGCGTCGTCATGGCTGCGCCGCCCGAGCGCACCTTCTCGTCGAAGATGTGGAAGGCAGGCACATTGATGAACTCGGGCACATCGGGGTTGGTGGCCAGCCAGGTGGCGCGGTTGCTGAGGCCGTGGCGGACATCGGCCGTATCGGTGGTCTCGTTGTGGAAGCGTGCCGCCTCACGGTTCACCCAGATCAGGCTGCCGCCGTCCTTGAACGCGCCCGAGTTGTAGCCGAAGCCCGCTACCTTGTTGAGGTCGTACGTCACGTACACCCTGCCGCCGTCCACCCTGATGCCCCAGTTCAACGGCCCTGCCACGGCATTCATGTGCCAGAGCTGGGCACCGACCTCCTGCGCCATGCGGATGCCGTCGCCGGTCAGGTTCGGGCTGCCAAGGAAATGGATCGGGCACGGTGTCAGGTACTGCCGGCACATCTCGGCATCGAACTCGAAGCCCCCGCTGGCAAGCACTGTCGCCTTGCGTGCCTTCACGGCGATGGTGCGGCCTTCAGCGGTGCGGGCGAGCACGCCCAGGATGCCTCGCGACGCCGGATCCTGCACGAGCTGCGTCACCGTCGTATTGCACTGAACGCGCGCACCATGCTTTTCAGCTACCGCCGCGATGGCGTTGTATAGCCCTGCCCCGCCGGGCGCGGCCACCACGCTCATACCGTGGATGCTCGCGGCGCCTGGCGCGCCCGGAAACTCAGGAAAGAATCCCGGCGCGCTGAAGGGCCTGGGGTTGTCCTTCAGCGGCAGCTCCAGCTTGTGCTGGAAGGCCGGGATGTCCTTCAGGCCTGTGACAAAGTTGCGCAGGACCGGCTCGTCGGTCTGGCCGGCGCACAGCCAGTTCATGTAGTCGAACGTGGCTTCCTCGTCGGACGAGGTCATGATGAGCCCGCCCGCGACGCAAACCGAATTGCCGCCGCCGCGATCGCCCTTTTCCAGCACCAGCACGTCGGCGCCGGCCTCTGCGGCTGCGAAGGCAAACGTTGCGCCAGCGCCGCCGTAGCCGACCACGACCATGTCGGCCTCGTCGTCCCAAGCCGGCGGCGACCAGTTCACTGCATGCGTCTTCTGTTCCATCTTTCTATCTCGAAATCCTGTCGGTCACAACGATTCAGGCCGGTTCGGCAACCGGCTTCTCGACGGCCAGCAGACGCGCATAGATCTCGTTGTAGCGGACCACCGGCTGGTCCATCGGGAGCAGCACGAACTTGCGGCCGGGCGAACGATGGATCATGTCCTGTTGCGCCTCGATGATCCGCTTGTCTTCCTGGAAGGCAGCGTCGGCGATGCCGAAGCAATGCTGCTTCAAGTCGGCGGCGGCGGCCCACGGCCCGAAGTTGAAGAAGAAACGCGACTTGTTCTTGCTGATCGGCGTGATCATCTGGCAAGTGCAGCGCTTGAAGATCGGCGTCTCGGTTACGTCGCCGCCCTCGCTGCGCTCGAGCACGCCCGGCTCGTAGGAAGTGATGGTCAGGATAAAGACGCCGGGCACCAGGAACAGGCTGACGACGTGGTCGTCGCATGGGCGCGCGCCGAAGTACGGGTTGGACTGGCGGCCCAACTGCCAGCGGTCGGCCAGCACGCCGCGCTCCAGTTGGGTGACGCCACGCTTCGTTTCACTTTCTTTCATCATCTTCAGCGCGACAGGATCGCTGGCGCCGAAGGTGGCCTCGTGCACGAACGGCGCGTGCGAAAGGTCGAGCAAATTGTCGGAGATCAGCTCGGCATTTACGTCCATGTCAAAGGTCGAGCATTGCATCGCCCATTCGGCGTTGTCCGGCCCGATGATGGGGGGAACCAGCGCCTCATCCGCCTTCTCCGCCTCGCCCATCCAGACCCAAGCAGCGCCGTGCTTCTCCACGATCGGGTAGGCCCGCACGCATACGCGCGGCGAGATGCGGTCCTGGCCCGGCACTTCCGTGCAACGCCCATCGGCGGCAAACTTCAAGCCGTGGTACATGCAGCGCAGTTCGTCACCTTCCTTGCGGCCAACCGACAGCGGCGCGAGGCGGTGGCAGCAACGGTCTTCCAGCGCAGCCAGGCTTCCATCGGTCTTGCGATAAATGGCCAGCGGCTCATCCATCACGGTAAAGGGCACGATGGCATCGGCCGTGAAATCCGTGGACCATCCAACCATGTACCAGCAATTGCGAAGGAACATTTCTTTACTCCAGTTTGTGTTTTGAGGAACGGCTACCCGTGCTGCGTGCGGGTCACGCACTTCGTTGTTCTTCCGGGCTTGTAGCGAAGACAGCAGCCGGCAGGCGCCTGAAGTCATCGAGACGCCCCGGTGATGTGCGGCACGCCAGCATCGGCAAGTAGTAGCGCAGGTACGCGAGAATCAGGATGACGTTCAAATACAGGCACCACACGCTCATGGACGTGCTGACCAGCATTGCAAACCGCAGGTTAAGGACAATGGCGTTGAAGAAGACCATGAACGAGATCGGCAGCGTCATCGCCAGCGCGAAGGGGACGAACAGGTCAAGCAGGAGGAGTAAGCCTGCTATCAGTTCGCAAGCCTTGACGATATCGAACACACCGGTTTCGATCAGCGTGACCAGCATCGCGTTGGAAGCGGGCAGGGTGCCAAGCGGCTGAGGGAAGATCGGCGGGAACCCAAAGTTCGTCAGCCAATGGCTCAGGCCGCTGTTGATCATCCAGGCGCCAAGGGCGAGCCGCATCAGGGTGATGACCAGACGGCCGGCGCAGGCAGCGTCCAGCCTCCGCTTCGCAGGGGACGTTGTATTCATTTGGCATCTCCGGAATGGGTGGTCTTGGCGGCCTCGCCGGCCGGCGGGAATTGGACGAAACGCCGCCTTTCGGCGATCCGGCCCGTATAGGCGCCTGTCTTGAACACGTCAAGCACATCGACAGCCGGCTGGCCCCGCGCCGCCTCCACACGGTGGTAGACAGCGACGACCAGGCCTTCGGCGATAACCTGCCGGATCTCATGGCGGATCGGTTCACCGTCGCGAAGCTCGATCGAGCCGGGATTGTGGTCGACCATCTTCGGCGAGAAGTACCCCTTTGCGGCCTCGGCGCCCCGACCCGTGTCGTAGGCCTGCTTCATATAGTCCAGCACGATCGTGCGTGGAAGCTTTCCCACGCCGGGGCCGTTATCGCCATACCAGCGCGGATTGAAATGCAGGCTGTAAGCAAACGATAGTGCGATCGCAATCCCGACTCCGATGGAGGCCGCGCGGGTCATGCAGGCATTCGTTGCAGTACTCGTTTTCATCGATAGACTCCGGCTGCGTCAGAAACGGTGATAGATGCCCGCGCCAAGCGCGTTCACGTTTTCGTGCAACTGGGTCGGCGCAGCGAGCCCGCCCGGCGGATAGATGGTTTGCTTTGACGAACCGCGGTTTTCGAGGCGCTTGAAGAAGGCGTAGAGCGTCGTGCGCTTGGATAAGTCGTAGGTGTAGCCGATGGCCCAGGCGGCCACGTCCGCCGTCGGCGTGTTATCCGGGAGGCCGTTCGTCACTCCGCTGTCGCGCATGCCGTAGGCAAGCTTCAGATTACCCGCCGCACCAACCGGAATGGTCGTACCGACTTGCCACGCCGAGTCATGCGCTGCGCCCAGCCGATAGCGCAATTGATAGTTCACGTAGAGCGTTGCCCAGGGCGTCTCGTAAGATGCCGCGAACGCGTGCTCAAGCTGACGGCTGGTGTCCGGTGTCAGGTTGGTCGTTCCCGTGGCGCGCGCAAAGCCGTAGCCGGCGTTCAGCTTATTGGCCGAGTAGAGGAACGTGACGATGTCGTAGTTGCGATTGACCGGCGCGCCCGCATTCTCGCTAAACACATGCGCTGCCGAAACCGTCACGCCGCCGAAGGATGGCGAGTTGTAGCGGACCGCGTTATCCGAGCGGGCCGGATCATTGAGCGGGTTGAACATCCACGGATTGCTCGACTCGCCGGTGAGCGACGCTGCCACCGAACCCGGAGCCATCAGTACGGGATCGAAAATCGCGGCGAAGTCGTAGCCCGGCGTGGGCTGTCGTCCCAGCGCGATCTCGCCATAAGTATTGCTGCGCATACCGACAGTTGCGCGACGTCCGAACAGACGGCCGCCCTGCGCGTTAGTACCGGTATCCATGTTGTAGCCGCCCTCAAGCACAAACACGGCCTGTAGATCCGCCGACAGGTCTTCCGTGCCGCGCATCCCCCAGCGCGAGCCAGCCAGGCCACCGCTGTTCAGACTCGTGACGCTCTTCTCCGAATTGCTGAAATAGCCGATAAAGCTGTCTGCGACCCCATACAGGGTTACGCTGGCGGCAGATGCGGCAAGGGGGAAAAAGCCGGCAACCGCTACTCCGGCAAGTCTTTTGTCCACGTCGTCTCCTTCTAGTCGTTATGTTCTTGCCAGTGGGCTGGCATTGGGGCTACATACTCTGGCCAACGGCGTCCGTAGCCGTTGTGTCCGAATGTGCTTTTGATCCGAAAGGCGGATCGCTCCTGGTCCTCTCAGTCCAAATATTATTCAATTTAGTATTGCGAATCTTATACAGCGAAAAGCGCCACTTCAATCTTTTCTTTGGCTTTACGGGGTAAACCCCGTTCCACCCTCACTGCACCCAAAAAGCGGGCGAGCGCCGTCCCCGAGCGCGTGGTGACGAACAAAGGATTCCAGCGTAGAGATATGACTTCAGAGAGCGCGCGCGGTCAGCGACGCCAGCAAGCGCTTTTCCACCGCGCTGCGGTCGCGGCGGTAGGCATCCAGCAACGCCTCGCGGTCTTGTGCGGCGAGCGTCTCGACGAGATGATGTTCCGGATCGGCGGGGAAACGATAGCCGGCAATATCTGGCGCGGCCATGGCGCGATATCGATCCGTCTGCCGCATCAGTCGCATCACTTCACGCCTTAGCACCGCGTCGGGCGACAAGGCAAAGATGGCACCGTGGAACTCCCGGTGTGCGCGCACCCACGCGGCCCGGGCGCGCTCCGTCAGATGGTGGTCGAGCAGCGCGAGCCGCGCGCGCAGGTCCGCCAGTTCGCTGGCGTCGGGCCATCTCACCGTCGACAGCAGTTGCGTCTCGAGCAGATGTCGTATGCGATAGAGTTGCCGCGCCTCGCTACTCGACAGCGGCGCAACGTGGAAGCCGCGATTGGGGTCGTGGCAGACCGCAGCCTCGGCAACCAAAAGGCTCAGCGTTTCCCGCACCGGCACGCGACTGATGCCGAATCGCCGGGCCAGGTCCTGCTGCCGCAACTGCTGTCCGGGCGACAGTTTCCCTTCGTTGATCATTTCGCGGATATCGGCCGCGAGCCGCGACGGCAAGTCGGTATCGGTGGCGCGTGGCGTCAGGCCCACAGCAGGATCGAACACTTCGCGCCGGCCCATCTCAGCGCGTTCCCCAGTACACAGCATGCGCGGTGTCGTGCAGAACCTTGCGCTGGTCGGTTTCAGACAGCAGCGACACCGACTCCTTCGCCAGCGCCACCATCTGCGCGTAGCTACCTTTGGATTGCGCGACGTCGGACCCCCACATGACGCGATCCGCGCCGAACTCGCGTACCACACGCTCGACCATCGGCGCCGCCGCCATCTGCGCGGCGGCGAGTTTGCCGAGGTTGATCATGGAGTACAGCAGGTAGACGTTGGAATGCTCCACCATCTCGAGCAGCGTCGCGTCGACGCCGTGGTCCGGGGCGCCGCTTTCGCCGACGATATTGGAGAAATGATCCAGTACCACCGTAGTCTGCGGAAACCGCTGCAGTACCGGCTTGAGCGCCTTCAGGGCAGCCTCGCGATTCCAGCGATAGAAGTGCAGTCGCACCGAACCGCCCAGTTCCGACACGGTTTCCCAAGCTGCCATCGCCTCAGGCGAAGCGAACCAGGACGGGTCAGCACCCTTGAACGGTTCAGTCAGGCGGATGCCGACCGCGCCGCGCTCGCCGACCCAGTGCCGCACTTGCTCACGGATGTTCTGGTCAAGCGCGTCCACCATGCCAAGCGCGCGCAGGCGTTCCGGGTAGCGCTGGGCGGCATCGCACACATAGGCGTTATTGAAGCCGTAGATATGCGCCCGTTGCACGGCCAGCGCGCGCTCAATGCCTTGCTCGTCCATCAGCGCAAGAAGGCGCTCCGCTGTCACCGGATTGTCGAGAGCGCCGGGCTCCAGCTCGCCGCTCAGTGGAGAAGTCGGATAGCGTTCCACATCGGCGGAAATCAGGTGTGCATGACTGTCGATCATTGACTTTGTCTCCTGTAAGTAATGAAGTGAAGTGATGTCTGACGCCTTGCGCTCCGCTCGCTCAACCTCGAGAGGAGCGCGAGCCGTTCACTTCCAAGGATCCACCGTAACGTGGACGGCGCCCTCCACGCCGCGACCGGCAGTGGCAAGGATCGCCTCGTGCGTCTGTGCCAACCCGAAGGTATGCGAACACACTTCATCGAGCGGATAGCGGCCTGAGCCGATGTAGCGCAGGGCGAGTTCCACCGCCGCGTAGCTGCGCCCGCGCGGAGCACGCACGGTCAGGTAGCGCTTCTTGATCTCGCCGATCGGTACGCTCTGCGCCAGGCCGTTCAGGCTCAGGTACGCGCCCTTGGCAGCCAGGCCAATGGCAAGCTGCGCCACTTCGCCGGTCGGATCGCCAGTGGTATCCACCACCACGTCGACGCCGCGACCATTGGTCAGGCGCATGACTTCGGCATGGAGATCCTGGTTCTGCACGTCGATGGCATGGTCCGCACCGAGGCGCAGCGACAGGTCGAGCCGGCTGCGATCGCGGGTCATGCCGGCGAGGATCACCATCAGGGACCCTGCGGCCTTGGCCGCCAGCACGCAACCCAGTCCCTGCTGTCCGGGACCGAATACCAGCACTGTCTTGCCGGGCCCGGCGCCGCCGTCATTGCATGCCCACTGCACGCCGTTGCCGAACGGCACCGCGAGGGTGGCGTGGACGGCGGGCATATCGGGCGGGATCACGTGCATGACCGTATTCAGCGGCAAGTGCATGTACTGCGCGTAGCCACCCCACAGGTGCGGTGCAATGGTGCAGGTCGACATGCCGAAACGCAGCGTGTTGAGCCGGTCCTTCACATTGAAGAAGTCCACCTCCATGCACAGTCGGAAGTCGCCCTTCATGCACCATTCACAGTGCCAGCACGGCAGGTATTCGTGCAGCGCCACGCGGTCGCCGGCCTTCACGCCCCAGCGTTGCTGCGCAATGGGGCCAAGCTCGACGATGGTGCCGACATTCTCGTGCCCCATGATGACAGGAGCGTGCTCGGACTTGCGATACAGCTCCGGATCGCTGCCGCCAACGCCGCTAGCCTCCACCTTGAGGATGCCTGAGTCCGGCTGCACTAGTGGGTAGTCGAACTCCCTCAGCTCGGTCGTCTCGACACCAGTCTTGACTGCCGCGAGTACTTTCCTTGTCATATCAAATCTCCTTCCAAAATATACGGCGCGCGGTATCGCCAAGGATGGCCTCGCGAACCACTGCCGGATGGTCGAGGAGGCATTCGCGCACTAGCGCCAGGGCATTGCCATAGCCTTCACGGCTGCTCACCACCGGAAAATCGCTACCCCACATCAGGCGCTGCGCGCCGAACGCTGCAATGGCGGCCTCCAGCAGCGCTGCCGCCTCACCGCCGAACGTGGGGCCGTCCCGCAGCGCGCCGGGCGCACGAGGCGCCAGTTCCCCGAGGCCGGGAACCTTGAGGCACACATTGTTGAAGCGGGCCAGCCGCAGCACCGTGTAGCGCAATTCGCCATCGGCCACGGTCTGCATCGGCTTGCTGGTGTCGCCGAGATGCTCCAGCACGACCGTCAGGCCCGGCACCGCCTGCAGCAGATCGGCAAAGGCTGGCGTGGTAAACGCTTCGGCATTGCCGACGCAACTGACCGGCAGGCCGCAAGCTTCTGCGGCCCGCCAGATCGCCAGCGGATCGTCGCCGGGCGAGCGGGCTCCCGGGCGCAGGCGCACGCCGGCGGCACCTTCGTCCGCCAACCTTGCAAGCGCGCGCGGAGCGTCCGGCGCGGCCGGGTCAATCCAGACCACGCTGGCGAATCGGCCTGGATGCGCGCGTACGCAATCCGCCTGGTAGCGGTTGTCCGCCTGCCCGATCATCTGCGTCAGCACCGCACGCGCCACGTCGTGACGCTTCATCTGGCAGAGCAGCGTCTCCACCGGCTCGTACCAGACCTGCGAGACATGCGCGTGGCTATCGATCAGCATCGCCGCGTCAGGCCGTCAGGGCCACGTCCGGATTGAGTGGGACCTCCTGCTTCCACGTGCGCTCGTTGCTGAAGATCACCGTCGCCGCGCGAATCTGCGGGAACGGAATCGGCGCGGTCAGCACGCTGGGCGCCTCGCCGCGTTCGGCCAGCGCGCGGGCAGTGCGGATCATCTGGCGGCGCCAGGCCACCACGGCCACGTCGGACGTGCCGAGGTGTTCCTTGGTACGGTCCAGGATGCGGCCCTGCGTTTCGCTGACCGCGTGGTCCTGCGTCAGGATGCCCTTGATGCCCGACATCGACCCGGTCTTCATCCACTCGCGGTCCTGCTGGTACCAGTTGTCGATATTGAGCTTCTTGCGGAAGTTCTCGTCGACCCAGTGGCCGCCCTCCTCGATGCGATAGGCAACATCCACCGGTTGGGTGTCGTCGAAGAACCACTGGACGTGCCACGTGGATTCGTCGTCGCGCGGCACGAAGGCGTTGGCCATGCGGCGGTTCTTGCGCACGCCGAAGCCGTCGGGCGGGATCAGCGTAAAGAAGGGCAGCACCACTTCGGTCACGCGCGCATGCAGCTTGCCTTCTTCGCGGAAGTTGCGCACGCCCGCGTAGCGCAGGCCGTACTTGGTGTATTCGACTTCGATCTTCGGTTGCAGGTCGCGCTCATGGTCGTACTTCGCGGGCGCGCTCCACGGCTGCTCGCGGTGCAGCACACCGGCATGGGCCGAGTCGATGGTACCTTCCACCGCCTGCGCGTAATTGCAGTCTTCCAGCACCTTGAAAGGCACGGCGTTGACGGCCGGGTACGACAGCCACTCGAATTCCGGGAATTGCGGCTCCTCGGCGGCGGGGCCCATGTAGGTCCAGATCACGCCGCCCGCTTCCCGCGTCGGGTAAGCCTGCGCGCGAATGCGCGAGCAGAAGGCGGAACCGGACGGCTCGGTGGGCGTGTCCAGGCAGGTGCCGTCGGTGGCGAACTTCCAACCGTGGTAGAGGCAGCGCAAGCCGCCGTCGGAGTTGTCGCCCAGCGCCAGCGACGCGCGGCGGTGCGGGCATTGCTCGTCGAGCAGGCCCACCTTGCCATCGGTATCGCGGAAGGCCACGAGATCTTCGCCGAGCAACCGCACGCGCACCGGCTTGCCACCGGGCTCTGCAATCTCGGATGCCAGAAGCGCCGGAATCCAGAAGCGCCGGATCAGTTCGCCCATCGGGGTGCCGCGGCCAACCTGGGTCAGCACATTGTTGTCTTCGCGAGTGAGCATAGGTCCTCCTATCTTGAATCGGTGTATCGTCTTTGTGGGAAAAAACGGCCTGCGCCGGCTTCAGTCCAGAAGCGCGATGGCGCGGCCGAGTCGTTCACGGGCGGCAACGGTGTCTCCGTCGTTGCCAACCAGGTCATGTGCTTCGATCACCAGCGAGCGCATCGCCTCCAGGCGCTGCAATTGCTTTGCGCTGCAACCGTCGCGAGCAGCATTGGCGACGTCGGCGTCGAGCAGGCGCCAGACCTCGTCCAGTTCGGATTCCCGGTAGATCATGTGTTCCACTTCGCGGGAGACCGCCATCCGCTCGCAGATCGACGACAGCGTGGCGGCCGAGTAGTCGTCGATGGAAGTCAGTTCGTCGGCATGCATGGGGCTTTCCACTCGGCGCGCCGTTACCGGCCCTTCGGGCCGAATTTCGAGGGCTGCAGGCCAATGACCGCACGTCCGTAGCTGGTCATGGCGCTGTCCCACGTAAAGGCGAAGTGCTGGGCGGCGGAATTTACGTCGCGCCAGATTCTCTGCAACTCGGAACTGTTGTAGATACCGGACCCGCCGGCTGCTTCGAACAGCGCGTTTACCGCGTAGCGCGCCTTCTGCGCGGCATAGGCCCAATCGCGTGGAATGCGTGCCCAGTCCAGGTCGCTGATCGAGCGCGGATCGTCCGCACTGTCTACACGTCGCGCATCCTCGCGCACCACGGCCAGCGCCGCGTCGATCTCGGCCACCGATTCCGCCACCCGTGCGAACGTGGCCGATTGCTCGGCTGCCTGTTCACTGCTGAACGTGGCCAGGCGCGCCGCCAGCCCGTCGGAGAATGACCGCACCGCCGCACGGGCCATGCCTAGTGGCGCGCCCACGAGCGAAAACGGCGTGACGTTCTGGAACGGCATCCGGTAGATCGGTGCGCGCACCGATCCGGTTTCATCGGCCATGCCCGACATCATGTCCTTCACCGATACCGAGCGATGCGCCGGGATGAACGTATCGGCGATTCGGATCGAGCGGCTACCGGTGCCGCGCATGCCTGCCGTGAACCAATCGTCAACGATCTCGATATCCTCGCGCGGCACCACGAAGAAGCGCGGCTCCGGCGGTTGGCCCTCACGCTGCACCGCATTGCCGACAATGACCCATTGGACATGGTCGATGCCGGAACAGAAGCGGCCGTCGCCGTTGACCAGCCGATAACCGCCGTCCACTTCCGTGACGGTGCCGCCGAGACGGAACACGGTCGCGGTCAGCACGCGGTCGGCGCTCATCACTTCGCGCTGCGCCTGCAGCGGGAACAGGTTCAGCATCCAGCTATGGCCGGCCAGGACACCATAGACCCAGCCGGTCGAGCCGCACGCGGAGGCGATCTCGGCAGTCACGTCGACCAGCGTCGCGAAGCCCAGCTCCGAACCGCCAAACATGCGCGGCGTCACGACGCCGAACAGGCCGGCTTCCATCAGCTCGCGGATGGTCTCGGCAGATACGATGCGCTCGCTTTCGGTACGGTCGGCGCGCGCGCGGATCTTGTCGTGCAGCGCACGCGCCGCGGCAATCGCGGCATCGTGGCTGGCCAGTACGGGGAGGCTACCGGAAGCGGTTGCCAAGGGGGATGTGCTCACGTCTTGTCTCCTTTGTGAGGACGTACGCCTCCGCGCCGCGCGCCGGTGACGCCGCGGCGAGGCATGGTTCGTCGTTTCTGAATGGTTCGGCCGGGGCGGCCGTCAGGTGCCGGTGCGCATGCGGTCCTCTACCTTCTCGCGCTCGTCGGCTTGCAGGAACCAGCGATAGTGGCCGCCCTTCGAGATGGGGGGCAAGTTGTCGGCAACCGTGTACCAGTTCTCGCCACCGTCTTCGCTGGCGTAGGTTTCGCCGGTCGCGGTGCCGGCCAGCAGCATCACCTGGTCGGCCCAGTGATACAAGCCCATGCCTTCGATATTGCCGATAACTTCTGCCGGCAGGCCGTTGCGGATTTCCTGCCACGTTGCGCCGCCATCGCGGCTGCGCAGCACGGTGGCATCGGCGCTGCGCTTGGAGCCCCAATCACGCGGCGCGTTGCCCGGCCCGCCGAGGTACAGCACGTTCTCGTCGCGCGGGTCGATAAACATGGCATCGGGGTAGCCAATACGGTCCGCACGCGTCATCAGGTGTGTCCAGGTCTCGCCGGCGTCGGCGCTGTAGTGCAGGCCTTCGCCACCGCACATGAAAAGCTGTGCAGGGTTCGACGGACGGATCAGAACGCGGTGGTTGTCGTGATAGAACTTGTCCTGCGCGGACTCATAGCTGCGCGGCTCGGTCCAGGTGGCCCCATCGTCCGTCGTCTTCAGCAACGCGCCCTGCTCGATGCATACGTACAGCGTGCCCGGTTGCGCCGGATGAAAGGCCACGTTCTTGACATGTGCGACGTGCGGCGGCGGCGGGAACGTCCACTTGTCCTGGTCCGGCACAGACAGCATGGCCGAGACTTCCTCCCAGTTTTCGCCAAGGTCGTCGCTCCGATACAGGGCTGAGGGCTCGGTGCCCAGATAGAGCACCACACGGCCGTCGCGCTGCTGTGCCGCCAACGTGTAGACGTGTTCGCTCTTCAGGCCATTGCCACGCGGTTCCCACGTGACGCCGAGGTCGCGACTGACCCACATGCCCCCCTTGCCGTGCGCGCCGGCAAACAGCAACCCTGATTGCGGCTCGAACAGCAGCGCGCTCACGTGACGGTCTTCCAGCGCCGAGCGGGTCCGCTGCCAGGGCGCGCCTTGCCCTGTCCGCTCGAATACGTGCATGCCACGCAAAGTGGCGACGAAAAGTCGGGTGGCCGGGCCGCTGCCGTGTGTGACCGTGCCGCCGTTGCAAGAGAGGACTGCGATCAATTTGTTCTCCATTTCCATGTGACGCGGACGGTGCTACTGCGCTGCACGATGCCGCTGCCGGTTTCCGCCAGTGATGTGCCCTTCGGGCCGATGCCCGGGAAAGTCCACGCATCAAGATGCTTTGACTTTTTTCTTGTTAGTCGAAATAATATGCAAAAAAGAATTTCGCGTCAACGACGAAGCGAGCGACAGCGGGCCTCTCCTTATCGGTCCCACGCCGCACGCTTCGGACACCAGGCGCCGGCAGGCATATGCCTCGCCGCATCACTGAACGTCGTCACTGGAGACACACATGAACGACCTGCCCCAGTTCACGGGCGCCCTCCTTGAGTTGCGCCTGGAGTCGATTCAATTCCTCGCCCGCGACACGCTGCTCTACGCCTTCGCGTCTCCCGTGGGCGCCGCGCTGCCGCCGTGCGAGCCGGGTTCCCATATCGGCTTGCACCTGCCCAATGGCCTGGTGCGCCAATATTCGCTGCTCGAAGGTGGCCGCGAGCCGCGGCGCTACCAGGTAGGGGTGAAGCGCGACCCCAAAAGCCGCGGCGGTTCCAGCTTCATGCACGAGCAGTTGCGCCCCGGCGCGGTGATCCAGGCGGAGCCGCCGCGCAACAATTTCCCGCTGAATGAAGAGGCCGAGCATTCGGTGCTGGTCGGTGGCGGCATCGGCATCACGCCGATCCTGTGCATGGCGAGGCGCCTGAAGGCGCTGGGCCGCTCGATGACACTGGTGTACTCGTGCCGCGACCGCGTCGACGTCGCCTTCCTCGAGGAACTGCGCAGCTACGAGAACCTGCACCTGCACATCGACGCAGAAGCGGGCGGCGTGCTCGACATCGCCGAAGTAGTGAAGGCGCATCCGGCCAACACGCACTTCTATTGCTGCGGCCCGGGCCCGATGCTGGCGGCCTTCGAAGCAGCCACGGCCCACCTGCCTGCGGCGCAGGTCCACGTCGAGTATTTCACCGCGAAGCAGGAAGCCGCGCTGGACGGCGGCTACACGGTCGAACTGAAGCGCAGCGGCAAATCTCTGCAGGTACCGGGTGGCAAAACCATCCTGCAGGTTCTCAAGGATGCCGGCGTGGAAGTGGCGCACTCCTGCGAGGAAGGCGTGTGCGGCGCCTGCGAGACGCGCGTGCTATCCGGCATTCCCGATCACCGCGACGCCATCCTTTCCGAACCGGAGAAGGCGGCCAACAACACCATGATGATCTGCTGCTCGGGTTGCAAGGGCGAGCGGCTGGTCCTCGATCTGTAAGTCATTTCATCCCAACCGGAGACATCCCATGATCATTGACTGCCACGGCCACGTCAGCCCGCCCGCCGAACTCTGGGTCTACAAGGCTCACATCCTGTCGCATCGCGGCGAGCACGGGCGCAAGATGCCCGAGGTGACGGACGAGGAGATCCTCCACTACGCCAATCGGAAGGAGATGGGGCCGGCCGGGCACATCGACCTGCTTGACCGCGTGGGCACCACCGTCCAACTGCTGTCGCCGCGTCCGTTCCAGATGATGCACAGCGCGAAGCCGGGCAAGCTGGTGCACTGGTTCACCGAGGAGACCAACAACATCATCGCCCGCACGGTAAAGCTGCTGCCCAAGCGCTTCATCGGCGTGGGTGGGCTGCCCCAGGTGGCTGGCGATCCGATTGAAGTGGTGCTCCCGGAACTGGAACGCTGCGTGAAGGAACTGGGCTTCCGCGGCGTGCTGCTCAACCCGGACCCATTCGAGAACAACGGCGCTGAAGCGCCACCGCTGGGCGACCGTTACTGGTATCCGCTCTACGAAAAGCTGTGCGAGCTCGACATTCCCGCGCACATCCACGCCACCGGCTCACACTCCGCACGGTCGCCGTACACCGTTCACTTCATCAATGAAGAGACCATCGCCGTGTTCGGCCTGGTGAACTCCGACGTGTTCAAGGACTTCCCGTCGCTGAAGATCCTGGTGTCGCACGGCGGCGGCTCGATCCCCTACCAGATTGGCCGCTTTCAGTCGGGTGCCGCGCGCGCGGGCCGCGACTTCCTGGCCGGAATGCGCAACCTCTACTACGACACCGTGCTGTATTCAGAGGAGTCGCTGCGCCTGCTGATCAAAACCGTCGGCGCGGACCGCTGCCTGTTCGGCGCCGAGTGCCCAGGCGTCGGCTCGCAGACCAATCCGGCTACCGGCCGCACCTTCGACGACATCAAGCCGTTCATCCAGGGCTTCGACTGGCTGTCGCCGGAAGAGAAGGACCAGATCTTCTTCGGCAATGCGCAAAAGTTGTTCAACCTCGACCTGGCGGCGTACCGCTAAACGCGCGACGACGCCCGGAGGAGAGCAAGCATGGCAGAAATCGTACTCGGCATGGGCACCTCGCATGGTCCCATGCTGGTCACGCCGCCGCACACATGGGGCTCGCGCCTGCCCGACGACCGCCGCAGCCTGCATCACTACCAGGGCCGGACATGGACGTTCGATGAGCTGGTGCAGCATCGCGCGTCGGAAAACCTGGCCGCGCAGATTACGCCGGAAGTGTGGGAAGCCCGGCACACCCGCTGCATGCAGGCCATCGAACGCATGTCGCGGGTGCTCGCGGAAGCCCGCCCCGATGTGGCAGTGATCGTCGGCAACGACCAGATGGAAATCTTCGACGACATGCTCGTGCCCGCGTTCAGCGTGATGTGGGGCGAGACCATCGTCAACAACATGATCAGCGACGAGAAGCTGTCGCGGCTGCCGCCGGGCGTGGCCCACGCCATGCCCGGCTACATGCCCCCGGAAGCGACATATGCCGGCGTACCGGCGCTTGGCCGCCACCTGATCGAACGCACCGTGGCCGACGGCTTCGACATCACGGCATTGAAACACCTTTCCGCCACGGAGACGCCGCACGCCTTTGGCTTCGTATTCCGGCAACTGATGAAGGATCAGGTGATTCCCACCGTGCCGGTGCTGATCAACACGTTCTATCCGCCCAATCAACCGACGGTTGGCCGTTGCCACGCGTTCGGACGCTCGTTGGCGCGTGCCATCCGGTCATGGGACAGCGACGCACGTGTGGCCATCATCGCCTCTGGCGGCCTGACCCACTTCGTCATCGACGAGACCGTCGATCAGTTGATCCTCGACAGCATGCGCGCGCATGACTTCGCGCCCGTGGAGGGGCTGGGCGAGGCGATCTTCCAGGCCGGGACCTCCGAGGTCAAGAACTGGATTCCCGTGGCCGGCGCGATGGACGAGCTCGGCTTCGGCATGGAAGTGATCGACTACGTGCCGTGCTACCGCAGCGAAGCGGGCACGGGCAATGCGATGGGCTTCGCCTGCTGGCGGCCCGACAACAACAAGGAAGCCATTCGATGAGTACCCCCGACGAATATGTGCGCCGCCTGCGCCGGCTGGATTGCTGCGCGGTGTCCGACACGCTCGACAAGCTCGGCCTTCCGGGCGTGGTCAGCGGCGTGCGGCAGGAAGCCGGCGAGGGCCGCATCGCCGGTCGCGTGATTACCGTGCAGCTCGGCACGGGCGCGCCGCCACCGGGCGAGCCCCGCCACTTGGGCACCACCGCCATTGAGGCCGGCGGCGCCGACGACGTGATCGTCGTCGAGCAGCGCACCGGCGTCGAGGCGGGGAGCTGGGGGGGCATGCTGTCGCTCGGCGCGAAGGTGAAGGGTATCGCGGGCGTGGTGGCCGATGGTCCCGTGCGCGACATCGACGAAGCGCGCGCGATGAACTTTCCCATCTTCGCCTCTTCCCTCACCGCCCGTACCGCGCGCGGCCGCATCGTCGAGAAAGGTACCAACGTGCCGATCCGCGTGTGGGGCATTGACGTCGATGCCGGGGACTACGTTCTCGCCGACCGCAGCGCTGTCATCTTCATCGCCGCGGCGAACATCGACCGGGTGCTCGAGGCCGCGGAAGGCATCGTCGCCCGCGAAGCTCGCATGGCCAAGGCCGTTCTGGCCGGTACACCGATCAGCCAGGTCATGGGCGGCAACTACGAATTCATGCTGAAGGATTAAGTCATGTCAGAACAGATCGAAGACCGCAACGTCGCTCGCGCCGGCAGGCTCGACACCGCCACGCTTAGCGACGCCATGGACCGCCTCGGCATCGTCGGCCAATGCCGCGCCATCAAGCCGCGCGATGCCGGCTTCCGCATGGCCGGCCGCGCCTTCACCATCCTCTACGGCCCCGCCGCCAGCCCGCCGGGCACCGTCGGCGACTTTATTGACGACGTGCCACCCGGTCACGTGATCGTGCTGGACAACGGTGGCCGCACCGATGCCACGGTCTGGGGCGACATCATGACGGAGATCGCCCATCGCCGCGGCATCGCCGGCACGGTAATCGACGGCATCAACCGCGATGTGCATCTTTGCCTGTCGCTCGGCTACCCCGTGTTCTCGCGCGACAACTGGATGCGCACCGGCAAGGACCGCGTGCAAGTGGAGGCCACTAATGTGCCGGTAAATATCGGCGACGTGCGCGTGGCACCGGGGGACATCCTGCGAGGTGACGCAGACGGCCTGGTATCGATCCCACGTGATCACGAGGAGCGCATCCTGGCGGCCGCCGAAGAGATCGAAGCTGCGGAGAACGCCATTCGCAAGGCAGTCGCCGGCGGCATGCGTCTGGACGAGGCCCGCGCCGAGTACCGCTACCATCAACTGCAGACGCGCGCCGAAGGAGCGAAAGCATGACATTGTCCATCGACCGCATCGATCCGCGCGACACCACGCAACTGGATTTCGCGCGTACCGCTCCGCAGATCGTCGACGCCGCCCGTGCCGTCCCAACGGCCACGCTGCACGAGGCCGGCGGGAAGATCGGAGCGTTTCCGTCCGCGATCAAACCCGTCGCACCGGGATTCAGGCTGTGCGGCCCCGCCGTCACAGTGCATGCGCCGGGCGGCGACAACCTGTGGCTGCACCGCGCCATCTATGCCGCGCAACCAGGCGACGTGCTGGTGGTGTCGGTCAGCGACGCTTTCGAGCACGGCTACTGGGGGGAGGTCATGTCCACCGCCAGCCAGGTGCGCGGCCTCGCCGGCCTGGTCATCGACGGCTGCGTGCGTGATGGCGTGCTGCTGGAAGAGATCGGCTTCCCGGTGTTCGCCCGCGGACTTTGCATCCGCGGCACCGGCAAGGATTTCGGCGCGCGCGGCTGGATCAATGCACCGACCGTGTTTGGCGACGTCACCGTCCATGCTGGCGACCTGATCGTCGGCGACGGCGACGGCGTGGTCTGCATTCCGCGCGACAGTGCGGGCAAGGTGGTGGACGCCGGCCTTGCGCGAGAAGTGAACGAGGCTGATCAGTGCCGCCGACTCCGTGCGGGCGAGGCCACGCTCGACATCTTTGGCTGGCGCTGAGGAAGGAGGCAGACGACATGAAGGAAAGCATCGACGACAAGACGACGATCCGCACGAGCTGGATCGACATCCCCGCAGCCGATGGTCGCGCGTACCAAGGCTATCTCGCGCTGCCGCCAGCGAGAACGGGCCCCGGGATTGTCCTCTTCCAGGAAATCTTCGGCGTGAACCGCCATATCCGGGCCGTAGCCGAGCAGTACGCGCAACTGGGCTTTGTCGTGCTCGCGCCCGACGTGTTCTGGCGGCAGGCGCCGCGCGAATCGTTCGGCTATGTGGGCGATGAAGCCGCTCGCGCGCGTGACATGCTCATTCGCGCCGACATGGCAGAGATCGAGAGCGAACTGGAAGGCACCGTGCGATCGCTGCGCGAGCGTCCCGAAGTGACGGGCGGCGTGGGGGCGCTCGGCTTCTGCATCGGTGGCCGCCTGGCCTATCTGGCCGCCGCTGCGGGACTGGTGGACACCGCCGCGTGCTACTACGGCGGCGGCATTCAGGACCAGTTACAGAAGGCGTCGGCTGTGCGTTGCCCGATGCTGTTCCACTACGGCGAGACCGATCCCATGATCCCGGTCGCCGCAGTCGAGCGGGTCAAGGCAGCCTTTGCCGACCGCGACACGGCGAAATTCTTCGTCTATCCCGGCGCAAGCCACGGCTTCAACTGCTGGGAGCGTGCCAGTTATCAGCGGCTCGCCGCGATGCAGGCGCACGGTCGGACGGTGCTGCACTTCGCCCGCCATCTCGCCGCAGCCCCCACGGTCGCATAGCCTCCGGACGGAGAACTCGCATGAGCATCGACGCCAACCAGTTCAGGACAGCGATGCGCTGCCTCGCCGGACATGTCTGCCTGATTACCACGTTGTCGGCGGACGGCTCGCGTGCGGGGCTAACAGCCACGGCCGTCTGCTCGGTCTCGGCCGATCCGCCCACGCTGCTCGCCTGTGTCAACCGCAACAGTGCGTCGTTCCACGCGATCCAGGCGTCAGGGATCTTTGCGGTGAACGTGCTGGCGGTGGAAAGCCGCCGGCTGGCGGACCGCTTTGCCAGCCCCATACCGGCAGAGGAAAAGTTTGCCGACGGCGTATGGGGACGCGCCAGCACCGGCGCGCCAGTTCTCCGCGACGCGTTGGTCAGCTTCGATTGCCGAGTGGCCAGTGCGTTGGACGTTGGCACGCACGGCATTCTCTTCGGCGCCATCGACACCGCAACGCCCCGCGCCGACCGCGCCCGGCCGCTGCTGTACGCGCACGGCAGCTACGGCGAATTTTCATCGACCGACGCTGCCGCAGCTCCAGAACTGCTCTGGATTCCGACATGGGACCCGGAGCCTGCTAGCTGAGGCGGACCCTCGCAAATCTGCCGGTCGACCGAAACCGGCCTGCTCCCCTGCAGGGCAGGCACCACAACAATAAATTCCAACGACGGAGACACGGAATGGCTTTTCGGAAGAAAAAGCTGGCAATGGCACTTCGCCATCTGTCATTTGGCATTGCAATGACAGCCGCGACCACAGTGACGCACGCGCAGGGCAGCGTCACCATCGGCGGCCTGCTGGACGAAAGTGTCGCGCTCTATCGAGACAACGGCGGCCATTCGAACGTCCGCATGCAGGATTCCGCGATCTACCCATCGAAGTTCTACGTGCGCGGCACCGAGGACCTCGGTGGCGGCCTGCAAGCATCGTTCAGCCTGGACTCGATGATTTCCCTCAGCACCGGGGCGCTCGATCCGCAATCGCGCGGCGCATTGTTCGAGAACTCGGCTTGGGTCGGCATGCGAAAGGTTGGAATCGGCGGCTTACGCCTCGGGCAGCAGAACGACTTCGCGTTCGACTACTTCCTGATCGGCGCGATCGACCCCGCCACCGGCATCGCGGGCGGCATGCTGAACTTCCGCACCGGGAGCTTCGGTGCGGACCTGCTCGGGCTCAAGGGCCCTGCGCAGATCGGCGCCGGTCTTGCCGCCGGTGGGCCATACGCGCCCTACACCAATGCCGCTGGCGTGCCGGTGGGCATGTCGGCCATCAACTGGGACCGCGTGGGCGGCAAGCGGATGTCAAACGCCGTCAAGCTGACGACCGACGAGATCGCCGGCTTTTCGGCCGGCTTGATGTACAGCTTTGGCGAAGTGGCGGGAGACTTCCAGAACGGGTCCGGCAAGAGCGCGGCGATCGGGTATCACCACGGAGAAACGCGCGCCGCCATGGTCTATACCGAGCAGAACTACGGGGCGGTAAATGGAGGACAGAGTGGCATCGCCAACTTCCTCGCCGGCGCCCGCACCAAGGTATCGCGCTTCGATTTCTCGGGCATGTACAGCCAGGCGCGCAACACATTCACCGGAGCGAGGATCTACGCGGTGGCCGGCGGCATCGGTTATGAACTGACGCCGGACCTGATTCTCGGGGGCGCCTATACCTACGAGAACGGCAACGAGCAACTGAAGAACGTGATCATTCACCAGGGCGCGCTCCAGTTGACGTATACCTTTTCCAAGCGGACCGCCGTCTATCTGGTGGGCGTGTATCAGCACACTAACGGCGCCTATGCCGCGGAAATCGGCAACATCCTGGCCAGCGGGAAGATTCAATCCGTGGCGGCAGTCGGCATGATGCACCGCTTCTGACAGCGGTGCACGGGGGGCTAGAGCGCTCCCCGCTTCATACGCCGCGCGCCGCGAGGATCTGCATCAGCCCCTCGGCCACCATCTTGCGGCCTTCGGCGTAGGCATCCAGCAACATGTCCCGATTCTTGGTACTCAACGCTTTCACAAGCTTCTGTTCGATGTTGGCGTTCAGGTGCTGGTCGCGCAGCGTGATATCGGCGGCCAACGCGCGGTAGCGGTCGGTCAGCCGCATGAGCCGCAGCGCCTCGCGCTTGAGCACCTTGTTCGGGGACAGCTCGAACACCGCGTCGTGGAACGCGCGATGGTGCTCGATCCATTCCGAGCGGTTGCCGGCCGAGAGCAGTTCGTCGAGTTCGGTCAGCATCGTCTTGAACTGCTTGAGTTGGGCGGGCGTGGGCCACTCGATCGTGGACAGCAGTTCCGCTTCCAGCAGTTGACGCATCAAGTAAAGCTGGCGCGCTTCGTCAGTCGACAACGGCGCGACGAAAAAGCCCCGGTTCGGATCGTGTTCGATGATGCTTTCAGCCGCCAGCAGCTTCAGCGCCTCGCGCACGGGAACGCGGCTGATGCCAAAGCGGTCGGCTAGGTCGGATTGCCGTAGCTGCAACCCGGGCGGCAACTGTCCGCGGTTAATGAGCTTGCGGATTTCCTGGGCTATCTGCGCGGGAATGTCGATGCCTTGTAGTTCTGCGGTGGACACGGTAGGGCTAAGTCGGAATTAGATATGCAATATTGAATGCAATCATACCTCCAAATTGCCTTTTTAAGGCACGATCCGCAGTTCTTTCGGTAGCAATGCGCGCTCATGGCCGCACCTCGTCAAACGCTCCCGCGCTCTGCGGATGAAGTAAGCACGCACCCTATTGGACGCGCTTCAGCTTCGACGTAGAGCCGATGCAACCTTCCCGCATGCACTGGGAAGCCTGCGGCGGAACCTCGACTGTCGCCCCCCGAAGTGTCTTGAAAGCAGAATAGGATGAGTGTGCGGATGGCAGCTATGGGTCGGCGGTAGTTGCCTTCGGCGTCCAACAGCCGGCGCCGAAAGGGAGGAGGGCAGAGTTCGGCCAGATTCTGTCACTCGCCTTCGGCCGGCAAATGACCGTACCGGCCAATGATCTGCCTGTCGAGTTCGGCGAGGGCCACGCCGCCCGACTTCAGTCGATCCTGTATCGCCCTCGGGAGCCACACAGGAACACATGAGCGGTTCTACGCAGCCGTGGCCCACTTCGCTTGCTGCCCGGCCGACGTTAGTGGCGAATCAAGCTGCGCCCGCGATCGTACCGGCGCGATCGATTCTGCCTCCCATGGCCTTCAGCCCGATGCCGGCAGCCAGTGCAATAACGGCGACACCCGTCAGGTAGAGGCCAGGCGCGGCCGGAGATCCCGTCGCGTGCAGGAGTTGTGTCACCAGGAAGGGCGTGGCGCCCGTGAATATGACCGTGGCAAGGTTAAGCGAAAGCGCAATGCCACTGAAGCGGACTTCAGTGGGGAAAAGATCCGCCAACAGGAAGGCGTAGGACCCATTCACCAGTCCGCCTATGGCCCCAATGATCGTGAAGGCCGCGATCACGTCGAGCCTCTGGGCGGTGAGCAGTGCATAGAATGGGTAGCTTCCTGCCAGCATCAGGATTGTCCCGAGCCGATGCCAGTGTCGAGACGCGATGCGGTCACCCAGGCAGGCAAAGAGAAGCAGCGACACGCACATCGTGGCAATCCCGATGTTCTGCCCCTCGCTGACAAGACGCGGATCCGCATGCAGTACAAGCGCCATGTACGACGGCAGCACCACGAACAACAAGCTATTCGACGCGTTAACGATCCCAGCCACTCCCACGCCAACAACGATTTGCTTCGGATATTCAGCGAGCACACGGCGGAAGGGGCGCTTGACTTTGTGGCTTCTGAGTTGCTGGAACTCGCTGGACTCCTCGAGCGAGGTCCTCAGCCAGTACGACAAGAGGCCGATGACGCCGCCAAAAAGGAAGGCAATGCGCCACCCGTATGTCAGGACATCATCCGCCGACAGTGTTGAATGAATGACCAGGCTGACGAGCGTCGCGATCAGGATACCCGCAGCGGCACAGAAAATGACAAGCCCACTGACCGTGCTCGCGCGGCCGGGTACCTCCTCTACCACATACGTGATCGAGCAGGGCAATTCCCCCGCCAGGAAGAATCCTTGCAGGAGGCGGAGCATCACGAGCAACACCGGTGCGGCCATGCCAATGGCCGCATAGCCGGGGACCAGGCCAATGCCGATGGTCGTGGCCGACATCGCCAGCACCGAGACCAGGAAGACCACGCGCCGGCCGAATCGGTCGCCCAGGCTGCTCAGGA
Source organism: Cupriavidus pinatubonensis (assembly GCF_019602855.1). Classification (GTDB taxonomy): domain Bacteria; phylum Pseudomonadota; class Gammaproteobacteria; order Burkholderiales; family Burkholderiaceae; genus Cupriavidus; species Cupriavidus pinatubonensis. Next base: position 1,048,495 of record NZ_CP080766.1, read on the forward strand.
TGACACCGCCCAGCGGCCGGGACATGTATCCGAGCGCGAAGACGCCGAAGGCGCCGATCAGCGAAGCGACGGGATCTGTCGCGGGAAAGAATTGCGTGGCGATCTCCCGCGCGAAGACGCCGTAGATGATGAAGTCGTACAGTTCCAGCGAACCGCCAAGGCTCGCCAGGATAACGGTTTTCCACTTCTGCCTGAGCATGGGATGGTGCGCTTGCAACGCGAGGTCGATTGACGTCATCACTTGTCTCCAATCGGTATGGTGCCGCGCTCTCCGTCGCGTCGCTAAAAACTTGTGGCGCACGGCCAACATCGAGGTCCGACCGTTACCCTCAGGCTAGGGTGCCGAGAGCACGCAGACCAGATACGCGGGTGCGGGCTTCGAGAACCAGTAGGCCGTGAGCCAATCACAACGCCAGCCTTGGCTGGCGGGAGCTACGCCCCCTTGATGCCCAAGCGCCTGATGATGTCTCTGTAACGCGTCGACTCGCTGCGCATCCGTTCTGCGAATTGCGCGCCCGGCATGCTGACCAGATCCGTCCCGAGGGCCAGGAACCTCGCCCTGGTGTCCGGGCGCTTGAGCACTGTGAACGCTGCCTTTTCAAGCTGGGCGACGACGTCCGCGGGCGCGCGCGACGGCACGAGCAGGCCGTACCACGTCACGAAGTCGTCCTCCCGCATGACGCCCATCGCCTCGCCGAGCGTCGGCACGTTCGGCAGCAGTGGCGAGCGGCGGGGCTGCGTGGTCGCCAGCGGCACCAGCTTGCCGGACGCGATATGCGGCAACAGCGGGGGCGCGCCGACGAGCGCGAAGGTCACCTCTCCGCCCAGCGCGGCCACGGTTGCAGGGCCGGCCCCCTTGTAAGGAACGTGGACGATGTCGAGCCCGGTACGTGCCCGCAGCAACTCCAGCGCAATGTGCTGCGGTGAACCGTTGCCAGGTGTGCCGACAGTAATACCGCCGGGGCTGCGTTTTGCCGCGTCGAACGCCGCGTGCAAGGTCTTCGCGCCGATCGAGGCATTGGCGACGAACACGTTTGGCGACTGCGAGATCAGCACGACCGGCGTGAAGTTGGTGATCGGCGCATACGACCTCTTCGCCTGCAGCCACGGCGTAATGGTCAGTTCCGGATTGCCGGCAACGAGCACCGTGTAGCCGTCCGGGGAGGCCTTGGCGGCTGCCTCGGCGCCCATCATTCCGCCAGCCCCGGGACGGTTGTCAACCACGAAGCTCTGCCTGAGTTCGTTGCCCATCCCCTGCCCGAGCAAGCGGGCGATGGCGTCCGCCCCGCCCCCGGCCGCGTAGGGCACAATCATCCTGACCGGCGCGTTGGGATAGCCCTGCGCCCAAGCCGGTTCGAGCGTGGCGAGCAGCGACGCGCCCAGCGCACCCATGAAGGTTCTGCGATGCATGTGGATCTCCAGGCTAGTCGAATATCCGGCCGGGATTCAGTATGCCGGCCGGATCCATCGCCTGCTTGATGCACCGCATCAGCGCGATCTCTTCGGGCTTGCGCGATACCAGGAGGTATTCCTTCTTCAGCCGGCCAACGCCATGTTCGGCGCTGACGGTGCCCCCGCGGCCCTTCAGTGCAGCGTAGGCCAGTTGGTCGACGAGGTGCACGCCGGCGTCGTCGACGGGGCCGCTGATCAGGTGGATGTTGTTGTCGCCCAGATGCCCGAGGAACAGGTGTTCCGCATCCGGCAGGCGATCCCGCAGCGCGGCTTCCAGTTGCCCGATGTAGCTGGCAGTCTCGCTCCACGGCAGGCCGAGATCGAGCGTCGCAGCCGGCTTGAGATGCGTGAGGACTTCCGGGATTGACTCGCGCAGACGCCAGAACGCTTCACGATGCGACAGCGATGCCGCAAATGCGCAGTCGGTGATCTCGCCGGCTTCCAGCGCATCGGACAACGCTGCTTGCAGCGCATCCTCCATCGATTGCCCGACATTGCCGGCCGCCTCGATCAGGACATGCCATGGCGCTGCAGCGACTGGCGCCGGCTGCCCGGTCAGGCGCGACGCAAGACTGACGAAACGGTCGGACATGAATTCGAACGCGCACATCGCCGAACCCAGGCGGCGCTTGAGCGCACGCAGCAGTTGCGGCAGTGCCTCGAAGCGGGCGGCCGACACCCACGCCGCCGCCAGATCGCCCATCGGCGGATGCAGCCGCAGGGTTAGCCGTGTGATGATGCCCAGCGTGCCTTCGGTTCCGATGAACAGGAACCGTGGATCCAGTCCCGTGCTGTTCTTTACCAGGCGGGAGAGCGAAGAGACAGCAGTGCCGTTGGGCAGCACGGCCTCGACGCCGAGCACGGAGTCGCGCATTGTCCCGTAGCGCATCACGCGGATACCGCCGGCATTGGTCGATGCATTGCCGCCGATCTGGCAACTGCCGCGTGCGCCGAGGTCGACCGCGAACATCCAGCCCTGATCTGCCGCCGCCTCCTGGACCTGCTGGAGCGTCGCGCCAGCCTGGACCTGCATCACGCCTTCAAGAGCGTCGATCTCTTCGATCCGGTTCATGCGTTCGAGGTTGATCACCACGTCACCCTCGCCGGGCACCGCACCGCCGGCCACCCCGGTCAGGCCGCCCTGCACCGTGATCCGGCGCCCTTCCTCGTGGCAGCGGCGCACGATGGCCGCGACTTCCGCGGTCGTGGTTGGGCGATACACTTGGGCGGGTCGTCCAACGGCGAGTCCGCTCCAGTCCCTTAGAAAGCGCTCATCGATCTCGGTCGACGATGCGAGTTGAAGCTGGTCGTCCATGATGTCGCTCCCTGTCTTATGCAGCGGTCTTTGCCGTCACGGGCGTGGATGTGGACGAGCCGAGCGTATGGGCCATATCGGGGCCGCCGTAGTGCTCGATCAGGGCGGCTTGATCACACTTGGCCTGCCGATCAACAGCATCGGGGTCGCAGATCGCCAGCAGGGCCTCGTGCATGCTGGCAAGGACCGGGGCGTATGCCGGATCGCCAGCCAGATCGGTCAGTTCCTCGGGGTCTGACTCCAGGTCGAACAACTCCGGGCGGAAGCCAACGTAATGGTGGTACTTCCAGCGTCCCTTGCGCAGCATGAAGCCACCCGCATTGCTGCCTGCCGCGTGGTACTCGCTGAGGATGACCCGATCCGGTTCCGGCGCCGAGCGCGCAAGCTCGAACAGGGAGCGGCCGGGCCGTTCATCGATCTCCGTCGCCGGATCGACACCCGCGCCTTGCAGGATCGTCGGGAACAGGTCCAGCAGGTCGACAGGGGTGTTGCACACACCGGGCGTGACAATCGGGCCGGCCAGCAGCATCGGCACCTTGACGCTCTCTTCATAGAGGGTCGACTTGCCCCAGACACCACGCGCGCCGAGGTTGTCCCCGTGGTCGGAGGTGTAGACGATGTGCGTGGTGTCTTCCAATCCGTTGTCGCGCAGCGCCCCGAGGATCTGGCCGACGTTGTGGTCGAGCCAGGTGCAGAGCCCGTAGTACGCGGCGAAGGCGCGCAGGCGTTCGTCAGCATCGGCGAACTGCCGTTCCGACGCCATGAAGTCGCAATACTCCCTGACCCAGGGATGCTGTTCGTAGCCGGTACGTGGGTGCAGCTTCGGCTCCGGCAGGCCGTCGGTCGGGTAGAGGCTGTAAAACTCTTCAGGTACGACGAAGGGGAAATGCGGCGCGACCAGGCCGACGTACAGCACAAAGCCGGCTTCCTGGCGCTGTGCCGCCTCCTGCAGCCATTGCACCGCCCGTTGCGTTACCGCCCGGTCGTATTGCGTGTACGACGACTCGCCGGGGCCGATGTGCTCGCCCAGCATACGCGGGCCGTTTTCGCGTGGACGAAACGGATTGCGGATCGACGCCCAGACCATGCCGTGGCCACCGACCACGTGCATCGGCAGGTGCTCCGCATCGAAGCCCGCCGGATCTTCTTCATTGCGGTAATGCAGCTTGCCGATACTTTCGACGCGGATGCCCCGGTCCTGCAGCACATGGCCCCAGCCGCGCTGCTCGCCCGTATACGGCATGGCGTTGTCCCAAAGCCGGACCTGATGTACCCGCCGGCCGGTGGCAAAGGCTGCACGGGCCGGGACGCAGATCGGGCTGGGTGTGTAGGCGCTGGAGAAGCGCACGCCGCGGGCGGCCAGTGCATCCAGGTTGGGAGTTTTCACGAAGGGATGCCCGGAGCAGCCCATCATTCTCGGGTCGTGCTCATCGGACATGATGACCACAACATTCTTGCTTGCCATGCTTGTCTCCATCGAAGGCGTCTCAGTGCGCTCTGGAGACAACTCTAATCAACCCGCTGCGCCGAAACCAATACTGTCTCGGACTAGGAAGGTTTCATTTTTTCTTATAGGTCGCCCCGACCGTCCGGCCGGGCAGCGCGCCGCGCTCCACGAGGTCACCGACAATGTGGGCGATGAGGTCACGGATTGCCGCGGCAGCAGGAGACAGGGGCCGGTCCCCTGGCCAGACCAGCGCCTGGATGCGGGTCAGGTCGGGTTCCGTCACCGGGCGTCCGACAATGGATTTGGCCGCGACGGCCTCGAGGCAGGCGCTGGGCGGCATCACAACGTACGCGAGTCCGTCACGTGCCAGCGCGATCAGCATCTGCGGGCTGTTGAGTTCGTACCGGACATCAAGGGAACGGCCGATGGCATGGGCCGCACGCTCGATGATCTTGCGCAGGTCATGCGCGCCATCCGGCGCGGCCAGTGGCAGTTCTGCCACCTCCGCGAATGTCATCGTTTCTGGCTTGCGGCGCATAGCGGCACGCGTGCCGTACAACATGAAGCGCTCTTCGTAGAGAGGTATAGAGGCCATTCCCTGGATTTCCGAGGGGCTCGGCATGAGGGCCAGATGCGCCTGCCCCGACTCGACGAGCGCGCGCGATTCGAAGGACATGCTTTCGCGCACGGTCACTTCGATGCCGGGATACTCGCGTGCCACGGCGCCAAGCAGCGGCGCAATGACGGCGCCGGCAATGGATCCGGCAATCGACAGACGCACACTCCCGGTCGGAAGGCTTGCGCGTCCGTCGATGTCGTCCTTCAAGGCGTCGGTACGAGCGAGAATGTCGATGGCACTCGTCAGTAGCCGCTCACCGGCCGGCGAGATTTCGACGCCACGAGCATGGCGCTCGAACAGCTTTGCGCCCAGGCTGTCTTCCAGTGAGGAGATATTCTGGCTGAGAGCGGGCTGGGCTACCCGCAACCGCTCCGCGGCGCGCGAAAAGCTGCGGCTCTGCGCGATCTCCACGAAGTACCTGAGTTGACGCAGCGTGATGTTCATATGGCCCGTCCCTCCCGTGTCAGCCGGTACTCTTTCGCCAGCCTCTGGCGTGCCATTTTAAGCACTTATTGCGGTGAACTGACGAGAAGAAAGGCAAGTACATTGGAAGGCGCACACTGGGCCGAAGTCTTCCCAGAACTCAAGGCTCGGGCCTTGACCCTCGATCGACCGCAGCGACGCTTTACGGGTTTCACAGACTCACGCCGTCATCCGAACGACACCTTCTCCCACGATACCGGCCAATGGCTTACGAAGCGCGAGTGGCCGACACGGGTCGTGGATTCAACCCGTCGATGCAACACTAGACGCTGCGTGAGCAGTGGAGGTGTTGCAAATGAAACAGAGGCGCAGGATCTACTACACCGAGACTCAAAAGGCACTGATGTGGGAGCGGTGGCGAAGTAAAGGCGCTAGCGTAGCGTTTCCCTCAGCGCAACCCGCAAAAATTCCCGCAGGCTTTGCGTCTGCGGGTCTGCTCCGGCATCGAGCCGCCAGATCAATCCGACGTCCATGGACGGCACCCTGTCAGAAAGGCCGCGCCGCAGAATGCGCTGCCCTTCAAGCGACCAGGGTCGGTAAACGAGATCGGAGAGGATCGATACGCCGCGCCCCGACGCCACCAGACTGCGCACGGCCTCGATCGAACAGCTTTGCAGCCGCACGCTGGGCGAAAGCCCGTACTGTCCCCAATACTTGATCACGGTGGCGATATGTTCGTCCATGTCCAGCAAGATATAGTCGTGCTGCGCCACGTCGGACAGGCTTATCTCTTCCTGCTGCATCAGCGGATGGTCCGGATGCCCCCAGAGCTGACGCGCCGAGCGCAGCAGCGTTTCGCAGCCAACGTGCTGCATTTCAGGCAGGTTGGAAACCAGTAGCAAAGCGAGGTCGAGCTTGCCTGTCTCGATATGCGCCTCGATATCGCCGCGCGGTCGCTCCAATATCTGCAGTTCCAGTTGCGGAAACTTCTGTTCGAGGGCGGGCAACAGCTTGGGCAGAACGTATGCCGTGATGGTCTCTGTGACGCCGAGGCGGACGACGCCTGTCAGCGTTGCAGGGGCGACCGCGGCCGCACTGACTGCCTCGCGCACGGCCACGTCGATCTGCTGCGCATGGCGCAAGAAGCGAATGCCCGCAGCAGTCAGCTTTACCCCGGCGGCGTGCCGCGAGAACAGCGGCGCGCCCACGACCTCCTCCAGCGCCTTGAGCGATGCCGTCATCGAGGACTGCGAAACGTGGCAGCGCTGTGCGGCGCGCGACACCTGTCCGGTCTCGGCAATGGCAACAAAGTGCTGTATCTGTTTCAGTGTCGGCAGCATCGATTTTTCCGATATTGCAATGTCAAAACTATGAATTAGCTATAACGCTCCATGCTAGCTAGCATCCAGCTCGAAGACAAGTTGCTGGGATCTGGCGATGAGCGAAGTAGAAAAGAAGGGGTTCTGCACGTTGTGCCGTTCCCGTTGCGGTACGGTCAACGTCGTCGACGGCGAGACGCTGGTCGCGGTCCGCCCCGACGGCGATCACCCCACCGGCAAAGCGATGTGCCTGAAGGGCAAGGCTGCCCCGGAACTGGTGCACAGCGCCGATCGGATCCTGTACCCGATGCGCAGGACCCATCCGAAAGGGGCGGACGACCCGGGCTGGGTACGCATTTCCTGGGACGAGGCGCTCGATGAAATCGCCGCGCGCCTTCTGCACGCGCGCGCCACGCGCGGCGCCGAGTCCGTCGCGTTCGCGGTGACGACGCCTAGCGGTACAGCGCTGTCGGACAGCATCGACTGGATCGAGCGCTTTGTCCGCCTTTATGGCAGCCCGAACATCTGCTACGCCACCGAGATCTGCAACTGGCACAAGGACTTCGCACACGCCTTCACCTTCGGCCGCGGGATGCCGACGGCGGACTACCGCAATGCCGGGCTAATCTTGCTGTGGGGGCACAATCCGACCAATACGTGGCTGTCGCAAGCCGAGGCAATCGGCGCCGGTCGGGCGGGCGGGGCCAGGCTTATCGTGGTGGACCCGCGGCAGACAGCCCTGGCGGAGGACGCCGACCAGTGGCTGCGCGTCAAGCCCGGCAGCGATGCTGCGCTGGCCATGGCGCTGGCCAACCTGATGATCGAAGCCAATGCTTTCGATATCGATTTTGTCAGGCGCTGGACCAATGGCCCGTTGCTCGTGCGCCAGGACAACGGTGCCTTCCTCCGTGGGGGCGACATCGGCCTGGCGGATACGGATGCCCTGCTGGTCTGGGACGCACGCCAGCGCATGGCGGTGCCGGCCGGCAAAGGCGTCGATGACGCGCAGCATATCGCGCTGCGCGGTACCTTTGCCATCCCGCGGATCGGCGGCGGCGAGCGGAAGTCGCTGCTGTGCCAGCCGGCCTTCGACTTGTATGCCGCGGAGTGTGCACGCTATACGGTAGAGCGCGCGGCCGCGCTCACGTGGATCCCGGAGGGCGATATCCGGCATGCGGCGAGCCTGATCGGAGCGGCGGGCCGCATCGCGTATCACGCCTGGTCCGGGGTCGGTCAGCATGAGAACGCCACACAGACGGAGCGCGCCATTGCGTGCCTGTATGCGCTGACGGGCAGCTTCGATCGCCGCGGCGGCAACCGTGTCTATAGCAAGCCGCCGTTCAACGCGGTAAGCCGGTTCGACTTGCTGAGCCCGGATCAGGCGCACAAGGCGCTGGGGCTGGATGCGCGGCCGCTCGGTCCACCGGCGCAAGGCTGGGTCACGGCGCCGGACCTCTACCGCGCGATCACGCATCACGCACCTTATGCGGTCACGTCGCTGATTGCATTCGGCACAAATACGCTGTTGTCGCAGCCCGATGTGGCCAACGCAGAGCAGGCCCTGCGTGAGCTGGAGCTCTACGTGCATTGCGATCTCTTCGAGAACCCTAGCGCCCGGCACGCGGACATCCTGCTGCCAGTGAACACGCCCTGGGAACGCGAGGGCCTGCGAATCGGCTTCGAGGTGTCCGCCGACGCCGAGCAGCTCGTGCAGTTGCGCCAGCGCATGGTCGCGCCGCGCGGCGAATCCCGCTCGGACAACGACATCGTGTTTGCACTGGCTGCGCGCATCGGACTCGACGAAGCCTTCTTCGGCGGCAGCCTTGAAGCCGGCTGGAACCACATGCTGGCGCCGACGGGGCTGACCGTGGCGGCGCTGCGCGACGCCCCCGAAGGGATACGCGTGCTGGTCGAGGATGTGGAGATGAAGTACGCGGCCGGCACCGACGGTCAGCCTTTCAACACGCCGACGGGGCTGGTCGAGCTCTACTCCGAGCGCCTGCTCCGTCATGGCTATCCACCGCTGCCCGGCCTGCCAGAATCGGCATGGAACGATGCAGGACAGACCAGTGCATCGTTTCCCTATCTGATGACGTCGGCGAAGAACGGCTACTACTGCCACAGCCAGCAACGCGGCGTGGCGTCCTTGCGCCGCAAGGCATTGCTGCCGCAGCTCGATATCTCCAGCGACATCGCCGCGGCCAGGAACATCCGCACGGGAGATCCCGTCCGGGTGTCGACGCCGGCCGGCAGCGCGCGATTTACCGCGCGGGTCCAGCCAGGCCTGCACCCCGCCGTGGTGGTTGGGGAGTATGGATGGTGGCAAGGGTGCGACCCCATGGGGCAACAGCCCACCGCCGTGCTTGGCACGGACAGCGCAAACTTCAACGCACTGATCGATGCGACCCGGCAGGATCCGGTTAGCGGCTCCTCGCCGCTGCGATGCTGCCACTGCAACGTGGAACGCGACGCCACGCTCGACATACGACGCAGGCGCTGGGAAGGATATCGACCGTTCCGCATCGTCGGGCTGCGCAAGGAGGCAACCGATGTGACTGCGGTGGACCTGGAGCCGGCCGACGGCGGCCGGCTGCCGGACTACCTGCCAGGCCAACACGTGACCATCAGGCTCTGTGTTGACACGGGCCAACAGGAGGTGGTTCGCTCGTACTCGCTGACCGGGCCTGCTGTCGTCGCCGATCGCCGCCGCTATGCGATCGCCGTGCGGCATGCGAGGGCGCGGCTCGCCAGCGGCGAGGTCGTGTCCGGCGTCGCCTCGTCCTTCATCAACACGCGACTGGCGATCGGCGACACGATCGAGCTGCGCGCACCCGCTGGCACATTCGTCATGCCAACGCGTACAGCAAGACCGTTGGTCCTGCTTGCCGGCGGCATCGGCATCACCCCGTTCATCAATCTGCTGGAATCGCTCGTCGGTCAACAGGACCCGCCCCGGATGCTGTTGCTGTATGCGAACCAGAACGGCACCACGCACGCTTTCAGGGACCCGCTGCGCGAACTGGAAGCGCTGATCCCCGCACTCAAGGTGATCAATTTCTATGACGCTCCCGCGGACGGCGACATCCTTGGCAGCGACTTCCAGGTGCATGGGCGCGTCACTGCGGCGGCTGTGCCGGACGCGCTGCTGGCCTCGCGTCCGCTGGTCTACATGTGCGGGCCCGACGCCATGATGACGGCGTTTGCCGCCGGGTTGGCCGCGAGAGGCGTGCCGCGCTTCGATATCCAGAAGGAAGTTTTCCGTTCGCCGACGGTGCGGCGAATCGAGGCGAGTCAGGCCTTCCAGGTTCAGTTCCGCAGGTCTGACATCACGCTTTCGTGGCGCTCCGAGCATGGCCCCCTGCTTGGCTTCGCCGAGGCGCTGGGCATTCGGCTGCCCAGTGGCTGCCGCGTCGGCCAGTGCGAGAGTTGCGCCGTCCGGATCGTATCCGGAACCGTACACCACTTGCATGGCGAGGCGCCCGATGACCCCGGCGTATGCCTGGCGTGCCAGGCGGTGCCTGCCAGCGACCTCGTCATTGACGCATGAATCACCATTCCCATTTTCTTGAAGAGTTATCGCCATGCTGAACATCGATGCGCCCACCACGCGGGCGTCCCTGCCATTCGACCGCCTTGTCGCAGCCCTGAAGGACGCGTTCGCATCGGGTTGCGAGGTGCCGCTTCGGCACAGCCATACGGTCACGGCCGCGCCGGGCGAGCCAGGCACGCTTTTGCTGATGCCTGCGTGGAATGCGGCAAGCGGGTACATGGGCGTCAAGACCGTGTGCGTTTATCCCGGCAACCACGGTCGCAAACTACCGGGGCTCTATTCGACCTACATCCTGTACCGTGCGGAGACAGGCAAGCCGCTGGCGTTGATCGACGGCAATGAGATTACCTCCCGACGGACGGCCGCGGCGTCGGCCCTCGCGGCGTCCTTCCTGTGCCGCGCGGATGCGAGTTCCATGCTGGTGCTTGGCGCCGGCCGCGTGGCCGGTCTGCTTCCTTATGCCTATCGCACCGTGCGCCAAATCCGGCGCGTCGCGGTGTGGGATATCGACACGGACCAGGCCCATCGGCTCGTTGCCCGTCTGTGCGCCGACGGCTTTGATGCCGATGTGGTCGACCGGCTCGATATCGACACCTGTGCCGTCGATATCGTCAGCGCGGCAACGTTGTCCACCGAGCCGCTGATCCGCAGGGAATATCTGCGCCCCGGCACCCACGTCGACCTGATCGGGGGCTTCACCCCTGCCATGCGAGAGGCCGATGACGCGTGCTTCGATGGCACGTCGGTGTTTGTTGATACGGACGAGGCCTTCCGCAAGGCCGGTGACTTGCTGTCGCCTGTCGCCAGCGGCGTGATCGGCCCCGAAGAGATTCTCAGCGACCTGGCCGGCCTGTGCAGGGCCGAGCATGCAGGAAGGCGCTCGGCGCAGGAGATCACGGTGTTCAAGGCGGTGGGGACCGCACTGGAAGACCTGGCCGCGGCCGCCATGTGTTTCGAAGCCGTGACGAACCATTAGAACGATATAGGAAACTGCCAAAGGAGTTCAGCATGAAAGAGACAACAAGCATGGCATTCCCGGATGCCGGGAAGCTGCAACAAGGCGGACTGGAACGCCTTGCGATACGGGTGACTGACTGGTCCGAGCGGTGGTTCCCGGACTCGTATATTTTTGCGGCCATCGCCGTGGTCGTGGTGGCGTTGGGCGCAATGTTGGTGGGCGCGCCAGCGCAGGCCGTGGCGAAGGCCTTTGGCGACGGCTTCTGGAGCCTGATCCCTTTCACCATGCAGATGGCAGTGGTCGCGATTGCCGGCTACGTGGTGGCGGTGTCGCCGCCGGCAGCCATGCTGATCAACCGTCTGGCAGCCTTGCCGCGGACAGCGCGCGGTGCCGTGGCTTTCGTCGCGCTCGTGAGCCTGTCGACGTCGCTGCTCAACTGGGCAATCAGTTTGATCTTCAGTGGCTTGCTGGTACGCGCAATTGCCAGGCGGCGCGGCTTCCGTGTCGACTACAGGGCAGCCAGCGCGGCAGCCTACCTTGGCATGGGGGCAACCTGGGCACTGGGACTCAGCTCCTCCGCCGCGCAGCTACAGGCAAATGCCGCCAGCCTGCCCAAATCTCTGCTGGATATCACCGGGGTCATCCCGTTCTCCGATACGATCTTTCTTTGGCAATCCATGGCGATGACCGCCGTATTGATCGTCGTGTCCCTGGCGGTGGCGTACTTCTCGGCCCCTACCGAGGCGCGTGCTCGCACGGCGGCCGATATGGGGGTTGACCTGAACGATGCCGATGAAGCGGTCGCGCGGCCATCTCGGCCAGGTGAATGGCTGGAATACAGTCCGATCCTGACGTTGGTTCTGGTCGCCATGGGCGCGAGCTGGCTCTATCAGGAGTTTTCGACCAAGAATCCGATTCTCGCCATCTCCAACCTGAATACCTACAACTTCCTGTTCCTGCTGCTCGGCATGCTGCTGAACTGGCGTCCGAAGCGCTTTCTGCGCGCCGTCGCGAAGTCCGTGCCGTCCACGGCCGGCGTCCTGATCCAGTTTCCGCTGTATGGCGGCATTGCCTTTATCCTGACCAAGGCGACCGGCGGCAACGGCGCCCCGCTGTCGCACCATCTGGCGTCAGCCTTTGTCTCCATGGCGACCACGGAGTCGTTCTCCGCGGTCATGGGAGTGTATTCCGCCGTGCTCGGCTTCTTCGTACCGTCCGGCGGCGGCAAATGGATCATCGAAGCTCCTTACGTGATGCAGGCCGCCAACGAACTAAAGGTACACCTTGGCTGGGCAGTACAGGTCTACAACGCCGCTGAAGCGCTGCCGAATTTGATCAATCCTTTTTGGATGCTGCCGTTGCTCGGTGTGCTCGGCATCCGGGCCAAGGACGTGGTCGGCTTCACCTTCACCCAGTTGCTGGTGCATACGCCGTTAGTTCTGCTCATGTTATGGGCTTTCGCCGCGACGCTTTCCTACCATCCTCCGGTGATGCCCTGAGGGCGCCCGGACCTGGCGAGCGCCGTGTGCGCGCGTCATGGCGCCCTCTGCCCTCGCTGATCTGGGACCGGGAAGATTTGTTGGCAGCGCGCTCACACGACCGCCTGATCCATTGTTGCGCGCACGGCGGCTTCTGCTGCATCGCCGAAGGCGCCGATGAACACCAGCGCCGATTCGCTCATGCGATCGGTGCATGCCAGTCGGCCGATACGCAGACGTCCTCCGACCAGATGGACTTCGTGCAGACACACATCGCCGGCCAGCCGCACTACCCCTTTGGCGCGCAGCAGGCGCACTGGCAAGTTTTTGAGTGCCTGGCACAGGCGACTTTTGTCAAACACGCGGCCGGTGCGGTATGCGAGAGTGCGTATGCCAGCGTGCTGCGCCGCCCCGGACACGCTATGCCAGCCTTCTCGACCGTCTAGCAGTCCCGGTGAGACAGGCCGAGGCTCGGCCACGTCCGCAAAGACTTCCCACGGCACGTCGCCATGGTGTGCGACCAACACCGTCGCCTGCGGCGCGATTTCCGCCATTAGCGCCCTCGCCCTTTCAAGGCCTGTCGGCCCAGCCAAATCCGCCTTGGTCAGCACTACCGCCGACGCCCCAGTGATCTGCCGCCGCACCATGTCGCCTACGAGCGGATCGGCCAGACGCTCGAACACGCTTTCAGCGTCAACCGCCACCACGACGCCGTTGAGTCGAAGCGCTGCATCGAGCAATCCGACCTGTGCAATCCGCTGCGGGTCGGAGACCCCGCTCGCCTCGATCACCAGCAAGTCAGGGCGCTTCTCGCGCTGGCCGATTTCGACCAGCGCGGCGGCCAGCCGTCCTCCAATCGAGCAGCAAATGCAACCGTTCTCCAACTGAATCACGTCGTCGCTGCGCGAGCGAACGAGTACGGCGTCGATATTGATCTCGCCAAAGTCGTTGACGAGCAACGTGATGCGCCGGCCCTCGCCGTTGGCCAGCAGACGGTTCAGCATTGTCGTCTTTCCCGCCCCAAGATAGCCGCCGACGACGACCATCGGCACCGGCGCGCGCTTATTCATCGCGTCGGCGCAGGGAAAATACGTCCCCCGAGCACTGTGCCCCACACGCGCGTATCCTTGAGCCGTTCGGCGCCAAGCGCAATCGGGTCGTCGTCGAGCACGGCAAAGTCGGCCAGCTTGCCCGGCTCGATGCTGCCGATCAGGCGGTCGAGCTTCAATGTGTATGCCGCGCCGAGCGTGACCGCGTGCAGTGCCTCCTCGAGGGACAGTCGTTCACCCTCGCCGAGCACGCGCCCCGCCGCCGACTGCCGCCACGCCGCGCACCACGCGGTAAAGAGCGGATTGAGCGGCGTGATCGGCGCGTCTGAATGCACCGACAGCGGGATCCCGAGCTTGCGTGCGGTACCGGCTGGGTTCATGCGCGCCGCGCGCTCGGGGCCGACGGTCTGCGTCGAGTGCGCCTCGCCCCAGTAATAGAGGTGGTTGGCGAAGAAATTGATGCACATGCCAAGGTCCGCGGCACGGCGGAGTTGCGCTTCGTCGGCCAGTTGGCAGTGCTGGAGCGTGTGGCGATGGTCAGCGCGCGGGTGGCGGGCGAGCAGCGTCTCGATGGCGTCGAGCACGACTTCGGTGGCTTCGTCGCCATTGGTATGAATATGAAGTTGCAGGCCGGCCCGGTGAAATGGCGTGAAGGTGTCGAGCAACTGGTCAGGCGGGATCAGCCACAGGCCGTTCTCCTGGCCGCCCGCGTAGCCGGGGGCGCGCAGTCGCGCGGTAAAGCCCTGGATCGAGCCGTCGACGATGAACTTGACAGGACCGAAGTGCAGCTTGTCTGAGCCCCCTTCCTGCGCCGCCGCCACGCGTGCGAGGCCGCCTTCCGGATTGCGCTGCGGCGCAAACGCGGGCACCACGCGCAATGGAAAGTTGTCGGAACTCGTGACTTCGCGCAGTGTGTGCAGACCAAGCGGCGACAGGTCGCTCACAAGGTCGGTCGCAGTCGTCACGCCTGCAAGTTGAGCCACGCGACCGAATCGGCGTACCGCTTCCGGGTCCTCTGCCGCCGCCAGCGACAGGCCCTTGCCGAGCACACGATGGACCGGAAACATGGCCGCAAACTCCTGCAATTCGCCCGTGGGCTGCCCGTCGGGAGCCCTGTGGATACCGTCGATGTCGGTGTCCTCGTTGATGCCGGCCAGATCCAGCATGGCCGAGTTGACGTTCATCAAGTGGACGCTCGCGTGCATCACCGCGATCGGTCGCGACGCCGACACGCGGTCCAATTCCCGCACCGACAGCCGATCGGTGCCGAAGTAGATCGGATCGAAGCCCCACGCGAGCAGCGGCTTGCTTGCCTCCTTCAATTGGCTTTCGGCGCCCGCCAGGCGGTCGATGACCTGGTCGAGCGTGCGCAGCCCGCGCCAGAGGCGTCCGTCCGGGTCGCGCCGGTCGAAATAGCCGACGTAGACCGCGTCCCACATCGCACCTTCCATCAGATGGCAGTGGGCTTCCACCAGGCCCGGCATGAGTACCTTGTCGCGGAACGTGTCGACCGGCTCGGCGTCGGGCCACGGGGCCATTTCGGCGGGGCCGCCGACCGCGAGGATTTTGCCGCCCCGCACAGCCACGTGGGTGGCCTCGCGCTGCGCGGGATTCATCGTAAGGATCTTGCGTGCTGCGAAGACCTGTGTAGTCGTAGTCATGATCGGTTCGATAATTCAGGCGGCCTGCACGCGGGTGAGGCGCGGGGCGTAGTGGACGAAGGCGCTGACGAGCACGTTGACGGCGAGCGCGATGAGGCCGATGTTCACGCCGCCGAAGTCAGCCTGCTGCAGATAGAGCGCCATCGCCAGGATCTGGCCGGTCAGGATGCCCGCCCCGATGGCGAGCGGCCGGACGCGCAGACCGAAGAGAATCACGATCACGCCCGGGAAGAACTGCGTCACGCCGTAATACGCGGTGTTGATCAGCGTGAGCATCAGGTTGGGCGTGGCGAGCGTCATGCCGATCGACAGCACCAGATACACCACAATTACCACCTTCGCGCCCCGCTTCTGCTTGCTTTCTGGCATCCCCGGCAGCAGATTGCGCGTGACGATCGGACCGATTGCGAGGCAGATCCCAGCCAGCACCAGCAGCCCCGACAACGCTGCGCCCGCCCCCACCAGACCGAGCAGCCATCCCGGCAGCAGTCGCACCGCCGCCGCGAAGAACGCTTCGTTCGGCGACGCGAGGTGCAGGTTCTGGCTGATTGCGTAGTACGACGCCAGCACGAGGAACGGGTACATCAGCATGTACAGCGGCATGTAGATCTGCGTGCGGCGAATCGTGTCGGCACTTTTCGCGGTGAAGAAGTTCTGCACCGCGAATGGCATCACGTAGAAGCCCATCGCCTGGAACAGCATGGTGCTCATCGAGAAGCGCAGTTGCGTGTCGGTCATCTGGTTGCTGACCTGCACGCTCGCCACGTGGAACACGTCTCCCACGCCCGCCTTCATGCCCACGGCCACGCCGGTGGCAACAATGGCCACCACCATCAGGATGTCCTTGAGGATGGCGATATAGGCCGACGCGCGCACGCCGGAGATGGCGATGTATGTGAACGCGAGCGCGGCCGAGATCATCACGAGATAGACCGGCGAGAACTCCCAGCCGAGGCCCTTGAGCGCCGCTACCAGGCCCGTAAATTGAAGTTGTCCCCAAGGCAGGAGAAACAGGATCGATGACCCTGCCACGATCAGTTCGAGCGTACGGTTGCCATAGTGGCCCTTGAACAGATCGGCCATCGTGATCGCATTGAACTTTGCGCCTGCGCGCCAGATGCGCGGACCGAGAAAATAGCCAAGCGGATACGCGAGCAGGATGTAGCCAAGGAACCAGACACCATAGGTCGGCCCCTTGGCGTAGATACCGCCCGGAAAGCCGACCATCGTGCCAATGCTGTAGATCTCGCCGGCGGCGAGGAAGAACACAAGGAAGGCGCCGAACTGGCGCGATGCAACGAAGAAGTCGTGCATGCTCTGTGCGCCGTGGCCCTTCTTCGAGCGAATGGCAAGGTAGAGCGACAGGACGAGAAAGCCGAGGAATACCGCGCTGGTCATGTTGGCTCCTTCAGCAGGGGTCGGCCGCGGGCACGACCTCGGTGTCAAGCGAATCGGCGCGTCGGTCGAACAACCACCAGCACGCGAGCATGCAGCCCGACGTCAGCACAAACCACAGGAAAATCCACGCATAGATGAAGGGCACCCCGAGCACGAAGCGCTCGACCGACGCTACCCACGGCAGCATGCCGATCACGCCGATGTACGGGATTCCCAAGCCTATGAACAGCTTGAGCATGTCTGTCTCCATTTCGATGTTGAGGCGGCTGTCGGGAGTCCGGCGCCGTCCTTTCTTGGTTCTCATGTTCGATTTCTTGTTGTCTGGCCATCTTAGGGAGTCCAGAGGTATGATTCAAATGCAAATTAATAACGATTTCCATAACATCGACGCATGGATACGCAAAAGCTGCTGCATCTGCTCGCGGTGGTCGAGCACGGGACGTTTTCCGAGGCCGCGCGAGCGGTCCACCTCACGCAACCGGCATTGAGCCGCAGCATCCGGTCGCTGGAAGACGAGGTGAAGGCCCCGCTATTCGACCGCGGCGCGCGGCGTGCGCGGCTGACGGTATTTGGGGAACTGGTGGCCGAGCGTGCGCGGCGCATCCGGCTGGAGGAGCGCCAGTTGAAGCGCGACCTGGACCTGCTGCGTGGTGGCGAGGAAGGTTCGATCACGGTCGGCATGGCGCCTGCGCCGGCCGCGCTGCTGCTCACGCCATTCCTGATCCACATGGCGAGCAGCCACCCGCGCATCAAGGTGCGTATCGAGACAGGCGCCACCAGTGCGCTGCTCGACAGGCTGCGCAACGAGTCGATCGACGCCATCGTGGGGGACGCTTACGTGTTGCGCGCCGCGGACGACATCGACATGGATCCGCTCGGCGACCTTCCCGCGGGCCTTGTCTGCCGCGCGGGCCATCCCATCCTGAACGAACCGATGCCCGACATCGCCACGATCGGCCGCTGGCCGGTGGCCACGACCACGCTAAGCGCGGTCATCAGCCGCCAGCTCGCCGATCTGTGGGGACCAGAGGTCAACCCCGACACGTTGTTCACACTGATCTGCGACAATCTCGACATGCTACGCAGCGTGACGCTCGCCACTGACACGCTGCTGTTCGGCGTATTGCCTATCACGCGCCATGAGCGCGCAACGGGGCAGATGGTTGAGGTGGCAATGCCTCCCGACCCCAGCCGTTGCGGACGGTATGCAGTGGCGCGGATGGGCGCAAGGTCGCTGTCACCAGCGCTCGCCGCGCTGTATGGCTTCACGCGCACGCACTGGCAGGAATTGTCGCAGGATCCCGCGTAAGCGGAAAAATGGACACTTTGTTTGCCAGCCGTCGCATAGCCGACCGGCGACATCAGCCGTATTATCCAGCCGGCGGGCATCGTAGTTGCGACGGCCAACGAGTCATCTGGCGTTGGCCTATCAACGTGTAACCGGGTCGCGCCCACCAGTGCCGCCATGCCACTCGGGGCGGTTCTCACCGCCGATCTTGAAGGCGAATTTCTGGCTCAGGTGCCGGTACCGCCGGGTGTTGAGCAGATCGTAAAAGGGCGCGAGCCGGGGCCGCTGATCGGTCGGGTCGACCAGCATCGACAGGTTCTTGGCGTGACTGTCGTATAAAGCGCACGACGAGACGCGCAAGCAATTCCGTGCCGCCATGTGTCATGCACCGGAATGGCGACGCGCACAAGGGCTTCTTAATGCAGGGTGTAGAGAGTCTGCCGCCCCTCGACATAGAGGGCCATGGCGATCTTCAGGATCTCATTGCGATGCCGGTCGAAGGAGGCCAGCACCCCGGCTTCGTCAGAACCGAGAGCGGAGTCGAAATTCATCAGTACGCGGTCTTCCACAAGGAAGGTAATTTCGCGTGCGTTGTCGTAACCCCAGAACCACACGCCATGCCTGGTTCCATCATAGCTGCGGCTGGGGTTGGGAAAACTGAGTGCCATGTGTCGTCCTGCGTTCTACGCCTTTGATGGACCGGTTTGCACGCTCACTACCAACGCGAAGCGCTCCCGCTAATGCGTATCGCCTTTCATGCTCTCGGCTTCCATCGCGGCATGCAATTCCTCATACGCCTCGATTGGCTCCATGTCCTGATCGACGAACGCGGCTGCGCGCTCTGCGGCGGCCACCGCGTCGGGCGGGCTGTCGCTCTGGCTGTCGTCCTCGGTACTTGGCGGCAGCAGCATGTCCTCAAGCATCCCGCGTAGCTCCGGGGTATTCCATGGCTTGCCCAGCCTGGCCTTCCTGTTCAGGTAGTGACGGATTTCCGAGTCTTGCTCGGCGGTGAGCGGAAGCCCTCGGAAAGTGGGGTCCGTGTTGTGATGAATCATGATGCGCCTCCCGATGCGGTCTGCGCTTTCAATGTAGAGATATCGATTCCCTGCGGTGAACGTTACAAGTTGCGTGTGATCACTGTGCCGCGTGTCCGCGGCCAACCGATTCACGTCTTCTTCTTGGCGACACCTTCGTTCCCAACCCGCGAATGAGCCGTGCTGAACGGGGTTGCCGGCACTGACGGCTTCTTGGGCTGCTTGGGCTTTTTCGCTTCGCGAGTGCTGCGTAGTTGACTCTTGGCCATGGTGTTGCTCCTAGTGCGTTGCTTGCCAAGGTGGCAGTCCCAGCATACGCGCTTAGAAGCGCTAACAAAATGACTTTCATGAGATGGCGCCAGCAGATGATGCAGCAAGCGATTTTCAGGAAGGCTTCATGTATGAGGGCGAGTCTCTCGAAGCGAACTCGCAGTCGAGTGAAATTGTGCAACCAGGCGATCGTTCGTTCCACAACCCAGCGGGTCTTGCCAAGGCCGCTGCCGTGCAGCTGGCCCCAGCGGGCGATCTCCGTGGCGATGCTGACGGCATGTAGGGGCTTGCGCTATTTGTCGTGGTGGTATCCGCGATCACTCTGCAAGATGCTGGGCTTGGATAGGGGACGACCACATTTGCCACGGTTCGGAGGAATGGCCTCGATCGGCGGCAGTCGGGTGACGTCGTTGCGGTTGGCGCCCCAGTCAGGATCCTGACGGGCATGCGTGGCAATTTGCCGATCGAACCAGGCGATTTCCTGGTTAAGCGCTTGCCACTGTGCCCAGGCACACATCATGTCCAACTGCAGGCCCGCGTCGGCTACTACCAGGCCCTGGTCGCAGTAGCCAACAAGCACGCCAGCATTCTTTGGGCCATCCTCGCGAAAGGGGAAAAAATTCGAATCCACATCCCTGGAATTGACCTCGCCTCATCCGCTATCTTGAACCGAAGAGGAGGTGCTCATCATGCCCAAGAGCCTCCGCAGCGCGCTGGGCTATTGCTTGCCGCTTGTCTGCGAACAGCGTCAAGGCCGAAGCACAACGAAACGCGCTCGCCAGCGAGTTGTCCACCGCCGGACGGCGTCGTGGTCGGCAGCGGCGACCCCCCGCCCGCCCGCGGACAACTCGCGCCACGCCACCACAAACCGATCTTGCTATAGGGCGAGGCTCCTTATAGGTGGATTGGCCCTGAACTCACCCTTTCTCAAGGAGCGCAAGCATTGATCGCATGATGGCTAACAGGTTGGACCGGGGCGAGGAAAACCCGATAGGGAAAGTGAGCAGCTTCATGCTCGGTAATCAGATGGGGACCTCGTCAGCGAATTCCATATGGGCCAGCAGGCTAGATCCTTCATGCTGCCATGTATCGCAACCACGCACAGGTCACTTGCGTGGCGGCCGTAATGCGCTATTTCCCCTCGTCCGGCACGTTATACATCTCGCGTAGCCGGCTGGCGAACGGGCGGATCATCTCCAAACATGCGGCGCTGTTGCCGCCTTCCATGGTTGACAGACTCCAGTTGCAGCCCCCGGCATCTGCGGCATGCCAGAGCACGTCGCCAAAGCAAGCGCCCTCACATTCAGAAAATTTTGCCTGTTCCGCGCGAAGCATGGCGCGCAGTTCGGCCTTGTGCTTGAGCTGTCTCGACATTATGTCCCCTCTTTCTCTCTCGATCGGAGCCTATGGCATGGCCGCCGGGACTACCTCACCTCGCCTTGACGAAGGTGGACATGCCGTCAATCGCATCCCTGGCCGACGACAAGGCCAGCGCGGTGGCAGCGTGCGGCGCACTGGCGAAATGCTGGATCACGGCTGGCAGCCGTCTGCGCGAACCCATTCCTGTACTCACTTGTGTAATCGTTACGGTAGCGAGGAAGCGCGACTGAACCCGGTCCCCGCCGGGGACTGCACCGGGTGCGTGACGCACCCTCGCAGATACCCTGAAACCTTTGTAGATTGCGTTGTTCTGCGACATGTCGGTCTCCTTTCATCACCGAGCATACGCGGATATGCCGGGATGTGTCCGATTTACTTTTGGCGACAAGGTGGCAATGTCATCGCGCGCCTTTGCCACTCCATGGTCAAGCGCCGCATCGGCGCTGCGAAAGTAGTCGGTGCCGTCAATGAGATCGTAGGAATGTACGCTGAGAAGATCGCCTCTGATGGGCCGGCAATCCGGACGGGCAATCGAGTAGCGTACTACGTAGCCAATCGCTCCGGCCAACTGGGTGGTACCGAGGTGTTGCTCAGCTTCGATCAACACTTCATATTCACCAATCGTGACGCGTCTTTGCATATCTGACCTCCGCACTGGGCCTCTGTTCATTCGTCCATTCCAGGAATAACGTCCACGGCCGCCTTATCGTTCAGGCTGCCTAACGTACGTTTCCGGGAGCGCATTGGCAAGGCCAATCCGAAGCGGCAGTCATTGCCATCTGAAATTCGGCATCAGGTCACTACGCTCGTCGACCCCGACCCCGCCCAGTTCGTTGATGAGCTGCTTCAGGGCTTCTTTCGATCGCGAATCGCAACTGACGATCATCAGCAATTGGCCCGGTGCGAGTTGCGCATTCCGCCGCCACAGTGCAAGGCGAACGATCTTGCCGCCGACCAATCCGCAGACCCACCATCCGATCATCGCGCCAAGCATGACAGCACCAACATACGCAATAGCAGTGGCGCCGGCGCCGGCTGAAGCGCCGTATCTGAAGATGACAAGCGCTCCAACGAGCGCGCCGACGAAAATTCCTGTGATCGCCGCCTCTTCCCGGTACGTAGTCTGACCGACGTCGATCGTTGGCAATCCGTCGACGGGCTGATTGTCGCGCTGGACAAACCACGGCCCTGCGACGAGTGCCTGGGTACCGGCGAAATCGCCCAATCGCACTTTTGCCAGTCGCGCCGTGGCGGTGTCTCTCAGACTAAAATACAGCAACGTACGCATGAAGTTACCTCACGCAATCTCAGTGCCCATTTCCGGCGAGCCGGCGGATGCTTGCTTGATGACTACGGCCGATGCTCCTCATGGCTCTGGTTCGGGTGCAGGACGGTGACCGCAGGTCTGGCCAGCCTTCGTTGACAGCACGATCCCAGTCAATCAGCAGCGTGATTGCCTGATGCCACTGGGACGCTGCCAATCGCATGACTCCGAATCGCTGGGTATTTCCCTTCGACGGCCTGCCCACCTGGCGGTCGCGTAAAAGGCGCGTGACATGTATAAACCGGTAAGTGGTCTCTGCAGATTCTTTCGGCACGATATCTTCCTTCATCGCTTGCCACGCTGGCATAGTGATGGCAGTGTTGAAAAATTGTCATCGTTGTGGGCACCGATCTTCCATTGCCAGCGGGTAATCATTTCCACCCATATCGCGTTGCTGGAGATCGTCACGGCATCTTCATCACGATGAGAGCACGGCTCCGCCAGCCCGAAACGCGGGAGAGCAGCCAC
The DNA here is from genome assembly GCF_019602855.1 of Cupriavidus pinatubonensis. Taxonomy (GTDB): domain Bacteria; phylum Pseudomonadota; class Gammaproteobacteria; order Burkholderiales; family Burkholderiaceae; genus Cupriavidus; species Cupriavidus pinatubonensis. The sequence goes on from NZ_CP080766.1 coordinate 1,070,928, forward strand.
GAAGGCGGAAGCCAACTTTGCAATCGGTCTTGCGGAGAAGCGTCTCCCTTGCCAGACATCGGTTGCATCGATCCCGGCGAAAGACTGACTTATTAATAACTGACGATTGGGGGGCTGGGCGAACGGCGGTCGCCGCGTGGCATCTTGCATGAATTTTCCAGGAGTCCCCATAAGTGACTTCAGGAGTCACCAGTCCTAAGACGTCATCGAGGGGGAAGGCCCGGAAACGAGTGATCGGCGGATCAGAGGCACTTGGCTTCCGAAACGCTACAACTAGCAGTATAGGGGGCCGATGCACACCGTCCTATCTCCCTTACAAATTGGGCGCCGCGCAACTGCTGCCCAGCTAACGCGGACCGGTCGACCGCTTCTGGCGCTACACTGAATTAGAAGGTCCGATCCGTTCCTGCGGCCGACACCATCTCCCGCCTCCACATCGTACAAGGTCAGCAATGAACCGCCTTCGGTACTCGGTGAACCTGTCCTACGAGATCTTGGATCCCACAGGAGACTTTCTGTTGATTGTCGAAGCTGCGAAGACCGCAAGACAGTCCGTTGTCTCCGAGCGTCTGGCACTCACGCCACCGGCTCACGCCGCTCGCTACACGGACCCACTCGGCAACCGGCTGCTCAGGATACGTGCGAATAAGGGCCCCTTGGCCATCCGCTATGAAGCTGTGGTGGACATCGATCATCGTCTGGACGATGGCATGTCGCTAACGGAGGTACCCGTCGCCGAACTCCCCTTCGATGTACTGTCGTACCTGGCGCCGAGCCGGTATTGCGAATCTGACCGCATGATGGAGTTCGCCATGCGCGAGTTTGGCAGCATGCGCCCCGGCTATTCGCGCGTGTATGCAATTCGGGAGTGGGTGCGCAACCATGTGCGCTTTCTTTCGCGATCCACCAATGAGCGCACCTCTGCGATCGATACGATTGTCGAGCGCACCGGCGTATGCCGGGATTTCTCCCACCTGATGATCGCGATCTGCCGCGCCCTGAGTATTCCCGCCCGTATGTCCAGCAGCGTGGACTATGGCGCGGACCCCACCTTGGGCGCGCCGGACTTTCATGCGGTCGTCGAGGTGTTCCTGTCAGGCGGATGGTACCTGCTCGACCCCTCAGGGGTATCCATTCCGACTGGCCTGCTGCGCATCGGCACCGGCCGGGACGCAGCCGACATTCCGTTTGCTGCCATATTTGGCAAGGTCGAGTCGAAGCGGCCCTTTATCGAGATCCAGCCAATAGCCGACCCGGTTGCCGGGATTGGCCTGCCGCTCGCAACGACAAGCGCCATCTCCACGTGGTAACCAGCATTAGCGCACTTCGCCTGTCATCCCCTCGATTTCCAAGGCGGCGTTCCAATCCTCATATGCCGCAATCGGATCCATCGCCTCATCGACGAACGACGCCGCACGTTCCGCGGCAGCCGACCGCCCTAGGAGTACATCTTCCTGACCGCCCTCCTCGGCCTTCGGCGGCAGCAACATGTCTTCGAGCATCCCGCGTAATTCCGCGGTATCCCATGGCTTGCCAGGCCTCGTTTTTCTGCTCCGATAGTGGCGAACCTCCGAGTCTTGTTCGGCGGTTAGTGGCAGGCCTCGGAATGTAGCGCCTGTGTCAGGATGGATCATGGTGCGCCCCCCTCAACGATCGGCATTCGTTGAATGAAGAGGTATCGCCCAGCGGCGATATCGCGCCTTGCCTGGCATTTGCCCGGCTTACGACTTCCTCTTGGCGAGACCATCGTTCCGAACCCGCGACTGAACTGTGCTGAACGGGGTTGCCGGTACGGAAAGCTTCTTGGGTTGCTTTGGCTTTTTCGCTTCTCGGTTGCCGCGTAGTTGGCTTTTTGCCATGAGAACTCCTGCTGCATTGCTTGCCGGTTGGCAACCCCAGCATACGCGCTGAAGCTTCGGCAAAGGAATTTTTTCGTCCAACCCATGACTTTGTCGCGACTGAACCCTTCCGCCTCGCGGCCCGCCGCCAACTCAGTCAGATTCAGGTTATAGCGATGCAACACACTACGGCGGCGTGAATTGGGTACATCGCAAGCAGAGATATCCAAAAGTGGTATCATCCAATTTCGTCGATACCCATCGACGCCAAATGCGCTGTCCGCAAGACATTATCATTAGAAGAGTATCAGCGGCAGCACGGGCGTACACCCGAATCTTTCGCGGCAACAACCGGCCGCAACCTTTTCCGACCCGCGGCACGTCCGCTCCGCAGCCACTGCGCATGTACCAGGCGCGCTCGCTGATGCAAGAACGGTCAATTTCACACCAGTTTCTCCACCTGCACTAGAGCGCGGGACTCGACACTGATTTTTCCAATGGCAACCGATTGCGGGGACCACGCGCGCACCGCTCCCACAAGGGAACACCAGACGCCCCCCCCCCGAAACGAGCGCCTTCCGAACAGGCAACAGTTTGAATCACAGCATGACCCCGTTCACCGTTTCGGTGTACCCCATCCAACAAGAGCCCGGCGTATGGTTCGCGAATTACATGATCTCCGAGTACAAAGACGGCGCTGAACGCATCGTCGCCAACGTCTCGATGCGCCATGCCACACATCACACCGAAACCAAAGCGCGGCAAGCCGCCCGTCGCGCAGGGGAAAGCGCAGTCGCGCGCATACGGTTGCAACCATCCGCGCATCGGCATACGGCACTCGCTTCCACGTTGCCGCGTGGCATTCGATAAAACTTAAAGGAGCATCCTTGGCAAAAGAAGAACTGGTGGAGTTTGGCGGAAGGGTCTCCGAAGTCCTCCCGGATAGCCGTTTTCGCGTCACCCTGGAGAATGGCTTCGAAGTCTGGGCCTATTCGTCCGGGCGGCTTAAGAAGAATCGCATACGAATTCTCGCCGGAGATCGCGTCACGCTCGAGATGTCGCCATACGATCTGACAAAGGGTCGCATCAACTATCGTCACAAGGTCTGAGCGAACGCTGTTGCCGTATTCCTAATCTGAGCTGGCATGGTGCAGAGGTTCCTCCAGACAGACACCATGCGAGCGCGCGGCTTCCCGACGCACCGTCGCTCGCTATCCCGCATCCCCAATACCATCGCGTTTTTGCAAGCCAATTTCGGGGCTTATGGGACGCTTTGACTTCGTAGCCGAAAGTAAATCGGACACGCCGCTGTCGTGAGCGTATGCTCGGTGATGAAAGGAGACCAACATGTCTCAGAACAACAGCATCTACAAAGGCTTCAGGCTATCTGCGAGCGTACGTCGTGCCTCCAGTGGCATCCCCGGTGGCGACTCGGTTCAGCCGCGCTTCCTCGCTACCGTAACCATCATGCAAGTCTGTTCAGGAATGGGTTCCCGAAGACAGCTGCCACCGTTGCTCCAGCATTTCGCAAACGCGCCGCACGCTGCGATCACGCTGGCCCTCTCGTCCGCCAGGGACGCGATCGATGGCCTGTCTACCTTCGTCAAGGCGAGGTAATCCGTCGGCCATGTCGCGGGCTTAGATTAAAAGTGTGGTGGCATGACATTTTGCATGGATTCTCCGCGGCCCCGTAGGCGTCTTCAGGAGTCACCGTCCTAACGCCTTGTGACTGTCGCCGTTGTCTCCCGGCCTGGCGAGGCGTCACGCCCCCCCTATGCCGGGAGTCTTGACAAGCCGTACCAGTCTGCGGTTGACGTTTCGTGTACCTCGCGATGGAAGGGGACAAGGCGGGACAGAGACCGCTGGCGGTCGGATGGCGCAGACGCCGAAGTCCCGGACAGCAAGTGGGACGAATTGCGTCATGACGAGATTGCACCGGATAGAGGAGATGATTTTTGTCGTGAGACTACACCAGCATGTCTCGGGACGGTGCCACGCCGTCAAAGGATTAACACAATCCGTTTCTCAGCGGCGGGCCGGATCGCGCGTTGTGTGCCACGCCTTGCGGCGCTGAGGATATGTCCCGAAAAACGATCGCACCCCTACCGAGCGGCCACTACTGGGCCACGCCCCACGCGCCCTTTGCGCTGGACGGTCCGAACGGCCACGACGAAGTGTTTCCTGGCGCCCACTGCGTCAGCGACGGCAAATGGGTCACCTTCTATAAGAACGGGGAAGAGGTATGGGCGTGCAATGCCATGTATGCTGCCGCCCATTTCGACGTTCCGCCCCTTTCCAGTGCCTGCGCGTCGACGGCCGACTGAGGGGCGCACGACTCCGACCGGCAGGGATACCCGCCGCATCTGACATAAGCGCCGCCCAACAGCAATTGCGCGATAGCAATTTCTTTCTGATCGGGTGTGTGGTGGATGGCTTGCCATCGACGCTGCCCCATGTGAAAGTGGAAAGCTGAAGCCGCTTGCCGTCACCAGTGCGAAGCGCATTTCCGTCTTGCCCGGACGTTCCGACGGTCGCGGAGTCGGGATTGACCGGTTTCGAGATGGTTTCCTGGTATGGCTTGTAGGGGCCGGCGAGAATGCCCGCAGAACTGACTCAACGTATTAGGAATGAAGTCGCGAAGGCGTTGGCTTCGGAAAAAGCCATCAAGGTATTGGGCGATTATGGATTCAGCTCCACCGCTTCCGAGCCGGCGGACTTCACCACATACATCAAGCAGGAGAAGGCCAGATTCAGCACCCTGATCAGGGAGGCAAATATCACGCTCGACTGAGCGGCACTTGGAGGGCCACGATGAGCACATTTACCGCACGCGACCGAGCCAGCGCGGTGGAACGCATCCATGGTCGCGCTGCCGGCACGCTTGAGTTGGACTACGAGAACGCTTGGCAGGATGCGGTTGAGCTTGAGCAACTCGGCCGACAATTCGGTGTCGACGTCCAGTACCGCGCCGTCGAGCATGTCTCCGTGGCATCCCCCGAAGCATTGGTGCGCGGCCTGCGCATGGAAAAGGCCACATTCAGGCAGCGCTACCTCTACTGCAGGTTTGACATGGCCGCGCTGTCTGAGGATACGCTGCGCGATCTGGAAGATCTTGCCATTGAACACGGCGACTACCTCATGCCCGCTAACCTCTTTACGGAGGCAACGCTGACTTGGATGTGAGCGGCCAGTGGCGCTTGAGGATGAGCTGACACGGATACTACATTTTCCTAACGGATCAATACCTTTCAGCGGCGCATATGTCGCATAAGGCATATCTCGATCGAAGGCCGCGTTTTGAGGCTCGGCTGGAATTCGTGAAATTTTCGCCAAATATGGAGGACGCTGCCCCTCCCGAACGGCACAGGCGAGCGCCCAACGCCATCGCCCGCGACAAGAGAAAACGGAGGTCAGAGACGAATCTTCCTTGTCCCGCCTGCACGTCCCATGTACCGTGGAAGCGAGCTTTTTAGCAGGTACCACAAGGCGCGTCCGCATCCGGTATCCGTGCAGGCGGCCGCGCGCCCGCGAAGGCCCGCAAACAGGAGCTGCCATGATCGAAATCCTGGAAGGCTTCCCCGGCAACGTCGTCGCGGTGCGTGCGTCCGGCGAAGTCACACGAGATGATTACGAGCGGGTTCTGATTCCTGCCGTGGACGCCGCGATGAAGGGGCACGACAAGATTCGCGTCTACTATGAGCTCGGGCCCGGTTTCACGCGGATGTCCGCGGGTGCGGCATGGGATGACCTGAAACTTGGGGTTGCCCATTACTGGCATTGGGAAGCCGTAGCCGTGGTGACGGATCATGACTGGATCCGCCGCGCTATCGATGTCTTCCGCTTCGTGGTGCCGGCCCACGTCAGAACTTTCCCGGACGATCAGGCGGCCGAGGCGCGGGACTGGATCGTGAGCGCTCTCGACAAGCCCACGACTCGCCCGAGCTGACCAGGCCGCGACGGCAAATCAGGCCGCACTGGCGCGCCGAGGCGTATGAAGGACTGACACTGGGCGATTATGCTAAGCGATGGGTGTCCACAGGTCTGGATCTAGCAGTAAAGAGGGGCAACGTGTCAGAAGATCTCAATCAGGAGAAGCTGCGCCAGCTCGCTGCCACCGTAGCCACCCAGATCGCCGAAGAGGACCGGTCCGCTGTCCTCGCATTAATGCGTCAGCTCTTAGTGATCCGCGACAGCGCACTGCCCCGGTATGAACAGGCGCGCGCGGCTTACCGAGCGACTGCGCAAAGTGGCGGAGCCTGGGCTCTCGCGAAGATGGCGGCTGGGGCTCTCAAGGAATACGCCTGGGACAGCCGTAGCACGTCCACTCGGCTTGGGCTTTCAGGTCTCGCCATCGTCGCGGCCGCGTTCGCCCGTCGAGGCTTAGGAATTGCGGCGGTGGGGGCGTTATTTGGCGTCCCCCTCTGGATCGTGTTCGGCGCCGGCGGCCAGTTCCCTGACCTACTGATTGAGGAACTCTCTAAGATGGAAAAGCCAAACGGCAGGGACGACGCGCAATAAACAATATCCTGCATATCGCTGCCCTGGTTCTTATCAGTACCGCTGTCGAGATTCACGTAACTCTGAACTTTGTTCGCTCAACTCTGAACTCTAGCGGCGCACGTACGTACCGGTCGTGGTGGGCGAGCCGGTTCGGTAACGTTCCGGACGGGCTGCAGCCACTCGAGGTCGCGGAGAGGACGACCATGTAGCAGTCTTGCTCGCGCGGTTGTCGAACGGCTGAGCTTGGACTCCCGATCCTGACCCTGAGCCTGCGGAAAGGTGGCAGCGGTCAGGCTTCAATGAAGGAAAGCGAGGGGGGGCTATAGAGAACGTGAAATTATGGCTCCCAGCCGTATTTTCGCATAGCGATCTCCCGTAGATGCTGAAAGTGGATGGAGTCGCGCCGCCGGCCCCTGGCATTGGCCGCGATGGCACGACGCAGGAGAAACTCAACGCTTGCGTGGACGATCGGGGCGTGGGGATCGCCTTCGTATTCCTCTAGCATCGCGGCGAGGTAGAGCATCGCCAGCGCCTGTGGCGCGAGTTCGCCTCGGGCCTGAACGCTGAGGCACATCAGCCGGTGGTGGATCTCGTCTGTGATCCGGAGAGCATAGTATTTCCAGAGGAGGTCTGCTGCTTTCGCGCTTCGACGGTAGATGACATACGCGCGAAGGTAGTCAACCAACCTGCCCATATCGTCCCCGCCGCGAATTGTGAGCGAAATTTATCTGGTAACACCCGGCAGCGGGGAGAGGCGCAAGGTGGAGATCTGTGGGTTTCCGAACAGGATTCTGGCGTGAGCCAGGTATCGCAGGGCATCGATGGATTCACTCAGATCATCCTTCCTATGTTGTCCTTGCCGGTTAGTCGGCGCCCGTTTTTTGCGCGGTCTCCCGGCCTTGCAGCAACACGGCTTGAGGGAAATTGCGAATCTCAGCTGTGGCGCGGAATAACGCGCACTGCAAGCGCGTGATCGGTCTGCTCCGGCGAGATCGTGCTGGCCGTGGCGATCACCGAGCTGGGCAGCGGCTCTGACACGAAGGCCTGCCGCCAATGCCGTCAGCCCACCACTGGTCCTGGCGCGGGAGGCAGCCTTCTCCAGGAGGCGCGCGCTGTGGCGCGGAACTGCTCGTGATCCTACCGGCTCGAAACGTGCCGGAATCGAAATCGCAATCAATGCTGCCCCTACGGTAAAGCGTGTCGCGCAAGAACTCGGGGGGATGTGCCCGTATCTGGCACCGGTGGGGCTATCCGACCCGGAAAACCCCCACACTCGGCCCCGCATTGACCGTCCGCCGCAGCCACGAGGGCATTTCTCCCTGCCCGTCACTAAGGCACGTGCCTTTGCGCGTCCGAATGTGCGCGCAGCGACCAGGATCGAGCCGATCTGATCGTCGCGACGCAAGTTGAGTAAAACTCCGCAATGCGGAGCTTTTTACAGGCGCGATTGTCGCCTCCAGTGAAATAAGGACGGCCCTGGCCTCACAAGAGGAGTAGAGTGGGGCATGGAAAGCAAACCGCAAAAGCCCAGAGCAAGTCATGGATACTTACCCGAGTGCCACTTACAAGGGGTATGACCTTTACCCTCTGGTGTACAGGGATACTGTGGAGCGTGCTTGGCGCGAGCCTAGGCCTGACCGGTCCTTCAAGGCCGCAGTGGTGATCTGCCGTGAAGGCGGACGTCCCGAAGGCGAGCAGGCACGCACCTTTCGTCTCAACGCAACGCCCTGGGACAATGTGGGCGAAGCACGGCGCGCCGTGCTTCGCTACGCCGAGGACATCATCAACGGACTGGTCGCGGGCGAATCCGTGGTTTTGCTCTAGCACCATATGCTCGTATCCGGGCGGACCATCATCTGTAGCTTGCTAGGGGTTCAGGCATGAGCAGCGTCGACGCGTCATCCAGTTTCCTGTGCACGCTGCCCGGCGTAGACAAGGGGATTGCCTACCATGTTGCCGTCCTCTTTGTCGATGCGGCCCACCCGAAGGGCGTCAGGTTCACCAGCTTTGTCGGCGGCGGCAGGCGTTCATTCGAGGTACTGACCGAGGTAGCTTCGCTTCAGGGTGCGATTGCCTCAAGCTGTGAGGGACTGTGTCGCCTTGCGATCGGGCAGGCGATCCGGGACCACCTCTACGAGAAAACCAGAGAAGGCGACTATTTGCTGGATCCGGATGCCGCACCCTGGGAGGGCGAACTCAGACCGGTCGGAGTGGGAGCCACGCCACGCCGACCACGACAGCACTTCCCAGGCTGAGTCCATGCTCTGCCGTAGCTATTGCGGCACGGCGTGGAGAGGGCGAGTGCGAGTTGCCCAAGAGATCATGTTGACCGACGAGGAGCGAACCAGGTTGACGAAGCTGGTTCGGTCGAAGCTCACGAGCGTGAGGCGGGCGCAGCGTGTGCGTATCGTGCTGCTGGCCGGTATCGAACGCGACTTGCCGCGCGGTGCGCCGCCGTTGAAGGTGGACACGGCGCGGCTGGTGGAGCTGACCACGCAAGGCAAGCCCGTTGCGGCCACGCACTGGAGCACGCGCAAGCTCGCCGCCGAGTTGGGCGTGAGCGCCAACACCGTCATGCGCCCATTGGCACGCCCATCCACCCAAGCCGCTCGGCATGGTGTTGTCGGTATTTGCGCTGGTATTGGTGTCGATGGCCAGCCACGAGTTCATCTGGAAGGGTGCGCTTCTGAACGGCGTGGAGCCCGTGCGGATCAGCACGGGCTCCCTTCGTCTACGGCATCAATCTTCAGATGCCGGTTTGGCCGGCCTTTATCGCAGGCTAAGGAGACCGCCACATGGAACTGCTATCCAACCTGGGCTTAGGCTTCGCGACTGCCCTGTCCTTCCAGAACCTGGCTTATGCCTTCCTCGGCTGCGTGCTCGGCACGCTGATCGGCGTGCTGCCGGGTATTGGGCCGCTGGCCACCATCGCCATGCTGTTGCCGGTGACCTACACGCTGCCGCCGGTGGCCGCACTGATCATGCTGGCCGGTATCTACTACGGCGCGCAGTACGGCGGCTCGACCACCGCGATTCTGGTGAACCTGCCGGGCGAATCGTCCTCGGTGGTGACCACCATCGACGGCTACCAGATGGCGCGGCGCGGCCGCGCCGGAGTGGCGCTGGCCACCGCCGGCCTGGGCTCCTTCTTCGCCGGCTGCGTGTCCACGCTGATTCTGGCCGCCTTCGCCGGGCCGCTGTCGGAACTAGCATTCAAGTTCGGTCCCGCCGAGTACTTCTCGCTGATGTGCCTAGGCCTGATCGGCGCCGTGGTGCTGGCCTCGGGGTCCTTGATCAAAGCCATTGCCATGATCGTGCTGGGCCTGCTGCTGGGCCTGGTCGGCACCGACGTGAACTCGGGCGCCGCGCGCTTCTCCTTCGATGTGCCTGAGCTGACCGACGGCCTGAACTTCGTCTCGGTGGCCATGGGCGTGTTCGGCTTTGCTGAAATCATCGCCAACCTGGAGCAAAAGGAACATCGCGAGACCTTCACTGACCACATCACGAGCCTGTGGCCGAGCAAGGCGGACTTCAAGCGCATGGCCCCGGCCGTGCTGCGCGGCACGATATTGGGTTCGGCGCTGGGCATCCTGCCGGGCGGCGGTGCTGCACTGGCGTCGTTCGCGGCCTATTCGCTGGAAAAGAAGACCTCCAAGTACTCGCATGAGTTCGGCAAGGGCGCCATCGAGGGCGTGGCGGGTCCGGAGTCGGCCAACAACGCGGCGGCGCAGACCTCCTTCATTCCGCTCCTGACGCTGGGCATCCCGCCCAATGCGGTGATGGCGCTGATGGTGGGTGCGATGACCATTCACAACATCCAGCCCGGCCCGCAGGTGATGACCAGCAACCCGGCGCTGTTCTGGGGCCTGATCGCGTCTATGTGGATCGGCAACCTGATGCTGATCATCCTGAACCTGCCGCTAATCGGGGTGTGGGTGAAGCTGCTCAAGGTGCCCTACCGTTACCTGTTCCCGGCCATCCTGGTGTTCTGCTGCATCGGCGTGTACTCGGTGGGCAATACCACATTCGACGTGTTTCAGACCGCCGTCTTCGGTGCGATCGGCTACCTCTTCATCAAGATCAAGTGCGAACCGGCGCCGCTGCTGCTGGGGTTCGTGCTGGGGCCGATGATGGAGGAAAACTTCCGCCGTGCCCTGTTGCTCTCGCGTGGTAACTTCAGCGTGTTCGTGACCCGTCCGCTGTCGCTGGGCCTGCTGATTGCCGCGGCAGCACTAGTGCTGATCGTGGCGATGCCGACGATTAAGAACAAGCGCGAGGAAGCGTTCCAGGAAGAATAAGCAAAACAAGAGCGCCGGCCGCAGGGCGGCCGCGCAACGCCAGTTCATAGGGGCAGCCGGCACCCTTTTTTACGGTTGACATCGACAACGCCCCGCAGACGCCGACGGAAATCGAATGGCTGACGGATAATGGCACAAGGTGCTTGCCGGTTGAGGTGCACGAGAGCGAGGCGGACCCACTCGAGCATTATTGAGCGGGGCGTCAGCCCCCCCCCCCCGCAGAGGATCCAGTGACCGGCGGCGAGCGGTCATTCAAGCGAAGGTCCGCGGTCCGTGGTCGGCCATAGCAGTCCTACGATTTCCGTGATCGCTTTAACCGCCTGGATAATCAGTGCTTGTGCAGGTCGGTGTACGGCAGCAGCGCGAGGAAACGCGCGCGCTTGATGGCCGTATTGAGCTGACGCTGATAGTGCGCCTTGGTGCCGGTCAGGCGAGCCGGCGTGATCTTGCCGTTGTCGCCGATGAAGTCCTTCAGGGTGTCCAGATCCTTGTAGTCGATCTGTTCTACACCAGCCACGGTGAAGCGGCAATAGCGCTTGCGCTTGAAAAGAGAGCTTTCCTTTTTGAAAGGCTTCTTCTTTTTGTCGCTACGTTTGATGAATGCCATGATTCGATCCCTTGCGGATACAGTGGGGATAGCGTATTTGCATGGAGCCTCCTGCCAGAGTCAACAGTATCGGCAGCAGCCCTCGTCGTCGAAATTTTCTGTGCTCAGGGGTCGCTACCCCCGCGGTCACAATTCTGGGTGCTCGCAGGGTTGCGGATCCAGGGCCTCTGCGCACCAAGAGCGAGCCGACGCCCTTACCGATGCCACACGCCATCTCATACGGCGCTCACGATCCTCGGCGGATAGCGGCATCGGAGGGCGCACGGGACACCGTCCATCCCCCCAGCCGGCGTTGCGAAGCCGCCGGGATGATCGCCCGGCCCACCTATCCTTGTTACGTGACTACTGATGCCACGAAAGGAGCGAGCCGTGACGACCATCTGGACGCTAGCCGCAGATGGCACCCATGCGCGGATCTTCCAGATGCACGGGATGGAAAGGAATATGGAAGAGATCCAGGACGTTGTCAATCCGGTTGGTCGGGCCAAGGATGGCGAACTGCGCGACGACGCGCAGGAGCGCTTTGCCGGCAAGGGCGAGCCCATGCCGCGGCGATGGAGGGATACCATCGTTCAACGTACGACCGGAGCTGGTCATTGAGCACGGCCGTGGAAGCCCAGTATTCACATTCCGCGCGCGGCGTGCCGGTTGATGCTGGAAGTGGCCGACGTAAGCGTGGAGCGGCTGCAGGTCATCAGCGAGGCTGATGTTCAGGCGGAAAGCGCTATTTGTCGGCCTTTGCCTCCGATGAGGTTCAACTTGCACGGTTGCGATCCAGACGATGCATCCATGCGCTCCCGTTACATCCACTTGTGGACTCATCAACGGCGCCGATTCATGGAAGGCCAACCCGTGGGTGTGGGTGGTGGAGTTCCGAAGGGTTCAGCGTTGATCCTCGACCCACGCTTTCGCCCATGCGATGCCTGCCGCGACGGCAAGGTCGAACGTTGGGTAGTAGCCCAAAGGCTCAGACGCCTCCAGAACGAGATGGTCCTTTTGCACGGTGCCAAAGGCTTCGAACGAACCATCGCCCATTTGCTTCGCAAAGCCACGAACTGTGTAGTCCTGGTAGCTCTCAATGCCCATGGTGGTACCTCCCTGTTTTGGAGGATCGTAGCATGACCAAAGAACACGCTATCCTCTTCAGTGGTGCCATGGTGCGCGCCATCCTGGACGGCGGGAAGTCATCGACTCAGCGCCTGGGACGCCTGCAAAACAGCCGAGAGTCATGTTCATCAGCGCAGGAGAAACGATACCGCCTTGCGGTGTACCAGCCTGCGTTGAGTGAAGAACACGGTTATGAAGGTAGCCTGCCTTCAACCATTTTTGCAGTATCGCATTGTCCGTAGGGATGTTGGCGACAAGCCAGTCGTGCGAAATTTCGTCAAAACAGCTGCGGATATCAGCCTCAAGCATAGCGCATGCTCGCACTAGGACTCCGCAAAACAGGAAGCAGATCAGGAACAAGGCCGGGCCCCAAAATAAAAAAAAAGCCCGCGCGGCGTAAACCGGGCGGGCTTTCGAATCTGGTTGCGGGGGCAGGACTTGAACCTGCGACCTTCGGGTTATGAGCCCGACGAGCTGCCAACTGCTCCACCCCGCGGGCCGCACTATACGCGGATTGGCAAAACATTGATACAGCTAAATGCAGAAAGCCCCGCCGGCGTGATCCGGGCGGGGCTTGGCTGAGCCTTGGTGAAATCGCACGCTGTATTGGGGGGCGGCAACGCCGTGGCCTCGTTTTGTCCGGGCTTCGTGGAACGCATTGTCTACCTGCTGGTGGAGAAAGTCGTGCGCGGCCAGTACTGCCGCAGCGCGGCCGGCGGCGACCCGATGCCTGGATACGTGAGCGAGCCAGGCATCCGAGAGCGCGCCAAAGCGGGGGCTGATAATGCGGCAAGGCGGCGATCTTCATCTCACAGCGACGGAGGGATACCATCGTTCAACGTACGACTGGAGCTGGTCATTGAGCAAGGCGGTCCGGATTTGTAGGAGGTTGTGCGCATGCCGGGGCCGCCAGGCCATCTGCTGCGCTTGACGAACCGCTTGCTGACCACCTGGTTGACGGCTGACTCGACGAACCCTGATGCAATGGGCTCCCCATGTCGATAGCTGTCACCGTTCACGATGCAGCTCCCAGTTGTTGTCCAGGTAGACGATGAACGCTTCGAGTTTGCCGAGCACCGGCACTCTGCCTGCGCCATCGTGTCGTATGGACGGGAGGATCAGATCGAGCGCGGCTCAATAGATCGCCGGTTCCCCCGAGGGCCGATTCTTGAACCGGCGATGCACCCAATAGTACTGCTCGGGAATTCGCAGGATTTGCGCTTCGAGAAACGCGTTCATCTGTGCCGCGTCTGCCGTTACGCAGGCCGACGGAAAGCCTGGTAGCGGCTTGAACACCCGGAGTTGGTAGCCGCGATAGTCGGGCAAAACCTCGGTTGTAAAAGGCACGACCTGGGCACCTGTGAGCCTGGCGAGGCGGGACACGGAGATCAGTGTGCAGGCCGCGACGCCGAAGAACGGAACGAATACGGAGTCTTTCAGGCCGAAGTCCATGTCGGCGGCAAGCATGACCGGTACACCCTTGCGCAATGACTGAATGACCTGCCTTGCGCTTTCGTTACGCGGCACCATGATCGCGCCAAATCGCTCGCGCTGCGTTCTGGCAATGGTTTCGAGCGCCCGGTTCGACATTCTGGTGTAAAGCGACGTTACCGGGCTGCCGGCCATCGAATAGAACATGCAGCCGGCTTCGATGGCGACGAAGTGGAAGCCGAGAAAAATCGTCGGAGTACGCGAGCACGACGACAGGTCTATCTCGGATTCCAATCGCAGCAGGCCATTGAGGCGATCGCGGTCGCCGAACCATTGCACGCCTCGCTCGACGTAGCTGCGCATGACGTGGCGAAAATGCAGCCGTGCCAGGTCGCGCCGTGCAGCATCGGACAGATCGGGGAAACACAGCGACAGGTTGGTATGGACAATGTTCCGCCTGCGACTCGGGATGCTGTAAAGCAGCGCGCCAAGTGCTGCGCCAATGTGGGCGGACCATCGATACGGCAGCGCGGCGAAGGCCTTGAGCAGCAGGGTGAGCAGTGCCGCGATGAGGCTGTCGATCATGTGGGGGGGATAGCGGAAGTCGCTGGCACATTGGCCCGACGACTAGCATTGATGTACCTGCACTGTAGCACGCCGGCCCGATTCCCTGCGGCGGGACATAGGCGAAGCCGGCACCAAACTCAAGCAGGATACTCATGATGTGATTGACCAGTGCTACCTCCAGGTCCTGCTCACTCGACCACTGCCCAATTCCAGCTGTCAACGGCGTGCGCTTCGGCACTTGGGGATTGAGCTAACCTCCCCAGGATTCATTTGCAACATTGAGTCTCCAAACTCAGTTCTTCAATAAGGGCCGGCCGGGATACGCCCCCTCGAGCAGGCTACCATTTGCCGTCGTGATCGAGCATTCCCAAGTATTCGCATGCTGGCATCGATGCCAAGCTCTCAAATGAACAAGGGCCCCCGAAGGAGCCCTTGTCAGTAACTTTTCTGTTTCGAGGTCAGTTACAACCCAAGGCGGCTGTTAGGCGGCCAATGCGAACTTTTCGTCGTTAGCATTTACTTCGATTTAGTTTTAACGTCTTCTCTGACGAGTTGCCTCACGACCCTATCTCCCCCTGTCGAAACCAGGTCAGGCCCATCAGAAGTGCACTGCCCGTGCAATGTGCTTCTGGTGGACCTGGGCGGAATCGAACCGCCGTCCAGAAGGCCTTCAAGAAGAAGGTTCACAACCATTATCGGGAACCTTGCAGCCCCCGACGGTCCAGATTCTACGCGTCCTGCCGGCAGCGTCAAGGCAGTTTGCGTGGGGCTTTACAAGGACCCGACCCGGTAAAACTCCACGCTCTGCCCCGCATTGACTGCCCGCTTGAGCCACGACGGCATCTCGCCCTGCCCGTCCCAGGTCAGCCCGTCCGCGTTGCGGTAGCAGAACTACCAGCGGGGGTAGGGGCCTTCCAGTCGATGACCCCATTCAGCGCTTTCCCGTAATGCCTTTCCCCAAGTGCTACTGATTGCAGTTGTACCCATACTGGGGACTCGCCTTTTCGCGTGGCGATCACTTTTACCCATGGAATCTGCCGCCATGCTTGCAATTGTTGCCTGGATCACCTGCTCCTTCGCGGTTGGCCTTTTCGCCAACGCCCTGGAACGCTCCGGCGCCACATGGATTATCTTCTCATTGATCCTGAGCCCGTCGCTTGGGCTGATGGTCGTCGCCGTGCTCGAGAAGATGTGGACCAGGTCAGCTCGCGTGGTGACTGCCATTGCACCTGCAGCGGTGTCAGTGCCCGTATAGTCGGCCGACAGGACCTTTTCGGGATCATCGCTGACCCTACACTCCGGAAAATGTAGGGTTCGTCAGAATCTGAAGATCCACCTAAAGCGGGCCTTCGGCGTGTGGTGCGGCCGCTGGAAGCCGCCCGCCCTTACATCAGCGTCTTCAACCGGTTGTTCGCCGCATGCCCGCCTTCGGTAACGGGATACTTGGCCACGACCTGTTCCAGCGTTTTGCGTGCGGCCGCCTTCTGGCCGGACTCGAGCTGATTATTGGCAACCGCGATCATGGCGTCCGGCACCTCAAGCGCGTGGCTCGCCTGATGCGTGAAGCGGGCCTGCGCGGCGTAAGCCGGCGCCGCTGGGTAAAGACCACGCGGCGAGCACCTGGCGCACGACCGGCTCCGGATCTGGTGCAGCGCCACTTCCAAGCTGACGCACCGAACCGTCTGTGGGTCGCCGATGCGACCTACATTCCAACCGCAGCGGGCTTCTTCTACCTCGCGGTGGTGTTGGATGTGTTCAGCCGCCGGATTGTTGGCTGGGCCATGGGCAGCCATCTGCGTACCGAGTTGATGCTGCAGGCGCTGGATATGGCGCTCGCACAGCGCAACAGCTTCTTCAAGACCGTCTCACATCCAGTGACCGTAAGCGTGCTATAGGCGACATCTCCCAAGGTATTCGCGAGCTGCTGCCAAGGGTCGGGTAGCGCCGACCGGCGCCCTCCCCCCGGACACCTGAAGTCAGCATCGACCACTGACCAGCGCATTCAAGATGGATGCGCGATTACCGGCCCGCACCTTCAAGCGCATGATCAGCATGCCGGCGGCCCAGGTCAGCGTCCTGCGCAACTCGTCGTTATTCAGCCGATTCGTTCAAGCTTCCAGCAATCAGCGGCCCTACACTGGCGTCTCGTTTCAACCGAAAGGAGAGCCACCATGAATACCGCCACCCAATCTACGTGCAACTGTGTTGTTTGCCCCGGTGCAGGCTGTGCCTGCGGCTGCCAGGGAACTGCGGAGCAAAGAGCGTGTGCCTGTGGCCCGCAATGCCCCTATGGACCGCGATGCGCCTGCGGGCCACAATGCCAGTGCGGCGCTGAATCCACCTGACATAGAAAAACGGCAGGAACAAAGTCGATGGGGTCTCGAGCAAAAAAGAACGCCGGCCACTCTAAGAATGGAGGCAGCTTGCGGACAGTCGAATACCACTTTTCGACCATTTGGCGCATCGATGCGCCAGTGCAGGAAGTATGGGCAGCAATCCAGGATTCGGCGCGCTGGCCCGAGTGGTGGATTAACGTCGAGCGAGTGGACCAGCTAGAGGCCGGTTCCGATCAGGGCGTGGGCGCCATACAACGCTATACGTGGAAAGGCTGGTTGCCCTATCGACTCGTGTTCGATATGCGGGTAACGCGCATCGATCCGTTGGTCGCGCTGGAGGGGGAAGCTAGTGGCGACGTCGAAGGCGCCGGTCGATGGAGCTTTTCGAGCGACGGACGCAACCTTACCGTGGTCCGCTATGACTGGTGCGTGCATACGAACCGCGGATGGATGAATGCATTGGCGCCGTTGTTGCGACCGGTTTTTCAGTGGAACCACGATGCAGTGATGCGCGAAGGTGGCGCGGCGCTAGCGCGGCGGCTAGACGCGCGCCTGCTCGGCATCGAGCATGGATGAAGCGTACCCGGCAACGGATTGAACGCTCTGCAACGTCTCCCCCTTTACCTCGGTTGTTTCTCTTGGCATCGAGGCAGGTGATGGGCATGAGATGGTGGAGCACACTGAAGTCGGGTTCCACCGGATGGCGATCCATCATTCGTCCCTGAGCGGCCAGAAGCAGACTATCGACCACGGTATCAAGCTAATATGTGGACGACGCAACTACATCAATACCGGCCATTTGGAACTCACTCGTCTCCCTCGACGTGGGAGAGGATTCGATGCGGTAGTCGTAAGTGCCGCCGATCAATCAAAGCGTTTTCAACGCCTCGCCAGACCTGAAACATTGACGCTTGAGAACTTACTAACAATCTCCCTCGCCCATGTGAACTTTTCCTTATGGGGCATAAAGTGTTTGCCATGCTTTTGCACGGCGTCTTCAATATCGAAGAGGAGGACCGCAGTGGATTGGGCAAGGCCGTATGCATTTTTGTTGATCTTCTGAGGTGCCCTGGTTGCCTGGCAGCCAGCACTACTGCTTCCTTCAACTCTGATCACATCGACCGCGGGAATCCCCAGCTATTCATTCAACAGCCTTGACCATGTCCTCGACCACCTTCTTGGCGTCGCCGAACACCATCATGGTCTTGTCCATGTAGAACAGCTCGTTGTCGAGGCCGGCGTAGCCGGCCGCCATCGAACGCTTGTTCACGATGATGGTCTTGGCCTTGTACGCCTCCAGGATCGGCATGCCGGCGATCGGTGATTTCGGATCGGTCTTGGCCGACGGGTTCACCACGTCGTTCGCGCCGAGCACCAGCACCACGTCGGCCTGGCCGAACTCGCTGTTGATGTCTTCCATCTCGAAGACCTGGTCGTAGGGCACCTCGGCCTCGGCCAGCAGCACGTTCATGTGGCCCGGCATGCGGCCCGCCACCGGGTGGATCGCGTACTTCACGGTCACGCCCTTCTCGGTCAGCTTTTCGGTCAGTTCCTTGAGTGCGTGCTGGGCGCGCGCCACTGCCAGGCCGTAACCCGGCACGATGATCACGGTCTCGGCATTGCCCATCAGGAACGAGGCGTCATCGGCGGAGCCCGACTTTACGTTGCGCTGCACTTGCGAACCGCCTGCTGCGCTCGCTCCCGCATCGCTGCCGAAGCCGCCGAGGATCACGTTGAAGAACGAACGGTTCATCGCCTTGCACATGATGTACGAGAGGATGGCACCGGACGAACCCACCAGCGAACCGGCAATGATCAGCATCGGGTTGTTCAGCGAGAAGCCGATACCGGCGGCCGCCCAGCCCGAGTACGAGTTCAGCATCGACACCACCACCGGCATGTCGGCGCCGCCGATCGGGATGATGATCAGCACGCCGAGCACGAAGGCGATGGCCAGCATGACGAGGAACGGCGTCCACTCCTGCGTCATGAAGAACGCAATGCCGAAGCCGACCATGGCGACGGCCAGCGCCAGGTTCAGCATGTGCTGGCCCGCGAACACAACGGGGGCACCCTGGAACAGGCGGAACTTGTAGCGACCTGCCAGCTTGCCGAAGGCGATCACGGAACCGGAGAACGTGATGGCACCGACGAAGCAGCCGATGAACAGTTCGATGCGGTTGCCCATCGGAATCTCATGCGAGCCCGCCGGCGCAATACCAAAGGCGGAAGGTTCCGCCACCGCGGCCACCGCAATGCACACCGCCGCGAGACCGATCAGCGAGTGCATCGCCGCGACCAGTTCGGGCATCTTGGTCATCTCGACCTTCTTTGCCACGTAGGCGCCGATGCCGCCGCCGACGACCAGGCCAGCCAGGATCAGCGCAAGGCCAGACCCGGCTGTCGTGCCGCTACCGGCAGCGAGGAACTCGTTCTTGAGCTTGAGGATCAGCGCCACCGTGGTGAGTGCCGCCACCGCCATGCCGATCATGCCGAAGGCATTGCCCTTGCGGGCCGAAGCCGGGTGCGAAAGCCCTTTGAGGGCCTGGATAAAGCAGACCGACGCGCCCAGGTAGAACAGCGTCACGGTATTCATGGACAGTCCGTTCATCGCGGCATCTCCACCAGTTCTCCGCCGGCGTGCGCGGGCGTCTTTGCGGGCTGCGCCTCGGCCTTCACCTTCGGCGCCTTCTTGCGGAACATCTCTAGCATGCGTTGCGTGACGAGGAAGCCGCCGAACACGTTGACCGCAGCCAGTGCCACCGCAAGCGTGCCCATCGCGCGGCCCACGCCGCCTTCAGTCAGGCCAGCGGCCAGCATCGCACCGACGATGATGATGGCCGAGATCGCATTGGTTACCGCCATCAGCGGCGTGTGCAGCGCGGGCGTGACCGTCCACACCACGTGGTAGCCCACGTAGATCGCCAGCACGAAGATGATCAGGTTGATCACCGTGTGGTTCACCATTTCCATGGTTGTCTCCTTAACCGGCCAGCGCCGCTTCTTCGCGCCGCGTCATCAGGCAAGCCGCGACGATGTCATCTTCGAGGTTCAGCGTGAACTGGCCCTCCTTGTCGATGACCAGCTTGAGAAAGTCCAGCACGTTGCGGGCATAGAGCGCCGAGGCGTCGGCCGCGACCATGCTGGCCAGGTTGGTGTGACCGACGAAGGTCACCCCATGGCGCTCGACCACTTCATCGGCCACGGTCAGCGGGCAGTTGCCGCCTTGCGCGGCCGCGAGATCCACCACCACCGAGCCCGGTTTCATCTCCCGCACGGTCGCTTCCTGCAGCAGCACGGGTGCCTGGCGACCGGGGATCAGCGCGGTGGTGATGATGATGTCGGCCTGCCTGGCGCGCTCGTGCACCAATTCGGCCTGGCGGCGCATCCAGTCCGGCGGCATCGGCCGGGCATAGCCGCCCACGCCCTGCGCGATTTCGCGCTCTTCATCGGTGATGAACGGCACGTCCAGGAACTTGCCGCCGAGCGATTCGATCTGCTCCTTCACCGCCGGGCGCACGTCGGACGCCTCGATCACCGCGCCCAGGCGTTTGGCCGTGGCGATCGCCTGCAAGCCCGCCACGCCGGCGCCGAGGATCAGCACGCGCGCCGCCTTGACGGTGCCCGCGGCGGTCATCAGCATCGGCATGAAGCGCTGGTAGTAGTGCGCGGCCACAAGCACGGCCTTGTAGCCGGCGATGTTCGCCTGCGAGGACAGCACGTCCATGCTCTGCGCACGCGTGGTGCGCGGTGCCGCTTCGAGCGCGAAGGCGGTGATGCCGGCGGCGGTCATGCGCGCGTTGTTCTCGGTATCGAACGGGTTGAGCATGCCCACCAGCACGGCGCCGGACTTCATCTGCGCCAGTTCGGCGCTCTCAGGTGCGCGCACCTTGAGCACGAGCGGCGCGCCGAGCGCGTCGGCGGCGGTGCCGATCGTCGCACCGGCCGCCTCATAGGCGCTATCGGGCTGGCTGGCACGCAAGCCCGCGCCTGCCTGCACCACGACCTTGTGGCCTTGTGCGACGTATTTCTTGACTGTCTCCGGCGTAGCGGCGACGCGTGATTCGCACGCATGCGTTTCTACGGGCACTCCGATATTCATTTGCGCTTAATTCTTGAAGTTGTTCATGGTCGTCGTGACTCCCTGACAGCGCGGCGCTTACTTAGCATCACGGCCTCACCCGCGCAACAGCGGACCTTTTCGCCGCCTCAGATTGTCAGGCCACCGTCGACTACAATGCATTCGCCATTGGTATAGCTCGAAGCATCCGACACAAGATAGAGCACCGTGCCGGCCATTTCGCGGGGCTCCGCGTGACGACGCAGCGGGATCTCGGCGAGCCATCGCTCATAGATTGCCGGGTCCTCGAACAGCGCACCCGAAAATTTTGTCCTTGTGAGGCCAGGAAGCAGCGCGTTCACCCTGATGCCGAGCGGCCCGCACTCCTTCGCGAACGCCTTCGTCATGTTGACGACCGCGGCCTTCGTGATTGAGTAGATGCCCTGCTTTTCGCCTGGCTGCAGCGCGTTCACCGACGCGGTATTGACGATCGCGCCGCCGCCTTGCGCCTTCATCATCCTGCCGGCTTCGACTGACATGAAGAAGTAGCCGCGCACGTTCACTTCGACCGTCTTCTCGTAGGCGCCAAGATCGGTGTCGAGGATGTGGCCAAAATAGGGATTCGCCGCCGCGTTGTTAACGAGGATGTCGAGACGGTCGTGCTTGCTGCGGATATGCTCGAACACCGCGGCAACATCCTCCATCCGCCCGACATGGCACGCCAACGCCTCCGCCTGGCCGCCCGCCTTGACAATCTCGTCGGCGACAGCCTGACAGTCATCAAGCTTTCGGCTCGACACGATCACGTACGCGCCCTGCTCAGCGAGCAGCTTCGCAATTTCCTCGCCTATGCCTCGGCTCGCGCCGGTCACGAGGGCGGTCTTTCCGGTCAAGTCGAACAGATTCGTTGCCATAAATTGTTCCTCCAATTGGTTCGAGATTCGATGAACTGCGTCGATACCGATCGCGGAGGTCGTGAGCGACCTGCATGTCAGCCTCGCGCATCGATCACGCGCACGGCCTCTTCGGCCAGCATGCCCGCCATTTCACCGACTTGCAGGGCAGCCGTGCTGGACGCATTGCCCTTCAGCGCGCGAGCCTTCACACCCTGCGCGATCGCAGCGAGCCTGAAAAAGCTGAACGCAATATAGAAATGCCAGTCGCGGATTGGTTCGATGCCGCGCAGCTCGCAATAGCGCGCGACAATTTGCGTTTCCTGCGGCACGCCGAGCTCAACGCGATCCCTACCCGCAAGTCCGGGGACGCGGCCGTCGGACGGCAGCCGCAGGCACATGCAGAAGTACGCGAGATCGGCGAGCGGATTGCCCAGCGTCGACAGTTCCCAGTCGAGGACCGCCTTCACGCGGTAGCTATCGCGCTCGAACATTACGTTATCCATCCGGTAGTCGCCATGCACAAGCGTCGGCGGACCAGCGTCTTCGGGGCACGCACTTGGCAGCCAGTCGATTAGGGTTTCCATCGCGTCGAGCCGCTCGGTCTCTGCCGCTCGGTACTGTTTCGTCCAGACGCCGATCTGGCGCTCGAAGTAATTGCCATGCCGTCCGAAGTCAGCAAGTCCGACGGCTTCAATGTCGATGTCATGGAGCACGGCCATTGTTCGCAAAACTGCGTCGTAGCAGGCGGCGCGATCCTGCTGCGGCAACTCAGGCAGGGACGGATTCCAGAAGATCCGCCCATCCTCGAAGCTCATCACATAGAACATGCTGCCAATTACGTCGCAGTCCACGCAAAGGTGATACGGGTGCGCGACAGGGACCTTGGTCCTGGACAGGGCGGTCAGGACTCGAAACTCACGATCGACAGCGTGGGCGGACTTCAGCAGTTCGCCAGGAGGCTGCCGCCTGAGCACATATCGACCGCTGCGCGCTTGCAGCAGAAAGGTAGGATTCGACTGGCCGCCGGCGAACTTCTCAGCGTGCACAGGTCCGTCGAAACCAGGCAGGTGGTCTTCGAGATAGCGCGCCAGAATTGCGGTATCGAGTGGATCGGAGATCTTCTTCATCGTTTCTTTCCATTTTCCATGCCGTAGCGCTGCCGCGAATGGTAGTCAGTATGACAAACGCGCACCTTTGGGCTGAGCAGTCATTGCCAAGAGTGGTGGATCAACGTGGTGCCAAAGGGCGACTCGGCAATGATCACCTGACGATCTCCGGTGGCTCGAAGCAGGTTGTCGTCGGTAGAACCCCGGCATAGCGCTCGATCTGGACAAGGCATGAATTCGCTGCGCTGCCCTGCGCGATTTCCGATGTGCCAACATCGCGCGTCAACACATTGGGGTTGCCATGCTTATCCAAAGGTGGACCATCTCCATCACCAAAGGCCAGGTCCAGCCAAGCGCCTGTGGCCATTTGCACCACCCCAGGAATCACGTCATCGGACACCACCACACCCGCGAGACAACTGCCTCGCGCATTGAATACGCGAACGATCATTCCGTGTTCAATGTTTCGGCTCGATGCATCGATTGGGTGAATGCGTATTGGCTCCCTGTCAGAGATCTTCAATTTCCTGCTGTGCGGCGCATGGTCATATTGGCTGTGCAGCTTGGATGCTGGCTGGTTCGAGAGTAGATGCAAAGGAAACTCGAGCACCTTAGGAGACCCCAGCCACTCCTCGGGCTCGATCCACACCGGATGCCCGGGCTGGGCCTTGATCCCGAAGTCGTGAATGGTCTGTGAAAAGATCTCAATTCGACCAGACGGCGTCTGCAAGGGCTCTCCCACCGGATCACGGATGAACTCCGAGAAAACGGTGTGGGATTCTCTCGTCGGAGCCTCAATCATTCCCTTCGCCCAGAATTCATCGAAGTGCGGGAAGCTCAGGCCCTGTTCGTCGCCCTGCTCTTTGATCCGTGCATAGAAAGATCGCAGCCAATCCTCCTCGCTCTTTCCTTCCGTGAACTTCTTCACAAATCCAAGTCGGGCGGCGAGCTCGGAAAAAACCTCATAATCATTACGCGCGTTGGCATGCGGTTTCACATGTGCTGCTGACGCGATAATGAAAGGGTCTGTACTGGTGCCAGCGATATCGTTTCGCTCGTAAGCGACTGTCGTAGGGAACACGATGTCCGCGTGCTTTGCGGTTGCTGTCCACCAGGGCTCATTGACGATGATGGTTTCTGGCACCGCCCATGCCTTTCGGAGTCGGTTCAGATCTTGATGGTGATGAAACGGGTTGCCCCCGGCCCAATAGATGAGCCGTATGTCGGGATAGGTCAGGGTCTCGCCGTTGTAACGGTAGGATTGCCCCTTGTTGAGTAGCATGTCCGAAATGCGCGCCACGGGAATAAACGAATCCACATGGTTCTTGCCCTGCGGCAGCGCGGGGATCTTCACCGTGATAGAGTCAAGCCCGATACCGTTGATGGCGGCATAGCCGAACCCAAATCCGCCGCCATCCAGGCCAATCTGGCCGATCATCGATGCAAGGGCCACTGTCATCCAATACGGTTGCTCGCCATTCTCGGCCCGCTGCAGCGACCATGACATGGTGATCATGGTCCGTTGCTGTGCCATATCACGCGCGAGATGCGTGATGCCCTGTGCGGAAATGCGGCATATGGACGATGCCCACTGCGGCGTCTTTGGCACACCGTCGGACTCGCCCAACAGGTAATGCCGGAAGCGGTCGTATCCGACCGTGTAGCGGTCCAGGAAGGCGCGGTTGACCAGGTTCTCGGCTTCCAGAACATAGGCCAGGCCAAGCATGAGGGCTACATCAGTCTGCGGACGTATGGGAATCCATTCGCATGGTGCGCTGGTGTCATCCTGGATCGGGCTGATAGATACCAGGCGCACTCCTGCCTGTGCGAGTTGCCCGAGTGTGTCGCGGTAGTGATGGCGTGTCACGCCACCGGAATTCATCTGAGCATTCTTTTCCGGCAATCCCCCAAACGCCACCAACAGTCGAGTACTTCGAACCATGGATTTCAGCGAGGTGTGCCTGTCCGCCAAGCTATGCATGGAGCCCACCACTCGGGGAATGATCACCTCCCCTGCGCCATAGCTATATGAATTGACCGACCGCGTATAGCCGCCCAGAAGGTTCAGAAAGCGGTGAATCTGGCTTTGCGCGTGATTGAATCGCCCGGCGCTCGCCCATCCATAAGAGCCACCGAAAATCGCCGAGTTACCGTACGATGAGCAGACTCGCTGTAACTGCCCGGCGGCCATATCAAGGGCGGTATTCCAATCCACCTCGACAAATGGCTCGCGCCCTCGGCCCTCACCACTTGCCCGATGCTGCTTGTCGAGAAACGACTTTCGTATGGCAGGTGAGGCAACCCTCAACTTGGTGTGAGATCCATCGAGCTGCTCCCAGATGGGGGCCGGAGCAGGGTCGCCAGGCCAGGATCGAATGTTGGACACACGGCCTTGGTCCACGGTGACGTTGTAGGTGCCCCAATGCGTGGAGACCCACCGATTTTCTTGAACGGGCAACATGGAAGACTCCTTACTGCAGGGCAGGTGAAAGCTGATTCATGCGGCAGCGTGCGCGCCTGACTTGGTGGGGTCGCCTGACGTCCCAAGGCCCAATTCTTCGTCGGCTACTGCTTCCAGCGAACGGTTGGTGGTGCGCGGGCCGAAGATAAGCACGGGGATGGCGAAGGCGATGTAGATGGCGGCGGCGGTCCACGTTACGTACTTCAGGCCACCCGCAGTGACCAGCGCCGCGCCCATCACGCCGGACACCACGCCGCCGACCCGCGCACCCGACATCACGATGCCATTGCCCAAGGCACGCAACTGCGTTGGCATTGTCTCGGGGATATATGTGTAGTAGGCGTTGAGTACGAAGCCACTGAAGATGGCGAGCGCCCCGCCGATAACGGCCACGGCCCAATAGCTGGTTGAGAGGCCCAGCACAACCAACGCGAGCGCGCAGAACACCGACATGCAGAGGATGGTGTTCTTGCGTTCCCACCGATCCAGCAGTCGCATGGCAATGAAAGGCATTACACCGTAGACCACGACCCAGATGAACATGATGAAATATGCGTCCTTCTGGGGGTATTTGAGACCATACACCAGCGCGTAGATGCTCCAGTTGATCCAAGTGTAGTACGCCAGGTACACCCCGAAATAGGACACAAACAGAACGATCAGGTTGCGCAAGACCCCCTTGTTCCGCAGCAGGTCCCGCAAGGTGGCATTCGCTGCGCCGCCTTGCGCTGCCAGCGGATTGGGGTCGTCGAGCGGCCCCTTGCGCGACGCGCGCGCTTCCAGGCTGGCGACAATCTGCGCTGCGTGCTCGAGCTTCCCGCGAGAGACGCACCAGCGCACTGACTCCGGCAGATAAAAATACACGAGGGGCGCAATCAGCAAGCCGATGCCGCCGGCCAAGAACAGGTACCGCCAGGTGTTCGGTCCGCCCGTAGGCAGGTAAAACATGGCCAATGCCGCCGCAATCACTGCCGAGGCTGTGTAGCCCATCGTCACGAGCGAGAGAAAACGTCCGCGTGCATGGCGTGGGAACATCTCGGCGACGTAGACGAGCAGCACCGACGTGGCCGCCTGCACGCCCAGTCCAGTCACGAAGCGGGAGGTCAGGATCATCTCGTACCCTGGGACGAACGCCGTCACGATCACGCCGAGCGAGTACATGACCGTGCCCCACACCAGCACTGGACGACGCCCCACCCTGTCGGAGAG
Source organism: Cupriavidus pinatubonensis (assembly GCF_019602855.1). Classification (GTDB taxonomy): domain Bacteria; phylum Pseudomonadota; class Gammaproteobacteria; order Burkholderiales; family Burkholderiaceae; genus Cupriavidus; species Cupriavidus pinatubonensis. Next base: position 1,097,344 of record NZ_CP080766.1, read on the forward strand.
CCAACCGCCGGCCAGCGCGCCAATCACCATCCCCACGTAGAGGGCGCTGCTGATAACCCCGATCTGCTCGGTACTCATGCCCGTGTGCGCCTTGATGGTCGGCGCAGCGTACGAAAAGATGGCGTTGTCGTAATACTCCAGCATCAAGTTGATTGCCAGCAATGCCGCCCAGGCGTAATGCGTGCTCATGGTTGGCAAGCGGTCGAACCGCGCCAACAGATGGGAGGAGCGGGAGTTACTGTCTGAGAATGACTTCGTTCCGTCGATGTGACTCACGGTGTGTCTCCGGTTGGCGCTGTCGCCGTTATTGGTCTTCGGTACTTCAGTGATGCGGCCACCTCCACGCGGAATGCGGACACAACCGCCCTCCTCCCATCAAACGATCCTGGTATCAACGCAGTTGTGTGCACCATGCGGCGCGAAACGGCTCACCTGGCATCAGCGAGGGATCATTGAGCGCGCTGATGTCGTAGGGGTAGTTGCAGCCCCCGGTCGGCAGCGGCCGGTAGAAGAGCTTGTCGCCGAAGAACCGGTAGACGAGTGTGTGGCGATCGGGGCAGTCCGCGCTGACGGGGGCGCCGCCGTGCAGCGCACCGGAGTGGAATACCAATGCGTCGCCCAATTCCAGGTCCCATGAAAGAACATCCCACGAGTTCGGATCTTTCGCCCGTTCCGCCTCGATATCCGGAAGATCCGGCCAGTCGGTGTTGAGCCACAACGGCTTAGTGGGCTTTCCCGGGTCTGTATAAGAGTTGCCGTTGTACTGAATGCCGAGATGCGAGCCGCGCACGACTTCGAGCGCGTTCTTGCGAGGTATCCGTTCAAAACAGGTCCAGATGTTGAGCATCTGCGGCCCGCTTACTGGTGTGTACGAGTTGTCCTGATGCCACGGCGATCGCCCGGCCTTCCCGCCCTTTTTTATGAAGATCTCCTCGCCTTTGAACCATACATGCTGGGAGTCCCATAGCGACGCCACGAATTCATCAAGCACCAGTGCCTTGATCGTCGCGATATGCACATCGCGGTTGGCAATGTTGCCGTAGTCGTTGAAATGCTCGTCCGGCGTGCCTTTGAAGATGTAGCCGTGCTGCGGACTCGGGTGTTCAATCCCATAATCGAAAGCCTCGCGCATCCGCTTGAGCCCTTCAGGAGAAAACAAGCCTCGTGCAACGAAGGCGCCGTCCCGTGCCAGGTCCAGCTTCATTTGTTCAGTCACCTGCATGTGAGCCTCCCCAGTCAATCGGCACCGCAGCCGGCCACCGCGACGGCGCGAACTTCGACAAGAAACGCCGGATTCGCCAGTTGGGTCACGCCTACCGCAGTCCAGGAGGGGTAGCGCTCAGGCAGGAACTCGTCCTTCGCCCTCACGAACGCTTGAATGTCCGGGCCATGCAGGTCGATGTGGAAAGTCACGATCTCGACGATGTCCGCCATCGTCGCACCCGCCTCCTCCAGCACGCACTTCAGGTTGTTGAAGGCCAGTCGAGCCTGCTCGGCCATGCCCTCGCCCGGCTTGCCAGTGGCCACATCAAGGCCCACCTGACCCGACACCCAGATCATGTCGCCGACACGGGTGGCGGACGAGAAATGCAGTTGGTCGTAATGCCGCTCCTTGAATGGCGCGGGGCTAATCATTTTTCGCTTCACGATGTTGGTACTCCGTAGTGATATCAGACCCCGGCAACCTGGCGGAAGACCGGCGAGCGGAACGCATCGCCCTGATTGAGCTTGGCCATTTCTTTCTGGAAGAGCGGGCCGTTGCGGGCGTACTTGGGGTTGCAGGTGGGCAACTCGCGAAAGGTGGCGTCGTCACCGAAGAAGCGCAGCACCAGTGTGTGGCGGGTCGGGCAGTCGGCATCGACCTGTGCACCGCCATGCAGAGAGCGCGGGTGCAGCAAGACGATGTCGCCAGGATTGATGTCAAAGGAGACGATGTCCCAGGAATTGGGATCCCGAGCAAGCTCGTTGTCGATGTGCGGGAGACGAGGATAGGTGCCATCGCCATAGAGCGGATCGGTCGGATCCTCGGCACTATCAAAGCTAGCGCCGTCGTACTGGATACCCAGATGTGAACCGCGCACGATCTCCAGCGAATTCTTCTTGGGCAGCTTCTGGAAACTGATCCAGGCATTGCCCCAATGGCGGCCGGCCCACGGCAGGTTCGCTGTGTCCTGGTGCCAGGGGCCTCGGCCGCTTTTTCCCCCTTCCTTGGCGAAGATCTCCTCAGCGAAGTACCAGACGTTTTTCGAGCCCCACAATTCCTGGAAGATCTGGCCGAAAGGCAATGCGGCCGCCAGGTCATCCAGCTCGGACTTGGCTTCGGGGTTAGCAATGTCGATGTGGGTGTGCAACGTGGTGCCGATGAGGCCGCCCTTGTAGACGTGCGGGCCGGGGTTAGCCATGTCCCACTTGAAGCCGTCGTAGCACCGGGCCAGTTGCGCTTCGTTGAGGCAGTTCCTGAAGATAGTGACACCGTCGTTGCGGAACTGCTCGCGCATCTCGGGGGTGGTCAGCATAGTGAAGCTCCTTGGTGGCTTGGACGGCACACACTCCCGTCTCTAAGATGATTCACTTTAGTCCTCGCCCGAGGTTAACACAACAGCCGTTTTGTAAATACATTCCCATATTTGCACAACATACGTTTTGTGATATCGATTGTCATTGAGCGGCGGGCTAATGGGAAGTACTGGGCGCGTGCGGGAAGCCGCGTTTGCAACATCGCGCACTGCCATGCTGACGAAGAGCCTCCGCAGGGAATACCCTCATTCTTCGTTAAACATAACGACTGTTATTCTAAATTAGCGTTCGCTTCCGGACTACCTGTCAGGGGACGTCGACAGGGATGCGGCCGTGCGGGAGTGCTGTGACGGCTACGCAACTGCCCGGATCAGAGGATCAACCGTGCATGAGTGCAAGCGCGAAGCTTTTCCCGCGGATCGAGAACCTGTCATTGACGACTGTCTCAACCAAGGAAGCGCTGGCGCTGTGCAAAGTGGCGGCGTTCAGTCCAGGTATCGAAGTTCGTGCAGTGGCGGCGGCCGGCTTCGGCAAGACCGTCGAGTAAAGGCAGTCTCGGTTCACATGACGCTATGTGCGCGCGACGGAGGCTCTTGCGCGCACCGGGCCCAATCCTATTTGAACGGAACATCGAGCATGAAGAAGAAATGGCTGATCGCGCTAACCACACTTGGCACCGTAGCAGGCGTAGCCCAAGCTCAGTCCAGCGTCACGTTGTACGGCGTGCTGGACACGAACGTCGAAGTCGCCACGAATATGAAGGCGCCGAGCGGTGGCTCGGGTACCCGCTACGCGCTGAATGGCGGCGGCCTGTCCAGTTCGCGCTGGGGGCTGCGTGGGAACGAAGACCTGGGCGGCGGTCTGAGCGGTATCTTTGTTCTGGAAAGCGGCTTCAGCGCGGACGACGGCAAATCTCTGCAAGGCGGTCGTCTGTTCGGCCGTCAGGCATTCGTCGGCCTGCAGAACGCAACCTTTGGCAAGGTCACCTTCGGCCGCCAGTACACGTCGATGCTGGATGCATTGGCCCCCTTTTCGCCCGCTGCGCTGGCAGTCTTGTATGAGCCAGTCATCGCCCTGTTTGGCGCCGCCTACCGGCAAGACAATACGGTCAAGTACACCGGAACATTTGGGCCGCTTATGGTAGGTGCCCACTGGTCATTCGGTATTGGGCCCACCTTCAGCAGCCCGGGCGGCGTCAACATCAGTGGCAGCGGGGAGGTTCCGGGCCAGATTCGCCGCGATAGCGGCTTCGGTGGCCAGACAACTTATCGTGCGGGCTCGTTCGGCGCCACGTTGTCCTATGATCAGGTCAATCCGAGCATTACCCGTAACGGTGCGCTCCTTGATATCGCCACCAGCAAAAAGGCTGCCGCCGCGGCCAGCTACGCCCTTGGCCCTATCCAAATCATGGGCGGCTATCGTTGGGGCAAAGCAGTCGCGTCCGGGCAGACGCTGGTGCGTGACGACTTGTATTGGGCAGGGGTTTCCTATGAGGCGGCACGTTCTCTCAGCTTGACGCTGGATTACTACTACCAAGCTTTCCACTCTTCGACAACGCCCGCATTGAAGCCGCCAGGCAACCCTTGGCAAGTCGCGTTCATCGTCGACTATAACTTGTCCAAGCGTACGGACCTATACTGGACCACGGTGTACGCCAAGAATTCCGGCCTGTGCCTGGATACCGCCTCCATTGGTTACGCTAATGGGTATCAGCCGGGAGGCACCAGGAACAATATGTTGGGGGCTGCTGTGGGCCTCCGCCATAAGTTCTGAAAATAACTGAAGCACGGATGCCATCTTACTCGGGCACGTATGTGCCCTTTTCTTACAAGCAGCAGAGGTCCCCTTATCGCAGATCCGTTGCTCGGCCACTGCGACTTGGCAATCGCGTAGGCTCCGCTACATTGCACCGATCGCTGCGGGAGTTCCAGTTTGCGAGGGACCCTTTTCCCATTGGAGGCTGGTTCATGGCAAAATTGACCGTCTGCCACAAGGCCGTGCTGATATCTCCTGTGCCATGCATCTGCAAACGCCTATCGACTCATTGTCGATGACATGTCTTGTCGCTCTAGAGTCGGCGCAGTCCTTTCCTCAGTGCCCCATTGACGTGCCGGCTTTCCCGCAATGCGCGCAATGACGGCGTATTGATGAAACGAATGGTCAGAAGGAATGAGTACGCACGCGCCCCGTTGTTTGTGGATTCCCGACAGATGCCAGAGAGAAAAATCAAGCCAAAACACGACGATAGTCGGACCGATCAAGTCACGACCCGTGGCCGCCCTGCCGGTGACCGTGAAGCGAAGCGCCAGGAACTGCTGAAAGCCGCAGCATTGGTGATAGCGCGGGAGGGGTATGCAAAAGGATCATTGCGCTCAGTGGCACAACAAGCGGGTCATACGACCGGCGCCGTGACGTACTATTTTGCAAATAAGGAAGAACTCGTCGTTGCTCTACTAGAAAGCGCATTTGATCGCTACGATGCCATGCTCGAATCCGTTCGGCAAAGCGGCGATATTCATTCGCTTCTGGGTTGCTGGCTGCGACTGAATCAGCGCAGCGAAAGTTTCTTGCCTGAACTCTCCGAGTTGCTTGCGCAAGGCCGGTATGAGCCCGTCTTTGCTGACGTCATTGCCAGACGCTACGCGCACTATCGACGAGTCTACGCGTCGATCCTCAAGACCGCACAGGAGCAAGGGACCGTTCGCCGCGATATTTCGGCTGACGTGCTGGCCGATCAACTGTGCGCCATGGGTGATGGCTGGATCCTAATGTACCCGGTCGAGCCAAAGCGATTCACACCCAAGCGTATCCAAGCGTTGATCGAAGCCTTAGGTGCCCTGATCGCCCCCCCTTTCGCTCACCAGCCTCCCGCGAATGGCAGCTAGTCAGCGAGGTACTTAGATCAGCACTATATCGGCGCAAGTAGTCGAACTGCCTGGGCTGTACGGTGACGGTCGTTCCAGCGCGAAGGAACTACGCCAGCCGTCGGCTTCCAAGGCGATGCAAACCTGTAAGGCCTTCTCGTCTGATAACCGGATCGAAGAATTGCCAGCGCGCTGGGGGTTATGTTTGATGGGTACGCAGCATTGTCCGCATCAAGTAGCGCTGCGCGCACCGGGGTATGTGGATGTGCAACGAGGGCAACGGCGCCCACAACGCCCGACCTGGATGCTCTGTGCGGAATGCATTCCGAGCTATGCAGGTTTCCGAGTCCGCATTCGTTCCAAGGCAAAGGCATAGATCGCCCAATGAAGGTTGCAGGCACGCACGCTCCTTCGCGGGCGGAGTGCTATCTGAACGTCCAAAACGGACTAGGGGCCAGCTTACCCACTCGGCGTGCCCTCCTACCCCAACCAGCCGCCCGCGTCACCAGCAATCGGCCAACAGGAGCCACGTGGGAGCGGCCCTCGCTCCGGCGAACGGCCGCGGGGATGCACCCGACTTGGCGCGGTACCGAAACGTCACGGCCTCGCAAGTCGTACGACGCACTTCTGCAAAGTGGCCGCGCTATACTTCGCAGCGATGCGTCCAGCGCACCCCCACCCCGCACCGCGAGAACCCACCCCATGACCGAAGCCACCGCCCTGACGCCCGGCGAACTCCAGGAGCTTGACGATCTGCTGGACGACCTGCGCCAGCGCACTGAGGAAATCCCGCAATGGGAGTTCTGCGACGGCTTTCTCACGGCCCTGGTCTGCACGCGCCGCCGCATCCCGGCTGCCGACTACCTGCCCATGCTACTGGGCGACGGCGCGGCGCTCGACGTGGCCGAGGGCAGCCCGCTGCCGTTGCTGCCCGCGTTCCATGAAGCGGCCCAGCAGACCCGCTTCATGGAGCTGTGGCAGCGTCGATGGAACGAGGTGGAGCATCAGCTCGACCAGCCCGTGGAGACGCTGGAGGACGAACGCACCTTCCATCCCGAAGCCATGGACATGCGCGGCGCCATCTTGAGCCTGCCCGAGGAAGAGCGCGCGGAGATTGACGGGCGGGAAATCCCGTCGTTTGGCCAGGTGTGGGCGCTGGGCTTCATGTTCGCGGTAGAGAACTGGCCCGAGGAATGGGCCTCCCCACGCGACAAGGAAGCCGCCCAGTGGCTGGACGACGCGCTCGACGCCATTGTCGCCCTGACCGAGGACGACACCGGCCAGCCCGAGGTCTGCATGTACAGCGAGGATGGCCCGCCCAGCACCAGCCAGGCGCGCGTGGAAACCTTCGGCGAGGCGATCTGGGCTGTCTACGACCTGCGCCAGATCTGGAAGAGCCTGGGCCCGCGCGTGGAGGCCGTGGTGAGGGGCGACCAGCCCGGTCGCAACGACCCGTGCCCTTGCGGCAGCGGCAAGAAGTTCAAGAAGTGCCACGGGAGATAAGGGATTCAGCCAGAATTGGCCGATTGTCTGCCCGAATTTCTCAGGCGAGTCGACATGAGGGTGGCTGGTCGCCGCCGCCCAAAGTCGAGCAGCCGGCGACTTGCTCGCAGGGGCCGTGTCCGGCCCAGAAGGAGACGTTGAACTGACCCGTCCAAATCGACGGCAATCGCGCCTCCGCAGACTCGCCCAAGCTCGCCCGCTTTGACGTCTCACCTGGCATACGCCGGGGGCCGCCTTAAATCCACTGGTCGTTCTCAACAGTACGCTCGCCCGTCGCGCCGTCGCCCGTGTTCACCACGCCTCGCGGCTCGATCAGCAGCAGCTTCACTTCTGCGCTTGCACAGGGCTTGTGCTCGACGCCCTTCGGTACCACCGCCATCTGACCGGCACGCAGCATGATCGAACCGTCGCCGGAAGGCCCCGCGCGAAAATCGATACGCAACTCGCCTTCGAGCACGATGAATGTTTCGTCGGTACCGGCATGTCGGTGCCACTGGAACTCGCCTTCGACCTTTACGACCTTAAACTGATAATCGTTCATTTCAGCGACAACGCGCGGTTGCCAGTGACCGTCGATCTGCGCGATCTTGCCGGCCAGGTCGATGGCCTGGCACTGGCCGCGCTCGGCCGGCGCGATGGTGTGGTTCGAGGATTGAGACATCGTTCTCTCCGTTCAAAGGTCAATGCGTCGAGGATACGCACGCGCCCTGCGGCCGTATTGAACGATCGTGGGAGTTTCAGCCGCGCTGGGAGCGGTTCGCGACCTGGAGCCAGCGCCCCGGCGTCAGCCCGAATGTCCCTGAAAAGTGGCGCGTCATGTGACTCTGATCAACAAAACCCGCGGCGGTAGCGGCGTGAGCGAGCGAGGTGCCAGTGAGCAGCATGCGGCGCACCGCATCGAGGCGCCGCATCAACCCTTGCCGACTCGACATTCCCGGCTGCATCGCTAAGAAAGACAGCGGCCGACCATCGGCCGGCAGCCAGTCCGAAGCTGGCGGGCCATGCCAGTGCGGCGGTCGGCCGCATCAATTTCGGAACCAAGTCATCCGGTGAAGCCGGCCCCGCTTGGGCTCTCGATCTTGTTATCGATCTTCCTCTCCAGTTTCAGGTACGCATCGGCCGCGACCAAGCCAAACACCACATGTGCCAGGAAGCTCAGCGCGCCTCGCGCTTCGACAAACCACGGGAAGACCTGGGTCATGCCATAGAAGTTGATCCAATACACGGCGACGCCGAACACAGCGCCGGCAAGCGATGCCATCCCCACACTCGAATCGAAGCTAAACGGTGCCATGATCACCGCCAGGATCAAGCCGAGCACGATGGACAGCGCGAAATGCACGACCAGCCCGACAAGCATGATGCCAGCGCCCGGCGCGGCTTGAGACACCACGCTTGGCCCCATGACGATTGCGCCGATCATCCGCGGCAGCCCCCAGGGGCTCTCGCCCATCAGCCACAGTACGACCATTTCGACCACCAGAAAGACCACTCCGGCGGCAAAGCCGGCCATCGCGGCGGCACGCCAGTCAGGCATTCGCCGCGTAAAGTGGTGCGAGTGCATATGAAGTTCCATAGTGCCCTCCTGTAGATGCGGCCTGATTGGGCCGCTTCCGAGAAACATTTTAGGAAATGTGCCACCAGGTGCAACCCGGCCCCGACTCGCTGAGGCAGCCAAGGTTGCAACGTAACATGGCTGTTCACGCGGAAGCAGGGACATGAGCCGGCTCATGCACATGGGAGCGGCCTCTGACACTCTTGGCTGTGGGACTTCGTCGCGATACTTTAGACAACCCGTGAGGAAGGCCGCGCCGGCCCTCGATGGTGTGATCCTCCGGTTTGCGTAGACGAGTTCGATCGCTCGTTGTATCTCGTCGCGCGCATCCACATCCGGCGGCGCGTTCACCTGTGCATCGACCGGTTGAATCCGCAGTCGACCAGCGACGGCCGCAGCTTGGCGGTGGGCAGTCGGCAGAGACCGGCCATGAAGCGACTTTCGCCCCATACGTCGGCGAGGCATTCAAATGGCAACTTCACTCTGTAAGGAGTCGTTCGCCGAAAAGCGGCGTCGCGTTACGGCACCCCCCGTCGAAACTGCTCGTAAGATGTCACCTCTCGCGACCGCCGGACTTCGGCAACCAGCCGCATTCGGGAATGCCTCGAGCGAGTCTCCAATGCTCTTCCCTCCCAAAACGTCGCCATGACCGTCGAACTCGAAGTGAAAAATGCGGGAGCTACGTTGACATACGTAGATTGAGCTATAAAGAAGATTGCAACGCCTCTACAAATACTCGCACAGCTATCGTCTGTTCACGACCTTTTAGCAACGCCAGCGAGAATTCGGCGCTATGGCTTAGAAACGCGGGATGTATCGCTCGCATCAGGTCTTGCTTGACCCACTGCAAGGCATAATGCTCCGGAAGGAACCCGATAAAGTTGCCTGACAAAACGAGGGTCGCGACCGCTTCCATGTGATGGACGGTGGCCGCTACTTTAAAGTTGCTAGCGTCGCTCAGCTCCCTGGATTCGCGCATATAACCCCGCGCAACGTAATCCAGCTTCTGCAAATCCTCTGTGTTGATGTCATTCGGAGCCGAATTGAAAAGAGGGTGGAGGTGGCTGCAGTAAAGACGTAGATTCTCTGTATAAAGTGGCAGGTACTTCAAACCTGGATGCATAATTCGGAAGGGTCCAATGCCAACATGTATTCTCCGCTCAAGCACCGCAGCCTCGATCTCGTCTGGGGATTTGATTTCCATTTTCAAAAAGAGATCACCCCCTTTTTTCTTGACGGCGCGGATCGCATCCGTAATTTTGGCCTGCACGTCGGTGATGGTGTTATCTACAACGCCAATTGCCAACTCGCCGCTAATCTCATGACGTATGGCCCCGATGTCCGCCCGGAATTCTTCCACTGAGTTCAGCAAGCTCTCGGCCGCCTGATAAACAGAATAGCCCTCTTCGGTCAGATGGAAGCCCCGCCGACCGCGCTCGCATAGCCTTAGGCCCAGTCGCTTTTCGAGATCCGTCATGTGGGAGCTTATGGTGGACAGATTCATATTGAGCGCAGATTCCGCTGCTGAAAGACCTTTCAAGTCAGCAACCGTTTTGAATATGCGCAACAACCGTAGATCGACGTCGGTCATTCTGATCATACTGATACTCCTCCATCCGCTGTCCGTGGGCTTGCACTAGTGGCTCCTACAGCTTACGTCGCATCGCCCCATGGACAGCCTAGCACGGCCGCCGACGTTGAATGGCAGATTGGAAAGGTTCGAGGAATCCAAAACTAAAGTTCGAGAAGTTCTGATTCAACATGTGTCACTCGCGTGCAAGACTAAATGGACGCCTATGGCGGATGGCCGGACCACAGCATCGGAGCGCCGGTTCCAATCGGACTAACTGCGAGGACCTTACTCATGGAAGAAAAAATGTTTGCGCCGGTCACCGGTACAGTGACGCCACGTTATGCCGGTTTGGCTACATTGATGCGGCTGCCGCACATCGAACTGATGAGCGAGAACATTCCAGATGTGGATATCGGGTTGATTGGGGTGCCATGGGATGGTGGCACCACCAATCGTCCGGGCGCCCGACATGGCCCTCGTCAGGTGCGTGATATCTCGACGATGGTGCGCAATGTCAACCGAAGCAGCGGTATCAAACCATTTGAGATCTGCAATTGCGCGGACCTAGGGGATACGCCTGTCAATCCGGTGGATTTGATCGATTCGATGAATCGCATCACCGCGTTCTACGACGCAGTGTGCAGGGCTAATATAGCGCCACTATCGGTGGGTGGAGATCACCTGGTAACGTTGCCGATCTTGCGGGCGCTTGCAACGGACGGGCCCGTTGGTATGGTTCACTTTGACGCGCATACAGATACGTGGAATCGCTATTTTGGCGATAACCTTTACACACATGGCACCCCCTTTCGGCGAGCGATCGAAGAGGGATTGCTGGATCCGAAACGGACCATACAAATCGGTATTCGCGGGGCGTTGTACAACGACAGTGAGAATGATTGGGGAGAACGTCAGGGCATTCGAGTCATCGACATGGATGAATTTCGGTCGATGGGTGTCGAAGCCGTGATCCAGGAAGCCTGGCGTGTAGTTGGAAACGGCCGCACGTATGTGACCTTCGATGTCGATGCACTGGATCCCGTATACGCCCCCGGCACTGGCACACCGGAAATCGGTGGGCTGACAACGATCGAGGCCCAGCACATGATTCGTGGACTACGGGGCCTGAATCTCATCGGAGGTGACGTGGTTGAAGTGTCGCCGCCGTTTGATCCAACTGGCAATACGGCATTGGTCGCTGCCACGTTGATGTTCGAGATTCTATGTGTTCTAGCTGCCAACATCAGCAAGCAAAAACGCCGCTAGCCTCCGAACATCTAGTCAGCGCCCAAAGAAATAGACTGCCAGCCGTCGACTGAGATCGACAGCTAGGTAAGCCTCTACGCAGGAGACAAAAATGGACACTTCGAAATTCGGCACAGAATCCTCGGCAATCTCACCTTCAGGGCCGAACCTAACCTCAGGTCAGATCTCCTCCCGGCTCATTGAACGCCGCTCGATTGACTTTATCCCAGAATCGGAAAGGCATGGCAGCCTGGCCAGTCAGTTTACTTTATGGCTTGGCGCCAATCTTCAGATCACCGCTGTGGTAACGGGTGCACTGGCAGTGGTGCTTGGCGGCGACGTGTTCTGGTCCCTCATCGGCCTCCTGATTGGCCAGATCCTAGGTGGTGCAGTCATGGCGCTCCATGGCGCGCAAGGACCTCAGCTCGGGCTCCCGCAGATGATCTCCAGTCGAGTCCAGTTTGGCGTCTACGGTGCGATTGTGCCCCTGGTGCTTGTCTGTATCATGTACGTGGGATTCTCTGCGGGGGGCATGGTTCTGTCCGGCCAAGCGCTCAGCCATCTGATGGGCATAAGCAACGCCAGCTCGATTCTACTGTTCTCGGGCCTGGTGATCATGCTCGCGACATTCGGCTATCGCACCATTCATTTCATGGGGCGAGTCTCCAGCGTGATTGGCGTTGTGGCGTTCCTGTACCTGTTCGCCAGCCTACTCAAAGGGCAGGACGTTGGCGCGTTGCTGCAGAATCGCAGCTTCGATGTGGGGCACTTCCTGCTGGCCGTTTCCCTTTCCGCCTCATGGCAGATTGCCTACGGGCCATATGTCGCCGACTACTCGCGCTATCTGCCTCGCTCGACCTCGGCTTTCAAGACATTCCTCGCAGTGGGCATTGGTTCGGTGCTGGGTTCGCAGATCTCCATGGTCTTCGGAGTCTTTGCCGCAGCGTTGGCGGGCAACCAGTTCGCCGGACATGAGGTGAGCTTCATCGTCGACTTGGGCGCGACTGGGGTAGCTGCCATTTTGCTCTACCTGACGATCGTCTTGGGCAAACTCACGATCACCACGTTGAATGCCTATGGGAGCGTCATGTCGGTCGCCGCCATCCTGACCGGACTTGGTGGGCAACGGACCATCTCCGGCCGTACGAAATTCTTCTTCGTCGTGGTCATGGTTGGGTTTTCGACCGGGCTCGCTTTGGCGGCCGGGGAGCATGATTTTCTCAAGAAGTTCTCAGCCTTCCTGTTGTTCCTGCTTGCGTTCCTGACTCCTTGGAGCGCCATCAACCTCGTCGACTACTACTTTGTCACCAAGGAGCGCTACGACGTGCCAGCGCTCTTCAACCCCAACGGCCGCTATGGTCGCTGGAATGCCAGGGGCATGACGGTCTATGTGTTGGGTGTAGCGGTGCAAATGCCCTTCATTGCTACCAGTTTCTACACCGGTGCATGGGTGGAGGCGCTCGGTGGTGTCGACATATCCTGGATTGTAGGTCTGGTTGTTCCAGCCGTGATTTACTACCACTTTGCCAGTAAAGCGAACGTGCCGCAGGCTCTGATCCTGCCAGCCGACCACGCCGAGTCGTAGTCCGGCCAATCCGGCCTGCACCCGCGCGGTATCGGGTCGGTGCGCCTAGGTTACCCCCATCATGTCCGGAATGCCCTCGAGAGCCCCGATTGCTACCGCGCTACTCTGACCAAGTACCGACAAGGGCTTCCTGGCAGTTTGGCATCGCGAATTCAAAAGACGCATTCCGCTGCGTTATGCCCTTTGCCGCGATTTCAATTGTCATGGGCATAGCGGATTCGTAGTCTTCGACTCGGCAAAGCAACGGGTATCACCACGGTAGTTGATGTGGCCACCAGCCGCTGCGGCCATCATTGAAGTTCGCAATCGCTCAACGCCTTTGGGTACCAACACGATTTTGCCTGTAACACTCTGCTCTCCAAGCAATTCATGCGCCTGTCTTGCCTCAGCCAGTGAAAACCTTGCGGCGATCAGCGTCTTGATTTTCTTCTGTTGAAGCAAATCCAACAAGGCGATCAGGTCGTGGCGAAACAATGCTGGCCGCATCCGCTTGAGCCACTGGAGCCTCGGCAGCGTCCAATCCGAAAGGCATGGGAACAAGCTCACACTGCGGCAGACAGACGAACTCGGAATACGCACCGGTGATGGATAGTGCGGCGACCAACTGACCTGAATCCACTTCGGCAACTCCGGCACCAACTCGATCCACCAGTCCAATCAGGTCCCACCCCGGTGTGAAAGGCAAACGAGGCGTTTCAGGATGAAAGCCTTCGCGCATCATCAGGTCGGTCTGGCGCACACCGGCTGCCAGCACCCTTACCCGCACCTCTCCGTTCTTTGGCCCGGGACACTCTTCATCTATTACCTGAAGCGAATCCGGACCGCCGTAATGCGTGACGATGACTCGCGTGTTTCTCATCTGACGAGCTGTCTCGGTTGCAGAACCGCCTGGCGGATTACCGACGAACATTTAGCACACGACCAGGTCCGTGTGTCCGAAACCTTTCGAGTAGTCGAGGACGGAAATGACCGTGGGCGTCACGCGAAATATCCTCACGTCGTTCCGGGTAGGCATCGATACTGGCAACGTGGATTGCTGCGGATACTTGAGGGGAAGCATGTGCAGGACCTCGTCCTCCTCGACCGGGTCGAGGACGAGCTTCGCGCGCGCTGCCATAGACAGCCCAGTGATCGCCATCAGATCAGAGGCGTCGTCATCAATGGTTAGGGATACCCGGTCATCCTGAGCCAGGTTAGCTGCTTTCTGGCTGTTCAGGCCACACAGAAAATAGAGCACAAGGCCTTTGCTGACGTAGCCCACAGTGGTCGCCTGTGGCCAGCCATCCGGCCGGATCGTGGCGATCGTCATGATCCGGTGTTGATCCAGTAACGTCAGGATCTTCTTCCTGATCTCGTCATCCATGATGACTCTCCCTTTCAGTCAGGAAAGAGGGTACCCCTCGCCAACCCATGGAAGACGCCTCAAGGCAGGCCGGGGCCACCAGTCCGATGGCACCCCGCATGCAACGGCATGCCTGCGGTCGCGTGACGCCGCAGCCACCGATCCTTAGTTCAGGATAGAAACAGCAGATCCCTTGCCTGTTGACTTGCATCAATCAAGTCCTGTATCGGTCCGGGGCTCATGAGGTGAGATTGAGCAGCTTCCGATTCCTGCGGCCGTTGCTAGGCAGCGAGACCAGGGATCGTCACTTCCAGGTCAGCGGCCGTGCCGGGTCGCATAGTCCACGCCGTGCTCTTCGAGGTACTCGCGTATCAGGCGGCGCACCACCTGCGACGGCGTCTGATCTTGCGCCGCACACAGCGCCTCAAAAGCCTTCTTTTTTTCCGGATCAATCAACAGGGTGAGCCGGGCGGTCTTGGATTCCATACGCTCTGTATGATCATCATATGTTAATATAATGATCATTGTATACAACTAGTAGTCATCATCCGAAGTTCGTTGGCACAAGCCGATTTGGACGATCCGGAGTCTCGCTCACGAGTACAGTCGTGGCAGTTCCGGCCTCACCAGAGTGGCAGGCAGACAGCCGCGGCGCGCCTGGCCGTCCTCAATCGCGGGTGCCAGGATCGTCTGACGTGAATTCACTTGAAGGTGCGGTGGAAACAAGAACAGTTGAAATGGCCAGCCGCGTCGGCCTGCAGGGCAGCGGCTCCGCGCGAGTTGCGCTTGCCGCCAGCCAATTCCACAGCGAGATCCTGCTGGTCTGTCACGATTGCAGCGCAGATGCCAAGGATGTCATGGCGGTGATGCGGCTTTCCGCACGGGCCGGTACCAAAGTAACGATCCAGGCAGCCGGCCCCGACGAGGTGGCTGCGGTGCAAGCACTTGCCGCGCTCCTGGCAGCGTGACACTTTCTTGCGCATGTTTGATGGAACCCGGCTGATGAATTCCTCCCGCGCCTCCTTCGAAGCCTATTTAAACTTTCTCGCCGAGGCGACAGGCGACGGGTCACCCGTGTTGCTGGAAACTGAGCATGCGCTGTCGCTGCACTTTGACGTCCATGCGACCCAAAGCCTGATGTCCAGGCGCGATCCCAATAAGCTCGTACTCGGGTACACCCGGACGATGATGAGCTTCCTGCTGTTGCAGCCAGCTCCCACCCGAATATCTATGATTGGCCTGGGCGGCGGCTCCCTGCCCAAATATTGTTACCACCATCTCCCCCACACCAAGGTGGTGGCCATCGAGATCGATCCGGCAGTCATCGCCCTGCGTGAGACGTTCCTGATTCCGCCGGATGACGAACGCTTCGAAGTCATCTGTGCGGATGGTGCCGAGTACGTGAAAGGCCAGGATGCCCGGCCTGATGTGATTCTTGTCGACGGGTTCCTGGCCTATGGCATGCCGTCCCAACTTGGCACGGCGGACTTTTATGCCGCCTGTCATACGCGGCTCGCCGACAACGGCGTCCTGGTCGCCAACTTTCTCGAGAGCGACCAGGACATCCCGTTCTACTTGGAAGAGGTGCGCTCGGTGTTCGGAGAATCGTTCTCCATTTCCCTGTCCGAGGATAGCTGCAACTACACGCTGTTCGCCTGGAAGGGAACGTGGAAGCTGCCATCGCTGGACACGCTGCTCGCGCGAGCGCGCATTCTGGAAACCGCACACCCGCTGAAGCTACGCACGGCGGCGCGCCGGCTTAAGCAGGGCAAGCGGCTCGCGTCGGACCGCAAGTTCTGGCAAAGGCTGACGGGCTGACCAGGCCACACATCGACGCTGCCAGCCAAGACAATTACCGCACGCGACCATGCCCATCTCGTACCTGCGCCAGTTGACCGGTAAGGAACGCAGTCCTGAGGCCAACCGGGAACTGGCTTGCTATTTGTCCTTTGTCGCGGGCGCTGCCAACGCCGGGGGCTTTCTAGCCGTGCGGCAGTACACGTCGCATATGTCAGGCATCATTTCGGCCATGGCCGATAACCTGGCGCTAGGCAGCATGGGGCTTTTGCTGGACAGCCTCGGTGCTCTGCTGTCTTTCCTTGTCGGCGCCGCCTGTTCGGCCGTGCTCATCAACTGGGGCCGGCGGGAAAACTTGCAGAGCGAATACGCGCTCCCGTTGATGGTGGAAGCCGGACTCCTGCTCTGCTTCGGGCTGCTCGGCGGCAATCTGGAACATCACGAATGGTTATTCGTGCCGGCAACCGTGATGGTGCTTTGCTTCATCATGGGATTGCAGAACGCCATGGTAACGAAGGTTTCCAACGCGGAGATTCGCACGACGCACGTGACCGGCATGGTGACCGATATCGGCATCGAGCTTGGGAAACTCCTCTACTGGAACCTGTCGAGAACCCATGCCACCAAGCCGATGGTTCTGGCCAACCGTCACAAGCTGCGAGTGCTGACTCACCTGGTTGGGCTCTTCTTCCTCGGCGGTGTGGCGGGTGCGTTGGGTTTCAAACATATCGGGTTCAGTGCCACGCTGCCATTGGCCGCCCTGCTCCTTGCGCTTGCGGCGGTTCCGGTGCTTGACGACATGCGACTGCGCGTCTGGCGCCGGGATTTCTTGCCACACCTCGCCGAGCGCGGTCGTCGATGGGCCCGCGCGGTCAAGGCGGATGACCACGCGATCTGGCTCGCCACGCATGACGCGCGCACGCCCTGGTACGCGAAAGCACTGGGTCGGGTGGTTGCCGCATACGCGTTGTCTCCCATTGGTCTCATTCCGGATTTCATCCCGGTGCTCGGTTATCTGGACAAAGTCGTGCTGGTCCCGCTGGGTATCTTGCTGGTGGCCCGTCTGATTCCGGGCGAGGTCATGGAACAACACCGGGTGGCAGCCCGGCGAGCCGAGTGCCGGCCCAACAACTGGATAACGGCGGGGATCATCGTGGGAATCTGGATTTTCGCGTTGTCCGGGTTCGCACTCTGGTTCCCGCGGCTTGCAGGCTGGTCTTTGCACTCATGAACGAGACTCAGCGCCCCTGGTCGCGCTAATCCAGTAGCACTGCTTGGCCGGAACCGGCCATAGAAAGACGCTCGCCCGAAGTGTTGTCGAGACCCCGCGGGCGCTGACGCACCCGCAGCATGGCCAAGTGGCGGTTGGTGGACGCCGCGATGCTGCTCGACCGCGTCAGGCTGACAACCGACTGGGCAGCAATGCGCAAACTCTTCATCATCAACAATCTGTGCTTCACGTTCGTGCCGTCCATAGCGGTCGCCCGAACTTGGGCGGCCGTTCAACGCCCCTGAACTGGCTTAGAGCGGAAACCGAGGACTGCGGAGCGCTTCATGTTTGGTTTGATCCGGGCGCAGCCGTGACGACAGCCTTCCGACCCGGATCATGACAGCTCCCTTAGAAAATGAGGCGGCCCCCCCACTGCGACGGCGGTCATCCCGCGTTGTCCCGGTGTCGGAAAGTAGCCGGTCGCAAAGCCCGTATTCGACGAATCGAAGTTCACGCCGGCATTGCGGGCGTACGCCGTCGTCAGGTAGACGTCCGTGCGCTTCGAGAACGCGTAGTCCGCCACGAATGCGACTTCCCACGGATTTGCCGGATTGCCTTCAGTAGCAGTTGCACCGAGTCGTAGAGACTTGATGTTCCAGTAGTAGTAGCCAAGTTGGAAATTCAGCGCAGTGGTAGCCTGATAGCTGCCGCCCGCCCACCAGAAGTCGTCGCGCGACAGCGTTGCTCCGTTCGCGAACTCAGTGAAACCCCAGCGGTAGCCTCCCATCACGCTGGCTGGCCCAATGCTATAACGGAGAGCGGCTGCCGCCTTCCTTTGCACACCGTGAACTCAATCCAACGGTAACGCGATCCCTTTCTCGGCGAATACCTCCCGTACGACGGACAGTCCGTTCAACGCTGCCGGAAATCCTGCATAGACCGCCATCTGCATTACCGCTTCCACGACCTCCGCCGGCTTGCAACCGACATGCAATGCGGCATGGACATGCACACGAAGCTGCGGTAACGCATTGCCTAGCGCGCAAAGCGCCGCGACGGTAGCCAACTCCCTTTCCCGCAAGCCGAGCCCACCCCGGGAGTAGATGTCGCCAAACGGAAACTCGACCACATACCGTGCAAAGACCGGAAACGATTTTGCCAGCGTTTCGACGACCTCGATGCCCGTCTCACCATCGACGGCAGCCAGCATCCGCAAACCTTGCTTGTAACGTTCGGCGCTCATAGTTTTTCTCCAGAAGTGTTGGTACGACGACTGTATGGCACGCTTCGAACGTGCGGAATGATCAATATCGTGATACCTTTTTGATATGTCAGAACGCCTCGATTCCCGATCTCTTTCCCTGTTCCTTGCGGTTGCGGAGGCACTTAGCTTCCGCCAGGCAGCGGAGCGGCTCCATCTTTCTCAGCCGCCGCTGAGTCGGGCGATTCGGGAACTCGAAGAGCGATTGGGGACGCGCCTGTTTGACAGAAACACGAAGGGCGTCACACTTACCGCGGCGGGAGAGAAGCTCGTGCCTTACGCGCGCAAGGTCGCCAAAATACTTCGCGAGGCCGAAATCTCGATCGCGGACGAAGGGGAGCCGGCCAACCTCAGGGTCGGCGTCACAAGCGCCGTGGAGCCGGCCTGGCTTCTCGGTCTGGCTCAACGCGTGCAAGCCACTCACCCTGAAATGGTCGTTTCGATGTTCTCCGATACATCGCCACGACTCATACGTCAGCTTCGCGCGGGCAAACTGGACGCCGCCTTCATCGCGCTGCCGACGGAAGCGCAGGGGCTGGACGTCCAGGAACTCGACCGACTGCCAATGATCGTCGCGATCCCTTCAACGCATCCTCTGGCGAAGCGCAGGATCGTTGGCCTCGCGGACCTGGAGCGTGAAAAGGTCTTCTGGTTCGAGCGCGCACGGCAGCCGGCTTTCTATGATCACTGCCAAGCGGTTTTTTCGCGCCATGGGTTCACTCCGTCAAAACTGAGGGAGCCAGCGGACCACCACGTCCTGCTGGGCGAGGTCGCGAATGGGCGAGGTATCGCGCTGTTGCCAAAATCGTTCACCGCATTGAGGCGGGCAGGCGTCGTCTACAGGACGCTGGCCGAAGGCGAGCAACTATCGGTTGGCATCGGGCTCGCTTCGCACACGGACCGGCCAGGCGTGCGGGACATACTGGCAACAGCTGCTGAAGTGAACCGACATACCTGAGATTCCGAACTTGGCGTGGATCACGACTGGCGAGTTTTGTAGAACGACGGTCTTCTGCAAGCAGATCTAATCGGACCCGTGTTTCTCCAGTCCCCTCCTGACAAGGAGGGGTGAGGACTCGCCGGCGCCATTCGGCCGTGTGCGGCCGCTCGACGGCATGGCCGAGTTACCCACCACGTCGCCCGCCCACCGGCTACACTGCACTTTCTGAGTGCGGAGGAATCTCAGATACTCAGAAGAGTCATCGTAATGAATCCTTTGTCCGTCGCACTCCTCATGCTGTCGCTCAAGAAGGGGGAGCGCGCCCGCCATTGAGCCGCTCGCCATGCATGAACGCCGTTCTACCGCCCAAAATCTCAGTCAGTGCAAAGTCAGGAGAACACCATGATCAAGGTCAACGTGATGTATCCGTACACCGAAGGCGCGCGCTTCGACCACGCCTACTATTGCGACCGGCACATGCCGATGGTGAAGGCGAGGCTGGGTAGTGCCTGCGCCTACTACACGGTTGAAAAGGGTCTGGCCGGCAGTGCATCAGGTGCACCTCCCGCCTTCGTGGCGATGTGCGCGTTCATCTGTGATTCAGCCGAAAACTTCCAGGCCGCCATGCAGGAGCACGGCGCCGAGATCCTGGGCGACATCGCCAACTACACTGACATCGCACCGGTGCTGCAGATCAGCGAGGTCGTCGTCGAACGGTCGGATCGTTGAACGCACCGGATCGGAACTGACGACACCCGGACACTTGGTATCGGCCATAAGCGGTCCTTTGCAGGCATCGGCTTTTGCCTTCGGAGATCCCTTCAAGAAGCGTTGTCCGAGCACATCCGATAGTCGCCTCCACATCGGCTTCCGCCCGTTCGCCACGGCACCTAGCGCCCAAGGTCTTTTGCCGACTCGCCGGCAATTCCCCAGTTTTCCTTTGGTACATCGTGGATCCAGACGCGTACATTTTCCTTTGGCGCTCCCGTCGCCTCCACCAAGGCAGAGGTGACTTTCTGTATAACGGCACGCTTCTGTTCCACCGTGCGGCCTTCAATCATGTAGATCTGCGCAAACGGCATCGTATTCCTCCAAAAAAATTCCATTAGTGAACAGGTTCCACTTACGCTCCATGCTCGCGGACCATCTTGAGCGCCGTGCTCGATCACTCGGGCACGCGACACCTCTCGCCGGCGCCATGCCGATGACAGGCAATAGTCAGCCGACATCGTGGCTCGCTTGGATCTCGCGGCAACGGACACTCATTTCACGAATCGCATTGATACGCTACCCAGCTTCTGGAAGCGAACGCACACGCTGTCGCCCGCCGCGACGGCAATGGCCTCTGTCACGCCGCCGGTCATGATGAACGTGCCGGCCGGGATTTCCTGGCCGCGCGCGCCGAGGTGGTTTGCCATCATCGCCACTGCTGCCGCCGGATGACCCAACACCGCCGCCCCAGCCGCCATGGCGACGGCACGGCCATTCTTCTCCAGCACCACGCCGAGCGTGCGCAGGTCGAGGTCCTCCGGGGCGCGCGCGCGTCCACCCACCACAAAGCGCGCCGCCGAGGTGTTGTCGGCAATGACGCTCTTCAGGTCGAACTTGAAGTCGCGGTAGCGGCTGTCGATGATTTCCACCGCCGGCAAGACAAAGTCGATCGCCGCCAGCACGCTGCCCACGTGGCAGCCCGGGCCCCGCAGCGGGGCCTTGGTGACGATGCAAATCTCCGCCTCTACCTTGGGGTGGATCAACTCCGACATGCGGATCTCGCCGCCGTCCGGCCGCGCCATGTCTTCACTGACGAAGCCAAAGACCGGCGTCTCCACCCCCATCTGCTTCATCTTGGCGAACGACGTGAGCCCGGCCTTCAGCCCCACCGTCCTGAGGCCGCGCGACTCCTTGCGCTGGCGAATCTCTTCCTGGATGTCATAGGCGTCGGCCCAGTCGAGATCAGGGTATTCGTCGGTGATCTTCGTGATGTCACGCACGGCAAGTTGTGCGCTCTCGACATGCGCGGCGAGCGCTACGATGGTTTCCCGGTTCAGTGTCATGGTCTGGTTTCCCGATGGGTATGAGTCAGATGAAGCGCACCGAAGTCCCGCCTAGCCCGCCCACGCTGCAATACAGGCTGTCGCCCGGCTTGACGGGCACCAGCGGCGACTGCGAGCCCGACAGGATCACGTCGCCTGCCTTCAGCGCGATGCCGAAGCGGCCCAGCGTATTCGCCAGCCACGCCACCGCATTGACGGGCGAGCCCTGCACCGAGGCGCCGCACGAGGTGCTCACGATCTCGCCGTTCTTCTCCAGCACCATGCCTGCCAGCGCGAGATCGAGGTCGCGCGGGCTGCGGCGCGTGCCGCCGAGTGTGAAGACGCCGCATGAGGCGTTGTCGGCCACGGTGTCCTGGATGCGAATCTTCCAGTCTCGGATGCGGGAATCGACGATCTCGAAGCACGGCATCACGCAATCGGTAGCACGCAGTACATCGGCTGCGGTCACGCCCGGCCCGCAGAGGTCTCGGGACAGCACGAAAGCCACCTCTGCCTCCGCCTTTGGCGCGATCATCTTGCCCGTGTCTACCGGCTCGCCCTCGTTGAAGACCATGCCGGACAGCAGATGACCGAAGTCGGGCTGGTCCACCCCGAGCATGTCCATCACCACCCGGCTGGTCACGCCGATCTTCTTGCCGATTACGGTCTCGCCCGCTTCGAGGCGGCGACCGATCATGCGCAACTGGATCTGGTAGGCGTCTTCGATGGTGATGTCAGGCTCGCGGTCGGTGAGTGGTTCCAGCGGCTTGCGCGTCAGGAGCGATTCGTAGAGCGCGTCGCCGTAATGTTGGATCTTTGTAGCGTCCATGAGTGTTCCTCGATACGTGAAATTCGGGTCAAGCGACTGCAGCGGCGTCGGCTTCGGCCAGAAAGTTGCTCACCAGCGTCGCGAAGCGCGCGCTGTGCTCTATCTGTGTCCAGTGGCCGCAACGGCCGAATACATGGAGTTGGCTGTTGGGAATCCAGTCCGCCAGCGTCAGCGAATTGGACAGCGGGATGACCTTGTCTTCCCGGCCGTGGACCACCAGCGTCTCGTGCGGCAGCGCGCGAATATCCGCCTCGGCGCTCGTCATCGCGTCGACCCACCGCTGGCGCGGCGCGGGAAACATGGCGCCATAGGATTCCTGCACGCCAGGTGCCACGCTGGCTTCGTACCGCAGCCGGGCCAGTTCGTCGGTCACACGGCCACGGTCGTAGGCGAACAGGTCCAGCAGCCCCCGCATTGCCGTCAGTGACGGCTCATAGCCCCACACTGCCTCCAGCCCCGGCGTGATGCGGAATGGCACCCCGACCGATCCCATCAGCACAAGCCGCCGCACCCGCCCCGGTGCACGGATGGCAAGCGCCAGCGCCAGCGCCCCGCCAAACGAGTTGCCGACGAGATCGACCTGCGGCAGTTCCAGTGCATCGAGCAGGTCCAGGGCCTGCTGCACCCAGACGTCCATGCCGTAGACCTGTCCAGCCGGACGGTCGCTCTGGCCGAAGCCAAGCATGTCCGGCGCGATGACGCGGCGTTCACGGGCCAGCGCCGGCAGCACCGGGCGCCAGTTGGCCCACGCGCTGACCCCTGGGCCGGATCCGTGCAGCAGCAGCACGGGCGAACCCCGGCCAACGTCACAGATGTGCGTTGTCACCGCACCTGTTCTCACGTAGCAGGCCTCGGGTACCTGATAATCGCTCTCGCTCATAGCTTCACCATCACATTGCGCAGTTCGGTGTAGAACTCCAGGGAATGCACGCCGCCCTCACGGCCGATACCCGACGCCTTGGCCCCGCCGAATGCCGTGCGGAGATCGCGCAGGAACCAGCTATTGATCCAGCACAGCCCGACGTCGATGGCACGCGCCATGCGGTGAGCCGTGCCAAGGTCCTGCGTCCAGACCGTGGTGGCCAGCCCATAGTCTGTGGCATTGGCCAGGGCGATGGCCTCCTCCTCGGTGTCGAACGGAGCGATGTGGCAGCAGGGGCCGAAGATTTCTTCCCGGATTACGCGCGCGCTTTCGGGCAGGCCGGTCCAGATCGTCGGCTGCACCCAATGGCCTTCGGCAAGCTCCGGCGGCATGGACGGTGCGCCGCCCCCGGTCACCACTGTCGCGCCCTCGCTGCGCGCCACGTCGTAGTAGGACATCACCTTGGCCTTGTGCTCGGCCGAGATCAGCGGGCCAAGGCCCACGCCCGGGGCGTCGGACGGCCCGATGCGCAGCGATTCGGCTTTCTCCTTGAGCGCCTGTACGAACCTGTCGAAAATCGTCCGCTGGACATACACACGCTCGGTCCCCAGGCAGACCTGCCCGCAATTCTCAAACGCGCTGCGCGCGATGCCGGCCACGGCCTTGTCGAAGTCGGCATCGGCAAAAACGATGCCCGCGTTCTTGCCGCCAAGCTCGAAGCTGACCGGCCGCACGCCCTTTGCCGCCGCAGCCATGATGGCCTCCCCGGTGCGCGTCTCGCCGGTGAACGTAATGCCGTTGACGCCGGGATGGCGTGTCAGGAACTCGCCCGCCGAGCCCGGCCCAAAGCCGTGCAGCACGTTGTAGACGCCTTTTGGCACGCCGACCTTCTCCATCACCTCGCCCAGCAGCGTGGCCGTGGCCGGCGTCTCCTCGGAAGGCTTGACGATCACCGTGTTGCCGCAGGCCAGCGCGGGACCCACCTTCCACGTCATCAGCAGCAGCGGCAGGTTCCACGGGCAGACCACCGCCACCACGCCCAGGGGGGCGCGCAGCGCGTAACTGATCGCCGTGCCACCGTCCGGCGTGGTCATCTCGAAGCTTTCGGTGGGTACGTTCTTGACGATGTCGGCGAAGACCTTGAAGTTGGCGGCGCCGCGCGGGATGTCGATATGCGCGGCGAGGCTGCGCGGCTTGCCGGTGTCAGCCAGTTCGGCATCCAGAAAATCGTCGAAGCGGCGATTGATCTCGTCGGCCACGGCATGCAGCAGTTCAACGCGCCGGGCCACCGGCATGCGCCCCCAGTCGCCATGCAGCGCGGCGCGCGCGGCGGCAACGGCGGCGTCCACCTCGGCCTGCCCCGCCTCGTGCACGAGCCCGATCACCCGGTTATCCACCGGCGCGCGGTTCTCGAAGGTCTTGTTGGTGGCGATGAACTCGCCATTGATGAAATTGCGGAATTGCTTCACGGTCGGATTCCCGAGGCAGACAGTCCCTGTCCTGGTTGAGAAAAAATTTCATTGCAGGCCGATGGCGTACAGGCCGGCGCGTGCACAAGCTTCGTCCTGTGCGGTCGAGCCGCCGGACACACCGATGCCGCCGATCACCTCGCCCTCTTCGCGCATCGGCAGACCGCCGCCGAAGATCACCAGTCCCGGGCGAGTCGCCAGGCCAAGACGCAACGGCTCGTCACCGGCAAGCAACTCGCCCCACTGCGCCGTGGGAAAGCCGAAGCCGGCCGACGTGCGCGCCTTGTCGATGGCAATGTCAATCGAGTGCAGGAAGGCGCCCGTCATGCGCGCAAAGGCCACCAGCGCGCCACCACCATCCACCACGGCCACGTTGATGCGCAGGCCCTGCTCCGCTGCCGCCGCCACCGCGGCCGCCACCGCGGCCTGTGCTGCCGGCAGCGTGATATGGGGACGAGGTTCGCTCACACGGAGCGCGTTGGAAGCGGTCAGGGACATGGCGGTCTGCGGAAAGTGGTCATGAGGATGGCGGCCGACACGGAGCGATCAGGTGTACACGTCGGTGAAGGACGGCACCGCTTCGCCGGTGTGATAGAAGATGCCGGTCCACAGCATGTCTTCGCTCCATGTCGTGACTGGACGGTCCGGCTGCGCAAGGTAGCCCAGCCCGGCGAATGTCTCGTTGCGGTTGCCGCTCGGGTCGAAGAAGTAGATCGTCTCTCCGCGCGTGATGCCGTGGCGCGTGGGCGCTACGTCGATCTTCGTTTTGTTCTTCGCCATGACGTCAGCGGCCTTGAGCACGTCGTGCCATGAGTCGAGGAAGAACGCGATGTGGTGCAGGCCGCTGCGCGGGCCGCCGACGAAGGCGATGTCGTGCGGCGTGGAGCTGCGGGCGAGCCACGTCGCCGCCTGCACCGACCCATCCGGACCCACCAGCACCTGCTCCGTCAGGAAGAAGCCAAGCACTTCCCGCATGAAGCGCGTGTTGTCCGCCACGGTGTTGATGCCCGCCTCGGGGTTCAGCTCGCACATCAGCAGCGCATGGTCCAGCCAATGCGCGCCCGCTCCCTTGATGTTGTCCGGCCACGGGTCCGGGTTGCGGCTGCCCACCTCCGTGCCAACCAACTCCTTCATGGCGTAGAGCCGCATGTCGTGGCCGCTTGGCAGCAGGAACTGCAGCATCCGTCCCGTGGACGGCAGCGTTGCCTCGGGCAGCATCGTGGTCCGGATGCCCCAGGCTTCGATCCTGGCCTGCAGTTCGTCGAGATCGGCGTCATTCTCGACCTTGTAGGCAAGGTGGTTCAGGCCGGCCTGGTCCGACGGTGTGAGGATGAGCGAGTACTTGTCCCACTCGTCCCAGCACTTCAGGTAGACGTTGCCGGCCTTGTCCTGCATCGTCACCTTCATGCCGAGCACGTTTTCGTAGTGCCGCAGCGCGGCTGCCATGTCCATCACTTTCAGGCTTGCATGCCCGATTCGTAGAACGCCCATGTCTGTCTCCTCGTTAAGAGTCTCACTGCGGTTTGTGGTCGGGCTGCGCCCCCGCAGACGCGGCGAAGCCCTTGAAGAACGGTTTCTCGATTCGGCCCAGCACAGCAAGCCGGACGGCGGTCAGCGGCGCCTCGCGACAGGCCAGCGTGATGCCTTGCGCTTCCTCTTCAGCGCTGACGTGCGCCCGACTGAGCGGCCCCAGGCGGGCTGTGCGGCCTTCGATGACGCGCACCTTGCATACCCCGCAGCCGCCGTTGATGCAGCCCACCGGGATGCCCTTCCGCCCAAGGCGCAACATGCCGGCCAACAGGCTTTCGCTCGTCGCGCAGACGTAGTGCTCCTGGGTCTGCTCCACGCAGACGTCAACCTTTGGTCTTTCATACGGCATTGCACGGCCCTCCTTCTCACACGCGCCGGAACAGCGGGCTGCGCTGCGCATCGGCATCTGCTGCCGAGAGGAATTTCTCGGTGTAGATGTCCTCCTCGAAAAGCCGGCCCTGCATCAACGCGCCGATCGTGGCTTCCACCATCGGTGGGGGCCCGCAGAGGTACGCCTTGTGACCGGCGAACTGCCCGTCGAACAGCGTCCGTGCGGCCTCGTGCGCATAGCCCCGCGCACCACGCCAGGCGCTGTCTTCTGGCTCGCCAGACAGCACGGGCACATACTGGAAGTTGGGGTGCCGCGCAGCCAGGTCGACGAACTCGTCGTGGCCGTACAGCTCTTCCAGGCTGCGCTGCCCGCTGATCAACGTGATGGGAAGCGCGCAGCCGCCCGCAAGCAGGTCAAGAATCATCGAGCGAGGGCTGGAAAGACCCGATCCCCCTGCGACGAACAGCATCGGCATGTCCGCCGACTGCCGCACGAAGAAGCGGCCATAGGGTCCAGTCACGCGCAGCGCGTCCCCGACCTGCACCTGCTCATGCAGCACGCCGGTTCCCGCCCCGCCGGGCACGCGGCGCACCTGCAACGCGATCTCGCCGGTTTCCGCGACTTCGGCGGGGGCGTTGGCGATCGAGAACGCACGCTGCTGCCCCAGCCCGGGAATCTCGACCATCACGTACTGGCCGGCCTGGAAGTCGATCGGCTGGTCCAGCTTCAGGCGCAGCCCCTTGATCGTGGGCGTGAGCGTTTCGATGCGAGTCACCGTCGCCGCGAAATCGCGCACCGGGATGACGCGGGCGTCCGGCTCTTCATCGATGTCTGCTTCGATGCAGACATCGGTGAGCGCCGTCGCGCAGCAGGCGAGCGTCTTGCCCTCCTCCCGTTCGAAGTCCATCAGCGCGAACGGGTTGGCCGCGCCGTGGTCCACTTCTCCGCTGGTCACCTGTACCTTGCACGTGCCGCACAGCCCGTGCCCGCAGGCGTGCGGTATGTACACGCCAGAACGCAGCGCTGCGTCGAGCAGCGTCTGGCCCTCGGCCACGTCGAGCGTGGCGCCAAGGGGTTCAATGGTGATTTGATTGCACATGGCTTTAGCTGCAGGAACCGTTGATGCCGGCAAGGCCCGGCGTGCGAAAGCGGATGACGTCCTTGTGGCCCAGCCCGTTCGCGGCGAGCGAGGCGGCCGGGTCCGGCGTCCACGGCTTGCCCGACCTGAACCACTGCACCGTGCTCCAGTCGATACGCTCGAAGTCAGGGTGCTCGGCGTAGACGCCGGGCAGCACCTGGCTGACGAGCGCGCCGAACGGCATCTCGGGCGGCAGCGGCACGCAGACCGGCGAGCAGAACATCAGGTGGTCTTCCCATCCGATGTACAGCAGCGGCGCGGGGAAGTTCTCACGCACGTCCTTCATGGGGAACTGGTAAGGCACCCCGGCGGCGGGATTGGCGACGACACTCATGCTTTCTCTCCTGTCCAGGCGGCAAAGTTCTTCTGGTCCTCCGATCCCTCGAAGTCGAAGTTGTCCCGACCGATGTTCATTTCGTAGTACTGCAGGACGGCCGTCAGCGGATCGAAGCCTTCCGCTGTCGGGTCCGCGCCCTCGGGGAAGCAGTGCCCCTGGTAAATCTGGTGCACCGGCAGCCAGCTCTGCACGTACTTCTCCGGCTCGTCCTCGAAGATGTGCTGGCAGTGGTCGGAGCAGAAGTGATACCTGTTGCCGAAGTAGCTGGTCTCGCGGTAGCAGATCTTCGTGGCATCACCCGGCTCGGTAAAGAACATCGGGACCTGGCAGGTGGTGCACAGCATCGGCAGCGTCTTGTTGTAGAAGCGGCGGCCTTCGTCCGCGCGCTCGCGCCAGTACTCGAAGCGCGGGCGATACAGTTTGTCGAAGCTCTCGGGATACTTCTGCGACAGCCACTGCATTTCGTCGTCGTGCGGGATCCACGTATGGAAAGGCGCCGCGGCCCCGTAGTTGTAGAAGGTGGCCCACGCCTGGTGGCTGATGTGGTCCTTGCCCTCGCAGGCGTCCTTCCAGCCGCGCGGCTCACGGATGCCGTAGCGCGCGAGGTCCTTGAACAGCGCACCGCCGCTGCCTTCGGCGTACATCTCCCACGCCTCTTTCCAGCTCATCACGCGCTTGGGCAGCATGTAGTCCTGCATCATCGCCACGATGGTCAGCAGGCGGTAGCCGCGCCAGAACCACTTGTCGATCCAGCGCTGCACGATGGGCACGTTGCCGGGATCCTGCTCGAGCATGAACTTGATGCACTCGATGCCCAGCGTCATGTGCCGCGACTCGTCGGACTGCGCCGAGAAGCCAAACGTGACGGTGCTCATATCGCCGTTGTGTGCCGCGCCAGACATGAAGGGCACGAACAGCAGGTTCGTCAGCACGTACTCGAACGAAAAGCTCACGGCGGTCAGGAACTCGAATGGGCCTGCGGTGCAGGCATCCTCGAAGAACGACTTCGGCACGGACAGGTACCAGACACGGTCGAACCAGTGGTGCGACCGGTGCAGGCCGTTGAAGTACTTGTTGTAGTGCGAGATTGCGTGCGTCTCGGTCTGGTAGTGGCGCAGTTCGTCGATGGACTGCATCTGCGCGGCCACGCGCGCGCCCTCGCCCGTGAACTGACGGCCAACATGCGCAAAGCCACGGTGTGCGCAGTATTCGAGCGGCGTCACGCCCTGGAGGAACAGTTTCAGTGCGTTGATGTAGCGGGCATCGCTGACGCCGAGCTGGCCGTTGTTCTGCGCGAAGGCCTCGATCACCGCATACAGCTTCTTTTCCTTCTCCCCCTGGTACTTCCAGTAGGCGTCCATCGTCAGGCGGAACGGGTCCTGCCACTTGTCCCAGTCGTGGATCTTGATGCCTTCGTAGGTGTCGTAGGGAAAGACCTTGTCCATCGGCTGGTACGTGGTCTCCCAGCCTAGGCCGCGGGTCATGGCGGCGTACCGTTCCTTCAGGCCAAGCTTCTTCTTGGCAACGCGGGTATCCATGGTGTGTCTCCTCTTGTCGGTATGTGCGGTGCTGTACGTCCAGCGGCGTTCAGTGGTTCCAGCTCAACGTGAGCTGGTCGTCGTCTTCGTCGATGTGGCCCGACAGCGTGACCAGATTTACGTGAAGCTGCTGCAGGTCGAAGGGCCGGCCGGTCTGTTCCTCGATGGTTTCGCGACGGATGGTGAGCCGGCCGGGGGCATCGATCTTGACGAGCCCCGTGGGATAGCTGACGACCGCCTCGGGGTTGTCAGTCACGATCGCTTCGACGACCGGACGCGATTCCTCATTGGCCTGGAAGGCGATAAAGACCTGGGACATGGGTGTTCCTCTGCAAGAAGTCGGACGTGTGACGGGAATCAGGGCGCGAGGCCGAGCTTCGCGGCGCGTGCATCGAGCGCCGCGCAGACTTCGCCGAGCGCGGCGGCACCGTTCTCACCGAGCGCCAGTTCGGCGACGGGCGCCAGGGCCTGCGCGGCGCGGCCGGCCCAGTGCCGGAACCACTGCGTCAGTAGTTCGCGGTTCGCAGCCGCCTCGGGCTCGGCTGTCGCGACCATCGCCTTCACGACGGCGTCGATCCAGCGCGTGGTCTCGTCGTGCCACTCGGGCATGAAGCTGGTCAGCATGGCCGCCGCCGTGCCGCCATGCAGCGTGACGTGGTCATCGACGTAATGGCCGTAGACCAGCGGGTACAGCAGGCCATCGAGCGCAAGGTTCTGCGCGACGAACAGCTCCACCGGGTCCTGCACGACGAAGGTGTCCTCCACGTAGCGGCGCAGGTCCTGCCAGCACGGATCGTCGAGCCAGGCGCGCTTGCCAGCATCCAGCACGTCGGGCTCGTCCAGCGCCAGCGCCAGGCGGGTAATCAATTGCGCGATGCCGAGGTGGTCCATCGCATGGAACATCGCCGGCGCAGTGAACGCTGTCCCGTAGCCATAGGCGCAGATCGCTGCGTTGTTCATGTTCGCGCCCCAGGCCACGTGGCGTAGCGGCAGCAGTACGTCGAGCAGCCGCGTGCGCAGCGCATCGCTCATCGAACCGGCCAGGCCGCGCGACTCCACGAACTGGAAGTTGGCCTCCACCGCCTCCTGCTGCCGCGCGCGGGTCATCGTCCACGTGGCGTAGTAGAACTGGCGCGGGTCCTTCAGGGCCTGCCAGTCGGCCAGACGGATACGGCTGCGGCTGGCGTCGAACAGTTCATGCGCCGGGTCCCACGTCGGCCGGTAGTGGAAGTTGGCCATGGGCTGCCCGCCATAGGTGGCCTCCTGATAGCGGGTTGCGGCCTTGCCTTCGCCGACAAGTCGTGCAACGTGTGCGAACGTCTGCCGCAACGGCGTGATCTCGCGGGTCTGCAGATCGATATTCATGCGGATGTCTCCTGGTGCTTTCTTGAAATGGGGCCTCGGCGGTCTGCGCCGCCTCAGTTTTCCAGCCTTGTCACCTGATGCCGGTCGCAGAAGGCCATGAAGGCCGGCTCCGGCAGCAGCAGGTCTACGCTCAACTCCGGCCAGCCGATGGCGAACTCGAAGCTCACCAGCCCGTCGTCATGGCGCTCGACGCGGCTCACGAACTTGCGCGTGACATCGACATCGGGCAGTGCATCGCCGGTTGTGGCGGAGGGGGAAATCATGGGCATGTCCTCGTGGTGGTCGGTGAATCTGCGCTCGCCACTGCGCGGTGACGCGGTGACAGCCGGTCTTTGCAGAAGCTGTGCCAGCCGATCGCCTGACTGATCAAAATCTCGATATTTACAGGGAAAACCCCTAGCGGAACCGCGGTGCGCGCGATGGAAAGGCCACCTTTCCTCAGCCGCCGATGAGCGGCGAGTAGGCGACGAGTAGGCCGCTTACCGGGGAAATTTGATGATTTGATTGAATCGATTCGGAGCCATCTTCATTAAATGATCGATTACCCCCTGGTGATCACGCTAACCGTCTCATGCGCCAAATTCTCGAGATTCTTATCAATTGATGAAACCGGTGGCCGCGCGAAGATGGCGCGGATCTCATCAAAAACTGAAATCCACAGGCCTGGTCCCTTTTTGCGGCGCACAGGTCGGGGCCCCGAAATCCGGTGGAGTACCCCGCCATCCCTCACGTTCCAAGGGTTTTGCAATGCAGCATCACTGCACCGCCATGCCCGCTGGCATTGCATTTGCGAAAGGGACAGCGACCCCGGGATCGCGGCCTTTCGCAACCGGGGCAGCAAAGCAAGAAAGACATGACATTCACCAAGGAGATATCCCATGGCGCTTTTGGAACGCGCAGCGTGGTACGACATTGCCCGCACAACGAACTGGACGCCGACGTACGTCGCCGAGTCCGACCTTTTCCCGGAGGTCATGGCAGGGGCGCAGGGCGTGCCCATGGAAATCTGGGAAACCTATGACGAGCCCTATAAGACGTCGTATCCGGAGTACGTCCGCATTCAGCGCGAGAAGGACGCCGGCGCCTATTCCGTGAAGGCCGCGCTCGAGCGCAGCCGCATGTTCGAGGACGCCGATCCCGGCTGGCTGTCGATCCTGAAGGCGCATTACGGCGCCATCGCGCTCGGCGAATACGCGGCGATGAGCGCGGAGGCGCGCATGGCCCGCTTCGGCCGCGCGCCAGGGATGCGCAACATGGCGACGTTCGGCATGCTCGACGAGAACCGTCACGGGCAATTGCAGCTCTACTTTCCGCACGACTACTGCCCGAAGGACCGGCAATTTGACTGGGCGCACAAGGCCTATCACACCAACGAATGGGGCGCGATCGCCGCCCGCAGCACCTTCGACGACCTGTTCATGTCGCGAAGCGCGATCGAGATCGCCGTGATGCTTACGTTTGCCTTCGAAACGGGTTTCACCAACATGCAGTTCCTCGGGCTGGCGGCCGATGCGGCGGAAGCCGGCGATTTCACCTTCGCCAGCCTCATCTCGAGCATCCAGACGGACGAGTCGCGACACGCGCAGATCGGCGGCCCGGCACTGCAGATCCTGATCGCCAACGGGCGCAAGGAGCAGGCGCAGCAGCTCGTGGACGTCGCCATTGCACGCGCATGGCGCCTGTTCTCCCTGCTGACTGGCACGTCGATGGACTACGCCACGCCGCTGCAGCATCGCAAGGAGTCATTCAAGGAGTTCATGACGGAATGGATCGTCGGCCAGTTCGAGCGCACGCTGATCGACCTCGGTCTCGACCTGCCCTGGTACTGGGACCAGATGATCAATGAGTTCGACTACCAGCACCATGCCTATCAGATGGGCATCTGGTTCTGGCGGCCGACCGTCTGGTGGAACCCGGCCGCCGGCATGACGCCGGACTGCCGTGACTGGCTCGAGGAAAAGTATCCCGGCTGGAACGACACGTTCGGCAAGGCCTGGGACGTCATCATCGACAACCTGCTTGCGGGCAGGAAGGAATTGACCGTCCCCGAGACCCTGCCCATCGTCTGCAACATGAGCCAGTTGCCAATCTGCGCGGTGCCCGGCAACGGCTGGAACGTCAGGGACTATCCGCTCGAGTACAACGGCCGCACGTACCACTTCAACTCCGAGATCGACCGCTGGGTCTTCCAGCAGGACCCGGTGCGCTACCGCGACCACCTGACCCTGGTCGACCGTTTCCTCGCCGGGCACATCCAGCCGCCCGACCTGGGGGGCGCACTCCGGTACATGAACCTCGCCCCCGGCGAGATTGGCGACGACGCACACCAGTACGCGTGGGTAGAGGCCTACCGCCGCCAGCGCGAACAGAACAAGGCCGCCTGACGCGGCCATCAGATGGAGGATGACATGGCACTGTTTCCAGTGATTTCGAATTTTCAGTACGACTTCGTGCTGCAGCTCGTCTCCGTCGATACGGAGAACTCGATGGACGAGGTAGCGGCGGCGGCCGCGCACCATTCAGTCGGCCGTCGCGTGGCGCCCCAGCCCGGCAAGGTCGTCCGGGTGCGGCGTCAGGGGGGCGACCAGTTCTACCCCCGCGACGCCCGGATTGGCGACACCGATATCAAGCCGATGGAGTCGCTCGAATTCATCTTTTGCGATGCATGAGGTCACCATGAATTTCCAGAAAGTCTCCACGCTCGACGAGTTGTGGGAAGGCGACATGGCCGAAGTGGAGGTGGACGGCCACGTCATCGTGCTCGTCCGCCCCGAAGGCGGCGCGCCACGCGCATTCCAGGGCATCTGTCCGCACCAGGACATTCCGCTCGCAGAGGGAAAGTTCGACGGGCGCGTGCTGATGTGCCGGGCCCACCAGTGGACCTTCGATGCCAACACAGGCAAGGGCATCAACCCCGGTGGGTGCCGGCTTGCCGAGTATGCCGTCAAGGTGGATGGCGACGACATCCTCATCGCTGTCGAGGGCGTCGAACCACTGTTCGCCAACTGCTGATATTGCACAGGAATCGATCATGAGCAAAGACCACAACACCGCCGAGGCCTACCGAAACAACCGCGTCGGCCCCGTACTGCGCGCGAGCAGCATCACGTCCGGCGTCATCGAGGCCGCGCAGGAAGACAACCCAGGGAAGGAAATCCGCGTCGACGACAAGCTCGCATACGTGCGCATCGACACCGACGGCGAACTGATCCTGCGCCGGGCCACGCTGGAGGATGCGCTGGGCCGCCCGTTCAGGATGTCCGAGCTGGAGGTCAACCTCAGCTCGTTCGCGGGCCGCATCGAGACCACGGACGACTACGTCCGCTTCTATTACGAAAAGACGCTGTAACCGGAGACGAGCATGACCACGCAACCCGACGTCCTCAAGCCGCTGAAGACCTGGAGCCACCTGGCCGCGCGCCGGCGCAAGCCGAGCGAGTACGAGATCGTCTCGACGAACCTGCACTACACGACCGACAACCCCGACGCGCCGTTCGAGCTCGATCCGAACTTCGAGATGGCGCAGTGGTTCAAGCGTCACCGCAACGCCTCGCCGCTGAAACACGCCGACTGGAACGCCTTCCGCGATCCCGACGAACTCGTCTACCGCACCTACAACATGCTGCAGGACGGCCAGGAAACCTATGTGTCCGGCCTGCTGGACCAGTTTTCTGAACGCGGCCACGACTCCATGCTGGAGCACTCCTGGGCCGGCACGCTGGCGCGGCTGTACACCCCGGCACGCTATCTGTTCCACGCACTGCAAATGGGATCCGCCTACCTGACGCAGATGGCCCCCGCATCCACGATCTCGAACTGCGCCGCCTACCAGACCGCCGACTCGCTGCGGTGGCTGACCCACACCGCATATCGCACGCGAGAGCTGTCTCAGACCTTCGGCGACGTGGGCTTTGGCACCGACGAGCGCAGGTACTGGGAGCAGGACCCGGCCTGGCAGGGCTGGCGCAAGCTGGTCGAACACGCGCTCGTGGCATGGGACTGGGCAGAGTGCTTCGTCGCCTTCAGCCTGGTATTGCGGCCGGCGATGGAGGAAGCCGTCCTGCGCGGGCTTGGCGAGGCGGCGCGCCACAACGGCGACACCCTGCTCGGCCTGCTGACTGACGCGCAGCTTGCCGACGTCCAGCGGCACCGGCACTGGGCCGGCGCGCTCGTCCGCATGGCCCTGGAGACGCCGGGCAATCGTGACGTGCTGGCCGGCTCGATTGCCCGGTGGGCGCCGCTCGCGGACGATGCAATCAGTGCCTACTGCGCGGCGTTGCCCGACGCGCCGAACGCGAAGGCGCGGGCCTGCGCGGCCGTGCGCGACTTCTGGGACAGCATCGGCCTGGCAGGTCTGTAACGCAGGACATGCCGGGCGATACGACTCAACAGCCACCATCGGAACCCTATGAAATACCAGATATCGATCGAAGGCGGCGCGGTGTTCACCGTCGCCGCGGAGGAAGACACGCTGCTGCGCGGCGCCCTGCGCGCCGGCATGGCCCTGCCGCACGAGTGCAGCGTGGGCGGCTGCGGCGCGTGCCGCTTCGACCTTGTGGACGGGCTCATGGAATCCGTCTGGCCTGAGGCGCCCGGCCTGTCCGAGCGTGACCGCAAGCGTGGCAAGTACCTTGCGTGCCAGTCGCGGCCGCTAAGCGACTGCACGATACGTGTGCGCTGCGACGAATCGTATCGCCCGGCGGTCCGGGCGCATCGCCGCGCAGCGGAACTCCTGGCACGCCGCGCGCTGACCCCTGACATGAGCGAATTCACGTTCCGGGTTCCAGGCGCGACCGAGTTCCGGCCCGGCCAGTACGCGCTGCTCTACCCGCCCCGTGCACCGGGCGCCCGCGCCTATTCGATGGCCAACCTGCCCAACGAGGAAGGCATCTGGAAGTTCGTGATCCGCCGCGTGCCGGGCGGGGCTGGCAGCAACGCGCTGTTCGACCAGGTCGGAATCGGGGACAGCGTCGTGCTCGACGGGCCGTACGGCCACGCCTACCTTCGTGAGGACAGTGCCCGCGACATTGTCTGCATCGCCGGTGGCTCGGGCCTGGCGCCAATGCTGTCGGTCGCACGCGGAGCACTCGCCGGTAGCGGTTCGCGGCGCGTCCACTTCTTTTATGGCGCCCGGGGGCAGGCTGACCTCGGTGCCCTCGACGCCCTGGAAAAACTTGCCGAAGACAAGCGGGTTACGCTGTCGGTGGCACTGTCCGCACCGGAGAGCACCTGGAAGGGGCCAACGGGGTTCGTGCACGAGGAAGTCGAGCGTAACCTGACAGCTTCCCTCGGCAGCTACGACTTCTATTTTGCCGGGCCGCCAC
The DNA here is from genome assembly GCF_019602855.1 of Cupriavidus pinatubonensis. GTDB lineage: Bacteria > Pseudomonadota > Gammaproteobacteria > Burkholderiales > Burkholderiaceae > Cupriavidus > Cupriavidus pinatubonensis. Next base: position 1,133,492 of record NZ_CP080766.1, read on the forward strand.
TCATGATCGAAGCCATGCAGGCGCTCCTGATGCACAAGCACCAGGTACCGTTCGGGCAGATCCGCTTCGACCGCTTTGTCTAGGCCGGCGACATCTGCCTTGGGACGCACAGCGCACAGCCGCGACACCGGATAGCCTGATCGCAAATGCCGCGTGCGATTACCAATCGCCATATCTGGAAGTTGGCGATAAGCTCCTTCTACCGAGCACTACATGGCCTGCGGGGGCCGGTGGATATCGGTCCCCGGACTGGACCGCGCGAGGCGCGACACCGCGCTCGCGCGTCCGCAACCGCGCCAGTCGCGATTGAGGAAATCATGGCGAAGAGGCATCCCGGAAAACCCAAGTCCGGCTCACCGGCGCAAGGCCATCCCGGCCGGAATCAGAAGCGCGAGTCCCCCGAGGCAATCCGGGTGCCGGCGATCCACGACCTCGCCAAGCGCCTGCGCTTCGCGCCGCAACAGGGTCGCATCTGGTTGGACGACCAACGCATGATGCTAATGCACATCAGCTCTCTTGGCGCCTTGCGGCAAGAACTGATCGAAAGCCTTGGCAAGGAAACAGCGCGCGGACTGATCACCCGTATCGGCTACCAGGCCGGCACGCGGGACGCAGCGATGGCGCGCAAGGTCCGCGCCGGCCTGAACACCTATGACGACTTCCTGGCCGGTCCACAACTGGTCTCGCTGGAGGGTATGGTGCATTGCGAACCGGTGGCGCTGGACATCGATGTCCAGCGTGGCCACTACTTCGGCGATTTTTATCTGGTGGACAGCTCCGAGGCGGAAGCCCACATCGCCGGCTATGGTATCGGCAATGAATCCGTGTGCTGGATGCTGATCGGTTATGCATGCGGCTATACCAGTGCCTTCATGGGCCGTCCCATCCTGTGGAGGGAAACCGAATGCCGGGGGATGGGGCATGTGAAATGCCGCGTGGTAGGCAAGCCGGTGGAGGAATGGGAAGACGCCCAGGACGACCTGCGCTTCCTGAGGATCGGCGATTTCGTCAAATGGGCACCGGTGGACGAGGCGCCCCTGCCCGCCACGAGCCGCATCGCGGCGCGGCTGTCCAGCGCCCCGGAGAACAGCTTCGGCGTGGTCGGCATCTCCGCCGGCTTCAACACCGTCTGCCACATGGTCAACAAGGTGGCGCCCACCGACGCCACCGTGCTGTTCCTGGGGGAAAGCGGTGTTGGCAAGGAAGTCTTTGCGAACAACCTGCATCGCCTGAGCAAGCGCGCCGACGGCCCTTACGTCGCGGTGAACTGTGCGTCCATTCCGGAACACCTGATGGAATCCGAGTTATTCGGCGTCGAGCGCGGCGGCTTTACGGGCGCCACCACATCCCGCGCCGGCCGCTTCGAGCGGGCCGATGGTGGCACGCTGTTTCTCGACGAGGTCGGCACACTGAGCTTCACGGCACAGGGAAAGCTGCTGCGCGCGCTACAGCAGGGTGAGATCGAGCGTGTGGGCGATACACGCACCCGGAAAGTCAACGTCAGGGTGGTTGCCGCCACGAACGTGAACCTGCGTGAAGCTGTCAAGGCTGGCCACTTCCGCGAGGATCTGTTCTTCCGGCTGAACGTCTTTCCGATCCAGGTGCCGCCGCTGCGAGAGCGCCGCGACGACATCCCGCTGATGATGAACTGGTTCCTCCAGCGCATGGCACGCAAGCATGACAAGCACATCACCGGCTTCCGCGAACGCGCCGTGGACGCGATGTTCGCCTATGACTGGCCCGGCAACGTCCGAGAGCTGGAGAACATGATCGAGCGCGCGGTCATTCTGGCCGAGGACGGTGGCGCGCTCGACCTGTGCCACCTGTTCACCAGCGGCGAGGAAGTTGATACCACCGCTTTCATGCTGAAGCGCAGCGGCAGCATCGGACGCGTCAGCGAAGCCAGCGAAGCGGAATCGCCGCCGAGCGCTGCCGAAGGGCGACCTGGTCTGGCCGAAACGGAGGTGGCCATGCTGCGTGCAGCCGTTGCCGAAGCCAACGGCAATCTGTCGCGCGCAGCCCGGGTGTTGGGAATCAGCCGTCCGACGCTGGCGTACAGGCTGCAGAAATACGGCATTACGCCTGAAGCGCAATGACGAAATGCCCCCCGGCGCGGCCGCATAGCGCTGCGCCAGGGGGCTCGCTGCGCTAGAAGCGCTTGCGGTATGCCAGAACCGCGTTGAGCTGCGAATGCCGCACGGTGAGCGGTACCGCAGTATTCGGCTGGCTGGCGTTCCCCACGGTCTTTGGTAACACCACCGACAAGGCAAAATCGATCGCGTCGTCCTTGCCGAATGCGTAAGTCGCGCCGCCACTCAGGGTGGTCGTGGGAATGGCCGGCACAACGGCTAGCAGCATGCCGTTCGGTATGGCTTCTTGCGCATAGTGGAACCCGCCGCGCACCGTCCAGGCCGAATCGAAACGGTACGCCACGCCAAGGCCGAACACGTTGGTATCGCGGTAGTTCTGCGGTAGCGACAGGTCGAGGTTCGCGCCCCCACGCGTGAAGGTGACGTTGATGTCACGCATCACGCTCGACCAGAACACTCGCTGGTAGTCCGCCGAAGCCGACAGTCGCTCGTTGAACTGGTGGCTGATGCCCACCGTGAACTGCGCCGGCATCTGGAAGTCCCGCACCCTGACTTCGCCGCTCAGCGGAATGTTGCCCGCGACGGTGCTGACAGCCGCAAGCGTGGCCTGCCCGCGAAGATCGCCCACCCGCGTTTTCGCGTTGTAGGCCAGTCCTACGCGGGTATCGGGCGTGATGTCGTAGGTCAGCCCCAGTTTTCCGCCGATGCCCCAGGCATCGGCCCCGCCACCGACGGGCGCGCTGTTCGAGAAGCCCAGGTACCCCCCGGAAAGGCCGGGCACGGAAAGCAGCGTGGGCACCAGCGAACCAGACACCCGCCGCTGGCTGGCAAGCGTGCCGATCTGCGTGACGTCGAGCAGCGTGCCGAGATTGAGCGACGTCCAGACCGCATCCAGCGAGGCGCCGAGCGTCAGCTTGTCCGTCGGCCGATAGGCCACCGCAAACGGAATGCGCAGCACCAGCAACCGGGAGAACTGGTCCAGGCCCGTCTGCACGCCATTGGACGTGCGCGACAGGAAACTGCTGCCCCCGTATTGCGTACCGAGGCCGCCCTCCGCAAAGATTCCGGCGCCTAGCGCGATGTTGTCATGACGGTAGACGAACGCGGCCTCGGGCGCAAAGTAAGGCCCGTTGTTGTTGCCGTGGTTGCCGGACCGGGCCGTCTCGCCCGTTGCCGTATTGGTGGCCTTGATGTCGGTGGTCACCATGTCGAGCCCAAGATGCAGGTGATTCCCCTCGGCCATCAGGCCAAGTGTTGCCGGATTCGCCATCATCGCCGCTGGCCCGATGTCGAAGGCCGCTCCGGTCCCGCCCATAGCGCGGGAAACTGGACCAAAGCCCTCCAGGTTGAACACGTCCGTTGCTCCCGCTGGTGTTCCGCACGCCGCAGCGCATAGCGCCACGGCCACGCGAACGTAGTTGCCTCTCACGAGTGTCTCCTTGTCATTTTCGGGGGATAGCGAAGCGCGCGGCATCGCCGGGGAAACGGACGAGCCTGCGCATTCGCAGAGTGATGCCTGCGGCCGGCCTGGCGTTGCAGCGCGGTCGCGTCAGTCGTATTGCAGAAGCCGTACCAGCTCGGCAGGCCACTCCGCTAAATCTCGATATTTACAGGGAAAACCATGAGGGTTTTCCGTCTCGACATGACCCTCCGCATGGACCTCCAGCTCCGTGCGACGCCCTCTTGTCTCAATTTGACGATATGATCTACGCATCAGAATATCCCGGTTTCATCAAATGATCGAATCCGGTGTGCGCGTGGGACGGTCCTTGCATCGCCCGGTAGGATCCACCAGAATATCGAGATTCCACCCACCACCTAACAACGGGGGACGCACGCCGTGGAAGCCAAGCTCAGTTACCCTCCGAATGCCGATCTGCGGCACCTCCTGCGCTTCGATCCCGAGAGCGGCGCCATCTGGCTGGGCGAACGCCGCATGCTGCTCCTGCATACTGCCGCACTGAGCGGCCTGAGGCAGGACCTGATCCATTCGGTGGGCCCCGTGCACGCGCGCAGACTGCTCACGCGCATGGGATATGCCTCTGGCCGGCGCGACGCTGAATTTGCACGCACGACGCGCGGTGCACTCTCGCTCGACGCCGCATTCCTGGTCGGGCCGCAACTGCACATGCTCGAAGGCGCTGCGTGTGTGACGCCGATCCAACTCGATTTCGACGCCGCCACAGGCCGCTTCTCCGGAGAATTCCGTTGGGACAACTCGTGGGAAGCCTATGCCCACCGGCACGCCTTCGGGCTCGCGGAAACGCCTGCCTGCTGGGTTCTGCTCGGATACGCCAGCGGCTACACGAGTGCCTTCATGGGCCGCCTCATCGTCTTCAAGGAAACATGCTGCGCGGCCTGCGGCGCCGACCACTGCCAGATCGTTGGCCGGCCTGTCGACGAATGGCCCGACGCCGCCGAACAGCGCCAGTACTTCGAGGACGATTCCCTTCTCGACACCATCGCCGCGCTCAACGAGCAGGTGCAGGCGCTGGTGACGACCATCGAGTCAGCAGGCGAGCCGGGGATCTCCGCCGGCATGCTTGTCGGCGCCTCGCCCGCATTCCAGGAAGCCCACGCGTTGTTGAACCGCGCCGCCGCCACGCAGGTGACTGTATTGCTGACCGGCGAGACGGGCGTGGGCAAGGAACGCTTCGCCCGCGCCTTGCACCAAGGATCGGCCCGCGCCGGCGGTCCCTTCATCGCCGTCAACTGCGCCGCGCTGCCCGCTGACCTGATCGAGGCCGAATTGTTTGGCGTCGAGCGGGGCGCCTACACCGGCGCGCACGTCAGCCGCAGCGGCCGCTTCGAGCGGGCAGACGGCGGCACGCTCTTCCTCGATGAAGTCGGCGACCTGCCACTGCCGTTACAGGCCAAGCTGCTACGCGTGCTGCAGGACGGCGAGATCGAGCGCCTCGGCGCGGAGACCGCGCGCAAGGTCAATGTGCGCCTCGTCACGGCAACGAATGTCGACCTTGAGGCAGCAGTGTCGCAGGGACGGTTCCGGCGCGACCTGTTGTACCGACTAAACGTCTATCCGATCTGCATTCCGCCACTGCGCGAGCGAACGGCCGATATCGAGCCACTGGCGAACCACCTGCTGGCGCGCTTCAGCGCGCTCCACCAGAAGCGCCTTTCCGGGATTAGCGAACGCGCTATGCAGGCGCTCGTGCACCACGATTGGCCCGGCAACGTGCGTGAACTCGAGAACCTGATCGAGCGCGGTGTCATCCTTTCGTCGCAAGGTGGAACCATCGAACTGGAACATCTCTTTCCGCACCGGCCACCGGGGATACAGGCAACGGTAAGCGCGAGAGGCCGGCTGGCGCCGGTGCGGCCGGACAGCGAGCAGGCCCTCTGCGTGCGCATTCTCGATAGCGGGCTCAGCTTGGAATCGCTGGAGAGCCAGCTTCTCGAGCTTGCCGTCGAGCGCGCCGGCGGCAACCTGTCAGGCGCGGCGCGGCACCTCGGCCTGACCCGCCCGCAACTGGCCTATCGCCTCAAGCGCCAAGAAGACAAAGACAGCGAAGCATGACAGCCGCCAAACGCCGCAGCGCCCGCGACAGCGTGCCAGACGACCCTCGGCCTCCCGAGCCCTTCGCGCCGCGCACCCTGTGCGAGCGCGCCTATCTTCAATTGCGGCAGGACATCGTGCAGGGACGCATCAGCCCCGGCGAGCGCCTGCGGGTCGAACACCTCAAGGATCGCTATCAAGTGGGTGCCGGCACGCTGCGAGAATCCCTGGCGCTGCTTGTGTCCGATGCCCTTGTGACCGTTGAAGGCCAGCGGGGATACCGGGTCACGGCGATCTCGCTGGACGACCTGCAGGATCTCACTGACACGCGGGTGCGGTTGGAAACTGAAGCGCTTCGTCTTTCCATTCGCTACGGCGACATGCAATGGGAAGCGCAGTTGCGGGCGTCGTTCGACAACCTCAGAGCCTCGGAGGCCCGTGGCCCGTCGGCGGACCCGGCCGGCTGGGAGCAGGCCAACCGGCGCTTTCATGAAGCCCTGATCGCCGCGCACCGCTCGCCGTGGAGTCAATATCTGCTGAAGCTCCTTTACCGTCACGGGGAACGCTACCGGCACGTTGCCATCCGCCTCGGGACGAACCAATCAGTCTCCCGGAAAGTGCATGAGGAACATGCGCTCATCTTCGAGGCCGCCGTGGCGCGCCAGGAAGCGCGCGCTGCGCTCGCACTGGAGGCACATATTCGCCTTACCTATGAGTTTCTGTCGAGCGCGCGAATTGAAATGTAAGCACCCGGCAGCGACTTATTGCCATCTGAAGATAGAAAAACGGGGGGTACCTGGTGGGCCGATTTCGATATTAGCGCCCGCCCCCCGACCGCTGCGAGAACTCGGTTCGACGGTTGATATCGTGCGGCGGACGACCTGCTCCGCTCAACGGTGAGTTGATCAAGCCGGGATATGCGCCAATGGAAGGTAACCCTGCGCTTTTGCCCATTCGGGATTCGACGGCAACATTGTGTTTCTACTCCCTGAGGGCCGCAATATCAGGATAGTGGGCCAGTGGTCGCCGGAGTCATCGGCAAGCACAAGTTCATTTACGAACGGTCGGCTTCGGCGTGAATTCGGGTTGGCGCATCAGCGCCCACGCCACCACACCGGCTGCCAAAGGCCTCTGCCGAGTCATACCGCCAGCTCAGCATTTCTGCCGAGAAAGGCTGGTGGCCTGTCCACACCACAGGCCACCAGATCACCAACTCCACGACCATACCGCCGACTCCTGGCCGCGGGCTTACCAGGCTTGGGGTGACAAAACACCTCTCACCCCGAGGAGAGCGGGTTGAAAAGTGATGTCTGATGGTAGTCAGCACGCCTCATCAGGTCTTCGGAGGCAAGCAACGAAAAGCGCGGTCGAATCTTCTACGCAGCGCATGACCCGCGACAGCATTCCTACCAGCCGTAGAGGAATGCGCGCGCCCATTCCTACGGGACAGAGGATGAGGGGCCGGTTCCGGAAGCCTATCCTGACGCAAACTACCCGAGGAGACTCCTGTGAATCGACGCCACTTCACGATAAGCGCTGCCGCCGGCCTTCTGGCGCCGTCGCTCTCTGCAACCGCGCAGCCGGCGGCCAATGCCGTTCTGGGACCAGCAGGCGCAATGGATATGGCTATCGTCAGCATCCGCAATGCCGATTCGGTGCAGGCAGCGCTCACCGCATGGGCACCGGTGGTCCAGAAAACTTTGCCTCACCTCCAGATGACTGCGCTGGTCTCGAAGGGCTCGCCGGACGGAAAACCCCAGGCGATCGGGGACGTCAGACGCATCTTCTCCACCATTCCTTCCGCCTACCCGGTGGGCGGTTGGAAGCATCTGAGTGGCAGCGATTGGTCACGTCATGTGCTTGAGCGTCAGCAGGTGCTGGTGGCTTCCGGCAACGAAGCGCTGGCAAAGTATTTTCCCGACCATGAGTTGCTGCGGTCATTAGGTACCAGGACGCTGGTCAACATTCCCGTGGTCGTATGCCGAAAGACGGTCGGTGCTTTCGCCTTCCTGTGCGCGCAAGAAGCCATAGCCCACGATGTGACCGCAGCCATCGACCGCCTGGCCGCTGTTGCTGCGCCTGTTTTCCTCTTTCCGGGCGTCGCAGACGCATGAGTCCCGAGGCAGCCGGCCAACTCGTAGCCGACCGTTTGCCAGAGGCAACGGAGGCCGCACGCTCGTTGACGCGCCAGACGCGTATCGCCATGCCGATGGCCATCTGCGCGCTTCTGATCTGGAGCACCTTGGCCGTGTCCGTGGTGAGCCTTTCGGAAATGTCGCTGCTGCTTACCACTGGAATCGGGTTGGCCGGCGGAGGCCTCATCGGCTTGCCATGGGTGCCATGGCGTTCGCTGCGCCCTCGGGCCGTTGCAGTGGGAGCGCTGGCCATGTTCGGCTACCACGCACTCTATTTCGTCAGTCTTCGCACTGCCGATCCCGTCGCTGCGAACCTGCTTCACTATCTCTGGCCGCTCCTCATCATTCTGTTCTCGCCAATCATGCTCAAGGGCGTGAGGATGGAGGTTCGCCACATCGTTGCAGGCGTCCTCGGCTTCGCGGCCGCCTGTGTTTGTCTCGCACCTGCCGTTTCCATACAGGGTTCGCAGATTGGAGGCTTGAGTGTCGCGCTAATGTCGGCCGCGATCTGGGCGTACTACTCGGTCTGGTCCGGCAGATTCCCTGAGATACCGACCGCGGCCGTATCCCTGTACTGCCTGCTGGCCGGGATCGGCTCACTTGTTGCGTACCTGGCCCTGGGTGCCCTCCCCGATCTCGACGCTTGGCAGCTAGGCGGAAGATTTGGCGCACCTACGCCTGGGCAATGGCTAATGCTGGGATATCTGGCCATAGGTCCCCTGGGCGGAGCCTTCTATCTGTGGGATCACGCCATGAAGAAGGGCAATCCGCACCAGATCGCACTGATCGCGTATGCGGTGCCGATCGCATCGACCACATTCGTCAGCCTCTTCCTTGGTCGCGGTCTCGAGATTGCGACTGCACTGGGTGCGGCTCTGGTGACGCTGGCAGTTGCCGTTGGCGGTCGCCCCTCGCGCGCGAAGCCTCCCTACACAGCAGAAACAGGAATTCAAGATGGATAAGCCAAAGATCGAGATCGGCGAGGAGATTGTGGCCGGCTTCGCAAAGTACAGACTTCCCGGCGTCACCGCCGCGCCAGGCCGTGATCGTGGTGTTGGCCCCCACAAACGCATGGTATTGCGTGGCGCCACGCTGATTGATGGCACCGGGGCCCCACCGTGGGGGCTGGTCGATATCGTCGTCGAAGGTGGCACCATCATCGATATCGTCAGTGTGGGTGCGCCAGGTTTGCCCATCAAGCCAGACCGCCGACCTGCTGAAGCCGAATTCGAGATCGACTGCGAAAGTAGATTCGTAACCCCCGGATTTGTCGACAGCCATGCGCACATCGGTGCGCCGTTTCACGCCTCCATGGGCGAGATGCCCGCCGCTGATTACGTCTACAAGCTTTGGCTTGCGCACGGCGTCACGACCGTCCGCGAGACGGGATGCTTCAACGGACTGGGCTGGACGCTGCAACAAAAGAAGGCGTCTGCTTCGCATGAAATTGCCGCACCAAACCTCTACGCCTATGCCTATTTCCCGGCCATCAACGATTATCTGAAAACGATCCATACGCCTGCGGCGGCCCGGGAATGGATGCGCCAGCTCGCAGGCAAGGGAGCCGATGGCGTCAAGTTTTTCGGCGCCCCACCGGCCATCATGGAGGCCGCCCTGGAAGAAGCCCGGAACGTTGGACTCCGAACCTGTTGCCACCACGCTACCCTGGCCGTCAGCCGCATGAATGCGCTCACCACTGCCAAGTGGGGACTGACCAGTTCCGAACACTCTTACGGACTACCCGAAGCGCTCTTCGACGACAAGACGGTGCAGACATTCCCGTCTGGCTATCACTACAACGACGAGTACCTTCGCTTCTCCACTGCGGGAACGACTTTCCTGCAGGCCGCCAGTCCCGGCAGTGCGAAGTGGAACGAAGTGCTTGACGGCTTCATCGAGGCTGGCCATACATTCGTGCCGACGATGAACGTCTACGACGCAAACCGGGACCTGATGAGGACGCGGCGCGCGGATTGGCATGAACGCTTCACCGCCCCCAATCTCATGCGCTACTTCGAGCCACATCGCGGCGGTCATGGCTCCTACTGGTATCGCTGGACCACGCAGAATGAGGTGGAATGGCGCGAGACATTCCGCCTGTGGATGCACTTCCTGTGGGACTTCAAGAATCGCGGCGGCCGGGTATGCGCAGGTAGCGATTCCGGATTCATGTACCAGGTCTATGGCTTCGGCTATGTGCGGGAACTGGAACTGCTCCAGGAAGCGGGGTTCAACCCGCTCGAAGTTTTGCGTGCCGCGACCGCCCATGGCGCGGAGCTTCTCGGCATCGAAGACCTGACCGGCTCCATCGAAGTCGGGAAGCGGGCGGACATCCTGGTTCATGACAGCAATCCTCTGGACGACTTCAAACTCCTCTATGGAACAGGGGCGCTCCGGCTCGACGAGGTCAAGCAACAAGGCAGATGGGAGCGGTGCCTGCGCTACACCATCAAGGATGGCGTGGTCTTCGACTGCGCCGACCTCTTGAGGGATGTCGAGGATATGGTCGAGGCCTACAAGATGTCCGAGGCAAAGCGGCAATGATTGAACAGTGCGAATTCACGGTGTTGTCAGGGTTCCTCGGTAGTGGCAAGACCACGCTTCTATCCACGTACCTCGCCTGCTCCGACGTAAGCCGTGTCGCCGTCATCGTCAACGATGTCGGCGAAGTGAATATCGACGGCGCCGTCCTCGCGCTGCAGGATGGGATTCCCATGGCAACCCTGAGCAACGGCTGCGTCTGCTGCAGCCTGACCAACGATTTGCCTTACACGATCGATGCATTGGTTCGCGAGCGACGCCTGTCTGGGCTGCCACCCTACACACGGATCATCCTCGAGTGCAGCGGCCTGTCCGATCCCGGCGGGGTGATGCGCAGTCTCAGCGCACTTGCGAGCCTTGGCATGCGTGTCCGGGTAGTGACCACCTACGCATGCGACCGGCATGTCGCACCCGAGGACTTTTCCTTGCTCGCGCAGCAGGTAAGCGCAGCGCATACGATCGTGCTGACGCGCACTGACCTTGTCAGTACCCAGCAAATCGTCGACGTGGCAACCGAAGCAAAGTCCCTGGGGCCGATGGGCAGGATCGTTGTGGAAACCGCGCCGGAGGTCCGGGCCCGCGCAGCGTTTGATGCGCCCGCGGCGCCGCCGACCAGCGACCCGGGCCATGCGCCGGGCTGGCAGTATGAATCGCGGCATCCGCGCATCAACGTGTTCTCATTGCAATGGGATTGCGACCTGCCCTGGGACCACGTCGCCGCGTGGCTGGAGAACCTGGCCTTCTACTTCGACAGCCGCCTGCTGCGAACCAAAGGCTTAGTCAGGTTGGACAGTGGCGATGTATTGCTCATCCAGGGCGTCGGGCAGCATTTCGACACACCCCGGAAGCTGAACCAGCTTGCTGTGGAAGGCTCCAGCCTTGTCGTGATCTGCGGGGATGCTTCGGTGAGCGAAATCGTCGAGCTCGCTCCCCAGATTCCTGGCATGACCGTGTCCGCGCGCACCGCCGGCAGCAAAGCCATCAGGCTGGCTCGGCCCGGACACGACTGATTGCCAACTCCACCGTCCATAAGGAAAGAAAGCCGGACTATGTCCGGCTTTTGTCATCTGCGTGTCGTCATTTCCCGGCAAGGCTTTCGACAGGCTGCCACTTTCCGGATACGACCTTGTAGATCGTAATCCCGCCTTCCTTCAGATCGCCGCGCGCATCATAGGCGATCTGCCTGGCTGTCACGCCTGGCGTGGCGCTTGCAGCGAGCGAAGCCAGATACTTCTGCGGGTCAGACGAGTTCGCCTGCACCATTGCCTTCATCATCGCCATGGCACCATCGTATGCATAGGGCGAGTAGGTCTGCACCGGGCCCGAGAAGCGCTTCTCGTAGCGCTGCTTGTATCCCGCACCGCCGGGCATCTGATCGAGCGGCAGACCCGCCAGCGAGCACAAGGTGCCATCTGCGGCGTTCCCGGCGAGCTTGATGAAGTTCTCCGTCTTCGACATCTCGCCCGACACGAGGACGGATTTCATGCCTAGTTCCCGCATCTGCCTGGCCAGCGGCGCAGATTGCGCTTCAGCGCCGCCATAGAACACCACATCGGGAGACTGGTGTTTCAGATTGGTCAGCACGGCCTTGAAGTCCACGGCCTTGTCGTTGGTAAACTCGCGTCGAACGATGGTCCCGCCGGCGGCTTTCGCAGCCTTCTCGAACTCGTCAGCCAGGCCCTGGCCATAGGCCGTTCGGTCATCGACAATCGCGATGCGCTTTGCCCCGAGCTTATTGACCACATACGCACCGACCTCGCTTCCCTGCTGCGTGTCGGACGTCATCATCCGGAAGGTCGTCTTGAACCCCTGCCGGGTGTACTCCGGGGCAGTCGCCATGGCGATCTGCGGGATGCCGGCGCGGCTATACACGCCGGATGCCGGAATGCTCGTCCCCGAATTGAAGTGTCCGAGCATTCCCTTGATACCGCCGTCTACCAACTTCTGGGCGACCACCGACCCCGCCTTCGGATCCGCCTGATCATCTTCCGAGACCAGTACGAACCTGACCTCCTGCCCGTTGATGCGCGGTCGGGTGGCATTGAAGTCCTCGAGTGCCAGGGTGACGCCATTCTGCATATCCTTTCCATACTGGGCCTGGTTGCCGGTCATCGGCGCCGCAAAGCCGAGCCTGACCTCCTGGACCTGCGCGATGGCCGAATCGGCGAAAGCCAGGCCAAGTGCCGCCAACGCGGCCATGCCAAGCAGGTGTCTCTTCATAGGTATCCTCACGATGTTGTTGTTACAGGCCTGGTTTGCTGCGATCGCGGAAGCCGAGCGTCACACCCGTGAAGCTCACTGCGGCCGCGGCAACGACATACAAGGCGGGCGCCATGGCACTACCTGTGGTGGCGATCAGCCATGTCAGGATCAACGAGGCGAACCCGCCAAAAGTCATGACCGCGACGTTGTAGGCAACCGAGAGCCCCGTCGACAGCACCCGCGTCGGGAAGATCTCGGAGAACGCGGCCAGGATGGGACCGGTGTAGCCGGCAATGAGAATGCCGAAAACCGACTGGAAGATGATCAGGCTGGTTTGCGTAGGAGCGGATACCACGAGCGCAAACATTGGGTACGCAAGCAGCAGGATGCCGCCGGAACTCAGCGCCAGAATCTTCTTGCGACCCATCCGGTCAGACAGTGCGCCCACAAACGGCGACAGCACCGTGATGATGAGGCCCCCCACCACACCGGCGATGAACGACATCGATTGCGGCATCTTCAGCGTCTTGACGGCGTACGTCGGCATGTAGAACAGCAGCACATAGATGCAAACCGTCCACAGGATGACCATGGAGAACGTCGTGAAGGTCTCGCGCGGAAAGTTCGAGAGCACCTCGCTGAACGGCTTCTTTACTTTGTCCGTCGTAGCCAGGAACGCGGGCGTCTCGTCGACATTGCTTCGGATGTAGAAGCCAATGGGCCCGATGAGGATGCCGAGCAGGAATGGAATGCGCCATCCCCATGCCTTGACCTCTTCCGGCGCGAGCCACAGGGTAAGCACGGTGCCGGCTGCAGCGCCAAGCACGACGGCAAAGCCGATGCTGCTCTGGATCCAGCTCGCGTAGTAGCCCTTCTGGTTTGCAGGCGCATGCTCTGTCAGGAATGCGGTCGCACTTCCCATTTCGCCACCGGCCGAAAACCCCTGCATCAGTCGCGCGATGATGATCAGGATCGGCGCCCCAATGCCGATCTGTTCATAAGTGGGCGCGATGCCGATCAATGCCGTTCCGCCAGCCATCAGCAGAATGGTCAAAGACAAGGCGGCCTTGCGTCCGACCCGATCCGAGTACATCCCGATCAGGATGCCGCCGACCGGGCGCACCACAAAACCCACGCCGAAGGTAGCCACAGACAGCAGCAACGAGGTCAGTTCGTTGCCAGTCGGAAAGAACAGTTGCCCGATAGTGATGGCAAAGAAGCCATACACCATGAAGTCAAACCATTCGAATCCGTTTCCCAGAATGGTGGCAGTAATTGCTCGCCGCCGCCGCTTGGCTTCATCCTGCGAAGCCTCCATTGTTGCTGCGATCTCCATCTCGCACTCCTTTGTCTTGGCCGGGTAAGTGTGTAATCCGATGCTTGTGTCGGCACACTCGTTCTTGCTCAACTCGAGCTACTGGCCATTCAATCCCAGGACCCGACGCATTCCTATCTATGTTTCGCAGGAAGGCGTCGCATGCCTTCCCGACGCTCAGTAGGACATCGCGTGATCGGTACGGGTAAATGCTGAGAAAAAGCGGCGAGAAGGTGATGCAACGCCGTGATTGAGGCGAAGCGCCTGGGCTCACGCATCGTCGAAATGCAGCGACAGCAGACTCGCCTTGAACCTCATCGCTTCGTCAGACACTGAAGTACGCTGATGTACGTATGGTACGAGAACACGTGCCACTTCCCGTATGGAACGTAGGTAGTCCCGCCAAGTTGCCAATCCTAAGATGGTGTCAACCCCTTGAAAGCAAGGGAAACCGGGCCGCATGCCGGCCACGCACTTCACAGTTGACGACGACAGGACAGGACATGGCATTGGAAAGCACACATCAGGATCTGGCTGCGGCGCGCGCGCAGCACGTGGCCCGCGGCGTAGTAACCGCGCATCCGATCTTCGTGGACCACGCTCAGGGCTCCCGCGTCTGGGATGTCAATGGCCGCAGCTATCTCGATTTCGTTGGCGGCATCGGCGTGCTGAATGTCGGCCACAACCACCCGCGAGTCGTAGCGGCTGTCAAGCAGCAGCTCGAGCGTGTGAGCCACGCGGCGTTCCAGGTTGCCGGCTATGACGTCTATATCGAGCTCGCTGCTCGGCTGAATCGCCTGGTGGGCGGTTCAGAGGCCTACAAGACGGTCTTCCTGACCACCGGCGCCGAAGCGGTGGAGAACGCCGTCAAGATTGCCCGCGCGTATCGCAATGCGCCGGGCATCATTGCTTTCCGCGGCGGCTTTCACGGCCGTACGCTGCTGGGCATGACCCTGACCGGCATGAGCACGCCGTACAAGCAGAACTTCGGACCGTTCGCTGGCGATGTCTATCACACGCCGTACCCCGACCCTTATCGCGGCTTCAGCGGCGACGATGCGCTGCGAGCGCTCGATGACCTGTTTGCGACACAGATCGCGCCGGACCGCTTGGCGGCGATCATTCTCGAACTTGTTCAGGGCGATGGCGGCTTCCTGGCAGCCGGTTCGGATTTCCTGAAGAAGCTGCGCGCGCTGACCACGAAGCACGGCATCGTCCTGATTGCCGATGAGATCCAGACGGGCTTCGGTCGCACTGGAGAACTTTTTGCGTTCCAGGAGGCGGGCATACAGCCCGATCTCGTCACCGTGGCGAAGAGCCTCGCTGGTGGCCTGCCGCTGTCCGGCGTCGTGGGCCGTGCCGAAATCATGGATGCGCCGCTTCCTGGCGGCCTCGGCGGCACGTACGCAGGCAACCCGCTGGCCTGTGCGGCTGCACTGGCGGTCCTCGACCTGTTCGAGGACGAAAAGCTGACGGAGCGCGCACGCGAACTGGGCACGACCTTGCGCGGCGGCCTCCTGGCGCTGGCCGACAAGTACCAGGAGATTGGTACCATTCGCGGCGTGGGCCCGATGCTGGCGCTGGAGTTCGTCAAGCACGGCGACCCGCACCAGCCGGATGCGGATTTCGCTCAACGCGTGGTCGATATCTGCCGCGATGAAGGTCTTCTGGTGATCAAGTGCGGCGTGCATCGCAACAACGTTCGTCTGCTTGCTCCGGTGAATACCGAGCTCGACGACGCACACGAGGCCATTGCCATCCTTGGCCGAGCCATCGCCAAGGTCCGCGGATAACCGAGAGCCAAAATGCCCCGAGACACGTTAGTCAGTCACCGACAATCGGTAGATATTGGCGGCAAGTTTTCCGGCAAGACGGTGCTGACGTTAGACGTCTATGGCACGCTGATCGACTGGGAGCGGGGCATCTGCGATGCATTGGGACCAATCCTGAGAGGCCACGGATTGTCGACGAGTGAAGACGAGATGCTGGAGCGGTACGCGACGCATGAGTCCGCGCTGGAAGCAGGCCCCTACCTGACATATCGGGAAATTCTTGAGGAGTCGCTGCTGCGCATTGCGGCAGATCTGGGATTCACTCCCTCCGAATACGAACTCGACAGCTTTTCGCATTCGGTCGGTGACTGGCCGGCCTTTGCCGATTCTCGGGCCTCACTCGTCGCGCTTCAGAAGCGCTTTCGGCTGGCCGTCATCACGAATGGTGACGACGAATTCTTCTCGCTTTCCAACAAGCACCTGAAGATCCAGTTCGACTATGTTGTCACGGCTCAGCAGGCACGCAGCTACAAGCCGTCGTTGAACAACTTCCATGTGGCGCTTGGCCGGATCGACGCACCGCGATCGCAGATCCTGCATGTCGCGCAAAGTCTGTATCACGACCATGTCCCGGCCCAGGCGCTGGGACTGCAGACTGTATGGATCAACCGACGACGCGGCAAGCCGGGTTTTGGCGCCGTTCCGAAGGCCGAAGCCGTACCTGACGCCGAATTCGACGACATGCGAGCCTTCGCTGACGCGATGCTGGAACGGTAGGCACGGCACAAGCCCCTCCGCCAAACCGCAGCGAGTTGCCTTTTGCTGCACTCGCGCTATGCTGGCAAGGATCGGGCGCGCTACATGGAGGGTTATGGACATCACGACAGCCCTTGAGTCGACAGTCCTGCGGGGAGCTCGGGTTGTGGCCGGGCACGCAGGACTGACAAACGAGATCCGGTGGGTCCATATGGTCGATCATCCGGATATCGCTGCATGGGTACAGCGCGGCCAACTGCTCCTGTCCACAGGCTACAACTGGCCTCAGGACAAACAAAAGGCCAACCAGCTCATCAGGGATCTGCACGACCGCGGACTTGCCGGCGTCGTGCTCGCAGTCCCGAATTTCCTGGAGCACTTTCCCTCATCGTCCACGCTCGCGGCAAATGACGTCGGTCTGCCCCTGCTCGAAATCGACTGGGACATACCGTTTAGCTCGATCACCGAAGAAATTCATTCGAGCATCATCCGCCATCAAGGCGAAATCATTGAACGCTCTGACGAAATCCACCGTTCACTGACGCACGCCGCGGTGGTGGCGAATACGCTCGGGGACCTGGCTCTTGCACTTGGCAAGCTTCTGAACCGCGCGGTGAATTTCGTTGACACAGATGGCCTGCTACTTGGGTCTAGCGACAAAACTCGGCCAGAGCAGGAGCTGGGCGAGCGCGAGCGCGCGTATTTCAGGTTCCTGAACAACCGGATCATTCTTCGCCAGATCCAGGACAGCATGAGTCCCCTTCTGCTGGATGCCATACCGGAAGTGGGCGTACCGAAGCGATTAGGCTGCCCGGTTCGTATCCGGGGTGCGATCGCGGCATTTATCTTCGTTGACGGCGGAGACATGCCGTTGGGCGAGCTTGACATCCGCGCTACCGAACATGCCTCAATCATCGCAGCGCTGCATCTCGTCCATATGCGGGCGCTCCATCTGCAAGAAGAACGGTTGGGCTATGCGCTGGTTGGTTCGTTGCTCGAAGGGAAGTTCGAAGAGACCCCTACCGCCTTGGAGCGGGCACGGCTGAGCGGCTGGGATCCTTCCGGCAATTATCGGGTATGCCTCGTGCTATTGGACGAGCCGCTGCCGCTTTCCAAAGAAGGCTTTCTTCGCCGTGAGCGCTGGGTGGAAAGGCTGCGCAGGTACCTGGAGAACTCCGGGCAACCACCGCTTATTCTTGTGTCACTCAATCAGATCACGTTCCTGATGGCGGCAGACGTCGAGCCTGGGCCATTGTGGAAGTCGCTCGGCAGCAGAGGCGCCGCGCTTGCGGTCAGCCGCGTGCATCGTGGAATCACGGGCATGGCACAGGGCGGACAGGATGTCCAGTCGCTGGTTCCATTGCTTCGACCAGGCAAAGTCCATCATTTTCAGGAAGTCATGTTTCCCAGGGCCCTGATGGGAGACGCCGATGCCAGGGCACTGTTCATTCAAAGCAAGATTGGCCCGCTGCTGAATGACAAGAAAGGCGAGGCGCTTCTCGAAACCCTGGAAGCGCTTTGCGCCGAGGGCTTTCAGCTTGCGAATACGGCCAGGCGGTTAGGCGTGCATATCAGTACGCTCCGTTACCGACTGGAGCGCATCGAATCCCTTCTGGGCTCAGCCCTGGAAGACCAGGCCAACCGCTTCGAGTTGCAGGTAGCTGTTGCGCTCCACAAGCTCACAAGCGAAGGCTAGACATTCCATCACCCTGACAGGAATTCATAGACCGATGACACCTTCCAAGGGAGAAGGAAAGACAAAAGAAGAGAGCCTGCGAAGTGCAGGCTCTCTGCTTCCGTGAGCAAGGGCCTTGTGGGCCCTTGTCAATCGGCATTCAGACGATTTCCAGATGCAGCGTCTGTACTTCGAGGAACTCGTCGATTCCGTGATGCGATCCTTCGCGACCCAGCCCCGACTCCTTTACGCCGCCGAACGGTGCGACGGCGGAGGAAATGACGCCCGTATTGGCGCCGACCATGCCATATTCCAGCGCTTCACTTACGCGGAACACACGATTGACGTCCGTCGAGAACAGATAGGCGGCCAGACCGTACGGCGTGTCATTGGCGCGTCGAATGATCTCCGTCTCGGACTCGAACGGGAAGAGGGCAGCAACCGGGCCGAACGTCTCTTCGCTGGCAATCAACATGCCATCTGTCGCGCCAGTTACGACTGTCGGCTCGAAGTACTGCTGGCCTCGCGACAATGACGCGCCGCCAACGATGACCTTCGCGCCATGCGCCACCGCATCTTCCACGTGGCGAACCACCTTCCTGAGCGCAGCATCGTTGATCAGCGGACCGATAGAGACGCCATCTTCCGTGCCGGCTCCCACCTTCAGCTTGCGGACTTCCTCGCTCAGACGCGCCGAGAAGCGATCGTAGATGCCTGCCTGTACATAGATACGATTGGCGCACACACAGGTCTGACCACTGTTGCGGAACTTGCTCGCCATCACGCCCGCGACTGCCTGCTCGAGGTCGGCGTCGTCAAAGACGATGACAGGAGCGTTGCCGCCAAGCTCCATGCTCACACGTTTGACCGTGTCTGCGCATTGGCGCAGCAGCAACTTGCCGACTTGCGTGGAGCCGGTGAATGTCAGCTTCCTGACGATCGGATTGGCGGTCAGTTCGCCGCCAATGCCTTGCGGCATCCCGGTGACGATGTTCAGCACGCCGGCCGGAATGCCTGCGCGCTCCCCAAGCTCCGCCAGAGCAAGCGCGGAGTACGGCGTCAGTTCGGACGGCTTCACGACAACGGTGCAACCGGCAGCCAGCGCCGGCGCGAGCTTGCGGGTAATCATGGCGTTGGGGAAGTTCCAGGGCGTGATCGCTGCACACACCCCGACCGGAACCTTTCTCGCGATGATCCGACGGCTCGCGTGTGTAGCGGGGATCGTTTCGCCATAGGCACGAATGCCCTCTTCGGCAAACCACTCCACGAACGACGCCCCATACAGGATTTCGCCACGCGCCTCGGCGAGTGGCTTGCCTTGTTCCAGCGTCATGATCAGCGCCAGGTCGTCGGCATGAGCCACCATGAGTTCGCGCCACTTGCGCAGGACCGCTGCGCGCTGATGCGTGGTCAGCGCACTCCATGCCGGCAGTGCGCGATTTGCCGCCTCGATCGCGGCGCGCGTATCCGCGGCGTCGCAGGCGGGAATGGTGCCGAGCGGTTCGTTGTTCGCTGGATTGATCACATCCAGCGTCTTCCCCGACTCCGCGGCCCGCCATTGGCCATCGACATATGCCTGCTGCCGCAGCAGACCAGGATCTTTCAGTGAGAACATAGACATTACCTGCGTGTACAAGCCGTGGCGGACATGTGCGGGCACGCGCTGGCCCATGCCGCGTCGGCAGTAGTAACGGGGGATGAGCGAAAGCTGGTGGTCAGCCAGCTTCCGGTACTTCGACAGAAGACCGTCAGGCTTTCAGCGCGGCCTTGTGAGCTTCTGCCAGCGCGGCCATGCTCTCGAAGCGGAAATCGAACTTCGGGGTGCCCGGAGGAGGCATCGTCGCACCCCAACCCCTGTCGGCATGGCGGCGATCGATCCATGCGGATGCCAGGCCGAAGTCGTTTGCCGGCGCGTGGTCATGGAACAGGCTTTGCGCCGTATGCAGGATGTCCTTCTTTTCCAGTCCGAAGTCTCGGCTCAGACGACCCAGCATGTAGTCGAAGTTCTTCGGGCTCGGCTTGTACGAGCCAATGTCCTGCGCCGTGTAGATGGCGTCGAACTCGACGCCGAGTCGCGCATTGCTGCTGCGGAACGACAGCCGGTCGACGTTGGACAGGATGACGAGTTTGTAGTGTTGCTTCAGATAACGCAGCGCTTCGACCGAGTCCGGGAACTCGGGCCAGTCGGGAACGGACGCACCAAAGATATTGCATTCCTCGTTGGTCACGCCGACGTTCCATTCATTCGCCAGGCGACGATAGACGATCGCCAGCAGCGCCGAGTAGGCCAGGCCCGGCGTCATCAGTTCCTGGTCGGCCTCATGCCTGGCGTAGTTCTCCAGGATCTCGTCGCGGCTCTTGCCGGCATAGCCAGCCTTTTCGAGCAGCGGTGCCAGGGCGTTGTAAATGCCCGTCTCCCAGTCGATGAGGGTGCCATAGCAGTCGAAGGTCAGTACCTTGAAGTCCGTCAGTTTCATCATTGCTCCTTTTCAATAGGTCTCTGCGACGGCGTTGTCGAAGGACTATCGCAGAATCTGCATCAGGGTATCCGCGTCCGCACTGGTGTGCTCCAGGGCCGGTGCGATACCAGGAATGTCGTCAGTGCAAGGGGTCTCCATTGCAGCGTGGCCGCTCAGTCGGCGGGCATAAGAGGAAGTACTTTCGCGGGATTCATCAGGTTGGCAGGGTCAAGCGCACGTTTGACGCGCCATGCAAGCTTCAATTCCACCTGGCTTCGTACGTGTAGCAGTGCGTCGCACTTGGCGGCCCCGATGCCATGCTCCGCGGAGATGGATCCGTTCAGCGCCATCGCGGCGTCATCGACAAGCTTCGTGATCGCTTCGCCGTGTCGGGTGAGGTAATCCTCGGGGGCCATGTCGGCGGGCCGTAGAGGATTGAAGTGGACATTGCCGTCACCAACGTGCCCATAGATCACCATGCGGGTCGCAGGCGCGACGGCCATCACCTTGGCCGAGGTCTCGCGGATGAATCTTGGAATACTGGACAGCGGCACCGAAATATCGCATCGCACGCTGCCGCGTGTACGGGTCTGCGCATCCGATATCTCCTCGCGGACAAGCCAGAAATCGGTAGCCTGCTTTTCGTTGGACGCGATGACGGCATCGTCGATCATGCCCTTGTCGGCCAACTCGCCCAACGCTGAATAGAAAGCGGCTTCACCCATCTCCTGGGACGAGGTCGACGACATCTCCACGAGGACATACCAGGGATGAGTGGTCGGAAGCGGCGATGTCTGACGGCCCAGATACCCGAGGACCAACGTCATTGCGTCCGACGAGATCAGTTCGAATGCCGTGACGTCCGTGCCAAGACGCTGACGCAACAGACCGAATGCTTCAAGCGCGTGGTCGGCGCTCCCTGAACCGAGCATCGCGACGCATTTGGCGCGAGGAATCGGGTACATCTTCAGAACGGCTGCGGTGATGATTCCGAGTGTGCCCTCGGCGCCGATGAAGAGGTGCTTCAAGTCATAGCCAGCGTTGTCCTTCCTCAGCGCTCTCAGGCCGTTCCAGATCTCGCCATTCGGCAGCACAACCTCCAGGCCCAGGACGAGGTCGCGCATGTTGCCGTACCGAAGCACTGCCGTACCGCCGGCATTGGTAGAAAGATTGCCGCCGATCTGACAACTGCCTTCCGAGCCAATGCGAAGCGGAAACAGCGCCCCAGCCTTCTCGGCGGCGGCGCGAGCCGCGTGGAGCGTGACGCCGGCCTCGACCACCATCGTCGCGTTCAGTGAATCGACGGAGCGCACCTGATTGAGCCGGGTCAGCGACAGCAGTACCGCCGTCCCGCTGGCATCCGGCACGCTGCCCCCCAGGAGCGAGGTGTTGCCGCCCTGCGGCACCACTGGAATGTCATTCCGGTTGCAGTACGCCACGACAGCGCTTACCTCCGCGGTCGACGCCGGCCTGACGACCGCCAGAGCCTGACCACGGAAAACACCTCGATAGTCGGTGGCGAAGGACTGGACGTCCTCGCCGACCAATACATTGGCCGGGCCGACGATGGAGATGAGATGGTTCACGTGGTGGTTCGACATGCGGGCTCCGACGGTGAGAGGGTTCTCGTGGCGCCGGAAGGATCTGCATTGAGTCGTCCGACACAGTCCGAAGCATATGGGCCGTCATGCCGTCCGCATACCTATGTGTCATAGGAGAAATCGCAGGAATTTTCACACTGCCGGGCATGAGTGGGCGGCGGATTGTCCTGTCAGCCCCTTTCGCAGGGCCCCCCGACTTCCAGGGATTTTGACGCAGCGATGGCCTGTTCGAAGTCGAAGGCCGAGTGACGGATCGCAAGCCTCAGGACGTTGCGCCACCGAGCGGCCAACGGCCCATACCGGCGAACGAACTTGCGTATCCCTATCGGGAATGCCCCGGGGGTGGCGAATCACTGCAGGCCCTTGTGGGACTTTGCATCGGCGCAGGCTGGAGCGGCGAGGTCCGCAAGCGGCTGCCATCCGGTGAAACCTGTGCACACCTGCGCGAAATACTGGGGGAAAACACCGATCACAGCAGGCGTGGACGATGCAGAACGTTCGGCACGTGTCATGCCGAACGTGCGGTGATGTGACCGCTGAAGCGCAGGCGTCAGACCACGTAGGCCTGTCCGCTTCCTGGCTCAGTCGTCGAGATCCCACATCTGGTGAAGGTCGAGCCTGAGCCGGCTGTCGGCTTCCAGCGCATCGACCCGTGCAAGCCGTTCAGCCAGCAGCGCCTCCGCAAGGCTTCGGCGTACCGCAAGCAATTCGGCCAGGCCAGATTCGCCTGCGCGATAGGCGCGCGTGGCGCGATCCGACGCGATCCGCTGCAGGCGCGCGGCCTCTGCCTGAGCCTGCGCTGTCGAGCGTTTGCCAAGCAGATTCCGGTACTGCACGTCGAATTCCGTGCCGAGCCTGCGCTCTGCTGCCATTCGGCTGCGCGCCGCGGCCTCGGCGTCTGCTGCCGCTGCCGTGGCGACCGCGCGGCGATGTTCGCCGCCAAGCGGCATGGCCACGCTGACGCCAAGGATGCGCTCGGCGCCGCCACGCTCAATGGAAACAAACATGCCCACCGTCGGATCGGGCTTGCGCTCCAGATCCGCGCGGGTAGCCTGCCGTAGCGCCTGCGCTTCCTGCGCCATCGCGAGCCGGTACTCATGGCTGCCGCGCACGTAGTCCATACGTAAAGCCTCGGGCGGGTCATGAGGCGCAACTGACAGCGCTGTATCTGCCAGCGGGCCGGGTTCTCCCAGCCCCGGAAACCGCCCACGCAGTTCGGCCAGTGCGGCCTGCTCCGCG
Organism: Cupriavidus pinatubonensis; assembly: GCF_019602855.1. Lineage (GTDB taxonomy): Bacteria > Pseudomonadota > Gammaproteobacteria > Burkholderiales > Burkholderiaceae > Cupriavidus > Cupriavidus pinatubonensis. The sequence continues at coordinate 1,156,791 of NZ_CP080766.1, forward strand.
GCCGCGGCCGTCGCTAGCGCGGCCTGCGTACGTGCGTGATCCGACGCAGCCAGCTCTCCGTCGAGCCTCGCGGCGTCACCCATTTGGATGCGGCGCGCCGTCATGGCCACAAGTTCGCCGGCCGCCCTGGCGTTATCCTGCGCGGCAAGGCGAGCCTGCCCGGCACGCATCACGGCAAACCACAGGGCAAGGATCTGGCGCGACGATTCGTGCCGCGCGTCCATCACGGCAAGGTTCGCGGCTTCGCCAGTCGCATCGGCCAACCGCGCATCGGCATCGGCCTTGCCCCATAGACGCAGCGGTCTTTCCACTGCTATCTGCCCTTCGGCAAAACGCTGGGACGGCTCTCGAACGCTGCGGCCCTGCCCAATCGCCCGTACCACCGTTTCAGCGGTGCCCGCGCGGATGCCGACGGCGCGCGCAAGCGCGGCATCGCGCCTGGCTTGTGCAGTCATCACGTCGGGAGAACCGGCAATCGCTTCCCGCACCGCCGCTTCGTCCGGCAGATAGCCGCCTGCGCTGCCCGCGTGCGCAGCAGCACTCCAGACCGTCATCGCGACGGCCGCTGCAAGGCGCTTGACATACAGGTCGCGTTTCATCGCGGCTCTCCCTGCGGGATGGACGGCCGCGGTCCCGACACGCCGAATCGTTCGAACAATAGTGGCAGCAGGAGCAGCGTCAGTGCCGTCGAGGACACTAGGCCACCCGAGACAACGATCGCCAGTGGGCGCTGGATCTCCGATCCGGGGCCGCTTGCCAGCAACAGCGGGATCATCCCCAGCGCAGTGATGCAGGCGGTCATCAGAACGGGGCGCAGGCGGTCACGTACGCCGGTCCGGACAGCCTGCGCAATGTCGATTCCCGATTCCAGCAACGTGTTGAAGTGCGACACCAGCACGACCCCATTGAGCACTGCGATGCCGAGCAGCGCGATGAATCCGACCGACGCCGGAACCGACAGGTACTCTCCCGACAGCCGCAATGCGGTAATACCTCCGACCAGTGCGAACGGAATATTGGCGATCACCAGTACGGCCTGGCGCACTGAGCGAAACGTCAGCATCAGCAGGAGAAAGATCGCTGCCAGCGCCATTGGCACCACCAGTGCCAGGCGTGCCGCGGCGCGACGCTGGTTCTCGAACTGCCCGCCCCAGATGATGCGCAGCCCCTTGGGGAGTGCCTTGAGATTGGCGACAGCCGACTGCGCTTCCTGCACGAAGCCGGCCAGGTCGCGGCCTTCCACGTTGGCCTGGATCACCGCGAACCTGGCGCCATCCTCATGATTGATGCGCACCGGGCCGTCCACGCGCTCGATGCTCGCCAGCGACGTCAGCGGCCAAGCGCGGCCGTCGGGCGCTGTGACCAGCAGGCTGGCAAAGGACTCGGGCGCCTGGCGCAATGCCGCGCCGCCACGCAGGATCAGCGGCGTGCGGACGATCCCTTCAGGCACCACGCCGATGCGGTCCCCTTCCACCAGCGCGCGCAATTGCGCCTGCAGGGCATCGCCGGTGAAGCCGGCCCGGCCCGCGGCGGCACGGTCGAGGGACAGTTTCAGGTATTGCACACCGCTGTTGCTGGGGGCGATCACCTCGGCCGCCCCCCTGATGCCGCGCACGGTCGTCGCGATGACCTGCGCCGCCGCGTCGATGGCCGCAAGATCACTGCCGAACAGCTTGATGGCAACGTCGCCGCGCGTGCCGGTCAGCATCTCGGAGACACGCATCTCGATAGGTTGGGTGAATCCATAGATCACGCCGGGAAAGCGTTCCATCACGCGCCGGATCGCTATCGCAATATCCTCTTTGCTGCCGCGCCACTGGTCCTTCGGCTTGAGGACCAGGAAGGTGTCGGTCTCGTTCAGGCCCATCGGATCGAGGCCCAGGTCGTCGGAGCCGGATCGCGCCACGATGGATCGGATCTCCGGGACCTCCTTCAGCAGGGCCTGCTGTACACGCTGGTCCAGATCCAGCGATGCCGCGAGGGATACTGATGGCGCCTTCTGGAGCTGCACGATCAGATCGCCCTCGTCCATCGTCGGCATGAAGGTCTTTCCCACAGACAGGTACAGCACCGCGGCACCGGCCAGCGCCACGCCTGCGGCCCCAAACACGGTGCGGCGGTGCGTCATGCTCCAGTCCTGCATCCTTGCAAAACCCGCCGCCACCTTGCGCATCAGCCAGGGCGGTTCATCGGCATGCGAGAGCAGCAGCCACGATGCCAGTGCAGGGACCACCGTGAAAGCGATCACCACCGAGGACCCCAGCGCCAGCACGATGGTAAGCGCCACCGGCGCAAACAGCTTTCCCTCAAGACCTTCCAACGACAACAGCGGCAGGAACACGATGGCGATGATCGATACGCCGGCCAGCATTGGCACGGCCACGGTCGACACCGCGTGCCGAATGGCCGCGCCACGCAGCGTCTCATCGGTCTTGTGCGCTTCGGCGCGTGCCAGGGCAGTCTCGATGTTCTCGACGACGACCACGGCGGCATCCACCAGCATGCCCAGCGCGATTGCCAGGCCGCCAAGGCTCATCAGGTTCGCAGTGAGCCCGGCGTAGCGCATCAGCAGAAAGGTGGCGAGCATCGATAGCGGCAGCGTGGCCGCCACGACCAGCGCGGCGCGTATACCGCCGAGAAACAGGTACAGCGTGACGACTACCAGCAAGCCCGCCTCCGCGAGCGCACGGATCACGGTGTTTGCAGCCCGTGTCACCAATTCGCCGCGGTTGTAGAAGACGCCGGTCGACATGCCTTTCGGCAGGCTTGGCGCCAACTCGTCCAGCCGCGCCTGTACTGCCCGCACCAGCTTGCGCGCATCCGTGCCACGCAGCCCCAGCACGAGCCCCTCCACCGCCTCGCCCTGCCCGTCCTTGCTGACGGCGCCGTTGCGCGTCGCCTCGCCAAGCCGCACCGTGGCCACATCACCGACCGTCACGGCCGGCGCCGCGGAAACGTCGTGCGGGGCAGACACCACGATGGCACGCAGGTCATCGAGCCCCCGTACGCCCCCTTCCACACGCACCACCCAGTGCTCGTCGCCGCGATCGAGGCGACCGGCACCGTCGTTGCGGTTGTTCGTGTCCAGCGCCTGGCGCAGCTGGTCCAGTGTCACGCCGCGCGCTCGCAGGCGGGACGGATCGGGAATTACCTCGTAGCTTCGGACCTCGCCGCCAAGTGCGTTGACGTCGGCGACGCCCGGCACGGTACGCAAGGCCGGCCGGATGATCCAATCGAGCACGCGGCGCCGCTCCGCAAGCGAATAGCCATCACCCTCCACGGTGAACATGAACATCTCGCCCAGCGGCGTGGTAATGGGCGCCAGGCCGCCCTGGGCGGTCGAAGGCAGGTCCCGCGCGAGGCCGGCGATCCGCTCCGATACCTGCTGGCGCGCCCAGTAGACATCCACCCCTTCCGCAAAATCCACCGTCACGTCGCTGATGCCGTACTTGGATACCGAGCGCACGATGGTCTTGTGCGGGATGCCGAGCAGTTCCTGCTCGATCGGCGTCGATACGCGCTGCTCGACCTCCTCCGGCGTCATGCCGGGCACTTTGAGCACCACCTTGACCTGAGTCGGAGAAATATCAGGGAAGGCGTCAATCGGCAGGTTTGCATAAGCCCAGGCGCCCGCGGCGGCCAGCACACAGGCGGCGATCAGGACAAGAACGCGCTGGCGCAGGGAAAATTCGATCACTCGGGCAAGCATTACCGGTCTCCCGCCAGCAGGCCTTTGAGCGCGCCGATGCCCGCAACCGCTACACGCGTCCCCGCCGGAAGATTGCCGCGGACCACCGCGCTGGCTTCATCCATGCCCTCCAGCGTCACGGGCTGGAAGCGGAAGCCCTTGTCCGTAGCGATGAACACGCCCGGCACTCCCTGCCAGTAGGCCACCGCTGCCGCCGGTATGCGCACCCGGCCGGCAGTACCCTTCCCGTCCTTGCTTCGCAGTTTCAGCGTGACATTGACGCTCTCGCCGACGCGCAGGTCACCACGGCGGTCCAGCGAAGCGCGCACGCGAATTCCCGCCGTTCCATCGGCGGCGGGCGCAACGCCAACCACCGTGCCAGCCGCGTCGCGTTGCGGCACCTCCACCCGCTCACCTGGCGCCGGCACTGGCACATCGCGGCCCAGCAGAAGATCGAGTTCCAGCGCATCAGGGTCGACGACGCGGAACAACGGCGTCGCGGCTTCCACGCGCGCGCCGGGCACGGCGTTCACTTCCGACACGATGCCGCCGTGGGCGGCCACGAGCTGGGCCTCGTCGCCCGCAGCGGAAAACACCACGCCCGACGATGCCATCTCCGCCCGTCGCGCCTTTGCCATGGCGGCAGCCTCGGCGGCCCGCGCCTGGGTTGCCTGCCAGCGGCTGGCAGCGATAATGCCGTCGTCATAGAGCGACTGGTCACGCACCAGGGCCTGTTGCGCGAGGCGGCCCTGCGAATTCGCTTCGGCCAGAGCGCGCCTTGCGTCGAATAGTTGCGGGCTCAGGAAGCCGGCCAGCGGCTGGCCTGGACGCACGGTCTGCCCGATGGCTACCAGCACACGCGGCACGATGCCCGCATACGGCGCCGCCACGACATACTGCGCGCCGGGCTTGAATACGACCCTGGCGTGCGTGCCCACGTCAATGGTTTCGGCGGCGGAGACGGCGCTGGTGCGCACGCCAAGGGCGCGCGCATGCTCCGCTGAAAGCGGCACCGCTTGTGCCGCGGTCTGCGCGACAGCGATGTTCGAAAGCGACAAGCAGGTCAATGCGATCCACGCACGGACCCTACGAAGGTGTCTGAATGACATTCCTGACTCCAACATGCAGGAGAGATTCGCGATCCACGAACGAACCGCGTGAACGAACACCGGCAAGGCGCCGGACAACGGGAATCAGGAGAACTGCGGTGGCGCTTGCGCGGGCGGCGGGCGACTGAAGCGGTAACGCCAGCGTGGCGCTGGGGCGCGATAGAAGGGAACGCGTCGCGAGACATCGCTCGCAAGTGCCGCCAGCAATACGAGCGTCAGGATCGACAACCCGGGAAGTACTGCCGGCTGGATCAGCGCGCCCAACACCAGGCGTCCGATCCCGGATTCGACATCCACTTCTAACGAATCGCCACTAGCCAGCGACGAATCGGCACGAGCAGCGTCATCACGCATTTGCGACGCCGCTGCAGGGAAATGGGAATCAGTTTCGGCAGGTAGGCCAGCGTGCACGTGCAGGCCAGTCTGTATCGGAGTTCCGAAATGGCCGTGCAGGAGCGGGGTCAGCAGCTGCGTCAGTATGAAGAGTACCAACACGGCGCCCCGGAGCGAGGCTCTCGGTATTGCACGTGACATGCACGCATTGTAATTCAACAAGTGCCGAGCGCCCGGCCGGCTTGTGCACCCATGATTGCCGCCCCCCCAAAAGCCGGCCTTCGCGGTTGCTAAATTTCTACCAATTCGACCCGTCCTTGCTCGGGCTGTCGGCATGATGCCTCAGAAAGCTCCGGAGGTGCTCGACGAAGTAAGAGACCTTGGCAGACTGGTTCAGGCGTTCCAGATAGACAGCGTAGATGTCCGCGGGAGGCGTGGCATAGTCAGTGAGGACCTGGACCAACCGCCCGCTGCGCAAGAACTTGGCGACATCCCACTCGGCGCGCATCAGGATGCCGTGTCCTTCCAGCGCCCAGTTGAGGGCCACTTCTCCGTCGTTGGTGCTGAGTTTGCCGTGAACCTTGATGGTCTCGGTCTGCTTCCCACGGGTCAGCCGCCAGTTGCCATAGGCGGTCTCGTTTTGCCGCAGCACGATGCATGCATGCTGCGTCAGGTCGTGCGGCAAAAGCGGTTCGCCCGCAGAGCGCAGATAAGCCGGTGACGCGCAAAGCAGACGCCGGTTCGGCGCAATCCGCTTGGCGATGAGCCGGGAATCAGGCAGGTCGCCGAAGCGGATCGATACATCGATCGCTTCATCGGGCAAGCTGATCGGGCGATCCGTCAGCTGGAGCTGGACTTCGACGTCCGGATAGGTCTTCGAGAACCCCGAAATGGCCGGACCGATATAAGAGCGCCCGAAACCCAGCGGCGCATTGACACGCAACAGGCCTTTCGGCGCCTCGCGACTGCTCGATACCAGCCTCTCCATTTCATCGATATCGCCGAGGATGCGCATCGCGTTCGCGAAATAGACCTCCCCTTCGTTAGTGAGACTGATCCGTCGCGTCGTGCGGTTCAGCAGCCGCACTCCCAGACGCGCTTCCAGTTGTGACAGCCGCCGCGATACAGCGGGCGGCGTCAGATTCAGCTCACGCGCTGTGGCGGCAAGGCTCCCCTGCTTCACGAGCAGGCAGAAAAAGGCGAGCTGCGAGTCCGAATCCATTAGTAAAAATTTTGCAAGGATGTCTTAACTTTACATCGATTCATCGCCGCACTGAAGCGAATAACCTTCGATCACCCCAAGCAAGCGCGCTACCAGCAGCGAACGCCAAAAAAGAGTGGAAAAAGTCGCGGGCGAATAATGCAGCGAGCCGAGAAGTGGCATTTCCGCACCGATCGGGATTCATCAACAAGGAGACACCCAGTGCAAGCGGATATCGAGAAGCGGACCTTGCGCCGCATTAGTTGGCGCATCGTGCCGTTCATCATGCTGTTGTATTTCATCGCCTACATCGACCGGGTCAATATCGGCTTCGCTGCCCTGACGATGAAAACGGACCTCGGCTTCACCGCCTCGATTCTCGGCTTCGGCGCAGGCATCTTCTTCTGGGGCTATTTCCTGTTCGAGGTGCCGTCCAACATCGTGCTTCACAAGGTAGGCGCGCGCCTGTGGATCGCCCGGGTAATGCTCACCTGGGGACTGATCTCGGCCTGCATGGCTTTCGTCCAGGGTCCGACCAGCTTCTACATCGTTCGCTTCCTGCTTGGCGCAGCAGAGGCCGGCTTCTTCCCCGGCATCATCCTGTATCTGAGCTACTGGTTCCCCGCGCGTCACCGGGCCGGCGTGACGGCGTTCTTTATGGCCGCTGCGCCGATCTCCACCGCGCTGGGCTCACCGCTCTCGGCCGCGCTGCTGGAAATGCACGGCGTGATGGGCCTCGCAGGCTGGCAATGGATGTTCATCGTGGAAGCGATTCCGGCTGTCATCCTCGGCGTCGTGGTCTTTTTCTATATGACCGATCGCCCCGAGCAGGCAACCTGGCTAAACGAGGACGAGCGTGCCTGGCTGGTCAGGGAAATGAGCCAGGAGGCCGCCAGCAAGCGGCATCACGGTGACCACAGCGTCCTGCGCGGCCTTGCCGACCCCCGGGTGCTGGCCCTGGCGCTGATTTACTTTGGCACGTCGGCAGGTCTCTACACGCTGGGCATCTGGGCGCCGCAGATCATCAAGCAGCTGGGCGTTTCGTCCATCACCGTCGGCTTTCTCAACGCCATTCCCCCGATCGTTTCGGTCATCGCCATGGTCTTGTGGTCCCGCCATTCCGACCGCACCAGCGAACGCACGTGGCACGTAATTCTGGCCTGTGTCGCCGCCGCAGTGGGCCTGGTGGTCGCGGCAAGCGCCAACAGCATCGTTGGACTGATTGCTGCGCTCACGCTTGTCAACGTAGGGATCAGTTGTGCCAAGCCGCCCCTGTGGACGATGCCGACGGCGTTCCTGTCGGGCGCTGCCGCCGCGACTGGCATTGCCACCATCAATTCGATCGGGAACCTCGGCGGCTTTGCCGGCCCCGCCATGATTGGCTGGATCAAGGACCAGACAGGCAGCTTCGCGGGCGGACTCTACTTCGTCGCAGGCCTGCTCGTGCTTTCCGCAGTGCTGACCCTCGTGCTGGCCACCTCGCAGAAGTCGAAGGTGACCGCCTCCAACGCGACAGCGCACTAACCACGTTGCGCCTCTCATAACCCCCGCATATCGAAAAGGAGTACCACATGGACACGGAAGCTGCAGTCCAGTCGCTGACAGACACCATGGCGAAGTTCACGGCTTACATCGGCAAGCGTCTGCCCACCGATGTCAAGAAGAAGCTCGCCGAACTGCGCACGATGGAAACCAATCCGCTGGCGAAGTCGATCTACGATTCGATGGCCGGCAACCAGGAAGCTGCGGACAAACTTGATCGGCCGAGCTGCCAGGACACCGGTGTCATCCAGTATTTCGTCGAGGCCGGCGCCAATTTCCCGCTGCTGGGCGAACTCGAAGAGATCCTGAAGGAGGCCACCGCCGAGGCCACCCGCATGGGGCCGCTGCGCCATAACGCCGTCGAGACCTTCGATGAGAAGAACACCGGCACCAATACGGGCACCCAGATCCCGTGGCTGGACTGGCGCATCGTCCCAGGCCTGGATAGCTGCACCATCGACGTCTACATGGCCGGCGGCGGCTGCACGCTGCCCGGCGCGGCCAAGGTCCTGATGCCGGGCCAGGGTTACGAGGGCGTGGCGGAATTCGTGATGGACGTCATCACCGAACGCGGCGTCAATGCGTGCCCGCCGCTGCTCGTCGGCGTCGGTGTGTCGACATCGGTCGAGACTGCCGCGCGGCTGTCCAAGCTCGCGATCATGCGGCCGGTCGATTCCAGGAGCGCAAATCCGCGTGCGGCGCTGATGGAAGACCTGCTGGAGCAAGGCCTCAACGAGGTCGGAATCGGGCCGCAGGGCCTGACAGGGAATAACAGCGTCATGGGCGTCAACATCGAATCGTCGGCGCGTCATCCATCGACGATCGGCGTGGCGGTCAACACGGGCTGCTGGGCGCATCGCCGCGGCAAGATCCGCATCAACGCCGACATGTCTTACGAAATCATTTCCCACGAAGGAGTCGTCCTGTGAAAAAAGTCCTCACTACCCCCATCAAGGACGAAGATCTTGCGGATCTCAAGGTTGGCGACGTCGTCTATCTGACCGGCCGCCTGGTGACCTGCCGCGACGTGGCACATCGCCGCCTGATCGAACAGGGGCGCGAACTTCCGGTCAACCTGGAGGGAGGTGCCATCTTTCACGCCGGCCCGATCGTCCGCAAGAAGGAAGACGGCGGCTTCGAAATGGTCTCGATTGGCCCGACGACCAGCATGCGAATGGAGAAGTTCGAGCGCGAGTTCATCAAGCAGACTGGCGTGAAGCTGATCGTCGGCAAAGGCGGCATGGGTCCGGAAACCGCAGCCGGCTGCCAGGCAAACGTGGCAGTGCACGCGATATTTCCCGGCGGCTGCGCCGTGCTGGCGGCGACGCAGGTGGAGGAAATCGAAGGCGCGGAATGGCAGGACCTTGGCATGCCCGAGACCCTCTGGATCAACCGGGTCAAGGAATTCGGACCGTTGATCATCTCGATCGATACCAAGGGCAATAACCTGATCCAGCAGAACAAGGCCGAGTTCAACTCGCGCAAGGCCCCGATCCTGGAGCGGATCAGCAAGGAACTGAGTTTCATCCGGTAATCGGCCCCGGCTCGACAACATCTGCGATGACCTGACAGCCGGGTGTCAGGCCAGAGTTGTACCTGCCGGCGATCGGCGCCGGGGCATTGCAGCAGGTCAGCGGGGCGTGACACCGCGTCCGCAGGCTTTGCGCGCCGCGCAACGCAGACTTGCTCTGCGTTGTGATTCAAATTGCGCTTTTACGCTCCTAAGCTTGGGGCACTGCTACCTGATACCCCAAGCCATGAAAACCACAACCTCCCACGCGCCGCATACTGCCGATCACGCGGCCGCGCCAATGTCTGGCGCGCTGGTCGGCTTGTTCGCCCTGTGCGCAGGCGTCCTCGTCGCCAATCTCTATTACGCACAGCCGATCATCGAACTGATTGCACCGGCCGTTGGCCTGTCCGCGCAAAGCGCCAGCGTGATCGTATCGCTGACCCAGATCGGCTATGCGGTCGGCCTTTTCTTTCTGGTGCCCCTTGCCGACCTGCATGAGAACCGGCGTTTGCTGACGATCAGCGGTGTCGCGGCCACAATCAGCCTGGCAGGCGCCGCCACCGCGTCGCAACCGGGCGTGTTCCTGCTGGTGTCGCTGCTGCTGGGCCTCAGTTCGGTGAGCGTGCAGATTCTGATTCCGCTGGCCGCGCACCTTGCCCCTGAGGCGCTGCGCGGACGGACTGTCGGCACCATCATGGGCGGCCTGCTTTCCGGCATCCTGCTGTCCAGGCCGCTGTCGAGCCTGCTTGCGCAGTACTTCGGCTGGCGTGCCGTGTTCTACATCGCCGCCGCGACGACGCTGATCACGGTCGGCATCATTACCACGACGCTGCCTCGGCGCACGCCGCAGCATCGGGCCACCTATGCCCAACTGCTCGTATCGTTGTGGCATCTGTTCACGCGCTTTGCAGTGCTGCGTCAGCGCTCGCTGTACCAGGCCCTCCTCTTTGCGGCCTTCAGCCTGTTCTGGACCGCTGCACCGCTCGAACTCGCCAGCCATTACGGGCTGTCGCAGTCGCAGATCGGCGTGTTTGCCCTGGTCGGCGCACTGGGCGCAGTCGCAGCCCCTGTTGCGGGCCGGCTGGCAGACGCGGGGCACACGCGCATTGCCTCATTCCTTGCGATGATCGCGGCAGCCATCAGCTTTATTCCGGGCATTGCCGGTGGCGCTGGCGGCCTGTATTGGCTGGCACTCACCGGCATCGTGCTCGACTTCGCCGTGCAGATGAACATGGTGCTGGGCCAGCGTGCCATCTATGCGCTCGATGCCGCCAGCCGCGGACGGCTGAACGCACTGTATATGACTGCCATCTTCGCCGGCGGCGCGGTGGGATCCGCGCTGGCCAGCACGCTGTACACGCATCTCGGTTGGGCCGGCGTGGTCGCGGCAGGCAGCGGTCTTGCGACGGTCTCGCTGGTGGCGCTGGCGATCGCTTCGCGGCGCTGAGACCACGCCGCCGCGGCACGGGCGAGCGATCAGTCCCGACGCCGGGTCGGCCCTGGCAGCGCTGCGAGGAAATCCATGAACGCCGCGATTCTGCGCGAACCGCGCTGGTTCGGCAGATACAGGGCGGAGATTGCGGAACTGGCCTGATCCGGGTTGACTGACCATGCATCGAACAATGGCATCAGTCGTTGGCTTTCGATATCTTCATCGATCAGCCAGTCCGGCAGAAGGCCGATTCCGGCGCCCGCGAGCGCGATATCGCGCAAGACGTCGATGTTGTTGCTGCGAAAATGTCCGCTGACGGGAACTTTGGTCTCGCTGTCGCCCTGGCGAAATGTCCAGACCTGGTCGCGCGTGCCGTAGCTGAACCGAAGGCAACGATGGTTGACCAGATCAACGGGATCATCGGGACAGCCCCGGCTTTCCAGATAGGCCGGACTGGCGACCACCCGGCGACGAAAGCGCCCGATCTCACGCGCGACGACATTGTCATACGACGCAGGGCTGCCGAGCCGCACGGACAGATCGACGCGCTCGCCCACGAGGTCGACGATATCGTCGGTCAGCGTCACGTCGACCTCGAGCTGTGGATACTTCGCCAGCCAGCCGCCGAGATACGGCGCGATGCACCGCCGCCCGAAGGCCACCGGCAATGACACGCGCAACTGCCCGACCGGCTCCTCGCCTCGATCCGCGATCAGCGCATCAGCCTCTTCCACGGCATCCAGGATCCTTCGAGCCCGCTGATAGTAGGTGGCGCCGGCCTCCGTCACCGTGATCTGCCGCGTCGAGCGGTTCAGCAGCACGGCGCCGAGCGACGCCTCCAGTCCATCAAGCGCACGCGTCACGGACGACGTCGCCAGGTCCAGCCTTCGCGCAGCGGCCGAGAATCCCTTTGCGTCCACGGTCTCCACGAACATCTTCAGTGCAAGCAGTTTGTCCATCCTCGCCGTGATCCTTGTTGATTGAATTGGCTTGTCCGTACCCAAGGCACGGACAGATTATGCCGAGAGATTCGCGTCAAGGATCGCCGACGGGCTCGCTTTGTATCGGGCTGGTCACTTCACAGGCCCGATCACGCCCCCATCGGCCCGCAAGGGTTAACACCGAGATTCGCGCCCCTTGGTCTTCTGCGCGTTCCGCCCTATTATTTATCAACCGATCACTGATCGATCGATCATTAAAGGAGACAGCGATGGCACTGACCAGGCTGGCACATTTTTCCATCCGCACCACCGACCTGGAGCGGACTTGCGCGTTCTACGAACGCATCCTGGGTTTCCGACGCGGATACCGGCCCCCGTTCGACTTTCCGGGTGCGTGGCTCTACATGGGCGATGACGAGCGCGACTATGGAACCGTGCACATCATCGGCGTCGACCCTGACAACCCGCAGGGCCTGTCCGCCTACCTTGGTGACAAAGCCCTGCCCGCATCGGGAACCGGCACGCTGGACCACATCGCCTTCCTTGCCACGGGTGTCCGGCAGATGTGGGCGACTCTGCGCGCGGAGGGCATCGCCTGGCGCGACCGCACCGTTCCAAGCCTTGGCCTGCACCAGGTGTTTATCGAGGACCCGTCTGGCGTGACGATTGAATTGAACTATCCGGCCGCCGAGGTGGAAGGCCTGGAACTGCCGAAAGCGGCGCAAGCATGAACCGGAGTCATGGCATGAACAACGTACTGCAACAACGACCCAGGGCAATCATCGTAGGCGGCTCCCTCGGCGGACTCTTTGCGGCCAATATGCTTCAACGCAATGGCTGGGACGTCACGATCTTCGAGCGCACGCCCGAGACATTGACCGGCCGCGGCGCTGGCATCGTCACGCATCCGGAACTGTTCGAAGCGCTCGCTGCTGCCGGCGTGGCGATCGACGACAGCATCGGGGTTCGTATCCGTACCCGCGTCACGCTCTCGCGCGACGGCTCGACTGTATCCGATCGCGAGATGCCGCAGACATTGACGGCCTGGGGCAAGATGTATGACGTACTGGGCCACGCATTTTCCGGCGAGTATCGGACCGGTGCCACGGTGACGGACGTCGATTCGCGCAGCGACCATGCAGTGGTCAAGCTGGAGGACGGCTCGACGCACCGCGCCGACCTGGTCATTGCTGCAGACGGCTTTCGCTCCGGCGTGCGCGAACGGCTGGTGCCATCCGCGGCCCTGGAATACGCCGGATATATCGCCTGGCGTGGTCTTGTTGATGAAGCCAAAATTTCGCGCGAAACGCATGCGGCAATCTTCGACAAGTTCGCCTTCTGCCTGCCGCCGCATGAGCAGATCCTCGGCTACCCCGTGGCCGGCGACGGCAACAGCACGACGCCGGGCCAACGCCGCTACAACTTTGTGTGGTATCGCGCCACGCGCGAGCACGACGAACTGCCCGACCTGCTGACCGATGCCACCGGCAAGGTCTGGAACAACGGCATTCCGCCGGCGCTGATCCGCGCGGACGTGCTCGCCGACATGGAAAGCGCCGCCGCCGACCGGCTTGCTCCGCAGTTCGCGGAAATCGTGAGCAGCACTGCGCAGCCGCTGTTCCAGCCGATCTTCGACCTGACCGTGCCCCGCATGGCCTTCGGCCGGATCGCGCTGCTCGGCGATGCCGCCTTCGTGGCGCGCCCGCATTGCGGCATGGGTGTCACCAAAGCCGCCGGCGACGCCATGGCCCTCGTCCGTGCGCTTGCCGGACATGAGTCTGTTGAAACGGCGCTCGAAGCGTACAGCGCGGAACGCGTCCAGGTGGGACAGGCAGTCGTCGAGCATGCCCGCCATCTCGGCGCATACATGCAGGCGCAACTCAAAAGCGAGCAGGACCGCGAGATGGCCGAACGCTATCGCACCCCCGAGGCGGTGATGCGTGAAACCGCAGTTTCGCGCCGCTTCTGACGGATCTGGAACCACAAACATTCGGAGACAAAGCATGCCTCAAACCGCCCCCGCCGCTTACTCAACCGATCTCGGCACGGCCGGGATCGATCCGCCTTTACCACACCCCGTGCTCAGCGAGCCCGCCTTCGAGCGCCTGCACCGCATGCGACGCCGATTCTCCTGGTCGCTCACGGCAGCCATGCTGGCCGTCTACTTCGGCTTCATTCTTACGCTGGCGTTCCGGCCGGACCTGCTTGCCGTGCCGTTGACTCCCGGCCAGCCGATGAGCATCGGCATACCGGTCGGCTTCGGCATGTTTGCCTTCACCTTTGCCCTGGTGGCCATTTACGTGCATCGCAGCAACACCGTCTACGACAAGATGATCGCGGACATCCGCAAGGGACTTCAGCCATGAAACGCCTATTGATCACCGCTGCCGCGCTGGCAGCAACCACCCCGGCCTTCGCGGCGACGCCTCCGGTCGGCCAGGGCCTCAACCTGATTGCCATCGGCATGTTCGTGGTATTTGTCGCGGCGACGCTCGGCGTGACGCGCTGGGCAGCACGGCGCAACCACAGCGTTGCCGACCACTACGCGGCGGGCGGCAAGATCACTGCGATGCAAAATGGCTGGGCCATCGCCGGCGACTATATGTCGGCAGCATCGCTGCTCGGTATCTCGGCGCTGGTCTTCACCAGCGGCTACGACGGGCTGATCTACTCGATTGGCTTTCTGGCCAGCTGGCCGATCATCCTGTTCCTGATCGCCGAGCCGCTGCGCAACCTCGGGCGCTACACGCTGGCCGATGTCCTGTCCTATCGCCTCAGGCAGCGGCCAATTCGTGGTTTCTCGGCATCGAGTTCGATCGTCATCGTGCTCCTGTACCTGGTCTCGCAGATGGTCGGCGCCGGCAAGCTCGTGGAATTGCTGTTCGGCTTCAACTACACCTCGGCGGTCGTGCTGGTCGGCGTGCTCATGGTCGTCTATGTGTTCTTTGGCGGCATGCTCGCGACCACCTGGATCCAGATCATCAAGGCGGTCATGCTGCTGGCCGGTTGCGCATTCATGGCTTACATGGTGCTCAGCCGTTTCGGCTTCAGCCTGAACAGCCTGTTCGACCACGCCATTGCCGCGCACGGCAAGCACGAGGCGATCATGCGTCCCGGCGGTCTGGTGTCCGATCCGGTCTCCGCCGTTTCACTGGGGCTGGCGCTGATCTTCGGTACGGCTGGACTGCCGCACATCCTGATGCGCTTTTTCACCGTCGGCGATGTCAAGGCCGCACGCAAGAGCGTGCTTTATGCGACCGGCATCGTCGGCACGGGCTATGCCATGATCATCGTGATCGGATTTGGCACGATCGCGCTGGTTGCGCAGGATCCGCTGTACCACAATGGCGCGGGCGCAGTGATTGGCGGCGTGAACATGGTGGCCGTGCATCTGGCTCACGCAGTCGGCGGCAATGTGTTCCTCGGCTTTATCTGCGCCGTGGCGTTCTCGACCATCCTGGCTGTCGTGGCAGGCCTGACGCTCGCCGGATCTTCGGCGATCTCGCATGACCTCTATGCAACGGTCATCCGCAAGGGGCAAGCGTCCGACAAGGATGAGCTGCGAGTGTCCCGCATGACCACGCTGGTGCTTGGTGTCCTGTCGATCCTGCTCGGCATTCTGTTCGAGAAGCAGACCATTGCGTTCATCGTCAGCCTGACCTTCTCCATCGCGGCCAGCTCCAATTTCCCCGTGCTGCTTCTGTCGATCTACTGGCGCGGGCTCACCACGCGCGGCGCCGTGGTCGGCGGCATGCTGGGCCTCGTGACCGCAGTCGTCCTGACGATCCTCAGCCCAACGGTCTGGGTACAGGTGCTGGGACATGCGTCCGCAATCTACCCGTACGAATATCCGGCGCTGTTTTCGATGCTGGTGGCATTCCTCGGCATCTACGTGTTCTCCGTGACCGACCGATCGCCTCGCGGCGCGTGGGAACGCGATGCCTACCAGAACCAGCGCGTAGATGGCGAACTGGGGCTCGGCAGTAAAACCGCCGGCTGACCGTTCCCCCATGATGAGAAGCGACCCGCGCAGGCTTCAGCGGGCCCGTCTTCTCATTTATCGCCCGATTGGTAGAATCCTGACATTATCCGCATCACCACTGCGAGAAGAAGCGTCATGGAGACCAGCACTGCATCGGCCGGGGAAGATACGCCCGTCAAAGCGTCCAGGCGGCTGCTGCCCGAGGAACGCGAACAGCAGATTGTGGAAAAGGCGATCGAGCACTTCACCCGGAACGGCTTTGGCGGAAGTACCCGCGAACTGGCACGGCAGATCGGGGTGACGCAGCCGTTGCTCTACCGCTACTTCCAAAGCAAGGATGCATTGATCGAGCGCGTCTACAACGAAGTCTTCCAATGGCGCCCAGGCTGGGAAGGGCAGATCGCAGACCGCTCGTTGCCGCTGACGGAACGGCTTCACGCCTTCTACCTCGACTATTCGTCGGTGATCCTTCGCGAAGAGTGGATTCGCCTGTTCATCTTTGCCGGCCTCACGCACGAAGGCATCAATAAAAAATATCTGAGCAAGTTGCGCAGCAAGGTGTTCCTTCCGGTGCTGGCCGAGGTCAGAGCGGAGTTCGGCATTCCCGCTCCGCGCAATGCGGCAGAAACCGAAGCCGAGATCGAAATGATCTGGAGCCTGCACGCGGCCATTTTCTACATCGGCGTGCGCAAGTGGATCTATGGCCTGAAGGTGCCGGCCGACATGGACGCCCTGATCCGGCGTCAGGTCGATATGTTCCTGAACGGAGCCGCGGCGGCCATACGTGCGATGCGTGCAGGCACGCCCTGAGCCGCCACAGTTTGTTGTGTGACTGGCTACCCCTGGTCAAGAGAGGAGCCGGCCAACCCGCCGCGTGACGCGCCGTGCTTTGGCTTGCTGCCCGCCCGCACGGGCAACCAGGCAGCATCAGCCAGCCGCATGCGGCTGCCATCCGCCACCGAGCGCCTTGAATGCCGCAACCGCGGCCCGCGCCGATTCGGTCCGGGCCTGAGCCCTTGCATCGGAGGTTTGCAGGAGCCGCTCGTCGGCATGCAGGACCTCGATCAGGCGGACGACGCCTTTCTGGTAGGCGGCAAACGATGCATCGCGCGCCTGGGACAGCGACGCCTCCCCGCGTGCCAGGGTCTGTGCCTGGTTCTCGCGCTTGACCAGCGCGGAGAAGGCGTTCTCGACATCTTCCGTGGCGTGCAGCACGGCCTGGCGATACGCGGCGAGCGATTCCGCCTCCTGTCCCTGCGCCTGTTCAATCTGCGCGTTGATGCGGCCGAAATCGAACAGGCGCCAGCGCAAGCCCGCTACGCCTGCTGCCTGGCTCGCGCCAGCGGAAAAGAGATTGCCGCTGGCCACGGTGGTGGCGCTGCCCAGCAACGCCCCCAATGAAAATTTCGGGTAGTACTCCGCAATGGCGACCCCGATGCGTGCATTGGCGGCTGCCAGCCGCCGCTCCGCGACGACCAGATCGGGCCGGCGCCGCAGCAGGTCTGCGGGCGACCCCGAGCCAGTGATCTCCGGGGCCGCGGGTATGTCTTGCACACCCTGCAGTTCCGCGCGATATGTGCCGGGCGGCACGCCGAGCATGACGTCGAGCGCGTTCAGCGCCGCATCCAGTCCGGCCTCGAGTACCGGTATGGTGGCCTGAACCTCGGCCAGCGCGCCTTCGGCCTGCCGCACTTCCAGTTCTGCTGCGAGGCCCTTGCCATACAGCAGGCCAACAGTCGACACCAGCTTCTGTTGCGTCTCCGCCTGCCGCGTGGCAATGGCAAGGCGGGCCTGCAGGCCGCGGACCGTGATGTACAGGTCCGCGGTCTGCGCGGCCACCGCAAGCCGCGTGGCCATGGCGCCCGCTTCCGATGCGCGATAGTCAGCGAGCGCAGCCTCGCGCCCGCGCCGCAAGCCGCCGAACACGTCCAGTTCCCAGGACGCGCCCAAATTCGCTTCGTAATTGTTGCCATACCGGTCAAAGCCCTGCGTCGCGCTTTGCAGCCTCCCCAGCGGTGTTTCGATCGACTGGTAGCTTCGGGCCGCCTGTGCGCTGACGCCGGCCGAAGGCAGCAACGCCGCGGTGGCGGCACCGAGCCCGGCGCGAGCCTGGGCGACGCGTGCCGTCGCCTGGGCCAGATCCAGGTTCTGGTCGAGTGCGACCGACACCAGGCGGGTCAGTTGCGGATCGCCAAACCCCTCCCACCAGTTCACGAGTTCCGCCGTGGATGCGGCCCGGCGCTGCTCGACCTGCGGCTGGCCCAGGTATCGCTCCGACAACGGGACATCTGGCGCGTGATAGTCGGGGCCGACCGCGCAGCCCGCCACGACGGCGGCACTCAGTAAAGGGGCGAGGAGACGGGCAGAACACATGGCAGCGGACCTTGAAAGGATGTTGTGACGATTTTATAAATTGGTCACATGTTGTCAACTCCCAATTCGCGCGGTACCCTCGCACCATGACTGAGACCACGACCACCACGCCGGCCCAGCGCGGGCCGTCCGACCACGCCATCCGCACCCAGATCGTGGAGGCGGCCACCAAGCATTTCAGCCTCTATGGCTACGAGAAAACCACGGTGTCCGACCTCGCCAAGGCGATCGGCTTCTCCAAGGCGTACATCTACAAGTTCTACGATTCGAAGCAGGCGATCGGTGAAGTGATCTGCGCGAACTGCCTGACCGCGATCGTCAAGGCAGTGGACGAAGCGGTGGCGGGTGTGCCGTCGGCCGCTGACCGGCTGCGGCGTATGTTCCGCGCGCTCGTGGAAGAAAGCGTCCGCCTGTTCTTCCAGGATCGCAAGCTCTACGCCATCGCCGCGGCCGCCGCTGCGGAGAGGTGGCCGCCGGTGAAAGCCTACGAAGTCCACGTCAGGCAGCTGGTCCTGCAGATCGTCCGCGAAGGACGGGAATCGGGCGAGTTCGAGCGCAAGACACCGCTTGACGAAGCCACCAGCGCGATTTACCTGACCATGCGCCCGTTCTTCGATCCGCTGCTGTTGCAGCACAACCTCGATCTTGCGGAAGAGGCGCCGGCCCTGCTTTCGAGCCTCGTCCTGCGCAGCCTGGCGCCTTGAGCGCCGCTTTCTGTTTGTGACCATTGACTAAATTGGTCACAAGAACAATACTGAGGTCCTGCCTTCCAGGAGAGACCTCATGCTTTCGCGTCGCCTTGCCTCTTCCGCCGCAAGCTGCCTTTTGCCCCTCGCGCTAGCCGCGTGCGGCGAAAAGGCCGCGCCCGACCCGCGTACCCAGCCTCCGCTAGTCCGGGTCGAAACTGTCCGGACCACATCGGTCGGTTCCCGCTCATTCACGGGAACCGTTGCCGCCCGCGTTCAGGGCGATCTCGGTTTTCGCGTTTCCGGGAAAGTGCTGGAGCGGCTGGTGGATGCGGGGCAGACAGTCCGCCGCGGGCAGCCGCTCATGCGGATCGATCCCAATGACCTGAAGCTCGCGGCCCACGCGCAGCAGGAAGCCGTCGCGGCGGCCCGTGCACGGGCCAGGCAAACCGCGGAAGACGAGGCGCGCTACCGCGATCTGGTCGGCTCGGGCGCCGTATCGGCCTCTGCCTATGACCAGGTGAAAGCCGCGGCGGACTCGGCCCGGGCCCAACTCAACGCGGCAGAGGCCCAGGCCGACGTGGCCCGGAACGCGACCAGCTATGCGGTACTGGTCGCCGATGCCGACGGCGTGGTCGTCGAAACGCTGGCGGATGCAGGCCAGGTTGTCAGCGCCGGCCAGATCGTGGTGCGTGTGGCGCACGCCGGTCGCCGCGAGGCCATCGTGCAGCTGCCCGAAACCCTGCGCCCGGCCGTGGGTTCCGTCGGCCAGGCAACGCTCTACGGCAATGACAGCCTGACCGTGCCGGCCAGGCTCAGGCAGCTTTCGGACGCGGCGGACAGGCAGACCCGGACCTATGAAGCGAGATATGTGCTGGAGGGCCCGCTGGCCGACGCCCCGCTCGGCGCCACCGTGACCGTCCGGCTCCCCGAAAGCCATGCTGCGACAGCGCAATCGGACCTGCAGGTACCGATCGGCGCGCTGCACGATGCCGGCAAGGGCCCTGGGGTGTGGGTGATCGATCCAAAGCTCAATCGTGTGAGCTGGCGTCCGGTGACGGTTCGCGGCCTCGGTGACGACGCCGCGCGCGTCGCCGGTGAGCTCCGCACCGGCGACCGTATTGTGGCGCTAGGCGCCCATCTGCTGCGCGAAGGCGAGCAGGTCCGCGTCGCCGCCAGCGAAACCGTGGCCGCCCGTGAGGCGGGCCGTGGAGCGCAGCAATGAGCGGCTTCAACCTATCGGCGCTCGCCGTCCGCGAACGGTCCGTCACGCTGTTCCTGATCATCCTGGTATCGGTAGCGGGCGTCATCGCCTTCTTCAAGCTTGGCCGGGCAGAGGATCCCGCCTTCACGGTCAAGACCATGACCGTCGTCACCGCATGGCCGGGCGCAACCGCGCAGGAAATGCAGGACCAGGTTGTGGAAAGGCTGGAAAAGCGCATGCAGGAACTGCGCTGGTACGACCGCACCGAAACCTATACCCGTCCGGGCCTGGCCTTTACCACGGTGACACTGCTCGACAGCACGCCGCCTGCCGAGGTGGAGGGAGAGTTTTACCAGGCGCGCAAGAAGCTGCGCGATGAATCGGCCTATCTGCCCCCCGGCGTCATCGGGCCGATCGTGAATGACGAGTATTCAGACGTGACATTCGCGCTCTTTGCGCTGAAGGCCAGGGGCGAGCCCCAACGTCTGCTGGCCCGCGACGCCGAAAAGCTGCGACAGCGCCTGCTGCATGTAGCGGGCGTCAAGAAGGTGAACATCATCGGCGAACAGCCGGAGCGCATCTTCGTGGCCTTTTCCCATGACCGGCTCGCGACGCTCGGCATCTCGGCGCAGGACATCTTCACCGCGCTCAATAGCCAGAACGTCCTCACGCCGGCCGGATCGATCGATACCGCAGGCCCGCAGGTCTTTATTCGTCTCGATGGCGCGTTCGACAAGCTGCAGAAGATTCGCGACACACCGGTAGTGGCACAGGGCCGAACGCTGAAACTGTCGGATATCGCCACGGTCGAGCGCGGCTACGAAGACCCCGCGACCTTCCTGATCCGCAACAACGGCGAACCCGCGCTGCTGCTCGGCGTCGTGATGCGCGAAGGCTGGAATGGCCTGGACCTCGGCAAGGCTCTCGAAGCCGAGGCCGCGACCATCAATGCCGGCCTGCCACTAGGCATGAGCCTGACCAAGGTGACCGACCAGTCCGTCAACATCAGTGCGTCGGTCGACGAGTTCATGGTCAAGTTCTTCGTCGCACTGCTGGTTGTCATGGTGGTGAGCTTCCTGAGCATGGGCTGGCGCGTCGGGATTGTCGTGGCGGCGGCCGTGCCGCTGACGCTGGCCGCCGTGTTCGTCGTCATGGCGGCCACAGGCAAGAATTTCGACCGCATCACGCTTGGCGCGCTGATCCTTGCGCTGGGCCTGCTGGTCGACGACGCGATCATCGCCATCGAGATGATGGTAGTGAAAATGGAAGAGGGCTACAGCCGTGTGGCCGCCTCCGCCTACGCCTGGAGCCACACCGCCGCGCCGATGCTGTCGGGCACGCTGGTGACCGCGATCGGCTTCATGCCCAACGGCTTTGCTCGCTCCACGGCTGGCGAATACACGAGCAATATGTTCTGGATCGTCGGCATTGCGCTGATCGCGTCGTGGATCGTCGCCGTCGCCTTCACGCCTTACCTTGGTGTCAAGCTGCTTCCGGAAATCCGCAAGGCCGAGGGCCATGGCGCTGTCTATGACACGCCGAACTACAACCGTTTCCGTGGTTTGCTGGGCCGTGTGATCGGACGCAAATGGATCGTCGCCGGCATCGTGGTGGGCAGCTTCGTGGTCGCGGTGCTTGGGATGAGTCTGGTGAACAAGCAATTCTTCCCGACGTCGGACCGCCCCGAGGTGCTCGTCGAAGTGCAGATGCCATATGGCGCCTCCATCGGCCAGACCAGCGCGGCTGCGGCCAAGGTCGAAGCATGGCTCGCGCGGCAGTCCGAGGCAAAGATCGTCACGGCCTACGTCGGGCAGGGGGCGCCCCGCTTTTACCTGGCGCTTTCCCCCGAGCTGCCGGATCCCTCGTTCGCGAAGATCATCGTGCTGACCGGCAGACAGGAGCAGCGCGAGGCCCTGAAGCTGCGGCTGCGCAAGGCGATCAACGACGGACTCGCACCGGAGGCGCGAGTCCGTGTGACTCAGCTGGTGTTCGGCCCATATTCGCCCTTCCCGGTGGCGTTCCGTGTCTCGGGCCCCGATCCCGACAAGCTTCGCGCCATCGCCGCTGACATGGGCAAGGTCATGGAGGCCAGCCCGCTGATGCGCACCGTCAATACCGACTGGGGCACGCGCACGCCCGCGCTGCACTTTACGCTGCAGCAGGACCGGCTGCAGGCCGTCGGCCTGACCTCCAGCGCGGTCGCGCAGCAGTTGCAGTTCCTGCTCAGCGGCTTGCCCGTCACCGAAGTCCGCGAGGACATCCGCTCGGTGCAGGTGCTGGCGCGCGCGGCGGGGGACATACGACTGGACCCGCAGAAGATCGCCGGCTTCACGCTGATCGGCGCTGCGGGGCAGCGCATCCCGCTTTCGCAGGTAGGCACCGTAGACGTGCGCATGGAAGATCCGATTCTGCGCCGGCGCGACCGTACACCGACCATCACGGTGCGCGGCGATATTGCCGAGGGGCTGCAGCCGCCCGACGTGTCGACCGCCATCTACAAGCAACTCGCGCCCATCATCGCCAGGCTGCCTGCCGGCTACAGCATCGAGCAAGCGGGAGCCATCGAGGAATCGGCAAAGGCCACCAAGGCGCTGCTGCCGCTGTTCCCCATCATGCTGGCCTTGACCCTGGTGATCATCATCCTGCAGGTGCGCTCGATCTCGGCGATGGTCATGGTGCTGGCCACGAGCCCGCTGGGGCTCATCGGCGTGGTGCCGACCCTGCTGCTGTTCCGGCAGCCGTTCGGCATCAATGCCCTGGTCGGACTGATTGCACTGTCAGGCATCCTGATGCGCAATACGCTGATCCTGATCGGGCAGATCCACCAGAACAAGGCAGAAGGGCTCGCACCGTTCGACGCCGTCGTCGAAGCCACGGTGCAGCGTGCGCGTCCCGTGATCCTGACTGCGCTGGCGGCGATGCTGGCCTTTATTCCGCTGACACACTCGGTGTTCTGGGGAACACTGGCCTACACGCTGATCGGTGGCACGTTCGCCGGCACGGTGCTGACGCTGGTGTTCCTCCCGGCGATGTACGCGATCTGGTATCGGATCCGGGTACCTGTCGACAAGACCGGGCGCATCCCGGAAACTCGCATCCCCATGCCACCCGCTGGCGACACGCGCGGCCGGAACGCCGACACGCCCGCTGCCACTACGTGAGCCGGCGCGACGTCCCGACTCCGGCGAGCCACGTCGGGACGTCATCACGGGAGCACAGGCGCTCAACATGCGTTGCTCAAGAATTGCTGATGCCTGCCCTCGTCTGCAGCCCTGTGAGTGGCCATAGCACGTATGGGCAGGCATCGAACACGCCTCGCGAGAGGTGTCAAAGTTCGAACACCCTGTTCAGCAAAGCGGCATCACAATGCGCTGGACTCCCCGGTGAGAATGCGGTCTTCATGAGGCTTAGCCCTGAGGTACCAGGCGAGGGACAGCAGGGCAACCCAACCCGCACCGATATAAAGCGCTACGCGCGTGTCTTCGACATAGCCCAGCACACAGATGACAAACAACATGAAGGCAATTGCAAGCGCCGGACCGACGGGCCACATTGGCACTTTGAACTTGAGCGCGCGAACCTCTTCGGCCGACAGGCGACGCCGCATGGCAACCTGAGACAGAAGGATCATGAGCCAGACCCATACGGTCGCAAAGGTCGCGATCGACGCAATGATCACGAACACCTGCTCGGGAATCAGGTAGTTCAGCACAACGCCGCCGAGCAATGCGGCAGCCATCGCCAGCACCGTCACCCAAGGCACACCTTGACGCGAGGTGATCGCAAAAAGACGGGGTGCCTGGCCCTGCTCTGCCATGCCGAACATCATCCGTCCGGCACCAAAGATGTTGCTATTGATTGCCGAGATGGCGGCGGAAATAACGATCAGGTTGAGAATCGCTGCGGCAGACTTGATGCCCAGTTCCGAGAATATCTGTACAAACGGGCTGCCCTGACCGCCGATGCCGGTCCACGGAAAGATTGCCATCAGGACGACCATCGTCAGTACGTAGAACAGCAGAATCCGTGCAGGTACGGCATTGATCGCCCTTGGTATGACCTTCTCCGGCTCCTTTGCTTCGCCGCCGGTGATGCCGATGATCTCGATGCCACCATACGCAAACATCACCACCGCCAGCGAGGCGATCAGCCCTCCTGCGCCATGCGGGAGGAAACCGCCGTGCGCCCACAGATTGGTCAGGCCCGGAGAGTGTTCGCCATTCATCTTGACGCCTAGAAACAGGATCAGGGTGCCGCCAATGATCATCGCGCCGATGGCAAGGATCTTCACCAACGCAAGCCAGAACTCCAGTTCCCCGAACACCTTCACGTTGCACAGGTTCAACCCACAGATCAGCATGACGATGCCGAGCACCCATATCCATTGCGGGACTTCCGGGAACCAGAATCCCATGTAGATGCCGAATGCGGTCACGTCTGCGAGGCAAACGATGATCATTTCGAGGATATAGGTCCATCCGGTGAGAAAGCCTGCGAGCGGCCCAAGGTACTCGCTTGCATACCGTCCGAAGGAACCGGATACCGGCTCGCGAACCGCCATTTCGCCGAGCGCGCGCATGACCATGTAGACGGCCGCTCCGCCCAGGATATAGGCCAGAATGACGGCCGGGCCAGCGAGTTGGATGGCCGATGCGGAGCCATAGAACAGGCCCGTGCCAATAGCCGAGCCAAGCGCAAGAAAGCGGATGTGCCGCGCGCCCAGGTTACGTTGCAGGTGTTTCAAGCTGTCTCCAGAAAGATATCGAGATGGGGACCGGCAGTCCCATGGCGCGCAGGTCTTCGCCCGCTCATCGCCGGTGTAAGCGTTTTGCGTTCTTCTTAGAGGCTTGGCAGCATGCCCGCAGGCAGCAGGGCCGTGAGGTGGCGTTCGGCGATCAGTGCGCTGGCCCCTTCAATGTCCGGAGCGAAGTAGCGGTCCTTGTCGTAGAACGGCACTGACTGTCGCAGAAGCCCACGCGCGCGCTCCAGCGCGTCAGAAGACTTTGCCCCCTCGCGGAAATCGAGTCCCTGGCAGGCAGCGAGCCATTCGATGGCAATGATGCCCTTCACGTTGCTGGCCATCTCCCAAAGACGCTTTCCGGCGTTGGGAGCCATGGACACGTGGTCTTCCTGATTCGCGGAGGTCGGCAGGCTGTCAACGCTGGCAGGATGTGCGAGCGCCTTGTTGTCCGACGCCAGGGCAGCCGCCGTGACCTGCGGGATCATGAAGCCGGAGTTGACGCCGCCATTGGCAACGAGGAACGCCGGCAACTGCGACATGTGCTTGTCCATCATCAGTGAAATGCGCCGCTCGCTCAACGCGCCAATCTCAGCCAGTGCCAGCGCGAGGTTGTCCGCTGCCATGGCCACCGGCTCCGCGTGGAAGTTGCCGCCCGAGATGATGTCCCCTTCCTGCGCAAACACCAGGGGATTGTCGGAAACCGAGTTCGCCTCGATGGCAAGCACGTCCGCCGCATTGCGGATCTGCGTCAGGCAGGCGCCCATGACTTGGGGCTGACAGCGCAGGGAATAGGGATCCTGGACCTTTTCGCAGCTTGCATGGGACTGACCGACCTCGCTGGTCGGCCCCAGCAGGTGACGATAGACCGCCGCCGAATCGATCTGCCCTCGCTGGCCGCGCGCGGCGTGGATACGTGGATCGAACGGCGCGCGCGAGCCAAGCGATGCCTCGACGGTCAGCGCCCCGCAGACACTCGCCGCGGCAAACAGGTCTTCTGCCTGGAACAATCCCTGCAGAGCGTACGCAGTGGAGACCTGCGTGCCATTGAGCAACGCAAGCCCTTCCTTGGCTGCAAGCGTGAGCGGTTGCAGATCGGCAAGGGCAAGCGCTTCACGTGCGGGCAGCCATTCGCCGCGATAGCGTGCCTGGCCTTCGCCGAGCAGCAGCAGCGACATGTGGGCAAGGGGCGCCAGATCGCCCGACGCGCCGACCGACCCCTTCAGCGGGATGCGAGGGTACACCTCGGCGTTCACCAGAGTGATCAGCGCGTCGATGACTTTGCGACGGATGCCGGACAGTCCCCGCGCCAGGCTGTTGATCTTGAGCACCATGATCAGGCGCACCAGGGCGTCGTCGATCGGCTCGCCTACGCCGGCCGCATGCGAGAGCACCAGCGAGCGCTGTAGGCTCTCCAGGTCCTCGCGCGCAATGCGCGTCTGTGCCAGCAGGCCGAAGCCGGTGTTGATGCCATAGGCAGTGCGGCCCTCGGAGATGACGCTCTCGACGCACGCCACGCTTTGATCGATGGCCGCGAAGGCACGCTCGTCGAGCATGATCCTGACGGGATACTGATGTACGGCACGCAGTTGCGCGAGCGTCAGCTCACCCGGTTGCAGATGGAGGGCGGTGGCCGGCTGGTTTGCTTGATATGACATGTTCAGGTTCACTTGGAGGTGCCGAGCATCGGCAGGTTCAGACCGGCTTCGCGTGCGCAGTCGATGGCGATCTGGTAGCCAGCATCGGCATGGCGCATCACGCCGGTGGCAGGATCGTTGTTCAGCACGCGGGCAATGCGCGCGGCGGCTTCATCGGTGCCGTCGCAGACGATCACCACGCCCGAATGCTGCGAGAAGCCCATGCCGACACCACCACCGTGGTGCAGGCTCACCCAGGTCGCGCCGCTCGCGGTGTTGAGCAGCGCATTGAGCAGCGGCCAGTCGGAGACGGCGTCCGAGCCGTCCTGCATGGATTCCGTCTCGCGGTTCGGGCTCGCGACCGAACCGGAGTCGAGGTGATCACGACCGATCACGATCGGTGCCGACAGCTCGCCGCTGCGCACCATCTCGTTGAATGCGAGACCCAGCTTCGCACGCAGGCCCAGCCCGACCCAGCAGATCCGCGCCGGCAGGCCCTGGAAGCTGATGCGCTCGCGCGCCATGTCGAGCCAGCGGTGCAGGTGCTCGTCGTCGGGAATCAGTTCCTTGACCTTGGCGTCGGTCTTGTAGATGTCCTGCGGGTCGCCCGACAGCGCAGCCCAGCGGAACGGGCCGATGCCGCGGCAGAATAGCGGGCGGATATAGGCCGGCACGAAACCCGGGAAATCGAAGGCGTTGTCGACGCCCTCTTCCTTGGCCATCTGGCGGATGTTGTTGCCGTAGTCGAAGGTCGGCACGCCCCTCTTCTGGAAGTCCAGCATGGCCTTCACGTGGGCGGCCATCGACGCCTTGGCGGCCTTCACCACCACGGCCGGCTCGCGCTGCGCGCGCTCGCGGTATTCGTCCCAGCCCCAGCCCGCCGGCAGGTAGCCGTTGAGCGGGTCATGCGCGCTGGTCTGGTCGGTGACCATGTCCGGACGCACGCCACGGCGCACGAGTTCGGGCAGCACTTCGGCGGCGTTGGCGCACAGCGCGATCGAGATCGCCTTGCCTTGCGAGGTATAGCGGTCGATGCGAGCCAGCGCGTCGTCCAGGTCCGTGGCCTGTTCGTCGACATAGCGCGTCTTCAGCCGGAAATCGATGCGGCTCTGCTGGCATTCGATATTCAGCGAGCACGCGCCGGCCAGCGTCGCGGCCAGCGGCTGCGCCCCGCCCATGCCACCGAGGCCCGCGGTCAGCACCCAGCGGCCCTTGAGGCTGCCACCGTAATGCTGGCGGCCCGCCTCGACGAAGGTTTCATACGTGCCCTGCACGATGCCCTGGCTGCCGATGTAGATCCACGAACCGGCGGTCATCTGGCCGTACATGGCCAGGCCCTTGGCGTCGAGTTCGTTGAAGTGTTCCCAATTAGCCCAGTGCGGCACCAGGTTGGAATTGGCGATCAGCACGCGCGGCGCGTCGCGGTGCGTGCGGAAAACGCCAACCGGCTTGCCCGACTGCACCAGCAGCGTCTCGTCATCTTCCAGGCGGGTCAGCACCTCGACGATGCGGTCATAGCATTCCCAGTTGCGCGCGGCGCGGCCGATGCCGCCGTAGACCACCAGTTCCTTCGGGTTCTCCGCGACCTCGGGATCGAGGTTGTTCATCAGCATGCGCAGCGGCGCTTCGGTCAGCCAGCTCTTGGCGGTCAGCTTGTTGCCACGCGGGGCACGGATTTCGATATCGCGGAAACGGGGGTTCTCACTCACGGCACAACTCCTTCGGAATTTCGGAACAACTGGCCCACGGCACGGCCAGAAAACGTCATCTGATAGGGGTGTATAGTGTTGTATATACAAGCATAGATGTATTGGGGTATTCCCGAGGACGAGCAAAGATCTCTGCTGGAAGTGACTGCGCCCGGACTTGACCGTGCGTGAGGGTCGGGTGGGAACCGCCCAGGCACCCACTACAACGGGGGAGTCGGTGAGCCCCCGCCTTCTGTTCGCTGGATGTAAGCCTGGTAAAGACGGGAGATGTAATGCGGTCGCGAAATACCGTCTGATCTCACCCAACGGTTCGAGCGACGACTTTTGTACGACCCCAGTCTCGAGCGGCACCGAAGCGGGGAATCACGGAACTCGGGGATTCCGTCGTCACCGTAGAATTCAACCACGAAGCCAAATTCAGTGGCCGCCCAGCGCTTCTCATATGCTGCAACGAAATAACAGTGCCATACGCACCACATTAAGATGTGTCAGGCGTTCCGAACCGCATCGATTCGCTTAGCAAGATCGGCTTAAGAACAAAAAAGCCTCGAAACCGGTATAGATACCGGGCTCGAGGCCAATTCTTCAATCACTTTTTGGATTTAATCTATCGCGGGTTTTGAGCCTTTATTGTCCGTGCACAAACACGGAATGCCCGACCCGCTACCGTCCTTACAGATACTTAAACAAATTCATCCCTTGAATTTGCATGAACGATTGCTGCGCGCCCTGCAATGCAGTCTGTCTCTGGTAGTACTCGGTAATCGCTGAAGCGTAATCCAGATCCTGAAGGCCGGACAGCGTCTCCGTGTAGTTCAGACCACGGTTCGTGCCAATGGTGTCCAGCGCGTCCAGTTCCTGCATGCGCGAACCCACGGACGCGCGCACCGTCAGCACGTTATCCAGCGAATTCGAGAACTGGCGGATGCCGGTGGCAATGACGTTGTTCAGGTTGGCACTGTCGGCGTCGGAATGCACCGGCGCGTCCAGCGCGTCGATCACCGACTTCAGGTTCGCGAACATGTCGGTGCCCGCCTGGCTGGCCGGCTGAATGCTGATGGTGTCGCCCGTCTTAGGCGCTCCCTTGACCGTGAAGGTGACACCCGCGACGGCGATCTGTCCTGGGTCGGTGTAGGCGAGCGGCGTACCGCCAACGGGGTTTCCGCTCGGATCGGTGATGGTGTACTGCATCGAGCCGCTGCTGTCGTCGAACGTCAGCGTGAGCGGGGTACCGTACAGCGGATTGGTCGGATCGGTGGTCGATACCTGACCGTAGGTAGCACTGCCCGTGTTCGCACTGTTGCCCTTGAGCACATAGCCAGCCGAGCCCTGCACGCTCTGGAATACCTCGCGGCCGTTGCTGCCTGCCGGCATCTGGCGCGCTACGTCGACCTGGTACTGCTGTTGCTCGGTATTGCCGATGTACTGGACGCTGCCTCCACCCTGCACGAACGGCGGCGAGCCCGACAGCGTGCCGCCGAACAGGTACTGGCCGTTGCCGTCGTCGGCGTTGGCCAGGCCCAGCAACTGCTCGTACTGTCCCTTGAGCGCGGTGGCCAGCGAGGCGCGGTCCACATCGCTCAGCGTGCCATTTCCGGCCTGTACCAGCAGCGTCTGGATGTTCTGCGTCACCGTGGTCACGGTCGACAGCGTGTTTTCCTCCATGCCCAGCGAAATATTCGCCTGGTTGCGCGAGGTGGTGTACTGGTCGTTGATCGCGCTTGCCTGCGTGACGCCAAGTGCGCGCGTGGCGGCCACCGGGTCGTCGGACGGCGTGAGCACCTTGCGGCCGGTGCCGAGCTGTTGCTGGATATGCAGCAGCGACGACTGCTGCATGTTCATCGAGGCCAGGCCTTGCTGGTAGAGCGTGGAGGTTGCGACGCGCATTGTCTGTTCCTTCTCGGATTCCTGTTCGGTTCGGCTTACCGGCCGATGCCGATGATGGTGTCGAACAGCGTCGAGGCCGCCTGAATCACCCGTGCGTTGGCCTGATACATCTGCTGGAAGCGCAGCATGGACACCGTTTCCTCGTCCATGTTCACCCCCGATACCGACTGCTGCGCAGCGGTGATCTGAGCGGTGATGCTGTCCTGCGATGTCGAGGCGATCTGCACGGACTTGGCTCGCGTGCCGACATCGTTGACAAGCTGGGCATAGGCATCGTTGAAACTGGACACGCCGCCGATGGTCTTGGCGCTCTGCAGCTTGGCCAGCGCGAGCGCGTTGCCGTTGTTCTTCACCGCGCCCGCATTCGAACCGAGCGTGAACGAATCGCCCGCCTTGGGCGTGCCGCCAAACGTGAAGGTCAGGCCACCAAACGTGTAGTCGGTGTTCGCACCGTTCGCCGCCGTGCTGTCCGGGGTGATCGCCGCACCGGACGCGTCCGTAAAGGTGTAGCCGGTACCGTCGTAGGTGGCGATGATCTTGCCGGTCATCGGGGTAAAGCCCGGTGCCACGCTACCGAGTGCGGCGGTGCCACTGCCCTGGTTCGTGCTGCCGGCATCGACCCCTGCTGGCGCTGCCGCGGCAATCTTGGCCGGATCGGAGATCGCCATGTCGAAGCTGGCCGCGGCGTTGCGCGTCGGCTGGATCAGGAACGAGTCATGAGCGCTCGGGGTGCCGTTCAGCTGCACGGAAAAACCATCGAACTGGATCGGGTCAGTCGGAGCGAAGGTTTCGACGTGCTTGTCCGACATGCGGGTCAGCTTGTAGTTGGTACCGTCGAACTCCAGCGTGTAATCGCTCGTGGTCAGGGCCGATGCGTCGGTGACCGTGGCCTGCGCGATGGCACTGCTCGTGTTGTTGGCGTTGGACAGCGTGGTCGCGCTGCCCAGCTTGAACATGTCGGTGCCGATATCGCCGTTCATGTCCATGCCCAGCTTGTGCTGGTCATTGAAGGCCTGGCCGATCGCAAGCGACAGGCGGCCAATGGAGTTCTGCGCGCTATCCAGCGTTTCGCTGCGGAACTGCAGCAGGCCGCCCAGCGAGCCGCCGGTGATGGCGCCGCTCTCGCTTTCACGCAGGCCACCGCCAGGCACCGTGTAGGCGACCACGGTACGGCCAGGATCGGCCGCCGACGCGACGGCCTTCAGGTCATAGGACTCGTTGCCCATGACCAGCGGCTGGCCGTTGCCGATGAACACGTTGTAGGTACCGCCGTCCTGCACCACGACCTTGGCGCCGACCAGCTTGGTCAGTTCGGATACGGCCTGGTCACGCTGGTCCAGCAGGTCGTTGGGCGGCTGGCCGCCCGACAGTGCCTTCAGCTTCGCGATCTCGCCATTGAGGTTAGAGATCTGCTTGGAGTAGCTGTTGATCTGATCGACGGCAGTGCCGATCTGCTCATTCACGCCGGACTGCAACTGCTTGAAGTAGTTGCTGGCCGAGCGCACCTGCCCCACCAGCGCCTGGCCTGCCGAAAGCATGCCTTGGCGAGCTGCCGGGTCAGCCGGCGTATCGGCCACGGCCTGCACCGCCGAAAAGAACTTCTGCATCAGGGGCGCCAGGCCACCCTTCTGGTCGGCCAGCAGGTTGTCGATCTGGCCGATCTGGTCGGAGTAGGTCGACAGCGCCGAACCGGCCGACTGCGCACCGCGCAGCTGGCCGGTCAGGAACTGGTCGTACACGCGAGCCACGGTGGTCGTGTTCGACCCCATGCCAAAGAAGCCCTGGCTGGTGTACTGCCCGCCAGCGGAAGCCACGATGGTGTTCTGCCGCGAATAGCCTTCGGTGGCCGCGTTGGCGAAGTTGTGGCTGGTCGTCGTCAGCGCGTTCTGCGCGGTGTTCAGGCCGGAAAGACCAATGCTGAAGAGAGACATGTTGCTCTGACCCCGGATGCTGTTGATGCCTCCGGCGTACTGGGTCGGAGGCAGGGAATGTGAGAGTTATCGGCAATTTACGCGGGAGACTTTAGGGTCATCCGCGCTGGACGAGCGGTGTCGCAACTGCGTGCGCCAACCTTCAACTCCGGCCCCTCTCCCGAGAGCGAGAGAGGGAGGGACTCGTCGACGAGCGCTTACGCCGACACCTTCTTCATGATCTGCACCAGCTTCTGCCCGTAGGCAGGATCGGTGGCATAACCCGCGCGTTGCAGGCCATGCGCTGCTTCGTCGGCAGAGCCTGCCGACACCACGGCCGCGTAACGCGGATTGGTGGTCAGCAGCCGTGCGTAGTCGGCACACGCCTCGTCATACGAGCCATAGGCGCGGAAGCGCGCGCGCACCTTCTGCGGCTGGCCATCGACATACTCGGTCGTGGTGACTTCAGCCACGCGGCCCTTCCAGTTCGCGCCGGCCTTGATGCCGAACACATTGAACGTGGTGCTGCCGTCGGGATGCGTAATTTCGCGGCGGCCCCAGCCCGATTCCAATGCCGCCTGACCGACGATCAGCCGCGCCGGCACGCCGCTGACGCGCGAAGCTGCTTCGGCGGGTGCGGACATGCGCGATACAAACGCGCTCACGTGCGCCGGTGCATCGTCGGGCAACGGCCCGAGATTGCTACCGCCCTGCCCTTGTCCCTGCCAGGCATAGTCCTGCTCGCGGTATTGCCGCAGGCCCGCCGTCGGGTTCCAGCTCGCGCCCGGCACCACGGTGCCGATGGCCGGTGCGTCGCCATCCTGAGCAGTCGCCGCGCCGGCGCCGCGGCCGTCCAGCAGCCGTGCCATCTCGGCATCGGCTGCCGCGGTGCCGGTGGCACCCGGCGCGGCGTTGGCACTGATCATGCCCGGTGGAACCTGCGCACCCGTGGCGCGCGCAAGCTGACGCACCATCACTTCGGCCAGGCCGATGCCGCGCGAAGACATCTGCTGTGCAAGCTGCTGGTCCAGCATCGACATGTAGAGCTTGCCTTGCTCGCTGTCGAACACACCGTCCTGCGGCGTGGCATCGCGCATGCTCTTGAGCACCATCTGCGTGAAGACGGCCTCAAACTGCTTCGCGGCGGCACGCAGCGTGCCTGTGTCAGCGCCGCTGCGCGCGCTTTGCTTGAGCGCCTCGAAGCCTTGCGTGTCGAGGGCAAAGCGCTGCGATACATCCGCCTGCGCGGAGAGAGCGCTGTCCATCAGATAATCTCCAGCTCGGCGCGCAGCGCCCCGGCCGCGCGCATCGCTTCCAGGATGGTCTGCAGGTCCGCCGGCGTTGCGCCCAGTGCATTCAGACCCTTGACCACGGCGGCCAGCGAAGCGCCGGCCTTCACTATCTGCAGCGAGCCACCCTGCTGCTTCATGTCGATCTGCGACACGGGGGCAACCACGGTCTGCCCGCCGCTGAATGGCGCGGGCTGGCTGATCACCGGCTGGGTGTTGATTACCACCGAAAGATTGCCGTGTGCCACTGCGCAGTCTTCCACAGTCACGGCCTGGTTCATGACGATGGAACCCGTGCGCGCGTTCAGGATCACCTTGGCCGCCGCCTTGGCCGGCGTCACGTCCAGGTTCTCGATGCGCGCCAGGAAACCCACGCGTGCCGACGGCGATTGCGGCGCACGTACCTGCACCACACGGCCATCGAGTGCCGCTGCCACGCCGCCGCCCATCGAGCGGTTGATGGCTTCCACCACGCGCTCGGCCGTGCCGAAATCCGTGTCCTTGAGTTCCAGGTTGAGGACCCCACCGTCAGGCTGAAAGGCCGCCACCGCACGCTCGACAATCGCGCCATTGGCAATACGGCCCACGGCCAGCTGGTTGACCTGCACCTTGCTGCCATTGGCCGATGCACCAGCGCCGCCCACCAGCATATTGCCCTGTGCAATCGCGTACACCTGTCCGTCAGCGCCCTTCAGAGGCGTCATCAGCAGGGTGCCGCCGCGCAGGCTCTTGGCATTGCCCATCGACGACACCACGATGTCCAGCTGGCTCCCCGGTTGCGCAAACGCCGGCAGCGTGGCGGTGACCATCACTGCCGCCACGTTCTTGAGCTGCATGTTCTTCCCGGCCGGCAGCGTGATGCCGAGCTGCGAGAGCATGTTGGTCAGGCTCTGCGTGGTGAACGGCGTCTGCATGGTCTGGTCGCCGGTATTGTCCAGGCCGACCACGAGGCCGTAGCCCACCAGCGGGTTGTCACGCACGCCCTGGAACGTCGCCAGGTTCTTCAGGCGCTCCGCGCGAGCGAAATTGGCGGCGAAGCCGAACGCCACCACCACCGCCAGCGCGGTGACGCTGGCCTTGAGCAGGCTCGACAGGAAACGGGCAAGCATCGGAGCGGACATGGGCGAATCAGAGCAATCAGAACGGTGAGACATTGAGGAAGAAGCGCTGCAGCCAACCCATGTTCTGCGCTTCGTCGATATAGCCCTTGGCCGTGTATTCGATGCGGGCATCGGCAACCTGGGTGGACAGCACCCCGTTGTCGCCGGTGATGGTGCGTGGGTTGACCACGCCCGAGAAACGGATGAATTCGGCGCCCTGGTTGATCGCGAGCTGTTTTTCGCCCGAGACCACGAGGTTGCCGTTGGCCAGCACTTCCAGCACCGTCACGGTGATGGTGCCGTTGAAGGTATTGGCCGCGCTGGCGCCGCCGCTTGCCTTCAGTGCATTTGCGCCATTGATGCTGGCGTTCGAGCTGCTGCTGAACAAACCGGCCAGTGCCTTGGGCACCGCGTCAAATGCCATGGAGGTGCTGCCGGTGCGGCTGGCATTGGTGCCCGAATTCTTGGTAGCGTTGACGTTTTCGGTAATGACGATCGTCAGGATGTCGCCGACGTTGCGCGGACGGCGATCCTCGAACAGCGGGTTGCCGGCGTATGAGGACGCGAAGATCGAACCCGTTGCCGGGCCCATCGGGCGCGGCTCGGCGCGCGCGGTGGTCGGCAGTTGCACGAGCGGCTCGCGCGGCATCAGGGCGCAGCCGCCGCTGGCCAGCAATGCCAGGCCGGCCAGGCAATACAGAACGCGCGCGCCTAGGCGGGAAAGCATGTTGGCCATATCCACTCCGTCAGCCCATTTGCGTCAGGCGCTGCAGCATCTGGTCGGATGTCTGCACTGCCTTGCTGTTGATTTCATAGGCGCGCTGGGTCTGAATCATGCTGACCAGCTCCTCCACGACGTTGACGTTCGACGCTTCCACGTAGTTCTGCTGCAGCACGCCCGCGCCGTTCAGGCCCGGCACGGTGGTGTTGGGCGCGCCGGAGGCATCGGTCTGCACGTACAGGTTCTCGCCCATGCTTTCCAGGCCGGCCGGGTTCATGAAGGTGGCGAGCTGCAGCTGGCCGACCTGCACGTTGTTGCTCGAGCCCGGCTGGGTCACCGACACCGTGCCGTCGCGGGCAACGGTCATGGAAGTCGTGTTGGCAGGAATCGTGATGGCCGGCTGGATCACGAAGCCGCTCGACGTCACGAGCTGGCCGTTCTGGTCGACCTGGAACGAACCGTCACGCGTATAAGCCGTGGTGCCGTCGGGCATCGCGACCTGGAAGAAGCCCTGGCCGATGATGGCCACGTCCTTCGAATTGCCGGTCTGCTGCGGATTGCCCTGCGTGTGGATGCGCTCGGTGGCGACCGGGCGCACGCCGGTGCCGAGCTGCAGGCCCGAAGGCAGGGTGGTCTGGTCCGACGACAGCGCGCCCGGCTGGCGGATGTTCTGGTACATCAGGTCCTCGAACACCGCGCGACCACGCTTGAAACCGTTGGTGGACACGTTGGCGAGGTTGTTCGAGATCACGTCCATCTGCGTCTGCTGCGCATCGAGGCCGGTCTTGGCAATCCAGAGAGAGCGGATCATGGTATTCCTTGGAATCCTGTGCAGGGCCGCATGGCCCCGCGCGTCATGCGTTCATGGGTGCGGCGGCGCCGCTTCAGTTGGTCGAGAGCAGCTGGTTCGCGCGCTGGTCGTTGGTGTCGGCGCCGGTAATCATCTTCATCTGCATCTCGAAGCGCCGGGCATTGGCGATCATGTCGACCATCGCTTCAGTCGGATTCACGTTGCTGCCTTCGATCGCGCCCGAAACCACGCGTACGGTCGGGTCGGCTTCCAGCGGCTGCGCACCGGGGCGCAGGCGGAACAGGCCGTCATCGCCACGCGCGATCGAATCGGCGGGCGGGTTCACCACGCGCAGCTTGCCCACCTGAGCCAGGCCCGCTGAGGCTTCGCCAGGACCACGCGCTGTGATGGTGCCGTCGCTGCCGATCGTCACCTGCGAGCCAGGCGGCACCGACAGCGGGCCACCGTCGCCCATGACAGGCAGACCCGAGCTGGTCTGCACCTGCCCGTCCTGCGCGATCTGCAACGAGCCGGCGCGCGTGTAGGCTTCGCTGCCATCGCGCGCCTGCACCACCAGCCAGCCGTTGCCTTGCAGGGCAACATCCAGCGGGCGGCCGGTATAGGTCAGCGGACCCGCGCGCATGTCGGCGCCCGGCGTCGACGCCAGCGTGAAGGCACGCGTGGGCGACTCCTGCCCCACCACCGGCACCGCGCGGTACATATTGACCTGCGCGCGGAAGGCCGGCGTCGAAACGTTCGCCAGATTGTTCGACACAGCGGCTTGCTGGTCGAGAATCTGCTTGGCGCCCGACAGGGCGGTGTAGATCATGCGGTCCATCGACTTGCCTCAGCTTGCTTGCTCTTCACGCTCTTCACGCCGCTCACCATGCTTACATGTTCATGAGCGAATTCATGACCTGGTTCTGCGTCTCGATGGTCTTGGCGTTGGCCTGGTAGTTGCGCTGCGCGACGATCAGGTTGACCAGTTCGCCCGACAGGTCGACGTTGGAGGCCTCCACTGCGCTCGACAGCAGCTGGCCGCGGGCGCCGCCCGGCGCGCCGACGATGGCCTCGCCGGACGCACCGGTCGCTGCCCAGGTGTTGCCACCTTCCGGCTTGAGGCCCTCGGGGTTTCCGAAGCTCGCCAGGACGACCTGGCCCAGCACCTGCGTCTGCTCGTTCGAGTAGCTGGCGCGCACGGTGCCATCGCCCTCGATTGCAAAGCCCAGCAGCGCGCCCGATGCATAGCCGTCCTGCGATGGGCTCATCACGTCGTTGTCCGACCCGAACTGCGTCGTGCCGGCAAGATCCAGCTTCATCGACAGGTCGGAAGCACCATTCGTCATGGTCTTGGTCAGCGTGATCGTGGCAGGGCTGGTGGACGTCAGCTTGCCGTTGCTGTCGAACGCGAGCGTGATCGGCGATCCGCCCATGACGTTGCCGGCGGCGTCCGTCACGTTCATCGTCCAGTCGGTGCCACCGGTAACAGTCGGGCCGCTGGAGGACTTGCCGAAGTACGCAACCAGCTGCTGCGAATTGCCGAGCGAGTCATACACCGTCATGCTGTTGCTGTAGCTGTACATGTCGGAAGTCGGCAACGCTGCGGGGGTCGGAGGCGTCGCGGTCGGGTCTGCGGCCGTGCTGGAGAATGCCGTGGCAGGCACGCTGCTGCGCGAATCGAGGTTGTAGCCAACCTTGATATTGCCCGTCGGCTTCGGCGGCATCTGCGCGCTCGAGACGACCAGCGGCTGCGGCAGTGCGCCGCCGCCGGAACCAGCTGGCGGGAAGCCGGTCAGCTGCAGGCCTTGGGCGTTGACGATGCGGCCGTCGTCGGTGCGGGCAAACTGGCCGTTGCGCGAGAAGTGCACCGAACCATCCGTCCCGACCAGCCGGAAGAAGCCACTGCCGTTCGTGATGGCCACATCCAGCGAGCGATTGGTCGCCTGGATATTGCCCTGCGTGAACGATTGCACCACCGAGTTGACCGTGGTACCCAGGCCGATCTTGGTGCCGGCGTACACGTCTGCGAACTGCGCAGTCGACGCCTTGTAGCCGACGGTGTTGGAGTTTGCGATGTTGTTGCCGATCACATCCAGATTCGCTGCGGCGGCATTAATGCCGCTTACGCCTTGACCGAAACCCATTTAGTTTCTCCTTGATACCTGTATTTCGTTTGTCGCCAGCGCGCTGCCGGCAGGAATCAGGGCCGCGGCCCCGCGTTCAGAATCAGAGAATGCGGCGCACGTCGTCCACGTTCGCCTGCTGCCCGTTGCCAACATCCACCAGCACGCCAGACGAATCGCCGCTGATGCTATTGACCTTGCCGTAGACCAGTGCCACCGGCTGCACCGAGGTGCCATTGGCCGTGGCGCTGACCTTGAAGCTGTAATCGCCGTCTGCAACCGCCACCCCGGCATCGTTCTTGCCGTCCCAGGCGATGTCGTGCACGCCGGCCGTCTGGCCCTTCATGTCGATGGTGCGCACTACGTTGCCGTGGGCATCGAGCACGTTGACGGTCACCGCATCGGCCGTCGACGGCAGGTCCACGCCGAACTGGCCGGCCACGCCGTCCTTCACCGAGAACTGCGAACCCGGCACCATCACCGTACGGCCGATCAGCGCAGCCGAATCCATGGCGCGGCTTGCGCTCGTCTGGTTCAGCAGCTGGGTCAGCGTGGAGTTCATGGTCTGCATGCTGCTGACCGTGGAAATCTGCGCGAGCTGCGAAGTCAGCTGCGCGTTGTCCATCGGGTTGAGCGGATCCTGGTTGTTCATCTGCGTCACGAGCATCTTCAGGAAGTTGCTCTGCAGATCGGCGGCGCTGGCGCTGCCGCTCTGGAGCGCCGCATTGACGTTCGTGGTGCTGCTGGCGCTGCTGCTGTTGTTGACCGAGGAGGTAGTAGTCATGTCGCGTTGGATGAGTCCGTTGTCGTTACTGGCCGATGGTCAGCGTCTTGAGCATCATGTTCTTGGCGCTGTTCAGCACCTCAACGTTGGCCTGGTACGAGCGCGAGGCCGAAATCATGTTGACCATCTCCTCCACCGGGT
The DNA here is from genome assembly GCF_019602855.1 of Cupriavidus pinatubonensis. Lineage (GTDB taxonomy): Bacteria > Pseudomonadota > Gammaproteobacteria > Burkholderiales > Burkholderiaceae > Cupriavidus > Cupriavidus pinatubonensis. The sequence goes on from NZ_CP080766.1 coordinate 1,195,624, forward strand.
TGACGTTGGGCATGACCACATAGCCTTCCGCATTGGCCATCGGGTGCGTGGGGTTGTGGACCATACGCGGCGGCGACGGGTCTTCCATCACACCTTGCACCTGCACGCCACCGACGTCGCTCTGGCCGGGCGTAGGCGCCATGCCGAAGATGACCTGCTTGGCCCGGTAGGCCTGGCCGTCGGGGCTGACCACGCTGTCGGCGTTGGCCAGGTTGGACGCAGTTACGTTCATGCGCTGCGATTGCGCAGCCATGGCCGAGCCCGCGACGTCGAAGATGTTCATTGCTGGCATGTGTGTCTCCGGCGCTTACTGCTGGATCGCGGCCAGCATGGTCTTGATCTTCGAGCTCACCACGGTCAGGTTCGATTCGAAGTGGACCGAGTTGTCGGCGAAGGCCACACGTTCGGTGTCCATTTCGACCGTATTGCCGTCGACGCTCGACTGCAGGGGAATGCGGTAAGCGAGATCGGCGTCGTCGCGGGTCGGTGCTTGTGCCGGCAAGTGGCGCACGGAGGTCGTCGACAGCGACACGCCGTCGGGACGGCGGCCGCGCTCCATGGTCTGCGCCAGCGTGCTCGAGAAATCGAAATCGCGGGCCTTGTAGCCGGGCGTATCGGCATGCGCAATGTTCGAGGCAATCACCGACTGCCGCTGAGTCCGCAGGCTCAGCGCTTCCTGCTGGAAGCGCAATGCCGAGTCGAGTCTGTCAATCATGTATGCATCTCCGCTTGGAGCAACTTGGAGCGAACGACGAAGGGCGACCTTCTTCAGGGATCGCATCTTAGGTTCAGCCCTGTCACGCCAATCGGATGAATAAGAACGGGAAATCCATGCAATTCGGAGGGCTTGCCCGGCAACGGCTGCCTACAATGGGACCCGTTTCCTTGCGTGCGGCCGCACAAGCGGCTCAGTTGCCACCGTGGCCGCCGCGTCGTCCTTGCTGGGATGAAGACATGAAGAAGATCCATCGCGCCGTCATCAGGCCGGCGCTGGCCCTGCTGGCAGGAGGCGTCCTGTCAGCCGTGGCCGGCGAAGCCCTGGCGGCGCCTGCGCAGGTCACCCCGGTGGCCATGCAGGCGACCAATCCATTCCCGGAAGACCCGGTACGCGCGGCCGTGGAGCAGTTCCTGCTGCGCCAGACGGCCGGCCTGCCGGGCAAGGCCACCGTTCAGGTGCAGCCGCCGTCAGGTGGCCGCGCTCCGGAATGCGTGTCGCCCGATCCGTTCCTGCCTCCGGGCGCTTCGCCATGGGGCCGCATTTCGGTCGGCGTGCGCTGCGGCGGCGAGCGGCCGTGGATCCGCTATATGCAGGCACGCGTGTCCGTGCTGTCGGACTACTACGTGGCCGTGCGCGCGCTCGGCCCGGGCGAGCCGGTGACGCCGGCCGACCTTGAAGTGCGGCAGGGCGACCTGTCCACGCTGCCCAAGGCCGTGATTACCGACCCGTCTCAGGTCGTGGGCGCAGTCACGGCCAACCGCGTCGCAGCGGGCTCGCCCATGCGCACCGATCTGCTGAAGAAATCGATCGCCGTACGCTCCGGCCAGACCGTGACCGTCGCGGTGGAAGGCGACGCCTTCCAGATCACCAGCGAGGGCAAGGTGCTCGCCGATGCCGCCATCGGCAACTCGGTGCAGATCCGCCTGCGCAACGGGCAGGTAGTGAGCGGCCTAGTGCGCAGCGGCGACACCGTCGTGCTGCAATAACGTCCGACAAAAGTGTCTCATGGGACACTGGAATGCAGGATCGGCGACCATGCGACAATGCGTGCCAGTCCTGCCGTCGGGGCGAGATTTTCCTAAAGATTTCGCCAAGGCGTCCGTAATGACAGTGGAACCCAGCAAGGAACGCCCGTGAAGATCAACCATTCCACCTCGTCCAGGCCGGCCGACGCCCCGGCTGCGGACAGCACTGTCCGGCCGCAGGCGGGACAGAGTGCCCCCGTCGCCACCACGAGCGGCGTGAGCGTAAGCCCCCTGGCCTCGCAGGTCCGCGAAATCGGCAGCCGCCTGGCCAACGAAACCGACGACGACATCGACACCGCCAAGGTCGAAGAGATCCGCCAGGCCATCGCCGAAGGCCGGATCAAGATCGACCCGGGCAAGATTGCCGACGGCCTGCTCGCCACCTTGCGCGAACTGAGCCAGGGCGACATCCACTGAAACAGCCATGAGCCAGCCCCTGATCCAGAGCCTGCAGAAAGAAGCCGAAGCCGTCACGGCGTTTGGCCAACTGCTCACCGAAGAGCGCGACGCCCTCAAGGGCGGAGACTTCCAGTCCCTGAGCGGACTGCTCACGCGCAAGGTGGAACTGGGTCAGGCGCTCTCTCGCCAGGTAGCTGCGCGCGAAGCACAGATGGGCGCGCTGGGCCTGCGCCCGGGCCCGCAGGGCCAGTTGCTCGGCCGCAATATCGATCCCGCCGTGGGCGATGCCTGGCGCAAGCTGATCTTTGCCGCACGCGCCGCGCGCGACAACAACCAGCTCAACGGCGCCATCGTCGCTGCGCACCTGGACCACACGCGCGAAGCGATCAATGTGCTGCGCCAGCACAGCGGCGGCGACTCCGGGCTTTACGGCAAGAACGGCAAGGCATCGGCCGGTGCGGGCGGCGTCAGCCTGGCCAGCGGCTGAAGCCGCCTGCGTTCAATCGTCGCAATACTGTTCGAGCACGTTGAGACCGCGCTGCGGGTCCCGGACAAACGGATTGGAACGGTCCCACGCGTAGCCGGCCAGGATGGCCGAGATCATGCGGCGGATCTCCGGTGTGGCGTTGGGATGAAAGACCAGCTTCTGGAAACCTCCGGCGTACCACGCATCAACAAATGCGCGGAAGCAATCGACGCCGGACTTCAGTATCTGCGCATAGTCGGCTTCCCAATTCACCGATTCGCCCGCGAATTCACGCGCGATGCAATCGGCGGCCAGACTGGCTGACTTGAATGCGATCGTCACGCCTGAGGAAAAGACCGGATCCAGGAATTCGCCCGCGTTGCCAAGCAGCGCGTAGCCGTTACCCCAGAGCGACTTCACGTTAGCCGCATAGCCCGCAATATGTCGCGCGGGGGTATCCCACACGGCATGGGCCAGCAGGCCGGCAAGAGCGGGATCCTCGTTCACCAGCGCCTGCAGCCGTTCGGTGTCGTTACCGGCATAGCCATCAAGGAATGCCTTTTCGGCAACAACGCCCAGCGAACAACGTCCGTTCGAAAACGGAATTGTCCAGTACCAGACATCCACGTGCTGCGGATGAATGCCAATACGAATCTTGTTGCGATCGAAGGTACCCGGCATCACCCGGTCTTCGACATGCGTGAAGATGGCGCTGCGCACGGGAAACCCGGATGGCGACTCGAGCTGCAGCAGGCGCGGCAGGATCCGTCCGAACCCCGATGCATCCAGCAGGAAACGGCTGGTGACGCGATAGCTGTTGCCATCAGGGTCGAGCACGGTCACAACCGGTCGCGCACCTGACACGTCGACGCCCGTCACCAGATGCCGGAAGCGGACTTCGGCACCTTGCTTCTCCGCTTCGCGTATCAGCACATGATCGAAATCCGCGCGCTGGACCTGGTACGTCGTACCCCAGCCCGCCGAGAACTTATCGCGGAAGTCGAAATCGACATAGCGATCTCCACGCGCAAACGCGGCACCGTTCTTGTATTGGAAGCCAGCCTCTACCACTGCCCGCAGCATGCCGGCCGCTTCAATGTACTCCATGCTCTGCGGCAGCAGGCTTTCGCCGATTGAAAAGCGCGGAAACGTCTCCTTCTCGAGCACCAGCACACCAATACCACGACGACGCAGCAAACCCGCCGCAACAGAACCTGCTGGCCCCGCGCCGATGATCAGCACGTCTGCGAATTGATCTTCCATTCCAACCTCCAACACGCCTGGCGTATCGCCAACGCTTTCGCCCAAACCAGTGATAAAGCCGGCCCTCCCGGCAGGATATCGCGTCCTGCAGGATCCGGCGGAACCGCTACGGAAGGGATTGGCTACAGAAAACCGCGAAAACTGTCAGGGAACAGCATGGGCACATGCTACCGAAGGATTGGCAGCGTGGAAACCGGACATTCGGTGTGCGCGCCGGCGGAGATTGCGATGCCGGTTGTTGCTCGGCGGTTGCATCACATCGCCGGGCCGGTACGCCCGGCCGTGGTCAGAGGGATTGAGCGTCTTATCGGAACCCCACAACCACCTGATTGCTCTTGCCCTGCAGCACCGGCGCCACCGGGCCCTGCCCCGGCAGCCGAAACGCAAACACAAAACCCTGGGTTGCATCATCACCGTCGAAGGCGTCGGTCTTGCCTTCGGCCTGTGGCAGCAGCACGCAGCGCGTGTCGTTGCAGAGATAGGCCTGCAGATCCGTGGGCGGCGTCGCGGCAAAACTGTAGCGCCAGCGCACCGAGGTAATGACGCCTTCCGACTGCGGCAGGTTGCCGCTCGGCAGGATCGGGCGGGACACGGTACGCAGCCCGCGGCCATACAGCGCCGGGCCGTTGACCGATGCGCTCCAGCTGTGGTTCGTGCCGTCATCGGGCGCGGCCCACGTAATCGTCGCCATCGCAGCAAGCAGCGCCGCGATGGCATGCATGGCAACCTGACCTGAGCCGTGCCGCCCGCGCATCAGAGCAGCCCGCGCAGTTGGTTGCGCAGGCGCGTAATGGCTTGCCCGCGGATCTGGCACACGCGCGATTCGGTCACGTCGAGCACGGCGCCGATTTCGCGCAGGTTGAGTTCCTGGTCATAGCACAGTGAAAGCACCAGCTTTTCGCGCTCGGGCAGGCGCTCGATGGCGCGGATCAGGGCTGCGCGCATGCCGTTTTCCATCAGCTGCGTGAGCGGGTTGCCGTCTTCGCTGCCGCCAAGGTGGCGATCGAGGAAGTCCTCTTCCCCGGAGCGCTCGAAATCTTCATAGTGCAGCAGCTGGCAGCCATAGACCTCGTTGAGCAAGGTCTGGTATTCGTCCAGCGGCATTTCCAGTTCCTGCGCAACCTCCGAATCCAGCGGTGCACGGCCAAGCTTCTGCTCGAGGCCGCGCTGCGTGCGTTCGATACGGCGCGTGAACTGCCGCAGGCTGCGCGACTGCCAGTCGTTGGCGCGCACCTCGTCGAGCATGGCGCCGCGGATACGCTGGCTGGCGTAGGTTTCGAACCGCGCGCCATGGGTGTCCTCATAGCGCTTGGCCGCGTCGAGCAGGCCGATCATGCCGGCCTGGATCAGGTCGTCGATCTGCACGCTGGCCGGCAGCTTGGCCGCCAGTTGCAATGCGATGCGGCGCACGAGCTGCGCGTGGGTCTTGACCACATCGGCCTGTTCGAGCTTTCCCTGGATCGTGTACATGGTGGAATTCTCGTGAATGCTTGCTTGCAGAACCTGCCCGTTTTTGCGGGCCGGCGGCTCAGGGTCTTCGTCAATTTCGAATAGTCACGGCATCAGGCCGCCACGGCAGCGTGCGCAGCCGATGCAGCCGGCTCGGCACGCAATGGCCATGCGCCGATGCCGCTGGCAATGCGGCGCAATCCGGTCGTCGCGGGCGCTGCGGGGTAGGCTTCCACCACGCACCGTCCGAGCTCCACGCTGCGCGTGACCAGCGTGTCCGCCGGCAACCAGCCGGCACAGCCGATCTCGACGCCCAGGTACTGCCGTCCTGTGCGCGCCAGGTTCCCTGTGATCGCCTGAACGGTGGCCTCATTGGCCGCCATGTTGACCACCAGATGGAAATGCCGACAAGCGTACAGATGGTGCAGCCGCTTGATGCAGGCATATGCCGCGGTAATAGACGCCAGTTCCGGCCGCATCACCACGAGCACATTGTGTGCGGCCCCCGCCAACGGTGAGAGCGCACCGTCGCCGTCCGTGGCGGCATCGACCAGCACCGTGCGAAAACCCGACAGTGGATCCGCCGATGGCGCACCTTGCTGCGTTGCCTTGCCAGCCGGCAGCACCGCGACGGCACTGGCCGGACGCGCACCGAGTGCGGTCTCCAGCGTCATGCGGCCAGCCTGCACGTCGGCAAGCGTGCCGGCTGGCTCGGCCCCCGACAAGCGCACGGCATGGCCCGCGTTGTCCTCATCGGCAAGCAGCACGCGTTCGCCCTGCATCGCCAGCGCATGCGACAGGCCCAATGCGATCGTCGTCGCACCGGCACCGCGTTCGCTGGCCACCACCGCAATGCGGCGCGTGACACGCGGCGCCAGCATGCGTCGCAGGCTTTCGGCCTGGTCCATTGCGAGCGCGCTCACGACACGACTCCCGGCGCCATGAGTTGGGGAAGTCCCACCACCACATTCGATTGCGCTTGCACGTCCGGCTCCGCAGACGCGTCGGCCTCGACGGCGTCAACGACCGGGCGGCCCGGATAGTTTTCGAGTACATCGAGCAAAGCCAGCAGGCGCCCCATGCCTTCATTCAGCACTGATCCCGGCACCGATGCGCCGCCGGGCTGTCTCGCAGCCGTGCGGCCGGCAAGGCGGGCCAGGAAGGCCGGGGCAGTAGCCGTGGGCGCGTGTTCGAGGCGCAGCACCGTCAGACCGAGCTGAAGCGCGGCCACGCTGCCGCCAGCGGCGCTTTCGCCATCCTGAGCGAAATGATCGAGCGCATGGCGCAGCGTGCGGAACTGCGCATCCGCGTTGTCGGCCCACAGCGCCCAGCGTGCCGTGTGCGCGGCCCGGCCTGACAGCTGCGGGTCGCACAGCAGGTAGCGCGTATCGAACAGTTCGCCCGAAGCGTGGTCGACCATTCTTGCAATCACGAGTTTCGCGTCGATGCCGCCTTCCGGTGCACCGCGGCCACGCACGGGGCCTTCCGGCACACGGACATCCGCCGTGGCGAGCCACTGCGCGGCCTCGCGGCCACGCACGGTGAACTCGCCCATGGCGTGGAACGTCAGCGTTTCGGCCAGTGCATCAAGCTTCCACGCCGCGCCGCCGGTGATCACGCGCGCCGTCTTGCGTGTGGCAGCGACCCAGCGCTCGCCGGATTGCTGCCAGCGCGCCAGCGTGGCCCCGGCCGGTAGCGCATCCAGCATATGCACGACGGGCCGCGCCGCGCCAAGGGTGGCGCGCAGCGTGGCGACCTCGGCGTCGGCTTCGCCCATGGCCTGGCCAGCACGTCCGGCAGGCGTAACCGTGGCCGCCAGCGGCATGCCGGTGCGGTCGCCCAGCCACAGCGTATGCAGCATCGACTGCGGCGCACGGCGTCCCGGTACTGGCACCTGCAGCGTGGCCGTCAGCGACAGCACGAAGTGGTCGCATTCGCGGTTCACGTCGCGGCAAACCGCTTCGCGCACCTGCTGCGCCATCGGCCGCAGTGCGGGCGTATCAGCCGTGCGCTGCTGCCAGAGCTGGCGCGCCAGGTCGAAGCCATGCTGCGCGGCATTGAGTTCATTCACGCACTGGCCCAGCGCGTCCGCGCTGTCGGTCAGCGACCGCAGCACATCGTCGGCGCCGCCCTGGCGGCCCGGCGCTTCGTCGAGGGTGCCGGCCTGGCGCCGTGCAGCATCTGCATCGGCAAACACCGAACCACGGCGCGGCGTCAGGAACGCACGCTCGACCAGCGAGGCGCCTTGCGCAAGCTCGAGGTGTTCCGGCACACGCTGTCCGGTGGACACGTAGAACACCGGCAAGCGATGGCGAATCACGACATCGAGCACGGAGCCCAGATGCGTGGCTTCGTCGAGCTTGCTGATGATGCAGCCGTCGACGCCACCGCCTTCCGGCACGGCGTCATGGCGGTAGGCATGCACCACCTCGTTGAGTGTGTCGCCATGGCTGGCGCCATTGAGCAGCAGCACACGCTGCACCGGCGCCTGCACGCCGGCAAGCATGGCGATCTGCTCCGACAGGTTGCGGTCCCGCTGGCTCATGCCGACGGTGTCGATGATCACCAGATGCTTGTCCTTCATCGCCGCGAGCGCGAAGCGCAGATCGGCAGCATCTTTCACCGCATGCACGGGCACGCCGAGGATATCGCCATAGATGCGCAGCTGTTCATGCGCGCCGATACGGAAGCTGTCGGTGGTCAGCAGCGCCAGGCGCTCGGGACCGTGGCGCAGCACGTAGCGCGCGGCCAGCTTGGCCGTCGTGGTGGTCTTGCCCACGCCGGTCGGACCGATCAGCGCAAGCACGCCGCCCTGGTCGAACAGTGTGTCTTCGTTGTCGAGTACGGGCACCTTGCTGGCCAGCTCGCCGCGAATCCATGTCATGGCAGCGGGACGGTCGTAGCCAACCGGCAGCCGCGCCAGCAGCGTACGCGAAAGCTGTGCCGAGAAGCCGGCCCCGACCATCCAGGCGAACAGCGATTCGCGCAGCGGATCGCCATTGGAAACCGCGCCAGCGGCAGCGGCGGGGGCCAGCCCGGCCAATTGCCGTTCGAACATGGCACGCATGGACTGCAGTTCGCCGCGCAGATCGTCGATGGCAGCCGGCTCGGGCGCTGCCACGACCGGCTCGGGCGCTGCCACGACCGGCGCGGGCGCCACGTAGACCTGCGCGCCGGCCGATGCGGCGCTCAGGTCGGTGTCGCGCATGGCTACGATTTCCACGCCGCCATCGATGGTGCGGTTGGACAGCACCACGGCATCGGGTCCCATGGCTTCGCGCACCTTGCGCATGGCTTCACGGCCGTTGGCCGCCACGAATTTCGCTACGCTCATCTTGCGTTCCTCACGCACCGATCATTGCGGTAATGCGGATATTGCGGTTGTCCGGCACTTCGGCATGGGACAACACCCTCAGCTGCGGCATGGTGCGACGCAGGAAGCGCGCCATCAGCGGGCGCAGTTGCGACGGCACCAGCAGCACCGGATCCAGGCCCATCTGCTCCTGGCGGCTCACAGCGCCCTGCGTCTGCTGCAGCAGCGCGTCGGCGAGGCCCGGCTCGATGCCGCCGCCATTGGTCAGCGCCTGCGACAGCACGCGCTCCAGGCCCGCGTCGAGGCCGATCACCTGCAGGTCGGCGCCATTGGGGAACAGCTGCTGCGTAATCGCGCGGCCCAGCGCCTGGCGCACCAGTGCGGTCAGTTCGTTCGGATCGCTGATCTTCGGCGCATGCTCGGCGAGCACATCCAGGATGGTGCGCATGTCGCGGATCGGCACGCCTTCGTCCAGCAGGTTCTGCAGGATCTTCTGCAGCGCCGTCAGCGAGATGGTCTTGGGCACGAGGTCCTCGGTCAGCTTGGGCGCTTCCTTGGCGATGCGGTCGAGCAGCATCTGCACTTCCTGGCGGCCCAGCAGTTCGGCGGCGTGCATGTGGATCAGGTGGTTCAGGTGCGTGGCGACCACGGTGCTCGCATCCACCACGGTGTAGCCGAACGCCTGCGCCTGCTCCTTCATGCCGGCGTCGATCCACACGGCTTCCAGGCCGAACGCCGGGTCGCGCGTGGCCGTGCCCGGCAGCGTACCGCTGACCTGCCCGGGGTTGATTGCCATCCACTGTCCCGGCATGGCCTCGCCACGCCCGATCTCCACGCCCTTGAGCGTGATGCGGTAGGCGTTGGGCTTCAGTTCCAGGTTGTCGCGGATATGCACGACCGGCACCAGGAAGCCGATTTCCTGCGCCACCTTCTTGCGGATGCTCTTGATGCGGCCCAGCAGTTCGCCGTCTTGCGCGCGGTCCACCAGCGTGATCAGGCGGTAGCCCACTTCCATGCCGAGCGGGTCCACCAGCGTGACGTCGTCCCAGCTCGCTTCGGTCGATTCCGGCGCGGCGGCGGGTGCGCGCTCCTCGCGCTGCTTGGTCTGCTGCGCGGTGGCCTCGCGCTGCGCCAGGTAGCGGCCCAGCCAGATCAGGCTGCCGGCCAGCACCAGGAAGGCGAAATGCGGCATGCCGGGGATGATGCCCATCATGCCGATGATGCCGGCGGTCAGGTACAGCACGCGCGGATTGGCGAAAAGCTGGCCCGTGAGCTGCTCGCCCACGTCCTGCTCGTTCGACACGCGCGACACGATCACGCCGGCCGCGGTCGAAATCACCAGCGCAGGAATCTGCGCGACCAGGCCATCGCCAATGGTCAGCAGCGTGTAGTTGTGCACGGCGGTGCCGAAGTCCAGGTCGTGCTGGACCATGCCGACCACCATGCCGGCGGCGACGTTGATGAACATGATCAGCAGGCCGGCGACGGCATCGCCGCGCACGAACTTGCTGGCACCGTCCATGGCGCCGTAGAAGTCGGATTCCTGCGCGACTTCCGCGCGGCGCTTCTTGGCCTGATCTTCATTGATCAGGCCGGCGTTCAGGTCGGCGTCGATCGACATCTGCTTGCCGGGCATGGAGTCCAGCATGAAACGCGCGCCCACTTCGGCGATACGGCCCGCGCCCTTGGTAATCACCATGAAGTTGATCACCACCAGGATCGCGAACACCACGATACCGACGGCGAAGTTGCCACCGACCAGGAAGTGACCGAACGCCTCGATCACCTTGCCGGCCGCGTCCGGGCCGGTATGGCCTTCGAGCAGCACCACGCGCGTGGACGCCACGTTCAGCGACAGACGCAACAGCGTGGTGAACAGCAGCACGGCAGGAAACGCCGCGAAATCGAGCGGCTTCTGCGTGTACATGCTGACCAGCAGCACCATGATGGCCAGTGCGATATTGAACGTGAACAGCAGGTCCAGCACGAACGCCGGCAGCGGCAGGATCATCATGCCGAGGATCATGACGATCAGCATCGGCCCGGTCATTGCCTTGAGCTGGCCCGCATTGCGCAGGCCTGGCAGTTTCAACAGGGAGTTCAGAGCGTTCATGCGCGGCTTTCCGGAACGGCGAGTTCGTCCGGCACCAGGAGATCGCTGGGCGCCGACGGCTGCGGGCCTTGCGAGTAGTGCCAGTGTTTCAGTTGATAGACCCAGGCCAGGACTTCAGCCACGGCGGTGTAGAGGCCGGCCGGGATTTCCTGCCCCAGGTCCACATGGCGGTGCAGCGCGCGCGCCAGCGGCGGCGCGGACATCAGCGGAATACGGTGTTCGGCGGCGAGTTCGCGGATGCGCGCGGCCACCTCATCGGTACCCTTTGCGATCACGCGCGGCGCGCTCATGCGGCCTTCCTCGTAGCGCAGCGCCACGGCGAAGTGGGTCGGGTTGGTCACGACCACATCGGCCTTGGGCACTTCCTGCATCATCCGGCGCCGCGCCATGGCGCGCTGCTGCTGGCGGATGCGTCCCTTGATGTGCGGATCGCCTTCGCTTTCCTTGAATTCCTGCTTGACCTCTTCCTTGCTCATGCGCAGCTTCTTGAAGTGCTCCCAGAACTGCCAGGGCACATCGATGGCTGCAACCAGCAGCAATGAGAGCACCACGGGCACGCAGCAGCGCAGCACCATGTCGAGCATATGCAGCAAGGCTTCCTGGACCGGGGCGTTCATCAGCGCGATGGCATCGGGCAGCCGGTGCCACACGACCCAGGCGCCGACGCTGCCGACCAGCAGCGACTTGGCGATGGCCTTGACCAGCTCCGCCACGGAATGCACCGAGAACATCCGGCCCAGGCCGGACATTGGCGACATGCGGCCGAAGTTCGGCATGAGCGCCTTGGTCGAGAATGTCCAGCCGCCCATCAGCAGCGGCGCCGCTACAGCGGCCACGCCGAACAGCAGCAGCAGCGGCATGAACGCGAGCAGGCTTTCCCAGATCACGTTGGCAAAGCGCGACAGCATGCGCGACGTGTCGAAGGCGGTGGCCGGCTCGAAACGCAGTGATTGCCGCATGACTGTGTCCAGCGAGCGGCCGATCGTGCCACCGAGCGTCCAAAGGCCGATCACGCCGGTCATCAGCATGATGAACGTGGCGAGTTCGCGCGAGCGAACGACCTGCCCCTCCTCGCGCGCCTTTTCCAGGCGCCGGGGTGAGGCGGGTTCGGTCTTCTCGAGATCGCTTTCGTCGGACATCCACGCTCCGGTGACAGGACGGTCAGGCGGCACGCAAAGGCCGCCATGGGTCAGCGAGGATTATCGAAGCGCGCCCGGACAGGCATTAGGCGGAAAAGGCGGGGGATTTCGGTGCTGTTTGGAAAATGAGCACCGGCAGGGAGTTAACGGCACCTGACAGCACCGACTTTAGGGCGGGAATGGAGCGAGCGGCACCGGAAGGTCCGGCCGGCAAGACCGTTCCTCCCTCTTCCATGTGATGGAAGAGGGAGAAACCAGAAGATACCGCTCAGAAGCCGCTCAGAAGCCCAGGCTGGCCAGCAGGTCGTCGACCTGCGACTGGTCGGAAACGACGTCCGCCTTGCCTTCCGGGTTGATCTGCGGGCCGTTGAGCAGCGTTGCGGCTTGCGCTTCCGAGCGTCGCTCGCTAGGCACGTTCTCGATCAGGACCTGCAGCAGCTCATGCTCGAGCGTGCGGATCATGTCCATCATCTTCTTGATGACTTGGCCGGTCAGGTCCTGGAAGTCCTGCGCCATCATGATGTCCAGCAGATGGCTGCCGGTGGCGCGGGCCTGTTTCGGCACGTCGGTCAGGAATTCGCGCGTGTCGAGCACCAGGGCGCGGGCATCGCCGAGCTCCACCGGCGTTTCGAACCACGCGTCCCAGCGCTTGTCCAGGGCTTCGGCCTGCTGTTCAAGGCTGGCCTGGATCGGCTGCGCCAGTTCCACGGCATTGAGCGTACGCTCCGCCGCTTGTTCCGTCATGGCCGCAATGTAGTTCAGGCGGTCACGCGCATCCGGAATGGCCTGGGCGGCGCGCTCGATTTCCTTGTCCAGGCCGAGCTCGCGCATATTGTCGCGCAGCATCCGCGTCAGATTGCCGATGCGGAGGATCAGTTGCTCTGCGGAATCGTGGGGAAGAGTCGCAGTCATGGGACGCTCCTTGGCTTCAGCCGCCCAGTTTCTCGAAGATCTTGGTGATCTTCTCGTCCAGCGTGGCGGCGGTGAACGGCTTGACCACATAGCCGTTGGCGCCGGCCTGTGCGGCGGCAATGATGTTTTCCTTCTTGGCTTCGGCGGTCACCATCAGCACGGGGGTCTTGCCGATGGCGGCGTCGGCGCGGATCGCCTGCAGCATGCTCAGGCCGTCCATATTGGGCATGTTCCAGTCCGAGATCACGAACTGGAAGCTGCCGTCCTTGGCCTTCTCCAGGCCGGCGGCGCCGTCTTCGGCTTCTTCGACGTTGTTGAAGCCCAGTTCCTTGAGCAGGTTGCGGATGATCCGACGCATGGTCGGGAAGTCGTCGACCACTAGGATCTTGATGTTCTTGTCCACTTTGAAGGCTCCGGTAGATGCAGTTGTGGAATGTCGTTTGGTTTTCAGGCCAGCCCCGCCGGGGACAGGCCTCGACCTGTTATTTCAGACCCGTTGCGCGCGGGTCCCGTAAGTGGCCAGGCGCGCCATCACGCGCTGGGTCATCGAGTGCAGGGGCACTACTTCATGCACGCCGCCGGCGGCGATCGCCTCCTTCGGCATGCCAAACACGATGCAGGTACTTTCGTCCTGCGCCAGGTTATAGGCACCGGCCTCGCGCATGCGCAGCATGCCCTTGGCACCGTCCTTGCCCATGCCGGTCAGGATCACGCCGATCACGTTCTTGCCGCCATGCTCGGCGGCAGAATCGAACAGCACGTCCACCGACGGACGATGGCGGTTGACCGGCGCTTCTTGCGACAGGTGCGCCACGTAGTTGGCGCCGCTGCGCGCCAGGCGCAGGTGCGAATCGCCGGGCGCGATATAGGCATAGCCGGGCAGCACGCGTTCGCCGTGCTGCGCTTCCTTCACCGTGATGCGGCACAGCCCATCGAGCCGTTGCGCGAACGAGCGCGTAAAGCCGGCAGGCATATGCTGCACGATCAGCACGGCGGGGCTGTCCGGCGGCAGCGGCATCAGGAAGTCCTTGATCGCTTCCGTTCCGCCCGTCGACGCGCCCAGGATGATCAGCTTCTCGGTCGACAGCAGCGGGCTGCGCAGCATCGGCGTGGCCGGCGTGCCGGACGCGGCCTGCGGAGCCTGGCGTACGCGCGCACGCGACGCGGCGCGGATCTTGTCCGCGATGGTGTCGGTGTACTCCATCAGGCCGTCGCGGATGCCGAGCTTGGGCTTGGTGACGAAGTCGACGGCGCCCAGCTCCAGCGCGCGCATCGTGATTTCGGAACCGCGTTCGGTCAGCGACGACACCATCAGCACGGGCATCGGGCGCAGCCGCATCAGCCGCTCGAGGAAATCGAGCCCGTCCATGCGCGGCATTTCGACGTCGAGCGTCAGCACGTCGGGGTTCAGCTGCTTGATCATCTCGCGCGCGACGAGCGGATCGGGCGCAGTCCCAACCACTTCCATGTCGGGCTGGCTGTTGATGATCTCCGTCATCAGGCTGCGAATCAGCGCGGAATCATCCACGCACAACACCTTGATCTTCGCGGCAGTCATAGTCGTTCTGCTTTCGATTCGTTCAGGATGGCGTCCGGGACGCCGATGGGCGCGTAAAAAGCTCGCCACCACGCGACGGCGCCGTGCCGGACGTGGCGATGGCGCGCGCCAGCGCGCGCTCGTCGCGCTCTACCGACACCTGGTCGTCCTGGCGCGTCAGGCGGCGCACCAGTGCCAGGCCGGTAACCGGGAAATAGCTCACGCGCCGCGCATGCGGGCCGCGCAGGTCCTGCGCCGCAACGCGGATTTCCTCTGTCTTCAGATAGCGCAGCACGAAGTCCGCGTTACGGTCGCCAATGTTCAGCGTGGTCATGTTGGCCAGCACCGCGCCGCCACCAAAGACCTTGGCCTCCAGGCGTTCGCGCCGCGCGCCCATCTTCAGCAGCTCGTTGATCAGCACTTCGAGCGCATAGCAGCCATAGCGCATCGACGCGGACAGCATGCGGTCCGCGGTGCCGCCCTCATCGTCCGGCAGCATGAAATGGTTCATGCCGCCCACGCCGGCCTTCTCGTCGCGGATGCACGCCGCCACGCAAGAACCGAGCACTGTCGTCAGCACCACGTCCTCGCCGGTCACGTAGTACTCGTTGGGCAACAGCTTGATGGCCTGGCGGTCGAACTCGCGGTCGAAATACTTGCGCGTGGCAATGGCTTCGGGAAGATGAGGCGTACGCATCAGGCCCGTCCCGCACGTGCGGCGTCGGACGCCAGTTCGTACACGGTCTGCCCGCGCAGCTGGAATGCGCGCGTGACGTACGAGAAGTTCTCCGAATGGCCCGCGAACAGCAACCCGCCCGGCTTGAGCAGCGGTGCGAAACGCTCGAGGATGCGACCCTGCGTCGGCTTGTCGAAGTAGATCATCACGTTGCGGCAGAAGATCACGTCGAAGCGGTCGCGGATGCCCCAGTCAGGCGCGAGCAGGTTGAGCGGCTCGAACGCAATGGTCGATGCAAGCTCCGGCTTGACCTTGACCGCGCCGGCGCGCTGGCCCGTGCCCTTCAGGAAGAAGCGCTTGAGCCGTTCCTGCGACAGGCGTGCGATCTGTTCCTCCGTGTACACCCCCGCCCTCGCCTTGGCCAGCACCTGCGTGTCGATATCGGTGGCCAGCACCGTCGCACCGCGGTCCCCCAGCGCCTCGGCGAGCGTGATGGCGATAGAGTACGGCTCTTCGCCGGTCGATGCCGCGCAGCACCAGACGTTGTAGGGCCGGCCGGTCTTCTTGGCGTGCTCGGCCAGCAAGGGGAAGTGATGCGCCTCGCGGAAAAACGACGTCAGGTTGGTCGTCAGCGAGTTGGTGAAATATTCCCACTCGGACGATGTGTCATCCGCTTCAAGGATGGCAAGGTAGCTCGCGAAATCGGTCAGCTGCAGCGCGCGCAGCCTGCGGGCCAGACGCGAATACACCATCTCGCGTTTGTGGCTGCCCAACGAAATACCTGCGCGGCGATGGATCAGCGCGCGGATCTTCTCGAAGTCGCGCTCCGTCAGCAGGAAGTCGCGCGACTCGTCGCGCCGCAGGGCAGCAGACGCCGCGCTGGCGGCGGCCATGCCTTGGGCAAAGCTGGCGGCGTTACGGTTGGGCGTCATGGGTTCGCGTGGCAATACGGGTAATGCGGCAAGATGCGGATCGCGCGTCGGCCGCTCAGGCGGCCTCAGCCTCGATCAGCTCCATCTCGGGGCTGGTGATCAGGCGCTCGATATCGATCAGCACCAGCATGCGGCCTTCGACCGTGGCCAGGCCTGTCAGGTGCTCGGTGGACACCGACACGCCGAACTCCGGCGCCGGCTTGATCGCTTCGCCGGTCAGCGTGAGCACGTCCGACACGCCGTCCACGACGATGCCGACCACGCGGCCCGCCACGTTCAGGATGATCACGACGGTCTGGTGGTCGTAGCGCACGTTGCCCAGTCGGAACTTCAGCCGCAGGTCGACGATGGGCACGATCACGCCGCGCAGGTTGGTCACGCCTTTCATGAAGTCGGGCGCGCTAGCAATGCGCGTCACGGTCTCGTAGCTGCGGATCTCCTGCACCTTGAGGATATCGATGCCGTATTCCTCCGTTCCCAGCGTGAAGACCAGGAACTCCTGGCCCGAAGCTTCGCTTCCGGGGGTATCGATCTGTCCGATGCCGGCCATGATGTCTAGTTCTCCTTTGGTTGGACGATTACAGCGCCAGCGTCGTTTCTTGCCGGCGCACGCCGGTGCGCTGCAGCGCACCGACATCGACGATCAGCGCCACGCTGCCGTCGCCGAGAATGGTGGCGGCGGAAATGCATGGCACCTTGCGGTAGTTGGTTTCCAGGTTCTTCAGCACGACCTGGTGCTGGCCGATGAGCTGGTCCACCAGCAGCGCGAAGCGCTTGCCTTCGGCCTGCAGGATCACGGCGATGCCCTGGGTCGGCTCCTGCAGCGCGTCAGCCACGTTGAAGACGCGGTGCATCTCGAGCAGCGGCAGGTATTCGCCGCGCACGTGCATGACGCGGTCGGCGTTGGCTGCGGTATGGATGTCCTCGGACTTCGGCTGCAGCGACTCCATCACGCAGTTCAGCGGCAGGATGAAGGTTTCCTCGCCGACCTTCACCGACATGCCGTCGAGAATCGCCAGCGTCAGCGGCAGCACGATGCGGATCGTGGTGCCCAGGCCCGGACGGCAGCTGATCTCGACATGGCCGCCCATCTCCTGGATGTTCCGCTTGACCACGTCCATGCCCACGCCACGGCCGGAAACGTCGGTCACGACTTCTGCCGTAGAGAAGCCCGGCGCGAAGATCAGTTGCCAGACTTCTTCATCACTGATGTTCTCGGACACCGGCAGGCCGTTCTGGATTGCCTTGGCGAGAATGCGCTCGCGGTTCAGGCCACCGCCGTCGTCGCTGACCTCGATCACGATATTGCCGCCGTGGTGCTGCGCGGAGAGGATGAGCTGGCCGGTCGGATCCTTGCCCGCGGCGACGCGCTTGTCCGGCGTCTCGATGCCGTGGTCCAGGCTGTTGCGCACGAGGTGGGTCAGCGGGTCGATGATGCGTTCGATCAGGCTCTTGTCGAGCTCGGTCGCCTTGCCGAACGTCACCAGGTCGATCTGCTTGCCGAGCTTGCTGGCCAGGTCGCGGACCAGGCGCGGAAAGCGCGAGAACACGTAGTCCATCGGCATCATGCGGATCGACATCACGGCTTCCTGCAGGTCGCGCGCATTGCGCTCGAGCTGGCCCATGCCGGAGAACAGGCGATCGAACAGAACCGGGTCGAGCGACGACGCGGTCTGCGCCAGCATCGATTGCGTGATAACGAGTTCGCCCACCAGGTTGATGATCTGGTCGACCTTCTCGGTCGGCACGCGGATCGAGCCCGACTCCTGATTGTGGGCGGCCGCTGCGGCCGGCTTGGTCTTCTCCTTGGCAGCGGGTGCCGGCGTGGCGGCGACCGGTGCGGCCGCAACCGGCGCTGGCGCCGCAGCGGCAACAGGCACCTCGGCCAGCGCGGGAGCCTGAGCCGATGCGCCGGCTGCCTCGACCACGATCTGGTCGGCATCGATCACGAAACAGCAGACGGCAATGATGTCGTCAGCGCTGCACTGGCTGTTGAGCCAGATCGCCAGTTCGCCGTTTTCTTCGTGCTGCCCGGTGATCTCGCCAAGGTTTGCAAGCTCTTCGCGCAGCAATGCCTGGTCGGAGGCAGACACCTTGATCAGGCGCACCTTGAGGCCACCGCCGGCAGCGGGCGCCGCAACGGGCGCGACTACAGGTACCGGTGCCGCTGCGGGAGCCGGAGCGGATCCGCCTGCCGTGCCATTCGCCTCCTGGGCAAGCTGCTGCAGCACGGCGCAGATGCGCACCAGTGTTTCCTGATCGGGTTCGGTGCCGTTGCGGTAGGCGTTGAGCTGATCTTGCAACACGTCCTTGGTTTCCAGAAAGGTGTCGATGATGGTCCGGGACAGCGCCAGTTCCTGGCGGCGCGTACGGTCCAGCAGATTCTCGAAGATGTGCGTGGTTTCGGTCAGTGCCGCAAACCCGAAGGTAGCCGCACCGCCCTTGATGGAGTGCGCGGCACGGAAGATCGCGTTGAGGTCTTCCGGGTCGGGCGACTCGATGTCCAGGCCGAGCAGCAACTGCTCCATTTCAACGAGCAGTTCTTCCGCCTCTTCAAAGAAGGTCTGGTAAAACTGTGTGATATCGATATCGACAGACATTGGCGTCCTGACTCACTAAGTTACTGCGCTAAGCATCGCCGCCATGCCAGCGGCCACGCATCATTCTGTCTTTGCCTTCGGCGCCGCCGGTGCTGCCGGTGCTGCCGGTGCCGAAGCGGCCAGCCCTTCGTGCATCGCGCCCGCAACCTTGCCGGCCTGTGCCTTCACCGTGACGTCCGCGGCGCTCGCGTTTTCCGCTTCGAACTGGGCCTGCGCCTTCTGATTCAGCACCACGATACTGATGCGCCGGTTAACCGGCGCCAGCAGGTCGCTCTTGTCCAGCGGCATGGTGGCCGCCAGGCCCAGCACGCGCAGCACCTTGCCCTCTTGCATGCCGCCGGCGATCAGCTCGCGGCGCGATGCGTTGGCGCGATCGCTCGACAGTTCCCAGTTGCTGTACGTGCGCTCGCCGTTGGAGTAGTTCGCCGAGTCGGTATGGCCGGACAGGCTGACCTTGTTGGGCAGATCATTGATCACCGGGCCGATCTCGCGCAGGATGGCACGCATGTACGGTTCCACCTCTGCACGGCCGGTACGGAACATCGGGCGGTTCTGCGTATCGAGGATCTGGATGCGCAGTCCTTCGCTGGTGATGTCGAGCAGCAGTTGCGGGCGGAACTGCTTGAGCATCGGGTTGTTCTCGATGATCTGCTCAAGCCGGTTCTTCAGCGCGCGCAAACGCTGGGCTTCCTGAAACTCGTTGCGGCGTTGCTCGGCGGACGGATCGTTGTCGTGCGCACGCATGACTTCACCGTCCTTGCGCATCACGTCCATGCCGCCGCCGGGAATCACGCTGGGCGTCTGGCTGCTCCTTTCACCGCCGACAACAGCCACCTTCAGCGGCATGCGGAAATACTCGGCAATGCCTTCCAGGGTCTTCTTGTTGGCGCTGGACAAAAGCCACAGCACCAGGAAGAGCGCCATCATCGCCGTCATGAAGTCGGCGTAGGCGATCTTCCAGCTATGGTTGCCGTGCGGTTTGGCGTGCGACTTCGCCCTGCGGACGATGATCGGACGCATATCGTTTGCGCTGCTCATGACGGTGGCTCGGCAGGATCAGCTCAGGCTCTTGACTTCGCGGACGTGGTCGTCCAGCTCGAGGAACGACGGCCGCACCGTGGAGTACAGCACCTTGCGGCCGAACTCGACCGCCACCAGCGGCGCATAACCGTTGAGCGAGGCAAGCAGGACCACCTTGATGCATTCGTAGACCTTGACGTTCTCCGACACCTGCAGCTCGATGCGCGCGGCAAGCGGCGAGACAAAGCCGTAGGCCAGCAGAATGCCCAGGAACGTACCGACCATCGCGTGCGCGATCAGCGCGCCCAGTTCGGCCGGCGGCAGGTCGGCCGAAGCCAGTGCATGCACCACGCCCATCACCGCGGCGACGATGCCGAAGGCCGGCAGTGCGTCGCCGACGCGCGACAGCGCATGGGCAGGGATTTCGGCTTCGTGGCGGAAGGTTTCGATCTCGTGGTCCATCAGGGCCTCGATCTCGAACGCGTTCATGTTGCCGTTGACCATCATGCGCAGGTAGTCCGTGAGGAACTCCATCACGACCGGATCGGACAGGATGCGCGGATACTGGCTGAACACGCTGCTCGCGGCGGGATCGGCGATTTCCTTTTCGAGGAACAGGATGCCTTCGCGGCGTGCCTTGGACAGCAGCACGTACAGCAGCGACATGACGTCGAGGTACAGCTCCTTTTTGTACTTGGAGCTCTTGAACAGGCCCGGCAACGCCTTGAGCGTTGCCTTGAGCGCCTTGGTGGTATTGGTGGCGATGAAGGCACCGGCGGCAGCGCCACCGATGATCACAAGTTCCGCCGGTTGATACAGCGCGCCCATGTGGCCGCCGGTCATGGCATAACCGCCAAGCACCGCCGCTACCACGACGATATAGCCAAGAACTACTAGCACGATCGGATCCCCGTCAAAAAAGCGCGTCAGTCACGCACGATTGCCCGTTGCACGGGCGGACAGGGATGATCCGGTCCACCAGTGCTGCGCAGCTTGCCAGCCTGGCGGACCTCAACCAGGATCAGGCTTCGGTCTGCAAGGCGGCGGCGTTCTTCGAGGGCTTCTTCACCTTCCCGGCACGCGAGGGCGGACGGCACAGGCTGCACACGAAATTCGCGTGCGGCTCATAGGCGTGCGTCACGAACTGTCCACCGCAACACGTGCAGCTGGACAGCTGCAGCATATTGCTCTCGAAGAACCGTACTAACGTCCAGGCACGGGTGAAACTTAAGACTATTTCGCCGCCGAGCAGCGAAACATGCTCGAGATACAGACGGTAAGCGGCCACTACGGCGCGAATACCCACGGTTTCGCCCTCTTGCACCATGAACTGGTACGCGGAGAAGAACAGCGACGAATGGATATTCGGCAGCCAGGTCGTGAACCAGTCTGTCGAGAACGGGAGCATGCCCTTGGGCGGCGAAACGCCCCGCAGCTCCTTGTAGAGACGGATCAGCCGGTCGCGCGAGAGCGTAGTCTCGGCCTCAAGCACCTGCAGGCGCGCACCCAGGCCGATCAGCTCGATGGCGAGCTGGGTCTGGTTGGCATCCTGCAGTACGCTCTTGCGGCTTGGAACGGGCGCGGTGGTAACGCTGCGCGCCGAAGGGGCCTGCAGGAGCGCGGTCAATTGAGCGACTCCACAGGCTGACGGGCAAGCAGGATCGCAGCGTGCATCTGCTGCATATCGTGGTTCTTGGCCGTATGAGTGAGAGTGGACAGAAGCGCGTGGTCGTCAAATCGGAACCTGCAGAGCACCATGTTCGATGCCGCGAGCTTCACGAGTTGCGCCGAGGTCAGCTTAGCGAGAATGTCGGCAATTTCCTTGCTGACACCAAGTCTGAACATGGCTTCCACCTGGTTTTCCCGCACCAGGCGCTGGGCGAGCAGAAGATAGGCGAGGTTAACCTCCCTGATCTCCTGGAGAACTTCACTGCTTTCCAATTTTTCCCCGCTACCAAAAACCTGCCTTGCGCTTGTCCGGCGCTTACCGGCGGCCCAGTAGGGGGCTTCCGGCGACCAGATCGTTTACATGCGTGTCAGGCAGGTACTACGTACGACAATAGGAACTTCAGCCCGGTCGCACTTACTTCCTCGTACCGACTCGTTACAAGTGTTACAGAGTGTAAGTGAAACTGTTACGTTTATATCGGCAATCCGCCCGCAATGCCAATCCCTACTTACGCGGGGGAAACCCCAATGTCGCACGGAAGATACATGGCTGTACGAATTTTGTAACAAATCGACCGTGCAACAATTGATGTAACGCAATAGTGGAACGGATAAGTCATTGCATGCGCTGACTATCACCCACTACCGGGATTCCACTATTGACGAATTGGAATGTGACGAATTGAACAACCGTCTGAGCCAGGCAGCCAATCGTGCGAATACATCGTCCGGGGCGTCCTGGAACAAATGTGGCCGTGCCCGGGCGGCTTGTTCGAGCACGCGGTTGGCTTCTTCAAGCTGGATAGAGCCGTATTGCAGCGCCAGCGTCAACGTCGCACGCAGTTCCCCGACGCGCGACCGGCCGAGCGTTTCATTGTCCTCGGTCTGCAACGCATACATCAGGTCATACGCGCGCTGCCGCAGGCTTTCGGCCAGCACCCAGGCCGGCGTTCGCATGCGTTCCTCCAGCACGCGTACATCTTCGGCCGACGCGGCAACCTGAGACGCCAGGGCGTCCGTGAACGCTGCATCCGCCCCGCATTCGGCCAGCACCTGGGCGGCCCATTCGCGTGCGTGCTCGAAGCGCTGTTGCGGGTTCCAGTCTGACTGCACGGCGAGGCCGAAGCCAAAGCGTCGCGCATCGCGCATCAGCGACGACAAAGCGTTGGGAAGCTGCTTGTCGAACACCTTGCGCGCCCAGCCGTATTCCCCGCTGGCCAGCAGCCGCATGACGGCGCGCTCGGTCAGCGGACCATCATGCTGGAGCAGCCGCGCGCGCAGGAAGTCGTTGAATTCAGGCGGCAGGAAGTCCTTGTCGAAACCCGTCGACAGGCTGACGAAGTCGTCGAACTCCCTGCGCAGCCTGGCCACCTCGTCTGGCGACAAGGCCAGGGTGATATTGGTATTCATGGCATCGAAGGCGAAGGCGGGCGGCAGGCCGTAGCAACCGATTGCCGCCCGCCGGGGCTCAGAACGCGCTCCAGTCCCCGTTGTCCGCGGCGGCGAGAGCGGCCGGGCGCGGTAGCGCACGGGCCTTCGCCGCCGGCTGGCTCGTGGGCTCCGCGGCATCTGCAGTCGGTGCGGGCTTGCGCGCCGACGCGAGTGCGGCCTTGCCGGTTGGGCGTGCCGTGGAATGGGCTGCGGCAGGCCGTTCGAAGCGGGCCGAGGCTACCGAGCCATCCGCAGCCAGACGGAACGTGGCGACCACCGTCTGCAGGCGGCCGGCCTGGTCCTGGAGCGAGCCTGCGGCGGCTGCAGCCTGCTCCACCAGTGCCGCATTCTGCTGCGTCACCTCATCCATCTGCGCCACGGCCTGGTTCACCTGTTCGATGCCCGAGCTCTGCTCGGCCGAGGCCGCGCTGATCTCGCCCATGATGTCCGTCACGCGCCGCACAGCCTGCACGATCTCGTCCATGGTCGTGCCAGCCTGGCCCACCAGCGCTGTGCCGTTGTCCACGCGCGCCACCGTGTCGCCGATCAGGCCCTTGATTTCCTTGGCGGCATTCGCGCTGCGCTGTGCAAGGCTGCGCACCTCGCCTGCCACGACCGCAAAGCCACGACCTTGTTCGCCCGCACGTGCGGCTTCCACCGCCGCGTTCAGCGCCAGGATATTGGTCTGGAACGCAATGCCTTCGATCACGCCGATGATGTCCACGATCTTGCGCGACGCTTCGTTGATCTCTTCCATCGTGTTCACCACGCGGCCGACCACTTCGCCACCGCGCACCGCGGTTTCCGACGCATTCGCTGCCAGCCCGCTCGCCTGGCGCGCGTTGTCTGCGTTCTGGCGCACCGTGCTGGTCAGCTCCTCCATGCTCGATGCCGTCTCTTCCAGCGACGCCGCCTGCTGCTCGGTGCGCTGCGACAGGTCGTTGTTGCCCGCGGCAATCTCGCGCGATGCCGTGGCGATCGACTCAGCCGACTCCTTGAAGTCGCGCACCATGCCCGACAGCTGCTGCTGCATCTGCTTCATGGCGTGGACCAAGCTGTCGCGATCGCCGGCACGCGTCTTCACTTCGGCGGAGAAATCGCCATCGGCAATGCGCGAAGCAATGGCCACGGCGTAACTGGGCTCGCCGCCGAGTTGACGCGACAGCGCGCGCGCCAGGAAAGCGCCAAGCAGCACCGACAGCGCCAGGCCGCCGAGCACGAGGCCGAGCATCCACAGGCGCGTGCTCGTATAGACGCTGCGCGCCTCTTCCATGTTGGAGCGTGCGCGGTCATCGCGGCGCTTGACCATCGTGGCCATGATCGCTTCAAGCGCATGGCTGTCCTTGAGCAGGTCTGCGCTCTCGCTGAACACGCTGCTTTCGAACTGCGAGGTATCGAGCGGCTGCTTGCTCACGAGCTCCGTGTACTTGCCCATGCGTTCGCGGAACGCCGGCGCCAGCGTCTGGTATTGCTTGACCAGCGCCTTGCCCTCCGGCTGTTCGAACTTGTCGGCCACCTGCTTCACGCGCTCGTCCATGGCGGCGAGCGACTTGGTGATCTGTTCCTTCTCGGTGCTGCGCTCGCCCATGGTCGATGCCGACAGCAGCGCGATCTGCGCACGGCTGGCATAGACCAGATTGATATTGGCGTCCTGCACCGCTTTCAGCGCCTGCAAGTCGTTGTTGTAGATCTTGCCGGTCCAGTCGGCCATGCGCCCCATATTGACGACGCCGAGCAGCCCCATGAAGGCACCGATCACTGCGACCACCAGGAACCCGCCAACCAGCCGGGTCGTAACCCGCAGTTGATTGAACCAATGCATAGAAATCCCCCTTGTAACGAATGATCCGGGTACGCCCCACCGGCGTGCGGTAGCACGCGGCCGTCGCGCCCTGCCTGTCTCAAGCCTGCGCCAGCGACAGCACCCCTTCTGTATCGGCGCGGCGCGGCCGCTGGGGCCGCACCTCTGCCTGCATGCTGACGCGGAAGGTCGCTACCGCGTCGCGCAAGCGTCCCGCCTGCTCTTCGAGCGAACCGGCCGCCGCTGCAGCCTGCTCGACGAGTGCCGCGTTCTGCTGTGTCACTTCATCCATCTGCGCCACGGCCTGGTTCACCTGTTCGATGCCCGAACTCTGCTCGGCCGAGGCCGCGCTGATCTCGCTCATGATGTCCGTCACGCGCTTGACCGCCTGCACGATCTCGTCCATCGTCGTGCCAGCCTGGCCCACCAGCGCTGTGCCGTTGTCCACGCGCGCCACCGTGTCGCCGATCAGGCCCTTGATTTCCTTGGCGGCATTCGCGCTGCGCTGTGCAAGGCTGCGCACCTCGCCTGCCACGACCGCAAAGCCACGACCTTGTTCGCCCGCACGTGCGGCTTCCACCGCCGCGTTCAGCGCCAGGATATTGGTCTGGAACGCAATGCCTTCGATCACGCCGATGATGTCCACGATCTTGCGCGACGCTTCGTTGATCTCTTCCATCGTGTTCACCACGCGGCCGACCACTTCGCCACCGCGCACCGCGGTTTCCGACGCATTCGCTGCCAGCCCGCTCGCCTGGCGCGCGTTGTCTGCGTTCTGGCGCACCGTGCTGGTCAGCTCCTCCATGCTCGATGCCGTCTCTTCCAGCGACGCCGCCTGCTGCTCGGTGCGCTGCGACAGGTCGTTGTTGCCCGCGGCCACCTGGTGGGTCGCCGACGAAATGCTGGCCATGCCTTCCTGGATCTCGTGCACCACGGACAGCAGGCTGCGCTGCATGGTCTGCATAGCCTGCGCGAGTGCGCCGACCTCATCGTTCGCGCGATGTTCAAAACTGGTGGTGAGGTCCCCTGCGCCCATGCGCAGAGCAAAGTCGAGCATTTCGCGAACGGGACGATGCACGCGCGACAGCAGCATCGTGCCGGTCGCGAAGGCGGTCACGACCGCCAGCACGAAGCCGCCCCACAGCCAGGGACGTACCGCGGCGACGGCGTCGCCACCGAATGCTTCGGCGGCCAGCAGCGCCGCCAGGAACCACACCAGGCCGCCCGCTTGCGACCACAGGATGCGCCGGCGCAGGTTCAGGCGCGTGGCACGGCCGACCCATCCCGCCATGCCGGTACGCACCACCGCCCCCTCGCGGATGGCCAGGCCGCCCGCGCGTCCTTCGCGGAAGCGCGCGTAAGCGGCGCTGGCCGCCTCGACCTGTTCGCGTGTGGCCATCGAGCGCACGGAGGTATAGCCCACCAGGCGACCATCGATATGGGTCGGCGTGACCGTCGCGCTGACCCAGTAGTAGTCGCCGTTCTTGCGGCGGTTCTTGACCACGCCCACCCACGAACGGCCTGCCTGGATGTTCTGCCACAGGTCGGCAAAGGCCTCCGGCGGCATGTCGGGATGACGCACCAGGTTGTGCGCCGCGCCCAGCAGTTCCTGCGCGCTGAAGCCGCTTGCCTCAACGAACGTACGGTTGGCGAACGTGATGCGGCCTTTGAGGTCGGTACGCGAAATCAGGTAGTCGTCAGGGGAAAGCTTGTATTCGTTTTGCGTGACGGGTTGGTTGTTTCGCATGTATGACATTAACTGCTTGCTTTGGGCACGGCGGCTGCGATTGCGGCACCACTCAAAGCGGTTTGGCGGGGGTGCGGCGGCACGGGTGGGTGCCGGCTCCGCTGGCCGGGCGGGCTTGGGGCCCGCGGCCGGAGCGATCAGCGTTCGGGCGTGGCTCAGGCCAGCGCTTCGAGCGCGGCGAGCTCTTCGGTATTGAGGAGCTTTTCGATATTCACCAGGATCAGCATGCGCTCGTCGACCGAACCCAGCCCGCGGATATAGTCGGTGGCGAGTTCGCTGGTGAAGTGAGGCGTAGGCTTGATCTGCGCCGGCGACAGCGTAAGCACGTCGGACACGCCATCGACGACGATGCCGGTGGTGCGGTCGCTGAGGTCGACGATGATGACGACCGTGTACTGGTCGTAGCTGATCTTTTCCTGGCGGAACCGGATGCGCAGGTCGATGATGGGCACGATGGTGCCGCGCAGGTTGATCACGCCCTTGATGTAGTCCGGCGCATTGGCGATCTGCGTTACGGACTCGTAGCCACGGATCTCCTGAACCTTCAGGATGTCAACGCCGTACTCCTCGCGCCCGAGCCGGAACGTCAGGAATTCTTCGCCGGCGCCTTCCGCCTTGTCGATCTGTTTCATCGTTGCTTGCCCCCGGTTGGCTGCTGGTGACTCGTGTCCGCCGATGCACCATGCAGGCGCCGGCGGCACGGGGACCTTTTCACTTTGTCCCCCCGTTATTTACGGCAGCGCGGCGAGTGCCTGAAGGGCTACGCACGGCAATTCGACCCCTTCGTTAGTGGGGGATTGCGTGAATGGCCGTTCAGTTGCCCAGCTCGGCCACCGCGGCCATGAGCTGGTCGGGATCGAAGGGTTTCGGCAGGAAACCCGATGCCCCGGCCTCGCGGGCCTGCTCGCGGATGCGGTCGTCGGCTTCGGTGGTCAGCATCAGGATGGGAATGCCTGCATAGCGTTCGGTCGCGCGCAGATGGCGGATCAGCGTCAGCCCGTCCATGCCCGGCATGACCTGGTCGGTCAGCAGCATGTCGAAGCTCGCTTGCGCCGCGAGCGCCTGTGCCTGGTCTCCATCGGCGGCCTCGGTCACTGCATAGCCACCGGCACGCAGGCATGCGGCAATCATGCGGCGCAGGGACGGCGAATCATCGACGACGAGGATGCTGGGAACAGACGTGGCAGGCATGGTGGCTCCGTGGACGCACGGCGGTTGGATCCGACAGGGGCATGGCGCGACCGGCGGCGGACAGGCCGGCGCGGGCTGCGGGGATTGCCGTCAAGGCAATGGCGGCCTGCCGCATTGGATATCGGCAGGCTTGTGCAGCAGCTTGAGGGAATCAGGGAATACGCGGAGCGTGTTGTGGCCGTCGCACGCCCCTGATGCGCTGCGCGTCAGCGCACCGCCTGGACTTCGCGGGCGGCGGCCTTCTGCTCGAGCGCCTCGGCAAATCCCGCGGCGTCCAGCGGCAGCGACAGCAGGTAGCCCTGCACCTCGTCGCAGCCCATCTCGTTCAGGATCTCGAGTTGCGACGTCGATTCCACGCCTTCGGCCACCACCTTCATGCGCAGCTCGTGCGCGAGCGCCACCATGGAGCCGACAATGGCCCGGCCCTGCGCATCGGCATCGAGGCCACCGATGAGCGTCCGGTCAATCTTCAGCGTGCCGACGCGCAGTCGCTTCAGGTAGCCGAGGCTCGAATAGCCGCTGCCGAAGTCGTCCAGCGCCACCTGGATGCCGAGCGATTGCAGTTCGGCCAGCGTTTCGAGCGACTTGGCGATGTCCTTCATGGCCGCCGTCTCGGTGATTTCGAGCGTGATGGCCGACGGCGGAATGTCGTGCTGGTGGATCTGCTCGAGCAGGTATTGCGGGAAATTGCGGCTGGCGAAGCGCAGGCCCGATACGTTGATGGCCACCGGCACTAGCGGCAAACCGGCGTCCTGCCACTGGCGCACGTGCCGGCATACGCTGGCAATGACCCAGTCGTCAAGCTTATCGATCTGGCTGGACTGCTCGGCCACGGCAATGAACTCGGCCGGGCTGACCTGGCCAAGCGCCGGGTGGCGCCAGCGGCAAAGCGCCTCGGCGCCGACCACGGTGCGCCGCCGCGCGTCGAACTTCGGCTGGAACTGCAGCGACAGCGCATCGTCCTGAATCGCCGTCCACAGGTCGCGCCGGATCACGCGCGTGCGGCGCGCGCGCTCGCCGGCCGCACTGTTGAACAGGCGCACCTGGTTGGAGCCGCTTTCGCGCGCCTCGGTCAGGCTCACGCGGGCGGCCTGCATCAGCGACTCGGACGTCTGTGCATCGCGCGGATAGATGGCAATGCCGATGTTCACGCCGATCTGCATCTGCAGGCCGCGCGACGCCACGAACTCGGCCAGCGAGCCTAGCACGCGCGAGCCCAGTTCCTGCGCACGGCCATGGTGGACCATTTCGGGCACCCCGACCGCAAATTCGTCGCGCGCGAGCCGGGCCAGGAAATCGTGGGGTTCCAGCGCGGCCTGCGCCAGCGCGCCGGCATCCTGCGCGAGGATGTCGTCCGCGCGCACTTCAAAGACTTCGTCGACTTCGCGGAAATCCGCGACATGGATGAGCAGGACGGCGCAGCTGCTTTCGGCCAGCCGCGCCTGGGCGATCGCCTGGTCGAGCCAGCGCCCGAATGCGACGCGGTCCGGCATAGCGGTAGCCACGCTGTACTCGGCCACTGTGCCCTGGCCCCGCGCGCCAGGCCGCACGACCAGACGCCCGGGAATCCGTCCGCTACGCCGGATCTGCCGCGACTCCACCACGCGCAAGGCGCCGGCCGCTTCGTCAGACAGTTCGTCGGTAGCGCCAGCCGCATTGCGCCTGGGAGCAGGCACCCAGCCGCGGGACTGCGCCTTGTGGACGAGCAACATCAGCAGGCACAGCGCGGTCAGCCCACCCGCCAGCCAAGCCGGATGCGGCAATCCCGCCGCGTCGATGCACGCGCGTGCGGTCATGGAGCCTGCGCCACAGACCCGGCCAAGCCGGGTACCCGCGACCGCCACCAGCCCGGCGCCGGCCAGAGCCGAGGCAATCGCCGCGCCGCGCCAAAGCCGCGCGCCCTGCCTGAGCCACGCAAACAGCAACTTGCCCGCCGAGGTGGCCGCCGCGGCAACGGCAAAGGCCGCAGCGATCTGTGCGGTTTCATTGGCCGCAGGCACCGCGCCGGAGCTGATCACCACCACGAACGGCAATCCGACCGTCAGTTGCGACAGCAGCGCGGCGGACCAGGTCAGCGCGCGCAATGGACGGCGAGCCCCCACCTCCGGCCGTGCCTGGCGACCGCCGAGAACGGCGGCCACGCCGAGCAGGGCGGCCAGCAGCAAAAGGGCGGTACTCAAGGCGATCATTCGATTGCGCGGAAATTAGAAGAATGCGCGAACAGTCGGGCAATCCGAGGCAAACCCCGAATCATGGCACTTTGCGGTCGCTCTGTGAACAAGGCAATACTTCATCCGTGCTAGAAAGCGCTCCAGTCGTCGTCCGCGCCACGCTGTACCGCCGCAACCGCGCGGACAGGACGTACCGTGACGGACGAGCGGGCCAGCGTTGCCGCCGCGCGCGGCCTGACCGGCTTGGCCTGTGGCGTGCGTACGGCGACCTGCGCAACTGTACCGGCTCCGCCGCCTACATTGAATACCGAAACCACGCTCTTGAGCTTGCGAGCCTGTTCTTCCAGCGAACCGGCGGCCGCGGCCGCCTCTTCGACCAGCGCGGCATTCTGCTGCGTGACCTGGTCCATCTGGGTGACGGCCTGGTTCACCTGTTCGATACCGCTGGTCTGCTCCTGCGAGGCAGCACCAATCTCGTTCATGATGTCCGTGACCCGGCGCACAGCCTGCACGATCTCGCCCATGGTCTGGCCCGCCTCCGCCACCAGGCGCGTCCCGCTTTCCACGCGCTGGCCGGATTCACTGATCAGCGCCTCGATTTCCTTGGCCGCGGTCGCCGAGCGCTGCGCCAGGCTGCGCACTTCGCCCGCGACCACCGCAAAGCCCCGCCCTTGCTCGCCCGCGCGGGCCGCTTCGACCGCGGCATTGAGCGCGAGGATATTCGTCTGGAACGCGATGCCTTCGATCACGCTGATGATCTCGACCACCTTGCGCGACGCGTCGTTGATCTCGTTCATGGTGTCGACCACGCGGCCGACCACGTCTCCACCCTTGACGGCGATCTGCGAAGCCTCGCCAGCCAGTATGCCGGCCTGGCGGGCATTGTCTGCGTTCTGGCGCACCACGGTCGTCAGTTCTTCCATGCTGGCCGCAGTTTCCTCGAGCGAGGAAGCCTGCTCTTCCGTGCGTTGGGACAGGTCCAGGTTGCCGCTGGAGATCTGTTCGGTCGCCGACGCCATGGAGTCGGCGCCGACACGGACCTCCGACACGATCTTTTGAAGGCTGTCCTGCATGGCCGCCAGCGCCTGCATCATGCGTCCGACTTCGTTGCGGGACACCGTGCTGATGCGCGAGGTCAGGTCGCCGCGCGCGATCCGCTCCATCACCGTCAGCGCTTCCTGGACCGGGCGCACGATGGCGCGGTTCAGCGTCACCGTGCACAGCGCCGCGATGGCAAGCCCGGCGACGATCAGCACGATCGACAGAATGCGGATCCGCTCGAAACGAGCCTGCGCCGCGTCGAAGTTGTCCTGGCCGGCGGTCAGCTGGAATTTCTGCAGCGCCTCATGCGCTGAAGACATGGCACGCTGCAGTTCGGGCAAGACCTTGCTGGCCAGCCTAACCGCCTCTTCCTGGTTTCCGGCCAGTGAAGCCTTCTGCAACGGCTCGATGCCATGCGTCATGAAGTCGGCGCGCTTGCGTGCGAGTTCATCGGCGAGCGCCTTCTCCTGGTCGTTCTGCGGCAGGCTCGCATAGCGCTTCCAGGCCGAATCCGAGGCTTCGACGAAGACCCTGGAGCGGTCGACGTTGACCTTGGGATCGTCCAGTTCGCCCTGCATAACGTTGCGGTCGAGCGCCAGGCGCATGCGGACCGTGGCCAGCATGGCGTCGCTCAGCGCCATCGTCGAGGCAAGCTGGTTCGAATACGTTTCCTTCAATGCGTCATTGCTCTGAGAGATTCCGTGCAGCCCCGCGCCCCCCATCAGGATGAGCAGCAACGACAGCGTGGCCATGGCGCCCCTTAACAGGGTCTTGATCTGGATATTGTTCTCAAATGACATGATGAATGCGACGGTAGGCAATCCGCAGGACACACCCTTGGTCCCGGTACGGCGAACCGACACCCCGACGATCCGCCCTGCCCGGATAACGGCTTGCACACTTGGTTCTTGAGACAATCCAAATCCCGCGGGACGTCGCGTTGAAATGTCGGATATACCGCACGTGACGTATCTCCGACATCGCCTTTCATGCGAAAAATGACATTTCGGGCAAGTTTGTCGCCGCACCATGCGGGATTATCTGTATTTCAATAGCGAAGACCGGCGCGCACCGGCGCGACAAGAGCGAGAAAAAACAATTGACCCATTTGTCCCAGTTCCACAGGGCCGCTGCGGCGGGGAATTCGCCAGCAAGTGCAGGCCAAACCGGCGAACAGATGGCGACATGGCATGCCCCGAAAAGTTCATGACAAAACCGCTGGAGAATCTTCCTAATTTTGCATGCGAAACGCAGGTGAAGGATTTGCAGCGGCGCGGGAGCCCGATATAATGCTTTTCGACATACCGCACCCACCCGATACCCGAGGATCAAATGGCGACTTATCAGGAAATCGTTCAGAAAATCAACGAACTGCAAAAACAGGCCGAGGAAATCAAGGCACGCGAGCAGGCCGCAGTGATTGCCGATATTCGTGAAAAAATCGACCAATATGGCCTGACCGCGGAAGATCTCGGTTTTGGCGTGAAGGCCGTGGCCGGCAAGAAGGCGACCAACCGCAAGGTACCCGTGCGTTATCGCGACAGCGCTGGTAACACCTGGACTGGCCGCGGCAAGCGTCCGGGCTGGCTGACCCAGGCCCTGGCGGCCGGCAAATCGGTGGACGATTTCCTGATCCGCTGATCATTCGGTTGCTTCTGCCAAAGCAAAACGCCACGGAAACCTCCGTGGCGTTTTTGTTTTCTCAGCGTTTGCCGCAAACCGCGGCAACGCAGAAACGGGTACGCCCCAGATTTCAGGCGTCAAAACCATTGGGGTTGGTGGACTGCCAGCGCCACGAATCCTCGCACATGCGATCAAGGCCGTGACGCGCGCGCCAGCCCAGCAACTGGTGCGCCAGCGCGGGATCGGCATAGCACGATGCAATATCGCCGGGGCGGCGCGCCACGATCTCGTAAGGCACTGGGCGTCCGCTCGCCCTCTGGTACGCCGCCACGACCTCCAGCACGCTGTAGCCACTGCCCGTGCCAAGGTTGACCGTCATGCTCTGACCGCGGTCGCGCAAACAGACCAGCGCGGCCAGATGGCCATCAGCAAGGTCGCAGACGTGGATGTAATCGCGTACGCCGGTGCCGTCCGGCGTCGGATAGTCGCCGCCGAATACCATGAGTTTTTCACGGCGGCCGCCAGCCACCTGCGCGACATAAGGCATGAGGTTATTCGGGATCCCGCGCGGGTCTTCGCCGATCAGCCCGCTTTCATGCGCGCCAACCGGGTTGAAATACCGAAGGTAGGCAATGCGCCACTCGGGATCCGATTTTTCGAGATCGCGCAGGATTTGCTCGCCCATCAGCTTGGTCTGGCCATAGGGGTTGGTGGCCGACAACGGGAAATCCTCGAGAATGGGCACCGCATGCGGATTGCCGTAGACAGTGGCTGACGAACTGAACACCAGTTGTTTTACCCCGGCGTCGCGCATGGCCGCGCATAGCGTAAGCATGCCGTCCAGGTTGTTGCTGTAATACTCGAGCGGCTGGCTGACGGATTCCCCTACCGCCTTGAGCGCAGCAAAATGGATTGCGCCGGTGATGTCATGTTCGGCGAACAGGCGGTCCAGCAGCGCGCGGTCGCGGACATCGCCCTCGACAAAATGCGGAGTCTGCCCGGTAATGGTTGCCAGCCGGTCTACCACCACGCGGCTGCTATTGCACAGATTATCGAGCCCGATCACCTTGTAGCCGGCATTGAGCAATGCGACCCAGGTATGGGAAGCGATATAGCCAGTAGCACCGGTAAGCAGCAAGGTCTGGGACATGGAAATTCAGTAATCAATCAGAAAAACGATGGGCGAACATCGACCATCGGAGGGCCGACTCAGCGCGTTGTGTGCAGCACAGCACACGCCGGAACAACCACTATTATCGCCGACGCTGGCGACGGCTTGCCTGAATCAGCCGCCCGCCGCGGCACTTGCCGGCAGCAGGCCAGCACGGGCCACCCACGCTTCGTGCGCGGCGCGCAGCCGCCAGCCAGACTCGAAATCGCGCATGCCGAGCCACTGCGCCACCATTGCCGGCGATGCACCAGCCTCGAAATGCATTGCGCCGCAGGTGTTGCGCAGGGTCTGCGGCGAGGCGCGTTCACTGCGTGCCGACAGCACGCCAGCCTCGTCCAGCAGCAATTCCACCCGCCGATAGACGGACGCCGCATGCAGCGGCCGCCCGCTCGGCATGGCCGGGAACACCAGGTCGCCGAGCGTTCCCGATGCTTCGCGCAGTGCAAGCCAGGCCATCAGCGGCCGGTGAGCAAACGCAAACAGCGGCGTTTCATAGGTGCGACCGCTCTGCGGCTTTGCCATGCGCAGCATCACGCGCCCGGTGCGGTTGCTGTCGATGGCCATCGTACGCAGCGCGCGGACTTCGCCAACCTTCAGCCCCGCGCCCAGCAGCACCGCCACCAGCGCGGTATCGCGCGCACGCTTCCATTCGGTGGGCGAAACGCCGGCACCATCCGCGGCAGCTTCGCCGGCAGGGCCGAGCACGCGCGCGATCAGCAGGTCGCGCTCGCCGGGCAGCAGGAAAGCCGTCGGATCGTTCTCGCCCTCGGCCAGATGCGCGCGCACCGCCTGGCTCGCGGGGTTGTGCAAGCCATCCTGCAGCCGGGCGAGATGGTTGTAGATCCGCTCGATCAGGCGCGCATAGCGGTAGCGATGCGACTTGTGCAGGTCCTGCTCGTCCAGGAACTCGCCGATCTGGCTGGCGGACCAGGACAGCGGCGCCAGGCCGCGTTCGGCCGACCACCGCAGCAGTTTTCCCCACATCGCTCGATAGACCACGCTGGTGCCATGGCGGAAACCGTTGCGCGCAAGCCAGCCGTCGAACGCACGCTCGGGATGGCTGTGCCAGCTTGCCAGGTCGGCATCGAACAAGGCTGCCTGGGGTCCATCCGCGCTGGACTCGCTGTGCTGAGTGGTCACTGACTCTCCGGCAGAAGATAACGGCAATGCGCTAATTGTAGACAACCCGTCACTGCACGGGCGCTCGGCGCCCGTGACTGCGCTGCACACGCTTGCGGGTACGTCCCGCTCATGCTACCTTTCACTCGTCAATGCAACTGGTTGCATAGTTTCAATAACTTGCCGACCAGCAGAACGAGGAGACCACCGCCCATGAACGCCGCCCTGATTCCGAACGCCCAACCCACCCTGGCCGCCTGGCACGAGATGCTAGCCACCCATTCATTCGAAGGACTGGGCGAGATCATGGCCGACGACGTGGTGTTCCGCTCGCCGGTCGCCCATACGCCATACCCGGGGCGCGCCGCCATCGTGCTGGTGCTGACCACGGTCAATCAGGTATTCCAGGAGTTCCGCTACCACCGGAGCTTCGTCAGCGAAGACGGCCACAGCGTAGTGCTCGAATTCAGCGCACAGGTGGACGGCAAGCAGCTCAAGGGCATCGACATGATCCGCTTCGACGCGCAAGGCAAGATCGCTGAGTTCGAGGTCATGATCCGGCCACTGAGCGGCCTGCAGGCACTGGGCGCCGCCATGGGCGCACGCCTGGCCAGCCAGAAGCAAGTACTCACCGGGGCGGCCTGAAGCCGCCCGTCAACGCTACCTCGCCCGTTTCCATCAAGGAGTTCCGCATGTCGCTTCCCGCCCAGCTGAAGAACCGGCTATCGCTGCCGGCCGTATGCTCGCCACTGTTCATTATCTCCAATCCGGACCTGGTCATCGCCCAGTGCAAGGCCGGCGTGGTCGGTTCGTTTCCCGCGCTCAACGCACGGCCGGCGCCGAAGCTCGAAGAATGGCTGGACCGCATCACGACCGAACTCGCGGAACACGATGCCAAACACCCGGACCGTCCGTCCGCGCCGTTCGCGGTCAACCAGATCGTGCACAAGTCCAACGACCGGCTCGAGCATGACCTGGAACTGTGCGTGCGCTACAAGGTGCCCATCGTGATCACCTCGCTGGGCGCGCGCACCGAAGTCAATGAAGCCGTGCATTCGTACGGCGGCATCGTGCTGCACGATGTCATCAACAACACGTTTGCGCGCAAGGCGATCGAGAAAGGTGCCGACGGCCTGGTCGCCGTGGCGGCGGGCGCGGGCGGCCACGCCGGCACGCTGTCGCCGTTCGCGCTGCTGCATGAAATCCGCGAATGGTTCGACGGCCCGCTGCTGCTGTCAGGCGCCATTGCCAGCGGCGACGCCATCCTGGCCGCGCAGGCGGCAGGCGCGGACCTGGCCTATATCGGCTCGGCCTTCATTGCGACGCAGGAAGCAAATGCCCAGGACGCCTACAAGCAGATGATCGTGGACAGCTCGGCGAACGACATCGTCTACTCGAACCTGTTCACCGGCGTGCACGGCAACTATCTGCGCGGCAGCATCGAGCGCGCGGGCCTGGACCCGCAGGCCCTGCCGGAATCGGATCCGTCGAAGATGAATTTCGGCTCCGCCAGCGCCAAGGCATGGAAGGACATCTGGGGTGCCGGCCAGGGCGTGGGCGCGATCAAGCGCGTGGTGCCGGCTGCCGAACTGGTGCGCCGCTTTACCGAGGAATATGCGCTGGCCCGGCGCCGCCTGGGGCTGCCCGATGCCGCGCTTGCGCAGCCGGCGCGCACGGTGGACGTCGCCTGACGACGTCGGAAGGGTTCATTCCTGGCGGTTGCCGGACGGCGCCGCCAGCAGGGGCAGCAGGTCGTTGCCCCACGCCACCCAATCCTGTTCGAAGCGAATGCCGCGACGCAAAAGCGCGAAGCGCAACTGCTCGCCGCGGTCCGGGCGCGCGCCGGCGAAATCCCGGCGCTCGATCGCCTGATAGGTTTCCAACCGCGCCTGGTGCAATGCAATCAGCCGGCGCATTTCATCGGCCAGGCCCAGCGGGCCGATCGCCGCATCCGCACGCAGCTTGACCAGGATCTCTTCGCGCTGGTCCAGCCCGGCGCCGGGCTCCAGCACCCACCGCACCAGTTCCTCGCGGCCTGCGGGCAACACGTGGTAGACCTTCTTGCGGCTCTTCTTCTCTTCGCCATTGGCCGTGGTGTTGCCATTGGCATCGCTGCCCTGTTCGTTGTCTTCGGCGGCAATCCATCCATGTTCGGCCATGCGGCCCAGTTCTCGGTAAATCTGCTGGTGCGTCGCGTGCCAGAAATAGCCGATCGAACGGTCGAAACGGCGTGCCAGGTCATAACCGGACGACGGTTTCTCGATCAGGGAAATCAACAAGGCGTGCTGTGTCGACATTCGCTGGGAAGGTAGCCATGTGGGCGGTTGATCGGCCGGGAAGCGATACGACTGTGGGTACGACTGCGGCCTCACGGTGGATCGCGCTATGGTAGCGCAAGGCCTTGCGCGGCAACCGCCGAACGCATATCGACAGACAATGTCTGACGCTCGGGGGCGACGACAATTGCTACAGAATCGCTAAAACCAACAATTTTGATAGCGCATGCCTCTTAGAATTAAAAAATACTGAATAGCATTTCTGCGACGCATGGCATACATTGCGAACATTACCCCCTGTCTGCGCGAGACTGGCATCGCCTCACCCGCTCGCGCCCTGTTTATCGGAGCCAATGGAAATGACGAGAGGACACGATCTTGCAGAAGACCGTGACGTCGCCTGGGAGGCGGATACCGTGCAGCTTCCGGCCGACGCCGTGGCACTGATGCCGTCCCGCCCACCGGTTTACTACCGCCTGCCCGATACGCCGGACGGCCATCACATCAAGGAATACGCGAGCGGCCTGCGCCAGCTCGTGCGCTTCGTCGGCGTTGAAGAACAGGTGGTGAAGTACTGCCTGGGATAGCCAAAGCTCCTCCGGGATGACCTCGCCGGTTGTCTCCTCCGGGCCTGCCTGTGGGCACGGATTGAACCCGCCGATATGGCGGGTTTTCTTTGGCCCCGACGATCGCCTCCCAATGCAAAGAGCCGGCCCAGGGCCGGCTCTCGTCAAGGCAACACTGCCGTGAGGATCAGTCCACGGTCGCGCCCGAGGACTTCACGACCTTCGCCCACTTCGCGGTTTCGGACTTCATGAACGCGGAGAGCTGCGCCGGCTTTTCCGGATACGGCTCGGCGCCCTGGTCGGCCATCTGCTTCTTCACTTCCGGCATGGCCAGGATCTTCACGACTTCGGCGTTCAGGCGGTCAACGATGGCTTGCGGCGTGCCGCCGGTGGCGTACAGCGCGAACCACGATGTGGCTTCATAGCCGGGCACGCCCGATTCCGCCACGGTCGGCACGTTCGGCAGCGCCGGCGAGCGCTTGGCCGAGGTCACGGCGATCGCGCGCAGCTTGCCGGCCTTCACGTGCGGGTACGACGACGGCATGTTGTCGAACATCAGGCCGATCTGGTTGCCCAGCAGGTCGTTCACGGCAGGCGCGCTGCCCTTGTACGGGATGTGCTGGATGTGCAGGCCGGTCATCGAGTTGAACAACTCGCCCGACAGGTGCATCGACGAGCCGCTGCCCGACGAACCGTAAGACAGCTTGTCCGGATTGGCCTTCACGTAGGCGACCAGTTCCTTGATGTTGTGGACCGGCACCTTGGGGTTCACCACCACCAGGTTCGGCACCATGGCCACGCGGCTGATCGGCGCGAAGTCCTTGACCGGGTCGTACGGCAGCTTCGAGTACAGCGACTGGTTGATCGCGTGCGTGCCGATGGTGCCCATGAACAGCGTGTAGCCATCGCCAGGCGCCTTGGCCGCCAGCGATGCGCCGATATTGCCGCCTGCGCCCGGGCGGTTGTCGATCACCACGGGCTGGCCGAGCGCCTTGCCCAGTTGCAGGCCGACGATACGGGCAAGGATGTCGGTGGTGCCGCCTGCCGAGAACGGCACGATCATCGTGATCGGCTTGGTCGGGTAACCACCCTGAGCATGTGCGGCACCGGCAAAGCCGGCAATGGTGGTAGCCAGCGCAACGCCTGCGGCCAGCAGGCGGCGGCGGGTCGTGGAAGTCTGGGAATCGAGTCTCATCGGTTTACTCCGGTTGTCCTTGTTGCCCGCGCGCACCATGTGCCGGTCGCAGGCTATTGCCAGATAGCGTGATTGCTGCCCTGAAAGAAGACAGCGCGGTGGCGCTGTCCTCGCCGGATGTGGCCCATGGGAAAAGGATCACATCCTGATATGACGTTTTAATAACGTCTGTTCTATTTGAATGCTTGAGCAGGCGTGCGCCTCAGACCGGTGCCACGCCAAGCGTGGTGCCGCCGCACACGTAGAGCACTTGCCCCGTGACGAACCCGTTGTCGGGCGACAGGAAGAACAGCGCGGCGCGTGCCACGTCTTCCGGCGTGCCCATGCGCTTCACGGCGATGCTCGCGAGGATGCGGCGGGTCTGCTCGCTGCCTTCGGGATTGCTCTTGCGGAACAGCTCCGTGGCGATCGGGCCCGGCGCCACCGCGTTCACGGTGATGCCGTCGCCGCCGAGCTCCATGGCCAGCGTACGGGTCATGCCGATCAGCCCGGCCTTGGTCGCCGAGTACACCACGCGCTCGGGCTTGCCCAGCGCCGCGCGCGAAGCCATGTTGACCACGCGGCCGAACCCGGCGGCGCGCATCGCAGGCAGGCATGCCTGCGTGAGCAGCATGGCCGCCTGCAAGTGCAGGCCGACGACATAGTCGAGGTCGGCCACGGTGGCCGAATCGGCCGTGCCCGGACGCGTGGCGCCCGCGTTGTTCACGAGCCGCGTGACGTCGAACTGCGAGGTGACCTGCTCCGCCACGGCGCGTGTCGCCTCGGCATTGGTCAGGTCAGCCTGGAAAAAGGTCATGTTGGGGTGCGACCAGCCCGGCTCGGTGTAGTCGATATTGACCACCCGGGTATTGCCGTCTGCCAGCAGCATTTCGCTGATGGCGCGCCCGATACCGGAACTGGCGCCGGTGACGATCGTGGCGTTGGGAAGAGACATCTTCAACTCCGCTCCGGCCGCTCGTGGACCGGATCTTGCAAACAATCGCGACTTCACTCACTACATGCCGCCGGACCGGCGAGCCTGTCGGCCCTGCAGCATGGCTCCGTCACGGGGGAGGGAGACGATACTGCGCCGCGTCCCGTAGCGGGCCGCGGCGCATGCGCTATGCCGAAGCGTCAGACGCGTTCGATCACCATGGCGATACCCTGGCCCACGCCGATGCACATCGTGCACAGCGCGAAGCGGCCGCCGGTGCGATGCAGCTGGTACATCGCGGTGGTCACCAGACGCGCGCCGCTCATGCCGAGCGGGTGGCCCAGCGCGATCGCGCCGCCGTTCGGGTTGACGCGCTTGTCGTCGTCGGCGATGCCCAGTTCGCGCAGCACGGCCAGGCCTTGCGCGGCGAACGCTTCGTTCAGTTCGATCACGTCGATCTGATCCAGCGTCATGCCGAGCTGCTTCATCAGCTTCTGCGTGGCCGGTGCCGGGCCGATGCCCATCACACGCGGTGCCACGCCAGCCGTTGCCATACCGACGATGCGCGCACGCGGGGTCAGGCCGTGTTGCTTGATGCCGGCTTCGCTCGCGAGCAGGATCGCGCAAGCGCCGTCGTTCACGCCCGATGCATTGCCGGCAGTCACGGTGCCGTCAGCACGGACCACGCCGCGCAGCTTGCCCAGCGCTTCCATGCTGGTCGCACGCGGATGCTCGTCACGCTCGACGATGATCGGGTCGCCCTTCTTCTGGGCGATCGTCACTGCGGTGATTTCCTGGGCCAGCGTACCGTCGGCCTGTGCGCGCGAGGCCTTTTCCTGGCTGCGCAGCGCCATCAGATCCTGGTCTTCGCGGCTGATCTTGTAGTCGGTCGCGACGTTCTCGGCGGTCTCGGGCATCGAGTCAACGCCATACGCAGCCCGCATCGCCGGGTTGATGAAGCGCCAGCCGATCGTGGTGTCGAAGATCTGCGCATCGCGCGAGAACGCGCTGGTGGCCTTGCCCATCACGAACGGAGCGCGGCTCATGCTTTCCACGCCGCCGGCGATCATCAGGGTCGCTTCGCCGGCCTTGATGGCGCGCGCGGCCGTGCCGGTTGCGTCCATGCCGGAACCGCACAGGCGGTTGATGGTGGCACCCGGCACGTCCTGCGGCAGACCGGCCAGCAGCGACGACATGCGTGCCACGTTGCGGTTATCTTCGCCGGCCTGGTTGGCATTACCGTAGATCACGTCGTCGACGGCTTTCCAGTCCACGTTCGGATTGCGCGCCATCAGCGCTTTCAGGGGCACCGCGCCCAGGTCGTCCGCGCGTACCGCGGACAGGCTGCCGCCGTAACGGCCGATGGGCGTACGGATGGCGTCGCAGATAAAGGCTTCGGTCATGTCTCTCTCTCGGTCTTGATATCAGTGGTCAGCCCTGGATCAGGGTAACGCCGGTCAGGCGCTGCAACTCGTCAAAGCTCAGCCCTTCCACCAGGTCGCGCGCAACCAGCCCGTCGGTGGTTACGTCGATGGTGGCCAGATCAGTGTAGATGCGCGTCACGCAACCGATGCCCGTCAGCGGATAGGAGCACTGCGGCACGATCTTGCTTTCGCCCTGCTTGGTAAGGTGTTCCATCATCACGAACACCTGCTTGGCCCCGATGGCGAGGTCCATCGCACCGCCAACGGCGGGGATGGCGCCCGGTGCGCCGGTGTGCCAGTTGGCCAGGTCGCCCTTCTCGGAGACCTGGAACGCACCCAGCACGCAGAAGTCGAGGTGGCCGCCGCGCATCATGGCGAACGAATCGGCGTGATGGAAATAGGAACCGCCAGCCTTGATCGTCACTGGCTGCTTGCCGGCGTTGATCAGGTCGCCGTCTTCTTCACCGGCCGCGGGCGCGGGGCCCATGCCGAGCAGGCCATTCTCGCTGTGCAGCAGGATTTCCTTGTCTGCGGGCAGGTGGTTGCCCACCAGCGTGGGCAGTCCGATGCCGAGGTTCACCACGGCACCTTCGGGGATGTCTTTGGCCACGCGGGCGGCCATTTGGTCGCGGGTCAGTTTTTGCATGTTCGCTCTCCTTCGCTCAGACCTTCACCACGCGCTTGACGAACAGGCCCGGCGTCACGATGTGCTCGGGATCCAGCTCGCCCAGTTCCACCACGTGGCTCACCTGCACGATGGGGCACTTGGCAGCCATGGCCATGATCGGGCCGAAGTTGCGAGCGGTCTTGCGATACGTCAGGTTGCCCCAGCGGTCGGCCTTGTCGGCCTTGATCAGGGCGAAGTCGGCGTGAATGGGCTTTTCGAAAACATAGCCCTGGCCGTCGATGATGCGCGTTTCCTTGCCTTCGGCCAGCGGCGTGCCGTAGGCCGTGCGCGTGAAGAAACCGCCGATGCCGGCACCGGCGGCGCGGATGCGCTCGGCCAGGTTGCCCTGCGGCACCAGTTCCAGTTCGATTTCGCCAGCGTGGTACAGCGAGTCGAACACGTACGAGTCCGTCTGGCGCGGGAACGAACAGATGATCTTGCGCACGCGTTTGGTCTTCAGCAGCGCGGCCAGGCCGGTGTCGCCGTTGCCGGCGTTGTTGTTGACGATGGTGAGGTCGCGCGCGCCTTGGGCGATCAGGGCATCGATCAGTTCAGCGGGCATGCCTGCCATGCCGAAACCGCCGATCAGGATCGTGGCGCCGTCGTGGATGCCGGCCACCGCCGCTTCCACCGAGTCGAATAGCTTGTTGATCACTTGCGTTCCAGTCCGGGTAGAGGTCTGGCAGGTGCCGGAACCGGCCGCAAGGCGCGGCGCGCAAAAACTGTCTCCGGGCATGCCTGCCGGACGGGCGTCTGGCGCAAGCACCGGTGATGGCGCACTAGCCAAGACGTGTTCCAACAGAAGTGCGTCAGTTTTGTTCTAATTACGAACTTGAATTCGCACTATGAACAGAGTACACCTCGCGACAAATGCGGGTCAAGACAACGGTAAAGAGCTTGTCCGGTAATCGGCCGCACTCGATTTAAGGAGGCCCATAGATGGAGGGTGCGATACACCGAGGGCCTCATTCAGCGCCTGTAGGACAGAGCCGACGCCACAATCGGCCCGGCTTCGATACGGCCGCGGATCCCCGTTGCCTATGCTTGCCTCAAGACATGCCACATGGCAACCGCCATCGGACCACCCGGCACGCCCCGGCAAGTCTGAAGACAACGAGTC
The DNA here is from genome assembly GCF_019602855.1 of Cupriavidus pinatubonensis. GTDB lineage: Bacteria > Pseudomonadota > Gammaproteobacteria > Burkholderiales > Burkholderiaceae > Cupriavidus > Cupriavidus pinatubonensis. The sequence continues at coordinate 1,238,310 of NZ_CP080766.1, forward strand.
AGGCCCCCAGGGCCTGACCAGAACAGCCAGAGGAGTCGGACATCATGGCACGCGCAATCGCCATCCCGCGCCACCCCAGTCCCTCAAGGACCTTCAATAATAGTCATCACGATGCGCTGGAACGGATTCTGCGTACCACGCGGCAACACTGGAAGCTTGACGTCCCGCCAGCCGAGCCGGCTCCGCAAATGCCCACGCCGCGCACGCGTGTGCGCCTGCCGCGCCTGGCAGCCCGCGCGTTCGAAGCGCAGATCATGGCGATCCGCTGTCAACAGGTCTTCACGGCCTGACCCCACCATCGCGATCAGGGCAACTGCATCACCGCGCGACTGCCCGCAGCGCCAGGCTTGACTTCGAGCCGAACGTCGATGCGTTCGCGCAGTTCAGCGACGTGCGAGATGATCCCCACCAGCCGTCCGGCCTGCTGCAGGTCCAGCAATGTACGGATCGCGAAGTCCAGGCTTTCCGGATCGAGCGTACCGAAGCCTTCGTCGACGAACAGCGTGTCGAGCTGGATGCCGCCCGAGCGCGACTGCACCACGTCGGCCAGCCCCAGCGCCAGCGACAGGGACGCGAGGAACCCCTCGCCGCCCGACAGCGTGTTGGCCGGCCGCGCCGCGCCGGTGTCATAGTCGAACACTTCCAGATCGAGGCCGCCGGCCGAGCGCTGGTCGGTCTGCTCGCGTACGCGCTGCAGCGTATAGCGGCCCCGGCTCATCGCCAGCAGGCGCACGGACGCCGCTTCCAGTACCTCGTCGAGCAAGGTGGCCAGCACAAAACGCTGGAACGTCATGCGGCGCGGATTGTTGCCGTTGGCAACCTCCGCCAGGCGCCCGAGCACCGCGTAGCGCGCCTCTATCTCGCTGTTGGCGGCTGCCAGTGCATCGAGCTGCCGCTGGCATTGCAGCAGGTTGTCACGCATGCGGCCCCGATCGGCTTGCCGCCGGACCAGGTCTTCGACACCGGCGGCGGCGGTCGACGCAGCAGTACGCAAGCCATCGATGTCCGGGGCCGATAGCCCTTCGGCCGCCGCAATCGCACGTGAAAGGCCGTGCGCGGCCACCGCGAGTGCTTCGTCGTACCTGCGCACCGCATCATCCAGCCCTTCCATTGCCGCGGCATCGAGCCGTGCCGCGCTGAATGCCGCCATGTCGGCAAACCCCGACGCTGCCAGCATGGCATCCGCCGCGCTGCGGGCCTCTTGCAGACGTTCGCCTGTCCGGACCTGCGTCGCCAATGCGGACTGGCTGGCCGCTTCGGCGCGCGCCAGCGCCGCCGTGGCGTGCTTGTCGGCCGCCTGCGCCGACTCAAGAGCGGCGACAAGCACGGCCATCTGCTTGCGCACCTGCTGAAGCGCGGCTTCGATCGCTTGCGGAACGCGTAAATCTTCCGGCAACTGGGCACAGGCTGCGCGCCACTCGCCCTGCAGTTGGGCAAGCGCCTGCGCCGCGGATTCCACCGCCGCGCAGGCCTTGCGGTGGAGGTCATCAGCGGTAGCCAGCGCTGAACGCCGTTCCTCAATGACCGCCGGCATGCGTTGCAGCCGGGCAGCCGAAGCCTGTGCCGCCGCCAGATCGCGCTCAAGCTCCGCCGTCTGTGCCGCCAGGGCCTGCGCCGTCGACTCCACGGTGCGCAGCGCACCATCGCCGATATCCGCTTCGAGTTCCGCGAGTTGCTCTGACAGCCGCTCGACGTCCGCCTGCGCGGCGTGCCGGGCATTAGCAGCGCGCAGCACGAGATCATCGGCCTCTCGCGAGGCGATCCGCGCATGTTCAAGCGCATCATCCGATACCAGTTCGCCGCTGTGTTGCGCCAGCGACGGATGATCGGTCCCGCCGCACACGGGACATGTGTCCCCCGCTGTCAGTGCGGCAGCCAGGCGCGCGGCCTGTCCGGTGCGCCATGCCGATTCGGTGGCGGCCAGCACCGCGCGCGCGGACTCACGGCCGGTTGCGGCACGCGTAGCCGCAGCGTCGCTACGCGCAAACGCCTCGCGGGCTTTTGCCACCGCCTGTCCGGTCTGCCGGTAGCGGGCAATCTGCTTTGCACGCGCCTGCACAGCCTGCAGTTGCAGGCTCAGCGCCTGCGCCTGTGCGGCGAGCATCTGGGCGCGCCGCTGTTCCTCTTCGGACGAGGCCAGCTCCGCTTGCCGCTGCGCCAGCGACTGCGCGGCACGATCCCGCGCGGCGACGGTATCGCCCTGCTGCTTCTGCGCCGCATCAAGTGACTGGCGCAAGCTGCCGAGCTGACGCGCGCGCGGCAGCAGCGCCTCGAATTCCATCACGCGGCGCTGCGCGGCTTCACGCGCGTCACCGCGCGCAAGCTCTGCCTGCAGCCGTTCGCCCGAGTGGGCCGCCTCGGCCTGCTGCTGCCGCAGCGCGCCAGCCGCCTGCTCCACGGCGCCCTGCGCGGTTTGCTGGTCTCGTTGGGCAGTCTCCATCTGCTGGACGGCAGGCCACGCCTGCGCGGCGCGCCGCGCCGCCTGCAAACGCACGCGCTGTTCGTCGACCGTCGCCTTGCGGGCCAGCAAGGCATCGTGAGCAGCTTGCGCGTCGGCACGTTCGCGCAGCCGCGCCTCGACCTGCTCGCCGGCCTGCAGCGCCGACTGCGCAGCAGCCAGCGTGGCACGCGCAGCCTGTTCCTGCTGTTGCAGGTCGCCCAGTTCCTGCTGGAGCTGGGCGATGCCTGCAGCCAGCGTTTCCGTCGATTCCATCTCGAATTGCCCGAGCAGCGCCTGGCGCTGGTCGCCGATGCGCTCGGCTTCGCGCTTGATGCCGGCCGCTTCGCCTTTCAGCAACTCTTCCACGCGCCGGTACAGCTCGGTGCGGAACAGGCGCTCCAGGATCGATTGCCGCGCCTGCGAGCTCGCGGTCAGCAGTTCGCGGAAGCGTCCCTGCGGCAGCACGATGACCTGGCGGAACTGTGCGCTGTCAAAGCCCAGCAGTTCGCGGACGGCCTCGGTGACCTTGGCCGGCTGCCCGGCTTTGCTGACCCAGCCGTCACCGTCCCATGCGTCGAGCTGGGCCTTCGGGGTCTCGTTGACCATGCCTTCGCCACGCTGCTTCGGCCGCTCCTGCGCGGGAGAACGCACGACGCGGTAGCGCTTTTCGCCAAGGCTGAATTCGAGCGCGACTTCCGTGCGCAATCCGGGCGCGGCGTTGGCGCTGCGCATGGCCTGCGCGCTGCGTTCGCCGCCGGAAGTATCGCCATAGAGTGCGAAGCAGACCGCATCGAGCAGCGTGGTCTTACCGGCACCTGTAGGCCCGTGAATCAGGAAGAAGGCCTGCTCGCCCAGGCGCGTGAAATCGATTGCCTCAGTGCCGGAAAACGGCCCGAAGGCCTGCATTGTCAGGTGCAGGGGTCTCATGCGGACTCCCGCTGTGCCGCGGCCATGCCGGCCAGCACCTGTTCCAGCGCGCCACGCTGGCCATCATCGAGTTCCGCATCGACCACTTCGCGGAAGAAGCTCGCGAAGAGCTCGCCCGTGCTTTGTTCGCGCAGGCGCCGCGCCGCATCGCCGGCTACACCGCCGCGTGCCAGCACGGTGCGCTCGACCGCGAGCGCGTTGGGATAAGCCTGCCGCAGCTTCGCCATCGGGTCCAGCAGCGCGCCGGTGTCCGTCAGGCGTGCATAGACATAGTCATCACGTCGCGCGTCATCGGCGGCAGCGGCGATCAGCTCGCTGAGTTTGCCTTCCACGATACGCAGGTCGCGTAGCGGCCGCAGGGGCATGGGCGTGATTTGCACGCTGCCGTCAGCGCCAAGGTCGATCATCGACACGGATTTGTCGTGACCGCATTCCGACAACGAATACTTGAGCAGCGAGCCGGCGTAATGCACCCGCCCGTCGAGGGTCTGGGGCCGGTGCAAGTGGCCCAGCGCAACAAGGTCGAACCCTTGGAACGCTTGCGCGGCAACAGCGCCGCTGCCGCCCACCGATAACGGCCGCTCGGATTCGCTGACCGCGCCGCCGACCACGAACGCATGGCCGACCACCACGGAGCGCATACCGGCCGGATGGCTCGCACGAATCGCGTCGAGCTGCGCGCACAATGCCGCCTCATGGGTGGGCAGTTCGGCACCGAGCGCGTCGCGCACGACGGCCGGCTCCGCATACGGCAGCGCATAGAGTCGCACTTCGCCATGCGCGTCATGCAACGACACGCAGGCCGGTGTGGCGGACGTGCAGCCGGCAACGTGCAGGCCCTGCGACTGCATCAGCCGGGCGCCGAATTCCAGCCGCTGCGCGCTGTCGTGGTTGCCGGCGATCAGCACGACAGGAACGCCCACGTCCAGGATGATCCGTGCCAGCACGTCATCGAGCAGCGCCACCGCTTCCGGCGGCGGCACGGCACGGTCATAGACATCGCCGGCGATCAGCACGGCGTCGGGCCGCTCGGTGCGCACCAGTTCGACAAACTGGTCGAGGATGTAGGCCTGGTCTTCAATCAGGCTGCGGGCATGAAAGAGCCGCCCGAGATGCCAGTCGGCGGTATGCAGGAAACGCAATGTAGATACCTGGTCTGCGGTGTGGGGGTGGCGTGTCCGTCACGGCGGCACGCGGTACAGCCGGCATCATAACTGTGCGCGCGGCGCACGGGTGCCGCCTGTCCCTCAGGAAACCACAGCGCCGGTGAAAACCGTCAGCACGCCGGTGTAGCCGTACAGATGGTCGCGAGCGATCTCGCCATTGGCAAAGAAGCCCGCCATCGGCAAATCCCCGAGCGCACGGCGCACGATCTGCAGTTCGGCACTGGGCGCGCCGAAATGCGGCCCACCTCGTCCGGAACAGCTGATATAGAGCGCGCCGAGCGCCTTGCCAGCTGCGCCTCCCTCGATCTCGGCCCGGATCTCCGTGGCGATGCGCGTCAGGTCCGTGCGCGCCGCGGCTGGATTGCGCGTGCAGAACGCCAGCCGCATACCGGTTTCGGGAACATCGGCCAGCGCGAGTACGCGATGCTGCACGTCCAGGCCGATCAGATGCCGCACCACGGTTTCTGCGCCGAACATGCCGGGGAGCCTTGGCGCATCTTCGGTACCGGCGCTCAGGCCGGCTAGCGTTCCCGACAGCGCCTCGGCCATGGCCTTGGTCGGCGCATCGCGCTCGAGCCCGAGATCCTTGAGCACGCAGTCGAGGGCGGGTTCATGGTCCAGCGTGAACACCACGTTGCGTTCCGCGCGCGTCACCGTTCGCGCAGGCCCGATGGGCTGGCAGCCCTGCGTCACGCGAGAGATCAGGCCAACGCCAGGGCCGAACAGTACGCCCGACAGGCCGCCCGTGAAGATGCCGTCGGCGATCTGCAGTGTCTGATTGCGTGCCGACGACAATCCGCCGAACAGGTAGCCGGTCGCCGTGCGTTCGCTCAGTTCGCGCAGCAGGTCCTGGAGGTCTGGCGTCGACCCCTCCGCATGCACGAGCGCGGTATGAGGCGTGAAGCCTGAAGTGGCTGGCGGCAAGGGCTTGCGCCCCGAGAACAGCCGGAACGCGTCCCGCGGCAACGGCGCCATCATCAGCGCCAGTGCGGGCTCATCGATGTACTCCACCCCGCAAGCCGATATGCCCATTGCCGCCGTACCGACCCAGGCCACGCCGGGCCATTCCTGCTGCAATGCATCGAGAATGCGCTCGGCGGCCGTTGCGTAGTAGTCGCTCAGGTAGCACCAGCCAAGCGTCAGGGCGACCGCGCAGCCCAGCCGGGCGTGTTGCACTGCAAGCTGGGCCTCCAGTTGCTGGCGGCAGTCCGCCAGCGCGTCCTGCCAGCGGGCATTGGCCGCGTGGGCATGTACGAAGGCAACGTCATGCATGGTGGATCCTCCATTGCGCCTTCGTCGAGTGGCTGGCAGCACAGGTTGGACACCGGCGCGCGCACAGCGTTCTTGCCGTGCGGGACAGGCCGGATCATTCCAGACCCTTGCTCGCCAGTTCACCGCGCAGCAGCTTCTGCACGATCCGTTCGTGCTGCGCGAGCGCCGCTTGCAGCGAGCTGGCCCCGTAGCTGCGGTTCCCGCCGGGATCCGCTGCCCCGGCCACGCGCGTGATAAATAGCGGCGTGTCCACCGGCGCGGCTTCCGACACCCCGCGGAAGCGCGTGGTCACCGTGCTGCCGGCAGCCTGCAGCACGGTACGGCGGAACACGGGGTCGTTCTCCTCCATCCAGCGCGACCATTCGCCATGGCCAGCCACCTGGACCGGCTCATTGCGTTCATCGAGGATGTAGAAGCGGGCCCACGCCTCGTTGGACCTGGTGCGGGATTTCATAGGCGGTCAGCATCGCAGCCCAATACCGGACCTCGCGATTGGACTGCGCAACAACCCGTCGACGCCAGCACGTTGTGGGACTGGCGAGCGAATACGACAAGGCACTGATCGGCGAATCGCACTTCGACGTGAAGGAAATCCGCCTGCCGTTGGTGGCCGCTCAGGTCACGCGAAAGCCGATCTTCAGCGTCACCTGGAAATGCCCGACCTTGCCGTTCTCGATATGGCCGCGCGTTTCCACCACTTCAAACCAGTCAATGTTCTTGATGGTCTCGCCGGCCTTGGCGATCGCATTGCGAATGGCGTGGTCGCTGCCGTCCGGCGATGAGCCGACGATTTCGACGAGCTTGTAGGTATGGTCGCTCATGTCCGTCTCCTTGGCCGGCTGGCACCCGGCGCGGTTTATCCATCATAGGCAGCACCACGGTGAAAACCCAGTAGACGCATGCGGTGAAAAGGACTGTTACACACGCGCGGCTTGTCCGGTGCGGAGCGTGCTGCTACGCTGCGGGCCCGCATTGCCGCGCGGCGTGGCAATGCGGGCCTCCGTCCCCGAACCGAATCGCACCGTGACTCACCGATCCAAGCGCGCGGCCCTGTCCGCCCTACTGCTCGCCGCATGCGCAACCGGCCTGGCTCATGCCCGCTCCGCCTCGGCGCTCGACAGCATCACCGATACCATCAGCAGCACCTTCAACGACGCAATTTCAAAGCACATGCCCGACATCCCGGGCCAGAACGCGCGGCAGGATGCGTCGGCCCGTCCGGTCAACGCCAAGCCGTTTGCGTCGGGCAGCGGCTATACCCTGTGCTTCGTCCCCGACGGGCTGAGCTGCCAGGACCTGCTCGTCAATGCGATCCGCGGTACGCGCCGGCGGCTGCTGATCCAGGCCTACTCGTTCACCAGCAAGCCCATCGCCGAAGCCGTGGTGCAGGCGCACAAGCGCGGCGTCGATGTACGCGTGATCGTCGACAAGAGCCAGGTGAGCGAACGCTACACCAGCGCCACCTTCCTCAAGCACGCGGGCATTCCGGTCGTCATCGACACCAAGCCCGCGATCGCCCACAACAAGGTCATGGTGTTCGATGACCAGGCCGTATTCACCGGGTCGTTCAACTTCACCAAGTCCGCCGAAGAACGCAACGCCGAGAACGGCATGCTGATCCGCGGCGACTCGGCGGTGGTCAAGGCCTATACCGAGAACTGGAACGCGCGCTTCCAGCAGTCGTCCGCGTACTGAGCCGTGGCCGGCGTGATCTGGCCGGCGGTGGCACACTTGCGGTTTGCCCATCCTTCATCCGTCACCAGGAACCCGCCATGCCAGCCACTCCCAACAGCAAATGGATCCGTGTCGACAGCGACGCCGGCAGCTTTGACGCCTACCTGAGCCTGCCGCCTGCAGGCGTGCAGCCCGATAGCCCCGCCATCGTGCTGCTGCAGGAAATCTTCGGCGTCAACGAACATATCCGCGCGGTAGCCGACCAGTACGCGGCCGACGGCTACACCGTGCTCGCGCCCGATGTGTTCTGGCGCGATGCGCCGCGCATCGAGCTGGGCTATGCCGGCCCCGACATGGAGCGCGCCATAGCGCTGCGCAAGTCGGTCGACGTGGAAGCCGCCGTGCGCGATATCGCCGCGACCGTGCGCACGTTGCGCACGCACACCGGTGCAGGCAGCAAGGTTGCGGCGGTTGGCTATTGCTTTGGCGGCCTGCTCGCCTACCTGAGCGCGGCGCGCGGCCTCGTCAACGCCGCGGTGCCCTACTACGGCGGCGGCATCCAGAACAACCTGCAGGAAGCGAGCGCGCTGAACGTGCCGGTGCAGTTCCACTACGGCGCGCTCGACGCACATATCACGCCCGATGCGGTCGCCAACGTGCGTGCCGCTGTCGCCGGCAAGCGTGGCACCGAGGTGTTCGTCTACGACGGCGCCGACCACGGATTCAACTGCTGGGCCCGCGCGAGTTACCACCAGCACAGCGCAGCGCTGGCGCACGGCCGCGCACTGACCTTCCTCGCGCAGACGCTGTAATCCCGCGCCCCTCGCCGGAGGGGCCCGCCTTGCCACCGGCGTGCGGCACGCCGTATGCTGCGCTGTCGAGCTTCAAGACTTGCTGGATCCAAACCACGATAACGGAGACCACCATGCAGTCAGAGCAGCAGCGCGCCCTGCGCAATACCATCCCTGACGCCGTCGGCCGCGCCGTCCGGCGCGATCCCGACAAGACTGCCATCCGCTTCGGCGCCCGTAGCTGGACCTTCCGGCAACTGGACGAAGCCGCGGCATGCGTGGCGGGTGCGCTCGCGCAGTGGGGCCTGCGGCCCGGCGACGGCGTCGCGGCCTTCGGCAAAAACTCCGATGCCTACGTGCTGCTGTGGCTCGCGTGCTTGCGATCCGGCCTGATCCACGTACCGGTGAACTTCTCGATGACGCGAAGCGAAGCCGAGTACATCGTCACGCAATCCGGTGCCAGCGCGATCTTTGCCGATCCTGCACTGGCCGAACGCGTGCAAGGGCTACCCTGCCGGGTGAGCGGCACGCTGCATGGTGGCGGTGATCACGACATCCTGATGGCAGCCGCGCAAGGGCCCGCGGCACCGGTGCTCGCGGAACTGGCCGACGACACGCCGGCGCAGATCCTGTACACGTCCGGCACCACTTCCGCACCGAAGGGCGCCGTGCTTACGCATCGCGCGCTGCTGGCCGAGTACGTGAGCACCATCGCGGCATGCGACGTGCGTGCATCGGATTATTCGCTCGCAGCGCTGCCGCTCTACCACTCGGCGCAGATGCACGTATTCCTGATGCCGCTGCTGCTGAGCGGTGGCACCACGCTCATCGCCGACAGCCCCGAGGCCGGCTTCTGCCTGCGCACCATCCACGACGAAGAGATCACGAGCTTCTTTGCGCCGCCCACGGTGTGGATCGCGCTGCTGCGGCATGCCGATTTCGATTCCGCGCGGCTCGGCACGCTGACCAAGGCGTACTACGGCGCCTCGATCATGCCGGTGCCGGTGCTGCTCGAACTGCAGGCGAAGCTGCCGGCGCTGCGCTTCTACAACTGCTACGGCCAGAGCGAGATCGGCCCGCTCGCCACGGTGCTCGGTCCCGACGAGCATGCGGAGCGCCCGGCCTCTGCGGGACGGCCCGTGCTCAATGTGGAAACCCGCATCGTCGACGAGAAGATGAACGACGTCGCGCCCGGCACGCTTGGTGAAATCGTGCACCGCTCGCCTCAGTTGTTGACCGAATACTGGGACAAGCCGGAACAGACCGCCGAGGCATTCGCCGGTGGCTGGTTCCATTCCGGCGACCTCGGCTACATGGATGTCGCGGGCTACCTGTATGTGGTGGACCGCATCAAGGACGTGATCAACTCGGGCGGCGTGCTGGTGTCGAGCCGCGAAGTCGAGGAGTGCCTGTACACCCATCCCGCTGTGGCCGAGGTGGCGGTGTTCGCGCTGTCGCACCCGAAGTGGGTGGAAGCCGTGACCGCTTGCGTGGTGCTCAAGCGCGATACTGCAGCCACCGAAGAAACACTGGTCGCGCATGCACGCGATGCGCTGGCACCGTTCAAGGTGCCCAAGCGCGTGGTGTTCGTGGCCGACCTGCCGCGCAATACGGCAGGCAAGCTGCTCAAGCGGAAGCTGCGTGAAGACTATGCGGCGCTGTTCAGCGACGAGACAGGCGGAACGGGACGATAGCGGGACAGTCTGCGGGCAAGGTGTGTCTGGCGGGGCCACTCGCCAGATACGGCGCCCGCCGCATTGACGAGCGCCTGTCTCGGCCTCAATACGGCACGGCTACGCCATTCTCCACCCGCACCCGGTCGCCATTCCGCAGTTGGTACGGATTGGCCTGCGTCACGGTCAGATAGGCATTGTCATTGGTCCGAACGCGCACGCGATAGGCGGGCGGCACCGCGCTGCCGCGCTTCTCCACTTCGTTGCCGGCCAGCGCGCCAGCCACCGCGCCACCGATGGTCGCCACGGTGTTGCCGCGTCCGCCACCGACCTGGTGGCCGAGCAGGCCGCCAACGATGCCGCCGACCACGGCACCGGCACCACTGGTCGAAGCCGCTTGCCCCGACACGACTTCGATGGACTCGACCCATCCATAGCGGACACCATACTGATCGGCGCCGGTGCTGCCGTAGCCGCTGTCGGCGGGATACCCCTGCTGGTAGCCGCCCTGCTGGGGATAGCCTTGCTGCGGGTAGCCTTGTTGCGGGTAGCTTGCCTGCGGATATCCCTGCTGGGGATAGGCCGCCTGCGGATAAGACGACTGCGGATACCCCGTCTGCGTTACCGCACCGGAACCATAGGCTCCGGAGTACCCACCCGAATAACCGCCCGCGTATCCGCCATAAGGCGCAGTCACGCAACCGGCGAGCGCGCCGGCACCGAGCACCGCAAGCACAACGGAACGAAAGGGGATGGACATGGAAACGGCTCCTGCGGATTTTGCGAGTTGGGAATGCGCGCGAGTCTAGAGCCGGCGGAGCGCGGCGGGTGTCACTACAAATTGTGATTGGTAACCGCCTGTAACGGCCCGGCCCCAGCCGTGGCGTGGCGGCCTCAGCCGCGTTCGGCTTCGTCGTCGTTGAACGCCGTGATGCGCGCCACGCGGAAAGTACCGCGCAGCGACTCCAGTTCCGTCCGGTGCAGCATGGCCAGCCGGTTCAGGCAGCGCTCGCCCTTTGCAAGCAGGTGCACCTGGACCACGCGGCGGTCATCAGGGTTGAGCTTGCGCTTGACCAGGCCAGCAGCCTCGCAGCGGTTCACCAGCGCCACCACGCCGTGCTGCTGGGCCTGCAGCCGCTCGGCCAGTTCGCCGATCGATGCCCATTCCTTGCCCGGGCAGCCCCGGATATGGAGCATCAGCAAATACTGCTGCACGGTCACGCCTTCGTTGCGCGCGGCGTCTTCGGAAAAACGCAGGAAGCGGCGCAACTGGTAGCGGAAATCTGAAAGTGCCTCGAAGTCCGGCTTGCTGAGCGGCGACTGTTTCGCGGAGGCGGACTTGCTTGGCATAGGCAGGGAAGGCAGACGGTAAAAGCGCGATCGCGCAAGGCTTGGCGGGCGTCCGGATTCGGACCGTCGCAATTATAGGGGCAGACCTGCCGCATCGCGGAATGCGAAGCGGCGCCGTCATGGCATCCGGCTATGGCAGAATCTGTGCGGTTGCAGACACCTTTCCCACCGCCACGGAACCCTGACCGATGTTTACGGAAATCGCCCTATTCCTGCTCGATACAGTCTTTACCCTGTTCGGCATGGCCCTGTTGCTGCGCGTGTGGATGCAGATCACGCGCCTGCCCACGCGCAATCCGGTGTCCCAAGGTGTATTCCAGGTTACCGATTGGCTTGTACGGCCGTTGCGCCGGGTCATTCCTGGCTTCGGCGGCATCGACTGGGCCACGGTGGTCGGCGCCTGGCTGACCGCGGTGGCGTTCCTGCTGCTGGTGACAGCGCTCACCGGCGGTGCCTTGCTCGATTTCCTGCCCATGGTGCTGCTGGGCGGCGTGCTCTACGTGCTCAAGTGGGGCATCAGTCTCGTGATGTGGGTAACGCTGCTGATGGCGATCCTGTCGTGGGTGAATCCGCACTCGCCCGTCACGCCGGCCATCAACTACCTCACGGCGCCGCTGCTGCGCCCGATCCAGCGCGTGGTGCCGCGCCTGGGCGGCTTCGATATCTCGCCGCTCGTGCTGTTCGTGATCGCCCAGATCCTGCTGATGATCATCGCCCGCCTGAGCGTGGGCGTGTTCGGCATGCACTACTGAGCAAAGCGGGGCGAAACGGAGAGCGCATCGACATTGTCCAGCTTATTGGACAGTGTGTCGGAGATTGACGCTTTTTCCGGGGTCTTCGAAGTCCTACATTACAGGCATCGTGGTTGACGCCACAAACCCTGACAAGAAGGACATGATCATGAAGACCCTTGCACAACGCCGCAACCTTGCCACTTCCGTGCTCTGCGCACTCGGCCTGACGCTGGCCGCCGCTTCCGGCGCACACGCTGCCTCGCCCGTTTCGGACCTGGCCCGCCTCGACGGCAGCATCGGCCGCGTCGGCAATGTCGACCCCTACCTTGACGGTGCCAAGCTGGGCAAGGTGGACCCGTACACCGACGGCGCCAAGCTCGGCAAGGTGGATCCGTTCACCGACGGCGCCAACCTCGGCAAGCGCGACCCGTACACCGATGGCGCCCGCACCGTGCAGGAATCCCGCGACGCCTTCACCGACGGCGCCTGATCCTTTGCCGCAGCCCTGAACGCCCCCGCATCGCAGCCCGGTCAGAAAGCCGGGCTCGCTCCTTCCTCGGAGTCCTGTTCCAGTTCGGGCTCCAGCATCGACTCGATTGCCTCCATGAACGCGCGCACCTTGCGCGGCTGCAGCCGCCGGTCCGGCAGCAACGCGAACGCGCGCAGCGGCGGCAACGGATAGTCGGGCAACACGCGCACCAGCCGGCCCTGCGCAATTTCCGCCTCGCAATAGTTCACCGACAGCTTGGCAATGCCCAGTCCCGCGAGCGCGCCCTGCAACCGCAGTTCCGCGTTGTAGGTCTGCATGCGCGGCCGGATCGGCACCGTGATGCTTTCCCCGTCGCGCTGGAATTCCCATACCGTGTCGCCCGGCGTGGTGAGCGTGGGCATATTGACGAGGTCTTCGGGGCGCACCAGCGGCGGCAGGCTGGCGGCCAGCGCCGGCGCGACAAAGAGACCGCGCTCCACGTGGTAGATGCGGCGTGCCACTGTACCGGAGTCGGGCAGGTCGGCGTCGACGATCACGAAAGCAACGTCAAACCCGTCGCGGATCGGATCGACAAGGCCTTGCGTGATTTCCACCGACACATCGAGCGCCGGATGCGCGGCCAGCGTGCGGCAGATGATGCCGCCAAGCTGCTGCGCGCCGAATTCGTAGGGGGTGGCGATGCGCAGCACGCCCTGCACGCCTTCCTCGCGCGCGAGCGTTTCCTGGCGGATTTCGCGCAGGCGCGCGAACAATGGCGCGACATCGCGGTAGACGGCGCTGCCGGCATCGGTGAGCCGCATGCGGCGCGTGGTGCGCTCCAGCAGCTTCGCGCCGATCGCGGTTTCGAGCCGCGCCACGGCAGCCGACACGCGCGATTTCGGGCAGTCGAGCTGCTCCGCCGCTGCCGTAAATGTGCCCTGCTCGACCACGCAGCAGAACGCCTCCCAATCATTCCACTGGATTGTTTCGTTCACCGGACAATGTTTCCCTGACAAGCTGTAGTTCCAGACAGCAGGCGACATTATGCTGTAGCGATGCAACAAACGTCTGTCCCCGCTGTTTCCAGCGTCCCGGTCGCGCACAGCGCCACCACTTCCCCAAGCCAGGCCACCATGGCTACCGCAGCCCCCGCCCGCCCTCGCATGCAGATCGCTAGCCATCCGGAGATGGGCCACTGGCGGCTGTCGCTGTTCGGGCTGACGCTGGGCCTCGTGACCGGCATCGACTTCTCCTCCACGCTGATGATGGGCGTAGCCAGCCAGCACATCCAGGGCGGCGTGGGCGCCGCGCCCGAAGATTACCTGTATGCGGTCTCGGCCTACGCGGCCACCGCGGTGCTGATGAACATGGTGCTCGACCAGATCGCGCGCCGTACAACGTACAAGCGCTTCACCATCGCGTCGCTGCTGATCTTCATCGTCGGCTCGCTGCTGTGCGCCGAAGCCGCCAGCCCGGCCGGACTGATCGGCGGCAAGGCTGTACAGGGGTTGGGCGCCGGCGGATTGTTCGCGGCCTCGCGGATCCTGGTGCAGCTGGTATCGACGCCGGCCGAGCGCGCGCCGCTGATGCTGCGCTTTGGCGGCGGTGCGTTCGCCATGCTGGCCATCACGCCATGGCTCACCAGCATCTTCCTTGACGACATCGGCTGGCGCGCGGTGTTCCTGTTCCAGGCCGGGATCTCGCTGCCGGTGCTGCTGTCGGTGATCGCCACCTATCCCACGCGCGCGCCGCGCGATCCGCATCCGCCTGTCTCAACGCTGGACTGGCCGGCTGCGATCGCCGCGGCACTCGGTGCGCTGGTCTTCCTGCATACGCTGCAGGAAATGCGCTACACGCGTTTTTTCAGCTCGCCGCAGATGCCGCTGGCCGCGTTGCTCGGCGTGGGCCTGTTTGCGTTCAGCGGCTGGCGCCTGTACCGGCACCCGGACCCATGGATCGACTTCTCGCGGCTGGCCGGCCGCCAGTACCTGTACGGGCTGGGCTTCTATACGCTGTACTACCTGCTGTCGTCGGCGTGGGCATTCCTGTTGCCCACGCTCACGCAGAGCGGCCTGGGGCTGACCTTCCGTACCACGTGCATGCTGCTCACGACCAGCGGCACGGTTTCCGCCATCGGCGCGGTGCTGATCACGCTGGGTATGGCGCTGGTCTTCCGCAAGCGCCGCGTGATCGCGGTCGGCTTTCTCATCTATGCAGGCGCGGCCATGCTGTTGTCGTACCAGTTGATGCCCGGAGCGCCCGACTACGCACTCGTGCCGGTGGTGCTGCTGGAAGGCCTGACGCCGGTCCTGCTGATGGTGCAGGTCGCTTCGATGACCTACCTGGACCTGCCGGTCGAGGACTTCTCCCACGCGTACCAGTTCAAGAACGTCTGCAAGCAGATCGCCTCGGCCTCCGGTACCGGTCTGGCGAGCGTCTTCATGCAGGACGGCCTGGCGGCGCACCGCACGCACCTGGTCGAGCACGTCACGCGCTTCACGCCGTCGCTGCAGATGCCCGATGCACTGTCCGCGTCGAACCTGGCAAAGATCTCGCTGGAAATCGACCGACAGGCCACCCTGCTGGCCGGCATGGACATGCTGCACGGCTTTGCCGCGCTGTGCGTGGTCATGGCCATTTTCGTGCTGCTGCAGAAGAGCTTCCGTTGATCCGCGTAACCCGATAACGGTGCAGGAGACAGCATGGCGGCGGCGCCCCGAACGGCGGCGCCGCCAGCACGTGCGTCGCTGCGCACTGGCGAAACCGGCGTATTTCCTCTACGCTTTCGGCCTTTGCGAGCCAATCCGGCGACCCGCGCCGGTGCCCGACAGATGGCCAGTCCCGCCGATCCCTCACAAGCCGCGGAAACCGCCGCCACCTCCGCCGCCACGCCCGAAAAGCCCAGCGACAGCTATGTGCAGTCTTTTGCACGCGGCCTGGCCGTGATTCGCGCGTTCAACGCCGAGCACCCGGCCCAGACCCTGACGGAAATCGCCCAGGCCAGCGGCCTCACGCGCGCCGGCGCGCGCCGCATCCTGCTGACGCTGGTGGGCCTTGGCTATGTGCAGGCCGAAGGCAGGCTGTTCCGCCTGACCCCGAAGATCCTCGATCTTGGCTTTGCCTACCTGACCTCGATGCCGTTCTGGAACCTGGCCGAGCCGATCATGGAGGCGCTCTCGCAACAGGTCCACGAAAGCTGCTCGATCTCAGTGCTCGACGGCACCGAGATCGTCTACGTGCTGCGCGTGCCCGCCCGCAAGATCATGACCATCAACCTGTCGATCGGCAGCCGCTTGCCGGCCTATTGCTCCTCGATGGGGCGCGTGCTGCTGGCCGGCCTGCCCCCCGATGAACTGGACCGCGTGCTGCGCAACACCGAACTGCGCGCGCGCACCAGCCGCACCGTGACCGATATCGATGCGCTGAAGACCGTCATCGCCGATATCCGTACGCGCGGCTGGGCGCTGAATGACCAGGAACTGGAAGAAGGGTTGGTTTCGCTGGCCGCGCCGATCCGCAACCGCGCGGGCCATACGATTGCCGCCCTCAACATCAGCGGCCAGGCCAACCGCACCAGCGCCGCGGAAATGCGCGAGCGCTTTCTGCCTTCGCTGCTGGAAGCGGCCGACAAGATCTCCGGGCTGGTCGGCCTGCGCACCTGAGCGCCACAGGCCCCGCCCCGGGCACGCTTAAAGCTCGACGCTGCCGAATTCGGCCGAACGCGTGCCGTCCACGGGACGATTGCTGGCGCCGAAGTAGGCGAACGCCACCGACAGCTTGACTGCATTCGAGCTGTTGCGGCCGGCGGCATGGAACAGCCGGCTGTCGAAGAACAGCACGTCGCCACGGTGCAACGCCAGCGACGCCGCGCCCTCGAGCAACGGCTGACTTGCCGGGTGGGCCTCGATCAGGAACTCGGCCGGATCGAGCTGGCCCGGTTCCAGCACGGCCTTGTGCGAGCCGGGAATGACGCGCAGGACGCCGTTACTCTCGTCCTCGTCGCCAAGCGCCAGCCACACCGTCACGAGTTCCGGGCTGACGAACGACCAGTAGCGCGTATCGCGATGCCAGCCGGTCTGGCTGCCGTAGTGCGGATGCTTGGTCATCACGCAGTTATGGTGGGCCAGCGTGATGCGCGGGGCTTCGCCCAACAGCGCCTGCACGATAGCTGTCAGGCGCGGGTTCGCCGCCCAGTCGCGAAAGACCTGATCGCGTCCATAAGCCTGCCGCAATCGCCTGACGGTGCCGCCGCCGGCGGCATCGCGCGTGGCGGGTGCGCCGGGATAGCCGAGGTCGGCCTCGAACTCGACCGGTGGAACGGCCGTGGCCAGGTGGCTGCGCGTCACCGCTTCCAGCGCAGCACAGGTCTGCTCCGGCGCGAAGCCGCGCAGCACGATGAAGCCATCCTTGTGGAACGCCTCGGCGAGGTGCTTCAGCGCGGCGGAATCAGGCTCGGTGGAGGTGGCAGACGGGAAGGGGGATGCGTCCAGCGGGGCAGTCATTGCGGCAGAGGGAGATCCAGGCCAACATGTGGCCGATACGACGATGATGCCAGAAGCCGGCGCCGCTCGCGCGTCAAGGCCCGAAGAGGCAGGAAAAGCCCGACCCGCGCATGGTTGTCTTCGTGCGGAAACAGACTGTGCCGAGCAAGGCGCACGCCGCTACAATGCGCGGATTCCCCGTCTCCCAGCCGAGGCCAATGTGACTGCTCGCCCGAGGATCGTCGCTACGCTCGCCGAAGCCCAGAACCAGCTCGGCCGCATCGTGCTGGGCAAGCCGCGCCAGATCCGGCTGGCCCTGGCCTGCATGCTGGCCCGCGGCCACCTGTTGCTGGAAGACCTGCCCGGTGTCGGCAAGACCACGCTGGCGCATGCACTGGCCCGTACGCTTGGCCTGCAATACCAGCGCGTGCAGTTCACGAGCGACCTGCTGCCCGCCGACCTGATCGGCGTATCGGTCTTCATCCGCGACACGAGCGAGTTCCGCTTTCATCGCGGGCCCGTTTTTGCGCAAGTGGTGCTGGCCGACGAGATCAACCGCGCCCCGCCCAAAACCCAGAGCGCGCTGCTCGAAGCGATGGCCGAAGGCCAGGTCACGCACGACGGCGCCACGCATGCGCTGCCCTCGCCATTCTTTGTGATTGCGACGCAGAACCCGCTCGAGCAACTCGGCACCCACGCTCTGCCCGAGTCGCAGCTCGACCGCTTCACCATGCGGCTGTCGCTGGGCTATCCCGATCCGGCGTTCGAACGAGTGCTGTATCTGGGCGGCGGCACGCCACCCCAGGACGAACCCGTCATGGATGCCGCACAGGTCCTGGCGCTCCAGGAAGCCGCGGCACAGGTCTACGTCAGCCCGGCACTGGTGGACTACGTGCTGGCATTGGTGCATGCGACACGCACCAGCAGCGCGTTTGCCGCCGGACTGTCGCCGCGCGCGGGGCTCGCATTGCTGGCGTGTGCGCGGGCATGGGCACTACTCGATCAACGCGAATTGGTGCTGCCCGAAGACGTACAGGCGGTCTTTACCGCCGTGGCGGCGCACCGCCTGGAGCCCTCCGGAACACGCGCCGGCGCCGATAGCCTGTCCACGCTGCTGGCTGGCGTACCGATTCCCTGACCGCCATGCCGCGCGATCCGTCCGCGGCAACCCGCCACGCCGCGCTGCCGCTGGCCGGTGCCTCGCCATACCGGCGGCGCTGGTTCCGGGCTCCGCAAGTCCAGGCGCAGAGCGACGTGCGGCTGGATCGCCGGCGTCTCTACATCCTCCCCACCCGCAGCGGCGTCGGCTTTGCCGTGCTGCTGCTGGCCATGCTGCTGACATCGCTGAACTACAACATCAGCCTCGGCTTCGGGCTCACGTTTCTGCTGGCGGGCATCGGCATGGCGTGTATGTGGCTCGCGTATCGGAACCTGCTGGATGTGTCGGTGACCGCGGACCCGGGCGCTCCCGCGCAGGAAGCGTTCGCCGGGCTGAATGCGGGATTTGCGCTGCGGCTGTCCAATGCCGACGAGCAGGCGCGCATCGGCATCGAGGCGCGCGTCGCGGCCATGCCAGAGGTCGAGACCGCGAGCGTCACGCTCGATGCCGCAAGCAGTGGCACGCTGACGTTGTATGTACCAGCCGCGCGGCGCGGCTGGCTGCGGCTGCCGCGCGTCACGCTGTCGAGCCGGTTTCCGTTCGGCCTGTTCCGGGTCTGGGGCTATGCGGACCTGGGCCTGTCGGTGCTGGTTTTCCCTGCGCCGGAAACCGCCGCGCCGCCACTGCCACCACTGGCTGCCGTGGACAATGGCGACGATGGCACCGCCGGTGGACCGGCCACCGACGGAGGCATCGACCAGCTTCGCAAGTACCGCAGCGGCGACCCGCTGCACCGCATTGCGTGGAAGCACAGCGCGCGCACCGGCCGCTGGATGAGCCGGGCGGGCGAGCCGCCGGCACGGCCGACGCGCTGGCTGGACTGGCATACGCTGCCAGCCAGCATGCCGACCGAAGCGCGCCTGTCCCGGCTATGCGCATGGCTGCTGGCCCTCAGTGACACCACCGAAGTCGGCCTGCGGCTGCCAGGTGTGGAAATCCGGCCCGGACACGGCGCCGGCCACCGCCGCGCCTGCCTGGAAGCGCTGGCACTGTGGCGTGCGCCCGGCCGAGGAGCCCCGACATGAGCACGGCGGCGCGACCCCTTGCGCACCAGGATCACGGCGTCCTGCTCGGACAGCTCGCGCTGGTACTGGCGCCGCAGGCGCGTACGCTGCCGATGGCGGTCAGCCTGCTGCTGCTCGCGCTGTTGTGCTGGCGCTGGCTGCTTTGGCGCAAGCGTGCGCCGCTGCCATCGCGATGGGTAGTTGGCGTGGCCGCCCTGCTGGTGCTGGGAATCGCCGCGGCGCTGATCTGGCAAGACGGCGGCGGCGCCATGCGCGACCTGGCCGTTGCGTTGCTGGGCGCCTTTGTCGTGCTCAAACTCCTCGAATGCCATAGCCTCGCCGATGCCACACTGGTCACGCAGCTCTCGTTCTACCTGTTGCTGACGCTGTACCTGTCCGACCAGCCGTTCTGGCTGGCGTTGTACAGCATGGTGATCGGCGCATGGGTTCTGCGCAACTGGCTGCTGCTCCACCACCCCGAAGCGCGCGGCCGGCTGGCCATCTGGCCGCTGCTGGGGCGCATGGCGCTGATTGGCCTGCCGTGGGCGCTGGCGCTGTTCATCCTGTTCCCACGCCTGGAACATCCGCTGTGGCGCCTGCCGCAATCGACGCCGACGTCGCGAACGGGCCTCAGCGACGTGATGCGCCCGGGCAGCGTCGGGCAGCTCGTACGCTCGCCGGAAGTTGCGCTGCGCGCGGAGGTCGAGGGCGATCCGTTGCCGACCGGTGCGCTCTACTGGCGTGCGCTGGTGCTGTGGCAATTCGACGGATCCGCCTGGCTGCCCGCGCGGCAACGCCAGCAATTCACGATGCCGGCCGCGCCCACGCCGCCCGCTGGTACACCGCGGGCCGGCGGCGTTGACTACACCGTCACGCTGGAACCAAGCCAGCAACAGTGGCTGTTCACGCTGGACCGTGGCGTGGCGATGTCATCGGATGCGAATACCCGTGTCACCGCGGATGGCGAGTATTTCGCGTCGGTGCCAGTCGACCAGCGTATGCGCTACCGGGCCCGCTCCACGCTGGGTCCATCGCCCGAACCACTGTCGGCACGCACGCAGGCACTCGCGCTGAGCCTTCCGCCTGGCAATCCGCGCGCACGCGAGCTGGCTGCGGGCTGGGCGGCCAGCTATGCCGACCCTGCACTGCGCGTGCAAGCCGCGCTGCGACTGTTTGCCTCGGCGCCGTTCGGCTACACGCTGCGGCCGCCCCCACTGGGCACGCAGCAGGTCGACAGCTTCCTGTTCGAGACACATCGCGGCTTCTGCGAACACTATGCAAGCAGCTTCGTCTTCCTGATGCGCGCGGCGGGCGTGCCCGCGCGCGTGGTAACCGGCTACCTGGGCGGCGAGTACAACCCGCTCGGCCGCCACTACATCGTGCGCCAGTCCGACGCCCACGCATGGGCCGAGGTCTGGCTGGAAGGACGCGGCTGGATGCGTGTCGACCCGACCAGTGCGGTAGCGCCGAGCCGGGTCGAACAAGGGCTCGACGCCGCACTGGATAGTCAGGAATCCGGCGTCTGGTCACCGGGCCGGGACGCAGGCTGGCTGCGCAACGTGCGCTGGGCCTATGACGGGCTGACCTACACGTGGCAGCGGTGGATCCTGCAATACGACCGCGGCCAGCAGGAACGGCTGTTCGGCAAGCACCTGCCCGGCATCAGCCTGGCGCAACTGCTCGCGTTTGGGCTCGCCGCACTGAGTCTGCTGGCACTGCTGCCGCTGTGGCTGCGCCGCCGGCGTGTCGATCCGGTGGAAGCTTCTTATGCGCAGGTGTGCCGCATGCTGGCACGCCGTGGCTGCGAGCGCGGCGCGGCCGAAGGCCCCCAGGCATTCGCAGCGCGCGCGGCAGCCCGGTTGCCGCATGCCGCTGCGGCGATCCATGCCTTTATCGCCACCTACATCGGCCTGCGGTATGGCGCCATGCCGGAGGCGCGGCGGCCGCAGGAACTTGCAAGGCTGCGCGCAGGCGCGCGCCGCGTGTCGGCGAGTCTTCGCATAAGGCACGCCGCCAACGTCCGGGCTGGCGAAATTCGTCCCGGCTGATATAATTTCGTCTGAAACTATCTCAGATGAAATCATCTGTGCCACTATCCTGCGGCGCGGATGCCTCCCTCGCCATGTCCTTCGAACAACGTATGGATCGCTACTGCGCGGCGCATCCGGATGCCCCGCGCGACCTGATCCTGGCATCCCGGCTGCTACTGCGCACCGCACGCCTGCTGCGTGACCACATCAACCGGAGCCTCGCGCAGTTCGACCTCGACCTGAATCAGTACCTCGTCCTCAGCATGCTTGCCGTCGATGAGGGACAGCCGAGCATGCCTTCCGAACTGAGTGCCACGATCGACGCCACGCGTACGCAGATGACCCGCCTGGTTGACGGCTTGGAGGCTCGCAGCCTGGTGCGCCGGCAGGCTTCTGAACAGGACCGCCGCAGTCTGGAATTGACGCTCACGCCGGCTGGCCGGAGGCTGCTCGAGCGAGCGCTGCCGCTTGTGCATGCGGCCTATGCCGAAGTGTGGGCGCCTGTCGGGGAAAACGCGCTGGCGTCCAGCACGCGCGTGCTGAACCGCCTGCACCAGAGCCTGCTGGCGTTACAGCCATGAGCGTCGGCTCTCGCTGGCAACCGCTCTGGCAGCTGCGCCTGAGCGTGCGCTGGCTGCGGTGGCTCAGCCACCGGCAGCGGCAGACGCTGCTGATGATGCTGCTGGCCCTGGCCACCGGCGTGGAATTCCTCGAGAACATCATGTTCGTGTTCGCGTCGAGCCACATCATGGGCGGTCTCGACGCGGATCCCCGCAGCTTCGCGCTCGCGCAGGCCGCGTACGCCGTGGGCAGCATGCTCATGATCCTGAAGCAGCAATGGCTGTCACGCCGCTTCGGCTACCGCTATTACCTGACCGGTGCGCTGCTGATCTTCATGGCGGGCACGCTGGGCGCCGCGACCAGCCACTCGCTCGCCCAACTGGTCGGAGCCCGCTTCGTGCAGGGTTTTGGCGGCGGCGCGCTATTCACGAGCTGCCGCATCCTGGTCGCGGTGCTGTTCGGACCCGCCGACCGGCCGCGCGCAAGCCGCATCTTCATGACCGGCATTTTCGTGGCAAGCGCGCTGGGGCCTGCATTCGCAGCCGAACTGGTGGACCACGGCGTCTGGCAGGACGTGTTCTACGGTGCCCTTCCTTTCGCCGCGCTGGCCGCGCTTGGCGCGTGGGTGCTGCTGCCCGATGCGGAGCCGCGCCGCCCGGCACCGAGCCCCGGGCTCGGGCCGCTGCTGCTGTTCGGCGCTGCGGTAGTCACGCTTCAGGCGGCACTGACCGAAGCGCGCTTCGACATTTTTTCGCATCCGCTGCGGCTGGCGCTGATCGCGGCCGCAGGCCTCGGTCTGCTTGCCGTGTTCCTCTGGCACCAGTGGCACCACGAGACCCCGGTGCTGCATCTGCGCGCGCTGCGCAATCCGATCTACCTGGCCGGGATCGGCATGTACTTCGTGTACTACATGATCAACAACCTCAGCGCCTACGTGTTTCCGATCTACGCGGAGCAGGCACTGCGGATTCCGCTGGCCACCACGGGCTGGCTCAACACCTTTGCCGCGATCGTCAGCCTTGTCGGGGTCATCATCTACCTGCGCTACGGCTCGAGGCTGACCCGCAAGAAGCCGCTGATGGTGACCGGCCTGATGATGATGGCCGCCACGGCCTGGTGGTTTTCGCGCATGCCGCCGGACTCAGGGCCGCCCGCGCTTGCTTGGGGTCTGGTCGGCAAGGGCCTGTTTGGCGTGATGGTGATCATCCCGATCGCCGGGCTGACGTTCCGCTCACTGAGCGGCGAGGAATTCGCGCATGGCTACCGCAGCAAGAACCTGATGCGCCAGATCGCCAGCTCGTTTGCTTCGGCCATCGGGGCAGTGCTGCTGCAGAACCGGCAGTTTGCCGTGCATGACAGTCTCGTGCACGCGCTCGGGCAACGGGTCGCGGAAACCCAGCTCTGGATGCAGTCGGTGCAGGCGGCGTTGGCCGCTCGTGGCTTTGATGAAGCGCAGGCTCGCCATGGCGCGATGGCGCAGCTTGCCGGGCTGGTCGAACAACAGGCCCGTCTGATTGCTTGCGAGGATATCTACCGTCTGATTGCGGTGCTGGCGCTGACCGCTGCGGTGTACATGCTGCTGCAGCGCCGCCTGGACTAAGGCGCTACGTGTGTGGGTGCCATCGATCGGGGCACCGGGCGGGAAATCAGAACAGCGTCAGAACGTCATCAAAACAGCGAAAGCTGGCGCATGCCAAAGCCGACCGTCTCTTCCACGCGCGCGCGCGCATGGACCAGCGATCCTTCCGCGCCGGAGTAGTTGCCCGCGGCCCAGTGGTACACCACCGGCACGTCGCCACGGTCGGACAGGCGGACTTCTCCCAGCTTCTCGCCGCGCTCGTTGCGGTAGAAGTGCGAACGGTAGCCGCGCTCCCAGTGCGGAGGCGCTTCCTTTTTGCGCCGCCGGGGGCTCGGCGCAGACTGAGCGGTGGGCGCAACGCGCCGCGCTCTCTCAGGACCCGGAGTAATGGCTCGGGTGAAATCCAACTGCATAGACTTCCTTGTTCTATCGATTCAGCAAGAACCAGGGTCGGCGGGCCGTGCCGCCGCATGCTTCATGCATCGCAGTCGAGATCATACCTGCTGGCGCGGTTTCTGTAAGCCCTTCCTTGCGCGGAAACCCGCTTGCCGCAAGGCTTCGCGGGCCGTATACCGGCTTCGTATACGGCCCGTATACGCTTCGTATACGCCGCCGTTTACCCCCCTGCATACGACCCGCGAACGCCCCCAAAGCCTTATCGGTAAACGCTTGCAGCGATCAGCCGAGGTCGAGCGGAATGAAGATGCGCGCCTCATCGCGCTGCACCAGGAGTGCCACCTGCTTGCCGGATTTGGCAACCAGAGCGCGCAGTTGGTCGGCCGACGTAATCGGCGTGCCGTTGAGCGACAGGATCACGTCGCCCGGCTGGATGCCCACGCGCGCAGCCGGGCCGGCGACATCCTCCACCACGAGTCCGCCATCGATCCCGCTTTCGCGCCGTTCCGAAGGCGTCAGCGAGCGGACGGCCAGGCCCAGCCGTCCGCCGGCCTGACTGTCGTTACCCTTCTGCGCGACCGATTCCTCCTTGGCGGCGCCCACCTTCACCGCGAGCGTCATCGGCTGGCCCTTGCGGATGATCTTCAGCGTGGTCTGCGTGCCCGGCTTGATATCGGCAACGTGCTCAGGCAAGTCTCCGGAGTGGTCGATCACGTCGTCGTCGAGTTGCACGATGACATCGCCAGGCTTTACGCCCGCCTTGGCAGCGGGGCTGTCAGCCTCGACCGAATTCACGAGCGCACCCGACGGCTTGGGCAGGCCGAACGACTGCGCGAGCGCTTGGTTGACTTCCTGCACCGAGATGCCTAGACGGCCGCGCGTGACCTTGCCGTGCGCCACGAGCTGCTGTTCGACCTTGGTCGCGACGTTGATCGGAATTGCGAACGACAACCCCTGGTAGCCGCCGGTCTGGCTGTAGATCTGCGAATTGATGCCGATCACCTCGCCGCGCTGGTTGAACAAGGGGCCTCCGGAATTGCCAGGGTTCACGGCCACGTCGGTCTGGATGAACGGCACATAGGTGTCGTCAGGCAGTGAGCGCGACTTGGCGCTGACGATACCGGCGGTCACCGTGTTCTCGAATCCGTAAGGCGAGCCGATGGCCAGTACGGGCTCACCAACCTTCACGCGTGCCGGGTCGCCGAGCCGGACCGTGGGCAGGTCTTTGGCATCGATGCGGATCACGGCCACGTCGGTCTGCGGGTCCGTGCCCAGCACCTTGGCCTTGAACTCGCGCCGGTCGGTCAGCTTCACAGTGACCTCCTGCGCGCCATCCACGACGTGCGCGTTGGTCAGGATCAGACCATCCGGGCTCACGATAAAGCCGGAACCCAGGCCCTTGACCAGTTGCTGACCGCTCTGCGGCCCCTGGAACTGGGGCCCAAAACGCTTGAAGAACTGGAACAGCGGATCGTCGGGGTCCATGCCGGACGGTGCCTGCATAGCGGTGCGCTGCGCACGCGCGGTCACGCTGATATTGACCACGGCTGGGCCATACTGGTCGACGATGCCGGAGAAATCCATCGGCGTCGCCACCGCAGCGGCTTGCGCGGGTGCGGCCGAGACCGCCGGCGCGGATGCGGCGTACCCCGGCGTTATGACTTCCTTCTGCAGGTAGGCATAGCCTCCACCAATGGCGGCGAGTGCAGCAATGCCAATGGCGGTACGTGCAATGGTCTGGCGAATCATGGAATCTCCTTTCCCCGATCTGTTCCTGCGCCGTTGCCGATAGCGGCGTGGCGCGACACGGTAGATGCTAAACAGCAAGACTTAAGACAGCCTTAAAGGGCGAAGTTACGTATTCGCTACTTCGAAAAAAGACTTCAAATTTATCTTGCACACAATTTAATTGTGTCTAATATATGTGCATGGACGACACGAACACGCAAGCCAAGCAGAACCTGCTGTTGCTGGACCGGCAGCTGTGCTTTGCCCTGTACTCGACTTCGCTGGCGATGACCAAGGTCTACAAGCCGATGCTGGATGAGCTTGGACTCACTTATCCGCAATATCTGGTCATGCTGGTGCTGTGGGAGCACGAAGGACTGACGGTATCCGAACTGGGCAACCGCCTGGCGCTGGATTCGGGGACGCTGACGCCATTGCTGAAGCGGCTCGAAGGCGCCGGACTGGTCAGTCGCAGGCGCGACGCCGGAGATGAACGCCGTGTGCTGGTCGCCCTGACCGATGCCGGCCGCAAGTTGCGGCAGTCAGCGGTCGGCATTCCGGAAAGATTGCTGTGCGCGACGCAGTGCCCGCTCGACGAGATACAGGCACTGACGGAGCGCCTGCATGCATTGCGGTCGACGCTCGAACAAGCGCGAACGATTTCTGGGCTACCGCATGAGGATGAAGCGGTCGCTCACATGCCCTGATGATGGGCTACATTACCTCTGGAGCTTTCATGAAACTCGAAAAAGTCCTCTACACCGCCCATGCCACTGCCACCGGTGGCCGCGATGGCCGCGCTGTGACGTCCGACGGGCAACTCGACGCCAAGCTGGCGCTGCCGAAAGAGATGGGGGGTAAAGGTGACGGCCTGAATCCCGAGCAACTGTTCGCCGCGGGCTACTCGGCCTGCTTCATTGGCGCCATGCGGCATGTCGCGGCCCAACAGAAAATCGTGCTGCCGGCGGATACGTCGATTGAAGGATCGGTTGGCATTGGTCCGATTCCGCAAGGTTTTGGCATTCAGGCCGAACTGAAGATCTCGGTTCCGGGCTTTGAGCGCGAGGCAGTGGAAAAGCTGGTTGAGCAGGCACACCAGGTTTGCCCGTACTCGAATGCGACGCGCGGCAATATCGAAGTGACCTTGACGGTCGTCTGATAGACCGGCATCGAAACGGAAAGGCGCACGCTGCGGCGTGCGCCTTTTTCATTTCATGTTTCGGGCTGCTCAAGTTTCGCGCAAAATGCGATCTTCTGCGCCGAACTCATACGCTTCGTCGCCAATTCGGCTTTCAGCGCTTCGGACTTCGAGGGAAAGGCGACCTGGCCGAGCACACGCAAGGGCTTGCGCGACCGGGTGTACTTCGCACCTTTTCCGGCTTGGTGCTGCGCGAAGCGTCGCGCCACATCGGTAGTAATGCCGGTGTAGATTGAACCGCCCGTGCATTCGAGCAGATAGAGATACCACTGGCGCTCAACGGACATGCAATCCTGACACTTGAAAACGATCAGGCGATGTTAAAGCGTGAGTGCCGGCCGCGAAAGTGGGTGTCGCGGGATTATTGGAATGTCCGCGCGCAGCCACAAAAGACAAAACCCCTCGCAGCACACGCTGTCGAGGGGTTTTGGGTATAAGAGCCTGGCGATGACCTACTTTCACACGGGTATCCGCACTATCATCGGCGCGGAGCTGTTTCACGGACCTGTTCGGGATGGGAAGGGGTGGTTCCAGCTCGCTATGGTCACCAGGCATGAGGGGTTGTGAGGCTGACGCGGTCAACCTCACCAATTCGGGATGTAGTTTTGTAGCGTTGGGTTGTGCTGTATCGGCACAAGGCGATTGACTCACCAGGCTAAAACACACTGGTTATAGGATCAAGCCTTACGGGCAATTAGTACTGGTTAGCTTAACGCATTACTGCGCTTCCACACCCAGCCTATCAACGTCCTGGTCTCGAACGACCCTTCAAGGAGGTCAAGCCTCCAGGGAATCCTCATCTTCAGGCGAGTTTCCCGCTTAGATGCTTTCAGCGGTTATCTCTTCCGTACATAGCTACCCTGCGATGCCTCTGGCGAGACAACAGGTACACCAGCGGTACGTCCACTCCGGTCCTCTCGTACTAGGAGCAGCCCCCGTCAAGATTCCAACGCCCACGGCAGATAGGGACCAAACTGTCTCACGACGTTTTAAACCCAGCTCACGTACCTCTTTAAATGGCGAACAGCCATACCCTTGGGACCGGCTACAGCCCCAGGATGAGATGAGCCGACATCGAGGTGCCAAACACCGCCGTCGATATGAACTCTTGGGCGGTATCAGCCTGTTATCCCCAGAGTACCTTTTATCCGTTGAGCGATGGCCCTTCCATTCAGAACCACCGGATCACTATGTCCTGCTTTCGCACCTGCTCGACTTGTCGGTCTCGCAGTTAAGCACGCTTTTGCCATTGCACTTTAGGTACGATGTCCGACCGTACCAAGCGTACCTTCGAACTCCTCCGTTACACTTTGGGAGGAGACCGCCCCAGTCAAACTGCCTACCATGCACTGTCCCCGACCCGGATTCACGGACCAAGGTTAGAACCTCAAACAAACCAGGGTGGTATTTCAAGGACGGCTCCACGTGAACTAGCGTCCACGCTTCAAAGCCTCCCACCTATCCTACACAGATCGGTTCAAAGTCCAATGCAAAGCTACAGTAAAGGTTCATGGGGTCTTTCCGTCTAGCCGCGGGGAGATTGCATCATCACAAACACTTCAACTTCGCTGAGTCTCGGGAGGAGACAGTGTGGCCATCGTTACGCCATTCGTGCAGGTCGGAACTTACCCGACAAGGAATTTCGCTACCTTAGGACCGTTATAGTTACGGCCGCCGTTTACCGGGACTTCAATCAAGAGCTTGCACCCCATCATTTAATCTTCCGGCACCGGGCAGGCGTCACACCCTATACGTCCACTTTCGTGTTTGCAGAGTGCTGTGTTTTTATTAAACAGTCGCAGCCACCATTTTATTGCAACCCCTTCACCCTTCTGGCGCAGGCCAGTCAAGCTACCAGGGCGTACCTTATCCCGAAGTTACGGTACCAATTTGCCGAGTTCCTTCTCCCGAGTTCTCTCAAGCGCCTTAGAATACTCATCTCGCCCACCTGTGTCGGTTTGCGGTACGGTCTCGTATGACTGAAGCTTAGAGGCTTTTCTTGGAACCACTTCCAATTGCTTCGCGAGCCTAGCTCACTCGCCCCACAGCCTTGAATTGCGCGCCCGGATTTGCCTAAGCGCCTTCTCCACTGCAGGGACCGGGACTTCCAACACCCGGACAACCTTCCGCGATCCGTCCCCCCATCGCATCATACGACGGTGCAGGAATATTAACCTGCTTCCCATCAGCTACGCATCTCTGCCTCGCCTTAGGGGCCGACTCACCCTACGCCGATGAACGTTGCGTAGGAAACCTTGGGCTTACGGCGAGGGGGCCTTTCACCCCCTTTATCGCTACTCATGTCAGCATTCGCACTTCCGATACCTCCAGCATCCTTTACAAGACACCTTCACAGGCTTACGGAACGCTCTCCTACCACGCACATTACTGTGCGTCCGCAGCTTCGGTATATGGCTTAGCCCCGTTACATCTTCCGCGCAGGACGACTCGATCAGTGAGCTATTACGCTTTCTTTAAAGGGTGGCTGCTTCTAAGCCAACCTCCTGACTGTTTTAGCCTTCCCACTTCGTTTCCCACTTAGCCATATTTGGGGACCTTAGCTGGCGGTCTGGGTTGTTTCCCTCTTGACACCGGACGTTAGCACCCGATGTCTGTCTCCCGTGATTGCACTCTTCGGTATTCGGAGTTTGCTATGGCGGGGTAATCAGCAATAGACCCCCCAACCATGACAGTGCTCTACCCCCGAAGGTGACACACGAGGCACTACCTAAATAGTTTTCGGAGAGAACCAGCTATTTCCAGATTTGTTTAGCCTTTCACCCCTATCCACAGCTCATCCCCTAACTTTTCAACGTTAGTGGGTTCGGTCCTCCAGTACGTGTTACCGCACCTTCAACCTGGCCATGGATAGATCATCTGGTTTCGGGTCTACACCCAGCGACTAATCGCCCTGTTCGGACTCGCTTTCGCTACGCCTGCCCTAATCGGTTAAGCTCGCCACTGAATGTAAGTCGCTGACCCATTATACAAAAGGTACGCCGTCACCCCTTACGAGGCTCCGACTGTTTGTATGCATGCGGTTTCAGGATCTATTTCACTCCCCTCCCGGGGTTCTTTTCGCCTTTCCCTCACGGTACTGGTTCACTATCGGTCGATCACGAGTATTTAGCCTTGGAGGATGGTCCCCCCATCTTCAGACAGGATTTCACGTGTCCCGCCCTACTTGTCGTACACCTAGTTCCACAACGCTGTTTTCGCATACAGGGCTATCACCTGCTACGGCCGGGCTTTCCATCCCGTTCTGCTAACAACACTGCTAAAGAGTACAAGGCTCTTCCCATTTCGTTCGCCACTACTTTGGGAATCTCGGTTGATTTCTGTTCCTGCAGCTACTTAGATGTTTCAGTTCGCCGCGTTCGCTTCCCTGACCTATGTATTCAGTCAGGGATGACCCATTCGGGCCGGGTTTCCCCATTCGGACATCTCCGGATCAAAGCTCGTTTGCCAGCTCCCCGAAGCTTTTCGCAGGCTACCGCGTCCTTCATCGCCTGTGATCGCCAAGGCATCCACCACATGCACTTGTTCGCTTGACCCTATAACAAGTGTGTCTCAAGGACACCGTCTCGCTACAGGTTGAGTTCTCGCATTTGTGCCGTATTCCAAGTCATCTTTCGATCACTTAAATACTTTGGTTGATACAATCACAACCCGGTATCGCGTTATACAACTGAGCGTCTCATCAACGCTCGCGCGACACCTTTACTACATCCCATATTGTTAAAGAACAGCCGATCTTGCGATCGCTTGGCAAATGCCAAAGGCAAGCGCTCAATGCTAAGCGCTTGCCTTTGGCCAACCATTCTGGCTGCAACAACAAACAAACCGATAAGTGTGAACGCTTGACTTGGGATGCACACTCTGGAAAGGAGGTGATCCAGCCGCACCTTCCGATACGGCTACCTTGTTACGACTTCACCCCAGTCATGAACCCTGCCGTGGTAATCGCCCTCCTTGCGGTTAGGCTAACTACTTCTGGCAAAACCCACTCCCATGGTGTGACGGGCGGTGTGTACAAGACCCGGGAACGTATTCACCGCGGCATGCTGATCCGCGATTACTAGCGATTCCAGCTTCACGTAGTCGAGTTGCAGACTACGATCCGGACTACGATGCGTTTTCTGGGATTGGCTCCCCCTCGCGGGTTGGCAACCCTCTGTACGCACCATTGTATGACGTGTGAAGCCCTACCCATAAGGGCCATGAGGACTTGACGTCATCCCCACCTTCCTCCGGTTTGTCACCGGCAGTCTCTCTAGAGTGCCCTTTCGTAGCAACTAGAGACAAGGGTTGCGCTCGTTGCGGGACTTAACCCAACATCTCACGACACGAGCTGACGACAGCCATGCAGCACCTGTGTCCACTTTCCCTTTCGGGCACCTAATGCATCTCTGCTTCGTTAGTGGCATGTCAAGGGTAGGTAAGGTTTTTCGCGTTGCATCGAATTAATCCACATCATCCACCGCTTGTGCGGGTCCCCGTCAATTCCTTTGAGTTTTAATCTTGCGACCGTACTCCCCAGGCGGTCAACTTCACGCGTTAGCTACGTTACTGAAGAAATGAATCCCCAACAACTAGTTGACATCGTTTAGGGCGTGGACTACCAGGGTATCTAATCCTGTTTGCTCCCCACGCTTTCGTGCATGAGCGTCAGTCATGTCCCAGGGGGCTGCCTTCGCCATCGGTATTCCTCCACATCTCTACGCATTTCACTGCTACACGTGGAATTCTACCCCCCTCTGACACACTCTAGCCTTGCAGTCACAAGCGCCATTCCCAGGTTAAGCCCGGGGATTTCACGCCTGTCTTACAAAACCGCCTGCGCACGCTTTACGCCCAGTAATTCCGATTAACGCTCGCACCCTACGTATTACCGCGGCTGCTGGCACGTAGTTAGCCGGTGCTTATTCTTCCGGTACCGTCATCCCCCCACCGTATTAGGGCAAGGGTTTTCTTTCCGGACAAAAGTGCTTTACAACCCGAAGGCCTTCTTCACACACGCGGCATTGCTGGATCAGGGTTGCCCCCATTGTCCAAAATTCCCCACTGCTGCCTCCCGTAGGAGTCTGGGCCGTGTCTCAGTCCCAGTGTGGCTGATCGTCCTCTCAGACCAGCTACTGATCGTCGCCTTGGTGGGCTCTTACCCCACCAACTAGCTAATCAGACATCGGCCGCTCCTATCGCGCGAGGCCGTTACCGGTCCCCCGCTTTCACCCTCAGGTCGTATGCGGTATTAGCTAATCTTTCGACTAGTTATCCCCCACGACAGGGCACGTTCCGATGTATTACTCACCCGTTCGCCACTCGCCACCAGGCCGAAGCCCGTGCTGCCGTTCGACTTGCATGTGTAAGGCATGCCGCCAGCGTTCAATCTGAGCCAGGATCAAACTCTTCAGTTCAATCTCTGTGTGGACCCGAAGGTCCTCGCTCTTTCGAGCGGTCGCTCACTCTCAGAAAACTGACTGACCAGATCCGTAGACCCAGTCACGTTTTGCTGTGCGAGCACTGATAACTTTTGAGCTAAAAGATCGAAGTCTTTCGCATCCAGTATCAAGCGCCCACACTTATCGGTTGTTTGATTGTTAAAGAAGCCACCCTTTCGGGTTACGCTCACCGGCTTTGCCGTTTGCGTTGCTGCGTCAGCAGCAGAGAAACAAGACTTTAAAGTATTTTCGACGATTAATCAAGCATTTTCGCGAAATTTCTTTTTTCCTGAACTGCTCCGCTCTTTTGAGTGATTAATCCCGGAAAGTCTTTTTCCTACCCCGTTTCGCAGTACTCTTGCGAACGAGGGAGCGAATACTAATGCCTCGATGGCAGGAATGCAAGTCTTTATTGGAAAAAGGACCGGGGATGGCTTTTTGAGCACCCCTCCCTCGACGCAGCCTACGGCTTCATGAACAGCGGGATCAGCGGGATCAGCGGGATCAGCGGGATCAGCGGGATCAGCGGGATCAGCGGCCCAATCCTCTCCTCAATCCGTTGAGCACGTAAAGTTCGCAGCGATTCGGCGCCGGCATGCTCTGACTTCCCCGAGCAGATCACTGAGC
Source organism: Cupriavidus pinatubonensis (assembly GCF_019602855.1). GTDB lineage: Bacteria > Pseudomonadota > Gammaproteobacteria > Burkholderiales > Burkholderiaceae > Cupriavidus > Cupriavidus pinatubonensis. The sequence continues at coordinate 1,271,010 of NZ_CP080766.1, forward strand.
CTGGTATCGCCTGCGGCGTCGGCCGCCGACACAAGCGGCGTATCGGAAATAAATGCCATGATGTCCTGCAAGGTGATGAGAAGTTATCGGCGCGAAGCGCGATCCCAGGGCAGGCGCAGTAAGTTCCTCGTTCGGGCGCAGCGATACCTGCGGCAAGGGCTGGACTTCGCTTTATGCGCTGTCTACGCTAAGCATCAAAATCCCGTCGCCCATGGCATCCGGGATGTCTCCACAATTGCGGGAGAGCGTAGATGCAGAATACGTCAGGCTTGGCGCCGCGCGACGCTGGCGCGGACACGGACCATCCCGAACTCACCCCGGATCGCCTGCTGCAGCTTGGCATGGGATTCTGGGCATCCAAGACCATGCTGTCCGCCGTCGAACTAGGCGTGTTCACTCGCCTGGCGGCGGGCCCTCTCGGCGCCGCGGAACTCATTTCGGCGCTTGGACTGCATCGCCGATCGGCGCTTGATTTTCTCGACGCGCTGGTCGCACTGAAGCTGCTGGAACGCGAACAGGGGAAATATCGCAACACACCCGACACCGCTCTATTTCTGGATGCGGCGAAACCCAGCTACGTGGGCGACTTGCTGGAAATGGCCAACACCCGGTTGTATCCGTTCTGGGGCTCATTGACCGAAGCGCTTCGGACCGGGCAACCTCAGAATGAGGCCAAGCGCGGCGGCAACCTGTTCGAAGCCGTTTACCACGATGAACATGCGTTGCGGCGCTTCTTGCGGGCGATGACCGGTGTCAGCCTGGGCGCGGCCAAGGCAATGGCGCAGAAATTCCCTTGGCAGAACTACAGCACATTCATCGACATCGGCACAGCGCAGGGAGCATTGCCCGTGCAGATAGCACTGGCGCATCCCCACTTGCGCGGCGGCGGCTTCGATTTGCCTGCCGTGGGTCCAGTGTTTGAAGAATACGTGGTCTCGCACGGCTTGCAGGAACGGTTGCGCTTCCAGCCTGGCGATTTCTTCAAAGACCCATGCCCGACGGCGGATGTGCTCGTGATGGGACACATCCTCCACGACTGGGACCTCGGGCAGAAGCTCGAACTTTTGAAGAAATGCCACGCGGCGTTGCCTGACGAGGGCTGTCTGATCGTCTACGACGCGGTAATCGACGACGAGCGCAGGCAGAACGCATTCGGGCTTCTGATGAGCCTGAATATGCTGATCGAAACGCCCGGCGGCTTCGACTACACCGGGGCGCAATGCTGCGCCTGGATGAAGGAGGCGGGCTTCACGCAGGTACGCGTCGAGCCGCTGGCCGGGCCGGATTCAATGGTGATTGGCATCAGGTAGGCGCCCTGATTCAAAGCGCTTCCGTACTCGCCTTGGTTTTCGACGCTCCAAAAGCAAAAACCCCTCAGCTCGAATGAGCTGAGGGGTTCTGCATTATAAGAGCCTGGCGATGACCTACTTTCACACGGGTATCCGCACTATCATCGGCGCGGAGCTGTTTCACGGACCTGTTCGGGATGGGAAGGGGTGGTTCCAGCTCGCTATGGTCACCAGGCATGAGGGGTTGTGAGGCTGACGCGGTCAACCTCACCAATTCGGGATGTAGTTTTGTAGCGTTGGGTTGTGCTGTATCGGCACAAGGCGATTGACTCACCAGGCTAAAACACACTGGTTATAGGATCAAGCCTTACGGGCAATTAGTACTGGTTAGCTTAACGCATTACTGCGCTTCCACACCCAGCCTATCAACGTCCTGGTCTCGAACGACCCTTCAAGGAGGTCAAGCCTCCAGGGAATCCTCATCTTCAGGCGAGTTTCCCGCTTAGATGCTTTCAGCGGTTATCTCTTCCGTACATAGCTACCCTGCGATGCCTCTGGCGAGACAACAGGTACACCAGCGGTACGTCCACTCCGGTCCTCTCGTACTAGGAGCAGCCCCCGTCAAGATTCCAACGCCCACGGCAGATAGGGACCAAACTGTCTCACGACGTTTTAAACCCAGCTCACGTACCTCTTTAAATGGCGAACAGCCATACCCTTGGGACCGGCTACAGCCCCAGGATGAGATGAGCCGACATCGAGGTGCCAAACACCGCCGTCGATATGAACTCTTGGGCGGTATCAGCCTGTTATCCCCAGAGTACCTTTTATCCGTTGAGCGATGGCCCTTCCATTCAGAACCACCGGATCACTATGTCCTGCTTTCGCACCTGCTCGACTTGTCGGTCTCGCAGTTAAGCACGCTTTTGCCATTGCACTTTAGGTACGATGTCCGACCGTACCAAGCGTACCTTCGAACTCCTCCGTTACACTTTGGGAGGAGACCGCCCCAGTCAAACTGCCTACCATGCACTGTCCCCGACCCGGATTCACGGGCCAAGGTTAGAACCTCAAACAAACCAGGGTGGTATTTCAAGGACGGCTCCACGTGAACTAGCGTCCACGCTTCAAAGCCTCCCACCTATCCTACACAGATCGGTTCAAAGTCCAATGCAAAGCTACAGTAAAGGTTCATGGGGTCTTTCCGTCTAGCCGCGGGGAGATTGCATCATCACAAACACTTCAACTTCGCTGAGTCTCGGGAGGAGACAGTGTGGCCATCGTTACGCCATTCGTGCAGGTCGGAACTTACCCGACAAGGAATTTCGCTACCTTAGGACCGTTATAGTTACGGCCGCCGTTTACCGGGACTTCAATCAAGAGCTTGCACCCCATCATTTAATCTTCCGGCACCGGGCAGGCGTCACACCCTATACGTCCACTTTCGTGTTTGCAGAGTGCTGTGTTTTTATTAAACAGTCGCAGCCACCATTTTATTGCAACCCCTTCACCCTTCTGGCGCAGGCCAGTCAAGCTACCAGGGCGTACCTTATCCCGAAGTTACGGTACCAATTTGCCGAGTTCCTTCTCCCGAGTTCTCTCAAGCGCCTTAGAATACTCATCTCGCCCACCTGTGTCGGTTTGCGGTACGGTCTCGTATGACTGAAGCTTAGAGGCTTTTCTTGGAACCACTTCCAATTGCTTCGCGAGCCTAGCTCACTCGCCCCACAGCCTTGAATTGCGCGCCCGGATTTGCCTAAGCGCCTTCTCCACTGCAGGGACCGGGACTTCCAACACCCGGACAACCTTCCGCGATCCGTCCCCCCATCGCATCATACGACGGTGCAGGAATATTAACCTGCTTCCCATCAGCTACGCATCTCTGCCTCGCCTTAGGGGCCGACTCACCCTACGCCGATGAACGTTGCGTAGGAAACCTTGGGCTTACGGCGAGGGGGCCTTTCACCCCCTTTATCGCTACTCATGTCAGCATTCGCACTTCCGATACCTCCAGCATCCTTTACAAGACACCTTCACAGGCTTACGGAACGCTCTCCTACCACGCACATTGCTGTGCGTCCGCAGCTTCGGTATATGGCTTAGCCCCGTTACATCTTCCGCGCAGGACGACTCGATCAGTGAGCTATTACGCTTTCTTTAAAGGGTGGCTGCTTCTAAGCCAACCTCCTGACTGTTTTAGCCTTCCCACTTCGTTTCCCACTTAGCCATATTTGGGGACCTTAGCTGGCGGTCTGGGTTGTTTCCCTCTTGACACCGGACGTTAGCACCCGATGTCTGTCTCCCGTGATTGCACTCTTCGGTATTCGGAGTTTGCTATGGCGGGGTAATCAGCAATAGACCCCCCAACCATGACAGTGCTCTACCCCCGAAGGTGACACACGAGGCACTACCTAAATAGTTTTCGGAGAGAACCAGCTATTTCCAGATTTGTTTAGCCTTTCACCCCTATCCACAGCTCATCCCCTAACTTTTCAACGTTAGTGGGTTCGGTCCTCCAGTACGTGTTACCGCACCTTCAACCTGGCCATGGATAGATCATCTGGTTTCGGGTCTACACCCAGCGACTAATCGCCCTGTTCGGACTCGCTTTCGCTACGCCTGCCCTAATCGGTTAAGCTCGCCACTGAATGTAAGTCGCTGACCCATTATACAAAAGGTACGCCGTCACCCCTTACGAGGCTCCGACTGTTTGTATGCATGCGGTTTCAGGATCTATTTCACTCCCCTCCCGGGGTTCTTTTCGCCTTTCCCTCACGGTACTGGTTCACTATCGGTCGATCACGAGTATTTAGCCTTGGAGGATGGTCCCCCCATCTTCAGACAGGATTTCACGTGTCCCGCCCTACTTGTCGTACACCTAGTTCCACAACGCTGTTTTCGCATACAGGGCTATCACCTGCTACGGCCGGGCTTTCCATCCCGTTCTGCTAACAACACTGCTAAAGAGTACAAGGCTCTTCCCATTTCGTTCGCCACTACTTTGGGAATCTCGGTTGATTTCTGTTCCTGCAGCTACTTAGATGTTTCAGTTCGCCGCGTTCGCTTCCCACACCTATGAATTCAGTGTGGGATGACCCATTCGGGCCGGGTTTCCCCATTCGGACATCTCCGGATCAAAGCTCGTTTGCCAGCTCCCCGAAGCTTTTCGCAGGCTACCGCGTCCTTCATCGCCTGTGATCGCCAAGGCATCCACCACATGCACTTGTTCGCTTGACCCTATAACAAGTGTGTCTCAAGGACACCGTCTCGCTACAGGTTGAGTTCTCGCATTTGTGCCGTATTCCAAGTCATCTTTCGATCACTTAAATACTTTGGTTGATACAATCACAACCCGGTATCGCGTTATACAACTGAGCGTCTCATCAACGCTCGCGCGACACCTTTACTACATCCCATATTGTTAAAGAACAGCCGATCTTGCGATCGCTTGGCAATGCCAAATGCAAACACTCTTCTGCAGAGCGCTTGCATTTGGCCAACCAAACCAAGGTACTTCCGTCCCGCTCGTAAGCGGTGGTGGAGGATGACGGGATCGAACCGACGACCCCCTGCTTGCAAAGCAGGTGCTCTCCCAGCTGAGCTAATCCCCCCTCGGATAACTTGGTGGGTCTGGTAGGACTTGAACCTACGACCCCCGCCTTATCAAGACGGTGCTCTAACCACCTGAGCTACAGACCCTTGGCTGTAACAGCAAACAAACCGATAAGTGTGGACACTGAGCACGCAGAACGCGCGCCTCTGGAAAGGAGGTGATCCAGCCGCACCTTCCGATACGGCTACCTTGTTACGACTTCACCCCAGTCATGAACCCTGCCGTGGTAATCGCCCTCCTTGCGGTTAGGCTAACTACTTCTGGCAAAACCCACTCCCATGGTGTGACGGGCGGTGTGTACAAGACCCGGGAACGTATTCACCGCGGCATGCTGATCCGCGATTACTAGCGATTCCAGCTTCACGTAGTCGAGTTGCAGACTACGATCCGGACTACGATGCGTTTTCTGGGATTGGCTCCCCCTCGCGGGTTGGCAACCCTCTGTACGCACCATTGTATGACGTGTGAAGCCCTACCCATAAGGGCCATGAGGACTTGACGTCATCCCCACCTTCCTCCGGTTTGTCACCGGCAGTCTCTCTAGAGTGCCCTTTCGTAGCAACTAGAGACAAGGGTTGCGCTCGTTGCGGGACTTAACCCAACATCTCACGACACGAGCTGACGACAGCCATGCAGCACCTGTGTCCACTTTCCCTTTCGGGCACCTAATGCATCTCTGCTTCGTTAGTGGCATGTCAAGGGTAGGTAAGGTTTTTCGCGTTGCATCGAATTAATCCACATCATCCACCGCTTGTGCGGGTCCCCGTCAATTCCTTTGAGTTTTAATCTTGCGACCGTACTCCCCAGGCGGTCAACTTCACGCGTTAGCTACGTTACTGAAGAAATGAATCCCCAACAACTAGTTGACATCGTTTAGGGCGTGGACTACCAGGGTATCTAATCCTGTTTGCTCCCCACGCTTTCGTGCATGAGCGTCAGTCATGTCCCAGGGGGCTGCCTTCGCCATCGGTATTCCTCCACATCTCTACGCATTTCACTGCTACACGTGGAATTCTACCCCCCTCTGACACACTCTAGCCTTGCAGTCACAAGCGCCATTCCCAGGTTAAGCCCGGGGATTTCACGCCTGTCTTACAAAACCGCCTGCGCACGCTTTACGCCCAGTAATTCCGATTAACGCTCGCACCCTACGTATTACCGCGGCTGCTGGCACGTAGTTAGCCGGTGCTTATTCTTCCGGTACCGTCATCCCCCCACCGTATTAGGGCAAGGGTTTTCTTTCCGGACAAAAGTGCTTTACAACCCGAAGGCCTTCTTCACACACGCGGCATTGCTGGATCAGGGTTGCCCCCATTGTCCAAAATTCCCCACTGCTGCCTCCCGTAGGAGTCTGGGCCGTGTCTCAGTCCCAGTGTGGCTGATCGTCCTCTCAGACCAGCTACTGATCGTCGCCTTGGTGGGCTCTTACCCCACCAACTAGCTAATCAGACATCGGCCGCTCCTATCGCGCGAGGCCGTTACCGGTCCCCCGCTTTCACCCTCAGGTCGTATGCGGTATTAGCTAATCTTTCGACTAGTTATCCCCCACGACAGGGCACGTTCCGATGTATTACTCACCCGTTCGCCACTCGCCACCAGGCCGAAGCCCGTGCTGCCGTTCGACTTGCATGTGTAAGGCATGCCGCCAGCGTTCAATCTGAGCCAGGATCAAACTCTTCAGTTCAATCTCTGTGTGGACCCGAAGGTCCTCGCTCTTTCGAGCGGTCGCTCACTCTCAGAAAACTGACTGACCAGATCCGTAGACCCAGTCACGTTTTGCTGTGCGAGCACTTTGTAACTTTTGAAGCTCCGAAGTCCGAAGACTTCGTGCGTCCGCTACCCAGCGCCCACACTTATCGGTTGTTTGGTTGTTAAAGAACCCGCCCTTTCGGGCCACGCACCGGCTTTGCCGTTTGCGTCGCTGCGTCAGCAGCAGAGAAACGAGATTATGCAGAACTTTCTTCGTTTCGTCAACCGGGTCAGCACTTTTTTTTGCTTCGGTTCGTCGCGCTAACTCTCTCGCTCCGAACCACCCAGTTGCCCCGCAGCCCTTGTCAGCCCTGCCTTGCAGCGCCGCGTTGTGTTGCGAGGGGGCGAATAGTACGGCAGCAAATCACCCTTGGCAAGCGGTTTGGTGAAATAAATCGCCAATATCGAAAGGCGCCGCATTAATCACTGAAAATGTCGCAGTTCGTACATCTGTATAGAATCGTTACTCCCGGGCCGCGCTCCGGCCCACTCCCGTACGAGGACGTTCGATGACTATCCAAGCGACATGGCAGCCGAGCCAGGACAATACGCTTTGCAACCTGACCAATGGGCAAGCGCGCTGGCAAGCGGATCTGGATGACACGGCGGGCGGCGACCCGCAGTATCCCAGCCCGCATGACTTGCTCGATTCGGCGCTTGCGGCATGCACGGTGCTCACCCTCCAGCTTTATGCCAAGCGCAAGGGCTACGCCGTGGATGGAATCCATGCTTCCGTCAGCCACGAGGAAACCTCCGGCCACTACGCGATGAAGCGCGAAGTCCGCGTCACTGGCAATCTGGAACCCAAAGTGCTTGAGGATCTGCTGCGCGTGGCGAACAAGTGCCCCGTGCACAAATCGTTGTCGGCCGAGATTGCTATCGACACCACGATCTCCGGCTGAACCGGCCCGTCATCCTCCTGACCCACACCTTGAGGTACGGTAGCAAAGAGTCAGTCGCCCGGCGCGTGACCATGCCGGCGGCTGACAGCGGGAGGCACCGCATTCGTTCGCTGTCCCACCAAGCTCATGGCATCGAGAGCCTGATACGACTCTTTTGATTTTGTCGGTGTCCGGGGCTGCGGCTTACCATGAAGAAAAAAAGAAGCTGGCAGCACCTTTATCGCAGTGGAGCGGGGACACCTTGACGAACTACATCGAAGAATATTGCGCCCAGATCCGGCGCATGGGATCCGCTGGGCTAATCGCCAAGCCGATACTGGTCGATCAGGACGGCACTTACACGATGACGTATGTGCCGCACGAGCACTTCAACCTGGGCGCACGCCTGGTACTAGTCAGCGCGACGCCAGGGCATGCTCACGTGCGGCTTGCCGCAGCGGTGACCGAGGAGTTGCTGCAGGCGCGTACGCCGGGCCGCGTGATCCAGCGCGAGAACAAGCGCCGCGTGGAACTTGGCGGGCAGCTGATACGGCCCAATCTGATCCGCATGCTCGATCATTTCCGCGCACCGGAGCTTGTGGGGCTGCCCCACGCGGCGGCGCTATGGAACGAGGGTTTCGAGCAGTTCCAGCCATTGGCCTTGTTACCGTGCGCCACCACGCGCCGCGGCCTCGCTTTCAATGGCACGCTGGAAGACCTGCTTGCGGCGCCGATGCTGCGCGCCGCATTCGAAGCCCACTTTCTCGGCGCACTTCGCCAGATGCGTCCCGACGCGTTCTACATTGCGCTAGGCCGTACCGCATGGTCCGGACTGCGCCATGCAGCAAGCCGGCGGCTCCTGGCCAAACACCAGCTTCTGGGGATGATGCCGGTTCCGGCACGGGCTGGAAACATGGTGCGCTATTTCCTGCGCGAGATTTCAGCAAACGATCTGTCGCCGAACGATCCTGTCCGGCACCGCGTCGACTGGCTGGACGCAGCACATACCGAACTGATGGCGAACGTGCAGAAAGTGCGCGCTGCCAATATGCCCCCCGAAGGCCCAAACTACCTGATCGCTTAATCGGACGATGCGAGGCAGCCCCTCCCAAAGAGGGGTCTCGATGCGAGACGCTGCGCCGATAACGCCTCTTGAGGAAACTGACCTCCTCGCATTCCCGATTAGCGGCCCCTGTGCGGGCCGCGATTTTTTTGGGGGCGTGTAACACGCGACCCCTTGCGCCCCGAAGCTGCCACTACCTGCTGAAGTATCTCTCGGTGCCAGACGGAAAATGTCCCGCCTCACTACAATGCTCCCATGCCCAGTCACCGGAGCGTTTGCGTCATGCCACCCCTCTCACCGCGGCACGCACACAGGCAGACGCAAGCGCTATGGCGCGGCTTGCTGTGCGCGGCCGTCCTGCTTGCAACCCCGGCGCAGTCCGCGCAGGGCGATCAACCCGGCATCGCATTTTCCGCATTGCGTCCCGGCGCTCAGTTGCCGGCCGATTGGAAGAACCTGCCTGTCGTGCATGGCAAGGCGATGACCCGCTATACGCTCGTGGCGGATGGCAACACCACCGTGCTGCAAGCCGATGCGAACAGGTCCGCTTCCGCGCTGATGCACGAGGGCAATATCGACCTGGACCGCACGCCGTTTGTCGCGTGGCGCTGGAAGGCGCAAGCGCCAGTCGAAGGCGCCGACAACAGCGAGGGCGCCAAGGAAGATGCCCCGGCCCGACTGGTGTTCTTCTTTGACGGCGACAAGGACAAGCTGTCGTTTGGCGATCGCGCGGGCATCCAGCTTGCGAAGAAGCTCGGCGGCGAAGACCTGCCCTATGCCACGCTGATGTATATCTGGTCGACGACAGCCGCGCCTGGCAGCGTTATCGCCAACCCGCACACCAACCGCGTGCAGATGATCGTGGTTGCCGGCAAGCCCGGCGATGCGGGCCAGTGGCAGACGCTGCGCCGCAATATTGCCCAGGACTACGAGCAGGCGTTCCACGAACCTCCCGGCAAGATTACGGCCTACGGCCTGCTCACCGATACCGACAACACAGGCGCCACCACGCGCGCGTGGTACGGCGACATGCGGTTCCTGCCCGCGCGATAGCAGACTATGCGCGCGGCGGCACCGAAGCGGCCACGCTTGCCCGCAACGCTTCGAGTACCCGCTGCGCCAATGCTGCCTGATCGTCGTTGGCTGCGTTCATGGCCTGCTGTACGCTGACCACCTTGTCGGCATCGTAGTGCCGGCCCGTATCGGCCTCGGCCTCGAAATCATTGGCGCGCTGCGTGATCGACACCGGATCCGCGCTGACGAGCAGCACCGCATGCGCGAGTACCACATGGCGCTGGCCATCCGGCGCCTGCGCGGCTGCCGGTGCCCGGCGCCAGTACTGGGCCGTGCCAGCAATCTTGCGCGCCTGGCCCGGCGGCCCCCAGGCCAGATTGAATCGCCCGTCGCAGAACGATCCCTCGACGGCCTGCCAGTGACTGTCGACATCAAGGTTGCACAATGCCCCGCCGACGACCTCGCACAGGTGCAGGTACACCGCCTCGCTCAACGCGCCCGGTGGCCCATCCACACGATAGGCGAGACTCAGGTTCATGATGCCGGGCCCCTGCGGCACCAGTCCGCCGCCCGACATGCGCAACCAGACAGGGCAGCCACGCCGGGCAAAGCTGTCACGCGCGGCCTCGAACTTCGGATAGCGCAGGTAGCTGCGGGGCACCACCAGCGACACCGGGGCCTCCCACAACTGGGCGACTTCGCTGCCGTGAGCGGCAGCGTCCAGCAATGCGAGTTCGTCCTGCAGCGGATCTTCGCGCGCAGCGTGGGGTTCGACAAATACGAATGGCATGGAATTCGTCCTGGCGGTGACCTGCCACACGATAGCAGGCCGGCGCGGACGGCGTGGCCGCCGTCCGCGATCCGGCATCAACCGGCCAGGTGTGTGCGCAACAGCGCATTGAAGTCGCCGGCCTTTTCCATCTGGCTCATGTGTCCGGCGTCGTCGAACACCTTCACCGTGGCGCCGGCCGGCGCGTTCTGCGCGTGGGTACTCGGGATGATCTGGTCCTTTGCGCCCCACACCACGAGCGTGCGCTTGCCCGTATCAGCCAGCCGCTGCGCCGGCTGCTCGCGCTGCCTGCCTCGCGCGAACAAGCTGTAGCCGATCGCCGACAATGCTTCCTGCACGCCGTCGAGCCGCTTGTAGCGCAGCAGGTCATCGAGCATCTGCCGGCTGACGAGGTCCGGGTTGGCGAACAGCAGCTCGATCACGGGCTTCAGGTCCCGGCGCGACTGCGCGTTGACGAAGCCTTCGGTATAGCCGCTGTTGATCTCCTCGCCCATGCCGACCGGCGAGACCAGCGCCACCGAGAGCACGCGCTGCGGCGCATCGACGGCAAGCTGCGCGGCAATGCCCCCGCCCATCGAATGCCCGACCACATGCGCCGCGTCGATGCCCGTCACATCCAGGAAGCGTGCTACAAAGCCGGCCATCTCCGCCAGCGTCGTACCCGCGAGCCGCGGCGACGTCTGTCCGTGAGCGGGGAGGTCCAGCGCGACCACCGTGTACGCATCGGCAAGGGCGTCAAGGTTGAACAGCCAGTTATCCAGGTCACCGCCAAATCCGTGGACGAAGAGCACCGCCGGCCCCGCGTCGCCCCTCCGGGCGTAGCGGACGCGGATGCCGTCGACGTCGGCGTATTGGTACGCGGGTCCGGCTTCCTCTTCGTCGCCGTCGTCCGCCGGCGTTTCGTAAGCCGCAATATAGGCATCGATTTCCGCATCGCTCACCTCCGCAGGCGCCAGCACACCGAGCAGGGCCTTGACCGGCAGCACGTCCCCCACGCTGGCTACCTTGCGGCGCAAGGTGCCGGCATCGGGCGCCTCGACGGCGTTGGCGATCTTGTCGGTTTCCACATCAAGGATCGGCATGCCCACCGATATTTGGGCGCCCTCGTCGACGAGCCACTCGTTGATAGTGCCTTCCTTCATCGACAGGCCCCACTTGGGCATCACGATCGGGGTAATTGCTGCGGCCATCAGTGCTTGCCTCCCTTCATGGTCTTGCGCACCGCTTCCACGACGTGCGCGGTGCTGGGGATATACAGGTCTTCGAGCGTCGGCGAGAACGGAACCGGCGTGTGCGGCGGGCACACCATCTCGATACCGGCCTTCAGCGCACCGAATGCCTGCTGCGCAACCTGCGCCGAGATATCAGTCGCGATATTGCAGCGCGGGCTAGCTTCGTCCACGACGACAAGCCGTCCGGTGTTCTCGACCGACTCGAGCACCGTATCCATGTCGAGCGGCGACAGCGTGCGCAGGTCAATCACTTCCGCTTCGATGCCTTCCTTCGCCAGCGTCGCCGCCGCGTCCAGCGCGCGATGCACCATCAGCCCGTAAGCGACGATGGTCACGTCCTTGCCGTCGCGTGCGATATTGGCCTCGCCGAACGGAATCGTGTAAGCGCCCTCCGGCACGTCGCCTTCAAGCCCGTACAGGTTCTTGTGCTCGCAGAAGATCACCGGATCGTTGTCGCGGATGGCCTGGATCAGCAGGCCCTTGGTGTCGTACGGCGTCGAGGGGCACACCACCTTGAGGCCGGGAATGTGCGTGAACAGCGGCGTCAGCATCTGGCTGTGCTGCGCGGCCGCGCGAAAGCCCGCGCCTACCATTGCGCGGATCACCACCGGCGTTTCGGCTTTGCCACCGAACATGTAGCGGAACTTGGCCGCCTGATTGAAGATCTGGTCGAAGCACACGCCCATGAAGTCGATGAACATCAGTTCGGCGATCGGTCGCATGCCGCAGGCCGCGGCGCCGATGGCCGCCCCCACGTAGGCCGACTCCGACAGTGGCGTATCGAGCAAGCGGTCGCCATGCTTGGCGTACAACCCCTTGGTCACGCCAAGCACACCGCCCCATGCGTCCTTTTCACCGTCCGCGCCGGCGCCGCCGACAATGTCTTCCCCCAGCATGATCACGCTGGGGTCCCGCGTCATTTCCTGGTCGATCGCCTCGTTGATCGCCAGCTTGATGCTCAGTTTGCGAGCCATGGTCTGTCTCCTGAAATGTGGATAGCAGTGTCGGGTTGGCGATTCAGTAGCTCACGTAGACATCAGTCAGCAGGTCCTCCGGACCAGGCAATGGCGCGGCCTTGGCCTCCTGCACGGCGTGCTCGATCAGCGTCGCGACTTCGCGGTCGATCGACTCGAGTTCCTCGCGCGAGACCACGCCCGCTTGCGTCACCGCGCGCGAGAACAGCTTCAGGCAGTCCTTGTTGGCGCGGATGTCGTCGAGTTCTCCCGCGGCGCGATAGGTTTGCGCGTCGCCTTCGAAGTGCCCGTAGAAGCGGACCATCTTGCATTCGAGCAGCGACGGCCCACCGCCTTCACGCGCGCGGCGGATGACTTCGCCGGCTGCTTCATGCACCGCGAAGAAATCGGTACCGTCCACCGTCACGCCGGGAATGCCGAAGCCGGCCGCGCGATCCACGTAGCTGTCCACCGCGGTGCCGTAATCGCGCGAGGTCGATTCCGCATAGCCGTTGTTCTCGATCACGAAGATCACCGGCAGGTTCCACACGGCGGCGAGGTTCAGGCTTTCGAGGAACGTGCCCTGGTTCGATGCGCCGTCGCCGCTGAACGTAATGCCGACCTCGCCCTTGCCGCGGAACTTCGCGGCCAGCGCGGCGCCGCAGATCAGCGGTGCGCCGGCGCCCAGAATGCCGTTTGCGCCCATCATGCCCTTGGACAGGTCGGCGATATGCATCGACCCGCCCTTGCCATTGCAAGAGCCGCCCTTCTTGCCGTAGATCTCCTTCATCATCGCCACCGGGTCGACGCCCTTGGCAATGCAGTGGCCGTGACCGCGGTGCGTACTGGCGATGCGGTCGCCATCGTGCAGGTGGTGCAGGATGCCGACGCCCGCGGCCTCCTCGCCCGCGTACAGATGCACGAAACCGGGAATGTCGCCGCGGCCGAAGTCCACGTGCAGGCGTTCTTCGAACTCGCGGATGGTGCGCATCTTCCGATACACCGTCAGCAGGGTCTCCTTGTCGAGTGGCAGCCCGCTTGGGCCGGCTTGCATGGCACTGGCGCTCATGGTTGTCTCCTTGGTTGGGGTGGTACGGCTTGCTCAGTGATTAGCGAGAATGGCGGCTGGACTGCTGCGCATCAGCCGCTCGCGCGCGGCATGGCGCATGCACGCCGCCACGTCGATGCTGCGGAAAGCGTGTTCGTGCAGGGTGACGGTGACTTCGTCATGCGGCCCGAAGGCCAGTTCGCGCTCGCCATCGAGCGCGACGATGCCTGCACGCTGTCGCACGCGGTGCGGCCGGGCATGCTCCAGGCGCTGCCAGCCAGCGATGGAGACCTGGCTCAGCAGGCCGGGCGCGATGGGCGCGCGCAGCTCGAACTCGCCCTGTCCCGGGGCGGCCAGCTCGATCGCAAGGCCGCCCGCTTCGCGCCGTCCGAGTGGTTCCAGCAGCCCGGCGATGGCGGACAGCCCGATCGCCTGCGGATCGGCGAATGCCACGTACACGGCAGCGAGCGTGTCGGACTTCCACAGCGCGCGCGCGCCGATGAAATGCTCATGCGCGATCACTGCGTCGACAAGCGCGATGTCGCGCCGGAAACCGCCGTCAGCATCGCGAATGACGATATCGAGTCGCTTGTTCGATGCGAGCGCGTGCGATGCCGGCACCTTGCCCGTCGCATACAGTCCCGACGCGAGCCCGGTAATGGTGGCCTCGCGCATTTCCGGGAACGCATTGTTGGTGCCGGTGGACAGCCCGGCGATCGGCACGCCGCCGCATTCGCGCACCACGGCGCGATGCGTGCCATCGCCGCCGAGCACGATGATCACTTCCACGCCGGCGTCGGCCATATGGCGCGCCGCGTTCAGCGTGTCATCGACGCGCGCGGTGACCGGCATGTCGATGTACTCCACTGCAGGCAGTCCCGCGTCCGGACCCTGGTGCCGGCTCAGGTGCCGACCGAGCATGACGCGCAGCCCTTCGCGGTCCGGCATCATCATCACACGGTCGATGCCGCAGGCCGACAGCGCGGCCAGCAGGCGCAGCACGATATTGACGCGGTCGGCCAGTTGCAGGCTGTTGGCGTTCGCAATCACGCGGCGGATGTCGCGCGCTGATACCGGGTTGGCGATGATGCCGACCAGCGGCGCGCCGGCGAACCGTGCCTGCCCCATGGCCTGTCTCCTTTGTCTTTGTGGTGACAGGCTCATTGCAATGGCTGTGCCAATGCGCGCGACATGCGGAAAGACCGCCGGGAACGCGGAAAATTGCGGGATTACCCGCAGGAAGCGCGGGTCAGAGGGCCACCAAAAGGGGCCTGGCGGTGCTCACGGTGTGACAGGTGTCACAGCGCAGGTGTACAGCACTGGACAACCGTATCGGGGCGAGCGCTACTGCAGCGGCCCTTCGCCATCGCGGCGGTTCGGAGACTGGATGCCGTAGCGCTCCATGCGGCGGTACAGCGTCATGCGGCTGATGCCGATCTGGCGCGCTACCGCGCTCAGGTTCCAGCCCGACGCGCGCAGGTACTGCATCAGCAGCATGGCTTCCGGCGGCATCGCCTTAGTGTCGCCCTCTTGCTCTTGCGCGGGTAGCGCCTGCACGGCTGTCATTGCCGCCGGAGCGCCAAGGGCATCGGGAAGGTCGTGCAGATCGATGTAGCCGTCCGAGCAGACCGCACGCGCGTACTCGAGCACGTTACGCAATTCACGCAAGTTGCCGGGCCAGCGATGGCGGCAAAGCTGTTCGCGCGCCTGCGGCGACAGCGCGATGCCGCGCTGGCCGCCAGCGTCGAGCATCTTCTGCACTAGCCAGTCAAGGTCCGTGCGCTCGCGCAGCGGTGGCAGCGCGAAGCGCGCGCCGTTGAGCCGGTAGAACAGGTCTTCGCGGAAGCGTCCTTGCGCGACCAGATCCTCCAGCCGATGATGCGTGGCGGAAATCACGCGCAGCCTGACCGGTATCGGGCGTGCCGCACCGATCGGCAAGACCTCGCCCTCGGCCAGCACGCGCAGCAGACGCGACTGCAGCTCGCGCGGCATGTCGCCAATCTCGTCGAGGAACAGCGTGCCGCCGTCGGCTTCCTGGATTAACCCGCGCTTGCCGCGCGGACCGGCCCCCGAGAAGCTGTTGGGCAGGTGGCCGAACAGCTCGCTTTCGATCAGCGTTTCAGGAATCGCAGCGCAGTTCACTGCAACGAACGGCTGGCCGCGCCGGGCGCTCGCCTGATGCAGCGCCTTGGCGAAGTACTCCTTGCCGCTGCCGGTCTCGCCATTGATCAGCAGGTTGATCGGCGAATCGACCAGGCGCGCCGCGCGCTGCAATTGCTGCTGCAGCGCGGCATCGCCGCCACACAATGCCGCGAGCGGCTCTGGCAACGGCGCGAGGCGTTCTTCGCGGGCGCCGGCCTGCCAGCGCAGCGCGGGCGGCATCACGCTCAGATAGAGTAGCCCCCCACTGCGGTTCAGCGCGACGAGCCGCTGCTCGCTCGGGCGCGAGTAGACATAGCGGCTCAGGTCTTCCAGCCGCGCGTTGAACAGCGTCTCGAACGACTGGCCGAGCACCGTGCCAGTGGATAGCTCCCCTTCCAGCATGCGCCGCGCGCGGTGGTTGTGCCCGACGATGCGGCCGCAGTCGTCGAGCGCGAGCAGGTATTCCGGATTCACGTCGACAAACTCAGGCGCCACGTTGAGCTTGAGGATCCAGTCGCGATGATGCACGCGCAGGAAGTTCGCATTCTCGATATGCGCCGCATAGATGCGCACCATCTGAAGCGCCAGGCCCTGGCTCTCCTTGGCATGCGGCGAAGTCAGCGCGGAAATGTCGAGGATCGCACTGAGATTTCCGCGCGAGTCGAACAGCGGCGCCGCCGTGCAAGTGAGCGGAATATGCGTGGCGTCGAAATGGTCGGCCTGATGCACGGTCAGTGCTTCGCCAGTGACCAGCGCCGTGCCGACCGCGCAGGTGCCGGCTCCGCTCTCGCTCCATTCCGCGCCCAGGTACAGGCCGGCGTGGCGCAGATCGGTATCGGTACGCGCGTCGCCGATGTAGTCAACGGTCACGCCCTGCGCGTCGGTCAGCAGCACCACGTAGCCCAGCCCTGCCACCTGCGCATACAGGCTTTCCAGCCCATGACGCGCAATGCGCGCGAAATCGTCGATGCGTTGCTGGTGCTCGCGCAGGCGTGTCTGCGGCAGGATGCGCGCTTCCTGCATGCGCGAAGGATCCAGTCCGTACTGGTGCACGCAGCGCCGCCATGAATTCTGGATCACGGCGTCGTGCGTGGGCCGGTCCGCGGGCAAGGCAGGCGGGGGCAGGTAGCTGGTGGCCTGGACTACCGTCTCGATGTGATCGCGTTGCCGCAGGTCCATCGCTGTCTCCTGGTTGTCTTCGCTGCGGTCTGCGCCATGCGCCGCGGGCGGCACTTTGGCGAACTGGCGAACCGGACACGTCGTCGCGCGCCTCTGTGCTGGCTACTGTATCCGACACGGTCGGAGCGGTGCAATCCGGCGTCATCGTTGCGGCAAATTTGTGCATTGAACGGCATTTCGCAACCGGACAATAGGACATTCTCAAGACAGCGCGGAGCCCGCCGTTAGGGGTGCCAGTGTCACGCCGGCGGCCATGGCACCCGTCGCCTTGCCGGCTCTACCTCGTGAATCGGCGTGACCGGCCGAATTCAGACGGCGTGTGCACCACTCCCTTTTTCCTACCGCCGAAGACGATGAATCGCATTACGCTCAACACCAAACTCTGGGCGGCACTGGCCGTGATCTGGCTGGCGCTGCTCGGGCTCGGAACCTGGAACGCGTTCCATACCCGCAGCGTCATGATGGACGAGCGCCGCGACAGCGTGAAAGCGCTCGTGCAGGCGACCGAGGCCATCGTCTCTGCTTACGCGGAACGTGCCGCCAAGGGCAGCATGACGACCGAAGCCGCGCAGCAGGCGGCCAAGGACGCCGTACAGGCCATCCGCTTTGGCTCCAGTGGCTACCTGCTGCTGGTCAACTCGAAGCCGCAGATCGTGCTCAATCCCGGCCGCCCGGAAATGAACGGCAAGGACGTCGGCGACTTCAAGGACCCGGACGGCGCGCCGATCTACCAGCGCATCGTGCAGGCGGGCAAGTCCGGCGCCAGCGGCGGCGATGGCTTCACGACCTATCGAGGCCGCCTGCCCGGCACCGAGACGGCCGAACTCAAGCTGACCTACGTGCGCCACGTGCCCGCGTGGGACTGGCACGTAGCCACCGGCGTCTACATCAAGGATGTCAATGACGCGTTCCGCGACAGTCTGATCCAGGCCGTCCTCGGCACGCTGCTGATCGGCGCCATCGTATCGGCCGTGATGCTCGCGATCATGCGCTTGGTGAACCGCAGCCTCGGCGGTGAACCCGCGTACGCCGTCGAAGCGGTAGCGCGCATTGCGTCCGGCGACTTCACCCTGCCCGTGCGCGCGCGCGACGGTGATGAAACCAGCGTGCTGGCCGCCATGCGCCAGATGCAAGAGCGTCTCTCCGCCACATTGCACGGCATCCGCGATGCAGCGGATTCGATCGGCTCGGCGACGAGCCAGATCTCGGCGGGCAACGCGGACCTGTCTCAGCGCACCGAAGAACAGGCTTCCGCACTTGAGCAGACCGCCGCGAGCATGGAAGAGCTGACTGGCATCGTGCGCCAGAACGCGGACAATGCGCGTCAGGCGAGCATGCTGGCGGTCAATGCCTCCGAAACCGCGAATCGCGGCGGAGAAGTCGTCGGCCAGGTGGTGTCGACCATGGGCGCCATCAGCAAAGCTTCACGCCAGATTGTCGACATCATCGGCGTGATCGAAGGCATTGCGTTCCAGACGAATATCCTCGCGCTGAACGCCGCGGTGGAAGCGGCGCGTGCGGGCGAACAGGGCCGCGGCTTCGCCGTCGTCGCCGGCGAGGTGCGCACGCTGGCCCAACGCTCGGCCACGGCCGCCAGGGAGATCAAGTCGCTGATCGACAACTCCGCGGCACAGGTCGAAGCCGGCACCGCGCTGGTTTCCCGCGCGGGCCGGACCATGGGTGAAGTCGTCGACGCGGTGCGCCGCGTGACGGACATCATGGGCGAGATCAGCGCCGCGTCCGCCGAGCAGAGCACGGGCATCGAGCAGGTCGGCCATGCCGTGACGCAGATGGATTCGGTCACGCAGCAGAACGCCGCGCTTGTGGAAGAATCGGCCGCCGCCGCGCATGCGCTGGCTGAACAGGGCCAGCGCATGATGCAGGCAGTCGCGGCGTTCCGGCTCGCGGGCGCCTGATACTCAGTCAGACTGCCGGCGCGAGCGTGCGCGCCGCGTCGGCGGCGATTTCAAACGAGCGCAGGCGCGCCGCGTGGTCGTAGATCTGGCCCGTCAGCATCAGTTCGTCCGGATGCAAGTCATCGACGAAGCTCTGCATGCCGGCGCGCACGGCTTCCGGATCGCCCACCGCCGAGCAGGCCAGCGAACGGCGGATATGGTCCGCCTCGTTCTCGTTCCACAGTGACTCGATATCGTCCACGGGCGGACGCAGCTGGCCCGGCGTGCCGCGCACCAGAGCCAGGAACTGCTGCTGCAACGAGCTGAACAGGCGCCGCGCTTCGTCACTGGTCTCTGCCGCGAACACATTGAGGCCGAGCATCACATAGGGCCTGTCGAGCTGCGCGGAAGGCCGGAACGTGCGCCGGTACAGGTCCACCGCCTGCCGCATGAAGCCCGGTGCGAAATGCGAGGCGAACGCAAACGGCAAACCCATTGCCGCCGAAAGCTGCGCACTGAACAGGCTCGAGCCGAGCAGCCACAGTGGCACCTTCAGGCCCGCACCGGGCACGGCGCGCAGGCGCTGGCCGGGACGCACGTCATCGAAATAGGCCTGCAGCTCCTCGACATCCTGCGGGAACGTGTCGGCCGTGTCGTGCGACAGTTGACGGCGCAGAGCACGTGCCGTTGTCTGGTCCGTTCCGGGTGCGCGGCCCAGGCCCAGGTCGATGCGGCCCGGATACAGCGAAGCCAGCGTCCCGAACTGCTCGGCCACGACAAGCGGCGAATGGTTGGGAAGCATCACGCCGCCGGAGCCCACGCGAATCGTGCTGGTGCCATTGGCCACATAGCCGATCAACACCGCAGTCGCGGCGCTGGCAATGCCGGGCATATTGTGGTGCTCGGCCAGCCAGAAGCGGCGGTAGCCAAGACGCTCGGCGTGCTGCGCAAGGTCCAGCGAGTTGCGCATGGCCTGGCCGGCATCGCTGCCTTGCGCGATGGGCGCGAGATCGAGAACGGAATACGGGATCGGGGTCGTCATGTAAGCTGCCTTGGCGCGGCTGGGCAGGCGTTTGCCAGCCGCCGCGCGGGAAAATCGAAACGTCCGCTATCTTAGTGAGACCCCGGCAATCGTGCTGGCGACCGCCACGCGGCCATGCCGTCGGCGTGGTTATCGCCGTGACGCCGGATCCACCGAAGGATTGAGCACAGCGCCGCTTGTCCCGTACCATGCTGCCCCATGCGAAGCAGGAAATCGGTATGACACTCAAGACACTGGACGGCGCGCTGGCCTTGCTGACCCACTTCACCGTGCGGCAGCCGACCTGGGGCGTGCGCGAACTCGCCAAGCACAGCGGCGTGCACTATGCCGTGGTGCACCGCGTGCTGGCGACCTTTGCCGCCAACGGCTTCCTCGTGCAGGACGCGGCCACCGGCAAATACTCGCTGGGCTTGCGCCTGTTCGAGCTGGGCCAGGTCGTGCGCAAGAGCTTCTCGCCCGACGAGATCGTGCGGCCCGTGCTGGAAAAGCTGGCGGCGCAAAGCGGTGAGACGGTCTTCCTGTCATGGCTCGATGGCCATGAGGGGCTATGCGTTGGCCTGGTGCAAAGCCAGCACCAGTTGCGCTTTTCGATCGAACTCGGCGAGCGCTTTCCGCTGTATGCGGGCGCGCATGCCAAGGCCATGCTCGCCTTCCAGGACGACGCGTTCCGCGACGAGGTCTATCGACAGGGCATGGAAAAGATGGGACCGCACACCACGCTCGACCGCGATACGATCGAAGCGCAGCTCGCCGAGGTACGCGAGCAGGGCTGGGCCCACACGCGCGAGGAAGCCGCCGCGACCGTGGCTGGGCTGGCGCTGCCGCTGCGGTCGCGCGACCACAGCACGGTGATTGGCTCTGTGGCCATTGCCGGCCCGCAGCAGCGGCTTGGCGAAGACGCGGTGCCGCGCCTGCTCGAAGCCCTGCGCGATGCGAGCGGCCGGCTCGAGGATGTGATCGGGTTCGTGCGCTGATACCGTATCAACCGGCCAGCAACGCCTGCCCCACAGCACCGCTGAACACGCGCTGGCCGATGACGTGGCCCAGCGCGCGGTAGCTTTCCCACTGCGCCTCATCGAAGAACTGGTCCGACGTCGCTTCCTGCGGAAAGGCCGGATGGCCGGCGCCGTACTGTCGCACGTCGGCCGGCGCCCATGCCGCCAGGCACGGCTTGAGCAGCACGATGCGGCAGACCGGTTCGCGTTGGTCCGCACCTGGTCCCGCGCGGTACACGTTGAGCAGCACCGCGCATTTGCCCGATGCCGCGCCAGTGGCGCCCGTACCAAAATCTTCCGGCGTACCAAACACCTGGCTCAGCACCGGATGCGTGGTCGCGGCGTCAGTATCGACCTCGATCTCCAGCGCGTGGTCGATCCGTGCGAGCCGGATCAGGTTGGCGAGGTCGCCGAAGCGGTAGTCGATGTCTGCACCGGCATCGCACAGCACGATCAGCGATACGTCGCGGCCCGGGCGCAGCAGTTCGTACACGCCGGTGTTGTCGAAATGCCCGCCGTCCGACAGGTATTGCCAGCCGCGCCGCATGCCGTGAAAGCGCGCGGCCAGTTCGCAGCCGAGGCAATACTGCGTGCGGAACAGCGCGCTGAAGCGCGCCAGCAGCGGGTGCGTGGCGCGTTCGGGCTGGCGCTTCGTAGCGGGCACGGCGCCCGCGTGGCGCGGGCCGTCGTGCAGGTAGGACGGCCACCATGTGCCAAGCCGAAGATTGGCCAATCCCATCAGCAGCGAAGTCCCCAGCGTCGTTGCGCGCCCGAGCCCGGTCGACAGCGTCGCGCCGGAGATCGCGATCCAGTCGCCCACCGTGCGCGATTCCGCGACGCGCGCGGTTCCCGGACGCGACAGGTCTGGGCAGCACGGCCGCCCGTCGACCAGAAAGCGTGCATAGGCGTCAGCGGGCAGCGTCTGCGTCGAGCCGGGCTGCACCACGCTGGGCCCTGGGCCGAGGCACAGCGGCTTGCCCTTGCGGTCCCGCTGCACGAGTTGTTCGGCCGGATCGACGGTCTGATTCAGCGTGATGTTGATCAGGTGCAGCGGTGCCAGCACGCGCGGATCATAGTAGGTGTTCAGGCTGAGCTGGTCCCCAGGCACGGGTTCGGCCACGCTGAAGCGATCGCGCGCATGGCGGCCCGGTGCAGGCGTGGCGAAGCGCTCGCCGTTGGATGCGCCGAGGTACGCGCGCGTGAGCCGCGCGGCATAGAACGGCTGCAGCGTCGACAGGTTCAGAAAGCCCGTGAAGCGCCCTGCCACGACCGCCAGCGCCAGCGACACCAGCACCAGCACGGCGAGCACCGGTCCGGTATAGGCATTGCCGTACACGAGCCAGTCGACCGGCTCGCGGCCGTTCCAGCGCACGTAGAGGACTAGCCACGACCACAGCACGTACACGAGCAGCGCCAGCAGCGCGGCCAATGCGCCCGCCAGCAGTGACACCGGCAGGTGCGCGAGCAGCGCGCGCCATGGCGTATCGGCGCTGTCGTGCCTGCCTTCGTCGCGCAGGCCGGCAACGTAGCGCACCATCCAGACCAGCGCGGCCAGTGTGCCGATGGGTGCGCCGGTGCTCCAGAGCGAAGCCATCATGAACGCGTAGAGGAATGTGGTGCGCGCCACGGTATCGGCAAGGCCGAGCGCCAGCAGCCACAGCGTCAGCGTCATCGCGCTGCGCAGCGCGCGCGTTGCGCGCACGCGGTAGTCCGACACCGTACGCGGCGCAGATGCCAGCATGAGCAGGCAGCACAGCACGGCCAGCAGCATGAGTCCCCCAACCGAGGCAAGCAGACAGGCCAGTACCAGTCCTGGGCCCAGCCACACGACCCACCGTGCCGCCAGCAGCAGCAATACGGCGATCAGTGTGGCGACGATCGGCCCCGGGCTGAAAAAGCGGGCCGCTGCCTGCGGGTCGCTGGCGCGCGGGTAGACCAGCCAGTAGGCCAGTCCTGGCGGTGCGGCCAGCAGCAGCAACGAGCCCAATGGCAACCACAGCAGCGCGCTCCACCAGATCGCCCACTGTTCCTGATTGAATGCCTGGCGTGCGTCGTGCAGCAAATCCATCTCGTATCGGCCAAGGCCGTACGACATACCCACGGCCACATACTGGCCCAGCGCCAGCACAGCCAGCAGCACGAGCAGAGCGCTGCCGATCACGTAATGCATGGCCACCCAGTTGCGCAGGACCATCACGGCCGCATAGAGGTTGTCGCCTGCGCCGGTCGGCGACAGATAGCGACCGTTCTCGCGCAGCCATGCCACGGCGCCGCGTCCCGGGTCGGCGGCATAGGACACCGAGGTCCGGATGCGCCCGGGTGGTTCGCATTGCAGTGTGTGGTACGCGTCGGCCGCGGCCTGCACAGCGTTGGAGCCGCGCCGCAGCCGGCCTGGTACGAAGAGGCTGGTGAAGAAGGCGCCGAGGTAGCCGCCGCCGCTGACCGTGGAAAGGTAGTCGAACTGCGCCAGCAGCGACGACATCGGCGCCGGTGCATCGGGCGGCTCGCGCTCCGGTTCGGGTTTCGGTCCCGGTGCAGCGTCGGACTTCGGCCGAGGCGTGCGGGCCAGCGCCTGAAGCACCCCAAGGCAAAACGTAGCGCTGCGGATACCGCCGCCGGACAGCGCCAGGGCCCAGTTCCGCGCATCGCCACCGGGCCGTGCTGGGATGCTGAGTTGGCGCCGCCTTTGTGCGATACGAGCCGCTTCATCGCCGAATCCGTGGTCATCTGCCGGCATGCACGCCTCCGTTGCGGATGGTCAGTGCCAAGTATAGGTCGCTCGCCAACCTGTGCCGGATCCGCCGCCCAACGTCGCCTACGCGCCGGCACTCCCACCTTATCCGCGTTAACCCTGATTGTTCGGTAGGCCTACCGACGCCTAGCATTTCTCTGTATCAGAGACGTTGTCTCTATATAAGAGACACAAGGCAGTCGAAATGCTCAAGACCCTCGATGGCGCACTGGCGCTGTTGACCCATTTCAATGCGCGCCAGCCTAGCTGGGGCGTGCGCGAACTCGCGCGTGAAAGCGGCGTGCACCACGCGGTGGTCCACCGCGTGCTGGCGACGTTCGCCGCCAACGGCTTCCTGGTGCAGGACGCCGCCGGCCGCTATGGCCTTGGGCTGCGCTGGTTCGAACTCGGTCAGGTCATGCGCAAGACCTTCACGCCGGCCGAAGTCGTGCAGCCCGCGCTGGAAGCGCTGGCGAGGCAGAGCGGGGAAACCGTGTTCCTGTCGTGGCTCGATGGCGAGGAGGGCCTGTGCACGGACATCGCCCATAGCCAGCATCAGTTGCGCTTTTCGAATGAGGTCGGCCAGCGCTTCGCGCTGGATGCCGGCGCGCATGCCAAGGCGATCCTGGCTTTCCAGCCGGAATCCCTGCGCGAGCGCGTGGCGCACCGCGCGGGCCTGTCCGTGCAGGAGCTGGAAGCACGCCTCGCGCGGGTCCGCAGCGATGGCTGGTCCTATACCTGCGAGGAATCCACGGCCACCGTGGCGGGCCTGGCAGTACCGCTGTACAGCCGAGATACGCGAAACGTAATCGGTTCGCTGGCGATTGCAGGTCCGCTGCAGCGCCTGGACGAACAAGCCCTGCCGCGCCTGCTCGATGCGCTGCGGGCCGCACGCGACACCATCGGGCCGGTGACGGGATTCCTGCGCTGACAACACACGGCGCGCCACCGGCCGGGCTGGCAGGGCGCGCGAAACGAGACAACACTAGGGAGGAAAGGTAGACATGACGCCTATGCAAACAGAACTGAACGCGCCGGGGGTGGCGCAACCAGCGGCAAGATCGCGCTTCATGGAGCCGTTCCTGCTGCTGGTTTCCGTGGGGCTGTCCGTGTTCGGCGCGATGATCGGCATGCAGTTGATCGTGTCGCTGGGCATCTCCGCCAATACGTCGATCATCGGCGCGCTGATCGCCATCGTGTTCTCGCGCATTCCGCTCGAGGTGACGCGGCGCTTCCGCGTGCTGGAGCGGCAGAACCTGGTGCAGACCGCGATCTCGTCGGCCACGTTCGGCGCGGCCAATTCGCTGATGATCCCGATCGGCGTGCCTTACGCCATGGGCATGCCCGAGCTGGCGACGCCGATGCTGATCGGCGCGGTGATCGCCATGTTCGTCGACGGCGCGATGCTGTACTTCCTGTTCGGCAGCAAGATCTTCCCCGCAACCGGTACCTGGCCCGCGGGCATCGCTACCGCTGAGGCGATCTGGGCCGGCGACCGCGGCGGCCGCAAGGCGGCGTTCCTTGGCCTCGGCATCGCCGTGGGCGTCGGCGGTGCGTGGTTCGGCGTGCCGATGTCCGCGTTCGGCGCGGCCTTCCTTGGCAATCTCGCGGCGCTGACCATGTTCGGCATTGGCCTGCTGGTGCGCGGCTACTCGGTGACGCTGACCGGTATCGACATCGCCAAGGCCTACATCCCCCACGGCCTGATGATCGGTGCCGGCATCGTCGCGCTGTTCCAGGTGGCCGACGAAATCCGCCGCGCACGCAACGCGCCGGCCGCCGATGCCCGCACGATCGAAGTGCCCGCCTCGCGCGCCAGCCGCATCCTGTCGGGCGGCTTCCTGATCTACCTGGCGATCGCGCTGCTGATCTCCGTGCTCGCGGGCCACGTGTCCGACATGTCGCTCGGCATGCTGGTCGTGTTCGTACTGTATGCCGCGTTCGCCGCCTATGTGCACGAGCTGATTGTCGGCATCGCCGCGATGCACTCGGGCTGGTTCCCGGCCTTCGCGGTGGCCCTGATCACGCTGACCATCGGCATCCTGATCGGCTTCCCGCCGACGGCGCTGGCGGTGCTGGTGGGCTTCTCCGCCGCCACCGGTCCGGCCTTCGCCGACATGGGCTATGACCTGAAGACCGGCTACCTGCTGCGCGGCGAAGGCCGTGACATGGAAGCCGAACTCTCCGGCCGCAAGCAGCAGTTCCTGGCCGCCATGATCGGCTTCGCCGTGGCGGCGGTCGTGGTGCTCGTGTTCCACGGCACCTTCTTCTCGCAGAACCTGATCCCGCCTGTCGACCGCGTCTACGCCGCGTCGATCAAGGCCGGCTCATCCGCCGAAATCGCGCGCAACCTCATGATCTGGGCGGTTCCCGGCGCGCTGCTGCAACTGCTCGGCGGCTCCAAGCGCCAGCTTGGCATCCTGCTGTCGACCGGCATGCTGATTGCCTCGCCGCTGGCCGGCTGGGCCGTGCTGGCGGGCCTGCTGATCCGCTTCGTGGTGCAGCGCCTGCGTGGCGACCAGTACATCGCCGAGATGAGCGCCTTTGCCGGCGGCGTGATCGCGGGCGACGCGCTGTTCAGTTTCTTCGGCTCTGTCACCAAGCTGCGCAAGTAACACGAGTCACGCAAGCCACACACCTTCCCTGCATTACCAGAGACGTTCCATGGATATCCAAGCGATCCGTGCCGGCACTCCGCTGACGGCCTCCACCATCTACCTCGACACGGCCGCGGCCTCGCTGCCGCCCGACGTCGTGCTCGACACCGTGCGCAGCTACCTGCTCGACACCGGCCATGTGGGCATCTACCTGCCGGCGTTCCGCAAGGAAACCTATGCACGGGTGGACGTCGTGCGCGGCAAGCTGGCCGCGCTGCTGAATGCCGCAGCCGACGAGATCGCCTTTACCAAGAACGCGACCGAAAGCATCTCTCTGGTCGCACGCGGCATCGCCTGGCAAGCCGGCGATGAAGTGCTGGTGGCCGACACCGAAATGCTCAGCAACCTGCTGCCGTGGCGCAGGCTCGAGCAAACCCACGGCATCGTGGTGAAGATGGTCGCCGCCAATGCCGAAGGCCTGCTGTCGCCCGACGCCTTCGCCGCCGCCATCACGCCGCGCACGCGCTTGCTGACGTTCTCGCATCTGCCGAACTCGACGGGTGCGGTGCAGCCCGCGGCGCAGATCTGCGCCGTGGCGCGTCGGCATGGCGTGCTGTCGCTCGTCAATGCCGCGCAGAGCGTCGGCATGCTGCGCTCGGACGTGGCCGAACTCGATTGCGATTTCCTCGCCGGCTGCGGCCGCAAGGCGCTGCGCGCGACCGAGGGCTCGGGCTTCCTGTATGTGCGCCGCGCGCTGATCGAGCAGATCGAACCGTCCCTGGTCGGCTGGTGGAACGGCGCCTATGACCGCGCGACCGGCGCGCTGTCGCTCGTCGCCGGCGCGCGCCGCTTCGAGGCGGGCTGCCCGATCGTGCCGGCCATTCTCGGCATGGGTACGGCAATCGACTACGCAATGCAGATCGGCATCGCCGCGATCGAAGCACGCGTGCGCGACCTGACCGAGTACGCAGTGGCGAAGTTCTCGTCAGTCCCGGGCTTCGAGCTGTACGGCCCGGCCGACGTGTCGAACCGCATCGGCATCGTGCCGTTCAACGTGCGCGGCGTGGACCCGGCCAGCATCGTCGCGGCGCTCGAAACGCAGCAATGCATCATCGAAGCCGGTAATTTCATGGCAGACGCGATCCTGGCGCGCTATGGCGTGTCCACCATGGCGCGCGTGTCGCTGCACTACTTCAATACCCACGAGGAAATCGACCGCGTGGCCGCGCTGATCCGCGCCGCCATTGCCTGATCTCCGCGCCGAATCCCTGAAGGAAACCCAGACATGACCCAACGCATCCTCCTGATGAGCAGCTCGCGCAAGGACAACCTTGGCTACCTCGAGCACGCCAGCGAGCAGATCCACACGCTGCTCAAGCGCGAGCCGCGCAAGGTGCTGTTCGTGCCGTTCGCGGGCGTGACGTTCAGCTTCGATACCTATGAAGGCATGGTCAAGCCCGTGTTCGAGAAGCTGGGCTACGCGCTCGAATCGATCCACCACAGCGACGATCCGCTGCGCGCGGTGAACGAAGCCGAAGCCATCGCCGTGGGCGGGGGTAACACGTTCGCGCTGCTCAAACGCATGTATGACGCAGGCATCGTCGACGCGATCCGCGCCAAAATTCGTGCCGGGACGCCGTACGTCGGCTGGAGCGCTGGCAGCAACGTAGCATGCCCGACCATCCGCACCACCAACGACATGCCGATCCTGCAGCCGCCGTCGCTGCGCGCGCTTGGCCTGGTGCCGTTCCAGATCAACCCGCATTTCATCAGCGGCAAGCCCGCTGGCCATAACGGCGAAAGCCGTGAAGAGCGCCTGGCCGAGTTCCTGCACATCAATGCGCCGGAACAGGTGTTCGCGCTGCCGGAAGGCTCGGCGCTGTACAGCGACGGCACCCATGGCACGGTGCTCGGCGAGCGTCGTGCGCTGTGGTTCCCGGCGGAAGGCAAGGTCGAGACCATTCGCGAAGGCGAGACCTTTCCGCTGTCTCGCATCACCGGCCCGGCCGGGATGCAGGACTGGCCGGGCTTCGCTATCTAAGCGCCCGCCCCGCTGACCCCGCCGGGTCGTCAAGGCCCGGCCAATACGTAGAAACAAATACCGACGCAGGCCGCGGTCATCCGCCACCTGCGCGGCCCCCCTTTTACCCTCTGGAGGAGAAACCACAATGAGCCAACCGTTCCGCCGCGCCGCCCGCGTGGCCCTGCCGCTGCTGATGAGCCTGCCCGCCGCCGCCATGGCGCAGTCCGGCCTCACGCTGTACGGCGTCGTCGACAGCGCGCTGACGTACCAGACGCATTCCAATCCGGCTGGCGACGCGGTGCTCGGCCTGCAGCAGGGCGGCGAAGGCTTCCTGTCAGGCAGCCGTTTCGGCCTGCGCGGCAGCGAAGATCTTGGCGGCGGCCTCACGGCCGGCTTCGTGCTCGAGAACGGCTTCCTGACCGATACCGGCAAGCTGGACCAGCAAGGCCAGCTCTTCGGCCGGCAGGCTTACGTGAAGATCGGCAACCGGTGGGGCGAGCTGGCCATGGGGCGGCAGTACACCACGGCCAACACCATGCTGTACTACGTCGATCCGCTCGGCGTCGGCGCGGCACCGTCGAATTCGTGGATGGTGTACCTCACCGGCCAGCGCTACGACAACGCGGTCAGCTATACCGGCAACTTCGGCCCGGTATCGGTCATCGCCGAATACGCGCTCGGCGAGACGGCAGGCAAGGGATCGGCGAGTTCGTCGGTGTCGCTCGGCCTGAAGTACGCGGCCGGCCCGATTACCGCGATCGGCGACTTCCAGCAGACCCGCGATATCCAGAGTCGCGCGGCGCGCATCTACATGGCTGGCCTGAATGCCGCCGTGGGCCGCGGCAACCTGTTCGCCAACTACATCTACAGCGACCGCGACGGCGGCTTCGATTCGTCGCGCGGCGGCACCGACACGGCCACCATCACGAGCATGTCGACCGCGCCCACGCCGACCAACCGCGCCGCCATCAACGCGGTCTTCAACGGCAGCCGCCGCGACGACTTCTTCACCGTCGGCGCGAGCTACCCCGTCACCGGCAACGTGACGCTGATCGGCAGCGTGATGCACAACCGCACGCGCGCCGACAACTTCAGCGGCAATCGCACCACGGCCTACGGCGTGGCCGACTACGCGTTCAGCAAGCGCACCGACGCCTACCTGGCCGTCGCCTACGACTGGGTGCGCGGCGACTGGTCCGGCCTGTTTGGCAACAACACCACGAACTGGACCGGCGACAGCGGCCGACGCCTTGACGGCCGCGACAACCAGACCACGGTCATGGTCGGCCTGCGCCACAAGTTCTGACCGCATTTCCCGCCGCGCACCACCGCGTGCGCGGCACTACGCAATTTCATTTGGAGAAAGCCATGGCCCTGCAGCAAACGCTGGTCATTCATGAAGCCCTGGACAGCCCGAACGCCAATGGCGCGGTCGTCCAGGAACTGTTCGCCCCCTACGCCGAAGCCGGCGTAACGGTCGAAGTGACCACGGTGCACAACGCGCCGCCCGAAAACACCGCCAACACCAGCGACTTCATCACCATCGTGGTGCCGGGCGCCGCGGGTAAGCGTGCAGGCGGAAAGGCGCCGACACTGGGCGTAATCGGCCGCAACGGCGCCATCGGCGCGCGGCCCGAGCTGGTCGGCCTGGTCTCCGACGCGGACGGCCCGATCGGCTGCCTGGCCGTGGCGCTGAAGCTCGCCCAGATGAAGGCACGTGGCGACCACCTGGCCGGCGACGTCATTGTGACGACGCACCTGTCGACCAATGTGTCGATGCAGCCACATGACCCGGTGCCGTTCATGGGCATGCCAGTGTCGTCGGACACCATGAACGACTACCAGGTGCTGCCGGAAATGGACGCGATCCTGTCGATCGATGCGTCCAAGGGCAACAGCATCATCAAGCATCGCGGCTTCGCGATCTCGCCGACGGCCATGCAGGGCTACATCCTGCGCGTGAGCCCGGACCTGGTCGCGACGATGGAATCGACCACCGGCTGCCCGGCCGTCACGTTCCCGATCTCGCAGCAGGACATCACGCCGTACCACAACGGCCTGTACCACTTCAACAGCATCATGCAGCCGCACGTGGCCACGCAGGCGCCGGTGGTGGGCGTGGCGGTCACGGCACAATCGGTCGTCTCGGGCAGTGCCACGTCGGCCAACCATGAGATCGACATCGCCGAGGCCGTGCGCTTCTGCGTGGAAGTGGGCAAGCGCTTTGGGGCCGGCAAGTGCCAGTTCTTCAACGTTGCCGAGTGGGAGAAGATCCGAGCGGTCTATCCGGACCTGTCGGTGTTCCAGACCGCCGGCAAGCGCTGACAGCTGCCGCCCCCAAGGGCGGCTCAGCTGGCTGCCGCGTCATTGGCGGCATGGGCCGCGTGCAGCGCGGCGTCATCGCCATGCAGGCGCTTCCATTCGTCGAAGCCGCCTGCCAGGGCCCAGGTCTTGCCGTAGCCGGCGACTCGCAGCCGTTCCGCCAGGATGGCCGCCGATATCTCATTCGGGCAGGCGCAGTAGACGACGATATCGCGCGATTCGAGCTGCCCGCCCAGCGCATCGAGCGGCCCATGCATGTCGACGACCACGGCGCCCGGAATGCGCTCGATCGGCACCGGCCCATGCGCGCGCACGTCCAGCACCAGCGGCAGCGTACCGGCGCGGCGGCGTGCTTCGAGTTCATCGACAGTCATGCGCGGTATCCGCCGCGTGCGGCGCAGCATGTGGAAACGCCACCACACGCGCCAGGCCAGGAACAGCGCGAATGCGCCCAGCAACGCCATCACCGCCAGATGCCCGTAGGCGCTGAATGCCGCAAGAATGACATCGACAAAATCGCTGAATACCACGCCGATGAGCAGCGCCGCACCTGCCCATACCAGCGCGCCGAGGGCGTCATAGAACAGGAACACCGGCAGCGGCGTAGCGGTCATGCCAGCCATGGCGGTGGACAACGCACCGGCGCCGGGCAGCAGTTTGGCGAATACCAGCGAACGCGGCCCCACACGAAGATAGAGCGACTGGGTCTGGCGAATGCATGTATCCGGCGACATCGACACCTTGCAGATCGTGCGCAGCATCGGCTGGCCCAGCCGGCGGCCTGCGAAATACCAGGCGGTATCTGCGATCAGGCAGGCCGCAATGACGGCTGCCAGGACCGCCCCAATCGACGGGCCGGTTTCTTGGACGCCCAGCGCACCGGCCACGAACAGCATCGGATACGCCGGAATCGGCAGCCCTGCCTGTTCCGCCAGTACGTTCAGGAATACCAGCATCAGCCCATGGTGTTCCAGCATGGTCTGCAACTCGCCCACAGCCGTCTCCCTGTCCAGTCTCGAGCATTGATCAGACCGACAGTGTGCCAGCGCCGGTGTCGCCTTGCACGCGCGCCGTCTGCACGGGATATTCAAATTCCCTGAGCCTGCGCCACCGGCAACGACTGCTACTGGACCAACCGGCAGCGGCGGGCGAAATCCACCAGTTCCACGAGCGAGCTGACCTGCAGCTTGGTCATGATGCGGGCCTTGTAGCTACTGACGGTCTTGTTGCTGATAAACAGTTCGCCGCTGATGGTCTTGTACGAGAGGCCACGCGCCAGCATCTTGAGCACGACCAGCTCCTTGTCGGACAGGCGGCGCAGGTTCTCGTCGTCGCCGCACAGCACGGGGCCGGGCGAGCCGCGCCGCGCCAGCGCCGGGAATACCGTGTAGCCGGCCAGTACCGATTCCACCGAGCGCAGGATTTCCCGGATGTCCTGCGTCTTGCTGACGAAACCCTGCACGCCAGCCTGCCACGAGCGCGACACGAACACCGCCGGATCGAGCGCCGTCACGACCAGGATGCGTACCGGAGGGTGAATGTCGCGCACCCTTGTCGCCACATCGAGCCCGCCGATGCGCGGAATGTCGAGGTCGAGCATCACCAGTTCCGGCTTGTGCTGGCGGACGGCCTCGATCGCGCACTGGCCGTTGTCGGCTTCAAGAATATGCTCCACGCCGAGCAATTGCGAAAGCTGCGATTTCATCACCAGCCGCAACGCGGGGTGATCATCGACGATCAGGACGGTAGCCATGCTTGCCTGTCTGTTCCTCTGTATCGGTATCGGTCAGGAATGCGTCGGGCGCCGGGCGACCGGCAACCGCGGGATAGGAAACGTGCATTCGGAAACGCGCATTGGGAAACGCAGATCGGGAACGCGAAACACAAGCGGGAAAGTATAGGCAGGCACCGCCGTCGCGGCTTGGAGAGAACTCTGCTTCAGGGCGAAGCAATTTCCTTGCGTTCTTTGGGCAGATTCGTCTTCAGATTCGCGGAATTGCTACCTAAAGTCGGTCGGCCGCGCGCCGGTTCGACGGCCTGCCCCTTCCGATTGCAGGGGAAAACGCGCTTGTGCGACAGGTGCTACTCTATTTCATTGGTGTCATCCAGGAGAGACCACCGTGTCCCGCAAAACCCCCATCGAGCGCTACCGCAACATCGGCATCAGTGCCCATATCGACGCCGGCAAGACGACGACGACGGAGCGTATCCTGTTCTACACCGGCGTCAACCACAAGCTGGGGGAAGTGCACGATGGCGCTGCGACCATGGACTGGATGGAGCAGGAGCAGGAGCGCGGCATCACCATCA
Source organism: Cupriavidus pinatubonensis (assembly GCF_019602855.1). Classification (GTDB taxonomy): domain Bacteria; phylum Pseudomonadota; class Gammaproteobacteria; order Burkholderiales; family Burkholderiaceae; genus Cupriavidus; species Cupriavidus pinatubonensis. Next base: position 1,303,878 of record NZ_CP080766.1, read on the forward strand.
CGTCGGCGGCGACCACGGCGTTCTGGAAGGGCATGGCCGGCAACTACCCCGAGCACCGCATCAACATTATCGACACGCCGGGGCACGTCGACTTCACCATCGAAGTCGAGCGTTCCATGCGCGTGCTGGACGGCGCGTGCATGGTCTATGACGCCGTGGGCGGCGTGCAGCCGCAATCCGAGACGGTCTGGCGCCAGGCCAACAAGTACAACGTGCCGCGCATCGCGTTCGTCAACAAGATGGACCGCGTCGGCGCGGACTTTTTCCGCGTGCAGACCCAGATCGCCGACCGCCTCAAGGGCCGTGCCGTGCCGATCCAGATCCCGGTCGGGGCGGAAGACCATTTCCAGGGCGTGGTCGACCTCGTCAAGATGAAGGCCGTGGTCTGGGACGATGCCAGCCAGGGTGTGCGTTTCGAGTACGTGGACATCCCGGCCGAGCTGCTGCCGGTCGCGCAGGAATGGCGCGACAAGATGATCGAAGCCGCTGCCGAAGCCGACGAGGCGCTGCTCGAGCAATACCTGGCCGGCGAACCGCTCACCGAGACGCAGATCAAGCAAGGCCTGCGCAAGCGCACGATCGCCAACGAGATCGTGCCGATGCTGTGCGGCAGCGCGTTCAAAAACAAGGGCGTGCAGAGCATGCTCGACGCCGTGATCGATTACCTGCCCTCGCCCGCCGATGTGCCGGCCATCCTCGGCCACACCGAGGACGACCGCGAGGCCGAGCGCCACCCGAGCGACGACGAGCCGTTCTCCGCGCTCGCGTTCAAGATCATGACGGACCCGTTCGTTGGCCAGCTCATTTTCTTCCGCGTGTATTCGGGCGTGGTGAATTCGGGCGACACGGTCTACAACCCGGTCAAGGGCAAGCGCGAGCGGCTCGGGCGCATCCTGCAGATGCATGCCAACGTGCGCCAGGAAATCAAGGAAGTGCGCGCCGGCGACATTGCCGCGGCGGTCGGGCTCAAGGAAGCGACCACCGGCGATACGCTGTGCGATCCGGGCAAGGTCATCATCCTCGAACGCATGAGCTTCCCCGAACCGGTGATCTCGCAGGCGGTGGAGCCGAAGACCAAGGCCGACCAGGAAAAGATGGGCATCGCGCTGAACCGCCTGGCGCAGGAAGACCCGTCGTTCCGCGTGACCACCGACGAGGAATCCGGCCAGACCATCATCTCCGGCATGGGCGAGCTGCACCTGGAAATCCTGGTCGATCGCATGCGGCGCGAGTTCGGCGTGGAAGCTTCGGTCGGCAAGCCACAGGTGGCTTATCGCGAAACCATCCGGCAGGGCGTGAAGGACGTCGAAGGCAAGTTCATCAAGCAGTCCGGTGGCCGCGGGCAGTACGGTCACGTGGTGCTCAATCTCGAGCCGATGCCGCATGGCGGCGGCTACGAGTTCGTCGATGCCATCAAGGGTGGCGTAGTGCCGCGCGAGTTCATCCCGGCGGTGGACAAGGGCATTCGCGAAACGCTGACCGCCGGCGTCCTGGCCGGCTATCCGGTGGTCGACGTCAAGGCCACGCTGGTGTTCGGTTCGTACCACGACGTGGACTCGAACGAGAACGCGTTCCGCATGGCCGGCTCGATGGCGTTCAAGGAAGGCATGAAGCGCGCCAGGCCGATCCTGCTCGAGCCGATGATGTCGGTGGAAGTGGAAACGCCGGAGGAATTCACCGGCAACGTGATGGGCGACCTGTCGTCACGGCGCGGCATGGTGCACGGCATGGAAGAGATCGCGGGGGGCGGCGGCAAGGTCGTGCGCGCCGAGGTGCCGCTGGCGACGATGTTCGGCTACTCGACTTCTCTGCGCTCGCTGACGCAAGGACGCGCGACGTTCACGATGGAGTTCAAGCATTACGCCGAGGCGCCGGCCAATGTGGCTGAGGCAGTGATTAATGCGAAGAAGGCGTAGCGAACTGCCATGGCTCTGACAAAGGCCGCGAATACATCGCGGCCTTTTTTTCTTGCCGTCAGACAGCCGCCGTCATCTTGAAAATCCCCTGCGCATTGCCAGCATCAAACCCGAGGTCAACACGCGGGCTGGCTGCAGGCGCATCGGCAAAGCGGTCACGCGTGATGAACTCGTAGAACGAACCCGGCACATCGCGCTCTACCGTCTCGCCTTGCGCGCCAATGAACTGGCGCCGCACCGTATCAGCACGGAACGCGGTCTGCTTCACGCGGCCACTGCCCGAGACCTCCACCTTGTCCTTCATCGGCCGGCCCAGCGCTTTTTGCTGTTCAGACAGCGCGAACACGTCGTCCACGCGATCGGTGGCGTGGTTGAAGGCGTTGCCTTCGGTGGCAATCCACGCCATCTCGGCCGATTCCCGCAGCAGCGTTTCGTAGTCCGCCAGTCTCGGGACACCATGCTGGCGCTCGAAGCAAGGCACGAGCAGGCCGATCAGTTCGGCGCCGTCAGCTACCGCCAGCACGCCATCCCGATCCAGTTGCCACAGCAGCGTCTGGGCACGCGGCGTCAGCGGATCGGCGGAGTTGCCGGTCACGCGGCCAACCGCCTCGCGGAAGGCGTCGCTGAAGCGTTCCGGGTGGAACTCGCTCACAAAGAACTGCGCGATCCCTTCGGGCGCGTCGGCATGGGCATAGGAGCGTCCCGTCATGCTGATGCGATCCAGCGGATAGTTGCCGTTCAGCCGATAGCCGAGCGGACGCAGGATGCGCGTGAACGCGGCCTCGCCCTCGGGCAGCGCGCCATTGTCGCGCCACTTCACCGTGCGCAGCGCGCCGTGATCGAACACCACCTTGCCGCCGGTCGCGGCGACGTCATCGGTATAGGCACATCCGGTCGGCACGCGGTCCAGGATGCCGGCGAACAGCACCATGTTCAACGCCTGCGCAATCTCGGCACGCGTGGCGCGGCCTTCGGCATCGGACGGCAGGCCGTCGGGCACGCTGACGAGCGACAGCAGGTGGCGGGTTCGGGATTCACCGAGGTTAGCGGACAGCAGCGTGGCGATATTCGGGTGCATGGTGATTGGGGGAGGGCAGGAATTTGCCGGGGCAGCATAGGACCGGCACGGTGACGCGACAAGCGCGGAATCCGCACAACATTGTGCGTGCCGCGCACGAAGTGCCGCCCCGGCAGCAGGCGCTATACTGAGCGCCCCCGCGCCGTCCGCAGTCATTCCCATGAGAAACGACATCCCCAACCTTGGCGCGCTGCAGGCCTTCGAGGCTTCGGCGCGGCTCGGCAGCTTCACGCGTGCGGCCGACGAACTGGCGCTTACGCAAAGCGCCGTGGGCCGGCAGGTGGCGATGCTGGAGCAACGGCTGGGCGTGGCGCTGTTCTCGCGCGTGCGCCGGCGCCTGGTGCTGACCGACACGGGCCGCGAGTATGCGGCCCGCATCCGCCGCCATCTGGATCATCTTCAGCGCGATACGCTCGAAATCACCGCTGGCCGCGTCATGGGTTTCACGCTGGAACTCGCAGTCGTGCCCACCTTTGCCACGCAATGGCTGATTCCACGCCTGCCCGACTTTGCGCGGCGGCACCCTAACATCACCGTCAACCTGAGCGCCCGCTCGCAGCCGTTCTCGTTCCAGGAGTGCGCTTACGACGCCGCGATCTACTTCGGCGACCAGTTCTGGCCCGGCACGCGCGGCGGCATGATTTTCCGCGAAGGCGGCGTGGTGCCGGTCTGCAGCCCGGCGTTCCTTGAGAAGAACCCGGTCGCTGATGCCGCCACGTTCTCGCGTTGCCGCCACCTGCACCTCAGCACGCGCGCGCAGGCATGGCGCGACTGGTATGCCGTGCAGGGCTGGGACTACAGCATCGCCGCATCGCGCGGGCCGCGCTATGAGCTGTTCACGATGATGACCGCCGCCGCCGCGGCCGGCCTCGGCATCGGCCTGGCGCCGCGGCTGCTGGTCGAGCGCGAACTGCGCAGCGGCGAACTCGTCGTGCCGGTCGAGCGCGTGCTGGATGAACAGCAGGGCTACTACTTTGCCTATCCCGAGGGCCGGCCGCCGTCGGAAGCACTCGAGGCGTTCCGCGAATGGGTCCTGGAGCTGCCGCGCGAAACGACTTCGGCGACGTAAGCGCCCTCAGCCGAGCTGCGCCGTGCGCTGCTCCAACGCGCGGATCACGGCCGCCATGTCATCCTGGCCGAGTCCCAGCGCTTCGGTCTCGCCGTACAGCGCATGGCAGACATCAAGCAGCGGCGATGCCATTCCCGCTGCCCTCGCGGCCTCGGTAACGAGCCGGCTGTTCTTCAGCACATCGGTAATGGCGGCCTGCACCGAGAAGTCGCGCGCGGCCAGCTTTGCCACCTTGATGCGCGACACATCGCTTGCCATCGGACTCGCATTGGCCACGGCCATGAAATGCGCCGGATCGAGCCCGTGGCGTTCAGCAAAATGCATGGCCTCCGCCAACCCGGTGACCATCGTGATCAGGAACACGTTGACCGCAAGCTTCATCGTCAGCGCGTTCGGCACAGCGCCGCAGGAAATCGCCTCACGGCACATCGGCGCCAGCAGCGGCCGCACCTGCTCCATGGCTGCCGGGTCGCCCGCGAGCATGGCGACGAGCTGGCCGGCCTCCGCCGGCTTGCGCGAGCCCGACACGGGTGCTTCGACATACTGGCCGCCCGCCAGACGGATGTCAGCCTCCAGCCCATGCGAGTACGCAGTCGAAGTGGTCCCCATATGCACGATCGTTCGTTCGCGAACCCGTGCGGCAAAGTCTGGCGTGCCGCGGCCCAGTGCCTCGTCGATGGCCCGGTCGTTCGCCAGCATCAGGATCACCACGCCGGCGCGAGTGAACACATCCGCCGGGCTGTCCGCCACCGCGGCGCCCGCCTCGACCAGAGGCTCGTATTTCCCGCCCGAGCGGTTCCACACCACCAGCGGCGTGCCGGCTCGCGCCAGGTTGAGCGCCATGGGCTGCCCCATGACACCGAGTCCGATGAATCCCACCGCCATGTGCGTCTCCGGTTAGCGTTAGCATTGGTGCAAGCGTACAAAGCCATGCGGAGACTGTCTTGAACGATTGTGCAGGCGACAGCGGTGCGCCCCTGCGAAACCGCATGCGGTTCGGGCCCGGTGCAGCGGGCATCGAGCGTGCCGAGGCGCAGTTCCATGATCACGCGTTCGCCCCGCACCGCCACGCCACCTACGCCATTGGCATCACGCTGAGCGGCGTGCAGACATTCCGCTATCGCGGCGAAACCCGCCACTGCCTGCCCGGGGAATGCCATATCCTGCATCCTGACGAACTGCACGATGGCCGAGCCGGTACGCCCGAGGGCTTCGGCTACCGGATCGTCTATGTCGATCCGGCGCTGGTGCAGCAGGCGCTGGGCGGACGCGCGCTGCCTTTCGTGCCGGATCCGGTGGTCGGGACGGCGCGGATCGCGGAGTGCCTCGCCACCGGCGTATGGAACCTTGACGATGCCGTCGACGCGCTGAGCGGCGTGGATATCGTGGCGTCGGTCACGCAATTGCTGCTCGACGCCGCCGGGCACCCATCCGATGAACGCTCCCGCGCGCTGGCGCTCCCGGCGCTGATGCACGTGCGCGAGCTGATCATCGGCGACAGCCAGCGCGAACTCGACATGGAAGCGCTGGAACGGTCCGCGGGCCTCGATCGCTGGACTATCGCGCGACAGTTCCGCGTGCTGTTCGGCACGAACCCGGGGCGCTTCCGTACGCAATGCCAGCTCGCCCGGGTGCGGGGTCTGCTGATGGAAGGCGCCTCGCTGAGCGCCGCCGCGATCGAGGCGGGATTCGCCGATCAGAGCCATATGACGCGGCAGTTCAAAGGCGCTTTCGGGGTGACGCCGGGAAGATGGGTGGAAGCGCTGTCTGGCAGGGCCGGCTGACCCAACACATGAGGATCCCCGTCCTCGCGAAAAAACCCAAAACTCACTTGTAATGAGATCGATTCCCATTTACTATGTCATCACTGTCTGACGCAGCAACAACGCGATACAGACAATCCGGCTAACCTGGCACCGTCGCGGCACACGGCGTGAGCAGCGTGCCTGCCGGAAAGTATTTCGGATCGTCGCCAGCAGGCGACATCCCGTTACCGACTTTTGTGGGGACCGCTCCGTAACGCGGAGCGTTTGGCAGTAGCCAGTCGCCGGATGGTCGGGAAAGCAACCAGACCCCGCTTTCCCGACCGCGTCATCCATCGACAAGCCAAGCCGCCTTTTTATTCCGCGCGCCGCCCAGCCGTTCCGGCACGGCGCCACGTCCGGGACGCACCGCAAGGGCGTTCCGGACGTCTTCCAGCCTGATTTCCACCGATTTTCGCGACGCCATTCCTGGATGGCGCCTGTAGCCACATGCCATGCCAACTGTGATGTCCGATCCTGCCCACCTGAAGCGCGCTGGTCTCAAGGCGACGTCGCCGCGCATGCGCATCCTGGAGGTGTTCCGCACCAGCGACCGGCGCCATCTGAGCGCCGAAGACGTTTATCGCATCCTGCTCACGCAGGACGACGACGCCGGGCTGTCGACCGTGTACCGCGTGCTCAACCAGCTCGTGCAGGCCGAGATCGTGCTGCGCCACAGCTTCGAGTCGGATCATGCCGTGTTCGAGCTCAACGAGGGCGGCCATCACGACCATCTGATCTGCGTGAACTGCGGGCGCGTCGAGGAATTCCGGGACGAACGCATTGAGCAGCGCCAGCGCCAGGTGGCTGCCGACAACGATTTCGCGCTGCGTGAGCACATGCTGGTGCTGTATGGCATCTGCCCGGCATGCCGGGCCGAACAACCGGCCGGCTGACATGCACGGCGCGCCTTAGCAGGAGCCGATCATGGACCGACTGACCAAGCCTCTGTCCGAACTGAAGCGTTTGCTCAACCTGTGCCTGCGCCAGGAGCCGGGCTGCCAGGACTGCCAGCTACGTGCGCTGTGCGTGCACCAGCCGGACCACACCGGCTGCAACTGGAGCGCCGAAGTCGATTTCCCCGAGCGCTCCGAGGCCGATGCCGTGCGCAACCTACGCCAGGCGCGCCGCGTGGTAACGCTGGTACGTGAGCGCTACAACGTAGTGACCGGTGCCTGAAGGTCAGCCACGCGCGGGTTCGGGCTGTGCCAGCGGCCTGGACGGCCGCAACACCAGCCACACTGCGGCACCGATCAGCGCGCCACCCGCCAGGTGCGCCCACGACAGCGATTCGTGCAGGAACAGCGCGCCCCAGACCATGCCGAACGGCGGGATCAGGAACGTGACCGTCAGCGAACGCACCGGGCCGAGGTCGGCAATCAGCCTGTAATAGAGGATGTAAGCCAGCGCGGTGCATACCACGCCGAGGCCCAGCATGGCCGCCCAGACCCCGGCGCCCGCATCGGGCAGCGTGTTGTGCTGTGCCAGCGCGCCGACGCTGAACGGCAGCAGGAACAGCGTTGCCCCGATCAGGCTGCCGGCAGCGACGAGGCGGCTGTCCAGCCCGCCCCGCTCGGTGATCCACCGGCGCGTCAGGAACCCAGCCAGCCCATAGCATGCTGTGGCCACCAGGCAGGCCAGCGCCCCAAGCATCACATGCACGGAAAACGCCACCGGACCGGTGCGCGTGAGTACCGCCACACCGGCAATGCCCAGCAACACACCCGCTGCCTTGGCCCGGGTCAGCCGCTCGGCAAAGAACAGCGCGCCGATCAGCACGCCCATCAGCGGCGTCATGGCATTGAACACTGCGGAATATCCGGCCGGCAGCCAGAGCGCCGCGACGGCATACATCACGAACGGAATCCCGGAGTTCACCACGCCGAGCATCAGGACGGCCGGCCATTTGCCGCGCATTTCCCAACGCAGGCCCAGCACTGGCAGGCAGGCGGCCAGCGTAACCGCACCGATCAGGACGCGCACGAAGGCGGTCGGGAATGGCCCGAGGATAGGGGCCCCGATACGGAGAAACAGGAAACTGGCGCCCCAGAGGGCGGCCAGCGATAACAGGCGGACGAGATCGGCAGGTTTCATGATTTGGTGACTTGCCATCGGCATGGGCGGATTAGACGCCAGCACGAGGCCAAGCCGCAAGCTGTTTTCGGACGTCTCCATGGCCGCAGCAGGCTTTGATCTGCGCCTTCGAAATTGCGAATAAATCATCACAAAAATACGATTTTCTTGCGATTTAAGGCACCAATCCCACAATCAGGACGGTTGCACGCAATACGACCTTCCGAAAGCCTTACAGCGACACCCCTCGGTAGAGGGGGAAATACGTCAAGCACGTGACAACGCCACTTCGATCAAACTAAAATCTGGTCTGCGCCAGAGTTAATTGACCCCTCCGACGCATTCCCGACAAGCCGCCAGACTCTGGCGGCTTCTTTTTTGCCGAAACGAGGCGCAAGCTATCAGTTCCGGCATGCCATGCCAGTTGTTGTGACCTCCGTGTCAGGCGCATGCATCACATTGCGCAACTTGCGTCAACCAGCTTTCCCCGTTCTGCGTTGCCTGCCACATGAAACGACAGTTCCTGGGCTTGCTCGCCCGCGTTTACGTCCTGCAGTTCGCCATGGAAGTCCCCGCGACCGTGGCCATGCTTGCAGAAATGTTGATGGAATACGGCTTCCAGGTCGATATCGGCACGGTGCGGCCTCTGCTGCGCGCTTTGCAGATGGAGGGGTATCTGCAGTCCGTGCTCCGGGATGGGATCGGGCGGGTCTACCTGCTCACGGAGCAGGGACGCGAAGAATTGCGGGCCAGCCGGGAGCGGATTGATGATCTGTATCGGCGCTTGCACGCGCCCGATGCCGTAGGTAGTGAGTCTGTGACCGGGCCGGTCTGAGACCAGCTTGCGCCTGGTCTTCCACGATTTTCTTCTTGCTTCCGCCGGCACCCGGCGCGTACCTGTTTCTGCGAGCTACGGAGCCGACAGACCGGACATGGAAGAACGATCCGGTCCCTGAAGTGCCACTCGAAAGGCACGGCGCGCGTGTACGACGACATTGCAGGGACACGCGAGCGTCGCCTATGCTGTCCATGCGGCAGGCACAAAGTGCTCACGACGCGATGTGACAAAAAAAGAAGAAGAAACACTCCCGCAACGGAGTACCGCGCACCCGCGCATAGAGACGCGGCGCGCTCAATGGGCGTTAGTGCAGTCAAGGGGTAGTGACTATCGCACACGGGCGATCCATGCTCGTGGGCAGGATAATCCGGTGACCCATGGCAGATACTTTCCTGTTCAGCAAGCCGTTCACATTTCTTGCCTGTCCGGGCATGTCGGAAATCCGGGCGGGTGTCGAGGCGCTGGAAGCCCTTCCGGGGCATTTGTTCTGGCTCGAGAACGAAGATTTCATCCGCCGGATTCACGTGGCCGATTTCCGCGAGCAGAGCCGCGCGGCGCTGGACGCGGCCATGCCCGGTGGCGTAGCGCTGATCGATGCGCTGGCGGACGAGATCCGCGGCAACGTCAATTTGCTCCCGGCCCTTCAAGACCTCGATACCGAAGTCGCCGCCCTTGCTCACTCCTATTGCTATTGGCACTACTCTGCCGATGTGCTCGGGCGCTCCCAAGGCATTCCACGCAGTTCGATAGAAAGACAATTCGAGCGCGCAGTCGCGCCGCGTGATGGTGCGCACAAGCTGCAGTGGATGTGCCCGTGTTGCGATGGACGGGCGCACTACCAGGTCGACGGCTTGCTCGCGACCCAGAGGCCGGCGCGACAGGGCGGCTTTGCCATCGAATGTCCCCACTGCGGACATCAGGAACGGCTCTATGCGGGATTCCTGCATGCGGGGCGGCTGGAATGCAACTGCGCGGTTTGCAAAAGCGTCGTACAGACGCTGGCTCTGCAGCTTGCCAGGCCCGCACGCAAGTTGTCGGAGAACCTCGAAGCCTATGCGTGGCGGCATGCCGCAGAAACCGCCGCGGAAATCAGCGAACTCAAGGAAGTCGCCACCCAAAGGCTGGCGCGCGGTGACAAGCCGTCAGAGAACGCGATGGCTTTTGCTTTGGCCGTCCTGTCGAATGAGCATCGCCCGATGCCGGAACTGCTGGCTCAGGTAGATCCCACCCTCGAAGGCAGGCTTGCCAAGAATCCGAGAGCCTGGGCCCTGTTATGCGAGCTGCTGCAGCAGGGTGCGATCGACTGCGAATGCCAGATCTATGATCAGGACGGATGCCAGCGCGCCGCGCTGGAGATTTCCGTGCTCGACGATGATCGTGCGGCGGGGACCGCTATCGCGCAGGATGCGCTCGCATGCTTGCTAAAGGGTTATCAGCCCTCCGATCGCGACAGCTTCGTCAACTGGATCAAGGCACTGAAGCGCTTGCGGCTTTGCACCACAAGGTCCAGCACTGCCGTGGACATCAGCTGGAAGCCCAACCTGGGTCATTGCCGTATTCTCTCCGCCCGGCAGCCTTCAGCTGACGATGTTCCGTATGTGTATGCAAGCGGATCGCAGCTGCTGGTCGGGCAGCATGCTCTGGGGCGGGAACGTCCCGTGTACCTCGATGCCGAACTGGAGGCGCTCAGGCTGCTGAAATCGCTTGGTTATATTGTGCTGAGTCCAGAAGATATCCGGTGGCAGCATAATCGGTTGGAAGATCTGCTCTGATCGGACTTGGCGGGGATTTCCGGCGCGTTTTTTGGGTCTTGCCGAATTGCAGGGGTGATCGCTCCTGGCCGCCTTGTTTCGCTGGCCAGGAGCGATCACCCCCGGCCAGCCCCATCCTCAACACCCCTTACTTTTTTTCCGCCTTCCCTTCATACCGCTTGCTCCATTCCGTCAGGATGCGGTCACGATTCGCACTCGCCCACACAAAATCATTCTTGATCAAGCGCTTCTCATAATCCGCCGGCAGCAAGGCATCCGGCTTGGCAACCCCAGGTACCGCCAGCACCGCGAAGTTCTTCTCATACAAGCCCATGGCCTCACGAGAGGCCGAGAAGTCAGCCAGCTTGCGCGCAGCCTCGAGATTCTTCGTGCCCTTGATAATCGCCGTGGCCTCGATATCCCAGCCCAGGCCTTCGGTCGGCAGCACGATATCGATCGGCGCGCCTTCCTTCTTCGACTTCATCGCACGATATTCAAACGCGATGCCGATCGGGAACTCACCCTGAGCGGCCATCTTGCACGGCTTGGAGCCGGAATGCGTGTACAGGCCGATGTTCTTGTGCAAGGCGTCCATGTAGTCCCAGCCCTTCTTGTCGCCCATCATCTGCAGCCACGCGCTGACATCCAGGAAGCCGGTGCCCGACGACGCCGGATGCGGCATCACGATCTTGCCCGCGTACACCGGCTTGGTCAGGTCCGCCCACGAGGTCGGCTTGGGCAGGCCCTGCTTCTGCGCTTCGACGGTGTTGAAGCAGATCGCCGCACCCCACACGTCCATGCCGACCCATGCCGGCGGATTGGCCGCGCTGCGGTACTGCGCGTCGATCGCGGCGAGGTTCTTCGGCGCGTACGGCTGCAGCATGCCTTCCTTGTCGAGGATGGCGAGGCTCGAGCCAGCGAGACCCCACACGGCGTCGGCGCGCGGCGCGGCCTTTTCGGCCAGCAGCTTGGCGGTGACGATGCCAGTGGAGTCACGTACCCACTTGATCTCGATATCGGGGTTCACCTTCTCGAACGCGGCCTTGTAGGCGGCGATCTGGTCGGCTTCGAGCGCCGTATAGACCGTCAGCACGGTGTTGGCGTGAGCCTGGGCGGTGGCCAGCAGCGCGAACGCTGCCAGTGCGGTGGCGGTGCGGGTGATGCGGGACATGGTTTCTCCTTTGGGTAAGCCTTGGGTACGCGATTGGTTCAAGCCGGCCGGCGCCAGGCCTGTGTGCGGCGCAGCCAGCCGGCGGAGGCGGCGTGCAGCAGCAGCGCCGCGGCGATGGCGGTCAGCAGGATCAGCGTCGACATGGCAGCGGCGGGCGCGGTGTCGCCGGCGTCGTCCATGTTCAGCACGGAGATTGCGGCCAGCACGGTGTCGGAGCTGTACAGGAAGATCACCGCCGAGACCGTGGTCATCGACGACACGAACAGGTAGCGGAAGATGTCGAGGATGGCCGGCAGGCAGATCGGCACGGTCACGCGCCAGCACGTCACCAGCGGCGCCACGCCGAGTGACAGCGCTGCGGCTTCGAATTCCGTGTCGAGCTGGCGCAGCGCGGCCGCCGCGGTCAGGTGGCCGGTCGTGTAGAAGTGCGTCACATTGCAGAGCACCAGCAAGGCCATGGTGCCGTACAGCCCATGCAGCGGATTGTCCGGGGCATTGAAGAAGAACACGTAGCCGAGGCCGAGCACGAGGCCGGGCACCGCCATCGGCAGCAGGAAGCCGCCTCGCAGCACCGCGTGCAGCCACGCCGGGCCGCGCGTGCGCTCGGTCAGCCACGCGCCGAGGAAGATGATCGCGGCACCAGCGATGGCGGTCATCAGCGACAGCTTCAGGCTGTTGCGATAAGCCAGCCAGCCGCCGCCATCCATATTGTCGAAGTCATAGTGGCCGAGCGTGAGCTGCAGGTTGTACGGCCACAGCTTCACCAGCGACGCGCCCACTGCCGTCGCCAGCACGGTCAGCAGCGCCGCGCTGACGGCGGCTACCATGAGCAGGCAAATGGCATCGCGCACGCGGTCGGGCCTGGGCATATAGACCTGCGCGCGGCTGCTCATCTGCGCGCGCTGGCGGCGCTGCATGGCCATGTCGACGCCAAAGGTCAGCAGCGCCGGTAGCAGCAGCAACATGCCGATCAGCGCGCCCGTGTCGAACTTCTGCTGGCCGACCACGGCCTTGTAGGCCTCGAGCGCCAGGACCGGGTAGCCGCCGCCGACGACCTTGGGCACGCCGAAATCCGTGATCACCAGCGTCACCACCAGGCAAGCCGCCGCGAACAAACCCTGGCGCGCGCCGGGCAGCGTCACGGTGCAGAAGGTGCGCCACGGGCTCGCGCCCATGGCACGCGCGGCCTCGTAAAGGCGCGCATCGGCCAGCGACAGCGTGGCGACCAGCACCATCAACGCATGCGGAAAGGTGTAGAAGGCCTCGCCGAGCAAGATGCCCCAGAAGCCATAGATGCCGCCTGCGCCGAAGACCTGCCTGAAGATGCCCTGGTTGCCGAACAGATAGACCAGCGCGATGGCCGGCAACAGCGACGGCGCAAACAGCGGCAGCAGCGCAATGCCGCGCCACAGCGGACGCACGGCGATGCGCGAACGCTGCAGCGCATAGGCGAAACCGAAGGCGAGCGGCACCACCACCGCCACAGTCGCCAGCGACACCGCCACGCTGCGGCCCAGCAGCGGCAGGAAATTGGGATTGGCGAACAGTTCCGCCAGCCGGGTGCCAAGCGCCCACTGCCCGGCACCGTCGAACCATGCCTGGCGGAACAGCGCCACCAGCGGCAACAGCAGCGCAATGGCCCCGCCCAGCAGCCACAGCCATTTCATGGCGGCAGGCGCGCGATGGGCGAGCCCCGCTCCGGTGGCGCGCTGCGGCACGGAGGCGTGATCAGCCACGGGCGCGGCAGCGAGGCCGGTAGTCTCTTGAGCGACCCGGTTCATGCGAACACCCGCAGGGCCGCCGCCGGCAGCGAAATCCAGAACTTCTGCGCGCCCGCGTCGGGCAGGAGGTGGCGTTGCGCGCGCGGCACGTCGGCAAACAGGATCGTGCCCGGCAGGCGTTCGGCTTCCAGCGCCACGCGGTAGCGGCTGCCCAGGAACGTATGGTCGACCACGCGGGCCAGCAGCCGGTTCGCTTCGCCGTCGGCGGCGTGCAGGCGCACGGCCTCGGGGCGGCAGCACAGGCGTCCGGATTCGGGCATGCCATTGGGCAATGCCACTTCGAGGTCCACGGCAAGGCTGCCGCCCCCGACCACGAAGCGCCCCGGGGCGCCGCGCCGGCCGTGCAGCCAGTTGGCCTGTCCGACAAAATTGGCGACAAACGCCGAGGCCGGCTGCTCGTAGATCTGCACGGGGGTGCCTGACTGGACGATGCGCCCGCCGTCCATCACGGCGATGTGGTCGGCCATGGCCATCGCCTCTTCCTGGTCATGGGTGACCATCACCGTGGTGATGTTCAGGCGGCGCTGGAGCTGGCGCAGTTCGGTGCGCAGGTGTTCGCGCACGCGCGCGTCGAGTGCGGACATCGGCTCGTCAAGCAGCAGCAACGACGGTGCCGGCGCCAGCGCGCGGGCCAATGCGACGCGCTGCTGCTGGCCACCGGAAAGCTGGCCGGGGAACTTGTGCTCGCTGCCGGGCAGGCCGATCAGGTCGAGCATTTCGGCGACCCGGGCATCACGGCGGGCGCGGCCCATGCCGCGGCCGTGCAGGCCGTACGCCACATTGGCGGCGACGGTCAGGCTCGGAAACAGCGCGTATGACTGGAACAGGATGCCGTAGTCACGCGCCTGCGGCGGCAACCGGGTCAGGTCGCGGCCACCCGCGTGAATACGGCCCGCGTCCTGGCGCTCAAGCCCGGCAATGATGCGCAGCAGCGTGCTCTTGCCGCAGCCCGAAGGCCCCAGCAGGCACAGCAACTCCCCTTGTCCGACCGACAGCGAAACGCCGTCCAGCGCCGCAAATGCGCCAAAGCGCTTGCTGACCTCATCCACCGCCAGGAACACCCGGCCCTCCCCGGGCTTGCCTGCCTGCATCACGCCATCTCCGCCAATCCATTGAAACGGACGCCAGCTTAGGCAGGTGATATGCCAGGCGTGTGGCAGAACGGCAAACTTATCCGATGGGGCTATCGGCCGTTTTTTGGCTTCGGAGGAGGATGCGGCTCAGGCGGGGTCGCGGTCAGTACCGGTTTCGGCGCTCGCACCGGTCTCGGACCAGGCGTCGGCGGGCAGCATGCGCTCGAAGCCGCTGTCGAGCACCTCGCGCAGCGTGTCGGGGCCGACCGCGCGGCAGAACAGGTAGCCCTGCAGCGCATCGCAGCCCTGGGCGCGCAGGAACTCGAACTGCGCCATGGTTTCCACGCCTTCGGCCACGACCTTGAGGTGGAGCTGGTGGCCCAGCGCGATGATCGCCGCCGCGACCACCTGGTCGTGTCCGGGCCTGGCCACGTCATCAACGAAGGACTTGTCGATCTTCAACCGGCTGATCGGCAGGCGCGTGAGATAGTGCAGGCCCGAATAGCCTGTGCCGAAGTCGTCGATCGACAGCTGCACGCCCAATTCGCGCAGCCGCAGGAAGGTGTCGATCGTGGTCTCGCCCCCTTCGACAAGGATGCCTTCCGTCACTTCGATGGTCAGGCTGCCCGGCGGCAGGCCTGCCTGCTGCAAGGTGCGTGCAACGAGGTCGGGGAATCCCGGCTGGCGCAGCTGCAGCGGGGAAATGTTCACGGCCACCTCGATGTCGCGGCCGAGCGCCGTGCGCAAGGCCTGGATGTCGCTGCAGGCCGTGGCCAGCGCCCATTCGCCGAGCGCGCCGATCAGGCCGCATTGCTCGGCAATGGGAATGAACTCGGACGGCTGCATCATGCCGCGTTCAGGCGTATGCCAGGCCATGAGCGCCTCGACGCCGGTCACGGCCAGCGTGCTCGTATCGACGATGGGCTGGTAGCGCAGCGTGAATTCCTGTTCGTCGACCGCGCGGCGCAGCAGCCCTTCAATCGTCAGGCGCGCGAGCGAGGCTTCGGCCATCTCGCTGGCAAAGCGGCGCAGCTGCGCGCGGCCGCCCTGCTTGGCGGCATACAGCGCGGCATCGGCCGACTTGAGCAGGTCGGTCAGCGATTCGCCGTCGGCCGGGAACATCGCAATGCCCAGCGATGGCGTCACGCGCAGGCGCTGCCCGCCGATCTCCAGCGCTTCGGACACCCGCGCGAGAATTTTTGAGGCCGCCAGCTCCGCCTCGGTGTCATGGCGCAGGCCGCCCAGCACGACCGCGAACTCGTCGCCGCCCATGCGCGCGACCAGGTCGCCCTGGCGCACCGCGGCCTTGAGCCGGTCGGCAATGGTGCGCAGCACGTCATCGCCAACCGGGTGGCCGAGCGAATCGTTGATGTGCTTGAAATGATCAAGGTCGAGCAGCAGCAGGGCCACGCGCTCGCCGTGGCGCCGCGCGTGCAGCAGCACGGCTTCGCAGCGCTCGGTCAGCTCGGCGCGATTGGGCAGGCCGGTCAGCGCATCGTGCAGCGCCAGGTGGCGGATGTATTCATCCACGCGGTGGCGCTCGGTCAGGTCGCACGCAATGGCCTGGTACTGGCGCGGCTGGCCGTCTTCGGCAGGCAGTTCGCGCAGCGTGACCTGCACCGGCACGCGCGAGCCCCCCTTGCGCACCCACGTCCATTCACGTTCGTCGACCAGCCCGAGGCGGGCCTTGGCCACCAGCGCGGGCAGCCCCGGCGCGATGGTCTCGCCAAGCTCGCGCGTCAGGTCGCGCGCACGCTCGGCCAGTTCGTCGGCCACGTGCAAATCGGCATAGCGTATGCCTGCGCCCTGCGCCGGGCCGGGATACCAGAGCATGTGCTGGCCGGTGCGATTGATATCGGTGATGCGGCCGTCTTCATCGAAGGTGATCACGCACATCGGCGCGTGGTCGGCCAGGCTCGCATAGCGCCCGGCCTGTACGGCGGCCTGCTGGCGCGCGTGCCACAGTTCGTCGAGGTCGGTCAGGATCCAGAGCGAGCGGGCAGGCTCGCCGGCGTTGGCGCCGGGCAGGCGCGCCATGCCGGCCCGCAACGGGAAACGGCTGCCGTCCACACGCACGCCCTGGAGTTCGCGCTGTGCCGATGCCTGGGCAGACGGCGCGACGGACGCCATGGCGATGCCGGCCACGCCTGGAACCAGGTCGGCCAGAGCCCTGCCCTGCAGGCCGTCGATGCCGGCGCCGAAGAGCTGCATTGCGCGCGGGCTCGCGCTGAGCACCTTGCCGTCGGCATCGGTCACGAGAAAGCCGTCAGGGGCCAGCGCCATGCAAGCCTGCAGCATCGCATGGTCGGCGTCCCGCCGGCTGTCGGCCGCCGCCGCGTCCCGCCGCGCCGCCTGGCCCCGGCGTGCGAGCGCAAAGGTCAGCAGCACCATCAGGAACGTGGCCAGCGCCCCGGCGGCGGCGGCCATGCGGGCGCGATCGCCGCCGTGGGCCGCTTCGAACGCCGGCCGGGTCGACGCATGCAGGGTCCAACCGCGTCCGCCATAGTCGAAATGGCGCTCGCCGGCCAGCATCGGCGTAGCGCCGTCGTCGCGCCGCTCGCCATCGGTGAGGTCGCCCGACACCTTGCTGCCGCGTACGCTGCCGGAGCCCTCGTGAAGCGACAGCACCAGCTCGCCGGCGCCGCGTCCCGCCACGCTGCGCATCAGGTCGCCCAGGCGCAGCGACGCATAGACGTAGCCGACAACCGCCGCGCGCCGCTGCTCGACGCTGCTCAGCGCCTCACCGCTGCCGTAAATGGGCACGAACACCAGCGCGCCAAGCTGGTGCGTCGATGACTCGGCTTCACGCAGCAGTTCCAGCGCGCTCGTGGCACGCGGCTCGCCGCTGTCGCGCGCGGCCTCCAGGGCGGCGCGGCGCGCCGGGTCCGACAGCATGTCGAAGCCCAGCACACGGGCGTTGCGCCCAGCCAACGGCTCGATATAGAAGACCGGGGCATAGAGATCGCGCGCGCCCGTGGGATGGATCGCGTAGTCGGACAGGCCGTCGCGGCGCGCTGCGACAGCCAGGCGGGCAACCCCGTCGCGCCGCACCACGGGGGCATAGCCGACGGACTGCGTGCCGGGCGGCAGTTCGTCGAGTTGGGCCGCATACAGGTAGTTGCGCCACTGGGTTCGCGATGTCGCCGGATTGGCCGTCATGAGGCCCGCCACGCCGCGCAGGAGCTGGTCGTTCTCCTGCAGCCGCGCGCGCAGCGCGACTGTGGCGTCGGTCAGCAGCGCGTCGAAGCGCTGCTCCGCCAGGCGCTGCTCGGGTTGCGCCACCTGCCGCCATGCAGCAACCGTCAATAGCGTACCGCCCGCGGCAACGAGCAGCGCGAGCAAGGCGGGCACGGCGGACGTCGGCAAACGCAGTTTCATGGCGGAGGGCATTCGTGGGATCGCCGCACGGCGCGCACCCGCGCCTGGCAGGCAACGGGCACTATACCTTGGCGCGCCGCAAAGCACAGCCCCGCATTGGAGCGTTTCCACACAGCGAGGGCACAGGCTGTCGGGGAAATTCCCCTCGCACCGCATTGTCAACCCCCACACATTGCCCACCTGCGGGGATCGTGCCGCGTATGGTAGGGTAGTGCCGCAGGCGTTCCGCCGTGCGCATCGCCTGCCCGGACCCTGGCCCCCGCGCGGCAAGCCGAATTCCGAACATCGCCCCCGCATGCCTGTCTTCTTGCCTTCGCTGAAAGCGCGTATCGCGTTGATCACCACGGTCCTGGCCGCGGTGTTCGGCACCGGCATCGTGCTGACGTCGCTGTTCGCCGCGCACCGCGACCTGCAAGACGTGCTGCAGGACGAGCAGGACTCCATCGTCAAGCTGTCCGCGGACCAGCTCGACACCGCCATGGAAGACCGCATCATGCTGCTGAGGCAGCAGGCCGCGCAGCTTGGCGGCCTGTTTGGCACGGCGCGCGGCGCGCAGGCCCCCGCGGCAATGGCGCAGGCGCTGGCGCAGGTACGACGCGCCATTCCGGTCCCCGGTGCGTTCAATTCACTGATGGTCGTTGACGCGCGCGGCACGGCGCTCGGCGACAGCGGGATGGTCACCGAGGTGGGCGACCGCACCTATTTCCGCGAAGCCGCACGCACGCTCGCCCCCGTGATCAGCCCGCCGATCCGCGCGCGCACCAACGACCGCCTCGGCGTGATCGTCGCCGTGCCGGTCCTGTCCGCGCAGGGACGCTTTGCCGGCCTGGTCGGCGGCTGGCTCGACCTGGCTCGTTCGAACTTCCTGGTCGAGGTGCTGCACAACCGGTTGGGCACCACGGGCTTCTACTGCCTGGTCTCCGCGGGCAGCCGCCCCGTCTACATACAGCATCCCGACCCGACCCAGGCGCGCCAGCCAGCCCGCGCGATCGGCGACACCTGTGGCCAGGACGATCGCGCCGCCACGTTGGAATTCCTGACACCCACGCGCCCCGTAGTCTCGCGCTACCTGATGTCCACGACGGGCTGGGAACTGGTGGCGCTGCTGCCCGCGCACGAGGCCTACGCGCCGCTGCACCGCATGCAGCAACGCTTCCTGATCCTGGCGGGGCTGGCGCTGCTGCTGGTGGCCGCGTCCATCTGGCTGGCCGTGCGCCTTCTGCTGGCGCCGCTGACGCGGCTGCATGAAGTGGTCAGGGACAGCGCGTCCGACCTGTCCGCGTTCGAGCGGCTGCCCGAGCGGCAGCACCGCGACGAGATCGGCGACCTTGCGCGCGCCTTCACCCGCCTGATGCGCGACGTGCGCGAACGCCGCCAGGAACTGGACCGCAGCGAGCGGCGCCTGCGCGCGGTGACCGACACGCTGCCGTCGCTGCTGGCCTTCATCGACACGGACGAGCGCTATGTGTTCAACAACATTGCGTACGAGCACACCTTCGGCCTGACGCTGGAGGAATTGCGCGGCAAGACCGTGCGCGAGGTATTGGGCGAAACGCGCTATGCCAGGGCCCAGCCTTTCCTGCAGCGCGCACTGGCCGGCGCCGTGGTGACCTTCGAGTCCGAGGAAAACGAACCCGAGTACCACTGCATGGAAACCAGCTACCGGCCCGAATGGAGCGCGGATGGCAGCGAGGTGGTCGGCGTGCATATCCACGTGCAGGACATTACGCCACGCAAGCTCGAAACCATGCGGCTATCGCATATTTCCAGCACGGACCACCTGACGCAGCTACTGAACCGCAGCGCGTTCGAAAGCCGCCTGCAGGATGCCATGGCGCGATGCCGCGAAAGCGGCGGCATGATGGCGCTGCTGTACCTGGACATGGACCGCTTCAAGGCGGTCAACGACATCCATGGCCATGCGGCCGGCGACCTGCTGCTGCAAGCCTTCGCCAAGCGCGTGCTAGGCTGCGTGCGCAAGCAGGATGCGGTGGCGCGGCTCGGCGGCGACGAATTCGCGGTGATCCTCGAGAGCGTTGGCCATGCGGCCGCGGCGCGCAGCGTGGCTACCGACATCCTGTGCGCGGTGGGCCAGCGCTTTCACTTCGAAGGCATGTTCGCCGATATCGACGTGAGCATCGGCGTGGCGCTGTACGATGGCGGCCCGATGCAGGAGCGCGAACTGATGCGCCTGGCCGATGTGCTGCTCTACCGCGCCAAGGGCGCGGGACGGGGCCGCTACGAGATCGGCCCCCCGGAACTGATTACCGCAGACAGCGCTCAGTGAACCGTGCCGCGCGGTGTGCCGCCCGAGCCACCCGCGTCGCCAGCATCCTCACCGGCGTCACTGCCGGGCTCATACGGCACATGGCGTCCGTCGCTGGACTGGTAGCCGAGTTGCGCGTCGGCGCCCAGCATCTTCTGCCACGCAATCATCGCCTCGGCCACCGAGTTCGGTTCGCCCTTGAAGACGACCACGTCGTTGCCGCATGCCGGACACTGCCCGCCAAAGACGGCGTCGATGCCGGGCAAGCCGGGCACGTCGAGCTCATCGAATTCCTGGAAGGCCGTCTTGCAGTGGCCGCAGACCAGTTGCGCCGGGCGCAGGGCCTCTTTCTTCGCGCGTGCCGCTTCGGCCCGCTCCTGGGGCGTACCCCTTCGTTTTGCCTCGCCCATGATGTCCTTCCTTTCCTGCCTTGGTGTGGAATGCCGCCTTTCCGATTAGAGCATGGCGGGGGGCGGCAAGTGCCGCTGCCCTGCGGGCTCCCGCGACATGTTCGGAGGCACAGGTCGCATTGTAGATCACTGCTGTGCAGCATACCCGTCCCGGCAGGACCCGTTTGCGCCTGCTATTGTGGATAACGGTTGCCTGCGGCATCCGCTCCGGTCACCGCGCGCGCCGTCTCTGTGTTGTCTCTTACCGCATGCCGTCACCGATCCCCCAAGGAGGACGCTCCCATGATCCGACCCACCGTGCAGGAAAACGCCGCCCGCTACGCCGACTGCATTGCCGCCTGCAATGCCTGCGCCGCCGCCGCGCTCAAGTGCGCCGCGGCATGCCTGGAAGAGCCCGACGTGCGCAAGATGGCGCGCTGCATCGCGCTGGACATGGACGTCGCCGGCATTGCGCAGCTCGCCGCGTCCTACATGCTGCGCAACAGCGAGTTTGCCCCGTTGGTCTGCGAAGACTGCGCCGAAGTCTGCAAGTGGTGCAAGGAAGAGTGCGAACGGCACGACGCCGAGCATTGCCAGGAATGCGCCCGTGCTTGCGCGGCCTGCATGGAAGCCTGCCTGAAGATGACGGCCTGACCGAGCCAATAGTGCGCGTGGCGGGTGCCGCTTTCCTCACACCTGCTGCGCGCTAATCCTCGGTTCTCTTCCCGGCTGGCTCCGCAAGCGAGACAAACGCATCGATGAGCCGGGCCTGCCGACGTTCGCGCAGGCAGTACATGTACTCGTGCAATTGCGGCGATCCGCCCGTGAAGTGCAGCACGCGCAGGTCCGCGTGGCTCGGCACTTCATGCAGCGCGATCACCGACACGCCGAGATTGCGCACCACGGCCTCGCGAATCGACTCGCGGCTGCCGATTTCCATCTGGGAACCAGGCACGACATTGGCCTCGGCCAGCATCTGCTCGGTCGCGATGCGCGTGGTGGATCCCGCTTCCCGCATCAGCAGCCGGCACCCAGCGAGTGCGGCGGGGGTGATTTCGGTTCGCCCGGCCAAAGGATGGGTGCGATGCACGACCAGCACGAGCGGATCCACGCCCAGCAGCAGCCGCGACAGGCGCGGGTCATCCACGAAATTGGACGACATGGCCACGTCCACGCGGTACTCCTGCAGGGCATTGAGCATTTCCTGCGAGTTGCCCATCTCGACCGTGACGTCGATGGCCGGATAGCGTGCGCTGAAGCGGCGGATGAGGTCCAGCACATAGTACGGCGCGGTGGCGCCGATGCGCAGGCTGCCCGTGCGCAGGTCGCCCGAATGGCGCAGGAAGAAATCGATTTCCGTTTCCTGCTGGACCAGCGTCTCGACCTTGGGCAGCAGCGTCAGCCCCGCATCGGACAGCGCCAGACGCCTGCCGCCGCGGTGGAACAGCTCGACGCCATAGGCCTCTTCGAGCGCGCGGATCTGCGCGGTGATGGTCGGCTGCGACAAGCCCAGCCGCTTGGCGGCCTGCGTCACGCTGCCGATGCGAGCCACCATGAAGAACGACTTGAGCTGGGCGATAAGCATGCTGGTGGCAGGGGAATGGCGTAAGAATGGCGTGAGTGCCGGTCACAATGAAGCACTATTCTAGAGGACGGCCACGTGACGGGCCGCCAGATGGCCATGCACCGCGTCCGTCTCTCTCCCTCGTAGCCAGGAGCTTGTCAATGTCCGCACCGTCTTCCTCCGCCACCCGCATCGAAAAAGACAGTCTCGGCGATGTGCCAGTCCCCGCCGACCACTTGTGGGGGGCGCAGACCGAACGCTCGCGCCAGAATTTCCGCATCGGCAATGAAAAGATGCCGCCGGCGCTGATTGAAGCGTTTGCCATCCTCAAGCTGTGTGCCGCGCGCGCCAACCGCGAGCTTGACGTGCTGCCACAGGAACTGGCAGGCGCCATCGAGCAAGCAGCAAGCGAAGTGATCGAAGGCCGCTGGCCCGATGAATTCCCGCTTTCGGTGTGGCAGACCGGCTCTGGCACGCAGACCAACATGAACCTCAACGAGGTCATCGCCAACCGCGCCATCCAGCTGCTTGGCGGCCAGGTCGGCAGCAAGAAGCCCGTGCACCCGAACGACCACGTCAACGCGAGCCAGTCGTCCAACGACAGCTTCCCGACGGCCATGCACATCGCCGCCACGCGCGCGATCCAGCAGAAGCTGCTGCCCGCGCTCGAGACGCTGCAGCAGACGTTCGCGCGCAAGGTCGATGCGTTCGCCGACATCGTCAAGGTCGGCCGCACGCACCTGCAGGATGCCGTGCCGCTGACGCTCGGCCAGGAGTTCTCTGGCTATATGACGCAGGTCGCCGATGCCCAATCGCGGTTGCAGCAGGCCATGCTTCGCGCGATGCCTGTCGCGCAGGGCGGCACGGCGGTGGGCACCGGCCTGAACGCGCCGCCGGGATTCGCCGCCGCATTCGCGCGCGCGCTGGCCGACTACACCGGCCTGCCATTCGAGCCCGCACCGAACCGCTATGCGCTGCAGGCCGCCCACGATGCGCTGGCCGACCTGTCCGGCGCCCTCAATACGACGGCCTCATCGTTCCTGAAGATCGCGCGCGATTTCATGCTGCTGGGCTCGGGCCCGCGCGCCGGCTTTGCCGAACTGCAGCTTCCGGCCAACGAACCGGGTTCGTCGATCATGCCGGGCAAGGTCAATCCGACGCAGGCGGAAGCGCTCGCCATGGTCTGCTGCCGCGTGATCGGCAACCACACCACGGTCACGCTGGCGAATGCGCTCGGCACGCTCGAACTCAATGCGTACAAGCCGGTGATCGTCTACAGCCTGCTGCAGTCGGTGACACTGCTTGCGGATGCCGCATCGAGCTTCGCCGAACACATGGTCGAAGGCGTGGAAGCCGACCGCGAGCGCATTGCCGAACTGCTCGAACGCTCGCTGATGCCGGTAACCGCGCTCAATCCGCATATCGGCTACGACAAGGCTGCGGAAATCGCCAAGCTGGCCGTCAAGCGCAACCTGTCGCTGCGCGAGGCGGCGATTGCTTCGGGTCATGTAACCGAGGAGCAGTTTGCGCAGTGGATCGATCTGAAGGGGATGACCAAAGAGGTGTAAGGCCTGAGAACGCCGGGGCGCAACTGTCGCTCCGGCAATACCTAACGATCTTGCCTACCGGGAACATCGAATTGTCTACCGACCTCGCCCAATCCTGGCTGACCTTCAGCGCACCGGTTGCCGCAGCGCGTGCCGCGGGTCGGCCGCTCGTCGCACTCGAATCGACGATCATCGCGCACGGCATGCCCTACCCAGAAAACGTGCGGACGGCGCACGAGGTAGAGGCACTGATTCGTGAGCTGGGCGCGGAGCCCGCGACGATCGCGCTGATCGACGGGCGCATCCGCGTCGGCCTGTCGGACGATGAACTCGAACGGCTCGGCCGCTCGGGCAAGGCCCACAAGGTCAGCCGCCGCGACCTGCCCGCGGTGCTGACCAGCGGCGAGCTTGGTGCGACTACCGTGGCGGGCACGATGATCTGCGCGGCGCTGGCCGGCATCGAGGTCTTCGTGACCGGCGGCATTGGCGGCGTGCACCGCGGCGCGCAGGAGACTTTCGATATCTCCGCCGACCTGCAGGAACTTGCGCGAACGTCAGTAGCGGTGGTGTGCGCGGGCGCCAAGTCCATTCTCGACATCGGCCTGACGCTGGAATACCTGGAAACGCAGGGCGTCCCCGTGCTCACTTGCGGGCAAGAAAACTTCGCGGCGTTCTACAAGCGCGACAGCGGTTTTCGCGCGGACTACCGGCTCGACGATCCGGCGGAACAGGCACGCTTTGTCCGCACGAAATGGGATCTCGGACTTGCCGGTGGCGTGTTGCTGAGCACGCCGGTGCCAGAGGCGGCGGCCATGGCGTCGGAGGAAATCGATGCGCTGACGCAGCGGGCACTTGACGAAGCGCAGGCGCAAGGCATCACCGGCAAGGCCGTGACACCGTTCCTGCTCGCGCGCATCAAGGCGCTCACTGGTGGCCGCAGCCTGGCCACCAATATCGCGCTGGTGAAGCACAACGCCGAAGTCGGCGCACGGCTCGCACTGGCGCTGGCACAGGCGGCACGCGGCGCAGTGGCCTAGACGCCGCCTCGGGCTGAAATGGCTTCAGTCACCGCTCTTTTCGGGCGGGACTGCCTTGCCCAGCAGCTTGCCGAGCAACCCGGTCTTCGCAGCAGCCTGCCGATCCTTCGTCTTCGGCACGTTGCCGGCGCGGTTGGCACCTGCCTGCTTCATGTTGTTGTTGATCTTCAGGCCCTTGTTTTTTTCGAGGTCGGTTTTCTTCACGGAGGTCATCCCAGGAGTCGATGGGCTGCATTGTACGCAGTAGGGAGACCCCGGCGGCGTATTCGGACAGTGTCCGCCAGCCGGGACGGCCGGGCCTCAATCACTCGCCGTGAACCCCGACGCCTCCACCACGGGCTTCCACTGCGCACGCTGCGCTTGAATCATCTTGCGCAGTGCCGCGCCGGACTGCCCGTTCATCTCCATGCCCAGTGCGGCCATTTTGTCGCGCACGTCTGGCGTCCGGATCGCCTCGAGCATCGCCTTTTCAATTCGCCCCACCGTTTCCGCAGGCGTGCCTGCAGCAACGAAGGCCGAGTACCAGCCCGATGCCGATTCAAAGCCCGGCGCACCGGATTCCGCGAGCGTCGGCACGTCGGGAAGCAGCGACGTACGCTTTGTGCCCGTAACGCCGAGGAAGCGGATCTTGCCCGCGCGATACAGCTCCATCTGCCCGGCGACGGCGTCGATGCCGAGCGGCAGCGTGCCGCCGATCTCATCGGTCAGCATCATCACCGCGCCGCGGTAAGCCGTCGGCAACAGCGGCACGCCGATTTCCTTGCCCAGCGTCAGCACGCCGAAATGGATCGTGCCGCCTAGCGTGACCAGCCCGACGCCGCCCTTGGCCGGTTGGCGCTTCACCCACGCGAGGTACTCCTGCATGGTGCGATAGGGCTGGTTCACGCTGGTCGACGCCACCAGCGGTACGTCGGCCAGATAGGCAACGGGGACAAGGTCCTTGTCGGGATCGTACGGAAGCTGCTTGTAGGTCAGCGGAAAGATCGTAAACGGCGGCGCAGGCGAGATCAGGATCGTCTTGCCATCGGCAGCCGAGCGCCTGACGGTATCCAGCGCAAGCCTTGCCGATGCGCCGGGACGATTCTCGACCACCACCGGCGTGTTCAGCGACACGCGCAGCTTCTCCGCCAGCGTGCGCGCGAAGATGTCGAGCGCGCCACCGGCGGCGAAGCCGACCACGATGCGCGTGGGCGTGTCACTGGCAGCCGCAACGGCGGCGTGGGGAACGGCACTGGCGCCGAGGGCCAGGCCCAGTATGGCCGCCAGGCGCTTCAGAACAATTCGGAACGGCATTTCGGCAACCTTGGGCAATGCGCAGTCGCTCAGGCGGCCTGCAGCGTGGTGTCGGTTTCGAGCGGATAGATCGGGCGCCGCAGGTTGCGGAATGGGAACAGGCTGTAATCCGAGCTGCAGACACCCGGGCCGGCAACGAGCACGATGTCCTTGGCGATCGGCTCGAACCCTGCGCGGAAATGCTGGCGCGACTTGATCAGCACGTACTTGCGGCGCGACAGGTCGATGCCGGCATGCGTGAATACGCCCGTATCGAACGGCTCCTGCGGCTTCTCGCAGATGACCACGAGCGTGCCTTCCACGTCGAGCACGACGGTGCGGCCGAGGCTCAGCTTCATGCCGGTGAACATCGGCCCGGTCACCTGGTAGTTGCCATCGGTGATGCACTGGACGCGTCCTGTCAGCGTCAATGGGCGGCCCTTCAGGCCCAGCGCCGGCATATCTGTCTTGCCGCCGACGCCGAGCGTCACGGTGCTGCCGACGCCAGCGTCGATCAGCCTCGCCACGGCGGCCGGGTCCCAGAATGGTCCCGCCACCACGCCCTCCAGCCCTTGCCGGAGCACTTCGCCGAGCACCGTCATCTCGTCGGTCGGACCGCCCGCGCCGCAGTTGTCGCCGTGGTCGACCAGGATCACCGGCCCGGTTTCAGCCGTGCGCGCTCGCGCGATCGAGTCCTCCATCGGCTCGATCGGGAACACGAAATCGGCGCGGCGTTCCCAGGCCATGTGGCACAGGTCATCGAGCAATCGGCGCGCGGCATCGGTATGCCCCGCATCGGCGACGATTACGACAGTCAGCCCGGTATGCGGGATGTCAGCCAGCGGGAAGCCGCCGAACACCGACGCGTTCAGCACCTCGCCGTCGCGCTCGGCGGCCATGGCGCGGTCCATGATGTCCTTCATCGGCTGCTCGCGCGGCGTCTGGCGCAGCATGTGCGTGAGCATCGGCAGCGTGCGCCAGAGCATGACGGGCTTGCTCTCGCCGCGCAGCGCCGCCATCAGCGTGCGTGCCGCGCGCGCGCCGGTCTCGTAGACGTCCACGTGCGGATAGGTGCAATAGCCCGCGATGACCGTGGCGTTGTCGATCAGCGCAGCACTGAAGTTCGCGTGGAAATCGAGCGAGACGGCGATAGGCACGTCCGGCGCGACGGCCCGGATGCGTGCTAGCAGCTCGCCTTCGGCATCGGGAAAGCCTTCGGCGACCATCGCGCCGTGCAGGTCGAGCATGACCCCATCGCAACCGTCACGCACGGCGTCGACGATGATGGCCGCCATCGACTCGAATGCGTCGGCTGTGACCACGCCGCTCGGCACGGCGTTGGCCATCAGCGGCATCACGAACTCGTCGCCCTGCTTCTCGACCAGGTCCATGAAAGCCGCCGCCGCGCTATTGGTGCCGCGGCATGCCCGCACCGCGTCTTCGCCGCGCAGCGGACCGTCAGTGGTGCTGCCGCGGTTGAATGCGCGCAGCGGCGTGGGGATCGGCGAAAAGGTATTGGTTTCATGCCGCATCAGGGCAATGACAAAACGCATAACAAAAACTCCGGTACGGGCGAGGCGTCAGTTGGATTCGAGATCGACAGTGCGGGCGATGGCGCCATAGCGCAGCGTCTCGCCCTGCAAGAAGCGCTTGCTCTCGGCGGGCGGCGTCAGCACGGACTCGTAGGCAAGCGTCTGCAGCCGTGCCTGGAAATCCGGCTCCTGGACACTGGCCTTCACTTCCTTGTAGAGGCGGTCGATCGTGTCCGCGGGCGTGCCGGCCTTGACCACGAGTGCCAGGTTGGCGCGGATCTGCAGCGCATCCTTGTCGTCCGGCTTCTGCAATTCCAGGTTCGGGAACTGCGCTACGGGCTTGCCCTGCAGCGCGGCCAGCGGCCGGGCCTTGCCCTCGGTCACATAGCTGATGGAGGAGCCGATTACGTCGACGTGCGCGTAGGTCTGGCCGCCGATCAGGTCCGACATCGCCGGCGGCGAACCGCGATACGGCACGATGGTGAAGTCGAGCCCGTTGCGGCGCTTCCAGTCCGCCAGCCCAAGGTGCGCGGCGCCGGCCACGGTATTGATGCTGATGGATACCTTGCCGGGGTTCTTCCGGATATAGGCCGTCAGTTCGGACAGGTTCATCTCTTTGCGGTCCGCCCGCGCAATGATCCAGTGCGGCACGGTGCTGACGATCGTGACGGGCGTGAAATCGGTGTCGGGGCGGTAACGCAGGCCCTTGATCGTATGCGGGTTGATGTTGAGCGTGCCGTCGCTCGCGAGCAGCAGCGTGTTGCCGTCCGCCTTCTCTTTCAGCACGGACATCGCCCCCGGCACCGTGGCGCCGCCGGCAATGTTCTCCACCACCACGGGCTGGCCAAGGCGCTGCTCGAGCTTGCGCGCCAGCGTGCGCCCGACGATGTCGTACGACCCGCCGGCCGGGAACGGCACCACGAGGCGGAGCGGCCGGTCGGGCCACGTGGCGGCGGTAGCGCACGTCGCGGCCATCATCGCTGCACCAGCAAAAGCCGCCTGAAGGATGGCGGAAAGCCTGCTCGTTCGAATCATCGGTCTCCTTCCGAGGTCTCGGTGCCTCGTCTGCATGTTGCGGATGCGGCCGACTATAGGGGATCCTGTCCTGCACCAAAAGCGAATTAAAATCTCGTCATATTGAGCAAATGGTTAACTTACCGAACGGGCCCATGCCATGGCATTCACCCCCACCGCTGACACGCTGGAATCCGCCAGCTTTCCACTGAGCCGCCTCAAGCTGCGGCACCTGCGCATCATCGTCGCGCTCGGCGAGATGCAGACCGCAGCGTCGGTGGCGGCGCGCTTTCATGTGAGTCCGGCGGCCGTGTCGAAAACCCTCGCCGAAATCGAGGACATCGTCGGCATGCCGCTGTTCGTGCGCGGACGCCGCGGGTTGGAGCTAACCGAAGCAGGGCGCGAACTCGCGACGCACGGTCAGGTGTTGCTCACGCAGCTGGGCCGGCTCGCGGACTCCATGCAGGCGGTACGCGCCGGGAACCAGGGCGAACTGCGGGTCGCGTTCCGGACCATGTCGGTGCAGCCGTTCCTGGCGCAGGCGATGAGCGATTTCTACCGCGACAACCCACGCGTCGAGATAAGCGTGATCGAAGGCGGTATTGGCGAACTGACCGAGCAGTTGCTGCAAGGCTCGCTGGACCTGCTGTTCGCTTATGACGATCCACGGCTGTCGCGGCCCGCGCTGCGCAGCACGCCCGTAGTGCCGGCGCAGAAGGTCGTGATCGTCGCCAGCCCGGACCACCCCTTGCTGGCGCGCCGCAAGTTCACGGCGCAGGCGTTGTCCGAACAGCAGTGGTGCATTCCGGCTGCAGGTTCGCGCATGCTGCATCTGCTGCATACGGCCTTCCATGCGCTCGGTGCGCCGGCGCCATCGCAAGGCATCCGCACGAGCGACGTCGCCGCGACCGCCAGCCTGATGCAGACCGGGCACTACCTGTCGGTGTTCCCGGAGCGCATTGCCGCGCAGCTCGCCTCGGCCAAGGTGGCGCGCGTGCTGCGCTTCGAACTCGACAGCCGTGTCGAACCGGTGGTCGCGGTATGGAACGGCCAGATCACGCCACGTACCGCCGCACACCGCTTTCGCGATTTCGTGCTGCAGCGAGCCACGCAGGACGTCTTGGGCGACGCGGAGCCACTGCTCGCGGCCCGCGCGGTGGCAGCGGCTGGCCTGGCACCGCGCCGCACCCACGGCTAAGCGGGCTGCCCGCCGCGAACGTCGCGACGATCAGAAGATATGCTTGATGCCCAGCATTGCGCCCGCCTGCGAAGCACCGGGCGGCGGAGTTGCCGCGCCATCGACCGCCACGGCCGACTGGCCGCTGTTGTCGACGTAGCCGACGGTGCCATACACCGATGTGCGCTTCGAGAAGGCATAGGTACCACGTAATGCGTACAGCATGGCCTTGTTGGCGCTGTGGTGGAAGCGCAGAGAATAGACCTGCCCGGCGACGTTAAAGGCCGGCGTGATGTCGTAGGAACCCCCGACGTACCACAGATCGCTGCGCGGCGTGGCGCTGCCTTCATTGTCGCGACGGATGACACCGGCGCCGACCTTGGCGCGGTTGGCAAGAATGGCATAGCCCGTGACCGTCGCGCGCCGGTCGGTCAGGCCGCTGTTTGTCAGCCCGCCGAACGCACCCGGGCCGCCGCGGTTTTCATCGTACGCTGCGGCCACGCCCCACCAGTCGGTCTGGTACTGCAGCAAGGCCGACCACTCACGGCATGCGCGCTTGTCAGCAGCGTTCTCGCCCGCGCAATTGGTCCCGGCGGGGCTGGGTCCAGCGCTGACGGTGTCGCGGCCAAAGCTGTACGTCGCACCGACGGTCAGGCCACCGAACGTGCCCTTGTACGAGACCGCATTGTCAGCGCGGCCGAACGTCATGTAGTTGTCCAGGCTTGCGGAGCCGAAGATGTTCGGGCCCAGGATGTCGGAATCGAGATAGGACCAGAACAGCATGGTGTTCTGGCGCCCGAACGCGATCTGGCCCCAGCGGCCTGACAGGCCGACGAAGGCCTGTCGGCCAAACAGGCGGCCGCCCATCGACGATGTTCCGCTGTCGGGAAAGAAGCCGGATTCCAGTACGAATACGCTCTTCAGGCCGCCGCCGAGGTCTTCGGTGCCGCGCAGGCCCCAGCGGGAGGGGACCATGCCTGTATTGCCCATCACGCGGAGGACATTGTCCTTGGCTGCGCCGATGTTGTTGACGTATTCGACGCCGGTGTCGACGACGCCGTACATGGTTACGGATTGTGCTGTTGCCAGCCCCGGCAGCAAAGCTGCGGCTGCGGCGATGCGCTTGATCGGTTTCATCGGGGTTTTGGCTCCTCCTGTCCTGCTCTTCATGTTTGCTCTTTCCCTGGTTGTTGCGGACGTTGCATGTCTTCTTTTATTGAATGACGTGCGATTTGTCTTTATCGCGTCCGTTTTGGGAATTTCGTTCAAACTGATAGCATTTATCAAGCGATTAAAATTAATTGATTTATGAGGATATTTGATTCAATTCTTTCGCCTGAATAAAAAACCGCAGTCAACTGAAATTTCAATTGACCGCGGAAACGGCATGAAGGTTTTTTGTTTGGATTTTGGCTTTGGCGCTTGGCAGACGCCAAGAACCACAACCCTCACTTAGCCAAGCACGTCCCCTTAACACACCTATCCCCTATCACCGCCACCGCCTGCACCTCAACCTGCATCCCCGGCACCGCCAGGTTAGAAACCGTAATCTGCGCGCTAGCCGGATAGTTCCCATCCGGGAACATCTCCTTGCGAACCTTCGAGAACGTAGCGCCATTGCGAGCATCCGTGAGATACGCCGTCATGCTGACCACGTCCTTGAGGCTGCCACCGGCGCGCCTAAGCGTCTGGTCAATCAACGCAAACACCGTCCGCGCCTGCGCCTCGAAGTCACCCTTGATGTCCTTGCCGTTGAGATCGGTGGTCGTCGTTTCCCCAGCCAGCCAGACGATGCGTCCCCCTTCGGTAACGACCGCAGGCGAGTAGGAACGGCCCTTGATGCGCTCGCTCTGCTCCATGTATTCGGCCGCCTGCGCGGTGCCAGCCAGTGCGCAGCACGCCAGCAGCGCTGCAGTGAACTTCGAAACCTTCATTGCTTGTCTCCCCTGTTTATATCTGAAGAAATGGATGCGCTCAGGCTGCACGCGCAAACCGACGCCGCAGCCCATGAATCGATGCCGCCGCATCGCTGACGATGGCGGATACATCGACATGCGTATGGCAGCCATTGCGCACAAGCACCCTGCCATCCACCAGCACCGTATCGACATTGGACGGCTGCGCCGAATACACCAGCGCATGCACAGGATCAATCACGGGCGCCACGTTGGCATCGGTCGTGCGCACCAGGATGATGTCGGCACGCTTGCCCGGCACCAGCGATCCGATACGCGCACCCAGACCCAGATCACGCGCACCATCGATCGTCGCGAGTTCGAGCAGGCGGCGCGGCGGCAGTGGCACCGTGCTGCCGAAGCGCTGCTTGTGCGACCACAGCAGCGCGCGCATGCAGCTGAAGTAGTCGGCATTCGCCGACGCGGCGGAACTGTCGACGGACAGGCTCTGCTGCACGCGGTGATCCATCAGCTCCTGGAACTGGATCTCGCCACGCGTGGCCTGAGCGTAGTGCATCTCGATCACTGGCGAGCACGAGAACGTCGTGCCGGAAGCGGCGAGCAATCTCGCCTCATCCGGCGATACACCCTGCGGATGAACCAGTTGGAGATCGCGTCCAAGCAGTCCCTCGTCGGCGAGCACCGAGACCACGCCGGGTCGCGCGTGCATGGTGATGGGTAGCCCGAGTGCGCGGATGGCGGCCATCTCCGCCTTGACCACGTCGATCGGCACAGCGCCGCGCGGATTCGAGACCGGCGTGCGCACGGCCGCGCCAAGCGTGAGCAGCGTGGAATCCGGCATGCCTTCACGCTGTACACGCGCCAGGTCTTCCAGGTCCATCATCTGATCCAGCGGCAACTCCTGCCCCCAGCCGTACGAGAAGCGGCCGCGTACACCCATCTCGTGCATCGCGCGCAGTTCCGCGTCCGCATGCTGCGGGCTCCGGGTGTTGTGCGACCAGTTGTTGACCGTGGTGATCCCCGAAGCAAGGCCTTCGGCCAATCCCAGCCGGATGGAGTGGTAGGAGTCCTCCGGCGAGAAGAACGGGCCGATCCGCAGCGTGGTCGGAAAGTATCCGTGCTCGGGATCATCGCCACGAACCAGCGCGCGCAGCGAGCTGTTCCACAGATGCCAGTGCGTATCGACCAGCCCCGGCATGACGATCATGCCGCGCGCGTCGATCTCCGCCATGCCGGGCTTGCCTAGCCCGACTCCGACCTCGACGATTTCCCCGTCGACGACATGCACGTCGGCCTCCGGCAGGTCGCCAAGCGTCGCGTCCATCGTGAGCACATGGCCCCCGCGTATCACGAATTCCGCTTCGCCTGGCGACGGCTGCTTGGTCGCGTTCGCACTGCTCGCATTCTTGAACATCGGCATCTCCCACTCTCTTTTTCTGGGTTGTTCTTGTTTGAGACTTTCCAGGCCTTTATTCGGCCTTGGCCCCGGTGAGCCGGATCAGTTTTTCCTTCTGGCTACGGTCAGCCTGGATGAACTTCGCAAATGCGTCCGGTGTGGAGAACACCGGATCAAACCCACGCGACCGCACGTAGCGCTCGATGAATGCCGGGTCCGCCGCCACAGCGGCGACGTCACGCGCAATTTTCTGCACGACAGGTGTCGGCGTACCACCCGTCACGAACAGGCCGAACCACGACTCATGCGGATCGATGTCTGCAAAGCCCGCTTCGGCCAGCGTCGGCACCTGGGGCATGCCCGGCAGCCGCTCGCGGCGCGCGATGGCCAGTGCCTTGAGCTTGCCTGCACGCAGATAGCCTTCCGCCGCCGGCACACCGGCCAGCGTGAGCTGGACTTCGCCGGTTAGCACGGCGGTAACCGCCGGCGTAATGCCCTTGTATGGAATCTGCGTCATCTTCACGCCACGGCGCGCGTTGATGCCCTCGAACAGCAGGTGTGGCAGGCTGCCCGAACCATAGGTGGCATAGCTGAGCGAATCGGGCCGCGCCTTCGCCAGCGCCACAAGTTCCTTCATGTCGGAGGCCGGCACCGATGGATTGGCGACAACCATCTGCGGCAAGCTCACCAGCTCCGAGATCGGTACCAGTTCGCGCGCCGGATCGTAGGGCAGCTTGTCGAACAGGTAAGGGTTGCTGGTGACGGTAGCTTCGCTTGTCAGTAACAGCGTATGGCCATCCGGCAGCGCCTTCGTCACCGCGACCGTGCCGATGATCGTCGACGCGCCCGGCTTGTTCTCGACGATGACGGGCTTGCCCCATTTCTGCTGCAGGCGCTCGGCCAGCACACGGGCCATGCCGTCGATGCCGCCGCCGGGCGCGTACGGCACGACGATGCGCACGTTCTGCATCGGGAACGACTGTGCCGCCGCAACCAGCGGCAATACCCACAACGCGGCCGCTACCCACTTGATGCTCTTGAATTGCATTGCTGGCTCTCCGCCCTTCTCTTTCAGTTCGTACGCGCGGCCGCAGCCAGTTGTTCGCGCAATTGCGGCATCACCCGGAAGGCGTTGTCGCGATAGACCGCCTGCAGGACCTGCGGCGACAGCCCTGATGCTTCCAGGCCCGTGGCGATCTTGGCCGGCTCGACCCATGGATAGTCGGAGCCGAACACGATCTGGCTCGGCGGCACGACCATCTTCAGGATGCCCATATGGATCGCGTCCGCCGCCGCAGCTGTGTCGTAGTAGAAGCGCCGGAACTGGTACAGGCGCGAGTCGGCCGGCGCTTCGCGCGCCAGCGATGCCGCGGTTTCGCCGACCAGGAAACGCTGCGCCCAGATGCTGCCGCCGCCGTGCGACCAGATGTATTTGATATCCGGCGTCGCCTTCGCCGTGCCACCCTGAACCAGGCTCACCATGGCGCGGGCGAGGTCGGATCCCAACTCCACGAAGGTCGGCAGGATGCCCGGCTGGAATTCCCACGCGCAGCAGCCCGGCGCCGTGGCGTGGATATAGACCACGGCCTTGCGGCGGTTCAGTTCTTCCCAGACCGGCCAGAACGACTTGTCGCCGAGCCACTTGTCGCCATAGCTCGACAGCAGGCCCACGCCATCCGCCTTGAGCGTGTCGAACGCGTATTCGATCTCCTTCAGCGTGGCATCGATATCCGGCAGCGGCAGCACGGCAAACTGGCCATAGCGGCCCTTGTGGTCCGACTTCATCGTCGCCGCGAAGTCGTTCATGTCACGCGCCGCACGCCGCGATTCTTCGACGTTGCCAAACCAGACGCCCGGTTGCGTGACCGACAGGAAGGCCTTCTCGACATTGCCGCGATCCATTGCTTCCAGGTCCCTGGCGATCGTCCAGCTCTTGAACTGGTCGAAGCCGAGTACGGGCTGGACCTTGTGCTTGGACTCCACCAGCCTGACCCACGCCGGCGAAAAGTAGTGGTGGTGGAAATCGATACGCCCGCCGCCGGGGCCGATGGCGTGAGCCCTGGCCAGACCGGTCGGCATCAGCGCAGCGCCTGCCAGCGCTCCCAGTGAGCCCAGAAAATGGCGCCGCGACTGGCAGCCGTCGTGATCACAGTGTGTATGCAAGATGCGGGTCTCCGTTGCGAGATGCGAGGCTTACTTCTCGCCGAACAGCGCGTAAGACGGATCGGCCTTGCCCAGGCGCGGCGCGACTTCATAGCGCTTTTTCACGTCGTCGGCGGACACATAGCTGATGCGGCGGTAGTCCGAGACTGTCTGGCGGCTGTCGAGCGCCCATTTGCCGTTGCGGCGCGACCACGTGTCGAGGTAGCGCGAATGCATCCAGCGTTCCTCGTACTGGTCGTCATGGCCCTCGCGCTTCACGAGCAGCGTGGCCGTGCCGGTCGATTCGCTCACGGCTTTGTCACCCTTCACCTCGACCAGGATGTTGCTGATGCGGTGGTTGTTGCCAAGCATCTCGGTGTGCGCCTTGATCAGCCAGTCCACATAGGCCGACCACGACGGGAATGTGCGCTTGCCGAACTGCATGCGCGCTTCCGGATGCGCGATCGACAGCAGCATGTCGCGGTCCAGCCGGTCGAGTGCGCGCGGGTACTTGTAGAGGAGTTCCGTAATCGCCTGTTTGCTGAGCAGTTCGTCGAGTTGCGCTGCCTGTGTCGCTTGCGCCGTCTGCGCATGCACGACAGTGCTCACTCCGCATGCCGCGAAACACGCCGCCGAGGCGAGCACGACGCCGAGCAGCTTGCGGCTAAGGGTACGTTGCATCTTGACAGTCTCCATGGGTTTCAGGGTCCGGCGCATCGCAGCGCGTGCCGGGCTCCGTGTTGTTGTGGCGTGTATTTCAGCGAATTCGAGTCCATTCAGCAAGCGATTAAATTTAATGGTTTAATAAGAAATACTTGTTCAAGATCGTCAGACCAGGTTTCAAGCGGGACCGCGGCACGGCGCATGTATGCAGGGCCTTTCACGCGATGTTGCGAACCGGTGACACGCCGGCCGCAAGCTGCGGCACATCCGCTATGCTCCGGAACCAGTCAATCCGGCAGATTCATAAGAACCGCATATGAACGTGACCCTGCGGCAGTTGCGCGCCTTTGTCGAAGTCGCTCGCAGTGGCGGCTTTACCGCGGCCGCGCCCAAGCTTCACCTGACCCAGTCGGCCACGAGCCTGCAGATACGCGAACTGGAATCCCAGCTC
This sequence comes from Cupriavidus pinatubonensis, assembly GCF_019602855.1. GTDB lineage: Bacteria > Pseudomonadota > Gammaproteobacteria > Burkholderiales > Burkholderiaceae > Cupriavidus > Cupriavidus pinatubonensis. The sequence continues at coordinate 1,340,174 of NZ_CP080766.1, forward strand.
GGGCTGCAGCTGATCGACCGCTCTACGCGGCGGTTCGCCCTGACCGATGCCGGCAGCGAATTCCTGATCAGTGCCATGCGCATCGTCGGGGATGTCGAGCAGTCGGTGGCCGATACGCGCGAGCTCGTCCACAAGCGGCGCGGGCGCATCACCGTGGCCACTACGCCGCTGCTGGCGTCGACGCTGCTGCCGGAGAGCATTGCGCACTTCCTCGACGCCTATCCGGCGATCACTGTGCGCATCGCCGACCTGCCGGCCGAGCAGATCGGCCGGCGCGTGCTGAGCGGCGATGTGGATTTCGGCTTTGGCGTGTTTCCGGAAGAGGACCCGCAGTTCGACCGCATTCCGCTGCTGCGGCATCCGCTCGGCGTGATGGTGCCGAGCAGCTGGCCGCTGGCTACGCGCAAGCGCGATCTGGTGTGGTCGGACCTGGAAGGCCAACCGCTGATTGCCATGTCGCACGCGACCGGTATGCGCACCCTGATCGACCAGCAACTGCACCAGGCCGGCGTGCAGGTCAATCCGCGTTTCGAAGTCGCGTATCTTGGAACGGCCGTAGGCCTGGCCGAGGCAGGCCTTGGCGTGACGGTAGTGCCCGCCTATGTCGGCAAGCTGATGGGATCGGACCGCGTGCGCTTCCGGCCGCTGCACAAGCCCGTGGTGCACCGGCAGATCGAACTGATCGTGCGCGCGGGGCGCTCGCTGTCACCGAGCGCCGCGGCGTTCCGCGATTGTTTGGCGGCGCGCTGCAAGATGCTGAACGGCTGATGCCGGCTTGTTGACCGACCGGCCGAGGTCAGACAGCGTTGCTCTCCGCGTCGAGCCTGAAGAACCGGCTCGCGTTGTCCGCGAGAATCTTCCGCTTCTGCGCCCCGTCCAGGAACGACACACCGCGCACGAGCCCGCCGACTTCCTGCTCGCCGAGCGGAAACGGATAGTCGGAGCCGAGCATCACGCGCTCGACGCCCATCACGTCGACGAGCAGCCGCAGCGCGCCTTCGTCGAAGACGATGCTGTCCACATGCAAGCGGTGCGCGTATTCGGATGGCAGGCGGGGGCAATCCTTGCGCACGATGTCGCGATGCTTCCACGCGTTGTCGGCGCGGCCCAACAGGAAGGCGAAACTGCCGCCGCCATGCGCAAAGCAGATGCGCAGCGACTCCGGGATGCGTTCAAGTGCGCCTGACAGGATCAGCGACATCATGCCGAGCTGCGTCTCCGCCGCCATGCTGACCAGCCACGGCAGCATCCATTGCTTCATGCGCTTGCCGCCACCCATCATGTCCCACGGATGCACCAGCACGGGAATGTCGTTCTCCGCACAGTACGTCAGGAAGTCGACAAGGTCTGGATGATCGAGGTCCTTGTCCCCGACATGGTTGCCGATCTGCACACCAACACAACCGTTGGCCACGGCGCGCGAAGCCTCGGCGCACGCAAGGCGCGTGTCCTGCAGCGGCACTTGCGCAAGCGCCTTGAGCCGGTCAGGGTGCCCCGCGCAGAACGCGAGCGCCTTGTCGTTCATCTGCGCGGCCCAGTCGGCGGCCTTCGCTGCGTCCCAGCCATAGCCGAACATCACCGGCGTTGCGCAGACGAGCTGCGTGGCAATGCCCTGTGTGTCGAGTTCGGCGATGCGGAAATCGGCATCCCACAGCGCGCGGTACACGGGCCGGAACGGCTGGTCGGCCAGCATGATCTGCCCGGTTTCGCCGGACGGATCCACGGCGAGCCATGGTGCGCGCTCCGCATCGACGGCCTGTGCTTCCTGGCGGCTGATGAGCGGGAGAAAGTGCGAATGGATGTCGATCATGAAGAGTGCCTGGCGAGCGTGCGGTGCCAAGCCTGGAAATCGCGGCCGGGGTGGATTTCGCCGCAGCCCGGGCAACGGCGGGCATCCTCGGAGCTGGCGTAGAACTTCTCGTACAGCGGCGGCAGGTCGGCCACGATGCTCTGCAGCGTCACTTCATGGCGCTGCACGATAGTGCCGCAGCTGGCACAGCTCCACTGGAACGCATCGTTCTGGCCCTGCGGCCGTTTGCGTTCGACCACCAGGCAGCGGCTGTCCGCCTCGGGGCGCTGCGGCGAATGCAGCGTGTGCGGCGGCAGCAGGAGCATGTCGCCCTCGCGCAGGTCGACACGCTCGTAGCGGCCGTCTTCCCACAGCAGCAGGTAGGCGTTGCCCTTGAACTGGTAGAACAGCTCTTCGATCGGGTCGTCGTGGAAGTCGCTGCGTTCGTTGGGGCCGCCGACCACGGTGACCATCATGTCGCTGTCCTGCCAGATCTGCTGGTTGCCAACCGGCGGCTTCAGCTTGTCGGCGTGGTCGTCGAGCCAGCGCTTGAAGTTCAGCGGCCGGCCGTATTTCAGGTCGAACATATCATGCCTCCTTTCTGGCCAGCGGCTTGTACGCCGTGCCCTTGATCTCGATAAGCAGGTGCGGATGCGGAAGCTGGTGCACCGCTACTGTCGTCCGTGTAGGCCCGCCGTAGTCGAAATACTCGGCCCAAACTTCATTGAAGCCGCCGAAGTCATTCATGTTGACGAGGAACACCTGCGTCTCGACCAGATCGGCCAGGGTCGCGCCGGCGTTCACCAGGATGTCGCGGATATTCTCGATCACCGCGCGCGTCTGCACGCGGATGTCGAGTTGGGTCACGCCCATCTCGTCGGCTTGCGCGCCGGCAAAGCTGTTGTCCGGCAGGCGCGAGCTTGTGCCCGAGATGAACAGGAAATCGCCCGCGCGCTTGCAGTGCGGGAAACGGCCCCGTGGCTTTGCCTTGCCCTGCACCAGATGCGCCTCTGTCGGCATGGTTGGTCTCCTGGTAGCTGTTGAATGCGTTGTCGATGCGGATACGGCAGTCAGTCTGGCATGCCCGCACGCGTAGTGAACGACACGCTGCCCAGCGTGTTGACGCCGCTGCCGATATGGCAACTCACATGCAGCCCCGCGCGCAACGCCTCGGCCGCGGTGGCCGCGCCGGCCATGATCAGCGAGCCCGCCGGCAGGCTGACCTGCGCCGCGTGCAGCAGGCGTGATGCCTGCACGACGGTGCGCAGCGGATGGCCGAGAATCGCGCCTGTCGAGCCGACCTGCACATCACGGCCATCGAACTGCATGCGTACGCCTAGGTTCGCAAGCCCCGCAAAGTCGCGCGACCACGCACCCACCACGAGTCCGGCCGACGAACAATTGTCGGCCACGACATCTTCCAGGCTGAAGCGGAAATCGCGGTAGCGCGAATCGATGATCTCCATCGCCGGCGCGACCGCTTCGAGATAGTCCGCCGCTTCCAGCGCCGTCAGCGGCGCGTCGATGGTCCGGCGCGTCACGAAGCAGACTTCGGGCTCCACGCGCGGATGGATATAGCGCCCAAGGTGCACCGTACCGCCATCTTCCTCGAGCATCGCGTCGGTAAGGAAGCCCCAGATCAGGCTGTCGACGCCCATCTGCACCATCTTCGCGCGGCTGGTGAAACCAAGCTTGATGCCCTTGACCTGTTCGCCGCGTGTGACGCGGTGCTGGATCGACGCGCGCTGGATGGCATACGCCGTCGGCAAATCGAAATGGCCGGCTTCGAACTGCGGCATCGGCTGCGCCTGCATGGCGGCGTTGTCGAGCGCGAGCGCCGCGTCGACGATCGTCTGGCTCATGTCGGTCATCTCAGGCATCTCCTTGCTGGCTATCGGCGCGGAACGCGGCGGTCACGGCACCGAGGCCTTCCATACGTGCGGTGAAAACATTGCCCGGCTGCACAGTCGCCATCGGGCCGAGTGCCCCCGTCAGGATCACGTCGCCGGCCTTGAGCGGCGCACCGACGCGGCTCATGGTGTTGGCAAGCCACACTGCCGCATTGAGCGGATTGCCCAGGCAAGCGGCGCCGGCGCCGACCGACACCGGATCCCCATTGAGCTCCATGCTCATGCCGCAGTTGGCCAGGTCCAGCGCGCCGAGCAATACCGGCCGCGTGCCCAGCACGAACAGGCCCGACGATGCGTTGTCGGCAATGGTGTCGGTCAGACGGATATCCCACCCGGCCACGCGGCTGCCGACGATTTCGATGGCCGGCAGCGCAAAGGCCGTGGCTCGGATCACGTCCGCTACGGTATTCACCTCATCTTGCAGATCGCGTTCGAGCACCAGCGCGACTTCGGCCTCGACCTTTGGCTGCAGGACATCGGCGCAGTCGATGTCTTCGCCGTCCTGTCGCGCCATATCGGCGAACAGCATGCCGAAGTCCGGCTGGTCCACGCCAAGCTGGCGCTGCACCGACTTCGCGGTCAGCCCGATCTTTCGGCCGACCAGACGGCGGCCGGCGCGCAGCGCGCGCTCGGTGTTGTACTGCTGGATCGCATAGGCCTGCGCGATCGGGTCCGCGCCACCGGCGCTGGCGTGTGCAATGGCATCGCGCACGGGCAGGCACGGCTGGCGGCGTTCCGCAGCGAACCAGAGTTGGTCCGCGGCCTCGATAAGTTCAGGGTTCAGCATGCGGGCTCACGGGTTGACGCAGATGGTGGTGGTGGACGAATAGAAGTCCAGCGAATGGCGCCCGCCTTCGCGCCCGATGCCCGACAGACGGGTACCGCCGAAAGGCGTGCGCAGGTCGCGCAGGAACCACGTGTTGACCCAGACGATGCCCACGTCGAACTGGCGCGTCACGCGATGCGCGCGGCCCAGGTCGCGCGTCCAGACCGAAGCGGCCAGGCCATAGCGCGAATCGTTGACGCGGGCCACCACCTCGTCGTCGCTATCGAACGGCGCGATATGGCAGACCGGGCCGAATACTTCTTCCTGCACGCAGCGTGCCGAATCGGGCAAACCCGTCCAGATTGTCGGCTGGACATAGGCACCGTTGTCGCGCGCGTCGCCGAACTGCGGCACGCCGCCGCCGGCGACAACCGTCGCGCCTTCCTCGCGTGCCAGCGCGAAATAGGACAGCACCTTGTCGCGATGGCCGTGCGAGATCAGCGAACCCATCTCCACGCCGTCTTCATCGGGATAGCCGATCCGCATGGCCTCGGCGCGAGCCTTCATCGCCGCGACGAAGCGCTCGAAAATCGGGCGCTCGACATACACGCGCTCCGAGCACAGGCAGACCTGCCCGGTGTTGGTGAAGCTCGAACGCGTGACGCCGGCCACGGCCTGGTCGAAATCGCAGTCGGCGAATACCACGGCGGCGTTTTTGCCACCGAGCTCGAACGACACTTCCTTCACGCCGTCGGCCACGGCCTTCATGATGGTGCTGCCCGTGCGCGACTCGCCTGGGAAGGTGATCGCGTCGATATCCGGATGGCGCGACAGGAATTCGCCCGCCGAGCCTCCGCCAAAGCCATGCACGAGATTGAAGACGCCCGGCGGCACGCCCGCTTCGTGCATGACTTCCGCGAGCAGTGTCGCGCTGCCCGGCGTTTCTTCGGACGGCTTGATCACCACCGCGTTGCCGCAGGCCAGCGCTGGCGCAACCTTCCAGGTCATCAGCAGCATCGGCAGGTTCCACGGCGAGATGATCGCGACCACGCCGTGCGGCTTGCGTACCGTATAGCTGAAGACGTCGCCGTCAGCGGCGCGCATTTCGAAGCACTCGCCACCCGCCTGGCCAGCCAGTTCGGCGAAGGTGCGGAAATTCTGCACGCCGCGGCGGATATCGAGCGTGCGTGCCTGGTGTTCGGGGCGGCCGGTGTCGGCCACTTCTGCCGCCACGAATGCGTCGAAGCGCTTTTCGATGCCGTCGGCGACCGCCTGCAACACCCTGGCGCGCTCGGCCGGGGTCGTCCTGCCCCACGGGCCGGCCAGGGCGGCGCGCGCGGCGCGCACGGCACGGTCGACGAGGTCGGCGTCGGCCTCGCACACGGTGCCGATCACAGCGCCGTTGACCGGCGAGATATTGGGAAAGCCTTTGGCGGACTCGACGAAGCGCCCGTCAACGTAGTTCCGATACAGGGTCGGGGATGGCGACAAGACTGTCTCCTCGCAAATATTTGCAGGCAGTGTATCGACGCCATCTATTCCTGAAAAATGAAACTTTCGGCTCCTGATATTCCAGTCTAGAATACCGGCCACGCCCGCATTGCGCCGAACCCAGCAGCGCGCCTCGCCCTTGCCCATGTCCCTGAATCCCACCTCGCTTGGCCGGAAATTGCGCTTCGCGCAGATCCTCGTGTTCGAACAGGTGCTGCGCAGCGGCTCGATCCTGCGCGCAGCGCAGGCGCTCAACATGACGCAGCCGGCGGTCACGAAGGTGATCCACGAACTGGAAAGCCACCTCGGCGCGCCACTGCTGATCCGCGGCAACCGCGGCGTGACCACGACCGAGTTCGGCGAGCTCGTCGCGCGGCGCGCCAAGACCCTGCTGGCCGAGCTGCGCCACCTGACTGACGAGATCAGCGCGTTCCGCGAAGGCACGTCGGGCCAGGTGCTGATCGGCACGCTGATCTCGGCGTCGGCGGTGCTGCTGCCACGCGCCATCCAATTGCTGAAGGAACAGGCACCGGCGGTGTCGGTGACCTTGCGCGTCGGCCAGATGGACCAGCTGCTGCCCGCGCTGGCGGTCGGCGACCTCGACGTGGTTGTCGGGCGCATTCCGGAAGATGTGTCGTGGCGGGCCACCGCACCCGGGCTTGAAGCCGAAATCCTGCACCGGGAGCCGCTGTGCGTGGTCGGCGGCGTGCATCATCCGATGGCATCGCGCGCGTCGACCACCCTGCAGGCGCTGAGCGACTATCCGTGGATCCTGCCCACGCGCGACTCGTCGCTGCGGCAGACGGCCGAACGCCTGTTCTACGACACGGGCCTGGCGCTGCCCGCGAACGTCGTGGAGTCGCTGTCGGTCATGACCAACGTCGCGCTGATGTTCGACCAGAAGACCCTTGGGCTGATGCCGCGCTCGGCCGCGCGGCAATTCGTCGATACCGGCAGCCTGGCGATGATCCCGCTGGAGCATGCGCCGTCATTCGGCGATGTCGGCTTCTTCGCGGTACCGGGCACGCTGGCCGTGCGTGCGGTCGAACTGTTCAAGGATTGCCTGCGGGCGGCCGCACGCGAAGTCGGCTAGCACCCCGTCATTCGCACCGCTCGCGCGCCAGCGACTCCCGCGTAAAGCCATGCCGCACGCGCAGCTGGTGCTCGACCGCGTCGGCCTGGTCGAGGCAGGCGAACATCAGGTCGTCCTTCACACGCTGCGGCACGCCCTTTAGCCTCGGCGCCTCATACGAAATCCGCCGCGCTCGGCAGCGCAGGAACAGCAGGGTTTCGGTGGTGGCGGCGGCGAGCTGTTCCTGGTCGATGCGCTTGCATTCGACCAGATCCTGCGCCCGAGACGGCTCGGCTGCGACGAGCAGCAACAGACACATCCAGTAGCGCAGAGGACGGGACATCGGTATGTGAGTGGGGGACGCTTCGGGACTCATCATTGTCCACCGGCACGCGCGTTGCAAGCCGGCCGGCGCCTCTGCTCACAGGCGTCCCACAAGACAGTGTGTCCACAGCGCGGAACAATCCGCCGCCAGCCCAGTCGCCACGTAACAAATGTTGCATCGCAACAGGAAGCGCCACGCGGCCGGGGTGTGCAGGCAGCCCCGGTTCGCGGTAGGCTGTAAAACACCGACGCGCCGCAGCGTGCGCGGATTCACGCCAGTCAGTACGGGCAACATGCCCGCCCTTCTCCAGCCGCCCCGCCCCATCCCGGAACCCGGCGGCGTTCCAACCGGCGCGAGCCGCCCTGCGGCCAAGCTGACGCTGGCCAGCCGCCGGGCATCGCCCCTGACTGCAACACACAACAATGACCGATCTCACAGCCAACTCCAACCAGGCCACCGCGCCATCGGCTGAAGAGGTGCGCAAGCGCGTCTTCGCCATCGTTGCCGCCTCTTCCGGCAATCTCGTCGAATGGTTCGACTTCTATGTCTACGCGTTCTGCGCCATCTACTTCGCGCCGTCGTTCTTTCCCAAGGCCGATCCGACAGCCCAGCTGCTGAACACAGCCGGCGTGTTCGCCGCAGGCTTCCTGATGCGGCCGATCGGCGGCTGGCTGTTCGGCACCATCGCCGACCGCCACGGCCGCAAGAACTCGATGCTGATCTCCGTGCTGATGATGTGCTTCGGCTCGCTGCTGATCGCCAGCCTGCCGACGTACAGCAGCATCGGCAACTGGGCGCCGGCACTGCTGCTGCTGGCACGTCTGATCCAGGGCCTGTCGGTCGGAGGCGAATACGGCACCACCGCCACCTACATGAGCGAAGTGGCGCTGCGCGGTCGACGCGGCTTCTTCTCGTCGTTCCAGTACGTCACGCTGATCGGCGGCCAGTTGCTGGCTGTGCTGGTCGTGGTGATCCTGCAGCAGCTGCTTGATGAAGCCGAGCTCAAGGCCTGGGGCTGGCGCATTCCGTTCGTGGTCGGCGCCATTACCGCCGTCGTGGCGCTCTTCCTGCGCCGCACACTGCACGAGACCTCGTCCGCGGCAACGCGCGGCAGCAAGGAAGCCGGCAGCGTCGCGGAGATCTTCCGCAACCACAAGGCCGCGTTCTTCACCGTGCTCGGCTATACCGCCGGCGGCTCGCTGATTTTCTACACCTTCACCACGTACATGCAGAAGTACCTGGTCAACACCGCGGGCATGTCGATCAAGACCGCCAGCTATGTGATGACGGGATGCCTGTTCCTGTACATGTGCATACAGCCCGTGTTCGGCGCGTTGTCGGACCGCATCGGCCGGCGCAACAACATGCTGCTGTTCGGCGCGCTGGGCGCACTCGCCACGGTGCCGATCCTGACCGCGCTGCGCACGGTAAGCAGCCCCGAACTGGCGTTCGTGCTGATTGCCGTGGCGCTCGCCATCGTCAGCTTCTATACGTCGATCAGCGGCATCGTGAAGGCGGAGATGTTCCCGGCCGAAGTGCGCGCGCTCGGCGTCGGGCTGGCGTATGCCATCGCCAACGCGGCGTTCGGCGGCACGGCCGAATACGTGGCGCTCGGGCTCAAGACCATGGGCCACGAATCCGCGTTCTACTGGTATGTCACCGTGATGATGGTGATCGCGTTCCTGGTCAGCCTGCGCCTGCCGCGCCAGGCGAAGTACCTGCGTCACGAGCACTGAGCCGGCTTTGCGCGCCATGCCGGCGGCCCGGCGAGGGGGTGCTGGCGGCGGCGCGTGGCAATATACGGGGGCGGACGCTGCCGGCGGCAGCCCGCGCCCTGAACCGCCTGCCCCTTTTGCTCACCCATGGATCTCAACGCCCTGCGCCTGTTCGTCGACATCGTCGATGCCGGCAACCTCAGCGCCGCCGCGCGCAAGCTCAAGATGACGCGGGCCAACGTCAGCTATCACCTGAAGGCGCTCGAGGAAGAACTTGGCGTGCAACTGCTGCGCCGGACCACGCGCCACGTGGAGCCCACGCCCGTGGGTGCCGGGCTGTATGAACACGGGCGCAACATCCTCGGCGAGGTGGCAGCGGCCAACGCGCTGATCAGCAATATGGGCAAGAGCCTGCAGGGCCATGTGCGGCTGTCCGTGCCGACAGGCCTCGGCCACACCATGCTGTCGCCGCTGCTGGTGCAGTTCAAGCAGCGCTATCCCGACATCCTGCTCGACGTGGTGTTCGACAACCGCGTGCACAACCTCGTGTCCGAAGACGTCGACGTCGCGCTGCGCATCATCTCTACGCCGCCCGACTCGGTGGTCGCCACCGAGATCGGCGAAGTCGACTGGGTTGTGTGCGCCGCACCGGCCTATCTTGCGGCACACCCGGCGCCCACCGTACTCGCGGAACTGGACGGGCATGCCGTAGTGTGCGCATCTCCGGTGGGCCAGAAGCTCAAGGTGTCGGGCTTGCCGCCGCATGGCGTCGGCGCACGCGAACAGATCGTGCTGGAACCCACGCTTAGCTCCGACAATTTCGGGTTCTTGAAGGAGGCCGTGCTCGCGGGGCTGGGCATCGGCATCTTCCCGATCTACGCGATCGGCACGGAACTCGCCAACGGCACGCTGGCATCGCTGCTGGATGGCTACCACGTCAGCGTGTTCGGCAGCCGGCTCTATATGCTGACCATGCCCAACCGTTACCAGACGCTCGCCACGCGCTGCCTGCTGACCTTCCTGAAGACCGAACTGCAGGCCGTGTGGCCGCGGCTGCACGGCACGCCGGCCCAGCGCCAGTCCTGACACCACCGTCTATAGTAGGAACACAAGGAAAACCCTTGATCCCGGCCGGTGCCCGGGGGGTGCCGGCCCCTGCATCCAGAGGAGCAACCATGGCCCTGGCAAGCACGCTGGCAACCTGCCTGAACAGCAAGAATACGCAGTACGACATCATCCATCACCCGTACACCCTCAGCAGCATGGCCACTGCCGAGGCTGCGCACATTCCTGGAGACCGCCTGGCCAAGACCCTGTTGCTCGAAGACGAGATGGGCTACGTTGCCGCCGTGATCCCGTCGAACCATCACCTGCACATGGCCGCGTTGTGCGAACAGACCGGCCGCAAGCTCGTGCTCGCGCATGAGGATGAAATCCGCGAGGTCTTCAAGGACTGCGACCTCGGCGCGATTCCGCCGGTGGCCATGGCCTATGGCATGCAGACCTATGTTGACGACAGCCTGATGAAGCACCCCGATGTCTATTTTGAAGCGGGCGATCACCAGGAACTGGTGCACATGAGCATGGACCAGTTTTCGAGCCTGATGTCGGATGCCGAGCAGGGGCATTTCTCGCGGCGCATGATGTAGCCGCCATTACCATCGCAACGCGCAACGGCCGGCCTTGAGCCGGCCGTGGTCATTTGGCGCTGCAGTCCAGCGTGTACTGGCCGACTACGGCATTGCCCTCCCGCAACGTCAGCCCGACCTCGCACTTGCCACCTCGGACCGGCGTTACCGTCATGGTTGACACCTGGCTCGGCTGGTTTTGCCCGACGTGCACCATGCCACTCTGCGCGACCGCCGACGAGCTGCCCTGCCCGCTATTGCGCAGCCGGATGTCGTACTGCAGGTCTGTCTCCCGGGCCGCGCTGACATAGGCGACGATCGTCGTCATGCCATTGCCGGCGTGGGATTCGAGCCAGGCCTGCAGGTTGATGTCGGCTTGCATGGTGGTCTCCGCGTCATGTCTCGATGGCGTTGCCTGGTCCGGCTGCCTCGTCCGGCAGGACATGCGCACTGTCGTCCTTGAGTGCGACGCCCGAACAACCCAGTGCCGCAGCGCCACGCAACAGGAAGACGAGCCGGTTGGCCGCCCGCTCGTACGCCAGCCCTTCGGGCCGGATGTTGGAAATGCAGTTGCGCTCGGCATCGGTGCGGCCGATGCGCGGCGCATAGGTCAGGTAGAGGCCGAGGCTGTCCGGCGAACTGAGTCCCGGCCGTTCGCCGATCAGCATCACGACTTGCCGCGCGCCGAGCAACTCGCCAGCTTCATCGCCAAGCGCGACGCGAGATTGTTCCGCGATCACCACTGGCGCCACGGTCCAGTCATGCGGCAGCCGGTCGCGCACGGCGCGCAGCACGGGCACGCCGTGGCGCTGTGCGGCCAGCGCGGACAGGCCATCCGCGATCACGAACACCACATCAGGTGGCGAGTCCGCCCGCGCTGCGGACAGCCGGTCGCGGCTGGCGTCATCGAGCCTTCGGCCCAGGTCCGGACGTCGCAGGTAGTGCGCACGGTCGGGTGCGGCGCTGCGCACGGACAACGTGGCGAACCCCGCGTTGCTCAACGCGGATTCGACGGCAGCGCGATCCAATGGCAAGTGGACGGCATCGCGCGCCTGCGCATGGGCCAGTCCGAAGGCGAGTACGGTGTCGGTCGTCTGGCTGTGTCCTGCACGGCCCAATGCAATGCGTGCGCGCGTGAACTGGCGCAACTGTTGCCAGGGATTCTGCTGCGTGACGGTCGCTGGTGGCTTGGTCATGGCGGGGCTTACAGCGTGTGCGCCAGTTCGAGCAGCGGCTGCCGCTCAGCCGGTTCCAGCAAGCGGCCGCTGCCATCGGCGATGCCCATGCGCTGCAGCCACGCCTCGAATTCGGGTGCCGGGCGCAGCCCCAGCACTTCGCGCAGGTACAGCGCGTCATGGAACGACGTGCTCTGGTAGTTCAGCATGATATCGTCGGCGCCGGGCACGCCCATAATGAAGTTGATGCCCGCCACGCCGAACAGCGTCAGCAGCGTGTCCATGTCGTCCTGGTCGGCCTCGGCGTGGTTGGTGTAGCAGACATCGCAACCCATCGGCACGCCAAGCAGCTTGCCGCAGAAATGGTCTTCGAGCCCGGCGCGGATGATCTGCTTGCCGTCATACAGGTACTCGGGGCCGATGAAGCCGACCACGGTATTGACGAGCAGCGGCGAGAATCGCCGCGCCACCGCATACGCGCGTGCCTCCATGGTCTGCTGGTCCACGCCGTGGTGCGCGTTGGCCGACAGCGCGCTGCCCTGCCCGGTCTCGAAATACATCACGTTATCGCCAACGGTGCCGCGCGCGAGCGCCTGCGCGGCGTCGTGCGCTTCGGCCAGCAGCGACAGGCTGATGCCGAACGCCGCATTGGCGCGCTCGCTGCCCGCCACCGACTGGAACACGAGATCCACGGGCGCGCCCTGCTCCATCGCGCGCAGCGTGTGAGTGACGTGCGTGAGCACGCACGACTGCGTGGGAATGTCGTAGCGGCAGCGCAGGTCGTCGATCATGCGCAGCAGCGACACGATCGCACCGAGGTTGTCCGACGCCGGATTGACACCGATGGTCGCATCGCCGCAGCCATACATCAGTCCGTCGATGATCGACGCGGCGATGCCCTTTGGATCATCCGTGGGATGGTTCGGCTGCAGCCGCACCGAGAGACGGCCCGGCAGGCCCACGGTGCTGCGAAAGCGCGTGACCACGTGGCATTTGCGCGCGACGGCGATGAGGTCCTGGTTGCGCATGAGCTTGCTGACTGCGGCAGCCATCTCGGGCGTGATGCCGCGCGCTACAGTTGCAAGCGTGGTGCTGTCGGTCTCGTGCAGCAGCAACCAGTTGCGGAAATCCCCAACTGTCAGCGATGCGATCTCGGCAAACGCGACAGCATCGTGACTATCCACGATCAGGCGGGTGACCTCATCGTCCTCATAGGGCACGAGCGCTTCAGACAGGAACTGCGTCAGCGGCACCGCGGCGAGCGCCATGCGCGCCGCCATGCGCTCTTCCTCGCTGGCGGCGGCGATACCGGCAAGATAGTCGCCCGAACGTGCGGGGCTGGCCTTGGCCAGCAGCGTGCGCAGGTCGGCAAAGACATGACGGTGCTGTCCGACGGTGTGGGTGAATGCCATGAGTGGGGGCTCCGGGGCAAACCACGCGATGGCATGCCGCATGCGCCATCGGGACCGGGCGATATTGCGCCGGTATCGTAACTATAGACCTTCAGGTTACAAGGCTTGCGCAACGACGCCATCCCGCGCAGTTCCCCCGCTCGAGTAATTCTCCCTGTGAAGTCTTTGGAGACCCGCCGTGTTGCGGAAGGCATCACGAAAACCGGCCATGTCCGGAATGACCCGATACCGCACACCGCTGCTCGCTGCTCGCTGCCCATGTACTACGCAAACGCGCTCATCCGCGCCGCGCCGCCGTCCGGCGTCATCTTTCTCCTATAGCGATGTCGGCAATGCACCGACAGCGACCGCGTTTCCCGGCACCTAGTATCCAGATGCCACCGCTTGCGGGACCACAACAAGGAGAAGCACCATGGACCGTCGCCAGTTCCTCAAGTGGGGGAGTTTCATGACTGTCTCGGTGGCAACCGGCGGGCTCGCCGGATGCGGTGGAGGTGGAGATTCCGATGGGGGGCCTACCGATACCGGCAACCCCGAGAACTTCAATTTCCTGCATGGCGTCGCCTCGGGCGATCCGAAGCCCGACAGCGTCATCGTATGGACGCGCGTCGAGGGCAGCAACGGGCAACGCCCCGTGGAAGTGCGGCTGCAGGTATCGACCCAACAGGACTTCGGCACGCTGCTGGTCAACCAGCGCCTGTCCGCATTGCCCGACTGGGACTACACGCTGCGCAACAAGGTGACGGGCCTTGCCGCAGCGACGCAGTACTACTACCGCTTCCTGCTCGGCGATCGGCCCAGCATGACCGGCCGGACACGCACCGCCGCCGCGGCCGGTACGCCGCTGTCGCAACTGCGCTTTGCCTTTGTCTCGTGCCAGAACTGGAACGTCAACCACTGGGCCGGCATGGAAGAGCTTGCCAACCAGGACCTGGAGTTCATTGTCCATGTCGGCGACTACATCTATGAAGCTGTACCGGGCGGCTCGCGCAATGGCAACGTGGAAGACCGGCACGGGGTACTGCAGCTTCCCAATGGCACTGGACTGCCGGACGGTTCCGTCTACGCGACCACGCTGGCCGATTACCGCTACCTGTACCGGAGCTACCGCAGCGACACGCGCCTGCAGGCGCTGCATGCCGCCTTCCCGATGATCGCGATCTGGGACGACCACGAGTTTTCCGACAACTGCTGGCAAGACCGCCAGACCTACAGCCCCAACGACGACATGACACCGCGCACGGCGCGGCGGCGCAGCGCCAATCAGGCGTGGTTCGAATTCCTCCCGGCTGATGTCACGATCGACCTCAACAATCCGTCGTTCCAGAACATACAGATCTACCGCTCCTTCACGTTCGGCAACCTCGCCACGCTGCTGATGACCGACGAGCGGCTGTACCGGGCCGACCACATCATTCCGGAGTCGTCGACTGGCGGCAACGTGGGCAGCAGACAGTTCGTTCCGGCCGGCAGACTTGCCTCAGCCGAAGCCGACAAGATGGCAGCCGCTGGCAATGCACTGACGCCGGTGTCCATGCTCGGTGACACGCAGCGCGCGTGGTGGCAGGACCGCGTGGGCGGCGCCAATACCACGTGGAAGCTGTGGGGCAACGAGCTTGCGATGCTGCGCATGCAAATCGACATGCCACAGGCGCTGGCCGACCTCATCTCCAGAGCGCTTGCGCAGGTCAACGGCGTACTCGCCCCGATCGTCGCCGACATGACGACCGCTCTCGCGAGCGACCTGCGCGGCGCGAGCGCGGCGGGGACTTACGTGGGACTCACCTACACCGCACTGCGCAACGTGGTGTCACGCGTCGGGATCAGCAGCGCGACCTTCGACGCGAATATCAAGCCGTTCATCGACAGCCGCCTGCCCCCGATCTGGCTGCTCGACCGCATCATCCTCAACGCGGACCAGTGGGACGGCTACAATGCCGAGCGCAAGAACCTGATGGCGTTCCTGAAGACCCACGGCATCAAGAACGTGGTGACACTGAGCGGCGATATCCATGCCTTCTTTGCGGGCCAGGTCATGGATGACTACGACGCCGCCACGCCGGCTCCTGTGATGGTGGACCTCGTGACGGCCGGGCTGTCGAGCAATTCGCTCCTTAGCGGACTGCGCCAAAGAATCGAGAACGACCAGACGTTCACCGCGGTGCGCGATCTCATCTTCAGCAACGTCGGCGGCACGCTGGTGAACACGCTGGATACCACGCTGCGCACGTTCAATCCCTGGCTGCGCCATGCCGAAACCAACGTCGAAGGCTATGCCCTGGTGACGCTGACACCCGACAAGCTCAGTTGCGCGTTCCACGTGATGAAGGAACTCCAGGGCACCACGGCACCGGCGCAGCCAGCCACGGCGAGCGTGAAGGTCTTTGAAGTGTCGTCAGGCGCCGTCGACGTTACCGCCGTGTAGAGCAGCTTCGGCGCGACCGCATTCATTCAGGCGTCAGTGCTGCCGCCGCGCCCGGCTGCCGGCGCTTCCAGGCTGCGCTCCAGCAGCGTCAGATCATCCCGTAGCATCTGCAGGATCGCAGCGGGCCCCGGCTTCTCCAAGGCGCGGCTGGCCGGCAGCTCCACCGAGCGCAGCGCCATGTCCGCGATCTGGCCCGCTACCTCGTCCATCGATACCTGTCCGGCAGGGTTGAACCACCACGCGGTCCAGTTGCACATGCCGATGATCGAGAATGCGGCGACCTTGGCGTCCACCACGCGAAAGGTGCCATGGTCGATGCCGAATTCGATTGCCTGCCGGAACTGTTCCAGCACCGCGCGGCGTGACTGCTCGGCCATCTTGCGCTGCTTGAGCGGCAGGTTGTTCTCGTTGCGCTCGACCACGCGGAACTGCAGCGGGTGCGACAGGATCAGCGTGGCGTGGCGCAGCACCAGGTGGCGCAGGATGCCGTCCGGCGTGCGCATGGCCTCGGGGATGGCCTCGGTGGCCAGCTGTGCCGCAGTGCGCGTGACCGCCGTGGTCAGCTCTTCGAGGATCGCTTCCTTGCTCTTGAAGTAGTAGTACAGCGCCGGACGGCTCAGTCCTACCGCGTCCGCGATGTCGTTGAGCCCGGTGCCATCGAAGCCGCGCTCGATAAAGAGGCGCGTTGCGACCTCCAGGATCGAGTCCCGCAGCGCGTCGCTCTTGGTCTGTGTCTTTGCCATGGACTGCCATTCAGTTTTTCGACGCAGGCGTCGACAAGCCACCACGATAAACAAAATGGCGGTAACACGCCACCCCGCGAGCCTGCCCGCCAGTCTCGGTGCACCTGTCTAGTGAATCAAGCGCCGCCCAGCAGGCCATTTCGACGCCTTCGCGAAAAAATTTACGCCCACGTCGAAAAATGGACTATTCTGTAAAAAACGGAGTGAGATGATGACAAGCCCCCAGACGCCCCCCAACGCTTCTCCCGCCGCACGCGGGCCGATTGCAGGTTTTCTGAACACCGACTGGAACCCCCGCGACGTGCCAGCCGGCACGGTCACGCGCAACGTCGTGCTGCGCACCGAGGACGGCGCGGCCACCGGTGGTTCGCTGTATGCCGCAGGCCAGCCCGACACGGTGGTCTGCATCATGCATCCGCGCGAGTTCATGGCTTGCCACTACCTGATTCCCGACATCGTGGAAGCCGGTTATGCAGCCTGGTCGCAATCGCCGCGCAGTGTCGGCAACGACCAGCGCCTGGAGCACGAGTTCGCGCTCTATGACGTGGCGGCCGGCGTGCGATTCCTGCGTGAAGCGGGCTTCCGCAATATCGTGCTGCTCGGCAACTCGGGCGGCAGCGGCCTGTATGCGCTGTACGTCCAGCAGTCGAACATTGCACCCGAGGCACGCATTGCGCGGACGCCGGGCGGCCGCGCGACGAACCTTGCATCGGCATTGCTGCCGGCCGTGGATGGCGTGGTCTTCGTCGCACCGCATCCGGGACAAGGCATGCTGCTGCAGTCCTGCATCGACCCGTCCGTGACCGATGAGCGCGACCCGCTTTCCGTCGATGCTGCGCTCGATGCGTTCTCGGCGGCCAATGGATATGCGCCGGCTCCGCAGTCGTCCGCGTATCACGCCGACTTCGTCGCGAAGTACCGTGCCGCGCAAGAAGGACGCGTACAGCGTCTCGACCATCTTGCCAAAGCGATGATTGCCGAGCGCATGGACGCCCGTGCCGAAGTGAAGCGCAACCCGGGCACAGTCAGCGATGCCGTGCGCCGGCGCGCCGCCCACACGCAACTCTTCACCGTGTGGCGCACCGACGCCGACCTGCGCTGCTTCGATCTGTCGCTCGATTCGTCGGACCGCAAATACGGCTCGCTCTGGGGCTCTGATCCGTTTGCGTCCAACTATGGATCGGTTGGATTCGCACGCGTGTGCTCGCCCGAAAGCTGGTTGTCGACGTGGTCCGGCCAGTCGTCGAACGCCGCGCTGTCGCGCACGGCGCCTGCCATCCACCAGCCGACGCTGCTGATCGAGTACACGGCCGACCAGGCCTGCTTCCCCAGCGTCATCGCGGACATCTTCGAAAGCCTCGGCAGCGCCGGCAAACAGCATCACCGCGTGCGTGGCGACCACCACGGCCGCGCGCTTGCCAGCGGTGAGGAGCCCGGCCGCTACGCAGCGGGACGCTTGCTGCAGACATGGCTGCGCGAAACCTTCCCGCAGTAACGCCCCCAACACATACCGCCCCCCGATCCGGAGACACAACGATGTATGCAAGGACCGCCCCACCCGACGCCGCCGCGCCGCTGCGCCTGCACGGTGTCGACCACACTGCCCGGCCCACCTGGCGCCTGAAGGAGACCGTCACGTTCTATCGCGACATTCTTGGGCTGCCGCTGATCCACACGATCTCGGCACGCGGCTGGGGGCCTTCGACGCACCCCGATTTCCTGCACTTTTTCTTCGACAGCGGCAAGGGCAGCACCATCGCATTCTTCTACTACCTTGGCAGTGACGCGCCCGAAGCGCTCGCGGGCCGCGACACCCGCCCGCCGCTGCCGGACGATCACGTGTTCGACGCGACCCACACGGCATGGCTGGTTGACACGCAGGAAGAGCTGCTGGCGTGGAAAACGCGCCTGGAAGCACGTGGCGTGGTGGTGTCCGCGGAAACCGCACACGAGGTGATCGAGTCGATCTACTTCCGCGACCCGAACGGCTACTTCATCGAGATCACGCGCAAGCTGCGGCCGCTGGCCGCGCTTGATGCGCGCGACGCCGATGCGACGCTAGCCGCCGCGATCGAACTGGAAGACGAAGCCCGTGCTGCGCAAAAGCGCGTGACGTCGATCGACGATATCTGGATGCGCAAGGCGGAGATTATTGGCCGTCGCCTCAACGTGGAGCAGGAGTGTCACGCATGAGCCAGTCCGCCCTGCGCATTTTTGTGCTGAACGTGCCCGAGTTCGCATCGCTGACGGAGGCCGCGCGCCGCCTGCCGGCATGCCGCCTCAGCGACGTTGGCGACTACACCGTGATCGCGTCCGATGAGCCGGTCGAGTTCGGGCGCCGCGCACTGGGCCTTAAGCCTGCTGTCTGGTATGGCCTCTTTACCGGCGGCCTCGACGGCAGGATCGAGCGATTCGACCGCGATATCGTGCGCATCGTGCCGCGCGATGCCGCGGCGCAATGAGTTCCGGAGGCCATCATGACCGGCATTCATTTCCCGATTGAAGGCGTGGCGTACTGCCCGCCGGCAGACGCTGAACGGTACTTCAGAAGCGGTGCATGGATCGACGACACGCTCGGCGGCGCACTGCGCAAGACCGCACGGCGCGCGCCGGACCAGGCCGCGTTCATCAGCGACGAGCGGACGATCACGTTTGCGGAACTCGATGCGCTCAGCGAGCGCCTCGGCGCCGCGCTGCACCAGCTCGGCCTGCTTCCGGGCGACCGTGCCATCTTCCAGATGGGCACCACGATCGACTCGGTCATCGCGCTGATGGGCTGCTACAAGGCAGGCGTCGTTCCCGTGTGCGCGGTGCCGCAATACCGTGAAGTCGAGATCGGCCAGCTTTCCGCGCAGTCGGAACCCCGCGCCTACTTCGTGCAAGCCGATTTCAGTGCATTCGACCTGACCGGCTTTGCCCGCGGCATGGCGCAGCGCCACCCGTCGATCGAACACCTGTTCGTCGCGCGGGGCGGCAGTCCTGCGGCACAGGGCCAGGTTGCCGAACATGGCATGGATGCGCTCATCGAGTCGATCCCTTACGAACAGGCTGTCGAAGTGCTGGCCGGCGTTCCGATCGGCAGCGAGGACGTGCTCAGCTTCCAGCTTTCCGGCGGCACGACCGGCGTACCGAAGATCATTCCGCGCTTTCATGCCGAATATATCGGCCATGCGCTGGCCTGCATGCGCCAGCTCGGCCAGACCGCGCAAAGCCGGCTGATCTGGTCGCTGCCGCTGCTGCACAACGCGGGACAGGTCTACGTGCTGGTGCCAGCGGTGGCGGGTGGCATGACGTCGGTGCTGATGCCGCGCGTCGATATCGCGCGGATGCTGGAACTGATCGAACAGCATCGCGTCACGCATGGCATGTCGATTGGCCCGGTCGCGCCGCAGATGATCGCGTACCAGGACATCGCGCGGCACGACCTGTCGTCGCTGGAGCTGTTCGGCACGATGACGCGCGCCGATGCGCTCGAAGCGCATCTCGGCGTGCCCTGCTTCAACCTGTTCGGCACCACCGAAGGATTGCTGCTCGGTGGCGGCGCGCGCTTCCCCTCCGCGATGCGACATCGCACCCAGGGCTTCTCTGGTTGCCCCGATGACGATCTCCGCCTGCTGGTGCCCGGCACGGACGAAGCTGCTGCACCGGGAACGCCGGGCGAACTCTGCTTCCGTGGCCCGTCGAGCCTGCGCGGCTACTACAAGGCGCCGGAGGCCACCGCGCAGTCCCTGACCGCGGACGGGTTCGTTCGCTCCGGCGACCTCATGACCGAGCACGTGATCGACGGCTACCGTTGCTTCGCATTTGAAGGCCGCCTGCGCGACAACGTGAACCGGGGCGGCGAAAAGATCGGCTCTGAAGAAGTGGAGGCGTATGTCAGCCGGCATCCGGCAGTCGCGGATGCCAAGCTCGTCGCGATGCCAGATCCGCTGTACGGCGAAAAGGGTTGCATCTACGTGATCCTGCGCGCGGGCCACGTAGCGCCCGATGTGACCGAACTCGCAGCATTCCTCGTAGAACAGGGACTCGCGAAATTCAAATGTCCCGAGCGAATTGAAGTTGTCGCCGAGTTTCCGGTGACGCGGGTCGGCAAGGTCGACAAGGCCGCCTTGCGCGCCATGGTCGCGCGCCAGCTTGAAAACGAAGCCACGGAATTGGGAAGGAAGTCAGCATGAAGAGCCGTACTTACCGAATCGGGCAGATCGTGCCCAGCTCCAACACCACGATGGAGACCGAGATTCCCGCCATGCTGCGCGCCCGGGAACAGATCCTGCCGGAGCGCTTCACGTTCCATTCGAGCCGCATGCGCATGCACCGCGTGGTGCGCGAAGAACTGGAGGCGATGAACCGCGAGGGCCTGCGCTGTGCCGCCGAACTGGCCGACGCACGCGTGGACGTGATGAGCACCGCGTGCCTGGTCGCCATCATGGCGATGGGTCCCGGCTATCACCGCCAGGTTGAACGGGACCTGCTGCGCGTGGCGCGAGAAAACCACTGCGAGGCACCGGTCATGACATCGGCCGGCGCGCTGGTGGCAGGATTGAAGGCGATGGGCGCGCGCCGCATTGCGCTGATGGCACCGTACATGAAGCCGCTGACGCAGGCCGTCGTGCAGTACATCGAGCATGAAGGCATCGAGGTGCTGGATGCGTTGTCGTTCGAAATCCCCGACAACCTCGAAGTCGGCCGCCGCGATCCCATGCAGTTGCTGGATGACGTCAAGCGGCTGAACACGGCCAATGCCGACGTCGTGGTGTTGTCCGCCTGCGTGCAGATGCCATCGCTGCCGGCCATCCAGGCCGCGCAGGATGCCATCGGACTTCCGGTCACGTCCACCGCGGTCTGCACGGTGCGCCAGATGCTCGAGCACCTGGACCTTGCCCCCATCGTCCCCAATGCTGGTGCGGTTCTGGCGCCGGCTAGCAAGTAAGAGGCTTACCATGAATGTCGTCGTCATCGGAGGCGGCCCCGCCGGCCTGTACTTCTCGCTGCTGCTCAAGCAGCGCCACCCGGAAGACCATATCGTCGTGCACGAGCGCAACGAAGCAGGCGCGACGTATGGATGGGGTGTCGTGTTCTCCGACATCGCGCTGTCGTTCCTGCAGGACGCCGATCCGGCGTTCTTCAAGAAGTTCACCGCACATCACCAGCGCTGCGACCATATGGAGGTGATCCACCGTGGCGTGGCGGTGCCGTTGCGCGGCAACCATTTCTCGCGTACCTCGCGCATCGACCTGCTGCGCGTGCTGCAGGACGCGTGTACCGAAGCTGGTGTCGAGATTCGCTACGGCAGCCGCGTGAACGATCCGGCGGAGTTGCCCGAGGCGGACCTGATCGTGGCGGCAGACGGCATCAACAGCGAGGTGCGCACGCGGCTCGCCGAACATTTCCAGCCGAGCTTCGAGGTTCGCCGCAACAAGTTCGCGTGGTATGGCACGCATCAGCTGTTCCATCCTGTTTCGCTGATCTTCCGCGAGACCGAGTACGGCGTGTTCATCGCGCACTCGTACCAGTACAGTGATAAACACTCGACGTTCCTGGTGGAGGTGGACCCGGATACCTGGCAGCGCGCCGGGCTGGACACGGCAACCGAGGAAGAAAGCCGCGCGTTCTGCGAGAACGTGTTTGCCGACGATCTCGGCGACCATGCACTGCTCGGCAATCGCTCGAACTGGTTCCAGGCCAGCGTGGTGCAGAACGCGCACTGGTCGCACGGCAAGGTGGTGCTGCTCGGCGACGCGCTGCGCAGCGTGCATTTTTCGCTGGGCTCAGGCACCCGCATGGCCATGCAAGATGCCATCGCGCTGTGCGATGCGGTCTGCTCGCATCGCGACGACGTGCCGGCTGCGTTCCGGGCATTCGAAGATTCCCGCCGGGACGCTTCGGCGAAGTTCCAGGACGCCGCCCGTCGCAGCCTGGACTGGTATGAGTCCGTCGACCGCAAGATGCATCTCGACCCCATCGCGTTCGCTTACGACTACATGCTGCGTACCGGCCGCGTGACGCACGAAGACCTGCGCGAGCGCGACCCCGAGTTCATCACCCGCGTGGAAGCCGCCGGCAACGCCGCGTAGTCCTTCACCGTCGCACAAACCCGTAGCACCCGCACAAGCCGCAGCATAGCGGCTGTGCGCTGACAACATCCCAGGAGACAACATGACCGCCCCATCCGCCCCCAACGGCGCGGCTCCCGCGCCTGCGCGCAACGCCGTCAACGTCCGCGAGTTCATCGACGCCGCGCGGCTTTCGCCCCTGCAGTTGCGCATCATGCTGCTGTGCTTTGCGATCGTCGCGCTCGATGGCTTCGACATCGCCATCATCGGCTTTCTCGCGCCCCATATCCGCAGCGAATGGTCGCTGTCCATGGTCGCATTGGGACCGCTGTTCTCGGCCGGCCTGCTCGGGCTGATGACCGGGGCCTTCCTCTGCGGCCCGCTGGCCGACCGCATCGGCAGGCGCCGCGTGCTGATCCTGTCGGTCGCCTGGTTCGGCGCGGCATGTGCTGCTTCCGCTGTGGCACCCGGCATCGGCTGGCTGATCGCGCTGCGCTTCCTGACCGGCCTTGGCCTTGGCGGTGCCATGCCCAATGCCATCACGCTGACGGCGGAGTTCAGCCCTTCACGTCGGCGGGGAACCTTGCTGACCGTGATGTTCTGCGGGTTCTCGCTTGGCTCGGCGATCGGTGGCGTGGTGACGGCCTACCTGATCGACCAGGTCGGCTGGCGTGGTGTGCTGGCGCTGGGCGGTGCGCTGCCGCTGGCGCTAGTGCCCGTACTCGCGCTGGCATTGCCGGAATCGGTGCGCTACCTCGCCACGCGTGAAGGCATGCAGGCGCGGATCGCCGCCATCCTGGCGCGCATCGACGCGCGCCGAATCACGGCCGACATGCACTACGTCGCCGACGAACCTGAAGGCCCTGGCTCGCCGGTCAGCCAGCTGTTCGCACCGCGCTACCGGATGGGGACGCTGTGGCTCTGGCTCGCATTCTTCTGCAGCCTGCTGTTGCTGTACCTGATGATCAACTGGCTGCCGATCCTGGTTCAGCGCAGCGGCCTTTCGCTGAAAGAGGCATCGATGCTTGCAGGCCTGCTGCAGGGCGGCGGCGTGCTCGGTGCCATCGTGCTGGGCATGCTGCTTGACCGGTTCAACCCGTATGCGGTGGTGGCCGGCGCCTACACGCTCGGCGCGATCTCGGTGGCATGCCTGGCTTCTGTGAGCGCACCGCTGGCGATGGCCGCGGCGATCTTCGTCACGGGCTTCTGCGTCAGCGGATCGCAAGTCTGCGCCAATGTGCTGGCGTCGGCGTTCTATCCGACGTCGAGCCGGGCAACCGGCGTGGCATGGGCGCTCGGCATCGGGCGCGTGGGCGCCATCGCAGGCTCCCTCGGCGGAGCCGTGCTGTTGTCGGCGGGATGGAGCAATGCCGCGCTCTATTTGCTGCTGGCGATCCCGGCCGTCGCCGCGGGGATCGGCATTTTCCGGGTCGGCCGCGTGCAGGTCGCCATAGGGGCCGAGGAGCGGGACACCACTTCGAACAATCCGCAGGACGTCGTGCAGGCCTGAACGCCCGGCAAATCGCTTCTTTTCAGGCGCGCCGGACATCACAGTCAGCGGCCACGCGTTTCCGGAAGTCCCACAGGGGCGCGATCCAGGCTTCACACCGGTCGCGGGTGAGTGCCCTGCCAAACACTGGGGCAAGCAGGTACTTGGGAGAACCAGCGCCCATCGACTAGCTTGAAAACCGTGGTTGCGTTTGCGGGGAGCCGGAAGTGAAGAGCATCATAGGGCGTCTGGCCACGATTGGGGCTGTGGCTTTCGCCGCGAGTCTTTGTGGTACAAGCGTCGCGCGCGCCTCGGACATCGACTGCAAATCGGCTGCCCAAGGTTCTTCGGTCCATTGTGAAGACCCGCATGGCGAAGGTATGCGTTGCAGCGTGGACACCAACGCGCCCCCATCGCGCGGGCGCCAAGCGCACCGGATCTGCGAGTCGGCCACGTTGGCGGCGCGCTACGAGCGCATCTACGCTGAACAGCAGAGGATGTTGCATAAAGGCACCATGCTGGACGCGGACGTTACAGCGTGGCGCGCCAAACGCGACGCCTGCGATTCGGTACGCTGCCTGGAAAGCCTGTTCGCCAGGTTCTGGCGGGAGCGAGATGCGATGCGAAACGCGCCGCGCCACCAGGTTTCACCACCCCCCGCTCCTACCGCTATGCCAGACTCGGTCAGGCATGAGCCGGTGCCGATGACTCCGCCGATACCGCAGGCGCAGGAAGCGCCAACGTCGACCCAGCCGCCTGCCACTCAGGCCACGCCAGAACCCACCGAGCTCACCCGCCCGAGCGCGCCGCCTATGGCAACACCGGCTGTCACACAAGCCCCTGCCAGCCCGCTCGCGAAGGACATGAACGACACTCCGGACCAACCTAAACCCGCCGCACTTGCTCTGGAGAGCCTGGCTTCCGGGCTTGCCATCCTGGGCGTGGGCGCGGGATTCCTATGGACTCGCCGTACCGCACGTGCACAGGATAGGCCGTGTGCCGCTGTCCCGGTGGCCATGGTTATCGCTTATGGCTTGCTCTTATTGAATGTACTGCTGCTGCCGTTCACGCTTGGATTGAAATAAGTGCGCGGGTCATGAGCGTGGCGCGGCCGCGTCTGAAACTGCCAAACGGTGCATGAACGGAAGGAAATCCAACGATCGCCTACGGGACCCGGGCGCGCGCGGAAGCCACCCGGCGCGCCATTCCGCTGTGCTTCGAGGGCGCCGAGCCCAATGTCTTCCACAAAACGGAGTGGGTGGATGCGGGACAGGTCCCGCAACTGTCTCCCACGATCTTCCTCGTCGAGCAGCCGCCGAACTCGGAGCATCCGCCTACATGCCTGCGTCCGTCGAGAATCGTCAATGCTGATGTGAAGACGGCGCACGCAGATCGGGAACCGTGACAGCCACCACTTCGGTCGCCAGGATCTTGTGATTGGGATCGGCAAGCTCCAGTCGGAGCTTGTGCGGTCCCGCCGGAAGGCCCACCACGATGACAGGATCCTCACTGGTATGCGCCCATGTGGCCGGGCCCTGATCGACAGTCACATGTAAGTGACCGACGCGCGGCGACACCTGCGCGGCAGCCTTGCCGAAGACGGGACATGGTGTGTTTCCAATGAGGGACAAAGGTGCATTCACGTGTGATTCGGCGTGAATCGCACCGCTGCGAAGAATAGGCTCATGGAAACGCGGGCGTTGGGGCTTTTTGTACGCCAATGTATCAAGCGGGATTGGGAAACATGACGATACGTTTGGTGCATGCCGCTGCTACAGCCGCGACACATCCTGTTCCTTTAATGCTCGTCAGGCAGCCGACACTGTTCCACCGGAAAGCGTCTGCTGCCATCGGCTCACGAAAAGGCGACAGGCATGACAACGCAATCCATTTCTCATCGATCGATCCGGCTGGCAGGAACCGCCGCCGCGGCACTGCTCATGGGCACCACGGCAGGCCACGCGGCAAATAGCACGGCAGACAGCACCACAGCTCGCACGACAGGCGCGCAGGACATCCGGCCGGCACTGGACATTGGCCGGCTCGATATCAGTCCAGACATCCAGCTGCGGCGGATGGTGGTGCGCAATGCCAGCGCCAAGGGAACCGTGCTGCTCCTGCACGGCTTTCCGGAGACCGCGCTTGCGTGGCATGACATCGCGCTGAAGCTGGGCACCGACTATGAAGTCCATGCTTTCGACTGGCCGGGCTACGGCGAATCATCGCGTCCTTCCGCGGGCAGGTTTTCCTATGCGCCACGCGACTACGCCAACATCCTGAAAAGCTATGTCGACGCCGCTGGCATCGACAAGCGCAATCTCGTGATCTATGCGACGGATATCGGCGCCCTGCCTGCGCTTCTTGCAGCGATCGACGACCCGGCCATAGCCAGGCGCATCATCGTTGGCGACTTCGCGCCGTTCAACCGGCCCCAATACATGCAGGAGCGCCTGCAGGGATTGAAAGACCCGAACACGGCGCCAGCCGTGCGGGCGGCCTTCAACCAATCACGCGACGAGATTCTGGAGAACGCCTTCACGCGAGGCCTCCCTGCCACCTCGCAATACAAGCTGAGCGCGGAGTACAAGGCCGATCTGGCCCGCGGCTGGCAGAACGGAACGCTGACATCGGCCGACGCGTTCTACCACTACTACGCTCACTTCACGCGTGACCAGAACGCCTTCGAGGCAACCCTTGCCAGGCTCCAGACACCAGTCAAGGTGGTGTGGGGTGAACAGGACATCTACATCCGAAAGGAAATGGGCGCGGAGCTTGCACAGAGGCTGAACGCGCCGTTGCACGTTTTGTCCGGCGTGGGGCATTACCCGCATCTGCAGCAGCCGGAACACACCATCGACGAAGTGCGCGCATCGTTCGAGTGAGCACCCGACGCCGCATTCGCCCGGCCTGCTTCGAGAACAAGCCGGGCGCTCGTCCACGCCCGATTGTTGCGCGGGCGCCATCCCCACAAGAGTAGGGAGCCCGGAATCGGGGCTCAGAATACGTCGGTCTGCTACGCTACCCCCAACTGCGAGAGCCCGCAGTCACGCCGTACCAAAAGCCTGGCGACCATGATCAGGCAAGGATATGAATCATCAGGCATAAGGGGGAGCCTAACCGTGCATGCGTCTGTCCAGTTCCACAGAGCCATGGAGGCAGTCGCGTGCATTGCCGACGAGACGCCGCCCTGGTCCGATATCCTGACCGTCACACGCGACCTGATCGGGGCCGATTCGGGCTCGCTGATCATGCTCGACGGTGACGGCGACCTGCTTCATGTCAGCCACATCGGGCTGGCCGACTCCACATTGCAAGCGTACGAGCAGCATTTTCACAAGGTGGATTTGCTCGCGCATGCCGCGGCAAGGCAGGACGCCGGCCAATGGATCGACACCGACGAAGCCATCGCGCGCCAGACGCTGCTGCGCTCGGAGTTCTATAACGACTACTTGCGCAAACACGGCCAGAACCAGATTGTCGGGCTGCTGCTGGAGCGCAGCAGCACGCGCATGACCGCGATGAGCTTCCAGCGCGCGACGATCGAGCCTGGCATTCGTGAGCGGCTGGGCAGCGGTCACATCGGCGAATATGTCCGTGCATTCCAGACAGCGCTGGCGCGAAAGCAGCAATTGATCGCCGAGGACGTCGGGCTTCTGGCGGAAACCTTCGATGCGTTCGGAGACGCAATCTGCCTGGTGTCACGCGGCGGCGCTGTCATTCGCATGTCGCCGCTGTGCGAAACGCTGCTCGACAACCGTCAGGGCCTGACTGTCAGGCGGGGCCGACTGTTCCATCCGAACGGTGCGGTGTACGCGCATCTGCTCGACAAGCTCGGCCTTGCGATTCAGGGCAAGATCCGCACGAAAGCAGTAGTCGGCCTGTCATCGGGAGATACGATTGTCGTCGATATCTCCCCGGCACCGAAGAAGCTGCAGATGGTTGGCGAACCGCTGGGGCTGGTACGCTTGCGCCGGAACACGGAAGGCCGGAACATCGATTTGTCCGCTCTGATCGCAACCTTCGGCATTACGCCGGCCGAAGCGCGCGTGCTGGCCGCACTGGTGAGTGGCCGTACGCCGCTCGAGTACGCAGCGGAACATGCGGTGTCCGAGAACACTGTTCGCAAGCAGATCGCCAGCCTGAAAATCAAGATGCACTGCAGCCGTGTTGTCGACCTGGTGCGAATGGCGATTCAGTCAGCGACCTGAGCAGGCATCTTGGCGTGGGCCCAGGCCTTTGGCAGCAGAAAGTACTCCACATGCGATGCGGAAGTCTGCGCGTAACGGTCGCCTGAAGTGGTGGATCGGCTTGACAGGCTGAACAGCTGGAGCGTGCCGCGCGCCGCATCGAGCGTGCCGGACATCGCCGCCACCGTGCCCGCGCCCGGATCGGCGACCGCCAGCGAGACGGCATGCCGCGAAACAGCGGTCCCGCTTCCACTGGTGATGAAACCCGTCACTGGCACTTCATGCCCTTTGCACGACAGCACGCCCGATACCTCGGCAAACCCCGCGTCAGGCAACAGGCCCGCAACCAGCTTCAACACCGTGCCGTCGCCACCGCACCATTCGCCAGCAAGAGGATGGTTCATGGTGGCAGCGGCAGGCCGCACGATCGCGGGCGCAGATGGCGGGTTGGCGCACCGCCGGTAACTCAGCTTGTCTATGTAGTGGCCCGCAGGCATCAGCCCGGGAAAATCGCCCGACGCCATCAGCAGATGGGACAAGGTCAGGACTTCCTCGCCATCCACCACGCTGAGCTGCCCGCTCAGGCCGGACGTCCACTGCCAGCTCGGATCGGCCTGCTCGCCGCCAAGCGAATGCCAGCAGATCGACAGCGCGACCGGCTGGCCGTGGTCCAAGCTGACTGCCTGCGCAGCGGCGAACCCCGCGACGAGATAGCTGCCGACAGAGCCGGTCGATGACCGGTAGAGGCCCCGCAAGGCTCCCGGGGCGACGCCGTCCCCGACCGAAAGGGTCATCAGCGACCCGTATTCGTTGCGCCATGTTCCAGCGATCGACATCCCGTTGTCTCCTCATGATCGGGGTGCGGACGGCGAGCACGTCGGCAACCGCATTCCCTGGCGAGCGCCGAGCATAGGCGAAGGAAGGGCAGCACGTCTTAGCACAGGCGGGTAGTCCGGGACCGGAAGGTTCGGGTGCCTACCCGAACGGGTAGTATCGTCAGGGAAGATGCTGAGGCAGGCGCTGCGCTGCCATGCCAAGCTCGCGGCACGACTCCCCCTCAGAATCATGCATACCGAAGACCGCGACGACGACAACCATGCCTGGATGTGGTTCGGAAAACTCGCGCCGCCGCATACGCAGCTCGAAACCGTACCGCGAGATGCCTTGCTGGCAGACATGCGCGGGCACGCCACATGTGCGCTTGCGCTACTGGTTTCCGCACCCGGTTTCGGCAAGACCACGCTGCTCTCGCAGTGGCGCAGGTGCCTGCTGCAGGCCTCGGACGGCGCGTGCGTCGCCTGGCTTTCGCTTGATGAAGCGGATGCCGAGGTCAACCGCTTTCTTGCCTACATGCTGCTCGCGCTGGAAGAGGCGGGGCTCGATATCGACGGCCTGTCCCCGCTGGCGCGTTCGCAGCGGCTTGACGAGCAGCCCCAGCGCACCGTGGCCGCGCTGCTGCAGGCACTGGCGCGGCACGGACGAGCTGTGACGCTGATTCTCGACGACTACCATCGCGCGGAATGCGCCGCCGTTGACGAAGCGCTGCTGACGCTGCTCGAACGCGGTGGCCGCTGGCTGCGGCTCGTGGTGTCTTCGCGCAACCGGCCGTCGTGGCCCCTGGCGGCCCTGCGCGCGCGCGGACTGGTGCATGAACTCGATGCAGCGAGCCTGACGCTGTCGATGGCGGAAGCCAGCCAGATCTTCGGGGCTGCGCTGGAGGGACCGGCACTGGCCACGCTGCACGCCAAGACCGAAGGCTGGGCCGTGGCGCTGCAGCTTGCGCGGTTGTGGCTGGCACGCGGCAGCGGCTCGGCCTTCGGGTTGCCATCGTTCTCGGGCCGCGTGTCGGAGGTTGCCGAGTACCTTGCCGAGCAGATCGTCGACAACCTGCCGGCGGACTGCCGCGAGTTCCTGCTGGAAACGTCGCTGCTGGAACGCTTCAACGCCGACCTGGCCGACGTGGCGCGCGGACGCGACGACAGTGCCAGGATGCTGACCCGGCTCTCTCAGTTCGACGCGTTGCTGGTCCCGCTCGATCCCGGCCGCAGCTGGTTTCGCTATCACCTGCTGCTGGCCGACTTCCTGCGCGCGCGACTGCCTGCCGCGCGTGCCAGGGAAATCCATCGCGCCGCAGCGGGTTGGCTCGCGCGCAACGACGATCTGGTGCAAGCCGTCTCCCACGCGCGCGCCGGGGACGATACGGCCCTCGCACTGCGGCTCGTGGTCGACGCGGGCGGCTGGGAACTGGTGTTGCGCAAGGGCATCCGCTACACCGAGAACCTGCTGAGCCAGTTCGACGAACTGGCCACGCGCGCCGAGCCCGAGCTGACTCTGATGCATGCGTACCTTCAGGCCAAGCTCGGCAAGGA
Organism: Cupriavidus pinatubonensis; assembly: GCF_019602855.1. Lineage (GTDB taxonomy): Bacteria > Pseudomonadota > Gammaproteobacteria > Burkholderiales > Burkholderiaceae > Cupriavidus > Cupriavidus pinatubonensis. The sequence goes on from NZ_CP080766.1 coordinate 1,370,723, forward strand.
AGCGCTCGCGCTGGAACTGCTGCGGCTGGCGCATGTGGCAGCGCAGGATACGCCTGCGCTCAAGCGCGACTACGGCGCCATCGAAGCGGTGGTCCATGTCTACTTCGACATCTTTGACGATTACGAGCGCTGGCCCGTCAGCGGCAATGCCGCCCAGCAACGCATTCCGGACGACCCGCTGGCGCAGGGCATCCAGCTTTGCGCAAGGGCCGTGGGCTCGCTTGCATGGGGCCGCATGGACGATGTCATGCAGGCCGTTCGCGCGGCGCGCGTGCAGATGCAACTGATAGCAAGCCCACTCGGGGAAAACTACTGTCTGATGCACGAAGCGCTGGCGCTTGCCATGACGGGAGAGATGGCGTGCTCGCGCCAGCTCCTGAGCGACGCGCTCCGACAGGCCGAGGCGAACTTCGGCACGGACAGCTCGCTGAAGGGCATCGTCGGCTGCTTCTGGGCGCAGCACCTGTACTGGCAGGGCGAATGGAAAGAGACGCCGCCATGGATCCGCGACGGCAACGCGACGCTGGAACGGACCGATGGCTGGCTCGATGTGTTTGCATCCCATGCGGAGGTCGCGTGGCGCACCGCATTGCGCCTCGAAGGTCTGCAGCCGGCACTGTCCGTACTCGATGACGCCGCGCGCACCGGTCGCGAGCGCCACCTCGACCGGCTCGTGCATCTGGTGCAAGCGTGGCGCGTGGACCTGCTGTCGCAATGCGGACTCGCGGCACAGGCATTGCAGGAGGCCCGAGCCGCGGACCTCGAATCGGCTGCGGCGCACTCGCCCGTACCGGGCCTCGGGTGGCGGCGCCTGGAGGCAGTCACGCTGGCGCTCGCGCGGCTCGCGCTGGCAAACGGCGCCTCCGCGGCGGCGCAGGCACGCCTGGAAGCGGCAGCCGGCGTGTTCGAGCCGGCCGGCCTGATGCTGCCCGCGTGGCGGTTGCGGCTGCTCGCGCTGGTCGCGCGCCGCAAGGCGCAGGACGGCAACGTGGCACCCGCGCTCGTGGAGGCCGCCATGGCGCCCGTCGTCCGCTTCGGCTTGTCGGGGCTGCTGCTGGAGACAGGACCCGCGATCCTGCCGATCCTACCGGATGCCAACAGCGAGGCGGGCCAGTCTCTTGGCGCTGCGGTATCGCAGCTGCGCGGCTGGCAGGCGCATCCGGTACGCCGGCGTGCGCAGTTCAGTGCCAAGGAGATGCAGGTACTCGCGCTGCTCGCGAGTGGCCAGTCCAACAAGGCGATCGCGCGCGGGCTCGATGTCTCCGAGAACACTGTGAAGTTCCACCTGAAGCAGATCTTCCAGAAGTTCGGTGTAGACAATCGAGCGGGGGCCGTGAGCCAGGCCATGCAGCAGGGACTGCTTTCGCCGTAGCAGGGCCCGAACGGACCGTCGCCCCGTTTCAGGGGTTGCCCTCACCAACCTACCCGGGCGGGTAGCCATCCGCCACCCTGCCGCAACTCCCACCTGCCGCCGTTGTTGAGCGGCTCCCCAGCTCTTCCTAGAGTGCCTGCCAACGGCCGGAACCGAAAGAGTTCCGCCTGTCAGGCAACCGGCGCGGCAACGCCGCCGCGCCCGAATTCTGCTAGGAGAAGCAATTGACGCAACAGCGCAATACCGTCCGCGTAGCCACCGACGTGGGCGGCACCTTCACTGACCTCGTCTACTTCGAGTTCGATCCTGCCACGGGCACGCAACGCATCCGCACGGCAAAGTCCGACACCACGCCGCCCAACTTCGAGCAAGGCATCCTCAACGTCCTGCGCAAGGCCGACGTCGATCTCGAAGAGGTCAGCTTCCTCGCACATGGCACCACCGTCGTGATCAATGCGCTGACCGAGCGCCGCGGCGTGCGCACCGGCCTCATCACGACCGAAGGCTTTCGCGATGTGCTGGAGATCGGGCGCGCCAACCGTCCCGACTTCTTCAACCTGAGCTGGGTCAAGCCATCGCCGTTCGTGCCGCGCTATCTGCGCCGCGAAGTGCCGGGCCGCATCCATTTCGATGGCGCAGAGCGCCAGCCGCTCGACCTGTCAGGCGTCGCGCAGATCATCCATGACTTCCGCAGCGAAGGCGTGGAAGCCGTCGCCATCTGCCTGATGCACGCATACGCCAACCCCACGCACGAGCAGGCCGTGCTGGCCGAGGTTCGCAAGCTGTGGCCCGAGGCCTCGGTCGTCGCGTCGCACCAGATCACGCGCGAATGGCGCGAATACGAGCGCACCAGCACGGCCGTGCTCTCCGCTTACGTGCAGCCAATTGCAGCGCGCTATCTCAGCAACCTCGAAGACGGCCTGCGCGCCAATGGCTATCGCGCACCGCTGTATGTGATGCAGTCCAACTGCGGCGTCGACACCGTGGCGCGCGCACGCGAAATCCCCATCACGATGGTCGAGTCCGGTCCCGCCAGCGGCTTCTGGGGCGCGGCGGAACTCGGGCGCCTGATCGGCGAGCCGAACGTGCTCGCGCTCGATATCGGCGGCACCACCGCCAAGTGCTCGCTGATCGAGAACGGACAGGTCGCCATCAAGACGGACTACTGGATCGAACGGGACCGCACCAGCGCGGGCTATCCGATCATGGTGCCAGTGGTCGATCTGGTCGAAATCGGCAACGGCGGCGGCTCCATCGCCTGGACCGACGACTTCGGCAAGCTGCATGTCGGCCCACAATCCGCCGGCGCATCGCCGGGGCCCGCCGCGTACGGCAACGGCGGCACCCGTGCCACGACGACCGATGCCAACCTCGTGCTCGGCCGCATCAACCGCGACTACTTCTGCGGCGGCGAAATCCAGGCCGACATGGGCGCCGTCGATCGCGCGCTGCAGCCGCTGGCCGAGCGTCTGGGCCTGTCAGGCGAGGACGTGGCCCGCGGCATCGTGCGCATCGCCAACGACAACATGGTCAATGCGCTCAAGCTGGTCTCGCTCAATCGCGGTCACGACCCGCGCGAGTTCACGCTGGTGGCATTCGGCGGCGGCGGTGCCATGCACGCGGTTGCACTGGGACAGGAGCTTGGCGTGAAGAAGGTGGTGATTCCGCGCGGCGCATCGGTGTTCTCGGCGTGGGGCATGACCATGTCGGATCTGCGCCGCGACATGTTCGCCAACCGCTTCTTCGAAGCGAGCCGCGACGGCGCGACAAGCTCGGCACAGGCTCTGCTCGAAGAACTCGCGCAGTCAGCACGGCAGCAGTACGCACAGGAGGATATCGACCCGTCCCAGGTACGCGTGGCCCTGCATTGCAGGCTGCGCTACCAGAACCAGGAGCATGCGGTGGAGGTGCAGTTGCTGCCCGGAGAGCGAGTCGATGCCGAGTGGGCGGCCATTGCCGAGCGCTTCCATGCGCTGTACGAGCAGCAGTACACGTACCGGCTCGATGCCCCGCTTGAGATCGTCGGCTTCCATGTGGTCGCGGTCGCCGAGATCGGCAAGCTCGACCTGGATGAACTGCCGCTCAGCGGCGCAACGCTCGACGCAGCCATCAAAGGCAAGCGGCTCGTCGACTACGCGCTCGAAGGCATCCACGAAGCCACCATCTACGACAGCGTGCACCTGGAACCAGGCATGGCCTTCGACGGCCCGGCGATTGTCGAAGACCCCGGCACGACCATCGTCGTGCATCCGGGCAACCGCGCCAGCGTCGACCGCCTCGGCAACCTCCACATCATCCTCTGAGGGCGAGGAAAACCATCATGAGCCGTACCGATATCTTCACGCTGGAAATCATCCAGAACTCGCTCCAGGCCATTGCCGACGAAATGTTCGCCGCCATGCGCAAGACCGCGATGAGCCCGATCATCTACGAGGTGCTCGACATGGGCACGGGCATCACTGATGCGCAGGGACAGATGGCGAGCTCGGGCTCCGGCATTCCGGCCTTCGTCGGCGTGCTGGACAAGGCCGTGCGCTGCGTGCTGGCGCAGTATTCGCAACCCGGTGACATCGAGCCGGGCGACATCTTCATCACGAACGATCCGCACACCGGCGGTGTCACGCACCTGAACGACGTGGTGCTGACCATGCCGGTGTTCGCCGGTGACCGGCTGGTCGCATGGACCGCCAATATCGCGCACTGGAACGACGTGGGCGGCATGGTGCCCGGATCGCTGAGCACCGATGCGACCGACATCTTCCAGGAAGGGCTGCGCCTGACCGGCGTCAAGCTGATCTCCGGCGGCAAGCCAGTGCGTCCGGTCATGCAGATCCTGCGCGCCAACACGCGCATGCCTGACTTCATGGAAGGCGACCTTTGGGCCGGCATTGCGGCGGTGCGCGGCGGCGCGGGACGGATCGTCGAGCTGACGCGCAAGTACGGTGTCGATGCCTTCGTCGCGGCGATTGGCGACTTCATGGACCACGGCGAGCGCGTCTCGCTCCATGCGCTTGCCGACGCGCCGCGCGGACGCTTCACGATGGAAGAACTGCAAGACGACGGCCAGACGTTCCGCGTGACGGTCGAACTCTCCGGCAACGAGATGATCATCGATCTGTGCGACAACCCCGCCCAGGCGTGCGGCCCTACGAACCTGAGCCGCGACGGCACCATCGTGGCGACGCAGATGGCGTTCAAGGCCGTCACTGCGCCGCAGGCCGCGACCAATGGTGGCACGTTCCGTCCGCTGAAGGTGCTGACGAAGCCCGGCACGCTGTTCGACGCGAGCATGCCGGCCGCGGAGGGCTTCTACTTCGAGAACCTGATCCGCGTCTATGACCTGATCCTGCGCTGCCTTGCCGCGCACATGCCGGAACGCCTGCCCGCAGGCAATTTTGCATCGGTCTGCGCGACCATCATCGGTGGCGTGCATCCGGACACCGGCCGCGCCTTTACGCTGGTCGAGCCCGAGATCGGCGGCTGGGGCGGCGAGGCCGGCCGCGACGGCAACAGCGCGATGTACTCGGGCCTCCATGGCGAGACCTACAACTGCCCCGCTGAAATCTGCGAGGCCCGCTACGGGTTGTATGTCGATGGCATGGCCCTCAACGATGAGCCGGGCGGCTACGGCCAGTACCGCGGCGGACTCGGCATCCGCATCGACTACCGCGTGCGCGCCGACGACACCTTCCTGACCTGCGGCTACACGCGCTCGCAAGTCCCGCCGTGGGGCCTTGCAGGCGGCCGCGACGGCACGCCGAACTATATCGAGGTGCTGCGCAAGGATGGCCGCAGCGAGCGGCACGCCATGGTCAGCGGCCTGATGCTGCAACAGGGCGACGTCATCCGCGTGCGTACCGGTGCGGGCGGCGGCTACGGCGCCCCTGCCAGTCGTTCGCCCGAGGCCGTGCGCGACGACGTGCGCAACGGCTACCTGAGCGCGGCGCAGGCCCGTGAAATCTACGGCGTCACGGTCTGACATGGGCTGCGCCATCGAACCTATCGGCGTTCCCATGTTTGACAAGGGCGTCTACCAGGCACGCCGTCGCCAGCTGCGCGAGCGCGTCGGCACGGGTCTGCTGCTATTTCCCGGCAATGACCACTGCGCCATCAACTTCGCGCATAACCCGTATCCGTTCAGGCAAGACTCGACCTTCACCTACCTGTTCGGCATTCGCCGCCCCGGCCTGGCCGCATTGATCGATGCCGATAGCGGTGCGGAAACGCTGTTCGGCGACGACGCCACCGCTGACGATGAGCTGTGGCTCGGTGCACAGCCTCGCCTCCATGCGCAGGCCGAACGTGCGGGCATTGCCAGTGTACGGCCGTTGTCGGAGATCGAAGCCGTGATCAGCACTGCCCGCAGTCAGGGGCGCACCGTGCACTACCTGCCTTCTTACCGGCACCAAACGACGCTCGATCTCGCCCGATGGCTTGAGCTGCCGGCGGCATCCGTCGCGGCAAAGTCGTCCGTCGCACTGATCCGCGCAGTGGTCGCACTGCGCGAGATCAAGAGCGCGGGCGAGGTATCCGAAGTCGAGAAGGCACTCACCGTGACGCACGCCATGCACCTTGCCGCCATGCGCATGAGCCGCCCCGGCGTGGTCGAGCGCGAGGTGGTCGCGGAGATGCGCCGCATTGCGCAATGCCACGACGTGCAGGAAGCCTATGCACCCATCTTCACGCGGCGCAAGGAAGGGCTGCATGCGCAGGTCTATGACATGCAGCTTGCGGCGGGCGACCTCGTCATCAACGACGCGGGCGCCTGCAGCGCCATGGACTACGCCAGCGATGTCACGCGCACGCTGCCTGTTGGCGGCCGCTTCAGCGCCAGGCAGCGCGAACTGTACGAACTGCTGCTGGCGGCCCAGCTTGCCGGTATCGCCGCCATGCGTCCCGGCTTGCGCTATCTCGACCTGCACAAGGCGGTCAGCGCGGCGATCGTGCGCGGCATGTGCGAGATGGGCTTCTTTCGCGGCGATCCGGAGGAGATCGTCGCGGCCGGCGCCCATGCCATTTGCTTTCCGCATGGGCTGGGTCACCAGCTCGGCCTTGATGTCCATGACATGGAGGCGCTGGGCGAAGACCACGTCGGCTACGACGACGAAGTATCGCGCAGCGGCCAGTTCGGGCTGCGCTACCTGCGCATGGGCAAGCGCCTGCGCGAAGGCATGGTCATGACGATCGAGCCGGGCATCTATTTCATGCCGGCCCTGATCGACTGCTGGCGCGCCGAGCAACGGCACGCCGCACACATCTGTTACGCGCGCTTCGACGCCTACCGCGATTTCGGCGGCATGCGCGTCGAGGATGTGGTGCATGTCGGCGGAAAGAGCGCGCGCGTGCTCGGCCCGCACATCCCGAAGACGGTGGCCGAGGTCGAGGCGGCCATGCCGTAGTCATTCCGTTCGTCGCAGCATCCTGCGGCCGCCCGGCCAATCCGCATGCCGCAGCGCTTTCCTACCACTGAGAGAGAGATCTTGAAGGCATCTTATTTGCCGCGCATTTGCGCGTCGGCCGCGCTCGTCCTGACGTCGGGCATTTCGGCCACTGCCCATGCCGACCAGTTCATCGGCTTCGGCCAGCCCGGCACCCCGGGATCGTGGGCCGTCGAGGCGTTTCCCGTCATCAACCGCAGTGCCGGCGGCAATGTCCGCGCCGGCGCCAATACCGTCCTTGCGTACTTCTCCAAGACCGGTTTCACCGGAACTACGCGCGACCAGATCGAAGTCTGGGCAGGCGCCATTCCGGGCTATGCCACGCCCGTCGGCGGCTCCGATACCGCAGCGGGCATTGCATCGCCGAACATCGGCCTCGAGTACTACTACAACGTCGTGGAACCGAAGGGGGAGTATGGCTCGCCCAACTACACCACGTTCTGGACCAGCCCGACGCTGATGATCGAGTTCCCCAACGGGAACAAGGACGTATCGGGATTCGGGGCGGGTGGCAACCGCTATGCATACAGTTTCAGCATCGCGAACTATGTGCAGGTCGGCAAGTGGGGCATGACATTCACGCCGGTGGGGCTGTACTACGCGGACCGTGCACGCAACGCAACAGACATGGGCAATGGCGACTTGCGCAGACTGCGCGGAGGCCTGAGCCTGTGGTTCGCGGATATCGCCGCCGGTTACCAGGTCACGCCGTCGCTGTGGCTGGGTGTCCACCACATCTACAGCATCTTCAACCACAGCGCGACTGATTTTGCCGAATCGCGCGAAGGCAAGATCGGTCCGTCTCTGACGTACACGGGGCTGTCGAAGTATGGCGTGGTGATCGCGGCCAACGTGAATTTCGGCTACTACCACTCGGCGAACCTGCCGCACGCGAATTCCCTGACCATGGCGCTCGTAAAGAGCTTCTGACCGAGGCACCAACGCATGAAGACAAACCAACCTGCACAGGCCGTTGATGTACCGGTCTCGGTGCGCAGTCTCAATCCCACCGGGTCACCCGCGTGCGAACAGCCAATTGCCGGGGCGTTCTGGCTGTTCAAGGGACCGGTGCCGGTCGCCCATGTCGTGCGAGCCTGATCCCACAAGCAAAGAGAAAGAGGAGACATCCCCATGAGCGATCTATCGCCAAGCGTGGCGGACGCGGTGCGCAATGCGCCGTCGCACCGCACAGTTCCAGCTACACACACAACGGACTCCATTGCCGTCGGCAAGCTGTTCGAACAATTTCCACTGACCCGCGAACACCTGAAGAGTTGCCTCGCGCTGTTCATGGTCTTTGCCATCGAGGCGTGGGAGATGATGATCATCGTCTACACCGCGCAGCTGATCGGCAAGGAGTTCCAGCTCGACGCCGCGGCGCTTGGCAACCTGATCGGCGCGATCTTTGTCGGCATGCTGATCGGCTCGCTGTGGTGGGGCAAGATCTCGGATCGGATTGGCCGCAAACGCGCCATCATTCTGAGCCTCGTGCTCTACGGGCTGATTTCCGTTGCCAGCGCCATGGCCACGAGCTACGGCATGCTGTACGCGCTGCGCCTGCTCTCAGGCATCGCGGCCGTCGGCATGATGGTGGTGACGTTTGCCCATTTCGAGGAACTACTGCCGGTGAAGGTACGGGGTACCTGTACCGTGTACCTGGCATCGGGCTGGCCCGTCGGGATGCTGATGGCGCTGGGCGTATCGATGTGGCTGCTGCCGTGGGGCTGGCGCGGCATCATCGCGGTGAGTTCGCTTGCAGCGGTATGGGCGTTCGTCGTGGCGCGGTGGGTGGAGGAATCTCCGTACTGGCTGGCCGCGGTTGGCCGCGACGACGAGGCAAAGGCCGTGATCGGCAGGCTGAGCCGCGGCGCCGTGATCGTGCCGCCCTCGACGCGGCTGCACGTGGAAAAAGGCGCTCACGGTGGCACGCACCGCGAGTTGTTCTCCGGGTCGGCGCTGCGCATCACGCTGCTGCAAATCGCAGTCAACTTCACGTTCTCGTGGGGCTACTGGGGCCTGCAGACCTGGCTGCCAACGCTGTTGCAGCAGCGCGGCCTGAACCTGCCGCAGAGCTACGGCTTCATCGCGATCTCGGCAATCTGCATGATCCCCGGCTACATTGCAGCGTCCTTCCTGACCGGAAAATTCGGCCGCAAGCGCGTGATTGTCGGCTTCGTCGGCATGTCCGTGATTGCCGGCTACGTGTTCGCGAATGCGCAAACCATGGAAATGCTGTACGCGGGCAACTTCGCGCTGGCCTTCTTCAGCATGGGCGCGTGGGGCGTGTGGGATACGTGGATCGGTGAACTGTATTCCACTCGGTTGCGCACGCTCGGCTACAGCTGGGCGGTGTTCGCGCAGCGCGTCGCCAATATTGCGGCACCCAGCCTGATCGGCATGCTGCTGGTCCGTGGATGGTCCTTCAACACGACGACGACGATGATCAACGCATTCATGCTGGCGACGGTGCTGCTGGCGCTGTTCATGCCTGAAACTGAGGGCAAGGAATTGGACTAGCGTTGCCAGCGCAGCGGCCGCCGGCAGATAGTTGGCGCGCCGCTGTCGGCAGTCATCATCGCGCTGCGTCCTTCAGGAAAAGGGATGGAGCTTCGGCTGCGCCAGCTCAAGTCGATTGCCGCCCAGCGACTTCGCGCGATACAGCGCCTGATCCGCCGCAGCCAATCCTTCCACCAGCGCGGGCACCTCGTCCTCGAAATGCGCCAGCCCAATGCTGACCGTCGCCGGCACGCCAAGACTGTCGGTACGGCTCGAAGTCGTCTCGGCAAAAAGCCTGGCGACGCTCTCGCCCAGTGACTGGGCGCGCGCTGCGTCATGGCCAGACAGCACCGCGGCAAACTCTTCGCCGCCGATACGGGCGAGAATCGCGTCGGCGCCGACTACGCTGCGGGCAGTCTCGGCGAATGACTTCAGCACCTTGTCGCCGGTCTGGTGGCCGTACAGGTCGTTGATGGCCTTGAAATGGTCGAGATCGAACGCGAGCACGGAAACCGGGCCGCTTGCGCCACCGTCGAGGATGCGGCTGCCCTGTTCGAAGAACCACCGCCGATTGCCGAGACGGGTCAGGTAGTCGGTCTGCGATTCGAGCAGGAGCTGGCTGTGGGTTTCCTCGCGAATCAGCCTGATCAGGGCCATCGGCAGCAGCACCGAGTACAGCACGCCCTCGTAGAGCGTGACATTGCTCGCGATCGCGCTGACGGAAGGCCCGTACGCCCCCACAAGCCAGGGCAACACGAACGACCGGCCCGTGTAAAGCACGGCGTGCACGCCGGTCACCGCCACGACAACATACCGCGCATGCAGCGACTTCATCGCCTCACAGCGCAGCATTTCCCACGCCGTCGCGGCGCTCACGACCGCCAGCGGGAATGCGCTGATGTAGCTCCAGATGATGTCCTTCCAACGCGCACCCGCAACGATCCACACGAGTGCCATGGCCACCAGCAAGCCGGATGAGGCGGCACGGTAGCGCCGCCCGCGCAACGAGGCGACGCCACCGAGGACAAGCAGGTAGCCGCTGAGCATGACGAGATTGGCGACGGCTAAACCGAGCACCTCGGGCAAACTGCGGCGAACCAGCACCACCGCGCACCCTGCGGCGAGCGTCGTGAACCCCGTTGCAAGGATCCGCAATGACCTGCTGCGCCCGGGATTGGCCCTGCGCTCCCAGAACATCATTCCGGCGCTAGCGAGGAGTGTTCCGATTGCCAGAAAGTAAAGGGTGAGAAGATCGACGTGCATCCCAAATGTAAAGACATTGCGCCGCCGGTACATGGGCGGCGGCAGGGAGATTCTACGTGGGAAATATGGCAGGCCTCGCGGGCGGGGCATCTTGGGCGACAGCCCCCGTCGGAGCGGGTTCTGCGGAATCTCCAAAAAAATCTCCCGCCGATGTCACATGCAGGGGGCCCTGACTCGTCATGTCGTCGTAACCCTGACCAAACGGAGATACCACCATGACCGCCAGTTTCGACCCGTTCACCGCCGCCCCCGCCCAGATGAAATCCTGGATGGGCACGTCACTCGCCGTAGCGGGCAGCCTTGAACCGAGCCTCGTGTCGCTCGTTGAAGTCCGCGCTTCCCAGATAAACGGGTGCGCGAACTGCATTAACATGCACACTGTCGACGCCCGCGCGAAAGGCGAGACCGAGCAGCGTCTCTATCTGCTGTCCGCGTGGCGCGAAGCACCGTGCTATACCGAGCGCGAACGCGCAGCACTTGGCTGGACCGATGCGCTGACGCGGCTGTCGGAAGGCCATGCGCTCGACCGCGCCCGCGCCGCACTCGACGAACATTTCTCGAAGGAGGAGCAGGTGAAGCTCACGCTCATGATCAACGTCATCAACGGGTGGAACCGCCTTGCGGTCGGCTTCGGCATGTGGGTCGACCCGGCAGCGGCCAAATCGGCAGCCAAGGCAGTCGCCTGATGACCGACGCCAATCTCGCCGACGCCGCGGCAAGTTTCGAGCCGCTGCGGCGCACGCTGATCCGGGTCGGGTACCGCATGCTCGGCTCGGTCGCCGATGCCGAGGATATCGTGCAGGACGCGTTCATCCGCTGGGTGAACGCCGAGCGCACCGAGGTGCGCGTGCCCGAAGCGTTCCTGCGCCGCATGGTCATGCGGATGTGCCTGGACCAGCTGAAGTCCGCGCGCCACCAGCGCGAAACCTACATCGGCCCGTGGCTGCCCGACCCTGTCGTCGAGGAAGACGAGCAGGAGGACGTCACGCTGCCACTGATGCTCGCGCTCGAACGCCTGTCGCCGCTCGAACGTGCGGCGTTCCTGCTGCATGACGTATTCGGTTTGGAGTTCGACGAGATCGCGGCGACGATCCAGCGCGAGCCGGCCGCGTGCCGGCAGTTAGCAGCGCGCGCGCGTACCCATGTGCGCGAATCACGTCCGCGCTTCCAGGTCGAAAAGCAGCGCGGCATCGAACTGGCAAAGGCGTTCTTCGACGCGTCGCGCAGCGGCGACATGAGCGCGCTAGGCGCCATGCTGGCCGCTGATGTGAGCCTGCATGCCGACGGCGGCGGCAAGCGGTCGGCAGTCGGACAGCCGGTGTTCGGCTTCGACGATGTGATGAAGCTGCATGAAACCCTGTCGGCGTACTTCCTCAAGAACGGCTCCACGTTCGTGCGCGCGGGATTTATCAACGGGCTGCCCGGCATCGTCACGCTCGAGGCCGATGGCGAACTCCAGACGACCGCGCTCGACATCGAGGACGGCAAGATCACGGCCATCTATGTCATGCGCAATCCGGACAAGCTGCGGCATCTGCATTAGCGTGTGCTAACTGGTGGTGTGCGCACGCTGCCGCCAGTTCAGAACGCGGCTTGTGCCTGCGGAAACTTCCAGCGGCCGTCGAGGATCTCCGCATGCGGCAAGTAGAAGCGCACCATGTAGTTCCATCCCGGCATCGTGGGCAAACAGTTCGGAGTATCCGGTGCGCAATTGCCGAAGCGGATCGACACCGCGCCGTCTGGCCCTGCCTTCGCCGTCAGGTTGTTGATGGTGTACGCCTGCTGCGCATTGGGCTCGAAGTACCCTGCCGCGTTGTAAACGCTGATTGACCAGAACCCGTCCACCGGTACGCGGGGGACGTCCAGGCGATAACCGGTCTTGCCGTCGTTGCGCGCGGGATTGACGATCAGGTAGAACGCGTCGCGTTCCGGTATGCCGCCCCAGGCAATCGCGCTGCCCACCAGATGGCGCACGGGATCCACCTTGCCGGGCGCGCCGAACATGCCGCGAGAATCGGGTACGGTGGCGCCGAGCGTCACCAGCGCATGTCGAAGGGCATCCTGGCTGGCCATGTTCCACGCGGGGATCTCGAAGCGGCCAGGGCCACCGGGCTGGCTGACGGCAATGGCGTCCTGCATCGCGTGCGCAAGCCGTACATCGTCGGCGCTGCGGGGATCCACCATCGTGCGCACACCAACCAGCGCATAGCGCGTGCCGACGTTTTCCTTCGTCAGCACGTAGCGCCCGGCACCGTAGTGCACTGCCGCAACGTAGTGATCTTCGTTGAACACCGACATGGACATGTAGCGGTGCCCTGCATCGGGCATCGACACCGTGACAGGTCCGGCATCCAGATCGAATACCGCGCTGGAGTAAAGCGTGTCACGATTCCCGCGCACCACGGTCTGCGCCTCGACCGGCATCACGGTTCGCGCGTGCATGAAGCGGCCGAGGGCACCGCGCTTCACCACGCGATCGAAGTAGCGGTCCGATTCGGCACGCGCGAAGTTGTCGACCGTGACCGCCACTGGCGCCGCGGACTGTGCGTGGGCCGTCAATGCGGCCGCACCGATCAGCGTGGAAGCGACCACGCCGCGGAATCGTTGCTTCATCTTTTCTCCTTTCGGACGGTTTATCCGATGCGCCGCAAGCGCCCTTCTTCCTCTGCCCTGGCTAGTCAATCCGGACAAGCGCCGGTGGATAGGCATTGCCGTTCGCGACCTCGGCATCCGGGCCGTAGTACCGGAACGTCAGGTTGTAGCGGCTCCCGGCGGGAGTCGGCAGCCAGTTCGATCGCGGCGTACCTGACGGCAGCGTGGGGGCGTAGACGATCGTCAGCGAACCGTCCGCGTTGTACTTCAGCGCCGACTCCTTGTTGAGCAGGAAGCGGCTGATCGGATTCGGAATGACCTTGAAGTCCTGCGCATCGACCGCTATGACCGACCAGAAGTACCGTGCATGCTTTGACGGCAGCGCTGCGGCCGGGAACGTCTGGGAATACGCCTGCCCGCCATCGAGCCCGCGGTTGCCGAAGTAGGTCACCTCGGCACTGTTGTTCGCCCAGATGCCGACCAGGTTCACGGCCGTCCGTGTCTTGTAGTCGTCGCCGTAGTTGCCGACAATCGACGGCCGCACCCAGCCGTTGCGGATGGTGCCGAAGTCTCGGATTTGAGCCTGGAGCGCCTGCCAGGCCTGCTCGCGGACCGTGCGTTCGACGCGTGCCCGTCCCTCAGCACCAGATCTTGCCAGGGCGGCAACGGAGGCAACCTGCGCGCGGATCGGCGCCATGCCCGGATTGATATCGGGCTCGCCGCGCAGGATTGCGTCGGTCCAGTCGAATACCTCGGCACCGGGCAGGCTCTTGTTAGTGAAGACCGGCACCTCGGTCGGCGGATCGGTCTTCGGCTGTCCCAGTGGCGTCAGCGTGAACTGCCGCTGAAGGCGCGCAGCAGCGGCTGGGTCCGCGCCCAGCTCGATACGCGCCAGCACGCGGAACGTCTTTCCCGGCAGGTCGATACGCTGCAGGCCCGCCGGCACGCTGACGGCAGCGCCCTTGAGACAAAAGGCATAGCTGCCGTCGGGATGCGTGGGATACGTGCGCTCGTTGATATTGACGGCGGTCTCGCCCCAGCCATTGAGCATCTGCCACGTGTAATAGCGCCCGCTTACCTTCGGCATATCGAGCCGCACGCACGTCTTTTCGTCAACCGCCACCCATGCTTCCGAATACGCGACGTCCAGGTTCGGATTCGCCCACGTCACGCCACCCGGCTCGCGGTAAACAAGGTGATTCCACTGAAATCCCTCGCGCTCGAAGTCGAGCCGCTGCTGGCGCAGGACCAGCACGCGGCCCAGCAGGTAAAGGTAGGCGTCGCTGATCTGCTGATCCGTCAGCGCGGCGGCCTGTTGGACGGACGGCTCGCCTGCATTGCCCTGCGGCACGGAGGACGCCGTACAGGCCCCAAGCACGATCAGTGCCGCACTCGAAATTGCCGTCGTACGCAAGGTCTTCATCGATAGGCTTCTCATTGCGCGCAATACCCTCCATCGACCATCAGGCTCGTACCGACGATGAACGATGCATCGTCGCTCGCGAGAAACAGCACGGCCTTCGCGACCTCACCGGCGTGACCCAGGCGGCCAATCGGATGCGCCGCCACCAGGCGCGCACGGGCTTCCTCAGTGGCACGTTCGATCAGCGGTGTTGCCACGAAACCCGGACATACCGCGTTGACGCGTATGCCGTCCTGTGCATGCGAGACGCCGAGAGAGCGCGTGAGGTTGACCACGCCGCCCTTTGCCGCGTTGTAGGACGCCGCGCCCGGCATCCCGACATGCCCGAGTATCGATGCCATGTTGACGATCGCGCCGCCGGTGCCCTGCTTCTTCATCTGCACAATGGCAAGCTTGTTGCTCAGGAAGACGCCGGTCAGGTTGACGTCGATCATCTGCTGCCATTGCTCGACACTGACATCCTCGACTGGTGCAGACGGATGCGCAATGCCGGCATTGGCGACCATGATGTCGAGCCGCCCGAAGCGGCTCACGGTGTCATCGATGAGCCTGCGCGTGTCGTCCTCGCGCGACACATCGACTTCGCTGTAGTGCGCGGCCAAGCCGCTTTCGCTCAGTTCACGCGCGAGCTTCTCGCCGAGTGCCGAGCGGTCGGCAATGACGACGCTGGCACCTTGGGAAGCGAACAGCCGAACCGTTGCCTCGCCAATACCGCTGGCACCGCCCGTTACGATGGCGACCTTGTCCTTGAGCTTCATGTCGATGTACTCCATTCAGTCTGTGGTTGCCGACTAGGCCGCCGTGAATCCGCCGTCCAGCACCAACTCCGCGCCGTTCATGTAGGACGACTCGTCCGAAGCGAGGAACAGAGCGAGGCCGCCGACTTCATCGGCCGTGCCCAGTCGGCCCATCGGCGACATGACCTGGCCCAGATCCTGCTTGCTGCGTCCCGCCGTGCCCGAAGCGTAGTCGGCCATGGCCGTATCGATAAGGCCGGGATGGATCGAATTGACCCTCACGCCCTTCGCCGCATACTCCAGTGCTGCGCCCTTCGTCATGGCACGCACGGCACCCTTGCTGGCGCTGTACATCGTGGACCGCGGCGAGCCGACCAGGCCGGCGACCGAAGACACGTTGATGACCGAGCCCTTCCCGGCGCGCGCCATCAGCGGCATCACGTGCTTCATGCCAAGGAACACGCCCGTGACGTTGATCGCCATGAGGCGGTTCCACTCGTCCAGCGTCGTTTCGGCAAGCGGCTTGAGCACGAAGATGCCCGCATTGTTGAAAAGAACGTCGACCGTGCCGAATGCCTCGACCGCAGCGTCGACAACTCGCGTCCACTGCGTTTCGCAGCCCACGTCGTGCGCCAGTGCCATGGCACGCCCGCCGGCTGCGTTGATCGTGTCGGCGACTTCCTGCGCGCCGTCGCGGTTGATGTCGGTCACCACAATGCTCGCGCCTTCGCGCGCGAAACCAAGCGCGGTAGCGCGGCCGATACCGCCCGCAGCACCGGTGAGAATCGCAACCTTGCCTTGCAGTCGCATGTCAGTACCTCTTATCGGTTGTCGCTCTGGAACGCCGCCGCGAGTGCGGCTGCCGTGTCGTCGAGTGCCTGCCGGCCCTTGTCGAGTACGCCCGGCATCCAGCAGAAGCCGTGGATGGTGCCGTCGTACCGCTTGCATTCCACCGGCGTGCCGGCCTCTGCAAGCCGGCGCGCGTAGGCCTCGCCCTCGTCGCGCAGCGGATCGAACTCCGCCGTGACCACGAAGGCCGGCGGCAGGCCGCGATGATGATCGGCGCGCAATGGCGAGGCGTAGGGATGCGTGCGGTCGGCATCGCCCACGTAGTGGTTCCAGAACCAGACCATGCTGTCGCGCGTGAGCAGGTAGCCCTCGGCGTTCTCGCGGTACGACGGCGTGTCGAGCGTGCCGTCGGTCACCGGGTAGAGCAGCACCTGGAAGCACGGCTGCGGCGCGGCGCGGTCGCGCGCCATCAACGCGACGACTGCAGCGAGGTTGCCACCGGCGCTGTCGCCACCCACGGCGATACGTGTGGCGTCGACCTGCAGCGCGCGCGCATTGCTCACCAGCCACTGGAACGCGGCGTAGGCGTCCTCAGTGGCGGCGGGAAACCGGTGTTCGGGTGCCAGCCGGTAGTCGACCGACACGACCACGCAAGACGCGCGGGTAGCGAGGCGACGGCATGGCACATCTACCGTGTCGAGGTCACCGACGACCCAGCCACCACCGTGGCAATACACCAGCGCCGGAAACGGGCCTTCACCGTCGGGGGTATAGATGCGGACGCGGATATCGCCGGCGGGGCCGGGAATCGTGACTTCCTCGATCTGAGCGACGGCGTCCGGCACGCCGGCCAGTGGCCGGAAATCGAACGACTGCCGCGCCTGCTCCGGCGTGCAGGTATGCAATGGCGGCCGTCCTGCCGACGCAATCATGTCAAGGATGTAGCGGGCCTGCTCGTCGAGCGCCATGGTCTCTTGTCTCCGTCGTAGTTGTTGTGGCCCGGTTCAGGCCTGCAGGAAGCCGTCGTACCCGTTCGCCGCCACGCGATCGCACAGCTCGCGATAGACGCTGATGCCGGCCAGGTAGATCGGGAAGCTCATCTTCTTGCCTTCGACGTTCGAGCCGTTGTACCAGGACTCGCCCTTTGGGAAGAGTGTGGCATCGGCGACTTCATGGCAGTGCCGGCTCCATGCCTCTTCGGCCTGCGGCTTCGCTTCGATGACAGCGGTACCGTTCTGCTCCATCTGGCGAATGCAGGCATCGATCCACTCGACGTGCTGCTCGATCGACCACACCATGTTGGACAGCACCGACGGGCTTTCCGGGCCGGTGATCATGAACATGTTCGGGAAGCCGGCGGTCGCCAGGCCCAGATAGGTCCGGATGCGCTCGCCTTCCGCCCACTTCTCGCGCAGCGTCATGCCGTCCTTGCCGCGGATGTCGATCCGGAACAGTGCGCCCGTCATGGCGTCGTAGCCGGTGGCGAAGACGATGACGTCGAGCGGATACTCGGCGTCGGCGGTACGCAGGCCCGTCGGCGTGAATTCGACGATGGGCGCGGCCTTCACGTCGACCAGCGTCACGTTGTCGCGGTTGTAGGTTTCGAAGTAGCCGGTATCCATGACCGGGCGCTTCACGCCGTACAGATAGGTCGGCGTGAGCTTTGCGGCGATTTCCGGATCCTTCACGACCGTGCGGATCTTGTCGCGGATGAATTCGCACACGGTCTCGTTGGCGCTCGCGTCGGTGACGAGATCCTTGTACAGGCCATGCATCCAGCCGCCTTCGGTCCAGGCCGCCTCATAGCGCTGCTGGCGCTGGGCTTCGGTATCCTCGAACGTCGATCGATCCGGGCGCGGCCGCGTCGTCGTGCCGCCCCAGGACTTCAGGACCTGCTGCCTGAGCGCGGGATAGTTCGCTTTGACCTGCGACACGTATTCGCTGTCATGGGGCCGGTTGGCCGCTGGCGTGCTGTATTGCGCGGTACGCTGAAACACGAACAGTTGCGTGGCCTGCGCGGCGATTTGCGGGATGGCCTGAATGCCGCTCGATCCGGTGCCGATCACGCCGACCCGCTTGCCGGCGAAGCTGACCGGCTCATGCGGCCACGTTCCCGTGTGGTACTGCTCGCCACGGAAGCTGTCCAGGCCCTTGAAGCGCGGTGTGCTCGATGTGGACAGGCAACCCACGCCCGAGATGAAATACTTGGCCGTGGCCACGCGGCCATCGTCAGTCTGCACCCGCCACTTGCCGGCGCTGGCGTCGAAGTGTGCCGAGACGACGCGCGTGCTGAACTCGATATCGCGGCGCAGATCGAAACGGTCCGCCACGTGGTTCAGGTAGGCAAGGATCTCGGGCTGTTCGGCATACCGGCTCGTCCAGGTCCACTCGGCGAGCAACTCCTTCGAGAACGTAAAGTTGTAGTAGATGCTCTCGACATCGCACCTGGCGCCCGGATAGCGGTTCCAGTACCAGACGCCGCCGACGTTGTCACCGGCCTCGTAGACCCGTGCCGACAGGCCTGCTTCACGCAGGCGATGCAGCATATACAGGCCGGAGAATCCGGCTCCCACCACAATGGCGTCGTAGTTGTCCATCTTGTTGTCTCCTTCTTTCTGCGCGACTGGCTCCCAGTGCGGGGACCATGCGTGTCGTTTGGTTTTTTATGCTCGCATCCTCGCGTCGGCACTGTCCAATTCAACTTTTTCCGCCGTATTCCTCAAAGTCATACCTCGCCGGAACGGGCGGCGGCGCGCCGGCCCTGCCCCGCACGGATCCGGTTGACAGGGCTGTTCACCGCGTCCGTGGCAAAATCACAATCATTGAAATCCGGCCGGCATGGGAGAGGTTGCAAATGGATGCTCGTCTGAAGCAGGCCGTCGCCGTTGGCAGGTTCGGCTCCTTCTCGAAGGCAGCGGAAGCGGTCAATGTGACCCAGTCGGCCGTCACCAAGAGCGTCGCCGAGCTGGAGCGGCGCCTCGGCTTTCCGATCTTCATCCGGACCTCGCGCGGCGTGGTGCCGACCAGCGAAGGGCGCGCGTTCCTGGAGCGCGCCTCACGGCTGATTGCGGATACCGATGAACTGCTGAGCGGGGCGCTGCGCACCGACCCGTTCAGCGGGAGCCTGCGCATCGGGATCTTTCCGACGACGTTCGAGTGGATGTTGGCAAAGCCGCTCGAGGTACTGGTGCAGCGTCATCCGCGGCTGCTGCTCGACATTACGTCAGGAACGAAAGAACGCGGCGTGCAACTTCTTGACCAGGGCGACGTCGATGTTGCCATCGGACTCGAGTCGGCGTTCGGGGACAAGGCCCGCTTCAAGCTCGAATACATCGCTACGATCTCGGCATCGATATTCGTGCGGCGCGGCCATCCGCTGCTGGAGCTGGAAGCGCCGGTGGCGTCCGATATCGCCCGGTACGACATGGTGCTGCCGGGCCAGCTCTGGGATCTGTCGCTGTACCCCATTCTCAGCCAGATCTACGGTCAGGCCGAGGCAGTCCGGTTCCACAGGATCGAAAACTTCTCACTGCAATGCAAAGTCATCGAAAACACGGATGCGATGGGCTTTGTCGACCAGGCCATCACGAGGACAGATTACTTCCAGTCGCGCTTTGCGGTTCTGCAGGGCCTTGAAACCGCCACCGCGGCCGGCATTGTCTGTGCCGTTCGCGAACAATGGACGCCCAAAGCCGGTGTCGGGGCACTGGTCGACATCTTGCAGCGTGTGCATGCGGAGGGAATGCTGAACAGCGACATCCAGAACCGGCTGTTCGGACATGAATGCGCGGCGCTGGCGGCCGAAGCGGTGCCGCACCGGGGTTGATCCCGAGTTCTTTTTCCGACAAGCGGTGCAGATTGCATTAAAGTGGCACCCTTTCCGCGATGCGACTCCCGACCGCCAGCCGATGTTCACGTGGCTCCAAACGCTGGTACGCCAGTCCTGCCGCAGGACGCTGTCGCCCACCGATATGTCGAACGCCTTTACTCGCCGCCATCCACGCCTGCTGCGCGCGCTGGCCACCGTTTTACTTAGCCTGACAGCAGCCTGCACCACGCGACCCTTCCAGCCGTCCCCGCCGGCATACAAGCTTTGGGCCAAGGCAGGCGTCAGCGAGCAAGGCGTACGCAGTGCCATGCTCGATTGCGGCTTTGTCGATTCGGCCTATGTCGACGGTACCGTGATGACGAACAATGATTACGCTCGTGCGCAGTTGTGCATGGTCGACAAGGGCTTCCTTTATCAGGACCGCCGGATCCTCTGCGCCGACATGCCGGAGTTGCCGGCCTGCGCCAATGTGCCGCGAGGCAAGACGTTCGGCTCCGACCCTGACATCGACCCTGCACGGCTCCATCGCCGCCCGCCGCGCGCGCCCGCGTACACCTACTGGCGCCGTCCTGGCACCGATACCGAAGGCGTCAAGCACGCCATGCTGGCATGCGGCTACACCACGGTGATCGAGCCCATCCACACCATGCTGCTCAACGACATTGCCGCGGCCCAGCTATGCATGATCGACCAGCAGTTCAGGTATGCGCGCCCTGCCAACGCGCTGTTGTGCAAGAATCCGCCGGGGTTGCCCGCCTGCCGGAATCGCAAGATCGATGCGCAGCAGTGCTGTGCGCCGCCGACGCCGGCGCCGGCCCGCTGATGAGGTAAGGCCTGCGCGCTTTCAGGGCCTCGCTGGCTTGCGCCGCGATGGAGGATTCGACCTGCTATGGCTTCGCCAGATCGGGAATCTTGATGCCGGCCCACTTCCACGACCAGAGCCCGTCGCGCCGCAGATCGGCAATGATCTGGTCGCCGCTGTCCTTCGTGGCCGTGGCCTGAACCAGCGTCCAGCTTCGATACGACACGTCGTACTTCAAGGCGTCCTTTGCTGCTTGCTTGCGGGGCGCTTCCGGTGCGGGCGCCGGCGATTGCGGTGCCGGGCTCCCGGTTGCCGGCTTCTCGCCGGCCATCAGCGCCATGACACCGGCCGGCGACACCATGGTATCCACGATCGTGTTCACCATGGCGAGGCCGATCATCTGCCCGAGTCCGGCAAACGGGTTGTCCTTCAACGCCGGCGATTGCATCTGGCCCTTGAGCGAAGACTGGAGCTGGCCCTTCAGGTTTTCGCGCAGCGCGGGATAGTCAGCGTATCGCGAGAACTTCTCCGCGTCATGCGTTTCGATGGCGGAGCGCATCTGGTAGATGGTCCAATAGGGGCTCGCGTAGCTTGTGGCTGCACCAATCGCGATCACGGCGATCGCTGCGGCCATCCATTTCCTGTTCAATATCTCCTCCGGCAGTGCGCATGGGCACGTTGTCCATGCGCGGATCAAGTCTTGAAGACGACTCGAAATTGTAGCCGTGCATCACTGGCACTGGCTGATCGCACCCGCGGCACCACTGTCAGCCCCACGGAACCCCAGCCATGAGCCGGCTCCCGTGGGCGACTTGCGCACGACGGCAGCGGAGCCGCTTGGCGGCTGTTGCCCCGGAACATAAACATCGAAGGCCTGGTCATTGGCCAGCATGTATTGCATCCACACTTGCTGCTGGGTACTTTGCGCCCACTTCTGGCCGATACACTGGGCGGCGTCCTTGGGCGCCAGCTTGCTTTCGCCGATGGCGCGCGTGTCTTGCGTTGGGGGTGGGGTGTAGGGAGATGTGACGCAGCCGGCGAGCGCGGCAGTGGTGATAGCGACGATGAACGGATATTTCATGTTATTGGCTCCATATCGAATCGCGAAAGCACCGACGATGCCGCATGAGTCGATTCGTCACCTTCCGGTGCCGCTTACGTGACCTAAGATGGGTGAGGCGACCCGGTCCGTACAAGCTCCAGTCTAGGCGCCAGACGCCGGATGCGGCAAAGGCGCCAGACAGCACTCGGCGCTGCCCGCAACAGGAGCGCGGCCTGCACTTTTCCGTCATGTTCCGGTCATCGAACCTTCCACCTGGAAACCACAATGCGAGCACATCCGTTGCGCCTCTGTCCCGGCGATGATCTGCGTGGCGCACTGGAAGACATGGTGCGCCAGCGCCAAGTATCGGCGGCATTCGTGATGCAGGGTATCGGCAGTCTCAGCGTCGCCCGGTTGCGATTCGCCGGAAACGAGAGTCCCGCCGAACTGCGCGACGATCTGGAAATACTGACGCTCGCGGGGACACTGTCGGCGGATGGCGCGCACCTTCACATGTCGGTCGCCGATTCACGCGGTCGGGTGTTCGGTGGCCACGTGGCACATGGTTGCCTGGTCCGCACGACCGCCGAGATACTGCTGGCGATTCTTCCTGAACATCGTTTCTCGCGCGAGTACGACGCTCGCTCCGGCTTTGCGGAACTCGCAATACGAAAGGAACTGCCACTGGAGTAAGGGGCGGCTGAGGCGTACGAGAAATGCAGGGGACGACAAAGATTGAACTGAGCCGTCAGGATGATGGTCGGCGGCTAAACGTTATATCCTTGATAAACGGGGCCGACAGGCGTCATGGCCCTTGTTTCTCCGTCACGGCACGGAAAGTGTGGCATTGACAACATGTGGCCCAGACACGCACCGATCGTGCTTTGCATCATGTTGGCCGCCTGCGCATCGACCGGCGTCGACGTCAGACCCGAGCAGATGTCTAACTTCCTGCCCGGTTTCTCCACCATCGACGATGTCACCACACAGCTCGGGACACCAACCTCCCAGGTCACGATGAAGAGCGGATCCACCGTCCTGATCTATTCATTCGCGACTTCCAGGCCGCACCCTGAAAGCTTCATCCCGTTCATTGGTCCGCTCTTTGCCGGTGGCGAAGTCCGGTCGTCGACCGTGCTGTTCGAGTTTGACGAGAACGGCGTCCTCAGCAGCCTGCGCAGAACGACGTCGAGCGGTGCGTCTGGCTGGAGTGTGTTGCCTGCGGAGGCGATGTAGCCGCGTACGCGTGCGGCAGAAGTCATGCGCTCGAACGGGTGAGTGGGCAAAGTGAGCGCCGCGCACCAGCAGCACCACTGGCTACTTCCGATGTGGGACAAGAACGGACAAGCCTTTCAGCCTGCGCAGCAGCCACCGCGCATGTTCGCCGCAGTAGATTGAAGGTATCTGGTACGACTTTCAAAGAGGTAAATCATGTCCCTACGCTACGCAACTTGCCTCGCCGTTGGCCTGCTCGCCACAGCGGCCTCGACAGCCACGCTGGCGCGTGACTATGTCGAAGGTGGCCCTGTCTACGTCCAGCCCGCCCCGCAGCCCGCACCCGTGGTCGTGGCCGAGCCGCGCGTAGTCGTCGGCTGGCATGGCGACCGCTATTGGGATGGTCGCCGCTGGTGGGCCCGCGACGAGTGGAATCGTCATCATCACCACCATAATCATCATTACGATAATCAGCACTACGATCACCACGACGAGCACCACGACGAGCACCACGGTTAAGGCGTTCGATGAAGGCGCGAGGCTAATGCAACTTCCGGCATCGAATGTCGCGCGCCCCGCGCCCACCCGGAACACGGCCGCCCCCGAAAAGGGGCGGCGTCATTTGCTTGCGGCCGATGACTGCGCGCTTGCCGAGGCGGAGTTCAGTCCATCGTTGCAGTTACTGGGGCATGTCTGACGCCGTCGCGCCTCAGCATTGGCCTTTCTTGGCCTTGCCTGGCGGACAGAACGATTCATTACCGTACTGGTCGACGCGGCAGTTCCCTTTCTTTGCCTGCCCTGGCGGACAGCCAGGGCCGCCGCCGTGCTCTTCGTAAGGCGGCGCCACCACGCAGCCGCTTAACAGTAGCGAGCAGCCGGCCAGGATCATCAGAATCGCTCTCATGAGGTCTCCTTCCATTGTCGATGCTCGCGATTATGAAGCAAGGACACGTGGCCGACCAGCGATAATCTCACGGCCCCTGGTGACTACGCCAAAGCATGCCTTGCCTGGCTATCCTGTTGCCGGCATCCGGCAACGTTTTGGCAGGATATTTATTTAATATATATTCTGGCTCCAGCCATGCATTCGCGTAAATCCGAGCGCGCCGGAATGTGAGTTTTTAATATAACTGAGGTCGCTCGATTGATCAGTGAGGATCTGTCGAATTCGGCATCATTTCGTGTGCAATGGTGGACCCGGCTCTTCGCCCGGCGTCCAAAATAAACGACCCCGAGGCGCTGCTCGGGGTCGTTGCTGGTTTTAAGCCTTGATGGCCTCGTCTGTAGGACCCTTGCACAGGGCGCTCCAGAATTGCCATCGTGGCGGCTGATTCAAGCGCCGTCGGTGAAAGTATCCCGCTTGTCCACCACACGCGATCCGTCGGTGAAGACGTCTCGCCTGTCCACGACTCTCGTTCCATCCACGTAGACATCAAATTTCTTGCTTCCGTCGCCATATGGGTCCCGTGGCCCCATGACAGTGCTGCCGTCCGTGTAGATGTCTCGTGGCCCGGTACCGGCCTGCGCCACCCCGGCGCCAAGCGCCGCGCTCGTTCCAATGAGCAGCAAGAGTGCTTTCAACATCGCTTCACCCCCTATTTCCTTCGGTTGAGAATTCCGGGCCGAATGAGTTTCGTTCCGGTTTGACGAAGCCGCTTTCTGTTTTCTGGATTGAAATGTATGTCGCCCCAGGTAGTGGGTGAATCAGGCGCGCGTCCGAAAAGTAGCTAGTGGATTTCCCTATTCGAACTGTGACGCAAAAGCATTAAAGCAATCCAGTCGCTCGGACCACGCAGCGCAACTGCATGCGCGTTGAATGTCCGGCAGCACATTTTCGAACATGTTCGGAATATAAGCGCATAAGTGCCATAAAAATTTTGGACTTTGACACTTCCAGTAGTATTGTCATTTTGGCTAGCAAAAAAAGTGACGTGCCAAAGCCTGTCCCAAGAATTCGGGGTGAAAAATGGTCAGCTTTCCGCACAAGTCGAGGCTCAGCATCCTCGTGCAGACCGGAGCTGTCGGACTGACGTATTTCGCCGGTGCAAAGCTGGGGCTCACGTACGCCGTCGTGGGCGGCGCAGTGTCGCTGGTGTGGCCTTCCAGCGGAATCGCACTCGCGGCGCTGCTCACAATGGGCTACGTTGTCGCGCCGGGCATTGCCATCGGTTCCGTGCTGGCCAATGTGTCGGTGGGCGTACCTCTGCATATCGCGGTGGTGATCGGTCTTGGCGCAACGGCTGCGGCTTTGGCAGCCACATGGTTGTTGACGCGCGCGGCCCGGTTCCATATCGCCTTGGACCGCATCAGGGATGTGCTGGCTTTCCTGATCGTGGCTGCGATATTCAGCACGGCAGTAAGCGCCCTGGTCGGTGCGACCGTACTGAGAGGCGGTGGGCTGCTGGCAGGCAGCCAGTACGGACGCGCGATGCTCGAATGGTGGCTCGGTGACATGATGGGAGTGCTGGTAGTGGCGCCGCCATTGCTCACCCTGTTCACGTATCGCAGCGCTCTCGGCTCCGCACCGCAAGCCGTGGAAGCATGCGCACTGGCGGTGGCAACCCTTTCGGCAAGTTATCTGATTTTCGGCGCGCCCCAGCTTGCCGGGCATGGCTACTATCCTGCGGCCCTGGCGATTTTTCCCTTTGTCGTCTGGGCAGCGCTGCGCTTCGATCATCCGGGCGCCAGCCTCTCGACCCTGATGGTCTCGATCATGGCCATCTGGGGTACCACTCAGGGTACCGGGCCGTTTGCTTCCGACCATCCTGTGGACAGCCTCGTGAGATGGTGTGCTTTCGCCAATGTCGTCGCAATCACCGGCTTGCTGCTTGCGGCTGCGCGTGCGCAGGAAAGGCGCATCCACGGGATCCTGCTGGCATCCCAGGCCGAACTGGAGCGCCGCGTGCAAGAGCGAACCCAGGATCTGCAGCAGGCGAATACCGAGCTGAAGCAAGAGATGGCGAGGCGTCGCCAACTGGAAGCGGAACTGATCCGGATCGGCGATCGTCAGCAGAGGCTTATCGGCCGGGAACTCCATGATGGCCTTGGGCAACACCTTACCAGCCTGGGCTTCTATTGCGCCTCGCTGAGTCAGGAACTGCAGAAGCATCGCCACCCGGCTGCCGCTGACGCGGCAACGATCGTCGAGCTGGTCAGGCAGGCGTCCCTGATGGCTCGCAAGATCGCCCATGGCCTGGATCCGATCGCCCTGGAATCTGGCGGTCTTTCCGCCGCCCTGGAAACCCTGGCGCAGACTACCGGCACGCTGAACGGCATAGACTGCCGGCTTCGCATCGGGTCAGAGGTGGGACAGATGGATTCGCCAGTGCAGATCAACCTTTACCGGGCCGCACAGGAAGCCGTCAATAACGCGCTGAAATACAGTCATGGCCAGCACATCTGGATCGATCTGGAGTTCGAAGCCGGCGTGCAGAGGCTTTCCATCAGCGACGACGGCGTGGGGATGGATCCGGCACAGATGGGGCATACGTCGGGACTCGGATTTTACAACCTGCGTCACCGTGCGAGCCTGCTCGGTGGTGCATGCGCGGTGACCCGCAACGCCACGGGCGGAACCACGGTTATCATCAGCTATCCAGTCGCGCAAGGTCCCGGCCATGCCAGGGAAATCATGTAGCAGCAGCCCGGGCCGCCCGGCCAGGGTCCTGATCGTGGATGACCACCCCATCGTCCGCGAGGGCCTGGCCCACCTGCTGAATATGCACGAGGAACTTCAGGTTTGTTGTACGGCCAGCAGTGCTGAAGAAGCGTTGCAGGAGATGGTCTGCGAGCCTGACATGGCAATCGTGGATCTCAGCCTGCATAAGGACTCAGGCCTGGATCTTGTCAGAACACTTCGGCAACACCACCCGGGACTCGCGATCCTTGTCCTCAGCATGCATGACGAATCCTTGTTTGCCGAACGCGCACTGCGTGCCGGAGCAAACGGATATCTGATGAAGCTCGAGGCCACGGAACATATCATGAGCGCCATCCAGGAGGTACTCGCAGGGAATATCTATCTGAGCGCTGCCATGCATGGCAGACTCGCCCGGGCCCTGACGGCTTCCAGGAACGTCACGGCCGGTTCGGTGGCGAGCCTCTCCGAACGGGAATTCGAGGTCCTCCACCTGATCGGACTCGGTTTTGGCACCCGCGAGATCGCGAGGAAACTGAACCGGAGTATCAAGACCGTCGAGGCGCACCAGGCGAACATCAAAGAGAAGCTGGACATTCATAGCGGAAAGGCGTTGATCCGTTTCGCTATTCAGTGGATCGAGAACCAGTAGGCGGTCAGCCCGATGGCCGCTGTCACAATGGCCTCTTGCCGGGCGGGCTTCCGGCGCGAAGTTCCCGAACTTGCCGAGGACGTGGCAGCCTTTGCCGACGACTGGGCGGGCAATGCGATCACAAATGCCTGTTCGCACGTTTCGAAGTGCTTGCCTGGCCGCACCTCAACCCCGAAAATCGACCTCCAGCACGCTCGCAGCCTTTGGCGCATTCATCCTGCCCACAAAGCTGCCGAGGCACTCATCCACGCCGGAGCCCCAGATGCCCCATCAACCCCCGCCACCCACCCCCCGCCTGCTCCCGGCAGCCTGGTTCACCGTGGTCGGCGCCTCCTACCTTCTCACTGTTCTCGCGCTGTGGACGGTGCTCCAGGCCAATCTCGTCGCCGCCTTTTTGTCCGGCCTGCTGCTGTATTCGCTCGTAGACGTCCTGGCCCCGCGCCTGAAGGGCCTGAACCATCGGCACGATGCCGTCGCGGTCGCCATCCTCTCCTTCGTGATCCTGCTGGCGCTGTCGCTGGGAATTTGGGCACTGGTCCGATTCGTCAGCGGCGAGGGCACGCTGGACGCCCTGCTCAACCATATCGCCGACATCATCGACCAGTCCCGCGGCCAGTTGCCCGACTGGGTCAGCGGCGCCTTGCCGACCACGGTGGAAGAACTTGCCAACACCCTGATCCACTGGCTTCGTGAACACGCGCAGATGGCGCAGAAGCTGGGCGCCGAGGTTCTGCGCACGCTGCTGCATATCATCATCGGCATGGTCATCGGCGCCATGGTGGCGCTCTACCGCGCCGTGTCCCGCCCCAACCGCCGGCCGCTGGCGACCGCGCTGGTGATGCGCGCGCGCGCACTGCAACAGGCCTTTGCGCAGTTCATCTTCGCGCAGATCCAGATTTCGACCATCAATACGATGCTGACGGCGATCTACCTGCTGGTGGTGATGCCGCTGTTTGGCGTTCACCTGCCGTTGTCGAAGACGCTGGTGGTCATCACTTTCGTGGCCGGGCTGCTGCCGGTACTGGGCAACCTGATCTCCAACGCGGCCATCGTGGTGTCGTCACTGGCGGTGTCGCTGCCGATTGCGGTGGCGTCGCTGTTCTATCTCGTGGTGATCCACAAGCTCGAGTATTTCCTGAACGCGCGCATCATCGGCGCGCGCATCCAGGCGGCAGCCTGGGAGTTGCTGATCGTGATGCTGCTGATGGAAACGCTATACGGCATTCCGGGCGTGATTGCGGGGCCGATCTTCTATGCGTATCTCAAGCGAGAGTTGTCTACTGCCGGGCTGGTTTGATCCAAGACGGAGCCGCGTGACCCCTGCCATGGCCGCGCGCTAGTCCACGCTCCTGTCCGCCCCGCCCCCGTTCTCCACCCACGTCCGCACGAAATCGATATGCGTCTGCATCGCCGTGCGCGCTTCTTCCGGGCGGCGCGCGCAGATAGCGTCGCACACGGTACGGTGCTGCAGCAGCAAGAGCGCCGACGTGGCCTCGCCCTCTTCGCGCAGGCCGGTGCCGCTGATGGTGATGTGTTCGCGCAGCATGCTGATGACGCTGGTATGCAGGTGCAGGAACATGGTGTTGTGCGAGGCCTGCGCGATGGCGTCGTGCAGGCGCGTGTCGGCCTCTGCCTCGGCCTGTTTGTCGTCAACCATGCGCGCACGTTCAAGTTCAGCCATCAGGCCGCGGATGCGCTTGCGGTCTTCATCGTCGCCACGCAGTGCGGCGAAGTAGGCCGTGGCGCCTTCCAGCACGCGGCGGAATTCGAGGATGTCGTCACGCAGCGCCGGATGGTCGGCCACGAGCTGGCCCCATGGCGAGGCGATGCCTGATCTCAACTGGTCGGTCACGTAGACCCCGGCGCCGCGCCGGCTTTGCAGCAACCCGCGTGCGGCCAGACGCTGAATGGCTTCGCGCACGGTATTGCGGGCCACGTCGTATTGCTCTGCCAAATCGCGCTCGGCCGGCAAGCGCGCGCCCGCGGGCCAGGTGCCATCCAGCAAGGCGGTTTCGATTTGCCGCATTACCGCTTCGACGCGTCCCCTGCCCCGTCCGTGCGATGGCGTCTGCGTTGCCATTCCTCTCCCCTTGCCGATCCCCGTCATGCCAATGTGATGTCCGCTTGAATTGGTCCAACCAATTTGTACTGTAGCGCGGAAGCGGGAATTATGCGCCCGAACGTGCGATTCCAGCGCGATGCGGAGCGAGACATGAAGGACAGGCAATACCCCACCACTGCCCCGACGCAGGTCTACCTGTTTGCGACCTGCCTGGTCGACCTGTTCGTGCCCCAGGCCGGGTTCGACGCCGTGCGGCTGCTCGAGCGCGAAGGCCTGACCGTGCACTTTCCGCGCGCGCAAAGCTGCTGCGGACAACCGGCGTACAGCAGCGGCAATCCGGAGCAGGCACGCGACGTTGCGCGCGCGCAGCTCGACCTGTTCAGCGAACCGTGGCCGGTCATCGTTCCGTCCGGCTCCTGCGCCGGCATGATGCGGCACCACTGGCCGCAGCTGTTTGCCGATGACCCTGTCTCCGGCCCCAAGGCGCGCGAACTGGCAGAACGCATCTACGAACTGGGCGAGTTTCTGCTGAACGTGCTCAGACTGGACTTCAGCGAGGCACTGTCGGGCCGTCAGGCTGACGAGCGCATCGTGCTGCATACCTCGTGCGGGGCGCGTCGAGAAATGGGTACGCGCCAGCATGGCGTGGCGCTGGTCGACGCGCTGCCCGGCGTGACACGCGTGGAACATGAACGCGAATCCGAGTGCTGCGGCTTTGGCGGCACGTTCTCGCTCAAGCACCCAGACATCTCCGGCGCGATGGTGCGCGACAAGGTCGCCTCGGCCTGCGCCACGGGCTGCGATCGCCTGGTTTCCGCCGATTGCGGCTGTCTGCTCAATATCGGCCACACCGCCGCGCATGACGGCGCGCCGCTGCAGGTCGAACACCTTGCCAGTTTCCTGTGGCGCCGTACGGGAGGTGCAGCATGAACGCCCTCACTGCACGCGAACGCATGCTGGGCCGGCTGCGTGCTGCCGCGCCGGCCACGGTGGCTACGACCACGGCGGAAATCGATAACCGCATCGACGCGCACTACGCTGGCCGGCAATCCACCGCACCCACACTGGACGAACGTGTTGCATCGATGCAGGCCGCGCTCGAAGCCTCGCACGCCGAGGTTTGGCGCACCACCACCTCGGCATGGCCTGCCCTGCTCGCGGACAAGCTCGCACAGGCCGGCGTACGGCGGCTGTTGCTGGCCCCCTCGCAAGCCGCAGGTGCAGCACTGAAGCAAGCGTTGCCGCAGCACATCGAAGCCATCGGCTTCGACCGCCCTATCGAGCAATGGAAGGCGGAACTGTTCGACACCGTCGATGCCGGCTTCACCGTCGCGCGCTCCGGCATTGCAGCCACAGGCACGCTGATCCTGGCGCCGGATACGTCCTCGCCGCGCACGGTGTCGCTGGTGCCGCCGCTGCATGTGGCGCTGGTCTACGCATCCACGCTGCATCCGGACCTGCATTCAGCAGCGCACACCGAGCGCTGGCGCGACGGCATGCCAACCAATCTCGTGATGGTCTCGGGCCCGTCGAAGACCTCCGATATCCAGCAAACCCTGGCTTACGGCGCGCACGGTCCGCGCCAGCTTTGGGTCGTGATCGTCGATGACAGCCACGCAGGGAGCCCGGCATGAGCGAGACCACGCTGCACTTCGTCCCGACACAGGACTTCAAGGCGCGCGCCCGCGAGGCGCTCGACGATCCCAAGCTGCGCCAGAGCTTCCGCGGCGCGATGGATTTTCTGCAGGGCAAGCGCCGGTCGCAGTTTCCGGATACCGATGAGCTGGAGCATCTGCGCGATATTGGCGAGGCGATCCGCCAGCACGCGCTGGCCAATTTGCCCGACCTCCTGGTGCAGCTCGAAAGCAACTTGACCGCTGCCGGCGTGCAGGTGCACTGGGCCGAGACCGCCGAGGAGGCCAACGCGATCATCCATCGCATCGCCGAATCGAAGCAGGCGAAGCGAGTGATCAAGGGCAAGTCGATGGCCAGCGAGGAAATCGAGCTGAACCATTACCTCGCCGAGCGCGGCGTGGATTGCATCGAGTCGGACATGGGCGAGTACATCGTCCAGCTTGCCGGCGAGAAGCCCTCGCACATCGTCATGCCGGCGATCCACAAGACCAAGGGCGACATCGCCACGCTGTTCGAGCAGCATATCCCCGACACGCCCTATACCGAGGACGTCGACGCGCTGATCCAGACCGGCCGCCGCGCGTTGCGCCAGGCGTTCGTCGAGGCCGATATCGGGCTGTCCGGCGTGAACTTCGCCGCGGCGGACACGGGCACGCTGTGGCTCGTGGAGAACGAGGGCAACGGACGGCTGTCGACGACGGTGCCGGACGTGCATATCGCCATCATGGGGATGGAGAAGGTGGTGGCGCGGCTGGAGCATATCGTGCCGCTGTCGAGCCTTCTGACGCGCTCGGCCACGGGGCAGCCCATCACGACCTACTTCAACCTGATCTCGGGCCCGCGCCGTGAGGGCGAGCGCGATGGGCCGCGCGAGGTGCATCTGGTGCTGCTCGACAACGGGCGCACGCAGGCCTATGCCGATGCGCAGTTGCGCGCGACGCTGCAGTGCATCCGTTGCGGAGCCTGCATGAACCATTGCCCGGTTTATACCCGGATCGGCGGCCACGCTTATGGCACGACGTATCCGGGGCCCATCGGCAAGATCATCTCGCCGCATCTGCTGGGGCTGGAGGCGACGGCCGATCTCGCTACGGCGTCGAGTCTGTGCGGTGCGTGCGGGGAAGTGTGCCCCGTGCGCATTCCGATTCCGCAATTGCTGGTGCGTCTGCGTACCGAAGCCAACCGCAATCCCGACGAGCAGGTCGAGCATCCGCTGCGTGGCCAGGGGGCCAAGTACAGCCGTGGCGAGCATCTGATCTGGCGCTTCTGGAGCGGCGCGTTCTCGCATCCGAAGGCTTATCGCATGTTCCGCTGGGCGGCTACGCGGATGCGTGCGCTGACGCCGGCGAAGCAGATGGGATGGACGCAGCACCGGACGCCACTGACGCCGGCGAAGCGGAGCTTGTCGGATTTGCTCAAGGATAAAGGCCAGCCGGAGTAGGAGTCCGCCTGGTTCCCCCGTCTCCCGCTCGCGGGAGAAAAAAAGAACATCGTCGCGACGGACACGGCCGCGTGGCGCCAACAACAACAAGGATTTCCCGAAACACCATTGAAGTAGGAGACGAGCGTGCAACCCTGGACCCAAATCTATATGCCGCTGGGCAGCCTCTGGCTGTCCTCACTGGCGGCAGCCATCCCCATCCTGTTCTTCTTCATCGCGCTGGCCGTGTTGCGCCTGAAAGGCCATGTCGCGGCGGCGGGAACGCTGTTGCTTTCGCTGGCCGTGGCGGTCTTTGCGTACGGCATGCCGGCGCAGCAGGCGCTTGCTGCAGCGGGTTTCGGCTTTGCCTACGGGCTGTGGCCGATCGCATGGATCATCGTGACAGCGGTGTTCCTCTACAAGATCGTGGTCAAGACCGGCCAGTTCGACGTCATCCGCGCGTCGGTGCTGTCGATCACCGATGACCAGCGCCTGCAGATGCTGCTGATCGGCTTCGCCTTTGGCGCGTTCCTGGAAGGTGCGGCGGGCTTCGGTGCGCCGGTGGCCATTACCGCTGCGCTGCTGGTGGGCCTTGGCTTCAATCCGCTCTACGCGGCAGGCCTTTGCCTGATCGCCAACACCGCGCCGGTGGCCTTCGGTGCGATGGGCATTCCCATCATCGTCGCCGGGCAGGTGACGGGCATCGACGCCATGCACATCGGCGCGATGGCCGGGCGCCAGCTTCCGCTGCTGTCGCTGATGGTGCCGTTCTGGCTCGTGTTCATGATGGACGGCGCCAAGGGCGTGCGCGAGACGTGGCCAGCCGCGCTGGTGACGGGCGGCAGCTTTGCCGTGACGCAGTACTTCACGTCGAACCATATCGGGCCCGAGTTGCCGGACATTACCTCGGCCCTGGTCAGCCTGGTGTCGCTGGCGGCCTTCCTGAAGGTGTGGCAGCCGCGCAGCGCGTCGCAACGCGCTGGCGGCAGCGTTGGGGGCGGCGCCATGGCGATGTCGGCATTCGGCGGCGGCGGCTTCAGCAACGGCGTGCAGAACGGCGGCAATCGCAAGTCGCCGTACACCACGGCGCAGACAATCCGTGCGTGGGCGCCGTTCGGCATCCTGACGGCTATCGTCACGGTATGGAGCCTGCAGCCGT
Organism: Cupriavidus pinatubonensis; assembly: GCF_019602855.1. Classification (GTDB taxonomy): domain Bacteria; phylum Pseudomonadota; class Gammaproteobacteria; order Burkholderiales; family Burkholderiaceae; genus Cupriavidus; species Cupriavidus pinatubonensis. The sequence goes on from NZ_CP080766.1 coordinate 1,404,286, forward strand.
TCAAGGCGCTGTTCGCCGGTAACGGTGCGCTGGCCGGTACGGTGCTGAAGTTCAAGGTGCCGGGGCTGGACCAGCTGGTCCTCAAGGCCGCGCCGATCGTCGCTTCGCCCAAGCCGTACGAAGCTGTGCTCAAGCTCGACCTGCTGTCCGCCGTTGGCACCGCCATCCTGCTGACTGCGCTGATCTCGGCCGTGCTGCTGCGCATGAAGCCGCGCGACCTGGTGACCACGTTCGGCGAAACGCTGGTGGAATTGGGCCGCCCGATCCTGTCGATCGGACTGGTGCTGGCGTTTGCGTTCGTGGCCAACTACTCGGGCATGTCGTCCACGCTGGCGCTGCTGCTGGCCGGTACGGGCGCCGCATTCCCGTTCTTCTCGCCGTTCCTCGGCTGGCTCGGCGTCTTCCTGACGGGTTCGGACACGTCGTCGAACGCGCTGTTCTGTTCGCTGCAGAACACTACGGCGCATCAGATCGGCGTGTCGGACACGCTGCTGGTCGCCGCCAACACCACGGGCGGCGTGACGGCCAAGATGATCTCGCCGCAATCGATCGCGGTGGCCTGCGCGGCGACGGGGCTCGTCGGCAAGGAGTCCGAACTGTTCCGCTTCACCGTCAAGCACAGCCTGCTGTTCGCGGTGATCGTCGGCATCATCACCGTGGTACAGGCGTATCTGCTGCCGGGAATGATCCCCGGTTAAGCCTCTCCGGCCCAGGGCGGGTTTCGTCGCATCCGACGATGCCCGCCGACTATGCGGCCTCTTAGCATGATCTGATCCGCCCGAGCACAAGGGCCGGCTCATCCATCCTCAAAGGAGACAGATCATGCCTTTCACCCCCTTCGACCTTACCGGCAAAGTGGCGCTGATTACCGGCGGCAACGGCGGCATCGGCCTTGGCATGGCCGAAGGCCTGGCCCAGGCCGGCGCCGATATCGCGATCTGGGGCACCAATACGCAGAAAAACGCAGCCGCCGCCGAGCGGCTCGCGCAATATGGGCGCAAGGTGCATACCGCGATCTGCGATGTGAGCAACGAGTCTTCCGTGGCTGCGGCCATGGATGGGACGCTTGCGGCGCTGGGTCGCCTGGATGGCTGCTTCGCCAATGCCGGTGTCTCGGCGCGTGGTACGCGCTTCGAAGAAATGGGTACGGACGATTGGCATCGGGTGATGCGGGTCAATCTGGATGGGGCATTTTTTACGCTGCGCGCGGCGGCGCGGCAGTTGCTGGCGCAGGGCGATGGGGGTGTGCTGGTCGGGACGGCTTCTGTCGCCGCTATCGAGGGCGCTGCACGCAACGAGCACTACGCGGCCACCAAGGGTGGATTGATTTCCATGATGCGCGCGCTGTCGGTCGAGTATGCGCGGCATGGGATCCGCGCGCACTCCGTGCTGCCTGGGTGGATCAAGACGGAGATGACCAGCAATGCGCAGGCCAATGCCACGTTCCAGGAAATGGTTGGGAAGCGGGTGCCTATGCGCAGGTGGGGGGAGGGGGCTGACTTTGCCGGGATTGCGGTGTATCTGATGAGTTCGGCATCGGGGTATCACACGGGGGATACGTTTGTGATTGATGGGGGGTATACGTTGTTTTGAGGGTTTTGGGGTAGTTGGTTCTTGGCATGCGCTGCTGTTTCGCCGGCGTAGCCGGCGACCTCCTTTTGTCCGAGCGACAAAAGGGCAAAAGCGCGTGGGTCGCGGTTCCGAACTTTGCTCGGCGATGCACAACGCGCATGCCATGTGGGAACACCTTCAGGCGGAATCAGCCACCCCGGCTTGATCGCCGCTTTGCCTCAGGACATCTACAAGAGCGGTGACATAGTTTCTCGATCCCAGCACATCTCGCCGCACACACAGGCTGAGCGTCCGCCTGGCCCAGGCGTCGCTGAGCGCCACGACGCGCAGGCCTTCCACATTGATCGCCGCCAGGGCCGAGCGCGGCACGATCGCTACCCCGACTCCCGATCGCACCATGGAGGCCACCGCGGCGAATCCGGCTACCTGGATCCGCACGTCGACGCGTCTGCCCTGCTCGCTGGCCTTGGCTAGCAGGAAGGAGTGAATAGCGGAGCCGTTCTGCTGGCTGACGAAGGGGAAGGACAGGCAGTCCAGGAATGCGACGGGCTCGGTTTTGGTCCACGGCTGCGTTTCCGCCAGGAGCAGGACGATTTCGTCTTCGTGGTACGGGAAGTAAACCAGGTCCGGGTGCGGCTCGTCCTTGGTCAGGATGCCGATATCCGCGCGCCCTTCCACGACGGCGACCAGCACGTCGCGGCTCAGGTGTTCTTCCAGCGTGATTCTTGCCTTCGGATGGGACTGCAGGAAGCCCTGCAGGTCGCCGGGCAGGAACGATGCAATGGCGCTGCTGTTGGCATAGAGAACCAGCTGCGCATGCACGTCTTCCGAGAATGGGGTCAGGCTTGCCTGCATCTGCTCGATCTCGGTCAGGCAGCGCCGGCTGTGGTCCACCATGATCTGTCCCGCCCGGGTCAGGGACACGCCGCGCGCCTCGCGCCGGAACAGCCGCGTGCCCACGATCGCCTCCAGATGCTTGATGCGCAGGCTCGCGGTCGATGGCGCGAGAAAGCAGACGGCGCCGCCTTTCGACATGTTCCCCGCGTCGGCCACGGCAACGAGAAGCCTCAGATCCATGATGCTGCAATGCATCAGCTTTTGCATTTCTCAAACCCTGGTATTGGAACAACTCGTTTGTCAGAACCCCGTGATAACGCCAAAGTTCGCTCAGGCGCCATTCTGCTCGAGCCTTTGCAAAACACAAATACGGGAAGACAAGTATGAAGAAAGCCATCGAAGACCCCTCATCGCGAATCGCCACCCTCGCCAGCGCTATCGACGCGCTTCTGGCTTCCGAGGCGTGCTTTGATCCTCGCGTTATCCAGCGGATGATTCGCGACGCATTCCCGTCGGGAAACTGGTTGCCGGAGGCCATGTGCAAGCCGAACGAACAGGGCTATGTGCGCCATGTCCTGCACAGCGATGCGGCGGACCGGTACACCATCGCGGCGCTGGTCTGGAGGCAGGGACAACACAGTCCGGTCCACGCACATCACACGTGGTGCGCGCTCTCCGTCGTCGAAGGGGCATTGCTGGAGGAGTACTTCGACTACGACGCGCAAGGCGCGGCAGCGGTGCCTGCTGGCAGTGCTTGCCGGAACGTTGGCGAGGGAAGCTCCGGCACGGCTGGCCTGCATCTGATCCATCGGGTCGGAAACAGTGAGGCCCGCACCGCCATCTCCGTGCACGTCTATGGCGTCGCCACGTCACGGATGTCCAACGGGATCAACCACGTGTTGCCGGTCGCCGAGACGACAATCGCATAAGGGAGACACGCAATGAAACCGATGGACCATTGGCGTCGCCTTGAGGCGACCTTGCGTGGAGAGCCTGCCGACCGCGTGCCGGTTGCGCTCTGGCGCCATTTTCCGGTGGACGATATGGACGCCGGCAAGCTGACAGCCCTGACGCTGGCGTGGCAACGGAAATGGCAGTTCGACCTGCTCAAATTCATGCCGCCCGGCACGTATGGCGTGGAAGACTGGGGCGCGAAGACCGCCTATGCCGGCGCAGCAAATGGCGCACGCGTCGTGACCGATCCCGTGGTCAGGCGAACCGAAGACTGGGAAAGGATCCGCTGGATCGATCAGCGACTCGGCGCTTACGGGCAACAGAACATCGCGCTCGGGCAGACGGCACGCAGTCTTGGCGGGACGGTGCCAATCCTTCAGACGGTTTTCAGCCCGCTCACTACCGCGCGCAAGCTTGCGACCGAGCGCCTGTTTACGGACATCCGGTGCCATCCGGCGGCACTCCACGCAGCCTTGCGGATCATTACGGACGTCACCATCGATTTCTGTATCGAGGCGCTGAGCGTGGGCGCACACGGCATCTTCTTTGCCACGCAATTGGCATCGCATCGCCTGTTGACGACGGCCGAGTACGAGCAGTTCGGCAAGCAGTATGACCTGGAGATCCTCGATGCCATTCGCGGCCGTTGCCGCGTAAACATGCTGCACGCCCACGGCGACGACATCATGTTCGGCCTGCTATCGGACTACCCTGTCGAGCTGTTCAACTGGCATGACCGGCTGACCGACCCCGATCTGAGCCGCGCGCGGCGCCATTTTCCCGGTGTGCTTGTAGGCGGGCTCAATGAACACCACACGCTGCTGCATGGGGGACGTAATGCGATCGCCGATGAAGTGCAGGATGCCGTGGCTCAGACCGATGGACGCAAACTCATCATCGGACCCGGCTGCGTGCTGCCGGTGGAGACTTCCGATGCAGCCATTCAGGCGGTACTGGACGCTGCGCGGAATACGGAAGCGCAAGCGGCTTAAGCAATCGATGCATTGACGCCTGCACCGCCAGGCTATTTCACGGAGAAGAAGATGCTGAAGCACATCATCAGGATGAGCGCTGTAGCGGCCCTGCTCCCCGCCAGTCAGGTCAGTGCTGCCGACACGTGGCCGGAGCCATCCAAACCCATCATGCTGATCGTCCCGGCGCCCGGTGGAAGCGGGACCGGCGACACGATTGCACGCGTCCTGGCGCAGCGCCTCAAGAAAGAATTGGGTACGGCGGTGATCGTGGACAACCGCGGCGGCGCCAACGGCAATATCGGCGCCGGCGTGGCGGCGGCGTCGGCTCCGAACGGATACACGTTCCTGCTCTCCTGGGCCGGCACGCTCGCAGTCAATCCCAGCCTGTACCGGAGTCTTCCGTTCAATCCGCAAACGAGCTTCGAGCCAGTGGCCCTGATTGCGGACGTGCCCAATATTCTGGTCGTGAACAGCACGCTGCCCGTGAAGTCGCTGCAGGACTTCATCGCCTACGCCAAATCACACAAGGGGGAATTGAACTACGGTAGCTCCGGCAACGGCAGTTCCATGCACCTTGCCGGTGAGCTGTTCGATCGCGAGACCGGGGTGGAGATGACGCACGTTCCGTACAGTGCGCCGGGTACCGCGACTACGAACCTGCTAGCCAATGATATCCAGGCCATGTTTCAGCTGGTCCCCGGCATCGTCAGCCAGGTGAAGTCGAACAAGGTCAGGGCGCTGGCGATCATGTCCAGCCGACGATCGCCAGCGCTGCCCGAGGTACCGACCACGACCGAACTTGGCTTTCCTTCGTTGCTGTCGTCCACGTGGTTCGCGGTCCTGGCGCCGAAAGGAACGCCGAACGACATCGTGCGCAAGATGAATGTCGCGATCAACAACGTCGTGGCGGACCCGGAAACCGTGAAGGTCTTCACGGAGATGGGTGCCAGCCCGCTCGGAGGTACGCCGGAGCGGTTGGCGTCCGTACTGTCAGCGGATCTGCTCAAGTGGCGTGCGGTCGTGAAGCGCGGCAACATCCAGATGCAATGAGCCAGCAGCACCGCATCGCAACAGGGGCGTTATCAGTCTTCCTTCGGCAGGAACTGGTCGCCTTCCGTCAACGGCGCGAACCGGTACGTCGCGGGCGTGCGGCTCAGCTTCACGGGGGCGCCCAGCCCCTTGTAGCCCCCTTCCATCTCGACCACCATTTCACGATGCACGGTATGCGGATGCTGCAGGGCATCCGGCACCGATAGCACCGGCGCGCATGGCACGCCGGCCGCGACCAGCGTATCGGCCAGCACCTTGCCGTCCAGCTCGCGCATGCGCGCTTCCAGTTCGGCCTTCAGCGCCACGCGGTTGACCGAGCGTCCGCCTGCCGTGGCATAGCGTTCGTCGTCGGCCAATGCAGGAATCCGCAGATGCTCGCAGAGGATGCGGAACTGCCGGTCATTGCCCACGGCGAGGAAAATCGGATCCGTGCCGGTGGCTACCGTGTCATACGGATAGATGTTCGGATGCGCATTGCCCGTCCGCACCGGCGTCTTGCCATTCATGAACCAGTTCGCCGCGTGCGGATGCAGCAGCGACAGGCCCGAGTCATACAGCGCGGCTTCGACGAACTGTCCGCGCCCGCTGCGCTCGCGTTCCTGCAGCGCCAGCAGCACGCCGAGCGCGGCGTTCATGCCCGTGACCATATCGACGACCGGCAGGCCGACACGCAGGGCATTGCCATCGGGCTCGCCGTTGATGCTCATGAGGCCAGCCATGGCCTGTACAGCGGCGTCATAGCCGGGCAGGCCGCCGAGCGGGCCATCCGCACCGAAACCGGAAACCCGGCAGTGAATCAGACGCGGAAAGCGAGCCGACAGCGTGTCGAAGCCAAGCCCCCACTTCTCCATGGTGCCGGTCTTGAAGTTCTCGACCAGCACATCAGCATCTTCCAGCAGCGCGAGCAGCACGCTGCGGTCCGACTCGGCCGTGAGATCGAGCTTCATCACGCGCTTGTTGCGGTTCAGCCCGAAGTAATAGGACGCGACGCCATCCTTGAACGGAGGGCCCCAGGTACGCGTGTCATCGCCCTGCGGCGGTTCGATCTTCAGCACGTCGGCGCCGTGGTCGCCGAGAATCTGCCCGCAGTACGGGCCGCCCAGGATGCGCGACAGGTCGACCACGCGGATGCCGGCCAGCGCGCCCGTCTTGGATTGCGTCATGACATCGCTCCTTGTCAGTCTCAGTCGAGTTGCGCGCCAGACTTCTGCACGACGGTACGCCACTTGCTGACTTCGGACTTCACGAAGCCGCCGAGCTGATCGGGCGTGGTGGACGGCGCGAACTCGAGCCCCTGGGCCAGCAGCGTCTTGCGGACTTCGGGCTTCTGCAGCGCTTCGGCGAACGCATGGTTCAGCTTGGCGATGACCGGTGCGGGCGTGCCGGCCGGGGCGACCACGCCGAAGAACACCGACACGTCGAAGCCATTCACGCCCTGCTCTGCCACCGTCGGCACATCCGGCAGCGCCTGCGAGCGGGCCTTGGTGGTCACGCCCAGCGCGCGTACCTTGCCGCTCTTGATAAATGGCAGCGCGGTCAGCACGTCGGTGAAGGTCATGCTGACCTGTCCGCCGAGCAGGTCATTGAGCGCCGGGCCGGTGCCCTTGTACGGCACGTGCTGGAAATCGGTGCCGGCGAGGTTGTTGAACAGCACGCCGGCCAGGTGCGACGACGCGCCATTGCCCGACGATGCGTAGCTAAGCTTGCCCGGGTGCGCTTTGCCATAGGCGATCAGTTCGCTCACGTTCTTGGCCGGCACGCTCGGGTTGACCACGAGCACATTGGGCAGCTGGCCGATCTGGATCACCGGTGCGAAGCTCTTGACCGGGTCGTAGTTGATCTTGCGGTACAGGCTCACGTTGATGGCAAGCGGCGCCGAGGTGCCGAACATCAGCGTGTAGCCGTCCGGCTCGGCGCGTGCGACCGCTTCTGCGCCGATGTTGCCGCCGGCACCGGCGCGGTTCTCGACCACCACGGGCTGGCCAAGGCTGGTCTTGAGCGCAGCGGCGAGCGTGCGCGCCATGGCATCGGTCGGACCGCCCGGCGGGTAGGTCACGACCATCATGATCGGCTTCGAGGGATAGTCCTTCTGCGCGAAGGCGGGAGTGGCGCTCACGCAAAGCGAGCAGACGGCGATGGCCGCGAGGCGGTGCCAGAGTTTCATGGCTTGTCTCCTGGTATGGGTCGTCTCGCATTGCCCCGGGGGATGTCGGGCGATGCGGTGGGCGGCACCGGGTTGCGGTGCCACCGGGGGCTGATGTCGGGTGAAGCTGCAGAAGGGTCAGAACACGTTGACCTGATCGACCGCACCGGCTGCGCGCACGGTACCGTCGGCAGGCGGTGCCACGGTCTCGGCGAGCCAATCCGGCTCGGCCTGGCCGGACAGCGGGTCTTGCGGCAGCACGCGGTGGCGCAGCACGAGCTGCGCGAGCCGCATGCGGCGCACCGAGCCGATGCGCCCGGCTTCCCAGGCCATCGCCACGGCGGTCGTGACGTTGTACAGGCCGGAGGCGGCCTGGCGGGCCAGCAAGTCGCCTTCGGCACCGGCTTCGGCCGCGCCGGCGGCGAAGGCCGATGCTCGTTCGATGGCGGCTTCGAAGGTGGTGCGGGCGGTCGGATGCAGCGGCGTATCGGCCAGCAAGCCGGACAGGTGCGCGCGCAGCGCGGGTAGCGAGCCCTCGCGGCGGATCGCACGCAGGACGTCGAGTGCGACGATGTTGCTGGTGCCTTCCCAGATCGAGCCGAGGTGGGCGTCGCGCACGAGGCGCGGATCGCTCCATTCTTCGATGTAGCCGCAGCCGCCGCGGATTTCCATGGCATCGCCGGTGACCTTGCGTGCGTCACGGCACGCGCGGAACTTGATCAGTGGCGTGAGGATGCGCATCAGCGGATAGGCGCCGTCCTCGCCGGCGTCGGCGCGGCGCAGTGCTTCGGCGGTCTGGAACACCATGGTGCGCGCCTGCTCGGTCGGCAGCGTGAGCTTCAGGAGCTGGCGGCGCATCAGCGGCATGTCTTCGAGGCGCTTGCCGAAGGCCTTGCGCTCGTGGGCGATGAACAGGCCCTCGGTCAATGCGCGGCGCATCAGGCCGGCGGCGCGCACGCCGTTGGACAGGCGCGAGTTGTTGATCATGTCGGCCATCTGCACGAAGCCGCGGCCGAGTTCGCCGACCAGGTAGGCGCTTGCGCCTTCCAGCCGGATTTCACCACTGGCCATCGAGCGCGTGCCGAGCTTGTCCTTCAGGCGGATGATGCGGTACTGGTTGGCGCTGCCGTCGGACAGCGTGCGCGGCAGCAGGAACAGCGACACGCCCTTGTGGCCGGGCACAGCGTTGCCGGCTTCGTCTTCCACACGCGCCAGCACCATCGCCAGCGCGGCGTCGGGATTCGAGCAGAACCACTTGTCGCCACTCAGACGCCAGCCGCCTTCGGCCTGCGGATCGCGCATGGCGCGGGTCGCGGTCGCGGCCACGTCGGAGCCCGCGCCCTGCTCTGTCATGAACATCGCGCCCTGGTACAGGTCTTCGAACACCTGCGTGGTCAGGTTCGGCAAGAACTTCTCGACCAGTGCCGGATCGCCGAACTTGCGCAGCGTGCGCGTCAGCGAATCGGTCATCGACAGCGGGCAGCACAGGCCGAACTCGGCCTGCACCAGCATATACGTGAGTGCGTACTTGGCTGCCGGCGGCATCGGCTTGTCCCAGCCGAACACACCGCCGCGGTGCGAGACCGCAGCGAGCCCGAACTCGGAGAACGCCACGCGCTCCAGTTCGACGTAGGCGGGATGCTTGTGCACGCGTTGCTGGTCGATGCCGCTGCGGGTACGGTGGGTCAGCGTCGGCGGGTTCTGGTCGGCGGTCAGGGCCAGTTCGTCCAGCACGCCGCCAGCCAGTTCGCCCATGCGCTCCAGATGCGGCTGCAGCAGGTTCAGCAAGTCCGCCGGCAGGTAAAGCGGCAGCAGCGCGCGCAGATCCGGATCGGCGGTGTACAGGCTGCCGCCCTTGCGGTCGGGCACGGGGTGCTCCGCCGGCGATACAACGGGGGCATGAGGGGCAGCATGGCGCACAGCACTGGTCATCTGGGTCTCCTGGATTGGGCTGGCCCGCCATTCGCCGGGCTGGCTTGCCGGCGCGCGGACCTGTTTGCACCATTATTGGATTCCCATGGATTCGCGTCTAATTCTAAAATTGGCTTGATCCATATAATTTTTGTATCGCCATGGAATTCCGACACCTGCGCTATTTCCTGGTCCTCGCCGAGGAACTGCACTTCGGCCGTGCCGCGAAGCGGCTGTCGATCTCCCAGCCGCCGCTGTCGCTCAATATCCAGCAGCTGGAGGCTTCGGTCGGGGCAAAGCTGTTCGAGCGTGACAGCCGCGGGGTGCGGCTGACAGCAGCCGGCCGGGCATTCCGCGAATCGGCCAACGCGCTGCTGGCGCAGGCCGAAGCGGCGCGCGTGCTGGCGCGCGAGATCGAAGCCGGGGCGGTCGGGCGGCTGCGCGTGGGCTTTGTCGGGTCGATGCTGTACCGGGGGCTGCCACAGCACCTGCGCGACTTCCAGGCGGGCTATCCGGGCATCCACGTGGCGCTGACCGAACTCAACTCGCAGGAGCAGATCGACGCGCTGCTGCACAACGAACTGGACGCCGGGTTCGTCCATACGGGCCGCCTGCCCGATGAACTGAGCGCCGTACTGATCCATAGCGAGCCCTTCGTCTGCTGCGTGCCGCAGGACCATGCGCTGGCAGCACAGGCTGAGGTCGCGCTGGTGGACCTGCGCGCCGAGCCGTTCGTGCTGTTCTCGCGCAAGGCGTCGCCCGATTACTACAGCCGGATCTTCGATATGTGCGCGGCGCAGGGCTTCTATCCGCAGATCCGGCACGAGGTGCGGCACTGGCTGTCGGTGGTGTCGCTGGTGTCGCAGGGGATGGGGGTGGCGGTGGTACCGGCGGCCCTTGCGCGCTCGGGCATGGCTGGAGCGGCGTTCCGGCCACTGGCCGATGCCACGGTGCCGTCCGAGGTTTACTGCGCGTGGAAAGCCGCGCCCGACCATCCGGCGCGCGATCATTTCGTGGCGATGGTCCGGGCAGCCACGGCAGCACAACCGGCCGACGCCTGAACGGATTCCGGACCCCAAAGAAAAAGCCACCGGCCCAAAGGCTGGTGGCTTATGAAGTACGCGTGGAACGGGGTGTTCAGCGTGAGTGCAGCTTAACTCCGCAGCCTTTGTCCTACCAATAACACAAATGTAGTAATCGGAGGCGGCCCTTCCACGGGGGTAATGACTCCCCGCGAATACAGGTAAGCCTGCCCCACCGCATAGCAGGCCATCGCTCAGAACTTGTGGCGCAGCCCCAGGCCGAAGGTGTTGCCCGGGTTCAGCGTGCTCACCTTGTCATACCGCCAGGCGGCATACATGTCGGTGCGCTTGGAGAACGGATAGTCGTACGCCAGCGTCGTAGTGTCGCGACGCGCCGAGCCGATGATCTCGTTGCCGCCCTGCCACGTGCGAACCCAGGTGGCCATCAGCGAACCGGGACCCAGAGGAGCGCTGGCGCCGACCTGCACGGTCTTGTCGCGCTGGCGGCTCTGCGCGTTGAAGTCGTTGTCCGACTGCGCATACTGGCCGAACAGCTTCACCACCTTGAAGTCGTACGAAGCGCCGGCCAGGTAAGCCATCTGGTAGCTGGCGCCGGACGCGGCGAACTCGGGCGCGTTCACGGCCACGCGCTGCACGGCCAGCGTCGCACCGAAGTTGCCGTTGAAGTACGTGGCATTGCCGCCGTAGTTCTGCTTGCCCTGGTGGCCGGTGGTCTCGCCGGTCGAGTAGATGGCATTGAAGCGCAGGCCGCCGAAGCCCGGGCTCTGGTACAGCACCGAGTTGTCCCAGGCGGTGTCGCCGGCCACCGAGTTACCCACGGGCGAACCCGGCGGCGTGGTGTAGGTGTGCAGGAACATCGGCGAGAACGTGGCCGAATCCGCGAGCGGGTTGAACAGCAGCATCGACACGAACCACGGCGTGGTGTTGCGGCCGAGCTTGATGGCGCCGAAGCCGCCGTTCAGGCCGACGTAGGCATTACGGCCGAACATGGCATCGCCGTCGAAGCGGCCGACCTTGCCGTTGTCGGTGCGGAAGAAGCTTTCCAGCGCGAACTCCGCGTTGAGGCCATTGCCGAGCGCTTCCTGGCCGCCGATGCCCCAGTAGGACGTGGTCAGGCCGGAGCTTTCCACGGCGGCAGTGCTGTGGGCGTCGCCACTCGCGCGTACCGAGCCGACGAAGGCGTCGACGGTGCCGTACAACTGCACATTGCTCTGGGCGCTTGCCGCGCCCGCGGCAAGGCTGCCGGCGGCCGCCATGACGGCCAGCAACTTACGTTGAGACTTCATTGTTTCCTCTTTCTCTCTTTTGGTGGATGGGGTCTGACGGGTCTGACAATCAGCCACCAATCAGCGCGAGCACGCGCAGCGGGCTACCGGAGCCGTTCTGGATCTTCAGCGGTGCGGCAACGATCACGGCCCCTGTGGCGGGCAGCTGGTCCAGGTTCTTCAGGCACTGCAGGCCGTATTTGTTGGCGCCGTGCATCAGCGTGTGGCACGGGTACGGCACCGGCCATGCGTACGACTGGCCTGCGTCGGTGTTGATGGTCTCGACGCCGAAACCGTGGACATTGCGCTCCCGGATCAGCCACTCGACCGCTTCCTGCGTCGGGCCCGGCGTGTGAGCACCGTCTTCGTGCAGACCGAGGAATTCCTGCGGGTCGGTCTTCTTGCTCCAGTCCGTGCGCAGCAGGACCCAGGCGCCAGCGGGGATCTGGCCGTGCTTCGCTTCCCAGGCCTGCAGGTACGGAACCGTCAGCGTCCAGTCCGGGTCTTCGGCGACCGGGCCGCTGGCGTCGATCACGACTGCCGGAGCGATGAAGTTCTTCGCATCGATCGTGTCGACCGAGTTCTGCGCGTGATCTTTGCCGCTGATCCAGTGCACAGGCGCGTCGAAGTGCGTGCCGGTGTGTTCGCCGCAGGAGAAGTTGTTCCAGTACCAGCCGGGACCCTTCTCGTCATACTGGCTGATGCGTTCCATCTTGAACGCCCAGACCTGGCCGAACTCGGGTGGCAGGACGAGGGCCGGGAAGTCCGGCGACAGCGTTTGCGTCAGGTCGACGACTTTGACCGCACCGTTGGCCATCTCAGTGGCCAGTTGCATGAGGCTGTTGCTCATGGATGTACTCCTCGTTCGTAGCTCAGTTGGCGTGTTGCGCCAGTCGCGTGTAGCGGCCTTGCCAGTACAGCAGCGGGGCTGGCGCTTCTTGCGCGACGCGGATCTCGCGGACACGGCCGATGATCAGGTAGTGGCCGTGGCGCTCCAGCAGTTCGTCGACTTCGCAGTCCATGGCCACAACTGCATCGGCCAGCACCGGTGCACCGTCGGCCAGCAGTTGCGTCCACGCATCGCTGCCGTAGCGCTCTATCCCGGCTTCACCACCGAAGCCCGTGAAGCGCTGCGCGATCGCCTGCTGCTCTTCCCGCAGCAGGTTCACGCCGAAGCGGCGCGTGCGCTGCAGCAGCTCCGCCGACGAACTCGTTGCCTTCATCGACGCCACCACCATCGGCGGCGTGGCCGAGAACGACGAGACCGACGTCGCCGTGAAGCCGCTGCGCTCGGACTCGTTCAGCGGATCGGCCACCGTCACCACGCTCACCGCGCCGGCGAAGCCGCGCATCGCCTGCTTGAACGATTGCTGCAGCACTTCCAGCGCCGCCGGCATCTTGTCAGTTCCCATGCTTCGAGCCACCGGGCTTGCGCAGCCCGCGTGCCTCCAGGATCGGCAGCACCGTGTCGCGGAAGTACGGGAACTCCTTCACGTAGTCCACGAACGACAGCGTCGTGCCTTTGAAGCCGGCTTCGGCCAGTGCGCAGATGCCATCGGCCACTTGCTCCGGCGTGCCGACCAGCGGGAAGCCACCGTGGCCCGCTGCCATGCGGTCGCGGATCAGTGCCAGCAGGTCGTGCGGGAACGATTGCGCATTGGCGAACTGCAGCGCCACGAGGTTGTCCACCGCGGCCCAGTCCGCATTGTCCTGCGCGAAGTGGCGCAGGTAGTCGCGCGCTTCCTGCTCGGTCGGGCGGCACACCACGTGCGAGAACGTCAGCACGTTCACCGGCTTGTTCGCTGCCTTCGCCTTCTGCTTGAGTTCGGCCACTTCCACCTTCGAGCGCTCCAGGTCGATCGCCGGCGTGAACAGGAAGTTCGCGTTGTTGATCGCAAACTCGCGGCCTTCGCCCGAACCCGCAGCGTTCAGGATCGGCGGACGCTCGCCGTTCCACGGCTTGGGCAGGCCGTAGATGCCCTTCAACTTGAAGTTCGCGCCGTCGTAGTTGAACGCGCCGTCGCGCTCCCAGATCTGCTTGATCACGTCGAACCATTCGCCCGCAAACGCGTAGCGCTGGTCGTGGCTCACCGCCAGGTCCTGGCCCATCGCCTCGTACTCGGGGCGGTTCCAGCCCGCCACGATGTTCAGGCCCGCGCGGCCCTGGCCAATCTGGTCCAGCGTCGCGATCTGCTTGGCCACCACCGCCGGGTGGTTGCACGCCGTGTGGATCGTCGCGAACACCGTCAGGTGCTTGGTCTGTGCCAGCAGCGCCGCTGCCCACGTCATCGTCTCGAGCACCGAGCCGTGGAAGTCCGTCTCGCCGCCGTAGCCGATCCAGCGCGCGATCGGCAGCATGAAATCGATTCCCGCCTCGTCCAGCATCTGCGCCAGCTTCGCGTTGTTCTCCCACGAGTTGTCCCAGCGCTCGCCAATCTTCGTCACCGACATCCCGCCCGAGCAGTTCGTCGCAAACGTCCCCAGGACAAAGTCCTTCGTGTTCAGAATTTTTCTCATGCCGTCACCATTCAAAGAGTTGGGGTTGGGGTGCAAACGGAGGCTGCAGCACTCCGTACAGGTTGTCTGACGCGTGATCCGTCGCCTCGCGCCGTTGTATGAATATGATTATGTTTATATATAAACTATTCCATAATCATGGTTTACCCCCGAGGCGTTTTTAGTGCGTGATGCGGTACCTGCAGGCACCTTCAAGGTGCGTTTCCGAGCGAGCGTTTCGCCGTCTCGGCGCATGTGCGCAACGGAGTGGCCTCGTGTCGTGGTATGTTCTTGGCCGTCCCGCGGCCCGCAAGGCCGCTTACCGCCTGCCAATACGCATGAACGATCCGAAAAAGACCCAAGACGAAGCGGATTTCGTCGACGACTACACCCCCGCGCTGCTGGCCCAGGCCAGCCAGCTGATCTCGGGGGAATTCCACGTTATCGTGCAAGCCAACGGCTTCACCATCTCGGACTGGCGCGTGCTGTCCTCGCTGTCGGGCGGCAAGGCGCTTAGCATTGGTGAACTCGCGCAGATCTCAGTGACCAAGCAGCCGACCGTGACGCGCCTGCTCGACCGCATGGAAGCGCAGGGCTACGTCAAGCGCATTCCGCATGAAACCGATCGCCGCATTACGCTCGTACGCATTACGCCGCGCGGGCAGAAGCTGACGTCGAGCCTGATCGAACAGGCCCGCAAGCACGAGGATGAAGTGCTCGCGCCGCTCGGCAAGAAGAAGGCCGACGAGCTGCGCGCAACGCTCAAGCTGCTGATCGACCTGCACCGCCCGGCCAACTGAGGTCGTGCGCACTTACATGGGGCGGCGCATGTGGAACAGCGTCGAGTGGCTGACCTCGAAGTAATCGCCGAGGCCGCCGCCGCGCAGGATGGGGCGTGCTGCCGCCGTGTCGTAGACGCCATCCGTCAGGAACGCGCGGTCGATATGCACGCCGACCACCTCGCCCAGCACCATCCACGTATCGACCAGCTCGCCGTCTGACTTGCCGAGCTGCATCACGCGCGTCACACGGCATTCGAACGACACCGGGCTTTCCTGCACACGCGGCGCGGCGACAAGCCGCGATGCGACAGGTGTCAGGCCCGCCAGTGCGAACTCGTCCTCATCCGGTCCCACACCCGCACTGGTCATGTTCATGCGCTCGGCCAGCGGACGCGTCACGAGGTTCCACACGAACTCGCCGGTCGCCTCCGCATTGCGCACCGTGTCCTTGTAGCCGACGCTCGAGAACGCCACGATCGGCGGCGTGTAGTTGAACACGTTGAAGAAGGCGTAAGGCGCGAGGTTCGCAACGCCTGCCTTGTCCATCGTGGAAATCCAGCCGATGGGCCGCGGCCCCACGATGGCCGCCAGCGGGTCATGCCGCAGGCCATGGCCGCGCGTGGGTTCGTAGAAGTGGATATCGTCCATGCGAGTCACAAACAACAACACGCCGTCCCCACGCAGGCGGGGACAGCGTCAGTTCAACAAAGGCGAACGGCCAGATCAGTACTTGCCGCTGAGCAGCTCGCCGCAGCCCTGCACTTGCGCGCGCAGGCCGAGCTTGCGCAGCATCTGCCACGTGGTCGCCACGGCGGCCGACACGGTCGGAATGCCCGACTCTTCCTGCACCTTCTGGATCGACGGCAGCGACTGCATCTGCACACAGGCCGACAGCACGATGGCATCGACGCCTGTCGTGTCGACGCGCTTGTAGATCTCCAGCAGATTCGCCGGATCCTGCGCCGCGACCTGCAGGTTATCGGGGATCTCGAGCGCGCAGTAGTCCTTGACCTCGATGTCTTCGCTTTCGATGTACTCGACCACCATCTTGGTCAGCGGCTTCATGTACGGGCACACCACGGAAACGCGCTTTGCGCCCATCGCTTTCAGGCCGTCGATGAGCGCACCTGCGCTGGTCACGACCGGCGCCGGGTTGCCATTCTCGACCGTGCGTTGTGTCAGGCGTTCCTCCGACACGCGGTGGTAGCCCTTGCCCATGCTCATGATCGCAACCAGGCACGCATAACCAAGCACATCGACGCGCGCGTCCGACAGCTCGATCGCGCAGCGGTCGCTGTCGCGGTCCATGGCTTCGAGTTCTTCCTTGACCACCTTCTTCATGCGCATGCGGCTCGAATGGAAGGTGAAGCGCTCGGCGAAGTCGAGTTCGCGCGCGCGGAACATGGCGGGAATCTCGGTCTCCATCGTGGTGTTGGACGACGGCACGATCTGGCCGATACGCAGCGGCTTCTGCGGGGTAAAGATTGGGGACTGCATTACTTGGTCTCGGTCAGTTCGAATGCGTTGAGTTCGGCCTCTTCGGCTTCCATGTCGATCTGCGCCGCCATGCCGTCGAGGAACTGCGCCGGCTGCAGCGCGCGGCGGTTCACGCGCAGGTCGAAGATGTCGAAGCGGTTGTAGTGGCCGGTGATGTCGTGCATCTGGCGCGGCTGGATGCAGCGCGACAGGTCGATGTCGGCGTAGACGATGCCTTCCTCGTCGATCAGCGGCTCGCCGATCACGCGGCCGTCCGGACCCAGGAAGCCGGAGAACGCGCTGTTGCGGCGCGACATCAGTTCCCGTGCCTTCGGATTGAGGGCTTCCATCGCGGCGATAATTTCCTCCGACACGGTCGAGCACGACACCGCCGTGAAGACCTTCCCCTCGAAGCAGTGCGCAGCGGCGCGCACCTTGATCGCTTCCGCCATGTCGTAGTCGGCCGGCGCGACGGGCAGCGAGATGTAGCTGGCCACGTGCATCAGCTCGCCCTGCGACAGCAGCGAAAAGCGCGCGAGCGTGTTGGTGTTCTCGCCGCACGCGAGCGAACCGAGCGGACCCACGCTGGTCTGGTGGACGCGCAATGCCGATGCATCGCCATTGGCCCACGTGAGCTTCTCGGCCCACGTCGGCACGAGCTTGCGGTGGCGGCCCAGGATGCGGCCTTCCTCGCTGATGGTCACCAGCGTGTTGTACAACGTGCCGACACCGGTCTTGCTGCGCTCGTTGACGCCGACAACCACGTTGATGTGATTGGCCTGCGCAGCTTGCGCGATCTTGCGGATCTCGGGGCCGGGAATTTCGATCGAGGCCTTGACCAGCTTTTCGAACCACGGGCTTGCGTCGACAGGGTTGGTCAACCAGCTCCAGTACGGGTAGCCGGCGACGAACACTTCCGGAAACGCGACCAGCTTCGCGCCGTTGTCGGCGGCTTCCTTGATCAGACGGCAGACCTTGTCGACGGTGGCGTCGGCATCGAGAAAGACCGGCGCGGCCTGCACCGCAGCGGCCTTGAACTTGGGCAGGTTGAGCATGGAATTCTCCGTTCTGCTCCCCGCTCCTCTACGGAACGGGGAATCGTTCATGCGAGGATGTCGAGGCCTCAGACAGCGACCACCGGGTGGCGCAATTCACCAATGCCTTCCACCTTGGCCACCACCACGTCGCCCGGCCACAGCCATTCCTGCGGCGCACGGCCCGCGCCCACGCCATCCGGCGTGCCAGTGGCAATGATGTCGCCTGGCTCCAGCGTCATGCCCTTGCTGATGTCGGCGATCAGCGCGTTGACGTTGAACAGCATGTGGCGCGTGTTGGAGCTTTGCTTGGTCACTCCGTTGACGGTCAGCGACAGGTCCAGCGCGTGCGGATCGGCGATCTCGTCGGCGGTGACGATGACCGGCCCAAACGGTGCGTAGGTGTCCTGGCCCTTCGAGTAGATCCACTGGCCGGCGCGGCGGCAGTCGCGCGCCGAGATGTCGATCATCACGCTGTAGCCGAACACGTAGTTGAGCGCGTCAGCTTCCTTCACGCCCTTGCCGCGCGTGCCGATGACCACGGCCAGTTCGACTTCCCAGTCCATTTGCTGGGTGATTTCCTTGTTGTGCTCGATCGCATCGCCCGGGCCGATCACGGTGGTCGGCGGCTTCGAGAAGATCACCGGCTCCTTGGGCAGTTCCTTCGAGGTGTCCAGGCTGCGGCTCGATTCGGCCACGTGCTCGACGTAGTTCAGGCCGATGCCCCAGATGTTCTTGCGCGGGCGCGGGATCGGCGCGAGCAGCTTGACGTTCGATGCCGGCACGGCCACGCCGAACGGGAAGCGGCCCTTGTACTCGTTGAGCAGCGCACTGGTCGACTTGACCGCTGCCGGGCCGAGGTCGATGAACGACAGCATGTCGGACGGAATGCTCGCGCCGACGGCTTCGCCGAAACGGGCCAGGTCGACGACATAGCCGTCCATGATGGCGCCCAGGCGGGCGGCGGCGGCAACTTCAGTGCGGAAGGTAACGAGACGCATGGTTTTACTACTCCGATGAGAATTCAGTAATCAGGGATAAGGGGGGCGAGGGATCAGGCCAGGCGTTGTTGGCCGTCGTTCTCCGCCAGCGCTTCCTCGCGGTACAGGCCGAGCGAGTGCATCACCGGCAGGTCGTTGAAGCAGAACAGCACGGCGTCGTCGCGGGCCGATGCGTTTGCGTGTTCGTGGAACGCCCACGATGGCACGCAGAAGATGTCGCGCTCGGTCCAGTCGAAGCGCTGGCCGTTGATGACCGAGTAGCCGCTGCCCTTGGCCACCTGGTAGATGAAGCTGCCGGTGTGGCGGTGGGCCTTGGTGGCCTCGCCGGGACGCAGCAACTGCATGCTCGCGCCGATGGTCGGCATGACGGGGCCGCCGGTGACCGGGTTCACGTAGTGCATCAGCACACCGTCGAACGGGCTGCCGTCGGTGACCTTGCTGTAGCGCACCAGTGCCTCGTAGGTCGGCGCCCATTCGTACTTGTACAGCGGCGAGTACGGCTTGCTCCACGACCCGCCATGCGGCTTCAGGCCCTTGCCGCCCCAGATAGCGGGCATGTCGTCGACAGGGTGCGTGACGACTTGCTGCAGGTTCGGGTGCACCGCATAGAAACCGGCTTCCATGGCGTTGACGAGCGGAATGTCCAGGCCGTCCTGCCAGATACAGGTGGTGCCTTCGGCCGACACCCCGTGCTCGTGCCACGTGCCGTTCGGCGTCAGCACGAAGTCATTGGCGCCGAGCGTCATCTTGTGGCCATCGACGATCGTGTACGCACCACTGCCTTCCATGATGAAGCGCAGCGCCGATGACGAATGCGCGTGCGCCGATGCGGCCTCGCCCGGATGCATCACCTGCAGGCCCGAGTAGAGCCAGCCCACGGCGGCTGACACATCCTGGCGGCCGGGGTTGTTCAGGTAGATCACGCGGCGCCCTGCCTTCTCCGGCGTTACCAGGTCTACCGAGCGCAGCACATGGTCGCGCAGGTCGCGGTAGCGCCACAGCACCGGCACCGACTCGGATTTGGGTTGCCACGGCTCGATCTTGTTGGCCACGGTCCACAGCGCCCCGGTCTTCAGCGTGTCGAGTTCCCTGTAGTAGGCCACCAGTTCCGGGGTGTCCTCCACATCGGCGCGGCCGGCGACGCTTTCGCGGTAGGTGTCGTAGTTCTCAGCCATCTTGTCTCCTTCTCTCAGGCGGCGGCGCGCTTGATACTGCGCTCGAGTTGATCCTTGGCGAACAGGTACTGCCTGGGCCATTCGACGCGACGGAAGCCCAGTTGCGCGGTTTCGCGCAGCACCCACGCCGGGTCGGCCAGGTGCGGGCGCGACAGAGCGCACAGGTCGGCGCGGCCCGAGGCGATGATCCCGTTCACCTGGTCGGCCTCGGTGATCGCGCCGACAGCGATGGTCGGCACGCCGGCTTCGTTGCGCACGCGATCCGCAAACGGCGTCTGGAACATGCGGCCGTAGACGGGCTTCTGATCGGGCGTGACTTCGCCGGACGAACAGTCGATCATGTCGGCGCCGGCTTTCTTGAACAGGCGCGCCATGTCGACGGCGTCGTCCGCGCTGTTGCCGCCCTCGACCCAGTCGGTCGCCGAAATGCGCACTGAAATCGGCTTGTCCTGCGGCCATGCGGCACGCACCGCGCGCAGCACTTCGAGCGGGAACGCCATGCGGTTCTCGAGCGAGCCACCGTATTCATCCGTGCGCTGGTTGGTCACGGGCGAAATGAAGTTCGACAGCAGGTAGCCGTGGCCGGCCTGCAGTTCGAGCCAGTCGAAGCCGGCGGCGGCAGCGCGGCGCGTGGCAGCGACGAAGTCGTCGCGCACGCGGTCCATGTCTTCACGGGTCATCGCGCGCGGCGTCTGCGAGACGCCCGGCAGATACGGCAGCGCCGATGCGGAGATCAGCGGCCAGTTGCCGTCCGCCAGCGGGTGATCCATCTTTTCCCAGCCGACCTGCGTGGAGCCGCGACGGCCCGCATGACCGATCTGCACGCCGATGCGCGCGCTGCTGTGCTCGTGCACGAACGCCACGATACCGGCGAAGGCCGCAGCCTGTGCGTCGTTCCAGAGGCCGGGGCAGCCCGGGGTGATGCGGCCATCGGGCGATACCGAGGTCATCTCGACCATCACCAGCCCGGCGCCGCCCAGCGCGCGGCTGCCGAGGTGGACCATGTGGAAATTGCCCGGCACACCGCTCTTGCATGAGTACATCGCAGTCGGCGATACCACCACACGGTTCTTCAGCTCCACGCCGCGCACGGTGAACGGCGTGAGCATCGGCGGAACAGCTGCGGGCTTGGTGCCCGCGCGCTCGGCCAGCCAAGACTCGTAGCCTTCCAGCCATTCCTTGTCGCGCACGCGCAGGTTCTCGTGCGAGATGCGTTGCGAGCGCGTCAGCAGCGAGTATGCGAACTGCTCGGGCTCAAGGTCCTCATAACGCTTGACGTTCTCGAACCACTCGGTGGAGTTGCGCGCAGCGTTCTGGATCTTGAGCACTTCGACCGAGCGAACGGCTTCGTAGTGCCTGAGGGCCTCTTCAAGCAAGCCATCGACACTCTTGATCGTGCGTGCGAGTTCGATCGCATCTTCGAGCGCAAGCTTGGTGCCCGAGCCGATCGAGAAGTGCGCGGTGTGCGCGGCATCGCCCATCAGCACGACGGGTACGCGCTTGCCGCCGATCTCGTTCCAGTGCACCCAGCGCTCGCAGATCACGCGCGGGAACTGGATCCAGATGGCCGATCCGCGCAGGTGGCCGGCGTTGCTGATCAGCGGGTTGCCGTCGAGGTACGGGGCGAAAAGCTTCTCGCAGTAGGCGATGCCTTCTTCCTGGCTCATCTGGTCGATGCCCGCCGCCTTCCACGTCTCTTCGGGCGTTTCGACGATGAAGGTCGAAGTACCGTCTTCGAAGCGATACGCGTGCGCCTGGAACCAGCCGTGCTCGGTCGGCACGAAGATGAAGTTGAACGCATCGAAGACCTTCTTCGTGCCGAGCCAGACGAAACGGCACTTGCGGGTGTCGATGTCGGGACGGAAGGTGTCAGCGTAGCGCTTGCGCACCACACTGTTCAGGCCGTCGGATGCGATCACAAGGTCCGCGCCGTACTTGCGCGCGATCTCCTGGTCATCTTCGATGAAGGTCTCGAACACGAGTTGCACGCCAACCGCTTCGCAACGCGCCTGCAGGATGTTGAGCAGCTTCTTGCGGCCGATACCGATAAAGCCGTGGCCGCCACTGCGCACGGCGCGTTCCTTGAAGTGGACCTCCACGTCGTCCCAGCGGTTAAAGGCGTCACCGATGGTTTCCGCCGACACGGGGTCGGCTTCACGCAGGTTGCCCATGGTGGCGTCGGAAAACACCACGCCCCAGCCGAAGGTGTCGTACGGGCGGTTGCGTTCCACCACCACGACGTCGTTGGCGGGATCCTGCAGTTTCATCAGCAGGCCGAAATACAGGCCGGCGGGACCACCGCCGATACATACGATCTTCATTGCAGCTTCCAGTCAAATGCTAGGGTCGGGATGCCTTGCCGGGCGCGGCGCGTACCACCCCTTGTTGGGTCTGTCGCGCCCTCAGGCCGCGGCCGCCATGCGCGCTTCGATCGCCGCATGCAGGTCGTCAGGTACGGCAATGGACAAGTGCGTGTCGAGCGAGGTGACGACAATGGTCTGGGTGACCGCCATCCTCAGGTCCCCGTCCTTGCCGGTGCAGCGCCAGGCCAGGGTGATCGACTTGGTGCCCAGGCGCATCACATCGAGCGACAGCGTGACGTCGTCGCCCATGCGGCTGATGGCGCGGAAATCCGCTTCCAGGTGAACCGTCGGCATGCCGGTGCGGCGCTGCACGATCAGGCCCTTGAATCCTTCCGGCAGCATGTCGTCGATCCATGCTTCCATCAGGTTGTTGAACATCACGAAGTACTGCGGGTAGAACACGATGCCGGCGGGATCGCACTCCGAGAAGCGGATGCGATGCTGGCGTTGAAAGACGGTCTTGCTCATGGCGGAGAATCCAGCGGTAAGTTCAGGCGAGCGCGTGTTGCGCGAGCAGCGCGTGCAGCTTCTTGCCGTGCTCGTCGGCCAGCGCGGCTTCGCGCAGTTCGCGCAGCGTGGCCGGCGCCAGGTGCGCACCGGCGCGCACGACGGCGCCCATCAGCGTCTGGTAGTTGGTCAGGCCGCGCACATGGGTGTCGCTGTAGCCCTTGACCAGGCGCTGGCACTGCACGACTTCGAGCGCGAGCGCCGGGTTGATGCGTGCAGCGTCGAGCACCTGGCGCAGCCAGCCTTCGATGCGCTCGGTTTCAAGCGCGTAGCGCAGCGTGCTGCGGCGGATTCCGCGCAGGCGCGCGACGGTCCAGAGCATCAAATAGCCGCGCAGCGAGCTGGTCGTGACCACGCGGCCCGCCTTGGTGAAGCGGCGCACGAGGCGATGCACCCAATGCGGTTTGGCAAGCCAGCGACCGAGACCTGCGGGCAGCGTCTCGCAGATTTCTTCGAGACGCGGATGCATGAACTCGTTGATGGCCAGCAGCTGGTTGTCTGCGGCGCGCACTTCGCCACGCACCCGTTCGAAGCGCGTGCCGCGGATCTTGAGGTCGGCCACGCGGATGGTGTCTTCGTACGACATCCACAGCGCGAGGTGTCGCGCGGTCTCGCGCAGCAGCACGGTGTCAGCCTGCGGCATGGCGCGGCGCACGGCAGCCAGCCGGTCGAGGTACAGGCCGGCGTAGGCGACGTCCTGGTAGTCGATCATGCGGCGCACGCCTTCGATCACGATCGGGTCGATCTCGGATGGCTGCTCCGCACGGACGCGGCCGAGGACCTTGGCCACCGCGGCATCCTTCGGCTGGGCAAGGGGCACGCCCTTCGGCGACTCGGACGGGACGTCGCCGGATTCCGTCTTTGCGAACGCAGCGCCGAACGCCCGCAGGCTCGGCTTGACGCCGACACCGCCGCGCTCGATGGTGGCTTCGAACTGCGCGCGGCTGAACGGCAGGACGCCGGTGCCCGCAAGCGCTCCGAACAGCACCGCGCTGATCACGCTGCCATTGGCCTCGGCTTCCTGCGCCATGTCGAAGCGCACGTAGCGCTTGGACGCCTTGGTCGCGTGAGCAATCAGTTCGTGGCTGTCGACGCGGCCATCGCCCATCGCGGATTTCTCGGCGATCGAGTAGACACGGTGCGTCGACGACACCAGCGTGGTGCGGTCCGGCGTGACAAGCCCGCGTTGGACGGCGCGACCGGCTTCCATCAGTTCGGAAGCGAGCACCACGTCGACATCGCCCGGCGTCGGCATCAGTGCGAGCACCGGCGTGCGACCGGCACGCTCGGCGACTTCGCGCGGGAACAGCTCGACGTAGTAGATGGTGGCGCCGGTGCGCTGAGCCACGCCCGGCACCGAAGTGGTCTGGGCGATGTAGCCGTTGTGCTCGCCGAGGTCGACAATCCAGTCGGCCAGCACGCCGCCGCCTTCACCGCCCATGGCGAGAATGGCGACCTTGATGGGTTTTGCGTTGATCATGTTCGGGCCTTCCAGGTTCAGAGTGCGTAGCGCGCGCGGCGGACAGCGTCGCGCTGCTGCAGGAAGCCGATGACGGCATCGCGCAGGCGCTGGCGCAGCTTGTCCCAGCGAGTCGGGTTGCTGACGATCTGCGCACGGTAGAACGACGGGCACAGCACCGCGGCGTGCGAGACCTCGCCGCACAGGCCGCAGCCCACACAGCTGTCAAGCACGGACGCGACCGGGTCGGTGCGCAGCGCGTCAGGGTTCGGCTTGATCGAGAGCGACGGGCAGCCGGACAGGCGGATGCACGAGTGGTCGCCGGTGCAGGTATCCGAATCCACGCCGAAACGCTCGCGCACCACACGCTCGCCATTGGCGATGGCCTTGCGGACCTTCGGCTTTTCTCGGCGCTGCTTGTTGAGCATGCATTCGCTCTGCGCGATCAGCACCTTGGGGCCCTTGGTGCCAGTGGTCAGCGCTTCCTTGAGCGTTGCCTTCATCGACTTGAGGTCATAGGTGCGGCGGATCGTGCGGACCCACTTGACGCCTACTCCGCGCACCGCATCCTCGATCGCATGGCCGGTGCTGCGCGTGTCGTTGTGCGCGGTGGACGACAGGATGTCCTGCCCGCCGGTCGCCGACGTGTAGCTGTTGTCGACGACGATGGTCAGGTTGTCGCTCTTGTTGAAGACCGCGTTGGCGATGCCGCTGGTCAGGCCGTTGTGCCAGAAGCCGCCATCGCCCATCACGGAAATCGCACGCTTGCCGGCCGGCGCGTTGAGCGCGGCTGCGCTGGCGCTGCCGAGACCGTAGCCCATGGTCGTGTTGCCAAGGTTGAACGGGGGCAGGATCGAGAACAAGTGGCAGCCGATGTCGGCGCTCACGTGGTGTTCGCCGATCTCGCGCTCCACCAGCTTCATCGCGGTGAAGATCGGGCGTTCCGGACAGCCGGTGCAGAAGCCCGGCGGACGCGCATGCACGCTTTCATCGACAATTGCCTTCGGCTCCAGCACTTCGGCGGCCACTGGGTCGGGCGTCGCCTGCACGAGCGGGATCACCTTGCGTACGGGTACGGGCTGGGGCAGCGGCTCGATCTTCTCGTACTGCTCCAGGAATGCGCGCAGGCCCTTCAGGACCGTGGCGGTGTTGTACTCGCCGGCCAGCGGCAGCACATCCTTGCCGTGCAGCGCGGCAGTAGTGCCCGCCATGCGCAGGATGTTTGCCGCGTTCTGTTCGATGAAGTTTGGCTGGCCCTCTTCGAGCACGAGCACGGCGCGCTTGTCGGCGCAGAAGCGCTCCCACTCGCTGTCGATCAGCGGGTATGCGACGTTCATGACGTACAACGGAATCTTCGATTCGCCGAACACGTCGGCCAGGCCGAGTTGCTCGAGCGCACGGATCAGCGTGTTGTAGCTGCCGCCCTGCACCGCAATACCGATGTCGGCAAAATTGTCGTCGTCACCGTCGAAGAACTCGTTGAGCCTGCGCGCTTCGATGAACTTCACGGCGGCGGGCCAGCGCTGCTTGATCTTTTCGTGTTCGTGCAGGAAGCTCGCCGGCGGCAGCACGATGCGGCTGACGTCGCGCGTGGGGTTCTCGAGCGCGTCCTGGATCGAGAACCTGGAACGACGATTGTCGGATGCGACGAACTGGCCATGCACATGGCACGAACGCACGCGCAGTTGCAGCATCACCGGCGTGTTGGACGCCTCGGACAGATCGAAGCCGTCCTTCACGGCCTGCACGATGCACGGCAGATTCGGGCGCGGATCGAGCAGCCACATCTGCGACTTCATCGCGAACGCGTGGCTGCGCTCCTGCATGATCGACGAGCCCTCGCCGTAGTCTTCGCCGACGATGATCAAGGAGCCGCCGGTCACGCCACCCGAGGCCAGGTTGGCCAGCGCGTCGGACGCGACGTTTGTGCCAACCGTGGCCTTGAAGGTCACCGCGCCGCGCAGCGGGTAGTTCACCGATGCCGCCAGCGATGCGGCGGCCGTGGCTTCGCTCGCGCTGTTTTCAAAACGGATGCCGTTCTCGGCCAGGATGTCCTGCGCGTCGGCGAGCACGTCCATCAGGTGCGAAATGGGCGAGCCCTGGTAGCCGGCCACATAGGCCACGCCCGATTCCAGCAGTGCCTTGGTCACCGCCAGGATGCCCTCGCCGCTGAACACTTCGCCAGCGCCGAGGCGCAGCTTCTTCACTTCTTCGACAAATGACCGCTCTGCCATGGCCCTTCCTTTTGAGTCTTTCGGGGGAACCGCCCGGCGCACCGCGCCGCGTCTGGCTTCCTATAGTTTAGATTTGAATATATCCAAAATCATAGATTAGGACGGACTGGGACGACAAGGATTTCGTGTTGGGCCTCGCGTTTACCCTAGGAAATGTGCCGTCAGATGGCGTCTGCCAAGAGGGCGAGCACGCGCAGCGGGCTACCGGAGCCGTTCTGGATCTTCAGCGGTGCGGCAACGATCACGGCCCCTGTGGCGGGCAGCTGGTCCAGGTTCTTCAGGCACTGCAGGCCGTATTTGTTGGCGCCGTGCATCAGCGTGTGGCACGGGTACGGCACCGGCCATGCGTACGACTGGCCTGCGTCGGTGTTGATGGTCTCGACGCCGAAACCGTGGACGTCGCGCTCCCGGATCAGCCACTCGACCGCTTCCTGCGTCGGGCCCGGCGTGTGAGCACCGTCTTCGCGCAGGCCGAGGAATTCCTGCGGGTCGGTCTTCTTGCTCCAGTCCGTGCGCAGCAGGACCCAGGCGCCAGCGGGGATCTGGCCGTGCTTCGCTTCCCAGGCCTGCAGGTACGGAACCGTCAGCGTCCAGTCCGGGTCTTCGGCGACCGGGCCGCTGGCGTCGATCACGACTGCCGGAGCGATGAAGTGCTTCGCATCGATCGTATCGACCGAGTTCTGCGCGTGATCTTTGCCGCTGATCCAGTGCACAGGCGCGTCGAAGTGCGTGCCGGTGTGTTCGCCACAGGAGAAGTTGTTCCAGTACCAGCCGGGACCCTTCTCGTCATACTGGCTGATGCGTTCCATCTTGAACGCCCAGACCTGGCCGAACTCGGGTGGCAGGACGAGGGCCGGGAAGTCCGGCGACAGCGTTTGCGTCAGGTCGACGACTTTGACCGCACCGTTGGCCATCTCAGTGGCCAGTTGCATGAGGCTGTTGCTCATGGATGTACTCCTCGTTCGTAGCTCAGTTGGCGTGTTGCGCCAGTCGCGTGTAGCGGCCTTGCCAGTACAGCAGCGGGGCTGGCGCTTCTTGCGCGACGCGGATCTCGCGGACACGGCCGATGATCAGGTAGTGGCCGTGGCGCTCCAGCAGTTCGTCGACTTCGCAGTCCATGGCCACAACTGCATCGGCCAGCACCGGTGCACCGTCGGCCAGCAGTTGCGTCCACGCATCGCTGCCGTAGCGCTCTATCCCGGCTTCACCACCGAAGCCCGTGAAGCGCTGCGCGATCGCCTGCTGCTCTTCCCGCAGCAGGTTCACGCCAAAGCGGCGCGTGCGCTGCAGCAGCTCCGCCGACGAACTCGTTGCCTTCATCGACGCCACCACCATCGGCGGCGTGGCCGAGAACGACGAGACCGACGTCGCCGTGAAGCCGCTGCGCTCGGACTCGTTCAGCGGATCGGCCACCGTCACCACGCTCACCGCGCCGGCGAAGCCGCGCATCGCCTGCTTGAACGATTGCTGCAGCGCCTCCAGCGCCGCCGGCATCTTGTCAGTTCCCATGCTTCGATCCACCGGGCTTGCGCAGCCCGCGTGCCTCCAGGATCGGCAGCACCGTGTCGCGGAAGTACGGGAACTCCTTCACGTAATCCACGAACGACAGCGTCGTGCCCTTGAAGCCGGCTTCGGCCAGTGCGCAGATGCCATCGGCCACTTGCTCCGGCGTGCCGACCAGCGGGAAGCCACCGTGGCCCGCTGCCATGCGGTCGCGGATCAGTGCCAGCAGGTCGTGCGGGAACGATTGGGCATTGGCGAACTGCAGCGCCACGAGGTTGTCCACCGCGGCCCAGTCCGCATTGTCCTGCGCGAAGTGGCGCAGGTAGTCGCGCGCTTCCTGCTCGGTCGGGCGGCACACCACGTGCGAGAACGTCAGCACGTTCACCGGCTTGTTCGCTGCCTTCGCCTTCTGCTTGAGTTCGGCCACTTCCACCTTCGAGCGCTCCAGGTCGATCGCCGGCGTGAACAGGAAGTTCGCGTTGTTGATCGCAAACTCGCGGCCTTCGCCCGAACCCGCAGCGTTCAGGATCGGCGGACGCTCACCATTCCACGGCTTGGGCAGGCCGTAGATGCCCTTCAACTTGAAGTTCGCGCCGTCGTAGTTGAACGCGCCGTCGCGCTCCCAGATCTGCTTGATCACGTCGAACCATTCGCCCGCAAACGCGTAGCGCTGGTCGTGGCTCACCGCCAGGTCCTGGCCCATCGCCTCGTACTCGGGGCGGTTCCAGCCCGCCACGATGTTCAGGCCCGCGCGGCCCTGGCCAATCTGGTCCAGCGTCGCGATCTGCTTCGCGACCACCGCCGGGTGGTTGCACGCCGTGTGGATCGTCGCGAACACCGTCAGGTGCTTGGTCTGCGCCAGCAGCGCCGCCGCCCACGTCATCGTCTCGAGCACCGAGCCGTGGAAGTCCGTCTCGCCGCCGTAGCCGATCCAGCGCGCGATCGGCAGCATGAAATCGATTCCCGCCTCGTCCAGCATCTGCGCCAGCTTCGCGTTGTTCTCCCACGAGTTGTCCCAGCGCTCGCCGATCTTCGTCACCGACATCCCGCCCGAGCAGTTCGTCGCAAACGTCCCCAGGACAAAGTCCTTCGTGTTCAGAATTTTTCTCATGCGTGTCTCCGGCAAAGTAAAATTTGTAAATCGCACGCCGCTTATAGAAAAATGATGCGCGGCTTACATCGCTTGAAATTCAATGCGCCACATTCAGGCGCTTACCTGACAATGACCAAACCCGAGCAGGAATCCGAAAAATCCGAACGCGCCGCACGGCAGCACCGCTGGCATCTGGCCACGGATGATTTCGGCGTCGAGATCACCGATCTCGAATATGCCGTGATGCGGGTTTATCAATCCTTCCTGCGCTGGCAATCCGAATGCCTGGCGGCCGTCACCGGCATTAACCTGAGCGGGCAGGAAAATACACTGCTGCACATTATCCGGATGCACGATCGGCCAAAGACCATTCGCGATCTGGCGCAAATGACCAACCGCCAGGACATCCCGAATATCCAGTACGACCTGCGGAAACTGCTCAAAGCAGGGCTCATCGACAAATACGGTACTGCCCGTACCGGGATTTATTACGTCACGACCGAACAAGGTGTTCGCGTGTGCGAGGATTTCGCTAAGCTGCGCAGCGATATATTGCTGGAATCAGCCCGACCGGAATTTGATTCCAAACCGGACGCCGGCAATATCACGGCCCGCCTGGAACAGCTGGAAAAGGTCTACGAAACCGCCACGCGCGAAATCACCACGTTTCACCGGCGCCGCTAACTGGTTATCGCTTGTACCGACATGAGGCTGACTCCTTGTTGCATGCGCTGTCTCACACACATCAAATAAATTATTACATTGAATTTTTATTTGATTGAATCGTAGCGCATGCGGGCGACCATCGCCAAGGCTTTTGGGGTAGGGGAAAACACCAAGCCCCGCTGACCGCGAGCGGAGCCGGTCAGCCAAAGAGACGTTTACTGCGCCAGGTCGGCCGCGACCGCTTCGCCGAGGGCATGCGGCTGGCCGGAATACGGGTATGCCGGCACGGCCCGCCTTGGGTAACATCACAACTTTTCTACATTGCATGCTGCAATGTGGACTGCAGACCTCCGCTGGCGCACGTTGCCGGCGCATCGGCGCCGACACCATGGCTGAGTTGAGATACAATGAAAACGATTTTCATTTACGTACCCTGGCGCGAGCTTGCTGTCCGTGCGGCTGCAGGTGCGCCTTCGGACTGGAAGCATGATGCGCTTGTCTGAACTTCCGCGGCGCACGCCCGCCGTTGTGCAATCGGTGGACGATGCCGCGCCGAACGACCCGGTTGCGCGCCGCTTGCGCGAACTGGGTTTCGTCCCTGGCGAGGCGGTACAGGTGATCGCCTTCGGCCCCTTCGGCATGGATCCGCTCGTGGCTCAGGTTGGCTTCACGCGCTTCGCGCTGCGCCGCTCGGAGGCCGCCCGCATCGGCGTTGAAGTCGTCAGCGCCACCGTTACCAGCATCGCGCCGGCCAGTGAATCCGCCGGCCAGCCTGATACCAGGGCGGCGCAACGCACCGCCTGAGTTCTCCCGCGAATATGTCTGCAGCTCCTTCTTCCTCCGCCTTGCGTATTGCGCTGGTGGGCAACCCCAACTGCGGCAAGACCGCGCTGTTCAACCGCCTGACTGGCAGCCGCCAGAAGGTGGCGAACTATGCCGGCGTGACGGTGGAGCGCAAGGAAGGCTTCTTCGTCTCGCCGGCCGGCCGGCAGATCCGCATCCTCGACCTCCCGGGCGCATACAGCCTGCACGCGGCGAGCCTGGACGAGGCCATCACGCGCGACATCTGCATGGGCAAGCGCCCCGGCGAGCCGAAGCCCGACCTGCTGGTCTCCGTGGTCGACGCCACCAACCTGCGCCTGCACCTGCGCTTCGTGCTGGAGTTGCGCCGCCTTGGACTGCCGATGGTGGTGGTGCTCAATATGAGCGATGCGGCGGCCAAGCGCGGCATCCATATCGACCGCGACAAGCTTGCGTCGGCGCTCGGCGTGCCGGTCGTGCAGACCGTGGCGATCAAGCGCGAAGGCGCGGCGGCCTTGCTCAGCGTACTCGATGGCACCCTTCCTCCCGCGCCGCAGGCCTTGCCTCCGGCCGATGACCTGGAAGTGCACGCAGAGGTCAACCGCCTGTTGAACACGGCGGTGACCATGCCTGCACGTACAGCCGCGCTGGATGACCGCCTCGATCGCATCGTGCTGCATCCGGTCCTGGGCCTTGTGCTGCTGGCCGTGCTGCTGTTCCTGATGTTCCAGGCGGTGTTCTCGTGGGCCGCGCCGCTGATGGATGGCATCGAGGCCGGCGTGCACTGGTTCGGTGAGATCGTCGGCACGCATATGCCCGACGGCATGCTGAAAAGCCTGCTTGTCGATGGCCTGATCGCGGGCCTGGGCAGCGTGGTGGTGTTCCTGCCGCAGATCCTGATCCTGTTCCTGTTCATCCTGACGCTCGAGGAATCGGGCTACCTGCCGCGCGCGGCGTTCCTGCTGGACCGGCTGATGATGGGCGCCGGGCTGTCGGGGCGCTCGTTCATCCCGCTGCTGTCGAGCTTCGCATGCGCGATCCCGGGCATCATGGCCACGCGCACCATCCAGGATCCGCGCGACCGGCTCACCACGATCCTCGTCGCGCCGCTGATGACCTGCTCCGCGCGGCTGCCGGTCTATGCGCTGCTGATCGGCGCATTCATCCCGCAACGCACGGTGATGGGCCTGTTCAATCTGCAGGGGCTGGTGCTGTTCGCGCTGTATGTGGCGGGCATCGTCAGCGCGCTGGCGGTGGCCTACGCGCTCAAGTATTTCCGCCGCGACCGCACCGACCATCCGCTGCTGATGGAGCTGCCGTCGTATCGCATCCCGAACCCGCGCGACGTGGCGCTGGGGCTGTGGGAGCGTGCCCGAATCTTCCTGGCGCGCGTCGGCAAGGTGATCCTGGCGCTGACCGTGCTGCTGTGGTTCCTGGCCACCTTCCCGGCGCCGCCGGACGGCGCCACGGGGCCGGCGATCGACTACAGCTTCGCCGGCATGATCGGGCGGGCACTGGAGCATGTGTTCGCGCCGGTGGGTTTCAACTGGCAGATCTGCATTGCGCTGGTGCCGGGCCTGGCCGCGCGCGAAGTGGCCGTGGGTGCGCTGGCAACGGTTTACGCGCTGTCGGGCAGCGACGACGTGGTAGCCGCGCAGCTTGCCCCGATGATCGCGCAGCAATGGTCGCTCGCCACCGCGCTCGCACTGCTGGCCTGGTACGTGTTCGCGCCGCAGTGCATTTCCACGCTGGCGGTGATCCGCCGCGAGACCAACTCGTGGAAGGTGATGGCCGCTTCGGCGACCTATCTGGCGGGCCTGGGCTATCTGGCCGCGTTTATCACCTACCGCGTCGCCCTGATGTTCAGCTGACGCCATGAGCCTCTATCACGCCGTCGAAACCCTGCTGGTCCCGCTGATCGTGCTGGCATGCGCGGTGTCGGTGGCATCGCGCTACGCGCCGCGCACGCGCGAGCGTATCAAGGCCGGTCTGGCCGCGCGGCTTGGCGGCCAGGGAGCCATCGGCTGGCGCGCGCGCATGGTGCGCTGGCTGGCGCCCCAGGCCGCGGCGGGTTGCGCCAGCGGCTGCGACGACGGCGGCTGCAATACCTGCGCTTCCAATACCGCCACTGCTACGGGCACGCCGGGCCAACCTGCCGAACAGGTCATCCAACTGGTGCGCAAGCGCTGATTTTCGCGCCCGGACACCCACTTTTCCCCTTCGAATTTGCACGCAGAAACGGGTACGCTCCGTGGCTTTGTCACGTCCGCAGCGGCCGTTCCATGCGACATGCGATGGCCAATTGGCCGCAATGCGGACGCTCGGGCAGTCGCGCTGAGGGCTTTCTCCCTTGCATTCAGGCACGCAGAAACGGGTACGCTTTGCCTGTCTCGCAAGTAGCGACCCTTGCCTTTTGCCTCTCGGGACCAGCAAAAAACGCGCGTTGCGAAGCGTGGGGCCGCAAGGTGCGGATGGTCGCTGGCCGGCACGCAGAAATGGGTACGCTCGTCGTCCGCCCGCTGCGTTTCTGGCACCGTCACCGGCACCCCAAATGCAGAACGCCCTCCACAGGAGGGCGTTCGGTGCTGCGGGATTTTGTGGTTCGTGCTTGTTACTTGACCGTGCCCACCAGCTTCAGCGTCATCAGCTTGCCGTCGGCAACGTTGGTGCAGCTCACCGTCAGCGTGAAGTCGCCGGCAGCCGTCCCCGTCACGAGTTGCTGGTTCGGGCCGACGCCGGAGCCGCCCAGCAGGACCGGCCCGGTCGAGGTCCAGTTCCAGCCCGTGCATGCGCTCGAAGGCGTGTCATTGCCGAAGTTCTTCAGGCCCACGGTCACCGGAATGGGGATACCGAGCATCGTCAGAACGAGCGGTTGCTGGACATCCGGCATCAGCGTCCACTCGGGGTTCTCCACCACGTTGAGGGTAGCGGTCGGCTTCGCTGCCAGCTTGGTGCTGGCAGCCGTCACCGTGAGCGTGCCCTGGGTCGGGCCGGCGCCCTTGGCAAGGCTGGTGCTGACGGTCACGTCGTGCGTACCTGCGGCTTCAGATGCCGACAGCGTCGGCGATGTCGCAACGTACGTCCAGGCGCCGTCGAAGTCCGCGGTCACGTCCTGGTCGTCGTTGCGCAGCACGCGGGCGGTGAACTTGGCCGGATAGCTGCTGAGCACCTGCAGTGCGTTGACCGGGTCACCGTTCTGCGTCGTCACCACGCGGTACGTGGCGCTGCCGTTCTTCTGCACGGTGACGAAGATCACGCCGCCGAGCACGCGGCCATCGGGCGCAGTGACCGACACCGACACATCGGCCGCGGCAGCTGCGGTGGTCGAACTGTTCGACGCCTTCAGCGAAGCGCTGTTCAGGCTCGCCGTGACCTGCACCGCGGAGCCGCTGCTGGACCAGGCCCAGCCGCTGCCATTGGCGGACACGTCGTTGCCGTTGTTGTCGACCAGCGATACCTTGACCGGGAGCGTCTGGCCGTCGGTCATCGACAATGAGGTGTTAGGCACCGACAGGCTGTAGGTCGTGGCCGATGCCGGCACCACAGTAATGGTCGCGGTCTGGGCAGGCAGTTGCACGGTCGAATTGTCGGCGGCCTTGACGGTGGCCACGACTTGCACCTTGGTGGTACCGGTATTGACGCCGGTGACCACCGCATTGCCGACCGTGGCGGTGCTGCCGACAACGGACGCCACGGCGTTATCCATGGACGTCCAGGCAAAGCTTGTCGACGACGTGACATCGTTGCCGTTGCTGTCGACAGCCGCGGCACTGATCGTGATTGTGCGGCCAACGCCGACCTCGGCGGTGGTGATATTCAGTTTTGCTGCGTAGTTCACGGCCGTCGCCGCGGTCGGCGTCGAGCTGCCCGAGCCCCCTCCTCCGCCCCCGCACGCCGCCACGAGGAACGTCGCCGCCGCGCATACGAGCCCGCCAAGCCAAGACCTCGCCTTCATGATGGTTCCCCCTGAGTCATCTATTTTTTCCCGCGCTACCAGACTATGCGGAACGGCGGCGGGGCAGTACCGGCCAGACGGCTGAGCGCTAGCGCACATAGGCGGGGAATCTCATCCTTTGGCAGAGGCTGCGCCGGCCGCCGGCGTCCCTGGCACGGTCAACCACCGCCGGCAACAGGGGTATCCCATCCCTTTGGATCAGAGGGCAATCCCGCACGCGATGGCCGGCGCAACAGGCCGGAAGCAGGGGGAACGGATGGGTAGGCACGCGAAGAAGCGGGAACGGGCGGTACGCCGGCCGCGCCATCAATGGGGCCACGGAAAAGAAAGCCGGTGTGCCCCGCCCCCACGGGGCACACCCGGAAAGACGTCCTTGGGGACGCCCACGACATGCCTGGGACCGGCCGCTACGGCTGACATGAAGCGGCCATGACGCAGAGGTTAAGGCCGCCCTTGGAGCCGCGCCACGAATAAATCCGCATATGTTTAGAAGGTGCCCTCGCGCGTTGCCGATGTCGTCTGCGCGCGCAAGGCGGTTGTGGTGTCATCGCGACGACCCTACACGCGATAGGGTTGGCCTTGTCCGCGGTCAATGTCGTGGCATAGCCGCTCGGCCAAACTGGCGGCGATTTACTACCAGACCAAAGCAAGAAACCATGAACAAGCTCTCTCTCCTGACCCGGGTCGCCTGTACTGCCATCGCCGCGTTTGCCATGTTCGGCGCCGTCTCCACGCCCGCCCTCGCCGCCGACGGCGAGACCCAGGGCAACTGGATGGTGCGCCTGCGCGCCACGTACCTCGACATGGCCGACAAGTCCGATGCCATTCCCGCGCTGGGCGTGCCGTCGGATGCCATCACGGTCAACAACAAGTGGATTCCCGAGCTCGACGTCACCTACTTCTTCACGCGCAATATCGCCGCGGAACTGGTGCTGACCGTGCCGCAGAAGCAGGACGTCTACCTGAACGGCAACCGCATCGGCACCTTCAAGCACCTGCCACCCACGCTGCTCGTGCAGTACCACTTCCTGCCCGAAGGCACGATTCGTCCGTACGTGGGCGCCGGCCTGAACTTCACGCGCATCTGGGGCGCCGACATCGCCAACAACACGCTGCAGCTCGACAACTGGAGCGTGGCACCGGCGCTGCAGATCGGCATGGATTACAAGCTGACCAAGAACTGGTTCCTGAACGCCGACATCAAGAAGGTCTGGCTCGGCAGCGACGTAAAGGCCGGCGGCGAGAAGATCTCGAAGGTCAATCTGGATCCGTGGCTGTTCAGCATGGGCGTGGGTTACCGGTTCTGATCGGGCTCGTCCGAGTCTGCGTGAAACGAAAAAAGCCAGCGCATGAGGCGCTGGCCTTTTTCATTGCGAAGCCGCTGTCCGTACAGTGCGGCGGGAATCGTTCAGCGGAATGCCGGCTCGTCGAAACTACGCAGCTTGCGCGAATGCAGTTGCTCAACACCGTTCTCGCGCAGGATGCGCACCGCTTCGAGACCGATGGTCATGTGCTGGCTGACGCGCTGGCGATAGAACGCATTAGCCATGCCGCGCAGCTTGAGTTCGCCGTGCAGCGGCTTGTCCGAGACGCACAGCAGCGTGCCATACGGCACGCGCAGGCGGAAACCATTGGCCGCCACGGTCGCGCTTTCCATGTCGATGGCAATCGCTCGCGACTGGTTGAAGCGCGCGTACAGTGCCTTGGATTTCAGCTCCCAGTTGCGGTCGTCCGTGGAGACCACCGTGCCCGTGCGCATGCGCGTCTTCATCTCGCCGCCGGACAGGCCAGTCACACGTGCCACCGCTTCCTGCAGCGCCACCTGGATTTCCGCGATCGGCGGCACCGGGACCCACGGCGGCAGGTCGTGGTCGAGCACGTGGTCGTCGCGCACATAGGCGTGGGCGAGCACGTAGTCGCCAAGCTGCTGCGAGCGCCGCAAGCCGCCGCAATGGCCGATCATGAGCCAGCAGTGCGGGCGCAGCACGGCCAGGTGGTCGGTCATGGTCTTGGCATTGGACGGACCCACGCCGATGTTCACCAGCGTCACGCCGAGCTTGTCCTCGCGCACGAGGTGGTAAGCCGGCATCTGCGGCAGCGCGCGGGGACGCACGGCGTCGTCGGGCTCGGCGCCGCCAAGCTGCTGGATGACGTCGCCGGGCTCGACGAAGCGCGTGTAGCCGCTGCCATCGCTGCTGGCCATCAGCGATCGGCCGAGCGCGATGAATTCATCGACGTAACGCTGGTAGTTCGTGAACAGCACGAAACGCTGGAAATGCTGAGGCGCGGTGCCGGTGTAGTGATACAGGCGCTGCAGCGCGAGGTCCACGCGCTCGGCGGGGAACAGCGACAGGGGCCACGCCTCGCCGGGCACCGGTTCGTAGGTGCCGTTGGCAATGGAGTCGTCGATGCGGCTCAACTCCGGCAGCACGAAGGATACTTCGAGTTCGCGCGCCTGGGTATAGCTGATGTCGGTCGTCGAGGCCTCGATCACGAACGGCAGCGGGATCGGCCGGCGGCTGAGGCCCACCACCACGGGCACGCGGTGATAGCGCATCAGCCGTTCGATCTGGTCGCGGTAGTAATCGGCGAGCAGGTCGGGACGCGTCACCGTGGTGCCATAGACGCCCGGATAAGCCACCGTGCCCCATGATGGCCGGCTGTCGGTCACCATGGTTTCGATGTTCACGGAAATGCCCAGGTACGGGTAGCACGCATGCGCCGCCGAAGGCAGCGGCTTGCCGCTGGCGAACGCGTC
This sequence comes from Cupriavidus pinatubonensis, assembly GCF_019602855.1. Taxonomy (GTDB): domain Bacteria; phylum Pseudomonadota; class Gammaproteobacteria; order Burkholderiales; family Burkholderiaceae; genus Cupriavidus; species Cupriavidus pinatubonensis. Next base: position 1,441,338 of record NZ_CP080766.1, read on the forward strand.
AAAGCGCGCGCGCACGGCGCTGACCGAAGCGTTGTAGATCTCCTTGATGCGCGCCAGCGCAGCGTCGGCATCGGAGAATTCGGCCAACTGATCGGCCGGGTGGGCAGAAGAGAAGATCGGGGCGTTCATGAAAGCCATCATACCGCGCTGCAGCGCGAGAGGCAGCGGTTGATGCGCCGGCACTGCGTACGTGCGGCGGCAAATTGACGTGTCTGCCCCCGCTCGCTACACTCCGCCAATTGCGCGGCCGGGCTTCCCGTGCCGTACTCGACTCGCGGCACCCCCCGGCAGTGGGGCGGCGAGGGGTTGTACATGCTTTTGCTAGGGGAGCCGCCGATGGAAATCCGTAATGTGTTGCCTGGAGACATCGAGGCCGCCAGGCAACTACTGATCGCCAACGGCTGGAACAACCGCGTAGGCAGCGCCGAACGCTTCGCTCGCCTGGTTGCCAATTCGCAGCGCGTGGTCGTGGCAGTGGATAAGGGTGAAGTCATCGGCTTTGCGCGCGCGCTGTGCGACGACGTTTCCGATGGCTTCCTGTCGATGATCGTGGTGGCGCCCAACTACCGCCGTCAGGGCATCGGCCGGGCGCTGGTGCGCCAGGTCATGGGCAACGATCCCGACATCATCTGGGTACTGCGCGCGGCGCGCTCGTCCGAAGCGGCATTCTTCGGCCAGCTCGGCTTCACGCCGTCGATGGTGGCCATGGAGCGCCGCCGGCCCTGAGCCTGCGGCTCACGCGCTAAAGCTCCTCTCCCTCTACTGCGCGCCCATTTTCCTGCGCATTTCCTCCACGCTTCCGATCTGCCGGAACAGCGGCCCGCCAGGCGCGAATTTATCCGCACTGGCCAGCGGCCCTACCACGACCGGTTCAAACCCCGCATCACGCACAAGCTGCTCCGCCACGCGCAACGCGGCCGCGTCGTCGCCGGCAATCGGCACGGCCACACGATCGCCCTCGCGATGGTGTTCCTTTGCGAAGTTCGCCGCCCCCATGAAGTTGAATGCGCGCACCACGCGCGCGCCGGCCAGGTATTTGCCCGTGGTAATGCCAATGCCGTTGCGCTGCGCCTCGTCGGCAATGGCACCGTCGCGCTGCGCAATCGCATTGGTCGCATCCAGCACGATCTTGCCTTTCCACGCGCCCGCGTTCTGCTCGCTCAGTTGCGGCAGCGCGTTGTAGGGCGTGGCGAGGAACAGCACGTCCGAGAACGCGATGGCGTCGGCCACCGTTCCCGCGCGCGCCAGCGGGCCGAGTTCGCCGACCAGTCTTTTCAGCGACTCGGGATGCCGCGAGGAAAACAGTACCGGATGGCCCGATTTCACCCAGAGGCCACCGATGGTCCCGCCGATCCGGCCCGATCCGACCACGCCGATCTTCACCGGCTGGCCGTTGCCACGACTGCCGGCGCCACCGTCCTGCGCGCATGCGCCAAGGCCCGGCACGGCCAGCGCCAGCATGGCAATGGCGCCGGCACCAAGCAGGCGGCGGCGGCCGGGGTCGACGGCGGGTTCGGTGATCGGCATGGGCGGCTCCTGCTGGTTCGGGATTCGGGAGATTTCGAAGTAGGCAACGCCGGGCGCAACCCCGGGGCCACTTGAAAACTCTAGGCAAAAATGGCGCATAGTGGCGGACAGGCCGCCGCTGCAACTTGGCAGTACCGGACCGCTGGACTAGATTAGGTAGCATTTGCGCCACTCGAAGTCATCCGCGACCGTGCCTGCGCGACGCAGCGCAACAAGGGGACCCCATGGCCCGACGCCGTTGCCGCACCCGTCCGCTGCGGGTGGTGCCGTGCCTGAGCGCGCTGGCACTGTCCGCGCCCGGGTCCGCGGCGGCGCAGCAGGCTACCGGCGAAGCGGCCGCTGACCAGGTCCGCAACCTGCAGGAGGTCACAGTCGTCGCACCCACCCCGTTACCGGGCTTCACCATCGAGCGACAGGCCTTTGCCGGCAATGCGCAAACCGCCACCGACGGCGACCTCGAGCGCGTGAAGGCGCCCAACCTGACAAGCTTTCTGGCGGAGACCATGACTGGCGTAGTGGTCAACGACGCGCAGGGCAACCCGTTCGCGCAGGACCTGCTCTATCGCGGCTACCGGCTGTCGCCCACGCTGGGGTCGGCGCAGGGCCTTTCGCTATACTTGGACGGCGTACGCCAGAACGCCGCGCTGGGCGACGTGATCCAGTGGGCAGCCATCCCCGAAGCTGCGCTCAGCACCATCACGCTGGTGCCAGGCAGCAACCCGCTCTACGGGCTCAATACGCTGGGCGGCGCGCTCGCGCTCCAGACCAAGTCCGGCGAAACCCATCCGGGTGTGGAAGCCGACCTGAGCATCGGCAGCTACGGGCGCGCGCGCCTGGACGTCAGCGCCGGCAAGGCGCTGGGCGACGGCTGGCACGCCTACATGGCAGGCACGGGATGGCGCGAGGACGGCTGGCGCGACCGCTCGGACAGCGACCTGGGCAACCTGTTCTTCAAGCTGGGCCGCTCGACCAGCGGTACGCAATGGAACGTGAGCGTACTGGGCAGCAGCAGCCGGCTGTCCGGCAATGGCCTGACACCGGACAGCCTCTACGCCGCCGATCGCCGCGCGATCTACACCGCGCCCGACGAGACGCGGTCGCGCTCGCTGCAGGTCGTGCTCAACGGTGCGCACCAGTTCAACGCGCAGGACCAGCTTCAGCTCACGCTGTACCTGCGGCAGACCCGCACGCACGCCAACAGCGGCGACATCAGCGATGCCTACCTCGACACCGTGCTCGATTGCCAGGGCCAGGCCGGGAGCGGCGATTGCGAGGCCGACGATGCGCCGCCCAACGCCGTGCTCAACAGCGCCACGGTGCGGGAAACGGGCTATGGGGCCTCGGCGCAGTGGTCGCATGATGGCGATACCCACCGTTTTGCGTTCGGTGCGGCGCTCGACCTGAACCGCTCGCACTATACGCAGACCACGCAGCAGGCCAGCTTCGACAGCGCCCGCAATGCCGTGGCCGATGCCGGCGCGCCGGTAGTGACCCAAGCCGCGCTGGACGGCCGCGACAGCACGGTCGGGCTGTTTGCCACCGACACCATGCGCCTGCTGGAAGGCACCTTCCTGACGCTGGCGGCGCGGTGGAACCAGGGCCGTCGCCACACGCTGCTCAATCTCCCTACGCAGTCCGACGAGAGCTTCACCTACTCGAAGCTAAACCCTTCCGTTGGCCTCACGCACCGGTTGCTGGACCGGCTGGTGGTGTTCGGCTCGGCGTCGCAGGGCACGCGCATGCCGACGGCCATCGAGCTCGGCTGTGCCGATCCCGCCAACGCGTGCCAGCTTCCCACCGGATTGCAAGCGGACCCATTTCTGCGCCAGGTCGTCACCCGCACGCTGGAATTTGGCGGACGCTGGCAGCCCGCCGATGCCACCGAGGTCACGCTGGCGCTGTACCGCAGCGACAACCGCGACGACATCGTGTTCCAGCGCTCTCCGGTCAGCCCGCTCGGGTACTTCTCCAACTTCCCCAAGACCCGCAACGAAGGCGTGGAACTGGGGCTGCGCCAACGTCTTGGCCGCCTGACACTGCGCGCGGGCTACAGCTACACGCGCGCGACTTACCAGGCGCAGGGCGAGCTGCAGACGCCGTTTGCGGCGCCCGTGGCGGTACAGCCCGGCACGCGCATGGCCGGGATCCCGCTGCACAGCTTCAGGCTCGGCGCCGACTGGCGCGCCACAGCGGCGCTCAGTGTCGGCGGCGACCTGCTGGTGTCGTCGTCGCGCCCGGTCGCCGGCAACGAGGACGGCGCGCTGAGCGCGCAGAACCCGGCGCTGTCCGATACCGGCGGCTACCTGCTGCTGAACCTGCGCGCGAGCTGGCAGTTCTCGCCGCGCTGGCAGGTCTATGGCCGCATCGACAATGTGTTCGACCGGCGCTACGCCACCTATGGCCAGGCCGGCTATAACCTGTTCGCAGGCGGATCGCTGCTGCAGCCGGGCGCGGCAGTGCCGGTGGAGCGCTTTGTCGCGCCCGGTGCGCCGCGCCTGTTCCTGGTCGGCGTGCGCTACGAATGGGACGGCCGCTGACCGACGTTGCCCGATTCACGTGAAAGGAACCGCCATGACATTGCCATCGACATCCTTGCGCGCAGCCACCGTGCTGGCGCTTGCCTCGGTGCTGGCCGGAACCGGCCAGGCCGGCGCGGCACAGGCTTATATCTCCACCGAGAGCGGCGGCATCGCCGTGATCGACCTGGAGCGCATGGAGCGCCTGCCCGGGCTGAGCACCGCCGGCAAGGGCCCGCGCGGACTCGCCCTCACCACGGATGGCAAGTTCCTGCTGGCGGCGAACAAAGAAACGGGCGATATGTCGGTGATCGACGTGGCGGCCGGCAAGGAAGTGAGACGCGTGCCGATCGGCCAGAACCCGGAATTCGTGCGCGTCGCCGGCGACCAGGCGTTCGTCACGTTCGAGCCCGGCGAGCGGCCCGGGCCGCCGGGAAAGCAGGCCGCGTCGGCAAAGGACGCCGGCAAGGACGTCGACAAGCCACTGCCGGCTGAAATCGCCGTGGTCGACCTCAAGAGCTGGCGCGTGGTGCGTACTGTCCGCAGCGGCCTGGAAACCGAGGGCATCGAGTTCTCGCGCGATGGTCGGCTGATGCTGGTCACCAACGAGGGCGACGATACGGTCACCGTCTACGACAAGGCCAGCGGCCGGCAATTGCAGCAGCTGCACATGCCCGCGGGATCGCGTCCGCGGGGCATCCGCGCAAGCCCCGACGGCAGCCGCTATGTGGTGACGCTGGAATCGGCCAATGCGTTCGCGGTCCTGGCCGCAGACGACTACCGGGTGCTGCGTACCGTACCCACGCGCACGGGGCCGTACGGCGTCACATTCGATCGCAGCGGCGGGCGCCTGTTCGTGGCGGCGTCTCGCGCGGATACGCTGCAGGTCTTCGACGGCCAGAGCTATGCGCCAGTGGCCGATATTGCCGTAGGCAAGCGCTGCTGGCATTTCGCCTTCACGCCCGACGATGCGCGCCTGCTGGTGGCGTGCGGGCGTTCCAACGCGGTACAGGTGTTCGACGCACGCACTTACCAGCCCGTGCAGCAGATCGACGGTTTGCCGCTTGCGTGGGGCATCGTGACCTGGCCGAAGAGCATCGGCACGATCGACGCGCCCTGATCGCCGAGGACTACTGGCGCGCGGCCATCATCGCCGCAACGGCCTTTGCGCCGGCCTGCTCGGCGATCTGCCGCGCGGTCAGCCCGCGATCATCGCGCAGCGACGCATCGGCGCCACGCGACAGCAGCAGTTGCACCACATCGCCCTTGTCATAGCCGGCGGCCCACATCAGCGCCGTCAGGCCATGCTGGTAGCGCGCATTGACGTCGACACCGGCATCGAGCAACTGCTTCACGATGGCCGCCTGGCCCTGGCCCGCTGCGTAGACCATCGCGGTCTTGCCGATCCGGTCAGTCGCGTTGAGGTCTGCATGGCGGGCCAGCAGCATCGTGCTGATGTCCGGGTAGCCGCCGAACGCGGCGGCCATCAGCGGCGTGACGCCCTGCAGGTTGGGCTGGCTGACGTTGGCGCCGTGGTCGACGAGCGTGCGCGCCATGCCGGTCAGGCCGCGCTTGGACGCCGTGATCAGGGCCGTGTCGCCGATGCGGTTGCGCGAATCGACGGCGGCGCCCTGTTCGAGCGCGCCACGTACGCCGGCCTCGTCGCCAGCGCGCGCCGAAGCGAGCAGACGGGCGTTGAGGCTGACGTCATCGTCGGCCAGCACGGGCGCTGACTGCAGGCACAGCACGCCCAGCATCGTCAGTCCCAATATGGAAACGCTCTGCAGTACGCGGTTCATCTGCGGCTCCTTCCGCTTCGGGCCGGTGTCGTTGCCGTTAGTGTGGTGTGCGCAAAGCACAAATTCAAGCCACACGCGAAATGCTGCAATGCACGCGGATCGCGCGTCCGGAAACGCACCGCACAACCGGGTGCGTACTGGTTGTCTTGTGCACATTCTTGCCTATACTGCCCTCACCTCGGGCCACATCGACGCGCGGCCGGGCCAGTCTGTGCGCCGCGCCGATGCCGGCCCGCGCGCCGCGATCCGGCGCACGAGGCTGGCGCCACCGGGGCTACAAGATTCGAAGAAAAGGAGCGACCATGCTCTCTGTCCCTCGCCTCTCCCGGCAAGCCCTTCCCCTGCTGCTCCTGGCCCTGTTTGCGTCCGCCGCGTACGGCGCCGACGAGATCCAGGGCGGCGCGACCACCGCTGGTGCGCCGATGTCCAGTGCGCTGCGTCCTGTCACGCAGGCGCAACTCGACGGGGCGCTCACGAACAGCAATGACTGGCTGCATTCGAACGGGTCGTACGGCCAGACGCGCTATTACGCGGGCACCCAGATCAACACGAAGAACGTCGCCAAGCTTCGGCCCGCGTTCGTGTTCCAGACCGCGGTGATGGAGTCGATGGAAACCGCGCCGATCGTCGTCAACGGCGTGATGTTCCTCACGACCTCGTACAACCACGTCTACGCGGTGGACGCGGTGACCGGCAAGGAGTTCTGGCACTACAAGCACAAGATGGGCCCGGTCACGACCTTCTGCTGCGGCCCGAACAACCGCGGCGTGGCCATTAGCGGCGACCGTCTCTACATGGGAACGCTCGACGCGAAGCTGGTTTCGCTCGATGCGAAGACGGGCAAGCTGCTGTGGGAAACGCAGATTGCCGATCCTGAACTGGGCTATTCGGAAACCATGGCGCCGGTCGTGGTCGACGACAAGATCCTGATCGGCACGAATGGCGGCGAATACGGCATCCGCGGCTTCGTCAAGGCCTTCAGCGCCAACGACGGCAAGCTGCTGTGGACCTTCTATACGATCCCCGACAAGGGCCATGAAGGTGTCTGGGCCACCAAGGACGCCACCGGCCGCGACATGAAGCGCAATATCGCCGCGGAAAAGAAGATGCTTTCCGACAAGGGCGGCGACTTCTACAAGACGCTCGGCGGCGGCGTGTGGATGGCCCCGGCCGTTGACCGCGCCAACAAGCTGGTGATCTTCGTGGTCGGCAACCCGTCGCCGGACCTGTATGGCGCGATTCGCCCGGGCGACAACCTGTACACCGACTCGATGGTCGCGGTCGATCTCAACACCGGCGCGTACAAGTGGCATTCGCAATATATCGCCCATGACGTCTGGGACCTGGACGCCGTGAGCCCGCCGATCCTGGTCGACGTGCGCGATGAAAAGGGCAACATGATTCCCGGCGTGATCCATGGCGGCAAGACCGGGCACGTCTACGTGCATGACCGCCGCGACGGGCGCCTGATCCGCTTCTCGGACGCGATGATCCCGCAGGAAAACATGTGGACGCTGCCAACCGCGCAAGGCGCACGCATGCTGCCCGGCGCCAACGGCGGCGTGGAATGGTCACCGATGGCGTTCAACCCGAAGCTGCGCCTGGTCTATGCCGCCAACCTGCACCAGCCGATGACGTACCAGGTGGAAGACGCACCGTACCCGGGCGGCAAGCTTTGGCTCGGCGGCGCGTTCAAGACGATCCCGAGCGAGCAGCAGTGGGGCAAGCTGTCGGCGGTCAATATCGACACCGGCAAGGTAAAGTGGGACTTCAAGACCGAGCAGCCGCTCATTGGCGGCGTGCTGGCGACCGCTGGCGGGCTGGTGTTCAACGGGGAAGGCAATGGCTGGTTCCGCGCCTTTGACGCAGCCACCGGCAAGAAGCTGTGGGAATTCCAGTGCGGCGCGGGCGTCAACGCGCCGGCGGTGTCCTACATGGTCGGCGGCAAGCAGTACATCGCCGTGGCAGCGGGCGGCAATACGCAGCTCGACTTCAAGCGCGGTAACAGCGTGTTCGTCTTTGCCGTGCAATAACGCGATCATCGAGGGAGGCACCATGGCAGGCGTCAGCCCGGTTCCAGCGCGGCGCCTGCCCGCGCTGATGCTGTTGCTATCCCTCTGCGGCGTGGCCGGCCAGGCCATCGCCGATGCCGCGGCCGGACAGGCCAAGGCGCAGGTGTGCGTGGCCTGCCACGGGCCGCAGGGCAACTCGACCAATCCGGCCTATCCGGAACTGGCGGGCCAGACCGCGCGCTATCTTTACCTGCAGCTGCGCGATTTCAAGGAAGGCCGCCGCAGCGACCCGGCCATGTCGCCAATGGCCGCACCGCTATCGCGCGAAGACATGCAGGACCTGGCCGATTACTTCGCCGCGCAGAAGCCGATACCGTCCACCTACAAGGTCGAGGCCGCACGCGTCGAAGCGGGGCGCAAGAAGTCCGAGGAAATCCTGTGCACGATGTGCCACCTTGGCGGCTTCTCGGGCCAGAACGAGATCCCGCGCGTGGCGGGACAGCAGTACGCCTATATCGTGAAGCAGCTCGAAGACTTCCGGGCCAAGCGCCGCACCAACGATGCGGGCAACATGACCAGCGTCTCGCGCAACCTGAGCGACGAGGATATCCGCAACCTGGCGAGCTACATCACGAACCTTAACTAGCGTCCTGGTCTTTACGCCGGTTCAGCCTCGCTGTCGGCAATCTGATACTTGCGCATCTTCTCCCACAGCACCTTGCGGCTAATGCCCAGGCTGGCAGCCGTATCCTGACGGCGCCAGCCGTTGGCGTCGAGCGCGGCCAGGATACGGCGGCGCTCATCCGCGTCGTTGCGCCAGTCGGCATGGCGGTCGCTGCCATCGAACGCGCCCGGGTGCAGCATGCTGAAAAGCGGGCGGATTCGCTCAGGGTCCCAGTCTCCGGCTTGCCGGACGGCAATGCCCATGCGCTCGGCCAGGTTCCGAAGCTCGCGCACATTACCGGCAAAGTAAGCCGTGCCGACGGCGCCCTTGATCCAGTCCGGCATCGGCGGCAGGGCGTCCAGCGCCGCCGCCCCCATCATGTGCCGCAGGAAGGCGGTCAGCAGCGCCACCTTGTCGGCCATGCCGCGCTCTTCCAGGCTCGGAATACGCATCTCGATCACCGCCAGGCGGAAGAACAGGTCAGCGCGAAAACGCCCCTGCCGTACCGCATCGCGCAGATCCTTGTTGGTCGCGGCAACCAGGCGGAAATCGAGCTTTACGTTCATGGTCGAGCCCAGCCGTGTCACCACGTTCTCTTCGAGCACGCGCAGCAGCTTGACCTGCTGGAACAAGGGCAGGTCGCCGATCTCGTCCAGGAACAGCGTGCCGCCGTTGGCCTGTTCGAAGAAGCCGCGGTGCGCGAACGATGCGCCGGTGAACGCGCCCTTGGCGTGGCCGAAGAATTGTGACTCGAACAACCCGTCCGGTATCGCGCCGCAGTTCACGGGCACGAACGGGCCCTTGCCATATGTCTTGTTGCGCTCGTGGAACAGTTGCGCAATGCGCTCTTTGCCGGCCCCGGTCTCGCCGTACAGCAGCACATTGCTGCCGAAGTCCGCGAACGTATCCACCTGCGACAGCAGTCGCTGCATGGCGGGCGAACCTGCTACCAGTTCGGCGTGCCGGTCGCCGTGGTCGTCTGTCGCCATCATCTGCGGCAACAGCTTGCCGATCTGGTTGCGCAGGTCGGCGCCGGTAAAGTCATCGGGCAGGATGTGGGCGTATTCGGGCGGGAAGCGTCCGGGATCCGACTCGCGACCCGGTGCGGCGACCCAGATCACCGGCATGCCATGCGCGGCTTCCCAGTCCAGCGCGGTGAAGCGTGCCGCGCCGATCACCGAGACGCTGATCACCGCCAGGCACGGTCTGGTGCGGGCTCCTTCGGGCAGGGCTTCCAGCGCCCCCGCGCGGATCACTTCCACACCGAGCGGCGTCAGGAAACGCGTCACGCGGTCGGCAATCTCGTACTTGCCTTCCCAGACGTAGACTTCGAGGTTTTCGTAGGCCCAGCGGTCGGTTTTCATTCGATTCCTGCCATCAGGCGAGAGGTCGCGATCATGGCTCAGTACACCAGTTCGGCGTTGTTGCAGTCGATGTTGTGCAGCCAGAGGTCGGCGGTGCCCAGTTGCAGGCCAAGGCTGCCCAGCAGTGGTACGAGCGCGCTGTCGAGTGCGGTGCCGAGCAGTGCCAGTATCGGTGCAAGGAAGCTCAGGTCGATCGCTACCGGCAAGCCAAGCAGCGAGGTGGCCTGCAGATTCAATGCCGCCGCGTTAGCGAGTACACCACCAACGGGGTCGCCACTGCTTACCTGCACATGTCCGCCAGGCGCCATCGTGACATCCGTACCTGCGCCGGCCACCTGCTGCGGGTTGTCATGTGCCCATACATTGAGCAGCCCCAGGCCGATCACACTGACCGAACCGATGTTGACCGCCGAGCTGGCGCATCCCGTACCCGCCGCATTGGCAAGACACGCCTTCACCAGCGATGGGGCGACGTGCAGCGTGGCACGCCGGTCCGCCGGCCCCGCCGCGCACTGCAGGCTGGTGAGCGACGCGTCCGCGCGTGCCGCTTCGACATAGAGCGGCACGTTGAGATTGACGACGCCCGTGTTGACACTCGCCGACAACGCCAGCCCCACCTGCGCCGTATGCGCCGCGGTCTGCCAGGTGACCGGGCTGTCGCTGAGCTTGCGCGCCGGCCCCACTGCCATCACGGGCGGCTGGATGATGCGCAGCCGCGCGCTGAGCCCGCCAAGCCCCGCCGGCAGGGTGCCGGTGACGGGCACCGTAACAGCCGAGTTGCCATTGGCGAGCTGGGCGCCCGCCAGCAACAGGTTCGCCACGTTCAGCCCGACCTCGGCCGCCGAGGACGCCGCGGGAGCCAGCACGCCGAGGTCGATTAGCTGCCCTAGCGTCATGCTGGCCGACGCGCCGCTCGCGCCGAGCTGGGTTGGGGGGCTGCCGAGCGCCGTGCTCAGCAGCGCGTCCTTGCCCGCGGCGCCGAGCACCAGCGCGTCAAACTGCTGCAGTGTCAGCCGTGTATTCAGCAGCTCGGAAACCGTGCCTACGCCGAGTTTGAGCCGCAACTGGTCCAGCGTCACATTGGCATCGACGAGCCCCTGCCAGTCAACCGCCGAGAAATTGACGGAATTCCCGAGCAGCAGACCCAGCAGGCTGTTGGCCGAGCTGAAGCTCGCGAGACCGCTGCCCAGCGAGAACGCCGCGACCGGCGGGCTACCGCTGGCAATGGCTTCGGCGTGCAGCTGGCGCGACTGCCCGCCCGGCAACACGAACAGGATCGGCACTGTCTGCGTGGCCTGCACGCGCACGGCATTTGGCGACAGCTTCGTGGCGTCGTATGCGGCATTGAAATGCCGCGCCGTATCGCTACCGCTGTTGTAAACCGGGTCCCACACGCCAAGGCAGGCCGTCATGGCGTCGGCGCTGCCGGCCGCCGCGTTGGCGCAGCCCATGGCGATGCCGGACGGATAGCCATTCTGGCTGCCAATGGTCTGCACGGTGCCGAGCACGCCGGCACTCTGTAGCGCGGCGCTGGTGGCCAGCTTGAGTTGCTGCGCACCGGACAGCGCGGACAGGTCCACCATGTTCTGCAGCTGGCGTTGGCGCATGAACACATGCCCCACATCGATGGACAGCAGCGCCACGAATGCCACCGTGGCGGTGAGGATCACCGCCACGGTACTGACGGCCCCGCGCTCGCGCGCCGTGGTGTGGTCTCTGCCTGTTGTCATCGGCCGATCGGCTGGCCGGCGGAGCCAGAGCGAACCGTGCTGGCATTGGCCTGGCCGGTGTAAAACTCCGGCAGGGCAAAGCGGAAGCTGTCCAGATAGCGTTCATAGCCCAGCGCCGCCTGCTCGCCCGTCATGGGCACCAGCGCGCCAGCCTGCGTACCCTCGCGCTGGATGGCAAGGATGGCGCGGGTGTTGGCGCCGACTTCGCTCGCCGCGGGCTGGCCGGTTGCCTCAGCAGACATGCCCGGGCGGGCGGCTGATTGCGTCGCGCCGACGTCCTGCGCCAGCGCTGGCGCGGCAAGCAGCGCTGCGGCCGCAGCCAGGCCCGACAGTTGTGTGCGGAACATTATGGGGTGGCTCCTTCCTGTGTGGCTACGGCGGCCCTGGAAATCGAGGCGACGGCCGTTGCCGTGGCAGCTTGGGCGTTCGCGGCCGGTGCGCGCGCCGCGGGGCGGGGCGGGTTGCGGTCGTGCGCCGCAGCCGCGCGGGCCACGCGGTCGGCTTCCTTGCGGATGGCGCTGCGCGTGGATTCCGGCAGCGCCGCGCGCTGCATGATGGCCGTCGCCTGGGCCCGCTTGCCGTCGGCCATCAGCCAGACCGCGGCATTGCTGATGGCGCGCGGATTGCGACCATCGAGTTCGAGCGCCTGCATGACGGGCACCCGCGCTTCCTGCAGCGCCCCCGCGCGCATCAGCGCGTAGCCGAGGTCGCCGGCGATCTGCGGATTGACCGGGTCGAGCGTGGCCGCTTCGCGCAAGTCGACGATCGCGCGCGGGAAATCGCCCTGGCGTGCCGCAATCAGGCCAAGGCCATGATGCGCATGCGCAGCCTGCGCGCCTTGGGCGGTCCTGATCAGTTGCCGGTACGCATCGGCCGCGGCGGCGTCCTGCCCGGTCTCGCGCAGTGCATCGGCGCGCATGACGAGCATTTCCGGATCGTTGCCAAAGCGCTGCCGGTAGACGTCGATATGCGCGAGCGATGCAAAATAAAGCCCCTCCTCCTGCATCTTGCGGATCAGCCCGAGATAGACGGCCTGGTCGTTGTACTCGGCACGCGCGGTCTTGTCGCGCAGCTTGGCGAGCTCGACCTGTACTTCGGCCTGCTGGTTCATCATCGCGGCACCGTTGTCGTTCGCCGCGCACGCCGCCAACATGAACGGCATGCACAGCATCACGGCCCGGCGGAACGCGGGCACGCCTGCTTGCGTCATTTCGCTCCTCCCATATGTGCGAGCATGCGGATCACGCCCAGAAAGCCCGGGCCCGCGGTAATGATCAGCAGCACGGGAAGCATGCTGACCACCATGACCGCAGTCATCTTCACGGTCAGCCGCCCGATCTCGTCCTTCATGCGCGACTTGCGTGCTTCCTGCATGCGCTGGCCGAACAGGCGCAGCGGCTCCTGCACCGCGCCGCCGTGCCGGTCCACCTGCGTGAGCAGCGTGATCAGGCTCTTCAGGTTCTCGCTGTCGAACAGGCGGCCGATGCGCAACAGCGTCTGCTCGCGCGAGCGGCCCGAAGCAAACTGCTGGTTGGAAAGCGCAAGCTCGGGGCCCAGCACGCGCAGCATGCCGCCGAATTCGGACACGATGATCTGCAGGCTCTGGTCGATGGAAAGGCCCACGCCCTGCAGCAGCCGCAGCATGTCGATCACGATCGGCAGTTCGTCTTCGACGCTGCGCAGCCGCGCCTGCGCCCGGCGCCTCAGGTAGTGCTTGGGCGCCAGGTACGAGACGGCGAACGTGGCGAAGCCCCACGCCAGGCTCGCCGCCAGCCCCTGGCCGACATGCCAGGCCACCGCGCAGAGCGCCAGAAGCACCGGCACGTTAAGCCGCAGCGCGCCGAAGATGGCGCGGGCGCGCAGGCCATGCCAACCGCATTGTTCGAGCAGCAAGATTTCCTCGGCGGTGACCACGGCGCGGCCAAGCGGCGAATCGAGCCAGCGCAGCCAGTGCGCGTCGACGCGCCCGCCCAGCCGCGCACCGATCTGCGCGGCCGAGCCGGCCGGCGCGGAGGGGGTGCCCGGTGCCGCAACCCGCGTGGCGGCAGGCACCGCGCCGTCGCCGCTCGCGGGCGTCGCAGCGGCCGGCTTCGCGGCGCCGGCCTGGCGCACCAGCGCGGCATCGAGCGTGCGCGCGGCGAGCCGGCGCTGGCGCCATTCCCGCAGCAATGGCAGCGCCAGCACCGCGACGCCGCATGCGGCGGCCAGCAGGCTGAGCGAAATGAGCGTGGCGCTGTCCATGGCGGCTCCTAGATCGACTTGGCCAGCCGGTACAGCATGAACGCACCGGCGATCTCCAGCGCAAGCGCGGTCAGCAGCATGGTCTTTCCGGTCGGGTCCCGCCACATCATCAGCACGTAGCCCGCGTTCAGCACGAACAGCCCCCCGCCCACCACCAGCGGCAACAGACCCAGAATCCACGCGGACAGGCGGGTTTCCGCCGACAACGCCATCAGCTCGCGCTGGGCCTGCTCGCGGTCGCGCATGAAGGCCGCGGTGCGCTCCATCATCACATCGGCCCGTCCGCCATAGCGCACCGACAACCGCAGCACGGAGGCCAGCAACACCAGCTCCTGGAGGTGATAGATGCGGCCCATCTGCAGCACCGCCTGATCGAGTTCCTTGCCCGCACGCTGCAAATGCACCGCCTGCACCAGGCACTGGCGCAGCGGCGCATCGGTGTTCGCGATGGAATTCTGGAACGCCGCCGGCACGCTGCTGCCAATGGTCATCAGGCGCACCACGCCATCGAGAAATCCAGGCAGTTGCAGCAGCATCTTCTGGCGGATGCGCCGCACCCGGTTCCACAGCACGAACGCGCTCACCGCGACGCAGACCACCGCCATGGCCGCGGCGCCAAGCACGCCCCCTGACGCGAGTGCCGCCAGCGTGAGCAGCACGCAAGGCCCGCCCCACTTCACGTAAGTGCGCCGGTTCGGTACCAGGTCGGCGCGGCGCAGGAAGTCCTCCCAGCGGCGCTTGAGGTCCCTGGCCGGCTGTTGCAGCTGGGGATCCTGCCCCGCCGCGTAGCGCAGCCGGACCTGCTCCGTCTGCGCGCGCACGAAGGCATCGGCCTGCTCCTTGCGGGCGCGCGCCTGCGCGTTGGCCAGCAGCAGCAACCCCAGGCTGGTGACACCCAGGGCCATGGCCGCAAGCAGCAGCGTGGCGCTAGACATCGAAGCGGTCATCCATCATGAAGCCGCCGCCCGGCGGCCGCATGCGCGCGAGCTTTGGCGAATGCGGCAGGATGCCAAGAGACAGCCAGCGGTCGGTCTCGGTGCCGTCCGGTCCGGTGAACGGTTCGTGGCGGTAAAGCTCCTGTGTCGAGACGATGTTGTCGCCGAGCCCCGTGACCTCGGTGATCGAGATAATGCGGCGCTTGCCGTTGGACAGGCGCCCGATCTGGACGATGAAGTCGATGGCGTTGGCAATCTGCCGGCGCAGGCTCTGCTCGCTGCCCTGGAAGCCGGCAAAGCCGGCGAGCATCTCGAGGCGGTAGAGGCATTCGCGCGGGCTGCTGGCGTGGATCGTGCCCATCGAGCCATCGTGGCCGGTGCTCATGGCCTGCAGCATCTCGAGCACTTCGCCACCGCGCACTTCGCCGACGATGATGCGGTCGGGACGCATGCGCAAACTGTTGCGCAGCAAGTCGCGGATCGTCACCACGCCGGTGCCCTCGAAGCCGCCGGGCCGGCTTTCCAGCCGCACCACGTGCGGATGGTTCAGCGCGAGTTCGGCCGTATCCTCGATGGTGATCACGCGCTCGCCCGCAGGCACGAACGTGGCCAGTGCATTGAGCAGGGAAGTCTTGCCGGAACTGGTGCCGCCGCTGACCAGGATGTTGCAGCGGGCCTTGACCGCGGCCTCCAGCAACTCCGAAATCTCCGGGCTCATGGTACCCAGGTTCTGCAGGTCCGCGGGCGTCAGCGGGTCCTTGCGGAACTTGCGGATCGACACCACCGGGCCTTCCAGCGCGAGCGGCGGCACGATGACATTGATGCGCCCGCCGTCGGGCAAGCGCGCGTCGACCATGGGCGAAGACTCGTCCAGCCGCCGCCCGATCGGCGCCAGGATGCGGCGCACGATCCGCAGCAGGTGGCCGCCGTCGGCAAACCGCACCGGGATGCGCTCAAGCACGCCGTGCCGGGACACGTACACATCCCGGTGCCCGTTGACCAGGATGTCCTCGACCGCAGGGTCGTTGAGCAGGTCTTCGATGGGCCCGAAGCCCGCCAGCTCCTTGGTCAGCGCCTCGGCGATCTGCCGTAGTTCCGCCTCGTTGATCGGAATGCGCCGCAGGCGCGTAAAGCTCTCTAGCTCCAGGTCGACGAAGCGCTGGATCGCGGTGCGCGACCAGCGGCCGAACTCCGCGCCCAGTTCCTCGATACGAGTGAGCAAGTGTTCGTGCGCCGCTTCCTTGATGTTGTGAAATTCCTGCGAGACGGGGAACGGTGCGGGGGCGTTGTCCGAGAATTCGATCGCTTGCGTCATGTCAGTTTCCTGGCAGTGCCGCGCGCATTGCACGCAACGCACGCAATGCATGGGGCAGCTTGTTCTTCACGCGGGTCAGCCGACTGCGCTGCACGGGCCTCACGGTGGCGTAGCCAGCGGCGGCCAGCAGATCAGCCAGCGCATGGACGTAGGGGTCTTGCGGCGAGTCATCGGCGAGTACAGCGGCGCGATTGACCGACTGCACCAGCGCTTCGCGGCGATCGGGGAGCGTGCTGACGGTAGACAGGCCCACGCGCCTGCGGATCATTTCAGCATCCAGCCCCAGGCGCATGTCGAAGCGGGAAACGAGCAGGTGCAAGTCTTCCCGCCCGATTTCGCGCGATTTCAACTCGTGCAGCAGTTCTGCAGCGGAAACGATCGCGCCCACGCTTTGCTCCGCGACCAGCATCACCGTGTCCGCCGCCTTGACGATTTGCGCGGTGAACTCGATGTTCGTGAAGCCGCCCAGGTCGATGATCTGCAGGTCGAAGTACGCGCGCAGGCGGTCCAGCAGCGCGGTCGCTTCCGAATAGGAAATGTCGCGCAGTTCGGCCAGCGATGGCGGCAGGGGCAGCACGCACGCCCCGTTGGCATGCCGGGACAGCGCCGTCTGCACGAATACCTGGTCGAAGCGGCGCTGGTTACGCACGGCCTCCACAAAGTGGAATCCCGGACTCAGGTTGAGATACAGCGCCCCGTCACGCGCCGGGAGGCCAAGATCGAGCAGCAGCACCTCGGCGCGCCCATCGGCGTGGGCGCCCGCGCGGACCTCTTGCTGGTTGCGCACGAGCTGACGGCGCGCCGTGGCCGCCAGGTTGACGGCGAGCGTGGTGACGCCGACACCGGGGCGCGCGCCCAGCAGCGCGATGATCTTGCCCTGGCGTGTGCCTTCCGCACGGCACACCTGTTCGCGCGGCACCATCAGCCGCCGCACCACGGCCATCGCGTCGGCCGGCGTGTCGCGCAGATCGATGAAGTCCCTGACGCCCATGCGCAACGCGGCCAGCATCATGCCGGGCTCGTCGGCGTCGCCGACGGCCACCAGGGGCAAGCCGGGAAAGACCTGTGCGAGCTGCTCCCCCAATCGCGCCGAAGCCGCCGCGAGCGCGGGGCAGAAATGCAGGAACACCAGCCCGGGGCGCAGTTCGCCGACGCGCTGGAGGAACGCCTCCTGGGAGCGGCTTTCAGCCTGCAACGTGCCAGCGCCACCCAGCACGTTGCCAAGCCATTCGCGTACGTCGTCCCGGGTTGCATGCAACAGGAATTGGTCCATGATTCCGTCTCTTTCATGTCCGACATAACCTTCCAGGAACCGGGCCGGCTAGCGCGAGAACCCCGGCAGCGACGGATCCACGTACTCGCCCGCCACGAATTTGCCCCATACCGCCGGGTCGGCGCTGGTGCGGCCGTCGCCGCCGATCGCAGCGACTGCCGGCGCCGCCCGGGCCAGCGGCTTCACCAGCCGTGGGGTGACCACGATCATCAGTTCTCTGTCTTCCTGGTGGAAGTTCAGGTTCTTGAAGAACGGTCCGATGACAGGCAGGTCGCCCAGGAAGGGCACCTTGTTCACATTGCTGACGGTATTGCGGCTGACCAGCCCGCCGATCACGAAACTCTCGCCGTCGCCCAGCTCGATCGTGGTATCGGCACGCCGCGTGACAATGGCCGGCACGATGGCACCGTTGATGGCAATGCCACGCGACGGATCGAGGTCGCTTGCCTCTGGCGCCACCTTGAGCGCAATGCGCTGGTCCGACAGAACCGTGGGTGACACCGTCAGCCCGATGCCGAACGGCTTGAACTGGATGGTGGTCGTGCCGAGGGCCTGCGGCACCGGGATGGGGATCTCGCCGCCGGACAGGAAGCTTGCGCTCTGGCCGGACAGCGCCACCAGGCTCGGCTCGGCCAGCACGCGCGCGAGGCCATTGGCTTCAAGCAGGCTGATGTTGGCGAAGAAGCCGTGCGACAGGGAGGCCGCGACCAGGTTGAAGGCATTGCTGATCGGCGTCGTGATGTCCGCGCTGAAACTGCCGTTGGCACCGCCCGTACCGGGCGTAAAGGTGAACTTGCTAAGCGTTGACGGCGAGAACGAGCCGAAGGCAAAGCCGGAATTGTTGCGAAAGAAGTTGATGCCGACTTCCTTGAGCACGGTCTTGCTGATTTCGACGACTTTCACGTCGACCTGGACCGTGTTGCTGACCGGCACGGTGGAGCGGTCCACCACTACCCCGCCCTTGCCGGATCCCACGCGCGCCGCCGTCTGTGCGCGGGCCGCGGCGTAGGCGTCACGCGACTGGCCGGTAATGGTGGCGCCGACGGCCGAATACGCGATATTCGCACCGCCGGTGTCCGGGGTGATGGCATCCACCTGCACCGTGTACGTCTGCTGCGCAGCGCCCCTTGGCCAGATCATCAGATCGGTGACGCCCGGCTGTTTGGCCACGACTAACACACCTGGCGGCCCGCTGCGCTGCTTGATAAGCAGCGCGTCGGCGACGGCCGGATTGCCGACCGCGACGCGCTCGATCGGCTGCGCGGGGCGGATCTCCTTCTGCGCGCCGGCCATCAACCGCAGCGTAGACGGCGCCGGCGCGGCCTCTTGCGCTGTGGCGCGCGGGATCGCTGTCACTAGCATGGCCGTGGCAAGCATGGCTGCAAGCAGCGTCTTCATCATGGCATCGCGAATCATGGAGTCAGGGAGCAGGATGGCGCCTACGCTTCGACGGATCATGAGCGTCTCGCTATTCGATCTCGCGCTTGCCTGCGCGAATCACTTCCACACCCGCAAGCTGCCGTTCCGGCCGGCCCTGTCCCGCTACAGGCGCCACACTCTGCGGCCTGACTTGCGGTGCCGCCGTGTTCGGCGCACGTGCCGATGGTGTGCTGCCAGCCGCCATGCCCGCCAGCATCACGCCGGCCACTGCCTTGTCGGCTGCGGCGCTTGGTGCGTCGGCCGGCACGCCAGCGCGCACGGCCAGCGCTGGCGGAGGCTCGGAGAACATGCCGTCGCTGGGAATGAGTTCATCGTGCGGATTGCGCAGCGCCATCAGCAGGCGGCCGGAGTGCTGAGCCATGGCCAGCTTGCTGACCTGTTCCAACGGTACGGACAGCACGGCGGTCTTGGCGCCTTCGCGGCGCGTCATCATCTGTTCAGGCTGCTGCTTTTGCGGTTCGTTGACTGCGCCGCTGCCGTAGGCAAGCACGCGCAGCCTGGGCAGCAGCATGCGGGCCTGGCTGGCGCCGATCTCTTGGCTGTCGCGCCGCAGGACCAGAAATACGTCGACATAGTCCCCCGGCTGTACCTGGTTGCCGACGCCAATCACTTCGTCCACGGCGATCGCCACCGCGCGCTCGCCTTCGGGGATCTGCGCGGCCAGTCCCGCGAGCAGCTGGCTTTCGAGAACCGGGACGTTCGCGCCGATATTGACCAGCGGCACCTGTCCTGCCACGCGTGTCACCTCGGCATAGGCGCCCGTGGGCTCGATCGGCAGCATTTCGACCTTCAGCGCGTCGGCAGGCAGGGGCTTGCCCGCTTCCACCGCACGCGCCGTCACGACCACCGGATGCGGAACCGCCGCCGCAGCCCGGGACACCGGTGGGGGTTCTGGCTGGCGTCCCACCTGCCAGGCCAGCAGCGCGAGCAGCAGCGCCACGCTGAGCAGGGCAATGGCGACAATCCGTATCTGCTTACTGGTCATGGTCGGCTTCTCCCGGCTGATGGGCTGACGATCGATGCGCGGACGTCAAGACGCGAATACCTTGGATAGCTCGGCACATGCGGCGGATGCGAGCCTGTTCACGTATCCGGGGAAAGCTGGACCATGGCCGAACCGGACAGCGTGGCCGGCACCGGCACCATCGGCACGGACGGAAGGATGCGGGTTGTCGGCAGGTTCAGGGTGACCCGCACGCAGACGTTGCCGGAGGCCGACGCGCAGGTAACGGCCTGGGCCACACCGGTCTGGGCGACAAGCGCGGCAAGGGAGGTGGGCAAGGTGGACAGCGCGGTTGCCGCAGCGGCATTGACTCGCAATGCCTGCGTGGCGGCAGCGTTGTCCGCCGACGCGCCGCTGGGGTAGCGCAACGCGGCACGCGCGCCCTCTTCGGCAGCCAGGGTCAGCACTTGCTGCAATGCCAGGACCATGCCGTAGTAGACAATGCCGATCACGATCGCGACCAGCGCCGGCGCCACGATGGCGAATTCCAGCGCCGCAATCCCTTCACAGCGCCGCCGCCACAAGATTTCATCCTGCGCACGCATGCTTCACCCGGTCCTGTTCATGTGGGCGCCGACCGGCGGCGCCATCTCGCTGCAAGGACAGGCAACTCATGCACGCGTGCCCATCCATACCAGCATGCCTGCGGCAAGGTAGGCGGCATATGGAATGCCGCGCACCTTGCTGAACTGCCGACTGCTTTGCGAGGCTGGCCTGATCGCGGTGTGCACCCGCAGCGCAGCCGGCATGCGCTGCCGAAGCGCCGACAGCGGACGCGAATCCAAGGCATACGCCAGCACCGCATGCACCAGTCCGAGCAGGCTGCCGACAACCCATACCGTGACCAACCCTTGCGGGCCCGTGAAGAGCCCTGCCACGGCCAGGAACTTGACATCGCCCGCCGCCATGCGCCCGAGGGCGTAGACGGGTAGCGTGACAGCCGCGCCAAGCCCTGCGCCGAGCAACCGTGCAGAGATCGCCGGCTCCGGCGCGTTGCCAGTCAGCAATGCCAGGCTGAGAGCCACCAGCACCGCCGCCAGCAAGGCGTTCGGAACACGTCGATATGCCAGGTCGGTCCAGAGGGTCGCCGCGCAAAACAGCACGGCGATCATGGCCGGTTCAGGTCAGGGGGTTGGTGTGCCGCCGGTGCCCGGCAGCCATGCCGCCACGCGCGTGGCCAGGTTGGAGAAACCGTTCTTCAAATTATCGCCAAGCGTGCCGGCCGAAGCCGCAATGGCGAGGGCAATGAGGCCGGCGATCAGGCCGTACTCGATGGCGCTTGCGCCACGGTCGTCCCTGATAAAGCGTGTCAGCATTTTTTTCATGATCTCGATTCCCCAGTGATCCTGTTTCCGTTGATCACGCTGTCCCGTTCGATATCGCGGCGCTCTGCGGCCCCGCTCCTTTGTGGTGTCGTCACGCTGACTGCACTTTCCTTATAGGGCACCAAATGTATCAACAATACCCCACGTTCGGGTGGTGTGCTCCCCCATCCGGGCTAGTACATGCGTTTGAAACGCAGATAGGGTTCCGAGCTTTCCCAGGTTGTCAAAGAGCGTTTGCCACGGCCGGCGCGCCGGCCTGCAGCCTGGCATTGCGGCGGATTGGGGCAGCAATGCCAGGCGGTGTAAAAGGATGCGCCACGACGGGGTAGTGACGACGGCGCACCGTGAAAGCCGAAGGAGGGATGAGACATTCAGCGGGGGAGTCCCCGCGCGGGCGGCGTGCCCTTGCCATCCTCTCCTGTTGTGTATTTGGTACCGGCGGAAGCCAGGCCCGCCACTGGTCCCAACACCGGTGCCAGGAGGCCGGCACTGTTGGCGCCGTGCTGCGCAGGCGTGCCAGCCACGGCGGCGACGAGTGTGAGGCCGACCAGCAGATTCGGGGCGCATTCATTGCCACCCGGGCCGCCATACTTTCCGCCACCGCTGGCTAGCGGCAGCGTGTTCAGGAGGCCGCCGAGCGGATTGCCACCGCCTGAAGGAGTGCCATGCACCAGCCCGCCGGCAACGGCCACCGTCCTGCCGGTTTCGGTGACTGCGCCGCTGAGGCCGGACACCGCCGGGGCAGGGCTGTTGGCCAGCAGTCCGGCTCCGCCCGCGACGTTGTGGCCGGCCCTGAACAGCAAGCCGTCCACCGGCATCCCCAGGCCGGTCGCCCCGCCCACGGTCTGCGTGGTGTCGGTCAGCCTGGTCGTCAACGGCACGATTGCCTTGCTCGAGGCTTCGGTAAGCTGCGCGACCGGGCCTGCGGAAAGCGCCTCGCCCAGCTTGACGCCGCCATACGACACGGCCATGCCGACCTTCTGGACAGCGCCTCCAACCGGCGCCGTCACGGGTTCAAGCGGTGAAAGCCGGTCCGTGCCGACGCCGCTGATCAGTTGGCCGGCACTCGTCACGGTGTCTCCTGCCTCCTGCACGACGTTGCCGGTGCTGGTCACGGTGACGCCGACAGGGTTATAAACCGAGCCCATCTTGCCCAGGCCGTCGTGAGCGGCGGCGCCCAGGGCACCGATGGTCTCGCCGGCATTGATGACCACGCCGCCGGCGCCATAGCGCGCTTGCGCCGGCAGAAGCGGAATCGGCGCATCCTGAATCTGTTTGCCGATATCGCTGACGGCATTGCCGGCGGCCATGACGGTGTGGCCCGTGCTTTCGATCACCTTCGCAGCCGGTGTGCTGTCGGACGCCGACGCCGGCGGCTGCTGCGGCGGCGGATTGGCCCCGTCACCCTTGGGGCCGAGCCCCGAATCACCGCCACCACCCGATGCGCAACCGGCCAGCAAAGCGAGTGCCGAGATGCAGATGCCTGCCAGAGATGCCAGAGGACGCTGGACCCGATTGTTGTTGTTCATTGTGCTTCTCCCGTTGTCATAGCCACGTCCGTGGCCGCGGTAAACCTCCGCGAATCGTTATGTCACCCCGTCAGCACGGGCGGCCTTGTTGCTGCCAGGGCGTCGCCGCTGTCGGAGATGGAATGGCAAGCCGCGTGCCAGCCCGGCGAGCCAGACCCGGGCGACGTGTCGTCACGCTTGCCTCGCCGCCTGCAAACCCTTTGCTGTCACCGCTTTGCGGCCAGTGGCGGGGTCCGTCCGCGTGGCAGTGGGGCGCAGTCCGCCGCGGGTTCGCCCGTGTTACGTGCTACGTAACGTGTTCCTTCCCCGTTGGAACATCGGCGGCTTCGCGCGGGGGGTCCACGCATGGCTGGCGGCGGCCGGCACGGGACTTGTTCCGGCGCGCCTTGTTCCCATCCCGCCGACACACGTTACGTAACGCGTAACGCGACGGAACCTGCGCTGCGCGAATACGAGGCCTGCGCGAGACGCCGCGCCCTCACCCGCAAAGGCAAGCCCTGCAAGGCCGTTGCGGACCCTTTCCCTACCTTGCGGGGGGATGTCCGTCTGCCAGCGCACACACTGGCACGCCCATTGCGCCATACACGCTGCCGACGCACGCAGCAGACATAGGCGGGCCGGCCAGGCGACTTAACGACGGGACAAAGGAACATCATGCGTACACAACAACTTGCCATCGCAACTCTGGTCACCACCCTGCTGGCCCTTGGCGGTTGCGCCAGCGGCAGCGGATCCACTTCCATGGGAACGGCCGGAACCAAAGCAGGCGCGGGTGGCAGCGGGGACATTGGCGCAACGGGCAGTGACGGCGCAGTGGGCACGAAGAGCGCATCAGGTGGTGACGGCGGCAATTCCGATCCCGGCGGCGGCAACACAGGCAACAACGACGGCGGCACGCAGACGCCGGCTTCGCTGACCCCCACCTCCGAGATCATCAGCAAAGGAAGCACGATCGTGACGGCGGCCGGCGGCGCCGTCAGCGACCTTGGCCAGCAGATCGGTGACGCCGGCGTGCCGCTGCTGCCGTCGCAGACCCAGGGCGGCCTGGGTGGTGCGGTCGCGTCAGCGGGCGATGCCATCAGCGCACTCGGTACGGGCCTGCAGTCTGGCCTTGGCAATATCCCGAATACCTCCAATCCTGTGGGCACCACGCTGGCCAGTACCGGCGTGGTGGTGACAGATCTCGGCAATGCCGTGGGCAGCACCGGCAGCGCGGTCAGCGGCCTCGGCACCGGACAGTTGTCGCCGCTCTCGCCACTGACGTCGACGCTGGGTTCCGTCGTGACGCAGCTCGGCGGCACCGTCAGCAACGGCGGCAGCACGCTGAGCACCGCACTATCTGCCAGCCCCGTGGAGCAGCTGACCTCGGGCACAAGCAAGCTCATCGTGCCGCTCACCACGCAACTGACCAGCAGTACCCAATCGCTTGGCGCAGCCACCAGTTTCGGAGCGCCGACCACGAGCCTGCTCGCCACAGTGGGCGGTGCACTGGCTACCGCCGGCACCGCGCTGACGCAAACCAATACGCCCGTGGTCGCGGGGCTGGGCGGCGCCGTCACGGGCACCGGCAATACTGTCGCGGCACTCGGGGGCGCGGTAAACGGTCCGTCTGCCAGCAGCCCGCTCGGTACGCTCAGCCCTGCCGTTGGCGCAGTACTCGGCCCGGTCGCGTCGCTGGGCAGCGCAGCCGGCGCGGGCAGCACCTCATCGCCGCTGGCGCCCGTGACGGGCCTGGTGAGCAGCCTGTCCGGCGGACTGGCCGCGGCTGGCACCGGCGGCGCCACGGCACCGGCGCTGGCGCCCGTGACCAGCGTTGTCAATGGCGTGGCCAACACGGTCTCCACCGTCGCCTCGGCCGCCGGCACTGCCACCCCTTCGGGCGGCACCAGCGCGCTGGCACCGGTCACGGGGATCGTCTCTGGCCTCGCCGGCGGCTCCGCCACCAAGACACCCGTCACGGGCGCCGTCGCACCGGTCACCGGACTGGTCGGCGGCCTGCTCGGCGGGCTGACCGGCACGCGAAAGTAAGCCAGCTTTCCACAGCCTGCGCGGCGGCCACGAAGCTGTCTGACAGGCGCCGGGGTAGCGGCAACCCCGGTGCCAGTGGCCTGCCCGCCTATAGCCGCAATGTCTTGTTGACAGGGGTATTGCCATGCATGCACGTCATCGTGTCGCCGCGCTGCTGGTCGGCGTCGGCGCGCTCCATTCCAGCCTCGTCCTTGCCGATCCGCGCAGCCCGGTCCAGGGCGATCCGACGGTAACGCTTCCCAAGATTGCGCCGGCTCGCCCGGAAAGCAGTGTCACGATTGAAGTCGCGCGGCCGGACGCGGCGCTGCAGAACCTGCTCAACGCGCGCCTGACGCCGAAGCACTTCCAGATCGAGGGCGTGAGGACGCTGCCCTTTGCGGACATCGCGGCCCGGTTTGCCCCGCTGGCAAACCAGGAGATCACGATTGCCCAACTGCTGGAAGCCGCCAATGCTGTGACGAAGATGTACGAGGCGCAGGGCTATCCGCTTTCCTTCGCCTTTGTGCCCGCGCAGAGCTTTGAAAACGGCAATGTGCTGATCACCGTGGTGGAAGGCTATGTCGCCAAGGTCACGGTGAATGGCAGTGCCGGCCCCGCCGAAAAGCGGTTGCGCGACATCGCCGGCATGCTCGCGAAAGACCGTCCGCTGCGCCGTGAAACCTTCGAGCGCTACGTGAACGTCCTGTCGCAGCAACCCGGCATGCAGGTTGCCGCGACGGTACAACCGCCCAGCACCACCGATGGCGCCTGCGAGATGGTGCTGGACGTCAAGCGCAAGCCGTTCGCCTTTGGCACCGCCATCGACTACCTTTCGCCAGGACTACGTGCGATCGCGACGGCGACGACCAACAGCCTGACGCCACTGGGCGAGCAAGTCTCCGTTTCGGCCTTGTTTCCCAAGGGCCGCGACAACGAGGAGTACTACGCCGCTTCCTACGCGCAGCCGATCGGCACCGAAGGCATGCTCGCCAGGCTGACCGCTTCGCACTATCGCGGTGTCCCGCAGAACGCCACGCTGGGACCGCTCGGTTTCGATCCGCGCTACGTCAACGACACCAAGCGCATTGGCGGCCAGCTCAGTTATCCCTTGCTGCTGTCCAACGCGCACGCACTCACGCTCACGGGTGGGGTCTACGGCGCCGATCAGTTCGAACGCTATACCCATGCCGCCACCGGCACGGCGGTCACGCTAGGCACCAATGTGCGCGTGGCAACCGCTGAGCTGACCTACGTGCAGCGGCGCGAAGGTCAGACACAAAATGCGCTGCTGGGCCTGTACAAGGGCGTCGATGCACTCGGGGCCAGCCGCCGGAACAATGCGAACGACCTAGACTTCTGGCGTACGCGCCTGCTCGTCTCGCAATCCAATGACCTGCCGTTCGGCTTTGGCACCAGCCTCTCGGCCGCCGGCCAGTACAGTGCCAACCGGCTCGCATCGGGCGAGCAGATCAGCTTCGGCGGCCGCTTCTTCGGGCTCGGTTACCCGGCGGGCGAAGTGGCGGGCGACAAAGGGTGGGGGGCTTCCGCAGAGCTGAACCACCTGTTCAAGCCGGATGTGGAGTACCTGCGCACCGTGCAACCCTACCTCTGGGTCGACGTGGCGCGCGTCTACTCCAACAGCGTGAGCCTGTCGCATCGCAAACTGTCGTCGGTAGCGATAGGCGTGCGGCTGTCCGACAGGAAGTACTACACGCTCGACGTGTCGGTCGCGCAGCCTGTTGGCGACAAGCCCACCAATGCCACGCACCGGTCGCCCCGGATCAACATGACCTATTCCTACCAGTTCGACTGAATCGGGCTTCAGGCCCGACTCGACGCTACCGTTGCGCCCTGCGGCACAGTTAGTGCCGCGGCGTCGTTGCGACATCCTCGCGGACCGGCCCATATTCCACCGGTACCCACTCATATCCGGCCGTCTCCCGCCGCACGTGTCCAATACCCGGGAACGGCAGGTGCGCACCGCCCACCCACAACCTGCCCTTCGCCGCATCGGCAAAGATCCGGCTGCGCGTGATTGCCGCGGCATGGCTGTCGACATCGAATTCCATCGACACCGACGGGCGGCGGAATTGCACGGCATGGTTGTGGACGATATCCCCCCACAACAACAGGCTGGCCTTGCCCGAGGTGAACAGGTAGCCGGTGTGGCCCGGCGTGTGGCCATAGGCTGCCACGGCACGAACACCGGGTACGGGCTCCGCGCCGGTGGCCGCATCGAAGGTTCGGAAGCGGTTGGCGGCCTGGTACGGCGCCACGGCATCGCGCGCCATGCCGAACAACGCCTGGCTGTCTTTAGGGGCGGCGGCGGCATTGGCCTCGCCGAGCCAGTAGTTGGCGTCTGCCTTGTCGACGTAAACCGTAGCGTTGGGGAACACCGCCTGGCCGTTGGAGACGAGTCCGCATGCATGATCGCCGTGCAGGTGCGTGAGCAGCACGGTATCGACCTGTGCCGGCTCGTAGCCCGCCGCGCGCAGGTTGTTGACGACCTGGCCCAGCGTCGGGCCGAAGCAGCTTGCCGTGCCGGCATCGACGAGCACGAGGTTGCTGCCGGTGTTGACCAGATACGCGTTGACGGCGGTCTGCATGCCTGGCGTCGAGGCCACGAACATGCGCGCGAGCAGGCGCTGCACTTCACGGGCGCTCGTGTACTTGAAGAGCTTTGGGTCGAGGTCGATGTAGCCGTCGTACAGCGCTGTTACCTCGAACTGGCCCACCATCATGCGGTAGAAACCGGGCGCCTGGGTCCTGACCTGCGCAGGTGGTGCGGCGTGCGCGATGGGCACCGCGTCCGGCATTACCATGCCGGCGAGGGCGGCCGCAGCCATCATGGAGCCGGCAAGTCGAGAGGTCAAAGCATTCGGCAGCTTCATGTCACGTTCCTGTTTTTCGATTCGCGTTCTGGACGCAAGCGGCTGGAATGACCGGTCTGGCGCAGAAGCGCAGCGTGTCAGTCGGGCAAACGCGTATCTTAAGGTGCGACAAGGGCTAGCGGTAAGCGCGAAGGCAAAAGCGTACCTACTTCTGCGTAAGAAAAACGGGGCCGTCGGCCCCGTTGCAAGCGCGATTGCGGCTTAGCCTATTCAGGCTGGATATTCGCGGCCTTGATGATGCGGCCCCATTTGGCCGATTCCTGCTGCTGGAAGCGCGCGAGTTCAGCGGGCGTGCTCGTAAACACTTCGGTGCCCGTACCTTGATAGAAACTTGCAGCGGTGTCGCTGCGCGCAGCCTTCACCAGCATGGCGTTGAGCTTGTTAACTACCGCGGGCGGCGTACCGGCCGGTGCGTATGCCGCGAACCAATAGCTCATCTCATAGCCTTTTACGCCCGCCTCGTCGATGGTCGGCACGTCCGGCGCCAGCGGCGAACGAGTCTTGCCGGACACGCCCAGCGCGCGCAGCTTGCCGCTCTTGACCTGCGGCAGGCCGGTCGCGGTATCGGTGATCATCATCTGGATCTGGTTGCCAAGCAGGTCGGTCACGGCCAGCGGGTTGCTCTTGTAGGGGACGTGCAGCAGTTCGACATGCGCCATCTGCTGGAACAGCTCGCCCGCGATGCGCGACGACGAGCTGCCGCTGCCGAAGCTCAGCTTGCCCGGCTGTTTCTTTGCCAGCGCGATGAACTCGCCCACCGTCTTCGCCGGCACCTGCGGGTTCACGACCATGATCTGGCCCCCGCGGCCGAGCGCGGTAACGGGCGTGTAGTCCTTGACCGGGTCGTACGGCAGCTTGCGGAACAGGTGCTCGTTGGCGGCGTGCGTGGTGTTGGTGGTAATGAGCACGGTGTAGCCGTCGGGGCTGGCCTTGGCGACGTCGCTGGCGGCAATGAAGCCGTTGGCGCCGGGCTTGTTGTCGACCACGACGGTCACCTTACTGTCCACGGTCACCGCTTGCCCGACTGCGCGCGCGAGCTGGTCGGTGGCGCTGCCGGCCGCAAACGGCACGACGAAACGGATCGGCTTGTCGGGGTACTCTGCCAGCGCCTGGGCCGCAGGCAGCGCGGTCAGGGCGAGTACGGCGGCGGTCAGGATCCTGTGGATTCCAGGCATGGATGTCTCCGGTTGAGGGGTCTTTTTGATGGTGGAAGCGGGTGAAGGGGCAATCGTGTGCTTACGCGCCCGCCGCGACCAGGCGCGGCGGCAATGGGATCGGCAACTGCAGCACGCGGAACGACAGCGCCTTGCCGTGTGCGTCGAGATTCAGCGCGTCGTTGACGCCGCCATCGAGCACGCCGTCGATCACGAAGTTCATCGCATGCAGCGACGGCACCAGATAGCGCGTGACGGCAGTCGGCTGGCGGTCGCGGAACTGCGCGCGCACGGCGTCTTCGGTCACATGCTCGACGAGATGCGCAAAGTCGCGCGCGTCGTAGGCGATCACGCTGATGTTGGAACGGTTGCCCTTGTCGCCGGTGCGGCCATGGGCGAACTGGTAGAGCATTGCGGTGGCGGTCATGTCGGGGCTCCGCTCAGTCGATAAAGGTGTGGTCCGGCGTCACCGCATCACGCGGAACCAGGCAGGACATGGCGTTGAGGCGCGCGCGCTGCGCGGTGCGTATGCCACCGCCGCCCGCAGGCCCGCAGGTATACAGCGCGTTGACTTCGCGCAGCAGGGCCTGGGCGACTGTCGGATCTTCATGCGACAGCGCTGCGCGCAGGCGCACGTCTTCCGCTGCGGCTTCGTGCTGGCCCGGCTGCGCAAGCATCCGGCCCGCATCGTCGGCGAGCACACTGAGCACACCGATCAGGTCGAAGCGGATCGGTACGTCGTGTCCAAGCAGCGCCATGCGCTTGCGCACGATATCCGCCGCCAGGCGCGCGCGCGCCGCGGCATTCGGGCCGGCGTAGGAGATCTCGCCTTCCGCCATCCAGCCGCCATGGAAGAAGAGGTTGGCCTTGAGCTGTTCCGGCCGCGCATGGCCGCGCACGTTGCGCACCGCCACGCGGTCTGGGCCGACTTGTGCAACGGTGACCTCGCTGATGTCGGCCACGACATCGGGCGTTAGGTACGCGGCGGGATCATGGACCTCGTACAGCAGCTGCTCCTTGACCGTGCGCAGGTCGACACAGCCGCCCGTGCCTGCCGCCTTGAAGATTTCGATCGCGCCGGTCTCGTCGAGCTGCGCGATCGGAAAGCCGACTGCATGGACATCCGGCACGTCCTTCATGCCGGGATCGGCGAAGTAGCCGCCGGTGACCTGCGCGCCGCACTCGAGCAGATGCCCGGCCATCGTTGCCGCAGCCAGGCGGTCCCAGTCCTGCCAGGACCAGCCGAAATGCGCCATGGCCGGACCCACGGCGAGCGCGGGATCGGCGACACGGCCACAGACCACGACCTGTGCGCCGGCCTGCAGGGCATCGGCAATGCCACGCGCGCCGATGTAGGCGTTGGCGCAGACGAAGCGCGCTTCGGGAAACGCGGGCCCGACGATGTTGCGCAACAGTGTGCGGCCGGTGTCATGCGAGAGGTCATCGCCCTCTACCACGGCCACACGCGGTGCCGGCAGTCCCAGTTGCTGCGCAAGCTCCCGCACACGGGCTGCCGCGCCCCGCGGGTTGGCGGCGCCGAAGTTGCCGATGATCGGAATGCCGTTGGCCAGGCAGAGGCCCAGCACGGGCGTCAGCAGCGCATCGAGGAGCGGTTCATAGCCGGCCGCCGGGTCGTTGCGCCGGGCCAGCTGCGCGAGTGCCAGCGTGCGCTCGGCCAGAGTCTCGAAGATCAGCGCGGCCGGCCCGCCTGCGGCGACCAGGGTGCGCACGACGGGTAGTGCGGCATCGGTGCGGTCGCCGGAGAAGCCAGCGCCGGAGCCGATGAGCAAGGGAGCGGTCATGGTGTCTTGGGGCGGGTTGGTCGATGTTCCAGCTCATTCTAGGCCGGCATCAGTCAGCCAAAAAATGGATTATTTGGATTAATCTAGCGACTTCCCCGATGAATCTGCCAGGCGGCCATGAACCTTTCCGTCAAACACCTGCGCGCCTTCGTGGCGCTTGCCACTCACCGCAACTTCACGCGCGCGGCGCGGGCGTGCCATCTGTCGCAGTCGGCATTCAGCGCGCTGGTCCAGACCCTTGAGGAACAGGCCGGCAGCCGCCTGTTCGAACGCACCACGCGGCACGTGGAACTGAGCGCCGATGGCATGCGATTCGAGGAAACCGCGCGGCGCCTGCTGGGAGATTTCGAGGCCGCCTTCGAGGACCTGCGGGCGCACGCGGAGCGCCGCAAGGGACGCGTCAGCATCGCTGCACTGCCTTCGATCGCGGGCGGCGACCTGCCGCCGCTGCTGGCGGCATTCCGGCAGCGTTATCCGGGGATTGCGCTGGAGTTGTTCGACCAGCTCGCCGATGGCTGCATCGACCTGGTACGGCGTGGGCGCGCCGACTTTGCGCTGGCGCCTGCGCCCGTGCAGGACGATGACCTGCGTGTCGAGCCCTTGGTGCATGACACCTTCCATCTGGTCTGCCCGACCACGCACGTGCTTGCGCGCAAGCGCCGCATCACGCCGCAGATGCTCGCGGGACAGCCGTTCATCCACCTGTCGCGGACCAGCAGCGTGCGCCAGCATCTGGACGCCGCGCTGCATCCGCTCAAGCTCAGCAGCGTGATGGAAGTCGAGCACCTGGCCACGGTCGCCGCACTCGTGCAGGCAGGCCTGGGCGTGAGCGTGGTGCCGTCGCTGGCGCTGTTCCAGTTCCAGCGCGACGGTCTGGCGGTCCGGCCGCTGCAGATGCCGTCGCTGGTCCGGGACATCTGCCTGGTGCGGCTACGCGACCGTGGCGACTCGGCCGCGGCGGCGGCGATGATCGATTGCCTCCATGTCCACTACGGCCGGCGGCGCACTTGAGGGTACGCAGAATTGGGTACGCTTTGTGTGGATTGGCACCGCTTCCACGCCTTGTCCGGGGCGGCATTGATGGCAGGGCGAAGCACCACGCAGAAATGGGTACGCCCTGCCGGCTGGCGCTGTGCCGGTCAGCGGATCAGCTTGCCTGTGGACGAGACGATCGACATCTCGACAAACGACGACCCGGTGTGGCGGCTCGGGCTGTAACTGATCAGAATGCCCCCCATGTCGTAGTCGCGCAGGTTCTCCAGCGCCGTGACCAGGCGCTCGCGGGTCAGGTCCGGCCCCGCGCGGCGCAGGCCTTCCACGAGCACCTTGGCGGACATGAAGCCTTCCATGCCGGCGTTGGTCAGCGTCACGCCCTGCTGCCGCGCCAGGCTGCGGTATTCGCTGGCCAGCGTCATCTGGCTCGAGTTCGTACCGGGAACGATCTGCGTGATGATGAGCCCGCGCGCATCATCGCCAAGTTCCTTGATGAACGAGTCGGCCGCGTTGTTCGACAGCGTGACGAACTGCGCCTGGCTGCCCGCCTTGCGCATGTCGCGAATCACGCGCGCCGCTTCCGAACCCGAACCGATGACCAGTACCGCCTGCGGGTCGGTCTTGTTCACGGTCGCGACCTGCTGCGTGATATCTCCCATCGGCCGTGCAAAGCTGGCCGCCGCGGCCGGCTGGGCGCCGCGCGCCTGCAAGGCGGCGGTGAAGCCCTCGTATACGTCCTTGCCGAAGCCGTCGTTCGCGTAGACGATGGCGATGCGGGTCATGCCCGAAGTCGACAGATGGTTGACGGCGCGCGCGACTTCATCCTGATATTTGGCGCGCACATTGAACACGTAGCGGTTGACCGGGCGGTGCAGCGTGATCGCGCCTGTCAGCGGTGCCACCAGCGGTACCTTCTCCGCCGTGATGATCGGCAGGATGCTTTCGTTCTGCGGCGTGCCGCGCACCATGAACAGCGCGAAAACCTTCTCGTCGTCGATCAGCTTGCGCACGTTGTCCGGCGTGCGTTTTGCGTCAAACCCGTCGTCGAGCGTCACCAGTTCGATGCGGCGGCCCGCGACGCCACCGTTGGCGTTGACCGCGCGCAGGTACACCTGTGCGCCTTCGATCTGTTCCCTGACCGATCCTGCCACCGGGCCGGACACGCCGGCCGATTGCCCGATGCGGATCACGGTCTTGCTGACGCCCGGCTCCGCCAATGCCGCAGGCGCGGCGATCCCAAGCGTGGCGGCCAGCATGCCGCACGCAAACCATGTTGCCTTCATTGTCCTGACCCCTCCGCCCTAGTGGCGTGCTGTAGTTGTAGCGTGGCTGCCGACTGCGCCATGCATGCGTTCATGCGACAGCGCCAATGCGACGTTTCGCAAATTACCCGAAGCACGGTACAGGAGCAAACAGCGGATGGGGAGGGTGTTGCTGCGACATCACACCGGAACCGGATGCCGGCACCGGTGTGAGTGAGGGACGCGCGCGCCGCTCAGGCGCGCGGCAAAGCAAACGGCGTAGCGCGCTTCAGGGGAACGCCGGCACGGCCGGATCCAAGCCCGCAAACGCGGCTTCCGGATGGGCCTTCTGCAGCATCATTTCGATTTCCTCGACACGTCCGCGCGGCACATCGACCATCAGCAGGATCTTGCCGGCTTCGATGTCCTTCTCGAACGCGCGCAGGCGGCTGTTGGGCGCCGAACTGCCGATCATGCTCGAAGCCCACGCACCAAATACGGCGCCGAGCACGGCCAGCACGCCGACCAGGCCCCACTGCGGGGTGTCGCTGACGATCGGGAACATGGCCACTACCGCGCCGGCCACCACGCCCACGCCGCCACCGACCATCAGGCCCATTTCAGCGGCATGGATGATATCGGACGTCTGGAACAGGTTGGCTTCGTGCAGGCCCGTCATATCAGAACCGTCGCGCGCCACGAAATGGATATGACTGTTCTCCACACGGGCCAGCAGGAGGTCGTCCATGGTGCGTCGGGCACTGACCAGATCGGGCAATAACCAGAAGATGCGTTTGCGCATGTCTGTCTCCTCTATCAGGCCGTCCCGTAAGTGGGGATACCGTCTGTGGGACGGGGGTTATTTCTTTGTACGCCGTTCATGCAGCGAGTGCAAGACAGCTTTCCCACTGGCCTGCCGATGTGACGCGCGCGTTGGTCACGCGCGTCACACACGCCGGAGTTGCGCTTCAGAATGTGATCGGCAGACGCACATTGACCTGCAGGTCGGGCGTATCGCGCGTGAGACCGGCACCCACCGACAGGTTCAGCGTGTAGCGGTTGTTGAAGCGATACGAGTAACCCACCAGCAGCGTGCCCTGCGTCACGCGCACCGAGCCCGGCACCGTCTGCCCGTTCTGCTTGGTCGGCCAGATGATGGCCTGGTCGTAGCCAATCGAGAACGACGCATGCTCGTTGAGCGCAAGGCCCATGCCGAAGCTGAACTCGAAGATGTCCCCCGGGGCGATCTTGCCCAGGTCCTCCTTCTCGCCATTGAGCACGGTGCGGCTGACGTTGTCACGAGCAAAGTTGTGCAGATAGCTGAAGGTGCCGAAGAAAACTGCCGGGTCGGTCGGCAGCAGCCACGTAATGCCGGGTTGCAGGGCCTGGAAGCCCGTACCGGTGGGCAAGCCCAGTGGCAGGCCGGTACCCGTTGCATTGCCGACGCAGCGCGTCACGCAGTCGGTCACAACTTCGAACGGATCCTTGCCGGTGTTGGATTTGTATCGCAACCAGCCGATGAAGTACGGCATCTTTTCTGTGCCGTAGTTGAGCTGGTACCGCAGCGTGGCTTCCACATCCCCAATGCCGCTGCCGCTGGCGTTGAACACGTTGTCGACTGCCGTGCCCGTGAATATCTCGCGGCTGACGGTAGAACCCGAGCTGTGCACGTATGGCACCTTGGCTTCGATCTCCAGGCGCTTGGTGATGCCGTAGCGCAGCGCGACTGAAGCGAGGTACGTGGTCGTCTTGACCTCGCGCACGTCGACCAGGCCGATCAGGATGGCAGGAATCACCGTGTACCCAACCAGCGCAACACGGTTGTTGGACGAATAGCCGTACTGGAAGCCGGGCTCGACCACGAGCTTGCCCTCGCCGGTCAGCACGCCAGGCTGGTCGGTAATCGGCGCGATTTCTGGTGGACGAGTGTCGCGTTCGGGCGGGCGGCCAACGGGTTCGTCGGCGGCCACTGTTTGCTGGTCGGTCGATTCACCCTGCTGTGGCTGTCCCGACTGAGGCTGGGCCACCATTTGCGGCGGCTGCTGCGGATTTGCCACGGCGTTTGGCACGCCTTGCGTGGCACTGGAGGCCGCCGCCGCCGCGGCCGCGTTGGTAGCGTTGTCCGAGGGCGTCACGCCTGGACCGGCCCCGCCGCGCTTTCTCGCCAGGACATCGTTGCCGATGACACTGCGCAATTCCTTGATGACGGCCTCCTGCTCGGCCAGCGCCCGCTTCATCGCTTCCAGTTGGCCCTGCTGATCGGCCAACTGGCTTTGCAGGGCTTCCATCCCCGTGGCAGGCGATGGCCCGGAGTCCGGGGAAGTCTGTGCGTTCGCCAGCCCCCCAAGCAATAGCAACGTCGAGCATCCGGCGTTCCGGATGCCCTGCATCGACCGCTTCTTCATTTCGTCTACCCTCCCCCGGGACGGCGGACTGATTATCCAGGAGTCCGCTACCTGTACTGCGCTATGCCTTCGCTACGACTACCTCATGCTGGCGGCCCGCATCAACGCGCTGTTCAGCGCTGTGTTGGCCAACTGTGACCGGAATGCCTGGAGTGTATTCACGCTGGCGTCGATTGTCATCAGGCTCCGGATGCTCTGGTTGTTCAAAGAGTTCTGGATCACGGTTGCCGGCGAGCCTGCCAGCGCCCCTATGTTCGCCACATTGCCCGCGCCATTCTGGATAATGGTCAGGGCCCCATTGGTAATGACCTGACCGGTCCCGGTGGCA
This sequence comes from Cupriavidus pinatubonensis, assembly GCF_019602855.1. Classification (GTDB taxonomy): domain Bacteria; phylum Pseudomonadota; class Gammaproteobacteria; order Burkholderiales; family Burkholderiaceae; genus Cupriavidus; species Cupriavidus pinatubonensis. The sequence goes on from NZ_CP080766.1 coordinate 1,476,832, forward strand.
ATGGTCGTTATCGGCGCGCCCGTCGTTGCGGAGCTTGCGCCCGCACTGCCTGCCGCCGTGCTCGAGGCTCCTGCCGCGCTCGCCGTCGTCGCGGCGCCAGTGCCACCGCTGCTGCCGGCATTGCTGGCACTACCGCCCTGCGATCCGGCCGTGGAACCCGCCGTGGCGGGATTGCCGGCTAACGCACTGTTGACAGTTGCCTGGGTCGCGCTCACGATCGACGGCCCAAGCGTGGAGGCCAGCCGGGCGGCCTGGTCAGTCGTAATCCTTCCCACATCGGGAATATTAAGGGTGGTCGCCACAACCAGGGCACCGTTGATATACACGGCGCGTTCGATTCCGAACGAAACTTGCAGGCCGCCGGCATCGAAACCGCCCCGCATTTCTTCCAGGCGCTCATGGGCGACGGGCTTCCAACCCGCCATGTCGCCACGAGCAGCCGAAGGCGCCAAACCCGCCAAAGCAGGGCTTTCCACCGGCGTATCTTCGGTAGCCAGCACAGCCTGCGCCGGCAATACGCCTGCATCAAATACATCCGGCAAGGATTGTTCAGCCGCATGCACGGTACCCGTACATGCCATGCCGGCCCCGACCAGCAACATGGCAGTGGCCTGCCCTGCCATGCCGGATCGCCGCACGGTCAGGCCAGTGAATGAATCAGGTTGTTGGAGCATGATGTGTTCCTCAGAAATCGCCAGCGCCATGCTTTGGCATGACGGTGAAGAACAAGCTGTCCCGGCTAACTCCCATCCAGTAAGGACCCATCGGCGCGACACGCCAGTCAGCCGCAAGGTTGAACCGCGCCCGCTCGGTGCGGTTATGGATGACGAAAAGCAACTGGCTCTCCCAGATGCTTTCAAAATGCTCTCGGGAAATGGATCGCGTGCCGCGCGCAGGATCTCCGATCAGCACGCGGTCCCCCTTGACCCCTTTGACAACCACGAAATGGTGGTAGCCCCCTTCTGAGATCAGCACGATCGCGGGAATCTGTGTTTCTTCGAGCTTGGACAGCGGCAACTCATAGCCATCCGCCAGGAAGCCCCGCGACTCCAGAAAGCGCTTCATGTCCAGCAAGGAAAAGCCCTCTTGCCGAATCTTGTTCTGATCGCCGTTGACGAACATGTTGGCAAATGCCAACTCTTCGCTCACGGGATCGCCGTATTGGTAGGTCAGCAGGGTCGCCACAGCGGCCGACCCGCAACTGAAATCGTATTGCTGCCGGACCGTCGTCTTGAACCTTGCCTCGCGCAGGCTGGTTACCGGCACGTTGTAGGCTTCGCCAACCGGCCCGTATAGCGTCATCCGGTCTGCCATCGCGGGCGACATCCCGCCCAAGGCCAGCAGAAACGGTATGGTCCCCAGCACCCGTCGGAAGATCGTCATCACTTGAACTGGACGTTGATGATGGTCGCGTTCTGGATCAGCACGCTATTGCCGCTGTTCTGGATAGCGGTCGGCAAGCCTGCCGCATTGGCAAATGCGCCGTCGGAGATGAGATTGGTGCCGGTGATCGGGTTGACCACGGCGTTGTCGGCAACCGTGCCGTGCAGCCGCATGTCGTTCACAACCACTTCGGTGCCGCCGCGCACGCCATCAAGTTTGTCGCTCGCGACTGCCGCTACCGCCGAGCCGAACGGATTGCGTTGGCCGCTTGCACTCAAGTCCGTCTTTGCGACGGCCTCGGAGCCCATACCACTTCCAATTGCGCCTGCCCCGCTGGCCTGCGTGGCCGCGGAGGCAGCGTCCGCCACAGGATCCGCCTGGGCTTGAGCGAAGGGCCAAGCCAGAAGTGCAGTCGTCAGAACGGTGACTGCGGAGCGAATCGGTCGCATGGTGCGTCTCCTTGTTGCTCGCTGTGGTCCGGCCCCATCCGGCCGGTAGCGGCGATACTCCCAGGCTGACAAGCCAGGGGACTGGCATCATTCCGGAACCTTCCCCGGCGATACCAGCTCCTGGCCGCGTGAAGCTTTCCATCGGTGTGCCCGGCCTGCCAAGATCACAGCCGGCCGGGCGTTCCACTCAGACTTCAGTGGCCGACATTCAGGTTAGCCTGCACGTTGACGCTGTGCTGCACCAGGGACGCCGCACCGTTGTTCTGCGTGGCGATCATGATGCCGGCCGCAGTCTGACCAACGCTGGTCATGACGTTGGACATGGCGAACGAACCTGCGCTGACGGCGTTATAGCCGCCAGAGCCGCCGGCGCCGCCGACTGCACCGTTGCCGACGCCGCCAGTACCACCGGCACCTGCGCCGCCAGCACCGCCTGCGCCGCCTGCAGCGCCCACCGCACCGTTACCGGCCGTGGAGCTACCGTTGCTGGCAGAACTCGTCGCGCTGCCGTTCGTCGCAGAACCGCCTGCGCCACCGGTACCGCCAACGCTGGCCTGCGTGCCGCCTGCGCCGCCCGTGCCCGTGGTCGCGCCCGTCGTCGCCGTCGCGGTCGCCGTGCCACCAGCACCGCCAGCGCCGCCCGTGCCGCTGCCGGCACCGCCGGTCGCTGCACCAGCCGTCGAGGTTCCGGCGCCGCCGGCACCACCACCAGCCGTGGCTGCACCGCCCGTGCCCGAGCCAGCACCAGCCGTACCGCTGGCCGTCGCCGCACCGCCCGCGCCGCCTGCGCCAGCGCTATCGTTACCAGCGCCATTCGCCGAGGTGGCTCCGCCAGCCGAACCTGCCAGGCCGCCGAATCCAGCGCTCGCGCCAAGGGCGCTGCCGCCACGGCTGAAGGCCCCACCACCACCGCCACCAGCACCAAGCGAAGCGCTCAGAGCACCGCCGCCACGGCCAGACGCGTCACCACCGCTACCACCGCGGGTGCCCGCTGCGCTGAGCGCGCCGCCGCCCGTAGCCCGGCCGTTGCCGCCGTCGCCTGCCCAACCCACTGCACGGCCGCCATTGCCGCCATCACCAGCCTGCGCGCCGTAGTTGGTCGCGCTGCCGTTGGTGGCGCTGCCGTTGGTCGCCGTACCGCCTGCGCCGCCTGCACCGCCCGCGCCGCCTGCGCCGCCGACCGCGCCGCTGCCATTACCACCCGTACCGCCATAGCCATTGCCACCAGTGCCGCCCGACGCCTGGGCGTTACCGCTGTTGGAGGCGTAGTTGCCAACAGGCGCAATGCTGTTGCTGGTCACATAGCCGTTCAGCTTGCTGACCGCCACCGCCTTGCTGTGATTGAACGAGTTGGTCAGGTTGGCGACCGCGGTGCCGCCATTGGCTGCTGCAGCGTTGCCATATCCGCCCAATTCTTGATCAGCGCGGGTGATGGTCCGGGTCGACGTCCTTGTGGAGGTGCTCGTCCGGGTCGATGTCCTGGTGTCAGTGGCAGTGTTGCCGCTGACATTGAGCGAGCGTGAATTCTCATTCGCCTGGGCCCCCCCGCCGCCCTGCGTCGAGGTGGCGGTGGCAGTCTGCGTGTTGGTCGTGCCACTATCGTCGTTGTTGTTTGTCGGATTTGCCCATGCCGGCCCTGCGAACGCGAGGGCGACGGCAGACGCAAGAAGTGTCTTTTTCATACGATGCTCCCAGGAGAATTTCACACAGCGGCTCAGCCTCCGCCCAACGCTCTGCGAAACGATGGCTGGAGGTTCAGGTCCGGCACCGTGCCAAACCAGACCCCCTCTGCGCATAATCGGTGCCAGCTTCGTCACCCCAAACCGCGACCCCTTGCGGCATAAGGGCTTGGCAGACATTTCCCGGGAACTTTCGAATGCCGGGGGCAATCTCACCCCACCCTCGTCGCAGTGCATCACAAGCGACATGTCACACCGCTGTGACAGGGACTTCGGCCTTCCTGCTGAGGGCCGTTACGCAGTAGTCAGGAACCCTTTAATTTTCAGTGGTTTAGCGCGTGGCTCGGGGAACCCTCGATGCGACTGGGTGCGTATCGACACTGAAACAGGGTGCCCGCCGACGCACAGGCCGCTGGAATCCTTTCGGACCCGCCGGGCGGCAGAATCGCCTCGCGGTCGCATGCCGCGAACCCCGCCTGGCAGCGGCGCCGGCCAGACATGGGGCCTCCCATGGCTGTCCGGGGAGCCACCACTCCGGGCTAGATGCATCGCTGCAACAGATCGATGCCCGGCAGCATGCCGAAAGCGGCTCATCGCACGGTCCCGCTAGGACTTATGTCTGATCTACAGTACATTAGAGGCATTACAGACTTGTCATGTCTCCCCAAGCGAAACCATGAGCGAAGCCGTCGTTCCCCTGTATCACCAGATTTACGTGGTACTGCGCCAGCAGATCGTCGAGGGCCGCTTTGGCCAGGGACCCCTGCCGGGCGAAATTGATCTCGCCAAACAGTTCCACGCATCCCGCGTGACCATGCGGCGCGTGTTCGACCGGCTGGTCCAGGAAGGGCTCGTGCGCCGTCACCGCGGGCTGGGGACCTTCGTCAACCCGCACCCGGTCAAGGCCGCGGCTTCAGCCGAAGAGCGCAGCGCCAGCCTGCTCGACAACATCATCGACATGGGCCAGAAGACGGCCGTGAAGGTGATCTCCATCGATGAGGTCCACGCCACGCCGGAAGTGGCTGAGGCGCTCGATCTCTCGCCCGGCGATCCCGTGGTGAAGATCGTGCGTGTGCGCCACTACCGGAACCGGCCGCTGTCCCATATCACGGTCTATCTTCCCGCCGAACTAGGCCGGCCGATCACGCGCAAGTCGCTCGAGGAACAGCCGGTGCTGCGCCTGCTGGAAAGCGGCGGTGTGCGACTCGGCCGCGCCAGCCAGACGCTGTCCGCGCGCCTGGCCGACGTGGTGGTCGCTCCGCTGCTCGACGTGCCGGTCGGCGGCGCCCTGCTCGCGGTGCGCCGCGTGGTCAAGGACAGCGACGGGCGCCCGGTCCAGTTCCTGCTCGGCCAGTACCGGCCGGACCGCTACGAGTACCGCATGGAGCTCTCTCCCGCCGGCGTCGACAGTGCCAACGTCTGGGTGGAGAACGAAACCCGCCCCGGCCTGCGCGATTGAACTGACCCGGCCGGCGCAGGGCGCCCAACAGCCCTGCGTGCCCAACGGGATCGCTCCATGCCGCGCGATCCCCGGCGATACTTCGCATTCGTGATCACTTCCCGCCAGGAGTTGCTGTCATGCCGTTGTTTCGTCCACGCTCGCCGCTCCGGCCACGCGCGCTGAGCGCCGGGCTGCGCAATGCTGCCCGCGCCTGCGTGCTGGCTTGGTGTGCGGTGCCGCTCGCCGTGCACGCTCAGATCGCGGGCGGCAAGGCTGTCCGCATTCTCGTGGGCGCCCCGGCCGGTGGCACCACCGACACGCTGGCCCGCACCATCGCGCAGGAAATGTCCCAGCAACTGGGGCAGCCCGTGGTGGTGGAGAACCGGCCCGGCGCAGGCGGCAACATCGCCGCCGATCTGGTCGCCAAGAGCGCGCCCGACGGGGCCACGCTGCTGATGAGCTTCACCAGCCATACCATCAACGCCACGCTCTACAAGAAGCTGCCGTTCGATCCGGTGCACGACTTCACGCCGGTCACGCTGGTGGCAACCGTGCCCAGCGTGCTGGTGGCAAACCCGCGGTTACCCGCCAACAACGTGCCGGAACTGCTCCGCCTGGCCCGCGCGCAACCCGGCAAGCTGAACTTCGCCATCGGCTCGGTCGGTTCGTCGGTGCACCTGGCCGGCGACATGTTCAAGATGATGACTCACACCTACATCGTGAACATTCCGTACAAGGGCACTGCGCCGGCCATCACCGACCTGCTCGCCGGGCAATGCGACCTGATGTTCGCGAGCACGCTCAATGTCCTGCCGCATGTGCGGGCCGGCAAGCTCAAGGTACTGGGCGTGACCAGCCCCGCGCCGCTGCCGCAGTTTCCGGGCGCGGCGCCGATCGGCGCCACCGTCAAAGGCTTCGAGTCGAGCGCGTGGTTTGGCCTGTTCGGGCCGGCCGGGCTTCCGGCCGAAGTGACGCAGGCCCTCTACCAGGCCGCCCGCAAGGGGCTGGAAGCACCGGCCGTGCGCAAACGCCTGGAAGCCGATGGCGCACAGCCGCTCGGCACCTCGCCGGAATCGTTCGCCGCGTTCGTGCGGCAGGACGTCAAGCGCTGGGCCGAGGTCGTGAAATATTCAGGCGCCACGCCAGAATGAACGTCGCCGCAGCATCCGGGCACATCCCTCCCGCCACGCTGGCCCAGAAGCTGGTGGCGCGAGCCGCCGGGCTCGCGCACGCCGAGCCCGGTTCACTCGCGATGTGCCGCGTCGACCTGGCGATGTCGCACGACTCCAGCGGACCGCGCCGCGTCGCGCCGTTGCTGGAGGCGCTCGGCACGACCGTGTGGGATCCGTCGCGCTACGTGGTCGTGACCGACCATTTCGTGCCGGCCTCCGATCCCGCTGCTGAAGCCATCCTGCACTTCACGCGCGACTGGACGCGCAGCAGCGGCGCGCATCTGATCGACGGAGAAGGCATCTGCCACGTGGTACTACCCGAGCACGGCCACGTGCTGCCCGGCCGCCTGATCGTGGGCGGCGACAGCCACAGCCCGACCGGTGGCGCGTTCGGCGCGTATATGTTCGGCGTGGGCGCCACGGAGATGGCCGGCGTGCTCGCCACGGGCGAAATCTGGCTGCGCGTGCCGCAGACCATCCGGCTGCAGTGGGACGGCGCGCTGGCGCCCGGTGTCTGCGCCAAGGACATGATGCTGTTCCTGTGCGCGAAGCTGGGACTGGGCGGCGGCCGCTACGAGGCGATCGAGTATGCCGGCAGCGCCGTGGCCGCGCTGCCCATGCAGGAACGCATGACGCTGGCCAATATGAGCGCGGAGCTCGGCGCGCAGACCGGGCTGGTCGCGCCCGATGTCGTCACCCTGGACTGGCTTGCCGCTGCTGGCGTACCGGCGCAAACGCTGGCGGAAATTGACCTCGCACACTGGCGCAGCGATACCGATGCGCCACTGCTGGCGAATCATGTCTTCGATGCCGCCGCACTGACACCGCAGGTGGCCGCTCCCCATTCGCCCGCCAACAGCGCGCCGGTGGATCAGGCCGCCGGCGAATCCGTGCAGATCGCCTACCTTGGCGCCTGCACCGGCGCCAAGCTCGAGGACCTGCGCATGGCCGCCAGCGTGCTGCGCGGACGCCGCGTGGCGCCAGGCGTCAGCCTGCAGGTAGCACCCGCTTCCGCGCGCGACCAGCAGCAGGCGCAGCGCGAAGGCACGCTGGCCGTACTGGCCGACGCGGGCGCCGACCTGCTGCCCAATGCCTGCGGAGCCTGCGCCGGCTATGGCGCGGCACGCTTTCCCGCCGGCAGCCGGGCGATTGCCTCGACCGCGCGCAACTTCTCCGGGCGCATGGGCGATGCCGGCAGCGCGGTGTGGCTCGCGTCCCCGCTGACTGTAGCGGCCAGCGCCGTGACCGGACGCATCACCGACCCACGTACCCTGCTCTGAAGCCGTATTTCCATTTCCGCATGACCGAGCCTTCCGTTCCCGCGTCTGCCGGCCGCATCTGGCGCTTTGGCGACAACATCGACACCGACGCCATGGCACCCGCGGTATGGATGAAGGCCGCCCCAGAAGTCCTTGCCGCGCATTGCCTCAAAAGCCTGCGCCCCGAGTTCCCGGACCAGATGCAGCCAGGTGACGTGGTGGTAGCAGGCGCCAACTTCGGCATCGGCTCTTCGCGCGAGCAGGCGCCGCAGGCGCTGCGCCAGCTGAGGGTGCGCGCCGTGGTGGCGCCCTCGTTCGGCGGGCTGTTCTACCGCAACGCCATCAACCTCGGCCTGCCGGTGCTGGTATGCCCCGACACCAGCCGCCTGGCGGATGGCATGCTTGCGACGCTGGATCTGGACCGTGCCGTGCTGCAGCTCAGCGACGGAACAACCGTGGCGTGCGAACCCGTACCGGCATTCCTGCGCGAGATCCTGCAGGCAGGCGGCTTGATTCCCCACCTGAAGGCGAAGCTGGCAAGCCGTTGACGGGTTAGCCGGCGCTTACACCGCCCACATTGCCGCCTCGCGCAGCAATGCCAGCGCCTCGTCGTCGCTGGTCTGGGTGAAATCCAGATAGAAGGCGCCCACGGCGCCGAAGTTCGCCGGCGTGTTCAGGCAGATGACCCGGTCCGCGGCGGGCTCCAGGCTGGCCAGCCCGTCGGCCGAGCCCACGGGCACGGCGGCGATCACCTCGGCCGCACCGGCCATGCGTACGCCTTCGAGCGCGGCGCGCATCGTGGCACCCGTTGCCACGCCATCATCGACGACGATCACCGTACGGCCGGCCAGGCGCGGCAGCGGTGCGCCGCCACGGTACCGCTGCTGGCGCCGCACGATCTCGTCGAGCTGGCGTCCGCGCTCGGCGTCGAAGCTTCCGCTTTCCACGGCGCGGTGCACCCATGGATCGTCGTTGATCACGGTATGCGGATCGCGGCCCGCGTCGCCCTCCACCACCGCGCCGAGCGCCAGTTCCGGGTAGCCGGGCGCGCCGATCTTGCGCACGAGCAGCACGTCGAGCCGCGCACCAATCGCGCGTGCGACTTCATACGCCACCGGCACGCCGCCGCGCGGCAGTGCCAGCACCAGCGCCGGAGTGCCCTCGCGTGGCTGGCCGACACCGAGTTCGGCCAGGTGGCGCCCCAGGTACTGCCCGGCCTCACGTCGGTCGGCAAAGCACGGCGGCATGGACATGGCGCGCTCCTGCAGGATGGTCGGCGTGTCGGCACATGGAGTGGGTTCGGAGACCCCTCAGCCACTATAGTCTGTCGCCGGCGCTCCGCGCTGCTGGCTTCGGCCGGTCACGCATTGGTCGCAATGTGGCAACAGTGTGTTGCAGTGGGGGAGGCTGATCGCGGGTGCAAGGCCCGTTAGCATGTCTCTCAGGCGGCAACACCGCCCGTGTGATGAACCGGCCTCAGCGGCCGCACCAACCGTGAACCTGACATGACTTCGCAACGCCCCGCCAGCAACGAACAAGACGTCTCCCGCCAAGATCACGAACTGGACATTCCGTTCGGGTCGCTGGACGCCGCCGCCATGGTTGAACTGCCGTATACCTTCCGCCAGGCCGGCACCTGCACGCAGTACTTCCGCGAATTCTTCAGCTGAGCGATTCCCCGCTTGATCCATGGGTGCCGTTAGCGCCCATGGCCTGGTCACACAGCGCGATCAGGCGCCCCATCATGTCGCGCGCGGCGGCAGACGGCTCGGGCTGGGCATGTAGTGTCAGTTCGATGGCTGGCACTGCGCCGAGCCATGGTTCGTCATCGAGCAGCCGGTGTGCCGCCGAAGCCAGCCGGCGCGGCAGCAGGCTGATGCCAAGGCCGTCGGCCACCGCTGAGCTGATGCTGGCGAGGCTCGCACTGACGAAGCCGATGCGCCAGCGGCGTCCGCTCGCATCGAGCGCATGCGTCATCTCGCCGCGGTAGAGGCCACCGCTCGGGAATGCCACCAATGGCACCGGATCGCGCGCCAAGGCTGGACGCGTGCGGCTGTCTATCCACGCCAGCGGCTCGGGCCAGCACGCCACGCCGGCGGCATGGCCCACGCGCTGCTTGACCAGCGCCAGGTCCAGTTCGCTATCCTGGAAACGTTGCCAAAGGTCATGGCTCAACCCGCTGGTCACTTCCAACCGGATACCGGGCCAAGTATCGGCAAACCCGGCCAGCACCGCCGTCAGTGGCTGCGCCGCAAAATCCTCGGGCACCCCCACCCGGATCTCGCCCTGGCCTGAAGTCTGGCGCACCTGTTCCACCGCCTCGGCCATCAGCTGCTGCAAGCGCCGCGCGTAGCCGAGCAGCCGCTCGCCCTCGGGCGTGGTGGTGACGTAGCGGCCGCCCCGGTCGAGCAGTTCGCAGCCAAGCTGTTCTTCCAGCCGCCGCACTTGCTGGCTCACCGTCGATTGGGTCAGGTGCACGCGCTGCGCCGCGCGCGTAAAGCTGCCGCTTTCCGCAACGGCGACAAAGCTCTGGAGCAACGCAGGATCGAGGCGGGCGTCATGCACGGCGGTCAGGTATTTGGTTTTCCACTACTGACGATTTCATCATTTAATTTCCCAATTGCAAAGGCCGGGCGTAGATTGGCGACTGTCCCTGTCACGCCTATTGCCGCATGGTACGTGCGCTGCACGCCATACGGTGAGCCGGCGCTTACTTAGCTACGCTATGGCAACCCACGAACATCTGATGCGCGAGGCGGTCGAACTCGCCGTGACCAATCTGCGCCGCGGCGGCCGGCCTTTCGGCGCGGTACTGGCCATCGACGGCGAAGCCGTGGCCACCGGCGTGAATGACATCGTCCACAGCCACGACCCCACCACGCATGCCGAGATGGAGGCCGTGCGTGCGGCCGCCCGCAAGCTGGGCCGGCCCGACCTCAGCGGCAGCGTGGTCTACGCCAGCGGCCATCCGTGCCCGATGTGCCTGGCGGCGATGACCATGGCCGGCGTGCAGGCGGTGTACTACGCCTTCGACAACAACGACGCCGCACCCTATGGGCTGTCGAGCGAAGCCGCCTACCAGGCGCTGCGCCTGCCGCTGATACCGCCGCCGCTGCCACTGCAGCGCGTGCCGGTCGATATCTCCGCCGCGCAGCTCTACGGCACGCGCCAGCCCCGTGGCTGAGCGCATGGCAGTCGGCGCGCATGACGCGGATCGGGCGCCGGCACGCTGGCTGGTCCTGGCCGCGGTCGTGGCGATTGGCCTGAACCTGCGTCCGTTCCTGACGGCGGTTGGTCCGCTTGCCGCCACCATCCGCGCGGGCACAGGACTGGACTACGAAGGCATGGCGTGGCTCACGCTGCTGCCGATGCTGCTGATGGGCCTCGGTGCTTTTGCCGCGCCGGCCATCCGCCAGCGGCTTGGCGCGCGCCGGGCGGTACTGGGCGCGCTGGCCATGCTTGGCGCAGGATCGGCCTTGCGCGCGCTGGCGACGGACGGCGCCTTGCTGGTGGCGACCGCGGCCGTGTGCGGCCTTGGCGTTGCCGTGGTGCAGGCAGCCTGCCCGGGCCTCATCAAGCAGGAATTCCCGCGGCGCGTCGCACCGGTCATGGGCCTGTATTCGGCCGCGCTAATGGGCGGCGGCGCGCTTGGCGCGCAGATCGCACCGGTCATCGCCAACCTGTCCGGCTCATGGCAGCAGGGCCTGGCCTGGTGGGCGCTGCCGGTCATGGCAGCGCTGGGCCTCGCATGGCGGGCGTTGCCGGCGCCGGCCGGCCCGGCACCGGCCACACGTGCCACGCACCGGCCCGCAAGGCAGCTTCTGCGCCGGCGCCGGACGTGGATGCTGATGGTGTGTTTCGGCGTGATGAACGGCGGCTATGCCTCGCTCGTTGCGTGGCTGGCGCCGTTCTACCAACAGCACGGCTGGAGCGTCGCACGCAGCGGCAGCCTGGTAGCCGTGATGGCGATCGCCCAGGCGGCGGCCGCCCTGCTGTTGCCCACCCTGGCAGCGGCCCGCCAGGATCGCCGCGCATGGATGGCGGCCGCGCTCGTCATGCAGGCCGCGGGCTTTGCCGGCCTGGCCCTGTGGCCGGAATGGTCGCCGTATGCCTGGGCTGCGATCGGCGGTGCCGGGCTCGGCGGCTGCTTTGCGCTGTACCTGGTGGTGGCGCTGGACCATCTGCCCGATCCGGAAAGCGCCGGCGCACTGGGCGCATTGATGCAGGGTGGTGGCTTCCTGCTGGCGTCACTGGCGCCGTGGATCACGGCCGCGCTGCATTCGCGCACCGGCGATTTCATGGCGGGCTGGTGGTTCCACCTTGGCTGCGTCGCGTTCGTGGCCGCGCTCACGCTGCGCCTGAACCCGGCGCGCTATGCCGTGTCGATGACGGGCGCCCCGTCGATGGCCCGATAGGTCCTGCACGGCAGGAACTGCATCGCACTGGCCGGGCTCCACGTCAGCGCGGCGTAGCGCGCTCGATGATTGCGCTGACGTCGGCGGAATCGGGGTCGGCGGCCACCGGCAGCGCAAACAGCGCGCCCGCCGCGGGCGTCAGGCCCTGCACGATACGAAGGGCGATCAGGATAAGCATGACCGGCATGGCGCCTCCCTGCATGGTTGCCCGGGAATGCCGCAAGCAGCGCAAGCTTCGTGCCACAGCCCCGACGCCTTGCGGGCCATATGCGGCATCGAGGCGGCACCAGTCCGGCACCGGCGCCGGGAAAGTGTTGCCCCATCCCGAGGCAGGAATGCCCCAAGCGTACCCAATTCTGCGTACTGCGGTACAGCCCCATGCGTCATGTCGTGGGCGGCCGGGCGAGTGCGCCACCCCAAAATCCTTTGCGAGATCTATTTCCGATGTAACGCCACATTACCTTTCGCGGACGAAAACGGGCCGCTTCTGCCGGCCCGGCGCGCAGCCCGCGAACCCTTGTGCGGCAAGGGCTTGATGGCAACGGAGTGAAGCCGCGCAGGACTCGGAGCCTCGCATGCGTCATGTGAGACAGCCTTACAAGTGCAACCACTCAGCGCGGGGCCGCGTCGCTACATTGAAGCCGTGTTCAACGCGAACCGTCCGGAGCCTCACATGAAACGCGCCCTCTGCCTGGCCGTGCTGCTGTCCACCACCGCAGCGCTGCTTTCCGCCTGCATCGTGGTACCGCCTCGCGGCGGGCCGCCGCCCCGCTACCACTACTACCACGACCGCTACTGATACCGCCGGGCCGTCCACCAGACACCAGGAGAACCAATATGAAACGCCAGATCCTTCTCGCCGCAGCCGTTCTCGCCGCCGGAGGTACCTTCGGCCTGCTCAGCCCCGCACAGGCCCACGATGGCCCGCCCGCCTACAGCTATGGCCACCCGCCGCCCGCGCCGCGCTACGAGCCGCGCCCGCCGGCACGTCCGGGCCAGGCGTGGGTGCCGGGCCACTGGGTCGCAAGTGGCAGCCGCTACGACTGGCGCGGCGGCTATTGGCAGGCACAGCGCGCAGGATACCGCTACGTCCCCGACCGGTGGGTGCAGAGCCCTCGCGGCTGGGTCATGCGCCCAGGACACTGGGTGCGCTGACCGAACGCCAGGTTGGTGGCAAGACCCCGGAGCAGCAGTGCCGCACGCTGCTCCGGCCTCATCCCGAGAGGGGAATCCCCCCTCCTCCAGAAGCACTAGATCGCGTGTCCGCGCAAGCGCTTCAAGCGCCGCTGATATCGAGAAACATTGTCATCGGATGACGTTTCATAATTGCGCCATTGAATGAATCGGGATTTTCTTTTACCCCCCGAAGGGGTTATAAAATCCGTACGCAACGACACTAAATAACGGAATCGGTTTCAACCCTGCAACCATCCGGCAAAGCCGTGTCTCAGTTGTGATACGGTTGCGAACCCTTCGGGAAATGACGTCTTCAAGACAATACCCCTCGGTATGGCGGGATTTTCGGAGGGTATTATGAAGGCTGATTCATTCCCCCCTTGTCCGATGCCGTATTAGCCCCGCTTGCAATCCATACCACCACCCCATAAGATGGTTTTAAGCCGATTTAGGAGCGAGAAACTTTCGGGTTCGGGTTCGGGTCATCTTCCAGCCGCCGACAAGTTCCGAGCAGAAGAACGGAACAGGCCGGACATGGAAGCACGGGGGTCAGGGCAGTCAGCGGGCCGCAGCAGCGCGTCCGCTTGCCATGCAATGTCTCCCCATACGCAAAGCGCCCGCATTCCCTCCCGAGTAACGGGGAGTGAAACAATGAACGCCTTGCTGATCGAGGAGCATCCTCTGCTCCGGCTCGGGCTGCTGCAGATGCTCGAGAACATCCAGGATTCGGGTCACGTCGCGGCGCTTGCGCCTGACGAACTCGGGAGAAACGACAACGTGCCGCACAATGCCGACCTGCTGGTGTTCGGCATGCCGGCGGACACACGCATCGGCTGGGGGCAACTGCAGGTCGCACGCGAACTGCTGTCGCCGCAGCGCATCCTGATCCTGGCCGACCAATTGCCACTGCACATGCCAGATGCGGACAGTGCGCGCAGCGTCTGCGGCTGCCTGCCAAAATCGGCTTCGCTGGCAGTGATCGAGGCCGCCATCCGGCTCGCAGTATCAGCAGTGCAAGGCCTGCTGTTCAGCGCGGAGATCGGCACCATGCCGTCGGCATCGCGCCCGGCGCTGCCCGTCACCCAATCGCTCGCATCCGCCGCGCCGCTGCCGCCAACGGCCCAGGCCGACCCGCTGTCCTCGCTGGCAACGTGCGCCAGCGCCCCGCGCGGCGCACTGCGCAGCAGCGTTGCCGTGCGCGACCTGACTGGCCTCAGGCCCGGACAGCCACTGTCCGGCAGCTCGCGCCCGAGCGAGCCGCCCGCCGACGCCGAGCCAAGCTATGACGAAGCCGAGATGCTCAAGATCACGCCGCGCCAGTACGAGGTACTGGTGCTGCTGGCACGCGGCTATCCGATCAAAACCGTCAGCCGCATGCTGAACATCTCCGTGGCCACGGTGAAGAGCCATGCCTGCACGCTCTACCAGCGGCTCAAGGTCCGCAACAAGGGCGAGGCCGTCTACGCCGCCCTGCAGCGCGGCGCCACGCTGGAATGGGTCAGCGGCGACGAGCGCGTGACGCGGGACAGCAGCATGCGCCCGGTAGTTGCGCGCCACAGCGAAACGGCCGTCTACGAGGCCGCCAGCCCGACGATCTGAACGTCAGCACCAGCGCCGCGCCCGCGTGACAAGACGGGCCGGCGCTGCCCCGGGCATCCCGGGACCGAGGGGTCAGCCATGCCAGCCAGCACTTTCCTGCCCATGTTTTCCGTGTGCGTCTGCACGCGCGACAATCCGGACGGCCTGCGGCAAACGCTGCAGTCGATCTTCGAATCCACCATGCCGCCGCACGAGATCCTCGTGTCGGACGACAGCAGCAACTACGACACGCGGCAGATGATGCGCGAGTCGTACGCCACCATTCCGTACCTGGAAGGCCCCAGGCGCTCGCAGGCTGCGAATCGCAACCGGCTCGTGCGCGCGGCGACCGGCTCCCACGTGCTGTTCCTCGACGACAGGACGCTGCTTGGCCCGACGTTCCTGCAGCAGATGGCGGAGCGGATTGCGGATGACTACATCCATTGGGCACAGGCTGAGGATGGAGGGACGCCGCTGATTCTGACGGGGCTGGTGTTGCGGGACGGGCTCTGTTGCAGGCCGTGCAAGGTGTCGTTCCTGGGCTATCCGTTGCCCGAACATAGAAATGGCGAACGGATTTGCTCGGTCGTGCTGCATGGCGCAGTGTTTCCACGCGATCTGTTCGCGACCGAATGGTTCAATGAGCAACTCGCGCCCGACTATGATGTCAACGAACTGGTGGATCGCGCGGTTCATATGTGGAGGCATCGGATTGAACTAGTGCCAAGTGCGGTGAACCGAAATCTGGCCATTGCAGCCTCGCCCGAAGAACCCGTGCTCAACGATGCCTCGCGGTTTTACGCCATGTTTCGTGGCTACAAGAGCCTTCAGCATCGCCCCTTCACGGCATTGGCGTTCGCCTTGCTCGCATGGACCGAGATACTATGGAGGTGTGTAAGGACTGACGGCGTGCAAGGGGCAGCCACCGCTTGGCGGACGATTGGCCAGCTTCGGAGACTGCTGCGCGAATGTAGCAACGAGTATCCGGGACTCAGCGACCGGGCAAGGTTTCCGGGCACTGCGGCCTGACGGCCCTATCGCGAGCAAGCCTCGCTCGCGGCGAGGGTTTCTTCGACGCCGTCATCCAGCGCGTCTGCGATGTCGCGTCTATACGCGGGGAAATACCCCTTCAAATCAGACAGCACGGACTCATCGCCATCGCATAGCCGCACATATCGCTCCGGATGGACAACCACTCGCTGAGTCTTGAAAACATGGGTGTCGGGAGAGAATCCCCGCTTGAAATTGAACAGAGAGTCCGCGGACGACCCGCCGACCCCGCCACCCAGGTGTAGGCGCTTGAGGCCTCGATCCCGCCCCCAATTGCGTGCCGCTTGCGCAATAACTTTGCTGGGGTACCGGTGCTGGTATCGCTGGTCTGTCCCAACGAGATGGTATTGGATGATTCCGGCTTCCCACGCCACCGAAAACAGCGTGGCTCCGATGATTTCCCCAGCCTCTTTCGCCACGAAGAGTCTCAGGTTTGCGCCTGCCTCTGCAACCAGCGCGTGGTAGTAGCGTTCGTCAAAGAAGTAGCTTGGCTCAGCGCCCAAGCGGCGCATCGTTTCATTGTAGAGGCGGATAAACGTCGGCAGTGCAACAAAATCTCTATCGATATGGACCGTCACGCCAGCCTTGACAGCCTTGACGATGTTTCGGCGATGATTGATGCGCGTCTCACGCCAGTGTTCTTCCTCGGTCTTGGTCAAGTCTATGGACACAGTCATGCCTTGCTCAACGATCTCCCCGACAGAACTCTGCCAGTCGGCATTCAGCAATGGATGCAATCGAATGAACCACGAGATGCAACCCGTCTTACGCAAGCGGCCGACGATTGCGCGCAAGGCTTCGTCGATGAAATCGCTGGAGGTAGCTTCGCTGAAGATCGGACCGCCATATCCGTACGGCGACACCGCGTCCCACCCTTCGGCGTCTACCTGCCTGCGAATGATCGGCACAAGCAGTTCGCTCTGGCCGTCGGTAGCGTAGACAGCGCGGGCCTTGCCCCCGTCGCTGAACTCGGAGGCTCGCATCCAACCGGGCAAATGGTAGCAATCGTGCGCGCACCGCTTGAGCAGAGCCGCCCATTCTGAAGCCGAGGTGTCCAGGAAACCGACTCGTACCATCTTCTCCCCCCGATAAGCGGCATGATGCGCTCACACGGTGAGCGGGTGCGAACGCTTCCACGCATCGGCGCACCGGCTGTAGCAGCCAGTGCCCACTGGGGGACGTCGCACTGAAGGATCGACTCCAGTCTCACGATAGCAGACCGACCTCGCCCTTCCCATCATGGCTTCACCTGATTCTTATTGCAGACATTAATCTACGGACCGCCGCAGGACGCGGAATGGCAGTCCGCTATCGCGGTCGCGACCCAACGATGCATGCAACGCAGATCGCGGCGCCCATCACATCACCCGTCCACCGGCGCACCGCAGGCCACTGCCTGCGATGCTACCCGCGAGGCGACTTCTGCGGTCTTGCGCATCTGCGCTTCCGTCAGCGTGGGATGCACCAGGAACATGAGGCTGGTTTCGCCAAGCGCCCGGGCAGCAGGCAGCCTGTGCCGAGGTCTCAATCCGGTACTCTCGAACGCCTTCTCGAGATAGACCTCCGAGCAACTCCCGGCATAGCACGGAACGCCCTGTGCATGGATTTCCGCAATCATCCGATCCCTTGTCCACCCATCGCGTAATGCTTCGGGACGCACGAAGGCGTAGAACTTGTACCAGGCGTGCTGCATATGGGAGGGATGCTCGGGCAGCCTCAATGCCGAACATGACTTCAAAGCCTCCGTCAGCATCGCTGCGTTATCCGTGCGTCGCGCATGCCATTGCGGCATCCGGCCAAGCTGAATACGGCCGATCGCCGCCTGAATTTCCATCATGCGCCAGTTCGTGCCGAACGAGTCGTGGACCCAGCGGAACCCGGGCGGGTGATCGCGCTCGTAGACGGCCTCCCAGCTCTTGCCATGATCCTTGAATGACCACATGCGCGACCACAATTCCCTGTCGTTCGTCGTCACCATGCCACCTTCACCGCCCGTGGTCATGATCTTGTCTTGACAGAAGGACCATGCGCCGATGTCACCGATCGTGCCCACCGATTGCCCCTTGTATCGGGCGCCGTGGGCCTGAGCGCAATCCTCGACCACCTTCAGCCCATGCGCTCGGGCCAGCGCCATGATTTCATCCATCTCGCAGGGCAATCCCGCCAGATGCACACACAGGATGGCTTTGGTACGTGTGGTAATTGCCGGCGCGATCGTTGCTGCGCAAATGTTCCCGCTGTCTTCATCCACATCGGCAAACACCGGAGTCGCGCCAGCATTGACCACGCACGATATGCTGGCGATGAAAGTCCGTGGCGTCACGATGACTTCATCGCCCAAGCCGATGTCAAGGGCCTTGAGCGCAAGGTCCAGCGCCAACGTGCCATTGGCCAGGGCAATTGCATACCTTGCGCCCGACCAGGCCGCAAACTCGGATTCAAACTGACGACACTCTGTCCCGGTCCAGTAATTCACGCGATTGGACAAGAGCACCTGGCCAACCGCTTCAGCTTCTTCGGCAGTGAAACTCGGCCAGGGTGAAAATTGCGTGTCCAGCATAGGATCCTCTCCATCGTTCCTATCAACGCAGCGTCTACCTGCTCCGCAGTGAGGCTTCTTCGTCTGTGACAAGGCTTCCGGCAGCCACAGCACTTCAGTTTCTTATCTAATCAGAGTTGGACGGCTCCATGAAGCTAGCCAAGTGAATTAGAACGCCCGGCTGATGCCAGCGATGCTGGGAAAGTAACGATTCCGATTCTGCGCCTCATCGGTGGCACGCTGCGTTCGGCAGCGAACACAGAGCCGCTTCTGGTGACAGGCAACGCATGAATAATGTCCCTAACGAAGGCAGATCCAGGCGGACTGCTTCCGCAACGTTCCTGTACTCGCCTTGACGCCACCGATGAGTCAGCTGTCGCGCTCTGCAAGACGGCGACTGGACTTCGGGGGCACTTTGGAACCCGAAAGCGAGCGGTTCGACTGAAAGCCCCGCTCAAGGTCCAGTAGAAAAGAGCTCCCGAAAATGAGGATCTACCCTCCCGTCTGGCTAACGTCCCTTCCTCGTCGTCAAAAGATTGCGCTGATGGTCTGCGCGGACCTGATTGCCCTTCCCGTGTGCTTTTCGCTGGCGCTGTTCCTGCGTGCCGGCAATACAGAACTACTCCACCAGTACGGGTTCTTGCCTTCACTGATCATCTCGGCCTGCACAATTCCGGTGTTCTCATACAGCGGACTGTATCGAATGGTCGTTCGATACTTCGACCTCAGGGTCCTGTGGGTCTCCGGTGCAAGCCTGGCTTGTCTGGTTGCCCTGACTTACGCGCTATCTTATCTCGTGACTATCGGCCACCTTCCCAGGACCGGCCTCCTCATCTACTGGTTCATCGCGTTCTCATACGTCGTCATCTCGCGCTTCCTGGCGCGGGCCGTCATCACGCGCGCGCAACAGCGCAAACAGACAGGCGACCGCGATGTCCTGCGGGTTGCCATCTTCGGTGCTGGTGAAGCAGGGGCGCAACTAGCCACCGCCATGCGCGCAAGCTCGGGCCACCGACCTGTCTGCTTCTTCGATGACGACATCTCACTCGACAAGAAGATCTTCTCCGACCTCCCTGTGTACTTCAGCGACAACATGAAGGACCAGATCAACCAGTTGGGCATCAACGAGGTCGTGCTCGCAGTTCCCTCTCTCTCCATCAAGCGTCGCAAGCAAATCGTTGACAAGCTGCACCGGTACGCAGTCAGTGTTCGAACGCTCCCGACACTGCTTGAGCTTGTCGACCGCAAGATCACCATGCAGTCGGTGCGAGACATCAAGATCGAGGATTTGCTGGGCAGGGATATCGTGCCGCCGCGAGAAGAGTTGTTTGCAAGATGCACCCACAGAAAAGTCGTGATGGTTACGGGCGCAGGAGGTTCCATCGGCAGTGAATTGTGCCGGCAGATCGCCAGCCGCCAACCCAGCAAGCTCATACTGTTCGATCATTCCGAATTCGCGCTATACGTCATAGAGCAGGAGCTGCGGCGCACGTTTCCCGAGTTGCAGATCGTCGCGCGCATCGGCTCTGTCTGCGACGTCGAAGCCGTGGCGGCCGCCATGCGGGGTCAAAGGATCGATTCGATCTATCACGCCGCGGCCTACAAGCATGTACCGATGGTTGAGGCCAACATGCCAGAGGGCATACGCAACAATGTCCTTGGGTCCGCAACGATCGCCAACATGGCCGATCATTTCGGCGTAAAGACGTGCGTCTTGATTTCCACGGACAAGGCGGTACGTCCAACCAACATCATGGGTGCCAGCAAGCGCATTGCAGAGTTGGCGTTTCAGGCTGCCGCGTCACGGCCGAATACGAGCACCACGTTTTCGATGGTTCGCTTCGGCAACGTACTGGGCTCGTCCGGCTCGGTTGTTCCACTGTTCCGCAAGCAGATCCGCGCCGGCGGCCCGGTGACCATCACGCACCCGGACGTCATCCGCTTCTTCATGCTGATTCCCGAAGCGGCACAGCTGGTCATCCAGGCCGGCGCCATGGCCCAGGGCGGAGAGGTCTTTGTCCTCGACATGGGCAAGCCGGTCAGGATTACGGATCTTGCCCGCACCATGATCGAGATGTCCGGGCTTGTCGAGAAGACACGCAAGAATCCCGCTGGCGATATCGAAATCAAATTCGTCGGCTTGCGCCCCGGCGAGAAGCTCTACGAGGAGTTGCTGATCGGTGGGGAAGTGACGCCAAGCGAGCACGAACGCATCATGTGTTCGCACGAGCCCTTCCTGGAAGAATCGGAGTATCGCGAGAAGCTTGGCAAGCTGTTGGCAGCCTGTGAATCCCGTGATGATCTCGCGATCCAGCTGGCGGTGCAAAACCTGGTGCCCGAATACGCTCCCTACAGCTCGCTGGACACGCCGCGTGACAGTACAGCGGTTGCGGACGAGTCCCGGCAACCGACGCCATTGCCAGTGCTCAATCTGAAGCCCGCGCAAGCCGGGATCTCCGGAATCTCTGGCGGCTCCTGACGACAGTTACGAGTACCAGTCCCGCTTGCCGCGTGCACCACGCGGCCAAGGACACCGTTCCGCTGGCGGCAGCCGGACCTGGACCTGGCACACCGCACTCACGCGAAGCCCAGCCGCAATCAAGCGCTCCGCGTTTGTACGCCAAGACACGAAGCCCTGCGCACAGGGCGCCGCATGCCCACGATAATTCTTTAAAAGTCCCACATCCATGCCGCCGCCAGGCCCACTCACCACGGAGATTTTGGTCATGGACCTCAGCAACGCAAAGATCGCCATCATCGGACTGGGCTATGTCGGCCTGCCGCTTGCAGTGGAGTTCGGCAAGCAACGCCAAGTCGTAGGCTTCGACATCAATGCCGTACGCATTGACGAATTGCGCAGCGGACAGGACTCGACGCTCGAGGTAAGCCATGATGACCTGCGCGGCGCACGCTCCCTGAAGTTCTCCTGCGATCCGGCGGATCTGAAAGACTGCCAGGTATTTATTGTCACGGTGCCAACCCCGGTGGACCGGGCGAAGCGCCCGGACCTCACGCCGCTGATTCGCGCCAGTGAGACGGTGGGCCGGGTCATGGGACAGGACGCTGTGGTCATCTATGAGTCGACGGTGTATCCCGGCGCTACAGAAGAAGTCTGTGTACCGCTTCTCGAACAGCACAGCGGCTTGAAGTTCAATGTGGATTTCTATTGCGGTTACAGTCCCGAACGTATCAATCCGGGAGACAAGGAACACCGGCTGCCGGACATCCGCAAGGTCACCAGTGGCAGCACGCCCGAGGTCAGCGTGGCTATCGACGAGCTGTACCGCAGAATCATTGTGGCAGGTACGCATCGCGCCAGCAGCATTCGTGTAGCGGAGGCCGCAAAGGTTATCGAGAATACCCAGCGCGACGTAAATATCGCGCTGATGAATGAACTCAGCCTGCTTTTCCACAGGCTGGGCATTGACACGCTGGAGGTGTTGAAGGCAGCGGGCACGAAATGGAACTTCCTGCCTTTCCGGCCGGGGCTGGTGGGAGGACATTGCATAGGTGTAGATCCCTACTATCTCACCCATAAGGCGCAGGAAGTGGGCTATCACCCGCAGGTCATCCTGGCGGGCCGTCGTATCAACGACCGAATGGCCATCCATGTCGCGGATGAGCTGGTGAAACTGATGCTGCGCCGGGGCATTTCCGTGCTGGGCAGCCGCATTCTCATGCTTGGTCTCACATTCAAGGAAAACTGCCCCGACGTTCGAAATACGAAGGCAGTCGATATCGTGACCACACTGCGCGGCTACAACGCCTCGATTGACGTCTACGACCCCTGGATCGATGTGGAGGAAGCCGAAGCGGAGTATGGGCTCGCATGCCTGCGTGAACTTCCGCGCCATGATCAATACGACGCCATCGTACTGGCCGTGCCCCATCATCAGTTCGTCACGATGGGGGTGCGGGCGATCAGGGCCTTTGGCAAATCGCACGCCGTGCTGTTCGACGTAAAGGGCATCTTGCCGAGGAGCGATGTCGACGCCCGCCTCTAGAAGCGCACCGCCACGAAGAGCTCACATGGAATCCATCACCTACGCGAATCTGAGGACCAGTCTGGTTGCCAATCCGTGCACGTGGCTGGTCACAGGAGTGGCCGGATTCATCGGCAGCAATTTGCTGGAGGCCTTGCTGCGCCTGAACCAGCGCGTGGTCGGCCTGGACAACTTCTTGACCGGCCACCGCCGCAACCTGCATGAAGTGCAGGCGCTGGTATCTCCCGCGCAGTGGGAGAACTTTCAATTCATCGAAGGCGACATCCGGGACCTTGAACAGTGCCGGAGCGCCATGCGCTTTTGCTCCGGGGAGCGCGAAGGAACGCACGGCGCGAGCAGCCATCCGGTCGATTTCGTGCTGCACCAGGCCGCGCTGGGCTCCGTGCCACGCAGCCTGGAGGACCCCATCGCGACCCACAGCGTCAACATCAGTGGCTTCCTGAATATGCTGGTCGCTGCGCGCGACGCCGAGGTACGCGCTTTCGTTTACGCGGCGAGCAGCAGCACCTACGGCGATCACCCCGGCCTGCCCAAGACCGAAGACAGGATCGGCAAGCCATTGAGCCCCTACGCGGTCACGAAATACGCGAACGAGTTGTATGCCGACGTCTTCAGGCGCTGCTACAGTTTGCGTGCCATCGGACTACGCTACTTCAATGTATTCGGTCCACGCCAGGATCCGAACGGGGCATACGCAGCCGTGATTCCGCGGTGGATTTCCGCGTTGCTGCGGCGCGAGACCGTCTACATCAATGGCGACGGCGAAACGAGCCGCGACTTCTGTTACGTGGCGAATGCTGTGCAGGCCAACCTGCTTGCCGCTCTCAGCTGCAGCGGAGACGCGGAAAGCCAGATCTACAACGTCGCCGTCGGTGACCGCACCACGCTGAGTACCCTGTTCCAGCTTCTGCGCGACGGGCTTCGTCCTTATGGCATCCCCGCGGACACGCAGCCGACCTATCGGGCCTTCCGTGCGGGCGACGTGCGCCACAGCCAGGCTGATATCGGCAAGGCACAACGGTTGCTCGGATATCAGCCCACCCACCGCATCGGTGACGGGCTGGCCGAGGCAATGCACTGGTATGTGCAGTTGCACCGGACGCAGGACGCCTGAGCAGCACCGAAGACAAAACGGAAGAGCGCGATGTGTGGATTTGCAGGATTTCTTGGCGGTATACCGGGTTCCCTGGAAGATCGTGCGATCTTGCTGACCCGTATGGGACAGCGGATCCTTCACCGGGGTCCGGACCATGGCGACCTTTGGTGCGAGCCCGGCGCGCCTTTCGGCTTTGCGCACCGGCGCCTCGCAATTGTCGATCTGTCCCCGGCCGGTCGACAGCCGATGATTTCGGCGAGCGGCCGCTACGTCATTGTGTTCAATGGCGAAATTTACAACCATCCCGAAATACGCGCCGAACTCGAAAGCGCAGGGGCCGCGCCGCGTTGGCGAGGGCACTCCGACACCGAAACGCTGCTTGCCGGCATCGACGCATGGGGAGCCGATGCCACGGTTCGGCGAACCATCGGGATGTTTGCCTTTGCCGTGTGGGACCGGCAAACGCATTCCCTGACGCTGGCGCGTGACCGGCTGGGCGAGAAGCCGCTCTACTATGGCTGGCAGGGCTCAGGCCAGGCGCGTGCCTTTCTATTCGGATCAGAGCTCAAGGCACTGCGCCCTCACCCGGCATTCGACGGCAGCATCGACCGCAACGCCCTCACCTTGTACATGCGCTACAACAATGTCGGTGGCGGGCATTCGATCTACCAAGGCATCGCCAAGCTTCCACCTGCGCACTTGCTGACCGTGTCGATGCTGGCGCGCGAGCCTGTTTTGCGTGCCTACTGGTCGGGGTCCGCGGCAGCGCTGCAAGGTAAGCAGGACCCTTTCACGGGCGGTCCCCAAGAAGCCGTCGACAGCCTCGATGCGCTGTTGCGAGATGCTGTCGCCCGCCAGATGATGGCTGACGTGCCGCTGGGCGCATTTCTCTCCGGTGGTATCGATTCGTCGACCGTGGTCGCACTGATGCAGTCCCAGTCCACACAGCCGATCCGCACGTTCTCGATCGGCTTCCACGACGCCGGCTACAACGAGGCCGCACACGCCAAGGCCGTCGCCCGCCACCTCGGCACCAGCCACACCGAGCTGTATGTGTCCCCCGAGCATGCCATGGCGGTGATTCCGCGATTGCCGGAGATCTACGACGAGCCATTCTCCGACTCTTCGCAAATCCCCACGCTGCTTGTTAGCGGACTGGCCAGGCAGCACGTGACGGTGTCCCTCTCCGGCGACGCGGGAGACGAGTTGTTCGGTGGATATAACCGCTACCAGATCACGGCAGAGCTTTGGGGCCGGCTTGCCCGCATCCCCGGTCCGGTGCGCGCCGCGGCGGCCTGGGGGCTGACCCGTCTTTCTCCGCACCAGATCAATCGCGTCGCAGCGCTGCTGCCAATGGCATCGCGCTGGTCCCATGTGGGGGAGAAGGTCCACAAGGGCGCGGGCGTCATGGCCGCGCACACCGTGGATGAACTCTATCGCGGCATGGTCTCCCAGTGGCAATGTCCGGATGCAATCGTCATGGGCGGGGCGGAGCCGGCAACCTTGCCTGAGCCCGTTGCAAGGGCGCTGGCGATGCTCGGCGACGTGGAACGCATGATGGCGGCCGATCTGCTGACCTACCTGCCCGACGACATCCTCACGAAGGTCGACCGCGCGGCCATGGCGCGAAGCCTTGAAACTCGCATCCCCTTCCTCGATCACCGCGTGGTGGAGTTCGCCTGGCGGCTGCCGCTGGCCTACAAGATCCGGCAGGAGGACGCCGGGCACACGACCAAATGGGTACTCAGGCGCGTGCTTGACCGCTATGTGCCACGCGAGCTGATCGAGCGGCCGAAGATGGGATTTGGCGTCCCGATCGACGCATGGCTGCGTGGTCCGCTGCGCGACTGGGCCGACGATCTTCTGAGCGAGGAGCGCCTGCGTCGCGAGGGCTTCCTGAATCCGCAACCCATACGCCAGCGTTGGACTGAGCATCTGTCCGGGCGGCGCAACTGGCAGCATCCCCTATGGTGTGTGCTCATGTTCCAGGCCTGGCTAGGGCACGAGACAACAGAGCGGACCGCACCGCCGCTGACTGATATCCCGACATCCGATAGGAGGCTGGCATGCGCTTTCTGATGATCGCGAGCTACGCGGAGTCGCTGATCGCGTTTCGCGGGCCGCTGATGGAAGCATTGCAGGATAGCGGACTTGAAATGCATGTCGCGGCGCCGGGGCTACTGGAAGGACATCCCGTGCGCGTCGCGCTGGAGGCACGCGGCGTAGTCGTGCACCATTTCCCGCTCGACCGTACCGGAAAGAACCCGCTCGCCGACTTTCGCACGCTCTTCGCGCTGTATCGGCTGATGCGCGGCATCCGGCCAGACTGCATGATGAGCTATACGATCAAGCCCGTGATCTACGGCATGCTGGCCGGATGGCTTGCGCGCGTGCCGCGCCGCTTCGCGCTAATCACAGGGCTGGGCTACACCTTCCGCGATGAAGAGGGCAGGAACAGCCTGCGCGCCGTGGTCCTGCGGCTGTACACGCTGGCGCTCAGGCAGGCCCATATCACCTTCTTCCAGAATCCCGACGACGAGGCATTGTTCCGACGGTCGGGAATACTGGCCCGCCACAAGCGGTCCTGTATCGTCAATGGCTCCGGCGTCGATATCGCCAGCTTCCAGGTGGCTCCGTTGCCCGACGACGGACCCCGCTTCCTGCTGGTCGCCCGGCTGCTCGGCGACAAGGGCGTACGAGAATATGCAGAAGCTGCCAGGCGAATCCGGGCACGCCGCTCGGGGGCTCGCTTCGGCCTGGTTGGCTGGATCGATACCAGCCCCGACGCGATCGCCCAGCATGAACTGGACGCGTGGGTGGCGGACGGGACCGTCGATTTCCTTGGGCGGCTGTCTGATGTACGTCCCGCGATTGCCGGCTGCAACGTGTTCGTCCTGCCATCCTATGGCGAAGGCACACCGCGCGCCGTGCTGGAAGCCATGGCGATGGGGCGTCCCATTATCACGACAGACGCGCCGGGTTGCCGCGAGACGGTCGTCGATGGCGACAATGGACTGCTGGTGCCGGTCAAGTCCGCCAGCGCGTTGGAAAACGCGATGATGCGTCTCATTGAGGACTGGGAACAGGTGGAGCGCATGGGCCAGCGGTCACGGCAGATCGCAGAGCACAAGTACGACGTTCACAAGATCAACGCGGCAATGCTGCGTGAGATGGGATTCGGCTGAGCGCAGACGGCGTCGCGGGTTAAGGCGTTTGGCTTGACCCGTGTGCCCTCAGTTCATGAAATGATGAAGGCGCGGCGCTTCAATGCGCCCCTCCGCCGGAGTCATCGCTGGATCACAGGGACCGAATAACGCGATATATGAGAACATCATCTTCCCGATGTTGCGGCCTGCGAGAACATGTTCGCAATTTTCGGGATTACCGTCTGCACGCAATATAGGCTTTCGACGAGTCCACGTCCCGCAGTGCCCATGGTGCGCCGAAGGTCTCCGTTATCCAGCAACTGCGATAGCTTCGAAATCCACTCATCTTCGTCTCGTGCAAGAAAACCATTGACGTTGTCCCGCACGATCTCGTTGTTGACACCGACCGGAGACGCGATCACCGGCAGCCCGCATGCCATGTACTGGATCAGCTTGTACCCGCACTTTCCCCGTTCCCACGGGGAATCAAGGAGAGGCATGATTCCTACATCACACTCCGCGATACATTGCGCCTCTGTATCTTCCGTCCACGGCAGGCATTCCACGCGCACACCGGGGATCGTGACGCTGCCGCCTATGACGCGAAGCATGAATTCATGGCGTGCGCTCAGCGAAGCCAACGCCGCTCCCAGCGTAGACAAATATCCTACCGTAGAGGGGGAACCGATCCAGACAATGCGCAATGGTGCAGCCGGATCCTCGCTTAACCGACGGTGGACACCGTAGCGATTCAGGTCAACGACAGTCGGAACGGTCTCGACCCAGCTCGCGCCTGCGCGCCTTGCGCGCTCCGCGAGATATTCGTTTCCGGCTGTGACCAAGCGCGCTCCGGCCATCAATGCATCCAGGCGACGACCGAACCAAAATCGAACAAGCGCCGAATGATGAAGATCGTAAACATGGAATTGCGCGTCATCGTAGTCGAGAACGTAAGGCACGCCCTTTAGCAGTCCGCGCTCAAGCCAGGCCGGCAACCACGGCAGCGCTTCCTTTTCGATCCAGATGAGATCAAAGTCCCGTCGCCGGACCAGCGCAAGCACGCGCCGTGCGTAAGCATGGAAAAGTGGCGCCAACCCGTAGCCCCCTCCGGTATAGCGCTGACCTAGCAACGCGTCGGAAAGCAGTGGCTGCACGGTCAGCGACAAGCCGGCTTGCTCCAGCCAGGGGCGAAACTGCAGGCCTCGCAGACGCGAAGATGCACCAAGCCGCCCGTACTTCGACAAAACCAGAACCCGGACCGTGCTGGCTTCCACTTCCAATTGAGCCGAGAAGTCCCGATTCCCGAGATTGGCTGCAAAAGTGCTGTATTTCATAGACAGGGCATGGTGCGTGGCGTGAGTCCTTTGGCTCGGCCTGTAGTTCGACCTGAGGCTCTTGTTCTCCGCAGGTTACCGTTCGAAGCCGCCGTCCTTCAATACCGGTGGGTGGGTTGCCGAACGCATCGGTCCTTCTTGATGCATTCCTTCGGTCCATGGTGAAAGTGGATGAATTGATGCTTGGCTGCAACAGCCATCGCACCAGCGCAAGCCTGCTGCCACAGGGTCGGTCGCGCTCGGACAGTGTGCGAGAACGCACCGAAGCATGGTCGAAGCCTTCCTACGATGCAAAGGCGGGCATGCACTGGGCGCGATGCCCGGCCGTACTCAAGAAGGAGACTGCTATGAGACCGATCCCTGAAGGAAAGGAATCAGGCGGGCTGGGCCTGGTGAGGCACTGCCATGCCACCGCGTCGAAGTTAGCCGCGATTGTCGTGGTCATGTTGTTGGGTGCATGCGCGGCGTCACCCGGCATGTACTTTGATTCCAAGGCGAAAGTTTCAGCGATCGGGCCCGACGCCGTGCCGAACGTGACTCCGATCACGCTGGATTTGGTGCGCGAACTGAAGACCAAGCCAAAGGTGGTGAATGAAAACGTGGAGCAATTGTTCGCAAAGCCCGAGCCCTATCGGATCGGCGCTGGCGACATCCTTTCGGTGGTGGTGTGGGACCACCCCGAAATGGTCTTTCCTACGCAAACGTACAGCATTGCCGCAGCGTTCGAGGTCCCGCAATCCAGCGGTGGGTCCAATATGCCTGGGTACGTTGTCAGCGCACAAGGTGACATCCAGTTTCCCTACGCTGGCGTGATGCATGTGGCAGGCCTGACAGCAGGTGAAGTCAGAGACCGTATGGCTCGCGTTCTCTCGCGCGTAGTGAGGGATCCCCAGATGACCGTCCGGGTGCTGGGATTTCGCAGCCAGCGTGTGTATGTCGACGGCGAGGTAAAGACTCCCGGCATGCAGGCTATCGACGATGCGCCCATGACACTGGTCGAGGCACTCAACCGCGCCGGGGGCGTACTGAACCAAACCGGTGATAACAGCCGTGTGCGTGTTACCCGCGGGGAGCAAAGCTGGTTTGTCAACATCCCGGCACTGCTGGCCAAGGGCGTTGATCCCGCGCACATCCTCCTTCGGTCCGGCGACATTGTTCGCGTAGAACAACGGGAAGACAACAAGATCTTCGTCACCGGGGAAGTGGTGCGCCCTACCTCGCTGCTGATGCGAAATGGCCGTATGACCCTGAACGAGGCATTGGGGGACGCTGGCGGTGTCAACCCCGGCTCTGCCAACGCTGAGCAGATTTTTGTGATCCGCAAGATGGCCGACGGGGAACCAAAGGTGTACCACCTTGACGGAAACTCGCCGGTTGCGCTTGCTATCGCCGAAGGCTTTGAGCTCGAGCCCAAGGATGTCGTCTATGTCGACGCGCGTGACCTTGTGCGGTGGAGCCGGGTGATCAATCTGCTTCTTCCCATCACGCAGCCAGTGGTCGGCGCAGCCAGCGTTGTCAAATAGCCAAGTGCATCGCCATGATCCGGTCAATCCTTATCATCTGCACCGGCAATGTCTGTCGTAGCCCCATGGCCGCATGCCTGTTCAGGCGCGCCCTGCCCGACTGCAACGTCGCTTCCGCGGGACTCGCCCCGCCGGTCGGAGCCAAAGCTGACCCTCGTGCGGTCAGGCTTCTCGCGAGTGAGGGGTGCGACCTGGGCACCCACCGCGCACGTGCCGTCGATGCAACCATGGTGGACACCGCCGACCTGATTCTAGTGATGGATGCCGAGCAGCGCCGGAAGCTGGAGTTGCTCTTCCCGCACGCCCAGGGAAAGACATATCGAATCTGCGAGTTTGTGTACGCGGACGTACCGGATCCGTACGGCTGTTCCGCCAGCATGTTCAGTATCGTGCTCGAGTTGATCAAGCACGGTATCGAGACATGGCTAACGCAATTAGAGGCGGATTCGACTGCCGCTAAACCGATGGAGATCCACCATGAGAACGGTCGATATGCACGATGAAGCGTCCGGCGGCCGGGACATCAACGGCACATCGATGGACGTTACAGCTTATCTTGACGTCCTGGTGCGCTTTCGCTGGACGTTCCTGATTACGGTGGCTCTGGTGGTAAGTGTCGGGGTTCTCTACGCGTTTCTTGCGCGCCCGATCTACCACAGCGACGTGATGGTTCAGGTGGAAGAGTCGAATGGCAACGCCAACACCAATAACGGCAAGCTCAATGCCGGGATTTCGCCAATGCTGGACCTGAAGCCCACGGCCAGTGCTGAAGTCGAGCTGTTGCGTTCCCGTATGGTCGTTGGCAAAGCGGTCGACGTCCTGCAGCTTTACATCGAGGCGAAACCTCGCTACTTCCCGTTGGTGGGCAACGTCATTGCCCGCTTCAATCCCGAACTGTCGACGCCGGGCCTGTTCGGCTGGGGTGGCTTTGCCTGGGGCAATGAATCGATCACCGTCCGGCAACTGGACGTGCCGGCAAACATGGAGGGCCGCAAGATCTTGCTGACCGCCCTGGGAGACCACCAGTACCGGGTCAGCTTTTCCAGCGACAACGCAACCGCAACGGGCACAGTGGGAGAGCCACTGTCGATTTCCACTGCCGCGGGCCCTGTGACGCTTCTTGTCAGCGGACTGGACAGCAAGGCAGGTGGGGCCTTCACGCTGCGGCGGCTCTCGCGCAGCGATGCGATTGCGCAACTGCAGGTGCGGCTGACCATTGCCGAACGAGGAAAGCAAAGCGGGGTCATCGGGATCTCCCTCGAAGGCGAGTCCCCGGATACGATCGCCGAGATCCTGAATGAAATTGGCAGCGCCTACGTTGATCAGAACGTTCGACGCAAGGCAGCGGAAGCCGAGAAATCCTTGGCATTCCTGGAACAGCAGTTGCCGGAACTCCGGCAACAGGTGGAGACCGCGGAGACACGGTACAACGCCATGCGCAACCAGCGCGGGACCGTGGACCTGAATGAAGAATCCAAGCTACTCCTGGCGCAACAGGTGCAAATCCATACGAAACTGCAGGAGCTCAGGCAACGACGGCAGGACCTGGCATCGCGCTTCACGCCAGGCCACCCTGCAATTGGCCTGATCGACAGCCAGATAGCCGGCCTGACCGGCGACCTCAATAGCCTTTCCGGTCGCATCCAAAAGCTTCCGGACGATGAACAGAAAGTGCTGCGCCTGATGCGCGATGTCAAAGTCAAAACGGAAATGCTGCAATCCATGCTCAATGATGTCCAGCAGTTGCGGCTGATGAAGGCCAGCAAGGTCGGGACCGCTCGCCTGGTCGACCCTGCGGAGGTCCCGGTAAAGCCTGTGCGGCCCAATCGCAAGATGATCAGCATTCTTTCGGTCGTAGCTGGTCTGATAGCCGGACTCTCGCTGGTCATCTTGCGTCAGCTGCTGAATGGTGGCGTGGCCGATGCGGAAGAAATCGAAGAGAAGACCGGGATGATTGTGTACTCCACTATCCCGTTTAGCGAACAGCAGTCGCGGCTCGATCCCGCCGATAGTAATCCCCCGGGACTGCTCGCCAGCGAGCACCCCGATGACCCTGTCACCGAAAGTCTGCGCAGCTTCCGGACCGCACTGCAGTTCGCCATCACTGGCAAGAACAACAAGGTGGTGGTCTTTGTCGGGCCGGCGCCGGGGGTGGGGAAGTCGTTCGTCTGTTCGAACTTCGCCGCCATTGCGGCCTCCGGGCATCGTGTATTGCTTATTGACGCAGATCTGCGCCGCGGGGAACTGCATCGCCGCTTCAACGACAAGCGCAGCCCCGGCCTGAGCGAACTGCTGATGGGTGCGCCGCTGGATCGCGTGATTCGGCGCCAGGTGGCACCCGGACTCGACTTCATCCCTACGGGTACCGAACCACCGCGTGCAGCCGACCTGCTGTCAGGTCCAGGCATGGACCCGCTACTGGAGGAACTCAAGTCACGCTATGACCTGATCTTGATCGATACGCCGCCTGTACTGGCGGCCTCCGACGCCGGTATCCTGGCCAGCAAGGCAGGTGCTGTGTTCATGGTCGTCCGCGCGGAAAGCACCACGATCAGCGAGCTGATCGCATCGCGACGGGAGATCCAGCAAGCAGGCGCAGAGATAAAGGGCGTCATCTTCAATGGACTGATCGTCGAAGGACGCTGGTACCGGGCACACTACTACTTTGGCAAGTATCGTTACCCTGGCGAATATGGAAGCGTGAATTCAAAGCGCGCGTGATGCGGTCGTCGTGTGCCTGGTGGAATAGGCAGAACGAAGATTTTGTATAGGTCCCCCGCCGGAGCCCTCCCAGGGCCCCGGTGACTGACGAAGGCGAGGTCGCCATGCCACTCATCACTGCAACCTCAGTGGCCTCCATTGTGATAGCCGGGGCCGGCGGCCTGGGCCTGGAGCTCTTTGATTACCTGGACAGGGAAGCCCTGGATGGCGGACCGCCGGTGGTCGGCTTTATTGACGACACGCCTGGCAAGGTGCCGGATGGCGTGAACCGGCCCAACCTCGGCCCGATCCGGCAGTTCGTTGCCGCGCCACAGCAAGGCGTCATGGTCGCAATTGGTTCACCCGCAGCACGTCAAGACGTATTCCGCTGGCTATTGCAACAACGCGTCATGATGCCGTCATATGTCCATGCCACGGCTTTGGTTTCAACATCTTCCCGTCTGGGCATGGCCGCGTTGATCTTCCCGTTTACCGTCGTGAGCCGCGATGCGACGGTGGAGGACGGCGTGGTAGCCAACGCGTTCTGCGGAATCGGGCATGGGGCTTCTGTCGGTCCCTGCTCGGTGCTTTCCCCTCATGTCGTGCTGAATGGCAATTCCTCCGTCGGACCCGGCTGCTTCTTGGGTACCCGCGCGACCCTGTATCCCGGCGTCAAGATCGGCGCCGAATGCACGGTGGACTCTCACACGGGCGTGTCATCCAACGTCAAGGACCGGCAGTTCGTCACGTCGGGGGCTTACCAGATTGCATCACGCCGTCTTCGGGACGAATAGGACTGCCACCTGTCCCGCGATACTGGCATCTGCGTCAGGCGCTGCTAGGAACGTAGACGCCACTGGACACTAATGGTGACGACGGTTGCACCGGAGATCGGATCAATACCGATCCTGCGCGAATACCGCTCGGTGACGCCAAGCCAGTCCAATCCCCGCGACCACAGTTGAATGCGGATCGGGTAAAACGATACGGGGACCAGCACGACCAGAAGCAGGCCCAGCACAAGGCTATTCAGTGCGGGCGCCCGCACAGCCGCAACCTTCCTGCGGGAAGGACGCAGATTTGCCCATGTCACAATGAATCCGACTCCCATGCCAATCAGCGTTTCTGCCACCGTGTGATAGTGGCCCGCAATCAGTGCAAGGGCTGCGAGCACCGCCACGCCAATGCCGATCCTCGTTCCAGTGCGAGCCGCTCTTTCGCCCCAGATAGATCCAAGTACTGTCAACAACACGGGATAAACGCAGGCGGTCAGCATGGCGTGTCCGCTGATGCTGTAAAGGTTGGCAGCAGGGACGGACCATCCGCCGAACTCAAAAGCCAGCTTTCCTGCGACGATCACGGCCGAGCCGGCGCAGAGCGTGAAGAGCCAATAGAAAGCCTGCTTCCACAAACCTTGGTATGCAAGACGAACTGCAACAAGAGCCGCGAGTGGAAACAGGAATGAGGCCTCGCCAAACCGCGCGACAAGAAACCAGGGAATATGCACTATTGCTCCAGCTTGTTGTTGTCGTTCACTCCTGCGCAATGCTGAATCGTGCCCTTAGTTCACGCAATATCGGCATTGTGAGCGCTCGGATTGCTGCCCCGGAAACGTGGCGCCGAGAATTCTCCCACCGCACTAATGCCATCGCGCGCCAGCACCTTTCTGACTGTTCGCCAAAGAATCACAATATCCAGCCACACGGAAGCATGGTCGACGTACCAGACATCCAGCCTGAACTTCTCTTCCCAACTGATCGCGTTGCGGCCGCTGACTTGCGCCAGCCCCGTGATTCCGGGCCGAACGTCATGGCGGCGCGCCTGTTCCTGCGAATACAGCGGCAAATACTCCATCAGCAGCGGACGAGGACCAACCAGGCTCATCTCACCTTTCAGGACATTCCACAGTTCCGGCAGCTCATCGAGACTGGTCGCGCGCAGGAATGCCCCGAAGCTTGTCAGGCGGTCCGGGTCCGGCAACAGTTCCCCATCCGCACCCCGGGCATTCGTCATGGTCCGAAACTTGAGAATCTGAAAGGGCTTGCCGTGTATACCCGGCCGCACCTGCCGGAAAAAGACCGGGCTGCCGAGCTTGCGGCGGATCGCGCAGACCAGGATGGCCAGCGGAACGGCAAGCAGCAAAAGACCCAGTGACGACAGAACAACATCAAAAATGCGCTTCATGGCGATCTCGCATTCCAGTCGAGCCGGCAGGCCACGATGCCGCCGACAGTCATGCTCTGATGCTACTCGCACAGGGCTTGCAGTCTGTGGGAGAGCGCACCGAAAGCCTTCGAACGGATTGCTAGTGTGACAGCAGGGGCATTGAAGGGCATTGAAGCGTGCCGAGGACATGATGAAATCAACGACCGTACCCAGCGAAGGCGGTGGCGGACTCGACGCCACCACGCGAACCTCCGTTCAACCCCACCCCCTGCACGGCCCCGACGCCACCTGGCAGGAAACCAATTGCTATATCGACCTCTGGATCGAACTGCTGCACGCCTGGGGACTCGACCCGCGCGCCGCGCTGCCGTTCACCGTCGCGCAAGATTTCGAAGGCGACCACTTCACCTTCTTCAAATACCCGCAAGCCGACCTGGAAACGCTGTACGGCACCGTGGTGCAGGAGATGGCGGTCTATGACACGCTGCAGGCCCACGTGGTGACACAGGTCGAACGCGGCCATACGGTGCTCGTCGAGGTCGACAGCTACTATCTGCCCGATACACACGCGACCGCTTACAAGCGCGAGCACGTGAAAACCACGGTGGCGATCGATAACATCGATCCTCACGCGCAACGGCTTTCGTACTTCCACAGCCTCGGTTACCACAGCGCGCACGACGAAGACTATCGCGGCCTGATGAGGTTGTCGCGCGAACTGAGCGGCAATGGGAACATCCTGTTCCCATACGCCGAATGTGCAAAGCGCGTGCGCCCCGCCCTCACCATGCCGGCCATGGCGGACGCGTCCGTTGCGCTGATGCGCCAGCATCTGGACAGGCTGCCCGCCATCAATCCGGTCACCTTGTGGCGAAGGGAATTCGACGCGCACATGGACACGCTGCTGGCGCGCGACGACGCCTATTTCCACCTCTACACCTTCAACCTCCCACGTCAGCTTGGCGCGAATTTCGAGATGTTGCATCACTGGCTGCGATGGCTCGACGAGCAGGGCCGCGGCAACCCGCTCGCGGCCCGCGCCGCGGAGTCTGCCGCCACCATTGCGGCCGAAGCCAAGGTCCTGCAGTTCCGGCTGGCGCGTGCGGTCGCACGCCGCCGCGCTGACCCGTGCACGCAGAGCCTTGACGTGCTGGAGTGCTGCTACGACAAGACCGTGGAAGGATTACTCTCCGCTTTCGGTGACACACGGCTTGCTGCCGCATAGGCAGACGGCGCCAGGCAAACACCGGCGACGTCCCTGATGTCGCCACAATCAGCCCACAATGAGCCCACAATCAGCCGTCGTAGCCCAGCGAGCGCTCGGCGTTGACGGCGTAGATCTCTCCTGACGGCACCGCATCGACCTGGCTTGTGTCTGCGCTATCCCGCATGAGGCGCACGCGCCGGCTGCATCCCGGGCCAAGATGAAACCAGTTCTCGGTGGCCTGATAGGCGTGGTCCTCGATGTGTACCCAACGTGCAAAACGGCGGGCTGTGATGGTCAGCCACCAGTCGTCATCCACACGTTCGACCTGCGCCTGCAGTTCAGGCGGCTTCAGCGCGGCCGCGCGGCGGTCAGGCAGGTACACGGCCTGGCTCAGCGGCTCGCCGCCGTTCTCGTCCATCAGCGTCGCGATCACCACGTCGTGCGACGGCGGACCGAAGCGGTACGCATAGGTGAAGTCGACAAAGCGATCGAGCAGCGCGGCGGCTTCCACGCGTTCCGCGCCGTGAGCCGGCAACCGAAGAGAATGCCGGACCTTCTCCACGACGATCTCGCCGTCACGCAGGCAACACAGCTCCAGCAACAACCGGCGCGGCTGCGGCGTCTCGTTGAGCACGTGCAGGTGCAGCCCGTTGAGGCCTTCGTCGGTGATGAGCACCTGCAGCGGTTGCCACGCCTGCTGCAATGCATGCCACGCCGATTTTGGACGCCCGCGTGCATCGACGATACCCCAGCCCGCACCGGGCACCAGATCCTGGAATTGCCAGATCAGGCCGCCCGCGCAACCGGAGCCGACGCGCCGCCATTCGGCGAACACATCGCTCATCACCTCGGCGACCACCGCGCGCGACAGTATCAGGTAACGCTGCGGCTGCTCATAGCGCAGACGCGACGGATCGACATCGTAAAGCGTACGCAGGTAGTGATCGCGCACGTCCTCGAAATCCCACGGCGCGCCGGCGTCGCGCGGCACCGTGGCCTTCCAGCGCGGCGAATGCAGCGGCGGCGTCCCCATCTCCGCAAGCGTGCGGTCACACGGCACGTTGGAGAAGGCCAGACATTCCGATGCGAACCGTACCTGGGCCAGGCGGGCATCCGCGAGCGGACGCTCATAGGCGCCTACGCCGTAATAGTGGCTGACCCCGCCATCGGGCTGGAATGGCCATGCGCCGCCGTTGGGCGAATTGCCGACATACACGATATCTGGTCGATGAGCCGCAACGAGCTGCGGAATCAACGTGTCGAACAAAGGCTGCTTCCATTCGCTGCGCGAGGTGCCGAGCATCGCGGCTTGCTGCTCCGCTTCACTGCCGCCACAGGCCACCGCAATGCTCGGATGGGCCCGCGTCGATGCCAGCCACTCGCCAACTTCGCGCGTCGCATCTTCGGTGAGGCCAACACCCGGCCCAATACTGCCGTAGTCGAAATTGGCGAACATGAAGTCCTGCCAGACCAGCAGTCCGAGTTCATCGCAGTTGCGATAAAAGGCTTCACCCGGATAGCATGTCACGCCGCTGATGCGGACCATGTTCATGCCGCCCGCGCGTGCGAGTTCGAGCCAGCGCCTCGACGCCTGGTCGGTATCCGCCAGCCCCGTGAGATCGATGCTGGAAAAGCAGGCACCTCGGCAGAACAGCCGTTCGCCGTTGATGCGCAGCGTGAACGCTCCGGCTTCTGCCGGGCACTCCGTTGACACACTGCGAAAGCCGACACGTCCGCAAGGGATCGAACGACCGTCGATGGTGGCATCGACACGATAGAGGCTTGGTTCGCCATGCGTATGCGGCCACCATAACCGCGGGCGCTCGACATGGATGGTGCCTTCAAGCGTGTGCCGGTCGATACGAACCAGCGCGGCCTGACCCTGGCAGCCGGCTTCGTCGCTGAGCTCCACGGCGCCGGTGGCAGGCGCCGACGCAGCAAAATGCAGGCGCACCGACACCTCGCCATCCTGCTCGTGCAGCCGCGCCCACAGGTCTGCCCGCAAGCCATGCAGGATGTCGCTGCCCGTGGGGTCAAGCAGTTCAACGGGCCGCCACGGTCCGACAGCATGAACCGGCGGGCACCATCCCGGCATATGGCCAAGCAGCGTCGCGCGCACGGTCCGCAACTGCGGCGGCACGATCATGCGGGGCTTCCATCGTACCGGGCCCCGCTGCCTGCGCAGCCATGGATCGAGCGCCCGGAAGCAGAGATGAAGCAGATTGCTGCCGGCCAGATCCACCTCAACCTCGTGGGCAACGAACATGTGCCGTGTGCTCAGCACAAGCCTGCCGTTCAGCCAGACTTCGGCGAGCGTGGCCAGGCCGTTGAAACGCAGCACGCGCCGGCCGTCGCCGGTAAAGACAACCCGATACCAATGGTCATGTACGTGCAACGGCAGCGGCGCAGCGTCGTCCCAGCGCCCCGCTGCGCGCAGGGCGCTGGCGACAGTGCCCGGCACGGGGGCAGGCAGCCATGCCAGCCCCGGGCTCAATGCCGCGGGACTGTCTGCGGCACCGGGAGGGGTCTGGGTCCACGTCCACTCGCCTTGCAGCGCGGCATCGACTACGGCAATCCCCGGGCGCTCAATGCGCGGGGATTGCCTGCCAGGCGCGGCAAGGCTTGCATCCAGGCAAGTCTGCAGCTTCATGAGACCGTCTCGGCGGCGCGTCAGAGGGGTCAGAGGCCTCCGAGCACTTCACGCACTCGCTTGGGCCATTTCGCCAGTTCAAAGCCATGGTGGCGCAGCAGCGCAAGCGTCAAGCGCTCGATGCCGAATCCCACGCACCCCGTATGGGCAGGCTCCCCATCCGCAGTACGCAAAGGCCATGCGTGAGCGAAATGGTCCATGTGGTAGTTGAAGCTCATGCAAGCCGTAGGCGGCGCGCCATCGTTGATCGGGACCAGTAACTCGAACTTGAGCTTCAGCTCGCGCTGGCTGTCGGCCACGATCTTTCCGCCGCGGCCAAAGAACGGATCGTTAGCCAGATCGACTTCATGGGGCAGTTCCAGCATGCCGGCAAGCTTCCTGCCACGCTCCATCCATACCTCACGGAACGCGACGATCTGCTCGGCGGTGCCAAGCCGCACGTATTCGCGCTGACGGAACATCTGCATGCGCGCCGGGTCAATCGACGGCTCATGGCGGAAGCAGTAGGTCAGCACGTCGACCACCATCCCGTCGGCGGACATCGGCCCACGCGCGGCGATCACGGGGTACACCGGGTAGCAGGCTGCCGGCGCGAGCACCACGTCCGTCGGGCGCTGCTGATCGGCCCAGTCCTCGCCCTGCTCCAGCCGTGCCAACAGGCGGTGGTGGTCGCGATCGCTGCCGCAGAAGCAGTGCACCGTGCCCGCCAGTTGAGGAAAGCTCTTGAGGTACTCGCTGGCCTCGAAGTCCTTGCGGGGCATCGCCGGGGGGAACCGCATCACTTCCGCATGCTGGTCTGCGCCGAGCTTGCTGATCGCGGCGTTCAGGCCGTCGGCGATGCTCTCGAAGAGCCCGCTCCGGCCATAGATACCCTCGACCGCGCTCGGATACAGCACCCGGGCATCGACCAGCGCCTGGCGAAACGCCCGGCGGCCGACGTCAGGGTCTTGCGTTGTTTTTGGCGCGGCATAGCTGCCACCGGCCGCCGTATCGTCACCTGGTTCGTAAGCGTTGCTGACATCTTCCATTGTCGGCTCCTCAGGCGGACCGGTCCGCCAGCAGCAGGTTGGCGGTGTTGGTCAGGATGCGATCATTGTTGATCATGAGCGGCGCCGACCACAGGTCCCGCAGGTGGCGGCCCAGGCTGAAGGGCGTGCCGTGCTTGTATCCGGCCATGCCGCACACCAGCATTGCGATGTGCACAGCTTCGAGCGCCATGGCCGACACGCTGGTCTTGAGGCCGTTCATTTCCGCTGCAAGGTTGAAGACCGCCGACATGCTCTGACCGCTGGCGTCAGCCTGGCGCTGGCGCTGGTGGGTCAGGGCGAGTTCCAGCCGGCCTTCCAGCATCTGGATGATCGCCACGGCCTCCGCCACACGAGTGGCCGAGGGCGGCAGCGTGCCCGGCCGGGCGCGGGCCTGGCCCTGGAACAGGGCCTTGGCACGGTGCACGGCATCTGCGGCAATGCCAGTCCACAACGCCGACCACAGGATGTGCGACACAGGGGTCATGGTGACATCGGCGATCTCGCCGAACGGCACCGGAATGACCTGGTCGGTATGGCCACGCGCTTCGAGCCTGAAGCCGTTGCTGCATGTGCCCCGCATGCCCAGCGTATCCCACGCGGACAGGCCTTCCAGCGCGTAGTCGGGCTTGAGCACGCTGACCATCACCTGGTCCGACGGCGACGCGTCAGGACTGCGCCGTGCAGTCACGAGGATGCCGTCCGCGTGCGCGCCATAGGAGATGGTCGGCGCCATCTTGAGCAGGTGCAGGCTGGTGCCGTCGACATTGACGGCACAACCGCTGTTGCGCAGCGCGCCGCCGATGGCTTCTTCGGACGTGGCCGAGGCCAGCAGCAACTGTTCGCCGGCAAGGCGCCGCAGCAGCTGCGCATGCCATGCGCTGCCGCTCGCATGGTTGACCAGGCACGCGACCTGGATCTGGTGCATGGCGTAGATCATCCCCGCCGACGCGCACGCGCCGCCGATAACGCGGCAAACAGCCGCGATGGTTTCCAGCGACGCGCCGCCTCCGCCAAAGGCGACAGGCACCATGGCACCCAGCAGTTTCTGCTCGCGCAGGACCCCAAAGGCTTCGTGCGGGAATCGGGCTTCGGTATCGACCTGGTCCGCAAACCGGGCGGCCTCGGTCGCCGCCAGATGAGCACCGGTCAGGCACTGCGCGGCGTCCATGGCCTGCGCATGCGAATGCGCCAGTTCCACGCTGGCGAGAGCGGGCTTCATGCGGCCTCCTGTTCTTGCTTGATCTGCTCGGCCGCGGCGGCGAGCGAGCTGATGCTGCGGAACAGCTGACGGGTCAGCAGGCGATCGGGAATCTCGATGCCAAGCGTGTTCTCCATCGCGAGCATTACATGCACGGTTGCCAGCGACGAAAGCCCTGCGGCATACAGGTCGGCCTGATCGTCCAACGACTCGACCGGTACATCAAGCCGGGCAACTTCCGAAAGGATGGTACGTATGGCTGCTTTCATGCTGGCGCTCCCGTGTCGGGTTTCTTCCCGGTTTATTGGCATTAGGCCAAAAGAACGGGGCCGAATCGGTGCGCTTCCCCACCAACGTTGCATTTTGGAAGCAGCCCGTTCCATCTTGGTAACGTCGTTACCGAAGGAGGGCGCATTCGCTGGGCAAAGGGAGGAACCTGTCGCGGTGCCAGTCTCGGCTGCGCGACGTATCGCATCCCCGTCGCGCCCCGCAGAAACGGGTACGCCCGGCAGGGCCGGGCGTATCGCTGTGGCGTAGTAGGTCAGGCTTTTCCGGTCGCGTCGACCTCGGCGGTCAACGCCGGATGCTTCGCTTCGGCGCGTGGCAACGGCATCCCCAGATACGGATTAATGCTATTGAAATCCGCCCGATTACTGCGCCGCTGCACCACCCCATTGAGTATGCCGCCGGCCAGCCGCGCATCGGCGCGCGCCAATCGCTTGAGCGTTTCATTCACCTGATCCGCCGGCGTGACGTCCGCGCGAATGACCAGCAACGTCGATCCGGCCAGGCTGGCGACCAGCGTCGCATCGGCAACCGCCATGACGGGCGGCGTGTCGACGATGACCAGATCGAAGCGCCCTGCGCACCGGCGCAGGTTGTCGGCCAGCGTCGGCAACATCAGCAGCTCCGACGGGTTGGGCGGCGTCTGCCCGTGGGTGAGGATGAACAGGCCATTGACCACGGTCGGCCGGACAGCTTCGGCAATCTGCAGGCAGCCAGACAACACCTCCGCGAGCCCGCCTTCAGGTGATTGGTCAAACCACTCGGCAATCTTGCCCCGGCGCAGGTCAGCGTCGACGAGCAGCACGCGCTGCCCCGCCTCCGCGAACAGCACCGCGAGGTTGACCGCGGAGAACGTCTTGCCCGCGCCTGCCGCAGGACTCGTCACGGCGATGACGCTATCGGGTGCCACGCGCAGCGAGAAATGCAGCGCCGCGCGCAAGGTGCGCAGCCCTTCCACCGCGAGCGAGTGCGGCGCCCGCCGGGCCAGCAGGAAATGATCGTGCAGTCCCTGCCTCAGGAGCCGTTCGCTTTCCGCGTATTCGCTGTCGGCTTCGTCGA
The DNA here is from genome assembly GCF_019602855.1 of Cupriavidus pinatubonensis. GTDB lineage: Bacteria > Pseudomonadota > Gammaproteobacteria > Burkholderiales > Burkholderiaceae > Cupriavidus > Cupriavidus pinatubonensis. The sequence goes on from NZ_CP080766.1 coordinate 1,518,369, forward strand.
CGCCCGATGCATCGACCACCGAGGTGCCCGGACGCGGCGCCTCCAGGCGGCCGTTTGCCTGCAGGGCAAAACCCGCAGCAATACCAAGGCGACGCTTGGCTTCGATCTCGCGTTCGAGTTCCACCTGTTCGTCGCTGAACGCGACATCGCCGAGCATGGCGATGCCGAGCCGCTCTTCCGCGTCGTTGGTCGTCGCCACCGACGGCTTCAGCCGCTGGCGTACGCCGACACCGACCACACCAAGGCAAAGCCCCAGCAGCATGCCACTGGAAACGAACGGCCACGCGCCAGGCCCTACTGGCCGCGTCGGGACAATCGCGGTGTCGACCACACGCATCTGGCTTGAGTTGTCCGCGCGCAGCAGGGACAACTGCTCGACCTTCGTGCGCAGCGTCATGTACATGTCTTCAGCCACCTTGACGTCGCGTGCCAGTGCCACCGATTCGCGCTCGGAAGCCGACAGGCTCTGCATGCGCGCATCGATCTCCGCGCGCTCGCGTGTCATCTGCTGGATCTGGCTGTCGACGGTCTTGACCTCGTTGGCGTCCGTGGTGAAACGCTGCAGCAGCTTCGTGCGCTCGAGCCTGAGGGCCGCAATCTGGCGCTGGTACTCCATGCTGTTGTTCAGGAACGATTGCGCGTCGCGGCTGGGCTGCATCGAACCGGTGCGGGCGCGATAGCGGCTCAGCGAATCCTCAGCACGCGCGAGTTCGGCCTGCACGCGCGGCAACTCGCCGGTCAGGAAGGCAAGCGTGTCGGCGGCGTCGCCGCGGCGCTGCGCGGTCTGCCCGTTGATGTAACCGCGTGTCACGCCGTTCACGAGCGCGGCGGCGGCATCCGGGTCCGGGAACTGCCATGCGATGCGTACGGTGCTGCCGGCTGCGTCCGCGCTTTCGTTTTCGACGGCAAGGCCCAGCCGGATCGCGTCGGCGGTACGCGCCGGGTCATGGCGCGTGAGCAGGAAGCGCGTGCCGGGCGCGGCATCAATGCGCGCTACCCGCAGTTCCACGCCATTGCCCGCGGCATTCTCGCCGACGACGCCCTCTACCAGCTTTGTGTCCTGGTAGCTGATGCGGTAGCTGCCATCGCGCAACACTTCGAACAGCATGGGCTGGTCCACCAGCCTTTCGGGCACCGCAAGGCTGTCCAGCTGCAACCGTTCACCGCCCCATGCATAGCCCAGCCAGCTGCCGCGCGGCTGTCCCGGCGTGGACCACCGCTCGACGAGCCTGCCAACAAGCGGCGCGCGCACGGGCCTGGCGGAGATGTCCAGGTGCAGTTGTTCGACCACCGGCGACACCACCGCGCGGCTGCGCAGCAGGCCCGCGTCAAGCGGTGCGCCCTGCGGCGTCTGCGCGACGTTGCCGATGTTGCGTACCGCGCCGTCCTTGCCCTCCACCTGGACCAGCGCCTGGGCGCGGTACTCCAGCGGGGACGACAGTGCGATCACGCCGCCGATCGCCGCGCCAGCCACGCCGGCCGCGACGATCCACCCCATATGGTCCAGCAACGCGCGCGCCTGCAAAGCGCGCGGCGCCGGGGCTTCACGCCGGGGGGCCTCCCGGTCGGCCGGTGCACCGGCATATGACAGTCTGCTCACGGACACTGCTCCTCAAAACCATGAAGGCCGGATACCGCAGCGCAGGCTGCGTCACCGGCCATACCTGCTCACTTCCGGCTTTCCGGTCTCAGGCATGCGCCAGGGCGGGCAGCAGGCGGTCGTATTCGCGCTTGACCAGCTTGTAGCACTCGCAAGAGTGCTTCTCCAGCCCGCATCGGTCGAGCACCGTGATGTGGCCGCGGCTGTGATGGATCAGGCCGAGGTCTTCGAGCTTGCCCGCGGCTTCGGTCACGCCCTCGCGGCGCACCCCCAGCATGTTGGCGATGACCTGCTGCGTGATCACCAGCTCGTTCGAACTGAGCCGGTCGACGGCCAGCAGCAGCCAGCGGCACAGTTGCTTGTTCAGGGAGTGGTGGCGGTTGCACGCCGCGGTCTGTGCGATCTGCGTGAGCATGGCCTGCACGTACAGCAGCGTGACGCGTTGAAGCGTGGGCGTGCGGGGCAGCTCGGAACGCAGCAGGCGAGCGGGGATGCGATAGGCCAGGCCCGGGCTGCGCACTTCCACGCGGCACGGCATAGTGTCGCCACCGGTGACTACGGGAACGCCGACCAGGCCTTCGTTGCCGACCGCGGCGATCTCCACGGTGGCGCCGTCCTCGAGCAGGGACAGCAGCGACACCACCGACGTGGTCGGGAAATACACGTGGACGATGCGTTGTCCGGAATCGGTCAGCAACTCGCCGGCGCGCAGGCGCACCAGTTCGACGTGCTGCGCCAGCGATTCCCATTCGCTGCGCGGTAATGCATTGAGCAGATAGTTGGCATTCAGATCCGAGCGATGCGTGATCATTTCCTACCCCCCTGTCCAATCCCAAGCCCGTCTCCGGGCAAGAATCTACCCGCCGGCGCCGCGCACCCCCAACTACTCTGCCGCAGGGCCCGGCCGCACCAGACCGGTCTGTCGCCTGCCAGGATCGCAGGCCCGGCGTTTGCGTTCGTTTTCCCGTCAGCGTTGCCGCGGACCCCATCCATGCGGCAATCGAGCTGGTCCGGTGTCTTTATTAAGCTCCATGGAACGTCAATGGGACAGTAGGCAGACGGTTGGTGCCCCGTCATCCATTGGTAGGTTGGCCGGATAGCGGACATGCTTGCCGCACGCACGCGGGGGGTGGCCTTTGGGCAGGAACAGAAGCGGAAAACGCTACGCCCCGTAGTGGACGGGCGCGTCCTGGTTGAGTGCGCGGACCTTTCCAGCGGGGCACATGGCAGGATGAAGGGCATGCCCGCCTTCATGCAAAAGACGGATGCGGATGCGTCCGCCCGGTGCAAGGTGAAACCAGTCCTGCGACGGCTGAAGCACGTCGTCTTCGATATGCACCCAGCGCGCAAAATGCGTGGCCGATATCTCAAGCCACCACTGCTCCGCATACCGCTGCACTTCGACGTGCAGGCCGGCTTGCGGCAACGCGTCGGCGCGGCGATCGGGCAGGTGCGCGGCCTGGCTGAGCAGCTCGCCACTGCGAGCGTCCGACAACGTGGCCAGCACGACATCTGCCGCTGCCGCCGCTCCGCCCTGTTGTGGCTGCGGCGCCAGCACAAGCACAGCGCGCGCTTGCAGGCAAAGCACATGGTCGGCCTCGGCGTGTACCTGTGCGCCGTTCCGGATCCAGCAAACCCGCACGCGGACCTCACGCGGCGCGGCTGTTTCATTGGACAAGTCCAGCCGGATGCTGTCGCTGCCGTTGCTGCCGTTGTTACTGATCAGCACCTGCAACGGACGGCATGCCGCACGCATGGCATGCCAGCCGGATTTCGGGCGGCCGCACACATCAACCAGGCCTGTGCCGTTGGCCAGCAGCACATCGTGCAGCGATGGCGCCAGCGCCAGTCCCGCGCTACTGCCGTCGCGACGGCAACCGGCGATGAGATCATTCACGAGATCGGCAGCGAGCGCGCGCGACAGGCGCAGGTAGCGCTGCGCATCGGTCCGGCGCAGATGCGGGGGATCCACGTCATACAGCGTGCGCAGCTGGCGGTCGCGCGCATCCTCGGCATCCCATAGCGTGCCGACCGGATGCGGCACGCTGGCCTTCCAGCTCGGATCGGCCACGGCGTGCGACAGGCCGAGCGCTTCAAGCGTACGCGCGCACGGCACGCCAGCGATCTCGGGCAGCCATGCGGTGTCTGCCGGAGCCATGCCGTCGCGCCAGAGCAGCATGCCGGCGGCCTCGCACGCAGCTCGAATATCCGCGGCAGGCGCGCCATCGCGATCGAGATACAGCACGTTCAGGCCCGCGCCGCGCGCGAGCCGCATCCAGCGCCGCGTGGCCAGCGGCGATGCTGCCAGTGCGGCCAGTTCCTCGGCGGCCAGTCGCGCGCCGCGGCAAAACACTGGCACGTCATTGATGCGGGGGTACGGCATGTGTCCCTGCCTGTCGCGCCGGACGCTGCGCAAACCGATTTGCCCGCAGTCGAGTGCATGCGCGCCAGCCTCGGCCACGATGCGATAGCGGGCGGGCCGGCCGTGGGTATGCGGCCACCATGGATCGGGATGCGCAAGACGCACCTGCGCCGTCAGCGTGAAGGCATCTTCGCGCGTGAGTGACGCCTGGACTGCGCATCGCGCATTGCCGACGTTCAGCGTTGCCCGCAACGGTGCCTCGCCATGCAGGTGCAGGCGCATGCGGACCACGCCGTCGCCGTCTTCCAGTCCGGCGGAAAGGTCCATGGCAGCATCGGCAAGGACATCGCCACCGGCGACGTCAAGCACTTCGACCGGCTGCAGCACGCCGACGGCATGCAAAGGCTTCCCCTCTGCCGCCGCATGTCCGATCACACCGGACATCGGGAACGCACCGGCCTGGCGCCAGAACAGCGTGGCGCGCGCGCCATGCAGCCGCGGCACGATCGCGCGAAAGCACAGGTGCAACGTGTTAAGGCCTGCCAGTTCGACCTCGGCATCGCAGGCATCGCCCGGCGCTTGCGGAGCGGAAATCTCGCGGCCATTCAGCCATGCCTGCGCAGTGCCGGCCAGCCCGCGCAGGCGCAGGACCCGACGGCCAGTCGCGGCGAAACGCAGGCGGTACCAGTAGTCGTGGCGATGCACGGCCACCGGCGCCGAGTCGCGCAAGCGTCCCGACACGCGCATCGCGTCGGCCACTGTGCCCGGCACCGGCGCCGGCAGCCACGACGCGCGTTCGTCGAGGCACGCGGGGCTGTCGGCGGCGCCGGGCAGGGTCTCCAACCACGACCAGTCGCCCGACACGCGCCAGCCGCCTGGCACGCGCTTGTCGCCGCGTGCGATCGTGGCCGGAACCGTCACGCCGTGCTCCCGCCGAAATGCCGCGCCAGCACTGGCACGCAGGCTTGGTACGAGGCTTCGAGCTGGTCCAGGCAATCTTCGCAGGTATCCGGCTTGCGGCTGATCACCGCGCGCATCAGCCGGAACTGCATGACCATCGCTTCCGATGCCATGGTGTAGCAAGCCTCGGCCGTCTTGTCCGGCACCTGCTCACCTTGCATGACCAGCCAGCGCAGATAGCGCGCCAGCAGTTCGAAGTTGGCGCCGAGCTGGCGCAGCACGCCGGCCGCGTAGTGATGAAAGCCAGGCTCGCCGCGCGCCATCAGGCGATCGAGATGCTCGGGGAACGCCGCGCGGAATGTGCTGACCGGGTTGTCGCGCGGGCGGTTGGCCAGGTGAAAGCGGAAGAGTTCAAGCGACGCCTGCAGCAACGATGCCTCGCTGTGCGTGCAGGGATTGCGGCGCACGACGTCGGCATGGGCATAGAGCTGGACTTCCGGTATGCGCCCTCCCGGCGCGCGGCCGAAGAGCGCGGTGTAGTCCTCGCCGCTGGCGGTGTGATAGCCATCGGAGTGGAAGTAACCGACGGCCAGCGCATCGGGAATCATCACGTCGATGCCAATGCATGAGAGCGTGCGCTGTCGCTGGTAAGCCGCGCCCGGCGCGGGCGGCAACTGGGTGCTGTCGACCTCCATCACCACGATATTGCCGCGGCAGGTCTGCGCGGCGACGTGGCTTTCGAGCGAGTCGTATAACGTCAGGGCATGGATGCTCAGGCCGAACAGCCGCTCGAGGTCGGCATCGGGTATCCGGCACTGCGTGAAATGGTCGGCTTCAAACGCCTGCCTGACCGTGCAGGGCAGCGCGGCCACCGGTGGCAGGTCCAGGCCATGCAGCAGTTCAATCCAGAGATCCACGTGGCTGTTGACGTGAGACCAGACCGGATTCCCGCCTCGCAATCCCGGACCGCCACGTCCACGCATCTTCGTGTCGCCGTACACTATTGGCCTCCGCGCGTGCCAAGACGTTGCGTTCGCGGGCGCGCACGGTCAGGGTTGCCGGCGCACCTACGCGCCAGCAACTCGATTGTCCGTGCATTCACTCCTGTCCTGCGCGCCTTCCCCCAACCGTGTCCGTTGCTTTCGCGACCGGTTGTGCTGGCGATCATTGCGCGGCGTGTTCCCGCCAGTCTGTTGGACGGCGCACAAAGTTCTGCAGCCCTGTGCGCGGCGGCTCGCGCAAGGCGTTAGAGACCCCTCCGCTAGGGTTGAGGCATGGATGAATACTTGGTGCGCGGGGCCGCACGCATGATGCTTCTGGCTAATGGAGCGAGTGACGGCGATTGCCTATCGTCGATGAGACGTGCAAGCGCTACATGCCTTGCACGGTTCAAAGCCCGCATGGTCCCCCGGTCGGCGGGCTTCTTTTTTGGAGGCGTCCCATCGGGATTGCGCGGGGCGTGTGAAACCGGGGTACGGCATGGCAGATGCCATCTCCCCGAACCGTCTCCGGGGGTGCATTGCGCAGAAAGTCCGCCGAAAGGACCGGACGGGACCAAGGACGAGAGTCAGGGCACGAACGATGGCGGCAGGCGGTGCCGGTGCTGCGCGACGATGAGTGCCTTCAGGCTTTCCACGCGCAATCGCGCTTCGCGCTCGCCTGCTTCGCGTGCCGCCTCGGCCGCAGCCAGTTCGCAGTCGAATTGCCGGCCGTGCAGTTCACCGCGATACAGCAGCGGTTCATCGCTTTGCGTTGCCAGCCGGATTTCGAAGCAACAGGCCCACTTGCCCCGTCCTTCACGCACGGCGAAGCCGCGCACGACGAGGAATTCCAGACCGACCTCCATACGACCCCCTTGCACTCCCGCGACGGCGGCCTCTGAAACGGGCCAGCTTCTGCCGCAGGCATCTCAAGCATAGCCGCGCAACGGCTGGCGCGCCCTCATCCGGTGGCCGTAGTCCCAGCCGGACAAACGAGTGAGGGCTGAGGCGTACCCGTGGGCAGCGTAACAGCGGTGCGCGGGAAACACTGCCCGCCGGCCCAGACCAGCGCCGTGGCGGCACACACCAGATCATGCGATACGGGTGCGGCAAGGCAGCCGCTCGCACCGAGCAGCGCGGCATGAAGCATCAGCGAGGCATCGAGGCGATCGGAGATCACCAGCCAGCGCCGAGGCGCGAGCCGCGCATGCAGGCGGTCAAGCACCGCGCGCGGATCGCCTTCGACGCCGCTGCAATCAAGCAACGCGATGTCGGCGGGATCTTCGGCATGCTCGGAGGACATCGACACTTCGGCCTCATCGAGCCAGCGCAGCGCTCGCCAGCGGATCGGGCTGGGCAGGTTGAGCGCCTGCAGGCGGCGGGCCAGGACCCGGCACATCACTTCGTTGCTGGCAATCAGATAGGTCGACATTGACGGTGCGTGGCCCGTGCCTGGCCACAGATGCGGTACCACCGTTGCAGGAACAAGGCGCGGGGCGCCCCGGCTTTCCGACACGTCAGGCGGGCGGCGCCACACTGTTGCGCACAAGTGCCTGCCGGTCCCTTTACTGAGAACGTAGCAACCCGCCTCAATATCCGCCTCATGCTTTTGGATGAGACGGGGTCGCCAGAAGGATGAGTCAGCCTGGCCGCACTGCACGGCCAGACCCCGCAAGCACTATGCCGCGGCCATTCCGAAGCCTGCCGGCGCCTGCGAGGGGCTGGCCGGTGGCGGGCCAGCCCAGTTCAGCGTGGCGCCGCGCTGCAGTGCGACGTAGACCGCCTCACCCTTGTTGCGGACATGCAGCCGCTGGTACAGCGTGCAGGCGTGCGTCTTGGCCGTGGCCACGGAGATGTTGAGAACGCGGCTGACCGTCTTGATCGGATAGCCGCGCGCCAGCAGCGCGAGCACCTCGTACTGGCGCTCGGTAATGTTCAGCAGGTGCGCGCCCGCCGCAGGCGTTTCCTGGCCGCCAGCCTGCACTGCAGGTGCCATTCGTGGCGCCGCTGATGACGCAGTGTGCGCAACCAGCGCCGATTCGTTCCGGACGCATGCCCCGGCAGCGGGTACAACATGGGCCCGCGGCAACGCCACGACGTGCCGTTCGTCGTCGTCAGGCACCACGTCGGCCAGCATGCCCTGCGTCGCTACCTCGTCGTCGATCACGGCGCATGGGCTTTCGAGCTGGACACGGGACGGAAAGCACTCGCCGCCCGCCAGTACCAGCCGCACCGCGGCGTCAAGCGCCGCTGCACTGCTGTGCTTGTGCATGCAACCACGCACGCACTCGGGCAGCGCTGCCGCGACGAGTGCGGCGGCCGGCGATTCGGCCAGCACGAGCACGCGCTGCGGCTGCAGGCGTGCGCACACCTCGGCAAGCAAGGCGCAGCCGCTGCCGTGATCGGACGGCAATCCGAACACCAGCAGCTCCGCATCATGCAGCCACAGGTCCGGTTCAATCGGTGCCAAGGGATCGATATCGATCAGGTCACCCGCGATGTGCGCTTGCGCCAGGAGATGGCGCAGCCCCAGGCGCAACAGTGGATGAGGCTCAATCAAGAGGATGGTGGCCATGGCCGCTCTCTTTTTATAGCGGCAAGCGCGGACCCTGCGACGACCCGCACTTGCTGTTGGAAACAGCCTCGCTATCTTGCGAGATGCGGCTTCCATACGATCCGACAGAGCTCCAGCGCCTTCAGCCTTCCCGTCCGGCCGGCTGACAGCCCTTCCCGTGGAGGTGTCGAAATCGCCCCGTTTGCGTCTATCCGACGCTTATGTCCCGCAGGCGCTCTTAGACGCCATTGAAAACAGATGTAAGAAAATGTAATTCCGGTTTCCAGCTTATGAAAGGGTCGTTGGGAAAGCAAGGCAGCAGCATCCCGGAGGGGTTTTCCCTATGGACTGTTTGATGGATGCGCGCAGGCGAAAATCGGCGTAACGCGAGGCGCGAATGTGGCGCAAACGCTGCCACATGGCAGTATGACTAGTCCGTGCGGCCTGCGTTGTGAAGTAATCGTTGCCTGGCCAGGCGCCAGCGAAGGGAAAAAACCCCTGATCGGGTGAGAGGTGCTGTGTCATGCAAGCGCGCTCCCCGCTGAAGAGGGGTATCGCCCTTTGGACTAGGGTTGACGGTGCACGAACGGCCGCCAGGGCCTGGCGGCCGCCGAGGCGACTAGAACTGCGCCCACTCCTCCGTAGCCAGCGCCTCGGCCCTGCCGGGGCTGCCAGCAAGCCGGCTGATGGCAACGCTGACCGCTGGCGTCGCGGCGCGGGGGGGCATCGCTGGCGATTTCACCGGCGCGGCTACCATGGCGCGGACAGGTGCAGCGGCATGCGCATTCAGCGCCGACGGGGACAACCGAGCGCCGCCATCGATCCGGCATGTCTGGCAGACGGCCTGAAGCGATGGTTCATTGCAATCCGCAAGGCGGATTCGCGCGCCGCCACGCCGGACGTTCATGCCAGCGAAGCGAAAGGAAGGGGCGTGCTCATGGGAGTCAGTGAAATTGGCGCCCACACTGTCGCCGTGCACTGGCTGACGCCAGCAAGCGTCAACGCGCGGCGGATCGCTTCCCGTGGAGGATGCACCAGGCCGCGCTGCCGATCGCGATTCCCCAGAACGCAGAGCCCAGACCGAACATGGTCATGCCCGAGGCCGTGGCCAGGAACGTGATGACCGACGCTTCGCGGTGATCGTCCTGCGTGATGGCCTCCATCACGTTGGACATGATGGCACCGATCAGCGCGAGCCCGGCCAGGATCGCGACAAAGGCGTGGGGCAAGGCATCAAACAGCAGCACGATGGTGCCCGCGAAGGTCCCGCCCACGAGATAGAACACGCCATTGGCAACGCCGGCCACATAGCGGCGCGCAGGGTCTTCATGTGCGTCCTTGCCCGTGCACAGCGCGGCAGTGATGGCAGCCGTCACGATGGTGATGCCGCCGAAGCACGCGACCGCGGCACTGGCCAGGCTGGTCGCCGCAAGAATGGGCCGTGCCGGCGTGTGGTACCCGGACAGGCGCAGGATTGCCATGCCGGGCAGGAACTGCCCTGTCAGGCTCACGATCACCAGCGGAATGGCAAGACTCAGCGTCGCGCTCAGCGACCAGTGCGGCGCGGTGAACACCGGCCTCGCAACGGCCAGATGCAGATCGCCCGCATGCGTGAGCCCCAGCGCCGCAGCCGTCGCGACACCCACGGCCAGCACCACCACCATGCAATAGCGCTGCAGCCAGCGCCGGCACACGAGATACGTAGCGATCATCACGCCCGCCAGCAGCGGCATGGTTCCCGCCGCCTTGAATGCGCCCGCACCGAACTGGAACAGGATGCCCGCCATCATGCCGGCCGCGATGCCGCGCGGGATCCGTTGCACGAGCCAGTCGAAACTGCCGGAGATCCCGATCACGAACAGGATCGCCGCGGCGCTCACGTAAGCCCCCACCGCGTCGGCAAGGCTCATCTGCGGAAACAGCGTCACCAGCAGCGCCGTCCCGGGCGCGGACCACGCGGTGATGATTGGCACACGGAGCCACGCGCTCAGCAGCAGCCCGGAAACGCCAGCACCGATCGAAATCCCCCACACCCATGACGTGACCATGTCGGCGGGCAGGTTGGCAGCGTGCGCGGCCTGAAAAAAGATCACCAGCGGGCCGGAATACGAAATCAGGACCGCGAGGAAACCTGCCGTGATCGCGGAGAGCGACAGTGGATTGCCGGCGCGATCCGCATGGTGTTGCGGAGCCGGAGAGATGAGGGGTTCTGGCATAGGGCGATTGAAGGCGGTGGGCCTTCCTGTCTCCGTTCTGGCCCAACACGGGGGCCGGATGTTATTCCTGGGCTGCGCCGCACTGACGGTGCAACCCATGGTGCACCTGCCGCTCGCGTCTTGTGCGGTGGGCGCGAACCGAGAATAGACAAGGATCGCGTGGAGCGTCCAACACTGATTGGGTATTGGGTTGATACGCCGGAGGTATGGTGGTGAAAGGGGCTTTTCGTTAGGGTAGGGCTATCGCGTGAAGCGACCGTTCCTCACGATCCCTGGTGAATCACGGCTTCGCTGGGTATCCAGCCCTTCGTCAGAACGTTTTTTTCTTTACCTGCCAAGCGACGCCCGCACTTGCTGTCGTAGCAGATGCAAAACCGATAGTGAATGTAGTAGGTGATACGGCAGCGATATACGGCCTGGCATTCGCTGCCTCTCGGTTGGTCGCTGTCAATACGATCTCGCTCTTGGCCGGCGTATAGCTCAAGCCATGCTTCACCGTGATGGCAGATGCATCTGCTGCAGCTATTGCCTCGCCACTTCCCTCGGTAGCGAACCCCAAGTTGCTTTCGACCCTGGCGAATAGCGTAGATATCCGCAGTCCCCCAGTATCATTTCGACTCACGCTGTTGCTACTGTCACCATCCGCCGACTCAATAATCGCCGTCGTGGCAGGCGAGCCCGCCCCCCGAGCCAGTGTGTTCTCGTTAACCTGGAAGCGTGTGCAGCCAGCAAAATCGACCCCAAACCGTCTGAAGAAGGAAATCGTACAGTGCACCAGGAATCCGGAAGCCACGCCCCGCAGCCTTATGCAATCAGCTCCGGCACCGTTTGAATGGTTAAGTGCTGAAATAAAGCCGATCTTGAGGTTTCGCGTGGGGTCGCCGTTGCTTGCCAGGCTGACATCCAACGCGGGATTAGATCCCCCCCCACGAAGCTGGCGACTCGACAGGTAGCACCCACCGTTGATCTCGGCGCCGTCAACCCCACGTAGGACCACGGGGGCATCACAATAATCAATGACCGCTCCCCCTGTGATTGTTACCAAATCAGTTCCCTGCGAATAGACGCCAATTGCACAGCCGATGGCGACACCGCCATTGATGACAAGACCAGCAGAATAAGGGCCGTAGTCGCCGTCATCATTGACCATGTATGCGGTATTCTTCCAATTGCAGCCTATAAACTGCGTATTAACTGTCCTGACACGATAAACGCCCTTGTTACCAAACGCACCGTCAAAGGAACATCCAACTAGCGCCCCTTCGCGCACCCCATCGAGATACACGCCGTAGTCGGCATTCATGAATTGGACGCCGTCCAGCAAGAAATCATCGTATTGAGTAGTGCTGGTGCCGGTCACCCACCTGACGCCGATACCCCGTCCAGTGAATCTGCCACCGCAGATTGTCAGCTTCTTTCCGTGATCGCTTTTCCTTAGAGCGCCCTTGCCTTCCGTGGCACATATGATTTCGGCCCCGTAGGCAATGAGCGTGACCGCCTTTCCAGACAGGTCCACCTCCGTCAGCCTGTAGCGACCGCCGGCCGGAAACACTAACGTCCCGCCATCCCTGATCCCAGCCACGGCAGCCACGACGGCAGGCGTATCATCGGCAACACCATCTCCCCGTGCACCAAACCTCCTAACGCTTGTCGGTTCCTCCCCCGGACCACGCGACGGAGACCGCTCCTCAGTGCCTGCGAGACTTGTTTGCCACCGGAGCAGTGAAGCACCGATGGCCGTTGCAAACCCTCCGAAAAGGATCCTCCGCCTTTTACTCATATCCTGGCAACTCCATACTCATTTGCCACCGCCCGAGCGCGGTTCAGGCATGGATCGCGCAACAGCAGAACAAGACAACTTTCATGGCCGGCTTGCCCTCATCAATATATCGCCGAGATCTGCAATCAGCATACGATAGGCCATCCATGTATTGCGAGCATCATCAACTCTGCCGGCGATTAGCGAAAAACCTATCCGACTTAACGGCTCCAGGCAAAGGGTCACAAAAACCAACGTCCACGCAGGAATCCGCTTAAAATGTTTGAACCCGTAAAGCAAGCGGCTACGCAAAGAGTAAAACAACCGATGCCCCTTTACCTGTTGCGAAGTGCCGCCACCGGCATGGTACGCCTGGACGTCAGCTATATACATACTCCTGAATCCGGCTTGACGAGCACGCAGCGATAAATCGACCTCCTCAAAGTAAACAAAGAATCGCTCGTCAAATCCGCGCAGTGCCACAAACAGGTCACGGCGCATTAAAAAGAAAGCCCCTATCACCTGGTCTACTTGCCTGTTCGAATCGTGCGGCCATTCCACCATGGCTTGCGTCCATCGCCTTAGACCCGGAAGGCGATTGAGTCCGGTAGCGTTAGCAAAAAAAGATGCCATCGTCGGAAAACGCGAGCAACTGCGAGACACTTGATTCTTCTCGTCCACAAGTGAAACGCCGACAATCCCGACGTCCGCCGCCCCCGGTTCCCTAAGGTAGGTCAGCGGTCTAAGCAACGATTCGGCAAATATTCTCGCATCCGGATTCAGGAAGAGCACAAATTCTGCCCTGGCAAGCGCCGCACCTTGGTTGCAGGCCGCCCCGAATCCGCGATTCGAGGTATTGACTATTACCTTTACATCAAATGGTGAATTCGTCGCCGAGGCTTTCGCCAACGACAGAGAATCGTCACTCGACGCATTATCGACAATAATTACCGATTCAACCAATCCGCCGTGATACTGCATAATGCTTTCGATTGCATCCGAGAGCTGCCCGCGGCTATTCCAGTTCACCAGAACAATATCAAGCATGACCGAGCCCTCCCTTTTTCCAGCTGAATCGGTGCGGCGTCGTAAGGAGCCAATACCAAAACCAGACCTGTATCCAGGTTGACAGCAACGAAAAATACTGGTCCTGGAAGAACTGCATCACCAGCGGATACACCGATGCTGAATAATAGAAGATCCAGACTCCACCGCGCGCGCGCGCTCTCCTGTATAACCAATAGTGCACAATCAAGAACACGGGCGGAATTAGCACGCCGAGGTACGAAAAGTCGCGGAAATAAACTTCATATACCGTATACACATTTGTTGGGTCCGGGACGAACGCATATCCCTTCATCAAGGCTACAGGCGCCAGAGTTGAAATACCCAAAGCGTACTGAATGGAAATCAACAAGCGAAACGTATTCTCGCCCCAACTTAGATCCGGATTCCATTCCACAAGCCGGGAAAATGCAAGCAAAGGTGCAATCGTATAGCCCTTCATGCTTTCGAGAAACGATTCTACATTTTCCACAATACCGTCATCCGCGGAAATCCCCTTGGCAGTCATCCCCGCCACAAATACTGATAATGCAATAAATATGATCAGCGTAATGAGTAACCCGCGCATACGAATTGCGCCAACATTCATCAACGGAACAAGGGCCAGACACAAAAAGAACAAGATATATGTCCGACCAGTGCTGAGATAGCAGTAACAAAGACTCACCGCAACCGAAAGCCACAGGCGCCCAAATCCCAAATTGGATTGCCGATAAAGAAATATTGACACGGAGGTAGTCACAAACGAAAGTACCCACAGGTATGCCAATATCCCATAACCCTCTCCATCCTCCGTCATCGCCGCACGAAGTTGTATATAACCCAACACGGTGAAAACGCTCTCACCACCCGCGATTTCCGTAGCCCGCGCGTAGACGAGCGGCAGAGCAATGATCGCGACCAGCTGAGCCAGGTCAATAAATCGAGTCTTTCTCGCAATGACCCCGTGCCGCCGGATTTCTGGGCCTCGCCCCTGAAGCCCGCGACAGCATAAGATCATGATAAGCAATGCCAGAAGCTTCGCGGTCAGAATAAGAAGGACAAATTCCACCGACATCGAGATAAAAGAATCCCGGGACAAGTAATATCCAAGGAGCAAAGAGAACCAAACGAAGAAATAAATCTGGAACGGGTTCCCAAACCCCAATGGCCGCCGACTCGCTGTCAGCAGCCCTGCGAACGTAACGAGCAGCAATAACTCAAACATTCCGCATCCTGGAATAGTATGCGAGCGCGCTGGCGTCAAAAATCATACGACCCACCCAGGCCCATGCCGCACCGTGAATACCGTATGTATTTAGGAGAAAATATAGCGAAACAACAAAAATCGGTAATTCGATCATGTGCAATGTGGCGGTCAGACTCGCTCGCCCGTCTGCCTGAATCAACGCGTAAAACATGGAGCCGATCGCATTAGCAAAGACTCCGAGACACAGCACTTGACCGATTACAATCGACTCGGATTTCAGATGATCCTTTATCCACCACAAGAGTACATCCGGCAGAAGCAAGGCCATCAATATGCTCACGACCGCCATCAATCCAACCATGATGAACAGCCAGCGACGAAAATAGGGGCGCCACTCGCCAGGACGCTCGCGCATCAACTGGCTCAAGGTTGGAAACATTACGGACGACACCGAGCTTACCAATATCAGGCTTTGCGTCACCATCTCGTACGGCAACACATAAACAGTCACGGCAGCAGCGGAGATGACCGAGGCAATAACAAAGCGATCCGCCTGGACCAGGATCGGGCTGACGATGCTACTGACCGTCACCCATCCGCCGAAGGCGAACAGTGATCGCGCGATTCTTGAAGAATAGGCGCCCTTATATCCAACCCCACCATTCCGCATGCATCGGGCAGCCAGGTAATCAAATGCGAACAAAGCAAGAACCCTGCTGACAACTAACGTTGCAATCAGCCACGGAAGTTGATTGGTGTAGAGTGTTACCAGATACGGCCCACCAAAATTGATTACGCCGAGTCCCGCTCGCAATAGACTGATGCCTTTGAAGTTCAGGAAGGCTTCATTCATTCCGCGGTACGTGGCACTCATCGCCTGCGCCGGCAACGCAATGGCCAGCAAGATCATGGCCGAGCGGATCTCAAGAGGGGGAGTACCATGCGCGTCGATCCAGGCGTATCCACCCAGCAACGCGGTCGCCGCGACCAAAATGCCACCGACCAGTCCGGCCACAAGAGTGATCCGCCGTGCTGTCGCCAACACGTCCGGAATATCTGCCAGGTTGTCTGCGCCCCGTAGACTGGAGACCAATTGCGTCAGCGCTCGACCGATGCCGAGATCCAGCGCCCCCGCATAGCCGATCAATCCCCATGCCAGCGCCAGTAACCCAAACCGTTCGTTCCCGAGTTTCTGTATGAGTTGCGGGACCGTGACAGCTGCGACGAGTAATGGGAGCGTTAATCCAGCCAGATTCCACGAAATATGGGATAGCCGCATGATCTAATCATTTGGTTTCGCAAGCGGATCATGGCCGCAGACGGTGCTTCCCAATTCTCAAAGCTCCCTCACTAGACCAGCTACCTTGCTATTGCGCAAACTTCGCACCTTTCACCGCGCGTCCAGGACTGGAAGAGCGTCTTTGCTGTTTGCCGTGCCACGCACACGCCACGCAATTCATCGATCGGCCGGAATGATTTGCGGGTGATAGCCCAGTTGGCGTCTTCCTTTGCTTCAAGCAATTATGGGCGGTGCTGGCGGCGCGAGAGAGTAGCTATGTGCGGCACCCCATATATGCATTTCGACAGCGCCGCGTTGACGTCGCTGTCGACGTACGGTCAGCGATGTATGTTCGCGTGAAGGTCCAGCCAGGAGTTAATGCCCGCGCGGTCCGCACGTGGCGCTTCGCCCATATGTCAGGGCCGCCCCACATTGGGGGTTTTCAATAGCGGAGTTCGCCGCAGTCACCGCCCAAGCGACCCCTTTCATCACGAGTCCAGGTTGCGGATTGCGCTTTCGATTTCAGCGCTGAAATACTGTGAACGAGCAATCGCAGCACTGATGTGTTTGCACGATGAGGGCGCCGACCTGCGGCATGGCGAGGAAGCCCTCGCGTTCGCCAGCGGGCGTGAAATGGCCCTGATCCCGGGTGCCCCCTGAAACCTGTCCGGTCTGAAACACCGCCACCGCCGCGGACAAATCCCGCACACGCTCCTGCAGCGATTCCGCGGCCGCCGCTTTGTTCTTCGCTCGCCCGTCAGGTCCCAGTCGCGCTGCAAGTTGCCTCGTATTCGGCCTTGCCGACATTGAGCTGCAGTTCGATCAGCGCGCTGAGGTCCTTTCGCGGGGGGATAGAGCGCTTTCATCGGACCACGCACGATCGCATCGAGACGCTGCGCGTCCCGGGCGCGCAATGCCGCCAGCGCCGGCGTGATCCTTCGTCTCGGAACTACTTGATGCTTAAGTCGTTCACCGAGATTTTCCTACGCTGTCCGTGACCCGTTCCCTGCCGGCGAAGGCAAGTGCTTGTCAGGCTGGTTCATCGCCAGCCTTTCCTTGATGGATGCCTGTATCAGGCTTCCGGTTATCGTCAGGCGCAGGCCAGATTTAAGGCTCGCTTTTGGTGCAGTCGGGGAGTCGCCTCGCGCGTACCACGCCCGAGGCCTGACGCGAAGGAACCGTGCGCTTCAACGCGATGCCGCGAGTGTCTTGCGGCATGCATGCAAGGGGGAGAGTAGAACTACTCAGCGGCGCAGGACTGCGTCGGCGTCGGCGCGTCGACGAACTTCAGCGCGGTCGACAGCGACGACAGCAGCGATTCAAACTGGTCCATGAACGCGGATAGCAGCGCTTCGTCGGGCCGGTCGTCGAGGAGCTGGCGCTCCAGCGTGCGAAGCATCGGGGCGAGTTCCACCGCGCCGAGCGTGGCCAGGATCGCGTGCATATTGTGCGCAAGCAGGCTCGCATCGCGGTAGCGCGCTTCGGATACGGCCTGATGCAACTGCCGGTGGAAGTCCATTCGCTCGGCAAGAATGCGCTGCACGAGCCCGACGTAGATCTCGCGGCGTCCCTGCAGCCGTTCGAGTGCCGGCCCGACATCGAGCGCCGGGATCGCGCGCAGCGATACGATGCACGGAACTTTCGCGACGGCTTGCGCTGGCGTGCTCATGATCGCCGCGGCGCTTTGCAATGACTGTGCATCGCCGCCCACAAGCCGCGCCATGACCTGGTAGAGCTTCCGGGGCTCGATCGGCTTCGACACGTAGTCATCCATGCCGGCCGCCAGGCAGCGCTGCCGGTCATCTTCCAGCGCACTGGCCGTCAATGCCACGACCGGCATCGAGGCGTGCCGCGGATCGCGGCGGATGCGCTGCGTGGTTTCGAGCCCGTCCAGCATGGGCATCTGGACGTCCATCAGTACCAGATCAAAGCGCCCTTGTGCGAGCAGGCCCAGCGCATGCTGGCCGTTGTTCGCTTGCGTGACCTGCATGCCGGCCTGCGTCAGCAGCGCCTGCGCGACTTCCTGGTTGATCAGGTTGTCCTCCACCAGCAGCACCGTGCGTCCGCGCAGGGCGTGCGGTGTCGCGGTGCGTGCAGCGCCAGGCAGATCGTCGTGCACGTGTTCTGCCGAAGACTGGACGGCGTCCTGTTTTGGCGTGACGGCCGGCAGGCGTGCAGCGCGGCCTTGCCATGCGGGCGGTTTCGAAACGCCAAGACCGATCTCGAGCGTAAATAAGCTGCCCACACCTGCTTGGCTCTGCACGGTGATGCGACCACCCATCAACTCGGCAAGTCGTTTGCTGATCGCCAGGCCAAGGCCCGTTCCCTCGAAGCGCCGCGCGGCCGAACTGTCGGCCTGGTGGAACGGGCTGAACAATACGAGCAAGGCATCTTCGGCAATGCCGATTCCCGTGTCGCTGACCTCGAAGCGCACGGCCACGGTGTCGTCATCGGCATTGCATGCGCGCACCCGCAAGCGGATCTCGCCGGCATCGGTGAACTTGAGCGCATTGCCAAGCAGGTTGATCAGGATCTGCCCGATGCGCTGGGAGTCCCCGATGACATGGAGCGGCAGCGCGGGATCGACCTCCATCTGCAAGACCAGGCCTTTCTTGCGGACCTGCTCGCGGAACAGGGACAAGACATGGTCCAGCAGGCGCGCAAGCGGGAAGCTCGCGGCATCGACTGCCAGCATGCCTGCCTCCATCTTCGAGAAATCGAGGATGTCATTGACGATACGCTGCAGGTGCTGGCAAGACTCCTCGATGCGCGCGAGGTATTGCCCCTGCCTGCCGCTGTCCGGCTCGCCGATCGCGAGATGGGTCATGCCGCTGATGCCATTCAGCGGGGTCCGGATCTCGTGGCTCATGTTCGCCAGGAACTGCGACTTGGCCCGCGCCGCCGCTTCCGCCGACTCGCGCGCCTCCATCAGTTCGCGCGTGCGCTCGGCCACTTTCCATTCGAGCGTGCTCGCCAGGTTTTCCAGCGCCTGGCGCGTCCGTTCCTGTTCGGAGATGTCGGTCACCACGGTGCCGACGCCCATGATGACTGCGTCATGGCGGCTGCGGACCGGAAACCTCGCGACGCGGTAGACCCGTTGCCCGTGCGCGCGCACATTCAGCGTATGCTCGTCCACGTGCGTTTGGCCTGTGCGCAGCACGTCGGCATGGCCGCGCTCGCAGATGCCTGCGACGCGCCGGTCGGGCAAGGCCGTCCACGCGTTCCTACCCAGCAGGTCATGGAGGGGAAGGCCGGCGAATTCGCAGTAGATATCATTAGCCATATCGACCCTGCCGCCTGGGCTCATGTAGGCGAGGCCCGCCGGCACGTTCTTGCGAAAGGCCTGCCAGCGCTCCGCGTTCTGGCGCATTTCCCGGCGGCTGCGCCAGTGCAAGGCGGTCAGCGCAAGGATCAGGCAAATGGCGAGCGCGGTCAGCGCGATGATTGCCTGGCGCGCCAGATGGAACGAGCGGTACGCTTCATCGGTGTCGAGTTCGACAATGACACCCATTGCGGTGTCGGGAAACCAATGGCCCACGCCGATGACGCGGCGGCCGCGATAGTCGAGGTAGTGATCGAATACGCGCGTCTCGCCGTCCCTGGCATCGATCAGCGCAGCAGCCAATTCGGTCAGTTGTCCGTTACCGTCGGCAGGCACCGATGGCCCGCCACCGCGCGGCCGGGTCGGGACTTGCGCCCACAGGCCGAAGGGCGCTGATACCCATGGCTTCGCCGATGGCTGCAATGCTCTGTCGCCAGGCAGCCCGGGCGACAGCAGGCGCCCTGCGGCGTCGATGACATAGGCCTTGCCGCTCTTGCCAGACCAGCCCACGCGCAGGATCTCGAACAGCCGATCCTGGGGGTCCGTACGCAGGCAAAGGAAGGCGATTGGCGCCTCCGGCGTGCCGATGCGGGCACAGACCTGCTGGAACAAGGTGCCCGGGGGCTGTTCGCCCTCGGCAGTCAGGATCGGCATGGGCGACCGGTTCGGCCGTGTCGCCGCGTAATCAGCGTGCTGTGCGCGAGCCAGCGCTTCGATCACCACCGCGGTCGATACCGGCCTGCCGACATAGGCGCGGCTGCTGGCAGCGACAATCACGCGCTGCGGCGAGATCAGGCTATAGCCCTCGAAGCCGCGGCTGCGGAAGACGGGCGTGATCCACGCCTCATACTCGGCGCGCAGGGCCTGGTCGCCCGGCGCGGCGGCAATGCGGCGAGCGAGGTCGATCTGGTACGGGTTCTCGATGATCGTCCGCAGCCGTGTCTCACCGTCCTCCCTCAGCATCCCGATCATGCGCGTGACGGCATGCAGCGCGGCCTGCCGTTCGGCCTTCACGCGAGCACGCTCCTGCGAATGCAGCGTCTCAAGCACATGGGCGCTCAAAAGAAGAATGAGTGCAATCGCGGCGCAAGTCATGCCCATCGTCTTTCGGACATCAGCAGCAGGAATTTTCCCGGCACGCTGCCAGAGTCGCCCGAGGCCTTGCCTGACCTGGCCGGGCGTGAAAGAGAATGAGTTCACGGTAGATGGAACGTGGGTGCGGTGGTGCCGGCGGGGCCGAAACTGGGAGCGCGTGCGACTGGCGTAGATAGTCCATTTCGCGCCCGCCAACGTCGCGCGCCGCGGTGCATTATCCGAACCGCGACGCGTCGGGGGAATCCGGCATTGCCCGGCATAGGACTCCGCGATGAATTGGGCCAGAACCCGCAGGGTTCCTACGAAGAAATGGGTACGCTCTGGCGGACTTCAGCAACCGGGGTGGTGATTTGTGCGCCCGCCGCACCGTGCGGAGACTCACTGGCACTTGCGGAAGTGTGGTGATTCGCACAAAAATAATTTACATTAACTTTGGTGCGGCAAAAGTGGCCTGCTCGGAATCCACTTTGGATAAAGTTGTTATAGTTCAGTCACTTACATGAGATCGGGCAATGAGTGAAGACGGCGGCGCATCGGGTGCCACCAAGCTGACGCGGACGGAATTCGCAGTCGTGCGCGCGTACGCGCAGGGCATGAGGTCGGTCGATATCGCAAACCGGTACCTCACCGATCCGGACGACGATGACGTGCTGACCGAGCACCAGGCGATCACCCGGATCCTTAGTCTGCGCGACCGACTGGTCCAGTTTGCGTTGCAGCACGACCGGCCCGAGATCGCCGAGATGTTCGAGGCGCTGCGCGGGCGCTCCGACGTCGGCATGACCCGCCGCGTTGACGCGCTTTCCTCTCTAGAGGGTCTTGGCCAGGGGCGTCCGTCGTCGGGACATGAGGTAGGGCTATGGTTCGGCCCGAGCCTGGCCCGGCGCCTGACCTCAGCCGGCATCCACAAGATTTCAGATCTGGCCGACCTGGCTAATGCTCGAGGCAGCAGCTGGTGGCGCGCCGTTCCTCGCATTGGCCCGAAGTCGGCGGAGGTCATTACACGGTGGTTGATCCAACAGCGAGCCGCACAAAAAGATAATAATAAGGCACTTATAGCGCCGTATATCGTCGCACCGTCGGACGTCTCGCGACGTCCTTCCCTGGTCCCCCTTGCACTGGGCCCGGGCATGACGCATCCCGTACCGCTTGAACTTATGTTGCCGCATAGCGACGCGGGGCCAAACGCTGAGCGATCGGATCTGGAACTCGTTCGGCAATGGCTGGACGCCAGGCCCCGATCGCCCCATACCCGAAACAGCTATCGCAAGGAGGCGGAGCGGCTGCTGCTTTGGCTGGCCCAGGAACGACTGCAACTGAGAAATATGACGACGCAAGCGCTGCAACGCTATGCGGCTTTCCTGCGCGCACCGGAGCCGGCGTCGTTCTGGTGCGGCCCCGCAAGCCCGCGCGACCGGGTTCACTGGCGCCCATTCGAGGGGCCGCTCGGCGCAAGCTCGCAGGTTGCAGCGCTGCGCGTGGTGCATGCCATGCTCAAGGCACTGTCCCGCGCCGGACGGATAGGCGATGTCCGCGGGATGCTCGATGCGTCCGTTGCGCGGGCCGACGTGGTGGTGTCCGAGGCACCAGAAGCATCCGACGCAGCAAACGCTCCAGACGCGCTGAAGCGAAATGACATTGATGAATTCTTCGATTGGCTGAGGTCGCAACAAGACGCGAAGTGGCAGGCAGCGCTTGCAGCCGGCCTGCTGGTGCGCGATGGCTTCAGGCTAAGCCACCTTGCCAGCGTGACATGCGGCGCTTTGCGAATGGATGGAGACGGGGCCCGTCTGGATGAGGATGGTGCGCCATCGGTCGCTGCCGTGGTTGCTGCCGACACCCTCGCAGCGCTTCGGAAGCATTGGGTACGGCGAGGATTTGAAGTCAACCCGCCTGCTAGCGCGGCGCTCCTTGGGCCGCTCGAATTTCCGCGCACCCGTCGTGGCCTCGCGAAGCGCCTGGCAGGCAGTGCTGCCGGCTATGGGGCCAGCGGTCTCGATCAGTTGTTGCGAACAGCGTGGAAGACTTTCGCGACAGCGAAGGCACGCGAATTGCCGGCATTCACGCCGAGACAGATCCGTACTGCGACAGCATGAAGCCCCTGCGGGCCGGCAGGGAGGAGAAGGTCATTCCCCTCCCCGCGTTACACGGTCTTCGCCTCAGCTGCGCACTACGTCAGAGCAGCGTCTTGTCGAGGCCAAAGCGCGCCTTGAGCGCCTCCACCAGCGCCTCGCGCGCGCTGCGGTCGCTAAGCTGAACATCCAGCATCACCCGCCCGGAATCCCATTCCTTGATCGTGCCGAGCAACTGACCAGCATCTGTACGAATCTTGTACTGGCGGCTGATCTCCTTGACCTTGCGCGACTTGCCTTCCTGCGCCTGCTTGCGGATTGACTCGACTTCACGGCTGGACAACCCATCCGTCATGATGCGCGTCGCAAGTTCACGCGTGCGATCCTCACCCGCCAGCTTGAAGTACAGCGTCAGTTCATAACCCGCAGCGATGCCGATCGCGTTCGGCCGTTCCCGCATGACAGCCAGAACCGACTCGGGAAGGCGCAACAATGCGAGAGTCTTGTTTACCGTGCCGGCGGAGATACCGGTCAACTCGCAGATGTCCTCCTCCTTCTGCACCTTGCCTTCATCGAGCAACTGGCGCCAGGCGATCGCGTTGTCGAGCGCGGACTGATCCGACCGCTGCTCGTTGAGCATGAACGACAGCCGGTAGAAGTCGAGGTCGCTAAGATCATTTTCGACAAAGCATTCCATCTCGAGCTTGCCGGCAGATGCCAGGGCGCGCTTTCGATAGTGGCCGTCGATCAGGATGTAGTGGCCCGGCCGGGATGGATCCGGCGCGGCAAGGCCTGGCGTCTTCTGTCCGTGGGTGGCAATCGATGCGGCCCGCTCCTGCACGACGGCAGGATCGTAGATGCGGCGGGCATTTAGCGGATTGTCATGCAGGTGGGTCAGGAGAATCCGGACCAGCGCACGGGAGTTCTCGGTTTCCGCGCTTTCAGCGCTGAAAGCCGTCGGTGGCTCCGGCTGGCGCGCCTGCAGCAGGCCGTTCGGATGCTGGGAGATCGCCGCCTCGGCGCGCGCGAATCGATCGAGGGAATCGCTGCGATTCTTCTCGGCCGCCATGCCGGCCAGCATGCCCGCCTTCAGGCTCTTCAGTTTTGTAGCCATGCCTTAATGCTCAATCAAAGACAACACTTCATCAACCATCATGTCGACCTCCTGAACCGCTTCGCGAGCGCCGGCGACGCCGTGGACGGTACATCCGATTGCCTGGCATTCGCGGAATGCCGAGCGCGACCCGATCATCGAGTTCAATAGCGGTACCTCGCCGTCGTCGCCAAGGATTTCGATGGCCTGCCGCGCGATCGACACGCGTCGCTGAACCATATTCGCCATCACGCGGATCAGCAGCGTTTCGTTCTGGACTTGTGCATGCTGGGCCAGCGTCTTCGCCGCCACGGCTGCCCACAAATCGGGGGGCGACGGTACCACGGGAATGATCGCCAGATCCGAAATCAGCAGTGCGCTCGACGGCGCCGCGGAATGGACCGCAGGCGGGCAATCCACAACGATGTAGTCGTAGTCCTGCACGAACTTGCGGACTTCCCGATGCATGGCACCGCCCGACGGCGCCAGGCCAATAACGGAGGCGGGAAAAGGGCGTTCATCACTAGCCTGTGCCGCCCATCGCGTCGCAGTGCCCTGTTCGTCCATGTCGACCAGCATCGAACGGGCGCCACGCAGACCGAGCGTCCCGGCCAGATGCATGCTCACCGTAGTCTTGCCGCACCCGCCCTTCTGGTTGAAGACCGTGATGATTTTTGCTGCCACAAGGACCTCTCTTTCAGCGCTGAAAGCGCAGTTAACTTTAGGCGCAACTTTAGCCAAAACGACGTGACGTATCAACCCAGTTCGTAAATTTTATAAAATATATAAACATCCCTTGCGCTTTCACTGCAAGAGCGCTTTTTGCGGCCGCTTTGGCAAAAAGCCCAAAGCTTGATATTTCTGCTTGAAATGCGTCAGACAATCCGCCTAAAGTATCTGTAGTGCGCTCTACGGCGCACATGACACGCCAGCACAATCTGGTTATGATGCGCCCTACAGTCGAGTCAAGTCGTGCCAACCTCGTCGGCTTCCGTTCGGTATCTACGAGAACTCAACGTGCTTGAACGGTTGTTTACGTGGTGTAAGAGAACTTGCTTCGAAAAGGAAATTCCTATGGCAACCGGTACGGTCAAGTGGTTTAACGAGACTAAGGGCTTTGGCTTCATCACCCCGGACGACGGCGGTGCGGATCTGTTCGCGCACTTCTCCGAAATCCAGGGTTCGGGCTTCAAGACGCTGAAGGACGGCCAACGCGTGACCTTCGAGGTCAAGCAAGGTCCGAAGGGCCTGCAGGCATCGGCGATCAAGCCCGCCTGATCTTGCGGCAGCCACGCAGTTGATGCGCGGCTGTCGTTTGAAAGCAAAAAAGGCAAGCTGCGTGCTTGCCTTTTTTGTTGACCCTGGCAGGTATCAGCCGAGCTTGCGGACGCTGGTCCTCGACGGTTGCAGGATCAGGGCCTTTGACGAGTCCGCGTCGACCTTGGCACCCGGATACACCACGAGCACATCCTTCAGCGCCTTGCGGAACAACGCGCGGAACTTGCGTTCGCTCTCGGTCTCGGTGCCGAACTGCATTTGCAGGGCCTCCCAGGGGATCTCCGTACGCCGCTGGATCGTAAAGAACCGGTACGTCAGCCAAGAGTAGACGTCCAGCGCGAACGGCGACTGCTTGAGCGCCTTCAGTGCGCGCATATCGACCGGCACGGGTCGGTTGACCAGCTCGTTGAAGAAGGGTTCGGACAACACCACAAAGCTCTCGAACATGGAGCCCTGCCCGGGCTGCATGGGATCCCACCACGTCGACAGTTGATCAGCTAGCAGGTAACCAACGCGATCGATCGACAGCGGTTCGTGGTTGCTGGTCTGATTCTGGCTCGGCATCGACTTGTTCTGCACGATCGCAATCGTGGCCGAGAACAGCCGGATCATCTGCTGGCGTACCAGCGTCATGGTCCCGCGCTTGCCGCCAGTGGCCATCGGAATGCCGAGGTTGTACATGAACTCCGACAGGGAATTGCCCAGCGAGATGCGGCGGTCCTCAACCGTGCCGGTGAATTCGCCCCGCTTCTTCTTGGCCATGATCTCCTTGCCGATCCAAGCAAGCATCAGGCGAGGATAGGAGCCATAGGGGTAACCGAGCGACACGGTTTCCGACACAAGTTTCTGCCGGCCATTGCTGGCGCGCTCCGACCGCTGCTGCGTGAAGTAGCCAGGCTGGATCATCAGCGAGATGTTGCCGCTCGTACGCGTCCACACCGGCGGCGCGCCCTTGGGCGCGCGATAGGGCAACGTCACCTGGACACTGGCCCGGCTCAGGAAACCGACTTCGCCGCTTTGCCAGGCGTCTTCGCGCTCCATGGCCTGCGCCTCGTCGAACAGGCGTTGGAATTTTTCGGACGGAACCAGGTTGTTCTCGTTGCCGGGAACAATGATGCGGGATGGCTCGCCGTCCATATCCAGGACGGAGCGATCCCCCGCGGCGACCGGGGAGCGTTTGATGGGCATATTGGCGTGCTTCGGATTACCCGCCTTTGTACGCGAAGCCGTAAACCTTGTCACGCAGAAACGGGTACGTATACGTTCCGTTACGTTTCCTGTGGCGTTTCCCTGTATGCCAATTGGGTTGAGGTGCCGTGTTTACCTGGCTGGCAGAAGGCTGGCATGTCGGTGGGCAACCCGGGAGGGTTGTCCACGGAACGCCAGACCTTGGCTACAAGTAAACGATACCGATACGGGTTAACTACTTGTAAACCGTATACGGAGGGGTCAGCGCCTTGATTTCAAAAGAGATCTGTCCCGCCCGCGAACCCGAATCTGCGGAGGAACGTACTCGATTCTGCGAAGCCCCGAACCCGAATCTGCGCAAGGACGAACCTGTTTCAGCGGGTGGCCTGAACCGGTTTCTGCGTGGATAACTTCTTGTTCACACAGGCTTTTCCACAGCTGGAGCGTCCATTTGCGTACCCAATTCTGCGGCGATGTGCCGTTTTGATCGCCAGGAGGCGTAAACGCGCTCGCCGGCCGGAGTTATCCCCGCAGAAACAGGTACGTTCCGCGGTATACGCCTTGCCTGTTAACGCTTTGGCGTACCTGTTTCTGCGAAAGATCGATCCAAAGCGTACCTGATTCTGCGCTGCGGCGGTTTACACAGCTGTGCGCTCGTTGTCGTACCCATTTCTGCGGCGTACCTGATTCTGCGACGCGCCGGCCCAGGCAGATCCTCAAGTTCGGCGTACCCATTTCTGCGTGTTTAACAGATGCGCAATGGCGAAGTGCGTACCCGTTTCTGCGAGTCGTCTCACGTTCGCGCCGCAGCCAAACAATAACACTTTCCATTATACACATGCCTTTCCACAAAAGCTAGCGCTCACATTTATACGTATACGTGCGTTTGGCGGCACAGGCTGCGAGTACCCGTTTCTGCGCACGTTTGCGTACTGAGTCTTCGGTGAGCGACAGGCGCAAGGGTTGGCTCTGCTCGGTGCGTACCCATTTCTGCGTACTCGGACCAATCCAAACGCCAGGGGACCGCGTACCCGTTTCTGCGAACTGGTCCCAAGGGGGCTCAGCAGCGGAAAATTCTTGCGCTGCAACAACACCCGTACCCATTTCTGCGCAGGAAAAATGCGGCACGGCAACAGAAAGAGGGGCTATCTACGCGTCGTGGCAATCACGACGGGGCACGAAAAAAAATTTCTCGCCGTACCCGTTTCTGCGGGCGTGGAATCAGGGGCCGGACAGGCGTTTCCGGTTTGCGTACCTGTTTCTGCGGGCCTGAATCGGAGCGAGCGTACCCATTTCTGCGTGCTGCGCTGCGGAAGGTATGCGGCCGGACTCCCCAGGGACGGGGATTGCGTACCCGTTTCTGCGTGCCGGAGGCCGGCACTTACGGATTCGGTAGGAAGAGGGGGAGACCGTCCTCCGGTCTTACTGGAGGGATGTGGCAGTGAAGGCGCGACAGCGGCAGTCGCGACCCCAACAGGCGTAAAAAAACCCGCCTCAGTGGGCGGGTTCCTTGTCGTAGCGCGCCAGGCGCGCCGCGCGCTCGCTTACAGCGGGGTGATGTTCGCGGCTTGCAGACCCTTCGGGCCGTTCTTGACTTCGAACGACACGCGCTGGTTCTCTTGCAGCGACTTGAAGCCTTCCGAGCGGATTTCGGAGAAGTGGGCGAAGAGGTCGTCACCACCTGCGTCCGGCTTGATGAAGCCGAAGCCCTTGGCGTCGTTGAACCATTTGACGATACCGGTTTGCATGATTTGCTTTCCAGAAAAAATAAAAAAAGCGAATGGCGAAACCGCCATCCTACATAGAACTCAAGGAAAGGACACCATGGACAACCGAAGTACCAGACGGTGGCTAACGAATGAACTGTTGCCTCGTCGCTTGAATCTAGGCCGATTTATACGGGGGTTCGATGCCACCGTCAAGCTGGGAGTGATCCCGGGGTGGGGCGGGCATCACTTTTCGGCGCTGTGCGATCATCACGCCTTTTGCATGTCGTTCATGCGTCGGCACCGCCACCTGCGTCACGATTCTGTACCAGCGTACGCTTGCCGCAACATGGGCGCGGTATACCCATGCCCATGCGGCGGCCAGGATGTCCCGGCCATATCGGCCATTGCGTCCGGCGCACCGATGCACCAACGATAGACAGTCAGGAGACCATTCATGTCGATACCGGAACCCGCCTCCACGCCACCGGGCGGCCCAGCCGCCGGCCAACCCGCGCCGTCGCTGCTTGAGCGCCTCTTCGGGCTGTCGGAACACCAGACGGATGTCCGCACCGAAGTCCTTGCCGGGATGACGACCTTCCTTACGATGGCGTACATCATCTTCGTAAACCCGTCCATCCTGGGCGATGCCGGCATGCCGAAGGACGCGGTTTTCGTGGCCACTTGCGTGGCTGCGGCGATCGGTACGCTGATCATGGGCTTCTATGCCAACTATCCGATCGCCATGGCCCCCGGCATGGGCCTGAATGCTTACTTTGCGTACACCGTGGTGAAGGGCATGGGCTTCGCGTGGCAGGCCGCGCTCGGCGCGGTGTTCATCTCCGGCTGCCTGTTCCTGCTGGTCACGCTGTTCCGCGTCCGCGAGATGATCGTCAACGGCATTCCGCATTCGATTCGCGTGGCGATCACCGCGGGCATCGGCCTGTTCCTCGCGATCGTGGCGCTCAAGAACGCGGGCATCGTCACGGCGAGCCCCGCTACGCTGGTGACCATCGGCGACCTCCACCAGCCGTCCGCGGTGCTGGCGATCGTCGGCTTCTTCGTCATCGTTTCGCTGGACCAGCTCAAGGTGAAGGGGGCAATCCTGATCGGCATCCTGCTGACCACGGTGCTGAGTTTCTTCTTTGCAGGAAATACGTTCCACGGTGTGTTGTCGGCACCACCGTCGATCAGCCCGACGCTGTTCAAGCTCGATATCTCGGCTGCGTTGTCGATCGGCATCGTCAACGTAGTGCTGGTCTTCTTCCTGGTGGAACTGTTCGATGCTACCGGCACGCTGATGGGCGTGGCCAACCGCGCTGGGTTGCTCAAGGCCGGCCGCATGGACCGCCTCAACAAGGCGCTGATGGCGGACAGCACGGCGATCATGGCGGGCTCGTTCCTGGGCACGTCGTCGACCACTGCCTATATCGAAAGCGCATCGGGCGTGCAGGCAGGCGGACGCACGGGGCTCACCGCCGTGACGGTCGCGGTCCTGTTTCTGGCGTGCCTGTTCATCGCGCCGCTCGCGGGCACGGTGCCGGCCTATGCGACCGCGCCCGCATTGCTCTATGTGTCCTGCCTGATGCTGCGCGAACTGCTCGACATCGACTGGAACGACGTCACTGAAGTCGTGCCAGCCGTGCTGACCGCGCTCGGCATGCCTTTCACCTATTCCGTCGCCAATGGCGTCGCATTCGGCTTCATCAGCTACGCCGTGCTGAAGCTGCTGACCGGCCGTGCGCGCAATGTCCCGGTGATGGTGTGGATCATCGCTGCGGTGTTCGTCTTCAAGTTCTACTACCTGCCAGGCCACTGAGCGGTGGGGGTCGAGGCGGGTCCGCGCCGCCTCAGTCTGCGTGCCGAGAACCCTCAAGGCGTACCCGTTTCTGCGTGACCGGCCGTGGCAAGGCGTACCCGTTTCTGCGAGCATCGGGCGCGCTGGCGCATGACCGCAGAAGCATGCCATGCCGATGGATGAGAACGGTGAGGCGCTTGCCGCAGGCTTCATCCCAATGGATGAGTGCGGCATGAGTTTGGTCGGACATCCCCCACTCGGGGCTGGACAAACCGCCGCAAATGCACTGAACTATAGGCGTGGCAAAGAGAGGGCGCATGAAAGCGCCCTTTCTTGACTCCGGTTCATCGGGAAAGGCGCCATAGAGCGCACTGAAGCAGCTTCGGCAAGTCCGCCTGCCGTGGGACACGTCCGACAAGACCGTTTTTCAATACGGCATCGCCACCACGAAGACAGAGCGCGCGGACACACGTGCGCCAAGCAAAAAACAATTTAAAGACAGAAAAGTGGTAAACGCGAACGTGTAGTGCCGGGGGTGTTGTACAACGGGGATCAGATCATGACCGCAGGAGAAATCCGGCGAACCGCCATCGGGCCCATCAGCGAGTCCGCCAGTCGTTCCATGCATCGCACCTGGGCTGCACTGGGAGAAGCCGCGGGTGAGTCAGCCACCCGCAGGATCCGCCACGACGGTGCGGCGGTGTCGGGCGTGACCGCGTTGCTCCAGGACGGCGAGCTGTCGGCGGGCGCGCGCGAGGCGATCGAGAACTTGCTGCGGCGCCATCGGCTGCTCGAGGCCGAACTGGTGCGCCAGCGTGAGCTGCTGCAGGAATGGATCCTGAGCCAGCAGACCTACAAGGCTCTCTACTATCAGTATTCCGGACAGACGCCCGAGGCTCCGCGCGTTGAACTGATGCGCGAGCGCGATGCCGTGCGGCGGCGTCTCCAGGAAGAATTGCATCTTGGCAGCGATCCGCTTGCTGTCATGGATGAACCAGCACGCAGTCAGTCCAGTTCGTGACACCGACGTCAAACCCGCGGCGGCAACGGCCGGGAGGGCCGGAACCGATGCGCCGGGAAACCGGGATGAACAATAAGCCCAACGTCCGGGAGATCGTAATGGACCGACTGTGCAAGGCGCCGACACGCGCCGCGCAGGTCGTGGTCGTGTCGCGTCATGAGGATTTTGGTTTTACCCCTGCCCAGTTCGGGCCGGGTTGGGACGTGCGCCGCATCCAGCAGGTGCGCGACCTGGAGCGTATCGTGCGATCGAGCGCGCCCATGGCGGGCGTGATCGACCTGCAGACCGAGTACAGCGAAGTCGAGCTCGGGCAGCTGGAGCAGGGGCTGCAACACCTGCACGTGACGTGGGTGGCCATCACCACCGATGCACGTCTTGCGGACCAGCGCATACGCCGGCTGATCCGCGACTATTGCGTCGACTATGTGCGCACGCCGTTCTCGCATGACGAACTGCTCTACACGCTCAAGCATGCGCATGGCATGGCGTGCCTGCATCACGGGCGCACCACCGAGATGGCGCCGCATGGGACCATGATCGGCGAATGCGCGTCGATGCGTGCGATGTTCCGCTCGCTCGCCAAGGTGGCGCACAACGAGGCGCCGGTGTTCATCTCGGGCGAGTCGGGCACGGGCAAGGAACTCGCAGCACAGGCCATCCATGAGGCATCGAGCCGGCGCAAGGGACCTTTCGTTGCGATCAACTGCGGCGCGATTCCTTCACACCTCGTGCAGTCGGAGCTGTTCGGCTACGAGAAGGGCGCGTTCACCGGCGCGAACCAGCGCAAGATCGGCTGGATCGAGCAGGCGCAGGGCGGCACGCTGTTCCTCGATGAAATCGGCGACCTGCCGCTCGAAAGTCAGGTGGCGCTGTTGCGCTTCCTGCAGCAGGGCACCATCACCAGGCTGGGCGGACACCAGTCCATTCCGCTGGATCTGCGCATCATCTCGGCCACGCACGTGGACCTGGTGGCGGCGCAGGCCGATGGCCGCTTCCGCGCGGACTTGTTCCACCGGCTCTGCGTGCTCACGCTGACCATCCCCGCATTGCGCGAACGCGGCGAGGACATCCTGCTGCTTGCCAATGCGGTACTGGCCGAGCACGGGCACGAAGCCCACCGGCGCATCCGCGGATTCTCGCCATGCGCCACGCAGGCGATGATGCAATACGCCTGGCCGGGCAATGTGCGGGAGCTGATCAACCGCGTGCGGCGTGCGATCGTGATGACCGACAACCGCAAGATTACCGCAGAGGACCTGCAATTGCATGGTGGCGCCGAGTTGCCGCGCAAGACGCTCGATGCGATTCGCGAGGAGGCCGAACGCGAGGCGATCCGCAGTGTCATGGCGAGCCACGGCTTCCATGTCGTGCCCGCCGCGCGCGAACTCAACGTGTCGCGCGTGACGCTGTACCGGCTCATGCACAAGCACAACATCCGCGTGGAGACGCAGCAGACGGCCGGCGAGTAAGCCGGCGAACGGTTGAGCCGACTGGCCGCATGCGCGCGCCAGGCGCTCCAGGGAAAGGGGAACTGGCGACGTCCGCTCGCCGGTTCCCCCTTCCCCGTGCCTTGCGGCACGTCAGCGCACAACGGCGACCGGCACGGGTGGCGTGCGCACCGGTCCGGCAGCTTCGGTCCCGGCGACGGGAGCCGCCGCCAGGTTCATGCTGATCTTGCCGCGCGGGCGTGGCGGGGCGTTGCCGCCGCCGTCATTGTGGCGGCCGGGCGCCGCGTCGCGGCGGTCCAGGCCATCGCGTGCCTGCCGCTCGTTCGGCGTCGCGGCGCCCGGGTCCTGCTTGAACTGCAAGTCGCCCCATGCCCAGCCGAAGCCGCGCACGTAGACGTCGCTGCTCACGGCCGCATGCGAATTGTCACTGGCGTTATCGGGCCGGTCAAAATAGGCATAGCTGGCCGCCAAGGCGCTGGTCGAGCACAAAGCCAGGGCGGCGGCAAGGTATCCGGCTTTCATGGTGGCTCCTCCCTTGGTGGAAAAAAGTGCCCGCCGGGGGACGGAGCACAATTCCTGCTGGCTTGCGGCGCTTGCTGCGCTATAGCGGCTGCGCCGTGGCCATATCTAAATATATCTAATGTCCAGTGCGGCGCCGATACGCCGAGATCGCAAGCGCCCGGCTCCATAACGCGCATGGCGATGCGGGCTGTGTTGGCACACGCGGATGCGGCAGCAACGGCGATGACAACAGGTCCATGACAGACGGCGGCGGTCCCGCCAACCGGTGCGAACGCCGGCGTGCCGTCATGCGTGCTGGCGGATGACGCATGGCTGGGGGCTCCTCTTGCAATCGCGCGTAATGGCGTGTGGTGGCGTCACGGATTATTACTACTCCCTGTCAGACAGAGAGCGACAAGTGTGCCAATGGCCGCAAGCGCTTGTTTCATGCGGCTTCCAGCCCGATGCAAAGGCTGTATGGTCATCTTGTGCCGCGGTCGCCGACGATTCCGTTACGCCGATGCAACGGAAGCGGCCCGCGTGGCGCGCCGCGCCCCCGCCACGCGTGAGCGTTACATGCCGCGATGTCGCGTCCTAGGCGGCATTGCGCGCCGCGAGGGGGTCCGCTGGTGCAATTCCGCCACGGTTGCAGCGCTGTTACACGGGCCACGCGTATATCACTTGCGCGCACGCCGGCGCCGCACGCAGAAACGGGTACGCCGGGTTAGCCAGGACGCGGGGAGACGCTCAGCGTGCCGGGGCTGATTGCTGTGCCGGAGCCGGCGACTGGCCGGCGCCGCTGGCACCCGCGCCGGAAATGGGTTTGGGTCCGGGTTGGCTGCGTTCGCAGCCACCACAAGCCAGCAGGCTCAGTCCAAGCAGCAAGATGACGGCCAGCGGCCGCCCTGGGATCGTGCGGGTCACAGTGGCTCCTTTCGCGGTAGTTGCGGCGCAGATGCCGCGTCACAGGCGCGGGCAGGCATGCCTGTTTTTACTGTAGCAGGTCGGTCGTGTACTGCCGGATGCGGCTCCAGGCCGGAAGAGTGCTCCGATGCGAAGTATCATGAACGCAGGTGTCGCGTCGGCTGCGGCTGCACCAGGCATGGCAGCTGGCGCCACGTTCTGTCCGTGGTGCTGCGAAGGTCTCCCGAGCATGACTGCTGATGAGCACAACCTGTCCGATCCAACGGACCGCCACGCCCGCCGTCCGCACTCTGGCCTGCGACGCTTCCTGCCTGATCGCCACACCGGCCAGCGCACGGTTCGCGTGGTGGTTGCCGCGGTTCAGTCGTGGTTCGCGCACCGTGCTGCCAGCAAGGGCGCCGCACTCTCGTTCTACATGCTGTTCTCGCTGGCCCCGATACTGGTCCTGGTGATATCGATCGCCGGCCTGTTCTTCGGCGCAGAGGCCGCGCGCGGCGAGATTTTCGAGCAGTTGCAAGATCTGGTCGGCGAACAGGGTGCGAGTGCGATCCAGAGCATCCTGGCTGCCACGCATCGCGCCGGGGGCAGCGGGGTGGCCGCGATCATCGCCACCGGGATCCTGTTTGTCGGTGCTACCAGCGCCTTTGCCGAACTCAAGAGCAGCCTGGACGATATCTGGCACGTGCCGGTGCCGGCGACGGCGGGCTGGCAGCAACTGCTGCGCTCGCGGCTGCTCTCGTTCAGCCTGGTGCTGGTGCTGGCGTTGATGCTGCTGGTTTCGCTGATCGTGAACGCGGCGCTTGCCGTGATCGATCGCTTCTGGGGCGCGCTGTGGACGCAGTCCTGGTTCGCGCCCGTGGCCGATGTGCTGTCGACGCTGTTCTCGTTTGCCGTGGTGACGGCGTTGTTCGCGGTCATCTTCAAGATGCTGCCCAACGCGCGCATTGCCTGGCGCGATGTCACCATGGGCGCGATCATCACTGCAGTGCTGTTTTCGGTCGGCAAGCGCCTGATTGGCCTTTACCTCGGCAACAGCGCGGTGGCATCGTCGTATGGGGCCGCCGGCTCGGTCGTGGCGCTGATGCTGTGGGTGTATTACTCTGCACAGATCTTCTTTTTCGGCGCAGAACTGACGCGCCAGTACGCGCTGCAGTTCGGCAGCCTGCGCGGCCAGCAGGCGGATGCGTTGCCCGGCCAGGGCGGCGAACCGGTAAAATAGCGCCCCATTCCCTTTCGTGCGTGCCCGCAGTGCCGGCTCGACCGCCACCCTGCGGTCCTCGTCGTTGCCCGGTCGGCTCCCGCATGCCGGGCCCTGCAATCTACCCGATCCCTATCCGCTGCCGTGAGCTCGCTCGTATCCGAAATTGCGCGTCGACGCACCTTTGCCATCATCTCCCACCCCGACGCGGGCAAGACCACTCTGACCGAAAAGCTGCTGTGGTTCGGCGGCGCGATCCAGGTGGCCGGCGAAGTGCGCGCGCGCAAGGCTGACCGCCATGCCACGTCGGACTGGATGGAGCTGGAAAAGCAGCGCGGCATTTCGGTGACCTCGTCGGTGATGCAGTTCCCGTACCGCCGCGAAGCTGCCGACGGCAAGGCCGAGGAGAACATCGTCAACCTGCTCGACACGCCGGGCCACGAGGATTTCTCCGAAGATACCTACCGCACGCTGACTGCCGTGGACTCGGCCGTGATGGTGATCGACTCGGTCAATGGCGTGGAAGCGCAGACCATCAAGCTGCTCAACGTCTGCCGCCTGCGCGCTACGCCGATCCTCACCTTCATCAACAAGCTCGACCGCGAAGGCCGTTCGCCGATCGAGTTGCTCGACGAAATCGAAGACGTGCTGCAGATTCAGTGCGCGCCGATGACCTGGCCGATCGGCATGGGCAAGGCCTTCCGGGGCGTGTACCACCTGATCGACGACAAGGTGCAGCTGTTCGATCCGCACGGTGACAAGGGTACGGCGGCCATTCTCGATGGCCTCGACAACCCGGAGCTTGACCGCATCCTTGGCAGCCAGGCCGACGAGCTGCGCCTCGAGATCGAACTGGTGCGCGGTGCCTCGCACACGTTCGACAAGGAAGCGTTCCTGGCCGGCAAGCAGACGCCGGTCTACTTCGGCTCCGCCATCAACAACTTCGGTGTGCAATCTCTGCTCGACGCGCTGTGCCAGCTGTCGCCCCCGCCGCTCGCGCGCAATACCGAGTCGCGCGTGGTCGAGCCGCAGGAAGGCAAGTTCACGGGTTTCGTGTTCAAGATCCAGGCCAATATGGATCCGCGCCACCGCGACCGCATTGCCTTCGTGCGCGTGTGCTCGGGCCGCTTCGAGCGCGGCATGAAGCTGCTGCACGTGTCGCAGGCCAAGACCGTGGCGATCAACAACGCCATCACGTTCATGGCGCAGGACCGCAACACGACGGAAGAGGCCTACGCGGGCGACATCATCGGCGTGCCGAACCACGGCACCATCCGGCTGGGCGATGTCTTCACCGAGGGTGAGCCGCTGAAGTTCACGGGCATCCCGTCGTTCGCGCCCGAGTTCTTCCGCCGCGCGCGACTGAACAACCCGCTCAAGGTCAAGCAACTGCAGAAGGGCCTGCAGCAGCTCGCGGAAGAGGGCGCCACGCAGATGTTCCGCCCGCTCGCGTCGAACGAACTCGTGCTTGGCGCGGTCGGTATCCTGCAGTTCGACGTGGTGGCGCACCGGCTCGAGCACGAGTACGGCGTCGATGCCATTTTCGAGTCGCACGAATGCGCGACCGCGCGCTGGCTCAAGGGCGCGCCGGCCGAGATCGAAAAGCTCATTGCCAAGGCCGGCCACAACGTGGCGCTCGACGGCGCCGGCGACCATGTGTACCTGGCGCCCAGCATGGTCAACCTGCGCCTCACCCAGGAAAAATTCCCGGACGTGCAGTTCCTGGAAACGCGCGAGATCGTCTGACCCGAGCGCATCCCGGATGCAAAACGGCCCGCAGCAGTGCGGGCCGTTTTGCATGGAAGTGCCGTTTTGCGCGCATTGGCGCCTGGGATAGCAACGCGGCGGGTCAGAGAGCCCCTCTCTTCACGCCGTGTGCGAATGTCGGCAGCTGTATGCACGCGATCCACCATGCCGCCGTAGAATAACGCTCTTTGCCCTAATGGCGCGCTGTGCAGCCGGATGCTCCGCAGCTGGCCGCTCCGCAGTTGGCCGCTCCGCAGCTAGCCGCAAGCCACGCCATCCATCTCCCTGACCGGCACCCGCCGCCGCGACTGCTCCCATGTCTTCCCCCGCCGCCACCACTGCCGAAGCGTCCGACAGCGTCTTCGGTGATGCTTCATTCCGCCGTTTCTGGTTTGCGCGCCTGTGCACGACCATCGGGTACCAGATCTTCACCGTGGCGGTTGGCTGGCAGATGTATGACCTGACGCGTGATGCGTTCATGCTCGGGCTGGTGGGGCTCGTGCAGTTCCTGCCGTCGGTCGCGCTGATCCTGATGTCGGGCCATATGGCGGACCGCTTTGACCGTCGCCGCATCGTACGGACCTGCCAGGCGCTGGAAGCGCTGATCGCTGTCGCGATGGCGGTGTCCAGCCTCTCCGGGCGGATCAATCCCGAGCACATCTTCGTGTTCGTGGCGCTGATCGGTGCGACGCGGGCGTTCGAAACGCCCACACTGCAGGCTTTGCTGCCGAGCGTGGTAACGCAGCGCCAGTTGCCGCGCGCGGTGGCGCTGTCCAGTTCCGCGGGGCAGGCGGCCATCATCATCGGCCCGGCCATCGGCGGCTTCGCTTATGTTGCGGGGCCAGGCGTGGTGTACGCGCTGAGCGCCACGCTGTTCGTGATCGCCGCGATCCTCGTCAGCGGCCTGACGCTGCGCCAGCCGGTGCAGCGGCTAACGGCGCCGGTCAGCGTGAAGACGCTGTTTGCCGGGTTTGCCTATATCCGCAGCCGCCCGGTGCTGCTTGGCGCGATCTCGCTGGACCTGTTCGCGGTCCTGCTCGGTGGCGCGACGGCGCTGCTGCCGATCTATGCGCGCGACATTCTCCACACCGGCCCGTGGGGGCTTGGGCTGCTGCGCTCGGCGCCCGCGATCGGGGCGCTGGTCACCGCGCTGTGGCTGGCCCACCATCCGCTCAACCGCCGTGCGGGCAAGGTGATGTTCGGTGCCGTGGCACTGTTCGGCGCGGCCACGCTGGTGTTCGGCGTATCGCACTGGCTGCCCCTGTCGATGGCCGCGCTGGTGGTGCTTGGCGCATCGGACATGATCAGCGTGGTGGTGCGCTCGACGTTGGTTCAGCTCGATACGCCCGATGACATGCGCGGACGCGTCGGCGCCGTCAACTCGGTCTTTATCGGTGCATCCAACCAGCTCGGCGAGTTCGAGTCGGGTGTGACGGCGGCACTGCTGGGGCCGGTCGGCGCGGTGATCCTCGGCGGCGTGGGCACGCTGCTGGTGGTGGCGGTCTGGATGCGCCTGTTCCCGGCGCTGACCCACCGCGACCGCCTGCACGACCATCCGGCCTGATGACTGGGGCCCCGAGGCCCAGAGCGTACCCGTTTCTGCGTGCATGTGTGGTGTCGTCCGGCAACGTCGGGCGGGCGATCGCGGTATAGTCGCCAGGCACTCTTCAGACACGTATGGCCGCTCCTGACACCAGCCTCCACACCGGGAATGACCCGCTGCGACACCATGCGGTGTTCAACGCGCTGACGGGCTCCCGTGCCTCGCTGGAACGCGCCGCCGCGCTTGGCGATGGGCTTGGCCTCGCGCTGTGGCGCAACGGGCATGACGACACCGCCTACGCGCAACCGGGCCACCATACGCTGTCGGTTTACCTCGAGGGCGGCCATTCGACGTACCGGCTCGATCAGCCCGGCAATCTCGGCGCTCCCGGCCGCCTGTGCCTGTTGCCCGCGGATCATGAGTCGCGCTGGCATGTCGGGGGTACCCAGCGCTTCCTGCATCTGTACTTCGATCCCGGCTACGTCGCCTGGCATTGCGTGCGGCTGCTCGATCGCGAGCCGCGCGGGCTGCAATTGCGCGACCTGACCTTCGCCGAGGATCCGCACCTGTTCGCGTTCGGCCAGCGCCTGGCCATGCTCGACTGGCAGGCGCCCGATGCGCGCATGGCCGGCAACGCGCTTGCGCATGATGCCGTCACGCATCTTCTGCTCAGCCATGCCGCCCATCGCGCAGGCACCGACTGGCGAGGCGGATTGTCTGCAGCGGCGCGCCGCATGGTGCGCGACTGGATCGAAGCCCATCCCGAACAGAATCCGACGCTCGGTGAACTGGCAGCGCTGGCGGGTTTGTCGGAATACCACTTTGCGCGCATGTTCCGCGTGAGCTTCGGCATGCCGCCGCATGCTTGGATTTTGCGAGCGCGGCTGCAACGCGCGCTGCGACTGCTGGGCGAGCCGGGCCTGTGCTTGCGTGAGATCGCTATGCGCGCCGGGTTTGCCTCGCCCAGCCACTTCAATAACCGCTTCCGTTCAGCGTTCGGCATCACGCCTGGCGCGTGGCGTGCCGACCGCGTACGCTGACGCGGCTTGCCGTCCGGCCGTCGATGCCGGAAACCAATTCCCTTTCCGGCTGTCCTCTGAAAAACAGCGTAATCCCGCCTAATGGCGCCATTTGTCGGTGAATGTCTGACATTTTGGCCTGACAACGCGCCTGATCCGTTGCTTCACATTGCGCCTTGTGTCGCATAACGGCCTGGCATACGCGCGCAGAAACGGGTACGCCCCCACCTGGAGCCGCTTCTCATGAACTGGAATATGGACGCCGTGAAGCTCGATACCGCATGGAACTACCTGGTGCAGCTGGCCGTGCATCAAGGCATGAACTGCCTGGTCGCCGTACTGATCCTGATCGCGGGATGGTGGTTGTCGGCGTGTGCGGCCGAATCGGCGCAGCGCGCGCTGGACCGCACGCACCTGGATGAAACCGTGCGGCCGATGCTGGCCAACACGTTCCAGTGGATGGTGCGCGTGCTTACCATCGTGCTGGTGCTGTCCCAGTTCGGGGTGCAGACGGCCAG
Source organism: Cupriavidus pinatubonensis (assembly GCF_019602855.1). GTDB lineage: Bacteria > Pseudomonadota > Gammaproteobacteria > Burkholderiales > Burkholderiaceae > Cupriavidus > Cupriavidus pinatubonensis. Next base: position 1,557,743 of record NZ_CP080766.1, read on the forward strand.
CATCATCGCCATGCTCGGCGCGGCCGGGCTTGCGATCGGGCTGGCGCTGCAGGGAACGCTGCAGAACATTGCAGCCGGCCTCATGCTGGTGCTGCTGCGGCCGTTCCGCGTCGGGCAGTACATCGATGCTCAAGGGGTTGCTGGCACGGTCCGCGAGGTCAGCCTGTTCATGACCGAGCTGACCACGGCTGACGGTGTCTGCCTGCGCGTGCCCAATGGCAAGCTGTGGGGCAGCGCGATCACGAACTACAGCGAGAACGCGTCGCGCCGCATCGACATCGAGACCACGGTGGCGTTCGGCGGTGACATGCACAAGGGCCTGGACGCACTGCACATGATGCTGTCCGCCGAGCCGCGCCTGTTGCCGGAGCCGAAGCCCGAGGCGATGGTCGTCAACTACACCGAGCAGGGCGTCACGCTGAACCTGCGCTGCTGGACTTCGAGCGAGGACTACTGGACGGTGCGCTACGCGTTCTACGAGCGCATCAAGAAGGTGCTCGAGGACGCGGGCTGCAAGCTCGCATCACCGATCCAGGAGGTGCGCATGCCAGACCCGGGCGCCACGCCGGTCACCACACCGCCGACCGCAACGCCCGATCCGCGCGCCAATCCGTTGCGGCGCGCGGGCTAGTTCGCTGAGTCAGTCGCGCGCGTCTTCGTCGGCGAACAGCGTGCAGGCGCCCGCTTCGGCATCACTGACGTTGCGGCGGAAGGTCGCGAACAGGTCGCGTCCGACGCCATGGCGATTGGCCCGCAGGTCGGGGCGTGCGGATTCGCGCGCGTCCCACTCGGCATCTGCCACCAGCACGGTCAGCACACCGGCCGGCGCATCCACGCGCACCATGTCGCCGGTACGCACGCGCCCAATACCGCCACCGTTCAGCGCCTCCGGACAGACGTGAATGGCCGCCGGCACCTTGCCCGATGCGCCCGACATGCGTCCATCCGTCACAAGCGCGACAAGGAAGCCTCGGTCCTGCAACACCGTCAGCGTCGGCGTGAGCTTGTGCAACTCCGGCATGCCGCACGATGCCGGGCCTTGCCACGGCAGCACTGCGACGAAATCGCGCTCGAGCTCGCCGCGCTTGAATGCCGCGATCACGTCGTCCTGGTGCTCGAACACGATCGCAGGCGCTTCCACGACCTGGTGTTCCGGCTTCACTGCAGAAGTCTTGATGACCGCACGCCCGAGCCTGCCGTCGAGCACCTTGATGCCACCGTCCGCCGCGAACGGCTGCGCCGGGCCGCGCACGATCGTGTCGTCGAGCGAGGCCTTGGGCCCATCCGTCCATTCGAGCTTGCCATCGCGCAGCACGGGCTCGCGCGTATAGGCCTCCAGCCCGCGGCCGACCACCGTGTTGACATCGTCATGCAGCAGGCCGAGTTCGAGCAGACCGCGAATCACCACCGACAGGCCGCCGGCCGCCTGGAACTGGTTTACGTCGGCCTTGCCGTTCGGGTAGACGCGCGCAAGCAGCGGCACCGCGGCCGACAGTTCATCGAAATCGTCCCACGTCAGTACGATGCCGGCCACGCGTGCCATGGCGATCAGGTGCAGCGTGTGATTGGTCGAACCGCCCGTGGCCAGCAGGCCCACGATGCCGTTGACGAAGGCGCGCTCGTCGAGCACGTCGGCCACAGGCGTATACCGTTCGCCGCCATGCACGAGGCGCAAGGCCTGCCGGGCCGATTCGCGTGTCAGCGCTTCGCGCAGCGGCGTGTTGGGATTGATGAAGGCCGTGCCCGGCAGATGCAGGCCCATCATTTCCATCAGCATCTGGTTGGAGTTGGCGGTGCCGTAGAACGTGCACGTGCCGGGGCTATGATAGGAACGTGTCTCGGCCTCGAGCAGCTCCTTGCGGCCGATCTTGCCTTCGGCATAGAGCTGGCGCACATGCGCCTTCTCGTCATTGCTCATGCCGGTGGTCATGGGGCCGCCCGGCACGAACACCGCCGGCAGGTGGCCAAACGACAGCGCGCCCATCACCAGCCCTGGCACGATCTTGTCGCAGACGCCGAGATACAGCGCGCCGTCGAACATCTGGTGCGACAGTGCCACCGCCGTGGCCAATGCGATCACATCGCGCGAGAACAGTGACAGGTCCATGCCGTCCTGGCCCTGGGTTACGCCGTCGCACATGGCAGGCGTGCCGCCGGCGAACTGCGCCGTGCCGCCGGCTTCCAGCGCGGCCTCCTTGAGCCACTTCGGGAAGGCCGCCAGCGGTTGGTGCGCCGACAGCATGTCGTTGTAAGACGAGACGATCGCCAGGTTGGGCCGCTCGTCGGCCTTGAGCCGGATCTTCGCCTCGTCCGGCATAGCGGCGATGGCGTGCGCGAGGTTGGTACAGGAAATCTGGCTGCGCTCGACTTTCTGGCCCGCCATGGCGCGGGTGCGGTCAAGGTAGGCCTGACGCGAAGGGCCGCTGCGCGAGACGATGCGGGCCGTGACCCGTTCGAGTACTGGGTGACGTGGCATAGGTTTCTCCTGCGGGGTTGCTTCCAGCCTAGCGCACTTCGCGGCACGCTGCACGGTGGAGCGACGCAGCCAGTGGGCACGCAGAAACGGGTACGCTTTGTGGCCCGCTCGCCTCGCCAAGCGGCGGGGACTCACGTAAACTGGCCGGAACTTATGGGCCGCTGCGGGACACTCATTGCATGCGGCCGCATCGGGCAGGTGCCGCGCATGCGCGCGTTCTGACCGCCATCCTCATGCCTAGGAGCCCACGGTGAGCATGCCTGATTTCGACATGGTGCTGTTCGGCGGCACCGGCGACCTGGCCCGGCGCAAGCTGTTGCCGTCGCTTTATGAAGCCCACCATGCCGGGCTGCTGCACCCGCGTGCGCGCATTCTCGCGACGGGCAGCCAGCCACTGAGCCAGGAAGACTACATTGCGTCGCTGGAGCAGGGCGTACGGCCGGGCCTGGCGCATGCGCCGCCCGAGTCATGGGCCGCGTTCCTGGCCCGCATCTGCTACGTGCAGGCCGACGCACGCGTGCCCGCGCACTTCGATGCACTCGCCGAAAAGGTGCTGTCGCGCCGCCCCGAAGTGGTGGTGTGCTACCTTGCAACGGCGCCACATCTTTTCGTGCCGATCTGCGAGCAACTGGCGCGTACCGGGCTGAACACGCCGAATGTCCGGATCGTGCTGGAAAAGCCGCTGGGGCACGATCTCGAATCGTCCGAAGCGATCAACGCCGCAGTCGCGAAATTCTTTGCCGAGGACCAGATCTACCGCATCGATCATTACCTCGGCAAGGAGTCGGTGCAGAACCTGATGGCAATCCGCTTCGGCAACGCGCTGTTCGAGCCGCTGTGGCGGCGAGAGTGGGTGCAGGATGTGCAGATCACGATCGCCGAGGAACTCGGCGTCGAGACGCGCGGGGACTTCTACGATCGCACGGGCGCCTTGCGCGACATGGTGCAGAACCACCTGCTGCAGCTGCTGTGCATGGTGGCCATGGAGCCCCCGAGCAGCCTGTCGGAAGACGCGATCCGCGACGAGAAGATCAAGATCCTCAAGGCGCTCAAGCCGATTACGCCGCAGGCCGTGGCCGAGAAGACCGTGCGCGGCCAGTATCGCGCCGGCGCCATCGGGGGCAAGCCGGTGCCGGGCTACCTCGACGAGAAAGGCATTGCCGCCGACAGCCGGACCGAGACCTTTGTCGCGATCAAGGCGGAGATCGCCAACTGGCGCTGGGAAGGCGTGCCGTTCTACCTGCGCACGGGCAAGCGCATGCAGTCGCGCGTGGCCGAGATCGTGGTGCATTTCCGCGATGTGCCGCATGCCATCTTTCCGCGGCCGCTGACGCTGTCGCCGCAGAACCGGCTCGTGATCCAGCTGCAGCCCGAGGAAAGCATCCGCTTGTACTTCCTGGTCAAGCAGCCTGGCGACACGCTGGAACTGACGCCCACCTCGCTCGACCTGGACTTCGCCAACTCGTTCAAGGTGCGCCGCGCGGGCGCCTATGAACGGCTGCTGCTCGACGTGATCCGCGGCAGGCTGGGCCTGTTCGTGCGGCGTGACGAGCAGGTGCAGGCGTGGCGCTGGGTCGAGCCGATTCTCGACACATGGGAAGAAAGCAACGTGCCGCCCAAGCCGTATACCGCGGGCACGTGGGGTCCGGCGGCGTCGTCGGCGCTGATGTCGCGCGACGACTCGCTGTGGCACGAGGAAGCCTGACTGGAGATACCGCCATGCGCGAATTCGAGCATGCAAACGCGATGGACCAGGCCGAGGCGCTGGCCATTTCCATCGGCAATGCACTGGACCAGGCGATCCGCGTCAACGGCTGGGCCGTGCTCGCGGTGTCCGGCAGCCGCTCGCCGGTGCCGATGTTCGAGCGCCTGCGCTACCGCCCCGTGCGCTGGGACGCAGTGACCATCACGCTGGTCGACGAGCGCGTGGTGCCGCCGGACCACCCCGACAGCAATGGCGGGCTCGTGCGCGCACACCTGCTGCGCGAAGCCGCGGCCAGTGCGGCGTTCGTGCCGCTGATCGCGGATGCCGCTGAGGTCGCGGACCCGGCGAGCGCCGTGGCGCGGCTCAACAAGGCATTCCGGCAACCCGACGTCGTGGTGCTCGGCATGGGCGAGGATGGGCACACCGCATCGCTGTTCCCGGATGCGCCCGAACTGCAGACCGCACTCAGCGACCCGAAGCCCGGGTACCTCATTACCCATCCGTCGAGCGCGCCGCATGTGCGCGTGACGCTGAACCTTGCCGCGATCCTCGCTGCCGAGCGTGCTTTCCTTGCTGTCGCAGGCAAGGTCAAGGCCGAGGTGCTGGCCCGCGCAATGCAAGGCCCGACGCCGGCGCTGCCGGTCAGCATCGTGCTGGCCAACCAGCGCCGCGGCTTCGACCTTTTCCGTGCATGAGCAACGCCATGGCTGCTTCCGCCGTGCCCGATGACACCGCCTATCCGCGTTTGCTGGCCGACGTGGGCGGGACCAATGTGCGCTTCGCACTGGAAACGGCGCCGATGCAGATCGGCGCCGTGACCGCGCTGAAGGTGGCCGACCATCCGTCGCTGGAAGCGGCCATGCGCCACTACCGCGATGCGCTGTCTGCCTCGGGTGCCAAGTTGCCGCGCCATGCTGCCATCGGTCTCGCGAATCCGGTCACGGGCGACCACGTTCGCCTGACCAACCACGACTGGGCCTTCTCGATCGAAGCCACGCGGCAAGCGCTCGGGCTGCAGACGCTCGTGGCCATCAACGATTTCACGTCGCTGGCGCTGGGCTTGCCTTACCTTGGCGCGAACGATCTCGTGCAGATCCGCTCCGGCCAAGCCGTGGCCACTGCGCCGCGTGCGCTGATCGGGCCTGGCACCGGGTTGGGCGTGTCGGGGCTGGTGCCCGCGCCGGGCGGTGGCGCCGTGGCGCTGGCGGGGGAGGGCGGCCATATCGAACTCATGCCCGTGACCGACGACGAGTGGATCGCCTGGCGCGCCACGCACGCGAGCCTTGGGCGGGTGTCGGCGGAGCGGTTGTTGTCAGGCATGGGGCTGTCGCAGATCCATGCCGCGCTGTCCGCAGAAACGGGTACGCGCGTGGACGTGCCGCTGACGCCCGAGCAGGTCACGACGGGTGCCTTCGCACGGCACGATCCGCTCTGCGAGCGCACCATGGCGGTGTTTTTTGGCCTGCTCGGATCTGTCGCAGCGGACATCGCGCTGGTAATGGGCGCGCTTGGCGGCGTGTATCTCGGTGGCGGCATCCTGCCGCGCTTCGTGCCAGCGCTGCAGGCGTCGGCCTTCAATGCGCGCTTCGTCGCCAAGGGCCGCATGCGCGGCTATCTCGACAAGCTGCCTGTCTACGTGATTACCGCGAGCTATCCCGCGCTGCCGGGCCTGGCGCGCGCGCTGGCCGATACGCTCAGTCACGGCCGCCCACATATCGGATAAGACATGCGCGTGCTGCTGGTGGAAGACGATGCCATGATCGGCGACAGCGTGAAGCTTGCGTTGCGCCAGGAAGGCTTTGCGGTGGACTGGGTGCAGGATGGCGAGGCGGGCCTTGCCGCGGGCACGCCAACGGGAGGCTCGGGCGGTGCCGACGAAGGCGCGTGCTATGACCTGATCCTGCTCGACCTCGGCTTGCCGCGCCGCTCGGGGCTTGACGTGCTGCGTGCCCTGCGCGCGCGCGGCGTGTCGACGCCGGTGCTGATCCTGACCGCACGTGACGCGATTGCCGATCGTGTGGCGGGACTCAATGCGGGCGCCGACGATTACCTCGTCAAGCCGTTCGACCTGCAGGAGCTGGCCGCGCGCATGCACGCGCTCGCGCGCCGCGCCGAAGGAAGGGCCGAGCCGATCCTCAGCTACGGTGCCATTTCGCTGAACCCGGCCACGCGCGAGGTCACCCTCAATGGCGAACCGGTGCACCTGTCCGCGCGTGAGTTCTCGCTGCTGTCGGCGCTGATGGCGCGCCCGGGCAAGGTCTGGTCGGTCGCGCAGTTGCAGGAACGACTGTACAGCTGGGACGACGAGGTGGGCAGCAATACGGTCGAGGTCTACATCCACGCGCTGCGCAAGAAGTTCGGCGCCGCGCTGATCCGCAATATCCGCGGCGTGGGCTATGTCATGCCCCGGCTCGAAGAGGGACCGGGCAACTGATGCGTTCGATCCAGCGAACCCTGCTGTGGTGGCTTGCGGCCGGGCTGATGGCGGGCATCGCCATCGCGACCGTGCTGATCTACGGCCAGGCGCGGCAAGAGGCCAACGCCTTGTTCGATTACCAGATGAAGCAGGTCGCGGCCGCGCTGCCTAGCCAGTTCGCCGATCCGGTGGCACCGCCGTTCCTGATGGAGGGCGGCCCAGGTGCTGACCTGCTCCATGCCGACGAGGACGTGGTCATCCATATCTGGGACGGCTCCGGCCGCAGCCTGTACTTGTCGCACGCGCATCCGGCGCTGCCGGCGCGCGCTGAGCTTGGGTTCTCCAACGTCACCACGGGCGAAGGCGAATGGCGTCTGTACAGCATGCAGCTCGGCCCCGCAGTCGTTCAGATCGCGCAGCCGATGAGCGCGCGACGCACGCTCGCGGCGCGCATGGCGCTGCGCACCGTGGCGCCATTGCTGCTTCTGCTGCCGCTGCTGGCGTGGCTGGTGTGGATGGCGGTGGGCCGTGGGCTGCGGCCGCTGCGCGAGATCGCCACCGAAGTCCGTGCGCGCGATGCGAACGCGCTCACGCCGCTGGCTGTGCGCCCGATGCCGGACGAGATCGCGCCGCTCAGCGACGCGCTCAACCAGCTGCTGGGGCGGCTGTCGCATGCGATCGATACCCAGCGCGCCTTCGTGGCCGATGCCGCGCACGCGCTGCGCACGCCGCTGACGGCGCTGCAGTTGCAGGCGCAACTGGTCGAGCGCGCCGAAGATCCGCAGGCGCGGCGCCAGGCAGTCAGCAACCTGCGCCAGGGGCTCGAGCGGCTGACCCATCTGGTGGCACAGCTGCTGACGCTCGCGCGCCAGGAGCCGGGAGCCGTGACGTTGCCGCAGGAGCCGGTGGACCTCCACGAGGTGGCATCCACCGTGGTGGCCGACATGGCGCAGGCTGCGCTGGATCGTGAAATCGACCTCGGCCTCGACGCTGACAGCGTGCCGGTTGCAAGCGTTCACGGCGATGCCGATGCGCTGCGCATCCTGCTGACCAACCTGATCGACAACGCGCTCGCCTACATCCCGCGCGGCAGCCGCGTGGACGTCCAGGTCAGGCAGGCGACGGGGGGCCGCGCGGTCCAGCTTGTGGTCAGCGACAACGGGCCGGGCATTCCCGCGGCGGAGCGGGGGCGCGTGTTCGACCGCTTCTACCGCCTGCCCGATGCGCCGACCGGCGGCAGCGGGCTGGGACTTGCCATCGTGGCCGAGATCGCGCAGTCGCATGGCGCGCGCGTGTCGCTGGAAGACGCGGGCCCGGGGTTGCGCGTGCGCGTGACGTTTCCCTCCGCTTGAGGGTGCGCGTCGCTCAGACAGGCGTCAGCAGCGACTCGCCGGCAAAGTGGCGGCGGGCGTTCTCCAGGAACTGATCGACCGACGCCTGGATCGCCTCCGGAGACCCTCCGGCCATATGCGGGGTCAGGACCACGTTCGGGCAGTCGAACCGCGCTCAAAGCGTGCGGCCAAAAGCGAAAAAGGAGCGCACATTCTATCGCCGCGGCGCGGCCTGCGCTGTCACGGACGCGTACGCAGAAACGGGTACGCTTTGGCTGTTCGCAGAAACGGGTACGTTCGCAGAAACGGGTACGCTTTTGCTCCGGCAGGACAGCGAGAGGCGATCTTCCAGTGTCCCAGGCCGGTCATCTGTGGCAGAAATCCGGACCGCTGAAGGCCCTGCGGCAGGCGCGCAGAAACGGGTACGCTTTTGCCGGCGCGTATCATCGTGCTCTCTTCTACTCGTCCCGGAATCCCCGCATGCGCGCGATCGGCAATTTCCTCTGGTTCATCCTTGGCGGTGTCTTCATGGGCCTGGCCTGGTGGCTGGCGGGGCTGCTGGCGTTTTGCTCGATCGTGGGTATCCCGTGGGGCAAGGCGTGCTTCGTGATCGGCAGCTTCACGTTCTTCCCGTTCGGCAAGCAGGCGATCAGCCGGCGCGAGCTGAACCAGCGCGACGACATCGGCACCGGTGCGCTCGGCATGGTCGGCAATGTGCTGTGGTTCGTCTTTGCCGGCATCTGGCTCGCGATCGGCCACGTGATGTCGGCCATCGCGTGCTTCGTGACCATCATCGGGATTCCGTTCGCGATCCAGCACCTGAAGCTGGCCGGTATCGCGCTGGCGCCGATCGGCCAGACGGTAGTGAGCAATGAGGTGGCGGAGGCCGCGCGGCGCGAAACGGCGCGTGGCGAGGTCAACAGCCTGAGGCGGTAGGGGCTAGGCGTCGTCGGACGGTTCTTCGCGGCTCGCATGGGCGACGAGCCGGTCCAGCAGGCTGGCGAGCAGCGCCTGCTCCTGTTCGCTCAGGCAGCCGAAGATCTCTTCATTGCGCCGGGCGATCAACGCGATGGCCTGCCGGTACAGCGGCTTGCCCTGCGGCGTCAGGGTGAGCACCACGCCGCGCCCGTCGGCTTTGCTTGCCGACTTGCTGACCAGCCCGCGATCCACCAGCGCTTGCGCCGAACGGCTGGCCTGCCCCTTGGTCAGGTTGGCCTTCTGCGCGAGCGCATTGACCGACAACGGCGCGAACGCGCCAATCGCGGCCAGGCAGCGGCCTTCGCTGAGCAGCAGGCCACATTGCTCGAGGTACGCGTAGGCGCTGTCCTTGTCGCTGAGCTTGTTGACCTGGTGCAGGCGGTAGGTCAGGAACTGGTCCAGGCGGGGCAGGGCTTTCATGTCGGATCCATCAGGGAACCGGAACTTTACACCCGTGCCTCGGCTGTTTCGATCAGGGCGAGCACGGGGGCCAGCGCGTCCTGTCGGCTCATCAGGCCGAGGCACACCATGGCCAGCAGCAGCGGCGTCTTGTCCCGGCCGACCCGGGCCATGGTTTCGCACAGGCGGGTGTAGGCGAGATCGAGTTCGTCAGCTTGCATGGCGGGCTCCGTCAGAAGGGGTTTGCAGGAAAGGGGCGAGGACGGTGCGGATCTGATCCGGTTGCGGCGTGCGCCAGCGCGCCAGGACATAGCCGTCCGGACGAATCACGTACAACGTGCCAGGCTGTGCGCCATAGCGCTGAAAGGCCTGCCCGTCGACATCGACCAGCATCCCTTCCCGAGCCGTACTGCCAGCGGGATTTATGGCGAGCAACTGCACGCCAGCGGCATGCGCCTGCGCCATGGCGGCGATGTCTCCCGGTACGCTATCGCCAAACCACAGCAGCGTGAAGCGATGGCCGAAGCTGGCGGTCAGGTGTCCGCGGTCCACGCGGGCTTCCGGCGCGGGCATGCCCGGCGCCGCAGCGGCGCACTCGCCGCCGAAGTCGGACGGACCATTCAGCGCCGAGTCCGCATACGCGATCGGCGCCGACTGACGCGGATTGATCAGCGAGCGTACGCCCGGTTCATCGAGCGCCAGACGCAGCGTGGCCTGCCGCATCAATTCGAAGGCGAAGTTCGGCGGCGCCATGAACTCCGTGCTCTTGGCGCCGTGGGCGATGTTCTGCCGCGTGGCATGCACGCGCTCGGTGGAATAGCTGTCGAGCAGGCTTGCACCGGCACGGCCCTGGATGACCCACGCGAGCTTCCACGCCAGATTGCCCGCATCATCGAGTCCGGAGTTGAGCCCGCGCACGCCGAAGATCGGCACCAGGTGCGCCGCGTCGCCCGCGAACAGCACTCGCCCGTGCCGGTACGCATCCAGCGTCAGGCACTTGGCGTTGTAAATGGAGATCCACAGCGGCTCCCACGGTTCGGTCTCGCCGATCATGTCGAGATGGCTCTGCACGCGCGGCAGCACGTTCTCGGGCTTGACGGCCTCGATGGGGTCCTCGTCGTCGCGGATCTGGTAGTCGATGCGCCAGACGTCGTCGGGCTGGCGATGCATCAGGATGGTCGAGCCGGGGTTTGACGGCGGATCGAACCACGCCAGCCGCTCCACGTCGCGCTTTGTCTTTTGCACGATATCGACGATCACATAGCGGCCTTCGTATTGCGTGCCTTCCATGCGCAGTCCGAGCTGCTCGCGCACGGTGCTGCGGCCGCCGTCGCAGGCGATGAGCCACTGGGCGCGGACTTCTTGTGTGCCTTCTGCGCTTTCGATGTTCACGCTGACGCTATCCGCATCTTGCCGCACGGTGATGACACGCGCGTTGAAGCGCACATCGGCAAGTGTCCCGCAGGCAAGCGCAGCCTCATGCGCGAACGCTTCCAGGTAGTACTGCTGGATATTGACCATCGGCGCGAAGCGCTCCCCGGGTTCGCTCGGCATGCGGAAATGCAGCACTTCGGCATCGCGGTAGTAGCTGCGCCCGCCGACCCACGGCAGGCCCTTGTCGACCGTGGCCTGGTCCGCGCCAACCCAGCCGAGGATCTCCAGCGATCGGCGCGACATGCAGATGGCACGGCTGCCCGCGCAGTACCCGCCATCAGCTTCGATCACGAGCGAGGCGATGCCCTGGCGCGCGAGCAGGGCGCTCAGCGCCAGGCCGACCGGGCCACCACCGGCGATCAGCACAGGAACCTCGGACGGCCATGGCCGCGCGTCGGCGACGGGCGGCAAGGGTGGCGCAGCGGAGGCGGGGGCGGGGGCGGAACGATCTGTCATGGACAACCTCGGCAATGTAGTTGTGTGCGCAACTATATCGACATAATAGTTGCGCACGAAACTAGCGTAAACCCCGGCGTTCGATACTCTCGCCTATGCTTTGCAGGAAGCACTTCTCCGGCTCATTGTGTGTCTGCCATGCCATCCGTTCCGTCTGAAGCCGCACCTCGCCTGCACTGGCTGCCCGCGCCCGGGAGCTGGCAATACCACGTGCTGCTCGGCGCGGCGGGCATGCTGGTGCTCGGCCCGCTGGGCGGGATTGCCGCGGCGTACATGAACTTCTCGCTGGGCTTCTTCGTGGGCGGGCAGGTGCTGGCCGGCATACTCGGCTCGGTGGTGACCTGCGGCTACGGCGCGTCCGGCCGGCATGGCGCGAACTACATCCAGACCGCGGCCGCCTCGGTGGCCGGCATGGGCGGCATGGCGGTGGTGATCCAGGCGATGAGCTGGCTCGGGCTCGCGCAGCCGCCGCTTTGGCAACTCATGGGGTACATGCTGTGCATCGGCATGTATGGCGTCGGCGTCGGCATGCTGTACACGCCCCTGCTGGTCGACCGCATGCAGCTGACGTTTCCGTCGGGCCTGGCGGTCGCTAATATCCTGCGCGCGCTGACCGATCCACCGCTGCTACGCCGCGCGGTGTCGCGGTTGGGCGGCGGCATGGCGGTGGGGCTGGCAAGTGGATTGTGGCTGTCCCGTCTCGCGCCGCTGGCCGCGCTCGATATCTCGGCATCGACCTTCGGCGCGGGGATGATCGTCAGCGCGCGCATCGGCATTGCCGCGCTGACCGGCGGGCTCGCAGGCTGGGCGATGACGCCGTACTTCGTCTCGATCGGCTGGCTGGCGCCGGGCGACCCATACCGCAAGATCACGTTCCTGATCGCGCTCGGCATGATCGTGGGCGCCGCGGTGGTGGACGTTTCGCTGCTGGCGGCGCGCGCATGGCGGCAGTGGCGCGACCGTGCAGCGCCCGCGGTCGCGCGTGTCGACGGGCCTGGCATGCGCTGGGTCGTGGCATGGGTGCTCCTGTGGGGCGCGGCGGTGGTCGCGGCGGGGGTGGCCTGGTTCGGGCAGCCTCTCGGCTATCAGTTGATGGCGGTGCTGCTGGTAGTGGTGTTTGCGCTGGTCAACGGCATTTCGGTCGGCATGGTCGACCAGAACCCGATCTCGTCGGCGTTCGTGCTGTGCGTGATCCTGATGGCGGCAGCAGGGCTGCGTGCGCCGCACGTCGGCCTGATCGCCGCGACGGTGCTGCTGGTGTCCACCGCCGAAGCCTGCGACATGCAGCAGGACCGCTCGACGGGCTGGCGCCTCGGCAGCCGCCGCATGGTGCAGTTCGGCTATCAGGTGGCGGGGATCATCGTCGGGGCGCTGCTCGCAGTCGCCCTCGCGCGGCTGTTCATGCAGGCGTATCCGGTGCTGGCGCTGGACCAGACCACGCTCACGGCCGACCAGCAGCCGGCGCGCTGGACGTCGGCGATGACCTACAAGATCGTCGGCGTGCTGCGCGGACTGGCCGAGGCGCGCGGCTACCAGCATCTTGCCGTCATCATTGGCGTGGCGATCGGGCTGGTGACAGAAGTGCTGCGCAAGGCGCTGCGCGCGCACGAGGGGTTCCAGCGGTTCGTCCAATCCGGACGATCTGGCAGGACGGTCGATTTCGCGTTGGACGCCGTCTTGCTGCCTTCGCCGTATGCGTCGTCGTTCGGTGGCTTCGTCAATCTGCCCGCCGCGGCATGGATGGCGGCCGGCGGCATCGTGGCCGGCCTGACCGAGGGATTCGGCGCGCGTCGCCCAAGCCGTTCCCTGCCAGAGGACATGAGCACCCCATCGCTGATTGGCGGCGGCATGATCGCCGGCGACGCGCTGGCCGCGCTGGCTATCGGCATGGCAGGACTGTTGGCCGTCACACGCGGCTGACTGTCAAATTTTATTGACGCTTCTGTCCAATGTGGGATGGATTGTCAAATCAGATGGCGCGCGTACCATTGCGCCAAGACTGTCGAACTGGCTTGACTGGAGAAACGCCATGGCCCTTGACCAAGAATCCTTTGCCCTGCTGCGCGCGTCGGTGCAGCGTTTCATCGACGAACGCCTGAAGCCGGCCGAAGACACGCTCGAAGAGCTTGACGACGTGCCGGCCGACATCGTCGCCGACATGAAGGAAATGGGCCTGTTCGGCATCTCCATCCCCGAAAACTACGGCGGTATCGGCCTGTCGATGTCGCAGGAATGCGACGTGGTGTACGACCTCGGCCACACCGCATTCGCGTTCCGTTCGGTGTTCGGCACCAACGTCGGCATCGGTTCGCAGGGCATCCTGATGGATGGCACTGAAGAGCAGAAGCAGGCCTACCTGCCGAAGATCGCCAGTGGCGAGCTGATCATCTCGTTCGCGCTGACCGAGCCGAACGCCGGTTCCGACGCGGCTTCGCTGCAGACGAAGGCCGAACTCGATGGTGACCACTACGTCATCAACGGTACCAAGCGCTTCATCACCAATGCGCCGCGCGCGGGAGCCTTCACGCTGATGGCGCGCACGGGCGGGCCCGGTGCGTCGGGCATCTCGTCGTTCATCGTGCCGGCCGATACCCCGGGCATCTCGCTGGGCAAGCCGGACAAGAAGATGGGCCAGCGCGGCACCAAGACCTGCGACGTCGTGCTGGAGAACGCGCGCGTGCCGGCCGCCAACATCATCGGCGGCGTACCGGGCGTGGGTTTCAAGACCGCCATGAAAGTGCTCGACCGCGGCCGCCTGCACCTGTCGGCGCTGGCCTGCGGCATGGCGCATCGCCTGATTACCGATGCCGTGGCCTATGCCAAGGAGCGCAAACAGTTCGGCAAGCCGATCGGCGACTTCCAGCTGATTCAGGGCATGCTGGCCGACAGCCAGGCCGAGTTGTACGCGGGTCTGTCGATGATGCGCGACTGCGCGCAGCGCTATGACGCCAAGCCGGCCGGCAAGAGCGACCCTGAAGTCAGCATGCTGGCCTCGTGCACCAAGATGTTCTGTACCGAAATGGTGGGCCGCATTGCGGACCGCGCGGTGCAGATTCACGGCGGCGCCGGCTATATCGCCGAATACAAGGCAGAACGCTTCTACCGCGATGTGCGTCTGCTGCGCCTGTATGAAGGCACCACGCAGATCCAGCAGGTCATCATCGCCAAGCATCTGCTGCGCGACTGATGGCGGCCGCGGCAGCAGGGCGCGATAAGGGCAGTCTTCCGGAGAGCCGCGGCGTGCACCGCCTGCGTGCCGTGGTGGCTACCTACCGGCCGGAGTTCCCGGCCTACACGCTGGCCGTGTCGCCGGCCGAGTTGCTGGCGCTCAGCGCCATGCCAGGGGAGCTGGCGGCAGCGCGTGATCCGCGCGCGCATGCTCACCTGGAACGCCTGCGTGAAGACGTACATGGCAGTGGCATCGCGTTGCCCGGTGCGATCGTGGTGGCCGTGAGTGGCGGGCACATGCATTGCGAATGCGACCACCTGTATGCGCTGGAAATGCGCCCGCAGGCCGGGGACCGGCTGATTGTGATCGATGGCTATGATCGCCTGCTGGCGCTCGCCCACAGCGAACGTCGCCACTGCCAGACGCTGGTGTCGGCGGTGTTGTGGCACACCGCCATGAAACCGGTGCCCGCCGCGTGTGGGGGGACCGCCCAAGAGGCGACCGCCAGCGCGATGGCGCAATCGGCGGCCGCGCGCTGGGCCAATGCCGCGCGCGTCTGGCACTGAGTATCCGGAAACACGTGAACGAAGCATGCCGCCGATTGGCGGCATGTTTGTTTTCGGGGGGAATTCGATTCTGTGAGTGGCGCCCTATTCGGCCTACTCGGCAGGCCAGACGCTGTCCACGTCTCGCAGCAGATGCCCCGCGAGGATGTAGTCGCCAAGCCGCGTGGCCTTGGCTTCCAGGTCGAGCAGTTCATGGTCCGTCAGCGTGCCCAGATCGAACTGGCAATACAGGTTGCGCTGCCTGAACGTGGTCTTGACCTTGGCCAGGCCTTCGATCAGCGCTTCGCGCGAGCGCACGGCGACGCTTTCCTGGCCGCGATACTGAACCTTGATCCCGCGCTTTTCCCCGAGCCTGCCGAGTTCGACGGCGTCCTGCCATCCGGTCTCGTAGTCCAGCTCCAGCGCCAGCACTCCTTCCGCAGCGAGAAGCCGGAGCGCTTCCGCCTTGCTGCCAGCCCGCACGATTGACATCCACACCTCTTGTCTCTACTTATACTGTACGAATATACAGTCAACACCAGGGCACGGCAAGGGGCGCGCCGTGGGATGGCGCCCGCGGAAGCCGGCGCGTTGGCTCATTCTGGGCCGCGTCCTTTTCGCTTGCATGACGCTTGCGTGACAATACTACGGACGCGCGGCGGGCGCTTCGCCGGATGCGGCCCCATCCATGGCCCCTGCCGCCGCCGACGCCGCACTGAAATCGCCAGCATAGACCTGCGACAGCCCGCTCGGGATCACGTATCTGCGGATCGCCGCGTTGACCGCGTCGGGCGTGGCTGCACGCAGGCGCGCTTCGAGGTCCTCGGTATAGGCCATGGTGCGGCCCAGATAGAGCTGGTTGGCCAGCGCGCCCGCCAGTGCGCCGTCGCTGCTGCGGCTGACGATGCCCTGCTGCAGGATGCCGCTGACGGCTTCGGACAACTCCGCCTTGCTGACGCCTTCACGCACGAAGCGCTCGAGTTCGTCTGCGACGGCGCGCTGCACGCGTTCGAGGTTCTGCGGTGCATATTGCGCCTGCAGGCCGAAGCGGCCGGCGCGGTCGAGCGCGCCCACATTGACCCAGCTCGATGCGCCGTAGCTGAGCCCTTCCTTCTGGCGCAGCCGGTCAGCCAGGCGGCTGCGCAGCGAGCCGCCGCCGAACACGCGGTTGGCAATCAGCATCAGCGCGAAGTCGGGGGCGTCGTTGGTCAGGTCGATCGGCTCTGCGGCCAGGTAGACCGCATTGGCCTTGCCCGGCGTGGCCAGCGTGAAGTCCGCGGGCGTGATCGGCACGAAAGGCCTGTCCACGCGCGCGAAGGATTGCTGCGCGCGCCAGTCGCCAAACAGCTCGCCGGCCTGGGTGACAGCCGCATCGGCATCGAAGTCGCCGACGAGGCTCAGTTGCGCGTTTTCTGTACCGTAGAAACGTGCGTGGAAATCCCGCACCTGCGCGAGTGTGGCGGCCTGGAGTGCGGCGATGCTTTCATCAAACGTTTGCGCGTGGCGCGGGTCGCCGACCGGGTAGGGGTCGCCATGGCGGCCAAGCGCGTCGGAGGCCATCACGCCCGGCTGCCGCCGCACGCTTTCTATATCGGAGATGGTCGTGCTGCGCAGTGTTTCGAATTCCGCTTCGGGGAAGGTCGGCGCGCGCAGCACGTCACGCAACAGCGCGAGTAGCGCGGGCAGTTGCTCGCGCCGGGTCTCGAAGCTCACCGCGACGCGCTCCGAGCCGCCGGAAATCGATACCCGTGCGCGCAAGGCCTCGATGCGATCGGAAATCTGCATGCGATCCATGTTGCCGGCGCCGCGCCTGAGCATCGATGCGGCAAGACTGCCGACGGTCGTCAGGCCCTGCAGGCTTTGCACGTCGCCCATGCGCAAGATCAGCGTGCCGTTGACCACGCCGCCGCGCGTGGGCTTGGGCAGCAGCGCGAGCTTCATGCCATTGGCCAGCGTCTCGCGCCGCGTGTGCGCTTCGATATTGGCCGGGCTAGGATCAAATTCGGCGACTGCCGCCAGCGCCGGCTTGCCCTGGTAGCCACGCACGAGCTGCGCCACGTCCGGTGCCCTGGGGACCTGCGCGCGTTGCGGCTTGTCCTCGGGTACGAACAGTCCGACCGTGCGGTTCGACGCCTGGAAGTAGTTGAGCGCGACGCGCTGCACATCTTCGAGCGTCACGGTCTCGATGCGGTCGCGCGCAATCAGGAACAGGCGCCAGTCGCCCTTGGCAATGGCTTCCGACAGCGCAATGCCAAGCGCGCCGGGATCGTTCATGTAGTGCTCGTACGCATTGCGCATGCGCACGCGCGCGCGTTCTAGCTCTTCCTGTGTCACCGGCGCATCGGCGAAGCCTTCGACCTGCGTGATAAGCGCCGCGCGCGCGGGCGACATCGCCTGGTCCTTCGCGGTTTCGGCCATGAAGAGCAAGGTGCCGGGATCCTTCATTGCACTGAACGATGTGCCGACCGAGGTCGCCTTCTTCTGCTCCACCAGCGCCTTGTACAGCCGCCCGCCCGGCGTGTCGCCGAGGATGATCGTCAGCATCGCGAGCGCCGTGGTGTCCGGGTGCGCGCCCGGGCTGACGTGGTACTGCGCGGCTACGAGTCCACTGTCGCCGGGCCGCTTTACGACCAGTTCGCGCGCGCCTTCCTGCGGCGGCTCCACGGTGTGCTCGGGCGGCAGCACGCGCGTGGGACGTGCGATGGATCCAAAATAGCGCTCGATGCGTGCAAGCGTCCACGCCGGGTCGAACTTGCCGGCGATCACGAGCACCGCATTGTCGGGCTGGTAGTAGCGGCGGTAGAACGCACGCAGGTTGTCGATGCTGACCTGCTCCACGTCGCTGCGCGCGCCGATGGGTGCCTTGCCGTAGTTGTGCCAGCGGTAGGAAGCGGCCATCATCTGCTGGATCAGCATGCGGCCGGGGCTGTTCTCGCCCATCTCCATCTCGTTGCGTACCACCGTCATCTCGCTGTCGAGATCGGCGCGCGAGACGAAGCTGTTGACCATGCGGTCGGCCTCCATGCGCAACGCCCAGTCGAGGTTGTCGTCGCTCGCGGTGAAGGTCTCGAAGTAGTTGGTGCGGTCCTGCGCCGTGGTGCCGTTGGACGACATGCCGCGTTGCGCGAACTCCGTCGGGATGGTCTTGCCCGGCAGCGTCGGCGTGCCCTTGAACAGCAGGTGTTCGAGCAGATGCGCCATGCCGGTTTCGCCGTAGTTCTCCTGGCGGCTGCCGACCAGGTAGGTCATGTTGACCGTGGTGGTGGGCTTGGCCGCGTCCGGCGCCAGCACGATACGTAACCCGTTGGGCAGCCGATACTCGGTGATGCCCTCGACAGAGGTGACCTGGACCGCGCTCGCCGCCGCCTGCGCCGTGCTGGCCGGCGCGGCGGAAGCGCCGCCTGGCAGCCCAAGCCACAACAGGCCCGTCATAGCGAGCGAGCAGGTCAGCGGAAGCGGTTTGGCAGGACGCATGGAATCTCCGGGAAACAACATCGCAGGCTGGTGATTCTAGCCGTAGTCCATTGCCGTAACTGTGCCCCATGGCACGGTCGAAGGCCACAGGGGAATGTCCGAATCCAGCGGGTGCCTGGGTGCCTGACGCGGTAGCATGCACGCATGGAACTCGATCCCGACACCTGCTACAAGGCCGTGGCCTCGCATGACCGGCGCTTCGATGGCCGCTTCTTCGTCGGCGTGTCGTCCACGGGCATCTACTGCCGGCCCGTGTGCGCGGTGCGTACCCCGAAGCGCGAGAACTGCACGTTCTACGAAAGCGCCGCGGCGGCGGAGAAACACGGCTTTCGCCCCTGCCTACGCTGCCGCCCGGAACTCGCGCCCGGCCATGGGCTGGCCGATATCTCGGGCCGCCTCGCGCAAGCTGCCGCAACGCTGATCGACGAAGGCTTCATGGCCGATGCCGGCGTGGCTGCGCTTGCCGCACGCATCGGCGTGACCGAACGCCATCTGCATCGACTGTTCACCGCGCAGTTTGGTGTCTCGGTGCTCGAGTACGTGCAGACGCAGCGCCTGCTGCTGGCCAAGCGGCTGCTGACCGATACCGCGCTGCCCGTCACCGAAGTGGCGCTGGCCGCTGGTTTTGGCAGCGTGCGGCGCTTCAACGACGTGCTGCGCACGCGCTATGGCCTCACGCCCATGGCATTGCGCAAGCGCGCGTCGGACGGCGTGGCTGACCGGCTGGTGTTCGAACTCGGCTACCGGCCGCCGCTCGCATGGGAGGCGCTGCTGGGCTTTCTGGCGGTGCGCGCGGTCGATGGCATCGAGCAAGTGCGCGATGGCGCGTATGCGCGCACGCTGTCGGTCGAGAGCGGCGGCACCACGCATCGCGGCTGGGTGCGCCTTGATCATGTGCCGGGGCGGCTCGTGTTGCGCGTCACATTGTCGGCGTCGCTCGCGCGCGTGATTCCGCAAGCGCTGGGCAAGGTGCGCCGGCTTTGCGACCTTGGCTGCCGGCCCGATATTGTCGACCGCCACCTTGGTGAGCTGGCCAGCGATGTGCCGGGCATGCGGCTGCCGGGCAGTGTCGACGGGTTCGAGATCGCCGTGCGCGCCGTGATCGGCCAGGTGATCTCGGTGGTGCAGGCGCGGCGCATCCTGGCGCGGCTCGGACAGACCGCAGGCGATGCCCTGCCGGCGCCCGCCATGCCGATCGACGGATGCGCGCCGCTGCAACATGGCTTTCCATCCGCCGCTGCGCTGGCAGCATTGCCGGATGCAGACATGGTTGCCGCCGGCGTGTCACCGGGCAAGCTGCGTACACTGCGCGCACTTGCGCAACGCGTTGCCAGCGGTGCGCTTCCGCTGGAGCAGCACATGCCGCCCGAGCAGACCGTGGCGGCGCTGTGCGAGATTGACGGGATCGGCGACTGGACTGCGCAGTACGTCGCGATGCGCGCATTGGGCTGGCCTGACGCGTTCCCGGGGACCGACTACGCGTTGCGCAAGGTACTCGGCGTGAACACCGTACGGGCCATGCAGGCGCGTACGGCGCAGTGGGCACCATGGCGCGCCTATGCGGCCATCCACTTGTGGCATCGCTATGAAGCGATGAAAACGCAAGGTGACGGCGCAGTGATACCTTTGCCCGACATAATTGCCAGCCATTCCGATATCGAGGTGACGACATGATCAGCTACCGCCAGATCGACAGCCCGCTCGGCGCCATGCTGTTGCGTGTGCAGGACAGCTTCCTGACGGGCGTTTATTTCGAGGGGCAGAAGTACTATCCGGCCGCGGCAGTGTCCAGCGTGGTGCCGGAAAGCGCCGCACGCATCTTCGACGAGACCGCCAGACAGATTGCCGCGTATTTCGATGGATTACTCGAAGCCTTCTCGGTGCCCATGCGCCTCGTTGGCACGGACTTCCAGAGGCGCGTGTGGGAGGCGCTGCGTGCGATCCCGTTCGGCGAGACGTTGTCCTATGGCGATCTCGCCGGACAGCTTGGGCTGCCGCCGGGGCACGCGCGCGCGGTCGGCGGCGCGGTGGGACGCAATCCCGTTTCGGTGATCGTGCCGTGCCATCGCGTGCTTGGCGCGGCCGGCGACCTGACCGGCTATGCCGGCGGCACCGATCGCAAGCGCGCGCTGCTCCGGCTCGAGGGCCACGCTGCCGCAGCGCGTCTGCCGATCATGCAGCAGTCCGCTCTCGCCTTCGTGTAGGTCCGGCGTGGCACGCCTGTTCATCGCCGTCGACGCGCCGCCTGAGATAGCGGCGCGGCTGGTGAAGAGCGTGCCGACAGCCAGCGGCATCCGCGCTGCACCGACCGGGCAGGTGCACCTGACCTTGCGCTTTCTCGGGGAGTGCGACGCGGAGCAGACCGAGCGCATCCGCGCCGCGCTCGACGCCGTCCGTGCGGCGGACTTCACGCTGAACGTGGCTGGCGTCGGCCGCTTTCGCGGCCGGCAGGGCAGCGTGCTGTGGGCAGGCATGGCGCCGTGCCCTGAGCTCGATGCGCTGTATGTGGCCATCACCGCCGCGCTGCAGTCCGTCGGTATCGCGCCGGAGCCGCGGCGGTTTCGCCCGCACCTGACTCTTGCGCGCTGTCGCCCCACGGCGCCGGAAGTGCTGCAACGCGAATGGCTGGCCAATCATCGCGACATAGCCGTGCCGCCGTGGCACGCGCGGCGCTTCGTGCTGTACGAAAGCCGCCTGGAGCGGCAAGGCGCGACGCATGCCGAGATCGGGTCGTGGCCGCTCATGGCACCGGATACTCCTCCTGCGACGGCGAGCGTACCCGTTTCTGCGTGACGCAGCGTGACAAAAACCGCGCGCCGCTGCGCGAAAGCGGCGTGAACGCTACCCCCCGAAAGTCTGTGCTCAAGTTTTGCCACAGATTGCCGAAGCCCATCCCATGAGTCTTGCCGTCGAACGCAGCGTCCCCTTAATATGCGGCGCTCGGCCGCATGCCGTTTCTGCCGCGCCGCCCCCTGAACGTGAATGCGCGCGGTGCGCTGCCATCCTGATGTTGCCTGATTCCATGAGCCTCCAAGAATTTCCCGAGTCCACCCAAGCCGGCGACGGCCAGCGAGACGATATCGATGAGGGGCCAGGCGCTGCGCAGCCGGACGAGCGCTATCGGCTGACCCATACGTCGCAGATCGGCACGGTGCTGCGCGACCTGTCCTGGCAGAAGTGCCTGATCACCGTGCGCACGCGCACCGGCCATCAGTTCGTGACGTCGATCCTGCACATGGATCCGGTCAACCGGACGTTTATCTTCGACTGGTGCAACGCTGATGCCGAACGCCAGTCGCTGATGACGTCGGACGAGAACGCGTTTTCGGGTTTGCTGCGCGGCGTGCCGGTCAACTTCGTGGTCGGCCGTCCGGCGGCCACGCGCCACGACGACCGTCCGGCCTTTACCGCCGAGTTTCCCGAGAAGCTTTACCACTTCCAGCGCCGCCGGCATTTCCGCGCCCGCACGCTGGTGACCAAGGGCTACCGCTGCGAAGTCCGCAACCCGGACAACAGCGTGCTGTCGCTCGACATTGCCGACCTGTCGCTGTCCGGTGTCGGCCTGCGTTCGAAGACGGTTGGCGAAGACCGCCTGCCCGTGGGCACGATGGTGAGCCGCTGCCGCCTGGATTTCCGCGAGCTGGGCAAGCTCGACATCGATCTCCAGATCGTCGGCCACTGGCTGGTCGGCAACGACGACAGCGCGATCCACCACTATGGCTGCGCGTTCGTGAACCCGGACGGACGCATAGAGAATTTTCTGCAGCGCCTGGTGTTTGCGCTGGAACTCGCGCACCGCGGCTGAGGCCGCAAGCTGCCTCAGCGAACCGCGGCGCGGTCAGGACGTACGATCAGGACGTGATCAGGCGGCCAATGGCCGCGGCCGCTTCGCGCATCGGCGGCAGCAGGCGCGACACCATTTCCGCTTCCGTCACCTTGGCCGCACGCACGCTCACGCTGATGCCGGCCAGCACGATGCCCGCGGCCGAACGCACCGGCACCGCCATGGCGCGCAGGCCCGGTTCGAGTTCTTCATCGACGACCACGTAGTCGAGTTCGCGGGCGCGCTCGAAGCATGCTTCGAGTTCCTGGCGCGATACCTTGGTTTGTAGCGTGCGCGGCCGCAGGTCGGCATGCTCGAAGAAACCGTCGAGCACCGACGCCGGCTGGTGCGCCAGCAGCAGGCGCCCGTTCGACGTGCAATAGGCCGGTAGCCGGCTGCCCATGCCGAGCGAGTAATTGACCACGCGCTGCACTTCCGAACGCACGAGATAGAGGATGTCGGTGCCGTCCAGGATGGCCAGCGTGCAGGTCTCGTGGATGCGCGCGCTCAGGTTGTCCAGGATCGGCTGTGACAGCGAAACCATCGACGTCGACGAGAAATACGCGTGCCCGAGGTGCAGCACGCGCGGGCGCAGCGCGAACTGCCCGTCCTGCTGGCTGACGTAGCCGAGCTGCTCCAGCGTGTACAGGCAGCGGCGCACCGACGCGCGCGACAACTGCGTGCGCTGCGCCACTTGCGAGATCGTCAGCGGGCGCTTGCGCTCGGAAAACGCCTCCAGCACGGTCAGGCCGCGTGCCAGCGACAGCATGAAGTTCGGGTCGCCGGAGAAACTGCTGAGCAGATCAGACTGGGGATAGGCAACGCGGACGGTATCGGCCTGGGCCTGGCCGATACCAAGGGGGCGGGTGGTCTCCATCTTTGATTTGCTTTGTTCGATAATCGCGCAATCTTAAACGGAGTCGGCGCCGCGGGCCAGTGGTTTTGGAGCACTGGGGCAAAGACGCCCTGTACACCCGGTGTTTCAGCGCCGAAAGCGACTCTGCCAGCTTGGAGGTAAGGCCCATTCCCGGCAGTCCGCTCAGTCGGTCACCCGACCTGTTCGCGCAGCAGCGCGGCCATGCGTTGCGCCAGCGGCGACAGGTAGGCGCCGGCGCGCGTCACCACGCCGATGCGCCGCCGCAAGTCGAGTTCGTCCAGCCCCACGTCGAGCGGCTTCAGGCCCGGCAGCCCGGCCTCGGCGTGGCCGCTCGATACGCTCAGCATGGGCGTGCCACGGATCAGCCCAAAAAGCGATGCGGTGCCGAAGTCCACTTCCACCCGCATCGCCGGCGGCGGCAGCCCTTGCCGGCGGAAGGCCTCGTCGACCTGCTGGCGCAGCACGATATGGCCCTCCGGCAGCAGCCATTCCTGGCCGCACAGGTCGGCCAGGCGCAGGTTGCGCCGCTGCTGCAGCGGATGAGCTTCATCGGCCACCACCACGAGGCGGTCGTCGAACAGCTCTTCAATGGCCAGGATGTCGGTGGCCTGCCTCGGTACGGGCGCTACGGCAAGGTCCAGTTCGCCGGCCGTGAGCAGGTCCATCAGGTCGCGCGCCAGGCGGCGGCGCAGACGCAGACGGGCCACCGGGCGCTCCTTCAACAGCCTGCGGCAGGCGTCCAGCACGATCGAATTGGGCAGCGACGGCGAGTATCCGAGCCGCAGCACGCCCAACTCGCCGGTGCGGATCCCCTGCATCTCCTTGAGCGCATCCTCGTATTCGAGCTGGATGCGGCGCGCGCGCTCGATAAAGTGCCGACCCGCTTGCGTGGTGCTCATGCCATTGGCCGTGCGCTCGAACAGCGGCACGCCAACCTGCGCCTCGACGCGCTGCACCGCCTTGGTCAGCGCCGGCTGGGTGATGCCCAGCGACTCCGCCGCTCGGCCGATGCCGCAGCACCGCTCCACGGCCAGGATGTATTCGATATCCCGTGTCTCCATGCCAGCATTCCTGTTGGTTATGACTTTATAGCCAAGCCTGCATTGTGGTGATGTCGCTCATCTTACAGACTCCACCAGACATACAGCATGGAGACGCCGATGGGCTTTGCATATTTCCTGCGCCGCGCCGCGCGCTACTGGGGCGACCTGCCGGCCGTCCTCTATCGCGATCAGGTCCTGACCTACCGCGAGCTCGACGAGCGCTCGACGCGGCTCGCCAACGCGCTGCTCGCGATGGGGCTGCGCCAGGGCGACCGCGTGGCGGTGCAGTCGCGCAACCGGCCGGAACTGGTGGAAATCGAATGCGCGCTGTACAAGGCGGGCCTGGTCAAGGCGGCGCTCAACCCGCGCTTTACTGCGCCCGAGGCGTCCGACGTGGTGGAAAACTGCCAGCCGCGCGTGCTGATCGCCGGGCCGGGCTACGCCGGCTATTCGCCGGCCACGCGCGGCTTCGGGTCGGTGGAAACGTTCGTCTCTATCGGCAAGGATGCGCCCGGCTATGCAGCCTATGAAGCGCTCCTGGCTGAAGCCAGCACCGAATTGCCCGAGATCACCCCCGCGCCCGGCGATCTCGCCGTGCTGCATTTCTCGTCCGGCTCGACCGGCAAGATCAAGGCCGCCATGCAGAGCTACGGCAACCGCCTGGCAGCGCTGCGCAAGATGCTGATGGGCATGGACAGCCCGCCACGGCCCGGTGACCGGCTGGCGCTGATCGGGCCCGTCACGCACGCGTCCGGCATGCTGATGCAGCCTTACCTGTACTGCGGCGCCACGCTGGTGCTGTTCGAGAAATTCGAGCCGGCCGATTTCCTGGCCGAGGTGGCGCGCCTGCGCATCACGCACGTGTTCATGGTCCCGGCCATGATCAACATGCTGCTGGCCGAACCCTCGCTGGCCAGTGCGGACCTGAGCAGCCTGAGGACGCTCGCCTATGGCGCTGCGCCGATGGCGCCGGCACGCATCCGTGAAGCGTGGGAGCGCATCGGTCCCATCCTGTCGCAGGGCTACGGCGCGAGCGAGTCCACCTCGGGCGTCACGCGCCTGTCTACGGCCGATCATGCGCAAGCCATCGCCTCGTACCCCGAGCGGCTGGCCTCATGTGGCCGCGCGCTCGGCGAGACCGAGGTGCGCGTGGTCGATGAACAGGGCCGCGAGGTGGCCGTCGGCGAGATCGGCGAACTGGTGATCCGTGGCGAGGACGTGTTCCAGGGCTACTGGGGCGAGCCGGCGCTGACGCAGGAGGTGCTCGTCAATGGCTGGCTGCGCACCGGCGACATGGCGCGCGTCGACGCGCAGGGGTACCTGTACCTGGTGGACCGCAAGAAGGACATGATCATCTCCGGCGGCTTCAACGTCTACCCGACCGAGGTCGAAGCCACGCTGTACCAGCACCCCGACGTGCTGGAGGCGTGCGTGATCAGCGTGCCCGACGAGACCTGGGGCGAAAGCGTCAAGGCTGTCGTCACGCTTCGCCCGGGCCGGCAGGCCAGCGCCCAGTCGCTGATCGCGCATTGCCGCGAACGGATTGCCGACTACAAGTCGCCGCGCTCGGTGGACTTCGTCGACGAACTGCCCAAGAACGCCAGCGGCAAGCTGGCCCGCAAGCTGGTGCGCGAGCCGTACTGGCAGGGCGCATCGCGCCGCGTGAATTGATAAAGCCGAGAAAGCCGAGGAAGCCACCATGTTCGAATACCTGACCAATCCGCTGTTGACCGAGACGCGTGCCGCCGTCCGGCGCTTTATCGACGAAGAACTGCGGCCGCTCGAACGCGAACTGGGCCTGGGCTCGGAAGACCCGTGGCCGGTCGAAACGCTGCGCAACGTGTGGCGCCGCTCCAGCGAGCTTGGCCTCTACGCCGCCTGCTTGCCGGTGGCGCTCGGCGGCAAGGGCCTGAATATTGCCGAGCAATGCGCGCTCAAGGCGGACCTTGCGGCGAGCGGCTGCGTGCTGGCGCCGCACGTGCTCGGCGACCTGGGGGGGCCGCCGCGCGTGGGCAATATGCTCAAGTACGCGACCCCGGAGCAGCTCGACCGCTACTTCCTGCCGGTGATCCGCGGCGAGAAGTCGACCTGCTTCGCGCTCACCGAGACGCATTCGGGCTCCGACGCCCAGAGCATTGCCACGACCGCAGTGGCCGATGGCGACACGCTCGTCGTCAACGGCAGCAAGCACTACATCAGCGGCGCGCCGTTCGCGAGCTTCGCCATCGTCATGTGCGTCACCGATGCGACCGTATCGCCGCCCGCGATCAGCGCCGTGCTGGTGGACCTGGACCTGCCGGGCGTGACCGTCACGCAGGCCTACGTGCCGATGTCGGGCCAGCATATCGATGCCGATATCGCTTTCGACAACGTGCGCGTGCCGCGCGCCAACATCCTCGGCGGCGAGGGCAATGGCTTCAAGCTGGGCATGTCGCGCATCAACGTCAACCGGCTGCTGCATTGCCCGTCCATGCTCGGACTTGCAACCAGCGCTTACCGGTCGTCGCTGGAATACGCGGGCAAGCGGCGCCAGTTCGGTGGCCCGATCGCGCGCTTCCAGGCCATCCAGCACATGCTGGCCGACATGGCAGCGGCGCTGTGGGCGTGCGAGAGCATGATCGCGCAGACCGCCGCGCTGGCCGATGCCGGCGCGGACCTGCGCATGAAGGCGGCGGCGTGCAAGCTGTTCGTTTCGGAGCGCTGCTTCGAGGTCGCGGACAAGGCCGTGCAGATCCACGGCAACGTGGGCGTCACGCGCGGCCATCCGGTGGAGCAGGCCTTCCGCAAGCTGCGCATGTTCCGCGTGTTCACGGGCACCAGCGAGATCCAGCGCAATACCATCGCCAAGGCGATTCTCGAACCTGCGACGAAATAGCCGCCCGCCCACGGCACGGCAACGACATACCCAGACAATAGGCGGTGCAGGACACTGCCCGCCAGCCACGGAGACAACCATGAACCGCCGACAATGGCTTGCCACCACAGGTGCCGCCGCGGTCAGCGCAATGCTGGCCCCGGCGCGCGCCGCCGCACCGGCATCCGCCGCCTATCCTACCCGCCCGATCCGCCTGATCGTTCCGTTCGTGGCGGGCAGCTCGCCCGACAACTCGGCGCGGATGCTGTCGTCGGAGCTGGGCGCCCGGCTCGGACAGCCGCTGGTCGTGGAGAACATGCCCGGCGCGGGCGGCATCATCGGTGCCGGCGCGCTCAAGCGTGCGGCGCCCGACGGCTACACGCTGGGCCTGCTGGCCAATACGCACGTGATCAACGTGCACATGTACCGTAATGCGCCGTATGATGCGGCGCGCGACTTCACGCCGATCACCGCGATCTCGGGTGGCCCCACCGCACTGGTGGTGCCGGCCGATTCGCCGTACCGCACGGCCGGCGAACTGATCCAGGCGATGAAGAAGGCGCCTGGCAAGCTCAACTACGGCTCTGGCGGCAAGGGCAGCATCGCCCATCTGGCGGTCGAAGCGCTGCTGCACCAGACCGGCTGCGAAGCCGTCCACATCCCGTACAAGGGCGCGCCGGAAATCGTGTCCGCCATGCTGAGCCACCAGACCCAGTTCGGCATGCCAGTGCTCGCCACGGCCACGCAGTACGTGCGCAACGGACAGGTGCGCGCATTGGCCGTCTCGTCGTCATCGCGCTCGCCGTACTTCCCCGATGTGCCGACGCTCGCCGAGGTCTTGCCGCCGGGGTTTGTGATCGACAACTGGGGCGGCCTGTTCGCGCCCGCAAATTTCCCGCCGGCACTGACGCAGAGATTGTTTGCCGCCGTCACCGAAGTGCAGGCGAGCGGCCGCATGGACGCGCAGATCAAGGCCAATGCCGGTGAACTGCGGCGCAGTGCCTCCCCGGCCCAGTTCCGCGACATGGTCGCCGCCGATAACGCCCGCTACGGCGCGCTGATGCGTTCGATCGGCATGCTTGCCGATGTCGGCTAAATCTTGCGGAGCGTTGCGATGAAACCAGAGTGGTCCTGCCTCAGGGACGTGAAGATCATCGACGTCAGCCAGTTACTGCCTGGACCGCATGCCACCAGCCTGCTGATGCAGCTTGGCGCGGACGTGATCAAGGTGGAGCAGCCGGGCACGGGCGACACCTCGCGCCAGCTGGGCAAGGCGGTATTTGCGCAGTTCAATCGTGGCAAGCAGTCCGTGGCGCTCGACCTGAAGTCGGCGCACGGCCGCGAGGCCTTCCTTGCGCTGGTGCGCGATGCGGATGCGGTGGTGGAAGGTTTCCGCCCGGGCGTGATGCGGCGGCTTGGACTCGACTACGAGGCGCTGGCCGCGGTCAACCCGGCCATCGTGCTGTGCTCGGTCTCCGGCTTCGGGCAGGAAGGTCCGTACGCGGACCATGCCGGCCATGACCTCAACTACCTGGCGCTCGCCGGCTACTGGTCGGTGCCGGTGCAGGTGCACGACAAGGTATCGCGGCCGCGTGCGCGTATCTCGGACTACGCGGCATCGGGCTATGCGGCACTGTCGCTGGCGGTGGCCATCATGAGCGCGCGTCAGAACGGCCACGGCCAGCATCTCGACGTATCGATCCACGATGCGATCCTGTCGTGGACCGCGCACGGCGCATGGGCCGCGCGCGGCTACGAAGAGAGGCCTGCCGATGCGCCAATGGTGATGCCGGACAACGACCTGTTCGAAACGCGCGATGGCCGCCACCTGGCGCTTGGCATCCTGGAAAACAAGTTCTGGGGGAACCTGGGCGAAGCCCTTGGCGAGACCTTCCCCGCATTGCGCGATCCGCGCTTTGCACAACGGCCGGGCCGGCAGCAGCACAAGGCCGAAGTGCATGGCCTGTTGCAGGAGATTTTCAGGTCGCGCACGCTGGCCGAGTGGACGGACACGTTTGCCGCGGTCGATGTGCCGTTCTCGCCTGCGCTCGGCGCACGCGAGCTGTTTGACGATCCGCACATCAAGGCACGCGGCACAGTTCGTCATCTGCCTGATGAGGACGCGATCGCGCTGCGGTTTCCGGTGAAGTTCTCGCTGGGTCTGCCGGATGGTGATGACACGGTGCCGCCGCTGGGTGGCGCTGGCGGCTGACGACCGGCGACGCTGATCGAGCTGACCACGCGGAGGCCTCGTCAGCGTCGTCAGAGCTTCTGCTGCGCCGCGAGCGCGAGAATCTTCGCCCACCGCCGCGCATGCGTGCGTGTGGGCATGGGGATCTGCCAGAGCGGCCGGGCATTGTGCTCGAGCCGCAGGGCCAACGCCCACGTGCCCGCATCGGTGACCGGCTCGGCGCCCGCGATGTCGGCGAAGATGAAGCGTGATTGCACGTCGCCAAGCACTACCGTGCCGAGCTTGCGGTCCGCGTCGATGCGCAGGCTGCCCCACGTGCCGCCGACAGACAGGATGCGTTCGCCCTGCCTGCGTACACCGTGGATGGCGCGCCAGCGCCGCACGCCATCGGCAATCAAAGCGGCCAGCAGCGCGATGGCAAGCGCGACAGCGCCGCCACCGGCAGGGGTGCCGGCTGCGTCGGCGACGGCATGGTAGAGACGGACCAGCCCGTAGATCAGGGCCCCGATCAGGGCCAGGCCAAGCAGGATAAAGGGCACGTACGGCTCCGGCGCGTACCGGGCAGGCTGCCCGGCGTTCAAAGCCGCGATTTTACCGGCGCCCCGGTGAAGGGCGCCGGCATGCGACTACGAGAGCCGCCGGCCCAGCGTCTCCGGCACCATCCGCAGCCCGATCAGCGACACCAGCCCGCAGCCGATCAGGTAGAACGCCGGCGCATTGGGGCTGCCCGTCACGTGGATCAGCACGGTCGAGAACAGCTGTGCAAAGCCGCCGAACACCGCGATGGCCACGTAGTAGGTCACCGCCATGCCGGTCGCGCGCAGGCGCTGGGGCAGCACCTCGCTGACCAGCACCAGCGTGGCGGGCGACGTCATCGCCATCGGGATGGCCAGGCACCCGACCACTACCAGCAGGCAAGTCAGCGACGGGAAGGTGTTGATCAGCACGAAGGCCGGATAGGCCATCACCAGCAGCGCGATGCGCGACCACCACACCATGGTGCGGCGCCCGACCCGGTCGCTCAGCAAGCCTGCAATGGGCCCGAAGATCACCATCATGCCTGCCGCGACAAAGCCGGCCCACACCGCGTCGCCGCGCGGGATGTTGAGCTGGAACGAAGCGTAGTTGGGCAGGTAGTACGCAATCAGGTGCACGGCGGCAGCCAGGCCGGTCATCAGCAGCACGCTGGCCACGAGTTCGCGCCAGTGCGCGCGCATCAACTGCCAGCCGCCGGCCGCGGCCTTCTTGCGAGCCGGGGCCTCCAGCGTTTCTTCCAGCCGGCGGCGGATGACCTGACCGACAGGAATGACGAGGATGCCGATCAGGAAGGCCACGCGCCAGCCCCAGTGTTCCAGGGCGTCCGGACTCAGCGTATGGCTGAGCGCGAGCGCAACCAGCGCGGCGAAGACCGCGGCAATGCCCTGGCTGGCGGTCTGCCAGCTGGTGTAGAAGCCGCGCGAACGTTCGTCCGCATACTCCATCAGCATTGCGGTGGCGGAGCCCATTTCTCCGCCGATCGCGAAGCCCTGGACGAGGCGCGCGACGATCATCAGGATCGGCGCCATGATGCCGAACTGCGCATAGGGCGGCGTCACGACAAGGATCAGCGCGCTGAGCCCCATCAGCCACATCGACAGCAGCACCGCCGGCTTGCGGCCATAGCGGTCGGCGTAGGCGCCGATCACGAGGCCGCCGAGCGGGCGCATCAGGTAGCCCGCGCCAAACGTGCCGAAGGACAGCAGCAGCTGGCCCAGCGGATTGCCCACCGGAAAGTAGAGCGGAATGATCAGCGTGGCAAAGAAGTTGTACACGCCGGAGTCATACAGTTCCAGCGCGCCGCCGATGGTGATCGCCGTGATGGCCGACGCCTTCGACATCGGTTTCTTCTGGTCCGGGTGGTCCGCTTGCTGGCCGGATACCGGCGGGTGCGCGGGCGCCACCATGGTGGTCGGGTCGAGAGGCATTGCAAGTCTCCTGGGCGCGGCAGACCGGTTAGCCATGTGTGGCTGCCGCGTTGTTGACGTCTGAATCTGAATGCGACGCCGCCTCAGGCGGCGCCTGCGCTATTCGGGTTTGAGTCCCGCGCGCCTGACGGCGAGCGGCCATACCTTCTGTTCCGCTTCGATGAGGCTGGCGAATGCCTGCGGCGTGCTGCCTACGGGCTCGAAGCCCTGGCTGGTCAGCCGCTCGCGTACCGCTGGTTTGCCTACCGCACTTGTCAGCGCCTGGCTCAGCCTGGCGATGATTTGCGGCGGCGTACCGGCGGGCGCGACCAGACCGTACCATTCAGTGGTATCGATGCCCGGCACGCCGGCCTCGGCAAGCGTCGGCACATCGGGCAACTGCGGCAGCCGCTGCTTGCTCACCACCGCGAGCGCCTTGAGCTGTCCGGAGCGCAGCAGCGGTTCGGCCACCGGCAGGCCCGGGAACATCAGTTGCACATGGCCGCCGACCACGTCGGCCAGCGCCGGCGGCGCGCCTTTGTAGGGCGCATGCACGATGTCCACGCCGGCCTGCCGCTTGAACGATTCGCCGATCAGGTGAAGCTGCGTGCCCGGTCCCGAAGAGGCATAGCTGTAACGCCCCGGTTGTGCTTTGATCTTCGCCACCAGATCGCGCACTGAAGTTGCCACGGCCGGATTGACGACCATGACGTAGTTCAGGCTGACCAGTTGTCCAATGGGCGCGAACTCGCGCGACAGGTCCACGGTGGCGTTGGCGGACAGGCTGCGGTTGATGATCGTCGGGGTGGTCGCCACCAGCAGGGTGTATCCGTCCGGCGCCGCCTTTGCTGCCGCTGCCGCGCCGATATTGCCGGCCGCACCGGGGCGGTTATCCACCACCACGGGCTGGCCCAGGCTGACGGCGAGCTGCTCGGCGACCACGCGCGTGGCCATATCGACACTCCCGCCCGCGGGCCACGGCACGATGAGTTTCACGGGGTGATTCGGGTACGAACCCTGTGCCCAGGCCCCCGTCATCATCACGGCCAGCCCGATCGCGCCCAGCATCTTCTGCTTGCCTTGCGTCTGGGATTTCACAACCACTCTCCTTTACTTCTAGCGTTACTGCTTGCTTTACTGCGTCATTCCAGGCGGAAGCCGGTCTGCTTGATGGCCAGCGCCCATTTCTTCTGTTCGGCGGCCATGAAGGTCGCGAACTGGGCCGGCGAACCGGCCGCGGCCGGTTCATAGCCCTTGCTGGCCAGCTGCTGGCGCACGCCGGGCGCATTCAGCGCTTTTTCGATCTCCTTGCCGAGCAGCGCTACGATGTCCTTCGGCGTGCCTGCTGGCGCCACCAGCCCATACCACTCGCTCGCCTCGATGCCCGGGTACCCGGCCTCCGCCATGGTCGGGATGTCCGGGAACAGCGGCAGGCGCTGCTTGCTGGCCACCGCGATGCCCTTGAGTTGGCCGCCCTTCACGAACGGCATCACCGCCGGCACGCCATGGAACATCATGTGGATGTGCCCGCCC
Source organism: Cupriavidus pinatubonensis (assembly GCF_019602855.1). Lineage (GTDB taxonomy): Bacteria > Pseudomonadota > Gammaproteobacteria > Burkholderiales > Burkholderiaceae > Cupriavidus > Cupriavidus pinatubonensis. The sequence continues at coordinate 1,590,390 of NZ_CP080766.1, forward strand.
ACCATGTCGGTCAGCGCTTGCGGGCCACCCTTGTAGGGCGCGTGGACGATATCGACGCGGGCCATCTCCTTGAAGACCTCGCTGACCACGTTCTGCTGCGTGCCGGGGCCGACCGAGGCATAGCTGAGCTTGCCGGGCTCGGACTTGGCACGGGCCACCAGGTCCTTGACCGAGCCGGCCACCGACGGGTTGACGACCAGCATGTACGGCGAGCTGGCCATCAGTCCCAGCGGCGCGAAGTCCTTGCCGAAGTCGAACGGCAGGTTCTTCTGCAGGCTGGCGTTGATGGCCATCGGCGCGCTGGCGACCAGCAGCGTGTAGCCGTCCGGCGCGGCCTTGGCGCCCATGCCGGCGCCGATGTTGCCGGTGGCGCCCGGCCGGTTGTCGATTACGAACTGCTGGCCCAGGCTCGCCGTCATCTTCTCGGCCACGGTGCGCGTGACGGTATCGACGCCGCCACCGGCCGGCCACGGCACGATGATGCGCACGGGGCGATTCGGGTAACCGCCTTGCGCCAGGGCGCTGGTGGCACCCGCAACGAGGGCAATGGCGCCCAGGGCATGACCCACGCGGTGCAGTACGGATTTCATGGCTTGTCTCCTTGTTGTCTTGTGATGGTCCCCGCGTCTCGGGTTCGGGGGACTCGCTACACCAATCGTTTTAGTCGTTCGTAGTTCGTCTTCAGGCTGCCACGGTGGGCCGGGCCGCTTCGCGCTGCACGTCGCCTTGCTTCCATTGCGCCGTCAGCCGTTCCCAGCGCGTCCGCACGGCGGCCACGTTGCGCGCCTTGATGTGGCCATAGCCGCGAATGTCCATCGGCAGGCGCGCAATCTCCAGCGCCAGCTCCAGGTTTTGCGCAGACAGCTTTGGCAGCAGCGCCTCGATGCCGCGGCGGTACTCGGCGATCAGCGCGCGTTCTTCCTTGCGCTCCTCGGTGTAGCCGAACGGGTCGAATGCGGTGCCGCGCAGGCCCTTGAATTTCGCCAGCACACCGAAGGCCGAGCGCATCCACGGGCCATACGTGCCCTTGACCAGTTCACCCTTGTCGTTCTTCTTCGCGAAGAGCGGCGGCGCAAGGTGGTGCACCAGGCGCACGTTGCCTTCGAACATCGACTCGATCTGCTTGCGGAACGCGGCGCCGGTGTGCAGGCGGGCCACCTCGTATTCATCCTTGTAGGCCATCAGCTTGAACAGCGAGCGCGCCACGGCCTCGGTGAGGCGCGTGCCACCCGTGACCGACTCGGCGATCCTGACGCAGTCGATGAAGCTTTCGTACTGCGCCGCGTAGGCGCGGTTCTGGTAGCCGGTCAGGAACTCGACGTGGCGCGCCAGCAGGTCGTCGAGCGACGGCTTGCGCAAGAACTGGATCACCTGGGCATTGGCGGCGCGCACCGGTACGCGCGACATGTCATGCGCGCACATCCGGCCCCATTCGAACGCCGCCTTGTTGCTGTCGATCTGCACGCCGTTCAGTTCGATGGCCCGCATGATCGCGTCATGCGACAGCGGCACGCGGCCCTTCTGCCATGCGTAGCCAAGCATCATCAGGTTCGCGTAGATCGACTGGCCCATCACCTGCTTCGCCACTTGCTCTGCGTCGAAGCTGCCGACCTGGTCCCGGCCCACTGCCTGCGCGATGCGGCCGACGGCTTCCTCGGTCTGCGGGTCCCAGTCAGGGTTGCGCACGAAGGCGGCGGTCGGGGTCACATGGCTGTTGAGCACGACATAGGTGCGCTGCGGCGACATGGCGGCAATGGTTGCCTTGCTGGCTGCGACCACCGTGTCGCACGCGATCACCAGGTCCGCCATGGCCATGTCGACACGGCTCGCATGCAGCGCATCGGGGCTCGCGGCGATCTGGATGTGGCTCCAGGTGGAACCACCCATCTGCGCCATGCCGGTGGCGTCCTGCGTGATCACGCCCTTGCCTTCCAAATGCGCGGCCATGCCCAGCACGCCGCCGATAGTCACGATGCCGGTGCCCCCGATACCCGCCACGACGATGCGCGCCGCTTCCGGCAGCACGGGCAGCGGGATGTCGGTCGGCACGGATTGGACCTTTCCGCCGGTCGACGGCTTCTTCAGCTTGCCGCCCTCAACGGTGACAAAGCTCGGGCAGAAGCCCTTGGTGCACGAGAAATCCTTGTTGCAGGTGTCCTGGTTCACCTTGCGCTTGCGGCCGAATTCGGTCTCCACCGGTTGCACGGCCAGGCAGTTGCTTTCCACCGAGCAGTCGCCGCAGCCTTCGCACACGAGCTCGTTGATGACCACGCGCTTGTCCGGGTCGACCATGGTGCCGCGCTTGCGTTCGCGACGCTTCTTGGTGGCGCAGGTCTGGTCGTAGATGATCGCCGTGACGCCGCTGACTTCGCGCAGTTCGCGCTGCACGGTGTCGAGTTCGTCGCGGTGGCGAATCGTGACGCCGGCTGCCAGGTTCGCGACACCCTTGTACTTCTCGGGCTCGTCCGTGACCACCACGATCTGGCGCACGCCTTCAGCGTGCAGTTCGCGCGACATCGCGGGGACGTCAAGCTCGCCGCCGTCCACCGGCTGGCCACCGGTCATGGCCACGGCGCTGTTGAACAGGATCTTGTAGGTCAGATTCACGCCGGCGTGGATCGACTGGCGTATCGCCAGGAGACCCGAATGGTTGTAGGTGCCGTCGCCCAGGTTGGCGAACATGTGCTTGCGCTTGCTGAACGCCGACTGGCCCATCCAGTGCACGCCTTCACCGCCCATCTGCGACCACGACGTGGTCGAGCGGTCCATCCACACCACCATGCCGTGGCAGCCGATGCCGGCGGTCGCGACGGAGCCTTCCGGCACCTTGGTGCTGGTGTTGTGCGGGCAGCCCGGGCAGAACCAGGGCAGGCGGTCGGTGCCGCGCGAATCGCCCTGCGCGGTGGCGCGTTCCTTGGCTTCGATTTCCTTCAGGCGCACGTCCATGCGCGCGGCCACGTCGTCGGGCACGCCGAGCGCCTTGAGACGCTGCGCGATGGCCTTGGCCACCAGCGCCGGCGACAGGTCGGCCTTGGCGCGCAGCAGCCAGTCCTCGGCTGGCCGCGCGTGGCTCCATTCGCCGCCCACGCCTTCGGTGTGGTGGTACTTGCCGAACACGGCCGGGCGGGCCTGCTCGGGATAGTGGTACAGCTCGTCCTTGAGTTGCTGCTCGATGATGGGACGCTTTTCTTCCACGACCAGCACCTCGCGCAGACCATGCGCGAACTCGCGCACGCTCAGCGATTCCAGCGGCCACACCACGCTGACCTTGTGAACGCGGATGCCGAGCGCGCGGCAGGTGGCGTCATCGAGACCCAGGTCGAGCAGCGCCTGGCGCGTATCGCTGTAGGCCTTGCCGCTGGCGATGATGCCGAAGCGGTCATTCGGGCCTTCCACCACATTGCGGTTCAGCCGGTTGGCGCGCACATAGGCGAGCGCCGCGGGCCACTTGTATTCCATCATGCGCGCTTCGGCCGCCAGCGGATCGTCGGGCCAGCGGATATGCAGGCCGCCCTCGGGCACGGCGAAGTCTTCCGGCAGCAGGATGCGCACGCGGTCCGAATCGGTGACGACCGACGAGCCGGACTCCACCACTTCCTGCACGGTCTTCATGCCGGACCACAGGCCGCTGAAGCGGCTCATGGCGAAGGCGTGCACGCCCAGGTCCAGGATGTCCTGCACGTTCGACGGGAAGAACACCGGCAGGCCGCAGGCCATGAAGGTGTGGTCGCTCTGGTGCGCGAGCGTGCTGCTCTTGGACACGTGGTCGTCGCCGGCGAGCGCGATCACGCCGCCCAGGCGCGACGTGCCGGCCAGGTTGGCATGCTTGAGAGCATCACCGCTGCGGTCGACGCCGGGGCCCTTGCCATACCAGATGCCGAACACGCCGTCGTATTTCTTGCTTTCCGCATCGAAGTCCAGCTGCTGCGATCCCCACACGGCCGTGACGCCGAGCTCTTCGTTGACGCCGGGCTTGAACACGACGTGGTTGTCGGCGAGGTATTTCTTCGCCTGCCACATGGCCTGGTCATAGTTGCCGAGCGGCGAGCCGCGGTAGCCGGAAATGAAGGCCGCGGTGTTGTGGCCCGCCATGGCGTCGCGCCGGCGTTGCAACAGCGGCAGGCGCACCAGCGCCTGCACGCCGCTCATGTAGGCACGGCCGGATTCGAGCGCGTACTTGTCATCGATCGAGACAGCTTCCATGGCCTTCCGGGCCGCGTCGGGGAGAATTGGAGCGTTCATGGGGCGGATTCAGCCAGTGTGTTTGTAGGGTAGGGACGGCCAGCGTCTGCCGGTAGCCCGGATATCAGCAATCTGTGTGTGGTTGGATCAGGCCGGAAGCGAGACTGGATGCGGGACTGGAAGCGGAATGCCCAGTTGCTGGCCCAGCGCGCCTAGCTCACGGGCAATGGCGTCTGGCAGTGCGATGCCGTGCGCTCGGCCTTCGCGTTCCAGCGTGTCGCCGCGGTGGCCGGGGAGCCGTGCATCCCCGCCGCCGGCGGCCAGGTAGTTGCCGGTCCACTGCGCCATGTAGTCGGCGAAGACGCCCTGGCCGGAAAAGGCCTCGGGCTTGACCAGCCAGACAAAGCCGCCCTGACGGCCGACCGCACCGCCGCTGCCGACGTGGTTGCGCTCTGGCGAGAGCGAATCGGCCGTGGCGGCCAGCGCACCCGCGAGGCACTCCACCATCATGGCGATGCCGATGCCCTTGTGGCCGCCCGTGGGTAACAGCGACCCGGCGAGTGCGCGTTGCGCGTCGGTGGTCGGCTGACCGTCGGCGTCGAGCGCCCAGCCTTCGGGAATGGGTTTGCCCTCGCGGGCGGCAAGCAGGATGTGACCGCGCGCGGCGACGCTGCACGCCACATCGAACACGATCGGCGCCTGGCCCGGCAGCGGGCAACCGAAGGCGATCGGGTTGTGACCGATGGCGGGGCCGGAAAAGCCTTCCATGCCGAGAACCGGCGGGGTGCGCTGTCCCACCATGCAGAACGCGCCGGCCTCGGCCGCGAGCAGTGCATGGATGCCAAGTGCGCCAAGGTGGCCGCACGACTGCACCGCGACGAGCACGGAAGCGCTCGATTCCAGTGCTTCCAGACCAAGCCGAACCGCATGCGGCCCCGCAACCTGTCCCATGGCACCATCGGCGTCCAGCACGATGCCGCCGGCAAAGGCACGGTGCGACATTGTCGCGCGCGGATTGAAGTCACCGGCGCGCAGGCGGTCGACGTAAGACGGCACGCGTGTCATGCCATGCGTCTTGTAGCCGCGCAGTTCGCTGCGCACGAGCGCGGCGGCGGCCTCGACGGCATGCTCGGGCGCCACGCCGCACGATTCGAATACGGCCGACGTCCATTGCTCCAGGCCGTGGACATTCCATCGGGTCGTCATGACGATTTCTCCCGCACGATCATCAGCCGCTCGGTGAACGGCGCGGCATAGACCGACTGGTAGTAGAGCGGCTGGTCGCGCAGCGTGTAGCCGCGCATTTCCATGATGAAGGCCGGAGCCTCGGGGTCGATGCCAAGCTGGCGCGCGACCGTTGCCGGCGGCTTTTCAAAGCGGATCCACTGGTCCACGCGCAGCGTCGGCAGCGACAGGCGCTGGCCGATCAGCTCGCGCAGGTTCTTTTCCAGTGCCTCGCGGTCCAGGCCGCCCAATTGGGCGAAGTCTTCCTCGCGCAGCCAGAACTCGCTGTACAGGTCAAAGCGGCCGCCGACGTTGATCACGCGCTCGATGCGCACGTAGCCATCGCCTTCGAGGAAGTCTGCCCACGGCCCCTTCTTCTTGATGCGCTTGACCGAGCGCGCGTGGACGTACGACGGCAGTTCGTTGCCCTCTTCGTCGCGGAAGCGCAGGTAGCGTACGTCCGCCGGCGCGACGCGCGTACCGGATACGAACGTGCCGCGCCCCTGCTCGCGCGTGATCAGTCCTGAGTGCGTCAGCCGGATCAGCGCTTTCTGAATGGTGCCGACGCTTACGCCGTGCATGGCGGCCAGCTCTGCCTCTGACGGCAGGCGGTCGCCCTCGCGCAGGGCGCCGGATTCGATGGAGCGGATGATCGCGTCGGAGACGCTGTTCAGTTTGGTCATGGTTGCTCAGAGGCTCAGTGCGAATCGACTGATCGCGGTCTCCCGGACATCGAGCACCTCGCTGGTCAGCTGCGTGCCCGATGCGATATCCATCGCATAGGCATACAGCTGCTCGCCAAGGTCGGAGATCTTCTCTCCGTGCTGCAGGACGCCGCTCACGTCGAAATCTATGTTGTCGGCCATGGTCTGCAGCGTATTGACGTTGCCGCACACCTTGACGGTCGGTGCCACCATGCTGCCGATCGGGTTGCCCACGCCCGTGCCGAAAAACGTGAGCTGGCACCCGCCGGCGGCAAGCGCAGTCAGATTTTCCACTGCCGCGGCCGGTGCGTCCATGAAATGCAGCCCCGGCTTGCGCGGCGCCTCGCCGTAGCGCAGCACGCCCACCAGTGGCGTGCTGCCGGCCTTGGCCATGGCGCCCAGCGCTTTTTCCTCGACGGTGGTCAGACCGCCGCGCTTGTTGTCGGGCGAAGGCTGGTCTTCGCGCATGTCGACGCCGCGCGAGATCGCGAGGTTTTCCATATTGCGCACCGCAGTGACGAAGGCCTCGCGCACGCGGCCGTCAGCGGCGCGTTCGGCAAACAGGTGATCGGCGCCAATGAATTCCGAGGTCTCCGAGATGATGACAGTGCCGCCTTCGGCGATCACCATATCCGCCATGCGTCCGATGACCGGATTGCAGCTCAGGCCCGAGGTGGTATCCGATCCGCCGCATTCCACACCGATTACCAGCGACGATACCGGGCACGGCACGCGGCGCGCACGCGACGCGGCCAGCGACAGGCGGGCCGCCTTGCGCGTGCCTTCGGCGATGCAGTCAACAGTGCCGTTGGGCTGCAGGTGCACGCGTTCGACCGGTTTGCCGGCAGCCTGGATGCGGCGCGCCACTTCTTCCGTGGACGAGGGCTCCAGGCCAACCAGCAGTACCGAGGCGATATTGGGGTTGCGGCCCAGCCCGGCCAGCTGCTCGAAGGCGAAATCCAGGTCGGCGCCGAACTGGCCGCGCACGAACAGCGTAGTGACCGGGATGCAGCCGCCCACGGTGCGCGCAATGGTGCGCGTCACAGGGTTGCAGTTATCCATGACCGAAACGACGGCGACCCAGTTGCGCACGCCGACCGCGCCGTTTTCGCGCGGATATCCGAGAAAGGTGGTTGCCATCTGTGTCAGCCCTTGTGCAGGTCGCCGCGCGCGCGCGCCGATTCGATGTTGTGAACGTGCATGTGTTCGCCGGCCCGGATCATATGGCTGGCGCGGCCGATGACCTGGCCGTACTTGACGATGTCGACGCCCGAAGGCGTGTCGGTGATGCAAATCTTGTGGCCGAAGGGCACGTCCTGCAGCAGGACCAGTCTTCCTGATCGCTCGCCTTCCAGGGCGCACGCTTCTCCGGCGTGGCCCGCGTCCAGCAGCGTGGCCACATTGTCGGTCGGGTTCAGTACGATAGCTCGGGGCATTGATCAACTCCTGTATAGGTGTTGAGATGCAATGTAGAGAATTGCACAATGCTTAGTCAAGGCAAATCGCGTATCCCCCCGAGAAAACCACTACTCTTATATAGAAGTCCTATATAGAAGTTGTTGACATCGGCTTGCGGCGTGTCTATCGTCATGTCAACGGCGCCGCGGTTTTGCGCCGATGTGATTCAACAAAGGAGTCAGCATGAAGGTGGTGTCACACCTGGAAAAGATTGCGAAGCTTCAGGCACTGCGCGACCGCCTGGATCCGCTCGATGATTTCGAGCTGTGGTTCTGGGCCGGCATGACGGCCGGCACGCATGCGGTCAATGCAGCGCTGCATCAGGCAGGCGTCACGCTGGACGACAACATGTTCGCCACGCAGCCCGGCGTGTATCTGGTGCCCCAAGCGGACGGCAAGCTGCAGGCGGCGTTCCGGCCGCTTGGCGACGTGCTGCATGTCGGGCGCCCGAAAGTGGAGGCACCGGTGCCCGCCGACATCGCCGCGATGATGGAAGACATGGAGCGCATCGAGCATTACCGCGACCCGTGCTTGCGCGAAGGCCTGGTCCCGACCGAGGCCATTGCCCGCAGCTGCGACACGGCGCTGCGGCATTGCCTGGATTTGCTGGCGACGCGCATGGAGGGGAGTGCACATGGACATTGAAGGACACCTCGGCATCGCGCGCCGCATCGAGGCATCGCTGCAGAAATGCGGACCGGCCGACTACGAGATGACCATCGAGGCCGCGATGCTCGCCGGCACGCACTGGCTGAACGTGCTGCTTCACAAGCTTGGCACCACGCCGGCGCAGCAGGACGTGTTCCACACGTACCTGCTGACCGTCAACGAGTTCCGGCGGCTGACGGTGGCGGCGGAAAAGCCGCTGGCGGCGCTGGCGGCCATCGAGGACACGCGTGCGCCGTTTGTGCGGGGCAATCATCCCGGCGGAGAAGCCGCGGCCGAACGTGCGCTGACGCTGCTTTCGCTGATCCGTGCGACGGCGCTCGGCCAGGCGTGAGACAGCAAGGAATCAGTCAGTAATCGAACGAAACAAAGCAAGGAGCCAACAGTGAAGGCAATTCGTGTGGTGCCGGGCCCGGAGGGCGGCAAGGTCGAGGTGCAGGATATTCCGGTTCCCGTCGCGGGGCCGGGCCAGGTGCTGGTCAGGGTTCGTGCATCGGGCCTGAACCGCGGTGAGATTAACCAGGCGAAGGAGTTGCGTACCGGCAATACCATCACCACCGGCGTCGAGTTCGCGGGCGAGGTGGCCGAAGTCGGTGAAGGCGTGCACGGCTGGCGCAAGGGCGACCGCGTCATGGGGCACGGCAAGGGCTGCCAGGCTGAATATGTCGTTTCCGATCCGATGGCGCTGATCGCCGTGCCGGACGGCATGTCGTGGATCGATGCCGCCGCGTTTCCGAATGTCTTTATCACGGCACACGACGCGCTGGTGGTGAACGGCCAGCTCAAGCAGGGCGAGTCGGTGCTGGTCAACGGTGCGTCGGGCGGCGTGGCGATGGCTGCCATCCAGATCGCGTCGCTGATGGGCGCCAAACCGGTGATTGCCCAGTCGCGTTCGGCCGCCAAGCTCGACAAGCTCAGCCAGTACGGTGTGGACGTCTGCATCGATTCGTCGAAGGACGACCAGGTCGAAAAGGTGATGGAGGCGACCGGCAACAAGGGCGTCGACGTCATCATCGACACGGTCGGCGGGCCGGTGTTCGAAGCCAATATGAAGAGCCTTGCCGTTCAGGGGCGCCTGGTGAACATCGCGCGGCTAGGCTCGGCCACGGCGCAGATCGACCTGGCCCAGCTATGGCTCAAGCGTCTGCACCTGATCGGCGTGACGTTCCGTACCCGCACCGAGCAGGAGCGGCTCGAATGCATCCAGGCGTGCGCGCGCGACATGCTGCCGTTCCTGCGTGCCGGCCGCGTGCGGCTGCCGATCGACCGTACCTTTGCCATGACCGATATCCACGCGGCGCACGCATACATGAAGCAGGACCAGCACGTCGGCAAGATCGTGCTGCTGGTCGACTGAATCCACCGATAGAAGAGGAGACATCATGACCATTGAAATCAAGCCGCTGACCGGTTCGGTCGGTGCATCCGTGACCGGCGTCAACCTGAACGACCCGATCAACGACGCCACCTTCAAGGTGCTGCACCAGGCGTTCCTCGAACACGGCATGCTCGTGTTCCGCGGCCAGTTCCTGCAGCCCGCTGCGCAGGTGGCCTTCGCCCGGCTGTGGGGCACGCCCGTGCAGGGCAACCCGCTGCTCAAGGGGCTGGCGGAGTTCCCGGAACTGTTTCAGGTCACCAAGATTCCGAAGGAGACCGCCTCGACCGAGGCCTGGCACTCGGACTCGATCTACACCGCGGTGCCGCCGAAGATCTCGATCCTGTCGGGCGTCACGATTCCCATCGGCGGCGACACCATGTGGTGCAACCAGTATCTCTCGTACGAACGCCTGTCGCCGGTCATGCAGCGCCTGATCGAGGGCCTGCGCGCACGCTTCTCCGGCGCGCGCCTGGCCAAGATGACGGGCTCGGACAAGGTGCCATCGGCGGTGCACCCGATCGTGCGCACGCATCCGGAGACGGGCCGCAAGGCACTGTACGTCGGCCATCCGGACACCGCCGAATGCATCGAAGGCATGACCGAGGCCGAGAGCCGTCCGCTGCTCGACTTCCTGTACGAGCATTCGGTCACGCCGGACAACGTCTACCGCCACATGTGGCAGGAAGGCGATGTGGTGATGTGGGACAACCGCTGCACCATGCACTACGCCGTCCATGACTACGGCAATGCCGAGCGCGTACTCAACCGCGTGACGCTCGAAGGCGAAGTGCCCAACTGAGCGGCACGAACCGACCGGCACCGCAGGCGGCACTGGCCCCACGCGGTGTCCGGCGCGCAGCGTCCCCATGCTGGTTGGCGCGGCGGATCACAGGAGATGGAACCATGCAGATAGGCATCCCGACTGAAACTCGGGCGGGAGAGGCGCGCGTCGCCGCTACGCCGGAGACAGTCAAGAAATACGTCGCACAAGGCCACAAGGTCGTGGTGCAGGCGGGCGCGGGCTTGCGTGCCAGCCAGACCGATAGCGCCTATGAGGCGGCCGGTGCGACGATCGGCACCGCCGCCGACGCGCTCGGCGCGCCGCTCGTGCTCAAGGTGCGCGCACCTGAGAGCGCCGAACTGGCGCAGATGAAGTCCGGCGCCGTGCTGGTGGGCATGCTCAACCCGTTCGATACCGAGAACAACGCGCGCATGACCGCCGCCGGCATCACCGCCTTCGCGCTCGAAGCGGCACCGCGCACCACGCGTGCGCAGAGCATGGACGTGCTGTCCTCGCAGGCGAACATCGCCGGCTACAAGGCCGTGCTGGTCGCAGCGCATCACTACCAGCGCTTCATGCCGATGCTGATGACCGCCGCGGGCACCGTCAAGGCCGCGCGCGTGCTGATCCTCGGTGCCGGCGTGGCGGGCTTGCAGGCGATCGCCACGGCCAAGCGCCTCGGTGCGGTAATCGAAGCCTCGGACGTGCGCCCGGCCGTGAAGGAGCAGATCGAATCGCTCGGCGGCAAGTTCCTCGACGTGCCGTTCGTGACCGACGAAGAGCGCGAGATCGCGCAAGGTGTCGGCGGTTATGCGCGGCCAATGCCGCCGGACTGGATGAAGCGCCAGGCCGAGCTGGTGCACCAGCGTGCGATCCAGGCCGACATCATCATCACCACCGCGCTGATCCCCGGCCGCAAGGCACCGGTTCTGCTGCACGAAGCCACCGTGCAGCAGATGAAGCCGGGCTCGGTGGTGGTCGACCTGGCCGCCGCGCAAGGCGGCAACTGCCCGCTGACCGTGGCCGACGAAGTGGTCGAGCGCCATGGCGTGATCTTCGTGGGCCATACGAATCTGGCCAGCATGGTCGCCGCAGACGCCTCGGCGCTGTACGCGCGCAACGTGCTGGACTTCCTCAAGCTGGTCATCGACAAGGACGGCCAGTTCTCGCTCAACCTCGAAGACGACATCGTCGCGGCTTGCCTGATGACGCGGCGCGAAGAAGCGGCGCTGGCCGGTTAAGGAGACAACCATGGAAATGGTGAACCACACGGTGATCAACCTGATCATCTTCGTGCTGGCGATCTACGTGGGCTACCACGTGGTGTGGACGGTCACGCCCGCGCTGCACACGCCGCTGATGGCGGTAACCAATGCGATCTCGGCCATCATCATCGTCGGTGCGATGCTGGCCGCTGGCCTGACTGAAGGCGGCGTGGGCCGCGCGATGGGCACGCTTGCGGTGGCACTGGCTGCGGTCAACGTGTTCGGCGGCTTCCTCGTCACGCAGCGCATGCTCGAGATGTTCCGCAAGAAGGCGCCGAAGGTGAAGGCCGAGGCGCAGCCCGCAAAGACGCCCGCGCATGCCGGCGGAGAACTGGTGGAGATGCCGCGATGAACGGACTGTCCATGAATACCGTGACGCTGTTCTACCTGGGCGCGTCGGTCTGCTTTATCCAGGCCCTCAAAGGGCTTTCGCACCCGGCTTCGGCCCGCAAGGGCAATGCCTTCGGCATGATCGGCATGGCGGTGGCGGCACTCACCACGGTGGCGCTGATCCTCAAGCTCAAGAACGAGTTCCTCGCTGCCGGTAGCGGCACGACAGCCGGGTCTGGCCTTGCGCTGATCCTGGCTGGCCTGGTCGTCGGCGGCGGCATCGGCGCCTATGTGGCGAAGAAGGTCGAGATGACCAAGATGCCCGAACTGGTCGCGGCGATGCACTCGCTGATCGGTCTCGCGGCGGTGTGCATTGCGGTGGCCGCGGTGGCGGAACCTTCCGCCTTTGGTATTGCGCCGGCGGGCTCGCATGAGATTCCGATGGGCAACCGCATCGAACTGTTCATCGGCTGCTTCGTCGGTGCCATCACGTTCTCCGGCTCCGTGATCGCCTTCGGCAAGCTGGCAGGTCGCTACAAGTTCCGCCTGTTCCAGGGTGCCCCCGTTGTGTTCGCGGGCCAGCACATGCTGAACCTGGCGCTGGCCGTCGCCATGGTCGGCTTCGGCATTGCGTTCTTCATGACGCAGGAGTGGACGCCGTTCCTCGTCATGCTGGCCATCGCCTTCGTGCTCGGCGTGCTGATCATCATCCCGATCGGCGGCGCCGACATGCCGGTGGTGGTGTCGATGCTGAACTCGTACTCGGGCTGGGCGGCCGCCGGTATCGGCTTCTCGCTGAACAACCCGATGCTGATCATTGCCGGTTCGCTGGTGGGTTCGTCCGGTGCCATCCTCTCGTACATCATGTGCAAGGCGATGAACCGTTCGTTCTTCAACGTGATCCTCGGCGGCTTCGGCAGCGATGCGGGAGCGAGCGCAGCAGGCGGTTCGCAAGTGCAGCGCAACGTAAAGTCGGGCTCCGCCGATGACGCCTCGTTCCTGATGGGCAATGCCGAGACCGTGATCATCGTGCCGGGTTACGGCCTGGCAGTGGCGCGCGCCCAGCACGCACTCAAGGAACTGACCGAAAAGCTGACCGAGAAGGGCGTGACCGTGAAGTACGCGATCCACCCGGTGGCGGGCCGCATGCCGGGCCACATGAACGTGCTGCTGGCCGAGGCCGAGGTGCCCTACGACCAGGTCTTCGAGATGGAAGACATCAACAGCGAGTTCGGCCAGGCCGACGTGGTGCTGGTGCTCGGCGCGAACGACGTGGTGAACCCGTCGGCCAAGACCGATCCGAAGTCACCGATCGCCGGCATGCCGATCCTGGAGGCGTACAAGGCCAAGACCATCATCGTGAACAAGCGTTCGATGGCGGCCGGCTACGCCGGCCTCGACAACGAGCTGTTCTACATGGACAAGACCATGATGGTGTTCGGCGACGCCAAGAAGGTGGTCGAGGACATGGTCAAGGCGGCGTAAGCACTACGTCATACGGATATCGGAGGAGACATGGCAATGAACCATGAGGACGGACGCAGCCTGAACCCGTTCGCTGATCTGGAGGGCAAGGTGGCGCTGGTCACCGGCGCCTTCGGTGGACTGGGTCTGCATTTCGCGAAGACCCTGTCGCGCGCCGGCTGCAAGGTGGCATTGGCCGGACGGCGTGTGGGCGAAGGCGAGGCGCTGCTGGCCGAACTGCGCAAGCAGGGTGGACAGGGTTGCGTGGTCGCGCTCGACGTCAGGGACCCCACCTGGGTCGATTCGGCATTCGAGCGAGCGCAGCAAGAGCTGGGTCCGGTGCAGATCGTCGTCAACAGCGCCGGCATTGCAACCACCGGCGCGGCCATGGACGTGGACGAGGCGCAGTGGCAAAGCGTGATCGACACCAACCTGAACGGCGCCTGGCGCGTGGCGCAGCGTGCCGCGCGCATGATGCGCGACACCGACACGCACGGCAGCATCATCAACATCGCGTCGATCCTCGGGCTACGCGTGGCCCAGCAGGTGCCGGCATACACCGCAGCCAAAGCGGGCCTGATCCACCTGACGCGCTCGCTCGCGCTGGAGTGGGCGCGCCATGGCATCCGCGTCAATGCGTTGGCGCCGGGTTACTTCGAGACCGAGATCAACCGCAGCTTTTTCGAGACCGAGAGCGGGCAGGCGCTGATCCGGCGCATCCCGCAGCGCAGGCTCGGTCAGCCGCGGCAGCTCGACGGCGCGCTGCTGTTACTGGCGTCTGACGCATCCGATTTCATGACCGGCACGGTGCTGCCTGTCGACGGTGGCCATTCCATCAATTCGCTTTAAGGCAAGCCTCCATGTTCACTCCCTGCCCCACCGAACGCAGCAAGGCCATTGCCGACCGCGTCGAGGCCTTCGTGCGCGACGTTGTCGCGCCGTATGAGCGCGATCCCCGCAACGCCGGCCACGGCCCGACCGAGGACCTGGTCCGCGAACTGCGCGCCAAGGCGCGCGAAGCCGGCGTGATGACGCCGCACATCCTGCCCGACGGCGATCACCTGTCTCAGCTGGAGACGGCAGCGGTGCTCAAGCGCTCGGCGTTGTCGCCGCTGGGTCCCGTGGCGGTCAATACGATGGCGCCGGACGAAGGCAATATGTATCTGCTTGGCAAGGTCGCCACGGCGGAGCAGAAGCGGCGCTTTCTCGACAAGCTCGTGAGCGGCGACGCGCGTTCGGCGTTCTTCATGACCGAGCCGGCCGAGGAAGGCGGCGCCGGGTCCGATCCGTCGATGCTGCAGACCATTGCCGTGCAGCAAGGTGACGAGTGGGTCATCAACGGCCGCAAGATGTTTATCACCGGAGCGGAAGGCGCGGCGGTGGGCATCGTGATGGCGCGCACGGGCGGCGACGACAAGGTCCAGTCCACCATGTTCCTGGTGGACCTGCCCAACCCGGCCATCCGCATCGAACGCGTGCTCGACACCATCGACAATTCGATGCCTGGCGGCCATGCGCTGATCGTCATCGACAATCTGCGTGTGCCGGCCAGCCAGGTGCTTGGCGAAGTCCATGAAGGCTTCCGCTATGCGCAGGTACGGCTGTCCCCGGCGCGGCTGTCGCATTGCATGCGCTGGCACGGGTGCGCCACGCGCGCGAACGAGATCGCCACAGCCTACGCGACGCGGCGCAAGGCCTTCGGCAAGCTGCTGATCGACCATGAGGCCGTGGGCTTCATGCTGGCCGAGAACCTGATCGACCTGCAGCAGGCGGCGCTGATGATCGACTGGTGCGCGGGCGTGCTCGATAGCGGTGTGCTCGGCACCAACGAAAGCTCGATGGCAAAAGTGGCGGTGTCCGAGGCGGTGTATCGCGTCGCTGACCGCTGCGTGCAGGTCATGGGCGGTACGGGCGTATCGCGCGATACGATCGTCGAGCAGGTATTCCGCGAAGTGCGCGCCTTCCGCATCTACGATGGCCCGACTGAAGTTCACAAGTGGTCGCTGGCGAAGATGATCAAGCGCAAGGCCCTGAACGGCGAGGCGAGCCATGGCTGAGGCGCACGATTTCGCCGGCACGGTGCCGGTGCGCGAGCAGCACCGCTTCGACCAGGCGGCGCTGGAGCGGTGGATGGCGCAGCACGTCGAAGGCTACGCCGGACCGCTGACGATCGATCAGTTCAAGGGCGGGCAATCCAACCCTACCTATCGCCTGCGCACGCCAGGACACAGCTATGTGCTGCGGCGCAAGCCGCCCGGCGAACTGCTCAAGGGTGCGCACGCGGTGGAACGCGAAGCGCGCGTGATGGCGGCGCTGGGACAGGCGGGCTTTCCGGTGCCCCGTATCCACGGGCTCTGCACCGACGATTCGGTGATCGGCAGCTGGTTCTTCGTCATGGATATGGTCGAAGGGCGCATCTTCTGGGATGCCGGCTTCGCCGACGTGCCGCGCGACGAGCGTGCCGCGTACATGGATGCGATGAACGCGACACTGGCCAGCCTGCATACGATCGATCCGCAGGCCATCGGGCTCGGTGACTACGGCAAGGCGGGCGGCTATGTCGCGCGGCAGGTGGCGCGGTGGTCGAAGCAGTACCTCGACGACGAACTCGCTGGCCGGCATCCGGCGATGGACCGGTTGGTCGAGTGGCTGCCGAAACATCTTCCCGCGAGCGACGACGTTGCCATCACCCACGGCGACTTCCGCGCCGACAACCTGATCTTCCATCCGACCGAGCCGCGCGTGCTGGCGGTGCTGGATTGGGAGCTGTCGACGCTCGGCGATCCGCTGGCCGACTTCGCCTACCACGCGATGATGTTCCGCATGCCACCCGATATCCTGGGCGGGATCGCGGGACGAGACCTGGTGGCGGCAGGCTTGCCGGACGAGGCGGCGTACGTCGCGGCTTATTGCCGCCGCACCGGGCGCGAAGGCATCGCCGACCTGGACTTCTACATCGCCTTCAACATGTTCCGCTTTGCTGCGATCCTGCACGGCGTGAAGGGCCGTGCTGCACGCGGCACGGCATCCAGTGCCGAGGCGCATGCGATGGGCGAGCGCTTCGCACGCGTGGCGGACCTGGCGTGGGCGCAGGCGCAGCGCGTGGGCTGACATTGTCGTAGTCGTAGTCGTAGTCGTAGTCGTAGTCGTACTCGAAGTCGACCGTCAGGCCAGGCGCAGCTGTCGGCGTAGCCGCCTGTGCCTGCGATCCTTGGATCCTCCTGTAAAACCCGGCCCGTTGCCCTCGCAAGGTCCGGGTTTTTTCATGTTGTCCCGTGCATCCCGCCTCGAATGTCGTGCGCCACACAGGCTCCCGCCGCCGCGTCACGGCAACTGTCTGTATGTTCTGTTTATTCGAACACGATCGCTGATCCGGGGCCATTGAACCGCAGATTCTCGCTGCCCATACTCCTTCTTACATTGCCGGAGGCGGACGCGTCAGCAGCGACAGCGAAGAAAAGACGAGCACGAGCCAGCCGCGTCGCACTATGTTCTATGTAGGACATCTGGATTTCCCTAGAAGAAAGTCATCAGTGCCGGATATATGCTTCAAATACATATATAGGAGTTGATGAGTTGACCATGCGAATCGAAGTTCCGCGGACGACCTTGCCCGGCTCTTCATTTGCGCGTCCAGGGACGCAGATGGGGGTAGTGCGCGGCATTGCGGGCTCGCGGGAGGCGGCCTCCTCGGTGATTTCGATTCGCGCCGCCAGCTGACCGCGAAACGGAGAAGCGCTGCACCAAACGATTCGTTGTGCCGCGACGCCTGCAGGCTCGTTCAGCGGAGCTGCTGGCGTCGTGACTTCATGTCAACTATCAGGAGGTTTGAGAAATGCGTCTGATGACTGGATTTCGCAGCGTTGCCTGCGTCTTGACGATGCTGTGCGCTGGCGCAGGCATTGCGCATGCGCAAGAATTTGCCGGCCGCCTGGTCAATGTGATTGTCAATTTCCCGGTGGGGGGCCCCACCGACCTCGAGGGGCGCGTCTTTGCGGAACATCTGCCGCGCTTTCTGAAAGGCACCAGCGCTGTCGTCGTTCGCAACGTCGCCGGCGCCGGCGGCATGATCGCCGTGAACCAGCTCGGCGACATCTCCGAATCGAATAAGCTCAACATCGGTTTCTTTACCTGGGACCCGATGCAGCAGATCTTGAAGCATCCGAACTTGCGGGTCCAATTCAACGACCTCAAGTTCATTGCCGGCATGGAGCAGACCAACCTGCTTTACATCCGGCGTGACACCGCTCCGGGCATGGCCAAGCCTGCCGACATTGCCAAGGTCAATACGTTCCGCGCCGCCGTGCTTTCGAACGGTTCGGACTGGTCGGCGTTGCGCCAGAGTCTGGCCCTTGACCTGCTGGGCGCCAAGTACCGGATCATCCCTGGCTACAAGGGGACGCGCGAGGCCGAAGTGGCGATGCTCCAGGGCGACATACAGTTGGTCAGTAATTCCTTGCCCGGCTACAACTCCTTTGCCAGATTGAACTTGGTGGACAAGGGCATCGCGATTCCGCTGTTCCAATACGAGCGCGGCGAAGGCAACCTCAGGCGCAGTCCCAACCTGCCCGATGTGCCCACCTTCCTGGAGCTGTATCGCGACATCCACGGTGCCAATGCGAACCCGAGCGGGCCGAAGTGGGAAGCGCTCCAGTTCCTGAACCGGATCTCGCGCACGCCGCGGGTGATCTTCATGCCGCCCAATGCCCCCGACGCTGCCGTCGCTGAACTGCGCAGCGCGGTGGAAAGGATGGCGAAGGATCCGCAGTTCCTCGCGCAGTACGAAAAGGTGGCGCAGGCGCCGGCACATTTCGTACAGGGTGCCGACGGCGAGCGCGTCATTGTCGAACTGAAAAGGTTGCCGCCGGAAATGGTGACCTTCTTCAACCAGTACATCGAATCGAATTCATCGCGCTGAGCGCTGCCAGCACGGCCAACAGCAGCCGCGTGCACGCATGTCGCCATGCGCGCACGCAGCGGCACTCAAAGGAAATGGGTATGGACTGCAACGATATGATGAATTTTGCGTTGCCGGAAGAACTGCGCATGCTGAAGGATTCGCTGCGCCGCTTTGTGAATCAGGAACTCATTCCGGCTGAACTCACCGCACGCAAGGACGACAAGCTGATTCCGGAACTGCGTGCCCGCGTCGAGGCGTTCGGGCAAGAACTGGGACTCGACAAGTTCGATGTTCCGGTCGAGTACGGCGGGCTGGGCTTCGGCCTGCTCGCCAAGACAATCGTGTGGTCCGAGCTTGCCCGCACGGTGGCCTTGCCGGTGCGGTCAATCAATCCGTTCGGCGCGACGGTGTACCCCGTGCTCTATGAACTCGACGCTGCGCAGAAGGAGCGCTTTCTCTTGCCGACATTGCGCGGCGAATTGAAATGGTGTTTTGCCCAGACCGAGCCCGATGCGGGTTCGGACCCCGGCGGCATGAAGACCACCGCCGTGCGCGACGGCGATCATTACGTGATCAACGGTTTCAAGCGCTTCATCACCGGTGCGGCGGATGCCGATTATGCGCAACTGATGGCCGCGACGGATCGCACAAAAGGCTCGCACGGCGGGATCTCTGCCTTCATCGTCGACATGAAATCTCCCGGCGTCAAACTGCTGCGTGCGCAGAAGATGCTGGTCGACGACACGCCCTGGGAGATCGCCTTCGACGATGTCAGAGTGCCGGTCGAAAATCGCATCGGCGCCGAAGGCGAAGGCTTCAGGCACGCACAGAAGGTGCTCACCGTACTTCGCGTGCGTCACGGCGCCAGGGCCTGCGGAGTGATGGAGCGCTGTCTCGAACTGGCCGCAAGCTACGCGAAGGAGCGTGTGACCTTCGACAAGCCGCTTGCCGAACGGCAAGGCGTGCAATGGTTGATCGCCGACTCCTACCTCGAGTGGCACCAGCTCGAACTGATGGTCAGGAACGCAGCGTGGAAACACGATCGCGGCGAGGACATTCGCACGGAAGCTTACATGGCGAAGAATTTCGGCGACAGCAAATCCTTTGAAGCTGCAGATCGATGCATGCAACTTCACGGCGGTATCGGACTCTCGACCGAACTGCCGATCGAGAAGTTCTGGCGTGATCAGCGCAGCATGCTGATCACCGATGGGCCGACCGACGTTCTCAAGGGCGCCATCGCCCGGCATGCCTTGAATGTGTTCGGCTGATGACACTGGTCCGCCGAGGCGCATTGCCGGTTCAGGCAATGCGTCGCGACTGAATCTGTTCCTTTTGGAGAACCCATGAATCCAAGCCGCATCCACGAACTCCTCGAGCCGTGGCTCGCGAGTGAGCCCGAACGCGAATTCATTCATCTCCCCGGTCGCACTGTGACCTACGCCGAGGTCGGCGCGATGGCCAGCGCCCTGGAGACGGAACTGCTCGCCTTGGGCGTGCGCCCCGGCGATCGGGTGGTCATCGTGACGGAAAACTGCACCGAGCATATCGCCTTGCTGCTCGCTTGCAGTCGCGTCGGCGCCTGGTCCTGCGGCGTCAATGCCCGCATGGCAGCCGGCGAAGTCGATGCCTTTGCGCAATTGGTCGATGCGCGGCTGATTTACTTCACTACGGGGGTCTCGGCGTCGGCAATGACCCATGCCGGGCGCCACCGGGCCCGCTCATCGACGCTCGGCGCACTCATGCACAGCGACGTGCGCCTTGAGGCAGTCGCCGAACAAGGCAGCGAAGCCGAGCGCGTCGCGGCGATCATCTCCACCTCCGGCACCACCGGTAGGCCAAAGGGCGTCATGGTGACCCACGCGGCAGTGCTGCATGCCGCGCGCGTCTCCTGCAAATCGCGCGGCCTGGGTCGCGACGATCGCCTGTGCCTGTTCGTGCCGATGACCCATATCTTCGGCCTCGCCGCCGTGCTGGCCTCGTCGCTCCTGTCGGGCGCAACCTTGGTCTTGCACCAGACTTTCTCTGCGGCCGATGTGCTCGACGCACTCGCCCATCATCGGGTCAGCCAGCTGCAAGGTCCGCCGGCGCTGTATTCGCGCCTCCTTGCCCACCTCGAGACGCATGGCATTGATCGGCCATCAGCGCCGCATCTGCGCTACATCTACACGGGAAGCAGTCCGCTCGACATCGCGCTGAAGGAGCGCGTGGAGGCTTGTTTCGGCCTGCCGCTGCACCACGGTTATGCAAGTTCGGAATCCCCGGTTGGCTGCGCCACTGCAAGCAACGTGCGGCGCCAGGACACCGCCGCAGGCTATCTCCTGGAGGGCATGTCCATTCGCATCGTGGACGCCGACCATCGCGATGTAGCGGCGGGCGAGACCGGGGAGATCTGGCTCGCCGGGCCGTATCTGACGCCCGGTTACTTTCGCGATCCCGAGGCCACCCGCCAGGCCTTCCGTCCCGGCGGCTGGTATGCCACCGGTGATCTTGGGCGGCTGGGGGAGGACGGCGCGTTGTTCATCGTCGGCCGGCTGAAGGAGCTCATCATCCGCTCCGGCTTCAATGTGTATCCGGCAGAAGTGGAAGCGGTGCTCAATCAGCATCCCAGCGTGCGGCGCTCGGCGGTCGTCGGGCAGCGAGAGCCTGATGGCAACGAGAGGGTGATCGCTTTCCTCGAGCTTCGCGACGGCACGGGGTTCGATGAGCAGGCACTGCGCGGCTACCTGCGGGAGCAACTGGCTCCCTACAAGCAACCGGCGCTGTTTCGCGTGCTGCCCTCCATGCCGATGACCGACACCGGCAAGTTGCTCAAACGAAATTTGCTCGCCCACATCGATGCAGTGGCGCAGGGATGACCGGGCTGTTGCCCTCGTGAATTGAACGAAACATCGAAGGAGAAAGAGATGAGTCAGGAAGTCGTGAGTTATGAACTCGATGGCGACGTTGCCATGATCGGTCTCAACCGCCCGGCCAAGCGTAATGCCTTCAACGACGAACTGCATAAGCAGTTGCATGCGGCAGTGATGCGCGCGGGTGAAGAGGCCAGGTGCGGCGTGCTGTTCGGTCATGGGGAGTGCTTCAGCGGTGGGCTGGATCTCGCCTACGCCGCGGCGATGTGGGAAAGCGGCAAGGAGCACAAGCTGCCGTATCCCCGCAATTACGACACTGAGCTGATCGCTCGGGGCAGGATCCCGTTCGTCTCTGCCTTGCATGGCGCCACCATTGGTGGCGGCTTCGAGGCCGCGGCCAGCACCCATATTCGGGTCGCCGACGAAACGACGTTCTTCGCCCTGCCTGAGGGCCAGCGTGGCATCTTCGTCGGCGGCGCCGGCTCGGTGCGGATCAGCCGGCTGATCGGCACCGCCCTCATGACGGACCTGATGTTGACGGGACGCGTGCTGAACGCCGAGGAGGCGCTGCGCTTCAACGCGGTGCAATATGTGGTGCCCAAGGGGCAGGCGCTGGAGAAGGCCGTCGCATTGGCCCGGCGCATCTGCGCCAACGCGCCGCTGACCAATTTCGCCATCACCAATGCCTTGCCGCGCATCGCGGATATGTCGTACGACGATGGCATCTTCGTCGAGCGGCTGGTCAGCGAATACACCCTCAGCCCCGAAACGACCGCGCGTCTGGGCGAGTTCCTCAACAAGAAGGCGGCGCCCATCAAGGCGCCGGGAGGGGGAGAGACGCTGTGAAGTGCCTGCGCGAATCGGCGATCGTCGCTTATGCCGAAACCAAGGTCATGGAGAAAAGCAACCGCGACGTCTGGGAGCTTGATGCCGAAGTCCTCGAAGCCTTGCTCGAACGCAGCGGCTTCGAGAAGGGGGAGATCGACGGCCTGGTCATGGCCGGGTTCGGGCTGACAGCGGCGGGCGAGAGTTTCTGGGCGCAGGTAACGGCCGACCAGCTCGGCCTGGAACTCGACTACTGCGACCAGGTGCATATCGGCGGCTGTTCAGCCACGGGCAGTGTCGCACGTGCCGCGGCAGCGATCGATGCCGGCCTGTGCACCACGGTCTTGCTGCTGTTCGCCGATACCGGCGTGGCGGAGAACAACCGAGGTGACCGGAGTTTCCGCCGCGAGTGGGCCGATCCGTACGGCGTATTTGGTCCCCCCGACGCTTTCGGCTTGCTGACGCGGCGCTACGAGCATCAGTATGGACTTGACTACGAGATGCTGGGCAAGCTGGCGGTCACCCAGCGTGCCCATGCCGTGTTGAACGAGAACGCCTGCGAGAAGCTGCGCAAGCCGATCACGATCGATGACTACCTCAACTCGCGCATGATTGCCGACCCGATACGTCTGCTCGATTGCGTCATGCGCTGCGACGCCGCTTCCGGCTTGCTGATGACCAGCAGACGGCGCGCCAGGGAAAAGGGCATCGACAAGTTCATCACGCCGATCGGCTACGGGGAGCGGACCAACTTCCAGGGCGGGGAGAACTTCGTCGATGTGACCCGCAGCGGCCACGAGGCTTGCGGCAAACGCGCCCTCGCCCAGGCGGGACTCGCGCTCAAGGATGTCGCATCGTTTCATCCCTACGACGATTTCATCATCGCGATCATGCTGCAGCTCGAGGCGTTCGGCTTTTGTGGGCGAGGCCAGGGCGTGCAGTTCATCCGCGAAATGAACTTTTCCTTCGATGGTGATCTACCCTTGAATACCGGCGGCGGTCAGATCTCGGCAGGACAAGCGGCATGCTGTTCGCACAACCTGATCGAGGCAATAAGGCAGTTGATGGGCGAGGGCGGCGCGCGTCAGGTCAGGAATACCGCCAATGCGCTGGTGAGTGGCATCGGCTGGATCAATTATTCGCGCAACTGGGGCACGAGCAGCGCCCTGGTTCTGGCGCCCAACGCATGATCAACACGCAAGGCGACAATGGAAACAGCGACTCCCGATCTTCTCGATGATACGTTGGATGTCAGGCGCGCGATCCGGCCATCCAGCTTCACGCAGCCATTCTGGGCCGCGACACGCGAGAAGAAACTGGTCATCCAGTATTGCCGGGCAACCGGCAAGTATCAGCATTACCCGCGCCCAACCAGCATCTTCACCGGCCGCAAGACCGACATCGAATGGCGCGAGGTCTCGGGTCGCGGCGAAGTCTTCTCATGGACCGTGGTGCGGCGCGGCCCCGGAGCTTTTCGTGGGCACGAGCCCTATGTGGTCGCGTCGGTGACGCTCGATGTCGGCGTCAATGTGATTGCCAACCTGGTCCATTGTTCGCTGGATGAAGTGTTCATCGGCATGAAGGTCGTGCCGTACTGGCTGCCGATAGACGATGGCATGCACCTGCTGATGTTTGAACCGGAGCGGTAGAGCAGCGATGACCGCCGATGCCTCCAACGTGGCGGGCAAGCTCGCCCGTACGCCGTGACCGCGGGGAACAGTCGCACTACTGCGTCGCCAATGAAGCCTGCCCGCCGGACTCCGCGCCGTACTCATCGTACTTGTGTATCTGCGCCTTCAGTCGATTCAGCAACCGGTTGGCCGCCGGAGAGAGCTGGCGGCCGGCACGCGTGACGAGATGGGCCTCGGAACTCTCGAGCAGGCGATTGTCCACGGGAAGGGCCACCAGCTCGCCTGCCGCCAGTTCCGGTGCAATCGCGATGGGCGCGAGCAGCGTGAATCCCAGGTTGCTCTTTGCAAAGAGCTTCAGGACATTTACCGAATTGGTCGTGATGGCAGGGGTGAGCCTGACCTTGTCGAGCAGCATGGCAGCGTCCACCAGCCGCCGCGTACCGTGTTCGGGATGTGTCAGGGCCATCGGGTACGGCATAAGATCTTGAAGCGTTACCGATTTCACCTTGCCAACCAGCGGGAATGCCGGCGAGACGATGGCATGCATCGGCTGGCGCGATCCCGCGCGGCTCACGATTTTGCTGTCGGATGACGGGTTGAAGACCAGGCCTATGTCTGCTTCATCTTCCGACACCCTCCGCATGACCTCGTTGGTGCTGCAAAGGTCCATCGTGATCGAAATCTCTGGGTACGCTTCGCAGAACTGCTTGATAGGGCCGCCGACCATGGTGGAGGCAAAGCCTTCGCCCATCACGACAACGATCGTGCCGCGGCGAAGTCCCCGGATCTCCTGGAGCTTGGCAACCAGGTCGCCCTGATGGGAACGTTGCTGCCGGAAGTACTCGATAAGCAGGGCACCCGCTTCGGTCGGCCGGACGCCGCGCTTGTTGCGTTCCACCAGAGCGATGGCGAGCTCCTCTTCCAGCAGCGCAATCTGCCTGCTGACGGCCGAGGGTGCCACATCAAGATAATCGGCCGCCGCGCGTACCGTGCCGCATCGTACGGCTTCATACAGATAGCCTATGCGGCTTTCGTTGATTGGGCTTGCCATTCCGTTTTCCCGATACGAGCAGCGCCGTCCCTGGCCAATAGCGGATTCTCGCACTCCTGATCGCGAGAGCGCAATCGCATGCCGGGACGGGACGGCGGTTTCGTAGCGGATGCCGTGGCCCATCTCGCGTGCGGCGAAATTGGCCAGGTTTGATGGCCAGGCGATTTTGCGCGTCATGTGCAGCGCTCCCAGCATGCTCATGACCGGCCCTGCCTGGCTTCGTTCGCACGGTTGGCTGTCGCGTCTACGCCGTCAGGCGCGGCCAATTGCGGTGACTGCCGACGCGGCGGTCTGGACCCAGACGCTCTTTGTCTGCGTGTACTCGTAAAGCGCTTCAATGCCGCTGGTGCGTCCGTAGCCGCTGTTCTTGTAGCCGCCAAATGGCGAGCCGACATGGACGGCCCGGTAGCCGTTGATCCAGAACGTACCCGCATCCACTTGCGCGGCGACGCGGTGTGCACGCGCGACGTCGTTGGTCCAGACCGCGCCGGCGAGGCCAAATTCGCTGTCATTGGCAATGGCGATTGCCTCTTCCTCGGTGTCGAACGGAATGGCAGCGATGACGGGGCCGAAGACTTCCGTGCGGGCAATGTCCATCTGGTTGGACACGCCGGCGAAGAGGGTCGGCGGGACAAAGTAGCCGCGGTCCTCGAAGCTGGTCGTACCGGCGGCGAGCTGTGCACCTTCTTCCACGCCGCGTGCAATCATGCGCTTGATGTGCTCGTACTGGTTCCGGTTGTTGATCGGACCGATCTCCGTGGACGTTTCAAGCGGGTGGCCAAGCCTCAGCTTGCGGGCACCTTCGGCCACCTTGTCGACGACTTGCTGGTAGACCTTTCGCTGGATCAGCAGGCGCGAACCGGCGGTGCAGCTCTGGCCTGAGCCGGAGAAGACCGCCGCCTGGGCCCCGATCGCGGCAAGGTCAAGATTGGCGTCATCGAAGACGATATTGGCCGACTTTCCGCCCAGTTCCAGGATGCACGGAATGACGCGCTTGGCGGCGGCTTCTGCAATACGTATCCCGGTTGCGGGCGATCCCACGAAGACCACCTTCTTCACGACATCGTCGGCGATAGCCGCCTGGCCGGTGGTATGGCCATAGCCCGCGAGCACATTGATCAGGCCAACCGGTACGCCAGCCTGTTCAGCCAGCGACGCCACGGCGAGCGACGTGAACGGCGTCAACTCGGAAGGCTTGAGCAAGACGGCATTGCCGACCGCAACGGTCGGGGCTACCTGCCATCCGAACGACAGGATGGGGATGTTCCAGGGGGCGATGTGCAGGATCGTGCCGAAGGGCTCGCGGCGGGTGTAGTTCAGGTGCGTGGTGGGGACAGGGATGACGTGCCCATAGAACTTGTCCGCCCAGCCCGCATAGAACTCGAACATTTCCGCGACCATCTCCACCTCGCGGCGGCTGTCGCGGATGGGCTTTCCCTGAGACATCGATTCCAGCACGGCGAGCGGTTCATTGTGCTCGCGCACTTTAGCTGCGACCGCGTAGAGGATGCGGCCGCGGGCAGCATGCGTGAGGCTCCACCAATGCTTTTGCGCTTCGCGCGCGGCGATGCAGGCCTGCTGTGCAATCGCGGGGCCGGCATCGCGATAACTAAGGCTCTTCTCGCCCGTAGCCGGATCGAACAGCTCGATGTCCTGGCCCGTGCCCGCGACGAGCCTGCCGCCGACATAGGATCCGATTTCTGTAGCGTCCGGGAAGAACGCAGCAAATGCGCCGATCAGGGTTCCTGCTTTCGATTGTTCCATCACCGCTCCGGTCAGGGAAAAGTTGGTCGTGAGGCAACACGGCTTCTGCGTCGTCATCAGCCTTGCTGCTCGTTCCGGGGCAGTATGGTTTGCGGCTTTGCGCTCAACAATCAGATCCGATGCGCGATCGTGTTCTAACAATGAGAACACGCGCGCCGATGTGCCGATGCAGGCCCATGGCAGCGCGTGGAGGGAGATCGGGGCATGGCTCGAAGCGGCGCATGACCCACAGGCGGTCATGTGGCCAGGTGATGGCCTGCTGTTTCAGCGGGGGAAGCGGACGGACAGGCCGGAACACGGGCCCGCCACGCTCAGAGTTCCAGAATGAGCCGGCTACCCGGCAACGCGCGCGAGCAGCACGTCATCATCTTCGTGTTCGCCTCGCGCTCGCCGCGCGTGAGGACGACGTCGCGATGATCGACGCTGCCGGAAAGCACGCGCACCTCGCATGAGCCGCACAGGCCTTCCTCGCAATCGCTCTGGATGTCGATGCCGGCGCAGCGCAGCGTGGTCAGCAGGGTCTGGTCAGCGGGCACGGTGACGGTCAGTCCCGAGTCCTTCAGCTCTACCTCGAACGGCTGCTCTTTCGACGGATCGAGCGTGCCCAGCGTCGTCGCGAAATGTTCGACGCGCAGCGCGTCATCCGGCCAGCCGGTGCAGGCCTGTTCCAGCGCTTCCACCATGCGCGCCGGGCCGCAGGCGTAGATTTGCGCGTTGCGGTCGGTGCGTGCCAGCAGCGCGTCGAGGTCGTTGCGGCCGCCTTCTTCCTTGATGTACAGGTGCAGGCGCTCGCCATGCAGCGCGCGCAGCTCGTCGATCATCGCCATGCCGGTCCGCGTGCGCCCGCTGTAGTGGATCTCGTAGTCGATCCCCAGCGCCAGCGCGCGCCGCGCCATCGCGCTGACCGGCGTGATGCCGATGCCCCCTGCAATGAAGATCGCCTTGCGGCATCCCTCATCCATGCGGAAGTGATTGCGCGGGCCGCGGATCTTCAGGCGGTCGCCGGGCTTCACGTGATCGTGGATCCAGGCCGAGCCGCCACGGCTTTCCGGCTCGCGCAGCACGGCAATCTCGAGCACGCCGGTTTCGGCAGGGTCGCCGCACAGCGAATACTGGCGCGACAGGCCCGTCTCGCCGCAATCGACATCGATATGCGAGCCCGGCGACCAGCGCGGCATCGCCTTGCCATCGGGCGAGGCGAGCCGCAGCCGCACGATGCCGTCCGCTGCCTGCGTGACGCTCTGTACGACCACGGGCCGGCTGATGGCTTGCCCTGAGGGCTCACCAATGCGCACCGGCGTCTGCTGCGCGAGCAACGATGGTTGCGTGCGCTCCGGGTTCTGCGCCGGGTCCCATTCGACCCACAGATGCTCGGGGCCGCGGAACGAAGTGTTGGGTAGATACGTGAATGACTGCTGCGCGAGCCGCATATGCGGCAGCCGGCGCGTCAGTTCCTCCAGGAAGATCTGCATCTCCATGCGGGCCAGGTTCTTGCCCATGCACTGGTGCGAGCCGTAGCCGAAGGTGAGCTGGTCGGCGGCGTTCTCGCGGCGGATGTCAAAGAGGTCGGCATCGGCGAAGTGCGCCTCGTCATGGTTCGCCGACGAGGTCACGATCAGCAGTTTCGATCCGGCCGCGATGGGGATGCCGCCGACGTCGGTATCGCGCGTGACTACGCGCCGCCATGCCGCTACCGAGCCGTTGTGGCGCAGGCATTCCTCGACGGCGTTGGGGATCAGCGCGGGGTCCTCGCAGATCTCGCGCCACACGTCCGGATGCTGCAGCAGCAGCTTGATGGCGTTGGCGCTGGCATTCGCGGTGGTTTCGTGCGCGGCGACGATGCCGGCCATCATCATCGAATGCAGGTAGGAGTCGGTGACGACTTCGGGCAGTTCCTTCTGCTTGCGGATGCCGTATTGCATCCAGCCTGGCGCGGATGGGTCTGCGCGCATCTTGTCGAGGATGCGACCGGCGAGCTGCCAGAAGTTGCCGACCGCATGAGCGACCGCGACCTGCTCTTCGGGCTTCGGCCGGCCCCAGGTGTTGACCGTATGCGCGATCGAATACTGGCGCAGCAGGTCCATGTCTTCCTCGGGCACGCCGAGGAAATGCAGGGCGACCGTCAGCGGGACTTCCCACAGCATCTGGTCGACGAGGTCGGCCTTGCCGTCGTCGATGAAGCGGTCCACATACTCGCGCGCCAGCTTGCGCACCAGCGGTTCATGGTGCTTGAGCTGCTCGGGCGTGAACGGCTCCATCAGCGCGCGGCGGCGCGGCATGTGCGCGGGCTCGTCCTCGTTGACCAGCGTGCGGTTCATCGCGTAGCCGTACGAGGCCAGCACGGCGTTGGCCTCTGGGCCGGTCGGCGTGATCTTCTCCAGCGCGATGGCGGGGCTGAAGGTCAGGTTGTCGCGGAAAATCGCCTTGATGTCGTCATAGCGCGTCACCACCCAGTAGCCGAGCTGTGGGCTGTAGAACACCGGCTCCTGCTCGCGCGACCAGCGCACGTACTCGGGCGGGTCCTGCTGGTAGCCATCGCCAAACGGATCGAAGGCCGCAGCCTCCGCGCTGACCGGACAGCCGTTCGGCGCGGCTGCAGCGGGCTGCGCGCCATGGCTGAACGGACACTTCTGCGTGGTGGTTTCCGGGGTGGCTGCGGTCATGGGTATGGCTCCAACAAGGCAATGTGGACAACGGCTGGCGCCAGTCTCAGTCCAGCGTGATCTTCAGGTCGCGGATGAGTTTCTGCCAGCGCGCGGTTTCGCTGCGCAGCAGGTCACTGAACTGCTGCGGCGAGTTGCCGACCGGCTCGACCCCGAAATCCACCAGGCGCTTGTTCACGGCCGGCTCCTTCAGCGCGGCCACGACCTGGCGGTTCAGCGTGGTGATGACATCGGGCGACGTGGCGGCCGGCACCACCATGCCGACGAGTGCGGCGGCTTCGACGTTCTTGTAGCCGACTTCCGCGAAGGTCGGCACATCGGGGAGCTGCGGCAGGCGCGTGGCGTTGGCCACGGCAAGCGGACGGACCTTGCCGCCCTTGATGAAGCCTGCGCCAGCGGCAAAGTCGACCATCATTGCGGGGATCTGGCCGGCCGCCACGTCGGACAGCGCGGGCGCTGCGCCACGGTAAGGCGCATGCGTCATGGTCAGCCCCGCCTCGACCTTCAGCAATTCCATGGCGAGGTGGTGCGGGCTGCCGGCGCCCGCCGATCCATAGTTGATACCGCCCGGCTTGGCCTTGGTCTGCGCGATGAATTCCTGCACCGTGTGCGCCGTGCTGCCCGGGCCGACCACCAGGATCATCGGAAAGCGGCCAAGCAGCGTCACCGGCGCCAGGTCCTTGGGCTGGTAGCTCAGCGTCTTGTAGAGCGCGGGGTTGAACACCAGCGTGCCGTTATCGGCGGACAGCACCGTGTAGCCATCCGCCGCGGCGCGCGCCGTCTCGGTCGCGCCGATGGCGGTATTGCCGCCGGGCTTGTTATCCACGACTACCGGCTGCCCCACCTTGGCCGACAACCCCTGCCCGATGGTGCGCGCCAGGAAATCCGAGCCACCGCCCGCGGCATACGGCACGACCCAGCGGATCGGCTTGCTCGGGTAGGTATCGGCGGCCAGAGCGGCGCCGGTGGAGGTGGCTGCCAGCGTTGCCGCGACAAAGGCGAGGCGAAAGGAAGTCCTGTGGGGCGTCATGTTGTCTCCGGTGTTGTGGTACTTCATTTTGCGTAAATCATATACGCATTGCGTAAAAATAAGATGAGGGTTAACCTCGAAGGCAAGGAAGTCGGCGAACCGATAAGCAGACGGTCCCCGGGAGGATGTGATGCGCGAAGAACGAAACGACGACAATGCGCCCGCGCGCGGCGAACGGCGCCGCCGGGTGCAGTCGGCAGTCACCGGCATGGCCGTGCTCAAGGGCTTGGCCAGAATGGGGGGCAGGGCGACTCTGACGGGGCTGGCCGCCCATATCGACGAAAGCCCGGCCAAGGTCCACCGCTATCTGGTGAGCCTGGTCGAGGAAGGGCTGGTTGCCCAGGACGCCGGTGGACAGCAGTACCAGCTTGGCGTGGAAGCACTGCATATCGGCCTGGCGGCCATGCGGCAGGCTGATCCGATCCGGCTCGCGGAGGCATCGCTGATTCGCGTGCGCGAGCGGCATGAGGTCACCTGCTTTATCGCCGTCATGGGCAACAAGGGGCCGACCATTGTGCGTTTCGAGGAACCGGGACTGCCGGTGACCGTGAACGTGCGGGTGGGCTCGGTCATGCCCTTGCTATGGAGCGCCACCGGACGGGTCTTTCTGGGATTGCTCGACGAGCGGGAAGTCCTGGCGCTGGCCCGCGCGGAACTGGCGGCGGCGGCGCCGGACTTGCGCGCCATGCTGGCGGCCGATGACCCGATCGGGCAACTGCGAAGGGATGTCCGGACTGCCGGCTGTGCGGCGGTACGCGATGTGAACCTGAAGGGCATCAGCGCGGTGTCAGCGCCGGTGTTCGACTACACGGGCAGACTGAGTGCGGTACTGACCGCGCTTGGCGCCACCGGCGGATTTGATCCGGATATCGATGGACCGATCGGCAGGGTGGTGAGGGAGGAGGCGGCGGCGGTCAGTGCGCAGCTTGGATATGTGCCGACCTGATGTTCGTGCCTGGACAGGCCGAATAACGTATCACGCAACATCGTCACGATAACGCTGTCATTCCTTGCGAGCGCTCGCCGTCTGCGCAGACGTCTGCGGATTCGGTACGCTGTGCTGCAGCGCCGCCTGCCTGATTGGTTCCGGCTTCATGCCTGCCAGTTGCAGCACATTGTCGGTCGCGTCGATCTTCACCGGATCGGTCTTCTTCCATTGCTGCCTGGGGATGATGAGTTTCCATGTCCCGGTCTTGCCCGTATCGCGGAAGAACGCAGCCACGCCGACGTACTCGGTGGCCTCGTTCATGGGCTCGCTGATGCTCGCAGCGGCGTCAGGCCTGAGCACGACATCCCTGGTGGCAAGCAAATCCATCTTCAGCATGTCGAGGTCATTCGCTTGGAGTTGTTCGTAGCTGAGCTGTTCGAACGTTTGCGGCGTCCTCAACTGGTAGACCCGCACCACGGTCGACAGCGATCGTCCAGCGCCACTTGCATTCAACGACGACCGGCTGACGAGGTCGATGTTCATGGTCTTGACCTGCGTCGTGAACATCCACTTCGCCGCATCCACTGTGCCGTCCTTCACGGCCTGGCCCACGCCGCAGCCAGTTAAAAGGGTGAAGCCCAGCGCCGCGATGCAGCTTCGCAATTGCCACGTCATTGTGTTGATCCTCTGTGTTTTCATGTTGCTGTGTTCCATCGGCGTGCGACCTCAGTGTGGTCCGGACACCGGCGCCGGATGGCCCGTCCAGGTGCCAAGTTTCACGCGCGTCACCGGATCATCGACCGGTGCGTCAGATTCACCTGTGTGCCGCCTCAATTGCGTAGTCAAGCCGAGGCTGGCATCGTTCGAGTTCAACGCGGGCGGTGGCATCAATGAACGTCTCACATGCATTTCCAGGTGGGCATGCGCTGCGTAGCCGAGGTAGAAGCGCAGCACGCCCATCACCTCCTGATGGAGGCGTCGGCCCGGCATCAGCCCGAGTACCGAGTCGCGCCGGTTCGGGGTGATCACCACGAGTACGGTGTTGGTGCGGTCAAGGAAGCCGCGTCCGAGCACGCAGTTCTCCCCAAGCGGCTGCTGTTCGTGCGTATCCAGACGCACCCACACAGGATGAAATTCCGTGACTGTGATCATGGCATCCGGCACCGCATGCTGCAGCACACCTGCGAGCCCCTCCGCAGTACGCGTACGCTGGCTGGCGAGTCCCAGCATCGACAGGAGCTTGCGCGTCGGCACCGATTGCTCGACCGGCGACTGGCCGATGCCGAGTCCCAGCAGGCTCAGCAGACAGCGCGACACCTTGTCTTCGCCGCCGGTGCGGAAGCCCACCGGATAGCGGTACTTGCGTCCCACGCGGTAGAACTGCGTGGTGATCCGATGGTGGAACAGGTCCAGGAACGCGGCCAGGGGTTCCGCGCCGTCCCGGCGCTGGGCAATCTCGTCCACAAAGTAGGACGGCATGCGGGCATCGACGCCGTAGAGGCCAAGGAAAGTCGTCCGAAGCACCGGCGGCAAGGCGGGTTGGTCCGCATCCCGCTCGACGCGATCGATTTCCCGCCCCGGAAATCCGAGCTGTCCGGACGAACGGAATCGAACCGGCTCGTCGGCAGGCGAATCGGTGGTGCCCAGCGGTGGGCGCTCCGGTGCGGCCAGCTCGATCAGCTCGCACAGCCGAAAAAAATTCATCCGCGGCGCATTGGCAAGCAACGCCGGCAGCAGGCTACCGGTATCCATGGTGCACTTCTCAGTGGAGTTCAAAACGGGGCCCCCTCACCTTTGCTGTCGGGCCATTCGAGCCGCTTGCCGCTGGGCTGCGAGACAACGACCAGGCGGGTGTACAGGTTCAGGGTGGCATAAAGCGCCAGGAAGCGGTTCAGCATTTCGCCGAACAATTCCACATCGCCGTCGCCGGCGAAGCGGGTGCTGTCCAGGCTCACCTCGATTTCCACTCCGCGCTGCAGTCCGCCCTTCACCAGTTTCTGCAGCGGGCGATGGCGGACGTCGGTGATGGCATCGATCCTGCGCCGGTTCAGCTCGCCGTCGGTCCAGTCGTAGAGCGCCAGACTGCCACGCAGCACCTCGGCATCAAGGAGGGACAGATAATTGGGCGCCAGGTGCGACAGCACGCGCCAATGAAATCGGTCGCCGGTCGGCGGGTACACCGGCAAGGTGGGCGCCGTCAGGTTGCGCACGGCGCCGATATTGGTGAAGCCGCCGCCCATGCGGCAGATGCCGGCCTCGCGCAACCCCTTTCTCGGCAGCATGCCGTTCGTACCGGTGACCGACAGGGACAGGGTTTCCTGCGGCAACGTGTCCTGCTGCTCCCAGGCATGCCCTCCAAGCACGAGCCAGGTATCGAAGCGCCCGGACGGCCCCCTTCGTACACGCGTATGAAAGTAGCGCTCGGGCATGTCATGGCGCAGCATCCCGCCTCGGTGCCGGAAAGCGGCGAATGGCGCGTACTCGAAGCGCTCGCCGGTCGCTGCGTCGAATCCGCGCACGGTATCGACCGAGTAGGCCTCGACATGCTGACCGTGTTGTTCCATGGTCCGCACTCGGTATTCGGTCTCATGGTGAGTGACCGTGATCGGATCGGCCTCCAGCTCGAACAGGTTGATGACAGGTGTGCAGAAAAGCCGGATGTTCTCGGCCGAGAAGCGCATGTCATCCGGAAACAGCTTGGCGAGAACGACTTCGACATCGAAGTGCTGAACATCTGACGGGATTGCCGCCATGTCGAGCCCGAGCAGGTCCACAAACATGAACTTCTCGGGGAACGTGAAATACTCCAGCAGCAGCTGGTAACCGCCGAAGGCATTGTCGGGCTTGGGCCAGAGCCGCTCGCTGGCGCCAAATCCCACCGGCGCCAGGCGCAGGCCCGTCATGGACTGCGGTGCGCCTGGCCGGTCGATCGGGTAGCCGGGAATGCGAACGTGCATGGCCAGCGGTTGCGCAGTCAGCGCCGCGTAGAGTGCCAGCGCCACGGGACGATCCGCATGCAGATAAAGCCGCAGCCGGGGCACCTTCAGCTGTTCCTGCCGCGACTGGGCCTGCCGGGCCAGGCGCAGACGAATGACGGAGCGGCCGTCCTCGCGTGCGTAGGTACCCGCTTCGGCCACGCTAAGCGGGTACAGATCGACAGGCTGGGTTGTCCGGTAGATGCATTCCACGCTGTTGCCGATGCCTTGCTGCGACCCCAGCAAGACCGGATCGGACACAGCCTCCAGCCCGGCCGCCAGGGTCTCGTGACCTTGCAGCACGCCGGGGCTCGGGATCAGTTCCAGGATCGACAGCGACGGGATCATGCGCAGGTAGTGCGGCCACAGCATGCTGACCAGGCCTTCCGTCAGTTCCGGCAACTCGTCGTCGAGCTTGTGGCGCAGCCGCCCCATCAGGAAGGCGAAGCCCTCGAACAGACGTTCGACGTGGGGATCGCGTTCGCCGATGCGGTCGATATTGAGCATCCGCGCGCGGTCGGGGAACGCCTGGGCGAATTCCTTGCCGGCCTCGCGCAGGTAGCGCATCTCGGCCTCGTAATAGCGCAGGATGTCGTTGTCTTGGGTGGGGTGATTCATGGGCATGTGAGTGGTCTTGCCGTTCAGGCCATGGCGACGGCGCGGGCCGGGTCAATGGCGGTCAGCTCGCCCATCAGGGCATCGATGCGCTGCGCCAGGGCGGGCTTGTCGGCATCCTTGCGCGTCAGGCGGGATCTCAGCAGCCGCACCATTTGATGCTTGACCTCGAACGCCAGCGACGGCTCCCAGGTTGCCAGCCGATAGTGATGAGCGCTCTGGTCCAGCGCGGCAAGCAGGTGCAGGGCGGTATCCGCGCGATCGGCACGCTCCGCCACGCGCGCCATCACCAGCTGGCGCAAAAAGCGTTCGCGCTCGCCGTCCGACGCGGGCAGGCCCTGCAACCACGCCAGGGCCGCATCGAGGCTTTGCTGTGCGGCCAGCTCTGCGGCCTGGGCCTCGGTTTCCGCCCAATCCGTGCTGGCCGAATCCACTGCCACGGGGGCTACAGTCTCACCGCGCTCGATATCGCGCACGGTGGCATGGCGGGCGATCCATTCCAGCGTAGTGTCGTCCGCGAACGGCGTCCCATCGGCAAAGGCAAGTTGATCGAGGCCCGGCAGCCGCTCCAGCATCAGCGCGCAATCGGTGGCCAGCAGGTCGCGCACGCGTGCGTACTGGCCGCCGGCCTGGTCCTGGGCGGCGAACGCGTAGTACTGCAGATCGAGCCAGAAGTGATTGGCCCCCTCGGCAAAGGCCTGCTCGACCCGGTCGAGCAGTTCCGGCCACTGCTTCTGCAGGACCAGCCGCTTCATGTGGGCGCGTAGTTCGGCACGCGGTGCCACGAGCCGCGTCCTGCCACCGGCCTCATGCGGCGGGACCTCGGTCAGCGTGTCCCAGCGTACGCAACGCATCAGGCGGTAGGCAGCCAGATAGCCTTCCGGCTGATCGCGCAGGAACTGCGCCATCTGGCGCGCGCCGTCCAGGAGCTCCCGCGTGGAGGTCACCTTGGCCGAGGCGAGCGTCGTCGCGATTGCCGGCGCCTTGACGGGCACTGCGTGACTATCGCTATCCGCGGCTGATGGAGACTCGACCCGGCCCTCGAACCGGCGAAATAGCGTATCCAGCGCCGGACGGGCCGCTTCCGGCCACTGTGCGGTGCGCTCCTGCATCAGCGCCAGCGCCGACAGGGTGCGCTCCAGGTAAGTCCCGCTCAGTCCAGAGACGCGGTCGAGGCGATCCGTGAAGGTGGCGCCAGCGAGCCACTCCAGGGCGGCCTTGCGGCTTTCCGCGCGGGCCGGCAGCAACTGTTCCCCGAACCGGTCGATCAGTGCCGACAGCAGTTCAAAGGCCGAGGCCACGCCTTCCGCCCCGTCCCGCCGCATGCGGCCGTAGGCGTAATAGGCCGCCAGTCGTACATCCTTGGCGCTGGCCTTGAGCAACCGCTCTGCCGTGTCGATGATCAGGCTATCGTTGATGTCCGACAGCCTGGCGACCTCCTCCTTAATGGCGAGGAAATCGTCGTCATA
This sequence comes from Cupriavidus pinatubonensis, assembly GCF_019602855.1. Classification (GTDB taxonomy): domain Bacteria; phylum Pseudomonadota; class Gammaproteobacteria; order Burkholderiales; family Burkholderiaceae; genus Cupriavidus; species Cupriavidus pinatubonensis. The sequence continues at coordinate 1,626,545 of NZ_CP080766.1, forward strand.
GCCGGGGTCATCGCCGACCGGCGCCTCGGGGCGGATAGGCTGAAGCCAGGGTTCCCAGCGCACCTGCGTGGAACGTGCGAGGTCCGTGGGCGTGCGCGAGCCGAACAGCGCATTGAGAAGATGGTTGAACATAGGCGCTACTTGCGTGTTGACGGTGCCATGCGTCCGGCAGGTTCCTTGCCGGCGAAGATGCGGGACGGGAGCACGAATCCGCGCAGCCATAGCATTTCCAGCGGACCCTGACTCACGTCTGTGCGCAACTGATAGCTGATCGGATAGGCAAGGTCCGCCGACGCTGGCCCCTTTGCATCGCGTGCAATGAGGGCAGCGGCGTCGGGTTGTACGGCAGCACCGGGCTCGCCCGTGCCAGCGCCCGCCTTTTGGTCCCCAGTGTCCGCGCTGGCTTGCCAGGTCAGCTGAAACGTCGCAGTGTCGATTGGCATGACGCGCGCGCGCTCCAGCATCCGCACCCAGCCCCAAGGCCCGCTGAACTCGTAGGTCTTGTTGGTGCCGGCCTTCTCGGTTTGCCATTGCAGCCTGGTGCCCGGCTCCTGCAGGTTGCTGGCCGGCCACGTCATGAACTGCCAGGTCTCGCGCTGGTTGTAGTAGTGCAGTTTCTGGTTATCCACGGTCAGCAGCGAGTCCGTCAGGCCGGGCGTCGGAATCGGCTTGAGCTGGAAGCGATACGCGGGCTCGCCCTGCGCCAGCAGGTGGGCGGCAATATGCTGCAGCGTATTGATGCCCTTGAGAAAGGCGGGATCGAAGGCCATGGCCTGTCCTGCGGTGGCCGAGGGTACCCATTGATCCCCCTGCAACTCGAGCACGCCAGCAAGGTTCGTTGCCAGAAATGCGTGGATCAGACCGCTTTGCGGGCGCAGGAAGCGCGCCAGTTCCGGCAGCGAGGCGTCATTGGCGGTGTCGGCGAACGGGTAGCGTCCTGCAAACGACCGGCCCCACGCCATCGCAATGTTCTGGCGCCATGCATCATCCAGGCTTGCCTGGGCGGGCAGCAGGACCACCTGAGTGGCCTGCGCGATCGGGCGCACGAACAGGGCGTCTCCCATGCCGGCCCATTGGTTACCGAAGCTGGCCGCCATCAGCTGTGCATAGGCCTGGGTATCGGCCAACTCCGAGCCTTTGCCTTGAAACAAGGCTTGGGCCATCTGGCGCGCCTGGGCATCGCCATCACTACTGGTGCTGATCTGCTGCAGGCGCAGCCGCAAGGCCGTCGCGCGATCGAGATAACGTTGCAGACTCAGGTCGCCCTGATTGCCTTGGAGGCCCTGGCCGCCCTGGCCCACCAGCCGCAGCACTGGACCGAACGCGATCCCGAGCGGGCCGGCAGGGTCGGCCTTGGCGACCTCCGGTACCTCGATCTTCTTGCCGATCAGGTCGCGGGCCTTGTTGACCAGCGTGTCCGACAGCGAATCCTTGCGCGCCCCGGCGCCACCCTGGTACTCCAGCGACTTCATCAGCGCGATCACCGGCGACTGGCGCGCGTCGGCCAGGAGCTTGAGCTGGTCGATAACGGCAGGTAGCGTCGCCGCTGGCTCCCATTGCGCGCTGTTCATGAACTGCTGCCAATGGTCGGCGTACTCGTCGAAGTACTGCTCGGTCAGGGCGGCCTGCAGGTCCTTGCCGGAATCTGCGTCGGCATCCGGCTGTGGCGGCTTGCCTCCCGTCAGCACCCAGTCGCTGGCGACCTGCTTGCGCTTGGCGGCTTCCTCAATGGCTGCAGCTACGTAACCCTCATAGGCCTGCCGGGTGAAGACGCCGGGCACCAGCGCGACAGCGCGCAGCAACCCGCGCGGGTCCGTGCCGGCGGTCAGGGAGGCCAGGGTCTGGTCGGGGTATTTGTTGCCAGCGCCGCGGAGGATGCCCTGATAAATGGTGTCCTGCGCATTGCGCTCCCCGATCACCGCTAGCAGGGTCTGCCGTGCACCGGTCACCAGCTCTGGACGGGGCTCGATGCGCCAGTCCGGGTTGGCCTTCAGGTGCTCGGCGTAGAACCTTGCGAACCGCTCGGCCAGGTCCTGCTTCTGTCCAGGGGGAATCCTCGCGTCGGTGGTCCAGTGCTGCCCCAGTTGCTGCGCGAGGAATGCAGCATCCACTCGCTCCGGGTGGGCGAGCATGAGGTAGGCCTTGAGGGTGTCGTGTCCCTGCAGTGCCCACTTGCTGGTTTCTTCATTCAGTCCGCTGGTCTGCAGTTGCGACAGGTCGACCAGTTTCGCTTCCAGGTCCTGTGCCGCCGGAGCGACAAGGATGTCGCGGCTGGCCTTTGCGTAAGGCTTCCACAGCGCGGCCAGTACGTCGGCATCGCGGTTCAGGCCGAAGCGGGTGAAGAGCGGCGCGTGGTGTTGGACGCGGTCCTCGTAGCGCTGGATTTGCTGTTGCAGGGTATCGAGCGCCTGCAGGCGTGCGGCGGTACTGGGCGTAGATTGGATCTCGTGCGCGGCCTGCTGTGCGGCCTGCAGGTCTCGCGCGTTCTGGAGACCGGACAGAAACATGCCCCCAATCCACAAGCTGATAGCGGACAGAGCCAATACCGTAAGCACCGTCACGGGATGAAAGCCTATACGACGCCCCGGCTGTCGCCGTGCGGTATCGCCTAAATGTTGCCACAGCGGCAATTCCGCAATGGCGTCGAGGTATTCCCTATCATCAAACGCCGGCGCAAAGGCGAAACCGCGAACCGGCAACTTCCTGCGGGTACCGCCCTCCAATCCGCCAAGCCAATTGGCCAGTGCCTTGGCGCGGCCATCCAGCCATTGGGAAAGCTGTCCCAGATAAATCTCCCGGCCATTCTGGGGGAGTCGTTCCAAACTCTGTTCCGATAGTTGATCACGTAGCGCATGTAGCGCGGCCTCGATTCCACTGGAGTTCGCTTGCCGGGACACCTCACAGGCAATGACTGGCATATCGGCGGGCGAAATGGAACTTGCGTGAACAATTTCGAGCGCATGAATCGGAGCAGACCAGCGCAAACTCTCAGCAACGCGCGCAAGGGCGATGGAAAAAGCATGCGTGCCATAACGTTCCTTGAGCGGGGTTGTCGCCCCGTCCAAGACCAGCACAACCAAGTCGATAGGGCGCCGACGGCGCAGTTTCGAGAGTTGTTTGAGTCGAGCCGTCTCCAATTTGCTGCGAACCAGTACAGCATGCGGAGTGATTAGCCAGCCCTGTTCATCCAGGTCAGGTAGCCGTTGCGCGATGGCGGCATCGTCGCCGATCAACAGCAGCCAAGGCAGACGATAGCGCCAACGTAGGCCGTACCGCTGTCGCAACTCACTACGTAAATCGTCAAGATCCTTCGGTGCTCGTTGCGTGAGGCGGGACTTCAGTAGGCTCGCTTGTGTAGTATCGGCCAACTCAGGTTCACGGCGGCGAAGCGACATAGTCAGCGCACGCACCGCATCCCACGCGCGCGCAAAACGATCCAATGACGCAAGCACAGCGAGAATGAGCGTGCCGAAAGCCACCAAGGAAAGCCAAAGGCTCCGAGCATCGGGGGTCTTGATGCCGAGACTTTCTCCCCAAATCACGATAGCGCAAGTGATCAGGAGCGCAAGCACAAGGAGGGAAAGCAAATCTATCCGTAGCTTCTTCATGACTTTCAAACTTCTTCCTAGCAATCGGCGTTCCGGGCGCGCATGCAACGGTAGCGACCAGGGGCTATGCTAAGGCGAATCAAATGTCCATATAGGAGGTGTACTGCGTGGGGATCAGGAGGGGGCTTGGGTGACACTTGCAGACACACAGATCGTCGCTCAGGGCAGCTTCGCGGCCATCCGGGCCTTTCATTGCCAGTCTTGGGCCGCTGCAGACAATGACTCCCATGGTTTTGCAGACCGGGCACCAAACTGGATCACCCTCATAGGCTTGATCGCGGTTCCCAACCATGTCGTCGGCCCTGCCACCTTCGACCCTGCCACCAACAGTCGTTGGGTCGCCTCTCTGAATGTCGTAGCGTCTTGTCACACCATCTTCCTTCAAGAATCTGCCTGCGTTCGATCAGAATCCCGCGTTACATCTTTATCGGCGTCACGGCGGACCACAGCGGTGAGCATTGTTCTTTGCTCCGCCGTTACGATGATCTGACACGGGGTCTGCTCTGAAAGCGCGTCCACGGCGCATGCCAACGCCAGCCAGGGAGATGCCACACCGGCATAACCGATCGTCTGATCGATATCCGTTGGTGTAGCCTCCAACCCAAGCTGCCGTGCGGCTTCATGTAGCTTGCTGCTTTGATCGACACTCAACCCAGACTTCCAGCCAGAAGGAATCTTCTCGGCTGTCACATCGGCCCACTTCAAGGCATTCGCCAACATGGCTTCTGGCGCATCGACGTCCCCCCACACTGGCCTGTGCAGGCTTGCGCACGCCGTGAGAGCATGTTTGCGGACCAGTACATCGGACGCTAGCAGCAAAGCCGTGCCGGCTTCGCAGGTTCCTGTCGGAGGCGAATTGCCGATAACTGGGTGCAATTGGATGGCGACGACGAGTCGTGTCACTTGCGTTGCCTCTTCGGCAACGATGCGATCTAGCCAGTCATCCATGATGCCGGTGCCGGATGGCGTATCTTCATCGGCGATCTGCATGGAGGATGGCAGGCGCCGCTCAGTCCAGCACTCCTGCCAAAGAGCCACATACGCTTCCCGGTCCAACTCCCCAGAGAGCCACAAGCTAACTTCGATCCCGGAACGGGATGGGAGAGCTCGAATGGCTTTCGCCATGTCGGCAAGCAGTTCCGAGTACAGCCATCGCGTCACGGCGACTTGGCGAGCGCTATCGTCCATTTCAGAATCCAGCTTGCCCCCCGGCACTTCGATCCACCGCGCCTTGACGGGGTCACTATCGGAAGCAAGGGCATCTCGCGTCGTCAGATTGACGGACCCAGATCGCACAGCCGAACTGGCATTCTCCCGCCTTTCCGCCGAGAAACGAAAGGCTGACCCGAGAAGAATCAAGGGACGAGACGCTGCAGCAAAGACCGCTTCGTTGTACTCATGTGCAGCTTCACGTTGCATCTCGGCGTCCAGCTTTCTTCCTTCAAAGTAGCTGTACCTCCTCAGCACGACAAAAAGCGGGATGCCTAGCGGAAAGATGATCAAGGTCACCCAGAATTTGAACGTGTTCGTGGGCAATTGTGCCGGCCAGAAACGAAGAATTCCCAAAGCGAGTACCGACGCAGTCGCGAGGTGCACAATGGCCCAGAGAATTCTGGACGGACGTGCCACAGCTTCGGTGTTTTCTGTCGGCAACAGCGAGAAATCGACTGCCATGTCAAGCGAAGCTTCGCTTCCCCACCGAAGTGACATGGAACTGCCCGACGCCCCGAGTCACGCCTTGTGACTCGGGGTTCAAATCCGTCCCGTAGTCTTTCTCATTGCTCGTTGGAAACACCTCTTCGCAGAGATAGTGCATCGCTTGCCCAACTGTCATGGCAGGGTTCCGAAGAGCCTCCATGCGATTGGAAAGTGCAACGACAGGCATTGCGCTCAGCGCAAGAAGAACACAACGGCGAGAGATTGGTTTCATACGGCCCCCGGACGTAGACGAATAGAATCAATCACGGCGTCCCACAATTCCAGCGCTTCTTCATCGCTGGCGAAGGATTCCCTGTTGGTGGTGTAAGCGCTTTCACCGACCCTGAGCGTGGCGTTCAGATTGGGTTCCACCAGCGAGTGCGCCATGCCGGGGGCCTCCCATTTGAATCCGTAGCCGCGCTTTCCGTCCTGATTGCTTGCCAGCAGGATCTCGTCCGCCTGAATGGGGCCGACCGGACGTGCGCGGTCACGTAGACGCGCGAACCCCGCTATCGTGCCAAGCAGCCCGGCAACGACACCTCCGGCCCGCTCGCGCAAACCGGGTTCCACCCGACGCTGTGCATAGGATGTGAGCTCGAAGAAGACATCGGGCTTGCCGGGCAACTGGATGACCATGCGCCAGCTTTCTCGGTTGAAATCGTTGTCCGCGAGAATTGCGTCATCGACCACGTAGCCGACACCCTCTGGAATTTTCCCTGAAGGAATCTGGTGCCACTCGCGAGAGAGCTCTTCGCAAGTAGCCAAGGCTGTCGATTTGCGACTTTTTGACACATCTCCCGAGTAGCTAAGAAATCGCGTACCTGCACGAAAATAGGTATCAAATACGTAAGGCTGATACCGCTCCTCCGCGTCGGAGTTCGGCCAGGATATCAACGTTACTCCACCGTTCGAATGCGAGACGCGCTCGATGAATAGACTGTCGTGTGTGGCCGTCCTGGCTAGGCGCAACGACTGTACTTTCTGAGCGAGAAATCGCTCGTAGTCTTCCTGGCTCCGGATATCCAGTAACGGTTTGATCTTGACCTTGTTGAAGGAATAGGTCTCGATCGTCTTGGCGTTCTCGGGGATGTCCACCAAGTGTCGGCCAATCGCTCGCGTTCTCCATCCTTGTTTCATGGATTCTCCTTCTTGTGCCAGTTTGCCTGTTGGGCGATCTTGATCACCGCGTACATCGTTGCGAAGAGCGATCGCCGATGCGCGTCGCCATAGCTTCCCTGATGGTCGTAGCAAAAGTATTCATTGCTCTGCCCTGGATTACTCTGTCCATGCGCAAAGCTCATCGCAACGCCGGCTTTACCTGGGGCTTCGCCCGAGTACACTGGCACCGTGCCGTCACCAGGACAGTCAGGATCGGCGATCGTTAAGACAGAACCTTTGTTGGTTCTAAGCGTTCCTTTACCGTCGTCCCGTACCACAGTGATTGCCGCCGGACCGAAAGCGGATACTTCGTTGATTTCCCATGTCACCTCTCCCCAGCTCATACGGTCCTTGGCAGCCATCAGACCTGACCCGAGCAGCCCGCCGGCGTCCTTGTCGACCTCGCGTAGACCCTGCGCCCCATAGTGGGCATAGGTGGGCGACTTATATTGCTTCTCGATAGCGCTGTGAAACTCTCTGACCAGTCCGATGGTTGTTGTCAACTCTTCGCGAGGAGCATCACGCTCTTCCTTTTCGTGTCCTTGGCTTTTCTTGTCACCAGGATCCATCAACGCCAAATTGTGATCAGGCACAAGCCCATACCATGCCGGAGACAGATAGATCTCCTCATAGGGGTCTCCACCTGCCGGTAAGGGCGGCATCAGCTCGTTTCCTTTGTTGTCCCGCACGAACAGCCATGGCTTGCCGTCGTTGTAATCAGCGGTCGGCAACAACTCGAGTCCACCCGGAGCTTGCGAAAGAATGGCCACAACGTCGGCGGCGTTGCGCCCCAGAAACAGCTTTTCCGCTCCTTCAAAGCCCGCGCGCATGCGCTTATACGTGGCCGGCGCACCTGTTGCGGGCTGAACGCCGTGCGAAACGCCAAGGACCTTGTCGCATTGATGAATCTCGGTCAGCGCACGGCTGACCAGCCCTCCCATCGAGTGAGTGACGACGATGACCTTTTCCGCCATCGGCCGATTCGGCTTCTTGCGCTGAATACTGCATTGGTTGCTCCCCTCACCATCCGGTGTGTCCTTGACGGTCACGCGCTTGCCCTCGTTGTAGTAGGGAAGAATCGTGTTTTCGACCAGGTCCTTGATGGCTGCGCCAGAATCCTTGTTGCTCTGCAGCCAGTTGTAACCACCTGCCCAAACATCGAACTGATAGTTGGCTGCGTGCAAAACTTCTTCTCGTGTCAGCGCGTCGCCCTCTTTTGCACCCCATTCGCTCGGCGAATCCTGACTAGATTCCTCCGCCCAACCCTTGAAGTCGGCTTCGCAACGATCGAAATCGTACCGGGCCAAGTCATTGAGCAGTTTTTGCAACTGCCCCATGAATGGGTGGTAGCTGGAGCGCATCAATGCACCCCACCCGCGCGCTACCAACACGTTCTTCGGCAGTCCGCTTTCGCCCGCGTCAATAGGCCCACTGGGGTCGACCTCAACCGTTTCGGTCGCCAGGTCATCGGCCCGCTCGTTGGTATTCTTGAGTAGGTAGCTGAACAGTTGCACGATCAGGTCTGCTCCACCTCTTAGATCGAGGTTCGGGGGACTCCACGCGCTTGATTTGCCTTCCTTCTTACGGAGGTTGGTTCCCATGATGCCCGGTACGAAAAGGATGGGAATCACATACGGCTTTGCCAGCACGATTTTTTCACGCTGGTCCTCCTCAGAGGTCAGTGTCGCGGAACTGTACTGATCGCCGTTCTTGTCGACGGTACTGTGAATGATGACGGTATTGGATTCGGCCATAGTCTTCGCAACGAATTGGGGAGTTAGTCGAGCGGACGAATTTGTACGGGCTCCACGAAGATGCTCTTCTGGACTGGCGTCTTGCCGGACGCGTCCGTTTGCATCTTGAGTCTCGTGCCGTCGCCTCTGGCTATTTCAATGGCAGAGTTGGAGAGTGGCTCCCCTGTCGATGGATTCCGAAGGACATAGGTGTCATTGAATTTTGCGTGCTGCCACGTGTTCATCGACTGAGCCAGCGAGCTGGGTCCCTGGCGGCTGAATGCCGCCGACCTGATGGTCCGGTCTCCGCGCGTTCCGTCCTCGATCCCGGTTGACGACATTCGCAGATACGAGCCGCCACACTTGAGCAGCAGCTCGTCCTTTGCCTCGATGACGACGCGACCATTTGCACTGGTAATCGTCATGTGTTTATCCGCGAGAAGACGCATTTCGTCGCTCTGGGCCTGGAGTTCAACCTTTCCCCGCGCAGCAACCAACTTGACGCCCAGCTTCTGGGCAAAGATGGACACCAACTCGCCCGCAGCCAGCGTGAAGCGTTTTGCGATGCTGAAATCCGCGTGGCTGCCCGCCGTAGCAATGAGGTTTTGGGCGGCTGTGCATTGCAGGTCATTACCGGAGGCCAGCGCCACGCCGGCAGGAGCACTGACGAGAATTCCCGCTCTCTTGAGTTGTGCGAGAGACTCATCGAGGAGGGCTTTCTGCCTAGCGTAGTCAGCGGCTACCGCCTCGGCTGCCTTGGCCGCAGCACCCAACGCCTCGCTTTGCTGAAGCGCCTGCTGCAGTAGCCCCTTTGCAGCCTCCATATCAAGTTGCTGGCCGTGGGCGTTCGGCTGGTCATCTGCCGAGATCAGCAGACCCTTGCCCCCACGCACGGCACCCCATCCGGACGTGCGCAATTCAAAGCCGTCGCCGCGTTTCTGCTTCTTGCCGTCAACCAGGTAGCCCAGATTGAGTTGGGTCTTGCCGCCGTACTCCGTCGAGAGCTTGATGCCTTCCTGGCCCTCCCAATCCTCCATGCGCAGCTTGTTGTTGCTCTGCGTGCGGATAACATTGCGCGACAGCCACCGGTCCGCGGTCGTGATGTGGTCGCCCTGATAGCTGTTGTGGTGGGCCGACGCGATATAGGGCTTGTTCGGGTTCCCGTCCGTGAAGGCAATGGCCACCTCAGTTCCGTCCAGCAGCGGGAAGTGGAAGCCAGTCTGAAGGCCGCCAGCGAAGGGTTTGGCGAGGCGTAGCGGCACGCTCTCGCCGCCGGAGGGCCACTCCTCGAAGTCCAGGTCGAAGCGCACCGTGTAATGCCCGTCCTGGGTCAGGTAGGCGTACTTGTACTTGTTCGGTGACGTGACGCGTGCACCGAGCGTGCCTGCAATGCGCGGCCAGTTCGCTTCGTCTAGCGGCAGCCGGAAGCGCCGGTCGGACGGAATGGACTTGAAGGAATTGCGGTAGGCCTGATCGCGCGCGCCGCTGTGCGTGACCTCGGTGATCACCTGACCGTTGGGCGCATCGAGGAGCGCAAGGTTCAGGCGCAGGATGCGTGCCGGGCGCAACTCCAGCACGTTGCTCTCGCCCTCATAGACGACTTGCCCGGCAATGGCTGCCTCGTGGCGTAGCTGCGCTTCCCACTTGGCGCTGTCCTGATCCAGGTGGTGCGTGCCATAGAAGTATGGCTGGCCGTAAGTCGTGCGGTCCTTGCGCGCGATGTTCGCCTCGGCCTGGAAGCGCTCGTAGGCCTGCGCCGGGTTGCGGTCAGCGGCCCGGACCGATTGCGCCACCGTCCTGGCGACGGTCTTGATGGCGTAGACGGCTTCCACCCCGGATTCCAGCCCTGCTGTCTCCTGATACGGTGGCCGCAGTTCCGGCTGATAAAGGTAGTGGTCGATATCGTCCGCCACCACCCAGTTTTCCCCGAATTTGCCCGGAACGAAGTAGCTGTACAACCCTTCCTGCTCCATCAGCAGGCGGATGTAGTCCCAGTCGGACATCTGGTACTGGAGCCGGAACTTGTGCTGCGGATACTGGCGGCGCGTCTTGAAGGCGAACTGGTGTCCCTTGAGGTCGTGCCGCCGCAGGATGGCCTCGATGATCTGCGGCGCGGTCTTGTGCTGATAGACACGGCTGGCATGCGTGAGCCGCAAGCGCGCCACGAGGGGTTCCACCACCATTTCATAGGCAGCGAAGTCGCGCGTCTGCCTGGTCTTGGCGAAGCGGGTAATGCAGCCGGCGAACCGGCGAGGCTCGTCACCGTCGGCGGCGTCGATCACGAACGCCGCGTCGCGACCAAGATAGTCCGCGCGGTCCAGTTCCAGCGGATGCGTCAGCTGCACGGTCACCACATAGGGTTCACCCAGGCGCTCCACGGCCTTGAACGACACCACTGAAAGCGCGGCGGCAGTGGGCGCGCTGGGGACCTCCAGGAAATACGCCTGTCGACCGGTAATTCCCTTGGGCAGATCGCTCGCAGTCGCCTTTGGTTCCTCCACCACACTAGCCATTGTTCTTTGCTCCGTTCTCAACGTGATCGAACCCTGCCGGAGAGCGGCAATTCGGGCGTTCTCACGTTCTCCTCGGTCCGGACGGTACGCTAATTTATTACGGACGCAAACATATCTAGGTCAAATATCGATTTAAATCAATGATCTGTAAATCGGTATTTAAATTTGGGAAGTTTCATATATTTTCCGCTGATCTTTCATGTTACTTATCACACCGGATCGCCCGCGCCGGACTACAGAATATGGATCTGGTTTCATGCTCCAAGCAACTTTTTAATCAGAGATAAGAGGGAAAAAAATGGCTGAAAGTTTCCAGAATGAAGTGCCCAAAGCACGGATCAACATCAAGCTGGACCTGCATACCGGCGGTGCGCAGAAGAAGGTCGAGTTGCCGCTCAAGATGCTGGTGATGGGCGACTACAGCAATGGACAGGACACCCGCGCCCTTGCAGAGCGTGAGAAGGTCTCGATCAACAAGAACAACTTCAATTCCGTCCTCGCCGATTTCAATCCCAAGGCCAGGATTGCGGTCGGCAACACGCTGGCCGGCGATGGCTCGGAACTTCCAGTCGACCTTGACTTCAAGTCCATGGACGACTTCAAACCGGAAGTTGTGGCGGGCCGCGTACCCGAGTTGCGGGCGTTGATGGCCGCGCGTAACCTGCTGCGCGACCTCAAGTCGAATCTGCTCGACAACGCGATGTTCCGCCGCGAGCTGGAAAAGATCCTCAAGGATCCGTCCCTGTCCGAGCGCCTGCGTGCCGATCTGCAAAGGATTGGCGAGAACGCCCCGTCCGCCCAGTAATCAGCCTATTTAGGATTGAATCCCATGGCCAAACAAGAGATTTCCGCACTCGCTCACAGCGAGGTTGACACCGTTGTGCTGGACGCGCCTGGCAAGACCGTCTACGAATCCCTTTGCGAGAAGATCAACCTGACCCCGGTCAGGAGCGCACGTCCGGTGGAATCCTTCCAGAGCCCAGAAGCATTGTCCGATTCATCGCTGGATGAGCGTGTTGCGCAAGCGATGCACGTATTCCTGAAGATGATCCAGGATTCATCGCAGCAGGTGGACCGGCTCGATAAGAGCCTGCTGGATTTTCATATCGCGCACCTGGACGAGCAGATCAGCCGCCAGCTTGATGCAATCATGCACCACGAAACATTCCAGCAGATCGAGTCTGCGTGGCGCGGGCTGAAGTTCCTGGTCGACCGCACGGACTTCCGCAAGAACGTCAAGATCGAGGTGCTGGATGCTTCCAAGGAAGCATTGCGCCAGGACTTCGAAGACACGCCGGAAGTGATCCAGAGCGGCTTGTACCTGCATACGTACATCCAGGAATACGACACGCCGGGCGGCGAGCCGATCGGCTCGATCATCTCCAACTACGCGTTCGATCGCAGCCCCCAGGATATCGCCCTGCTGCGCAATATCTCGAAGGTTTCGGCGGCGGCCCACATGCCGTTCATTGGATCGGTGTCACCGAAGTTCTTTGGTAAGGACTCGATGGAGGACGTGGCCAGCATTCGAGACATCGGCAATTATTTTGACCGTGCGGAATACCTGAAGTGGAAGAGCTTCCGCGATTCCGACGATGCCCGCTACATCGGCCTGACGCTGCCGCGCTTCCTCGCACGTTTGCCCTATGGTCCCGAAACGGTGCCAGTGCGCGCCTTCAACTATACCGAGGCCGTCAAGGGCCCCGATCACAATCGCTATCTGTGGGCGAATGCCTCGTTCGCCTTTGCCGCAAACATGGTGCAAAGCTTCATCAAGAACGGCTGGTGCGTGCAGATTCGCGGCCCGCAGGCCGGCGGCCTGGTGGAGGACCTGCCGATCCACTTGTATGACCTGGGTACCGGTAATCAGGCCAAGATCCCCACCGAGGTGCTGATCCCGGAAACGCGCGAGTTCGAGTTCGCCAATCTGGGCTTCATCCCGCTGTCGTACTACAAGAACCACGACTTCGCTTGCTTCTTCTCGGCGCACTCCACGCAGAAGCCGGCGCTCTATGACACCAGCGAGGCCACGGCCAACAGCCGGGTCAACGCGCGCCTGCCATACATTTTCCTGCTGTCGCGGATCGCCCATTACCTGAAGCTGATTCAGCGCGAGAACATCGGCACCACCAAGGACAGGCGCCTGCTGGAGCTGGAGCTGAACACGTGGGTCAAAACGCTGGTGACAGAAATGACCGATCCGGGCGACGAGCTGCAGGCCTCGCACCCGCTGCGCGAGGCGAAGGTAATTGTCGAGGATATCGAGGACAACCCGGGCTTCTTCCGCGTCAAGCTTTTCATCGTGCCGCACTTCCAGATCGAGGGCTTGGACATCAACCTGTCGCTGGTGTCGCAGATGCCGAAGGCGAAGAACTGAGTGCACTGAACCGGTTCGCCAGCACTGCTGCGCATTGCGTGGAGGAAAGTCCTCCATGCAATGCGCAGCCTCAGCCACGATGACGCGCCTCAGACTGCGCGGCGATTGATCACACATGAAGATAACGAGACCGCTGTGGGCACAAGGCATTTTCATGACTCCACAGCATTTTCAGCAGCAAGCGCTGTGGGAGCGCCATACCGACGAGCTGGTTGCGCGCATTGCGTGTCCGGAGCCGTGGGGCACCGTTCGTGTCGCACTCGACCCGCAAGCGCTATCCATCCACCGACTGGCCGTCAGTGCCTTGACTGTGCGCCTGCCCGACGGAACGGTGATTGACACGGAAACCGCGGACCGCACGCCACCGGCACGCGATCTCGCCGATGTGCCGGCTAGTGTCGATGCGGCAGTCGTACTGGTCGGCCTGCCACTGGTGGACGCCCAGGGTGGCAACTGCATGGAGGACGGCGAGCGTCCCGCCCGGCCGCGACGCTTCGTGCGCGAGTATCTGTCAGTGGCCGATCTGCATGGCGAAGGCAAGGAAGAGATTAGCGTCGAGCGGCACGCGCTCGCACTGCTCTTCGATTTCGAGGCCCACGGCGACTATGTGACCTGCCCGATCGCCCGGCTGATCCGCACGCCGCACGGGCGATTTGAACTCGACCCGACATTCGTGCCGCCGTGCTTGCTTGTCGCTGCGAGCGATAGGCTTACCGAGCGGATGAAGCGGCTCTCGGAGATCCTTGCCGCCAAGAGTGCGAGCCTGGCCGTGCGCCGAAGGGAGCGCTCGGACCAGATTGCCGACTTCGCCGTGGCAGATGTGGCGCTCTTCTGGCTGCTGCATAGCGTCAACAGCAATTGGCCGGAGCTGGCCCGCCTGTGTGCAGCACCGCGGCAACATCCGGAACGACTCTATGGCGTGCTGTCCCGCCTGGCCGGGGCGCTGCTGACTTTCTCGACCACCGAGACATTACAGGCCATTCCCGCTTACAACCACTTGGCGCCAGAACCGGTGTTCGCGGAACTGGAATCGCTAATCCGCACGCTGCTCGACACAGTCATCCCGTCGCGGGTGGTTCCCGTTGCGCTGGAACGAACAAGGCCCACGGCCTGGGTTGGCAAGATCCTCGACGAACGGCTGGTGGAAGGCGCCGAGTACTACTTGTCCGTCCAGGCAGGCTTGCCCGCTCACACACTGCTCGAACAGCTGCCGCGCCTGTGCAAGGCAGGTGCGCCAGACGAAGTCGAACAGATCGTCAACTCAGCGCTGCCGGGTATTCCCTTGCGCACCATGTCCCGCCTTCCCGCAGCGATTCCGGTCCGTGTCGAGAATCAGTACTTCGCACTGGATAGCGCGCATCCGGCCTTCCAGCGCATGCTGGCCGCGCGCGCGTGCCAGTTCTATGTTCCGGCCTCCGTGCCGGACGTATCGCTTGAACTTTTTGCGGTATTGCCGGCATGACGACGCTTACTACCATTCTGCCTCTCGCCTTGCGCGACACGGCCTTGACCGTTACGGAACTTGCCGGGGAAGCCAAGCCGGAGACTTTCGAGACCTTCCGGACCAGGTGCCTTGAGCACTTGAGCCGCCTGCGTGAAGAGTTCCACGCGGCCGGGCATTCGACGGCCGTGGTCGAAGATGCGGCCTACGCCCAATGCGCGTTGCTGGACGAGGTGGCCTTGCGCAGTCTGCAGGCCAAGGAGCGCGATGCCTGGGAACGTGAACCCCTGCAGGTCAAGGAGTTCCAGAGCCATGACGCTGGCGAGGAACTGATTGCCCGCATCGAGCGCCGATTGGCCGAACCCCAGCCGGTGTTGCCCCTGCTGGCCGTCTTCTACACCGTGCTGGGGCTGGGCTTCCAGGGCAAGTTCGCGCTGGAGGGCACCGGCGCCCGCGAGCGGCTGATGCGTGCCATCGACGAGCGTCTGGAGCGTGGCGGCGTTCAAAAGAACACGGGGCCGGTGATCGTTACGAGTGGGCAGGCAAGAGAATGGCGAGGCCTGTCGCCAGTGGCCTGGGTGGGCATCGCCCTGGCTGGTGCGGCTCTGGTCTATGTTGCGCTGGACCGATGGCTGGCCGTGTCGATCGCCCAGCTCGGTGGCTGAAAGGGTGTTCGTGACAGGCTATCCCTATCGCACGCTTTTCAGTTGGGTCACGGCGCTCGCGCTGGCCTGGCTGGCCCTCAGCTCTCCCTGGGCAATGACCTGGAACCTGCTGCTGGCCGGGCTCGTCATCGTGCTGGCGCTTGTGGCTATCGTGGTTGCGACGCGGCGTGCCCGTGCCCGCAGACAGGCGTCGCGGGCCGTACTGGAGGCCATCCACGTGTCGTTGGACACGCTTCCGGGAGACCTTCGCCAAAACACCCCGATCGTGCTGACCGTGGGCGACTGCGCGCCCGCGCTGGTCTTTGGCGAACCGCTGGTTCGGATGACGGACGCCGCGATCTGGGTGCGCGTGCACGAGCCCACCAGGCTGGCCTACGTGGCCGATGCGCTGAAGCGCTGGCGCGAGGGCCAGGGGCCCGATGCCGTCGCGTGCCTGGTAGGCGCGGACCAGGCATGCGATCCGGCTACGCTCAGCGCTGGACTCAGGCGTTGGCGTGCTGCTATCGGCGAGGCCAGTCGTGCCGTCGGGTATCCGCTGCCGGTCTGCGTCGCCGTGTACGCGGAAGAAGCCAGCGGCCCCCCTGATGACTGCCCGTGGTTTGGCATCTCTGGCGGGAGCCTGCCCTCGGGAGAAGCGCTGTGCGACCAACTGGCCGACCGCCTTGCACAGTATCCGCAGGCGGCAGCGCCAGTTGACCGTGCGGAGCGCATGGGGCGCGCCGCACGCCTGGATGCGCTCGTCAGGTGGGCGTCCGGCGCATTGTTGCCGGCCTTGCGGGATGACGGGCGGGAATCAGGACGAAGCGGGCGCCCGGTCCGCGTGGCGGCCTTCGGCGTGACTGCCGTGAAAGGCATCCCGGCTCATGATTCGCTCTACGCCCGTTTTGTGACGCAGCTCACTGGATTGGCAACGTCCGCACGGGAAGGGAATAGGGCGTCCTATCCCTTGCCGGATGCATTGATCCGTGGCATTGCTGTGCAGCCTGTGCGACGCGCCTTGCCGAGCGCGTTAGCACACGCCTTTGCCTGGCTGGCCCTGAGCTTCTGCGCGGCCGCAGCCGCGTCAGCTTGGCAGAACCGCGCATTGGTGACGCGCGTCTTTGGCGACATGGCCCATTACCGCACCATCGGCGCGGAGCACGACGCCGCACGGGTCGACGCGTTGCAGGCGCTCAAGCGCGATCGAGATGAACTCGAGCAGTACCAGAGCGCCGGCGTGCCGCCACGGCTCGGGCTGGGCTTCTATCGGGGCGCGAAGCTGCTGGCGCCCCTCAACACCCTGATCGCAGGCTATCAGCCGCCAGCACCACCGCCTTCGACCATCGAACTGAACAGCCTTTCGCTGTTCAAGAGCGGCAGCGCGGTGCTCAATCCCGGGTCCAACCGCGTCCTGATCGGCGCGCTGGAGCTGATCAAGGCTCATCCGGACAAGCGCGTACTGGTTGCTGGACACACCGACGCCGTAGGCGCCGCCCAATCAAACCTCAAGCTGTCCGAGGCACGTGCCGCCTCGGTGCGCGACTGGCTCGCCGATGCGGCTGGTCTGCCGGTGACGCGCTTCGCAATCCAGGGCTATGGCGACACCCGTCCCAAAGCACCCAACGACACGGAAGCCGGACGTTCGGCTAACCGCCGTGTCGAGATTACCCTCGTCCCAGATTGCCGCGATGACCGTCGCGGCGTTCAGGAAACTTTGGGCCAGTCGGCCTGTTCATTCCAGCAAAAGGAGTAGGAAGCAATGGCAATTCCCGCATACATGTGGATCAAGGACGACGGCGGAGCCGATATCAAGGGCTCGGTCACCGTGTCCGGCCGCGAGGGCAGCGTCGAAGTCGTCGCCTTCGACCACGCCGTCAACATCCCGACCGACTCGAACACCGGCAAGCTGACCGGCACCCGCGTGCACAAGCCGATCGTGTTCACCAAGGAAACGGATGCCTCGACCCCCTACCTGTACAAGGCGGTCACCAGCGGACAGACGCTGAAGTCGATTGAGATCAAGTGGTACAAGATCGATGACGCCGGCAAGGAGAAGGAGTACTTCAACACCAAGCTGGAAAACGTCAAGGTGGTCGGCGTCACGCCGAAGATGCTGGACATCAAGAACCCGGCCTACGAAAAACATAACCATCTCGAGGACATCGAGCTGCGCTACGAGAAGATCATCTGGTCGTATAAGGACGGCAACATCATTCACGCCGACAGCTGGAACGAGCGCTCATAAGCGCCATATAGCCGGTGCCTGACACCGGACCGCAATGCGTGCGGCACCTGACACCAGTTGCCGCACTTCACTTTCTCTTCTGCAGTTCGCCATGACCAGCCGTGACTATTCCCCGTTTCTGCGCCGCCTGAATGCGCACTGCGCCCATGCGCTGGCCGATGCCGCCAGCCTTTGTGAAACGCGAGCCCACCGGGACATCGAGGTGGAGCACTGGCTGGTCAAGTTGTTGGAACTCGGCGAAGGCGACCTGCTGGCGATCCTGCGGCGATATGAACTGGACGTGGATGGAGTCTGGAATGGTCTGCTTACCGCCATTGACCGGCTGCCACACGACCTGCGCGGCAAGCCGGGATTGTCGGCACGTCTTGGCCAATGGCTGGAAGCGGCCTGGGTCAAGGCCTCTCTTGATAGCGGGGCGCATTCGATCCGCTCCGCCCACCTCCTGGCCGCGTTGGCGGAGACTCCCAACCTGCTGCGGGCGCCGGATGCCTGGCCATTGCTGAGTATTTCGGCGACACAGATTGAACGCCTGATTCCTGAACTGGATAAGATCTCCACCGAAGCTGATCTCCCGGGTGCATCTCCCACGCCGGCAAATCCGCGGATGTCCGACTCCCCATCGCAGACGCCGACGATGCCACCCCGACCGTTGCCGGGTCAGGCCGACACCTCTGCGCTGGCACGGTTCACTACCGACATTACGCAGAAGGCGCGCGACGGCAGAATCGACCCCGTGTTCGGCCGTGACACGGAGATCCGCCAGATGATCGATATTCTCGCGCGTCGCCGTAAGAACAATCCGATCCTGGTAGGCGAGCCGGGGGTAGGTAAAACGGCGCTGGTCGAAGGGCTGGCCCTTAAGATCGCGCAAGCAGATGTCCCGGCAGTCATCCGCGATGTCAGCGTGCTGACGCTGGATCTGGGGCTCCTGCAGGCCGGAGCTGGCGTCAAGGGAGAGTTCGAACAGCGCCTCAAGAACGTGATGGAGGCCGTGCAGCAGTCGTCCACGCCGATCTTGCTCTTCATCGACGAGGCGCACACGCTGATTGGCGCGGGCAACAATGCCGGCGGCGCCGACGCCGCCAACCTCCTGAAACCCGCGCTTGCACGCGGCGAACTGCGCACGATCGCCGCAACGACCTGGTCGGAATACAAGCAGTACTTTGAGCGTGACGCGGCGCTTGAGCGCCGGTTCCAGATGGTCAAGGTCGACGAGCCAGACGATGACGGCGCTTGCCTGATGCTGCGGGGACTCAAGGAGCGCTATGCGCAGCACCACGGGGTGCACATCACCGATGCAGCAGTTGCAGCAGCGGTCAGACTTTCGCGCCGGTATCTCACCGGGCGCCAGTTGCCTGACAAGGCGGTAGATCTGCTCGACACTGCCGCCGCTCGCGTGCGGATGAGCCAGGAGGCGACACCGGTCGCCATCTCCGCCTGCGAAGCCGAGCGCGCCGCACTGGAGGTCGAGCGAACCGCCCTGCGACAGGATCAGGGTGCCACCGGGACCAGCGACGCCGAACGGCTGGCCGCCATCGATGAGCGACTGGCGTCACTGGATGCCCAACACGAAGAGCTTGAGCGCTCCTTTGCCGAACAGAAGGACTCCGCGCAGGCGCTGCTGGCCTTGCGTGGGCAATGGCAAGCCGCCTCGGATGCTTCGGTGCGCCGGGATCTGGAGCCGTCGATCCTGGCAGCACACCAGGTGCTCGCGCGTGCCGGCCAGACGTCCCTGATTCATGCGGAAGTCGATGAGAACGTCATCGCGCAGGTCATCGCCGACTGGACCGGGGTTCCAGTCGACAGTCAGCTGTCCAATGAACTCGCCACGTTGCTGGAACTGGAATCCCGCTTGGGTGAGGTGGTGGTGGGTCAGGACGAAGCGCTGGCCGCGCTTGGCAAGAGCCTGCGTGCTGCCAGGGCGGGGCTCAAGTGCGAGGAAGCACCCATTGGGGTTTTTCTGCTAGTCGGTCCGTCCGGAGTCGGCAAGACAGAAACTGCGCGAGCATTGGCCGACCTGATGTTTGGCGGAGAGCGATCGCTCATTACCATCAACCTGTCTGAATATCAGGAGGCACACACCGTCTCCCAGTTGAAGGGTTCGCCGCCGGGCTATGTTGGCTATGGCGAAGGCGGCATCCTGACCGAGGCCGTTCACCAGCGTCCCTACAGTGTGGTGTTGCTGGATGAAGTGGAAAAGGCCCACCGCGATGTGCTGAACCTGTTCTACCAGGTGTTCGATCGCGGCTTCATGCGCGACGGCGAGGGCCGGGTCATTGACTTCCGCAACACGGTCATTCTCATGACGTCGAACCTGGGCAGCGATGAAATTCTTGCAGCCAACCAGGCCGTTGCCGAAGCTGGCGGCGATATCACCACCGCCATACTGATGGAGACCATCCGGCCCCAGCTGGTGGACCATTTCCAGCCCGCGTTGCTGGCGCGCTTCCAGACCGTCGTATACCGTCCCCTCGCCGCCGAGGCCATGGAAAGGATCGTACGCATGAAGCTCGCGAAGGTGGCAACTCGCATCGAGCGCCGCTTCGGCGTGCCACTGCAGTGCGAGGACGCGCTGGTGGCCGAGTTGGTCCGTGCCTGCCTGCTCCCCGATTCCGGCGCCCGCAACATCGACAGCCTGCTGGATCAGCAGATTCTGCCTGTGCTGGCGCGCGAGTTGCTCGCGCGCATGATGGACACGCAAATCCTGGCCGCAATCCGGCTGTCGCTTTCCGACGAAGACGGTATTGGCGTGGAGATTGAAGAGGTGTCGCGGTGACGCGGGGCGGGCCAGGGCTCTTCGAGGCGGTGACGGGATATTTTGCGAACGGCGTCGCCGTGGACGAGTTCGATCCGGCCACGCAGACCTTCTTGTCAGTGCAGGACAACATCCAGCGCATCCTCAACAGTCGCCGGGGCGGGCTGGCACACCTGCCCGACTATGGACTTGGAGACCTGTCGCGGATTTACCGCCACCTGCCAGCTTCCGCGCACACGCTCCAGCGGGAGATCGAGGCAACGCTGCTGCGCTACGAGCCACGTCTCAGGGCGATCGACATCACGATCGAGGAAACGGAGCCCGGCATGCTGCTGAGCTTCACCATGAGCTGCCACCTGCATCAGGCGGGGCTCGTGCGTTTCGGCACCCATTTCACGCCGGACGGCAAGACGCGGCTCAAGCTGCTGAAGGCCGTACAGGACCGGCACTGACCCATCGCGTTACGACGACAATCCCCATCCCCCTGATCGAAAACCCAAAAAAATCGCCGCTTGCGGCGGCGATGGGGAAGGGGGGCGTCAGTCAAGACGGGGTCTGTGTCTCAACGACAAGGACATTATACCTTATGTATTAAGACATTACATACAACTTTAGTGGGGCAACGCTGAGCAACAATTGAATAGTCAACCCCTCAGTAAGGCTTGCCGAGGAACAGATAAAAGCTGTAGACGCCCGCGGCAGCCCGCCCGTAAGCGAGATAAAGCGGGCCAACCGGGCTATCCAGCGCCAGGAAGATCGACCCCGACTTGAGCACCCCGGTCGGGCTGCCAGGCACCAGCGGCTGCCCCACGCGGCCCGCTTCCAGCGACATGCCGGCATAGACGCCTTCCAGCAGACTCTGCCGTGCAAGCTTGTTGTAGTAGACAATGCGCGCGAACTGCAGGTCGGCGCCCAAGAGTTGCCCGGTGCTGTAGCCCGATTGCTGAAGGAATCCGCCCCACTGAAAGTAGTCGTAGCGCGGCAGGGGGTTGTCGCCGATTTTGCTGCCCGCCTTGAAGCCCAGGTTGAACGTGTTGTTGCCGAACGAAAAGGCGTAGGTGCCGTCGATGGTGCCTTTGACATAGGCCTGCTCGGCGCCCAGCCCAGGCTGGGAGGCATAGAGTTTCAGCCAGCCGGCATAGCCGCTGCGGGGAAAAGATGTGCTGTCCAGTTGATCCAGGAAGAGTCGCCCCGTGATCGCCCCGAGGCGGATATGGCCGGGCTCGGGCGCCAGTTGCGCGGGACCTGTACTGAGCGAGGCATCGAGAGAGCCGACTTGCACGCCGATGCGCGCTTCACCGTACTTGGTGAACTGGCTGCCGAAGTCCAGCGACACGCTATAGCTGCGTACGTCGTACTGCGCGATGCGGGTGTTGCCCTGGAAAATGTTGACCGGTCTGCGCTCCAGGTCGATGCGCGGCGCCACGAAGAAGTACTGGCGCGTGTTGAGCGGCTGGTAGAACTCGCTGTGCAGCGCGGAGGTCTGGCCGACCTGCAGGTCGTTGCGCCATTCGGCGCCGAGCGAGTTGATCCACGGGCGCCGATGGCTGGCGACGAGGTTGAAATAGGATTCGCCGCGGAAATCCGTGGTCAATCCCAAGCCGAAGCGCAGATAGTTCGGGCCGTAGGTTTTTTCGATGGCATCGACTGCCATGATGCGTCGGCCTGGCTCTTCCAGGAAGCCGTAGTTCACATGCTCGAAGTCGCCAGTGCCGAACAGATGCCGCATGTCGAGGTCAAGCTGTGCCTGGTCGATCGGTTCGCCGGGTTTGGTCTCCATCACCGACGCGGCATAGCCGGGGTTGACGCGCTGCATCGGCGCGAAGCGGATTTCGTCGACGGGGCGCAGGTCCGGCGGATCCAGCGTTTGCTGGCGGATGCGCAGCGCGGCGTACTGCCCCGGGGGCAGCGCCAGCGGCGCAAGGCGGTCGGCCACCTTGTGCGCCGCGGCTTCGCCGACGGGAATGGTGTTGGTCAGGTGATCGAAGTCGCTGGCCGAGAAATCGCCCAGTTCCGGCAGGATCAGCACATCCGTGGACTTGAGCAAGGCCAGTGAACTGCGCACGTTCTGCTCGGTCAGGATGTTCAGCATCTGTCCCGTGACGCCGAGAATCGAATTCAGTTCGTCACGCCGCATCAGCGGCGTGCCGAGGTTCACCGCAATGACGATGTCGGCGCCCATCTGGCGCGCCACGTCCACCGGCAGATTATCGGTCAGGCCGCCATCCACGAGCAGCCGTCCCTCGTATTCGGCCGGCGCGACCGCGCCGGGCACGGACATGCTGGCGCGCATGACCTGCGCCAGTTCGCCCTTGCTGAAGACCACCGGCGTGCCCGCGACGAGATCGGTGGCCACGGCACGGTAGGGAATCGGCAGCCGGTCGAAGTCACGGTAGCCTGGGACCTTGGCCAGCTGGCGCAGCACGGTCTCGAGCTGCACGCCGGATACCGCCCCTTTGGGCAACTGGATGCTCCCGTCCTTGATGCCGATCTCGGGTGTGAACAGGTTGGTGTAGTCGTCCAGCTTGCGGCGCACCGTCAGGTCCTGGCGCGGCGGGCGTTCCTTAAAGATTTTCGCGGTGGACAGGCCCGCCACGAGCTTTTCCATGTCGGCGGGCGACATGCCGCTGGCATAGGCACCGCCGACGAGCGAGCCCATGCTGGTGCCGGCTATACAGTCCACCGGCACGCGCAGTTCTTCCAGCACTTTGAGCACGCCGATATGTGCCGCACCGCGTGCGCCGCCGCCGGACAGTACCAGGCAGATGCGCGGACGGCCGAGGCCCGGGGTCGGTACGGTCGGGGGCTGTGGCGGCGTGACGGCAGGCGGTGGCCCCGGCGCCGGCGTTGGCTGTTCCGTGGCCGTGGCCGTGGTCGTCGCGGCGGCCGCGCGCGCGCTGTCGACTGCCAGCAGCAGTGCGGCAGCGAGCAGCGCAGCCAACCATCGGGGTCGGATCGCAACGTTCATGGGACAGATCAGCGGACGCCGCATGTACGGCTCGGGTCTGGCTCAGGTCTGGCTTGGGTGGCCGTGCCGTGCAAAGGCCGCCGACCATGCTTGCGGATATCTTGGCGCAAACCGCGTGGCACCGAGTCCGCCGTCGAAACAATTCATCATGGCTAGCGGAAGCGTTCAGATCGCCGCATCGCAGACTCGGCATGCCAGTCGCAGCGAGAACGACTAACATCTACAGGACGAGCAAGGCTCTGGGGTACGAATGTACGGGTACTTCTTCTACCAGACCGCCGCAGGGCAACTGACCCTGATACCACGGGAAAAAGACTGGATGTTGATGCTGGGCAGCGGCGTTGTCGGCCGCTTTCCGGATGCCCAGACGGCGGTGGACGCCCTGTACGGGGGCGAATTGCGTGTGCGTGGGCGCCTGCTGGACGCCAATGGCCTTGGTGTGCCCAGGCGCGCGCATGACTGGCTCTACCATGTGTTGAGCCGTTGAGCGATCCAGCCGGCACGCCGGCGCCCGTGGAAAGGGGAACCGCCATGACAGCCCTTGTCGAGTGGACCCGCGAGCATACGTGCCGTCTCTTCCCGATGTCGGCGCAATACAGCGCGGGCGGCGGTTGCCAGGTGCAGGTGATCTGGCAGGCCGAACCGCCGGGTGCCGGGGTAATACGCCCGCGCCACGGCGCGGCGCTGCAGTTCGACCAGGACGTGATCGATGCGGTCTATCTGGCCGATCCGGCCGAACTGGCGCGTATCGGCGGCCGGCTGACGGATCTGGTATCGCGCTGGCTGGCTGGCGATGACATCGCTTGTATGACGGGCGATGTGCTCGTGATTCCGGTGGGGGATGCGTTGCTGAATCACTAGGCCGCGTCCAGCGTCGAGATCGCCACGCCGGCCTGCTTGCCCCGCCGGGAATATACTGTTGGCAACCCCGGCTCGCCGGTTTTGCCATTCCGAGTTGTTCCGTGCCAGACCATCCCGATCAAGACGACCCCCGTCCCGTGCCGCCCGAGCAGCCCGGCGACAATGAATGCTGCGGCTCCGGCTGCGATCCCTGCATCTTCGATTACTACTATCAGGAAATGCAGCGATACCGCGATGAACTGAAGGCCTGGGAAGCGCGCCAGGCCGCACGCCAGTCCGCCGCCGAGGATTCGCCCACTTGAGCGCGCTCGGCGATTTCGTGCGGCGCCATCCGCGCCTGTTCGTGCTGACCGGCGCGGGCATCAGCACCGATTCCGGCATTCCCGGCTACCGCGATGCAAACGGCCAGTGGCAGCGTTCGCAGCCGATCACGCTGCAGGCCTTCCTGGGCTCGCATGCGGGGCGCCAGCGCTATTGGGCGCGCAGCATGATCGGCTGGCCCGTGGCGGCCGGGGCGGAGCCAAATGCCGGCCATCACGCATTGGTGACGCTGGCGCGGCAAGGGCATGTGATGCGTCTGGTCACGCAGAACGTGGACGGGCTGCACCAGCGTGCCGGCAGTGAGGATGTGATCGAGCTGCACGGCAGCATCGGCAGTGCAATCTGCCTGTCGTGCGGCACGCGCCATGACCGCGCCGGCTTGCAGCGCTGGCTCACCGAGCAGAACGGCGAATTGCGCGATGTGATTGCCGAACCTGCGGCCGATGGCGATGCCCACTTCGAATCACCGCTGTTCGCGCATTTCCGTGTGCCGTCGTGCGAGCGGTGCGACGGTCTGCTCAAGCCCGACGTGGTGTTCTTCGGCGAATCCGTACCGCGCGAGCGCGTCGATGGCGCACGCGAAGCCCTGGTGCAGTCGGACGCGGTGCTCGTGGTCGGCTCGTCGCTGACGGTGTATTCGGGCTATCGCTTCTGCGTGTGGGCCGAGCAGATGGGCAAGCCCGTGGCCGTGGTCAACCTCGGCGTGACGCGAGCCGATCCGATGCTCACGCTCAAGGTCGAGCAGCCATGCGCGCAGGCGTTGTCCGAACTGACGACATGGCTCGCTCAGCCCGGTGATTGACCGGCACGCATTCGCCCGTTAGCATCGCTTCATTCGTCTTATCGTTTTCCACGCTTCCGACATCATGAACGCAGCCCGCCATCGCCACGCCCAGCCAGCCCTTGCGGCCGGTGCGCGCGCACGCGGTCTCGCTGCGCTGGTGGCGGTGGCTTCTCCCCCTCCTGTCGCGTCGCCACCCCCGGCGACCGCCGGCGCCCATCCGCCGCCGGCATTGCTTGGCTGACGGGTTCGTCCCGCAGCGCCTCTCTACGTCTCCGGTAGCACCACCCCTGGCGCTTTAATGCGCTGATGGCACACATGCGTGCCGGAGCCTGCCATGCTTTCGACAGGTGCAACCCCATGCGCATTGACAATCAACTGGCGGCACAGACCGATGCCGCTTCCGGCCAGCGTACGCTGGCTTCCCTGGGCGCGACGCCCCTTTTCGTGCTGCTGTGGAGCAGCGGTGCGATCTTTGCCCGCTGGGCGCTCGACCATGCCACGCCGTTCGCGCTGCTCACGCTGCGCTTTGCGCTGGCGCTCGCCGTACTCATCGCCATCGCGCTTGCGCGGGGGCAGCTGTTGCCGCGGCGTGGTGAACGGTGCCAGGCCGCGCTGGCGGGCTTGCTGATGGTGGCTGGATACTCGATCGGCTACTTCCTGGCGCTCGAGCGGGGCCTGACCCCGGGTGTGCTGGCCACCATCCTCGGCGCGCAGCCGATGCTCACGCTGTTGCTGACCGAGCGGCGCTTTGGCGCGGCGCGGATGGCGGGACTGGCTTTGTCCCTCGCCGGCCTGGCCATGGTCGTGGCCGACAGCCTGCTGATGGCGCGGTTGTCGCCGGCCGGCGTGTTGTTCGCGCTGGCCTCGCTGATGAGCGTGACGATCGGCGCGATCCTGCAAAAGCGCCTCACCAGTACGCCTGCGCAGGTGCTGCCGCTGCAGTATGGCGTGAGCACCCTGGCATGCCTGCTGTGCGTGACGTTCCAGCCGTTCTCGTTCGATGCGACGCTGGCGTTCTTCGTGCCGCTGGCATGGCTGGCGCTTGTGATCTCCGTTGCCGCCACGCTGCTGTTCTATCGCCTGATCCGCGCCGGCAATCTCGTCAACGTGACAAGCCTGTTCTACCTGGTGCCGGCGGGCACGGCCGTGTTCGACTATCTGCTGCTGGGGAACCGGCTGGCGCCGATGGCGATCGCGGGAATGGGGGCGATCCTGGCAGGGCTGGCGGTCGTGTTCCGGCGCAGGCCGGAACACTGAACCGACCGCGTCAGGCCACTGCCTTGCCCCGCAGAAGCTTGCCGGGCAGGGCGCCGGTGGCTTGCTTGTTCTCGAAGATCGGCACGCCGGCTACCAGTGTCGCGAGATAGCCATCGGCTTCCTGCACGAGACGCCGTCCGCCGGCAGGAAGATCAAAAGCCATGCGCGGCGCGTGGAGCTTCAGGCCGTCGTAGTCAATCACGTTGATGTCCGCCTTCATGCCCGGCTGCAGCGTGCCGCGGTCGGACAGGCCATACAGCCTGGCGGTGTCCGCGGTTTGGCGCTTGACCAGCGCTTCGAGCGGCAGGCGCGGACCGCGCGTGCGTTCTCGCGCCCAGTGGGTCAGCATGAACGTCGGCATGCTGACGTCGCAGATATAGCCGCAATGCGCGCCGCCGTCGGACAGACTGTTGACAGTGGCCGGATGCTGCAGCATCTCGTGCAAGTGCGTGAGCGAGCCGTAGGAGTAGTTGAAGCTCGGGTAGTACAGGATCGCGCGGCCGTCCTGCTCCAGCATGAGGTCGTAGATGGCCGCGAGCGGGGTCTGTCCGCACCGGGCCGCAATTGCGGCGACGCTGGTTTCGGGTGGCGGTTCATAGTCGGGCGTGCCGCCGAGCGGGAAGATGCGCTCGAAGTGACCGAACATCGCTTCGAGACCCTTGTCCATGCGTGCGCGCGGCTCGGTCAGGACGCGCTCGCGCACGGCGGGATCGCGCAGCCTTGTCACGCGTGCCTCAAAGCTCAGGCCGGCCAGTTCCTGGAATGCCGGGCACGCGATGAACGGGTGCAGCGAGCTCTGCCACGAGAACAGCAGCCCCAGCGGCCGGCCGCTGATGCCCCCATAGAGCGGCACGCCGCCGGCATGTGCCTGGTCGAGTGCGGCCAGCAGGTCGCGCCACAGGTCGGGCGCGGGATCGGTCTGCTGCAGGTTGAACAGCACCGGCAGCTTGTTGTGGCGCGCGAGCCGTTCCAGCCACGGCAGCTCATTGCCCATCGACACATGGTTGGCCGTCATCTGGAATACGCCGTGGCCGGCCTCGCCGAGCACGCGGCCGAGGCTCATGATCTCGTCGCCGCTCGCGAACGTGCCGGGCGGGTACTTGCGCTCGTCGTACTTGTGCAGGAACGTGCGCGACGTCGAAAAGCCGAGGGCGCCCGCTGCCATGCCTTCGCGCATGAGCCGGCACATCTGGTCGAGGTCCTGCGGCGTAGCTTCGTCGTGGTGGATGCCACGCTCGCCCATCACGTACGCACGCAGCGCCGCGTGCGGAATCTGCGCGCCGATGTCGAGAGCCTTGGGACGGCGGTCCAGTGCATCGAGGTACTCAGGGAAGGTTTCCCAGTCCCACTCGATGCCTTCGGACAACACCGAGCCCGGGATGTCCTCCACGCCTTCCATCACCTTGATCAGCCACGAACGGTCGGCCGGGCGCACCGGTGCGAAGCCGACGCCGCAGTTGCCCATCACCGCAGTGGTCACGCCGTGCCACGTCGATGGCGACAGGTACGGATCCCACGTCGCCTGGCCGTCGTAGTGCGTGTGGATGTCGATCCACCCCGGCACGACCAGCGCGCCGTTGGCGTCGAGTTCACGACGCGCTGTGCCGGCCCTGCCGCCGGCCTGGGTGACGCGCCCGCCGTCGATCGCAAGGTCGCCCTGATAGGCCGGTTGGCCGGTGCCGTCGACGAGGGTGCCGCCACGGATGACTAAATCGTGCATTGCCTGTTCCTTTGCCGTGTCTTGCAGGGTTTGCTGGCGGGGCGGTCAGTCGAGCTTGAGCCCGATGCGCTTGATCACAGCGCCCCAGCGCTCATAGTCGTTGGCCACGATCTGCCTGAACGCATCGGGGCCGGCGCCGCTGATCTCGTTGCCTTGCGCGCGGATCAGCTCGGCGATATCGGGCGATTCCACCGCGGTGCGGAACGCATTGGCGATCTTCTGCGCAATGGCCGGCGGCAGCTTGCCGGGCCCGAACACGCCTTGCCAGCCGACGATGTCGAGCCCCGGCACGCCCTGCTCGGCCATGGTCGGCAGGTCCGGCAGCACCGTCAGGCGCTTGTCGGCCGCCACGCCGAGCAGCTTGACCTTGCCGGCACGCGCGTTCTCGACCGCGGTGGAGGTGCCGTCGAAATAGACCTGCACGTCGCCAGCCAGCAGTGCGCGGGTGGCATCGGCGGTGCCCTTGTACGGCACGTGGACCATCTCGATGCCGGCGCGCTGCTGCAGGATCTCGCCGTTCAGGTGCGAGGTGGACCCGAGGCTGTACGAAGCAAAGTTGAGCGCGCCCGGATGCTGCTTCGCGTAGCTCACCATTTCGCGCACGTTGCTGAAGGGCGCGTTGCGGTTGGCCACCAGCACGGTGGCGGAGCGTACGAGCTGCACCACGGGAGTGAAGTCCTTGAACGCGTCGTACGGCAGCTTGTTGTAGAGATGCGGATTCTGCGTGTGGGTGACGACGATGGTGTAGAGCAGCGTGTGGCCGTCGGCCGGGGCATGCGCCACATCCGCTGCGCCGATGAACGTGCCGGCGCCCGGCTTGTTGTCGATGATCAGGTTCGCGCCGGTCTGGTCCGACACGCGCTTGGCGATCAAGCGCAGCAGGCCGTCACTGCCCGACCCGGCGCTGAACGGCACCACCACGCGTACCGGCTTGCCGGCCTGCGGCCAATCGTTGGGAGGGGCCGCGCTGGCGGGGTTGCCAGTGAATGCGGCGACGGTGACGGCAATGACGGCGAGGCTCAGGCGCGCGGTTCCGCGCGCTTGCGGGGCAAGGCGGTCCATCTTGTCTCCTGTTCCGGAATGTTCCGTAGGGGGCAGCCGTGGCGCCGGTGGGGCGCTCGATGCTCTCTGGCAGGTCTGCGAGCCGAGTATAGGGATTGCCGTACCGTGAAATCCAATGCATATTTGTGGCCTTCCCTATGAAATAAATCTATATGCTCAGCTTGCGTCGTCTCGAGCATTTCGCGGTGCTGGCCGAAGAGCGCAGCTTCTCGCGCGCCGCGCGCCGGCTCAACCTGACCCAGCCGGCGCTGACGCGCAGCATCCAGACGCTCGAGGAAACGCTGGAGCTTCAACTGGTGGACCGTGCCGCGAGCGGGCTGGTGCTGACGGAAGCCGGCGCAATGGTGCTGGAGCGTTCACGCCGCATGCTCGGCGATGTGCGTGCGCTGCAGCGCGAAGCGGGGCGGCTGCGCGGCTTCGAGACGGGGACGGTGAACTTTGGCGTCGGCTCTTTCCCTGCCGCGGCCTTCCTCGGCTCCGTAATGACACGCGTGGCGCGCGACTATCCCGGGCTGGTGGTACGCGTGGAAACCGAGAGCTGGCGTCGGCTGCTCGAAAAGCTGCAGCGCGACGAGCTCGATTTTGTCGTGGCCGTGACCCACAGCCTGCCGCCGCCGGCGGATTTCCAGGTGCGGGAGTTGCCAGCGCAGCGCATGGGGTTCTTCGTACGGCCGGGGCATCCGTTGGCGGGGCTCGGTCAGGAGGCGGTGCGCGGGCAGATTGCCGGTTTTGGGCTTGCCACGACCACGCTGCCGCCACGCGCGCGCAGCGAACTGGCAGCGCTTTTCGGACTGCCCAGTGCCGACGAACTGCCGGTACGGCTGGAGTGTGACAACGTGCAGGTGTTGTGCGAGGTGGCCGGCGCGTCTGACGCGGTGCTGTTCGCGACCCACGAGGCCGTGCGCAGGGAGTTGGCCGCGGGAACGCTGGCGCCACTGATACTGGAATACCTCGCTCCGGCGCCTTTACCGCTGACGCTGGTGTACCCCGGTGGACGCAATCTGTCAGGCGCAGCCCAGTTGCTGGTCGGGCTGCTGGAGGAGTGTGCCGGCTGTCCTGTCACGCCACAAGCGCCTCCGCCGGCCGGCTGAGCGCTACTGGTCCTTCACTTCGACCCGAATCCCTTCCGGCGCCACGGTGATCGCGCCGGGTTCGACGTCCTTGCCGCCGAAGCGCAGCTCCTCCGGCTTGAACGTGTAGATCGGGTAATCCTTCAGCAGTTGCTGCGCGACCACCGCGCCGATGGCATTGAGCTGCTCCTTGTACAACGCCATGCCTTGGACTTCCACGTCCTGCACGGTCGGGTTGTCCAGCAGCACGGCGCGTTGCGCCTTGTCGTAGCGCAGCCCGCTGTTCAGCGAAAGCGTGCCGTTGACCGGCGGCGATGCCGTCAGCGCGTTGGTGAGCCGGGCATCCATCTGCGTCGTGATGCGGTTGTTGGCATCGTCGAGCACCAGGCGCGGGCGCGTGAGCTGGACGCTGACGACCTGCGCATAGCGCAGTGTGGCCGGGAAGCGCTTGTCCACGGCCTGCTGCAGTTCCTGCTTCGTGAATGTGTATTCGCCGGTCCAGATGTTGTAGCCAGCGTGGGCGGCGGTCGTCACGGCAACGGTCGCCGCGGCAATCAATAGGCGTCGATGAAGGCGCATGAGGCTGGGTGCGCGCATTGGCGCAATGTTGTCTGCGTAGTGCCTGTCAGACACGGATCGGCAGAGGAGCGTTCCAGTGCGGGAACAAAGGCACGGCCAAGTGCGGCCTGAGGCTCAGTAGTGCGGGGGGATTTCGTGCTGCGGGTTGGACTCGGCAGCCGTCGAGGGCGCGCTGGTCACCTGCTGATAGAGCGCGCGGAACTGCTCCTGCAGCAGGTCAAGCTGTTGCTGCTGGCGCGCGACGGTCAGGTTCAGCGTTTCGAGCAGGTCTTCCTGGAACGCGAGCTTGATCTCGAGTTCGTTGAGGCGGTCATCCATGGCGGTATCTCCGGCTTGGTCTCCGGCAAGGGCGCCGAGCCGCGCATTGTAAGCGAGGCGAGGCCCCCTTGCGGATCAGTCGGAGCGCCGCCTTACTGGTGCTGGGCAGGCTTGATCAGCATCCACAGCACGCCGAAGCGGTCCGTCACCATGCCGAACTTCTCGGCGAAGAAGGTCGTGGACAGCGGCATCATCACCTGGCCGCCTTCGGTCAGGCCGTTGAATGCCTTTTCCAACGCCGCTACGTTGTCGTACGTGATCGACAGCGCGATGCCCTGGAATTGCGGATTGCCGGTGCAGCGCCCGTCGGACACCATGATCAGGCTGTCGCCGACCTTGAACTCGGCGTGCATGACCTTGTCATCCATGGCGGCAGTAGGACCGCAGCCTTCGCCGGCACCGACCTTGTCCTTTTCGGGATTGTCCTTGAACCGCATCAGCATGCCGGGCTTGGCGTCAATCGTCTTCTTGTAGAACTCGAGTGCTTCCTCGCAACGGCCTTCAAAGAACAGATAAGGCTGGACTAGCATGGACATCTCCTGTTGGGGGACACGCTTGCGCATGGCCGGAGGGAATCAGTCTTGGGGCCGGGAACGTTGCATCCGCGGCGAGCGGCGTCACTGCGTTTGTGTACGCCGTCCACAATACCTTAGCAAAGAAACTGGACGGCGTCCACATCGATATGCCGGCACTTCAGCGGCGCCCTCTACGGCACAAGTGATGGCATAGAATGACCGCGCCGCCTCCATTCAATCTGGCACGGCGGCTACAGACACACAAATGGGGTTGCATTGCGTTACGAACTGACCGACCTGCGCCTGTTCCAGGCCATTGCCGACGCGCAGAGCCTTTCCGGCGGGGCGACTGCCACGCACATCACGGCGTCGGCGGCGAGCTACCGGCTGAAGAATCTCGAGCATGCAATGGGCACGCCGCTGTTCGTGCGCAATGCGCGCGGCATGGAGCTGACGCCGGCGGGGGAGACGCTGCTGGTCCACGTGCGCGAACTGCTGCTTGGCGTGGAGCGCATGCATGGCGAGGTCGGGCGTTTTTCCGCCGGGCTCAAGGGCCACATCCGGCTGCTGGCGAACAGCAGCTCGCTCAACGGCTTCATCATCCCGAGCGTGAGCCGTTTCCTGACGGCCAACCCGGATGTGAATATCGACCTGGAAGAACGTGCGAGCCAGGCCATCCTGACCGCGGTGGCTGCGCATGAAGCCGACGTCGGCATCCTCGCTGGCGACTTCGATACCACCGGCGTACGCGCGGTGCGCTATGCCGTCGACGAGTTGATTCTTGCCGTGGCGGCGGACCACCCGCTCGCGCGCGAGGCGGAGGTGCGCTTCGGCGCGGCGCTGGCATTCGATTTCGTATGCATGAGCCGCACGAGCAGCAACTTCCTGTTCCTGCGCGACATGGCGCAGCGTGCGGGCAAAAGCCCCAATGTGCGACTGCATGCGCACAGCTTCGAGGCGGTGCTGTCGCTGGCGGAGGCGGGAGTCGGTGTGGCGCTGGTGCCGCGCAGCGTCGCGGCGGCCGCGTTGCGCGACGCGCGCGTGGTGGGCGTGCGGCTGGCCGAATCGTGGGCGCTGCGTGAACTCAACCTGATCGTGCGCGCCGATGGCAAGCTGCCCGGGTTTGCGGCTGCGTTCGTGCAGTTCCTGCTCAATGACCCGCGCGTGGCGGCCACGCGCGAGGGCGGTACGGTCGCGTCGACCGCACCGTGATGACTGCGTTGATTTACCGCTTGCGATTCAGGAACGTCGCCATGTGATGCTGCGGCTCACCCGTATCGAACGCGCGGCCGAACTCGGCCACGCTGTTGTTGATCGATACATCGAGCGGCGCTTCTTCCCACTCTCGCAGCAGGCGCTTCTGCTGGCGCACGACCTGCGGGCCGAAGCCTGCGAACAGCGCGGCAATGCGCTCGACTTCCGCGTCCAGTTCCGCGAGCGGCACTACGCGGTTCACCATCCCCCACGACAGCGCTTCTTCCGCGCCGCACAGTTCTCCCGTCAGCAGCATCCAGGCAGCGCGAGCGTTGCCGATCAGCCGCGGCATCAGCGCGGCATGAATCACGGACGGGATGCCGACCTTGACCTCGGGCATGCCGAGCTGCGCGTTGTCCGCGGCAATGCGGATATCGCAGGCGAGTGCCAGTTCCAGTCCGCCACCGAGGCACCAGCCCGGCATGCGTGCAATCACGGGTACCGGAAAGTGCCGCAGCGCATCACAAAGGCCGCGCAGGCCGCTGATGAAGACTTCGGCGGATTCGCGTGTGAGCGCGGCCATCTCCTTGATATCGGCGCCGCCGATGAATCCCTTCTCGCCAGCACCGCGTACCACCAGCACCCGCACGGCGTCATTGGCGGCCAGTGCGTTGACCACGCGCGTGAGGTCCGCAATCACCGACGTGCCCAGGATGTTCAGCGATCCCGCTTCACGGATGGTCAGCGTGGCAACGCCGCGCTCGTCGATCTCGACGCCGGCATGCGTGTTGGAGGCGTGTTCGCTCATGATGTATTCCTCGATGTGTGGCTTATTGCAGCTTCGTGAAGTGGATATCCTCGACCACCTTCTTCCAATGCGCGTTCTGCGTGCGGATCAGGTCGCCGAACGCCTTGCGCGAGGTCCATGCCGGAATCGCGCCCTGTTTCTCGATGGCGGTGATGACCTCCGGCTCGGCTAGCACCTTGTGCACTGCGTCGTTGAGCTTGTCGAGGATCGGTGCGGGCGTGCCGGCCGGCGCGCCGAGGCCGAACCACGACGGATTGTTCATCGCGCCCAGCCCGGCTTCGGCGTACGTCGGCACGTTCGGCAGCACCTTGAGCCGCTGTTTCGCCGCGACGGCCAGCGGCTTGAGCTTGCCGCCCTGGATCAGCCCCGACGAGGACGGAATGTTGTCGAACACGACCTGGATCTGTCCTGCGACCGCATCATTGAGTGCGGGGCCCAGGCCCTTGTACGGCACGTGGAGCATACGTGTGCCGGTCTCGTTCATGAACAGTTCGCCGTTCATATGGCTCAGGCCGCCGTTGCCGGACGAGCCGAACGAATACTTGCCCGGATTGGCCTTCAGCAGCTTGATGAACGCCTGCAGGTCGGTCGCCGGGAAAGCCGGGTTCACGACCAGCACGTTGGGCACGTCGGCGAGGTTGCTGATCGGATCGAAGTCCTTCACCGGGTCATAGGCGGTCTTTAGGTACACGTTCGGATTCACCGCGTGCGAGCTTTCGACTTCCATCACCAGCGTGTAGCCATCGGGCGTCTGCTTGGCCGCGTAAGCGCTGCCTACGGCGCCGCCCGCGCCGGGGCGGTTCTCGACGACGACGGGCTGGCCAATCACCGGCCCGAGCCGCGTGCCGACGATGCGCGCGATGATGTCGGTCGTGCCGCCTGCCGCGTAGGGCACGATCAGCTTGACGGGGCGATCAGGCCAGGCCGCCTGCGCGGTGCCCGCCACGCCGAGGCCAGCCAGCAGTGCGAGGACAGGATAAGTCGGTTTCATCAGGTGTCTCCGTATCAGGATATCGATTGTGTTCAGGCCGGCGCGGTGTGTTCGCCCAGCAGCGGCGGCGGCTGCGACGGTCCGGTGTGGCCGGCGAGCATAGGGTTGCGCACCATCGGCACGGTGCCCATCACCGGGTGCTCGGCGAATTGCTGCAGCCCGCGGTGGCGCACCTGCGGATGCGCAAAGACTTCTTCCATAGTGTGGATCGGGCCCCACGGCACGCCGGCGGCATCGAAGGCGTCCGTCCATGCGGTGCGAGTGCGTGTCGGGAAGATCTCCGTCAGCAGTGCGCGCAGTTGCGGCAAGTTTTCGATACGCGCCGAGTTGGTCGCGTAGCGCGCGTCCTGTGCCAGGTCGGCCATACCGGCGACTGCACAGAAGCGGGCGAACTGGCCGTCATTGCCGATGGCGAGGATCAGGTAGCCGTCCGCGCAGCGGAACACTTCGTACGGCGCGCAGTTCGGGTGCGCATTCCCGCTGCGCTGGGGGTTCTCGCCCGATACCAGGTAATTCGCACCCTGATTCGCGTTGAGCGCCACGGCTACATCGAGCAGCGCGATATCGAGGTGCTGGCCGACGCCGGTCGCGTGGCGCTGGTACAGCGCAGCAAGCACGGCCGAAGTCGCGTACATGCCGGTGCTGAGGTCCACCACCGCCACGCCGGTGCGCAGCGGGCCGGCGCCAGGACTGCCGTCGGGCTGGCCGGTATAGCTCATGAGCCCGCCCATTCCCTGGAACACGTAGTCATAGCCCGGCTTGTCGGCCATCGGCCCGTCCTGGCCGAAGCCGGTGATCGACAGGTAGACCAGTCGCGGGTTGATCGCCTTGAGGCGGTCGTAGTCCAGCCCGTAGCGCCGCAGCGTGCCGACCTTGTAGTTCTCGACCAGCACGTCTGCCTCGCGCGCCAGTTCGCGCACCTGCGCGGTGCCTTCGGGCGTGCCGTAGTCGATCGCCACCGAACGCTTGCCGCGATTGCAGCTGATGAAATAGCCGGACAGGCGCGCGTCGCTGCCATCGGCCGCCGACATGTAAGGCGGGCCCCAGCCGCGCGTATCGTCGCCCCGCTCGGGGTGTTCGACCTTCGTCACCTCGGCGCCGAGATCCGCCAGGTTCTGGGTGCACCAGGGGCCGGCCAGGATGCGCGACAGGTCCAATACACGCACGCCTTCCAGGGCACGATGAAGCATGACAACTCCCGCATTCGCAAAACAATGCGGCCGAGTATAGGGAGCGCCCCAGGGCCGAACCAGTCGAGAGTTTTTAAAGGCGCGTTCGCCGGTTTTGAACGGTCTCGCAGCGCCTGTCCGCAGGCCATTCGGACGCCGGGTTTGGCGCAAGCCCGCCGCCGTGTCACAATTCGCCTTTGGACCTTTCCGGCACCTTGATTCGGCCCGTGACCCGGCCAGCCGAGTCCCAGCGCTTCGACCGCGGCCGAAAGCTGCTTCAAGAGCCGACAAATTCACATAGATTTTCTGGCGATGACTACCATCCTTCAGCACATTCCCACCGGCGAGCGCGTCGGCATTGCGTTCTCTGGCGGCCTGGACACCAGCGCGGCGCTTCTCTGGATGCGCCAGAAGGGCGCCATCCCTTACGCCTACACGGCCAATCTGGGCCAGCCCGACGAGCCTGACTACGACGACATCCCGCGCCGCGCCAAGGCCTACGGCGCCGAGGAAGCCCGCCTGGTGGACTGCCGCACGCAACTCGTGGCCGAGGGCATCGCCGCACTGCAGTGCGGTGCGTTCCACATTTCCACCGCCGGCGTCACGTACTTCAACACCACCCCGATCGGCCGCGCCGTCACCGGCACCATGTTGGTTGCCGCGATGAAGGAAGATGGCGTCAATATCTGGGGTGATGGCAGCACGTTCAAAGGCAATGATATCGAGCGTTTCTACCGCTACGGCCTCCTGACCAACCCGGGCCTGCAGATCTACAAGCCGTGGCTGGACCAGCAGTTCATCGACGAACTTGGCGGCCGCGCCGAGATGTCCGAGTTCATGCGCCAGAACGGCTTCGACTACAAGATGTCGGCTGAAAAGGCGTACTCGACGGATTCAAACATGCTGGGCGCCACCCACGAGGCCAAGGATCTGGAGCACCTGGATTCGGGCATCCGCATCGTGCAGCCGATCATGGGCGTGCAGTTCTGGCGTGACGAAGTCGAAGTCAAGCGCGAGGAAGTCACCGTGCGCTTCGAGCAGGGCCAGCCCGTTGCGCTGAACGGCAAGACCTTCGCCAACAGCGTCGAGCTGTTCGCCGAAGCCAACGTCATCGGCGGCCGCCATGGCCTGGGCATGAGCGACCAGATCGAGAACCGTATCATCGAAGCCAAGAGCCGCGGCATCTACGAAGCCCCGGGCCTGGCACTGCTGTTCATCGCGTACGAGCGCCTGATTACCGGCATCCATAACGAAGACACCATCGAGCAGTACCGCGACAACGGCCGCCGCCTTGGCCGCCTTCTGTACCAGGGCCGCTGGTTCGACCCGCAAGCCATCATGCTGCGCGAAACCGCCCAGCGCTGGGTGGCGGGTGCCGTGACCGGCGAAGTGACCATTGAACTGCGCCGCGGCAATGATTACTCGATCCTGAACACCACCTCGCCGAACCTGACCTACAAGCCGGAACGGCTGACCATGGAGAAGGGTGAGTCGATGTTCACGCCGCTGGACCGTATTGGCCAGCTGACCATGCGTACGCTGGATATCGTGGATACTCGCGAGAAGCTGCAGACGTATGCGAAGACGGGGCTGCTGTCGTCGGCGGTTAGTGCTTCGTTGCCGAAGCTGGAAGACTGAGCGTACTCGCGGTGACAACGCTGCGTGAATGCGCGGCGCATCATAAAAAACCGGCACTTCGTGGTGCCGGTTTTTTCTTTGTGATCCGTCCCAAACGACGCCGCACTGAACCTGCTCACATCAGTGCGGCCACAGTCCTTTTTTCCGGCGGCAGGCGAGCATAGACTGGTGTCACGATGCATCAAGGGGAGCCTCAGATGACCGTCTCGCCTCCTGAAGACCGCGAAAAGAGCTCCCGCCGCGATTTCCTCGGTGACCTCGGCAGTCTGGCCGCCTTAGCAACCCTGGCCCCCGCAAGCGCGGCGCAAACACTAAGCCCGAACGCCGCCGCCTGCCTGCTGACCCCGGCCGCCACTGAGGGCCCCTTCTATGTCGGCGACGCTCAACTGCGCAGCGATATCCGCGACGGCCGGCCCGGCCAGCCATTGCGCTTGCGCTTGATGGTTGTCGATGCCGACCATGACTGCACGCCGGTGCAGGGTGCGCTGGTCAGCATCTGGCATTGCGATGCCGAAGGCAGCTATAGCGGTGAAGACGGGCCGCGCGACGCTACGCGTTTTCTGCGCGGCGTGCAGCCAACCGCTGCTGATGGTGCCGCTGCGTTTGTCACGATCTATCCCGGCTGGTACCGGCCGCGCGCGGTTCATATCCACTTCAAGGTGTTGCTCGCGAATGCCGAGGTGCTGACCAGCCAGCTTTACTTCAGCGACGCGCTGAACCGAGAGGTGCTAGGCAGCCATCCGGCATATCGCGCGCGCGGCGTGCCGACGCGTGGCAACGCACAGGATCCGATCGCGGGCGGTCAGCCGCCACTGGTGCACGTACGCAGCGGGACGGAATGGCTGGATGGGGATTTCATCGTGGGCATCGCACGCGGTGGCGCCCATCGCGCGGGCGTGCGTTCTTCCCTATGAATGAAGTGCCGCCCCGCTCGACATCCGTCAGGAGGCTGACGGCGGGCTCGCGGCAAGCAGGTTGGCGTCGCGGCTCAGCCGCCACTTGCCGTTGTCCTCCCTGCGCAGCAACGTGAGCGTGTAGCCCGAGCGATGCATCGCCCTGCCGTCGGGCGGCGTGATGGTCAGGTCGATGAAATTGCGCAGGTAGGCCCAGTCGCCGATCACCTGCAGTTCGCGGATGTCATAGCTGCCTTGCAGCTTCACACCGACCATGCCCGCGGATGCTTGCGCGAAGGCGGCCTTGCCGAAGGGTTCCTGGCCGGGGACCATGAAAACGACGTCGTCCGTCATCAGGTCCAGCACCGTGTCGGTATCGCCGCGCTGGCTGGCGGTGAACCAGGCCTCTACCAGTTCACGGATGGCGCGTTCGTCGTCTGCGGGATTCATGGCTGCCTCGCTTGTTTGCCCGTGCCAGCGGGCGTCCGTGTTGGCACCGCCAGCGGGTAGGGATTGATAGCGCCGCCGGCCGTGTAGATGCCGTAATGCAGGTGCGGCGGCGTGCCCTGCGCATTGCCGGTATTGCCGCAAGTGGCATGCCGCGCCGGCAAGAGCATCATCTTGCCCGGAATTACGCTTGATGCGCACGCGCCATCGATTCAGGGGAATTTTCTACATTGGCGGGAAGTTCTTACGTTGCCCCAGAAAGCCAGACTCACAACCAGATAGGCAAAGCAAAGCACATATGCGGGGTTTGGAGCCGGAACCGGCGTTGGTATGGCAGTTGCCTTTGCCAACACAGGATCGGCATGCAGAGCGGGTCCGGCTCAAGGCTGGCCTGCCGGCCGGTCACCAAGGCTTCGATGGAGGAAAGCATGAGCAAGAAAATACTGATTTGCATGATGGCGGCGGCCACGTTTGGCTCGCTGGCGGGCTGCAGTGCGACCGGCACAGCGTCCGGTTCTGGCGCCGGCGGCGGCACGCTGACTGGCTCGGGCTCCGTCAACGACAACACCGGCAGCCGTCCGCGAAGTGGCTATGGTACGGCGCCGGGCGCGACGTCAAGCGGAGGGACAGCCAGTGGCGCCACGTCAGGCGGCACGTCGTCCACGTCGCCGCGCTATTGAGATGGCTTGAGCTGGCGATACAGCGGACGTTGTCATGGCGGGCACCGGCGAAGCATCGCCGGTGCCCGTTTTGCATTCGCCGGGTGGGCTTCTTAGCGGGAAGCCGTTCCGGTCCGGAGCGAGGCGCTGGCGGCCTGGGCGCCGGGCGCTGCAGATTGCGCGGCCGGGGCCTCTGCCATGGCTGTATGCTGGGACCAGCCACCGCCGAGCGCCTTGTAAAGATCGACGCGGCTCGTCAGCCGTGCGAGCCGGATGGTGACGAGCGTCTGCTGCGCCGAATAAAGCTGGCGCTGCGCGTCGAAGACCGGGAAGTAGTTGTCCACGCCGTTGCGAAACCGCATCTCGGAGAGGCGCCGCGTTTCCTCTATCTCGCGCGAGAGGGTTTCCTGCGCTGCCGCCTGGCGGTCATAGGTGCCCCGCGCTGCGAGGCCGTCCGCCACTTCGCGGAACGCCTGCTGGATAGTCTTTTCGTAGGCGGCGACGTTGATGTCCTTCTGTACCTTCGACGCATCCAGCCTGGCCTGGTTAGCCCCGCCATGGAAGATCGGCATGGTGATCTGGGGCGCGAACGCCCACGCCATGCCGCTTGAAAACAGCCCGGCCAGCGCGGTGCTCGCGACGCCGATCGCCGCGGTTAGCGAGATGCTTGGGAAGAAGGCTGCGCGCGCCGCGCCGATGTCGGCGTTTGCCGCCTTCAGCCGATGCTCTGCGGCCATGATGTCAGGCCGTTGCTCAAGCAGCGCCGAGGGCAGGCCAGGCGGCAGTTCTGCGACGAACGACGTGTTCTCGAACGGTTGCGGCGCCGGCAGGTCCGCCGGCAACTGCGTACCTACAAGCAGCGTCAGCGCATTTTCGTCCTGCGCGACCTGACGTGTGTACTGTTCGACGCCGACGCGTGCGGTTTCGAGTTGCGTCTGCGCGCGATGCATGTCGATCTGCGCCATGCCGCCTGCGCGCTTGCTGCGCTCGACCATCTGCACGGTGTCTTGCTGGACCTTCAGCGTGTCCTGCGAGATCTTCAGCAGCGCCCGGTCCGCCTGCAGCGTCAGGTAGGCGCTTGCAACCTCCGCCACCAGGCTGATCTGCGCGCTGCGTTGCACCTCCTGCACAGCCAGGTACTGTTCCAGCGCCTCATGCTTGAGGCTTCGCACACGGCCAAACACATCGAGCTCAAAGGCATTGAAGCCGACGCCAGCCGCATAGGCATGGATGACCGATGACTGCGCCCCCTGGCCGATCAGCGCGCCGGGTATGCGCGTCGCAACCATGCTCGCGTTGGCATCGAGGGACGGGAACTGCGCGGCCCGCTGGATGCGGTACTGCGCGCGCGCCTGGTCGATGGCCAGCGTCGCCATGCGCAGGTCGCGGTTATTGGCCAGCGCCAGTTCGATCAGCCGGCGCAGCCCCGGATCGGTGAAGAAGTCCTCCCATCCGAGGCTCGCAGCCGGCGTCTGCGCTTGCGCCTGCACGCCTGTGCCCTGCACATAGGCCGCTCCGGTTGGCCAGGCGTTGGGCACCGGCTGGTCGGGACGCTCGTACGTGGGCTCCAGCGTGCAGGCTGTCAGCGCCAGCGGAATTGCAACTGTCGCGATACGCAGGAGCGGAGGGAGGGTTCGCGTTTGCTGTGCTTTCATGTGGCTCATCCGTGTTATCCGCTTCAGCCGGCAAACGCGCGGCGCAGCAACTGTGCGATGGCGACGCGCGGCCTGCCCTGATTGGCAATGTTGTGGGCGGGCTCGCTGAACAGCAGCCGGATCAGCCGGTGCCGTGCCGCCATATCCGGCCGCAACGACACGCCGACAAGCCCGTCGCGCGTGCGGGCGACCTGGCATGGCACCCAACCCAGCGGCGCCAGCCAGAACGCGCCTTCGGCACCGGGCCGGACATCGGCCGCGCGCGCGCAGCGCAGCCCCGCGCCATTGCAGGAGAGATCCTGGGTGACGCCCGCGAACTCGCGCGGCGTGCCGTCGGCACCATGCAGGCGCAGCAGTGCGCGCGCGCGATATGGGAAGCGCTCCTCCTTGCGCGGCCGCGGCAGTTCGAAGCACACCAGCAGCGATGCCAGGTAAAGCACCATCGACACCACGGTCCACGCGATGTTGAACGACACGCCCGGCGCGTCGGCATCTGCGGCGACGGCGCGCGCGAGTCCCATGCCGGTCAGCACGAACAGCGCGCCGTACAGCGCGGCGAATTTGCCGTGCACGACCAGCTTCGATCGGTCGAGTCCCTTGTTTGTGACCTTGAACGGCCGCCCGAACGGCTTGATCACCGCGCTGGCCAGCGTTGCGGTGACAGCCACCGCCGCGACGATCTGCGTGACCTCGGTGAAGATCGGCATCGCGCGCGACCCGGTCACCCAGATGCTGTACGCCCAGTACAGCAGCAGCGCAGGCACGCCATAGGCAAGGAACTGCAGCGGATCGCCATACAGCGTTGGCACGTCGAAGTACCAGTACAGCAGAGGCCCTGCCAGCAGCATCAGCGTGAATGGCCGGCTGATCCAGTGCAGCAGTCCGTGTATGTAGTGCAAGCGCTGCAGGCCCGTGTAGCCGCGCCCGCGCAGCGGACCGTCGGCCGTCAGCGCGACCTGGATCGTGCCCAGCCCCCAGCGGCTGCGCTGGCTGATGTATTCGGGCAGGCCTTCAGCGGAAAGGCCCACGCTCAGGCGTTCGTTCAGCCAGCGCGTGGTGTAGCCATGCGGCATGAGCCGGTAGGTCAGGTGGATATCTTCCGTCACGGTGCCGGTCGGAAAGCCGCCGATGCGCGCGAGCGCCTCGCGCCGCACCACGAACGAAGTGCCGATGCAGAACGCCGTGCCCCACGCATCCTTGGCCGGCTGCATGATGTCGAAGAACGCGCGCTGCTCGTCGACCCAGCATTCCGTCGAGCGCAGGTTGTACTGGATGGGGTCGGCGTTGTAATAGAACTGCGGCGTCTGCACCACGCCCACGGCGGGGTCGTCGAACAACCCGACGATGCGCAGCAGGATGTTGCGATTGGGGGCGAAATCCGCGTCCAGCACCATGATGAATGGCGCGCCGCCGCCGCGCTGTGCCGCACTGTGCATCAGGCCGTTGTTGAGGTTGCCGGCCTTGGCATGCGCGTTGTCGGGCCGCGTCACGTAGCACGCGCCAACACGTGCGCAGTAGGCCTTGAGCCAGTCGCGGCGCGTATCGTCCAGCACCCACACGCGGAAGTTCGGATAGTCGATCGCCAGTGCCGAGACGATCGTCTTTTCGAGCACGTCCAGGCCTTCGTTGTAGGTCGCGATGAAGATGTCCACGGCGGGCGCCGGGCGGCTGCGCCGCAGGCTGGCCTCGCTGGCATCGGCGGCGGCGCTGTGGTTTGAAGTACGCGTCAGCGTGATGATGGAGATCAGCGTATAGGCGATGGTCAGGGTTTCGAAGCCGAAAAACGTGTACGACCACAGGCTTGGGAAATCCATGCGCCAGTCCGGCAGCGTCTGCGACGCGCGCCACACGTAATACACCACCAGCAGAACCCCTGCGGCGGTGCCGA
This sequence comes from Cupriavidus pinatubonensis, assembly GCF_019602855.1. Lineage (GTDB taxonomy): Bacteria > Pseudomonadota > Gammaproteobacteria > Burkholderiales > Burkholderiaceae > Cupriavidus > Cupriavidus pinatubonensis. The sequence goes on from NZ_CP080766.1 coordinate 1,669,514, forward strand.
ACAGCCATCGGTCCGCGGCACGGTGGCGGTCACCGCGCAGGCACAGCACCGCGATCAGGAAGGCGCCGGCATTGATCTGCACCAGCATGCGGTTTTCAAGAAAGTAGGCGAACATCGTCACTCCGTGCGTGTGTCGTCGGGCGGGGCCTGCGCCTGCGCGGCGACGGTCTTGCAGGCCGGGCAGTTGCCGCCGGGCTGGAACGGATTCCAGCCCGAAGCGGCCAGCACGGCCCAGGCGGTCGCGCCCAGGTGTGGCAGGTGGTAGTAGTAGAAGTCTTCCGTGGTCGAATCCGGCCCGATGGACAGGCCGGTGCGGATGCGCGGTTCGGGCGTCGCAAACAACATGCCCGACGGTGCGCGTTGCGCCCGCAGCAGCGGCCACAGTGCGCGCGCTTCGTCGTCGCGGCCGCTGGCGCGCAGCACCAGCGCAGCCTGGCCCGTGCCCTCGGTCCACATGCCGTCGGGCCGCGCGTTGAAGCCATAACCACCGCCTGCTGCGTGGTGCGTGCGCGTCCAGTCAAGTGCACGCCGCCACGATGCGGCTGACTCGGGCACTGCGATCAGCGGCCACAGGGATGCATCCAGCGCCGATGGTTCTCCGTTGAGCGTGCGGCCGTCGTCGCGCGTGCCGATTGCGAAGCGGCCATCGCCGGGCTGCCACATCGCGTCGACGAACTCGCGCGCGCGCTGCGCTGCGGCATTCCAGCGCGCGTCGCCAGTGCGCAGCGCGAGCCAGCGGAACGCGGCGTACGCATCGACGTTGTGCTCGGTCGACTTCCAGCCCTGGCGGCGCGGCGTCGGCTCATGGCCGAAGTAGCCCCCGATGTAGCCGGCCGGGCTTTCGCTGCCGAAGGTCTGTTTGTCGATCCATGTCATCAGCGTCGCGGCGGTGTCGAGATAGCGGCGCTCATGCGTGGCTTCGTAGGTGGCCAGCAGCAGCAGCGCCGCCCAGGCCACGTTGCCGGTCGCGGTGCCGACCTGGTAGGCGTCTTCGAACCAGCGCTTGCTCGGCGCGTCCCACCAGCCGGGCATCGGTACTGGTCCGTCCGGCACCGCGCCGGCACGATAGGCATTGCGCACGCGGCCGTCGTGGTAGTGGCGGTCGCGCGTGGCGCCAGCCACCACGCCATCGGCGATGCGGCGCGCGGCGTCCGGCTGGCCGCAAGCGATCAGCGCCACGCCGGCCAGCGCGTTGTCATAGACAAACGCGGACTGCTGCAGCGGAGGCGGCAGCGGCTCGCCGCCCGGGGCGGGCTCGTAGCTGCCGAGCATCACGGGTCCCTTGCCGGGCACGGCGGCTACGCGTGCCGCCAGTGTCTTGCAGCCGTCGCGCAGCAACTGCTCGCGCGCCTGCACAGCCGGCGTGGCCGCGGGTGCTGCCATGGCCGTCGCGCTCAACACGGAGCACGCCAGCAGCATCGCCGCGAGCAGCCCGGCTCTGCGCGCGGGAAAGGCCTGGATCGTATAACGCTGCACGGTGTCCTCCTTCCTGCGGGCGTTCGCTTTGACTTCGATAACCGGCTCACATCAGGCTGTGCAGCCAGGAGCTGTTCAGGCTGACCTTGGCCCAGTGGCCAAGCGCGCAGCGGTCGGTCTCCTGCGTGCCGGTTGCTGGCAGGTCGGGCAGCGGCTTGTCGAGCCGCGCGATCAGGTAGACCTCGTTCTTCTCGATCGGCGGGAAGGGTACGAAGTAGCGCGCCTGATCGCCGTCTGGTGCACGTGGCAGGACTTCGGCCACCGCCCCGGAAACGGGCTTGCCTACGCCATCCACGTGGACCGTGACGCGTGTGCCGGGCAGCAGGTCCTTGCTCAGGCTGCGCGGGAATACCGCGACCACGCGGGGCTGGCTGCAGTTAGTCGTGCGCATCAGCGTGGCACCGGCCGCGACGCGCGTTCCGGGCGGGGCCAGCACGTCTTCCACTACGCCGCCTGCATAGGCCTTGATTTCCAGGTTGGAAACACGGTCCAGCCGTTCTTGCTCGGTGGCGACCATCTTGTCGACGGACTCGCCGTATTCCTGCAGCTGCGCGATCTCTGACTGCGTCTGGGCGATACTCGCGCGCAGTTCGTCCTGGCGCTGCACCAGCGCACCGACGGCACCGTCGGCGCTGCTCATGTAGACCTTGCCGCGCGCCGCCTCGCTGCTGCCGCGCGCGCTCTCCAGCTCTGCCTGAATCGCGTCGCGCTGGCCGGCCAGCACGGTGAGCTGGTTGCGCGAGGCATCGGTGTACGCTTCGCTGACCGCGCCGGCCCACTGCATGGCCTGGTTGCGGTTGACCACGTCTTCCTGCTGGTCAATCTGCTGGCGCGCGACCGAAAGCTTCGCCTCGATGCCCTTGATGCGCGATGCGTGTTCACGCTGCGCGGCCGTCTGGTAGCGCTGGATTTCCTGGGTCGTCGACGCGAGCCGTGACTGGTCCGACGCGAGCTTGGCCCGCGCGGCCTCGAGGCGCGTCTGGTTGTCGAGCCGTTTGCCGGTCAGGTCCACCAGCAGCGCACGGTCAAGGTTCGAGTTCTGCAGCGTCATCAGCGGCTGCCCGGCCCCGAATGTGCCACCCACCGCCACGGCCTGGCGCGTGACGACGCCTTCGACCGGCGTGGTCACCAGGTTCACCGGGCTGTTGACCACGGCGCGCTCGGACGAGCGGTTGAATACCGGGGGAAACATCACGGACAGGATGACCCAGATGATGAAGGCGACCATGCCGTAGCTGGCAAGGCGCGGAGCGATCTGCCACAGCGGCCTCAGGCTGATTTCGCGGCTTCGCCCGCGTACCAGCGGCTCCGCGGGTTTCGCCGGGAGCGGCTGTATCCGTGCCGGCAACGTGGGCCGAGGGTCTGGCTTCTTGTTCATGGCATCCTCACGCGTGTAAAAAGCTTTCCCCGCCGCCGCGATAGGAACCGAGGCAGAATGGGCGATCGTTACCCGCACGCGGCCCAGCGGCCTTGCGCGCAAGCGTGGTCGTCATCCCCCAACAACTATTTCTTATGCACCGCGTTCCGCGGCCTGCATGGGCACGGGACGGGACTACTGTTCGACCGGGAAAGCCGGTCTGGTGTTTGCCCGCTTCATCACCATTGCGAACGCAGCGAGTCAGCGAGCGGAAGAGCGAGGCGCGAACGCCATTGATCCCCGGGCATGTTGCGTTGCGACGATGCTGCCCGGAGCGATTCAAGGCTATGCAAGTCGACGCATATATGCTGTAAGAATGTGTAAGGGCTGTATGTCACACCACTTTATGACGGGCTCGATCCGCGACGCGATACACGATGCCCATCGGCTTCGCTCGCACGATGGACATTGCACATCGACGGCACTGTTGTGGCGCATGGTCTCTGCGCGATTCGCGCATTCGCGGCAAAATGCAGATCGGCCGCGCTGCCGGCAATATGAACATTACGGACATTGATTCTTGCAAAACAGGAAAACCGCCATGCCTGACATCGCCACGCACGCCGTGCCATATCGACGCCTTGGTACCAGCAACCTGAAGGTCTCCGCGCTGTGCCTCGGGACCATGATGTTCGCCGACCAGACCGACGAAGCCGAAGCGGCACGCATCGTCGCCAGCGCGCGCGAGCACGGCGTGAACTTCATCGATACCGCAGACGTCTACAGCAAGGGCGCGTCCGAACAGATGGTCGGTCGCCTGCTAACGGGCGATCGGCACGACTGGGTGCTCGCGACCAAGCTCGGCAACCCCATGCAGGCGGGACCAAACCATTCGCACTATTCGCGCGTCTGGATCCTGCACGAAACCGAGGAGAGCCTGCGCCGCCTGGCCACCGACTACATCGACATCCTGTATCTGCACCGCGACTACGCGGGCGAGAATCTCGAGGAAGCCGTACGCGCGATGGGCGATCTCGTGCGCGCGGGCAAGATCCGCTACTGGGCAGTCTCGAACTTCCGCGGCTGGCGCATTGCCGAGATTGCGCGGCTGTGCGACCAGCTCGGCGTGCCGCGCCCCGTGGCCTGCCAGCCGTACTACAACCTGCTCAACCGCATGCCGGAAGTCGAGATCCTGCCTGCCTGCGAACACTATGGCCTGGGCGTCGTGCCGTACAGCCCGATCGCGCGCGGCGTACTGACGGGCAAGTATCAGCCGGGCCAGGCGCCGGCCAGCGGCACGCGCGCCGGCCGCGCCGACCGCCGCATGATGCAGACCGAGTTCCGCGAGGAATCGCTCATCATCGCGCAACAGCTCAAGGTGCATGCCGAGGCGCGCGGGCTCACGCCGGGCCAGTTCGCGACCGCCTGGGTGCTGGCCAATCCGATCATCACGTCGGTGATTGCAGGCCCGCGTACGCTGTCGCAGTTTGAAGACTACTTCGGCGCGATGAACGTTGTCATTTCGCCGGAAGAGGAAGCCATGGTCGATGCGCTCGTCACGCCGGGCCATGCGTCGACGCATGGCTATAACGATCCGAACTACCCGTTTGGCGGCCGTCCGGTACGCGTGGCGGCACCGCCGGCGGCCTGAGGCGCCGGCAAGTGGACAATGCGTGGCTCTTGCCGCCGATGTTTTGTGGCAACAACCGCGTAAGCCCTCAAGCTGTCCCTGCGCGTCGCGCGCGTTCCTACTAATATTCAGTTAAAGCGGTGTGCGCAATGGTTGCGCACCACCCATGCACTTGGGACCGGCGTGAAGACCGCGCCGAGGGTGCCGGTAGAACGGGATGGCCAAAACGTGGCACGACGTGGCTGGATCTTCGCTGGCTTGGCAGTCGCCCTCTGTGGGGGCGGATATGTCGTTTATAGCCTCGTATCGAATGAAGTGCGCAATTCGCACTGGCAGGCGCGCTACCTTGGCCGCTTTGCCAGCGAATTGACCTTCGAGGTGCAGCCTGGCGCCAGCGATCGCATCAGGTTCCCGCATTCGGGCCCCTACGACGCCAGGATGGGCTACGGCCGCCTGCCGCAGATTGCGCAGCGGCTCGGCGAGCGCGGTTTCGTGCCGGCCGAGCAGGCGCGCATGTCGCCCGAGATGATCCGCTTGATGGATCAGGGTATCTTCCCGCCGTATCGCGAAAAGAACCAGGCTGGCCTGGTGCTGCGCGACTGCAACAGCATGACGCTCGTGTTCGAGCGTTATCCGCAGCGCCAGTACGACAATTTCGACGCCGTGCCGCCGGTGCTCGTGAGCGCGCTGCTGTATGTCGAGAACCAGGGGCTGCTCAATCCCGAATACCCGAGCATGAACCCGGCACTGGACTGGAAGCGGCTGTCGCGCGCGGTAATCGACCGCGCCATCCGCTTCGCCGACAGCTCGCATGAATCGCCTGGCGGCAGCACGCTTGCGACGCAGATCGAAAAATACCGGCACTCGCCCGAAGGCCGCACGCAATCGATTCCCGAGAAATTCCGGCAGATGGCGTCGGCTTCGCTGCGGGCCTATATGGACGGCCCCGATACCCAGCGCGCACGCGAACGGATCGTGGTCGATTACCTCAACACCGTACCGCTGTCCGCACGCGTGGGCTTTGGTGAAGTCAACGGCATCGGCGACGCGCTGTGGGTCTGGTATGGCGAAGACTTCGGCGAGGTCAACCGCCTGTTGAAGCAGATGGATTCGCGCGCGCCGACCGACCGCCAGGCACAGGCGTTCAAGCGCGCGCTGTCGCTGATCATCTCGCAGCGCCGGCCGTCCTACCACTTGCGCCGCGACGACACCAATCTCGACGCGCTGACGGGCAGCTACCTGCGCTTGCTGGGGGCCAACAACATCATTACGCCGGAGCTGCGCGATGCCGCGCTGCGGCAGCAGCTTGACAAGGCCGCGCCGCCTGTGCGGCCCGATCAGGGACCGTTCGTCACGCGCAAGGCCATCAACCGCGTGCGTGCGGACATCGGGCGCCTGACCGGCGTGGACAGCCGCTACGACATGGACCGCCTGGACCTGACCGCGGACAGCACCATCAATCGCGAAGCGCAACGCATCGTCACCGATACCCTCTTGAGCATGCGGGACAAGGCCGTCGCGCACACCATGGGGCTGTATGGCCACAACCTGCTGCGCGAGCAGGACGACCCGTCAAAGCTGGTCGCTAGCTTCACGCTGTTCGAGCGCGTCGGCAATGCCAGCGTGGTTCGCGTGCAGGCCGACAACATCGACCAGCCGTTCGACATCAACAGCGGCGCGCGCCTGAATTTGGGCTCGACGGCCAAGCTGCGCACGCTGGTAACGTACCTGGAAATCTTCAGCGAACTGCACGCGCGCTACGCGAGCATGAGCAAGGAAGAACTGGCCGGCGTGAAGGTCGCGAAGCCCGACGCCCTGAGCCGCTGGGCGATCGACTACCTTTCCAAGGCACGCACGCCGCAGGATCGCACGCTGGCAGCCATGCTCGACGCCGCGATGGAACGCAAGTACTCGGGCAGCCCGGGCGAAGGCTTCTACACGGGCGGCGGCCTGCAGAGCTTCACCAACTTCGAGCGCTGGGAAGGCGAACGCATCATGACCGTGCGCGTGGGTTTCCAGCACTCGGTCAACCTGGTGTTCATCCGCATGATGCGCGACATCGTGCGCTATGAGCTGTTCCACGGCAAGGTGGACATGAGCAATATCTTCGAGGACCGCAACGCGCCCGAGCGCCGCGTGTACCTCGAGCGCTTCGCCGACCAGGAAGGTGCAGCGTACATGACCAATTTCTACCAGCGCTACCGCGGCAAGGATTCGGACCAGCGCGTGGCGACGCTGCTCGGACGCGTGCGCGTGAGCACGCCGCACTATACGGCGGTGCGCATGTCGGTGGCGCTACTGAGCGCGCGGCCCGATCTCGATGAAGAGAGCTTCGTGCGCATCATGCGTTCGCGCATGTCGGAAAAGCAGCTTGCCGGCGAGGACCTGCCGGCGCTCTATCGCAAGTACGGCCACGACAAGTTCAATCTCAATGACCGCGGCTACCTCTCGCGCGTCCATCCGCTGGAGTTGTGGATGGTGGAGTACCTCGGCAAGAATCCGGACGCCACGCTGACGCAGATCCTGAACGACAGCAAGGCCGAGCGGCAGTATGTGTACCGCTGGCTGTTCCGTTCGCACAGCAAGTACGGGCAGGACAACCGCATCCGCACGCTGCTGGAGCAGGAGGCATTCCAGCGCATCGCCAAGCGCTGGCAGCGGTTGGGCTATCCGTTCGATTCGCTGACGCCGTCGTACGCGACCGCGATCGGCGCGTCAGGCGATCGTCCCGCGGCACTCGCCGAACTGGCCGGCATCATCCAGAGCGGCGGCATGGCCACACAGACCGCGACGCTGCGTAGCCTGGATTTTGCGGCGAACACCCCTTATGCGACGCGCTTCGTGCTCCAGCCGGACCCGGGCAAGCGGCTGCTACCGACGGAGATCACGGACCTGGTGCGGCGCTCGATGCTGGATGTGGTGGAACGCGGCACGGCCAAGTCGATCGCCGGAGCATTCGTGGTACCTGGCAAGGGCGGCGCGCCTGTCCCGATTGCCGGCAAGACCGGAACCGGCGACCAGCGCTTCCAGACCTATGGCCCGGGCGGGCGACTGATTTCGTCGCGTTCGGTCAATCGTTCCGCCACGTTCGTGTTCGTGCTCGGCGAGCGCTTTTTCGGCACTGTGACCATCAACGTCAGCGAGCCCTATGCCGCGCGCTACAGCTTTACCAGCGCGCTGGCGGTACGGGTGCTGCGCTACCTGGCGCCGCAGGTGGCAGCAATGGCGACGCCGGGCAGCGAACAGGCGCTGCTGCGCTGCCGCGACTGGCCACAGGAAATCCGCCTGCCGCGCAACGAGGCGCAGGCGCCTGCGCCGGAAGGCGCGACGGCTTCGGCGGACGTGTTGAAAGTGGATCAGCCCCTGCGGCGTACCATGCCGTAGAGCACCAGCAGCACGATCGCGCCGAGCACCGAGGCAATCCAGCCGGCCGGCTGGCCTGGCTGGTACCAGCCCATCGAACGGCCGACGAAACCGGCCGCCACCGAGCCCAGAATGCCGAGCAGGATCGTCATGATCCAGCCCATCTTGTCGTCGCCGGGCTTGATGGCCCGGGCGATCAGTCCCACGATGAGGCCGACGAAGACGGTGCCAAGGAATGCCATCATGATCTGCTCCTGCTGTGGAAGGGATCGCGGCGGGCGCCCGTCCCGCACGTTCGCTGGCGCCGCCCGCTGCGATCCATAATATACGCGGCCACGGCAGGTGGCATGGCTCGCCATGCCCAGCCGCCCAGCCGCCCAGCCGCTTAGCCGCTTAGCCGATCAGCCGCCGGCGAGCCGGAACTGGCCGACCGCGTGGTGCAGTGCGGCTGCCTGGTCTTCCAGCGACGCGGCAGCGGCGGCAGCTTCTTCCACCAGCGCCGCGTTCTGCTGCGCCATCTGGTCCATCTGCGACACCGCCTGGTTGACCTGCTCGATGCCGCCGGTCTGCTCTTCGGTGGCTGCCCGCATCTCGCCCATCAGGTCCGTGACGCGCTTGACCGCCTCGACGATCTCGTCCATGGCCTTGCCCGCACCTTCGACCAGCACCGCGCCGTCTTCCACGCGCTGCGCCGAATTGCCGATCAATGCCTTGATCTCCTTGGCAGCAGTGGCGCTGCGCTGGGCCAGCGTGCGCACCTCGCCGGCTACCACGGCAAAGCCGCGGCCCTGCTCGCCGGCGCGCGCGGCTTCCACCGCGGCGTTCAGCGCCAGGATATTGGTCTGGAACGCAATGCCTTCGATCACGGCGATGATGTCGACCACCTTGCCCGACGCTTCCTTGATGTCGCCCATGGTCGTGACCACCTGGCTCACGATGCTGCCGCCGCGCACCGCGATCTCGGATGCGCCCTCGGCCAGGCGGCTGGCCTGGCGCGCATTGTCGGCGCTCTGGCGCACCGTGCTGGTGAGCTGCTCCATGCTGGCTGCGGTTTGCTCCAGCGAGGCCGCCTGCTCTTCGCTGCGGCGCGACAGGTCGGAGTTGCCGGCGGAAATCTGCTTGGCCGCGCCCGCGATTGAATCGGCCGAACCCCGGATGCTGCCTATTGCGCCGGTCAGGCGCGACTGCATCTGCTGCATGGCGTAAAGCACGCTGTGCTCGTCGCCGGGCTGCACCTCGACCATGGTGCTCAGGTTGCCTTCGGCGATGCGCGTGGCGATCTGCGACGTGAGCGCAGGCTCGCCGCCGAGCTGCTTCTGCAGGCTGCCGGCCACGCGCAGCATGACCACCGTCATCAGCGCGCCCACGCCGAGCAGCAGCCCGAGCGCGTTGAGCAGCGACGTGCGGAACGTGGCCTCGATGTCGTCCAGGTACAGGCCGGCGATAAAGTTCCAGTCCCAGGGGCGGAAGTTGGCCACATAGCTGAGCTTGGGCTGCGGCGCCTCGGCGCCTGGCCTGGGCCACAGGTAGTTGACGAAGCCCTTGCCGGCGCCCTTGCCGATGGCGGCGATATCGCGGAACAGGTACGTGCCGTTGGGATCCTTCATGTCCTCCATCTTCTTGCCGATCATGTCGGTCTTGAACGGATGCATGAGCACTTCGGTGTCGGAGCGCATCAGCGTGAAGTAGCCGTCGTCGCCAAAGCGCATCGCGCGCACGCGCTCCAGCGCCTGTTCTTTGGCTTCTTCCGGCGGCATCTTGCCCGCCTTGGCCAGCGCCTCATACCCGGCCACCACCGACACCGCGGTATCCGTGACGTGCGCCAGGTCAAGCCGGCGCTCCTCCATGCGCAGCGCGCGCATCTGCCATGCATTCCACAGCGTGATGCCAAGCAGGCATACCCAGCTCAGCACCAGTGGCAGCAAGAGCTTTTTCCTCAGACTCAGGTTTTGCAGCATTGCCTCTGTTTCTCCCCATATGCTCGGTGTAATCGGACTTTTGGCGTCCGTCCCCGCCATAACGGCGACCGCTTTGACTAACTTGATTGGGGTAATACCTCCTTGAAGGCAGCAAGGTTTGTCGGCTTTTTGGAAAGAAGTGGAGACAGCGTCACGGAGAAAACCTCGGTCTGCCCTAAAATCGGCGGCAGTCCGACAGGGCCGCAGAGCGCCCTGTATCCCATCCCACGCCAACCCCCCACGAGGAGCACGCATGGCAGCGACGCCACGCAACCCTATGACGCAACCCGATGCAGCCGACGGCAGTAGCACGCATGACCGCGGTGTCCTGTCGGTGTTCCTCGTGTTCCTGCGGCTGGGCCTCACGTCGTTTGGCGGTCCCGTGGCGCACCTCGGGTACTTTCGCGACGAGTTCGTCACACGCAGGCGCTGGCTCAGCGAACGCGCCTATGCGGATCTCGTCGGCCTGTGCCAGTTTCTGCCGGGCCCGGCGAGCAGCCAGGTCGGCCTAGCCCTTGGCATGTCGCGCGCCGGCTATGCAGGCGCGCTGGCGGCATGGACAGGCTTCACCTTGCCGTCGGCACTGGCCATGATCCTCTTGGCGCAGGGGTTGGCGGCATGGGGAGCCAACGTTCCGCCTGGCCTGTTGCACGGGCTCAAGCTCGTGGCCCTGGCCGTGGTGGCGCAGGCGTTCTGGGGCATGGCGCGAAACCTATGCCCGGACACGCTGCGCGTGACCATCATGGCGATTGCTGTGTGTCTGGCCGTCGCGGTGCCCGGGCCGTGGATCCAGGTCGCAGTCATCGCCGCCACGGCGATCGCTGGTCTCCTGCTGATCCGAACGGAAACAGCGCCTGTGCATGACCCCTTGCCGATGCCCGTGACCCATCGCGCCGGGGTCGCGGCGTTGGTGCTTTTCGCTGTGCTGATGGCCGGCCTGCCGTTGCTTGCGCGTCATGCGGGCGCAGGCGCGGTGCCGATGTTCGATGCCTTCTTTCGCGCCGGCGCCCTGGTATTCGGCGGCGGCCACGTCGTGCTGCCGCTGCTGGACGCGGCGGTGATCCCGACCGGCTGGGTGAGCCGCGACGCGTTCCTTGCCGGCTATGGCGTGGTGCAGGCCATGCCGGGGCCGCTCTTCACGTTCGCCGCGTTTCTCGGTGCTGCGATGCAGATCGAACCCACCGGCTGGGCCGGCGGCTTGCTCTGCCTGGTGGCGATCTTCCTGCCTGGCATGCTGCTGGTGATCGGCGTGCTGCCGTTCTGGGAAAGCCTGCGCCGCAGCCGGCGCGCGCAGGCCGCGCTGGCGGGCGTGAATGCCGGCGTGGTCGGCCTGCTGCTGGCCGCGCTGTACCAGCCCGTGTGGACCAGCGCGGTGCATGCGCCACGCGATTTCGGGCTGGCTGTGGTGGCGCTGGTCGCGCTGATGTGGTGGCGGCTGCCGCCGTGGCTTGTCGTGGCGGTGGCTGCGGTGGCCGGGTGGGCGGCGGGGCTGTAGCGCTGCTCCCGGTTTCGCGCGCGCGTTACCGCTCGGGCTCGACGCGCCGGAATGCCCGCAGCAGGGCAAGGTCATAGCCGATCTTGAGCAGCCCGCAAGCCACCAGCGGCGCGGCGGCCCAGCCTGTGGCCAGCATGGCGCCGGCCAGCGTCGGGCCAAGCGCGGCGGCCAGACTTCTGGGTACTGCTGTCAGGCTGGCAGCCGCGGGGCGTTCTGGCGGTGTCACCACGGCCATCACGTACGCGGTGCGAGTCGGTACATCCATCTGGGACAGTGCGCTGCGGGCCAGCAGCAGGACCAGCGCCGGCACGAGCGAGGGCGCCATGGCCGCGGCAATCAGGCACAGGCTGGACGGGATATGCGTGAACACCATGGTGTTCAGGAGGCCGACGCGGCGCGCCAGCGGCACGGCCACCAGCTGCGATGCCGCCGACAACAGCCCGGCCCAGAAGAAGAACCGGCCCGCGTCGCCCGGCGACAGCCCAAAGCGCTGCATCAGCCAGAGCGACAGCAGCGCGTTGACCACCAGCCCGCCCGCGAAGGCGTCCACGCTGAACAGCAGCGCCAGGCGCATGACGATGCCGCGCGATGCACCGAGTGGCACGCGCGGCGTGTCCGCATGCGGATCGTGTGCCGGCAAGCGGGCATAGAGGTACCACAACGCGCCTCCCACGAGCGCGTACAGCACGAACATCGCGCGCATGGCGGGCAGCGGCGCCAGCATGCCGTGCCCCGCGGCCCAGCCCGGCAGCGCTGCCGCGAGCGCGCCGAAGGCCGATGCCAGCGAACCGCTCAGGCTGTAGCGCGCAAACAGCGCGGTGCGCGCCTGCGGCGTGGCCGCATCCGCCAGGCGCGCATGCTCCAGCGGCAGGAACAGGCTGACATCACCCGAGCCGGGATTGATCGTGCCGACAAAGGCAACGATCACCAGCGGCCACAGCGAGGTTAGTCCCGCAAAGCCGATGCCGGTCGCCACCATCAGCGCGGCAGCCAGCGTCAGCATGCGCCGCAACGGATAGCGGTGCCCGAGCACGCCGACCAGGATGGTCGCCAGCGCAGACCCCGCCAGCGTGGCGCTGCCGATCAGCCCGACCGCGAGCGGATCGAAGCCGAGCGCCAGCAGGTACGCGGGCAGCAGCACGGCGACAAAGCCATCGCAGATGCCGCGCAGCGCGCGGCCCAGCAGCAGCGTCAGGGCCACCGGATCGATACCCGGCGGCAGCACCATACTGGCGAGCGAGGCCCGCATCGGCGCTTCCCTAGTGATGGAGCAGCGCATGCCGGGCCGGCAACAGGTAGGCGCCGTCGCGCAAGGCGGCGCAACCGAGCGCACGGACGGCGCGCCAGATCCGCATGCGGGCGGTGGCGCTGGAAGTAGGCAGGCTGACGATCAGCAGCGTCCACGAGTCTTGGCTGTTCATGGCTCGATGATAGGACTGCCATAGGGTTGTCTTCAATGCTGTAGCAATGTCTACAAACCTCGACACGGAAATCTTTCATTGATTGCGCAATGGATGTATCGCGGCCGCCCCTCGCGTCAGCAATTCGTCAAGAAACTGGCCTATGGTGGAGACTTGGCGTACAACCAGACCCTGCTCCGCACCGCGAAGCAGTCTGGAACCTGCAGGAGGGACCATGTCGGTCAGACTCAGGTGCTGGTCGGAAGATGGCGAGGAAGTCGTCGACGTTCCCGGGGCCACGCTCGCTGCCCAGGTCGCACAGGCGGCCGCGCAACCTGCGCCCGAAGCACCGCAACCGCCGGTGGAGTTCACCAAGTGGACGATGCCCGATGACCCCGACCGCTACGCAGACTACGCGTAGCCCCATGTGGTGCCCGGCGCATACCGCCGGGCGCTCTTCCCACCAAAGATTTTCTCTTCGCTGAAAGGCTGATATCTCGCTTTATGCATAGGACGCGGCAACGCGTTTTCATATGCTTCGGTCATCGCGCTGCACCCTTCTGCCCGCAGCGAGAACGATGACTGGAGACATCAATGCCCTTGTTCCTGAACGAAGTCTGGCTTGGCGACATCAAGCCGGAACTGATCGAAGAGGCCGTGACCTTCTTCGGCAACCTGAGCGTCGGCACCAAGCCCGACAACCTTCCGCCCGACCTGCGCATGATTGCCGGCCCCTGGCTCTCGGCCGAGGAGGCGAAGGTGATGTTCATCTTCGAGATCGACGACCCGTCGACCATGTTCGATGCCTACGCTGAGCGCGTAGTCAGCGGCCTGTTTGCGCGGCGCAAGCTGACGCTCCTTTCCGGTTGGGACCAGATGAAGGCCTATACCGATCGCGTGACCGACAGCGTCGCTAACGCCTGACCCGCATCGAGACAAGGAGAACGAAGATGCCGAAGTTTTTCAATGAAGTCTGGCTGCGCGACATGTCGCCGAAGACCATGCAGGGGGTCGTGGATTTTCTGGGCAACCTGCGCAAAGGCGTGCGCCCGCACAACCTGCCTGGCGACCTCAAGCTGCTTGCCGGCCCATGGCTGTCCAACGAAGAGGCGAAGGTGTATTTCGTGTTCGAGATCGACGACCCGACCGAAACGTTCGAGGCCTTTGCCGAGCGCGTGGCCGATGGGCTGTTCCTGAAGCGCCGGCTGACGCTGATCCAGGACTGGGACGGCGCGCGCAGCTTCTCTCGCTACCTCAGCGGACGTCCGGCCAAAGCGGCATAAAGCAGAAGGGCACCTCAGGTGCCACGGGCGGCCTCCCGGCGGCCGCCGCCGTACTGCGCAAGCAGCGCGTGTGAATCGCGCGGAACGCCGGAAACACTACAAGATCAGACCGCAGGAGACAAACCATGAGCGGGTTCAACAACGGGCGCCGCCTGGCGCTTAAGCAGGGCATTGCGCTGGTGGCGGCTTCGGCTGCGTCCGGGCTGATGATCCACACACCGGCACGTGCCGCGGGGCAGACGTACAACTACAAGCTCGGCATCGCGCTCGATGCGACGCATCCGACGACCGTCAACCTGACCGCTGCCGCGGCCGAGATTGCGCGTGCCTCCAACGGCCGCCTGAACATCCGCGTCTTTCCGAACAGCCAGCTCGGCAGCGACACCGACATGGTGTCGCAGGTGCGCTCGGGCGCCATCGACCTTGTCAGCACGGCGGGCCTGATCTGGGGCACGCTGGTGCCGGCCGCCTCCATCAGCGGGATCGGATTTGCGTTCCCGAGCTACGAGCACGTCTGGAAGGCCATGGACGGTGATCTCGGCGCGCATATCCGCGGTGCGTTCGCGAAGGTCAACCTGATGCCGCTGCCGAAGATCTGGGACCACGGTTTCCGCCAGGTCACCAGCAGCAACCGGCAGATCAACACGCCGCAGGACCTGAGCGGCTTCAAGATCCGCGTGCCGCTGAGCCCGGCGCTGACGTCGATGTTCAAGGCCTTCGGCGCCGCGCCGGCGGGCATCAACATGGCGGAGACCTACACCGCGTTGCAGACGAAGATCGTCGACGGCCAGGAAAACCCGCTGACGATCCTGGGTACGCAGCGGCTCTACGAAGTGCAGAAGTACTGCTCGCTGACGTCGCACGTGTGGGATGGCTTCTGGCTCGTCGCGAATCTGCGCACATGGAACGCCTTGCCCGAAGACCTGCGGCAACTGGCGGCCACTACGTTCGATACGTATGCCGTCAAGCAGCGCCAGGCCGTCGATGCACTCAATACCCGCCTGCGCGAAGAACTGAAAGGCCGCGGCATGGTGTTTAACCAGCCTGACGTAAAGGTGTTCCGCGATTACCTGAGCAAGGCCGGTTTCTACCGCGACTGGCAGAAAAAATTCCCGGCCGAAACCTGGGCGCTGCTCGAACAGTACTCGGGCAAGCTGGCCTGACCACAACCCACGGCATTTCCAATCCGGCACCGCTGGCCGGTGGCTGCACGCCACCGCCGCGGCTGCGCTCAACCAGAATTCCAGGAGACATCATGACCTTCCTCGCGCGCATGGCATCGCTCGTCACGCTCGGCCTTACCCTTTCCTGCATGGGCACGCAAAGTGCCGCGGCGCAGGAGTTGAAGGGCAAGTACATGAAGACGCCGACGGGCTACCTGATGGTGCTGCGGCATGGCGACAACGTGCTGCAGAACCTTGAGCAACTGGCGCGGGACGAGCATATTCCGAGCGCCAGCTTCGTCGGCATCGGCTTCATGTCCGAAGCCACGTTCGGCTTCTACGACTTCGGCCGCAAGCAGTTCGATCCGAAGACGTACCGCAATGTCGAGATGGCCAACATGACCGGTTCCATCGCGTGGAAAGAGGGCAAGCCTTCGATCCACGCGCACGGCACCGTCACGGACGGCACGTTCCAGGGCGCGGGCGGCCATCTTCTCGGGCTGACCGTCGGCACCGGGTCCTGCGAGATCACGGTCACGGTCTACCCGCAACGTCTGGATCGCTTCGTCGACCCCGAAATTCAGGCCAACGTACTTGGCTTGCCGCAGCAATGACGGAGGCGGGACATGTCCACGCATATGGTCGATATCAATCCCCCGGGCATAGAGTCCCATGCCGGGGCGCTTTCGGGCGGCGCACCGGCGCGCATGCTGCGGCTGGCTGACAAGGCGCTCGGCGTTGTGTCCGAAGTGCCGGCGGCCCTGCTCGTGGTGGCCGAGATCGGCGTGCTGTTCAGCGGCGTGCTGAGCCGCTATGTCCTGCACACGCCGCTGGTGTGGGTCGACGAGCTGGCGTCGCTGTTGTTCATCTGGCTCATCATGCTCGGCGCCGCGGTGGCGTTCCGGCGCGGCAGCCATATGCGCATGACGGCGCTCGTTGATGCCGCAGCGCCGAAATGGCGCGGCGTGTTCGAACTCGTGGCAACGGTGGCGGCGCTGACGTGGCTCGTGCTGGTCGCGCATCCCGCTTATGAATTCGCGAGTGAGGAAGCCGCCGTGACCATGCCGGCACTGGACATCTCCAACGCCTGGCGTGCCGCCGCGCTGCCGCTCGGCATCGCGCTGATCCTGCTGATGAGCGTGGTGCGGCTGCTGTCCACCTCCAGCCTGCGAATGGTGTTGGTGGCACTGGTCGCATGCGCTGGGGTCGTGGGCGGCCTTGTGCTGCTGCAGCCTGCCTTGCAAGAACTCGGCAATGCCAACCTGCTGGTGTTCTTTGTCGGCATCGTTGCCCTGCTGGTGTTCACGGGCGTGCCGATCGCATTCTCGTTCGGCCTAGCGACGTTCGGCTATCTGTCGCTGACTACGTCCACGCCGACCATTGTCGTGATCGGCCGCATGGACGAAGGCATGTCGCACCTGATCCTGCTCGCGGTGCCGATGTTCGTGTTCCTCGGCGTGCTGATCGAGATGACGTCGATGGCGCGCGCCATGGTGCAGTTCCTGGCCAACCTGCTCGGCCATATCCGTGGCGGCCTGTCGTATGTGCTGATCGGGGCGATGTATCTCGTCTCCGGCATCTCGGGCTCCAAGGCGGCGGACATGGCAGCCGTGGCGCCGGCGCTGTTTCCCGAGATGAAGAAGCGCGGCGCCGATGATGGCGACATGGTCGCGCTGCTTGCGGCGACCGGCGCGCAGACGGAGACGGTGCCGCCGAGCCTGGTGCTGATCACCATCGGCTCAGTGACCGGCATCTCCATTGCCGACCTGTTCACCGCCGGATTGATGCCGGGCATTGTGCTGGCACTCGTGCTCGGCCTGGTCGTGTGGTGGCAGGCCCGCAAGAGCGGCAGCGCCTGCAGCGCGCGTGCCACGCGGGCCATGATCGGCAAGAGTCTCGTGGTGGCATTGCCCGCGCTCGCGCTGCCGTTCGTCGTGCGCGCCGCGGTGGTGGAGGGCGTGGCGACGGCGACGGAAGTGTCCACGATCGGCATCGTCTACGCGCTGATCGTCGGGCTGCTGGTGTACCGCAAGCTCGACCTCAGGCAACTGTGGCCCGCGCTCGTCGATACGGCCGCCTTGTCTGGAGCGATCCTGCTGATCATCGGCACCGCGACCGGCATGGCCTGGTCGCTCACGCAGTCGGGCTTCTCGGGTGACCTGGCAGCGGCCATGGCTCGGCTACCGGGGGGTGCGCCGGCTTTCATGGCGGTCTCGATCGTGGCCTTCGTGCTGCTTGGCAGCGTGCTGGAAGGCATTCCCGCAATCGTGCTGTTCGGCCCGCTCCTGTTTCCGATCGCGCGCCAGCTGGGCATCCATGACGTGCATTACTCGATGGTGGTCGTACTGGCCATGGGCATCGGCCTGTTCGCGCCGCCGTTCGGTGTCGGCTACTACGCCGCCTGCGCGATCAGCCGTACCAAGCCTAGCGAGGGCGTGCGCCACATCTGGCGCTACATGACTTTCCTGTTCATCGGCACCGTCGTCGTCGCGGCCGTGCCGTGGATCTCCACCGGTTTCCTCCATCACTGAGCATCCCATGAAGTTCGCCGCCATCGTCGAATACGCCAACGAGCCTGAGCGCCTTGCGCAATTCCGGCCCGCCCATCGCGCCTATCTGCAAGCGCTGTTGCAACACGGACGCCTGGTGATCGCCGGCCCGTTCGCCGACGGCAGCGGCGCGCTGTTCGTGTATGAAGTCGCCAATGAAAGCGAGGCATCGAAGCTCGCTGCCAATGATCCGTTCGCGAAAGCGTCGCTGTTCCGAAGCGTTGTCATGAAGCCCTGGAAGCTCGTGTTCGCGAGCCAGGACAACCTGAATCTCCCGCTGTGAGGCGCATATGAAAATGGACACCACGATCCTGCAGACACTGGCTGCATCGCTGCGCCATGCCGCGCAGCAGAACCAGCCGATTCCGCCCGTGCGGGACGCACTGTCCGCCGTGGGCGTGCAAGGCGCCTATACGGTACAGGACATCAATACCGCGTACTACCTCGACACCGGCCGCCGGCTGACGGGCCGCAAGATCGGCCTGACGTCGAAGTCCGTGCAGCAGCAGCTTGGCGTGGATGCGCCCGATTTCGGCATGCTGTTCGCGGACATGGAACTCGCTCCAGACGAAGAGGTTGCGCTCGACCGCGTGTTGCAACCGAAGGTCGAGGCGGAAGTGGCCGTCGTGCTGGAGCGCGACCTGAAGCACGAACAGGTCACGCTGTCGCAGTTGATCTCCGCGATTGCTTATGTGTTGCCGGCCGTGGAGATTGTCGGCAGCCGCATCGCAAATTGGGACATCCGCCTGCTGGACACCGTGGCGGACAACGCGTCGTCTGGCCTGTATGCGCTCGGGACGCAGCCGCGCAGGCTGTCGGAGGTGGATCTGCGCATGTGCGGCATGCTCATGGAGCGCAAGGGTGAGGTGGTATCGCTCGGCGTGGGCGCCGCGTGCCTGAGCCATCCGCTCAACGCTGCGCTGTGGCTGGCTCGCAAGATGGCGGAAGTGGGAAGGCCGTTGCTTGCGGGCGACGTCATCATGACGGGCGCGCTCGGGCCCATGGTGACCGTCGCGCCGGGCGACATCATCGACACCACCATCGCGGGTCTTGGCTCGGTCCGCACTGCGTTTGCCGCTGACTGAATCGAGCGATTGAGATTAACGCGAAAGCCCGTGCGGGCTCAGGCCCGTGTCAGCTTTCGGATCAGGTCGATGACGGTCCGGCTCGCATACGTCAGCGGCCGCTGCGTGCTCGTGGCCAGCACCAGCGTGCGCGTGAGGACCGGGTCGACGATCCGGCTCACCGCAATGCGGCCGAGCTTCATGTCGACTTCCACGGCTTGCCGCGTGAGGATCGTGTAGGCTGCCCCGTTCGCGACGATCTCGCGCATGGCGGTCAGCGAATCGACCTCGATCTGGGTGTTCAGCTGAACGCCCGCCTTCTTTGCCTCGTCCAGCAGCATCATGTGGAAGCCATCGGGCGCGCCAGGCAGCACCAGCGGCAGCGCCGCGGCGTCGGCGAACCTGCAGCTCCGACTGGCCACATTCGGATCACCCGCACGTGCGATCAGATAGAGCTCGTCGGTGGCCAGCTTTTCATCGGTCTTGTGGATCCGCTCGCCATAGCGCGAAAACACGCCCACATCCGTGCGTCCGCTGGCCAGCGCTTCTTCGATATTGCCCGCGAAACCTTCCATCAGCCGCAACTCGATCTTCGGGAAATCCGCGCGCACGCGCTGGAACAGCGGGCCGACGATCTGCTGCGTGATCGATGCCTGCAAGGCCAGCTTGACGGGGCCGCTCGGCACTTCGGCGCGGTCGCGGATATCGTTCCTGAGCAGTTCGAATTCGCCGAGCAGCGTCTTCACGCGCGGCATGATGGACTGCCCGAATTCCGTCAGCACCACGCCGCGGCCGGTGCGGTAGAACAGCTTCGCGCCGAACTCGCCTTCCAGCGCGGCAATGTGCTTGCTGAGCGCAGACTGCGCAATGCCGCGTGACGCACAGACTTTGCTGAGACTGCCGGCTTCGACGATGTCGGATAACAGTTGTAGGTGCTTGATGTCCATCGTCGGTCTGCGCCTGTGGAGTCGGTTCCGATTGGTTCGCGACGATTGTAGCGAAAGGCTCGCGCTGCGGTGTCCGGAATGCGTGGTGCGAAAGCAGGAGCGCGCACCAGCCTGTACCATGGGGTCTGGGCCGCGTGGCCCGCGCATCAGGAAGACGTGGAGATTCGCGAGGAAGGGAATGGCATTGCAATCCGGGAGCGGAAAGATGTTCGTGGCGGGCGAAGCGGGCAGGATCGAGCTGATCGTCGATATGCCTCGCGCCGTGGCAAGCGGTATCGCTGTCGTCGCGCATCCGCATCCGCTGCAAGGCGGCACGGCCACGCACAAGGTCCCGCATGTGCTTGCGAAAGCGCTGGCCGCGCGCGGCTATGTGACGGTGCGCCCCAATTTCCGCGGCGTGGGCGAGACCGAAGGCGAGCACGATGCCGGCGACGGCGAGACGAACGACACCGTGGCGGTGGTGAACCACCTTCGCCAGCAATACCCGGGCCTGCCGCTGGTCCTGGCGGGCTTCTCGTTCGGCGCCTATGTCGTGGCGCTTACGGTGCAAGTGCTCGCCAGCCAGGGACTCGCATGCCCGCACGTGATCCTCACGGGCATGCCGTGGGGAACCATCCCGGGGCACCGCAGCTATGCGACGCCGGATGTCCCGTCGACAGCGCTGGTCGTGCATGGCGAGAACGACGAGCGCGTGACGCTCGGCGCCGTGCTGGACTGGGCGCGTCCGCAGGAAATGCCCATCGTGGTAGTGCCCGGCGCCAACCACTTCTTTACCGGAAAACTTTCTGCGCTGGAGCGCGTGGTCGGTCGCTATCTTGACCATCTGCCGGAGCCGTCAGCGCCTGCCTGATCCGCCGGTATGCCGGGCGGCGCAGGCAAGTCGCGGCGCGCCGGGGCGAGAAGCGAAGCGGTCAGGCGCGGCGGGCCCGCGCTAGGATCGGGCTGACATCATGTTCCATCACGCGACTCGGGAGCCTGACAAAGCCACGCCGATGCCGCCGTCAGCATCGCTTGCAGGCCCGTTTGCAATGTGGGGTGAATCACGGGTGCGAACTTCGGCGAATGATTGCTAGGTATCCTATTCAACTGCTTTGCGGCTTTGGCCTGTGCATAGACTTCCGGGTCGGTGCCACCGATGAACCAGAACACGTAGGGCACGTTCCAGGCTCGCCCAAAAACGCTAAAGTCCTCACTGGCCGAGGCCGGCCGCGCCTCGCAGGCCTTATCGCCAAACTGCGCCTTGAAGACGTCGGCCACCTGACTTGTGGCTGCGATATCGTTCTCCGTCAGCGGATACGTGCTCAGCGTGGTGAACTCCGGCGGTCGCTCAGCGTTGGATGCATCGCACTCCGCGCAACAGATGCGTCGGATGGACGCCAGCATGTACTCGCGCACGTCCTCGTCGAACGTGCGCATATTCAATTTGATGGTTGCCTCGTCCGGAATGATGTTTTCCTTGGTACCTGCCTGCAGTGAGCCAATCGTCAGCACCGCGTTGTCCATCGGCGAAATCTCGCGCGAAACGATGGTCTGCAGGCGCAGCGTCGTGGACGCGGCCATGATGACGGGGTCGATGGAAGTCTGCGGCTGCGAACCATGCGAGCCACGACCGAACAGCCTGATCTTAAGGCTATCGCCCGCTGACAGAATGACGCCCGGGCGATAACTGACGGTGCCGCTCGGGCCTACCATGACGTGCTGGCCCAGAATGATGTCTGGCTTGGGAAAGCGTTCCGCATGCCAGGCGTTGACCATGCTGCTGGCACCGCGTCCCACTTCTTCGCCTGGTTGAAAGACCAGCATGACGGTGCCCTTCCAGGCATCACGGTGCTCGGCCAGGACACGCGCCACCCCCATCAGCCATGTCACGTGCATGTCGTGCCCACACGAATGCGCGACATCGACTTCGACGCCGTCTTCATCTCTGGCCTTGACGGTGCTGGCATAGGACAAGCCGGTGTTTTCGGCCATGGGTAAAGCATCCATGTCTGCACGGAGCATTACCGTGGGTCCCTCGCCGTTGCGCAGCACACCAACAAGCCCGGTCACCCCGACTTCACGCGTCACTTCATAGCCCAAGGCCTGGATGTAATCTCCCGCGACTTTGGCTGTGCGGAACTCCTGCATCGACAACTCGGGGTGCTGGTGAAAGTCCTTGTAGATGGCTTCGAGTTCCGTCACCAACGTGTCGCTGCGGGTCGCCATAGCTTGGACGAGTGCGTTCATGGAACACCTCCGGACGTTCAGTGACCAGTTTGCGTTATCCGGGTTGCTTCGGCCAGGAAGAAATCCTTGGCTCTTCCTTGAATGGACTGTTGCAACGCTTCATTTTGCGCGCGGGAACCCGGGCTGTCTCGCGCGTGGGCCGAGGGGAGCGGGTCGGGCATACCGACACGACTTCGTCAAAAATTTGTCTCCCGGTTGGAGACGTACATGTGCCCGCCTGATGAGGCTAGGCAAGTGGGTGTGTTTGCATTGTTCATGTTGTGGAAATAATTATTCATATTTACGGACAATTGTTTAAATATGCCTGTCACATTGCTGTCGCAATATCTCGCGGCCGAGTCGGTGGGAGGCTGCGGCTCGCAAGCTAGCCGTGACACCACCGCCAGGAACCTTCGCTTAAAAGAAACCGGGATTTGACAGTGAAAAAAACTCTCCTCGCAATGGCAGTCACAACTTGCGCCTTGTCCGGCGCCGCCTTTGCTCAATCGTCCAACGTGACGCTCTATGGCATCGCTGATGCTGGCGTCAGTTTCCAAAGCCACGTCAATGGTGGCGCTAACGGAAGTGGCTCCGTAACCGGTGTGACTTCGGGTGGCCTCTCCGGCTCGCGTTGGGGCCTGCGCGGTGTCGAGGATCTGGGCAACAATCTGAAGGGCATCTTCGTACTGGAAAGCGGCTTTGACATCGATTCTGGCAAATCCGCCCAAGGGGGCCGACTGTTCGGGCGCCAGGCCTATGTTGGCTTGCAAGGCAACTACGGCGCTATCACGTTAGGCCGCCAGCAGAACGCGCTCTATGACTTATTCGGCGCGTACGACCCGATGGCGGTGGGACCGATGTACTCGCTCAACTCCGTCGATAACCAATTCAATGGCCGCGCCGACAATGCCATCAAGTACACCGGCAAGTTCGGCGGCCTGACGGCAACCGGCTTCTACAGCTTCGGCCGCGATGTCACGTCCGGCCTCGGCGGTGAAGTGCCGGGTCATTTCAAGGTGGGTACCAACTTTGGCGGCGGCCTGGCCTATGCGAGCGGCCCATTCTCGGTGGGCGCTGCTTATGATCAGTTCCAGGGAAGCACCCTTGCGTCGGCGGACCTGACCGCCAAGCGTGCTGCGATTGGCGCCTCGTATGCATTCGGTAATGCCAAGGCATTTGCCGGATACCGCTGGATGCAGGACGAGGTCACGACCGGCAAGGCCCGCCACGACAACCTGTATTGGTTGGGGGCAAATTACAAGTTCACGCCGGCCTTCACCCTGACCGGCGCGACCTACTTTACCGACGCGCGCACTGACAGCAAGGACTCGTGGATGTTCGTCCTGAATGCTGACTATGCCTTCTCCAAGCGTACGGATGCGTACCTGTTGCTTGGTTATGTGAAGAACAAGGGCAACGCCACGTTCGGTGTGACGGGCACCGCGAATACGCTGCCGGGCCAGAACCAGACTGGCGCTATGGTCGGCGTGCGTCACCGCTTCTGATCCGCCTTGGTGCGGAATTGGCACACCATAGAGTGTGCCGTGACAGATCATATCGACCTTGACTTGTCACTGGGTTAAGGACATTTGGCCGGCATATGCCGGCCATTTTTTTGCCTGCGTGGAGCGTAGGCAGCGAACGGATCGTTGCGGGAAGTTCGCGGACAGTTGTTGCGTTGAAGCCCGCTGTAACGCCGCGTAAACCGTTGCTACCGTCGCATCGTTGCGATTTCAAATGAGAACGATTATCCTTTTTGCTTCCGATCTTATTTGTGACTGAAGTGTCACAACACGTCTGCGCCTTTCGTCGCCCATCCATCGCAATGACCGAATCCGAGCCGGCTTCCGGCCAACAGCGTCGGGCCTTCTGGCTCAAGCATCTCCATCAGTGGCACTGGATCAGTTCCGCGATCTGCCTGATCGGGATGCTGCTGTTCGCGGTGACCGGCTTCACGCTGAACCATGCGGCCCAGATCGAGGCTTCGCCGAGTGTCGTGACGCGACAGGCTACCGCGCCTGCCAGCGTGCTTTCCGCGCTGAAATCCGCGATGCCGGCTGCCTCGGGCAGCGGGCGCGATGCCAAGAGCCCGGTGCCGCCGGCGCTGGCCGAATGGCTGTCGCGCGAACTCGATATCGACGCGAGCGGGCGCGAGGCGGAATGGTCCGCCGATGAAGTCTATGTGTCGCTGCCCCGGCCGGGCGGCGATGCCTGGGTCAGCCTGGCGCTCGATACCGGTGAGACCCAGTACGAGAAGACCACGCGTGGGGCCATCTCGTACCTGAACGACCTGCACAAGGGCCGCAATACCGGCCGGGCCTGGAGCCTGTTCCTGGATGTGTTCGCGCTGTCCTGCCTGTTATTCAGCCTGACTGGCCTGTTCCTGCTCAAGCTGCATGCCGCCGGCCGCGTGGCCACGTGGCCGCTGGTCGGACTGGGTCTGGTGGTGCCGCTGCTGCTGGCGATCCTGTTCATCCACTGACCGGTCTCGGCTTCCGGTCTTTCGAACTTTCCTGATTCTCCTGACGAGGTTTTCCGATATGCGCCGACTGCTCACCGTCACCCTCACCGGCATGGCCGCCGTCCCGCTGACCGGCCCGGCCTTCGCAGCCGACATGAACGTGAAGGTGGAGATCCCGCGCCTAAACGTGGCGGAATACCACCGCCCATATGTCGCGGTCTGGGTGGAACGCGCCGACCAGAGCCCGGCGGCGACGCTGGCGGTCTGGTACGACGTCAAGAACAAGGAAGGCACCAAGTGGCTCAAGGACATGCGCCAGTGGTGGCGCAAGGCCGGCCGCGACATGCAGATGCCCGCCGACGGCATTTCCGGCGCCACGCGTGCGCCGGGCGAGCACACGCTCACTTTCACGGAGGGAAAGGCCCCGCTAGGCAAGCTGCCTGCCGGCAACTACCAGCTCGTGGTCGAAGCCGCGCGTGAAGTCGGCGGCCGCGAACTGCTGCGGGTTCCGTTCACGTGGCCACCGCAGTCGGCCCAGACCGCCCGTGCGAAGGGCGAGCACGAGCTGGGCGGCGTGACCGTCGACCTGAAGCCTTGATGTTCTTGACGTTCCTGATGCCACTGCCGCACTGATTCCAACCGGAGACCGACGATGAAGACTTTCCGATCGCGCCTTTCCACGCGCCTGGCCGTACTGGCGCTGGCGACCCTGGCCCCGCTGGCCGCCCATGCGCACCGCCAGTGGCTGCTGCCGTCGGCCACGGTGCTGTCCGGCAACGACACCTGGGTGACCGTGGACGCCGCCGTCTCCAACGACCTGTTTTACTTCGAACACGTGCCGCTGCGCCTGGACAACCTCGTCGTGACCGGCCCGGACGGCAGCGCCGTGAAGGCCGAGAACGCCAGCACGGGCCGCTACCGCAGCACCTTCGACCTGCACCTGACGCAGCCCGGCACGTACCGCGTGGCGGTGGTCAACCAGGGCCTGTTCGCCAGCTACAAGGAAAACGGCCAGACCAAGCGCTGGCGCGGCACCGCTGACGCATTCGCGAAGGAAGTGCCCGCTAACGCGCAGGAGCTGCAGGTGACGCAGGCCGAAGGCCGTGTCGAATCGTTCGTCACGAACGGCAAGCCGAGCAGCCAGGGCCTGGCCGCCAGCGGCCGTGGCCTGGAACTGGCGCCGATCACGCATCCGAACGACCTCGTATCCGGCGGTACGGCCAGCTTCCGCCTGCTGCTCGACGGCAAGCCAGCGTCCAACCTGAAGGTCGCCGTGGTGCCGGGCGGTATCCGCTACCGCGACCAGTTGCAGGAGTTCAGCGCCACCACCGATGCCGACGGCAAGTTCAGCGTCAAGTGGCCGGCCCCTGGCATGTACTGGATGGAAGCCGAAGTGCGCGACGAGAAGACCTCGGTCAAGGCTGCCAAGACCCGCCGCGCGACCTACGCGGTGACGGTCGAAGTATTGCCGCAATAAGGCGTCTGAAGGTACCTTCCGCGTGAACCGCGTCCTGATCCCGCCCACCCTGTCCGCGCCGCCGGTTCCGCCCGGCGCGCAGACTCGCGCGCAGCGCTGGAGTGGCGAGACCATGGGCACGACGTGGTCGGTCGTGGCCATGCTGGTGCAGGAGGCCGATGCCGACGCGCTGGAGCAGGGCATCTGCGCCGTGCTCGACAGCGTGATCGCGCAGATGAGCAATTGGGAGGCCGATTCGGACGTCAGCCGATTCAACCGCGCCCCCGCGGACACGTGGGTCGCGCTGCCGGCCGACTGCGTGCGCGTGCTTGCGTGCGCGCTGCAGGTCGCGCGCGACAGCGGTGGCGCCTATGACCCCAGCGCCGGGCCACTGGTCGACCTGTGGGGCTTCGGCCCTGCGCCGCGACGCTGCGCGACGCCGGCTCCGGACCAGGTCGCTCAGGTCCGGCAGCAATGCGGCTGGGATCGTATCGAACTCGATATCGACGGAGGCTGCGCGCTGCAGCCGGGTGGCGTATCGCTCGACTTCTGCGCGATTGCCAAGGGCTTTGCGGTAGATGCCGTCGCGCAATACCTCGAGTCCGAAGGCGTGGCACACCACCTGACCGAAATCGGCGGCGAACTGCGCGGCCACGGCGTCAAGCCGGACGGCTTGCCATGGTGGGTCCAGCTGGAAACGCCGCCTGATTGTGCAGTCACGGCGCAGGAGCAGACGCTGGTCGCCATGTACGGCCTGTCCGTGGCAACGTCGGGCGACTACCGGCGCTTCTTCGACAGCGAAGGCCGCCGCTATGCCCACACCATCGACCCGCGCACCGGTTATCCAGCCAGCCACGCGCTCGCTTCGGTGACCG
The DNA here is from genome assembly GCF_019602855.1 of Cupriavidus pinatubonensis. Classification (GTDB taxonomy): domain Bacteria; phylum Pseudomonadota; class Gammaproteobacteria; order Burkholderiales; family Burkholderiaceae; genus Cupriavidus; species Cupriavidus pinatubonensis. The sequence goes on from NZ_CP080766.1 coordinate 1,696,196, forward strand.
TCCTGCACACCGAATGCATGATGGCCGATGCGCTTTCCACTGCCCTGACCGTGCTCGGCCCACAGGCCGGCATGGAGCACGCGCGCCGGCATGGCATTGCCGCGCGCTTTCTCGTGCGTACGCCGGGCGGCTTTGACGAACATCTTTCCCCGGCCTTTGCCGCGATGCTGGCGTGAACCTATTCACCGCATGCTGGCTGGCCGCTGTGGCAGGTGTCTGCGTGGCAATGCTGAGCCCGTCGCGCGCCGGCATGGCAGCCGGCGTGTTGCTGGCCTATGCGGGCTTCTGCGGCGCGGTGTTCGACCACCACCGCCGCCGGCGCGCGCGCGTTGCGTCGCTTGCCGTCAGCGGCGCGCATCAGGAAGGGGCGACGCTGGTGGCTTACGCAAGCCAGACCGGCTTCGCCGAGCAACTGGCCATGCAGACCGCCACGGCGCTGCAGGGCGCTGGCATGCCGGTGCATCTGCTCTCGTTCGAAGAGCTCGATGCGCGCCGCCTCGCCCGCGTCCGGCAGGCGCTGTTCGTGGTCAGCACGACCGGCGAAGGCGATGCACCGGACAGTGCCTCCGGCTTTGCGCGCCGCCTGCTGGCTGGTGGCGGCCACGATGCACTGCGCCAGCTTCGCTATGGCGTGCTGGCGCTCGGCGATAGCAGCTATGCGCGCTTTTGCGCGTTTGGCCATGCGTTGTCGGATTGGCTGCAGCGCCACCATGCAAGGCCTTTATTCGATCTGATTGAGGTCGACAACGGTGATGCAGGCGCCCTGCGGCACTGGCAGAACCACTTGTCCGCGCTCAGCGGCGGCACGGAGATCGCCGACTGGGAGCGTCCGCGTTATGAGCATTGGCAGCTCGCTGCGCGCGAACACTTGAACCCCGGAAGCGATGGCGCACCGGCGTTTCACCTCGTGCTCAGGCCCGAGGGCGCCGTGCCGGGCTGGCAGGCCGGCGATATTGCTGAAGTTGGTCCTTGCCATGATCCGGCCGATATCGGCCGCTTGCTGAGCCACCTGAGCATGGACGGCGCCGCGCCGGTGCGCTGCGATGCGCAGACGGTGACGTTGGCCGAAGCGCTGGCCACGCGGCTGTTGCTGCCCGAAGCGCATCTGGCCACGATGCGGGCGTTGCCGCCGCAGCAGCTTGTCGATGCACTGTCACCGTTGCCGCATCGGGAGTATTCGATTGCCTCGCTGCCGCAGGATGGTCAGCTCGAACTGCTGGTGCGACAGACCCGGCATGCCGACGGCAGGCTGGGTCTCGCCTCAGGCTGGCTGACGAGTCATGCGCCGGTGGGCGCGCGCATTGCGCTGCGTATTCGCACCAATCGCAGCTTCCATTCGCCGGCTGACGGCCGGCCGCTGGTACTGATTGGCAATGGCACCGGCCTGGCCGGGCTGCGCGGCCACCTGAAGGCGCGTGCGCTGGCGGGGCGCCATCGCAACTGGCTGTTCTTCGGTGAGCGGTCGGCGCGGCATGATGGATTCTTTGCCGATGAACTCGCGGCCTGGCAGGCACAAGGTGTGCTGGAGCGGGTCGACCTTGTGTATTCTCGCGACGGCAATGCCTTGCGATATGTGCAGGACGCGCTCCGGGAGCGCGCACCGGTGCTGCGGGAATGGGTTGAGGCGGGTGCGGCGATTTACGTTTGCGGCAGCCTGCAAGGCATGGCCGGTGGCGTCAATGACGCGCTGGCCGATGTGCTTGGCGAGGCGGGTTTGCGCCGGCTGACCGAGCAGGGTCGCTATCGCCGCGACGTCTACTAGATCCGCCAGCTCCCGTTTATCCGACGTACCCGAGGATGCTGACGAACTGGCATGCACTGCCGGCCAGCACGAACAGGTGCCAGATGCCATGGAAGTGCTTCACCTTTTCGTCGAACAGGAAGAAGCCGATTCCGGCCGTATAGAGCGCTCCGCCCGCTACCAGCCACCAAAGACCGGCCGCAGGCAACGCTGCGGCCAGCGGCTGAAACGCAATCACCACCAGCCACCCCATCACCACATAGATCAGCAGAGACAGCACGCGTGTGCGCCGCCCGATCCAGAGCTCCTGCACGATGCCAATTACAGCGAGTCCCCAGTTGATCCCGAATAACGTCCATCCCCACGTCCCACGCAACGTAACCAGCGCAAACGGCGTATAGCTGCCCGCAATCAACAGATAGATCGCGCAATAATCAAGCCGCTGGAACACATTCTTGGCCGGACCGCGCAAGCTGTGATACAGCGTGGAAATCGTATAGAGCAGAACCAGCGTGGTCCCGTAGACCACTGAACTGACCACCTTCCACGCATCGTGGTAGAGGGCCGAGGATGTCACCAGCACCGCCATGCCGGCGGCTGCCAGGATGGCGCCGGCCAGGTGGCTGTACCCGTTGAATCGTTCGCCGCGATACATGCGCCGTCCTCCGGAAGAACTCAGTCGGTTCGCGATCCGCGTTGCGATCGCGGATGCGCGAAGCCATATTCTGGCACGGCTGCCGCAAGCGACCACCGCAAGGCCCTGACGCGAGTCATGGCATCGTTGCCGCAGCGCGACGCATCGCAGCACATTCCTGGTGTAAAGCACGTGTGCCCTAAACAGGTGCCGCAGTCTGTTTGCACCGGCCAGATGGCGGCAGCACTGACCTCTCACCCGTACGGGTGGCCTTCGAGAGGGAGTTCGAAACGCGCATCGCGGAGTGTCCTCTGTACTCCCTTGCAATTCACTGTCTCATCGCCTTACATGAAGCGTTCTCCGCGGACGACAGGATCATCACGCGGCCGCCCGGCAAGACCGCCTGAAACCCGCCGCCCTCGTGCGGCTTCCATTGACCAGGAGCGTCGATCATGAGCACCGTGACCACCAGGGACGGTACGGAAATCTTCTACAAGGACTGGGGCAAGGGCCGGCCCGTAGTGTTCTCGCACGGCTGGCCCCTGACCGCCGATGCATGGGACCCTCAGATGCTCTTCCTCGTGCAAAAAGGCTTCCGTGTCATTGCGCATGACCGCCGCAGCCACGGGCGTTCCACGCAGACATCGGCGGGCAACGAGATGGACACCTACGCCGATGACCTTGCGACGCTGCTGGACAAGCTCGACATCAAGGACGCCACCATGGTCGGCCATTCCACCGGCGGCGGCGAGGTCGCGCACTACATCGGCCGGCATGGCACCGCGCGCGTTGCACAGGCCGTGCTGATCGGTGCCGTGCCGCCGCTGATGCTGAAGACCGATGCCAACCCCGGCGGCCTCCCGCTCGAAGTATTCGACGGCATCCGCAAGGGCGTGGTGGATAACCGCTCGCAGTTCTACCTCGATCTCGCCACGCCGTTCTACGGCTACAACCGTTCCGGTGCCAAGCCATCGCAAGGGGTTATCCAGGAGTTCTGGCGCCAGGGCATGGCCGGTGGCGTGCTGGGCCAGTACGAATGCATTCGCCAGTTCTCGGAAGTCGACTACACAGAAGACCTCAAGAAGATCGACGTGCCGACGCTGGTGCTGCATGGCGACGATGATCAGATCGTGCCGATCGATGCGTCGGCCAAGATGACCGCGAAAATCGTCAAGAACGCCACGCTCAAGATCTATCCGGGCGCGTCGCACGGCCTGTGCACGGTCAACGCCGACGAGGTAAATGCGGATCTGCTTGCGTTCCTGAACCAGTGACGGGGAACTTCGCCGGCGCCGGCGGTGATGTCAGTCCGCCGGCGCGGCGAGCGCGGCGTCCAGCATCGCGATCGCAAGGCCAATCAGCAGTGCGGCGGCGGAGGCGATGAACCAGCGCACGGTCTGGCGATACTCGGTGACGGCATCATCCTCGATGCGCAGGGCGCGGAATAGCGCGACGATCTGCAGCACCACCGCGCCGACCAGCGACAGCGCGGCGAACAGCGCGCGCGCATTCCAGTGTCCGGGGCTCTCGAAACCCCAGAAACGCCAGAAGGCCAGCGAGAAACCGAGCAGCACGGTGATCGCCGTGATGATGCCTTGCCGGTAGCCCGCAGGTACTACCTGTGGCATGGGCGGTGTGTCGGGACGCGGAGTCTCGGGGGAGGCCACCTGGCGTGCGTTCAGGATGAGTACGCCGGCATTTGCACCATGGCCAGCGTCGCAACCAGCCCGCCCACGACGTGGCTGCGATGTCCCTTGCCGGTCGTGTCTTCGAGCAGCAGCGCGCTGCCCGGCACCAGCGAACGGCGCTCGCCGTCGGATGCCTGGAACTCCATCTCGCCGTCCAGCACGATGATCCACATGCGCGCCGGCGAGGGGTGAAGGTCGCCGACCCAGCCAGCCGGCACCACCAGGAATCCTTGCCGCGCGGCCTCGCTCATGGGAGATACCCAGAAGGCAGGCGCCGGCGGCGCAAAGCTGCGCTCGGTCATCTCCATCGACAACGCGCCGAAATGCGATTCGCCAGCCTCATCGGCATACAGCCGCCCGAAGGCCAGTGTGGAATGGCTGTGGGCATGCTCCGAAGTATCGGGCATGGTATGCCTCCCGCACGGGGCCTCATGCCCCTCATCGTGTCTTGTCAGTCTAGGTCGCCGGAGCAGGGGCGTCGAGAGATGAAAAAAGGCGTTGCCCGATGTGTCGGACAAGGCCTCGTTGCTAAGCCCGCCTGAACCTCGGAACGCGATGTGCGCGGGCACGCCACGCTGCGCGGATCACCCCGGCTACAACAGCCTAAATTCCCAACTGCCGCGCCGCCAGATCCTTCATGATCTCCTCCGCTCCCCCACCGATCATCATGACCTTCACTTCCCGGTACAGCCTTTCCACCCGGCTGCCACGCATGTAACCCATGCCCCCAAGCAACTGCACCGCGCGATCCGCACAGAACTGGAAAGTACGCGTGGCCATGTTCTTGGCCATGGCGATCTGCGCAACCGGTGCCGCGCCGTCGTCCAGTCGGGCGGCCAGGTCGTCCAGCATCGCGCGCGTGGCTTCGATGCGCGTGGCCATGTCGACCAGCTGGTGGCGCACTACCTGGTGATCGGCCAGCCGCTTGCCGAAGGTGTGGCGATCGCCTGCCCAAGCGAGGGCGTCGTGGAAGCACACCTGCGCGTAGCCGCAGGCTGCGGCCGCCAGGGCCAGGCGTTCGTGGTTGAAGTTCTTCGTGATCGCGGCGAAGCCCTTGCCTTCCTCGCCGATCAGGTTGTCGACCGGTACTCGGCAGTTGTCGAAGTAGAGCTGCGCGGTGTCGGAGGCCCACCAGCCCATCTTCTTGAGTTCCGTGCGCGACAGGCCCGGTGTATCGCCTTCGATGAGCAGCAATGACACGCCACTGGCGCCCGGATCACCGGTGCGTACCGCGACTGTGAAGTAGTCGGCCCGCATGCCCGACGTAATGTAGAGCTTGGTGCCATTGACGACGTAGTGGTCGCCTTCACGACATGCCGATGTGGTCAGGTGCGCGACATCGGAGCCCGCGCCGGGTTCGGTGATGGCGAGCGCGGAAATCTTCTCGCCGGACAGGATCTGCGGCAACACGCGCGCCTTCATCGCTTCGCTGCCGACCGCGGCAATCGGCGGCGCGCCGATGGTGTGCGAGAACAGCCCCGACGCGATGCCGCCGGAGCCGCCCCACGCGCGCTCTTCGAACAGGATCATGCGGTAGAACGCGTCGCAAGGCGCGCCGCCGTAGGCCTCGGGAAAGCCGGGCTGCAGCAGGCCCGCTTCGGCGGCCTTGCGGTACAGCTCGCGCGGAAAGCTGCCGGCCTCGTCCCAGGCTTCGGCGTGCGGGGCGACTTCCTTCTCGAAGAAGCGGCGGACCGAGGCGCGGAATGCTTCGTGGTCGGCGGTGTAGTAGCGGGGATTGGGCGGTTGCAGAACCATGTTTGCGGGCATTGTCGGGTCACTCCGCGGCCGGCGCCAGGCAATCGGGCAGCTCGTAGAGCGGGAAGCCGTTGAATGGCTCGGAGCGCTGGTGCGCGGGCAGGGCCCACGTATGCTTGGCGTTGGGGACGCCGCCGTCGACGCGCAGCGTCGAGCCCGTGATGAACGCCGCTGCCGGGGACAGCAGAAAGGCCACCGCGGCGGAAACTTCCGCCTCCGTGCCAAGCCGCTGCAGCGGCACCTTGCGCGCGAGCTGGCGGATCTTTTCCTGGAACGCGGGCGGATAGGTGTCGAAGCCGCTGGACGCGATCCAGCCCGGGGCTACAGCATTGACGCGCACGCCCGACGCGGCCCATTCGCACGCGGCGGTTTCCGTGAACGACAACATGCCCGCGCGCGCCGCGCCGGAATGTCCCATGCCCGGCATGCCGTTCCACATGTCGGCGATGATGTTGACGATGGCGCCACCGTTGGCTTCCATCCACTGCGTGTAGCACTCGCGCGCGACCAAGAAGCCGCCGGTCAGGTTGTTGCGCACGACCGCTTCCCAGCCCTTGAGACTGATGTCGCGCAGCGGCGACGGGAACTGCCCGCCGGCGTTGTTGAAGAGACCGTCGATACGACCATGCACGGCCAGCACGTTGACGATGGTGTGGCGTACCTGCTCCTCGTCGCGGATGTCGCACACGTGCAGCGAAATGCGTTGTGCGGCGCCCGGTTCGGCGGCGTCGATTTCCGCACGGACCTGTTCGAGTTTTTCGATCTTGCGGCCCGCGAGCGCCAGGCTGGCGCCAAGGCTCGCAAGTTCGTGCGCGGTGCAGCGGCCGATGCCGCTGCCGCCGCCGGTGACCAGTACGGTGCGTCCGGCAAACAGCTCGCGGTGGAATACGGAACGATATTGCATGCGTGTCTCCGGGTTCAGGGATTGGTACTCAGGCCAAGCCGCTTGACCAGTTTGCCCTGGCTCTCATAGCGCTGGCGGGCGAACGCGGCGTAGCCGCTGCTGTCGAGGTAGGCCATCTCCTGGTCGAGCTTGTCCAGCATCAGCTGCATGGCTGGCTCGTACAGGGCCTTGCGGAACGCGTCGTGCAGCACCTGCACGGCTTGTGCGTCCATGCCGCGCGGCCCGGCAATGCCGAACGGCGACGTGGAGACCATGTCGAGTCCCACATCGCGCAGCGTTGGCACGGAAGGCCAGCGGCGCGAATGCCCGGCGGTCCACAGCACAAGCCAGCGCGCCTTGCCGCTGTCCACGTACGGCCCGATGCCGCCCGCGGTCACGCCAAGATCGATATGTCCGCCCATCATCGCCGCGATGATTTCCGACTCGCCCTTGTACGGCACGTGGTTCAGGCGGATGCCGAGCCTCTGGCTGATTTCCTCCATGGTCACGTGCATGGTGCTGTTGGTGCCCGTGGTGCCGTAGCTGATCTTGCCGGGATTGCGCCGCGCTTCCTCCACCATGTCCTGCCACGATTTCCACGGCGCGTCGGCGCGTGTGGCCACGCCAAGCGAATAGCCGGTCAAGTGGATGACATAGGTGAAGTCCTGCATCGGGTCGAACTGCGTCTTCTGCAGATGGGGGAGGCGGAACACGGGCTCCGGCATGATCGTCAGCGTGTAGCCGTCGGGCTTGGCGCGCGCGACGTAATTGGCGCCGAGCACACCGGCGGCGCCGGGACGGTTCTCGACCACAACGGGCTGGCCCAGGTGCTTGCTCGCGCCATCGGCGAGCGTACGCACGAGCGTGTCGGTGGCACCGCCGGCCGCGAACGGCACCACCAGTGTCACCGGCCGCGCCGGGAATCCCGCCGCCCGCGCACGGCCCGCGGCCAGCGTGCCCAGCGGCGCAAGAATGCCGAGCGCCACCAGCGAGAGGCTGGTACGGCGTCGGTCGTCAATGACTTCAGTTTTCTCAGCCTGCATGGTGCGCTCCTCAGGGCTATTGCTCGTTCTGGTTCTGAAGGATCAGGGCATCCAGTGCCACCGCGCCTTGTCCTTCCTGGCGCACCAGCAGCGGGTTCACTTCCATTTCGCTGAGCCGGTCGCCGAGTGCCATGGCGGCGTCGGAGAGCGCGGCAATCGCGGCCGCGGCCGCTTCGATGTCGGCAGCGGGTTTGCCGCGGAAGCCGGTCATCAGCCGGTAGCCGCGCAGGCTGGACAGCATCTCGCGCGCCATGGCGCGGTCCACCGGCAGCAGACGGTGCGCGACGTCGTGGAAGATCTCGGTGAAGATGCCGCCCAGGCCGACCGTCATCGCCGGGCCGAATACGGGATCGCGCGTCACGCCGACAATCAGCTCGCAGACGCCGCTGGCCATTTTCTGTACCAGCACGCCGCGTTGCTCGGCTTGAGGCATGGCCTTGACCGCATTGGCCACGACTTCGCCCGCCGCCGTACGGACTTGCTCCGCATCGACAAGGCCAAGGCGCACGCCGCCTACCTCGGTCTTGTGCGCGATGTCCGGACTCAGCACCTTGACCACTACCGGATAGCCGATGCTGTCCGCAGCCATGGCGGCCTCGTCCGGCGTGGCGGCCATGGCCTCGGCGCCAATCGGCACGCCAAAGCCTGCCAGCCACTGTTTGGCCTGGTATTCATCGGTGGAAGCGGCAGGCAGGTAGCCGGCGGCGCCCGTCGACGCCTGGGCGCGCAGATCCATCCAGTGTGCAGTCGGCGCGGCGGTGTCAAGCCAGCCCACGTAGGTGCCGAGTGCCTGCGCGGCACGTGCGACGTCCGGGAACAGCGCGACGCCGGCCTCGGCCAGCCGCTGGCGGCTGGTCGGCTCGCCAGTTGTGGCGACCACGATCAGGCGGTTGGTCTTCGCGGCGACCTCGATCAGTTCGTCGGCGACGCGGTCGAGCAGGTAGGCCGTGGCGTAGATGAAGATGACATCGGTGCCGTCATCGTCGGCCAGGTTGTCGAGCACCGCATAGGCCAGGCCATTGCGGTTGAAGAGCTGGCCCGTCATGTCGACCGGATTGGCCACGCCACCGATCTCCGGCACGGCGGTCTGCAGACGCTGCTGCACCGCCTCCGACAGGCGCGGCACGTCAAGGCCCGCGGCGCTGAGCAGGTCAGCCGACAGCGCGCCCATGGCGCCCGACACCGATGCCACCACCACGCGGCGCCCAGCGCTGCGCTGTCGGAAGCCGGACAGGTAGGCAAGATCGGTGAGGTGCGCCGGGTCGCGCGCCTGCATGGCGCCGACCTGCGCGAAGGCGGCGCGGTAGATCGCCTGGTTGCCTGCCAGCACTGCGGTGTGCGATTGCGTGGCGCTGGAGCCGGCCTCGCTTTCGCCGGCCTTGAGCACGATCAGCGGCTTGCCCGCGGCACGCAGGCGCGCGGCGGCGTCGATGAAGCGCGGACCGTTGCGCAGGCCTTCCACATAGCCGACCACGGCGCCGGTCTGCGCGTCATCGGCCAGGTAGTCGAGGTAATCGGCATAGTCGAGACAGGCTTCGTTACCGGTGTTGATGAACTGGTGGAAGCCCACGTCCATCTGCCGGCCGGTGGCGTAGACGATCGCGCACACATTGCCGCTCTGCGTCAGCAGGCTGACGTGGCCGGGGCCGTCTTGCGGCGGGTAGGCCCGGAACGTCGTGGCGAACGCGGTGATGGCGCGCGTAGTCAGGTTGGCCAGGCCCATGCAGTTGGGGCCGGCAATGGCCATGCCGGTTTCCCGGGCAAAGGCGGTCAATTCGGCCTGAAGGGCGATGCCGGCCTCGCCGGCTTCGGCAAAGCCCGAGGCATAGAGGATGGCCGCGCGGATGCCGACTGCGTGGCAGCGGCGCATCTGCGGCAGTACGTCGTCGGCGCCGAGTGCGAGTACGGCCACATCGGGCGTCTTTGGCAGCGATTCGACATCCGGATAGCACGCCAGCCCGGCGATTTCCGCGTAGCGCGGATTGACCGGATAGACCGTGCCCCGGTAGCCAAGGCGCTGCAGGTGGTCCAGCGCCACGCCGCCGATACGGCTGGTATCGCGCGAGGCGCCGATGATGGCAATGGAAGCCGGTTCGAGCAGCTGGGACAGGGCGGCGCGGTCTGTTCGGGGCGCCGTAGCGGTAATGGTCATCATGATCTCCATCCTTCCTGTGCCGGAAAGGTGGAGCGATTCAAGCCCATGGCGGCGGGGCGCGGCAAGCAAGGCGCCGCAGACTGTGCACATTGTGAACGGATGCCGTGTGGCGCCCAGGCGCTTGTTGCGCCGCAATGTGGCTTGGGCGATGCCTTCGCGGGCGCGTGGCGGTGTATCTTTAAAGGTATCTGACCTTTAGGCCGCCCGGGCAGCCGGTGCTGGGGGGCGCAGCGGAGAGACGCGAATGCACGAGCCCTGCAATGTGAGCGTGTCGTCGGTGACCCGTCATGGCCGCTCACGGCATGCGTGGCGCGCGGCCTGGCGGCGCGCGGCCTCGCTGGTGACAACGCTGTTTTGCGCCGGTGTGCTGGCGGGTTGCGCGAGCCTGCCAGCGTCGGCCGAACGTACGCCTTCGACGGCGCCAACCGATACCAGCGACACGCCACTCGGCAAGGCGCTCGCGCCCAGGCTGGCGCAGCATCCGGGCGATTCGCTGTTCTATCCGCTATCGTCCGGTCCCGACGCGCTGGCCGCACGACTGGCCATGGCGCGGGCGGCGCAGCGCAGCCTGGACCTGCAGACCTATATTTTCGAGCCTACCGGCACCGGCGCTGCCGTGCTCGGCGACATCATCAACGCCGCCGACCGCGGGGTGCGCGTGCGGCTGTTGCTGGATGACATGCATACCGGTGGCCTGGACAAGGTGCTGGCCGCGATCGACTCGCATCCCAATATCGAGGTCAGGCTGTTCAACCCGTTCGCGAACCGGGGCGCGCGCTGGCTGGAAATGCTGTGGAGCTTCAGCCGGCTGGACCGCCGCATGCACAACAAGTCGATGACGGTGGACAACCAGATCTCGCTGGTTGGCGGGCGCAATGTGGGCGATGCCTATTTCTCCGCGCGTGCCGACATGGACTTCAGCGATCTGGACGTGCTTGTCGCGGGACCGGTCGTGCCGCAGGTGTCCGCGGTGTTCGATGCTTACTGGAACGATCCGTCGTCCTACCCCGTGGCCGCGCTGATTCCCGAAGGCAAGGATGCGCCCGAAGAAATGCGCGCGTTGCGTAAGCGCCTCGAAGCGCGCGGCGAGCAGGCGCGCGCCAGCCCCTATGTGCAGGAACTGCTTGATTCGGGTCTGGCGAAAGGTATCGAAAGCGGCCACATGCCCGGCTACACGGGCAAGGCCACCGTGGTGTCGGACAGCGCGTCCAAGGCTACCGGGAAGACCGAGGGCGATGGCTATGCCACGGTGCGGCTGGAGCACATGATCAGTGCGGCGAAGAACGAAGTGGTGCTGGTATCGCCGTACTTCGTGCCGGACGATGACGGCGAAGCGTGGCTTGTCGCGCTTGCCCGTCGCGGCATTCACGTGCGCATCCTGACCAATTCGTTCGCGGCCAACGACGTGAGCGCCGTGCACGCCGGCTACATGCCTCACCGCGAGGCGCTGGTGGCGGCCGGCATCGAACTGTACGAGCTCAAGCCGAGTGCCTACGCGGAACTCGCCCAGCGCGGCAAGCCGGCCGAATCGGGATCGGGAACGGGCGCGGGAACGCGCGCTGGCGCGGGGACGGGTTCGGGATCGGGGACGGGGACGGGGACGGGGACGGGGACGGGGACGGGTTCGGGATCCGGATTGGGCTCGGGGTCCGGGTCGAGAGTGACTTCGGGCTCGAGCTCGGGTTCGCGTTCATGGCTTGCGTCGAGCCGCGCCAGCCTGCATGCCAAAAACTACATCGTCGACCAGCATCTTGTATTCATCGGTTCGCTCAACATGGATCAGCGTTCGGCCAAGCTGAATACCGAGATGGGCATCGTCCTGGATAGCGCGCCGCTGGCCCAGCGCATCCTCAAGGGCATGAATGATGGCTTGCTCGACATCGCCTACCGGGTCGAACTGCGTGCGAACCCGGACGGGAGCTCGCGCCATCTGACGTGGGTCACGCGCGAGAGCGGCCAGTTGAAAACCTACGACAGTGAGCCGGGGATGGGCCCGCTGCAACACCTTGGCATCGGCTTCCTGCGCGTGCTGCCGATCAAGGAAGAGTTGTAGACGCGCATAAGCGGGAGGCCGTTGCTGCACAGCGTCTTACGTGAATCTCCGATCGGCGGTAATGTGCGGGCTGCGCCCCGGAACCCACTGAGGGCCGCCCGCGCTGCCCCGGCAATCGCGCAGCGGCCTGCACGCAAGGAGATCCATGAAAGCCGCTGTCCTGCATCAACCCAAGTCCCCGCTGGTGATCGAAGACGTTGCCATCGGCAAGCCTGGCCCGCATGAAGTCCTGATCCGGACCGCCGCTGTTGGCGTGTGCCATTCGGACCTGCATTTCCTGGATGGCGCCTACCCGCATCCGATGCCCGCAGTACTTGGCCACGAAGCCGCCGGCGTGGTGGAGCAGGTCGGCGAACTGGTGCGCACGGTCAGGCCCGGCGACCACGTGATCACCTGCCTGTCGGCCTATTGCGGCCATTGCGAGCACTGCCTGACCGGCCACCTGTCGTTGTGCACCGAGCCGGATACGCGCCGAGGCGAAGACGAACCGCCGCGCCTGACGGCGCACCACGGCGGCCCGATGAATCAGTTCATCAACCTGTCCGCGTTTGCCGAGCAGATGCTCGTACACGAGCATGCGCTGGTTGCGATCCGCCGCGACATGCCGCTTGACCGCGCCGCACTGATTGGTTGCGCCGTGACCACCGGGTTCGGCGCGGTGGTTCATACCGCGCGCGTGCAGCCCGGCGAAACCGTGGCCGTCATCGGCTGCGGCGGTATCGGATTGGCCACCATCAACGGTGCGGCCATCGCGGGCGCTGGCCGCATCATCGCTATCGACCGCGTGCCTGGCAAGCTGGAACTGGCGCGACAATTCGGCGCGACCGATGTCGTCCAGGCCGGTGACGATACCGTCGACGCCGTGCGCGCGCTGACCGGCGGCGGCGTGCACCATGCGTTCGAGGCGATCGGCCTCAAGCAAACTGCCGAGCAGGCCTTCGCGATGCTGCGCCGCGGCGGCACGGCCACCATCATCGGCATGATTGCACCGGGCGTGAAGATCGAACTCAAGGGCAGCGACTTCCTTGGCGAGAAGAAGATCCAGGGCTCGCTGATGGGCTCCAACCGCTTTCCGGTGGACATGCCGCGCATGGTGGATTTCTACATGGCGGGACGGCTCAAGCTCGACGAACTGATCTCGCGGCGCCTGCCGCTCGAAGAGATCAACAGCGCGTTTGATGAACTTAGGCGCGGAGAACTGGCGCGTTCGGTGGTGGTGTTTGGGGACTGAGGAAGTTGCTGGCAGGTTGATCGGGGCCGCAGCCGCTTGCGGCGCGGCCCTGTCGACTCCACTGGTTTACGACCGCATTCGATTCAGTTCATCGATACGCTGTTGGTAGCTGCGCAGCAGGCAGCCCTTATCGCTGCAAAGATTGCGGGAATCGCGAAGCCATGCGCGCTGATCCGCGCGTAACCGCGCCTTGTTCGCCGATGTCTTCAGTTTCTGCTCATAGACCATGGCCAGCTTTTTATCGACACGCGTCAGTTCTGCATCCGCGCAAATCAGCTGCGCCTGCGTGGAGACGAGCTTGCTGCAATCGAAACTATGGGCCAACGCATCCTTCATCTCGGGCTGAATCTCCGCCAGTCCCGGTCTGCATAGACCTTGCAGCGATTTGCAGGCGACATCGCGCCCGACCCATGCCATGTCACGCGCCCCATATTCCTTGACGAAGCGATTGATGCCGGCATTGCTGACGCCGCGCTGCATGGCATTCGCCGCGATGATCTCGTTGCAGAGCGAGTCCGAAGCGTAAGTCTTGCCATCGCGCCGGTAGCAACTGTGAAAGCCGAGCAGCCCGGTGCCAACGACACTGCGTCGTTCTCCTGATGCGAACACAATGGAAGCGCAAGCGGAAGCGCACCTGGCATTGCTTGGCACGGTCGTGTAGACGCGTACCGTGTCCATGGCATCGATCAGCCGGAAAGCGGCCTCGACATTGCCGCCCGGGCTGTTCAATGCAAGGATCACGAGTCCTTCTTCATCACGGTCAGCCAATTTGGCTGCGGCGAGGAACTTCTTTGCATCACCTTCCTGAATCTTGCCTTCCCCGATCAGCATCTTCTTCCTGAGTTGGGGTTGGTAGTAGATGGTGAAGTCCATGGCGGATGCCGTACCGGGAAGCATCAGCACAGTGAGCCAGACGCAGCAAAGCCACCGGAGGATCAAGCCCGGCGCCGTCGCTTGCGTGGCTGCCGGGCGCGCTCTGTTGTGCATACGCTTCTCCCGCTGGATGTGAAAAGCATAGCCTCGGATCTGCGGCCGACTGCGTTGTGCGTCAGGCTTGCACCGCCTCCCGCTTTCGCGCGGCCGGACGTCTGGTCTCCGGCACGCCCAGTGTCTGTTCCAGCACGTCGAGGAAGACGCGCACGCTGGCTGGCATCAGCTTTCGCGCCGGCATCAGCACATAGACCTTGAGCGGCGACGACGAGTAGGCCGGCAGCACGCGTACAAGCTGCCCTTGCTGGATTTGGTCCTGCACGAAGCGCGGCGACAGCCGGGCGACACCCAGGCCGTCGATGGCGGCCTTCAGGCGCAGTTCGGCGTTATGCGTGCAGATGCGGGGCTCGACATCCAGCCGCGCCGTTTCGATGTCGTCGCGCAGGAATTCCCAGAAGTGATCGTCGGCGTTGCCGAGCGTGGGCCAGCCGGCCAGGTCCTGCGGGGTACGCGGCAGGCCGCGGTCGCGGATCAGCGCAGGCGCCGCATAGAAGCCGCGCTCGATCAGCACGACGCGCTTGCTCGCGAACGATGTGTCCTGAAGCCGCGTGTTCGTCATGACGAAAGCTAGGTCATAGCCATGGCGGATCAGGTCGGGCTGGTCCCAGCTGACATCCACGTGCACGCGCAGGCGCGGATGCAGGCGCATCAGGCGGCTGAGCCCGTCGGACAGGTGCTGCGAACCGACTTCATAGGGGGTGGAGATACGCAGCACACCGCTGACCTCGTCGCTGACGGAGGCGGCCTCGGCGTTGATCTCGTGCAGTTCGGCGAACAGCGGCGCCACGCGGTCGTAGAGCCGCTGGCCGCGCTCGGTCACGCGCACGCGCCGCGTGGTGCGTTCAAACAGACGCACCCCAAGCTGGCTCTCCAGCCGGGCCACCGCCGCGCTGGCCGAGGACTTTGGCACCTCAGCCAGCTCGGCGCCCTGGGTAAAGCCGCCGCCTTCCACCACGCGGCAGAAAATTTCCCAGTCCTTCCATTCGATCGTTTTCATGCAGTGCCCCGGCGTCAGTGGCGCGCTCGCGGATGGGTCCGGGAGCGGGTGCGCTTGCGGCTGGATTGTCCCACAGTGTGGACAATGGTGCTGGGGCCGATGTGCGGCGCAACCGGTGCTGCCGGATTTAGTTCCAATATTGCTGGGCAGCAGGCACGTCGGTGGCGGACGCCGGAGCCCGAACCAACGCTCAGTAGGGCTGGTCGCCAGGGCGGATATCGAAATTCAGGGTCTCGGCGATATCCAACATTTCCTCGTCATCCTCGCTGCGCGTGATCCAGCCGCCGTAGGCATCGCCGCCGGTATCCCAGTTCCACAGCGTGTAGCCGGCCACGCGCAGCTGCCGGTGGGCCAGTTCCATCAGTTCTGGCACGCTGGTGCTCTCCAGGAAGTTCTCGTCCTCGGGGTCCTCGCTGCCCCAGTCGATCTCAAGGTCCAGCCGCTCGCACAGCTGGTTCATGCAGCCGATGAAGGACTGGCAGTCCTTCCAGTCCACGTAGAAGCCCGACTGCCAGTCGATGACCTCGCGGATCACCCACAGCAGTTCCTGGCCCTCGGTGTCGTCTTCCTCCGCGTCGAGCAGCGCGTCTTCGAACAGCGCGCGTTGCGCATCGGTCTGCGCGGTGTCGCCAAGGTTGATCAGCGCAAAGAAGCGCTGGATGGCGTCCTGGATGTGGTCGTCCAATGGTGTGACCATGTTCGTTCTCCTTATTGGGTATGTCTGTATTGGGTATGTCTGTGTTGCGGGGCCTTCAGGCCGCGATGCCGCCGATTTCTCGCTGGCCGAGCGGCGTCACCCGCAGCGCGCGCGACGCGGGCGTCGCCTCGATCCAGCCGCGTTCAAGCAGGTTGCCGAGCAGCGCGGCACCGAGTGCGCCGCCGAGATGCGGCTTGCGCTCGCTCCAGTCGGGGCAGGTGCACGCGAACTGGCGCCGCTTGCGGCGCGCGGCCTCGACGTTGACGCCAAGCCGCGACATGGCTTGCGCGCCGTCGCCGCTGAGGTCCACGGCATTGCCGTTCACGAGCAGCCAGCCGGCGCGCGTCATGCGCTCGAACAGGCCAACGGCGAGTTCGCCAGCCAGATGATCGTAGCAAGTGCGTGCCTGCCGCAACGCAGGCGGCGCCGCGCGCGACACCGGCACATCACGCAGCCGCGGCGGCCGGCTCGCGAGCGAGGCGGAAGCCAGCGCTTCAATCGCCACGCCGATCTCGGGCGCCGCCAGCCGATAGTAGCGATTGCGCCCGCGCGTCTCCACGGCGAGCAGCCCGCCTTCACTGAGCCGCGTCAGATGTCCGCTCGCGGATGAGGCGGACAGGCCAGCGATCAGCGCCAGTTCCCCGGCGGGGCGGGCGCTGCCGTCCATCAGCGCCCATAGCATGGCCGCACGGCCGGGATCTGCCAGCAGGCCGGCGAGCTGGCTGATGCCTGGAGTGTATTCCATGATTCATAGGGGGATGAATGATGGAATGGAGTATAGAGGGATTTGCAGTCGGCGTGATCTCGGACATTAATGTCCTGCTTGCACATCAAAACCCTGTTCTGGACATCAAAGCGCCTTTCTGAACATCAGTGAGCTTTTAAATGTATGGACGCCCCGGAGTCACGCGCGCGTTGCTCCCGTCGATGACGGTTCCGGTGCTGTTTTCGCACTGAAGCTCAAGGCACCGATGAGGATCCCACGTTGTGCGGCGTGGGAAGGGGTTCGAGCGCGTCGGTTTCATCCAGGTGGAACAGCGCGTCGAACTGGCCGGCGATGGATGCATCGAAATAGTGGCTGGCCCGTTCTGACTGCGGCAGGTAAAGCACGCCAATCGCCCGCTCGAGCATGGCCTCGGACAGCGTCCGGCTTGCGCCGGCGCCCAGCGCAAGAAAGAAGCGGTCCAGTCCGGTGGCGTGAAACAGTGACTCCCAACTGCCGGGCAGTGCCGGGACAATGCGCTTTCGCTCGGGATCGCCATCCCACTCGGATGCCGCGCACACATAACCTGTATAAGTAGTAAAGCCAACCAGCAGCGCGCGCGTCCCGGCCAGCTTGCGAACCAGTTGGCCGAGAGTCCACTCCCCGCGCAAGCGGGACTCCGTCGCGCTGGCATCGCCGACGTGTGAATTGTGTGCCCAGACCACGGCACGGCCGCTTCCGCCGCGCCGCTGCCTGTACTCGGCCAGCGAGTTCAGCGTCTGCGCCATATGGGCGTCGCGCAGATTCCAGGTGTTGACGCGACGCCCGAACATCTCGCGGTAGTAGGCCTCGGCATTCACCACTACCAAGGCGTTCTGCTCCGCAAAATAGTGCGAGTCCATAGCAGCGAGGCCATTGCGAGAGATGTAGGCGGCTTCATCGCAGCGCAACTGAAGTAATTGCCGGATGGCGCCCTCCGTGGCCGGCATGCGCGCCCCGGTCGCAGCCTGGTAACCATAGGCGGCGGGGTCTCGCACATGATCAAGCGCGGCATAATGCTGCCGGGCCGACTCCGCCTGCATGGGGTCGATGGGAGCGAGATACCGGATCACGGCCTCTGCGGAGCGATACAGGCTGTAAAGATCAAGGCCGTACACGCCCGTACGCCGCTCCGCAGGCAGGCCGGCGTTGTGTTCGCGCAGCCATTCGATGAATGACAGGAACTCCTGGTTCCGCCACATCCAGGATGGGAACCTCTGGAAGTCGGCAACAGCCATTACGCTGTCATCGTGGCCTTCACCATGCACATAGCGATTGACCCGCCACGCGTCCGGCCAGTCGCCTTCGATGGCAACGGCATCGAACCCTTCATCCGCTATCAGCGCCTGCGTGATCTGTGCACGCATTCGGTAGAAGTCGGCGGTGCCGTGAGTGGCCTCACCGAGCAGAACGAACTGCTTCTCGTGCGCCAGCTCAAGTAGCCGCGCATAATCGGACGAGGTGCCGTCCAGTCGATGAGCGGCTTCCCGTACTGCCAAAAAGGGTGTGAGCGCAGAAGACATAGGGTTCCATACAGGGCTTGCTGTCAGGCGGCCTCGGCGCGCGATTCGTGCGCGGGCATGCGCTTGAGCAGCGTATCCAGCGTTGGTCGATCGACGACCTCCTTGTCGAGCAGCAACTGCGCCAGAGCGTCAAGCACCGGGCGCCGGGCGAAGAGGGTCTTGCGGGTCCGCTCGGCGGCCTCGGCCAGAATCAGGCGAACTTCTTCGTCGATGGTTTGCGCAGTGCGCTCGCTGTAGTCCCGGTCAGGCCGGGGCAGCGCGGGGCCCATCGGCAGCAGGCTGTTGCCGGTGCGTTCATAGCATGGCAGCCCAAGCGAGCTGCTCATTCCGTATTGCGTCACCATCTGGCGGGCCATGTCGGTGGCACGCTCCAGGTCGTTCTGAGCGCCGGTGGAGACGTCGTCGAAGACAATCTGTTCGGCCATGCGTCCGCCCAGCAACACATCGAGCCTGTCGAGCAATTCGCTGCGCCGGAGCAGATAGCGGTCCTCCGCCGGTGTCTGCTGTGTATAGCCGAGCGCGCCTACACCACGCGGGATGATGGAGATGCGCGATACCCGGTCGGCATGCGCGCGGCTTTCCGCGACCAGTGCGTGGCCTGCCTCGTGGTAGGCAATGGTCTGCTTCTCCAGCGCGATCATGACGCGATTGCGCTTTTCGAGGCCGCCGATGATGCGGTCGAGCGCCTCGTCGAAATCGGCCATGTCGACGGCAGCCTTGTTCTTGCGCGCGGCAAGCAGGGCCGCCTCGTTGACCAGGTTTGCGAGATCAGCACCGGCGAAACCGGGGGTGCGTGCGGCGAGGTCATGCAGGGCGACTTCAGGGGCGAGCGTGACATTGCGAACATGGACGAGCAGGATCTGCTCGCGTCCGGCAAGGTCGGGGCGGTCAAGTACGATGTGGCGGTCGAACCGGCCCGGCCGCAGGAGCGCTGCGTCGAGGATCTCCGGCCGGTTGGTGGCGGCCATGATGATGACCCCTTTGTTGGTGTCGAAGCCGTCCATTTGCACGAGCAACTGATTGAGCGTCTGTTCTCGCTCGTCCTGGCCGCCTGCGACGTTGAGGGTGCGGGTCTTGCCCAGCGCATCCAGCTCGTCGATGAAGATGATGCAGGGTGCCTTCTGTTCGGCCTGGGCAAACAGGTCTCTGACACGCGCGGCGCCAACACCCACGAACAGCTCGACAAACTCGGATCCGCTCATGCTGAAGAACGGCACGCCAGCTTCGCCTGCAACCGCGCGCGCCAGTAGCGTCTTTCCGGTGCCGGGGGCACCGAGGAGCAGCACCCCTTTGGGTATCTTGCCGCCCAGTCGCCGATAGCGTTGGGGTTCCTTGAGGAAGTCGACCACTTCCATCAACTCGGCCTTGGCTTCGTCAATGCCGGCGACGTCAGCGAACGTGACGCCGGTCTGCTGCTGCAGATAGATCTTTGCCTTGCTCTTGCCAATTTCGAGCAAGCCGTCCCTGCCTCCGCCCATGCGCTTGATCACCAATGTCCAGATTCCCAGGAAGACGAGCGCCGGTACGATCCATGAAAGGACCGCGCCAATCCACTTGTTGTCGGCTTCACCGGCGTACCGCACATGTGCGGCGTCCAGATCGGACAGGAGGTTGGGGTCATTGATGCGTACGGTAGTGAACACATGCTCGGCTCGTCCTGACTTCTGCAGTGCCGCGGCCTGGTCGCGGGGCACAATGGCTTCCAGCCCGGCTGTGACGACCGTGCCACTGATTTCGGTTTCGCCAACGCTCGCGGTGCGGACCTTGTCGGCTTTGAGCAGCGCCTTGAAGTCGCTGTACGCCAGTGTCTGGATACTGGCCGCACCGATGTAGAACTGCAGAATCAGTATCGCTACGGTTGTGAGAATGAGGTACCAAAGCGAGAACTCGGTTTGCTGACGTTCCATGGTCGATTGACGGCGGGCTTGCCTCGGCAGGTTGCTGCTTGGTCAAACATAGTGCCGGCTACCGAGCCAAGGTTGATCGGCATCAACGGTTGTGAAGAGATCGCTCATCAAAGGGTCCGTCGGACCATCGGGGCTGAGGTGAAGACTGAATCTCATGTCAATCCCGGAACAGCGGCGACCCATGCAAGCCAGCGGGAAATGCCGGCAGGTTTCGACCCCGCGAGTCCGCGCAAGCCGGGGTCCTTTGGCCTGGTGGGCATGCGAGAGCGCGCTTACCTGCTCGGCGGCACATACGCAGTGGAAAGCGGACCAGAGAAGGGTACAGAGATCGTGATTCGTCTGCGACTGCCTGGCAGACCCGTGCTGGCAGAGGGTGATCCCGTTACGGAGTTGGGAGTTCCTTGACGCTTGTCAACTCGGCCTGCACGCGGATGCCTAAATTTGCCGTGAGCGAACGGCGCAATGAGCAGGAGCGCGAGCGCACCGGCCATACCCAATTGGCGCTTCATGTCTGAACCATTACAGGAACGGCGGACCTCGCCGCCGCAAATTCAACATCGTCTTCTGCATCCGGGGCAAGCTGGTCAGAATTCTTCGCCGAACATGCGGGCTCCCGCGGCCGCGTTCTCCGCGGAGCCGTGGGGGATGCGCTCGATCGCAATCATGCAGTCGGTCGTGAGCAGCAATGAAGCGATGGAGACGGCATTCTGCAGCGCGGTGCGTACGACCTTGACCGGGTCGATCACGCCGAGTTCGAGCATGTCGCCAAAGCGCTCGCCCCCGGCATCGTAGCCGATGGTTCCCGACGCCTCGCATACCCGGTGAACGACCGCATCGGCGTCGGCGCCGGCATTCGCGACGATCTGCCGCATTGGCGCCGCCAGCGCTGCGTGGACGATGCGTGCACCGGCAGCCTGTTCCGCATTTGGCGCTTGCCAGTCCTGCAGCACGGTACGGGCACGCAGCAGCGCCACGCCTCCACCTGCGACGATGCCCTCGTCCACTGCGGCGCGCGTAGCATGCAATGCGTCCTGGAACCGGTTCTTGCGTTCATGCAATGCGCTCTCGGTAGCCGCGCCGACCTTGATGACGGCGACGCCGCCCGTCAGCCGGGCGATGCGACGCTGCAATCCTTCGCGGTCGTAGTCCGAGCGTGCGTCGGGCACCCGGCTGCGCAGTACGGCGATGCGCGCGGCTACGCGGGATGCATCGGCGCCGGAGCCCACCAGCGTCGTCGCGTCCTTGTTGATTTCCACGCGCCGTGCCTCGCCCAGTTGTTCCAGTCCGACATGCTCAAGGGATGTGCCCGTTTGCGGCGACACCACCGTCGCGCCGGTCAGCGCAGCGAGATCCCCAAGTTGCTCGGTGCGAGAGTCGCCAAAGCCAGGGGACTTTACCGCGCAGCTCTTCAGTGCGCCGCGCAGGTTGTTGACGACCAGCGTCGCCAGCGCTTCGCCTTCCACATCGTTGGCAATGACCAGCAACGACCGGCCTGCCCGCGTCACA
Source organism: Cupriavidus pinatubonensis (assembly GCF_019602855.1). Classification (GTDB taxonomy): domain Bacteria; phylum Pseudomonadota; class Gammaproteobacteria; order Burkholderiales; family Burkholderiaceae; genus Cupriavidus; species Cupriavidus pinatubonensis. The sequence goes on from NZ_CP080766.1 coordinate 1,717,741, forward strand.
GCTTCCAGGATCGGCAGCAACTGTGCTATCGACGAGATACTTGCGTCACAAAGCAGTACCAGCGGAGATTCGAGCACGACAGCGCGGCTCTCCGTGGTCGCGAACAGCGGAGACAGGTAGCCGCGGTCGATCAGTGCGCCTTCGGCAATATCCAGCTCGTCGTCAAGCTTGGAACCGTCTTCGACGCTGATGGCGCCGTCCTTGCCCACGTGTTCCACGGCCTGGGCGACCAGCGTTCCGACAGTGTGGTCGCCGCTGGCCGAGATGGTCGCAATCTGCCTCATTTCGTCAGTACCGCCGCACGGCTTCGCACTTGCCAGCAAATGCTCCGAGACTAGTTTTCCGGCCGCTTCGATGCCTCGTTTGAGTTGCATCGGGTCGTGTCCGGCCTCGACGTACTTCACCCCTTCCGCCACGATGGCGTGGGCAAGGGTCGTCGCAGTCGTGGTGCCGTCGCCGGCGATCTCGCTGGTTCGGACCGCTGCTTCGCAGAGCAGGCGGGCGCCCATATCGGCGAACGGGTCGGGCAGCGAGACGGACTTGGCTACCACCACCCCGGAGTTGGCGACCAGGGGCACCATGTCGCGGCGTTCTACGATGACATTGCGCCCGCCCGGTCCCAGCGTGACCTTGACGGCCCGCGCGAGCAATTCCACACCATGAAGCATCTCGCGTCGCGCGCTCTGGTGGAAGATAAGAGTTTTTTCGGGCATGGCGAATTCCGCATCGTGATCCAGGTTGGCAACGGCTCTACCGTAGGTGCCGTGGCGACGCGCGCGTTGATGTAACGCAAGGGCGACGATGCGCGATGGCGTCACGCATTGTCGGACCGGCTTCGCGGTTCGGCCCGGACATTGGCCCCGTCTGTCACCACCTTGGAAAGTATCAAGAGCGTCGTCATGCCCCGGCTGGCCCCTGGCTTTGCTCTCTCAAACATAGGCTAGCCCTGTCGACTGGAATTGCTCCGTATCAACGGATGCAGAAACGCTGCGTCATGGCGTTGCCGAGGCCGGGCGTCCGACCGCCTCTGCTTACCCGGTGCCTGTGCGGTTCCTTTGATCCAGCTTAAGTCGCGGTCTGGCAGGGCGCATAGCTTATCCCTATGTGACCTGCGGTCGCTGCCAACGCGAAGCTTGTGGCGTGTGACGCCGCCTGCTACGCCCCCGGCCGTCAGGGTGCTGCCCTTCAACGAGGAGCCCAACATGAAAGTCCGTGCACAGTTCGCGAAGGTCCGACCCGTTCGGTGGAGTCCGTTTCCGGTCGAGCACATTTCCGACCGCTACAAGCAGCCCGCTGCCGCGCCAATTGTGGCGACCTGTCCCGTCTGCCACGCTGTCTTCATGCGGGGCCACTGGCAATGGCGCCCGGCGCCCTCCGGCGCGGCACACCTGGTGTGTTCGGCATGCGCGCGCACCGCTGACGGCATTCCGGCGGCGCGGGTGGTGCTTGCAGGCGGCTTTGAGGGCACCCATCGCACGGAGATCCTCGCTCTTGTCCGCCATAGGGAAGCCGGGTTGCGCGCGCAGCATCCGATGGAACGGCTGATGTCCATCGATTCCGACGACCAGGGCACCGTCATTGCGACCACCGGCGTGCACTTGGCGCGCGATGTCGGCAATGCCATCCATCACGCTTACCGCGGCAAGCTTACGATCGACTACGACCATGCGGAAACCGAACTGCATGTGAGCTGGCACCGGGATTGATCGGAGCACCTGAACGGGGGCGCGAATGAAACTCGTCACTGCGCAGCAGGTAATGATCGACGCGGATGGCGTGGTCCTTCCAGGGGAACTGGCCTTGCCTGACGCGCCTCGCGGGATTGTCCTGTTCGCCCACGGGAGTGGCAGTTCCCGCCATAGCCCGCGCAACCGTCTGGTGGCGTCGATGCTGCACGATGCCGACATCGGCACCTTGCTGTTCGACCTGCTGACGCCGGAAGAGGATATTGGCCTGACGCGGCGCTTCGATATTGCGCTGCTGCGCGACAGGCTCAGCGCTGCGACGGAATCAATAGAACGCCTGGCAGGGCAGCGCGATCTCAGAGTTGGTTACTTCGGTGCGAGCACTGGCGCGGCCGCGGCCGTGCGTGCCGCCGTCGCAACGCCGGCGCACCGGCGTATCAATGCGGTCGTGTCCCGCGGCGGGCGAGTTGATCTTGCCGGCCACGATGCACTTTGCCGCCTGGCCTCTCCGCTGCTGATGATCGTCGGGGAAAATGATCCGGTCGTCGTCAGTCTCAATGCCCGCGCCGCCGCGTGGATACCATGCGAAAAGCGGCTGCAAGTGATTCCCGGCGCTACCCACCTGTTCGAAGAACCCGGCGCGTTGGAGCAGGTCGGCAAGCTTGCCGCCGGATGGTTCGTTCGCCACTTTGCCGCCGCCGAAAGCAAAAGGAAAACGTAGCGCTCTCATTGCCCGTCTGCCCTGGCGCCGGAACTGCGATATTGCAGCTCTGCCCGCACCGTGGCCGGCCTCCGCACCGGCTCGGCAGACCCACCGACATCAGCCGTGAGGGGTTAACTCACGACATGTTCCATTTTCACTGTATCGCTCATTTCGGGTGTGCGAAGGCGGCATGCCTACTGTTTGGGGCCGAAGGGACCCATTGCGCCGAGCAATGCGGTGCTAGGCCGACGCGTGTCGGCTTCGCTTCACTGTCTCGCGGCCCCCAGCTCCCATCGGGATGATCACACGGTGACCGTATCGCTTTTTATTTCCCCGAAAGCGGGTTCCGGTACAGGACCTGCCGCCCGCCAATGCTCCTCTGCAAAACGGCGACATCTCGTCTGACATTAGCGATGGCTTCGATCGGTTCTCTGACGCGGTGGCTTAGCCGCTTGACCCTCAGCCAGTCCAGTCGCGTGGTACCGCTTTGCATATGACCCGGCGGAAAAGGCAACCGAGGTTTCCAGTGATACACATAATGACGGACTCAAAATCAGCGTCTCACTGACTACCGTTATGTTTGTGGTAGCCGATACTTCCAAATGCATAATTGCGGAGTCAATCCATGTCTGCGAGCGCAATGAATAGAACGTTGGCATCATGCGCGACTTCGGCGGAGACAGGCCAACCTCCTGCCCTATCCGGACACCCTCGGCTGCAACTTATGATTGCACAAACGGAGTTAGTTACTGCGGCCCTGGCCACGGCGTGCCGCCTTTGTGATAAGCAGCAAGCCCTCGTCGCAAAACTTGCCCGGCAAGGGCCGCCTCCGCCTAGTGCAATTCAACTGCTTGATACGTTACAAGCAAGCCTTGATCTCCTAGAACGCCGGCGAACCGCGATGCTAGGCATCATCGATTGCATTGCATCCGGGCATCTTTCTGTTCTTCAAAGCCGGGAATTATTGGATTCACGAATTGCGACGATGGCTAACTGCCTCGCCGATTGCAAAAGTTATTCGGTCGATTCATCTTCATTGCTATTTCGACGTCAGCAAGATGGTAGTACGGCTGCCGCACGGTCGGGCAGAGAATACCCGATACCGCTGCAAGTTCGATCAGGCTTGGCAAGATCGTCGCCAGCGAAGGATGGCCGCATAATGAAACTTGTGCCCTTGGTCCCGCATTCTTCATGAGCGTGCCCAAGCTTCCGCCGTTGCGCCTCACACCCTGGGCGGTCAGGCGGAAGGTGACAGTTGTGTTGACCCTTGAACGCTCGCCATGGTGCGGAGTCAGGTATCGTTGCGATGCCGTGGCGCCTCTGTACGCATTTGTTCGCCGATGTCAGTGAACGTGATGGCCACACCGGCTGTCGCGCCTGTCTCCGAGATGTAGGGAAATGTCTTGCGCAGGAAGCATCGCCCACCGTTATCGCGTATGACAGCTTCGCACGGTTCGCCCCCGCTAACCACATGCTGGATGTCGGTATAGAAGTTGGGATCGCGGAATATCGGCACGAGGTCAGCGATTCTTCTTCCGGTATCGGCAGGCCTCAGCGGAAATACATTCCGCATGGTCGGCGTGAACCACTGAAGCTTCAGGTCCAGGTCAAGAAACACAGCCATGACTGCACCGGAAAGCAGTACGCGGTTTTGCATCGCGAGCCGTTCGATGTTCCCCTGCAGGTCGACGTTGGCATCGTTAAGCTCCGCGTTGCTCTGTTTGAGTTGTTCGTTGGATGCCTTAAGTTCCTCATTGAGTGCCTGCAATTCCTCGCGCGATGCTTCCAACTCCTCGCGGGACACGCGCGCTTCGTCCTTCCAGTCGACGCTGGCGCCAATACCAAGGTCATCTTGAAGAAGGCTGGAGCCGGCCGCATCGGGCACGTCAGCAGAATCCTGGTCCCGAATGAATGACACCAAAATGCGATCCCATGCCTTCCCACACGAGGTTTGCAGCGGTGTCAGCCGCATGCTGATGGGAGCGTCGCCGGCAACGCCGTCCTTCAGGTTGGTCAGAGTCAGTGCCTCGTGTCTGTCTAACACCTGCCTGATGCCATATTGGAGCTGCGCCGCCCATTGCCCACGGACCAGATCCGCCAAATTGAGGGAAGGTTCCCCCGCCGGCAGGCTCAGGATGCCCTTCGTGTTGCCATATGTCCTCAGCACCTCGCCCCCGTCGTCGATCAGCACCGACGGAACGTCGAACTGCTCATGTGCGACCCGAAGCGCAGCCGCTGCCCGCGCAGTGCTATGCGGAGCAGGGGACAGGGGGTGCCGTCGGGCGCCTGGCATCGGGCCGACTTTACGATAAATATTCCATTCTGCAGAGACTGCCTCGAATCCCTGTACGTTGAAGGGTAGGGCTTCACTCTTGCCCAGGAAGAGAAATCCGCCGCTGCGCAATGCGCCGTGAAGAAGAAACAACACGTCCTTGACTGTCTCACGCTCCAAATAGATAAACAGGTTGCGGCAGGTAACAAGGTCCAGTTGCGAAAACGGGGGGTCGGAGAGCAGATCCTGCGGCACAAACACCAGCTTTTCGCGCAGGAACCGCTTTACTCGAAAGAACGCGTCGACCCTGTAGAGGTACCGGCTTTGACGCGCGGGCGATAGCCCGGTCAGCGACTCAGTACGGAACAGGCCTCGACTCGCCTTTGCCACGAGTTCGGGCGCCGCGTCTGTGGCAAAGATCTGGAAGTCCAGTGCCGCAGCCTTTTCCTGTCCGATTTCATCGAGAAGCATCGCAATTGAGTAGGCCTCCTGACCGGTCGCGCACGCCGGCGTCCACACCCTCACCGTGCGCTCGGTTCCCGCCTCGGCGACGAGCGGTCCAAGTACATCTTTACGCAGGACCGCCCACGCATCGGTGTCACGGAAAAACTCGGTCACGTGGATGGGGATGCCGCGCACCAGTGCTTCCAGTTCGACCGGATCATCCTCGAGAAGCAGGGCATAGTCGTCGAACGACCAAACTTTTCGTATATCCATGCGTTGCTGGATGCGCCAGAGCAGCGGCGAAGGCTTGTATCCGCGCAGGTTGAGTCCCGCCCGCTGCGCTACCAGCCCGATAATCCGGTCGAGCGTCGCGGACATGCCGCCTGTCCAGTCCCCGGACGCCTCGGGGCGTACATAGGCCGGATCGGCGCAGGCGACTAGTTGTTGGCCGATGGCGCCGACGGGCAGGACATGATCGTGGATGCCGCGCTGTATGACTGCCCGAGGCATGGCGTCATGCAAGGCCGTGAGGGGGTCCTGGACGATGACGATGCCACCAGCCTGCCGGATGCGGACCGCGCCGGCGGTTCCGTCCATGCCGGTGCCTGAAAGGATGACGGCTATGGAGCGCGGCGCTTCACGCAGCGCCAGACTTTCGAGGAATGCGTCAATCGTATCGATGCCGGGGCGTCGACCGCCGCCGTCCGCAGCACTCGTATGAAGCGCGCCATCTTCAAGTGTCAGGATGTGATCCGGCGACGGGATGTACACCGTGTTCGCCGCGGGCCGCATGCCGTCGGCAGCGACTTGGACGGGCAGGCTTGTCCATCTAGTGATCAGATCCGGCAAACCGCTGGGACGGTCGTTGGGCAAATGCTGAAGCACGACAAGCGCAAACGGCAACTTGGCAGGGAGACCCTCAAAAAGCTTTTGCAAGGCCGTGATGCCGCCGGCCGATGCGCCGACGGCAACGACTGGTACATCGACCTGGCCTCTGTCCAGCATTTGCTCTTCCACTGGCTCCTCCGATATCAGAATGTTGCAAACCAGTCTGCAACGCAAGGTTTGAGGTCATCCGGCCGGCCAGTCATTGTAGAACTGCCCAACAAACGATCAGAGTCCCTGTTCGCATTTCTCCGACTTCGCCGACGAAAACGATACTCGTAGGTTTTTTTTGAGTTCTGACGGCCACGGAGGCCGCCACAGCGACAAACACCTATGCGAGAGAAATATGCGGTCGGGCCGCGGACTGCCTGGCGGCCAGGGTAGAGCCGCTGATGCATGACGCAAGCGCTGTCCGAAATGTGATCTAACTGAACACGAGGGCGAGATCCGGGGCTGCCCGCGCGCAGCATCAATCCCTTGTCGCGAAGGATGTCGTTGATCAGCGCGAGACTCTGAGCGGCCAGCTTGTGCGCAGCGCCTGCCTGATCAATTTGTAAGCGGGTTAGGGCGGTGCGCATCGCCCCCCTATACTGCTAGTTGTAGCGTTTCGGAAGCTAAGTGCTTCTGGTTCGCCTATCACTCGTTTCCGGGCTTTCCCCCTCGATGACGTCCTAGGACTTGTGACTCCTGAAAGTCACTCATGGGGATTCCTGGAACATTCATGCAAGATGCCACACGGCGACCGCCGTTCGCCCAATCCCCCAGTAGCCAGGCAAGCCAGCCTTTCCCAAGGGACGATGCAATCGATGTCCGGCGAGAGACTCTATTTCGCAAGACCGATCGCAAAGTTGGCTTTCGCCTTCGTTGCTGCCTTTCCGCGTGTCAGGTTGGCGCAGCCGTGCTCTCATCGTGATGAAGACGCCGTAACGATCCTAAGCACTGCGATATGGGCGGAGATGATCGTTGGCAATGGAAGATGAGCGTTCACAACGGTGACAGTTGTTCAACACTGCCATCACCATGCCACCCTGGCAGGCAATGAAGGAAGATATCGTGCCGAATGAATTTGCAGAGACCACTTACCGTGCCATACATGTCACGCGCCTTCTACGCGACCGCCAGGTGGGCAGGCCGCCGGAGGGGGGCTCCCAGCGATTCGGAGTCATGCGATTGGCGGCGTCCCGCTGGCGTCAGGCAATCACGTTGCTCATTGACTGGGATCGTGCTGTTAAAGAAGGCTGGCCCGACCTGAGGTCACCGTCCTGCATCCAACCCAGGACCGTCAGGAGCATCGGTCGCAGTCATCAAGCAAGTGTCCGCCGGCTCGCCAGAAATGGAAACTGAGATTGCGTGAGGTAACTTCATGCGTACGTTGTTGTATTTCAGTCTGAACGACACCGCCACGGCACGAATGGCACAAGTGCGATTCGGCGATTTGGCCGGTGCCTCAGCAGGCGTCAAAGGGCCATGGTTTGTCCAGCGCGACAATCAGCCCGTCGAGGAATGGGTTCCCAGAGACGGTTGCCTCCCCTGCTCCAGCATTTCGCCAACGCGCCGCACGTTGCGATCACGCTAGCCCTTTCGTCCGCCCGGGAGGCGATCGATGGCATGTCTACCTTCGTTAAGGCGAGGTAGCCGCTCGGCCATGCCGCTGGCTCGGATCAAGAGAAAGAGGGGGCATCGTGTCGGGTCGCGGTCTCAGCGTTTTCGAATCACAGGCCGACGATCGACTCGCCTGCGACCAGACCATCGATAACGTGTTCGCCGTGTCGTACGGCGGCACGCTTCGCCAACCCCAAGTCAGCCCAGTGCATATCTGGAACGTGGAACACGCGCGCATTATTTCCACTAGGTGGCTCACCTTCCCGACAGATGAGCACGGACGCACTGTATGAGCGGTCTGGCCGGCGCTCATGCCATTTGCGAGGAGCGTCATATTTATAGACTAACGGATAGATATCAAATCCCTTACAGTTTTCCGCAGGATAGTTGTCCATCATTTCACTCCAAGTATGGTTTGTTTCCGTACGCACTCTTCGTGACGGCGTTCTGGTATTTAATCAGGATTTTTGACCATCCGCTGTGGCTTACCTTGCATTCTGCATATTCGGTCTAAATAATGGCTGCTAGCGCACGACAATTTTGATTCGCTGTGAATCACAGATAGATTTTTACCTTTTCATGTCGATACGCGGCGACGCCTCAGCTCAGGCCATGAATTATATCGACAGCAAATTTTCCGTAGTGGACGGCGGCCTGCTCCGCGGCCGCGCGCGTGTAGTAATCATCCTCTTCGTCGAATGACTCACAGAACATTCGATCGTCGCGATTCGCTGTGTAACGGATGGCCATCATATAGCACCATTTCGGCCCGGGAGCGCCAGCGCGAACACACTCGCGGGGAGACTCGAATGCCGCGACGTGTATGTACATGCCTCGATACTCCTGGCACAGCCAATTCATTCGTGCTCGCACGGCGGACGCTCGTCAGTCAGCCTCCTAAGGCTTAGGCTGCTAAGATCATCTTTGCAACAGCACATACCATCACCAGTAATGATGTGGAGTAGGCGAACACACTAAGCCAATGGAGCATTCTGCTCGGTATTTCGCTTCGTCGTTGTCGCCAATCAAAGAGCTGCGAGAGGACAAATAGGATAAAACTGGAAGAGTAAACTGCCAACACACGCTTCCCCTCGTAAACGAATCGCTTTTCTCTACATTTAGCGGTTCAGCTACCCCCGATGGGGAATGGCTGAATAGAAAAGAAGCGAACTCTCGCAGATGCTGACTGGCACGTGGATTCGCACGCTTTGCATTGTGGCTTGCGGCAATCTACGCGTCGGTAATTAGGGCGCAGCGAGAAGATCAAGGAGGCGGCATTGAGGACAGTCGCCCCGTAGAGGCGGACGTTTCAACGCGGGTAGCATGGCTACTTGAAGATCCTGCTGAAACAGTTATACGGAGCTTTCCCATCGTAGTCAATGAGACTTTATCGCTCGAATCTGTAAGCGGTCTAGCCGCTCGAGAGCGCCATGACCTGCGGAGCGGTTGCCATGACCTACGCAGATCATGCACAGGGCTGGCGCGGAGCGACGCTTCGCACCAGGTTGGATATCGCTCCACGGTCACGCCCGGTACGGTTGCCCAGCGATGCGGGCTCACGGGGATACTGCCAAAACAGCCGTTCCGCGCGTCGCTCGGTAACCGCGCCTGGTACCAGAGCTAAGACTTCAGGTTGGCGTCTATTCGATCGTGGCCGTTCCACGTCAGGCGCCATGCCATATTTGGGGTTTTCTCCGCCAGTCCATGGTCCTGTAGGAGCAGGAGATGGTGGGCTAGCCTCGAAGGGTCGACATTGCCAAGAGCCTTGCCAAGCTGAACATCAGTCATAGAGGCTTGGATCTCGGCTCGTAGCGCCAGGAGGATTCTGTCCAGCAAAGACTTGTCTCGTTGCATCTCGCACCTCGGATCTTATTGGGTTGCGCCAAGTATTGTTGCTGCGTGGATTGAAGTCCTATGTGGAGCCAGGGGTTGTGCTCTCACTCGTACCTGGACCAACAAAAAAATGGTTCTATTCCGAGGTGGCACCAACAGTGATCGCCATTTCGACACGCAGAAAAGCCGCATTCGCTCAGAACTTGTGGCGATAGTTGATGCGCCCCTTTGTCAGATCGTATGGCGACATTTCGAGCGTAACACGATCCCCGGCAAGAATCCGTATGCGATTCCTCTTGAGCCGGCCAGACGAGTAAGCCCAGACCTCGAAGCCATTCTCCAGGGTGACGCGAAAGCGGCTATCCGGAAGGACTTCCGAAACCTTTCCGCCAAATTCCACCAGTTCTTCTTTTGCCACGGATGCTCCTTTCTGCTTTAGCGAGTGCCACGCGATAGCATGGGATGCCGATGCGGGAATGGTTGCAGGCGTAGGTGTGCCACTGCGCTTTCCCCTGCGCTACGGGCGGCTTGCCTGGCGTTGGCTTCCGTATGGTGCGTGGCATGCCGCATCGAAACATTGGCGACGATACGTTCGGCGCCGTCCTTGTACTCGGAGATCATGTAGTTCGCGAACCAGACGCCGGGCTCTTGTTGGATGGGGTAAACCGAAACGCTGAACGGAGTAATGCTGGGATGCAAATTGTTGCCTGTTCGGAAGGCGCTCGATCCTTGAGGGCGCGTGCAGTGTTCCCATGTTGGTGTGGTACACGTGCCTGGCGATCGGTTGCCATTGCAAAAGCCAGTGTCGCATCCTGCGTGCGATCGCAGGCGGAGAAACTGGTGTGGATTGACCGTGCTTGCGCGAGCCAGCACGCCTAGCACATGCGAGCTGGTTACGGAACGTGCTGCGGGTCGGAAATGATTGCGGCCGATGTTGCCGCGAAAGGTTCGGGTGGACGCCCGTGCTGCCGCTAATACTCTTCTAATGATGATGTCTGGCGGACGGCGCATTGTGGGCATCGACTGGTGTCGACGCAAAGATATGGTACCACTTGCGGAGATTTCCTGCCTGGAGGGTGCGTCCAAGGCCCGGCAGGTACGGTGGATCCGGGGCGACTCCATGGAGTAACAAATCCATCAAGTCTGATCGCCTTTCCAGATCATGCCTCGGTCAAAGGCAGCAGGATGTCGGCATACCAGGCGGAATTCAAGCCCAGGGCTTCGTCTAGTTCAAAGTCCCGCGAGCCCACGTCCAGTCTAGCTGAATGGGTGCCCAGCAGCATCCACGGCAGCGCGCGCGTGGATGCATCGGTCCTGGGCATGCGCATGACCACCGGTGCTCCGCTCGTGCCGCGATGCGTCCTTGCATCGGTCAGGAAGTAGCCATGCCCCTGAAAGCGCATGCCGAATGAGGATGAGATGATTGCCTGGCGCACAACGGGCAAATGATGAAGCGTGTCATGGAATCCCAGCGGGAAGCCGACGATTAGCACCGGTGTGCCTGCTTCGATGCGGTCGCGTGGCCGGTAAAGGTGGGCGGGTGTAAAGGCCCGGTAGACCATGCTCGGCGGCAGCGCGGCGTGGTCGAGTTCGATCACGGCCACGTCGATGCCGCCGCCGCCATCGAGGCCGTCACGCCAGACACTTTTGCCGTCGCGATACAGCGGAATCGAGAAGCCGATGGACGCTCCCATGTTGTCCGGATCGACATGCAGTTCGATCTCGATCCGGTCGGGGAAGTGCTTGGTCGGCTCATCGATCAGCACATGCCGGCTCGTGACAACGAACAGTCGCTGCCCTCTTTCGAAGAAAAAGCCAGTGGCGTTGGTCTTGGCTTGTGGCCCCTCGAATGTGGCAACGCGCGTGACGGCCAGCAGGATCGATTCGATCATGATTCGGTGGTACTCCCTGCTTGCTCAACAACATGGTTGGAAGGCGTCGGGGTTCAGTGCTTGCCAATTCGATCGCCGTTCTTGCATGAAACAATCGTGCTGGTGTCGGCACTCGTCCACTACAGACTTGCGTAGTCCCCGCCTGCCTCTTCGCTCAATACCTGGGACCAGCCTTGTGGACCGCTGTCCTTTGCTTCGCGGTAGCGCCAGATCACACCGCAGTCGGAGCAACGGAATGTGCTGATAGTGACCGTGGCAGCTCGAGGGAGCTTACTTCGCCGTGTATCGATGATATGCAACGCCAGATGTCCGGAGGCCTTGGAGGCGTCGCGCGCCACTGCAAGACAGTTTGCGCAGAGCAACATACCGATCTCTTGAGCTGGAGGGATGCCACTGTAGCATGCATCGCTGAACAATCCGGCACCCTTTCGCGGACGTCTTCAGCGCCTTGGCTTTTGGCGGCCCTGGCAAGTACGTTTCGATTGCCGCGAGATCTTCATTGACCGCGATGCGGCATGCCTGTATAAGAATTAGTGCAGGATCTTCAAGCGTAACCTCGAAGCGTTAGGTACACGCCCCGGCGGCGCCACTTTCTCTCCATGTTTCCTCCTTGATCGTCATGCCTCGCTGCCCACATTTTCAGATCGGCGAGAATTCTTAAGGAGTCCTTACGTGGAAACCGGTACAGTAAAGTGGTTTAATGATTCAAAGGGTTTTGGCTTCATTACGCCTGATGCAGGCGGAAACGATCTGTTCGCCCATTTCTCCGAAATTCAGGGGAACGGGTTCAAGTCGCTGCAGGAAGGCCAGAAAGTGCGGTATGTGGCTGGTGTAGGCCAGAAGGGTCCGGCTGCGACCAAGATCGAACCGATCTAAGTCGACCGCCCAAGGTACGCAAGAAGCCCCGTTGGGAAAGCCGGCGGGGCTTTTCCTTTATGGGTTCACCGTGATGGGTACGGAAGGAGTAGCGTCGGGAACTGGTCTTGAAGTCGTAGACTTCCCCGAGACTCCACGATCGCCATCTGGCGCAAGCACGACATTCGACCACATCGGCTCGATACCCACATGGTGTCCGACGATCCCGACTTTGAGGCCATAGTCGCGGATGGCATCGGCCTGTACTGAACTCGCCGGCGCATGCGGTGTGTTCTGAGTGGATGAGAAGACCGCGATTCAGGGGCTCGATCGGTCCAATCCAACGCGGAGCATCCGGTGCGATTCTTCTGGTTCAGTGGACTAGCAGTCGTTTTGTTGCTGCTCCTCTCGGATGCTTCGGCGGATCTTTCGCAAGGCACGGAGGGCGTGGGGATCATTCGGTTGTTCCATCGTGACGTCAACAGATCTCGCATGATCAGCCAGGGATGCGCACACCGCGTCGCGGAATCGGCCTTCGCCAGAGTCTCCCTTGCTTCTGGCTTCGTGATCGCGCATTGTCTTCCGCTCCAATGCGCGATCGGCCAGGAAGCTCGCTTCATCTTTACGCACGTGCTCGCTCTTTCCAAGGACCGATACGCTGCCTTGGGGAGAGCTATCAAAGATACCGTAGCCATCTGGGCATGCCGCATCTTCGGTGTAAAGTGTCCTGCCACTGCCTTCGCAACGTATTGCATGTGCGGAGGACGCCGTTGCCAGCATCATGCCAAGGAGTGTTGCTCTGATAGTTCTCATGTTAATTCTCGTTGGCGTAGGAATGTGCTTGGCGTGTCAGAGCCGGCGGTGTTGCTGGAATCAACATATGACATCCGAAGATGCGGCATACCCTCTCGATGGCTTAAGGCCGGTGACTGTAGCATGCAGGCAGTCTGTTGGTGGGCCGCATAACGGCTGAACGATTCCATCAAACTGGTGCATCGACCGGTTGAATCCGCAGCTGCGGTAGGCGCCTTCGTCTGGCTTTCCCTTAAATCTTCGAGCGAAGCCGATATTTCGCGCAGAAAAGGGGCGCTGACGGACAACTGAGGGCTCCTCGATCGTTTGCGAATCGCTATCTGGCGTGGCGACCCAATGTCCTTCGTGAGTGATCAAACGGGCCAATCGAAAAATGGTCGCATGAGGTCGGCCGGTTCTGCCCGCGTACGCCGGCCAAGCGAACGACTGCAGGAGTACCGGCGGGCTCGCAATTCAGGTGTCAGGCACGTTCGATCATGCGCAATACGGCGGCGGCAAGGGGACCATTGGCATCCCCCAGCAAATCTACCGCATCGAAATGATGCCCGCGTTCCTGCGCTACAACCTGTACGTCAAAACCGCATTCAGTCAACAGTGCCTGATATTCGCGCTGGAGTCGGTGGTACTCCGGAGATTCATCCCCGCCAACGGTCAGGATCATTGGCAGTTTCACCATCGGCAGATGGTGGATCGGGCTGTAGTTGGCAACATCCGCCTCGTTCAACCCCACCACCCTGTTGAGATAGCACAGGCGGATGGGCTCCAGGTCATACAAGCCGCTGATGGCGCAGCCACCCTTGACGATATCGGCGGGCACGCCGAGCGTTTCCCAATCCGTTCCTGCCAGCATGGCGGTGAGATGGCCGCCGGCGGAGTGACCCGAGACAAAGATCCGGTTCGCGTCGCACCCAAGCTCCCCGGCGTTGCGATAGAGCCATGCCACGGCACCACGATTGTCGCCCACGATTTCGCCCATGCTGACATCAGGGGCGAGGCGGTAGTTCACCACAGCGACATTGATGTCGTGCCTCAGATAGGGCGCTGCGATGTAGCTGAAGTCCGATTTGTCCAGCGATTGCCAGTAGCCGCCGTGGATGAAGACCAGCAATGGACGGTCCTTCGTGTTGGCGGGAAAGAAGTCCAGGGCCTGCTTGATGTTGGGACCATAGGCGAGATTCTCCCTTACTGGATGGGCTCGACGAAATTCGGCGCTGGTTTTCTCCCACCCTCGAAAAATATCCTGGAAGCCGGGGATGCCGGCCCTGACGTTGTACTGCTGGTCCAGTCCTTCCTGATTGAAGTTTCGATACACTGACATTACATTTGGCTCCACACTGTTGGATCGATGTTTCGATTCATTAGATCGTTGCGACGCAAATTGGCGTCCGGCCAAAGATACTTGTCGGCGTAAGGTGCGGCGCGCCCCTGGGTGACAACGACTATCGCAAAGACGCCATGTTTGGAAAGAGTGAAAACCGGGATGACTACCAGGCGATAGACCGGCCGGTGGGCGGGATGGCGAGGAAGCTGAAGGATGGCTTCCATATCTCCGCTCATTCTCATCCGCGCGGCCAACTCATCTACGCCTATGTGGGCGCAATCCTGGTTACAACGGACTTCGGTTCCTGGGTCGTGCCGCCGCAGCGCGCGGTATGGGTGCCGTGCAACGTCGAACATGCCATGCAGGCTTGCGGCGACGTCGAGATGCGCACCGTCTATATCCGTGCCGATGCCGTTCCCGCGGAACTGCGTGATTGTTGTGTCGTCGCTGTCCCGCCCTTGTTGAGGGAGCTGATTTCGGCGGTGGTTCGCATGCCCCTGGACTACGATCCAGGCAGCCGGGATGGCCTCGTGGTCGAGCTGCTCTTGCAGGACCTGCGACCGCTTTCCGTCGTTCCGCTGCACTTGCCGATGCCGAAGGATGCCCGGCTTAACAAGATCTGCGCGAAGATTCTCGACGATCCCTCGGACGAGACCTCCGTGGAGGCGTGGAGCCGCTCGGTGGGCGCAAGCGAGCGGACCATCATCCGCTTGTTCCCGGAGGAAACGGGCATGACGTACAGCCGCTGGAAGCAGCAGGCAAGGCTGATGGCGGCAGTGCGGCTGCTCGCCGAGGGATGTCATGTCACGGACATTGCCTTGCAGCTTGGATATGAAAGTCCAAGCGCCTTCAGCGCCATGTTCAGGCGAGCGCTGGGCATGACGCCTACCGAATATTTCAGGGACAGGGCCGGCGACTAGCATCGCGAGTAGTTTGGCGTCTTCTCGACATCAACTGGCGTCACCGCACGAATCGCATACCGCACCATGCGGCACAGTCAAGGTGTCGGCGGCCTGCCAGCACCGTGTGGGCTCCGTCGGCACTTTATCCAGTCGAGGAGTCAGTATGTCAGTGATGGATCGTATCCAGGCTGCCGGCATTGTCTTGCCCGCCGCCGAAATCCCGAAGGCACTCTATGTCCCCTACACGCAGCACCATGGTTTGCTGACGGTATCGGGGCAATTGCCTCTGCGGAACGGCAAGCCCTTGTTCGTCGGCACGGTGCCCGACGCAGTCGCCGTCGAGGCGGCACAGGAAGCGGCACGGCTGTGTCTGGCCAACTTGCTGGGTTGGGTCGCCGCCGCTGTGGAGGGCGACTTCGAACGTATCCGCGGCGTGGTCCGGGTTGGCGGCTACGTGGCGGTGAAACCTGGGTTCAATGACGCCCCCCTGGTGATCAACGCGGCGTCGGACCTTCTCAACCGGATCTTCCAAGAGCGGGGGCGTCATGCACGCCTGGCGATAGGCGTGGCGAGCCTTCCCTTCGGTGCGCCGGTGGAAATCGAAGCGACCTTTGCACTGGACGTGTAGTCGATGGACACCGCGACAAAAACCGGGTATGCGGACGTGCTGGTTGGGCTGCAGTACGGCGACGAGGGAAAGGCCCGGGTGGTTGACCACCTCGCTGCCGGGTATGACGTGATTGCACGCTTCAACGGCGGCGCGAACGCAGGGCACACCATTGCCACGTCTGAGGGCATCTTGCGGCTCCGTCAGGTACCTTCTGGCGTGCTGCACCCTCGGGTTTCCCTCTACATCGGCTCGGGCTGCGTGATCGGCTTGCGGCAACTGGCATCCGAAATCGAAATGTTGGCCGGGCAGGGAATCGACCTGGCGGGGCGCCTGACCATCAGTGACCGATGTCCGGTCGTGCAGCCAGCGCACTTCCTGTCTGATCGTCGGGATGGCGGGCGCATCGGCACCACCGGCAACGGTATCGGACCCTGTTACGCGGACTTGGCGGCCCGCATGCGGGGCGGCGAGCGATCTGCGTTTCAGCTTTGCGACCTCATGCGGGACGAGAGCAGGGTGTTCGAACAGATGATGCGGCTGGCAGCCCAACGCGATGACGAGGATATCGCGGTCCTCATTCAAGAGATGCGCCAGGCATGGCAGGTGGTGCGGCCCTTCGTAACCGATAATCCGGTTGCCCTCCTGGAGCGGGTTGAAGGCGGGGCGCGGGTTCTGTTCGAGGGCGCTCAGTCAGTCATGCTGGATGTTGTGCAGGGCGCCCAACCCTGGGTGACGTCCAGCCATACCCTGCCTTCCTACGCCTACGTGGGCGGTGACCTCCCATGCCGGTATCACCGCAAGACAATTGGCGTGGCCAAGGCCATGGTCTCCCGCGTTGGCAGCGGTCCCTTGCCGACGGAACTCGGCGCGGAGCGCTCAGAGGCATATTGCGCCGACGCGGGGCGCGAGGGGCGCGGCAGAGCTGATGAGGCGGCACGCTTTGATCCGCGGGCATTGCTCGCGCAAGGGGACGCCTTCTCCACCGGTATAGCGATCCGCATGCTGTCGAACGAATATGGCACCGGTACCGGCAGGCCGCGTCGGGTAGGTCTGCTCGACGTCGCTCAACTCCAGCTTGCCATACGGCAGTTTGGGGTCGACGAGGTCTACCTGAACAAGTGCGACAGCCTGGCGGTTTTTGCGCAGACTCGCGACCGGTGCATTCCGGTCGTTGTCGGCTCACGCGACGGCAATGCCATGCATGTGATGCGATTTCCGGCTTTCGATGAGAGCGTCATTCCGCGCGACGACGCAACGCCGCTTCCTCCGCAACTTGAAACCCTGCTCGAATGGTTGGCGGATGTCCTCGGCCGGCCACTACGCGGCATCGGATTGGGTCCGCAACGTGCGCAGATGCGGCTATTCAAGACTCAACCATGAACCCCATGAACATTGAGACACCATCCTACTTTCGTAGCGAAATGCGTCGCGCCGACCTGGCCTGGACCGACTGGGCTGCCGTCGAAGCCTTCCTCAGGGACGAACTGATCTGCAGGGTTGCGGTGCATGACGCACCGTTCCCCTACATCACTGCGCAGAGCTTCACTTTCACCGGCGACACGTTCCTGATCCACAGTTCGAGATTCGGCAAGCTCGCGTCGGCGATACGGGCGAATCCCCTTGTCACGATCGAAGTGGATCGGCCTATCGGGTTGCTGAAGGCGCCCAAGGGACAGAACACAAGCCTCGAGTACTACAGCGTCATCGCGCGATGCGAAGTGAAACTTCGGGAGAGCACGGACGACGTGCGTGCCCACCAGAACCAGGCGCTGGAGAAGTTCAGACCCGAGAAGGACTATTCACCGATCGAGGATGGAGCAGCAAATCAGATCATTGCCTATCGATGCGAGATTCGTGAGCTGAGCGCGAAAAAGCGCATCCTTGCCGACGGCCAGTACTCGCCGCCGGGGCAGCCGAAAGCGCCGTACTTGCGCTATCCATTCCAGTCTGGCGCTACGCTGTCCGGCTTGCCGCCGGAGGCATTCGATCCTCACAAGTTCGCAGCAAGGTAACTCGCGAGATCCGACGATACGAGAGGTGCTCCGGCACCTCTTTTTTTCGTTCGTCGAGAGAGTTCCTTGGCACTTGCGAGACAGAGCTTGGCGTTCCTGCGCGGGCCTCGACTACGTCTCCACGCGACAGTAGCAGGCGATACGCATCGATGCATATCGCGCTGCCAGCAGTGCCCCTCCCGAGGGTCCTGGCATCAAAACTACTGGAGACAAGATGAAACACACCCCACTCGAGCTGATGCGCGTGCGCACCGGCGACCGGCTGGAACGGCTACCCGTATGCGGTTACCACCGATTCCTGTTTGCCGTTATTGCACTGGCCTTCTTCTTCGACAATCTCGACCTGGCCATGATGACCTATCTCCTGGGATCGATCCGCTCGGAATTCGGATTGACTCCCGCACAGGCCGGCATGCTCGGCAGCGCTAGCTTCGTCGGCATGGCTGTCGGTGCGCTCGGCTCCGGGGTACTGGCGGACAGGTTCGGCCGGAAGCCGGTTTTCCAGGTCAGCATGATCATCTGGGGCGTTGGCAGCTACCTCTGCTCCACCGCGCACAGTCCGACGGAACTTGGCGCGTATCGGGTCTTGCTTGGCCTGGGCATGGGCATGGAACTTCCTTTGGCCCAGACGCTGATGTCGGAATTCATTCCGGCGCGCCAGCGCGGCAAGTACCTGGCACTGATGGATGGAAACTGGCCGATTGCCTTCATTTGCGCGGGCATGATGTCGTACTACGTGTTGAGCGCATATAGCTGGCGCACGATGTTCCTGCTCGGCGCGGTACCGGCGCTCTTCCTCCTTGTCATCCGCCGCTACGTGCCGGAGTCCCCTCGCTGGCTGGAATCGCGAGGCCGGCATGCGGAGGCGGCCGACATCGTCGAGCGGATCGAGCAATCGGTGATGCGGCGGATGAAGCTGCATGCGTTGCCCGAAGTCACTCCCATGGTTGCCGCGCCGGAGCCGGCTGCATCGGGCCTTCGCGTGCTCTGGTCCCGCGAGTACCGCAGTCGGACGTTGACGGTATGGGGTCTGTGGTTCTTTGCCCTGCTGGGGTTCTATGGTCTGAACACCTGGATTGGCGCATTGTTGCAGCAGTCCGGGGTGGGGGTGACCAAATCGGTCTTGTATACGGTCTATATTTCCATCGGGGGCATTCCGGGGTTCCTCTGGGCCGCCTGGGCAGTGGAGCGCTGGGGACGCAAGCCTGCCTGCGTCGCGACGCTGGTGGGCGGTGCCTGCATGGTGTTCATCTACGGCAGGGTGGCCGGTTCCCATTCTGAAGCCTTGGTGCTGTTCCTTTCAGGCGGCATGATGCAGTTTTTCATGTTCGGCATGTGGGCGGTGCTCTATACCTACACGCCTGAGCTCTACCCCACGCGCGCACGCGCCTCTGGTTGCGGAATGGCATCGACGGTCGGCCGGGTGGGTTCGTTGCTCGGCCCGGCGCTGGTGGGCCTGATACTGCCTGTCGCCGGGCAAGCTGGCGTGTTCTGCCTTGGCGCGTTGTGCTTCCTTGCGGCGGCGGGGATCGTGTGCCGGTTCGGCATCGAGACCCGGGGACGAGCGCTGGAGACCATTGCTGACTGATCCAGGCGGGCCCTCTTCAGGTTGAGCGAAGCGAGCAGGCCGTCATCAAGGTCTTGAATGATGCCGTGCTCACCAGGGAGGGCAACACTTATCGCGTCGCAGTGGCGATCGTGGCCGACGGTCCGCAGTAAAGGGCAGGGTCAACGAGTGATCTTCGTGAGCGGCCAAGCGCTGACGGCGCCCGCGTTTTCCCCGCGCAAGGGGACGCCAACGCGATGGTGTACGCCTTTCGGCCGCAACTGGCGCAATTCACACGGGATCGCAGCCGGCTCTAGCGCGGCAGCGTGCCATCCTAAAGCGCCGCCGCGAACGGGCTAGAGGGGAGGGCGTACGGTCAGTCGTCGCGCCAGTGGTGCCATTCGCGGCGCTGCGCTTGCCATGCGTGCTCCTGGCGCTCGCGCCATTCATGTTCTTGATGCTCCCGCCATTCATGTTCGCGCCACGCGCGAGCGCGCCAGTCTTCGTAGTAGCCTGGTGAGAGCACGACAGGTTGGCGCTGGATTCGCCCGCCCAAGTTCATTGGTTTTGGGTCCGAGCATGGCCGCGGTGCCCTACGGTCCGCAACGCTGCGTTTAACCGAAACGAGGTATTTCTATGCCGCGCGCTCCGCAGCATACTGACCGAGGGCATGGCAGGCTGCCGGTACGAGCTTCGGCGGGCCTGAAAACGCAAAGACCGTATCAGACACTGACAAGAAATTCGCTGTATCTCGAAGTCAAGCATGGCAATAGGGGCTATCCCGGAATGGCTCCAACAGTCGTATTTTTCAACGGGGGGTGAATGATGTTTGTCGGCTTCCAGGCAGTTCCCGGCGCAATCGTGCCGTACGCTTATGACTGGTCGATGATCGGTCTGTCGTTCCTAGTCTCCGTATGTGGCGCCTATGTGGGGCTGCGCTGGTCGCAGCGCATTCGCAAGGGCGACGGTCGGCTTGATGTCGACCGCCTGCTTTGCGCGTGCGTGGCGTTGGGAGGCGGTGCGGTCTGGTCCATGCACTTTATCGGCATGGTTGCCTACCAGACGCCGACCCGTCGCGAATTCGACATGCTGCTGACCATCGCTTCGCTGCTGGCGGTGCTCGTGCTCGTTGGGGCGGGGCTGGTTATCGCCTCACGGCCTTTCGGGGGGCGTACGGACAATATTGTCAAAGGAGGCGTGCTGACAGGGCTCGGCGTGGTGGCCATGCACTACACCGGCATGGCCGCGGTTCACTCCAACTCGCGCTACGATTGGGATATTGGCATCATTGCGTTGTCGCTGCTGATCGCCGTGGTGGTATCGGTCATAGCACTATGGCTAGCCACGACCGTCAAAACCGCCGGTAAGCAGTTCGCAGCGGCCATGGTCATGGGTCTTGCGGTTTGCGGCATGCATTACACGGGCATGGCTGCCGGTACCATGATCTGCACCAGCCCAAGCTACTCACCGAGCCTGTTCGCCATCGAAGGCGGCAGCATCGGCTATGCGGTTTTCGTGCTGACCATGGTCACGCTACTGATCATCCTCCTGATCGAAGCGACCCGAGCTGGCATCGATGCGGCCGCGGCGTCGACTTCCGGTTCGCGACCTCGATAACAAGAGTTCGTTCTTTGCAAGCACAAGCCCTCGCAGCACTGCGAGGGAAAGGCGTCGCGTCGTCCCCAGCGTCCAAGCGATGGATGCCGAGTACAAGCGCTGCATTAGCCGAGGCGTCTCAGCCGGTGCAAGTCCCGAGCAGGGGAAGAAGTCAGAGGCCGATGTGAAAGCGTTCTTTAGCCGGGCAATGGGGTTGTAGCGATGGTGCGCTGAGTCCGCGGCATCGGCCGGTTCGCTGGCGGCTGACGGGCCAGGAGAGAAGCCCGTTACACCATCATTTCGCCGACGCTGCCGGGCTCGACCGTGCTCGGCACGAGATGGGTTCCGATCACGGGTGACTTCGCCATCTTCGGCACCGGATAGTCGGGGAAATTGCTCCGGCCTTGCTGGCGTACAGCGCCGCGGTCAGCCTGAATAAAATCCCGCTTTCCTTCTGCTGCTTCTTGTAGCACCGATGCTCTACTGTCCGAAGACGGTGACGGATCCTCAGGCTATTCTCGTGGGATCCTCCTGCTCGAACGCCCGCATCAACGCCCCAATCTTCATTCAAGTATCGCACGCGTGGCCTGGGGGTGGCGTCTGATATCGGTTGTGGGATTCGGAATGCTTGCCCTAATCGGAGCAGTTGGCGTCGGAATAGCAGTCGGACTAAGTCGCAATCTCTAAAGTGCTTTAAGGTGCGCGCTGGAATGTGAGCATCCCGTCGACCGTCCGACGAGGCAAGGTCGGCCGTTCTACAACGCATGCAGCTTAATCCTTGATCCAGCCCAAATCCGTGAATGCTTCATCACCTACCTTATTAACATGGGCAGTGCGGTAGAAGGTAACCGCCGAGGCTTGTAATCCGTCGCTTTTCGCAATGCTGTGCGGCGCAACATTTGATCGTCGCGGTCTTCGTCATCCAAGGAGTATGTGATGCAATCCATTGTACTTGCGGCCGATGGGTCAACGTACAGCGATGCAGCGGCGCAATGTTTGGCTGCCGGGAAATTACTGAAGGGGCCATTGCTCGTACACCTCGTCCACTGCATGCCCGACGTGTCTGGGGAGGTGAAGTCCTACATCAGCGCCGCTGACCTTGCAGCATGGCACTCGGACGAGAGTGGCCGGACGTTGCGGTCTGCCGCTGAGATCCTGAGCGCAGCGGGTGTTCCGTTCGAACAGCACGCGCTGACGGGTTTTGCACCAGAGCGCATCGTCGCGTTAGCACGTTCGGTTAATGCAGCAGCGATTGTGATGGGCACTCACGGCCGTGGCGCATTCCTGGATGCAATTGTTGGTTCCGTAGCGGGCCGCGTCATTGCTCACGCCCCGTGCCCCGTCATTTTGGTGAAGGCTGGCACTACCAGTAGCTAAAGACTGGGAATGCATGACCTCCGGTAATGAGGTCAGTTCTGCTATGTCCAACGATCGCAGCCCGCTCTTTCGCGTGCGCGGCGTCTATAAGACGTATCGAACCGGCGAGGTGATCGTCCACGCGCTGAACGGTGTGGACCTCGACCTTTATGACCGGGAGTTTGTCGTCCTATTGGGAGCATCGGGAAGCGGAAAATCGACGTTGCTGCATATACTGGGCGGACTGGACCGCCCGACGTCCGGGACCATCCAATACCGGGACCATGACCTGGCAAACGCCGATGAGGCCGGTCTTACCGTCTACCGCCGCGAGCACGTTGGTTTTGTATTTCAGTTCTACAATCTGATCCCGAGCTTGACGGCCCTGGAAAACGTCGCACTGGTGGCCGATATCGCCGAGCACCCCATGAATCCGCTCGATGCCCTTGAGTTGGTAGGGCTATCGGCGCGCAAGGACCACTTTCCAGCGCAACTCTCCGGCGGAGAACAGCAGCGCATCGCCATTGCCCGTGCCGTCGTCAAGCAGCCGGACATTCTTCTTTGTGACGAGCCAACCGGAGCGCTGGACTACAGCACGGGGAGGCTTGTACTTGAGGTTCTTCAGCGCGTGAATACGGAGCAGGGTGCAATCACTGCCGTTATCACGCATAACACAGCCATAGCTGCAATGGCTGACCGCGTGCTACACATCAGCAGTGGTCGCATCACAGAAATTGAGCAGCACGCGACGCGAGCAACTCCATCGGAGCTGCGATGGTAGCCGCGCGCTTAACCATGCTATCGCGTGAGTTGTGGCGGCTTCGCGCCCAGGTTACTGCCGCGGCGCTGGTCGTCGCATGCGGCATAGCCGTGCTGGTCGCGATGAATGGGGCATGGCGCTCTCTTGCATCTTCCAAAGACCGTTACTACGAGATGCAGCGCTTTGCCGACGTGTTTGCCAATGTGAAACGTGCGCCGGTTTCCCTCGAAAGACCCATTCGCGCTATCCCGGGCGTGCGGGAAGTCCTCATGCGCATCGTCCATGACGTTACTGCGGATGTACCGGGCACCCGTGAGCCGGCCACGCTTCGCCTCATCTCCCTGCCAGCCGCTGGCAAGGTCGGCATCAATGGGCTATGGGTTTCACGAGGCCGACTTCCAGACTCATCCCGTGACGACGAAGTCGTCCTTAGTGTCGCCTTCGCAGATGCCAATGGACTGGATGTCGGGGGGCACGTGACAGCCATACTCAATGGTCATGCCCGCCGGTTGACGATCACTGGCCTCGGAATGTCACCCGAGTACGTTTATGAGGTAGGGCAGGGCATGGTGTTTCCGGACAATCGCCGGTTCGGCGTCATGTGGATGGGGCACGCCGAAATGGAATCCGCCTTCGATATGGAGGGGGGCTTCAATGATCTGGCCATCCTGCTTGACGCCGAGGCCCGCCCCCAGGAGGTCGTCACAAGGCTGGACCGGATACTTCTCCGTTACGGCTGCCTCGGAGCGTATGAACGGACGCTGCAACAGTCGAATCGATTTCTTAGCGATGAACTCGACGAGATCCGCGTGATCGCCAACTACGTCCCAGCCCTATTCCTGGCGGTGGCGGCTTTCCTGCTGTATACGTTGCTGAGTCGCCTCGTGACCTTGCAGCGGGCAGAGGTTGGTTTGCTGAAGGCGTTTGGCTACAGCACCGGGACCGTGGCTCTCCAGTATGTGTATTTTGGCCTGGCGACGGTATTGCTTGGGGTGCTGCTCGGCGTGCCTGGCGGGCTGTATCTGGAGAAACTGCTGGTCGACCTATACCGCCAGTATTTCCACTTCCCCGCGCTGAACGCCGAGGTCTCCCCCGGGATCGTGGTCGGCGCTGTCATGGCGAGTGTGTGTGCGGCCTCCGTGGGCAGTGCATCGGCCGCCCTGCGCGCAGGGCGCTTGTCGCCAGTTGAAGCGATGCGCCCTGAGTTACCGCTCGGCTTCCGGGCGAGCTTTCTCGACCGTGCAGGCCTCCTGGCGGTGCTGCCCATTCCCCTGCGGCTAATTTTGCGCAATCTGGCTCGTAGGCCGGGCAAGGCCTTGATGTCCATTACCGCCATCGCGCTGGCCGTGGGGTTGACCATCGTCGGACGGTTCGGACTCGACGGCGTCAACACCATTCTCAACCTCCAGTTCGACCGCGTTCAGCATGAAGACGTGACGTTGATCTTCAACGAGCCGCGCCCCCTGCGGGTCGTCCATGACTTGGCCCAGATGCCGGGCGTCCTGCGAGTCGAGCCATTTCGCGTTGTGCCGGTATGGTTGCGCCACGCTAATCGCTCCAAACGCACCGAGATCACAGGTCTGGAAGCCAGGGGCGAGTTACATGAGATTGCGGGCTACACCTCCGGACGTCATCCAGTTGCTTCGGACGGGCTTGTACTCTCGGCAAGACTGGCAGCGGAGCTGGGCTTATCGGTGGGCGAGCGTGTTGAAGTTGAAGTGCTCGAGGGCCGCCGCAACAGTCTGGTCATGCGGGTAGCGGATGTCGTCGATGACCTGCTGGGCGCCGCTGCCTACATGGACCACAAGGCATCGTCCCGCTTGCTGGGCGAAGCGCCGGCAATCAGTGGGGCGTACCTCCGTGTCGACGCCGACAAGGCACAATTGCTGTACCAAAGGCTCAAGGGCCTGCCGGTCGTGAGTTCCGTGATCATACGCTCCGCTGTAATCGCCAGCATCCGCAGAACGCTTGATCGGACGTTCGTCGTCTTCAGTCTGGTGCTGGCGGCGTTCGCCACGGTGATCGTGGCTGGGGTCGTCTACAACAACTTTCGCATTGCGCTGTCCGAGCGCGGGAATGAACTGGCAAGTCTGCGGGTACTCGGATTTTCCCAGCAAGAGGTTGCGGGGATTCTGCTCGGCGAGCAGCTCTTTCTGACGGTCTTGTCCTTGCCGGTCGGCATTGCGTTGGGCTATGGCTTGTGCGCCTTGCTCGTCCCCATGTTCGACCGCGAAGCCTTCCGCATCCCGCTCCACCTGAGCAGGCAAACACTGGCCCAAGCATTGCTGCCGGCCATCGGCGCCGCGGCCGTGGCGGCACTGCTTGTCCAGCAGCGGCTGCGACGGCTGGACCTGATCGCAGTGCTGAAAACCAGAGAGTAAGGCGATGCGGTGGTCAAGAGTCAAGACGTTCCTGATGGCGGGTGCTGCCATGATTGCGGCAGGCCTTGGCTATCTGCTGATGCCAGAGCCGGTGGAAGTGGAGGTGGTCAAGCCGTCCGTTGGTGCGATGGCAGTCATCACAACCGAGGAGGGAGAGACCCGCAGCAGGGAACGCTACGTTGTTGCCGCACCTGTCGCAGGAAGGCTAATGCGGATCAGCTTGCGGGAGGGCGACTGGGTGCATGAAGGGGAAGTGGTGGCAGAACTCGCGCCCCTGCCGCTCACGGCCCAGGAACGCGAAGAAGCCCAAGCACGGGTGGCTGCGGCGCGTGCGGCATACCGTGAGGCGCAAGAGCGCGTCCGGCATGCCGCCGAAGACCACGCTCAGGCGCAGCGCGAACTGCAGCGTGTCGAGAGGCTGGTGCGGGAGCGCTTCCTGTCTCCCCAGGCAGGGGAGCAGGCCGCCAACGCCACCATTACCGCCGGCAATGATCTCGCCGCGGCGCGCGCCCGCGCCAGCACCGCCTTGCAGGAGGTCCGCGTGGCAGAAGCCGGCCTGCTGGCCATCGAGGAGCACAAACGGGGGCGCTGGCCGGTCGTGTCGGTTCATGCACCGTTCACCGGAGCCGTATTATCCATTCCGGAGCGCAGCGAGCGGGTTGTCGCTGCGGGCGAGCCCTTGCTGACGATCGGCAATCCACACGACTTGGAGATCGTGGTCGAACTACTGTCAACGGAAGCAGTCAAGGTGCGGCCGCAGATGCCGGCGCGCCTGGAAGGATGGGGCGGCGAGCAAGCGGTACAAGGCAAGGTTCGGCTCGTGGAGCCCCATGCGTTCACCAAGGTATCCGCACTGGGCATAGAAGAAAAGCGGACCCGGGTGATTATCGACGTTATTGATCCACCCTCTGGGCTGGGCGACGGATTTCGCGTCATAGCGAGCGTTGTGCTGTGGCAGACCGATCACGCGACAAAGTTGCCCGCGAGTTCGCTGTACCGTTGCGGCGGTGCCCAATGGTGTGTGTTTCGGCTTGAGGGCGACCGGGTGCGCAGGACGGAGGTCAGGATTGGTCACCGGAATTCGGATGAGGTGGAACTGCTTTCTCCCTTGACCGGCGGCGTACAAGTAGTTCGATATCCGCAAAGCAGCCTTCAGGATGGCCAGCGGGTAAAGCTGCGTACCGACCCCTAGTCCATTGTGTCGGTCGAAATGCACCCCGAATCGACTGCGCCCCTAGGTTACATGCCATGTCGCCGATGTTCGCAACGGCCGCGCCGTTGCCGCGGATGGCGCTTTTGTACGGTGCCGGAGGTGCAGCTTCCCGGTGCGGTTACTCTGGCGCCGTCTGCGAATGAAGGCTGGTGGTCTCCCAAGGTTGCCGCCGCCGGCCCAGCTTGGTCAAGGTGTCGCGCAGGCGCTAATATTTGGCTTGTCGTCGAATCACAAGGCACTGTCAATGCAAAAGCAAGATGGATTGAGTCCTGACGCGGACGAAATGCCAGGGAGTCAGGCTGCGGCAAGACGAAGCACGCTCGTGAGCGTCGCGGTCAATGTCGGCCTGACACTCGCCCAGGTTGCCGCCGGAATCTTTGCTGGCTCCCAGGCACTGGTGGCCGACGCCATTCACTCCCTTTCGGATCTGGTTTCGGATTTCGTTGTCCTGTATGCCAGCCACCATAGCAAGAAAGCGCCAAGCGACTCCTATCATTATGGGCACCAGCGTTTCGAGACTGCTGCCTCGCTGATACTTGGACTTCTCTTGCTAGTTGTCGGCGTCGGCATGCTGTCAAACGCCGTACTCAAGCTTGAACATCCGGATTCAATCCAGCCAGTACGAATAGTCGGGCTTTGGGTCGCCCTGGGTGCGCTGGCAACCAAGGAATTGTTGTTTCGCTATATGCTCGCGATCGCCGAACGAGTCCGTTCGAGCATGCTGGTTGCAAATGCCTGGCACGCTCGGTCGGATGCAGCATCTTCGCTGGTGGTGGCGCTGGGGATCCTGGGCAATACCCTGGGTTACCACCTGCTGGATCCGATCGCGGCACTCGTGGTTGGCCTGATGGTGACAAGAATGGGCTGGCAGTTTTCCCGGAGTGCCTTGCGGGACCTGATGGATCGTGCGATCGACGCGGAGACGGTAACGGCGATTCGAAATGCCATGCTGGAAACGCCAGGCGTGCTCGGTGCGCACGATGTGCGGACCCGGAAGATGGGTGACATGATTCTCGTGGACGTCCACCTTGACATCAATGCAGCGGCGAGCGTGAGACAGGGGCATGACATTGCGCTTGAGGCGAGACGGCGAGTGATGAGCCGCAAAGATGTCCTCAACGTCATGACGCACGTTGATCCGGTCGACGTGGCATGAAATCTTGTGGTCAACCGACCAAATGCACTTGGCGGAACTGGTATGAGGAATTGCGATTTTTTCTCACAGAGATAATCAGGTGCATTTTCTCTTTAGTCCTGACGCTGATGCCAGCCTTTGCCCCGCCGACACGGATGGTAATGTCACGGGACGCCTCATCAGCTATTTTGTATGGACGCATCTGGCTCAGGCGGGCTCGCACTATCTGGACAGGGATCTTGATGGGGCCTATTTCGGTCTTTATTTCGTTCTCCCTGTCCGATACGGGTAACCTGCCGGTCGAGCCAGGAGGGCGGTGCTACGGCTATGTCGCCAGGCGGTTCATGCGCGCTTCTGCATCGCTGGCGCACCAAGCAAATCGTCGATGCTGACTTGCAGGCCGTCTTGCCAGCCCGGAGCCGGGGAGCGTAGTTCAAGGGAAGAACCCGCGCCGCGTACAATCGCTTCGACGATAGCAAGGCCAAGTCCGCTGCCCTTGGCTGCGGTCGCTCCGCGCTCGAACGGCTTTGTCAGACGTTTAAGTTCATCGTGCGGCAGCACCGGTCCGTGATTCCTCACTGTGAGCGAACCGGTGGCCAATAGCGAAATCTCCACAGGTTGCCCATGTGAGCCGTGCTTCTGTGCATTCTCGACCAGATTGCGCACGACGATGGCAAATGCGTCCTGATCGATCCACGACGGAACAGGCTGGTCGGGCAGGTCAAGCTGGATCGGGTTCGCAGAGGCCACGCGTCGGAAATCCTCGATGACAAGTTCAAGCACCGGCCGGAGATCCTGCGGCGCATCGCCGAGCACGCGTCCATTTTCCGCCTTCGCGAGTTGCATCAGCCTTTCGCTGACCCGCGACAGGGTGTGCAAGGACCGTTCGACGTTCTGCACGCGCTCCCGCATGGCGGCGGAAGGCATTTCGTCCATGAGACGTTGCGTCTGTGCGAGGGCCGCGGCAATCGGCGTGCGCAACTCGTGTGCGCTGTTGGCGGTGAAGCTGCGCTCGGCGGCCAGCGCGCGATCCAGCCGGGCCATCAGGTCATTGACTGCGTCGGCAATCGGCGCGATTTCCGTCGGTAACTCCTTCTTTGCGAGCGGCGTCAGATCGTTCTGACCGCGCGCGGCAATGCTGCCGCAGAAGCGTCGGATTGGCCGCAGCCCGGTCCGGACAATCAGCCAGATTCCACACAGGCCCACCGGTAGAAACAGGATGAGGACCTTGGCGACCGCGAGCGCGGCTTCCATCACGGCATGCCGGCGCGTGGCGAGCGGCTCGGCGATCATCAGAGAGACCGTGCCCTGTAAGCCCGGCTCGGCGTAAATCCGGTGCGACGGCGTAGAAGTGAAGCCGGCCTTCAGGCCAGGCGGGAAGATGGCCAAAGTGGCGTCGTGCGATCGCAGCAGCAGTCTGCCCTTGTCGTCGCGGACCGCGTAGGTCAGCAATTCGTCGTGCGGGCGAACGGCTGCGATACGGCGGCTGCTATCCTCATCATCATCCGCATCCCGCCCGACGATGTCCATGATGGCGAGCGGCAACAGGCGCTGCGCGGTCTCCTGCAACGCACTGTCCGACATCCGATCGACCTCGCGACGCAGTACGTAGAAAGAAGCCGCCGTCGCGGCCAGCGACAGCACGGCGAGCCCTGCAACCAGCGCTGCCGCGAGTCGACCTTGCAGGCTGCGCAGCATGGTCAGTCCCGCTTGAGCCGATAGCCGAGCCCACGCAATGTCTCGATGACATCGGCACCAAGCTTCTTGCGTAGCCGGCTCATGTGTACCTCGATGGTGTTGCTGCCAATCTCCTCGTTGAAGGAATAAAGGCGATCCTCCAGCCGGCTCCTTGACACGATCATCCCCGGACGCTGAATCAGGGCTTCGAGAAGTGCCCATTCACTGGCCGTCAGGTCAACGTGCGCGTCCCCGCGCATCACGCTGCGCCCCGCCGTATCGATATGCAGTTCGCCGAGTGTGACCAGGGGATTGGGATTGCCCGAATACCGGCGTGACACCGCGCTCACCCGTGCGGAGAGCTCCGAGAGGTCGAACGGCTTAACGAGATAGTCATCCGCGCCGGCGTTCAGGCCAGCGATGCGGTTTGATACCTGATCGAGCGCAGTCAAGATGATGACCGGCACGGTCGAACCACCCGAGCGAATCTCTCGCAGGAAATCGAGCCCCCTACCGTCGGGAAGCAGCAGATCGAGCAGGATCAGGTCGTAGTTAGCGGCCGCAAGGTGTCGGCGCGCATCGGCGATGCTGGCCACGAAGTCGGTCGGATGTCCGTCTTTCTCGATCTGGTCGCGGACAGCCTCCCCGAGCCAAGGTTCATCTTCGATGAGAAGGACTCTCATTAAGAGCTCCTTGATAGGTGTGTCGCGTGACTTTGGCACGCGAACCTGTCACCAACATGAAGAAAATTTCTTGTGTCCGCAAGCTTGGCTTCAGGTTTCAGGTGCATTGTGGAGTCCAGGGATGCGAACGGGAGATGTTAGTCATGAAACACCTGCGAATAGCCAGAGGCTTGGCGCTCACGATGGTCGCACTTGTCGGCGCTGCCGGCATCCATCCCGCACTGGCGCACGACAACGACGATTGCGAGGCGCCTGTGAATGCCTGGAAGCCGCGAGACGCGGTCCGGACGGTGGCGCGGCAAAAAGGCTGGCAGATCGACAGGCTCAGGATTGACGACGGTTGCTATGAGGTCAAGGGGCATGATGCCGAAGGCCGCCGTTTCAAGGCAAAACTTGATCCGGTCACCCTTGACGTCGTCCGTATAAAGCTTGAAGACGCCGACCACGGCGGGGCACGCGGACAACGGCCGGACGCGAATGCTGGCAAGCCACCGGCTGACGCACCCCCCGAAGGCTTAATGAAGCCAGGCACGAAGCCCCAGGTCCAGATCCGCTGACTCCCTATTGCCGACGCACCGCGTACCTCATCGGCATTGTCCCTGCTGAAGCAGCGGCAGGCCAATGCGATGAGTGCGATGCCCCCCTTTTGTCCAAATCAGGAGAATCCAGATGAAACACGCCTTCCCGATCGCCGTGCTTGCCGGCGCGCTTGCCGCGCCTTCACTGGCATCCGCGCGCCAGGTCTTGTTCGAAACGCAACTGTCGAGCTATGGGGGAGATGGCGCGTACGTTGCCATGTATGTCACCGATCGCGCCGGACGGTATCAGGGCACGCTGTGGGTGGCAGGGCAAAAAGCCAAGTACTACCGGCACCTGCGCGACTGGTATCGCGCCACGGGCGGCACCGCAAAGGTGGACGGCATCACCGGCGCCAGCGTCGGCGCCGGCAAGACGCTGCGAGCGACTCTGGATCTGTCCGACGCGCTGATCGATGCCGGATATGAGGTCCACATCGACACGGCGGTCGAGGACATGAAGGAGTACCCGTCCGAGGTCGTCGTGCCGCTGACCTCCTCGGGCGCGAACAAGACATTCAAGGGGAGTGGCAATGTGAAGTCGTTCCGCTATTCACTGTAACCAGGGGCAGGCGAGAAGGTGACCGATGTTACGCAAGCTCCATTCAATCCCCGGTCTCATTGCTGCATTGCTGATGACGATCGTCGCCTTGGCAGGCGCCGCGCTTTCGGTGAATCCGGCACTTGAGCAGGCAAGTGCCGTTCGCCCGAGCCTCGCTCCTCTTAGCGTTGCAACGCTAGCCAGCCGCGTGAGCGCCGCGACGCCCGACATCGAAACTCTCACACGTCGGCCGTCAGGGGTGATCATCGCGCACTACCAGGCCGGGGGCCAACAGCGTGCATCGATCATCGATCCCGCTACTGGCAAGGCTATCGGCGACTATCGCCCCTCGGCTGTCGAGCGTTGGCTGAAGAACCTGCACCGCAAGCTCTTTCTTGGCGACGCTGGCCGGATCGCAACCGGTGCGACTGCTGCCCTCATGCTGTTCGCAGCGTTGTCCGGGCTTGTATTGCTCGCACGCCGGATGGGCGGGTGGTCGCGTATTTTGGCCCCGATCCGGGGTGACGGGTTGCAGCGGTTGCATAACGAAACTGCGCGCGCTGCGCTTGCCGGCCTCACGCTGTCGGCGATAACCGGGGTCTTCATGTCGTTGACGACGTTCGGCGTGATTCCCGAAGGCGGCGCGCAGGAACCCGTCCTCAGCGTTCCGGCAATCACCACACCCCCGATGCCGTTGCGGCAGATGCCCGCACTGGCAATAGATGTCTCCAGTCTGCGCCAGCTGACGTTTGCCAACGCGGCCGACCCAACCAGCCTCATCGAGGTGAATACGACGGATGGCATCGGTTATGTCGATCCATCGTCAGGCAGATGGCTTGCCTTTCAGCCGGCCGACGCCTGGCAACGTGCGCATGGTGTTGTCCGCATGCTGCACACGGGCGAAGGGCTATGGTGGCTCGGGCTGATCCTCGGCGCATCGTCGGCGTCGGTGCCGTTGCTGGCCGCAACCGGTCTGCTGCTGTGGCTGCGTCGTCGACGGGCCATGCCGAAGCTCGCTGGGAACGTGCCGGCACGCGACGCGGATACCGTGTTGCTGGTGGGCACCGAGGGCAATAGCACGTGGGGCTTTGCTTCGGCGCTGCATGCAGCGCTGACCCGGGCTGGCCTTCGCGTGCATGTAGCGCCGATGAACGATTTTGCAGCCGGCTACCGCAGCCTGCGGTATCTGCTGGTCCTGACTGCGACCTACGGTGACGGCGATGCACCGGAGAGCGCTGTGCGATTCCTGCCGAAGCTCGAGCGCCTGACGATCCCCGGCGGGGTAGCGTTCGGGGTCTTGGGCTTCGGCGACCGCCAGTTTCCTCATTTTTGCGGCTATGCGCGAACGGTTCATGACGCACTGACCGCCAGGGGGCTGGAAGCACTGACCGATCCGGGCATGGTTGACCGTCAGTCCGAACCCGAATTCCGGCAGTGGTGTACGGGGCTCGCCGAAAGGCTCGGCGTATCGCTCGATATCCGCTATACGCCATTGCTGCCGCCCACGATACCGCTCAAGCTCGTCTCACGTGACGACTATGGTGGGGATCCGGAGGACATGACTTCGGTGTTGCGCTTCATGCCTGCCGAGGGGGCAAGATCCTGGGCCACCCTGCTACGGCCGCGGCTGCCCCGGTTCGGGACGGGGGATCTGCTCGGCGTCGTGCCACCGGGTGC
The DNA here is from genome assembly GCF_019602855.1 of Cupriavidus pinatubonensis. Classification (GTDB taxonomy): domain Bacteria; phylum Pseudomonadota; class Gammaproteobacteria; order Burkholderiales; family Burkholderiaceae; genus Cupriavidus; species Cupriavidus pinatubonensis. Next base: position 1,750,710 of record NZ_CP080766.1, read on the forward strand.
TACCTCGCCCCGGTACTACTCGCTCGCGAGCGCGACAGCGGACGGCCTGGCCGAGATCTGCGTGCGGCGTCATCCGAACGGCGTGTGCTCCAGGTATCTCACAGGCCTGCAGCCAGGCGACACGATTAAGGCATTCATGCGGCCGCACGCGAGCTTTCGGCCGGGCGCGGGAAACGCTCCTTTAATCCTGATCGGGGCCGGTACCGGGATTGGTCCGCTGATCGGCTTCATCCGGCACAACGGGGCCCGCCGTCCGATGCACCTGTATTTTGGTGCGCGCAATGCTGACGATGGTTTCCTGTACCGCGACGAACTCAGGGACCTGGTAGCCGACCGGCGGCTGCAGGCACTCACGACTGCCTTCTCACGCTCCGGTAGTCGGAGTTATGTGCAGGACCGCCTTGTCGCCGATGCAGTGAGCCTGCGCACCTTGCTTACTCACGGTGCGCAAATCATGGTGTGCGGTGGCCGAAGGATGGCGGAGGGGGTCGCACAGGCGTGGGAACGCATTTTGACGGGTACCGGCTTGTCCGTCGCACAACTGAGAGCACAGGGACGTTATGTCGAAGATGTCTATTGAGGGGGCGCCTGACCTGCAGCTCAAGCGCTTCCGGGTGACCGGCGCGACGATGGGCACGCGGTACTCTGCGACGTTCCACGCGTCCCCGGAGACCGATGAAAGCGAACTTGCTGCGGAGCTTGCTGCTGCCGTAGGCGCGGTTGACGAGCAGATGTCGAACTGGAAGGACAGTTCCGACCTGTCTCGCCTGAATCGCGCCGAGCCGAACTGCTGGGTGCAGGTCTCCGGCAATCTCGCGGCTTTGCTCGTGCGTGCGCTGGAGATCGGCCGTGACACCCACAATGCCTTCAACATCGGCGTCGGTGACCTGGTCGGCATGTGGGGCTTTGGGCCATCGGGGGAACAGCGTGCACATCGTCCGGGCGGAGTGGGCACGTCGCGGGCAAGCCCGTGCCCGCCTGTGAGCGATCTGATCGACGTGGACGTGCAACAGTGCCGGGTGCGCAAGCGGGAACCCGTTGCGCTTGATCTGTGCGGCATTGCAAAGGGATTCGGCGTCGACGAACTCGCGCGCGTGTTGAGCGAGCACGGGATCGGCTCATGGCTTGTCGGCATCGACGGTGAAATGCGCGCGCGCGGAAGCAAACCGGACGGGCCGCCGTGGGCGATCGCGCTTGAGGCCCCGGATTACGACCGACACGCAGCAATGGCCGTGATCGAACTGAGTAACGCCGCCATCGCGACGTCCGGCGACTACCGCCACTGGGCTGACATCGATGGTGCACGCGTCTCGCACACAATGGATCCCCGAACTGGCGCGCCACTGTGCGGGTCCGTTGCGTCCGTGACGGTACTTGCCCCGACATGCGCGGACGCGGACGCCTACGCAACAGCCTTGCTGGTGCTCGGCTTGCAGGCGGGGCGAGACTATGCGCATTGCCGGCGCCTCGACGCACTCTTCATCGTACGCGACGGCGATGCGCTGCGTGCGATCGGGACTGGCTGCTTTGCCAATGTGCAATAGGACCTTGGCCAATTCTTGCTACCGGTATGAGCTTTAGCCATGCACCCAGCGCGGCGCTGTCTTCCGTGACGGCATTCCGATTATGGACATCATCCAGACCTGGCTCGACGTCTCGGCTCACCGCCACGCGGCGCCGAGTCGCTCAACCGAAACACGGACGCCGGCGCTGCCATGCAAGGCATTCTTGTGCCATCGCAATTTGAGCGAGCAAGTTCCTGCGTTACGCGCGTTCTTGGACTTCGGTTGCCTCCGCCCATGGGTCGTCACTGTGAAGCAGCGCAAAATCATCGGGGAACAGCTCGCGAAAGGGCGGGGGATATTGAAATGCCCGCATCGATTCGAGTTTCCGCTGGTCGGTTACGACAAACACCTCAATGAGACGTCGTTGCCCGATGTAGTCCCGAGCATGAACGTAGTAGTACCCGACGTCCTGCCAGACTAACGATTCAGCAATGTAGGGCCCGACGATTCCCGGGATTAGGCTGAAGGCCTTGAACTGCTCCAACGCCTGGTTGACATACTCGGCTTCGGATAACTCAGGTCCCATGGCCGCTGCCGTGAGCCTCAGACGTGGGGCTTTCGTCATATCGTGATGTATGTAAGGCACCGTCGGAAAACAGCCTTCATTATTACGGCGGCACCCTGACGTGGCGAGCCCGCATGCCCATGCGATGGGTTCTATGGCTCGAAGGGCTGCAGCTAAGCCTAACGGCCCTTTGACCTAGGCCGCCTCTACGGCTGCTCCCACGTGCGTACGGTCAGTCGTCGCGCCAGTGGTGCCATTCGCGGCGCTGCGCTTGCCATGCGTGCTCCTGGCGCTCGCGCCATTCATGTTCTTGATGTTCCCGCCATTCATGTTCGCGCCACGCGCGAGCGCGCCAATCTTCGTAGTAGCCTGGTGAGAGCACGACAGGTTGGCGCTGGATCACCACAGGAGCCGGCTCCTCATAGACAGGAACAGGGGCATACACCGGCGCAGCGACGTAGGGAACTGGGATACCCACTCCCACATCCACGTTGACACGAGCTTGTGCGCCAGCCGAAGTAAAGGCAGCCACGCCCGCCAGAAGCACCAACGACAGAACTTTTCTCATGGAGAGAATCCTTCTACTATGACTTACGTGGATAGAAACCGCTGTTGCGAGGATGTTTCCAACGGCACCGGGGTGTCGGCCGCCGTCACAAGCATCCCTCGATTAGTGTTGACGCTTGGGCCGAAGCTGTTTGACGTGCTCGGTAACCGAGCCTGCGTCCGTCACTGCTTCTTGGTGGCCTCAGCGGCGCCGCCGCTAGTGGCCTTGGCTGCGGGAGCCGTTGCGCCCGCCTTCGACTGTTCTGCCGAGGCCTTGCTGGCTTTCGTCTTTGCTACGCTCTTCTCGTGCTTGGCCTTGCTTACCTTTGCCGTCGCCTTGCCTTCCTTTTCTTGCGCGCCCGCGGCCGGCACGTCCTTCTTGGCTTCTTCCTTCAGGGCCGGTGCGGCCTTGCTATCGGCCGCCTTGTCTTTGGCGGTTGCGGTTTGTGCGGGGAGGACGCTCGGATGTGCCGAAGAGGCCGGCGCACCGGTCTGAGCAGCAGCGGTACCAGCGAGAGCGATAGAGGCGATGGCGAGGAGAAGCTTTTTCACGGTGACATTTCCTTGGGTTAGGTGACAGCGCAGCATTGTGCCGTGCTCACTTCCAAGAACGGGGCTGATCTGCACCCTGTTGACCGTTAAGTCGTGACAATCCGTAAGCTTTGCAACCGTTGAAACAATTTACGAAACGCGGACGAATCGATGCTTGGATTAAGGGCGGCAACTCCGATGCGGAGCAAATCGATTGCTGACGATGAATCGGCAAATTGAAATGTTGCATTCGCTCTGCCATCACCGGACCGCGGCATGGAACACCTCCAAGACCTCGAACTCGACTCTGAAACCGTGCCCGCAAAAAAGGGTGGCTGCCAAACGAAGCACGCTTGTTGAGCGACGCCAGGGCGGGTGGTCGCCGGCGTCCTCGCAGGACCCCAGGCGCTGATCGCGGATGCCATTCGCTACCCCCGTCTCGAAGAGGTGTTGCCAAAGACCTAGCCAAACAGTTCAAGCATCGCGTCAATGCCCAACGTGGTGCGGCCACCGATTGGCACCTGGCGACCGCCGCTGATCGGACATGCCACTGAGGGCGCGTTAGGCCGGCCGGTGGCGGGCACCAGTGTGTCTTCCAATGTCGCCGTAATCCCGGACCAACCCGTCTGGATTGCCAATCTCCAGCAACTCCATATGGACGGATTTTCAGATCCGGAAGGCCGCCTTCTTCCTGGCGTTCTTGGGCTTCACTGGAGACGCTCTGCTTAATTGACGGGCTGGGCCGGCGGAAAACTCCATGCGCCACGGAGAATCTCGGAGTGGGGCCTATACAGGCGTACGGTGTAGTTCCACCCGGGCACGATCGGCAGACAGTTGGGCGACTGTCCGTTACACCCACCGAACTGGATCGGAATCGATCCGTCACCGTCCTTCTTGGCTGTGATGTTGTTGACCGTGTAGACGTTGGCCGGGTTCTTCTGGAAGTAACCTTCGGCATTGTAAACGCTGACCGACCAGAATCCGTCCACAGGCACATCCTTTACGTTCACCCGGTACACGGTCTTGCCGTCGTTCTTTTCCGGCGTGATATTCAGGTAGGTGGCGTCCTTGTCCGGGTTGCCGCCCCAGCCAGCCGCAGTGCCCATTAGGTGGCGCACGGGATCGACCTCGCCTTTCTTGCCGAACGACCTCTTGAAATCCGATGTTGTGGCCGATAGCGCCAGCAACGCATCACGCACCTTTTTCTGGCTAACCTGGTCCCAGCTTGGCAGTTCCAGCTTGCCCGTCGCCTTCTGGCTGACCTTGATGACGTCTTGCAACGCATGGACCTGCTTCAGGTCATTCGAATCGTTTGGGTCCACCAGCGTGCGGATGGCCACCACCACGTAGCGCGTGCCGACGTTCTCGCGCGTCAGCGAGTGCGTGCCAGCACCGTAGAACACATTGGGCACGTAGTGGTCCTCGCTGATGACCTGCAGCGACATGAAGCGCTTGCCCGATTCCGGCATAGTGATTGTCACCGGGCCGGCATCAAGATCGAACACACCTGAGGAATACAGCGTGTCACGGTTCAGGCGGATCACGGTCTGCTGATCGATCGACGCGGGCTCGCGCCGGTGCATCAGATTGCCCACGCCGTCCTGCTTTGCCACTCTGGCGATATACATGTCGGACTCTGCACGCACGAAGTTGTCTACCGTGACCGGCACGGTTGCGCCAGCGGCCTGTGCAGCGACGGTCTGACCATGGGTAGTACCCACGCCAGCAAGGGCGAAGCCCACCAAGGCCTCGGCAATCATTGCTCTCTTCACAACTCCCCTCCTCGTATCGGGTTTTCAGAGTCACACAAGCGCGTGCCTGAGCCAGCCTTTTACTCGGCCGCCACCATGGGCGGCTGCCGCCATTGGCCGGACAGCATCTCCTGTTTCGGTAGGTACACGCGCAGGAAGGCATAGAAAGGCCCGTCTGGCGCTGGCAGCCAGTTGCTTACCTTATCTTTGCCGGGGCTGTCCTTCTGGACATACAGGGTCAGCCCGCCATCGCGATCGCGCTTGAGTTGGCCGAGCATCGAAGAGTTGATCAGGTATCGATTCAGGGGGTTAGCCACCAGCAGCTTGCTCTTGCCGTCATACATCGTCAGCGACCAGAACGCATTGGCGGGCGGTAGCTTGTCCTTGTCGAAATGCAAGGTATAACGCGCGGCGGCCGCATTCAGCGGCTGGCCTGCGGCGTCCAGGAAGTAGCCGGGATAGAGCGCCTCTTCCGCCGAGTTACCGAATATTCCCAGTGCCGCCGCTGCATAGCGGTACATGTAGTGGTTGTTCAGGTGCTCTCGTGTACCAAACAAGTCACCGCTGGTGAGCTTCCTTGTGTCCAGTTGCGTCTTCTTGAACTCCACGAACTGCGCCTTGCCATCGGCCATGCCGTCCTCCAGGACCTTCCGCATGGCCGGCGATAGCGAGCGCTCGTCGAACGGCAAGCCGCGACCGACGCCGATCTTTGCGAAGCGCACCATCACATCGTGCTCGCTCGGCACCGTCGGCGCGAACTGCAGCATGAAATTCAGGTAGCGGAAGAAGGCCAACGAATCCGCGGCGTTCGCGGCCGACTTCGGCCAGTCGATGGGTGAGGCTGCTGCTGGTGCCGGCTTGCCGAGGAACGCGCTCAGCGTCCGTACCTTGTAGCCCTTTTGGATAGCACGCACGTGGCGCAAATCCTTGGCGTTGAGAAGCTGCGTGCGGTATATAGCGTAGGCAATGCTGGACTCGCTGCGGATCACGGCCTTGACGCTGGCTGGCTTCTCGCCGTTCCAGTCCGGTCCCGCGATCATGTAGTTGCCACCCTTGTCGCCCGTGGTGCGGGTGCCAAGATAGGCGAAGTTGTGCGTATAAAGATCGATCAGTTGGACGGAGTAGTAACGTTTGTTCTCGATGGGCGGCAACGTAAGCACCAGCGGCTCCGCGCGCAGGTCCATCCAGACAAATGAGTATGGCGTGTCGGAATTGGGCGTGATGATCACCGTGTCTTTCGGCGTGAAGACGTTGGCTGTGTTGCCTATTTGGTTGAACGGCGCCTTGAAGTTCGGACCACCCTGGTCGACTGCCTGGGCGTAGAGGGTCTTGTACGCTTCAACGACCGGGTAGCCGTAGGTGTACGCGTCGCCCGCGATGGAGCGAAGTTCCGCCTCATTGACCGCGCTCGCAGCCCCCTCGTCGGCGGCCTGTTCCGCCGCTGGACTATTTTTTACGGCCTGGCATCCCGACAACGCAAAGACTTGTAGCAAAGCGGCCACCAACAGATGCTTGATCGACATCACGGCTCCCATAAATTAGAACAGGGGGTTACATTCCCCAAGTGCAGCACACATGGGCAATTGCGACGTCCTGCCACCATTTGTAATGTGGAGAATTCTTTCAATGGAAGGCATAGACAGCGCGGGGCCAGGCCCTTCTCCCGGGTGCAGCGCCCACAAGACTACTCCCCATCCCGCGCGGTGCGTTGGCAAGGCCGCCCAGCGCTTTGGACCAAGGCGCCCCGGTGTGCACGATTGATCCACCGGGAATATACGTCCAGTTAGTTTCGCGAGGGCATCGCTCGTCCAATCAGCCGCCAGTAGCTTGTCGGCATGAGACGCTCCAGCCAGGAAGAGATGACGGCGTCGTGGCCCACAAGCACGCGTTCACGGTCGACTTGCACGGCCCGCACGATAATCTCGGCCGCCTTCTGCGGGGGCATGCGCAGCAGCTTCTCGAAGTCGGCGCGGCCCTGCCGCACTTCCTCTTCACACAGGTTGCTACGTGTGCGTGCATGACGGGCGATGGATGTGGTGACCCCTCCTGGGTGGACGACCGTAACGCCTATCGGGGTCCCTGCCAGTTCGTGGCGCAACGCATTGGAGAACCCGCGCACCGCGAACTTGCTGGCGCAATAGGCGGCATGGCCTGGGGGCGCGATGAGACCAAACAGGCTGGAAATATTGACGATGCGCGCCTGCTGACGCTCGCGCAGCAGGGGCAAGAACGCGCGTGTCATCCTCACCACGCCCTCGAAGTTGACGGCCATCACCCAGTCGAAGTCAGCCTCGCTGACCTCCTCGAAGGTGCCACCGAGTGCCACGCCCGCATTGTTAATGACCAGGTCGACCTGGTCGTGCTCTTGCACCACTGCATGCGGCAAGGCAGCGACGGCTGCACGGCAGGCGACATCGAGTACATGTTGGCTGGTGTGTACGCCCGACTTGCCAGCCATCCGCGCGGTCTCGCGCAGACCGTGCTCGTCGATGTCCGCCAACGCCAAATGGCAGCCTCGACGCGCCAGTGCCAGCGCAAGCGAGCGCCCGATACCACCACCTGCGCCCGTCAATACGGCAACGCGGTCGTTCAGCTTCATGGTCTCGATTCCATAAGTTGACAACATTGCGAGGATTGCCCCGTTGCGCGGGGGACGACACCAATGTGCCTGTTCAGAAAGGCCAACTGCGCCGCGATGCTGCTTGCGAACGCCCGCTCATCGTGCAAATGCAACTCAAAGTGGTTGCCTTCCACGAGATGAAATTCGCCGTTCGGTATGCATCTGGAGGCCCGTCGCGCCGCACTGGCCGGCGTAATCGTGTCGTTAGTTCCGGCCACGATCAGCGTAGGCGCGGTAACCTTGTGTGCGCGCCGGATCGGGCTGTAGAGCGGCACCTCAAGGAAGACGCGCGACAGGACCTTGTTCTCCCACTCAGCGCCTGCAGGCAGCAGCCTTGCATAACCATGCCAGGCGTCATCGCCGGTCAACGCGGCCATATCGCCGGGACGACCGACGATCGGGCTGTAGTGCGGGCGACGAATGACGCTCCCACACAGGTCGCGCATGGCGGCAAGCACCATGCGCAGTGAGAGGCCGAAGGGTATCTGCCGCATACCGGCCAGCCCACTGACATGCGGGACTTGGGCTATGACCGCCCGTACCCGGTGGTCGGCGGCAGCGGTCTGGATGACATGCCCGCCTGAGAACGATGTCCCCCACAACACCATGCGATTGGCGTCGACCTCTGGAAGTGAGCGCACATGGGCGATTGCGGCGGCCCAGTCCTGCAGGTGACGGCGCGGGCTGACCCAATGCCTCGGCTCTCCATCGCTGTCTCCAAAATTCCTGTAATCGAAGAGATATGCAGCGTAGCCTTCGGCCACGAACCGCCCTGCAATGGCAGGCAGGCCGGCGGCACGAATGGCGCCGAATCCGTGCGCCATGATGATGACAGGCGGGCTCGGGCTCGGGCTCGGGTTCGGCAGCATCAGCGTGGCTGCACAACGCTCACCGCGACTTTGGAAGGAAGTCTCAATGCTGACCATGCAAGGCTCCAAGGCGGAATGTGGCTGACACTCACACGGCCGTTCCGTCCATTCTGGTTGCCACAAGGTCGCTGGCTTTCCCAGTGCGCGCCGTGGTTGCGGCACGGACGAACGCCAGCGCGGGATCGTTGACCGGATGCCTTGTCAACATGTCGCGGTCGGCCTCGAAGTTATGGACGACGCGCCACGGCAGCTTGCGCCCCTGGCGGGGCAAGACGTTTCGGCCGCGCTGCACATAGCCGGACTGCAGGGAATCCATGACTGTTTCATCCAGCATTTCCCCGGCGGGCGCACCTGGCGTGACAACCTCGTACTCGTGGCGGTCCATATGATCGAGCAGCCGGCAGATGTAGCTGGCAGCAAGGTCGACCTTCAGAGTCCAGGGGGCATTGGTATAACCAAACAGATGGGCCATGTTGGGCACGTCCTGCATCAGCACGCTCTTGTAGGTCATGAGGCTGCTGGCGTGGCGCGGTTGCCCATCCACCTGTACTTCCATGCCACCCAACGACTGAAGCTGAAGGCCAGTGGCCGTGACAATGATGTCGGCGTCGAGGCGCCTGCCCGACTTCAGGCGAACGCCGGTCTCAGTAAAGGTGTCGATCTGGTCCGTCACCACTGACGCCTTGCCTTCGCGGATGGCCTTGAAGAGATCGCCGTCAGGCACGGCACACAACCGTTGGTCCCACGGGTTGTATTCCGGCGAAAAGTGCCGCAGGTCGGCACCGTGGCCGAGTTGTTGCTCGACATGCGACAGCAGCCAGGCGCGAACGCGCTGAGGCCACCGTCTTGCCGCCCTGTAGATAAAGCGCTGCAGGCGAATATTGCGCCAGCGTGCCAGGCCAAAGACCCAGCTTGCCGGCAGCATCTTCTGCAGCACGGCAGATATCTTGTCATAGGCCGGCACTGAGAAGACGTAACTCGGCGATCGCTGCAGCATCGTGACGTGCGACGCCTTGCCTGCCATGGACGGCACCAGGGTGACCGCCGTCGCACCACTTCCGATCACGATGACACGCTTGCCGTGGTAGTCGAGGTCTTGAGGCCAGTGTTGCGGATGGACGCAGATACCCTGGAACCGCTCGAGACCCGTAAAGTCGGGGCGGTACCCGTGGTCGTAGTTGTAATAGCCCGTGCAGGAAATCAGGAACTTGCAGGTGAGGGAATGGGTTTCGTGACTGTCTTCCTGCTGTACGGTGACGGTCCAACTCCGATCTTCGCTCGACCACGATGCACGTAGGACTTTGAGTCCGAACCGGATGGATTTGTCGACGCCATACTCGCGCGCGGTATCGGCTATGTAGCGACGGATCGCGGGCCCGTCGGCAAGGACTTTCAACTCATGCCAGGGACGGAACTTGTAGCCGAAGCTGAACATATCCGAATCCGACCGGATGCCGGGGTACCGGAACAGGTCCCATGTGCCGCCGATGGCGCTGCGCCGCTCCAGGATGCCGACGCGCTTGTCGGGACAAGCCTCGGCCAGGTGGCAGGCCATGCCGATGCCGGATAAGCCGGCGCCAATAATCAATACGTCGAAGTCGGCCTTCACGCAGCGTCTCCTTATGTCTTGCCTGATCGCCCGGAAACTGTAGCGCGCCGCGCGAAAGCACTCTTGACACTACGAGACACTTAATTTACGTTACGAGCCATGGATGCCCTGGTGAGAGCAAGTGGATTGCGTGGCTACCCCGTGCTGATGCGCGACCTGGGTTGCGACCCCACGCCGTTGCTGCAGCGATATCACCTCGACGAGGGGGCGCTCGGCAGCGATGACGCCATGATTTCGCTACGCGCCGTCGTGCATCTTCTGGAAGCCAGCGCGGAACAGACCCGGACCGGTGACCTCGGCTTGCGCCTGTCCCGGCACCAAAGCATTGACGTGCTGGGGCCTTTGAGCATCGCTTTGCAGAACGCACCGACGATTCGCGCGGCCATGGATTTCGCGGCGCGCCACACGTTCGTGCATAGCCCCGGCCTGGTCTACGCCGTGCACAAGCACAGCGAGTTTGCCAACGATGCAGCCGAAGTTTCCATCGAGATCCGCCTCTCGCGGCAGCCGGCTCAGCGGCAAACCATTGACCTGTGCCTGGCAGATATCCATAACTTCACTCGGCTGCTAGCCGGCGACCGATACCTGCTTCGCGCAGTGTCAGTTCCACACACGCCCGTTGTACCCGTCAGCACTTACGAGCGCTTCTTTGGCGCCAGGGTATGGGTGGAGCAGCCGAGAGCCAGTCTGCATCTCAGCCGGAGCACGCTTGCGGCCGACCTGCTCGGCGTCGACGCAACGCTGCGGCGAATTGCCGAGGACTACATCTTTCGCCATTTCGGCAGCGAGCAAGGCAGTGTTTCTGATCGTGTCCGGCAGGTTCTGCGCCAGACGCTGGGCACGTCGAGCCACAGCAAGGCCACCGTGGCCGATCTGCTGGCCTTGCACCCGCGCACGATGCAACGCCGCCTTGCTGCGGAGGCGACCAGTTTCGAAGCCATCAGGGACGACGTGCGCAGGGAACTGGCCATGCGCTATCTATGCGAGACCAGTCTGCCTCTCGGACAGATCTCTCTCTTGCTGGGCCTTCCCGCCCAATCTGCGTTGTCGCGGGCTTGCCGTCAGTGGTATGGCGTCCCCCCTTCTGCATTGCGCAAGCATAAACGCGCCGCAGATTGATCCACGCGCTGCGAGGCCGCAACCGGCCGGAAACGGCCGGCTCACATCTAGGCCGGCCTTGTATAGAGGCAAAGCCCCGGGGAAGTTTTCAGGGGAGGCCGTCGAAGCCTCCATAAGCTGTCAAAAAGACTAGCGCAATCCAAAAAAGCTCAGGATGGCCAGGATAATCACTACCGCTCCGACAAGCCAGACTATGTTCATGAGAATCTCCTAGCTACACGTGTCCTGAACCAGTTTCAAGGCACTTGCGTGTTACCGGGGCAAATTTCGTGCCGATTCGCAGATACCAAAAGCGATGACATGGGCGGCACATGGCCAGCGCGGACTGAGAGAGCGGCATCGGGCGCGCCGGCGCGCCTGCAACTTTTGCTCCGTCCCGGTGAAAATGTTTCCGATACGCAAGGAGGGCGACAACGGTGCTTCCTTAATTTGCTGCAGCGCATAATCGGAAATTGCAGCCTACGTTCTGTGTTTGCCTTTCGGGTGCCTATGTATCCACGTCGGTGGCAGTCGTGAGACTATTTCGCGCAACGGCGTGACCCAGAACCGCCACGGCCTCATCTTCCAACTTCACCGCTTGTTCCGGCAATTCAAGAGAACGGTGTCGCGGATATAAGCAGCTAAGCAGTTCGGCAACAACAGCTCTTGAATCGAAAGGCCCGAACTGTACGACTTCGCCCTCATTGACCTCGGCTATATACCATTCGGACCGCGAAACCGAATAGACCACGACCAAACGCCTAGTTTGAGCGTTCATGACAAACTCCCCGAATCCTCCTGACGGAGGCAGGAAATATTAATGTGCTCTCTGGCTCAGAAAATGAGATGAAAACGGCATTGCGCTTGACTGTGAATAGCCGCCAGCCATTTGGCCGATATAAATCAGACGCTCGAAAATAGCCTCACTGAATGAGGGGGACAATACCGATCCGCTCGGCCAGCATCCGTTCGTACACGCCAAAGTGGAGGTCCACTTCGGCCTGGCTGACCACCGTGACGTCTATGCTGAACTGATCCGTCTTTAGCCCTAACATGGTGGCGAGCGCTACCTCCAGAGTTGGCGCAGCATCCTTGTCCTTCGAAAACGTCGTGCCAATATTGATGGAATAGGCATTTGAACGGTCCGCTACGACCTCCAATAGTCGCGCTGCAGCGCTCATATTGTGCTCGATGGCAATGCGCGCCAGCTCTGCAATGGTCCGCATCTTTTCAGTCGGAAATCCACCCAAGCAGCGCAGGCGAACGCGATGGGGACCTAACGTTATCCAATCGGTATCGAACTCCATGGTGACCTCTGCTGTGTACGTCATGCTGCCGTCGACAACGATGATCCATGTGGCTTAGGAAAGGCCAGCGCCATTACGCCGTGCGCATACTGTAGATCGGCGAGGGCTGGGGTTCCATCGCGCGCGGCGAACACGAGGTTCGCCGGGCCGACCAGCGCGCCTGGTCGACGCCCTGGTCGACGCCATGTCTCCCTACGTCACGTTGATCGCAATCCTCCGCGGCCGCGCATCCTCGCGACGCGGAATGGTCAGCTTCAGCACGCCGTCTTGCAACTGTGCATTGATCTGCGTGGCATCCAGATCCGGACTCAGTGAAAAGACACGCGCGAAGTGGGGCTGGCTGACTTCCGCGTACTGCACGCGCAGGCCTGAAGGCATCGGTACGACGGCTTCCGCCGCAATATGGAGGTTGTTGTCGTGCACGCTCACCTGAAGCTTGTCACGACTCACTCCCGGCAGATCAGCCCACAAGGTCACGCCGTTTGTATCCTCCACGATGTCGACTGCGGGCACCAGGGTCACTGCCCGCGCAGCTTTGTCCTCGCGACGTTGCGCCAACGCACTGTCATGGCGTTCGGCGACTTGGGTGGCATCGTTCATGGCAGGCTCCTTCCCATTATTGGACGGTGATGGCACGCGGCTTCGATGCCTCGCGTTTGCCCACGCTTACGGAAAGACAACCATTGGCATATCGCGCCTGTACCTTGTCGGGATCGGCGCCCTCGGGCAATTCAATCACTCTGCGGAAGGCTCCGACAAAGCGTTCCTGTGCATACCGTCGCGACTCCGGCATGTCATCGGACCAAACGGAGTGGCGCTCGCCGCTGATTGTCAGCAGCCCTCTGTCGATAGAGACCTCAAAGTCTTCTTGCTTGACGCCGGGCGCGAACGCAACGATCTCGATGGAGTCGTCCGTTGCGCCAACATTAACCGCAGGAAATGTGCCGAAACGCCCGGCGCGGATGCTGGAGGGAAAACCCCCGAACACACCAGTCATCTGCCTTTGCAAACGTTCGAGGTCACTGAAGAGGTCAGTTCCAAAGAATGCGTCAGCCATGGTCGTATCCTCCTTTCGATGCCAGCGAGGAGGAAGGGGCCTTACGCGCTCCCATTCACCTGCCTCACTGCTGGCAAACAAACAGAAACACGCAGCGCGACGTCGCGACTGCCTTAGCGGAAATAAAAATAGCAAGAGAAAAAAGCGATTTCAAGAGATGCATAAATCACATTCATGCCGGGCTGGCGAAACGTGTCCTGCTTTGTCTGGCAATCAGTAATCGCTATCCTCGCAGGGGCGGGAGGGCGACCCCGCAGGGCAAGCGCGCTCGACAATCGGCCGCGCCTTACGGAAAGTGCAAGAAGGAGAAAACGAATGGAGCTTCGGCAGTTGCGGTATTTCCTGCAGGTAGTCGAACTCGGCAGCATGGGAAAGGCTGCGCAGAAGCTGGACGTGGGCACATCGGCACTTAGTCAGCAGATCAGCAGGCTCGAAGGCGAGTTGGCGACTCGGCTCTTGCAGCGCACGTCCGCAGGCGTGGTGCCGACGGACGCCGGGCTGGCTTTTTGGCGGCAGGCGCAACTGGCCGTCCGCCATGCCGACGATGCGGTCCGTGCCGCGCAGCTCGCGAGACTGTCTGGCCACGTCAGCGTCGGCATGGCGCCCAGTACGATCTCGGTGCTTGGCTTGCCTTTCATGCAGGCCATGCGGGACCGCTATCCGGACATCCGGCTTCATCTCGTCGAAAGTCTCTCGGGCAACCTGGCGACCATGATCGACACCCGCCAACTTGACCTCGCCGTCCTGTTCCAGGCAGACGGACACCACCGCTGGAGTCTGGCGCCACTGCTTACGGAACGTCTTTTCCTGATCGGCCGGCGCGACATGCCGGGCGTGCCAGCGGGTAAGACCGTGAAGCTGGCGCAGTTGCACGATTTGCCGCTGATCCTGCCAAGCAGTCCGCACGGATTGCGGTCGGTGCTCGATGTGGCATTTGCGAGGGGAAAGTTCCAGCCAAACCTGGTGGCCGAGATCGACGGACTCGCGATGCTGATGGATGCCGTGCGGGCAGGCTTCGGGGCGACCGTGCAGCCCGGCGCGGCAGTCGCGCGGCTCGGCGGCGAGCCGCTTGCCATGATTGCCATCGCGGACGCCGGCGCACGCCGGCCCAATGTGCTGGCCAGCTTGTCGGATGAAGAGCTGTCGCCGGCCGGGCTCGCCGCCCGAGGCACCCTGGCGTCCGTCGCGCGTCAGCTGGTGCTGGACGGAAGCTGGCCAGGGGCGACCCTTCACGATTCCTAAACACCTGTTTCCCGCCCCCTTCTGGCGGGCGCCCGCCCCGCTCAGTACAGTCGCAGCCAACAACGGAGACTGTACTCATGTGGGACGTACTCGTAATCGGCGGGGGCAACGCGGCGCTGTGCGCGGCCCTCATGGCGCGCGAAGCTGGCGCCAGCGTGCTGCTGCTGGAAGCTGCGCCGAAGGCCTGGCGCGGCGGCAACTCCCAGCACACCCGCAATCTGCGATGCATGCACGATGCGCCTCAGGACGTGCTGGTCGACAGCTACCCCGAGGAGGAGTACTGGCAGGACCTGCTCAAGGTCACCGGTGGTATCACCAATGAGGCGCTGGCGCGCCTGGTGATCCGCGCTTCATCGACCTGCCGGCCGTGGATGCGCCGCCACGGCGTACATTTTCAGCCGCCCCTGTCGGGCGCGCTGCATGTCGCCCGCACCAATGCCTTCTTCATGGGCGGCGGCAAGGCCCTGGTGAATGCCTACTATCGCAGCGCCGAAAACCTTGGGGTAGAGATCCGCTACGAAACGCCGGTCGATGCCATCGAACTCGATGGCAGCCGGTTCGTGGCCGCGCGCAGCGGGGCACAGCGCTTCCAGGCGCGTACCTGCGTGCTGGCCGCGGGCGGCTTCGAATCGAACCGGGAATGGCTGCGCGAAGCGTGGGGCCGCAACGAGCGCGGCGAATGGCCGGCCGACAACTTCCTGATCCGCGGCACACGGTTCAATATGGGAGTACTGCTCAAGCACATGATCGAGGCGGGCGCCGATGCTATCGGTGATCCGTCGCAATCGCACTGTGTGGCCATCGACGCGCGCGCGCCGCTGTATGACGGCGGCATCTGCACGCGTATCGATTGCGTGTCGCTAGGCGTGGTGGTGAACCGCGACGCCGAGCGCTTCTATGACGAGGGCGAGGATTTCTGGCCGAAGCGCTACGCGATATGGGGCCGCCTGGTGGCCCAGCAACCGGGCCAGATCGCTTACTCGATCATCGATGCCAAGGCTATCGGCCGCTTCATGCCTCCGGTCTTCCCCGGCACGGTAGCCGATACGCTGCCCGAACTCGCGCGCAAGCTGGGTCTGCCGGAACAGGCATTTGTGAAGAGCGTGGCCGACTACAACGCCGCCTGCCGGCCCGGCACGTTCGACCATACGACGCTGGATGACTGCCGCACCGAAGGGCTGACGCCGCCGAAGACGCACTGGGCACGGCCCATCGACACCGCGCCCTTCTATGGCTATGCGCTGCGTCCTGGCATCACGTTCACCTACCTCGGCCTGAAGGTCGACGAGCACGCCGCCGTGCATTTTGGCGGCGAGCCGAGCGACAACCTGTTCGTCGCTGGCGAGATGATGGCCGGCAATGTGCTTGGCAAGGGCTACACGGCGGGCGTCGGCATGTCGATTGGCACCGCCTTCGGCCGTATTGCGGGCACCCGCGCCGCGCGCGCGGCCGCACAAGCCAAAGGAGTACAACATGAAGCAGCTTGAGGCACTCGTGCGCGAGGCTGAAGATACGGCCGTCGCGGCCGCAGCCGACATCTCTCAGACCCGTGAACGCAGGATCATCCCGATCCAGGCGCTGCCGCTGACCGACAACGAAGCCGAGGTTGCCCGCCAGATGCAGATCTGCAATGCCTGTCGCTACTGCGAGGGCTTCTGCGCGGTGTTTCCGGCCATGACGCGGCGCCTGTCCTTCGGCAAGGCGGACATCAATTACCTGGCCAACCTGTGCCACAACTGCGGTGCCTGCTACCACGCCTGCCAGTACGCGCCGCCGCACGAGTTCGCGGTGAACGTACCGCAAGCCATGGCGCGGGTGCGTGGCGAGACCTACGCCGAATATGCATGGCCCGCGCCGCTGGGCGCGCTGTACCGGCGCAACGGTCTCACCGTGGCACTGGCGCTGGCCTTTGGCCTCGCCTTGTTCCTGCTGCTGGCCGTGGCGCGCCACGGCGCCTTGTGGCACGCACCGCTGGCCGGCAACTTCTATGCGATCTTTCCGCACAACATGATGGCCGCGATGTTCGGGGCGGTGTTCGGCTTCGCAGTGCTGTCGCTGGGCATCGGTGTGCGGAAGTTCTGGCGCGATGTGTCGCCTGGCCACGCGACGCCGCCTGCCCTGAAGGAGGCCGCCGCTGACGCGCTGACGCTGACCTATCTCGACGGCGGACACGGCCAGGGGTGCAACGAGCAGGACGATCGCTTTACGCTGGCGCGTCGCCGCTTCCATCACCTGACGTTCTACGGCTTCATGGCCTGCTTTGCGTCCACCGGCGTGGCGACGCTGTACCACTACCTGCGGGATCTCCACGCGCCGTATCCGGTGACGAGCTTGCCTGTGATGCTTGGGTCGGCCGGCGGAATCGGGCTGCTCGTCGGCCCTGCTGGCCTGCTGTGGCTGAATCTGCGGCGCGACCCCAACCGCGGCGATGCCGCCCAGCGTCCCATGGATCGTGGCTTCATCGCGCTGCTGCTGCTGACCGCGGCTACCGGCCTTGCCTTGCTCGCCGGCCGTGATACCGGCGCCATGGCCACGCTGTTGGCCGTCCACCTCGGCGTGGTGATGGCGCTGTTCGCCACGCTGCCGTTCGGCAAGTTCGCCCACGGCATCTACCGCTGCGCGGCGCTATTGAAGTCGGCCATCGAAAAGCGCCAGCCGAACTCGCTGCAGCTCGGTTCGGACTGAGGCAGTCCCAACCTCCAATGCGCTCAGGCACCGGCGTTTGCTACCCGCGGCGCCGACAAGAACATCATCGAATCCCAAGGAGACAGTCGCATGTTTGACATGACCCGCCGTACCGCCATCGCCTGCCTGGCAGGCGCAAGCTTCGCACTCTGCGGCATGATGCCCGCTGCCGCGCAGAGCTGGCCGGAGAAGCCCGTCACGGTCGTGGTACCGTTCGCTTCCGGTGGCACCACCGACATCATTGCCCGCACCATTGGCCAGAAAATGGGCGAGTCGCTTCGCCAGCCCGTCGTGGTGGACAACCGGCCCGGTGCCGGCGGCACGCTTGGCGCGAGCAACGTGGCACGCGCCACGCCAGACGGCTACACGCTGCTGCTGGCCACCGTCGCGCATACCATGGCGCCAGGCATCTACAAGAAGCTGCCCTACGATTTCACCCGCGACCTGGTGCCGGTCGGCCTCGTGGCGTTGACTCCGAACGTGCTGCTCGTCAGTGCTTCGATGCCCGTGAAGTCGGTGGCTGAGTTGATTGCCTACATCAAGTCGCATCCCGGCAAGGTGAATTACGGCTCGGCGGGTCCCGGCAGCACCGAGCATCTTTCCGGCGAACTGCTCCGGTCGATGACCGGCACCGATATCGTCCATGTCCCGTACAAGGGCGGCGCACCGATGATGACCGACCTCATCGCCGGGCAGATCCAGATGGCCGTGGAGACCAGCCCCTCGGCGGCACCGCACGTGCGCTCAGGCAAGCTCCGCGCGCTGGCGGTGACTACGGCGAAGCGTTCGCCCGCCTATCCCGGCGTGCCTACGTTGGACGAAAGCGGCATCAAGGGCTACGAGGTGACCACGTGGTATGCGCTGATGGCGCCGCGTGGCACGCCTGAGACGGTCACGCGGCGCCTCGGCACGGAACTGGCCAAGGCGCTGCAACAGCCGGACGTGCTGAAGCGCTTCGAAGAGCAGGGGGTGACGGCGGGTGACATGACGCCAGCGAAGCTTGCAGAGTTCATCCGCCAGGAAACCGAGCGTTGGGGGCGGGTGTCGAAGACGGCCGGTGTGACTGCGGATTAATAGCGCCGCATGCAAATGTTGCGGTATACCGGCATACCGGCAAACCGTTAGAACTGAACTGACGCGCTGCCGATACCATCGAACGCCACGGTCACCAGATCGCCAGCGGAAGCGGGCAGGATGCCGACCCATGTGCCCGTGGTGACGACCGTACCCGCTTCCACGCGCCTGCCTTCGCGCGTAGCGTGTCTCAACCAGGCCACCAGCCCAAACGCCGGATCGCCAAGCGCATGCGTGCCGCGGCGCTCCAATTCCTGCGCGCCAATCCTGACGTGGCAACGCTGCGAGGCCCAGTCGCGAGCCTGGTAGGGCATCCATTCGCCGAGCACCAGCGCGCCGTGCGCCTGCAAGTCTGCAAGTTTCAGCAGCGCCGGTGCATCGGTGTACTGCTGCCAGCGCGAGTCCACGACTTCGATCGAGACTGCCATGGCGTCGATCCATGCCGATGCCGTCTCGCCATCGAGAGCTGCTGCTTCAGCAGCGTCTACCGAGCGCCCGAGGCGCAGCGCAATCTCGGCCTCGATGCCACGCCAGGTGAAGGGCCATCCCTCGGCTCGCGCCGGGCTGCTCCAGACGCCTTCCACAGGAAGTTGCGCGTGCGTCAACTGCGCCTGACGGGACGGTCCGCCGGACTTCCAGAATGCAGGCCCGGATGTTTGCCAGCCGAAAGCCGAGGCTACCTTTGCCTGTACTGCGTAGGACTCCTCGGGCGTCGTCAATGCGCCAGCCAGTGACTGCGCATCGACGCACTGTTGTTCGCGCCTTGCGCGGATGATGGCGTGGGCGACGGCATCGATCGGGTCGACATTCATATGGGTCATCTTGTTGGAGTGAATGAAAGCAATGGCCTGTCAGTCGCCATCCAGGGCACGCAAGATGGCGCGGCATGCTGCGGGTACCGGACCAATCACGGGTATGGCGAGTCGCCTGCTGAGTGCCTCGGCGGCGCGGCCCAGCGGACCGCCCCCAATGACCACGGCTTGCGCGCCATCGGCCTCTATGCAGGACTGGACGGCTGCGGCTAACGCTGCCTCCAGCGCTTCAGGGTCCTGGCCAAGCAGCAAGGGATTGCCTGAGGTGAACCGTGTTCCTGTGAAGCCGGCCTCCAGCCCAAGCTGACGGACTTTCGACGCGATGGAGGCCGCCAGTGCCGGTGTGGTCGTGGCGATGCCGAAGCGGCCGTGTTGCGCAGCCTCGCGCATGGCCGCCTCGCCGATGCCTACGACCGGCACTGCAAGCCGGCGCCGAAGGATCTCGGCGCCAGGGTCCCCAAACGCGGCGACGATGAAGCCGCCGACGCTGCCCACATCGACGGCACCGACCACGTCCGCTGCTGCCTGCAGATCGCTCTCTTCGACGATCATCGGCACGCCACTTTCCATGGTCAGGCCGCGGATGGCTGCGCGTCCGCCCAGGCTGGAACGCGCAATCTCCACCATCATCTGCGTGGTTGCCTGCGACGTATTAGGGTTGATTAACAGGATCGGATTCATGTCATTGCTTGAGTCAGGATCCGCTGGCACTGGCGGTACCCGTGCCGACTGCCAACTCTGCCGTGTCTTCCGGTTCGGGTTCACCCATGGGGCGGCCGAAGGTCTCAGGCGCAAACTGTACGCTTAGCGCGAACACAGCGTACATGGCGGCCAGCATGCTGAACATGCCACCCACGCCGTAGCTTTCGAACACGCGGCCACTGATCAGCGGTGTCAACGCACCGGCCAGCGTACCCAGCGCGAGAATGAGCGAGGTGCCGAAAGCACGGACATCGGTGGGATATTGCTCGGGGGCAAAGATCCAGATCGAGGTGTTCAGCAGCACCACGCAGAACGTAAAGCACGCCCCGAACAACAGCACCAATCCCACATTGAACGTCAGGAAGCCGAAACTCAGCCCTGCCGCGCATGCCAGTCCCGCACCAATGGTCAGCACGCGCTTGCGCGGAAAGTGGTAGCCGCAATACGAAGCTGCCAGCGCGCCGAACAGGCTTCCGCTTTGCATCACCATGGTGAACAACAGGCTTTTCGAGATGGTGTATCCCTGCGACATCAGGATCGTGGGCATCAACGTCAGCACTGAAATCTGCGCGCCGTATGTCATCGAGACCGCGATACCCAACGCGACCGTGCGCCGGCCCAAGCGACCCTGGAACACATCGCGCAACCGTACCCTGGCCCGTGGCGAATCGTCCTGAACGGCCTCCCGGATGTACTGTGTCGGTTCTCCGCGCAGCTTGCCCAGACGCCCGGAAGCAAGGCCGGAGAGCACACGGTTCGCCTGGTCCACGCGGCCCTTCGACAGCAGGAAGCGAGGCGTCTCGGGAATAAAGCGACGGTAGAACACGACGAAGATGGCGGGCACGACCAGGCAGCCGAACAGCCACCGCCAGCTGTCCGGTCCGGGGAACAGCGCGAACACGGCCAAGCCGAACGCGGGTGCCAGCATATTGCCCAGACCGCCGCTGCCCACGCTGACCATGCCGACCGCGGTGCCGCGGAAACGGGTCGAGCACAGCTCGGCAAGGATTGTCACGGCCACCGAGATTTCACCACCCAGGCCGATGCCGACGATGAACCGGCCCGCAGCCAGCACCGTATAGTTCGGCGCCAGCGCGCAGATGACCGCACCGAGCGTGAACAGCAGCAGGTTCGCATTCAGCATCGCGCGACGGCCGTAGCGATCGGCGATATAGCCCGATGCGACGCGGCCCAGTGCCGCTGCGCTGAACGTCAGCGTATTGAGAAAGCCGATATGCGCGACCGATATGCCCCATTGCTCGCGCAAGATGGGCCCCACCAGGCCCACGGCGTTCTGTTCAAAGACATCGAACATCACGCCCAGCATGATCAGGAAGATGATCTTCTTGTGTGCGGCGGTGACGCCGATGCCATCCATTGCCCGGTCGAGTTCGTGCTGCTGGGGCGAACTCGATGATTGGACATTCACTTCTGCGCCCATCTTGTCTCCTCCTCGAAATGAGGTCAGTTACGGTGTGTCCGCAAACTTGCTGCCGGCATCGCTGGCCGGCATTGGAACAGAGCAGTCATGAAAGTGCGGCTGCGACGCGGTGCTAGGTCAGTGCTGGCGCAGTCAGAGGCGGGCGGCGGGCGCCCACGGCGTGCTCCGCCGCGAACGCCAGCCGCAACAACACGGCTTCCGAAAACGGTCGGCCAAACAACTCCAGGCCGACCGGAACGCCATGTGCGGCGTGGGCATCCGGTTCGGAGAAGCCTGCCGGGATGACGATTGCGGGGAAGCCCGTGGCCGACGCGAGCACGCCATTGCGCTCGGCCTGGGCCTCGCCCACGGGCACGACCAGGCGGCGCTGGTGCGGAAACGCCAGCGCATCGAGACGGTGCGCTGCCATCAACCCGAGGACGCGTTCACGCAACGCTTGCTGGCGTTGCAACCGTTCGCGGTATTCGGTCTCGTTGCCTGCCAGTGCCATGGCGTTCTTCAGCGTTCCCGCGACGCTGGGATGCACGCTCGCCGAAGCGATGATGTCTTCCATGGAGCGTACCGACACGTCGGATGGGGCATCGGCAAGGTAGGCGTCAAGGTCGCCCTTCATTTCGTAGAGGTGCACCAGCGTGTCGGCCAGCAGCGCGTCGGGGTGGATCGCTTCATCGATCTGCACCAGCTCGGCACCTCGTGCACGGATGGTGGCAAGCGCGTTCTGCATGACGGCATTGACGGCGCGATGCTCGGGCCCATCGCCAAAGAAGGAGCGCAGTACGCCGATGCGAGCCCCTTTCAGCGCGTCAGGATGCAGTCCTTCGGTGTAGCTAGGCCGGGTATGCGAAGCGGCTTCGCCGGTAACCGGGTCCGCCGGGTCGTAGCCGGCGATGATGTCGAGCAAGAGCGCGGCATCGGTCACGGTGCGTGTGATCGGCCCGATGGTGTCTTGCGTCAGCCCGCAAGGGATCAGTCCGGTACGGCTGACCAGTCCCATCGTCGGACGCAAGCCGACGAGGTTGTTCGCCGAAGCGGGGGAGCGAATGGAATTGACACCATCCGTGCCGATTCCCAGCAGGCCGAAGTTGGCAGCAATACCCGCGGCCGTGCCGCCGCTTGAACCACCCGGCGTCCGCGTGAGGTCATAGGGGTTGCGGGTTTGTCCGCCCAGCGTGCTGACGGTCTCGCCGCCAGATGCCAGCTCGTGCAGGTTGGTCTTGGCCAGTACGATCGCGCCGGCCTCGCGCAGCCTGCGCACGATGAAGGCGTCCTCCACCGCAAGATTACCTTGCAGGCAACGTGCGCCCGCAGTCGTCTCCATACCGGCGCATTCGATGTTGTCCTTGACCAGGACCGGTATGCCATGCAGACGCGCGAGCGGAACGGATGGCGCGGCCGCAGCTTGCGCGTCCAGTTGATCCGCTTCTGACAATGCGTGGGGATTGAACTGCAGTACGCTGTAGATGCCCGGGCCGTTCCTGTCATAGGCGGCGATCCGGTCCAGGTATCGCTGCACCAGTTGACGCGCCGTGAGTCGGCCTTCACGCATGGCGGCATGGACGCCCTCTACGGTGGCCTCCATGACCCGGGTGCCGGAGTCGGTGGTTGATTTCATGTTTGTGTTCCTTGCGCCCGCGGGAAGGGCGCCGGGGTGATGAGTCGTCGGGGAGCGGCACGCCGCTCCCCGACATGCGCTACCGGTTGACCAGCTTTGCCGGCAAGGTCCAGATGGCGAACGCGCCAAGGACAAGCATGCCCGCAATCATGTAGTACGCGCTGGTACCGCTCTGGGTTACGTCACGCAGATACCCGATCATGTAGCCGCTGGTAAAGCCGGCCAGGTTGCCGATCGAATTGCTCATGGCGATGGCCGTCGCCGCCGCCGCGCCGCTGAGGAAGGCGGTAGGCAGGGACCAGAACAGCGGCGAACAGGTCAGGATGCCGGCCGCGGCAATCGACAGGAACACCAGCGAGAGCGCCGTGCTGTGCATGATCCAGGGCAGGGCCAGGAAGCCGATGGCGCCCATCATGCAGGGCACGATCAGGTGCCAGCGCCGTTCCCGATGCTTATCCGCGCTCTTGCCGAACACGTACATGGTGACGATGGCCGCCATATACGGGATCGCGCTGAGCAGGCCGATATGCAGCGGATCGGACACACCTGTCGACTTGATGAACGTTGGCAGCCAGAGCGTAATGCCGTACTGCCCGGTGACATAGCAGAAGCAGATCAGGCTGATGAGCCAGACACGCGGGTCGGTGAAGACGTTGCCCACGCGCGCCTCATGGCCCGCCGCCTTGTTGTCCTCCGCCTTGGCCAGCTCGAGCACGCGCTTCTCGTCGTCACTGAGCCATTTGGCCTTGGAGATGGAACTGTCCAGGTAGAAGAAGCAGGCGAGGCCCAGCAATATGGCAGGCACGGCTTCAATGAAGAACATCCATTGCCAGCCCGCCCAACCCGCAATGCCCCCCATGCTGCCCATCAAAAAGCCTGACAACGGGTTGCCGATGATGCCGGACAGCGGCGAGCCCATGCAATAGATCGCCATGATCTTGGCGCGCCGATGCGAGGGATACCAGCAGGACAAGTAGTACACGATGCCGGGCGTGAAGCCCGCTTCGGCCAGGCCCAGCAGGAAACGCAAGGTGTAGAAAGCAGTCGGGGTCTCCACGAACACGAAGCACGCCGAAAGCAGGCCCCATGTCACCATGATCCGGCCGATCCAGACCTTGGCGCCGAAGCGGTGAAGCGCAAGGTTGCTGGGTATCTCGAACAGGAAGTATCCGATGAAGAAGATGCCGGCACCCAGGCCATAGACGGTTTCGCTGAAGCCAAGGTCCTGCGACATCTGGAGCTTGGCAAAGCCGACGTTGACTCGGTCGAGATAGGCAATCAGGAAGCAAAGCATCAGGAACGGCACGAGGCGCCAGCTTACCTTGCGATAAACCGCGTCTTCGTACGAACTCACCTTTGCCCCGGCGTGCAGGGTAGTTTCCACAGCGTCTCCTTTTGTATTGTCAGGTACGTCGGTGCTGCTGCGCCGATGCTGGAGCCGATCGGCGCTGTGTGGAACGTGGAATGGGCCTGTACCGCCGGGGCCTGCGGCTGCGCGCTTGCAGCGGTGCTGCCAACCAGTTGCGGCAAGGCCCTCCCCGGCCTTGACTGTGAACTGGGGCTCGCCGCGATCGCAGGACCCGGTGGCCTGCGTCAGGCTGCGGCCCGCAGCGGCAAGGGGTTTGAGTGGGCCGCGAGATAGTCCATGGCTGCGGCGACGCCGCTTGCGGCCACTGGCACACCGGACAACTTCAGCCCCATTTCGCAGCCGGACAGCGTGGCCATCAGCGTGAGATCGTTGCAGTCGCCGAGATGGCCGATACGGAACATCCGCCCCTTCATCTTGCCGAGCGCCGCGCCGAGCGACATGTTGAAGCGGTCGTAGATGATCCGGCGCACGGAGTCCGCGTCAATGCCGTCGGGCATCATCACGCCGGTCAGCACCGGGCTGTAGACCGACGGGTCCGCGCACTGGATCTCGAGGCCCCATGCGCGCACTGCACGGCGGCAAGCCTCGGCCAGGCGATGGTGGCGTGCGAAGACGTTGTCGAGCCCTTCTTCAAGGATCATGTCCAGCGCCTCCGACAAGCCATAGAGCAGGTTTGTGCTGGGCGTGTAGGGCCAGTAGCCGGTCTGGTTCATGGCGATGATCTCCTCCCAATCCCAGAAACTGCGTGGCAGGCGCGCGGACCGGCTGGCTTCGATTGCCTTCGGCGACACGGCGTTGAAGCTGATGCCCGGCGGCAGCATGAGCCCCTTTTGCGAGCCGGAGACGGTCACGTCCACGCCCCACTCGTCGTGGCGATAGTCGGCAGAGGCCAGCCCCGAGATTGTGTCGACCATCAGCAGCGCCGGATGGCCCGCTGCATCGATGGCCTTGCGCACGGCGGCGATATCAGACGTGACGCCGGTCGAGGTCTCGTTATGCACCACGCAGACCGCCTTGATGGCATGGTCGCTGTCCTGGCGCAGGCGCGCTTCGATCATGTCGGCCTGAACCCCGCGACGCCAGCCCTCGATGCCCGGCAAGCCCAGGAACTCTGGGCGCAGCCCAAGTTTCTCGGCCATCTTTTTCCAGAGTGTGGCGAAGTGGCCGGTCTCGAACATCAGCACGGTATCGCCCGGGCTCAGCGTGTTGGATAGCGCGGCTTCCCATGCGCCTGTTCCGGAGGCCGGATAGATCACAACCGGCTGCTCAGTCTTGAAGATCTTGCGGATGCCGGCCAGCACCTTCAATCCCAGCGCGCCGAACTCCGGGCCGCGATGGTCAATGGTCGGGTAGCTGATGGCCCGCAGGATGCGATCCGGCACCGGGCTTGGTCCGGGGATTTGCAGGTAATGACGGCCAGCGGGATGGAAGTCCAGTTTCAGCATTTGCTCCTCCTGTTGAATTTTGCATTCAAAATACTTTAGCAGGAGAGGCGCATCGGAGAAGGGCCCGGAACAAGAAAAAAACGCCGCAGTGTTTACCCCGATCTAAGGGGATCTTGCGCCTTGGCGGCGCTGTGCTATGGGTCTGCTAAAATCCCTTCAAACGCCCATTCGTTGGACTTTGCATGCAAGATTCCATGTCATCAGCCGATACCACCCTCGCATCCATGCTTCCGAAGGTCGAGCGGCAACGCCTGCATGACACGGTCGTGGGCCACCTTCGCAACTTCATCGTGGAGGGGGTACTGAAGGCCGGCACAAAGCTTAACGAGCGAGAGCTTTGCGAAACGCTTGGCATCTCGCGCACACCGCTGCGCGAGGCACTGAAGGTGCTCGCGGCGGAAGGGCTGATCGATATCTCGCCCAATCGCGGCGCCACGGTAGCCAGCCTGTCGGCAACGGAAATCCGGGATACCTTCGAGTTGATGAGTGGCCTGGAGGCGTTTTCGGGAGAGCTGGCCTGCGAACGCATGACCGCTGTCGAGCTTGCAGAACTCAAAGCCTTGCACTACACCATGCTTGCCTGCCGTGCGCAGGAAGACCTGTCCGGTTACTACGACTGCAACCGGCAGATTCATGACCGCATCAATCAGGCTGCGCGCAACGCTGCGCTTCGCCAGACCTACCTGGCCGTCAACCGCAGGCTGCAAGCGCTGCGATTCCGTTCGAACTTTCAGAAGACGAAGTGGGACAGCGCCATCCATGACCACGATGAAATGCTGATCGCGCTGGAGGCGCGCGATGGCAAGCGACTCGCGGCAATCCTGCGCCAGCATTTGCTCGACAAGCGCGACGCAGTGCTGCTCATGCTGGCAGCCGAGGCGGACGCCGCGCCCGTGACGTCGGAATCCTGATTACACGGGAGACTGTCTTCTCAGCAGCACGAGGTCAGAGTAGCCGCGCCGCAAGAATCGAAGTACGCGCGTGGCCAATTCAAGGTCTCCACCATTCATGGCGACACATGGCGAGCCAGGAACCGATCCAATTGGCCCGCGAACGCCTTGCCATCCTGCGCAGCATATGGTGCCGGACCGCCGGTATCAATGCCTGAACTGCGAAGCTGTTCCATCACGTCGCGCATCGTCAGGCGCTCCTGAATGTTCTCGCGGCTGAACCAGCTTCCCCGCGGGTCAAGCACATAAGCGCCCTTTTCCAGGGCAGCGGCGGCAAGAGGAATGTCAGCCGTAATCACAAGGTCACCGTGGATGACCAGTTCGACAATACGGTCATCGGCTGCGTCGAAGCCGGCTGGCACTTGCAGGGCCCTGATAAAGCGCGACGGAGGCGTGCGCAAGAACTTGTTCGCTACCAGCGTGACGCACACTTCGAGACGCTGCGCAGCCCGATACAACATTTCCTTGACCACAACAGGGCAGGCGTCTGCGTCAACCAGTACTTGCATCGCGGAATTCCAATCGATAGTGGGAGCCGCTCATATTACTGCCAGCCCGGCCGATGGGGAGCGCCTATCCGTGGAATTCCGCGCGTCCATACCGGATCGCTTCATCCCGGTTTGGGCTGACAATACGAAAGATAAGTGTATATAAATCAGTGTGTTGTTTACATTGTAATTACAGATTACGTATTTTATACTCCGCCGCGAGATGCGTATTCTGGTTTGCCGGCAGGAGCTGCGCCGTGGTTGGCGCGACCTTCCCCCGCAGTTCAACCGGTAGCAAACAGATTCCCTCAGGTCCGACAGCCCCTGCAGTTCATTTGCTGGAACTTCCAATAAGGAAAACATGAAGCTCAAACTGTTCGCCATCGCCGCCGGGCTGCTTGCGTCGGCCAGCACTTATGCGCAATCAAGCGTGACCCTCTACGGAATCGTGGACGCCGGCGTCGAGTACCTCAACAAGGTGCCTGATGCCACCGGGAACAGTTCGCACCTGCTGGCCCTGCAATCGGGCAGCCAGGCAGGGTCACGCTGGGGCCTGCGAGGCGTGGAAGATCTGGGTGGAGGCCTGCGCGGCGTCTTTACGCTGGAAAGCGGCTTCACCGTTGACGACGGAAAGATGGCGCAAGGTAACCGCTTGTTCGGTCGTGCCGCCTATGTAGGCTTGCAGAACCAGTGGGGGCAACTGACCGTGGGTCGCCACGCTACTCCGTTCTGGGATTTTGCTGGTGCGTTTGATCCGATGTCTAACGCTGGACGCTACGCCATCGGCGCACAAGACCCGTTCATGCTTAGCCAGCGTGCGGACAACTCTGCCAAGTATGTCGGCACGTTCGGTGGCCTGACAGTGACCGGCCTGTACAGCTTCAACTACAACAACCAGGAAATCCCGGGCAACTTCACCAACGGCCGCGAATACTCGCTGATGACCGTGTATGCGGCCGGCCCGCTTTCGGTTGGCGCCGTGTACGACCAGACGAATCAATCGTCCGCCACCGCACTGACGACCAACCAGTTGTTCCGCCGTGCAGCGATTGCTGGCACCTATGCGTTCGGTCGGGCCAAGGTCTACGGCGGCTACCGCTATGCGCGTGCCTACAACGGTGCGTCCCTGCCGGGCACCGCCGGCGCTACCAACACCTACTCCAACCTTGCCTGGGCCGGACTCGGCTATCAGCTCACGCCGGCCTTCTCGCTGACGGGCGCTGCCTACTATCAGAACCTGCGTTACGCCCAGGTTGGCAATCCGTGGCAGTTCGTCGCAACTGCTGATTACATGCTGTCCAAGCGTACCGACCTGTATGCCTCGATGTCATACGCGCTGAACAACAATTCCCGCTCGGCGCTTGGCGTGAACGGCTTCAACGACGTGCTGGGCTCGACGTCCAGTGAGCGCGTGGTGCCCGGTGCCAATCAGTTCGGACTCGTGGTGGGGATCCGCCACAAGTTCTGAGCGGTTGCAACGCGACAGTCAAACAGCCCGGGGACTTCCCCGGGTTTTTTTACAAGCCTGACGAGACAAGCGCGAAGGCCGCGCCAATCCTTGCCCTCTCTTATGCTTTCATCGATTCGCACGAAAATTCAGGTCATTTCCACCGGCATTGTCGTGACATCGCTTGCGCTGACCGCTTGTGCAACCTATGTCATCGTTCGCGACAGCAACCTGGAAACGATCCGGCAAAACCTCGATGCCATCGCTACCGGCCATGCACTCGCGCTCGATGAATGGGTGACAGGGAAAGCAACCATGGTGGCTGCCGCCGCAGAGCAGATTGCGCCAGGCGACCCACGCGGTATTGTTCGTCAGCTGCAGAAGGCCGGCGCATTCCCGATCACCACTGCCGGCTGGCAGGACAAGTCCTTTGTCGCAAGCAAGGACCAGATGCCGTCAGGCTTCGATCCGACTGCGCGACCCTGGTACAAGGAGACCCTGGCAGCGGCTAAGCCAATCGTGACGAAGCCATACGCTGACGCAACGACGGGCAAGCCGTTTGTCTCGTTCGCCGCACCCATCGTGCGAGACGGCGTGACAAGTGGCGTGGTGTCTGCGGTAGTGTCCCTGGATGGCGTACGCGATGTCGTGACCGCCGTGCGCCCGACGCCCGAGAGTCTTGGCTTTGTGGTCGACAAGGATGCCAATATCCTGGCGCACCCCGATGCAAAGTACATCCGCAAGCCGGCGTTGGAGTTGTCGCAAGCGTTGACGCCACAGGCATTGGCATCGCTTGAAAGCGAAGGAAATCCGCTCGAGATCGAGCTCGACGGCAGAATGAAGCTGCTGCGCGCAAGGCCGATTCACGGCACGAACTGGCAGCTCGTCGTGGCGCTGGATAAGGCAGAGGCCACTGCAGCCCTGAATCGGGTGATCAAGACCTCGGCGTTAGCCATCGTGCTGCTGGCGGTGTTGGCCGCGGCGCTGAGCGGCTTGTTCACCGCACGAGCGTTTCGCCGGCTATCCGAAGTGCGAGACGCCATGAATGAAATCGCCACCGGTGACGGCGATCTGACCCGCCGTCTTCCGGTCGACGGCCGTGACGAGGTCTCGCAGATCGCGACATCCTTCAATACCTTCGTCGAAAAGCTCGGCAGCACACTGACCAGGATTCGGCGTGGCAGCGAATCGGTGAAGGTCGCGACCAACGAAATCGAGGCTGGAAACCAGGACCTGTCGCGTCGTACGGAAATGGCGGCGAGCAATCTGGAGGAGACAGCGGCTTCGCTGTCCGAGCTGACCGGATCGGTGAGCCGCTCCGCCGAAGCAACAGTTCAGGCAACACGTCTTGCATCATTCGCCAGTGACGCGGCGAAGCGTGGCGGCAATGTCGTTTCCGACGTCGTCGCGACGATGGAGGACATCGCCCGTTCGTCATCGAGGATCGGGGAGATCATCGGCGTCATCGACGGCATTGCCTACCAGACCAATATCCTTGCACTGAATGCTGCAGTCGAGGCCGCACGCGCTGGCGAACATGGCAAAGGCTTCGCCGTGGTAGCCGGCGAAGTGCGCAGCCTTGCGCATCGGAGTGCCTCGGCGGCCAAGGAGATCAAGACGCTGATCGAGACCTCCGAAGTCAGCGTACAGTCCGGGACCCAGCGGGTTCAGGCTGCCGGCGATGCGATGACGGAAATCGTCGACGGCATCCGCCAGGTCTCCTCGCTCATTTCCGAGATCAGTGCGGCCATGGGCGAACAAAGTACAGGCCTCAGCCAGATCAATCAGGCAGTCGAGGAAATGGAGCAAGCCACGCAACAGAATGCCGCGCTGGTGGAACAGGCAGCGGCGGCTTCGTCGCTGCTGGATGAGCAGGCCGGCGATCTGGCGGAGGCCGTGGCGGGATTCAAGCTGAATAGCTGAGCGGCCCTGCGCCGCTCGCTCAGGGGCGCGAGTGCAGGCGAATGCATCCTTGTGATGAGGGCAAGCCAGGCCTGCAAAAATTCACAAGCCATGCGCCCCTGAAAACAACGCGGTGCGCAGACTTATCAAGTCATTCGCCCGAATGCTGCGCGGTGACGCGTATCGCTCCCATTCTTCTTCCGTTGGTAATCCCAACGCATCAAGGACATGACCTGACCACGATGAGGTCGGCTGACGCGTTGGCCATGTTGGCGCGTTGCTTGCCGGCGAGGTTGTCCCTGCGTCGCTGCTAAACTTCCGCCGATAAGCCCAGGCCAGCCCCTCTGCATTCACCGTGAACCTTGCCAATCTGGAACGCCAGCTTTCCTTCCTCAGAGAAATCGACGAGCTGAAGAGTGTCGTGCGGTTGACGCCGCTTATCAACCAGTCGCGTCGGGAAAACAGCGCCGAACATTCCTGGCACCTTGCCATGTATGCGCTGATTCTGTCGGAGCATGCGGCAGCACCCGTTGACGTGGTGCGCGTCGTGAAGATGCTGCTGATTCACGATATCGTGGAGATCGATGCGGGAGATGTGCCGTTTCACGACCCGGCGGCGCGAGCCGGTCAGGCGGAGCGGGAACAAGAGGCGGCCGAGCGCATTTTCTCGTTGTTGCCGGAAGCGCAGGCCGCGGAGTTTCGCGCGCTATGGGCAGAATTCGAGGCTGCGGAGAGTGACGACGCCAGGTTCGCCAAAGCGTTGGACCGCTTTCAGCCGCTACTCCATAACGCCGCCACCGGCGGCGGCAGCTGGGTGGAGTGCGACGTCACGGAAGAACAGGCCTTTGCACGATACCGGCCTCCCATTGAGCGAGGCGCACCGGCTTTGTGGGAGGAATCCGCCAGGCTCATTCGCGAGCATTACGGCAAGTCGCAGCCAGAGTGAATTGGCCACGCCAGCGGCAAGCTCCGCGGGTCGAGACAGATCACGTTCGACCCGAGGGTTCTTCGTATCAGTGAAGCCCATGCCGCCCAGGCTGTCCTGGGCGCAGGCGACTATAGAGCGACTATAGCTTGCGAATATTCGACGCTTGCAGGCCCTTCTGGCCTTGTGTCACGTCGAACTCCACTTTCGCTCCTTCATCCAGCGACTTGAATCCGCTGCCCTGGATTTCGCTGTGATGCGCAAACAGATCCTTGCCACCGTCATCCGGGGTGATGAATCCATAACCCTTTTCATTGTTGAACCACTTCACAATGCCAGTTGCCATCTTGCCCTCGGAATTTTGCGCACACACAGTCTGCGTGCGGACGAAGTTGCACCAAAGAATCGCCACGCCAATTTCAATACGGCGCCTCGAGCTGTCAGCATAGCCGAAGAGGTGCTGGCTTCATCTCAGGGTTTACCTCTGAAGTAACTGCGGTCTACTGCCTACTAACCCGATGGTCATTAAATGCGATGGGCCAGTTTTATCAGATTTATTCGGGATACATCAGCTTGTGATCGATCACACCATCGCATGCTTGGGGAAACAGCGGAGTTGTCGGTACTTTGGGTAATTGCAGAGTTGCGTCCCTTTTTGGTTGAAGACGGCGCCCGGAGTGACTAAGATGCTCTCTCCGAGCGAGACAGAAAGATCCACGCTCGCCAGCCAGACCTTGCGTCCGCGAACAGGTAGCCGCCTTGTGCCGGCCGACCGAATCAGTCACGGACGGTAGTGAAGTCCCGTAGCCCTATTAGACCTAAAGCTTGGGAGACAACTGTGCTGAGTCATCATGAATTTGCCACGCTGGTACTTGTCAATGGCAGCCCGGACTCAACGGAGCTGGACCGTGCGGATATAGAAGCGCTGCTGGCGCGGCAACTCGTCACGCTGGAGCGGCTCGGTCCGGACCGCAGTCGTCCTCACGTGACAATCCAGGGGTACGTCGTGCTCAAGGCGCTGGACCGTAGTCGCGCACACGATTGCCGGGCGCGCGAAACCGTGCGCTAGCCGTACGGCGCACCTGCATCGTTGACCTCAGGCCCATGTGGCCAGTTTGATGCGTCAACGGGTTGGCAAGCGCTCGAAGCGGGACAAGGTGGAGCTTGTCATCCATGACTCGGACGGCGCGGTGCAGGGCACCGCCTCGTTCCACCACGCCATTGCTGACATGGTTCGCAACGAACCGCAAGCGTAGTCATTCGCGGGTTCGCGGAGTTCGCAGAGTTCCCCGAGGCCATTGCCGCGCCAGGCGGCTGTGGCAAATTCGGCACGCGTGATATCAGACAAAAGCGGATAGCCGCGTCGGACGCGTTGGACGGAGACTCACTGCATTCCCAAAGTGGAGACCCATCATGCCGGGAAAGAACGTCCATGTCGTTCCAGCCCATGACGGCTGGGCAGTCGAATCGGAAGCCGGTGGCCCCAGGCAGTTGTTCGACTCGCAGGAACAAGCCATTGCCGCAGGCACCGAGAAGGCAAGGCACGATCAGGCAGAGTTGCTGATCCATGGCCGTGACGGCCAGATCCGCGAACGCAATTCATTTGGCCATGATCCCCGCAACATCAAAGGCTAACGAGGTCGGGCGGTGTGGCCCGCGCGTGCCGGGGCAAGCGGACACGGAAGTGTCCGACGCCGCTGCCGCATTCCGGATAGCGTTCTGCCATCACGGTACCGACGGGCCCGCCTAGGGGTGTAAGCCGCTGCGGCATCAAGGCAAACAGCCATCGCAATGTCTATCATGGAAACGGCCAGCCTCCCTTCTGAACTGCAGAATCCTGGCGCGACGGGCCACCTGGAGAGTTGCCATGCTGGATTCCGAGCGCGAGATGCGCGATCTGGAGTTCGCTGACCGGTATATCCATGACGGCCGCGAACGCGTCCGGCGTCAGATTGCGTTGATCCGGACATTGCGCGACGACGGCCATGACATCTCGCAGGCGTGCCGGCTGCTGACGGCACTGCGCGACGCGGTCGCCGTCGGGCGCCGACATCGCGCGCTGATCATCGAGACGCTGATCGACCTCGATCGCCGGTAGTTCCGCGCCAGCTACCCCGAGCCATGGATTGGGCAGCGTTAGGGGTGGCGATAGGGGGGGCGATTACCTGCCGCAGACAGGGTTCGGTGACCCGGCCGGCTAGGTCCTATCGACGGACCAGCGCCACCACATAGCTGCAGGGCTTGCTTCCCGGATTGTAGAAGGTGCATGGCGCCGGCGGGCCCAGTTGCAGGCAGTCGCCGGCTTCCAGTTCGTGGGTGATCTCGCCTTCCTGGAATACCAGCGCCCCGCTGCGCAGCCAGATCTGCTGGTGCAGAAACGTGAACGCCGAGGGCGGGTACGAGACCCGTGCCCCCGGGGGCAGCGTCACTTCTACAAGTTCGAGCATGCCGCCACTGCGCGGGGATACCGCGCGCCGGGTATAGCCCGTTTCGGGATCGGTCCAGACCGGCTGGTCCGCGGCGCGGCTCAGGCGTTCGCCGGCCTGCTCGGCGCGTGCGAGCAGCATCGACAGCGGCAGGCCGAATGCGCCCGACAGCTTGCCCAGCACGGTCGCCGTGGGGCTTGCCTCGCCACGCTCGATCTTGCTGATCATGGCTTTCGAGACACCCGAGCGTTCCGCCAGGTCCGCCAGTGACCATTCGCGCGATTCGCGCTCGACACGCACGCAGGTGGAGATGGCGAAGGTAGGGTCCTGCAGCGGTGAGTGCATGCGCGCGTCTGATTGGCGGTTCGTCCGGCTGGCCGGCGGCTTGATGTGTACACTATAGTAGACGATCGACTATCATGTGAGAAGCCCATTTTGCCATCTGGAGAGCAGCCATGAATATCCGCGACGCAGGCCCGGACGATATGCCGGCGGTTACTGTCATCTACAACGAAGCGGTCGAAACCACGACCGCTATCTGGAACGAGACGCCTGTCGATACGGCTAATCGCTTGGAATGGCTCGCTGCGCGCCGCAAGGCGGGGTACCCGGTGCTGGTGGCGGTCGACGGGGATGCCGGGGTGGTGGGCTATGCGTCCTTCGGCGACTGGCGTGCGTTCGACGGCTACCGTCACACCGTGGAGCACTCCGTTTATGTCCGCTCGGACCAGCGCCGCAAAGGTATCGCAGAAGCCCTCATGGTGGCGCTGATCGATCGTGCGCGCGAGCTCGGCAAGCATGTCATGGTGGCGGCCATCGAGGCGCAGAACGCCAGTTCGATCCGCCTGCACGAAAAGCTGGGCTTCAGGCAGGTCGGGCTGCTCCCCGAGGTCGGGACGAAGTTCGGGAAGTGGCTCGACCTTGCCTTCCTGCAGATCCAGCTGGACCAGCGTTCAGATCCGGACCGTATTGCCGGTCGCTGAGATCGCGTTCAGGCTTGCTATCGCATCGCGCAATTCCGCCTGCAACTGGCCGACCAGTTCGGCCGCCGGCAATTGCCGGGCCAACGGCGCAGCCTGTCCTGACCACTGCGCGGCGTAATCACTGTTGCCCTTCGCCTTGGCCGCGGCATGCAAGGCCTTGCCGGCGTCATACGTGGTCGGGTAGTCAGGGACGGCTGGCGCATCGGGCGCCTCGCCCAGTTCCGTGAAGCGGTTCGTGAAGCCGCGCGCCGCGCGCCCGGAAATCGCGCGCGTCAGTGTGGTCGGCCGTACCGGCTGCGCCGAGAAGGCCGCGCGGTAGGCCCCATCGGCGGATGATTCCTCGCAGCCGACAAAGGCTGTCCCCAACTGGGCGGCCTGTGCCCCAAGCGCCAGCACCGCGGCAATGCCCGCGCCGTCCATGATGCCGCCGGCGGCGATCACGGGCAGACGGGTGTGCCGCACCAGGATGCGCACCAGCGCCAGAGTGCCGAGGCCTTCGTCATAGCCGGCCGGGTCGAAGACACCCCGGTGTCCACCGGCCTCGATGCCCTGCGCCACGATCGCGTCGATGCCGGCCGCCTCGATCTGGCGCGCCTCCTCCAGCGACGTGGCGCTGGCCAGCAGCACGATGCCCGCCGCATGCAGCGCGTCGATCTTTTCCTGGGCGGGCAGCCCGAAGTGGAAGCTCACCACCGCCGGCTTTTCCTCGAGCAGCATCTGGAACATGGCCTCATCCACGACAAAGCTCTTGTAGATCTCGCGCAGGCTCGCGGGCGGCGTGGCGCCATACTCGGCGAATCGCGGCGCAAGGTAGTCGAGCCAGGCTTTCTCGCGCGCGGCATCAGCCACGGCGGGCACATGGCAGAACAGGTTGATGTTGAACGGCTTGCCGGTCAGCGCGCGCGTGTCGCGGATTGCCTTGCGTGCGCCTTCCGCGTCCATGGCGCCAACGCCGAGCGAGCCGAGTCCGCCCGCCTCCGACACGGCGGCGGCCATGGCCGGGGTGCTGACGCCGGCCATCGGCGCCTGGATGATCGGCGTGGCGATATTCAGCAGCGAGAGCAGGCTGCGGCCATCGCCGGAACGCGTGGTGGTGTCCATGACAGTGATTCCTGTTGAGGTCGGGTAGTGGTTTCAAATTCCTGCGGTCGCTGTGCCATCCCGTGTGTCAGGTATGGCGCAGTTCCTGCACGAACGCTTCGTATGCCGAGGTCGTGAAGCCCGCACGCCTGATCAGGAAGGTGTGTGCGGAACGCACCGGCACGGTCTGCAGATCGGTGGCATCGGGGTACATGGCAAGCAGCGAGCGCGGCACAATCGCCGCGGCCGATCCGGCGGTGACGCAGGCCAGGATCGCGTGATACGACGGCATTTCGATCACCGACAGCCGGTGGCGGAGATCCTCGCCACGTTGCTCGAGCCAGTCTTCCGCGCAGCGGCGATAAGTGCAGCCTTTCGAGAACGCGGCGAGATGCCGTAGCGTCACGTCCCGCGGGCCGCGCGCCCTTGGGTGCGTGCCGGGCAGGATCAGCACCAGCTCCTCGGTCCGCAGGAAAACGCCTTCCAGTCCCTCGCCAAGCGCCGCCATGCTCGTATTGCGTGGCGTGCCGGTGCCCGGATGCGCAACCACTGCACAGTCCAGCCGATGGCCCAGCACGGCATCGACGAGAAACCCCGTGGTTCCCGTGGTCAGCTTCAGTTCAACTTCAGGCCATGCGGCATGGAACTGAGCCAGCGGCTTAGGCAGCAACGTTGCGGCAGAACTCTCCATCGAGCCGAGCCGCAGCGTGCCGCTTGGCGCACTGAGGCGCATGGATTGCCGCGCTTCCTCGGCCAGCGTCAGCATCTGTTCCGCGTAGCCGAGCAGCCGCTGCCCTTCCGGCGTCAGGATCATCTTCCTGCTGTCGCGCTGGAACAGGGTGACGCCAAGGCTCTCCTCGAGCTGCTTGACCCGCGTCGTGACGTTGGACTGCACGCGCGCGAGGGCCTTTGCTGCCCGGGTGATGCTCTGTTCGCGCGCGACGGCGCGAAAGATTTCCAGTTCTGCGAGTTCCACGTGGCCGGGCGCGACGCTTGGCGAAGCGTTCTCTAATTAAGAATGAAAGTGTATTGAGTATTGTAAATTGAGAACAATGTGTCAAGGAAGCAGGTGTCCGCGAAGGTGCCCGCACGGTACAGGACTCGCGCGATCCCTACGGCGAAGGTTCGCGCACGCTGGCCGGCATGGACAAAGCGGGGTGTCGTCGTCGCCGGCGCGTCAGTCGATCCGTATCTCGATGGCGCCTATGCCTGATGACGGCGCCGCCGTGTGAACCTGCGCGACGGAAACCGCTTTGCGCCAGGCCTGCCGTAGATTGCGGCAGGCCTGGCGCATTCCGCCTTCTTCAGGGTCCTTCAATCAGCGGCACTCAATGCCCGGCACTCTGGCCCCCATCCACATGCAGGATCTCCCCGGTCACGAAGCCGGCGGATTCCAGATAAAGTACCGCGTCGGCAATATCGCGCATCTCGCCCATATGGCCGACCGGATGCAGCGCGCCCAGCGCATCGTGTGTTTCGGGCGCATGCATCGG
Organism: Cupriavidus pinatubonensis; assembly: GCF_019602855.1. Classification (GTDB taxonomy): domain Bacteria; phylum Pseudomonadota; class Gammaproteobacteria; order Burkholderiales; family Burkholderiaceae; genus Cupriavidus; species Cupriavidus pinatubonensis. The sequence goes on from NZ_CP080766.1 coordinate 1,788,244, forward strand.
TGACTTGATGATGCCCGGCGACACCGCATTCACGCGAATGCCGGTCTTCGCATACTCGATGGCCAGCGACTTCGTCGCGGCGTTCAGCCCGCCCTTGGTCAGCGAGGCCAGCACGGAAGGCACGCCGCTGATGGCATGGTCGACCAGGCTCGTCGTGATGCTGACCACATGGCCGCTGCGGCGCTTCTCCATTTCAGCGATGGCCAACTGAGTGATATGGAAAAAGCCGGACAGGTTCACATTGGTCACCGCCGCGTAGTCCTCGTCCGTATAGCTGGTAAAGGGTTTGGCGACGAAGATGCCGGCGTTATTGACGAGCGTATCGACGCGATCGAACTTTTCCAGCGCTGTGTCGATGACGCGGCGCGCGGTGTCGCGCTCGCCGATATCGCCGGCCACGGTGAGGATGTCCGGATCATCGGAAGGCTGGATGTTGCGCGCCGTCGCGACCACGCGATAGCCGCGTTCGCGATAGGCCTTGACCAGCTCTGCACCGATACCCTGCGAAGCGCCCGTGATGATGGCAACCTTGTGTGAAGCACTCATTTTTAACCTCTGCATAATGGAATTGGATTTGGCTGTCTTGCCAATCGGACCGTCGGGACCGATGGGTCCAAATCTAGGTGAAGCGCCGTGGCGGATGAACGGCCGCCGCGACCAAACAGTTGTGCGTCGTGGGAACAAGTCGGGGAGCCACCGCGGTCAGTCGCGCCGGAGTTGCGCGATGACGACGAGGATCACGGCGGCATTCCCCGGTTGCTGGAAGTGCGAATACGCGGCGCGCGCATGTCCGGCCTTGTCGCCGAGCATGTCGGCGAACAGGTCCGACGCACCATCGAGCACCGCCGGCTGCTGCAACCAGCCCTCCGCACTGGTCACATGCCCTTCCACGCGCACGATGTGATCGAGCCGATCAAAGCCGCCCAGATGCGAGCGGATCTGCGCGAGCACGTTGAGCGCCGCCAGTTCCGCCGCCTGCCTGCCTTGTTCCAGCGACAGGTCACGGCCAACCTGCCCCTGCCAGATCACCTTGCCATCTCTGAGCGGCAGTTGCCCTGAAATGAACAGCAGGTCACCAGCCTGGCTGACGGCGGTGTAGCTGCCGAGCGGCTTCGGCGGATCGGGCAGTGCGAGTCCGCGCGCGGCAAGTCTTTCCTCTATCGACATCGTGCCTCCTGCATGAAGTGGCTGTTGCACATGCAGAGCACTGTAGTGACGCGGGCGTTCTGCATAAAGGCATCGCCGCTTACAGCAATTGGTACATCGCGGAACAAGTGCGCGCGACGCCTACATGCCGGCGGCGCCTTTGTATGCGCGTGTATCAGCGAGGAATGCTGATACGTGGGCTCACAACATCGCCGGTATGCCGCTACAGCGGGGATACACCGGTCCCTTCAAATGCATGCACCAGCGCGGCGGACATGGCATCCAATCCGGATGTCCCGGCTCCCCCTGCGTTGCACTGCGGCGACAGGCCCGACCTGAAGCCATTGCCACACTATCGAGCACACAAGGTGAGACCTCAATCATGACCAAGATCGAACACGTTCTGTACACCGGCAAGACCCACACCACTGGCGGCCGCGACGGCGCGGCGCGCAGCAACGACGGGCGCCTGGACATCAAGCTCTCGCCTCCGGGCAGCACCGGCAGCGGCACGAACCCGGAGCAGCTGTTCGCCGCGGGCTGGTCTGCCTGCTTCATCGGCGCGATGGGCAAGGCCGCCAGCGTGTTGAAGGTCAAGCTTCCGGCCGATGTCGCCGTGGACGCAGAGGTGGACCTCGGCACCACCGACGATGCCTATTTTCTGCAGGCGCGGCTCAATGTCAGCCTGCCGGGCATTCCCTCGGACACCGCGCAGGCGTTGGTAGAAAAGGCGCACCAGACCTGCCCGTACTCCAAGATGACCCGCGGCAACATCGATGTCACGATCAACGTGGTCTGAGCCACGGGCCCGTGGATCACGCGGGCTGCTTCCCGACCGACGCCGGCTGCTGTTTAGCCGGCGTCGGCTTGTTACATGGCGGCAAGTTCAGGCTGCCGTCAAAGCCTTTCCCATATCGACCCAGACGTGATTCAGGCAGGAATCATTTCGCGGCCGAAGCTGTCCAGTTCCTGGGCAAGGCTGCGCGCTGCCAGCCTGACCAGCGCTTCGCCTTTCTCCGGCGTTGCCAGGCCCGGATCGGAGCCGATGCGGCCATCAGGGAACCGAGCGCGGAAGTCGTGCGCCTCGCGGATCGGGCCCGAAGGCGCGATCTTCGGTGCGTAGTCGGCCAGCTTGATGGCGGCGGGAAACGCCCATTGCGTAATGGCAATTTCCGACGGCGTGGCATGCGAGCCATGGCCCGTCGGGAACTGTTCGCGCGCCAGTTCGCCCACGCCTTCCAGATCCCACCAGTTGCACAGCTTCAGCGCGAAGCCCGCGCGGCGGCCGGCAAAGCTCGCCTCGGCATAGATCTCCGAGAATGCCGCTTCAATCGAGGCGATATTGCCGCCGTGCCCGTTGAGGAACAGGATCTTCTCGAAGCCATGGCCCACCAGCGAGCGCGTCCAGTCGCCGATCGCGGCGATAAAGGTGGACGGGCGCAGGCTGATGGTGCCGGGAAAGCCAAGGTGATGCTGGGCCATGCCGATATTGAAGGTGGGCCCGACGAGGATATCGGCGGCCTTTTCCCTTTCCGCTTCGCGCGCAATGATCTCGGGGCACAGCCAGTCGGTCCCGAGCAGCCCGGTTGGCCCGTGCTGCTCGTTCGAACCGATGGGAATGACGATCGTGCGGCTGCGTTTCAGGAACTGCTCGATTTCCGCCCAGGTCGACAGATGCAAAAGCATGATGACTCCTTTCTTTGTCCGTTCCCACCGGAAACCGGACCTGTTTGACAAGGCAGTACGAGCCAGGCAGCGGCGCACTGCTTCCAGATTGGCTACCGCTTCGCGGGCAGCTTGTTAGCGAGAATGATCAGGGCGGCGGCCACAGGCAGGCAAGCCATGGCCAGTATGCCGAGGTGCAGGGTGCCCGTCGCGGTCTTGGCCCACCCGATAATGGCGGGACCCCAGAAGCCGCCCGACAACCCGATGGTATTGATCAGCGCAATGCCGCCGGCCGCCGCCGGGCCCTTGATGTACTCGGCGGGCATGGCCCAGAACACGGTGTAGGCCATCCACAGGCCCATGGTGGCAAGCGTGAGCAGGGCCAGCGTCAGGACGAGATTGCCATCGGCCAGTGTCGAGGCACCCAGCAACAGCCCGGCAGCGAGGGCGGGCAGCGCGCTGTGGAAGCGCCGCTCGCCCACGCGGTCGGACCTGCGGCCCATGAAATACATGCCGAACGCGGCGGCCACATAGGGGATGGCGGAGTACCAGCCGAGTTGCACGGTATCGGTCACGCCCTGTGCCTTGATGAAGGTCGGCAGCCAGAAGCTGATGGCATAGATCGCGGCGATGATGCAGAAGTAGGCGAGCGCCAGCACGTAGACCCTTGCGTCCTTCGCCACGGCCATGAACGAATGCTTGTGCGCCTCGGGGACATGGAGTTCCGCTTCCAGCCGGCGCCGTTCATCCGCGTTCAGCCACGCTGCGTCGGCGGGCCGGTCCGGCACGAACGACAGCGCCAGGATGCCCAGCAGGATGCAAGGCAGCCCCTCGACCAGGAACATCCACTGCCAGCCTGTCAGGCCAGCGGTGCCGGCAAGCGAGGTCATCAGCCAGGCCGACACGGGGCCGCCGACAATGCCGCCGATCGGACCGGCCAGGAAGACGATGGCAATGGCGCGCGCCATCCGTTGCGGACCGTACCAGCACGAGAGGTAATAGATCATGCCGGGAGCGAAGCCCGCCTCGAACACGCCCAGCAGGAAGCGCATGGCGTAGAACATTGGCACATTGCGTACAAAGAGCATGCAGGCGGAAGTGATGCCCCACAGCACCAGGATGCGGCTGAAGGTCTTGCGCGCGCCGACACGCGGCAGCAGCAGGTTGCTGGGTATCTCGAAAAGCACATAACCGATGAAGAAAATGCCCGCGCCTACGCCGTAGGCGGCATCGGAGAAGCCGAGATCGCCTTGCATCTGCAGCTTTGCAAAGCCGACATTGACCCGGTCCAGGTACGCGAACAGGTAACAGGTCAGCAGGAAGGGCAGCAATCGCCAGTTGATCTTGCTGTAAAGCGAGGAGGCGTCGTCAGCGGCGCTTGTGGTGGGAACTGCGATCATGCCGGTCTCCTGTGGTATTGCGCGCAATCGGCGCTTCTAGTAGAGCCGATGGTGACAGCGCAGCGGGAGCCGGCAAACAGCAACTGTGCTCACACATCGTTCCCTTTTGAGCAACGCAGCCCGCCCCCTTACGCGGCAGCGCGTCCGTCGAGCAAAGGCTGCCTGCTTCAGGTAAGGTGGCGCATCGCCCGCTCATCGATTCAGTGGATGTCCTCCTATGCGTGAGATTAATCAGCAGCGCTTGCGGTACTTTCGTGAAGTCCTCACGCAGGGCACGATCCGTGGGGCGGCGGACAGTCTCAATACCGCGCCGTCGGTCATCACCCGGCAGATCCGGCTACTGGAAGAAGAGCTTGGCGCCACGCTGTTCGAGCGCGAGCCGCGCGGCTTGCGGCCAACGGCGGCGGCTGCGCATTTGATCGAGTTCTGGCGCGGGTACCGTTCTCACCAGGAGAAGCTCGAAGACCAGTTGCATGCGCTCAAGGGTCTGCAGCAAGGCGAAGTCCAGCTGGCCATGAGCGAGGGCTACGTGGATCCGCTGGTCAACGAGGTGCTGGCCCCGTTTTGCGCGCAGTACCCGAAGCTCGACGTCCAGCTGGAGATCCTGCCGGTCGACGACGTTCTGAACGAAGTGGCAGAGAGCCGTGCGCACATCGGCCTTGCCTACAATCCGCCGCCGCATCCGCGCATCGAATACCGTGCGAGCGCGCCGCAGCCGGTCGTGCTGCTGGTCCGGCACGATCACCCGCTGGCGTTGCGCGGCGGACCGGCCAGCGTGGCGGACTTGCAGTCCTACCCGCTCGCGATGATGCCGGCATCGTTTGGCGTCGGGCACGCGCTGCAGATGCTGGAGTTTGCCGAGAACATCCGGATCCGCCCGACGCTGGTCAGCAACTCCCTGACGGCGCTCAAGCAGTTCGTCGCCTACGAAAACTTCATGACGCTGATCGGCGAGTTCGCCGCGTATCGCGAGATCGCGGCCGGCACCCTTGCGGCGGTGCCGCTCGATCATCCGCTGTTCCAGGGCACGCAGGCACGGCTGCTGGTCAAGGCCGGCCGGCCCTTGCCGGCGGCGGCGCTTGCGATGCTGGACCATATCTCGCGCAAGATGTCGATCTTCGCCGGTAGCGGAACGTAGCTTTCGCTGCCGGTTTGCAGAGCAAATCGGAAAGGCTCGCGGGTGCAACGCCTGCCGAGCGCTCCCGTCAAGCGATAAGCCACTCCGCCATGGCCGGTTAGACATCCGCGCCACAGTCATTTCATTTGTCCTCCTGCTGTCCCATTGAGTCACCGTGCGCTGGCTCGCAGAATGGCGCAACAAAAAAATACGGAAGGAAGCCGGGAATTTCCCTGATTCATCTTCAAGGAAATTCAGATGGTGGCATTGCCTCGCCGCGATGACGATGGCCAGTTCAGCCATCGTGCGGATTCTGGCTAGCTCATGGCTTCCTGAGGGGTTCCAGCCATAGCGTCGACGCCCTGAAAGATCGACGCATGGCAGGAAGCAGGGCTTCCAAGACGGCAGTCCTGTATCGCCACGCTCATTGCGGCTGGCATTTACTTTTAAATCGGGAGAGTCATTATGCGCGCATCGCGCAAGCAATATTTCAAGGGGTCAGTGGCTGCTGCCACGTTGCTCAGTGTGGCGCTGGCAGGCTGTGGCGGCGGTGGCGATAGCGGTGGCGATGCAACCGCTTCGTCTTCACCGGCCGCGCAGACGCCCGTGAATACACCAGTGGCCCAGCCAGGCGCGCCGGCGGGAAACGCGCCGTTGGGCACGCCCGGTGCGGCACCGGCCGGAGCACCGAAGAACACTCTCGCACTGGCTTGCGAAGGGTGTCCGCCTTCCGTGGCGCTGTCTTACTCTGGTTCGGGCGTCGGCATATGGCGAGCAAAAAACGACACAGCAAGCAGCGCCGATGTGCCAGTGCAGATCGCAGGACTGACGGGGCAGGACCTCACGCTGGTCTTTACCAACACGACTGGCAGCGAGCTGACCATGCAGGGGATTTCGCTGACGGCGGGCAGCTCGTCAAGCATGCGGCAATCGATGCTGCGCGGCCGAGACGCCGGTGCCCGCGCGCACGGCGGACATGACGAGCAAATCATGGAGTTCAACCGTACCGGCTGGCAGCAGTACGCGCGCCAGGGCGCGGCGCCGCGCTTTTCGGTCGCGGCGCCGGTCCAATGGGCGGTGAACGATACCCGCAACTGGTACAGCGCGGACGGCACCACGCGCGCCGCCACGCTCGTCAGGCAAGCCACGGCGTCGGACGGCGTAACGGTCAACTACTGGGTGGAAACCGCGGAAAGTACGCCACAGAAGGTGTCGTCCGCGCATCTCGATGCGCTCGTGGCAGGATTCTCCAACGCCGGCGGCATCTATGACATGCTGAAATCCGTCGGCGGCCCGCTGTGGGGACCGCACCAGTACGGCAGTTCGATGATTGCGTCCGAGGGCCAGCCGGTCGATATCGTGATCCTGAACTTCGACCGCAACGCGCAGCCGTACGGCAAGCTCGGCTACTTCTGGTCGCAGAACGCGTTTCTGAAGACAAGCCGGCCGGACAGCAACGAATCGGTGTCGCTCTACCTGGACGCGGAAACGCTGTACCTCGGCGGCGAGCCTGGCAGAGAAGATATTCTGCTTGCCATGGCGCACGAAGGCATGCACTTGCAGAACTTCTATCGACGCAGCGTACTGGCCGGTGGCCAATACGGCTTCAATGTCTGGCTGGAGGAAATGACGGCCATGATGATGGAAGACTTTGCCAGCTTGCGCGTCAATGACGGGTACAACAACATCCGTGACAACCGTTTTATCGACTACATCGGTTACAAGGGCGGCAATCTCAACTGCAACCTGCTGAGATTCACCGGCTTCGGAACGAAGTGCGAGAGCTATTCCGTGTCCGGGTCGCTGGGCGGGTTCCTCAACCGCCAGCTGGGGCTCGATTTCTACAAGGACCTGCTCTCGCGCACATCGCATGCCGATTCGGTGGCGGTACTGGATGCGGCAATAAGGAACGCCAAACCAGCATCGAGCCTGGCGGACGAGGTGCTGCGCTGGTCGACCACGTCGGGATCTTTGATGCCTGCCGCGGGGTCGCCGGCCGGCTACGGATATCCGGCGCGCATTGACGGCGGCTTTACCTTGCCCGTGATCGACCCGAGTCTCTACACGGGGATCCGGACATTGGCCACTGCCGTGCCTGACATGCTCGAACCGTACGCGACGTTCCCGGTCGTGCGGCAGGCTGTGCAGGGCACCTACAATGAGACCGTCAAGCTGCCGGCAGGCATGACGCTCACGGTTGTGGTTCACTGACCGGAACGCCGGCATCAGGCGGACATTGCATCACCTTATGCCGGCTCTGCCATACGAGTCCATGTTCAGACGACTACCTGCGGCCCTCATCGTTGCCGCCTGTACCCTTACCGCATGCTTTACGCCGTCGGTCGGTGCCCACATCACACTGGAAGGCAAGATCCGGGTCAAGGGCAATGCCATGTTTCCCATGATCGTGCTGCAGCAGGACGACGGACCGGCGTGGGAGCTGACCGGCATGACCGTGGCTGCGGCACGCGAGCAGTTCAATCAGCTCGCGACCGTGCACGGTACCGTCACGCGCGCGCCGGGCAAGGACACATGGATGCCGGGCCTGCGCGTGGATTCAGTCGAGTCTCGTCCCGAGCCATAGTGCGTCGAGGCGCTCAACGCCGGCTATTGCGCGTCGTGAAAAATCAGCCCGACCGTATGACGCCTGCCGCTGCGCACAGCACTGACGCCATGGCGCATTGCGACTTTCCGCGTGCCGCCGCGCAGGCCCGGCACCGGTCGCTGGTTGACAGTGAACACCACGGCATCGCCTTGCCGCAGCGCGACGACTTCGGCGCGCTGGCCATGCGCGGCGCTTTCGGTCATGACGAACTCCCCGCCTTCGAAATCGCGGCCCGGCTCGGAGAGCAGGATCGCGACCTGCAGCGGAAACACGTGGGTCCCGTAGAGGTCCTGATGCAGGCAGTTGTAGTCGCCGGGCCCGTACTGCAGGATCAGCGGCGTCGGCCGGGTCTGGCCTGCGCGATGACATCGGCCGAGGAAGGCTTCCAGTCCGTCGGGGTACTGCACGTCCACGCGCATCGGCGCATTCCAGCGATTGGCGATCGCCGCGAGCGGCGGATACAACGTGTGGCGAAGCTCGTCCAGCAATGGCGGCAGCGGATAGGCGAAGTACTTGTACTCGCCGCGTCCGAAGCCGTGGCGGGCCATTACGACGCGCGAGCGGTACAACTCGTCGCGGTCGTATAGCGCAGCCAGCGTCTCGCATTGCTTCGGCGTCAGCATGCCCTGCAAGACCGCATTGCCGTGTTCATCCAGTGACCTGCCGACTTCGGTCCAGTCGAATGCTGTGCTGATATCCGCAGAACGCGCTTTCATGCTTTGCGCCTGCTGCATTGGATCAGTCTTCATGGTGGCTCACTCTTTGTGATGACGTGTGATGCCAATGTAAGGACCGAGGCCGTTCTCGAAACTCCGCTGCTTGCGGTTGAATTCAGGGCGAGCGCTACCAGGCCGGCTATTCGTCGAACGGTTGCTTGCCCAGCACCTCAACCACATGATCGACGAAGCAGGTGATGCGCGACGCCAATGCCGTATTGCGATAGTAGACGGCGTTGATCGGCTGACGCTCGTCTAGCGTCTGCCGTGCAAACAGTGGCACCAGCCGGCCACTGAGGCGGTCTTCGCGTGTCATGAAGTCCGACAGGCAGACGATCCCCTGGCCGGCCAGTGCCAGGCTCCTGAGCGTTTCGCCGCTCGATGACGCAATGGCTGGTTTGATGTGCACGATGCTGCCGTCGTCGTCGCGCAATGGCCAGTCGTTGAGCGAATCGGGCTGGCTGAAGCCGAGCAACGCATGCTGCGCAAGCTGGGCAGGTCTGGTCGGTGTGCCGTGTCGTTTCAGGTAATCGGGGCTGGCCAGCACCCGCACGCGGCTGGTGCCGATCGGCCGCGCATGCAGCGTCGAGTCCTTGAGCGAGCCGATGCGGAACGCCACATCGGCCCGCTTCTCGATCAGGTCGATGATGCCCTCGTTCGAGTGCAGTTCCAGTTCCACGTCCGGGTAGCGCGCCCGGAAGCCTTCCACCAGTGGCACAAGCACGTGCAGCATGAAGGGCGTCGCCGCATCGACGCGCAGGCGTCCCACGGGGCGCATGCGACGTGCCGCCATCTGCTCTTCCGCGTCGTCGACCATGGCGAGAATGGCGCGTGCATGGGTCAGGAATGCCGCGCCTTCCTCCGTCAGCTCCAATCGCCGCGTGGTCCGGCGCAGCAGCGTGGTCTGCAGCTTTTCTTCGAGCCGGCTCAGCGTGCGGCTGGTGGCGGATACCGTCAGGTCGAGCTGTTCCGCGGCTGCTGTGATCGAACCCGTATCCACGACAGCCGCAAAGGCCAGCAGTTCGTCGATGGTCGTCTTCATTGTTGATTTCAAATCAAATGAATTTGACTTATACACGGCTTAATTTGCAAATGTAAAGCCGGCAAACTGGCTCCATTCCAAGTTATCTCTTGCTGCCACACAGGAGTCCCCTCATGAGCATTCCTTCTTTCGGCGTCGGTACGTTCCGCCTGACCGGCCAAGCCGCCGTCGACTCCGTATACAACGCGCTGGACCTCGGCTACCGCGCCATCGACACTGCGCAGATCTACGGCAACGAGGCCGATGTCGGCCAGGCCATCGCCGAAAGCGGCGTGAAACGCGACGAGCTGTTCCTCACCACCAAGATCTGGACCGAGCACTACGCCGCCGACAAGCTCGTGCCGAGCCTGCGCGAAAGCCTGGACAAGCTGCGCACCGACTATGTCGACCTGACGCTGATCCACTGGCCCGCGCCGGGCAACGGCGTGCCGCTGCGCGAGTTCATGGAGGCGCTCGCCGCGGCGAAGTCGCTGGGGCTGACGCGCCAGATCGGCGTCTCGAACTTCAATATCGCGCTGACGCACCAGGCCATCGACGTGGTCGGCAAGGGAGAGATCGCGACCAACCAGATCGAACTGAGCCCCTACCTGCAGAGCCGCAAGCTGACGGCTTTCCTGACGGAGCAGGGCATCGCAGTGACGTCGTACATGACGCTGGCTTACGGCAAGGTGCTGACGGACCCTGTGCTCGCACAGATCGCCGCAAAGCATGGCGCTACGGTGGCACAGGTTGCCCTCGCATGGGCGCTGCAGCTCGGCTATGCCGTGATCCCGTCGTCGACGAAGCGCGAGAACCTCGCAAGCAACCTGCTGGCGCGCGACCTGAAGCTCGACGCCGGCGACATGGCGCAGATCACCGCGCTGGAACGCAACGGCCGCGAAGTCAACCCCGAGGGTCTGGCGCCGGAATGGGACTGAGGCCAGGCTGCTGCATTCGACATTTCATGTCGCCACGAAGCTTCGGGGCAGTGGACAGTGCAAAGATTCGTCTGACGCTGTAGCGCCGCGAGCATTCCTGTTGCGCGCCGCCGATCAGCAACACACCGAATCCGCCACACCATGATGCCTGCCGACCCGCTTGAAGCCGTCACCGCTCCAGATCCGTATCCGTACTATCGTGCGCTCGCGACGCGTCAGCCGTTTGGTTTCGACGAGAGGCTGGGCTTGTGGGTGGCAGCCGGGCGCGCGGAGGTGGCAGCCGTGCTGGCCCATCCCGACTGCCGGGTGCGCCCGCTGTCGCAGCCGGTGCCGACTGCGCTCGCCGGCACCGCGGCGGGCGAGTTGTTTGGCCGTCTGATCCGCATGAACGACGGGGCCGCTCACGCACCGCTGAAAGCCATCCTGATGCGGTTGATGGCCAGCATGGATGCAGCCACGGCAAAAACGCGTTCTGCCGGGCTGGCCGGCGTACTCGATCTCGTGCCGGACATGGCGCCGCTCAACGGTGCCACGATCAATCGCTGGCTGTTCACGCTGCCCGTCGTGACGGTGGCCGATCTGCTCGGCCTGCCTGTGCGTGCGGGCGCCGATGCCATGGCTGTCGCGGCCCGCGTGGCCGCCTACGCAGCGGCGCAGTCGCCGCTGGCTACAGCCGGCGATGTCGAGGCGGGTGCCGACGCGGCTCGGTGGCTGGGGCAGTGGCTGAAAATGCCTGCGGGGCGGCCATGTCCGGCGGAAGACCTCGGCCTGCTGCCAGCGCTGCGGCAAGCGGCGCATGCCGATGACATCGCGCCAGAGGTCGTCGCGGCCAATGTGATAGGCCTGATGGTGCAGGCATGCGAGGCCACGGCCGGGCTTGCCGGCAACATGCTGGTCCGGCTCGGCCGCAGTAGCCCCACCACGCGCGGGCTCGATGAACTGGCTGTGCGCGTGGCGATCGACGATCCGCCGGTGCAAAATACACGCCGCTTCCTTGCGGCTGATGCGCGCGTGTGCGGCGTGCCGGTCAGGGCCGGCGATGCCTTGCTTGTACTACTGGCCGCTGCGTCGTGCGCAGCGCCCGTCGAAGCTGGCGCAAGGCCCTGGACGTTCGGCGCGGGCCGCCATGCCTGCCCCGGCGACGCGCTCGCTCGGGCGCTTGCCGCGGCGACTGTCGACGCGCTGCTCGCGCGTGGCGCGCAGCCGGCCGCCCTGGCGCAGGCGTTCCGCTACCGGCCTTCGCACAACGCGCGCATCCCGCATTTCCTTTGAAGCGCTGGTTCCTCCCCAATCTCTCACGGAGACCCACGACATGATCGCCGTCATCTTCGAAGTCGAGCCCGCACCGGGCCGCAAGGGCACGTATCTCGACATTGCCGCGAAGTTGCGGCCCACGCTGGAGGCCATCGACGGCTTCATCTCGGTCGAGCGTTTCCAGAGCCTGACGAACCCCGGCAAGATCCTGTCGCTGTCATTCTTCCGCGACGAGGCTGCCGTCATGGCATGGCGTAACACCGAGGAGCACCGCCAGGCGCAGGCCGCCGGCCGCGGCGGCGTGTTCTCGGGCTATCGGCTGCGCGTGGCGCAGGTGTTGCGCGACTACGGCCTGAACGAGCGCGACGAGGCGCCCGCCGACAGCCGCGCGGTGCATGACCGCGCAACGCGCTGAGGCGCCGTGGCTCGCACATACGCCTGACAAGAAAGCCTGACACAATCGATCCCGTCAACGGAATCCGGACGGGAGGCCAGTCACATGGGACGCCGCGGCGGCAGCACGGCACGGCTATGGACAGCGTTGGGCAAGAGCGCGACGCGCCAGGCCCGGCGCATGGGGCGCGAGATGACCCGCGCGATCAACAAGTCGGTGACCAAGCCGATGACCGAGGCCATCGTGCGCAACGCGGTGAAGCAGTCATCGGCCGTCACCAAGGCCACGCAACGCGCGCTGTCCGGGGTGGCCTCGCCCGTGCCGCCGCCACAAAGCCGCGGCAGCGGACGTTGGGAAGAAGGCGTTGGCGGACTCGGCCCCCTCGCGCAGCGCAACTACCGCATCTTCATACCGGCCGGCGTAACGGCCCGGCGGCGTGCGCCGATGCTCGTGCTCTTGCACGGCTGCGGCCAGGACGCCGCGAGCTTTGCCACGGTCACGCGCGCTGCAACCGTGGCGCGGGAGGCGGGCTGCGTCGTGCTGCTGCCGGAGCAGTCGTCGCAGGGCAACGCACAACGGTGCTGGAACTGGTTTCGTCCCGCTACGCGCGGGAGTGCCGAGGCCGCGTTGCTGATGGCGATGATCGACCATGTGTGTGGCCGCTATCCGGTGCGGCCTGACCGCGTCAGCGTGATGGGGCTATCGGCCGGCGGTGCGATGGCGATGATGCTGGGATTGCGTTATCCGGATCGCTTTATCGGAGTTAGCTCGCATGCGGGGGCGGTGCCTTACAGCGCTGGCAACACGGCGCAGGCCGGGGCGGCCATGCGGGGCAGCCGGGTGCCGGATGCTGCGGCGCGGCAGGCACTGCGGTTATGGTTGGCGGGGCGGCCTTTGCCGCCGTTGCTGCTGCTGCATGGCGATAGGGATTCGGTGGTTTCGGTGGAGAACGCGATGACGGCTGCGCGGCTTTGGCTGGACTTGCTGCCGGATCCGTCGGTGCGGCTGGTCGTGCCTGGCGCGCGTCGCGTGCAGCGTGGGCAAAGGTTGCCGGCGGAGGTGTCTGACTGGCTGGTCGACGGGGAAATCTTCGTGCGGCTCGTCAGGATCGAGGGCCTCGGGCATGCGTGGAGCGGGGGGCCGGCGGCGCAGGCCTTTTCCGATCCGCGGGGACCGGATGCGTTGCGGATCGCGTTGCGGTTTTTCGGGGACAGGTGAGGGCAAGCCTACTCGAGCTTGCCCGGCTCCATCACGACATCGCTGACGGGACACGCCACACAAGGCAGGATCCACCCGTCATCCTTCTCATCCGGGCTGAGCCCGGGCCAGTCGATCCGATAGCGGATAGCGCCCTCGCGCAAACGGCTCGCACAGGCACGGCACGTTCCGTTGCGGCACGAATTGGGCAGTGCGACGCCTTCGAGCAGCCCGGCTTCGAGCAGACTCAGGCCGGCTGGCGCGGCAAAGGTGACATCGCCGGGCAACACGCGCACGGTGAATTCGGCCAGTTCGTCCACCGGGACGTCGCCGGTTTCAGTGTGCGGATCCGTCATCGTCGGCCTGTGGAAACAGCGCACGTCCGTGCGTGGCGTCGCGCAAGGCAGCCTGGGCAGCATCGCGCTGGGTAGCGGGGAGCCGGATCACCAGGCGCGCCATGGCGCCGTAGGCGGTGTCCGCCAGCGTGCAGCCGTCCTGTGCCGCCTGTTCAAGCCAGCGGCGCACGCGCGGCTCGTCGGCGTAGTCGACCTCCACCGCCAGCTCTGCATAGGCAATGCGCTCGACCCGCTCCGCGGATTTCAGTGCCGCGGCAATTGCATCGGTATAAGCGCGCACCAACCCGCCAGCGCCGAGCTTGACACCCCCGTAGTAGCGCACCACGGCGGCCAGCACCCCGTCGAGATCGTGATGGCGCAACACTTCCAGGATCGGCCGTCCCGCCGTGCCGGAGGGTTCCCCGTCATCCGACATCCCCGACTGCCCGCCAGCAAGCAGCGCCCAGCACACATGCGTGGCGGCGGGGTGCTGCGCACGCAGTGATTGCAGGACTGCCATGGCGGCGTCGCGGTCAGGAACGGGGATCGCCAGGGCGAGAAAACGGCTCTTGCGGATCTCGAGTTCGGCGTCGACAGGGGCGGCGAGGGTATAGGTGGGCAAGCGGAACTGCCAGGCAGGCACGGTGGCCAACAACGACAAAACGGGGAGTTTACCGCAGCGCCGCGCCCGGTCATCGATGTGGCGATTTAGTGGTTCATCGTCAACTTCCTGTCATATACCCCCACTACGATGCGCAGCGACGAGGGCGCGGCTGTCGCGCCATGTCTGGTTTCTATGACAAGCGGATGCACTTTGAGCCATGCCGCCCCACTTTCCCCGGAAAAGACCCATGTTCGACAAACCTGATGCCTCGCGTCGCAAGGCGCTGAAAATCCTCGCCGGTGCGCCGATGCTGCCGCTGGGCCTGGCTTCCGCCGGCCTGCTCGTGGGCTGTGGCGGTGGCGATGAGGCCATTGCCGCGCCGGCCACCAACCCCAACGCGACCTTCACCACCGCGGAATTCACCGGCATGAGCGCCCCGACGCTGGCCAATCCGGCCGCCATGGCAACCACGACCGTTGGCTCGAGCATGAAGGTCAACTTCAGCGACGGCAGCAGCCGCACGTTCAAGCTCGCCTACCAGCCGTTCTTCATCACCGGCGACATGGTGCCGGACGGCAAGGGCGGCACTATCCTGGCCGGCGGCTATTACGACATCAACAACCAGCCGATCCGGGATACCTCGGTGGCCGGAAAGGAGCGCCAGTTCTTCTCCGACGCGCCCGACGGCACCTCGCTGCTGAAGATTGAAAATGCCCGCGTTGCCGGCGTGAAGGGCAACCCGGTGTTCGCCGTGGTGCAATTCGAGTACAACACGCGCGACCAGTCGGGAGCCGACACCTATGGCCGCCTGCCGTCGCCCATCGCCGTGCTGACGCTGGACCAGGACCCGGCCACCGGCAAGCTCACGCTGGTCAAGTACCACAACGTGGACACCTCGCCAGCGCACGGCCTGTGGATTACCTGCGGCGCCAGCCTGTCGCCGTGGAACACGCACCTGTCGAGCGAAGAATACGAGCCCGACGCCTTCACCGCCGATGCGAAGCTGATCGCCCAGTACAAGGCCTTCAGCAAGAACCTGCTCGGCAGCGAGACGGCCTACAAGCCTTACCACTACGGCCACCTGCCCGAAGTCCGCGTAAATCCGGACGGCACGGGCAGCATCACCAAGCACTATTGCGTGGGCCGCATCTCGCACGAACTGGTGCAGGTCATGCCTGACAACCGTACCGTGCTGATGGGCGACGACGCCACCAACAGCGGCCTGTTCATGTTCGTGGCCGACCGCGAAACGGACCTGTCGTCGGGCACGCTGTATGTGGCGAAGCTCGGCAGCGGCTTCTCGATCGATCCGGCCGCCGCCGGCTGCGACATCAGCTGGATCAAGCTGGGCCACGCCACCAGCGCCGAAATCGAGAACCTGGCCGACACGCTTGCACCGGCCGATGTCATCGATGTGAAGCTGGTCGATCCGACCATCGCCGATCCGTCGGCCACCGGCTACACCAAGATCTTCTACAACGGCGCTGCCAACTGGGTGAAGGTCATGCCGGGCATGGAGAAGGCCGCTGCGTTCCTGGAAACGCACCGCTACGCCTACCTGAAGGGCGGCAGCATGGGCTTCACCAAGATGGAAGGCACCACGGTCAACATCAAGGACAAGATCGCCTACTCCGCGCTGCAGAACGTGGTCGACTCCATGGTGCTGAACAAGAAGGGCTGGAACGCGCAGAGCGGCATCTCGCTGGACGCCGCGCTGAACGCCGGCGCTGTCATGCAGCACAAGCTGGACGGCGGCCAGAAGGATCAGGACGGCAATGCCATCGACAGCGAATGGGTGCCGGTGCACACCAAGGGCCTGCTCAACGGCCGCGACATCGCCGCGGATGACCTCGGCAACACGGCCGACCCGAACTGGATCGGCAACCCGGACAACCTGAAGTTCTCAGAAAAGCTGCGCACGCTTTTCATTGGCGAGGACAGCGGCCAGCACGTCAATAACTTCCTGTGGGCCTACAACGTCGATACCAGGCAGCTGTCGCGCCTGCTGTCGACGCCGGCCGGCGCTGAAGCCACCGGCCTGCACGCCGTGGACGAGATCAACGGCTGGACCTACATCATGAGCAACTTCCAGCATGCCGGCGATTGGGGTTCCACTTTGCACGCCAAGGTGCAACCGACGCTGGACCCGCTGGTGCGCGCGAACTACAAGGACCGGGCCGGTGCGGCGGTCGGCTACCTGACGGCTGACCTGTCGAGCATCAAGCTGGCCAAGGCCTGACCGGTCGGGCAAGGGGATACATCAGTAGGCGGGCTTCGGCCCGCCTTTTTTGTTTCTGCAAACGGCTCGCCCGCCGAGGACAGGGCCGGCCGGCCAAAGTTGTCTTGTCAACTATATTGGCTGTTCTCCCTAAATATCCGCGCGGCCGTGCCGATACTCCAACGGCAGACCATCGAAAACAGACATCGGACAAAAAGGGGGAGAGCAACAATGTCGCAGGCAAATCTGAGCATCCGTGCGCGTCTGGGCGCCAGCTTCGGACTGGTCGTGCTGTTGTCGGGCGCGGCCATCGGCACGGGCCTGGCGCAGCTTGAGGGCAGTGACGCGGCGCGTTACACCGTGCTCGGCCTGGGCCTGGCAGCACTGGTGGCGGCCGTGGCGGGCGCCTTGTGGCTCGCCGCGGCCATCGAGCGGCCGCTCGCGGATGCCGTCTACATCGCCGAGACCGTGGCCGCCGGCGACCTGAGCCAGGACTTCGACACCGACCAGGGCGGTGCCTTCGGCCGGCTGCTCGGCGGCATGGGCAAGATGGAGGACATCCTGACCGACCTGGTAAGCCGGATCAAGAGCTCGACCGACTCGATCGCCGACTCGTCGCGTCAGATCGCGGATGGCAATACCGATCTCTCCCAGCGGACCGAGGAACAGGCGGCCACGCTGCAGGAAACGGCGTCTAGCATGGGCAGCCTGACCGATATGGTGAGGCGCAACGCCGAACGCGCCCACGCCGCCAATGACATCGCTGCCAATGCCTCTGAGATCGCCGAGCGCGGCGGCGTGGTCGTCAATGACGTGGTGCAGACCATGCAGGCGATCAGCGCCAGCTCGAACAAGGTGGTCGAGATCATCCAGGTTATCGAAGGCATTGCGTTCCAGACCAATATCCTGGCGCTCAATGCCGCCGTGGAAGCGGCGCGTGCGGGCGAGCAGGGTCGTGGCTTTGCCGTGGTTGCCGGTGAAGTGCGCACACTGGCACAGCGCAGCGCCACCGCCGCGAAGGAAATTCGCGTGCTGATCGGCGATTCCGCGCGGCAGGTCGAAGGCGGCGCCGTGCTGGTCGACAAGGCCGGGCAGACCATGGAAGAGCTCCAGCAGGCCGTGCGCAGTGTCACGGGCATCCTCGGCGAGATCTCGGTGGCGTCGCGCGACCAGAGCAGCAGCATCGAGCAGGTCAACCAGGCCGTGGCGCAAATGGATGCCGTCACGCAGCAGAACGCGGCACTGGTGGAACAGGCCGCAGCGGCGTCGGCATCGCTGGCGGACCAGGCCCATCAGCTCCAGGGCGTGGTGGGCGAGTTCAAGCTTTAAGCAGACCGCGTTTGGGGGCCCGGCATTGCACCGGCCGCCTAATCCGCAGTAACCTCTGCGCGAGGCGGCAGGCACATGCCGCCACTTGCCCCACCTCAGAGGAGACTGCCATGCCATGCAGACGCCAGTTCCTGGGATACCTGCCGCTCGCCCTGTCGGGCGGCGTGGCTATCACCGGGCTCTTCGGCAGCCCTTCCGCCAGCGCCGCCATGATCGGCGAGCAGGAGCCGCAGGCGCAGAAAGTTGGCTACAAGGCCGACACCACCAAGGTGGATCCGAAGAAATACCCAAGCCACAAGACCAGTCAGACCTGCGCCAACTGCCAGCTTTATCAGGGCGACACGGGTAGCGCCGCCGGCGGCTGCGCGCTGTTCGGCGACAAGGAGGTCGCGGCAGCCGGCTGGTGCAACGCCTGGGAGCAAGGTTGAAATCCATGACGAGCCAGACCCCTGACCCTGATGCCCGCCGCCTCGCGCCAGCCACGGACCGCAACCGCGAGCCGATCCTCGCCGTGCTTCGCAACGTGCTACCGGCGACCGGAACGGTGCTGGAGATCGCGAGCGGCACCGGCCAGCATGCGGTGCACTTCGCCGCGGCGCTGCCGGGCTTGACCTGGCAGCCAAGCGACCCTGATGCGGCGGCGCGCGCGTCGATCGCTGCCTGGACCCATCACGCAGGCCTGACCAACGTGCGCGCCCCGCTGGCGCTCGATGTGTGCGCGCAGCCGTGGGGTATCGATGCCGCCGATGCCGTGGTCTGCATCAACATGGTCCATATCTCGCCATGGGTGGCCACGCAGGCGCTCTTTGCCGGCGCGGGCCGGCTGCTTGGCGCTGGCGGCGTGTTGTTCCTGTATGGGCCTTACCGGCGTGGTGGCGCCCACACCGCGCCGAGCAATGCCGCGTTCGATGCGCAGCTCCGCGCGACCGATCCGGAATGGGGCGTGCGCGACATGGAAGACGTGATATCTCTGGGCGAGGCCCAGGGCATGCGCTGCGATGCGCCGGTGACGATGCCGGCCAATAATTTCAGCCTCGTGTTCCGGAAATAGACGATCCTGGCTCGCGTGGCGCGCTCCCTTGGGCCCGTCAACCGCGCACCAGCATCACCGCCGCCGTGGCGATCAGGCATAGCGCGAACAGCGCGCGCAGGCGGCGCTCGGGCATCCGGTGCGCCAGTGCCACGCCCCACGAAATCGTCAGCATGCCGCCCAGCGAAAGCGGGATGCCGCTGACCCAGTCGACATGTCCGGCATGCGCGTAAGTGGCAAGGGCCACCACGGCACCGGGCGTCACGAGGGCCAGCGCCAGCCCCTGTGCGGCGGCCTGTCGCATGCCGAACAGGCCAACCAGCGCCGGCGCGGCCACCACGCCGCCGCCGACGCTGAAGAAGCCCGAGAACGCGCCGCCGACCACGCCGACCAGCGGAATCCAGCGCGGCGAGACGCGTGCATGCTGAGCTGTGATCGCCCGTCCGGGCAGCAGCCGCCAGAGAAAATACAGCGCCAGGCCGATCATGAAGCCGGCAAAGATGCGGCGCAGCAACTGCGCATCCATGGAAGTAGCCAGCCGCGCCGACAGGTAGGTCGCGAGTACCGCGCTGAGTCCGAGCATGAGCGCCATGCGCAGCGCGATATCGGCACGCTTGCGGTATTGCCAGAAGCCGATCAGCACATTGGGCGCGATCATGACCAGCGCCGTGCCCTGAGCGAGTTGCTGATCATCCATGCCGAACAACAGCCCGAGCGCGGGGATGGCAATCAAGCCGCCGCCGATGCCGAACAGGCCGCCTACCGCCCCAAGCAAACCACCCAACCCGAAAATCAACAGCGTAGACAGCAGGAAATGTTCGGGCATTGCAGGCACGGCGCAGGAACGGATGGAGGCGGGACGGAGGTGCGGCGGATGCGGGAGACATCATACGCGACCATTCCGGCACCCGAAGCCGGCCCTCCGCGACGGTCACCCCTTCAGCAGGCCATGCCGGCGATGCCATTCCTGCAGCGACTCCTCCGGCCAGGTGCCGCAACGCACGTGGCCCTTGCCGCGTGGTACATCCACCCACTCGGGGGCGAAATCTAGGGCGGCCTCGACCACATCGGGCGGCTTGGGCAGCGGGGTATCGATGGCCGATGCGTGGGGATGG
Organism: Cupriavidus pinatubonensis; assembly: GCF_019602855.1. Taxonomy (GTDB): domain Bacteria; phylum Pseudomonadota; class Gammaproteobacteria; order Burkholderiales; family Burkholderiaceae; genus Cupriavidus; species Cupriavidus pinatubonensis. The sequence goes on from NZ_CP080766.1 coordinate 1,808,328, forward strand.
ACGAGGTGCGGCCAGCGCGGATCGAACAACCACAGCGCGCTGCCGCACTTGAGGCAGAAATGCCGTTGCGCCGGTGAACGCGTGGCGCGCTTGCCGGGTTCGCGCATGACGGCGTGGTAGATCCCCAGGTGCTTCTTGCCGCGTACGCGCAGCGTCGAGGCATCGCCGCCCAGATTGATGGCGTAGCCGCCGCTGCCTGCGGTCTTGCGGCAGATCGAGCAGTGGCAATGCATGAACGGATATGGAGAGTCCGACTCCAGCGAGAATTGCACGGCGCCGCAATGGCACGAGCCTTCGAGATGCATGACTGGCCTCCTGTTCAACGATTCGATGCCATTGACTTTAGAAGACGTGCCGTCAGGGGCCCAAGGTCAATGTGCGGCTTACGCTGCTACCTGGCGGATGCCGTGCAGCCGGTGCTGCACCCTGGCAGCCATACGGGGGAATTCGGCCGCAGCGATGCGCTTTTTTGCAGGATTGGCAAGGTAGCGCCGTCGCTACCATGCTGGCTCCCGAATACCCCGCAGGATCCCTTTCCGAATGATCAGGACACGTTTTCTCGCTGCGCTGTTGCCTGTCGCGCTGACCGCCTGCGGCGGCGGTGGAGGCGGTGGAGATAACTCCGCCCAGACGCCGATGGCGCCGCCGCCGACCGCTCGCGCACCGCAGACCAACGTGCCTGCGCCCACCTATGTCGCGGGCTCGGGTCGGCTAGTGATGTTTCAGGCGCTCAACGACGTGCGCGACGCGCTCGGCGTCGGCCTGCTGGCACAGGATGCCGCGCTCGACACGGCCGCCCAGGCACACGCCGAATACCTGCAGGCCAACCGGATCGTCGGCCATGACGAAGCATCCGCCAACGCTGGGTACTACGCCGACACGCCGCTGGCGCGCGCGCGCAAGGCCGGTGCTCCCGATACCGAATGGATTGGCGAGGTGGCGGCCGCACAAGGCGCGGGCGTCGACGTCGCCGCCGACGCCCGCGGCTGTTTCGACCAGTGGTACTCCACGGTCTATCACCTGCAGGGGGTGATCGACAATGCCGAGTCCGTGGGCGTGGGCTTCGTGCCTGCGCGTAACGGCTGGTTCAGCACGTGCGTGCTCATGTTCGGCACGAGTACCGCGGTGCCGCCCGGGCCGCAGGCCAACAGCACCCCTTATGCCGGCGGCCAGCAGATGGCTACGCATGCAATCGTGACGATCCCGCGCGCGGGCGAGGTGGCTGTGCAGCCCGGGTTCAATGCCGGTGGAGAACAGCCGAACCCGGCGCCGGACCTTTCCGCGCCGGGCCGCCCCCTGATGGTGTACGTGAATGGTGCCAACGGCGAAGTCCTGACGGTGTCGAGCTTCCGTCTGTTCGACGGCACCGGCGCCGAAGTGCCCACGCGCGCGTTGGTGTCGGAGGCCGCGAAACCAGGCTCGATGGGGTCGGCCGTGGCCGACCCGAACGGCCAGTACCTGCGGCGCAACGCGGTGTTCCTGCTGCCGCTTGCGCCGCTGAAGTCTGGCGCCACCTACACGGTGAGCTTCGCCGGCGCGCGCGCCGGCACGCCGCTGAGCACAAGCTGGTCGTTCACTACGGTGGCTGCCCCGGTACCCTGACCGGACGCTTTGCCGCAGCGGCTACAGCGCCCTGCGGAAGGTCAGGTTGATCCGTTTCTGCCCGAGCAGCGGGTGGTCACCATCGGCCAGCGGCGCCACGCCATGGAAGGCCAGGCGCGAAGGGCCGCCCCATACCACCACGTCGCCATGGGCGAGCCGTATGCGCGCAGGCCGGTCGGCGCGCCGCAAGCCGCCGAACAGGAACACAGCCGGCAGGCCCAGCGATACCGATACGATCGGGGCGCGAAGATCGCGCTCGTCGCGATCCTGATGCAAGGAAAGCCGGGTGCCCGGCTCATACCGGTTGATCAGGCAGGCATCCGGCGCAAAGCAGGCAAAGCCTGCCTCGGCCGCGGCACGCGTGGCCAGGTCGAGGAATGCCGCGGGCATGGCCGGCCATGGCTCGCCATCGAGCGGATCGCATGGATCATAGCGGTAGCCCGTCCTGTCGGAGACCCAGCCGGCCTGCCCGCAGTTGGTCATGGCCACCGACATGCGCAAGCCACCCGGCGTGATCATGTGGCGCCAGGGCGCTTTTGCAGCAATGTCTCCGATCTCGTCGAGCAATTGCGGCGCCTGCGTGCGCGCAAAGCCGCGCAGCACGACGGCACCTTCCGCAAGCGGCTCGGGCGCGCTGCCGGGAGCATACCCGTCTTGCGAGTTGTCGAGATTGTCGAAGAGGTCGAACGTCATGGGGCAGTGGCACAGGCAGGATGGCACGGCAACCTGGGGAATTATCGCTCCGATGCACCGGCGCCGCCGGAACGCTGTGGCACGGTGTATCGCGCACATTTTGATTCACTGCACTCGTCGGCCCTCGATCGGGAAAATCAGGGTTTATACTTAGCTCCACCTTCCTGATTCCTGCCCCATGACATCGCGCCCGCTCGATCGGGCCAGTTCGACCCGCTGCATCATGAAACGCTTTCTCGCCTTCAGTCTTGTCGCCTGGCTTGCCGCAGCCGTATTGATCTTCGGCGGGGATTCGCCGGCGATGATCGCGTTGAGCGGGGTAGTCGCGCTCGCGGGCCTGGACATCTTCCAGCCCTGAGCCGCCGCTGAGCTGAAAAAGACAAAGGCCGCCCGTGAGGCGGCCTTTGTCGTGTTGGAAGCGCCTGGGGCGCCACTCAGTCAGGCGAAGGTATCGACCTCTCCCTGTGCCAGCACGCGTGCCGGACGGGCGACCGGCGTGGCGGACGGGGACGCGGACTCGGCGCTGGCCAGGTTCGTGCCGAAGCCCGTGTGGCCGCGGCTGTTGCCGGCCTGCTGCTGTTGCTGCTGCTGACCGTTGCCGGTCTGGCCGGCAAAGCTGTCGGCGCCGACCGACGTCTGGCCGAGCTGGATGCCGTTTTCGGACAGTGCCGTGCGCAGGTGGGGAATTGCGGCTTCCACCGCGGCGCGCACGGCCTGGTGCGGCGAAACGAACTGCGCCTGGGCCTGGTCGTTGACGACGTTGAGCACAACCTTCAGCGGACCCAGGTTGGGCGGGTTCAGCTGCAGTTCGGCGCTCTGGCTGCCTTGCCCCGTGAGCCGGATCATCTGCTGGCCCAGCGCCTGCGGCCACTGCGTGTCGTTCAGCGGCGGCGCCACCACGGGGCGTGCGGCTGCGGCGACGGCTGCCGGAGCGGCGGAAGGCGACTGGTTGGCCAGTGCCGCGGCAATTGCCGCTGCAGCGCCGTCGTTCTGCGTGGGCACTGCGGAATCGGCCGTTTGCGCGGCGACCTGGATCTGTTGCGCGAACGGGGCTGCCACGGTTTTGCCGTCCTGCGCAGGACTGTCGACGCGCTGCAGTGCCATGTGCTGAGGCTGACCGGCGCCAGGCTGGCCCTGGCTGTCGGCGAACTGGCCGCCGTGGCCCTGCCGCATGTCAGCCGCCGCAGTCAGCGGCGCATTCGGCGTGGCGGCGGTCTGGGCGGCGTCAGTCGTGGCAGGCTTTGCCGAAGCGTCTGCCAGCACGGCGCGCTGCGACAGGATATTGGCAAGCGTGTCGGCGACAGTCGGAGCCGACTTGGCTGGGGTGGCCACCTGCACCGTTGCCTGGGCGGCTTGCGTATCGACCGTATCGGTATTCAGGTCCGCGAGCGTGGTCGCGGCGGCGCCGGTCGTATCGGTCGATGCGGCTGCAGGCGATTGCAGTGCTGCAAGTCCCGACGCTGCGGCGGTACCGGCGGCCGCGACGGTGTTGCTGCCTGCGGCAGTTGCCGGCGCGCCATCCGCGGCGACAGGGGCGGGCGTGGCCGGCAGCAGCGCGGCCAGTGCTGCCGCAGCGGCGCTGGCATCAGCCGCCTGCGCGCTGGTGTCCTCATCGTCATTGGGGTCCTTGCGACGGCCCGGCTGTGCGCCGGTCTTGCCGGCGGTGGCGCGCGGCGTGTCCTTGGCGTCGGGCGTCTTCGCGGTGTTGTTGTCGCGGGTGTCCTTCGCCGGTGCGACCTTTGCAGGCTGGGCCTTGGCACTGGAATCCTGGCTCGGCGCGGGTTGACTGTTGTCCTTCGCGCGCGACAGCGCACCACTGAAGGCGTTGTTGCCGGCATCTGCCGCTGCACGGCTGGCCGGGTCGGCCTTGGGAGAGGCGTTGCTGACGATCTGGCTGATATCGATCATGGGTGGATGCTTGTCCCTTGGGCTCAGTTGAGTCGGCTGGCGTTGTCACGGGCCAGTCGTGCGGCGTATTCGTCGTTGGCGCGCTGCTCGCGGCGCGCGGCGACCTTTTCCTCGCGGGCGTCGGCGCGCGCGATCAGGGTGTCGAACGAGTTCACGCGGCGCTTGTTGTTCTGCCAGCGGCTGCGTCCGGCCAGCAGGTCGGCTTCGGCCTTTTCCAGCGCGGTGGTCTGCTGGCGGATGGCGTGGTCGAGCGAATCAAGGAAGCGCGAGAAATCGTGCCAGCGCCCCGACGTCATCCCTTCCGCGGCCACTGCCTGCATGCGCTCGCGGTATTCGTGGCGATATTGCGTGAGCTGGTTGAGCTGGTTCTCGGCCTGCGTGCGCAGCCCCTGCAGCCGGCCCAGTTCGCGCGCGGCGGCATCGGTGTCGTTCTGGGCCAGCTCGGCCAGGGTTTGCAGAGCATTCGGTTTAGCCATATTCGCTCCTGTCGAAGAGGCTATGCAGCTGCCCGACCGCGTCGTCGTATTCCGCGCGCTCGTGGATGTCCTGCTGCAGGAAGGCTTCCATCCGGGGATGGAGCCGGATCGCCAGATCCAGCTCGGGATCGTTGCCGGGCACGTACGCGCCCACGCTGATCAGGTCGCGGTTGCGCTGGTAGCGCGACATCAGCTGCTTGAAGCGGCGCACCGAGCTGAATTGCTCGGGCGGGATCAGCGCGGTCATCGCGCGGCTGATCGACGCTTCCACGTCGATGGCCGGATAGTGGCCGGCCTCGGCCAGGCTGCGAGAGAGCACCACATGGCCGTCCAGGATCGCGCGCGCCGAGTCGGCGATCGGGTCCTGCTGGTCATCGCCCTCGGTCAGCACGGTATAAAAGGCCGTGATCGAGCCGCCGCCTTCCGGGCCGTTGCCGGTGCGCTCGACCAGCGTCGGCAGCTTGGCAAACACCGAAGGCGGATAGCCCTTGGTGGCGGGCGGCTCGCCGATCGCCAGTGCGATCTCGCGTTGGGCCATCGCGTAGCGCGTGAGCGAATCCATGATCAGCAGCACATGCTTGCCCTGGTCACGGAAGTACTCTGCCAGCCGCGTCGAATACGCGGCGCCCTGCATGCGCAGCAGCGGCGAGCAATCGGCCGGTGCCGCCACCACGACCGAGCGGGCGCGGCCTTCGGGGCCGAGGATGTGTTCGATGAATTCCTTGACCTCGCGGCCGCGTTCGCCGATCAGGCCGACCACGATCACGTCTGCGCTGGTGTAGCGCGCCATCATGCCGAGCAGCACGCTCTTGCCCACACCGGAGCCCGCGAACAGGCCCATGCGCTGGCCGCGTCCCACGGTCAGCATGCCGTTGATCGCGCGCACGCCGGTGTCGAGCACCGTCTGGATCGGCGCTCGCATCAGCGGGTTGATCTGTTCGGCGGACAGCGGGACTTCCTGCGCGGCGCGGATCGGGCCCAGGCCATCGAGCGGACGGCCGGCGGCATCCACTACGCGGCCGAGCATGCCTTCGCCGACCGGCAGGCGCTTGGAACCCGGCTCGCGCGGCGAGCTGGCGCCCTCCGGCTGCGGCGACGGCTCGAGCGGATAGACGCGCGCGCCGGGCAGCAGGCCAACCACGTCGGACTGCGGCATCAGGTAGAGGCGGTCTGCGCCGAAGCCGACGACTTCGGCTTCAGCCGTGCGCTGGCCGCCGGCATTGGCGCTGAACTGCCCCGCGGGCAGTTCGATCAGGCAGTCGCTGCCCACGGGCAGTCGCAGGCCAACGGCTTCCAGCACCAGGCCGGCAGCGCGCGTGAGTCGCCCGCAACTGCGCTTGCTGTCGAGGCCGGAGATGCCGGCCGATGCCTTGTTCAAGGCATGGCGCCAGTGCTCCGCGTGGGGCACCGGCGGCAGTTCGGGCACGTCGGTCCGGGCTTCCGTCGCAGCGTCAGTCATGCTGCGGCTCCCACGGATCGTCGCGGCCCAGGGCCTTCGCCACGCGTGCCCAGCGGGTTTCCAGCCGGGCGTCGCGTTCGCCGCTGGTCGCGCTGGCGATGCAGCCGCCACGCGTGACGGCCGGGTCTGCGCGCAGGGTCCAGCCAGCAGCTTCGAGTTCGCCCTGCATATGCGCTTCGACCAGCCCCACGTCTTCGGGATGGAGCAGCAGGCACGGCGAGCCGGTCAGCGCCGGTTCGCTGGTCAACAGCTCGCGCACGGCGGGCAGCAGGACTTCCGGATCTTCTTCCACTTTCGTGCGCACGAGCTGGCGCGCGACATCGAGCGCGAGCGAAACCAGCGCATCGGACACTTCCTGATCGACGCCGTCGAGCGCCTTGCGGAAGTTCGCGGCCAGTCCCTGCAGGCGCGTGGCTTCGTTGCGCGCGGCTTCGAGCCCGCGCGCATAGCCTTCGCGGTGGCCGTCGCCATAGCCCTGGGTCTGGCCCTGGGTATAGCCCTGTGCGTAGCCTTCCTTGCGCGCGCCTTCGCGCATGGCGTCGAGCGCCGCGAAGTCGATCGGCGGCGGTGCCGGTTCGGCGGGTGCTTCCTGCACGATCTCTTGCAGCGCGGCGCGCGGGTCCAGGGAACCCATCTGCCAGCGCTGCCAGCCGGCGCCGCGCGTGCGGCGCGGCGGCTCGAACGGGGCAAAGCCGCCAGCGTCGCCGCCGGCCTGGTTCTCGCGCAGTGCGATACGTGCGGCAAGGCCGCGCTCAGACATAGGCATCGTCTCCTCCGCCAATCTGGACTTCGCCGGCATCGGCCAGGCGTCTTACCACCTGCAGGATGGCCTTCTGCTCGGCCTCGACCTGCGACACGCGCACCGGGCCCAGCGCATCCAGGTCCTCGCGCAGCATTTCGCCGGCACGCGTGGACATGTTGCGGATGAACTTGTCGCGCAGCTCGGCCGGCGCGCCCTTGAGCGCGACGATGAGCGATTCGGTGGCAATTTCCTTGAGCACGCGCTGGATGCCGCGATCGTCGACTTCCATGAGGTTCTCGAACAGGAACATCTCGTCGATGATCTTCTGCGCCAGGTCGCCGTCGTGCAGGCGCACGCCGTCGATGACGGCTTCTTCGTGCGCGGTGCTCATCAGGTTGATGATCTCGGCCGCCGTGCGTACGCCACCCATGCGGCTGCGCTTCAGGCTCTGGCCCGACAGCAGCTTCGACAGCACGTCCGTCAGTTCCTGCAGCGCGCCCGGCTGCACGCCGCCGAACGTGGCGATACGCAGGATCACGTCGTTGCGCAGGCGGTCCGTGAACAGCGCCAGCACTTCGGACGACTTCTGGCGGTCCAGGTGGATCAGGATCGTGGCGATGATCTGCGGATGCTCGTCGCGGATCAGTTCGGCCACCGAGGTCGCATCCATCCAGTTCAGCGAGTCGATGCCGCTGCCCGGATCGCGCGATTCCAGGATGTCCTCGATCACCGACTGGGCGCGCTCTTCGCCGAGCGCCTTGTTCAGCACGCTGCGGATGAACGAGCTCGAATCGACGTTCAGCGCCAGGTATTGCTCGGTCTCGCCGCGGAACTCGCCGAGCACGCCGGCCATTTCCTCGCGCGTCACGGAGCGCAGTTCGGCCATGGCCGAGCCCAGTTCCTGCACCTCGCGCTGGGACAGGTGCTTGAACACTTCGGCAGCGGCGTCTTCGCCGATCGCCATCATCAGGATGGCGCTCTTCTGCAGGCCGGTAGCAGTGGAGGCGGCTTTAGCGGAGGTCATTGCCAATCCAGTTCTTGATTACGCTGGCAACCAGGCGCGGGTCGCGTTGCGCGGCGTCGCGCACCAGCGCGAGATCGCTTTCATACTTCGCGGCCAGCCGCAGAACTTCCGGATTGGTCGGTTCCTCGGGTGGCAGCAGTTCGGCCGTAGTTTCGGCGGCCGGAGTGGGTGCCGGCAGGGGCGGGGTGGTGTAGCGGCGCAGGATCGGGCGCGCAATCTTGAACCACGCGAACAGTGCCAGCAGCGCCAGCAGCAGATAGCCCGCGCCGGTCTTGGCCAGGTCGATCATTTCAGGTTGTTTCCACAACGGCAGTTCAGGCGTGACTTCGCGATCGACCGTGAACGGGCTGTTCACCACATTGATCGAGTCGCCGCGGTCGGCCGAGAAGCCCATGGTTTCCTTGGTCAGGTTCTCGATCTGGGCCAGCAGTGCAGGCGGCAGCGGCTGGGCAACCATCTTGCCCTTGGCGTCGGCCAGTTGCCGGTAATTGACCACCACCGCGACGGACAGGCGGCGCACGCCACCTGGCGCCTGCTGCACGTGGCGAACGGTGCGGTCGAGTTCATAGTTGACGGTCGAATCGCGACGGTTGCTGCTCGGGCCGGTCGATGCGGTGCTCGTGGCGGCCTGTGCCTGGCCCGCTTGGGCGCCTTGCGGCTGCGCGGGTGCGCCGGCCTGGCCCGGTGCCTGTCCGGCACGCGGCGTTTGCGCCGTGGTGATCGGTGCCGCGGCAGGCGCCGGCGGCTGATTGGACAGCGCGCCCGGCACGCCGCCCGGCGGCGTCGCACCCTGCTGGTTCGACTCGCTGGTCTGCTGGCTGCGGATGGCAGCGTGGGTCGGATCCTGGTTCGGCTTGTAGCTTTCGTCGGTGTGCTCGACGATCGAGAAATCGACGTCGGCCGTCACCTGTGCGCGCACATTGTCCTTGCCGACGATCGGCGTCAGGATCGATTCGATGCGCTTCAGGTAGTTCTGCTCCAGCGCCTGCACATACTTGAGCTGGGTCGCGTCGAGCATGCGCTCGTTGCCGCTGTTCGACAGTAGGTTGCCGTGCTGGTCGACGATGGAGATCGCCTTCGGCGTCAGTTCCGGCACGCTCGACGACACCAGGTGGCTGATCGCCGCGACCTGGCCTTCATCGATGGCGCGGCCGGGATAAAGCTGCAGCACGATCGACGCCGTGGGCTTCTGGCGCTCGCGCACGAACAGCGTCGGCTTCGGAATGGCCAGGTGCACGCGTGCGGACTGCACGGCGGCGATCGATTCGATCGAGCGCGCGAGCTCGCCTTCGAGCCCGCGCTGGTAATTGACCTGTTCGGCGAACTGGCTGATGCCGAACTTCTGGTTGTCCATCAGTTCCAGGCCCGTAGTGCCGCTCTTGGGCAGGCCTTGCGAAGCCAGGCGCAGACGCGTCTCATGGACCTTTTCCGCCGGGACCATCACGGCGCCGCCGCCTTCGGCGAACTTGTACGGCACGTTCATCTGCTGCAGCGACTGCAGCACCGCGCCGCCGTCGCGCTCGGACAGGTTGCTGTACAGCACCTTGTAGTCCGGCGCACGCGACCACAGCACGCCGACGGCGATGGCCGCAGCCAGCGCGGCGCCACCGAGCATCAGCGGCAGCTTGGGATTGGCCTTGAGGCGGTCGAGCACTTCGCCCGAGCGGCCGGGCAAGGACATTGCCGCGGTCATGCGCGCGCTCCGGCCATGGCCGGGCGATAGCCCCGATCGCTCTGGCGATGGTGGCCACCATGGACGTCGGCACGCCTTGCTTCGGCACGGCTCACTTCAGGCTGCTGAGAAAACACGCGTACTCCCGGGAGGGTTGTTCTGGAACACCGCGCCGGATTGGCAAACGCAAGGCAAAGCCCGCGCCTTTCCGGCACGGTAGCGATGATCGGTCAACGCGCTTGCGCACAATCTGGTGAATAGGCCGGGTTTTCCTCCCGATTTCGGCTGATGGCGCGCGGCGGGCGGCAGGTACGCTTGGCCCCGCTGAAATTGGGTGGCAAGCGCGCGCGATGGGACTGCAATGTGAATCTTGCGGCACGTCTCGACGGTATTTGCGCGGCTACCTGTCGTCTAACCCATGTCTAACCACAGGATCCGGCACCGATGCTTCCACCCGGGCCGGCAGGGGAACCCGCTTCATGACCACGCTCTCTCCCATCGAAGGCATGCTGCAGCAGCTGCGCGGCCTGGCCCAGACCGCGGCCGGCACCAGTTCGCAGGCTGCCGCACCGGCGGCCTCCGGCGGCTTCGCCGGCGAACTGCAGCGCAGCCTGAGCCGCATCAATGCCACGCAGGAACGCGCCTACGGCCTGTCCGAAGCTTTTGAACTTGGCAAGCCGGGCGTGGCGCTCAATGACGTGATGATCGAACTGCAAAAGGCCAATGTGTCGTTCCAGACCGGCGTGCAGGTGAGGAACCGGCTGGTGCAGGCGTATCAGGAAATGATGAATATGCCGGTGTAAGGCCATGCCGGCATGGCGCCGGCAAACCGGATGTCAGGCAGCCCCTGTGCCGCGAACGCGGGCAGGGGCTGTTTCCATTCAGGGAACAACGGGATCAGACCGGAGCCTCGGGGCCGGATTCCAGTTGGTAGAGCCAGGCAAGCAGCTCCGCAATGGCAACGTACAGTTGCGGCGGGATATGGCTGTCCAGGTCCACCTGCATCAGCAGGTTCACGAGCGTGGGAGAGCCGTGCACATAGACGCCGGCTTCCCGCGCACGGGCAATGATGGCCTCGGCGACGACGCCATAGCCCTTGGCCACCACTCGAGGTGCCTTGTCGTCCGTCTGGTACGACAGTGCGATGGCGGCGCCGCGGTTCGGATCGGCTTCGCTCATGCCGCGCCTCCGTTTTCCATGCTGTCGCGTGTTTCGACGTTCAGGCGCTGCAACGCGATGCCTTGCGCTTCGAGCTGGCTGCGCAGCTGCGGACGCGCCGCGATGAAGCGCGCGGCGACATCGGTCTCGGCCGTTGCCAGGCGGGCTTCGAGGCCATTCGGACCGAGTGTCAGCACGGCCTCGACCATGCCGAGCTTCGGCAACTGCAGCCGCAGACGGCTGGACCACTGCCGCGCATCCGATGCGTCTTGACTGGCCGCGTCGTCTTCATGGCGCGTGATGTCCCATTCCATCGGCGTGCCGGGCCACGCTTCGCCGGCGAAGCGGAACTGTTGCGTAGCCAGCAGTTCCAGCTGCTGGCGCACGACACCTTCGGTGGACGGGTGAATGGCTGGTCCCTGCGCCGCTTGCTGTTGCGCGGGCTCGGGGCCGGCACTCAGGTCCATCAGCACGCTGTGGCGTGGCGCGGCGGCTTGCTCCGGGGCGCGCCCCGCGTCGGCCGTGGCCTGGTAGGCCTGCGTGGCGACCGAGCCAGCGGAAGGCCGGGACGGCATGCCATCCGGCGATGCCTCTCTGCTGTAAGACGCATGCGAGCCCATGCCCTGGCGTACGCCTTGTTCGAACGGCGCGTGGTTGTGGGCGACACGCGGGTTGCCTGGCGCTGCCAGCGCTTCGGCAAGCAACTGCGAGGCAGGGATGGGGACCGGGCCGGCGGCGCGTGGCACATCGGCGGCCGTGGAGCTGTTGGAACCTGACGGGCCGCTGTACGTCAGCATCGGCGCCTCGGGTCCGGCTTTCGCACCCGGCGGCGCGAAGGGCGCATTAGGCAGCAGCGGCTGGCCGAGCGGGGCTTGCGGCTGTTGCAGGATGCTGGCCAGTGGCCGCGAACCCGCAACCCATTGCGCCAGGTGCGATTCGTAGAACAGTCCGCTCTCATCCACCTTATTGGCCAGCGCCGTCGCCACGGTTGCCGTGTTGCCGGTCGTCGGCGGAGCGGGAAGCAAGGGGCCAGCCGAGCGCAGTGGCTGCGCAGGCGTGCCGTCCATCAGCGTGAGGATGGCGCGCGCGGCAAAGCTCAGCGACTCGCGCGTGGAGGCGCCGGGCAGCAGCGTGGCCTGGCCCGGCTGGCCATTGGCAGCCCTGGCGGCCTGGCTGTTGCGGATGGCCTGGTCGGTCGAGTTCTGCACGCCCGACTCGGATGCGTCCAGCACGGGCTGGAGCAGCGCAACCTTGTCGAGCGTGGACAGGCCCGTGCGCAGTTGTTGCGGATCGAGCGTCTGGACGGAACTCAGTCCGGGAGGAAGATGGATGCCGGTCATGTTGCCGGGACAGACGAGCGGCGGGCCTCTTGGGACTCGCCGCGCAAAGCGTTACGCCGTCGCGCCGTAGGCGGCGGACAGGTCGAACTGGCGGCGCGAGCTGGTCAGCAGGCTGCCAATGCGGCGGAGTTCGGGCATGGCCAGGTCACGGATACGCGCGTCGTACGTCAGGATGCGGTCCAGCAACTGGTAGCGGCGCATGCGCTCGGCATCCGAGAGCGACGCTTCATGGTCGAGCTGGCGCAGCCGGTCGACCAGCACCAGGTAGCCGCTCTGCAGTTCGGCGACGGTATCCCAGTCCGCGGCCTGCGCGGCTTCGAACATGCGGCCAGACAGCACGAGGATTTCCTCGTAGCAGGTGACGATGGGAGAGAATTGAGCCATTTCGGTAGCCTTGCAGCGTAAATTATTGCTCTGCCTGCTGGGACGTCTCGTCGATCTGCGCCCAGGCCGAAGCCAGGCTTTCCAGCAGCCGGTCGACTTCGTCGAGCATGTCGCCATCGCTGTGCAGGTTGGCCAGCATCAGGCGCCGCACCATGTATTCGTACAGCGACTCGAGGTTGGCGGAGATCTCGCCGCCCGCCTCGTGGTCCAGCACGGCGCGCAGGCCGTTGTCGACGATGTCGATGGCCTTGGAGATGGCATTGCCGCGCGCCACGATCTCGCCGTTCTCCAGATGGAACTTTGCCCTCGCGATGGCAGCGCGCGCGCCGTCATACAGCATTGTGATGAGCTTGATGGGACTGGCACTCATGGCGCCGGTCTGGACCCCAACCTGGGCGTAGGCGTTGATGGCTTGGCGGGCGAACATGGTTTGCTCTCGTTAAGGCGGTTACTTGCTCGATGCGTTGTTCAGCGCGGTGAACTGCTGCGTCAGGTAGCTGCTGGTGCGATTCATCTGGCTGACCATTAGGTCCAGCTGGGTGAACTGGGCCTTGTAGCGGTCCATGGTTGTGTTGATACGATCCTGCGAGTCGCTATAGTTCTTTTCCAGATCCTTCAGCGTCTTGGTGATGCCGTCCTGCGCGGTCTTGAGCGAACCGTTTGTGGCCGACAGGCCGTCAACATAGCCGCTTACCTGCTTGCCGATGCCGCCGGTGCCCGTGGTGCTCGAGAACATGGCAGTGACGCCGGCAAGATTGTTGTTGAGCGCCTTGGTCAGCTTGGTATCGTCAACCGACATGGTACCGGTCTTGCCGTCGAATTTGATGCCAATATCTGCCAGCGAGATAGAACCGCCGTTGCCGTCCGGCATGGTGCCGCCAAGCATGGAGCGCAGGCGCATCTGGATGGAGCGCAGCGTGCCGTCGCCGGTCAGTGGCGACGAGCTTTGCTTGGACGTATCGAATGCAGTGAGCGACTTCGCCGTGGTCTGGATATTGTTGTACGCGGTAACGAAGGCCTGGATCGACGACTTGATCGAATCGTAGTCACGCGTGACCGTCAGCGAGGTGGTGCCTTCCTTGGTCAGGTTCATCGTGAGGCCCTGGCCGGCGTCGACCACGGCATTGCTCTGGCTGACGATATCGATGCCATTCACCTTCAGCGTGGCATTGGCCGGGGGCACCTTCTGCTCCATGGCATTCGTCGTTGCCGAGGGATCGAAGCCGACGATATTGTTCAGCGCCGCACTGCCCGACGACACGCGCATGGTGGCCTGCGTGCCGGTCTTGTCGGAGGTCAGCACCAGGCGATACGGGGTGCTGCTGCCATCATTGATGATGCTGGCGGTCACGCCTACGCCGGCCTTGTTGATGGCGTCACGGATATCCTGCAGCGAGGCGTTGTTCGCAATCGTGACCTTCTTGGTGCTGGTCGGTGTGGCGGTCGGATCCGCCGCGAGTGCTTCGCCGAAGTCGAAGACGATCTCGCCGCTGGTGCCGGCAATGGCAGCCTTCTGATCGGCAATCTGGCCGCTGACCAGCGATTGCGCGGTAGCCAGCGTCTTGACGGTAATGCTGTAGTTGCCCGGTACGGCGTTGGATGCCGTGGTCACCGACATGATGTCAGTCGAGCCCACCGTGGCCTTGACGGCACCGAACGTCGTGGCGTCGCCAAGCTTCTTGGCGGCGGCCTGGTATGCAGTCAACACGCTCTGCACCTGCCCAAAAGCCGACAGCTTTGCCTGGAAGCTCGTGGCCCGCTTGTCGATGGCGTCGAGCGGTGCCTGCTCGGCGGTTTTCAGTTGGTCGAGCAGGCTGGTCAGGTCCAGGTTCGAGCCGACGCCAAGGGCGGAGATCGCTGCCATGTTGTTTTTACCTCTTCTTCAATTGACGTGACTTCGTATGGTGAGCGCGCTTACACGGCCTGGCTGACGAACAGTCCCTGCAGCTTGTCGATGGCGCTTGCGATTCGCAGTACCTCTACGGTGGGCATCTGCCGGATCAGTTCGCCGGTTTCCTTGTCGACCACCTTGGTGATGACGCGGTGCGTGCTTTCGTCGATCTCGAAGCGCAGGCTGATCGACGTTGACTTCAGTGCCTCGACCAGTTCGCCGACGGCAGCGGAGGTATCCACCGAACCCGCCGCGCCAGTCTTTCCGCTGTCGTCCTGGCCATTGCCAACAACGGGAAAGGAGACGCCTGTCGGTGCCTGGACGCCAATGGTGCTGGCGGGCACATCGGAAGGAAGTCGCACTGCGACCGGAGTCACTGAAGAAGGAGACGCCATGATTTGCTCCATCCGGTTTGGCGTGAATCAACATCGGAAAGAAACGCTTTGCAGGCAGTGGTCTGCCTGCAAAACGCTCCCGGCAAAAAGGCCGGGCCTTGCGGCCCAGCCTTTTTTGCCAGCGCAGGTGCGATTAACGCAGCAGCGACAGCACGCCTTGAGTGGTCTGGTTGGCTTGCGCCAGAACCGAGGTACCAGCCTGTTGCAGGATGTTCGCGCGGGTCATGTTCGACACTTCCGTTGCGTAGTCTGCATCCTGAATGCGCGAGCGCGAAGCCGACAGGTTCGTCACGGTCGTGCCCAGGTTGGCGATGGCCGAGTCAAAACGGTTTTGCACGGCACCCAGCGAGCTGCGCAGGTCGTCGACCTTCGACAGGGCGGCGTCGATGGCAGCCAGCGGGTTTTGGGTAGCGGCCGACAGCGGCTTGCTCGAATCAAACGTGACGGTTGCCGTCGGGGTGGCGGTGGTCGTGCCTTGGGCGGCGTCCTTGACGGTGATCGTGGCCGCGTAGAAATCGGTGCCGTTCTGGACGAACCAGCGGCCGTTGTCATCTTGCACCAGCGTGTTGGCGGTGCCGCCGTTCGCATCCGTGAACGTCATGTCCGCTGCGGCGACGTCGACGCTGGCGCCGGTGTTGTCGCGGCCCTGGACCACAGCATTTTCACCAGTGGCGGTGTTGGCGCTGTTATAGGCGTACGGCGTCGTGGTACCGGCCGACGACGGGCCGGCTACGTTCAGGGTGTTCAGGCCCAGCGTGGTGGCGTTGATCTGCTTCAGGTCGATGCTGATGGTTTCGCCGTCGTTGGCGCCAACCTGCACAGCCATCTTCGAGTTGCTGGCCAGGACCTTCACGCCGTTGAACTGCGTCTGCGACGAAACGCGGTCGATTTCGTCCAGGCGTTGCTTGATTTCAGCCTGGACCGAAGCCAGGTCGGAGCCCGAGTTCGAACCGTTGGCGGCCTGCACGCTCAGTTCACGGATACGTTGCAGGTTGTTGTTGACTTCGGTCAGTGCGCCTTCGGTCGTTTGCGCCAGCGAGATGCCGTCGTTGGCGTTGCGCTGGGCTTGGGTCAGGCCGCGGATGTTGGCGGTGAAGCGGTTCGCAATGGCTTGGCCAGCAGCGTCATCCTTGGCGCTGTTGATGCGCAGACCCGACGACAGGCGTTGGATCGCGGTGTTCAGCGACGATTGCGAAGCGTTCAGGTTGTTCTGAGTCATCAGAGACAACGAATTGGTATTAATGACTTGCGCCATTTACGACTCCTGTATGCAAAGTTTTGGGCATTCCGGCAGTTGCCGTAACGTTGGCTGCCTGCTTTGCAGGGCGTAGAGTGCCTCCGTTGTTTGGGTTATCGACAGGTGTCGCGAAAGGTTTAGAGTGACTTTTTCGCAGGATTGCAACAGCCGAGATGGCCGCGGCTCGCTCGTTGCGGACGGCTGCAGCGTGTCTGGCGCGGCCGCGTTGTGGCCGTACTTCAGCGCCGCCGGCGCTTGCGCGGCATGTAGATGGGTACGAAATCCGGCGAGGTGTCGGTTTCGGGGGCGGGCAAGGCTTCGCCGCCAGCGCTGGCCTGCGTGATCATGGCAATCGCATGCTTGTATACGACCACCGGCCTGGTGTCCTGCATGTCCTTGCCAAGCAAGAGCAGGTAGTCGTCCAGGGCGAGCACTACGCCTTGCAGCCGGGTGCCGTTGCACAGGAGCACGACAACCGGGATGCGGCTTCCCGCGTGGAGGCCGAGTTGCTGGTGCTGCAGTTTCCGGCTGTCTCGTGGGGGCCTGGTTTCCTTCTTCACATCGACTCCGGAAGAGCCCGCAGGGGTTCTGGCGGCTGGTGGCGATCGACCGACCGGTGCCGATATTCAGTATGGCCCGGCCAGCGCAATGGGAGAAACATTCGCTCTCGGCACCGGCATGGGAATGCTTCCCGCGCGCCACGCCGCCGACGGGGCCGTGTTGCGGACCACGGGGTTCGACGCGCTTTTTGGCGACCGGTGCGGTCGGGGAGAAGGGGAATACTTCAGCGGCGAGAGTAACAAATTTTTACAAACACAGCAGAAGTCGGCCATCTTCGAGAATTAGAGGTTTTCCTCTAGACGGCTCGTTGCCAATATCGACACTCTTGAGGTAGCGGTCTGCCGGCCAACGGCCGACAGACGCGCTGCGGATTCCTGGGACGCTTGTATGCCCTTTGTATTAACATAAGTGCACACTTACATAGTGCGATCCCAATTCGAGCGAAACCTTGTGCCGTCGCGATAAAAGTGATTATTTCATCGCATTCAACTAGGGCGTTCACTGATAGAAACGGGATTTACACCTCATGTAAGCACGTTTATATTCATACCAGAGCTAACTGGCTCTGAGCAGTCCTGGAAAGCCTACGAGCACCCCGCGCGTGGGCTTCTTTTTTTGGGGCTCACGTCGAGCCGGCAGCACCTTGCGGTGCTCCGCCATGGGGCCATCGGGATGCCTGGCAGGATTAAAAGGCACACCGCAACCTGCCCATTCATGGAAATGCGGCCACTTTCCATGCCAATTCCAAATTCCCTTCAAGAAGTGTTCGGTCATCGCCGATAGGCAGCCGTGCGCCGGTTGTCAGCAGTCACGTCCAGTGACGGCTCTCACGCGCGCGCATGACAAAAATATCAATCACGGAGTGTTTGGAGGGAGTGAGATGGCCTGGTTGCGAAACCTTGGCATAGGGACCCGCCTGTCCCTGGCCTTTATGCTGGTGGTGCTGTTGCTGATTGGCGTCGCGGTATTTGGCGTGACGTCGCTGGCTGGGATGAACGCATCCTTGCACCTGACCGTGGAGGGTCGCCTGCTCAAGGTGATCGACCTTGGCCATGTCAAGCAAGACGCGCTCGAGATCGGCGTGATCGTGCGTGACGCGGCCCTGACCGAAGATCCCGCGCTGGTCCAGCAAAATACGCAGCGCATCGACGGCATGCGCAAGGAGATGGGCGCGACGCTCGATGCGCTGGGCAAGCTGATCGCCGCTTCCGGCCGTCCCGACCTGCAGAAGACCTTTTCCGATCTGACGTCCGCGCGCGAGGCCTACAACGGCCAGCTCGACATGGTGCTGCGCCAGCTCGGCGCGGGCGAGTTCGCCGGCGCGCGGGCGGCCCTTGTGGTGACGTTGCCCGCCGCGCAGCGCCCGTACTTCGAAAAGCTCGATGAGATCATGGACGGCGGCCGCAACCTTGCGCTGGCCGCGGTCAAGCAAGCCGATGCGGGGTTTGTCTGGACCCGTAATGTGCTGCTCGGCCTGACCGCGCTGGCCGTGCTGCTCGCGGTGCTGATGGGCACCGCCATCACGCGGTCGATCACCGGTCCCGCGCGCGAGGCACTGGAAGCCGCCGAGGCGCTGGCCACGGGCAATCTGCGCCACACGTTCAACGTGCGCAGCAGCGATGAAATGGGCCGCATGCTGGCGGCGCTCGAACGCGCGTTCCGCCACCTGGCGGCACTCGTGCATGGCATCCAGCAGGCATCGGGCTCGATCGACGGCGCCACGCGCGAGATCGCCCGCGGCAATACCGATCTGTCGCAGCGCACGGAACAGCAGGCTGCGTCGCTGGAGCAAACCGCAGCATCGATGGAGCAGCTCACGTCGACGGTGCGCCAGAACGCCGACAACGCGCGGCAGGCCAACCAGCTCGCGGTCAACGCGTCGGATGTGGCCACGGAAGGCGGCCGCGTCGTGCGCGATGTGGTCCAGACCATGGACAGCATCTCCAAGTCGTCGTCGCAGGTGGCGGATATCACCGGCGTGATCGAGAGCATTGCGTTCCAGACCAATATCCTTGCGCTCAACGCTGCGGTCGAGGCGGCGCGCGCGGGCGAGCAGGGGCGCGGCTTTGCGGTGGTGGCGTCAGAGGTGCGCAATCTCGCGCAGCGCTCGTCCGCTGCCGCCAAGGAAATTGCCGAGCTGATCGGCGGCTCGGTGCGGCAGGTGCAGGACGGTGCGCGTCAGGCCGAACAGGCGGGCAAGACCATGGACGACATCGTTGGGGCGGTGCGTCGGGTGACGGACATCATGGGCGAGATCTCGGCGGCCAGCACGGAGCAGACTTCCGGCATCGAGCAGGTCAGCCTGGCGGTGACGCAGATGGAAAGCATGACGCAGCAGAACGCCGCGCTGGTCGAACAGGCCGCCGCTGCGGCGGAGAGCCTCATGCAGCAGGCCGGGGGCCTGGTGAACGAAGTGGGCCGGTTCGACGTCGCACAGGGATCCCCGGCGACGCTCGCGCTGGATGCAGTCGTACCGCCGCGCCAAATCGACCCCGCGCCGCTCCCGCCGATGGCGAACCCTGCAGCCCTGGCCGCCCCGCGTGCCCGTGCCGCAGCCGTGCCTGCGGCCACGCGTCCGCCGGTGCAGCGCAAGCCACAATCGCAGGCTGTACTGACCAAGCGCGCGCCGGCCGTGCCCGCAAAGGAGCGTCCGCCGGTCGGCCGACAGCGTCAGGAACCGGTGCTCAAGACCGCCCTGCGACGCCCCGCCGGTGCCACACAGACGGCCATGGCCGACAGCGGCGACTGGGAAACCTTCTGATCCGACCGTAGCAGTCCCTTCACCATTGCGCCAGCGCCCTCCACGAGAGCGCCGGCGCGAATGTCTCAAAGCGCCTACAATGGCGGCTCTTCCTGATCCTCGTAGCAAGAGCAGGCCGGTCCACCTGGCGCATGCGGCGCCTTACGGCCGCCATGCCTGCCGCCGCTGGTGCCGATGACCGCCGTTCCTTCCCAGTCGCCGCACGCGGCCGATACTTCGCCTTCCTCGTCCTCCCCAACCGTCCCGACCGCCACCAGCGAACCGCCGGTCATGCAGATCCTGTTCGGGCTGATGCTGGCCATCCTGCTCGGCGCGCTGGAACAGTCGATCGTCGCGGTAGTGCTGCCCGAGATCGCGCTGCAGCTGCGCGGCTTCGAGGACATGGCCTGGGTGATCTCGGCCTACCTCGTCGCCTCGACCGTGGCCACGCCGATCTACGGCAAGCTCTCCGACGTGCTGGGCCGGCGCTCGGTACTGTCGTTTTCCATCCTGCTGTTCATGGTCGCCTCGGCGGTGTGTGCGCTGGCCCAAACCATGCCGCAGCTGATCCTCGCGCGAATCCTGCAAGGCCTGGGCGGAGGCGGACTGATCTCGGTGTCGCAGGCGGCCATTGCCGACGTGGTGCCGCTGCGGGACCGCGGCCGCTACCAGGGTTACGTGAGCGGCGTGTGGGCGGTGGCTAGCATGGCCGGGCCGGTGATCGGCGGGTACCTCGCGCATTACCTGTCCTGGCGTTGGATTTTCTGGATCAATCTGCCACTGGCCCTGCTGG
The DNA here is from genome assembly GCF_019602855.1 of Cupriavidus pinatubonensis. Lineage (GTDB taxonomy): Bacteria > Pseudomonadota > Gammaproteobacteria > Burkholderiales > Burkholderiaceae > Cupriavidus > Cupriavidus pinatubonensis. The sequence goes on from NZ_CP080766.1 coordinate 1,828,403, forward strand.
CGCTGGTCGTGGTGCGCCGTGCACTGCGCTTCCTGCCGGTCAGCGGCCGGCGCCATCGCATCGACTATCTCGGCGCGCTGCTGTTCGGCGGCGGCCTCAGCGGCGTGCTGGTGTTCCTGACGCGGCTGGGGCAGGGGCATTCCCCGCTGCGGACGGATTCGCTGGCGCTGCTGATCGCCGGCCTTGTCGCCATCGCGCTGTTCGTCTGGCAGGAAAAGCGTGCGGCGGATCCCGTGATTCCGCTGGCCATGCTGGGCGTGCCGACCGTGGCGATCTGCTGTGCCACGCTGTTCTTCTGCTTCTTCCAGCTCATCGCCATGTCGGTGTTGCTGCCGCTGCGTTTCCAGGTAGTGGGCGGAGCCGCGGCCGATGCCGCTGCGCTGCGGCTGGTGCCGCTTACGCTAGCGATTCCGTTCGGCGCCTACGCGTCGGGGCGCATCATGTCGCGCACTGGCCGCTACAAGCCGCTGCAGATGGCGGGCGCCTCCGTGGCGCCTCTGGCGATTGTCGCACTCGCCTTTGTCGATCCGGCCGCGGTCTGGCTGTGCGTGCTGGTAATGGTGATTCTTGGCTTTTCGATCGGCTTGCAGCTGCCGAGCGGCCTGGTCGCCACGCAAAATGCCGTGCCGCCTCAGCAGGTGGGCATTGCGACGGCACTGACGGCGTTTTCGCGCATGCTCGGTGGCGCCGTCGGCGTGGCGGTGCTGACCACTGTGCTGATCGCGCTGCTGCGCCATAGCGGGATGGCCGTGACCGACCTGGCCGGCGGCGAGGACGTGCTGATGAGCATGTTCCGCCGCGCGCTGGCCCCTGACACCCCGGCCGCCGACGCCGCCGCCGTACGACAGGCCGCCGAGTACGCCTTCCGCCTGCTGTTCCTGATGAGCGCGGCGGTGTCGTTGCTGGCACCGTTCCTGGTCATGCGCCTGCGGGAAGCCACCTTGCGAGGCAGCCCCGCGGCGGCCGAGTAGCCCTCGGTCTCAGGCGCCGCGCGCCACCCGCCGCCGCGCGCGCGCCGCCAGCCCCGGCCCCAGGGCCCAGCGCAACGTCGGGGCCAGCACCCGCATGCCGGCCAGCGATGCCGGACGGCGTATCGATGGCCCGTCGAGATCGAGCATCCGCCGCGCCCAGTCAGGCAGCAGCGCAATGCCCGCGTAGGCCATGACGCGCACCGCCGGCAGCAGCATCGGGTTGGCCACCGGCATCTTCATCACCAGCCGCGCCACTTCACGCGTGCGCGCGCTTGCTTCCAGCTGCGGCCGCATTGCCTCGAGATAGGCGGCAATCGCCGCGCTGGAGCGGGGCACATCGGACGCGCCCAGTAATTCGGCAATCTGAGCGACTTCGTCGTAATAGCGGTCCTGCTCGGCGTTGCCAAGCGGACCTACATAGCGCAGATACCCGGCCATGAAGCTCGATACTTCAGCCACGTGCACCCATGTCAGCAGCGCGGGGTCATCGGCGGCGTAGGGCCGTCCGTCGAGTCCGCTGCCGCGGATGTGCGAGTGGATACGCCGCACGCGAGCGATCAGTGCCATGGCGTCGGCGCGGCTGCCGTAGGTCGTCCCCGCGATGAACTGGGCGGTGCGGCCCAGCCGCCCTTGCATGTCGGCCCGGAAGGTCGAATGGTCCCAGACACCAGCCAGTGCCAGCGGGTGCAGTGTCTGCATCAGCAGCGCGCTGACACCGCCGGCCAGCATCGCGGGAAAGTCTGCATGCACGCGCCAGCAGACCGCATCCGGGCCAAACAGCCCCGGGTCGCCGGGCGGGTTGTCGTAGTCCAGCGTCAGGCCGGAATTGCTGCGGGTGAGCGCGCGCACCTGAGCGCCGGCCTCAGAGCGCAGGCGACTCGAAATGCGGCTGATGAACTGGCCGTGGCCGCGGCCAGCCGTGGGGTCGGTGGAGGCTGACAAGATCGGTGGATGCGTTGGAGGTCACGGTCAGGATACACGGGAAGCCGGTGGCGTGATGATGGCTGACCGGGGGCTGGTGCGACTGCACAGTTGCGATGGGCGGGGCGAGCAACAAAAAAAGAGCCGGAATTCCTTCGAATTCCGGCCCACCCAATGTCCGGGATGCGTGAATGGCAGCACCGCATGCTGCTGCCCGCATGCCGGAGAACTTATGTGCCGGTGCCGGACGGGCACCGGCAGGTCACGCGTTACGGCTGGCGCTGGCCTCCGCCTCCCATGCCGCCTTGTCCCTGTTGATGGCTTTGTTGGCCTTGCTGGCCCTGTTGCGAGCTTCCGCCGCGATCCTGCTGCTGCTGTTGGCCCGAACCCTTGTCCTGGTTACCCATCTGTCCGCCGCTCGAGCGTTGGCCCTGTTCAGAACCTTGCTGGCCGCTGCGTTGGCCGCTTTGCGACTGCTCCTGCTGCCGCTGGCCTTGTTGCCCTTGCTGGCCCTGTTGGGATTGCCCCGGCTGCTGTTGCTGCTGTCCCATTGCTCTCTCCATGTCGCGCGGCGAACTGCCGCGTCAAGGCATGTCGCAAGGCATATGCCAGCTTTGTCTTTACCGCCGCAGGCGGGATTCCCGTCGGCGGCGGTGAATGATTCCAGCCGGTTTTACAAATCGTTGTCCCGATTTACATGGCCGCGTGCCGCTCGGTTGGCCTGCCCAGTGCGTACTGCGCACACGCGACGGACTGGGAACAGGTACGGGGATTGCAGTACACCAGCGCGGCCGCCGCGCGTCGTCGCGTGCAAGCAGCATAGGTGCCGTGGCACGCCGTTCCGATTACCCGCTTAGGAGAGAACCATGCAATCCAGCCAACCTACCGCTCCGATCCTGCGCAAGGCCTGTCTGGCGGCAGCATTGGCGGTTGTCGGGGGCAGCGCTTTGGCGCTGGATGCCGGCGGCTTCATGCGTACTGCTGTCGACACCACATCGCCGCCGTCCAATTCTGCGCCGGGCATGCCGGGCCGCGCCGCCATCGATCGCGACACGCGAACCGCCCCGGCAAACAGCGACACGAGCACCGACAAGGCCAAGCAGGCCGTCACGGACAGCACCATCACCACCAAGATCAAGACCAAGCTGCTGTCGACCAAGGACCTGAAGTCGACGGGCATCCACATCAAGACCAAGGATGGTACGGTCAATGTCAGCGGCGTCGTGCCGAGCCAGGAACAGCACGACCTGGCGCTGGAGACGATCCGCGGCGTGGACGGCGTGACCTCGGTCAACGACACGCTGAAGGTATCGTCGCGCTGACCGCCGCATGGACAATGGCCGGCCCCATGTGGGCCGGCCCTCGCATTGCCATGTCTTCCCGGTAGGGATCGCGGCGTCAGGCCTGCTTGCGCCGCGCTGTCGTCCGTGACGCAGAGGTGCTCTTGCCGCCGGACGAATGCGACGCGCGCTTCGCGGACGCGCGGCTGCCGGCCGCGCGTTTTGCGGGTGCATGCTTGCGGGCCGGCGCACGGCGTGCGGTCTTTCGAGGGGCGTCCTCTTCTTTGGGCTCGGAGGACTTGTCGCGACCCCCGCGCTTGCCCCGGGTGTCGAGGCTCTGCTTGAGCAGCGCCACCATGTCGATGACCTTGGCACTCTTGCGTGGCGCTTCCTCTTCTTCGGCCGCCGGCGTGAGCTCATGCGTCTGGCCCGATTCGATTTTCTGCTCGATGCGCGCCATCAGGTCGTGGCGATAGGTGTCGCGATATTGCTCCGGCGCCCATTCCTCGCTCATGTCCTCGACCAGCTTGACGGCCATTTCGATCTCGCGCGCGTGCGCACCCGTGGCCTTTCCGCTCGACGCCTTTGGCAGCTTGAGCTCCGAGATCGGCAGCACTTCGTCGGCAAAGCGCATGGTGTTGAGCACCAGCGCATTGTCGTCGACCAGCATGGCGGCCAGGTGCTGGCGATTGCGCAGCACCACGAGCGCCAGCGCGGCGCGTCCGGTGCGCCGCATGGTTTCGCGCAGCAGTGCATAGCCGCGCTCGCCGCGCTTGTCGGGTTCCAGGTAGTACGGCGTGTCGAAGTAGTAGGGCGGGATGTCGTCGGCCTGCACGAAACTGACGATATCCACCGTCTGCGTCGCCTCGACGTTGGCCTGCCGGAAATCTTCGTCGCTGAGCACCACGTATTCGTCTTTCTCGTACTGGTAGCCCTTGACGATGTGCTCCTTGGGAATGGGCTTGCCGGTGCTCTTGTTGATGCGCTGGTAGCCGACCGGTGCCATGTCCCGCGCGTCAAGCAGATCCAGGTCCAGTGTCTGGTTGCGCGACGCGGGCTTCAGCACCACCGGAATGTTGACCAGGCCGAACGTGATCGCGCCTTTCCAGATAATGCGGGACACGGCGGGTCTCCTCGAATCAGGCGGCCGCGCGTTGCGGCGGTGGCGGCGGCACGTCACCAGGGGGCGGATCGACGACGGGCTCTGGCTCGCCCGGCGGCGGTTCCGGGGGCGGGATCTCGGGCTTGCGAGCGGGTATGTCGGGGTCGGGAGTGGTATGCATATCGTGTTCCGTCAGGGTTGATGCGGTTGATCCTCGAAGGCTGCGCCGAGTGCCTTTTCGACGCCATTTCGGCGCCCTCTCGGCGGGATCAGCTGCCTTGCTCCTCGAACAGCCGGGTCAGCGCTTCCAGGCTGGCCGGCTTGACCAGATGGCGGTCAAATCCCGCTTCCAGCGCCCGCCGGCGGTCTTCGGGCTGCCCGTAGCCGGTGAGCGCAACGAGTGTCGCTCCGCGCATTTCGGGCAGCGCGCGCAGGCGCCGCGCGGTCTCAAAGCCATCCATGGCGGGCATGCCGAGATCGAGCAGCACTACCTCGGGCTTCACTTCCGGTGCGCGTGCAACGGCACTGGGGCCATCGGGCGCGGTCACCACGGTGTGTCCCAGCATCCTCAGCGTCATGCTCATGGCCTCAAGCGCATCGGTGTTGTCGTCCACCAGCATGATCACGCGCGGCGGGCCGGACGGCCGAGGCGCCATGGTCTCGGCCGGATGCCAGTTCTGCCACGGCTCGACCGGCAACTCCACGATGAAGGTGCTGCCTTCGCCGGGGCCCGGGCTTTCTGCCCGGATACTGCCGCCATGCAGCCGCACGAGCTGCTGGACAAGGGTCAGACCGATGCCGGGACCTTCCGGCATATAAGACTGCGCGCCACCCGTATCGGCGCCATCGTCCGCATATCCGGCTCCCGCAACGGGCGGGCTGCCCGGCTCCTCGGGTGCCAGCGGGTCGAACAGCAGCCGCTGCAGTGTCCCCGTAAGGCCCATGCCGTTGTCGTGCACCCTGACGTCGACGCGTCCGTCCGTCACCGTGACATCGAGCCGGATCTGTCCGCCGGCCGGCGTATAGGCCGCGGCGTTGTGTAGCAGATTGCTGAAGATCTGGGTGAGCCGGACCATATCGCCGCGCACGGGCAGCGGCTGTTCAGGCAAGGACAGCCGCAGCGTGTGCTGCTGGGCTTCCATGACGGGCCTTACGGTTTCCACCGCGGTGTTGAGCGCGCCGCGCAGTTCCACGAGGTCCTGTCGCAACGTGATCCTGCCCTGGTTGAAGCGCGAGATATCGAGCAGGTCGTCCACCAGTTGCGACAAGTGCCTGAGCTGGCGTCCGATCACGTCGCGCGCGCGGAATGCGTCGGCCGGCGCGGGTTGTGGCTGTTGCAGAAGGTCGACCGCGCTGCGCATGGGGGCCAGCGGGTTGCGCAATTCGTGCGCAAGCATGGCCAGGAACTGCTCCTTGCGGCGCTCCTCGCCGCGCAACGCGCGCCGGGCACGGTTCTGCGTGGTGACGTCCTGGCAAGTGCCGGCCACGCGCAGCGTCTCATTGCCAGTGCCGCGCATGGGGAAGGCGCGTGCAAGGACTTCACGGATGCCGCCGTCGGCGTGCATGAACTGGAATTCGATGTCGAGCTTGCCGTCCTGCAGCATGCTGGCAACGGCGCTTGCCACGCGCGCACGATCCGCCGGTACGACGCGATCCAGGCAGCACGACGGGTCTTCCATCATCTTTTCCGGCGTCTGGCCGCACAGCTCCGACAGGCGCGGACTGACGAACAACAGGCGGCGCTCGCGCGCGTCAAGCAGCCAGACCACATCGACGAGCGACTCCGCGAGCTGGCGGAACATGTCCTCGTTGTCGTGCAGGGCCTGGCTGGTGCGGTGATAGGCATCCTCGGCCCGGCGCAGCCGCAGCAGCGACTGGATACTGGCGATCAGTTCCTCGGGCTCTGACGGTTCGACCATGAAGTTGTCCGCGCCGCAATCCAGTGCTTCCACGCGCTGCGCTGAAGTGGCAAGCGCCGGCGAAGTCAGCAGGATGGGCGTACTGGAAAGGTGGGGGTCGGACTTGAGCAGCTTGCAGACCTCAAGCCCGCTGATGTCCGGGAGGCGCAGCGCCAACAGCACCAGCGCAGGCATATGCTGCCGCACCAGCGACAACGCTGCCTGTCCGGTCGAAGCTTCCAGCACCGAAAATCCGGCGCGTTGCAGGATGCTGCTCTTCACATAGCGCGGCCCTTCGCGGTCCTCCACGTTGAGGATCAGGCGGCCTTGGTGGGCAACGCGCGAGGTCATGGCCGGCAACCTTCGCGACGCGGGGCCGCAGCGCAGCGCGTTGTAGAAATTACCCGATAGATTTGCGTACAGTATGTACGCTTTACAAGCTTATGCGTGCTCACGGCGTCGTTCCCCTTGTATCGCTGCGTTGGCAGCAGGTATCCGGTCCGTTATCGGTGGGACCACGAGGGAAACATGCGCAAAAGGCGTGCCGGAGCACCATCCGGGCTATCGCCGCGCCGCTTCACCGCTATGCGCTTCGGCGCTTGGTGAGGTTCCGCCATGCGGTCCGGCCGATTGCGGAGCCTCGGCGGCTTTCTGCGAAATCTTTCCTGGCTCCGTGGCGCCTGGCGCACCGCCAGCGTCCTTCTTGCCGAACCGCGAGGCGATCTGGTCCTGCACCTTCGCCAGGGCGTCGGCCTGGCGCTTCGCCTCTTCGGCTTCCTTCGCCTTGCGCGCATCCGTGGCCTGTTGCTGCTCCGGGGTAGGCGCTGGCAGGCGTGCGCTCGCGGGCAGGGCTACGGCGATCAGCAACGCGGCGGCCAGCGCGCGCCGGGAAAAGTGCGGCCCGGCGGCGCCAGCCAGGCGCACATGGCGGAGATAGGGAATCAAGGATCGGGTCATGGCTTGCTCCTTCCGGCGCGAGCCAGCCTGGTGGCAGCGCGCGTGATGGTCTGGCGGGTGTCCGCATAGGTGTCCCAGGGGTCGTGGCGTGCCAGCTCGTCCAGGCGAGGCGCCACATTGGCGACGGTCCACTGGTCGGAGGCCTCGAGCCCGTCGAGCTCGTCCCACGCAAGCGGAACCGACACGCCCAGGCCGGGGCGCGCCCGCGCGGAGAATGCCGCGGCCGTCGTGGCGCCAACGCCATTGCGCAGGTAATCGATGAAAATCTTGCCAATGCGGTTGCCCGCGCCGCTCTTGGCCACAAAGCGCTGCGGAATCGTCACGGCCATGTGCAGCACCACACCGTGCGCAAACTCCTTGACCTCATCCCAGCCCGCGCGCGGTGTCAGCGGCACCACCACGTGCAGGCCCTTGCCGCCGCTGGTCTTCAGGAAACTGGCGAGCCCGAGTTCGTCGAGCCACGCCTTCATCAGCGCCGCGGCTTCGCGCATGTGCGGCCACGGCACGCCCTCCCCGGGGTCGAGATCGAAGATGATGCGGTTGGGCCGGTCCATGCTGCGCTTGTTGGCATTCCAGGTATGGAACTCCACCACATTAAGCTGCGCCGCGGCCACCAGTGCGTGCTCCGAGACGATCTCGAGCAGCGCCGGATGACCCGGCCACAGGTCCGGATCGAGCACGTTGACGCCGTCGATCTTTAGCGTGTCGCCATGCCGCTGGAAAAACTGCTGGCCGGCGACGCCGGCCGGCGCCCGCACCATGGCGATGGGGCGGCCGCGCAGATGCGGCAGCATCAGTGGCGCCGCGCTTTCGTAGTAGCGCACCAGGTCTCCCTTGGTCAGCCCGCTGGCGGTATCGATGACGCGCTCCGCGTGACTGATGGCGACCTTGCCGTTCGCCGCCGTGGGTTTGCCCTTGCGTGTGGTGGCTGGCGCGCTCCTGGCTGCGGTTGTGGCCGCCGTCTTGCGGCCGGCGGGTGCGGCGGGCTTTTCCACGGACACCGCGCTGGCGGGTTTATCGCTGCGCAAGCCATGGAACACGGCATGGCGCACGCGGCCTTCGCGCGTCCACGATCCGAACGACACCTCGGCCACGAGCCGCGGCCGAACCCACAGCCCCTTGATCGAGGAGGGCAGCTCATGGAAGGGCGCCTTGTCCGTGCGCTGCGCATCCAGCTGTTCGCGCAGGCTGGCCAGCGAGCGCGTATCGAACCCCGTTCCCACATTGCCCGCATAACGCAGGCGCCCGGCGCTGTCGTGCACGCCGAGCAGCAGGGAGCCGAGACCCTGGCGGCTGCCCTTGGGCTCGGTAAAGCCGCCGATCACGAACTCCTGGCGCTGCGTGCATTTGAGCTTGATCCACGTGTTGCTGCGCGTGCTGACATACGGCGCGTCGATGCGCTTGCCGATCACGCCTTCGAGCTTCATGCGACAGGCAGCGTCGAGCATTTCGTCGGGGGCGGCTTCGAATTCCTCGCTGAAGCGCAGGCGTGTGCCGGTGTTGTTCTCGAACAGGCGCCGCAGCAGCGCGCGCCGTTCGGACAGCGGCGCCTTGCGCAGGTCGTGGCCGGCATAGAACGGCAGGTCGAAGACGAAGTACTGGATCGATTCCACGTGCGACGTCTCGAAGGCATTCTGCAAGGCCTGGAAATCGGTCTCGCCGTGCTTGCCGAGCACGACGATTTCCCCATCGAGCCAGCCATCGGGCAATCCGAGCGCGCGCACTTCGCGCGCGAGCGTCTTGAGGCGCGATGTCCAGTCGTGGCCCTGGCGCGTAAACAAGCGCACGTCGTCGCCGTCGATACGGGCCAGCATGCGGTAGCCGTCGAACTTGATCTCGTAGCGCCATGCATCGGCATCGGGGGGCGCTCGCTCGACCAGCGTGGCCAGTTGCGGCGACAGCGCGAGCGGCAGTGCGGCGGCAGTGGCGCGACGTGGGAGCGGCAAGGGCTTGGTTCTGGCGCTGTCCTTGGTGCTGTCCTTGGCGCCGTTGCCGGGCTTCGTAGCGTTCGTAGCGGCCCTTCGCCCGGTGGTCTTGCGCGCGGCCGATGTGCCGGCCAGCACGCTGTCGGGCAGCGCTTCGGTCACGTCGAATTCGGATGCGGGCACCGCCGCATCGTCGCGCTCCTTGATCAGCAGCCAGGCATCCTGCTCCTTCTGCCGGCTGCCGTGCATGCGCACCAGCGTCCAGTGGCCATGCAGCTTTTCGCCGCGCAACTCGAACTTGAGCTTGCCGGCGCGATAGGCCGCATCGGCATCGCCGTCGGGCACCCAGATCCCACGATCCCACACGATCACCGTGCCAGCGCCGTAGTGGCCCGGCGGGATCACGCCCTCGAAGCCCGCATAGTCGAGCGGATGGTCTTCCACATGCACCGCCATGCGCTTGTCGGCGGGGTCCAGGCTCGGACCCTTTGGCACGGCCCAGCTTTTCAGCGTGCCGTCGAGTTCCAGCCGGAAGTCATAATGCAACCGCCGCGCAGCGTGCTTCTGGATGACGAAGGACAAGGTGCCGGCGCGCTTTGCCTTTGGCGTTGCCCTGGCGCGCTGGCGCGTGCCGCCGGGTTCGGGCGTGGCTGCGAAATCCCGCATCTGGCGATACTTGCCGAGCGCGTCGGCCGGGCGCTTGCGCGCGGGCTCCGCAGTTCGGGTGCTACGCGTGCCGCGGGTGTCGTCAGGGGTCTGGCGCGTGGTCTTGGCCATGGTGAACCAGCCTCACCTTGCAAGGAGGCGAACCTCGGTGGCTTCAGCTTAGGCACGGCCCTGGCGCGCCGAAATCGGCGCCAGTCCTACACCTGAGTCGGCCAATGCCGCGCGCGTGTGCTTCTTACCGGACGTTGTAATTCCTCGCCGGCGCGTGCGCGTGTGTCCGGGCGCGAAACGCCGGCGCCGGGCTCCTGTGGCGGCGGGAACGCTCCTTGCGGGATAAAGGCCCTGCATATCGGTCGAGCGTCGCCGGCAGTGGGTCCCGGATGCCGGCGATCGTCGTTCCCTTGCCGGGGCATCAGGAAGCAAGCAGATGAAAGTCTCTCTGAAGAAAATCGGGTCGCAGGTCATCGTGCTGACTGGGGCCACCAGCGGTGTCGGCCTGGTTACTGCGCGCAAGGCCGCGGCCATGGGCGCCCGGCTCGTGCTGGTAGCCCGCAGCGAGGATTCGCTGCACAAGCTGGCCGAGGAACTGCGGGAGAAGGGTGCCGAGGTCATTACCGTGACCGCCGACGTGGGCCGGCACGAAGATGTGGCGCGCGTGGCGCATGCCGCCATCGAGCGCTTTGCCGGGTTCGATACGTGGGTCAACAATGCTGGCGTGACGATCTTCGGCCGCCATGCCGATGTGCCGCTCGAAGACCAGCGGCGCCTGTTCGACACCAACTACTGGGGCACCGTGCACGGCTCGCTGGCCGCCGCGGCGCACCTGCGCGAGCGTGGCGGCGCGATCATCAACATCGGCAGCGAGGCCTCCGACGGGCCGCTACCGCTGCAAAGCGCATACGCGGCATCGCAGCATGCGATCAAGGGCTTCACCGATTCCCTGCGGCTGGAACTGGAGCAGGAAATGGCGCCGATCAGCGTCACGCTGATCAAGCCCGCCGGGCTGGAAACGCCGCTGGCCATGCATGCCAAGAACTTCCTGGACGTGGAGCCGCGCCTGCCGCCGCCACTCTATGATCCGGCACTGGCCGCGGAGGCGATCCTCTTTGCCGCCGAGCATCCGCGCCGCGACCTGTTTGTCGGCGGGGCGGCCAAGGCGTTCTCCGCGGCTGCCTATCACGCGCCGCGCACATTCGACCAGGTCATGCGCCGCTTCATGGGCCGCGCGCAGCAGACCCGGCATCCCGCCGGCCCGCTGGAGGACAACACGCTGTACGGCGGCGGCAACGACCTGCAGGAACGCACGGGCAACCGTGTCGCCTTGCAGTCATGCCCTTACACGACGAGTGCGCGCCATCCCGTGCTGACCACGGCGCTCGTTGTCGGCGCGTCGGCCGCACTGGCCGCGGTGATGCAGGTCCGCCGCGGACGGCATGACTAGTCGTGGCACGCGTTGCCACCGGTGCCGGCCTTCAGCCGGCCCGGTACGCTTCAAGGCGGTTGTACAACGTCTTCAGGCTGATGCCGAGTGCGCGCGCGGCCTGCCGCTTGTCGCCGTTGTAGTGGGCGAGCGTGGCCATGATGATCTCGCGCTGCGTGTCGGCAAGCGTGGTGCCGACACGCACGTTGACGACACCGTCTACCGTGTTCGGCCGCTGCGGCTGCGAGCCGAGGTTGGGATTGCCGATCTCGATCACCTTGTCGGCGAGGATGAACGCGCGGTAGACCGCATTCTTGAGTTCGCGCACATTGCCGGGCCAGTCGTAGCGCGTGAGCCGCTCAAGCGTGCCGGCGGAAAACACCTTGTCGGTCCGCTCCATCGCGTTGTACTCGGCCAGGAAGTGCCGGGCGAGCGGAATGATGTCTTCCACGCGCTCCCGCAACGGCGGGATATGCAGCGGAAATACCGCCAGGCGGTAGAGCAGGTCTTCGCGCAATTGGCCGCCGCGCACGGCGTCGAGCGGGTCGCGGTTGGTGGCGGCGAGAATGCGGACATCGGTCGCGATCATCGTATCGCCGCCGACGCGGTGGAAGGTACAGCTTTCCAGAACGCGCAACAGTTTGACCTGCATCGCAAGCGGCATTTCCGTTACCTCGTCGAGGAACAGCGTGCCGCCCTGCGCCTGTTCGAAGTAGCCAGCCTTCTGGTCGATCGCGCCGGTGAAGCCGCCCTTTTCGTGGCCGAACAGTTCGGACTCGATCAGCGTAGGTTGAATTGCGCCGCAGTTGACCGCCACGAACGGTCCTTCGCACCGGCTGCTGCGCGCGTGTACGGCCCGCGCCACGACTTCCTTGCCGGTGCCGCTTTCCCCGACGGCGATCATGGTGACATCGGTAGCGGCGACACGTTCGACCTGCGCGAGCAGGCGGCGCATGGCGGGCGAGGTGCTTTCCCACAACAGGGAGACCTGCGAGGGAATGGCGCGGCCCCGCAAGCCCTCCGCTTGCGGGGCCGCGCCGCGTCGGGACGGACTGGCGGTAGTCGACACGTTGGCATGGATAACGGGGCGCGGGACGTTCCTATGCTAGCCCGTGGGGCAAGGCGGTGCCAGACGTCAGGCGCAGCGCGCGGAAACATCCGACAGCCGTGTCAGAGAGACACTGGCAACAATCAGGCCTGTAGATAGGTAGACTTCCCATACGCATTTTGCGTTGCTCCGCCCGTCTGCGATGGCAACACGTTACGTCAGACCGGAGGACGGCAGGGCACGACGTGTTGCATTGCAGCAGGCGGGGAAGATTGTTTATTCCCCCGGCAACGCTATTGCGCGCTATTCGCTATTCGCTATTTGCTATCCCCAGGTCAACTTCCCGGCCTCCGGGCCGCGCAACCATGTCTCACATCCTGATTGTCGACGACGACGAGAATGCCTGCGCCGCGCTGGCCGAGATCGTGGCACTGGAAGGGTTCACCGCCTCGACCGCGGGCAGCCTGCGTGAAGCCCGCCTGCAGATCGGCTGGCGCATGCCGGACGTGATCCTGGCTGACCTGCGCCTGCCGGACGGCAACGGCCTGGAGCTGTTTGCCGAAGTGGCATCTTCGGGCGTGGAAATTATCCTCACCACCGGTTACGCGAGCGTAGACAGTGCCGTGGAAGCCCTGCGCTCGGGCGCCACCGATTACCTCGTCAAGCCCATCAACGTGGCGCGTCTGCAGACCGTGCTGAAGCGGCTCGCCAATACCGGAGCGCTGCGCGCGGAAATCCATTCGCTGCGCGGCGAATTGCGCCGCTATGGCCGGTTTGGCCGGTTGCTGGGCAGTTCCGACGTCATGCAGGCGGTCTACGACCAGCTCGCGCGGGTGGCGCCGACAGAGGCCACTGTGCTGCTGATCGGCGAGAGCGGCACCGGCAAGGAACTGGCGATGCAGACGGTGCATGAGTTGTCCGCGCGGCGGCGGCAGCCGTTCCTGGCGGTCAACTGCGGCGCCATCTCGCCGACGCTGATCGAAACCGAGATGTTCGGCCACGAGCGGGGCAGCTTCACGGGCGCCGACCGCCAGCACAAGGGCTATTTCGAGCGCGCCGACGGCGGCACGCTGTTCCTTGACGAAATCACCGAGATGCCTGCCGAGCTGCAGGTCAAGCTGCTGCGCGTGCTCGAAACCGGCAGCTTCATGCGGGTCGGTACCAACCGCGAGCAGCACGCCGATGTGCGGGTGCTCGCGGCGACCAACCGCAATCCTGAAGAGGCCGTCGCCGAGGGCAAGCTGCGCGCGGACCTGTTCCACCGCCTCAATGTGTTTCCGGTAGAACTGCCGCCGCTGCGCGCACGTGGCGACGACGTGATCCAGATTGCCAATACGATGCTGGAGCAGCTCAATGCCGAGCAGGGCACTGCGCGGCGCTTCGCACCCAACGTGCTCGACAGCCTGCGCCAGCACATGTGGCCAGGCAATGTGCGCGAGTTGCGCAATTTTGTGCAGCGCGCCTACATCATGGCCGATGACGACCTGATCACCGAAGTACAGGTGCCGCTGCAGGCTGCGGCGGCGCAGGCGCCGGCCGCCGCGATGGTATCGGTGCCGGTGGGCATGTCGCTGGCCGATGCCGACCGGCAGCTCATCTTCGCGACACTGGAACAATGTGCCGGGGTGAAAAAGCACGCTGCGGAAATTCTTGGCATCAGCCTCAAGACCCTGTACAACCGGCTGGAAGATTATGCAGCGCGAGGCGAGCTGCCCGAGTGGCTGCGTGCCGCGCGCACCAGCCAGGGCGGCATCCAAGCCAGCGGCTGACACCCACGGGCTCGCCACGGCGGTATCGGCTGGCCCCGCTTGAGCTGGGTTGCATGCTTTTTGCATGGCAACTGCGTGAAAAACCGGGGCAACAAGATCATGACGCAGCATTCGCCATCCAGCGAGCCGGAGCATCCGAACCATGAACGCACGCCATCGCGCGAGCATGACGTGCGGACCGTGACGGAAGTTGGGGCGCTGATCGACCAGACCGCACACGACCTCCGTTCTTCGCTCAATGCCATCCAGAGCTGGGCCTACGTGCTCGAGCGCGCGATCGACCAGACCGCCGCGCCGGCACGGCGAGCGCTCGATGGCGTGCGCGCAGGCATCCAGCAGCAACTGGCGCTGGTGGAGGAAATGGAAGAGGCTGTGCGCTTGCTGGCCGACGACAGCCCGCCGCAATGGCGCCGCACCGACCTGCTTGCCGCAACCACGCAGGCCGTCGCCGACCGCCGGCAGGCTGCGGCTGCGCGGGGTGTCGAACTGAAAGACGTGCAGACCAGCGGCGAGGCGTCCGACTGGTTCATCGACGCGGACCCGGTTCGCCTGGCACCGCTGCTGCGCCATCTGGTCGTGCATTGCATCTGGCGTTCGCAGGCGGGCGGCTCGGTGGCCGTGCATCTGTATGCGGAACCGGAGTACATCCGCTTGCGCATCACGGAAAGTCCGCCGGTGGATCAGACCCGCGGCGCAAGCCGCTTGTCCGTGCTCTCCGATTTCTTCGGACGGCGTCCGGCGCCGCCGGCGCAGTCCACGCGGCAGTCCAGCGCGCTGCTGCTCACGCGCCGCATGGTGGAGCTGCACGGTGCGGTGCTCAGCACTGAGAGCGAAACCTCCGACACCGACAAGGTCACGGTCTGCATCGGCGTGAAGTTTCCACGCAAGGCGGCGCCTGCCGCCACGCTGTAGCTTTTACACTGCGCCGGCACAAAGTGCCGGCAATGCGCCCCCACTGCGGTCCGCTGAAACGCCGGCGGCGTGGAGAAGCCTGCACAACGGCGGGCACTCGCGTGCTGGCCCGCTGATTGCATGGGAAGGGGTATTCATTACGGAGGCCCAGCCATGCAAAAAGCCCATGCTCCCGCCAAGCCCAGCACCGCCCGCAAGCCTGCCGCCACCTCCGCGAAAACGGGAAAGTCTGCAAAGGCCTCGGCACCGCGCGCCGGTGCGTCGGCAAAGCGCCCGTCGTCCAAGCCCGACACACGCTCCAGCGCGTCGTCTGATGAAAAGAAGCGCAAGACGTACCAGGGCGCGGTCGACGATTCTCTCGAAATGACGTTTCCCGCGAGCGATCCGATTTCGCCCAGTGCTGCCATGCACGCCGAGAAGAAGACGCAGACCGGCCGCGACGACGTCGACTGGAAACTCAAGCGCGGCAGCGAACACCAGCCCGCGGGCGCCAAGCCTGCCGGACATCGCAAAGGCGCGACCGGGCGCGGTTGAACGCCGCGCAGCGCTAGCCATGCCGAGACAGCCCCAATGCCCCGCACGACAAAGGAGCCTCCATGTCTGATGCCATCATCGCCGGTCGTTTCGACAGCTTTGCCAAGGCGGAAACCACGGCGAGCCGCCTGCGCGCGCAAGGCGTCGCCGAAGAAGACCTGAGCGTCTTCTACGTCAATCCGCCCGGCCAGCACGCGACCTATCCGATCGGCGGCGACACCGCTGTCGATCCCGGTGCGCGCCGCTCGGGGTTGGGTGCGCTGACCGGCGTGCTGCTGGGCGCGACGATGGGTGCGGCCGTCGGTGCCGCACTGGTGACGATCCTGGCGCTGTCGCCGCCCGTTTCGCTGTTCGTGCTGGTCTTTACGACAGGACTCGGGGCCTATGCCGGTTCGCTCGTCGGTGCGCTGTCCCTGACCCGCTCCGGACGGGCCGAAGCCCGTGGCGGTGGTTCGCCCGTGCGCAACGCCGGCGTATTGCTGGCCGCGCATGTCGAAACCGGCAACGCGGGCCTGGTGTGCGATGTCCTGCGCAAGGGTGGCGCACGGGACATCGAGCGTGCACAGGGCCACTGGCGTGAAGGCCGTTGGTCCGATTTCGACCCGCTGGCACCGCCCGTGCCGGCCGGGCGTGAAGGCGAGCCGTACCGCGCGTGACGGATCTGTTCGCATTTGCAACCATCAGGAGATGTCCATGAGACCCGAGCAACCCCCGCCCCGTGATCTGGATCCGGATCTTGATCCGCGCCGTGAACCGCCCCCGCCGCGTGGCGCCGCGATTGTCGGCACGATCGACCACAATTCACCGGGCCCGGGCCCGTTCGTGATGGCGGCCGATACGCTGGAAGGCAACAAGGTGGTCGATCCGTCCGGCGACGACATCGGCACCATCGACCACATCATGATCGACGTGCCCGGCGGACGCGTTGCGTATGCGGTGCTGGCCGTCGGCGGCTTCCTCGGTATCGGCGAAAAGCTGTTCGCGCTGCCGTGGTCCGCACTGACGCTCGATACGCGCCGCAAGTGCTTCGTGCTCGGCGTGGAGAAGGACCGCCTGAAGGCCGCACCGGGATTCGACAAGGATCACTGGCCTGGCATGGCGGATTCGCAGTGGGCCACCAGCATTCACGAGTACTACGGCATTTCGCCGTACTGGGAGTCGGATCGCTACGATCCGTGGCGTTGATCGGACCCTGCGCCGCATTGGCGGCCGCGTGGATCCCGCCACGGCGATGACAACGGATTCAGGGTGGGAGAGAGGGGTGAGGGCCGGCGGCGCTGTCCGTCGGCCCTTGCTTTGTGCGGGGCCTGAACGCAGGTGTTGCCTACACCTTGTGGTGAATGGGGCCCGAGGCGTGATCCGCCGGGTCTGCATTCATGCCACTGACGGCCGGCTGTGCGGGAGCGGGAACAGGAGGATCGTCGCGCCGCGTGCGCAGGGCGTTGTGAACACCGAGTACGCCGGGGCTGATCGCCGCGGCTTTCTCGATATCTTGCGCGACGGACGGGGTATCGACGCAGCCAGTCAGCGTGACGCGGCCATCGGCCACTTCGACGACGAGCCCTTCGGGCAGGCTGCCGCCGAAGGCCTCGGCAATGCGCGCACGTACCTGCGCTTCCAGTTCGGGGGATTGCGGCATGGTGTTCTCCGGTTGGGGCAAGAGGAATCCCAGGCCGCGCAAGATGTGTTCCAGCGCCGACGCCGCTCGCATGCCGAAGTGCGGCGCGCGTTGTAGGACAGCGCCCGCTGAACATCGGCGGCGTGATCCATACAATAAAAAGCAGCGCATGCCGGCACAAGCCGATGGAGCGAGAAGCGAGAAGCGAGGAGAGCGGCAATGAGCAGAAACGGTCCCGACCTCAAGGATACGCAAGGCGCGGCAGCCTCACAGGCCGGGCGGCACAGATCCCGTCTGATTCATGGGTTCGACAGATTCGCGGGCGCAGCCACGCGCCACGCCGGGTCCCCCACTGCGTTTGTGATGGCAGTGTTCGTGGTTGTGGCATGGGCTGTCACGGGCCCGATGTTCGGCTACTCGGAGACGTGGCAACTCGTCATCAATACAGGAACCACCATCGTGACTTTCCTCATGGTGTTCCTGATCCAGCAGAGCCAGAACAAGGATGCCGTCGCCGTGCACCTGAAGCTCAACGAGTTGCTGGCCTCGCATCGCGAAGCGAGCAATATGCTCGTCGCCATCGAGGATCTCGATGAAGAAGAGTTGCGCCAGCTCGCCGCGTTCTACCGCCATCTGGCCGAGCTTGCCGAACAGGAGGGCGGCCTCAAGTGCAGCCACTCGCTCGATGAGGCGAACATGAATACCGCGAAGAAGCGCGAGGCCCGCGTCAGCCGCCACGCCGTCGCACCGGATGCCGGACCTTCGTCCGCGAAGCCAGGCAAGGCGCCGGAAGCCGACATGGCCAGCCACGAGGCCTGACATGCCAGCGACCAATAACAAGGCGAGGCAGGTGATGGTGTATGGCTGCGCACGCTACGGGCAGCCGGACAGCCACCAGGCCATGACGCTCGAACAGATCGGCCGGAACGTGGCGAAGATCGGCGGCTACGGCTTCAGCGGTGCCTACGAGCACAGCGCCACTGCGCGGACGCCGGCTGGCGGAACCGCGGCGCCATATCTCGTGCCGCTGGACACGGTGGTGGGTGACGCGCAGGCGCAAGCGCTGCATCTTCGCAGCGCCGACGACCTGTTTGGCGGGGTGGTGCCGTTTGCGTTCGTGGCGACCAAGGTGATCTCGCACGGGCTGGTCGCGCCCGATGCGGTTGCGCCCGCGGGCTGGAATCCGGACTTCGCGCAGCGGGCAGGTGCGGCGGTGCTGCCTGGCTTCACGGCGTTCTCGCTCGAAGACGCCCGCAGCGCCGGCCTGCGCCTGATGGCCGGCGGCGTAGTCCGGCTCAAGGATCCGTGCGGCATCGGCGGGCTCGGCCAGCAGACCGTCGACAGCGAAGCCGCGCTCGACGCTGCGTTGGCGGCGATGTCGGCGACCGACATCGAATCCCATGGCCTCGTACTCGAGCGCGATCTCGATTCGCCGGACACGTACAGTGTCGGACAGATACTGGTAGCGGGAGTGCTGGCCAGTTATTGCGGCACGCAGGATCTCACCGTCAACAACACCGGTGAAGAGGTATATGGCGGATCAACGCTGGCGGTTGTGCGCGGCGGCTTCGATGCGCTGCTGGCCCAGCCGTTCGGGCCGCGTGCGTTGTCGGCGATCCGTGCGGCCATGGCCTATCACGACGCCGCGCTCGCCTGCTACCCCGGCATGGTGCTGTCACGCTGCAACTACGACGTGGCATTCGGCGTGCCGGTCGGCGCCACTGGCGAAGGCGCAGCCAGGGCGCTCACCGGCGTCCTGGAGCAATCGTGGCGCGTGGGCGGCGCCACGGGCGCGGAACTGGCCGCGCTGAGAGCGCTGAAGGCTGACCCCGCGCGTGAGCGCGTCGTGGCCGCCACGCGTGAAGTGTATGGTCCGGACGCGCACTTGCCGGCCGGTGCCGAACTGTATTTTCAGGGCGAGGACCGCCACGTGGGCCTGCTTACCAAGTACGCATATCTGGAGTCGGACAACGATGGCCACCCATGAAGATCTGATCGAAATCCAGAGCGAAGGCGGCAGCATTGCCGGCACGCTGATTGCGCCAGCCACCAGGCTGCCCGGCGTGCTGTTCGTGCATGGATGGGGCGGCAGCCAGGAGCAGTATCTGGCGCGCGCGCGCAAGGTGGCAGGGCTCGGTTGCGTGTGCCTGACTTTCGACCTGACCGGCCACGCTGGTACCCGCGCGCAGTATGAAACTGTCAGCCGGATGCGCAACCTGGCGGATGTGGTCGCCGCCTATGACGTACTGGCGCGCCACGCGGAGGTGGACCGCAATGCCATTGCGGTGGTGGGCAGCAGCTACGGGGGCTATCTGGCCGCCGTCCTGACCAGCATGCGCCATGTGCGCTGGCTGGGGCTGCGCGCGCCGGCGCTGTACATGGACGAGGGCTGGGAGCATCCGAAGCGGCAGCTTCATCGCGAACAGGACCTCGTCAACTACCGGCGCTCCATCGTACCGCCCGAGACCAACCGGGCATTGCGTGCCTGCACCGCCTTCGAGGGCGATGTGCTTGTGATTGAATCGGAGAACGACCAGATCGTCCCGCATGCGGCGGTCACCAGCTACGTGGATGCCTGTGTACGTGCGAATTCCATGACCTATCGCGTGATCAAAGGGGCGGACCACGGTATCACCGATGAAGAGCACCAGCGCGCTTACTCCAGCCTGTTGCTCAACTGGTTGCGGGAGATGGTCACCGGGGCGCGCGCAGGTCCCGTCTCTGCGCAGCGTCCGACGGCGGCTAATTCGCCGTCTGCGGATGAGGCACGGCGCGCTTCGGAAGGCTCCGGAGCGCGGCCGTAGGGCCCGCTCATGCAAAGCGCCCGGCGGCGCCAGTGCGGCACGGGCGTATAACGCGACGGGCGTATGGCGCGCGGCTCAAACGAGCGGGGCGATCACTTGTCCGACACGTGCTTGGGCTTGCCCTTGGTTTTGGTCGATGCCATCTTCTCGAGTTCCTTGGTGCTCATCGACTTGGCCATCGATTTGGATGCGCCCTTGAGCGCGCCGGCCTTCTTGTCGCCGCGCTTGGCGGCAAGCGCCGCGCCGGCGGCCTGCTGCTGTGCCTTGGATTTGGCTGGCATGACTAACCTCCTTCTTTTTCAGGGCGCTGCGCCCGGCGAAGGAACGAACCCGGACGCCAGCGCATGCGTGCACGATGCAGTGCACATTTCTGCCTGTCTATATTCGGCCCAGCACGACCAGGAGAGCCACGATCAGGACAATGAGGCCCAGTCCGCCGCTTGGCCAGTATCCCCAGCCCGAGCTGTACGGCCATGCCGGCAAGGCGCCGACGAGCAACAGGATCAGTAAGATCAGAAGAATGGTGCCGATTCCCATATCGCGCTCCGGTTTTTGGGCCGCGAGGCCACGCTTGTCATCAGGGCGCGGCCGGTCAGTGTGCCGGGGTGTTGAATGGGCCATAAACCGGCTTCGCCACGCAGTTTCAGCGTAGCCGAGGGCGTTGCCGCATCCTTCCCGAACGCGGCTGAAAACCTTGTAGGAATCGGACGACGACCGGGCGCTTGACCCGGCACTCGCGGCTCAGCCGGCCTCGGTCAGGCCGCGTTCCACGGCATAGACTGCCACCTGCACCCGGCTGGCAAGGTTGAGCTTTTTCAGGATATTTTGCACGTGGATCTTCACGGTGCTCTCGGCGACACCCAGGTCGCGTGCGATCTCCTTGTTGCTCTCGCCGCGCGTCAGCCCCTGCACGATCTCGCGCTCGCGCGCAGTGAGCTTCGCGGTGTCGTCTTGGCGCACCGGGGCTGGCGCGGGCGCGCGAAACTGCTGCACGAGCTTCGCTGTCATGGCTTCGGAGATCACGGGCTCCCCGGCGGCGGCGCGGCGGATGGCGCTCGTGAGCGCTTCGGTCTCGATATTCTTCAGCAGGTAGCCGCGCGCGCCGCGGCGCAGCGCGGTGGCCAGTTCCTCGGCCTCTTCCGATACGGTCAGCACGATCACCGCCGAGTCCGGCAGGTCTTCGACCAGCAACTGCAGCGCTTCCAGCCCTGACAGGCCCGGCATGTTCAGGTCCAGCAAGATGACATCGGGCCGGTGCTGCTTGGCGCGCTTGATGCCCTCCACGCCGTCGGCCGCTTCATCGACGATCTCGAAGTCGGCCTGCCGCTGGAGCAGCGCGCGGATGCCCGAGCGGAACAGCGTGTGGTCGTCGATCAGCAGGATGCGGATGGTCATGGCAGGGACTCCTGGAATAGGCGCGGCATCGCTTGCCCCGCGGTGGATTGGCGTTCGGCCCCGGCGGCCTGGTCGCCGTGCGGCAGCACCAGTTCGATGCGCACGCCGCGGCCCGGCCGGGCGTCGATGGCAAGGCGCGCGTGCAACCGCGCGGCGCGTTCGCGCATGATGTTCAGGCCCACATGGGCCTCGCTGTCGCGGCCGAGCTCGGCCGGGTCGAAGCCCTCGCCGTCGTCCTCGACCACAAGACGGAAATCATGGCCATGGCACAGCGACACGGTCACGTGTGCGGCCATCGCATGCTTGCGCACATTGGACAGCGCTTCCTGCAGGATGAACAGCACCTGAAGCTGCTGCTCGGGCTGCAGCGGCAAGCGGTTGCCGTGATCGTCGATGACCAGCGTGGCTTCGGTGCGGCACTGCCGCCGGAACCGCTCGACGGTTTCTTCCACAGCGGGACGCAATTCGCCGGGCGTCAGGCGCGAGCGGAAGTTGTTCAGCAGCTCGCGCACGTCCTGGTAGCTCTCTTCGACACCATGGCGCAGCATCGGCACGATCTCGCGTGCTTCGGCGAGGTCGTCGCGGTCCACCGCGTCGCCGAGAAGCTGCACCTGCAGGTTGAGGAAATTGAGGCCCTGCGCAATGCTGTCGTGCAGGCCCTGCGCGACCAGGTTGCGCTCTTCGACGACGGCGAGCTGCCGCGCGCTGGCGGACAGGCGCAGGTGCTCCAGCGCGATGCCAAGGTGCTGTGCCAGGGTATCGAGCAACTGCCGGTCCGACGGGGGCAACTCGCGCGGTGCGTGGAAATGCAGCGCAAAGGTGCCGATGGCGCCACGCTGGCTTTCGATGCGGAACGCCGCGATGGCCGTGAAACCTTCGCGCGTGCATGGCGACGGCTGGGGCAGCAGCGGGCGGCGTGTGGTCCTACGCAGGTCGGCGATGGCGACCACGCCTTCACGCGTGGCATCGCCACAGTGGCAGGCATCGACGGCCATGCAATTGCCGGACTCGGCCAGTGCCGCAGGCAGGCCCGCGGAGGCGAGCAGGTGCAGCTTGCCGTGCTGCGCGTCCATGACGCGTACGGATCCGCCGTCGGCATCGAACTGCCCCATGACGCGTTGCAGGAAGCCGCGCGCCATGGCTTCGGCATCACGGGCCTGGTTGAGGAACGCGGCCATGTCGTAGAGCGTCTCCAGGTCACGGTTCTGGCGTTCCAGCTCCGCAGTCTTGCTCGCCACGCGCGCGGCCAGGTCCTGGTACAGGTCCTGCAACTCGGCCGCCATGCGGTTGAAACCCGCATTGAGCGTGCCGAACTCGTCGCGTGTTTCCACCGGCAGCCGCAGCGAGAACTCGCGCGCGGCCATGCGGCGCAGGCCGTCCTGCAGCCGCAGCACCGGCAGGATGATCCACAGGTATAGCAGATAGATGACGGCGACCGTGCCCACGCAGGCAATGGCCGCCAGTCCGGCTTGCGAGAGGCGCAGCAGGTCGGTCTTGCGCGCACTGTCGTGCTCGATCAGCATCACGAGCCGGTCGGCCTCTGCCACGAAGGCGGGCAGCGCCTGCACATAAGCAACCCCGCTACCCGCCTGCGCCAGCGGCCTGAGCTCGTGCTGCCAGTCATACGCGACACGGTCGAGCTGTTCATGGATGGCCGGTTCATCGGGCAGGAACAGCGGCCGGACCGGATTGCCCTTGCGCAGCTGAGCAAGCGTGCCGTCCAGCGCCTGGATCTGCGCATCGCGGGCACCGGCCTGTCCCGCATTGGCCAGTCCCAGCTCGATTGCCACGCGGTTGGCGCGCATCCGCAGGCTGCCGGCATCGTTGATGGCGGCGCCCGCGCCTTCGAGCTTCCAGGACAGCCACAGCGTGCCGGCGATCATGGTGAGCACCACCAGCAGCGACGCCAGCGACAGCAGGATGATGCGCGTGGACAAGCGGTGACGCGGTGGCGTCAGGCCGGCGGCATCGGGAAACTGGCTGCTGTCCGCGGCAGGCGCGGTGTCGGTGTCGGAATCTGGCATGGGAGCAAGGTTTGCAGACGGGGGCGGTCAACCTCACGGGCGATTCTCCGCGTGGTGAGCCCTATCGGGCATGCGCCAGATCAATAAAACGCCGATTGATGGCGCTTGTTTGTGGTGTTTTCTGCGCTTTGCAGCCGATCGACCGCCTGGCGAGCGGAATGCATCCCGGCGATCGGAGGAAAACATCACGGCGTGATGGAACCGAACGGGCCGTTCCCGTGCTTCCGATAGACCGCGCCGTGGGTCAGGTCTTGCCCGCGAATCTCGCCAGGACTTATTCGCGATCAAGTCCCGCCGGCAGCACGAGTCCTAGCATCGACGCGTCTGAACCCGGAGAACCACCATGTCGAGCGCCATTGAGATCCTGGTCCGCCAGCACCGCGACTGCGACCAGGCACTGGAAGACCTTGAAGCCTGCCTGCGCGGTCCCGACTGGGACATGGCCGCGAGCGCCTTCGCGCGTCTGGAAGCGGCTCTGCAAGGCAATTTCTCGGCCGAGGAAGACCGCCTGTTTCCGGCCTTCGAAAAGGTCGCCGGCTCCGCCAGCGGCCCTACCGCCGTGATGCGGCATGAGCACGACGAAGTCCGCGAGTTGCTGGGCAACGCAGGCGAATGGCTGCAGCTGCGCGACGCGAACGCACTGGCAGCCGAACTCGACACACTTGTTGTGCTGCTGCAGCAGCACAACATCAAGGAAGAGAACGTGCTGTTCCCGATGTGCCGCACGCATGTGCCGGAACTTGACACCTTGCTGGCGAACGGCGTCTGAGCGAGACAGGAACGCGACCTTGAAAGCCATCGGTCTCGACTACGATCGCGCACCGCGTCCCGGCATGGTGTTCGGCTGCCTGATGCCGGCACCGTGGCTCGGTGCCGCGGCGGGCGTGCTGCTGGCGCTCGGCCCAGTGGCGGGGCTGCCGGACAGGTTCGCGCCGCTCGCGCTCGCGGCCGTGCATGTGCTCGCGCTGGGCATGCTGCTGCCGGTCATGCTTGGCGCGCTGTTCCAGATGATGCCGGTGGTGGCAGGCGTGGCGGTGCCGGGATCGGGGCGCGTGGCGCCGCTTGTGGCGCTGACTGCCAGCATTGCGGCTGGCGCACTGGCCGCTGGCTTTCTCGGCGGCGGCACCGTGCCGTTCCGCCTCGCCGCGCTGGCAGGGGGCTTGCTGTTGCCGCTGGCGGGTGGCTTGCTGCTGTGGGGCGGCCGTCGTGTGGGAAGGGTCGATGCCACCACACGCACGCTGGCCGGCATCGGCGCGCCGCTGGCGCTGACCGGACTGCTCGGCGCGGCGCTGGCGGGCTTGTTCGGCGGCCTGTGGCGTGCGTCGCCGTCACCGTTGCTGGCATTGCACGTTGTCTGGGGCCTTGGCGGCTGGCTGGCCGCGCTGGTGACCGGCATAGCGACCACCGTGCTGCCGATGTTCTGGCAGGTTCCGCGCCTGCCGTGCTGGCTGCAGCGCTGCCTGCCGCTTGGCCACTGGTTGCCGTTGCTGGCATTCACTGTCCTGATCGTGGTGCAGCCGGAAGGCCAGATCGCGCGCTGGGCGTTTTGGGCCTGGCTGGCATTCGCCGCCGTGACGGCCGCTTTCATGCTGGCCGGCATGCTGCGCGCGCGACGCCGCCATGATCCCGTCTGGCTGCTATGGCCGGTGGCCGCTGCAAGCATGCTTGCAGCGGCGCTGCTGGCAGCGGCCTTGCCGCAGGCGCCGTCCGCCTGGCTGTCCTGGTGGGTCGGCACGCTCGCGCTGATTGGCGGCGGCGTGCTTCCCGTGACAGCGATGCTCGGCAAGATCGTTCCCTTCCTGGTCTGGCTGCACCTGCGCAGGCTGCTGCCGCCA
Organism: Cupriavidus pinatubonensis; assembly: GCF_019602855.1. Taxonomy (GTDB): domain Bacteria; phylum Pseudomonadota; class Gammaproteobacteria; order Burkholderiales; family Burkholderiaceae; genus Cupriavidus; species Cupriavidus pinatubonensis. The sequence continues at coordinate 1,853,482 of NZ_CP080766.1, forward strand.
CGCGCTCGCGTGCCGGCCATGCAGGCCATCATCAACCCGGACGCCCAGCGGCACCAGTCCTGGCTGCTGCTTGCCGCCTTCGCGATGCTGCTCGCATTACCGTTGGCGCCGGCATGGTTCGCGCGTGCGGGTGGACTCGCATTGGCCCTGGCCAATGGGTGGCTCGGCCTGCAATTGCTGAAGGCGCTGCGTTGCATGCGCGCCATGCGGGCACAGGGCGGATTGCCGCCGAGGAAGCCGTTCGTGGGGACGGCGCAGGCAGGGAAAACACACCATGGTTGAGACCGCGATGCTTGAAAGACTGCAGTTGTTCCGCGGCGTCGATGCCCGCGTGCTTGGCGCGATTGCCAACGGGGCCACGACGCAGCGCCTGTCGAAGGGAGAATTCCTGTTCCGCCGCGGCGACGCCTGCAGCGGCCTGATCATCGTGCTGGACGGGCTGGTCAAGCTCGCATTGCCGGCCACGCCATGCAGCGTCAAAGGCCTGGAACGTGCGGTCGAGGTGTTCGGTCCTGGTGCGGTGTTTGGCGAAGATGTGCTGTTCGCGGATGCGCTACAGCCGGCCGATTGTCAGGCGATGATGCGCACGACGGTGCTCTGCATCGACAGCGCCGCACTGTGGGACACGCTGGAGCAAGACCCGCTGTTGTCCGCACGGCTGCTGCGCAACCTGTCGAGCCGGCTCCATGCGCTGATGCGCGATATCGAGGCCACCAGCCTGCAGAACGCCTTGCAGCGCGTGGCCGGCTTCCTGCGCGACGAGGCGCATGCCGGCCGCTGCACGTGGCTCGCCTGCACGCAGCGCGTGATCGCCTCCAAGCTTGGCATCACGCCCGAGACTCTCTCGCGTGTGGTCAGCCGCTTCAGCGCCGAGAATCTGGTACGGCTCGAACGCGGGAAGATTTTCGTGCTTGATGCCGAAGGGCTGGGGCGCCTGGCCGCTGAGGGGTTACACGCGGACGCCCCCGCCGTCGCTCATGCCGCGACGGTGGCTGCCGGCATCGGCACGACAGCGGGCTTTTCGCCGGTCAGCAGGTAGTGCAGCAGGTCCGCCACAGGGCGGATCGCTTCGCCGAACGGCAGCGCGCCCTTGCCGCGGAAGAATAGCCCGCGTTCCACATCGCCGCGCACGGCCTGCGCCAGTTTCAGGTCGATGCAGAACTGCCCGATGCGCGCCACGCCGTCGCGCAGCCCGCACGCATGCAGGCAGTCGAATCCTTCCAGGCAGTCGCGCGCCTTGGCCCGGCGCTGCAGCCGGCTTTCGCTCGACAGGTAACGCGATAGCCATGGCGTCAGCACGGCGCGCGCCGGCAAGCCTGCCACGCTGGTGAACTCGCACAGGTCTTCGGGGCTCGCGGTGGCCAGCACGTGCTTGAAGGCCGGATGCGCGTCGCATTCCTCGGTGACAGCGAACGCTGTACCAAGCTGCACTGCGGCGGCACCTTCGCCGAGCCAGTGGCGCACCTTCGCATGGCTGTTGATGCCGCCCGCCAGGATCAGCGGAATGCTGTCCCACGCGAGCCCCAGCGTCTGGAACAGCTCGCGGCATTCGGCAAGCACACGCGCAAACGAAAAGCGCGCTTCGCCGAGGTCCTGGATGGCGGGGGCACCAAGATGGCCGCCCGCGTGGGCGGGATGTTCAACTACGATCGCATCGGGCAGCCGTCCCTTCTTCATCCACTTGCGCAGCACCAGTCCGATGCCGCGCGCTTCCGACAGGATCGGGATCAGCGCGACCTTCGGGTAGTCCGCGGTCAGCTCCGGCAGGTCAAGCGGCAGGCCGGCGCCCATGACGATGGCATCGGCGCCGCTTTCGCACGCCTGGCGCACCAGTTGCGCGTGCGAACCGACGGCTTTCATCACATTGACGGCAACGAGGCCGCGCCCGCCGGAGAGGTCGCGCGCGCTGCGGATCTCGCGGTCCAGCGCCACGAGGTTGGCGGCCTCGATGCGCGCCTTGTCGCGCGTGCCGCCTGTCTGCGCCATCAGGTCGGGATGGTGGTGGCGCAGGTCGATGCTGGCAATGGTGCCCACGCCGTTGTGCGCGGCCACGGTGCCCGCCAGGCGGTGTGCCGAGATGCCGATGCCCATGCCGCCCTGGACGATCGGCAGCAGCCGGCGCCCGGCCAGCTTCAGCCAGTGTTCTGTCATGATGGTCTCACTATCTGGGAACTGCGCGCGGCCCGCGGTATCGGACCGCGCACGAACGGCCAAGCGTGGCACAGCGGGCAGTCCCGGCGTTTGCCGCAGGTCAATGGCGTGAAGGCACTGCACCAATGGCGTAGGCCGACTGGTCTATGACGCACGTCGTCATGGCGCGGTTTGAGCGCGGTCAAGTCCGCTCGCCAAGTGGCTGGCTAGCATCTGCGCTGGCCGAATTCCCGCGCCGCGCTCGCGGCGCCTGTGACATGACAATTTCCTCTTCCGTGCGGGCGCGCCACCCGCAACTGGTGGCGCCGGCGGGCTCGCTGACCGCGCTGCGCGCGGCGCTCGAACACGGCGCCGATGCCGTGTACCTCGGCTTGCGAGATGCCACTAACGCGCGCAACTTCGGCGGCCTCAACTTCACCGAGGCCGACATCCGCACCGGCGTGGCCGAAGCCCATGCACGCGATGCCGAGGTGCTGTTCGCGATCAACACGTTCCCGCAGACGGGCGAAGTGGCGAAGTGGCACCGCGCGGTCGATGCTGCCGCGGATCTGGGCGCCGACGCGGTCATCATGGCCGATGCGGGACTCATGGCCTATGCGTCCGAGCGTCACCCCCAATTGCGGCTGCACCTGTCGGTGCAGGGCTCGGCCACGCATGCCGACGCGATCGAACTGATGCGCGAGCGCTTCAACGTCAAGCGCGTGGTGCTGCCGCGCGTGCTGTCGCTCGCGCAGATCGGCAAGCTCGCGCGGCAGACCAGCGTGGAACTCGAAGTCTTCGGTTTCGGCAGCCTGTGCGTGATGGCCGAGGGCCGCTGCCTGCTGTCCTCATATGCGACCGGTGACTCGCCCAACAACAAGGGCGTGTGCTCGCCCGCGCATGCGGTGCGCTGGACCGAGCAGGACGGCACCATGCATGCGCGCCTGTCGGGCATCCTGATCGACAGTTATGCGCCCGGCGAGCCCGCCGGCTATCCCACGCTGTGCAAGGGACGCTTCGAGGTGCAGGGCGAGCGCGGCTACGTGCTGGAAGAGCCCACGAGCCTCAACGCACTCTCTTTGTTGCCAGCGCTGATCGACATCGGCATCGCTGCCATCAAGATCGAAGGCCGCCAGCGCAGCCCGCGCTATGTGGCGGACGTGGTCGGCGTGCTGCGCGCCGCCATCGACGCGGCCTGTGCCGAGCCCGCGCGTTTCACGCCGCGCCAGGAATGGCAAGGCACGCTGGGCCGCCATGCCGAAGGCGACCAGGTCACGCAGGGCGCCTATGACAGGCCGTGGCGATGAGCGCGGCAACCTTCCAATCACGGAGCCATTGATGCGGAATACCTCCACCCCGGGCACGGCTAGCTTCGGCATTGCGCTGGGCCCTCTGCTGTACTACTGGCCGCGCGCGACGGTGATGCAGTTCTATGCCGACGTCGCGGAATCGTCCGTCGATCGCGTCTACCTGGGCGAGACCGTCTGCACGCGCCGCCACGAACTGCGCCATGCTCACTGGATCGAGATCGCGCAGATGCTGCGCGACGCCGGCAAGGAGGTGGTCCTGTCCACGCCGGTGCTCGTCGAGTCCGATTCCGATATCGCCTGCATGCGCCGTGTCTGCGAGCAGGACGAATTCCTCGTAGAGGCCAATGACATTGGTGCCGTTCGCTGCATGGGCGGCCGTCCGTTCGTCGGCGGGCCGCATCTCAACGTCTATCACGCCGATACGCTGGCGTGGCTGGCCAGTCTCGGCGCCAGCGGCTGCGTGATGCCGGTGGAGATGGACGGCGCCACGCTGGCTGCACTATCGGCCGGGCGCTGCGCCGGCGTGGCGCTGGAAGTGCTCGCCTGGGGCCGCATGCCGCTCGCGTTTTCGGCGCGCTGCTTCACCGCACGCCACCATCGCTTGCGCAAGGACGCGTGCGAATTCCGCTGTCTCGACTATCCGGATGGTCTCGTTGCCGCCACGGGCGAAGGCCAGGCGTTCTTCACGCTCAACGGCATCCAGACGCAGTCTGCCACGTGCCTGGATCTGTGCGCGCAGGCGTTGACCATGGCACATGTGGGTATCGATATGCTGCGCGTCAGCCCGCAATCGACCGGCACGCTGGACGCGGTGGCTGCGCTTGCGGCAATCCGTTCGGGCACACGCCCGCCCGCGCCCAGCGGCGTGCTGCCTGCCGGCGCCGAGCCGAGCAACGGCTACTGGCACGGGCGCCCCGGCATTGCGTGGGAGGCGCGACCATGAGTGCACTGCAATCGCTGCTGGCCCGCGTGCATCGCCGCTTGCCGGGCCGAGCGCGGGCGTTGCCGCTGGTGTCGGCGCTGGAACTGGCTCGCCGTGCCAGATGGCTGGAGCCGCCTGCGGCGCTCGACGGGCATACCTTCTTGCTGACGGTGACGGACCTCAAACTTGACGTGCCGTTCCGATGCGAGCAGGGACGCTTTCGCCTGGCCAGCGCAGATAGCGGCGTGCCGGAACTGACGCTGCGCGCGTGCGTGCCGGATTACCTGCGGCTGCTCGCGGGGCAGTGTGACACCGATACGCTCTTCTTCCAGCGCAGGCTGGTGATTGGCGGGGATACGGCGTTGGGGCTGGAGGTGAAGTATTGGCTGGATGCGGCGCCTCGGCCAGCGTGGCTCGGGGCGATCGCCGGGAAGTTGGCAGCGGGGTTTGCAGGTGGAGGCGAGCGTTGATGGGAGCGGCACCCTGACCCCCTTACTTACACCCCAGCCTCTTTGCCAGCTTATGCAAATTGCTGGCATCGATCCCAAGTTCCCGCGCGGCCTTTGCCCAATTCCGCCCGTGAAGCCGCAACGCGTGCTCGATGCAATCCCGTTGGGTCTGCTCTACGGCATCGCGCAAGGTGACGCCCGCGGCTAGCGTGGCTCGCGAATGCACTGCTGACGGCGCGCTCGCCACGGGTGCCACAGGTCCCTCCGATGGCGAAGCCAGACTATCCAGGTCCAGCAGATCCGCCTCCAGTGTCACGATGTCATTCCGGTTGGCCCCACGGCTCACGGACCGCAGCGCCGCACGGCTCACCACATGCTCCAGCTCGCGCACATTGCCGGGCCAGCGGTAGCGGCGCAGCGCATCCTGCGCGCTCCGTGACAGGCGCAGGCTGCGCATGCCGAGGCGCGCGCGGTTCAGTTCGAGAAAGCGGCCGGCCAGCAGCAGCACGTCGTTGTCGCGTTCGCGCAGCGGCGGAATGGGGATCGGATAGACCGACAGCCGGTGATACAGGTCAGCGCGGAACGAGCCGTCCCGTACATGCTCGCGCAGGTTGCGGTTGGTCGCCGCGATCACGCGCACATCGACGCGGCGTGGCTTGTCGGAGCCCAGGCGCTGGATCTCCCCGTTCTGCAGCGTGCGCAGCAGCTTGGCCTGGATAGCCAGCGGCAGTTCGCCAACTTCATCAAGGAACAGTGTGCCGCCGTCAGCGGCTTCGAAGCGGCCCGGACGCTCGCCGGTGGCGCCCGAGAACGCGCCTTTGACATGGCCGAACAGCTCGCTCTCGGCGAGGGACTCCGGCAGCGCGGCGCAGTTCACGTGGACCAGCGGGCGGTCGCGCCGGCGCGACAGGCGATGCAGCCTGTGTGCGAACAACTCCTTGCCGACGCCGGTTTCACCAAGCAGCAGCACCGGCAGTTCCGAATCGGCCACCACGTCCAGTTCATGCAGCAGCCCGGTGATGGCCTCGCTCTGGCCGATGATCTCGCCCTCGTCCGGCGGCAGCTCGTTATCAGGCGTCTTGCCGCGAGAGAGCTGCAGCGCGCGGATGTCCGCCTCGAGTTGCGTGGTGCGGATGGCGGCCTCGACCAACAGCGTCAGTCCGTCCAGCTCCGCCTGTGCGGCCTCGTCGAAGGTGCCGACCTGCAGCGCGTCCAGCGTGAGCACGCCCCAGGCGCGGCCGTCGAGTTCGAGGCGGATGCCCATGCAGTCATGCACCGGCAGGGGCTCTCCCACATGTTCGTCGATGAGGCCGTCGTAGGGGTCGGGCAACACGCTGTCATGGTGAAAGCACGTGACCCCACGCCGCGCGAGGATGGCGCCAAGTCGCGGGTGCAGTCCCACCGAAAACCTACGCCCGAGGGCGTCTCGTACGAGCCCGTCTACGGCCACGGGCCGCAAGTGTTCTTCTTCCAGGCGCAGCAGCGCCACAGCGCCACAGCCGAAACAGGCGCGCAGCGCGCTCACCAGCCGCTGCAGGCGAACCGCGTGCGGCAGGTCGGCTCCCAGGTCGGCAAGTAGCTCCGGGTAGACACCACGGTGGAGTAGGGTCATAAATACCTTAACGGGTAAATTACACCTCGATTATATGTGGGTGAATTATACCGTTAGAAATATAACTCAATGATTCTATTCAGATAAAAACTGGCACGGTACTCGCGTAGTGATCTCCGACACATTCGACAAGGAGCACATGATGCGCTTGCAAGACCAGCCTCTGGGCCAACTGGCCCGCCGGATTCCTGGTGCCACCGGCATCTTCCACGGCTATGACCTCGACTTCTGCTGCGGCGGCAAGCAGACGCTGCGCGATGCCGCGGTTGCCAAGGGACTCGACGCCGATGCCATCGAATCGCGTTTGCAGACCCTGCAGCGCGACAGCGAGCCCGTGCAGACCGATTGGGGTGCGGTGCCGCCGGCCTCACTGATTGCCCACATCCTCACGCGTTTCCACGAGCGTCATCGCGAACAGCTTCCGGAACTGATCCGCCTCGCCCGCCGCGTGGAGCACGTGCATGGCGACCGGCCGGATTGTCCGGTCGGGCTGGCCGACCATCTGGTGGCGATGCGCAGCGAACTGGAAGCGCATATGCAGAAGGAAGAACAGATCCTGTTCCCGATGCTCGCGCGCGGGCTGCAGGCGGCCGCCACGGCGCCGATCACGGTCATGCGCATGGAGCATGACGACCACGGCGAAGCGCTGCAGCGGCTGGCCGCACTGACCAACGACATCACGCTGCCGCGCGCTGCATGCAATACCTGGCGCGCGCTGTACCTGGGCCTGCGCACGCTGCGTGAAGACCTGATGGAACACATCCATCTGGAAAACAACATCCTGTTCGAGCCGGCCGCAGTGGTCGCAGCGAACGACTGAGTCCTCCGGACACATCCCCAAGGAAACTAACCAACAAGCGAGCCTCATCATGGGTCCCTATCGCAGACTCTGGTTCCTGCTGATCGCCGTGCTGGCGGTCACGTTCTCCCTGCTCGGCTATTACGGGGTCGAGGTCTACCGGCAAGCACCGCCGATACCGGCGAAGGTAGTAGCCAGCGACGGCCGCACGCTGTTCACCGGCGACGACATCCTCGACGGCCAGACCGCCTGGCAATCGGTAGGCGGCATGCAGCTCGGCTCCATCTGGGGCCACGGCGCCTACCAGGCGCCGGACTGGACCGCCGACTGGCTGCATCGCGAACTGACCGCGTGGCTGGACCTGGCGGCGCAGCAGCAGTATGGCCGTCCATACGCCAAGCTTGACGGACCCGCGCAAGCCGGCTTGCGCGAGCAGTTGCGCACCGAGTACCGCGGCAACCAAACCGATGCGCAGACCGGTGTGCTGACGGTCTCGCCGCTGCGCGCGCAGGCCATCGCGCAGACAGCTGACTACTATGACCGCCTGTTCTCCGACTCGCCTGATCTGCACACGAGCCGCGAGCACTTCGCGATGAAGGAGAACACGCTGCCGAGCGCCGAACGCCGCGCGCAGCTTACGCACTTCTTCTTCTGGACGGCATGGGCCGCTTCCACCGCGCGTCCCGGGCACGAAGCGACCTACACCAACAACTGGCCGCATGAGCCGCTGATCGGCAACCAGCCGACCAGCGAGAACGTGGTGTGGTCCGTGGTCAGCGTGGTGGTGTTGCTGGCTGGCGTTGGCCTGCTGGTGTGGGCCTGGGCGTTCCTGCGCGGGCAGGAAGAGAACCTGCCGCACGCGCCGACGCGCGATCCGCTGCTGGCCGTGGCGCTCACGCCGTCCCAACGCGCGCTCGGCAAGTACCTGTTCCTCGTCGTCGCACTGTTCGTGTTCCAGGTATTCCTGGGCGGCTTCACCGCGCACTACACGGTGGAAGGCCAGAAGTTCTACGGGCTCGATGTCTCGCAGTGGTTCCCCTACTCGCTGGTGCGCACCTGGCACATCCAGAGCGCGCTGTTCTGGATCGCCACGGGCTTCCTGGCCGCGGGGCTGTTCCTCGCGCCGCTGATCAACGGCGGCAAGGACCCGAAGTTCCAGCGCCTGGGCGTCGACGTCCTGTTCTGGGCGCTCGTCGTTGTCGTGGTCGGCTCGTTCACGGGCAACTACCTGGCAATCGCGCAGATCCTGCCGGCAAACCTGAACTTCTGGCTGGGCCATCAAGGTTATGAGTATGTGGACCTTGGCCGCCTGTGGCAGATCGGCAAGTTCGCAGGCATCCTGATCTGGCTTGTGCTGATGATGCGCGGCATCTGGCCGGCGCTGCGCGCGCGCGGCAGCGATAAGAACCTGCTTGCGTTGCTGACCTCGTCGGTCGTGGCGATCGGCTTGTTCTACGGCGCGGGTCTGGCTTACGGCGAGCGTACCAGCCTGACGGTGATGGAGTACTGGCGCTGGTGGGTCGTTCACCTTTGGGTGGAGGGCTTCTTTGAAGTGTTCGCAACCACGGCGCTGGCTTTCGTGTTCTGCACGCTTGGTCTGGTATCGCGCCCGATGGCGACGGCGGCAAGCCTCGCCTCCGCGTCGCTGTTCATGCTGGGCGGCATTCCGGGCACGTTCCACCACCTGTACTTTGCTGGCACGACCACGCCGGTGATGGCAGTCGGCGCGGCATTCAGCGCGCTCGAAGTGGTGCCGCTGATCGTGCTCGGCCACGAGGCATGGGACAACTGGCGCCTGAAGGACCGTGCGCCATGGATGGCCGACCTGAAGTGGCCGCTGATGTGCTTCGTCGCCGTGGCGTTCTGGAATATGCTCGGTGCCGGCGTATTCGGCTTCATGATCAACCCGCCGATCTCGCTGTACTACATCCAGGGCCAGAACACCACGCCGGTGCACGCCCACGCCGCGCTGTTCGGCGTGTATGGCTTCCTCGCGCTGGGTTTCACGCTGCTGGTGCTGCGCTATGTGCGCCCGGCCTACCGCCTGAGCCCTGCATTGATGAAGACGGCGTTCTGGGGATTGAACGCGGGCCTCGTGCTGATGATCAGCACCAGCCTGCTGCCGATCGGCATCATCCAGTTCCTGGCGAGCGTAGAGTATGGCACCTGGTACTCGCGCAGCGAGGCCTTCATGCAGCAGCCGATCCTGCAGACCCTGCGCTGGGTGCGCACCTTCGGCGACGTGGTGTTTATCGTCGGTGCCGTGTCGTTCGCGCTGCAGGTGGTGCTGGGGCTGGGCAACCGCACGATCATCGCGGATGTGAAGCCGGTGGGACTGGAGCCGGTCAGGCGCTGACACCAGGGCTCCCCTCTCCCAATTCGCGCGAGAGGGGAGCAACCCACCAACTGTTCCGCAGTCAGAACGGCCGATCCCCCATGATGGTGGCGCGCTCCATCCTGCGCGGGGCCGGCCAATAGTCGCTGACCGCATAATGCTGCGTGGCCATGTTGTCCCAGATCGCCACGCTGTTCGGCCGCCAGCGGAAACGCACCTGGTACTCCGGAATCGCGGCCTGGCTCAGCAGGTAGTTCAGCAGCAGGCTCGCGCCGGGCGTCTTGTCCTGTCCGAAGCGCACGTTCTCGGGCGTGTGGTAGTTGATGAAGTGCGTGGAGAACGGCGTCACGTACAAGATCTTCTCGCCGGTGTCCGGATGCGTCCGGACCACGGGATGATCGACCAGCGGGTGCTTGCGCACCAGTTCCTCGCGCTCCTCGGTCGACATGATCGCGCCAAACGAATGCTCGATGCCATGCTTGGCGCGCAGCCCTTCGATCTTCTGCTTGATCTCTTCGGGCAGGTTCTTGTAGGCGTCGACCATATTCACCCAGATCGTGTCCCCGCCAACCTCCGGGCAGGAGATGCAGCGCAGCACCGCACCCCTGGGAGGATTCGCGCGCCACGAGGCATCGCTGTGGTAGGTGTTCTCGAAATGGTCCCGCTTCTCGCTCTTGACGATCTCGATGAGACCCGGATAGCCAGGAACCGTATTGGCGACGGGGTGGTCTTCCAGGTCGCCGAAGCGCTTCGCGAACGCGACGTGGTCGTCGCGCGTCATCTCCTGGTCGCGGAAGAACAGTACGCGGTGCTTGAGCAGCAGCGCTTTGATCTCCGCATGCAGCGAATCGTCGCGCGCGACATTGCCAAGCTGCACGCCGGTCAGCTCGGCGCCGATCGAACAGGTAAGTGGATTGACTTGCATGGTGGCTACTCCTTGAAGGTCTGGATGTCAGCAGTCGGTCAGGGTCAGTCAGCCGTGAGCACGATCTTGCCCATGTGCTGGCTGCTCGCGATGTAGGCGTAGGCTTCTCCAATCGAAGCCATCGGGAAGGTCTTGTCGATCGGCAGGCGCAGCCTGCCTCCGCGGAAGAACGGCAGCAGGTCGCGTGCGCAGGCCTGGATGCAATCGAGGCGTTCCTGCTCGGTGCGCGTGCGGAAGGTTGCGCCGATCAGCTTCAGGCGGTTGTGCCACAGCAGGTTCAGGTCGAGTTGCGCGGTGCTCGCGCCGCCCAGGCGGGCAAGGTTGACGAGCCGCCCTTTCACCGCAAGGCTCCTGACATGGTCCTCGAAGACCGTGCCGCCGACCGTATCGATGATGATGTCCACGCCGCGTCGGTCGGTGGCTGCCATGATGGCGTCCACCTGGGAATCGGTGGACGCATTGACCCCGACATTGATGCCGAAGTCCGCCAGGCGTTCGAGCTTTGCGGCGGATCGCGACGATGCGATCACGGGCCGCGCGCGCATCGTCGCCGCGATCATGATCGCGGCCATGCCCACGCCGCCTGAGGCGCCGTTGATGAACACCGATTCGCCGGCCTTCAGTTCGCCGTTGCTGACCAGTGCATCGTGGGCGGTGATGAAGACATTGGGAAACGCGGCGGCCTCGACCCAGGACACATCGTCGGGCACGGCCATCAGCGCCAGCGGGGCTGCGACCACATACTGCGCATGGCAGCCGCGGCCGTGGCCCATGACGCGGTCGCCTTCACGCCATTGGCTCACCTGTTCGCCCACGCGCACGACCTCACCCGCGAACTCGACCCCTGCGGTCATCGGGTCGCCGTTCCGATGCTCGCGCATGTATTTGATCTCGCCGTAGTTGAGGCCGGACGCGCGAACGCGGACCAGGACCTCGTTGGCGCCGGGCTGGGGAATGGGGATATCCCGCACCTCAAGCCGACCACCGTCGGCGCCGGCTATGACTTGTGCCGCTTTCATGCCTTCTCCTTTGCTTTCCCCTGCATGGCAGGGTGTTGGCTGGATTGTCGCCAGAGCAGGCATTCAACGCTTGACGCGTGGCGCCACAACTTGGCCTATCGCGTCAGGCGTGAGGACCTTGCGTACGAAGCGCTGGCGCACGCGGGCGCCGGAAAGCAAAGCGGGAGCAGGGACGCCGTCAGGCCGACGGCGCAAACAAGGGATGTAGCGGGACGGGTGGCGCGATCAGTGTTCCGCGCCGGTGCGCCAGCGTGTCGGCGGCATGCCGAATTGCGAGCTGAACCAGCGCGAAAAGGTGCTGACTTCCGCGAAGCCAACCAGCATCGCCACCTGGGAGACGGGATAGCGGAGATCCGCGAGGTAGCGGCTTGCCAGCCCGCGCCGGACCTCGTTTACGAGCGAAGAGAACTCTTGCCCTTCTTGTCCGAGCCGGCGTTGCAGGGTCCGCGCGCTCATGCCGAGCTGCTGGCCGACCTGCTCGATGCTGCCTTGTCCGCGCGGCAGCAGCATATGGACCGAACGGCGTACGTTGGACGCCGTGGAAATCCTGCGCCCGCGCGGGTGCTGGTCGAGAAATTCCCTGGCGTAGCGGGCGAGATTCACATCGCCAAGCGGATTGGGACGATCGAGATCCTGCCGGTCCAGCACGATGCCATCGAAGTCGCTGCCGAACTCCACATTCGTGCCGAACAGCCGGCGATGCACGTGCAGGTTCGCGGGCGCGCCATGCGTGAAATGCACGCTGCGCGGCTTCCACTTTCCGCCGAGCATCGATTTCATCAGGCAAAGCATCGCGCCGATCGAAAGCTCGACCGGCTGGCGCCCGGGGGTCGGGCGGTCGGTGATCAACTGCAGCCGGACGATGGCGACAGCATCGGTTTCCTCGACATGGACGAGCACGGACTCGCTCAGCAGGTGGCGGTACGTCTCGAGCTGGCCGAGCGCGTGGCGCAAAGTCGGCTGGTGCTGCAGCAGCAGGCTGATCGGGCCGAAATCGGACAGGCGCCACGACTCGGCCATCAGCAATCCGACCGCCGCGCCGCTGGACGCCTGCTCGGAGGCATCGAGCACATTCGCCAGCCACGGCTCGGGGACATGGAGGTCCGGTGAAACGATGCATGAGCGGTCCGCCCCGACATGACGGATCATGCGCTCCGGGTCGACGCTGAGCGTGCGTGCGATCTCGGAGAACTTGACAAGTAGGGCGCTGCGAATCAGGGTGCTCATGTGATGGCTCAGGGGACGAATCCGTGGCTTGCGGCGCGCCGTTGCGACGCCGCGATGCCGTCACTCAAGGTATTCAGGCGCCCGTGGCGTGTCAACCTTGCGTGCGCCCGAGCTATCGTAAACACCTAGCCATCACGCACGATGGGCTTAGCGCGTCTTGCGCAAGTAGCCCTGCGTACCGCCGTTGCGGTTCGGCGCAAAGCCGTTGGCCTGCAGCGACTCTTCCACGGTATCGTAGAACACCCCGATCTTGCTGATCTCGCGCGCCTCTTTGGCCGTGGCAATCTCGCGGCCGAACTCGTGGGAGATGCGCACAAGCTGCTCGATCTGCTTCACGGTGCTCATCTTCGCCGTGCGCTTCTGGTTCCACAGCACGTCCTCGGTACCGCAACGCACGTGCAAGCCCATGGCAATGCCCATCATGTTGACCGGCAGCACATTGCGCACATTGCTCTCCACGGTCACCACCGCGCCGTCGGGCACGCCGCGCATGAAATTGCCGAGGCTGTAGACGTTCGGGGTGTCCATGCCGCCGCCGATGGCGACCCAGTTCATCACCAGCGGACCCTTGTAAAAGCCTCGGCGCATCAGGCGCTCCACTGACTCGAAGCTGTTCGTGTTGTAGCACTGAAACGCGCTCTGAATGCCCTTGGCCGTCAGGCGGCGGACGTGTTCCTCGACCCACCCGGGTTGCGCGGGCACGGTCATTTCCTTGTAGGCGTTGAAGATGGCCGGGTTCTCGCGCGAGGTGCCCCGGAAGTCGGCATCCTCGGCATGGTCGGTCACGTTCATCTGCGAGGTGTTGACCGTGACCGTCACCTGATCCGGAGTGGGCTCCAGGTCGGCCAGCATGTGACGCGTGTCGTCGGACAGCCACTTGGCGGCCTGGCCCTCGTTCTCCGGTGCGAACGAGATCGAGCCGCCTACCTGGATGATCATCTCCGGCACGGCCTTGCGCACGCCGGCGACCAGTTCGTTGAACTTTGACAGGCGCTTGCTGCCCTTGCCGTCGAGTTCGCGCACATGCAGGTGCAGCACCGTGGCGCCCGCGTTGTAGCAATCTACGGCCTTCTGGATCTGTTCCTCCATCGTGACCGGGATGTCCTCGGGAAAGTCGGACGGCAGCCAGCCCGGCGCATACGGTGCGGCGGTGATGATCAGCGGTTGCTGGTTTTCCGGGAAAAGATGGCCGTCGAGAAAGTTCATGGTGGTCTCCAGGGGGGAAGGGCTGCTGTCGTTGCCAGGAGTTGCCCCCTCGCATGGCGAGAAGCGCGTGTCTCCTGTTCCCGGCTTCGATCCGGTGCGTCGAGTATCGGGTTCGTCGGCCCGCCCGGACTTGCTTATCCGGGACAATCGTTTGCTTTTTTGGGACGGGCTCGCCGTGGGCGCTGCTGCCGGACAGGCTTGTCACCATCGGCACAAATCTGTCGCGCGATGCAAAGCGGGGGCGGGGGCGACCCCACAGAATGCGCTGGAAGGCCATTTCAGCGCCACGCCGACGGCATCGGAGATGCCGGGCGGAGGAACAAGAGACCCCCAAGGAATTGCCATGAAGCCGTTCTCCAGGATTGCGCGCCACACGCTGGCGTTGATGACTGCCACCGTCTGCCTTATGCCTGCCGCACAGCCGGCCAGGGCTGCGGACTGGCCAACCAAGCCCGTACGGATCCTCGTCGGGGCGCCCCCCGGCGGCACGGCCGACATTGTGGCGCGCCTCTTCGCGCATGAATTGCAGCGTCCGCTCGGACAGCCCGTGATCGTCGATTACAAGGCTGGCGCAGCGGGAACCATCGGCGTACACGGCCTGCTGTCCGCGCCGCGCGACGGGTACACCTTCCTGCTGATCCAGAAGGGCATTGCCGCGGAAGTGCCGCACGTCATGAAGGTGTCGTTCGATCCCTTCAAGGACCTGGTCCCGATCGCGCAGCTGACCCGTCAAGGTCTGGTGCTGGTCGGCAAGCCCGGCCTGCCGGCGAAGAACCTCACTGAACTCATCGCCTATATCAAGGCGAACCCGGGCAAGATCGACTACGCGAACTACGGCGCCGGCCTGCGCGGGCAGACCATCGGCGTGCAGTTCAACCGCCTGGCGGGACTGACGACCGGCGCGGTGAGCTACAAGGGGTCGCCACCCGCGCTGCAGGACGTCATGGGCGGCCATGTGCCGCTGATGTTCGACGGCCCGGCCACATCGCTGCCGTTCATCAAATCCGGGCAGTTGAAGGCGTTCGCCATTGCCTACCCGAAGCGCATCGCCGCACTGCCTGATGTCCCGACGTTCACCGAGCTCGGATACCCCGATCTCAAGGAAGTGAGCTGGATGGGCCTTTGGTCCGCGCCGGGCGTACCGCCGGCAGTCGTCACGAAGGTGCGCGAGGCGCTGCTCAAGGCGATGCAATCGCCGGATGTCAGAAAGAAGGTCGAGGACCTTGGCATGGAGGTCGGTTCGGCGGCTACCACGGAGGAGCTGGCCAGGGACGTGCGGGAGTCGTACGAACGCCAGGGCAAGCTGCTGCGCTCGATCGACTTTAAGCCGGAGTGATCGTGCAGACGGCCAGCGTCGGCAAGCTGATCCGCAGCGCCAGCCTGAACGGTTACATCGAACTGGTGGAGTCGCTCGGGCTGGACCCCTACGCGTTCCTGCGCGGAGTCGGATTGTCGGCGCGGCTGCTGGAAGACCCGGAACGGCTGATCCCGAGCCATGCCGTTCGCGAACTGCTCGAAGTCACGGCAGCTGCCACCGGCGTGGAAGATTTCGCGCTGCGGCTCGCGGCCCAGCGCTCGTTCTCGAACCTCGGGCCGATCAGCCTGGTGCTGAAGGAAGAACCCACGCCGCGGCTGGCGCTCGAGACGCTGTGCCGCTATCTCAAGCTGCTCAGCGCGTCGCTGATCACGCGTATCGAGGACAGCGGCAACACCGTGATCGTCCGCGAGGAACTCGTGCCGAGTCCAGGGCTTGCCACGCGGCAGGCCATGGAGCTCGCCGTGGGTGTGAAGTTTCGCATCCTGCGCGAACTGATCGGTCCGCGGTGGCGGCCCGTCGAGGTGTGCTTCACGCATCGCGCGCCGCTCGATGTATCGGCGCACCGTGTCTTCTTCGGTTGCAAGCCGATGTTCAACCAGTCGTTCAATGGGCTGGTCTGCGCGGCGGCGGACTTGCAGATGCCACGAACGACGGAGAATGCGGGCGCGGCACGCTTTGCGCGCGACTACCTTGAGACGGCGCTTCGGCAGCGTAGTGAAGGCATTCGTGAATCGTGCCGGGAGTTGATCCTGGCTTTGCTGCCGGGTGGGCGCTGTACTGCGCAGCAACTGGCGCACCATCTGCGTGTCGACCGTCGCACGCTTTACCGGTATCTCAATGCGGAAGGGGTGACGTTTTCAGAGTTGCTCAATGAGGTGCGGGCGGAGTTGGTGATACGCCATCTTCGGGAAAGTGACCTGCCAGTGGGCGAGGTTTCAGCCTTGCTCGGATTCTCGGCGCAAAGCTGCTTCAGTCACTGGTTTCGCGTGACGTTTGGGTGTAGTGCGTCTGAGTGGCGCAGGCAAACGATGTTCGCCGGTCCGCAAGCTCGCGCCGAAGCGGTGCTGGAGCGATAAGTGTGGCGCATCTGATCTGAAAGCGAAGCAAGAAGCATATCCAGCTGAGCCATCGCGCGTCAGCAACAACGTCTGGAACCGTGGGTCAAGCGCCGGCAGCGATTGTGGTGTTGCCGGATACGCCGGTGAGGTGTGGGGACGATGCGCACGCGCAGCACGGGATGCACCCAGTAGCCGATGCGGCGCGACCAGCCGATCGACACGCCGATCAGGAAGCCCGCGACGCCGCCATAGGCCACGCCGAGGCCAAGCAGCTTTAGCGTGTTGAGCGTGCTGTCGCCGAGCCGGGGCCAGTCGTCGACGTAGACCTCGATCAGCGCCAGCAGCGCAGCGGCGGCCAGCGCGGCGATGCTGAGTTCCTCGGTGTAGGCCCAGTCGGAGAAGCCCGCGACCTTGTTCGGCCAGCGCCAAGTGATGGCGCCGAACGCGGTCCATGCGATGGCGGCAGCGATACCGGTCGGCCACGGCCGCCATGCGGTGCGCGACTCCGGCGTGGCAGCGCCGCGCGCGAGCGCCGCCGGCGGGTTCGGACAATGTATGGCTATGGCTCATGGATTCGGCTCCCCGCTTTTGTTGTGTCGTTTTGGTTGGGTCAGTCCGGCAGTTCAGTGACGACAGCTTGCGCTCAGGCGGCTTTGCGATTCCGCTGCTGCTGCGCATCGCGCTGCGCGACCAGTTCGCGCACACGCGGAATCAGTTCGCGGCCATAGTCGACGACGTCTTCCAGCGGGTCGAAGCCGCGGATCAGGAAAGTCGTGACACCGAGGTCGTAGTACTCCAGCAGCGCTTGGGCCACTTGCTCAGGTGTACCGACGAGGCCGGTGGAGTTCGAGCGTCCGCCGGTCTCGCGAGCAATCGCGGTCCACAGGCGCTGGTCGACGCGGTCGCCCTGTTCTGCCGCCGCAAGCAGGCGGCGCGCGCCTTCGCTCTGTTGCGGGCCGCCGCGGCTATAGCCCTGCTGCACGCGCAGCGCGCGGGTGCGTTCGAGGATGCTGTCGGCGCGGGCCCAGGCCTTCTCCTCGGTCTCGGCCAGTACCGGGCGGAACGACACCGAGAAGCGCACCTCGCGGCCATGCTTCGCGGCTTCGGCGCGTACGCGTGTGGTCAGGTCGCGCACCTGGTCGAGCGATTCTCCCCACAGCGCATACACGTCGGCATGCTTGCCCGCGACCGTTAGCGCCGCTTCGGATGCGCCGCCGAAATAGATCGGCACATGCGGCTTCTGCGCCGGCTTGACTTCGGAGAAGCCGTTGCTGAACCGGTAGTACTTGCCTTCGTGATCGAACGGTTTGTCCGCGGTCCAGATGCGGCGCAGGATGCCGAGGTACTCGTCGGTGCGCGCGTAGCGTTCGTCGTGGTTCAGGTAATCGCCATCGCGCTTCTGTTCGTGGTCGGAGCCGCCAGAAATGAAATGCACGCCGAGCCGGCCGCCGCTGAACTGGTCGAGCGTGGCGATCTGGCGCGCGGCCAGCGTCGGTGCGGTGAAGCCCGGGCGATGGGCCAGCATGAAGTGGATGCGCTCGGTGACCGTGGCCGCATAGGAAATCGTCAGCGTCGCCGACGGGCCCGTGGAATGGTGCGGCACCAGGATGCGGTCGAAGCCGGCCTGCTCATGGGCCTGCGCGAATGCGCGCACGTAATCGCGATCGATCACCGGGCCCGTCGGGCGGTGGATTTCGGACTGCTTCTGGCTCTGGATCATGCCGATGATATCGACGCTCATGCGAGTTTCTCCTGGATGGAAGGGTGCAACGTAGCGCTCGCGCGGACGGCGCAAGGCGATGTGCAAAGGAAGAGACGACAAAGGGGCAGGGCCACAACGTACGCCCAAACGCCGCGCGGCCGAACGAATAAAAACGACAGACCATATGCAGGATGCGTCGTTATCGAAACGGCGCGGCGGCGGTACGCTATATGGCATTCACAAGCGGTGCGTGGCTCGCGTACCGACCCTGCAAGGAATCCACCATGTCCCTGTCTTCCCTGCGCCGGCTGCCGAGCAGCGAGGCGCTGCTCGGCGATGTGCTCGCCCAGTTGACGCCTCGCCTTGCGGCAACCGCCGCGCAGCACGACGCCGCGGCGAGCTTTCCTCACGAGAACTTCACGCTGCTGCACCAGTACGGTTTGATCTCGCAGGTAGTGCCGCGCCCACACGGTGGCGGCGGAGCGGGGTTGGCAGAGGCGCGCCGCATCATCGATGCGGTGGCCAGCGGCGATGCCGCGACGGCGCTGGTGCTGACCATGACCTATCTGCAGCATCGCGCGATCGGCCGAGCCGATACGCACTGGACCGAAGCGGTACGCAAACAGGTATTCGCGAGCGCGGTTGAAGATGGCGGACTGATCAATTCGCTGCGAGTGGAGCCAGACCTTGGCTCGCCTGCCCGCGGTGGCTTGCCGGGCACCGTTGCCACGCGCCTGGCGAACGGATGGCGGCTTAGCGGCCGCAAGCTGTACAGCACCGGCATTCCGGCATTGCGCTGGCTGTCGGTCTGGGCACGCACCGACGAGCCACAGCCGCGCGTCGGGGTGTTCCTCGTGCCCCGGCCCGGGAGGGACACGGCGGGAATCCGCATCGTGGAGAACTGGAATCACATGGGCCTGCGCGCGTCGGGCAGCCATGAGACGGTGCTCGACAATGTGTGGATTCCGCCCGAAAACGCCGTCGACATCCGCGAGCCTTCGGCGTGGGCGCCCGCTGGCGCCAGCCAGGCCGATGTCGATGCCAATGCGGACCAGCAGGCATGGATGGTGGTGCTGCTCGGCAGCCTTTATGACGCCGTGGCGCGTGCGGGCTTCGACTGGATCCTCGCCTTTGTGCGGGAGCGGACACCCGGAAGCCTTGGCGCGCCGCTCGCGACACTGCCACGCGGCAGGAAGCGATCGGCGAAATCGCGACGCTGCTGCATGCCAACCAGGCGCTGCTCGACGATGCCGCCGCACGCACCGACGCCGGCACCCCGCCGACACCGACCGACAGCGGACTGTTAAAGTTCACGGTGACGGGCAATGCGATCCGCGCGGTGGAGCTGGCGCTGCAGCTGTCGGGCAACCACGGCCTGAGCCGCAACAATCCGCTGGAACGCCATTACCGTGACGTGCTGTGCAGCCGCATCCATACGCCGCAGAATGATTCGATCCTCGTGGCGGCCGGGCGCGTGGCGCTCGGACAATGACATATCAGGAGACACGGGATGAGTGAGTCCCCCACCGCGGGCCGCGCTTCGCTGGCGCCGCTGCGCGAGTTCATCACGGGCCTGTCGGCGCTGCTGGATGAGCAGCCCGGCGAGGCGCGCATCCTGCGCGAAGGCGGCGCGCTGCTGGCACGGCTGGTCGCACGCGATGACTGGCTGCCCGATGCGTTCGCGCAGCCGCATCCCGAGTACTACCAGCAGATGCTGCTGCACTGCGACTCGGCCGAGCGCTTTTCGATCGTCAGTTTCGTGTGGGGGCCGGGCCAGCGCACGCCGATTCATGACCACACGGTGTGGGGCCTGATCGGCATGCTGCGCGGCGCCGAGTATTCGCAGCCATTCGTGCTCGATGGATCGGGCCGGCCGGTTCTGCATGGCGAGCCGACGCGGCTGGAGCCGGGCCACGTGGAAGCCGTTTCGCCAACCGTGGGCGATATCCACCGCGTGCACAACGCCTACGACGACCGCGTCTCGATCAGCATCCACGTGTACGGCGCCAACATCGGCGGCGTGCGCCGCAGCGTCTATACCGAAGCCGGCGAACGCAAGCCGTTCATTTCCGGCTATTCCAACCCTTACCTGCCCAATCCGTGGGACCGCTCGAAGGATTCCGCCGCATCATGACCGTTTCTGCACAACCGTTTCCGCTGATTACCAGCCAGGCCGTGCGCCAGGCGCTGCTGGACCGCACGGAGATCGCACTGATCGACGTGCGCGAGGAAGATCCGTTTGCGCAGTCGCATCCGCTGTGGGCGGCTAACTTCCCGCTGTCCAAGCTCGAACTCGAAGCGTGGCCGCGCATCCCGCGCCGCGATACGCGCATCGTTGTCTATGGCGAGCATGAGGGCACCGACCTCGCGCCGCGCGCGGCGAACGTGCTGCGCGGGCTTGGCTATACCGACGTGAACCTGCTCGAAGGTGGACTCGATGCATGGATTGCTGCCGGCGGCGAAGTGTTCCGCGACGTCAACGTGCCGAGCAAGTCGTTCGGCGAGGTCGTGGAAGCGAAGCGCCATACGCCATCGCTGGCTGCGCCGGAGGTCAAGGCTCTGATCGATCGCGGTGCCGACGTGGTCGTGGTGGACGCCCGGCGGTTCGACGAATACCAGACCATGAGCATCCCCACGGCCACGAGCGTGCCGGGTGCCGAACTGGTGCTGCGCGTACGCGAGCTCGCGCCGAACCCGGCGACGCAGGTCATCGTGAATTGCGCGGGCCGCACGCGCAGCATCATCGGCACACAATCACTGATCAACGCCGGCATTCCCAACCCTGTGGCAGCGCTGCGCAACGGCACCATCGGCTGGACGCTGGCGGGGCAGACACTGGACCACGGAGCAAGCCGACGCGCGCCCCTGGAAGTCCCCGAGGCCAACCGCGAGCAGGCACGCCGAGGCGCGCGCGATATCGCCGCGCGTGCGGGTGTTCAGAGCATTGCTTATGATGCGCTGGCGTCGCTGGAAGCGCCGGGCCGCACGGTCTACCGGTTCGATGTGCGCACGCCCGAGGAATATGCCGATGGCCACTTGCCCGGCTTCGTCAACGCGCCGGGCGGACAGCTCGTCCAGGAGACCGACCACAGCGCGCCCGTGCGCGGCGCGCGCATCGTGCTGGCCGATGATGATGGCGTGCGTGCGGACATGAGTGCGTCCTGGCTTGCGCAGATGGGCTGGGATGTCCGCGTGGTCGAACCAGTCGATGCGGCGCTGCGCAGCGAAGCCGGCGTTCCGCGCGTGCCTGCGCCCGACGCGGCGCCGGTGGAGACCGTGTCGCCGGCCACGCTCGCATCGTGGCTGCAGGCGCAGGATGGACAGACCGCCGTGCTCGATGTCACGGCCAGCGCCAACTACGTAAAGCGCCATATCCCGGGCGCGTGGTTCGTCATACGCGCGCAGTTGGCTGATGCGCTGAAGCGCATTCCAGCGGCGCAGCGCTATGTGCTGACCTGCGGCACCAGCCAGCTCGCGCGCTTTGCCGCCGCGGATCTGCGTGCGCTCACGCAGGCGGAGATCTGCGTGCTGGAAGGCGGCACGCTCGCGTGGATCGCGGCGGGTCTGCCGGTCGAAAGCGGAGAGACGCATCTGGCCGTGCCGCGCACGGACCGCTACCGCCGACCTTACGAAGGCACCGACAACGCGGCTGCGGCGATGCAGGCGTACCTCGACTGGGAGTTCGGGCTGATCGCGCAGCTTGAACGCGATGGGACGCATTTTTTTAATGTGGTCTGATTTTATGGCGTAGGGGTGTTGGGCACAGCGTTCCAATAAGATCAGTGGCGGGACGCCTTCGGCTGCGTTACGCGCATGTCGTCGTCTGGACGCAAGCTCATCAACTGCGAATCGCCATACTCAGCCGTGCAAAGGCGTCATCGAATTCCTCGCCGAGCGCACCGAGTGCGGCCACATTGCCTTGCCGGGCCGCCGTTTCCATGCGATGGCAGACCTCCCCCAGCGCAAACGCACCCACGGCGCGCGACGACGACTTCAAACGGTGCACGCCATGCGCGACGCCGTCCGCGCGCTGTGCGGCGATATCGCGCCGGATGCTGGCGGCAATCGTCTGGGCAGCACGTTCATATTCGTCCAGCAGTTCGCGAATCGCAGCGGCGTCGTCGCCGACAAAGGCCCTGAGCGCTTCCGCATCGAAGACGGGCAATGCATGCGGGCCGGCCGTGGGCATCGGCCCCGCCAGCGAAGGCGAGGGCGACGGCAGCCAGTGCGCAAGGGTCTGCTGCAGCGCGGACAGCGTCAGTGGCTTGGCCAGGTAGTCATCCATGCCGATATCCCGCGCCTGCAACGCTTCCCCTTTGATCGCGTTAGCGGTCAGCGCGATGACGGGCATGCGTGTCCGGCCGGCCTGGGCTTCTTCGGCGCGGATCTGGTCGCACAGCGCATAGCCATCGAGCCGAGGCATATGCAGGTCGGTCAGCAGCAGCGCATAGCTGCCGCGGCGCCACCGGTCGAGCGCGTCGGCGCCATCAGCGGCGAAGTCGACACGGTAGCCGAGCAACTGGAGCTGGCGCGAGATCACACGGCGATTGATCTCGTCGTCTTCCGCGACGAGCAGGCGATGGGCCTGTACCGATGCCGAGGTACTGGCCTGCGCAATCTCTGGTTCGGCAAGTGGCGCGGCCGCCGGCAGCAGGCGCTTCGCAGCCATCGCCACGGCATCTTCCAGCGTGCGCCGGCGCAATGCATGCCGGCCGATCGAAACGGCATTGCCGGCCTCTGATGCCGGGGCTGGACTGTAGCCTGCACGCAAGCGCACACGCCCGGTGCCAGTGGGCATCTGCGCGATAAGCGCGGAGAATGCGGCGGGACTTGCGTCGTCGCCGTGCAGCAGCACCCCGGCCCCGGTGCCATCGGCAGCCGCGGCGATGCGTGCTGGCACGTCGTCTTGCGCCGTTACCGTAGCGCCTGCGTGGCGCAGGTAACGTGCGACGGTGGTGCGTTGCGGCTCGGCGATGCCGATGAGGAGGCAGTGCACGCCACTGATCGGAGTGGGCCTTGGCAGCGGCGCTTCGGCGGCGCGCAGCGGCAGGCAGACGGTGAAGGTGGCCCCGGCGCCGGGCTGGCTCGCCGCCGCGATCGAACCGCCCATCAGTTCGGTGAGCCGGCGGCAGATCGCCAGGCCCAGGCCCGTGCCGCCGAAGCGCCGCGTGGTCGTGGTCTCGGCCTGTACGAATGGCTGGAACAGCGTCGCCATCGCATCGGGGGGCATGCCGATGCCGTTGTCTTCAATCTCGAACCGGACCACGTCGCCCCCGGCGGGCGCGATGCGCAGATAGACGCGGCCGCCGGGCAGCGCCCCGCCGGAAAACTTGATCGCGTTGCCGACCAGGTTGTAGAGCACCTGCCGTAGCCGCAGATCATCGCCAAGCACTTGCGCAGGGAGCCCGGGATCGATGTCGAGATAGAGCGCCACGTTATTGCGCTCGGCCAGCAGCACCAGCGACGCGCACAGCGTCTCGACGGTATGTTCGATCGATAGCGGCACGCATTCGATGCGCATCTTGTCCGCTTCGATTTTCGAAAAATCGAGGATGTCGTCGATGATGTTCAGCAGCGCGGCGGCCGATTCACGCACGGTCGCCACCATCTCGCGCTGATCGGCCGAGAGCGTCGTGCGCGTGAGCACTTCGATCATGCCGATGACGCCGTTCATCGGCGTGCGGATCTCGTGGCTAATCATCGCGAGGAAGGCGCTTTTGGCGCGCGACGCTGCCTCAGCCTCCTGGCGGGCGCGTTCGATTTCAAGCTGGGCGATGCGGCTCTGGGTCACATCGCGCGCGGTGGCGTAGAGCGTTCCGTCGTCGCGCAGCACCGCCCGCCAGGACAGCCAGCGCACTGCGCCGTCCTTGCAGAGATAGCGGTTCTGGAAATCTTCGATCGGATTCCCTTTGACATGGCTCCGGACGAGTTCCTGCGTACGCGCCCGGTCCTCGGGCGCGACGAAATCGAGGAACGGACGCGCGAGTAGTTCGTCGGCGCGCCAGCCCAGCACGCTTGTGAAGGCGGGATTGACGCGCGTGAAGTAGCCGTCGCCCGAGGCCTCGCAGATGAGGTCCAGCGACAGTTCCAGCAATGGGTCGCGGTGGTCTGCCGCCTGCGTTGGGGCAGTGACGTCATCGCCAAGGCGGGCCGGGACATGCGTCTCTTCGGACGTTGACATAGGAAGCGGGCGTTTGGCGTCGGTGTGCGATCGCGAGCGTCGGGCGTTAATATGATTTAAGTGAAACTTAATTAACGCATAAATGACATTTTCGCGCATGCTAGCACAGAACTGCATTGCCCCATCCGATCTCGCAAGTTGAGGCCGGCGCGCGTGAGCCGGGGTCTGGAGTTCGTGCGCGGGCCAAGATTGAAAAAAAGGGAGTCGGGCGTTGTATCATTTCCATCCTCGCCGCCTTCATCATCTATGGTCGGTGGCGGCATGTGGCTCACGCGCCCTGCGGAGCAAGATCCTGAGCAGGCTCCATGGCTGAAGAACCCGACTTTTATTCCACCCGCGAGGCGGCCCGCCGGCTAGGTGTGTCGCTGCGCTCCATCCAGGTATGGGTGGAGAGTGGGCGCCTGCCAGCATGGAAGACCGATGGCGGCCATCGGCGTATCCCGCGCACGGCGGTGGAAACGCTTGCGACGGAGCAGGATCAGGCACGCGCAGCGTCGTCGCGGCCGCCCACCATCATCCTGATCGATGACGACCCGTACATGCTGGACCTCTGCCAGCGTGTAATTTCTACAAGACTGCCGGCCGTGCGGTTGGAAGTGGCGCAAAACGGATTTGAAGGGCTGCTCATGATCGGGAAGGTCAATCCCGACCTGATCGTCCTCGACCTGATGATGCCGGGGATGGACGGCTTCCGGCTGATCCATGCACTTGGCAGGGTTCCCCACTACTGCGAGATCGGCACCGTCGTCATGACGGGCCTGACGGAAGAGGAAATCGCCGCGCACGGTGGGCTGCCCGCTGCGGTCACCGTGCTGCGCAAGCCCCAAGGCGTGCTGGCGTTGCCCGAGACGATCGAAATGCTGCTCAAGCTGCCCGCCGGCCACGAGGCGGCGGCGGCCTGAACCACTGCGCGCCGGCTCCCTTCGAGCGTCCGGACTCCGCGCTTTTCCACCGGGACGAAAACCTCAACCGGCCTCCAAGCCACTGCGGGCTCGTGACGGTTTCTGCACGCATATCTAACCGTACAGTCATGGAAATGCAACAAATTGTTACGTAGACTGCGATGAGTATCATTTTTCCCACATCGAGGCGTGCACCCCGCTGGGCGGATGGTTCTAAATACTTCAACAAATCAATAAGTTATTTGAGATCTCTGCTATGGCAGGCGCGTATCGGCACTCGCCTTATTGTGGCATATGGAGCATAACTGCTCTCAAGTACACCTTTTGCGTTGTTGTGGTTTCATTTTCAATATATTGTTTCCCGGCGGTGCGTATCCTCCCGTACCGTCGAGCAGTCATCCATGCTCGTTCGGCACCCCCGTGCCCGCACTGTCCGGGCACGGGTTCTTTTTGGAGACATAAACGCATCCGGCTCTGCGACAAGCTGAAGTGGAGAAAAAGATGGTCGTACCTCTGAGATGGGTGACCGAGAGCTATCGCGGCATGTTCATCCACGCGTTGGCTTTTGAACTGGTGGACGCCACCAGGGAGCTGACCGGACCGGGACCGAAATGGGGTTATCTGCTGGGCGTCGGATATGCGGACGTTCCGAGTCACGATATGCAGTACGACCGCGAGGTCGACAAGCAGGACTACTACACGCGTGCCGCAGCCGAGCAGGCAGCGATCCACTATGGCCAACGTATCATCGACGTGATCTTCGAAATGCGTTGACGACTGGCCGCGTCGACAAGCCGCTTCTTCAACGCAGCAGCAACGCCACGCCACACAGGACCAGCGCGGCGCTCCACACCAGGTCCAGGTTGATCCATCCCGTGCGCAGGAATGCCACACCAATGCGGTCATAGACCAGCAGCGCCACCGCGCAGATGGCCACCAGCATCGCGCCGGTATGCAGGCCCAGTGCCAGCACGGCCGGTGCCACGGCGCTGCCGCGGCTGATCTGGCCGGACAGTGGCGACGCGCATAGCGGCATGAGCACTGGCACCAGCATGAGTCCGGCGCCATGCACGCCCGCCATCAGGAACGACCAGCATGCAAGCCCGGCCATGCCGGCTTGCATGCCCACGCGCGGCCGACCGCGGTGGCCGCGCCAAACATGCCATGCCGCCCAGCCGATCAGGACAAGCCCACCAGCGCGTGCGAACACGCGCGTGTCGATCACGCTGCCTAGCCACAGTGCCACCGCCACGAATACCGCCACCGCGAGCGCATGGCCGAGCGCGATCGGCAACAGCGACAGCATCACCACGCTGCGCTTGTGGCGGTGCAGTCCCAGCGCCACGGCGAACAGCCAGCCCATGGCAGGGTTGATGCCGTGGAACAGGCCCAGCGCAGCAATCAGCAGCCACGGCCACCATGACGCCCACTGCGCCGATGCAGTCGTCAGCGTGGCGGACGGGTCCATTACGGATAGCAGTACGAATCCGACGAACAGTCGCCGCCCTGAAGCCGGACCTGGTGCGGGCGATGCCCTTTCGGCCATTCGAGGAAGAACTTCGGGTCGAACTCGATGCCGCCATTCGGGCCGGCGTCGAGCTTCACCATCCAGCCGTCGATGCCCTCGGGATAGAACTGCGGATCCACCGCGCCGTACAGCGAGTTGGTGAAGTAGACGCGTCGGCCGTCGCGGCTGATCTCGACCATCTGCGGCCCGCCATTGAGCGCGCCGTTCTTCGCACCGGGATGCGTAGCGCGCGACACGATGCCGCCGATGCGCACCTTGCCCGTGAGCTTCGGTTCGAACGGGTCGGAGACATCGTATTGCAGCAGGTCACCCGTGCCCCAGCACGACACGTAGAGGAAACGGTCGTCCATCGACAGGTCGATGTCGGTCACGAGCGGCGGCACGGCCTTGAAGCCCTTTAGCACGGGCGGCAACTGGTCGGGGTCGGCGGCCTCGGCCGGGATCTCGATGACCTTGCGCACGGCCCACTTGTCCTTGTCGCGATACCAGGTCCAGATCGACGATGACAGGTCCTTCAGGCTGATCACGCAGTTGACGAAGCCATAGGCTTTGGTCGGGTCATGCGCCGGGCGCAACTCGAACACGAGCTGGTGCTCGTCGCCGAAGTCGATCTCCTGCAGGTGCCTGCGCCGCGTTAAGTCCCAGAAGTGTAGGCGGCGGCCATAGCGCGCGCCGAGCAGGATGTCGGGCACCAGGCCGTCCTCGACCATGTCCGGCGTGCCCCATTCGCTGGTCACCAGCGTGTCGTAGCCCAGGTGCCACCAACCGTCATAGGCGAAGTACTGCGGGCCGCGCTCCACCTCCCACCGGCCGAGCGGCTCGAAGCTCTGCGCGTCGAGCATGGCGATGCCGCCGGGGCCCTTGCCCTCGGCATTGCCGAGTGCGGTCACGTAAATGCCGCCTGGCCCGCAGTGCACGGTATGCGGGCGGCTGTAGCCGGTGCGCTCGGCCAGTGTCTCGGGTTCGATCACCTTGGCCAGGAAGGGCTTGAGCGGATCGGGCTTGGTGTCGAGGATATAGATGCGCGACGAGCGCAGTCCCGGCACGACGAGATAGCGTCGCTCCATATGCGGATGCGGCGCGTTCGGGCACAGGCACGAGGAACATGCATTCCAGCCGAAGTGGTGCAGCTCGTCTCCGGCATGCGGCATGGCGACCTGGCCGACGATGCTTGCGTAGCGCGGTGACGCCGGGTCCACGTCGACCACGGCGATGGCGTCGGGCTGCTTGCGCTCGGGATCGAACATCGCCACGTAGGCAATGGTCTCGGGCGGCGCCTTGGCTGCCAGGCGGGGGGATGGGTAAAAGCTCGGATCCGGCTTCCAGGTGGCCATGGCGCGTCTCCTCGGGTCTGTTCCCGGGTCTGTTCCCACATACCGCAGGTTTTCCAATATAGGACAGAACGCCGCCGGGGCGAGGGGCCGGTGTCCCGGTCAGCAGCGGCCATGACGAGGCAGATTCGTCGCTTTGGACGAGTTGCTGTCGCGCGCCGCTTCGCGATACTCGTCGGCACCCTTTACTTTGTCTGTTGCCGCGGACCGCCCCCATGACTCCTGCCGCCCTGACGCCGTTCGAAGCCACCGATATCCGCACCCTGATCGATGAACAGGCTGCGCGGCGCGGCAGCCATCCGTTCCTGGTGTGGGAACCCTTTGACGGCCAGGGCAAGACGTGGTCTTACGCTGAATTCGGTGACGCGGTCCGACGCTTTGCAGCGGGATTGCAGACACGCGGCGTGCAAGCCGGCGAGCGCGTGCTCGTGCATCTGGACAACTGCGCGGAATCGGTCATCGCCTGGCTGGGCTGCGCGTATGCGGGCGCGGTGCCCGTGACAACGAACACGCGTTCCAGCGCCGACGAACTCGCTTACTTTGCGAGCCATAGCGGCGCCGTGGCCGGCATCACGCAGCCGCGCTTCGCGGCCATGGTGCGCGCGGCTGCGCCGGCATTGAATTGGGTGGCCGTCACCGCGACCGACAACGGTGCGCCGCCGGAAGCGGATGTGGCTGGCTTCACGCCGTTCGCGGCCATCGATGCCGATCCCGCCACGCTGGCCAGCCGCCCGCACGACCCGATGGCGCCGTTCGGCATCCAGTACACCTCGGGCACGACTTCGCGGCCGAAGGCGGTGCTGTGGAGCCATGCCAACGCGCTGTGGGGCGCGCAGCTTTGCGCGCGGCATGAGGACCTCCGCGCGGACGATGTCCATCTCGTGCACCTGCCGCTGTTCCATACCAACGCGCAGGTGTATTCGGTGGCCGCTTCGCTGTGGGTAGGCGCGACGGTGGTGCTGCTGCCGAAGTTCTCGGTATCGCGCTTCTGGCCGGTGTCGCTGAAGCATGGCTGCACCTGGACGTCGGTGGTGCCATTCTGCGTGCGTGCGCTGATGGCCCAGCCGCTACCCGAACGGCACAGCTATCGCCACTGGGGCAGCGGCGTCTGCGAGCCGCCGACCGACGCCCACTTCGGTGTGAAGACCATCGGCTGGTGGGGCATGACCGAGACCGTCTCGCACGGCACGGTGGGCTCGCCGCATCGCGCCAACGCGCCGATGTCGATGGGGCGGCCGTCGCCGGGGTATGAAATCCATGTGCTCGATGCGCAGGGCCGGCCGGTGGCACCGGGCCAGACCGGTGACCTCTATGTGCGCGGACGCCGCGGGGTGTCGCTGTTCCTGGAGTACTTCAACGATCCGGCCGCCACGGCCGCGGCGTTCCGCGAAGATGGCCTGTTCATCACGGGCGACCGCGTGCGGCTCGGCGAAGACGGTGCCTTGTACTTTGCCGACCGGGCCAAGGACATGCTGAAGGTAGGCGGCGAGAACGTGGCGGCGTCGGAAATCGAACGCGTGATCGCGCTCGTGCCCGGCGTGGCGGAAGCCGCTGTGGTGGCGAAGAAACACCCCATGCTCGATGAAGTGCCGGTGGCCTTCGTCATTCCCGGACCGGCGGCTGGCGACGATCTGGCGAAACGGATCCTTGCCGCCTGCGCGGCGCAACTCGCCGACTTCAAGCGTCCGCACGAAGTGCGCCTGATGGACAGCCTGCCACGGGCCACGCTCGAGAAAGTGGCGAAGGCGAAGCTGCGGGAACTGCTGGCACAGGTGTAGTACGGAGCGCACAATTTCCGGGCGCAGCATCAAGCACAGATTGCGCCTGGGTTGCCGGACCGATTATTCGCTTCCAGCGCATTCTGACTTTCCACCCAGCCCGATTGTTTTTCCCACCGGCAACGGTAACCTGCTCCCATCCCCCCATCCACGCCGCGCAACGCACCTCCGAGCGGCGCAACGAGCAGGCAAGGCCCCAATGAAGGACTACCACGCGCCGCAAGGCATTGCGCTGATGATCGCGGCGGTCGCTTGCTTTGCCATGCTCGATACGCTGACCAAGGTCGTCGGCAGCGCGGTCCCCGTGGTCATGGCGCTGTGGGTGCGCTATCTCGCGCAGACCGCGCTGACAGGCGCGGTTCTGCTACCCGCGCGAGGGCGGGCGCTGCTGCATACGCGCCGGCCGGTGCTCCAGAGCCTGCGCGCCGTGCTGATGCTGACATCCAGCCTGTGTGCGTTCTTCAGCCTGAAGGTCCTGCCTGTGGGGGATTTCACCGCCGTGGCCATGCTGACGCCGCTCGCGATTACGCTGGCCGCCGCCGCGCTGATGGGGGAGCACGTATCGCCGGTGCGCTGGCTGTTCCTGCTGTTGGGCCTTGTCGGCGCATTGATGGTGATACGGCCTGGCCCCGAATTCCAGCCGGCCATGCTGCTGCCGCTGGGCGTGGTGCTGTCCAATGCGGGCTACCAGTTGATGACCGGTCCGCTGACGCGAGCCGACGGGGTCGGTACGACGCACTTCTACACAGGATGCGTTGCCACGCTGCTGCTGACCGCGGCGTTGCCTTTTACGTGGGTCTGGCACGTGAGCCCGCTGCACTGGCTCATGCTTGCCGGCATGGCGCTGGCCGGTTGTGCCGGCCACCTGTGCCTGGTCTTTGCCTATGCGCGCGCGCCGGTTGGCGTGCTGACGCCTTATCTCTACCTGCAGATCGCGTTCGCGATGCTTGGTGGCTGGCTGGTGTTCTCGCACGTGCCGGACGTCTGGTCGCTGATGGGCGTCGTGATGATCGCCGCCAGCGGTGTCGGCGGCACTGCCGCTGCGGCGCGCGAGCGCGGCCGGCGCGCGGTGAGCGCCCCGGCCTGACATCGGCTCCGGCTATGCCGTCTCGGTGAGGGCAGTCAGGCCGAGCAGCGTTCTCGCCTGCGCGGGCGTCGCCACGGCGCGGCCATACTCGCCGCACAGCTGCGCCACGCGTTCCACCAGCTGCGCGTTGCTGCGCGCCAGCGTGTCCTTGTCCCAGCGGATGTTGTCTTCCAGGCCGGTCCGGCAATGGCCGCCCAGTTCCAGCGTCCAGTGATTGACCTCGAGCTGATGCCGTCCGATACCGGCTGCCGTCCAGGTGGCGCCCGGCAGGACCTTGTGCAGCTGCTCCACCTCGAATTCCAGCACTTCGCGGCGCGCGGGCATCGCATTGCGAATGCCGAACACAAATTGCACATGTGGCTGCGGCGCGATCAGGCCTTCCTTAACCAGGTCGGCCATGCTGTAGATCATCGACACATCGAAGATCTCGATCTCCGGCTTGACGTGGTACTCGCGCATGCTGCCAGCCAGTTCGCGAATGAGCGTCGGCGAGTTCTCGTAGACGCTTGAAGGGAAGTTGACCGATCCGGTGGCCAGCGAGGCCATGTCCGGACGCAGGTTCAGCATGGCACCACGCTGGCTGGCCTCGCGCCCGCGTCCGCCCGTGGAGAATTGCACGATCATGCCGGGGCAATGCTTGCGGATGCCCTCCTGCAAGGCGGCGAAGCGGTCCGGGTCTGAGCTGGGGTTTTGCTCGTCGTCGCGGACATGCAGGTGGACCAGCGTGGCGCCGGCCTCGAAGCTGGCGTGCGTGCTTTCGATCTGTTCGGCCACCGTGACCGGCACGGCGATGTTGTCCTTCTTGCGTGGCACGGAACCGGTGATGGCCACCGAGATGATGCAGGGGTCTTGCATGCGATGTCTCCTTGGGGGATGTCGTGAAAGTCGTAGAGGGGATGGCCTCGGCGAATGGCTTCAGTTGTGGCGCAGCTTCGCTTGCGCCGCCATGCGGACCGAGGCATTGGCCGCGCCATAGCCCAGATATCCGCTGCGCTGCACGAGCTCGAAAAAGAAGCGCTCGTGGAATGGCTCGGTATAGGTGTGCAGGAATTCGCCATGGCCGTCGCGGTCGTAGAGCAGGCCAAGGCGCTGCAGCCGGGCCAGCAGCGTGTCGTCGAGCGCGAGCCGGGCGGCGAGGTCGTCGTAGTAGTTGTCCGGCACGGGCAGCATCGCGGAACGGCTGCGGTCGATCTGCTCCACCGTCTGCGTGAGTTCTGCGGAGCGGAAGGCGATGTGGTGCACGCCCGATCCCGCATAGGCGGCGACGAATCGGCCCGTGGCGGTGCGGCCGCTCTCCGACACATTGAGCGGGATGCGCACGCGCTGGTCGGCGCTGACCATGGCGCGGCTCTTGACCAGCCCGTACGGATCCGCGATCTCGTGCACGCCTTCGGCCTGCATGCCGAACACCGAGCGGTAGAACAGCACGAAGGTGTCGAGCTTGTGCGCGGGCAGGGCCTGTGCAATGTGGTCGATCGCCGTCAGCCCGGCGTCGGAGGTGTCGGCCTGCACCGGCGCGCGCAAGTCGAAGTCGCTCTCGTAGATGCTGCGTGCGGCGTCGAGGTCATCGATCAGGTGGAACAGCAAGCCGTCTGGCGAGCGCAGCGCGGGAATCACGCGCTCGTCGGGGCCTACCCGTTCGCGCCACTCCTTGCATAGCAGCGCACGGGCACGCGAGATGGCGCGGCCGGCGTCGTCCACCTTGAGGCCGATCGCACAAACGGAAGGGCCGTGCAGCTGGAAGTGCTCGGCGGCGGCGCTGTCCTGCTCCGCATTGAGGATCAGGTTGATGCCGCCCTGCCGGTACAGGTCGACCGCCTTGGAGCGATGGTGTCCGGCATGCACGAAGCCAAGCGATTCCAGGCGCCGGGCCAGTTCGCGGCCGGCCACGTAGTCGACGGCAAATTCGATGAAATCCACCCCGTCGAAAACCGGTGGCGCCGGCAGCGCATGCCCGCCCGCCTCGGACTCGAGCCAGATCAGCGAGCGCAGCCCGTCCAGTGCGGTCTGCCGCGCCGGTGCGGCACGGAACTCGTCGTTGAAAATTTCCAGCGACAGCGGGCCCGTATAGCCGGCCTGCAGTACGGCGCGCGCGAACGCGGTGACGGGCAGGTCGCCCTGGCCCGGAAAGTTACGGTAATGCCGGCTCCAGCCCAGCACGTCCATCGACATGCGCGGCGCGTCGGCAAGCTGCACAAAGAAGATCTTGTCCGCGGGCACGGCATCGAGCCCCGACAGGTCGTCGCCGAGCGCAAGCGTATGGAAGCTGTCCAGCACCAGCCCGAGCGCCGGATGGTCCGCGTGCTGCACGATGTCCCACGCCTGGCGCCAGGTGCGCGTGTGGCGACCCCATGCCAGCGCCTCGAAGCCGACGCGCAGGCCGCGCCGCGCGGCGGCCTCGGCCATCTGGCGCAGATCGGCGGCGGCGCGCGCGGGATCGTCGATGGCGATGTCTTGCACGTTGCTGCAGACCAGCACCGTGTCGGCGCCGAGCTGTTCCATCACATCGAACTTGCGTTCGGCGCGCGCCATATTGCGCGCGAACAGCTCCGCCGGCATCGCCTCGAAATCGCGCAGCGGCTGGTAGAGCATGATGCGCAGCCCGAGGTCGGTCGCCATGCGGCACACCTCGGCGGGCGAGCCCTCGAAGTTGAGCAGGTCGTTCTCGAAGATTTCCACGCCGTCGAACCCGGCCGCCGCGGCGGCTTCGAGCTTCTCCGGCAGCGTGCCGGACAGCGAGACGGTGGCGATGGACTTGGGGAGCGGCTTGAGCGAAAGGTCGGCTGACATGGCACGTGCGGCAGGGAAGGGCATGCCGCAAGGTTAGGAGCCAACTGTGGGCCAAACAATCGCAATTCGCGCGCCGACGAGCGATAATCGCGCGATGGCGCGCGACAGTCGTGCATTACTCGGGTTAACCATGGAAAAAGAACCGCTGAACCGGCGTGACTGGATCGCAGGGCTGGAAAAGGGCCTGGCTATCCTGGAGGCCTTCGACAACGACCATCCGCGGCTGACGCCAAGCCAGGCGGCGCAGTTGACGGGCCTGACCCGCACCGCTGCGCGGCGCTACCTGCTCACACTCGAACACCTTGGCTACACCACCAGCGACGGTACGCTGTTCAGCCTGACGCCGCGGGTGCTCAAGGTCGGCTGGTCCTACTTCGATTCGGCGCGACTGCCACGCCTGGTGCAGCCGTTCCTGCAGCAGATCACGGCCCAGTTGGGTGAGGCGGCTTACCTGAGCGTGCTAGATGGCTGGGAGCTGGTGTTCATCTCCCGCACCAGCACCAGCCGCGTGATGAGCACGGGCTTCGTGCTGGGCGCGCGCGTTCCGGCGCCACTGGCCTCGGCGGGCGTGATGATGCTGGCGTCGCAGCCGGAGGACACGGTGCGGGAGTGGCTGGACCAGTGCGTGCTGACGCCCTATACGCCATACACCATCCTCCAGCACGACCGATTGCTGCAGGAAATCCGCAAGGCCGGCGCGCAGGGCTATGCCGTGGTCGAGCAGCAGCTGCAGATCGGCGTGCGTGGCGTCGCGGTGCCGCTGCGCGATCGCCACGGCAAGGTGATCGCCGCGCTGTCGGTCAATATGCAGATCGGCGAGGAGAGCGCGGAAGCGGCATGCGCGCGCGTGCTGCAGGTGCTGCAGGACACCGCGCTGTCGATCATGCGTACGCTGTAGCGCCCATGCGCCTGCCGTGCTAAGCGCAGTGGCTTACTTGTGCAATGAACTCGCCAGCGCGAACGGCCCCTGCGACAGGCGGTCCTTGAGAAATTCGATGCACACGCGCATGCGCGCCGATGAAGATGCGCGCGCGCTGGTCACGGCCCAGACATCGGCCGGCTGCTGCCAGGCCGGCAGCACCTGCATGAGTTCGCCTTCGCGGATGCTGTCGGCCACATCCCAGACCGACGCCATGATGATGCCGTAGCCTTCATGGGCCCACTGGCGCGTGACGTCGCTGTGGTTGGACGCCATCGGGCCGGTCACCTTGACCATCTCCATGCCGGCCGGGCCTTGCAGCCGCCACACGCCAAAGGCCTGGTCGCGCTCGCGGTGGAGCAGGCAATCGTGCTGCGCAAGCTCGGCCAGATGGCGCGGCGTGCCGCGCCGTGCCAGGTAGGCCGGCGCCGCACACAGCACGCGGCTGCCGCTGGCGATGCGGCTCGCAATCAGGTGCGGCTCCTCAACTTCGCCGATGCGGATATCGAGATCGAAGTTCTCGCCGATCAGGTCCACGCGCCGGTCCAGCAGCTCCAGCCATACCTCCAGCCCCGGATGCTGTTGCCGCAGCAGCGCCAGCACCGGCGCCACGAAACGCCGTCCGAGCCGGAAGCTTGCGGCAATGCGCAGCAGCCCGCGCGGCTCGCTGTCGGCCCTGCCGGCGCCGCCGACGGCTTCGAGCATGCCATCCACGTCCTCCAGGATCTTCCGCGCCCACGCAAACGCGTTCTCGCCCTCCGCCGTCACGCTGACGCGTCGCGTCGTGCGATGAAAGAGCCGGGTGCCGAGCATCGCCTCCAGCATGGCGATGCGCTTGCTCACATGCGCGGGCGAGATGCCCATCTCATGCGCGGCGGCAATGAAGCTCGAACGCTGCGCTACGGTGCAGAACAGCCGCAAGTCCCGCAGGAACGGGTCATTGTTCGCTGACAGCGCATTCTGAGTTTCCATATTGCCGGATTGTTATTCGCAGGCTTAACGATAGGCTATCGACGAAGGCCGCGCCAGAGGCGCGGCCGCGTTCATTTCAGGAGACGACATGAAGACGGTACTGGTGCTCAATGGCCCTAATCTCAACCTGCTCGGCACGCGCGAGCCGGCGGTGTATGGCAGTGAAACGCTGGCCGATGTAGAGCGCATCTGCGCGGAAGCTGCGCAATCTCTTGGTCTGCGGGCCGAATGCCGGCAGACGAACTACGAAGGGCAACTGATCGACTGGATCCACGAGGCCGGGCGCGCCTGTGCTCAGGGGGAGCTGATTGGCGTGGTGCTCAATGCGGGGGCGCTGACGCATACCTCGATTGCGCTGCATGATGCGATCAAAGGGGCTGCGGTGCCGGTGATCGAGTACCACATCTCGAACGTGCATGCGCGCGAGGCGTTTCGGCATCATTCCTGGATTTCGCCGGTGGCTCGGGGGGTGATGGCGGGATTTGGAGTGGCGGGATATGGGCTGGCGGTTTCGGCGCTGGCCGGGATGGTCTCAGGTAAGTGATTGGGTTTGGCGCGCTTGGCAGGCGCCGCTGTTTCGCCGGCGTAGCCGGCGACCTCCTTTTGTCCGAGCGACAAAAGGAGGCAAAAGCGCGTCAGGCTTGCCCTAACGGGCGAATATTTATCGTAGTGTGCTGAGGGTTTTGTACGGGTATGGGCTTCAGAGTCATTCACGCTGCCTGCCGCGTGGGGCACGACCGTGAGAGGGAATACAGCGCTGATTGAACGAGCCCCGAAACTGTCCGTGGCCCCTGCTGCCGGCGATATCGTGTGATCGCCTTCGGCTGCGCCACGCGCAGAGCCCTAGTCTGAGCACGCAGGCCCAGGGCGAATTGCGCCTCAGGACGAGGCCCGCGCATTGCATGCGCGAAGTCGAGGAAAGGGCTCTCGGAACGAACCTCGGGCGCCGGGGACATTGATGCGCTTGCACCCCGACTACGACGCGCGCGCAGCGCAGCCGAAGGCGTCCCACCTCTGGCCTTATTGGAACGCTGTACCCGAGTCCAACTTGGGGATCGTACAAAAGCCGGTTATCGCCAGGCACAGGTTCCGACTCACATAGCGTAGCAGGGTTGAACGTCGATCACGTTTCGCGAGACCAAAGCCGCTTGAACCATAGAAGCGCACCGTTGATGGCCAGCCGCCATGCGACGCGTTTTTCTGCCTGCTCTTTTGTCGCATGGACAAAAGAGTAGGTCGCCGGCTACGCCGGCGAAACAGCGGCGCCCGCCAAGAGCGACACGACATCAAAACTTATGCCTGACCCCCGCCATCACCCCCAACCGACTCCCATTCCCATACGTATTCCCACTGTTATTAAACGCAGGCGCGCTGTTAAGCGCGATCCACGCCCCCTGCAGATGCGTGTAGTCGACTTCCAGATAAATATCCGTCCGCTTGCTGAAGCTGTAATCCAGCATCCCCGCCGTAGTCAGCCGCTTGCCGCTCTGCCCGGCGTGGCGCAGCCAGTCATACTGAAAAGTACCGATGAACGCGAGCGCATCGTTCAACGCAAACCGCGTACCCACATAGCCAACATTGTTCCGATAGTCCGCCACATCCAGATGGTTGTTGGTATAGCCGAGGTAATACTGCGACCGCCCGGCCTTGTACGTGCCACCAAGCCCCCACACCGTCTGCTTGCTGGCCTGCGCCGCAGGCACGGCGCCGAAGAACGCCGACGATACGTTGTAGGTCTGCTGATACACCGCACCGACTTCGATCGGCCCTGAGCTGTAGACCAGCGAGCCGGCCGCGGCCGAGCTGTTCTTCACGCTGCCGGCGACCTCGCCGAATGTGTAGGCACCCGCAATCTGCAGGCCCCCGAAGCTCTTGATGTACTTGACGGTGTTGTCATACCGCAGGCCGGTGTAGTTGCCGCCCTGGTAGCCGACGATCGAGTTGTTGGCGAAGGCCATCGCTTCGTACGACGACAACACCTCATGGGCCAGCGTGTATTGGCGCCCCAGCGCCAGCTTGCCGAAGTCACCCTCCAAGCCCACGACCGCGGTACGCCCAAACAGGCGACCGCCTTGCTGGCTGGTGCCGGTGTCGGGACTGAAGCCGGATTCGAGGATGAACCACGACTTCAGCCCGCTGCCGAGATCCTCGGTGCCGCGCAGGCCCCAGCGGCTGCCGGTCAGGACGCCGTCGGTCATCTGGACTCTGCCGTGGCCCGCGGCATCTTCGTTGGTGCTGTAGCGGATAGTGGTATCGATCAGGCCATAGAGCGTGACGCCGGTGGTGACGGGGGTGGTCTGGGCGATTGCCCCCGCGCTGCCCGCGCCGAGCGCGAGCAACGTGATCAGTTGCTTCTTCATGGTGTGTTGGATGTCCCGCTGTAGTGTGGCTCGAATGCCTTTTTGTCGTCAGGCGTGTTGCAAGGTGTTGGGGGCTGGCGTGTGGCTCAGTGCTCGGGCACCTTGCGCGGCGCGGTCAGGAACATCCAGGTCAGCGCGATGAAGTACGCGCAGGGGATCATCGTGAAGAGCACGGCGTAGTTGTTGTGCGTGGCCGTCAGGACATAGCCCACGAGCTGGGTCATGAACATGCCGCCGACTGCGCCGATCATGCCGCCGAAGCCGAATACCGAGCTGACCACATGCTTGGGCGTGTAGTCCATCACCATGCTCCAGATATTGGCAGTCCACGCCTGGTGCGCACCGATGGCGACCGATATCGCGGCGACGGCCGTCCACAGGCTGCTGGCGCCGGCGGCGAACACGATCGACGTGATGCACACCGCGAAGATCAGCATCGAGAGCAGCCGAGCGCGGACCGCCGCCATGCCGTGGCTGATGAGCCACGACGACAGGGCGCCGCCGCCCACGCTGCCGATATCGGCACACAGGTAGATGACGATCAGCGGGATGCCCATCTGCGTGACGCTGATGCCGAGCTGGTACTGCTGGTTCAGGAACGGCGGCAGCCAGTACAGGTAGAACCAGAACACCGGCGCGGTGATGGCATAGGCGAAGGCGAAGGCCCAGGTGCCGCGCATGCGCAGGATCTTCGAGTACGGGATGCGCTGCGGCGCGGGCTCGACATCGCGGCTGACGTGTGCGAGTTCCGCTTGCGTGACCGTGGGATGCTCATCGGGGTTGTGGTACTTGATCATCCAGAACACGAGCCAGAGCGCGCCCATCGCACCGACGATCAGGAACGCGGCCTGCCAGCCCCAGGCCTGCAGGATCAGCGGCAGCATGATCGGTGTGAGCATGGCGCCGACGTTGGTGCCGGCATTGAAGATGCCGGTCGCCACGGCCCGTTCGCTGGCCGGGAACCACGTGCGCGTGGTCTTGACGCAGGCCGGGTAGTTGGCGGCTTCAGTCAGGCCGAGGAAGAAGCGGCAGATCATGAAGCCGACGGCGGAGGCCGCCAACGCGTGCGCGCCGCAGGCAATGCTCCACAGCAGCACGGCCAGCGCAAAGGCGCGCTTGACGCCGACCATGTCGATGAAGCGGCCCTGCAGTGCAAAGCCGATGGCGTAGCCGACCTGGAACCAGAAGTTGATGTTGGCGTAGTCCTGGGCGGTCCAGGCCATGGCCTTGGCCAGCACCGGCTGCAGCACGCCGAGCGCGGCGCGGTCGACGTAGTTGAGCGTGGTGGCAAAGAACACCAGCGCGAGCATGCCCCAGCGCACCTTGCCGAGCGCGAACCCGGCGCGGATCTTGTCAGCCAGGGAGTGGCCGGGCACGGCGGTGGCCGGGATCTCCTTGTGAATCGTGGTCATTTGTTTGTCTCCACCATTGGATGCAATGTGCTTTCCGGTATGCCCTGTAGCGCCTGGACAGGCTGGCAACCGGTCTTGTTCGTGGCGGGAGTGCGCAGGCGCGGGGCCGTCGCGTCTTCCCGCGCTGTCTATCAGTATTTAAGGCGAGCCACGGCGCGCAGCGCTTCCGGCGTAGCGGTGCCGAAGCCGAAAAACTCCAGGTATGCGGGAATCATTTCGAACAGCATGTCGGTGCCGACCTGGACCTTGCAGCCGCGCGCGATGGCGGCTTCCAGGAACGGCGTGTATTCGGACTTCATCACCACTTCGCCGACCATCGCGCCCGCATCGATGCGGGTCACGTCGAACGGCAGCGCATCGCCGGGGTTCATGCCGAGCGGGGTGGCGTTGACCACTACGTCGTAGCCGGCCGGGTCGGCCGAACCGGTGGTGACGCGCAGCGCCGGGTAGTGCGCGAGCAGGCGGTCACGCAGTGCGAGCGAGGAAGCCTCGCGTGTATCGAACAGTGCCAGTTCGGCCACGCTCGCTGCGGCCAGCGAAGCGGCGATCGCGCTGCCTACGCCGCCGCTGCCCGACACCATGGCGCGCGCGCCTTCGAGTCGGCAGCCCTTGCGCTGGATGCCGCGCACGAAGCCCGCGCCGTCGAACTGGTCGCCGACCAGCTTGCCGTCATCGCGCAGCAGCACGGCGTTGCAGGCACCGGCGATGCGCGCGGTCGGCGTGAGTTCGTCGACCAGTTCGATGGTGGTGACCTTGTGCGGCATGGTGACCAGCGCACCGCGGATATTGCTCAGGCGAAACAGCGAGCGGAAGAACACGGGGTAGTCGTCGGGCTTCACGCCCATCGGCACCACGACGGCGTCGATGCCCTGCTGTTCGAACCAGGGGTTGTAGATCATGGGCGCCTTGAATGACTCCGTGGGGAAGCCAAGGTGCGCAATGAGGGTGGTCTTGCCGTTGATCATGATGTTCCTGGGGGCGGAGGAATCGGGTCGGCGTGGATGCGTGGTCCGCGCCTGGCGGGGAATGTCTCGATGACCGGAGATTAGTGGCCCGTGAGCCGGGAACCAAGCGACGTAGTCCGCATAAGGCGCGATTAGCGAACGCATGTGGGCGATCAGGAAACGCACTGCGGGTTTCTACGGAGGGCGGTGGTTGCCATGCGCGATGCGGCAGGCGGCGGGCACATTGCTATGATCGGACGACCTTGCCGCCGGCCCTGTCGCATTGATTGTCCGGGCGGCCTGCCACACAGCCCCACCATCACAGGAGCCCCGACATGAGCGCCGCTGAAGCCTGGGACAACCCGCTGGGCATCCAGGGTTACGAGTTCATCGAATTCGCCTCGCCGGATCCCGCCGCGCTCGGCCGCACCTTCGAGCGTTTCGGCTTTGCGGCCATTGCCGAGCACCGCCACAAGGCGGTCAGGCTCTACCGCCAGGGCGAGATGAATTTCATCGTGGACGCGGAGCCCGATTCCTTCGCGACGCGCTACGCGGCCGAGTACGGCTTGTCGATCTGCGCCGTCGGCATCCGCGTGAACGATGCCGCCGCGGCCTACGCGCGCGCGCTCGACGCCGGCGCGTGGCCGTTCGAAGGTGGCACCGTGGGTCCGATGGAGCTGAACATCCCGGCCATCCAGGGCATCGGCCAGTCGGTCATCTATTTCATCGACCGCTGGCGTGGGAAGGAAGGACGCCCCGGCGATGTCGGCGACATCTCGATCTATGACGTCGACTTCCGTCCCATGCCGCAGGGCAACCGGCCGGGCGACGCGGGCCTCGTCCGAGTCGATCACCTGACGCAGGCGGTCGAGCCCGGCCATCTCGAGGAATGGAGCGATTTTTACCGCAAGGTGCTTGGCTTCCGGGAAATCCACGAAGTCCATCCCGACTGGCAGGTGGCCAGCGACGCGTGCGTGCTGCTGTCGCCGTGCGGGCAGATCCGGATCCCGCTGTACGAGAAGGGGACGCCGCGCCACGACCGCATGCGCCATTACCTGTCGGACCCGCATGGCGAGGGCATCCAGCACATCGCGCTGGCCACGGATGACCTGGCGGCCAGCGCCGCGGTCCTGGCAGCCAGTGGCGTGCAGTTCGTGCAGCCGCCGGCCGCTTACTACGGCACGCTCGATGGGCGCCTGCCGGGGCATGGCCTCGATCCCGCCACACTGCAGCGCTACGGCATCCTCGTGGACGGCACCGTGCGCGCGGATGGCGGGCAGGACCGCTTTCTCCAGGCCTTTGCAAAGCGCGAGGCGGGCGAGTTCTTCTTCGAGATCGTCCAGCGCGACGGTCACCACGGTTTTGGCGAGGGCAACCTGGCTGTTCTGGAATCGTTGCCGGGGCAGTGAGCCGGACCGGCTTCGGAGGCCCCTCGCGGCCGGCCGCGCCTGATGCTGCCCTTGGCGCACTGCGGTCGCATGGACCCTTGCTTAGCGCATCCTAAGCAATACGTCATGGCATGGAAAATAACATCTGGCGTTATTTCCATGAAATTTAGGCATGTACCGGCAACGCTGCGATCGCACGACGGCAATAAATTGCGTGTGTGCAGCAAATTCTGCCGCGCTGCTGCGGCGTGTATCCCGCGTGCACAAGTTTTCCTCGAATTTGCACTTCGCTCCAGCGTAATCCACTCTCCGGGTGGCTGTCCACGACGCGCCCGCGCGACG
Organism: Cupriavidus pinatubonensis; assembly: GCF_019602855.1. GTDB lineage: Bacteria > Pseudomonadota > Gammaproteobacteria > Burkholderiales > Burkholderiaceae > Cupriavidus > Cupriavidus pinatubonensis. The sequence continues at coordinate 1,895,428 of NZ_CP080766.1, forward strand.
GGTTAACCCGGATTCTTGGCTCCGAGCCCTCGCACCTAAGATCGGTTCCATTAACGAACCTCGGTTCGCTATAAGAACAAATGGCGGGCTGCCGAGACAGCGGCCGAGCCGATTTCCTGAATCAAACGGAGACAAACCGTGCCCCAGCCCCAACCCGCCAAAGGCGACGTCATCGACGTCCAGGCTCTGATCGACGAGCGGCCGTTCACCGGCTACCAGTGGCTGATCCTGATCCTGTGCTTCCTGATCGTTGCGGTCGATGGTTTCGACACAGCGGCCATTGGCTATATCGCGCCGGCGCTGGTGCAGGACTGGGGTATCCAGAAGTCGGAACTCGGCCCCGTCATGAGCGCCGCGCTGTTCGGCCTGGCCTTCGGCGCCATCTTCGCCGGTCCGCTCGCTGACCGCGTCGGCCGCAAGCGCGTGCTGGTGCTTTCGGTGTTCTTCTTCGGCCTGTGCAGCGTGGCCACAGCCTTCGCGCCAAGCCTTGGCTGGCTGACGGCGCTGCGCTTCCTGACCGGGCTCGGCCTTGGTGCCGCCATGCCGAACGCGGTGACGCTGACCTCCGAATTCGCTCCGCAGCGCCGCCGCGCCGTGCTGGTCAACACCATGTTCTGCGGTTTTCCGCTCGGTTCCGCCGTGGGCGGCTTTGTCGCGGCGGCGATGATTCCGCACTACGGCTGGCACAGTGTGCTGCTGCTCGGCGGCGTGCTGCCGGTCGTGCTGGCCGTGCTGCTGGTGTTCCTGCTGCCGGAATCGGTGCGGTACATGGTGCTGCGCAGCTACCCGGTCGAACAGATCGGCAAGGTGCTGCAGCGGGTCACGGGTGCGGCCACCACGGCGACCGGCTATGTCATCGGCGAGCAGGCCCCGGCCACGCGCTCGCCCATCGGCACGGTGCTGTCGCCCGGCTATCGCCTGGGCTCGGCCATGCTGTGGAGCACCTACTTCATGGGTCTCGTCATCTTCTACCTGCTGACGAGCTGGATGCCCACGCTGATGAAGGACGCGGGCTTCACGATCGAGCGTGCCTCGTTCCTGACCGCGCTGTTCCCGCTCGGCGGCGGCATCGGCACCATCGCCGCTGGCTGGTTCATGGACCGCTTCAATCCGAACAAGGTCATTGCGTTGACGTATGCCGCGACAGGCGTGCTGATCTACGCGGTCGGGCAGGGCACCGGCAGCCAGGTGCTGCTCGGCGTACTGATCTTCCTGGCCGGCACGGCAATGAATGGTGCCCAGTCGTCGATGCCGTCGCTCGCCGCGGCGTTCTATCCCACGCAGGGCCGTGCGACCGGCGTGGCGTGGATGCTCGGCATCGGCCGCTTCGGCGGCATCACCGGCGCGCTGCTCGGTGCGGAACTGCTGCGCCGGCAGCTGGGCTTCGACATGATCTTCACGTTGCTTGCGGTGCCGGCGTTCCTGGCAGCGATTGCGCTGATGGTGAAACACTTCGGCGGCCGTCCGGCAGGGACCACCGAGACGGGTGGCCGGCCCGTGGCCACTCACTGAGACGGGAGCGGTTGTCCGCGACGCGGGGCATCGGGATGCGCCGCCGCCCGGATGCAATCGGCCAGCGCCTCGGCCATCGGCGTGAGAGTGCGGTCCTTGTGCCGCAGCAGGCCAACCGGCTCTTCGGTGCCGAGGGTGTCGATGGGCAGTGCTACCAGCCCGCCTTCATCCATGGCGCGTCGCGTGGCCGACATCGGTGCGGCCCAGACGCAGTCGCTCTGTTCCGCCAGCAGGCGCCCCAGATACGCATCGGACGTCTCCACGCAGCCATCCGGCAGGCGCAGGCCGTGGCGAGCCAGCAGGCTTTCGGTGTTGTGCCGCGGAATCGACCCCGCGGCAGCAATGACCAGCGGCCACGCGAGGCAATCGATCAGCGTCGGGCGCGAATCCTTCGTCAGCGCATGCCCGGGCCGCACCGCCAACACCAGCGAATCGGGCCCCAGCGACTCGAACCACAGGCTTTCCATCGCGACCGGATCGTCCATGCGGCCGATCACGAGATCGAGCACGTCGGCCTTGAGCTGGTCGATCAGGTTGCGATTCATGCCGGTACGCACATCCAGCCCGACCTCCGGATACGTGGCGCGAAAGCGCAGCACGGCATCGGTCAGCACGGCCGGCACCACGCTCGGCAGCGCGCCGAGGCGGATACGTTCATGCGTCTTCGCGCTTTCGCCCGTGACGCTGCCGGCGGCGGCGTCAATATCGGCCAGGATGCGCAGCGCATGCTGCAGGAAACGCGTGCCCGCAGTGGTCAGCTCGGTGCCGGCGCGCTGCCGTACGAGCAGCCGCGTGCCGGCCAGTTCTTCCAGTTCGCTCAGGGTCTTGGAAACCGCTGGCTGTGTCAGCCCGAGGCGGTCCGCGGCGCGGCCCAGATGCTGGGTTTGCGAGACCGCGACGAAGCAATAGAGATGCCGCAGCCGCACGCGGTTACGGAAGATGTCCTGCGCGGCCTGCTCTTGCCGTTCCATATCGAAAATTCATCGTAATCGCTCAATAACTCAATTTACATGACTTTGGGTGTGTCTTAAAGTCATTCCACCCCCTTACAACACGGAGACGAAGCATGCAGCGCCTCGCCCAGTACCGTCGCCCCTATTGGGACACCCAACCCGAGTACCGTTTCGACCCCTATGCCTCGACGGTACTGCGCTCGCCGGCGCTGCCGCTGGTGCAGATTCCGCAGTCGCTGTCCGAAGTGACCGGCCCCACGTTTGGCGCCGAGTTCGTGCGCGCCGGCGACAACGACCTGACGATTGGCAATGGCGGCGATCCGCTCGGCGAGCGCATCCTGGTGACGGGCCGCGTGCTGGACGAGAACGGCCGTCCGGTCCCGAACGCGCTGATCGAGGTCTGGCAGGCCAACGCAGCGGGCCGCTACACGCACAAGCGCGACCAGCATGACGCGCCGCTCGACCCGCATTTCTCGGGCGAAGGCCGCACCGTCACCGATGCCAACGGCCGCTACCAGTTCAAGACCATCAAGCCCGGTGCGTATCCCTGGCGCAATCACCACAACGCCTGGCGGCCGCAGCATATCCACTTCTCGCTGTTCGGTAACGCCTACGCGACGCGCCTGGTCACGCAGATGTACTTCCCCGGCGACCCGCTGCTGGCGTTCGACCCGATCTTTAACTGCGTGCCCGACGAGAAAGCGCGCAACCGCCTGATCTCGACCTTTGACTGGGAAACCACGCAGCCCGAGTACGCGCTCGGTTACCGTTTCGATATCGTCCTGCGTGGCCGCGATGCCACGCCGATGGAGTAAGAGCATGCTGTACGCCACCGCTTCGCAAACTGTCGGCCCTTACCTGCATATCGGCCTGACCGGCCTGAACTGCGCCGACCTCACCGCTGACGCACCGGAACTGGCCGGCCAGCGCATCGTCATCGAAGGCCGCGTCGTCGACGGCACCGGCGCGCCCGTGCCCGACGGCATGGTCGAGATCTGGCAAGCCAACCCGGCCGGCCGCTACCGCCATGCCGAAGATGCGCGCGAACTGCCGCTGGTTGCCGGCTTCACCGGCTTCGGCCGCGTGCCGACCGCCGAGGACGGCTCGTTCCGCTTCGTCACCGTGAAGCCGGGCGTGGTGCCGGGCGCGGACGGCAAGCCGCAGGCGCCGCACATCATGGTGTCGGTGTTTATGCGCGGCCTGGTCAAGCACGTGGCCACGCGCGTCTACTTCCCGGACGAGACCGCTGCCAATGCCGCCGACGGCGTGCTGGCACTGGTGCCGGCGGAGCGCCGCGGCACGCTGATCGCTACCGCGCAAGGTAATGGCACGCTGCGTTGGGACGTGGTGCTGCAGGGGGCGGGTGAGACGGTGTTCTTCGATATCTGACGCTGCGCGCATAATCGTGCCGTCGCCAATGTCGTGACGGCACACCCACTACGCCCCCCAATGCCAAGCTCGACCCGCCTTACCGATCCGATGTTCGGCAGCCCGGCGGTGCTGGAGATCTTCTCCAATACCGGCACCGTGCGCTGCATGCTTGCCGTCGAAGCGGCACTGGCCCGCGCCGAATCACATTGCGGCGTGATTCCCGTCGCCGCGGCCACTGTCATCTCCGAAGTCTGTTCGGACGTCTCAGTCATCGATCTCGATGCCTTGGCCCAGGCCGCCGTTTCAGCGGGCAATCTCGCCATTCCCTTCGTCAAGCAGCTCACTGCCGCCGTGGCGGCGCGCGATGCCGAGGCTGCGCGCTTCGTGCACTGGGGCGCCACCAGCCAGGACATCATCGACACCGCACTGGTGCTGCAGCTTGGCGAGGCCCTGCCGCAGCTTCAGGCGGCATTGCTCGCGCTTGGCAATGCCTGCGCCGGCCAGGCCACGTCGCATCGCGACACGCCGATGGTCGGCCGCACGTGGCTGCAGCACGCGTTGCCAACGACGTTCGGCCTGAAGGCTGCGGGCTGGCTCGATGCACTGCGCCGAGACCTGCGCCGTCTCGATGCTGCACGCGATCATAGCCAAGCGCTGCAGTTCGGCGGCGCAGCCGGCACACTCGCGAGCCTCGGCAAGTCCGCGCCGGACGTGGCGCGTGCGTTGGTCAGTGAACTGAACCTGGAGTTGCCCGCGCTGCCGTGGCACGCGCATCGCGACCGACTCGTGGAAACTGCGACCGCGCTGGGCATGCTCACCGGCACGCTCGGCAAGATGGCGCGCGATATCTCGCTGATGATGCAGACCGAAGTCGCGGAAGTGGCCGAGCCATCCGGCCCCGGCCGCGGTGGCTCAAGCACCATGCCGCACAAGCGCAACCCGGTCGGCTGCGCCGCCGTGCTGACCGCGGCGGTACGTGTGCCGCCGCTGGTCGCGACGATGCTGTCGGGCATGGTGCAGGAACACGAACGCGCGCTCGGCGGCTGGCAGGCCGAGTGGGACACGCTGCCGCAGGTCGTCGCGCTTGCCGCCGGCGCCTTGCGCCAGATGGGCGAGGTGGTCTCGGGCCTGCAGGTCGACGCCGCGCGCATGCGCGCCAATCTCGACATGACGCATGGCCTGATCCTCGGCGAGGCGGCCATGCTCGAACTCGGCGGCCGCATCGGCCGGCTCGAAGCGCACCATGTGGTCGAGCGCGCATCGCGCCGCGCGGTGGCGCAAGGCACCACGTTGCGCGATGCGCTGGCACAGACGCTTGCCGAGAATCCGTCGCACGCCAGTCTGCTTGACGATGCCGCGCTCGACAGACTGGCGGATCCGGCCAACTACGCCGGCCAGTCCGCTGCATTCGCCGATGCCGCCGTGCAGGCCTGGCATGCGTCGCTGGCGCAGCGGCAGCAGCGCTGAACACAACACGCCCCCCAAGGTTTCCAGGAGACCGCATTGCCTTACCTCGACCATGCCGGCGCCCGGCTTTACTACACCGTGGACGGCCCCGACAACGCGCCGGCCATCCTCTTCTCCAACTCGCTCGGCACTGACCACACCATGTGGCAGCCGCAGGCGGACGCCCTGGCCGGACGCTTCCGCGTGGTGCGCTACGACACGCGCGGCCATGGCCGTTCCACCGCGCCGGGCGACGCCTTCACCATGGATCAGCTTGGCGGCGATGCCATCGCTATCCTGGAGGCGCTCGGCATCGCGCAGGCGGTGTTCTGCGGCGTGTCGATGGGCGGCCTGACCGGCATGTGGCTGGGCGTGCATGCGCCCGAGCGCTTCCCGAAGATCGTGCTTGCCAACACCGCCGCGAAAATTGGCAATGCGGATGGCTGGAACTCGCGCATCGAAGGCGTGCTGCGCAACGGCATGCGCCCCATGGTGGCGCCTTCCATCGAACGCTGGTTCACCCCGGGCTTTGCCGCCACGGCAAGCCGAGCCATCGACCCGCTGCTCACAGTGCTGGGCGGACTCGATCCGCGCGGCTATGCCGCCAACTGCGCCGCGGTGCGCGACGCGGATTTCCGCGATGCCGTACGCACGATCCGCGTGCCCGTACTGGTGATCGCGGGCAGCGACGATCCATCCACGTCCGCGCAGGAAGGCCGCGAGCTTGCCGCCGCGATTCCCGATGCGCGCTTCGTCGAATTGCCTGCCGCACACATCTCCAACTTCGAACAGCCGGGCCGCTTTACTGCCGCGCTACTTGATTTCATCGTCGGCCGCCTGCCGGTCACCGATGATCACGCCCGCTATGATGCAGGCCTGTCCGTACGGCGCGACGTACTCGGCAGCGACCACGTCGATCGCTCGATCGCGCGCCTGACACCGCTCAATGAGGAATTCCAGAACCTGATCACCCGCTATGCATGGGGCGAGATCTGGACGCGCGAAGGGCTGCCGCGGCACACGCGCAGCCTGCTGACCATTGCGATGATGGTGGCGCTGAACCGCTCCGACGAACTGAAGCTGCACTTGCGCGCCGCCGCCAACAACGGCGTGACGCGCGACGAGATCAAGGAAGTGCTACTGCAGACCGCCATCTACTGCGGCGTGCCGGCTGCGAACTCGGCCTTCCATATGGCCGAGGAAGTGTTCGCCGCCATCGACGAGGCCAACCGCCGGCCGCAGGCCTGATCCATCCTATCGCGTTGCAAATGCCGGCAGCCGGGCGCGCCCCGACTGCCGGAACTCGGTCGGCGTCTGCCCGACCTGCTTCGCGAAGAAGCGTGAGAAATACGCCGCATCGGCAAAGCCGAGCGACAGCGCAATGTGCTTGACCTCGAGGTCGCTGAACAGCAGATCGCGCTGCGCCTGCGCCAGCACCCTGGCGTGGACCATCTGCAGCGCCGACTGCCCCGCCATCTGCCTGCAGATACGGTTGAGCTGCGTGCCCGTGATGCCGATGTCGCTGGCGTAGTCGCCAATCTCCCTTTGCTCGCGGTAGCCGGACTCCAGCAATTGCTGGAACTGCTGGAAGTGCCGCGCAGGCCGGCTGTTGCTGCGCGCCGCGGCGGGCGCCGACGCGTCCGCTAGACGAGCGATGCCGATCAGCACCACGGTCAGCAGAGCGGACAGCGCGGCACCGCGCCACGCGGACACGCTTTCCATTTCTCCCCTGAACAGTGACAGCGCATCGGCCAGCGGGTCGTCGCGCCGCACGCGGTCGTGGCGCGGGCGCTCGAACAGCGGCAGGGTATCGGGCACACCGGCCACCAGTGTGCGCAGGTGGCTGTCCGTCATGGTCACGACGATGCCATCGGTATCGGGCCGGAACATGAAGCCATGGATATGCTGCGGCGGCACGGTGACCAGCGAGCCGCCGCGCAACGCTTCGCGCCCGCCCTCGAGCAAGGCTTCCCCGCCGCCCGCATGGATGTACAAAATTTGCAGGAAGCGCTCGTGCCGGTGCGGCTGGATCTCCCAGCCGTGCAGCTTGCTGCGCTGCGCAATCGATTCAAAATGCAGCTGATCCAGTAGCGGCTCTGAAGAACTGGCGCCGTACAGCGAGTAAGTCGGGACGGATTTCACGGCGGGTTAGTGTTTACCAGTAATGTTCGAATTGTCCTGTTCTTGGTTCGGTCTGTCCATTCCGGAAAGCCACCCCGGCCGCTATCTTTTCTCCCATCAGAACAACGCTTACGGAGACAAAGCCATGCGCACCCAGGTAGCCATCATCGGCGCCGGCCCCGCCGGTCTTCTGCTCGGACAATTGCTCAGCCGCGCGGGCATCGACAACATCATCGTGGAACAACGCAGCCCCGAGTACGTACTGGGCCGCATCCGCGCCGGCATCCTCGAAAGCGTCACCGTGGACGCACTGGAACGTGCGGGCGTTGCCGCACGGCTGCATGACGAAGGCCTGCCGCATGCGGGCATCGAACTGTCGTTCAACGGCCAGCGCCATCGCATCGACCTGCAAGCGCTGACGGGCCGAACGGTGACGGTGTATGGCCAGACCGAAGTCACGCGCGACCTGATGGCCGCGCGCCAGGCGGAGGGCACCACGACCATCTACGAAGCCGCCGACGTGAGTCTGCACGGCTTCGACGGCACGCGGCCCTTGGTGCGCTACCGTAAGGACGGCGCCACGCATGAAATCGAATGCGACTATATCGCGGGCTGCGATGGCTTCCACGGTGTCAGCCGCCAGAGTGTGCCCGCGACGTCGACGCAGCTGTTCGAACGCGTCTATCCGTTCGGCTGGCTGGGCATCCTGTCGGACACGCCGCCTGTCGCCGACGAGCTGATCTACGCCAGCCACGAACGCGGCTTCGCACTGTGCAGCATGCGGTCCAAGGCGCGCAGCCGCTACTACGTGCAGGTGCCGTCGACCGAGCGCGTGGAGGACTGGTCGGACGAACGCTTCTGGGATGAACTGCGCAGCCGGCTGGATCCGCAAGCCGCCGAGTCGCTCGTGACCGGACCCTCTATCGAAAAGAGCATCGCCCCGCTGCGCAGCTTCGTGTGCGAGCCGATGCGTTTCGGCCGCCTGTTCCTGGCCGGCGATGCCGCACATATCGTCCCGCCGACCGGCGCCAAGGGCCTGAACCTCGCGGCCAGCGATGTGCTGTACCTCGCCGACGCGCTCACGGCGCGCTATCAGCAGGACGATGTGCGGGAACTCGACAGCTATTCGGAGAAATGCCTGCGCCGCATCTGGAAGGCCGAGCGCTTCTCATGGTGGATGACCTCGCTGCTGCACCGGTTCCCCGATGCCGACGCGTTCTCGGCCCGCATCCAGCAAGCCGAGCTTGATTTCCTGGTCAGCTCCGAAGCCGCCTGCAAGGCGCTGGCCGAGAATTACGTCGGGCTGCCGTACTGAGGCGCTGGCTCTTCATGCACCGGCGCATGCACCGGCGCCAATGCGTCGGACAGCACCGCGCCGACCATGATCACCGCGGGACTGGCCAGCCCCGCGTCGAGCGCTTCGCCCAGCGTGGCAAGCGTGCCGGTCCAGCACCGCTGCCCGTTGCCGCCTGCGTGCATGACGACTGCCGCGAGCGTGCCGGGCAGCATGTTTGCCGCCAGCAGCGCATCGCGGATTGCCGCGAGCCGGCTCATACCCATGTAGATCACCAGCGTCGTGCCGCTGCGCGCCAGCGCGCCCCAGTCAGGGCTGCCGTGATCACTCGTGTGCGCGGTCACTAAACTCACGCCATGGCAGTGCGCGCGGTGCGTCAGCGCCACGCCCAGCGCCTGCGCGGCGGCCTGTCCGCTGCTGATGCCATTGACGACCTCGACCGGCACACCATGCGCGCGCAGAAATGCCGATTCCTCGGCGCCGCGCCCGAACAGCAGCGGATCGCCGCCCTTCACGCGCGCGACCTCCTTGCCGGCCATGGCATGCATCAGCGTCAGTTGCAGGATGCGGTCCTGGCTCACCGAGCAGCGTCCGCCGCGCTTGCCGACCCATTCCACGTGCGTGCCCGGGCTGGCATAGCAGGTCATCTCCGGCGACACCAGGTCATCCACGAGCCAGACCTGCGCGCGCTCCAGCACGCGTGCCGCGCGCACCGTGACGAGTTCGGGGCTGCCGGGGCCGGCGCCGACCAGCCATACCTTGCCGGGCTTGAGGGGAGGGTTCATGGGGAGTCCATTTATCTTTCGTGGCGAGCGTCAGTGGCTGGTGCCGGACGAGCGAGTGGTCTTGTTGAATACGTTGTACTTGCCGATGGGCTTGTCCATCGGGATGCGCTTGACCTCGCGCACCGTGCGCGCGTCGTACACCACGATGGCGCCATCGCGCTCCATCACGCTGACCAGCGCATAGCGGCCGTCGCGCGTGAATTCCACATGGGCGGCGGTGCGGCCCGGGCTCGGCGTCACGCTGCCGGCCACGGCCAGCGTCTGCTTGTCGATCAGCTGCAGCGTGTCGCGCTTCGGGCTCATCATGGCATCGGCCCAGGCATAGGGCGTGTTCTCGTGGCTGCGCAGGAAGAAGCCCGGCCCGTTGGTCGGCACCGTGGCAACGGTCTGCCAGCTCTGCATGTCGATCACGCTGATGCTGCCTTGCTTCAGGTTGGGCGACGCCATGACCTCGTGACCGTCGCGCACCCACGTGATGCCGCTGCCGAGATGTGGCATGCCCGACAGCGCCAGGCCGGCCACCTTGCGGCCATGCGCGAGGTCGACGACCTGCCCGCCGCCATCCCGCGATGCGCCCAGGATGTGCCGGTATGACTGGTCGAAGTAGAAGTCGTCGAGTACGTCGTCCAGCGCGATCATCCTCGTTGCGGGCGCGGTGCCGGCTTTCATGCTGACGTAAGGGATCTCCCAGACCTCCGGAATGTCCTTGAGCGCGACGATGAAGCTGTGCCGCGGCGCGGCATCATAAACGGCCGATACCCGCGACGCCCGGCCGTTCCGGCCTTTGACGTCGATGACCGCGGCCAGCGCCAGGTCGTCGGCGCGCAGAAGCACCAGCGTCTGCGGCAAGGTGTTGCCGGCCAGCACCCACTTGCCATCATCGCTGACGGCCACATTGCGCGTGTTCAGGCCGACGCGGATCTCCGCCGTGAAGGTCAGGTTCCACAGGTCGTACTTGCTGACCCAGCCATCGCGGCTAGCCATGAACACATAGCGGCCGTCCTGGCTGAACTTCGGGCCGCCATGTAGCGCGAAACGCGTGCGGAAGCGGTGGATCGGCTCGAGGCGGTCGCCATCGAGCACGCTGATATGATGGCTGCCGGCTTCCACGACGAGAAACAGGTTGGCCGGGTCGGCCTTGAACACGGGCGTGGCGGGAAGGCTATCCGTCGCGGGGTACACGATATGACTAACGCGGATGTCGGCGGCAGCCCACGGCCGCGAGGTCGCGGGCCCGGTGCGCAACCATGCGGCGAGGTCCGTCAGTTTGGCGTTGTCGAGCTGGCCCGCAAAACCCGGCATCTGCGTAGCCGCCCGGCCTTCGCGCAGCACCGTGGCCAGCTCGGCCGGGCGCAGGCGCTCCAGGCTCTCGGGCAGCAGCGCGGGGCCCATCGCGCCAAGACGGTCGGCGCCGTGGCATGCGGCGCAATGCTGTCCGTATAGCGCGGCGGCGTCGACGGTGGCCGCTTGCCCGCCTATGGCCGCCGTCTGGCACACGCCTGCGAGCACGTACGCCGCCAGCCATTGCAGGAAGCGGTTCATGCGGCGACCTCCGCTCCGAGCGGCATGGCAAGCTCCTCGTCGGTCAGGTAGCAGCCGGGGTCTTGCGCCCATGGATTGCCGGTCACCGCGGCCGCGCGCACACGCGTATTGCCGTTGCAAATATCCACCTGCGCGCAGTTCGCGCAGCGCCCTTGCAGCGGACGCGGCGATGCCGCCAGGCCTGCCATGAGCGGATCGCTGCGGTCGGCCCAGATATCGCCGAACGCGCGCTCGCGCACATTACCGAGCGTGACGTGCCACCACATCGTGTCGGGGTGGACGTTGCCGAGGTTGTCGATATTGGCCACGCCAACGCCGGTCGCATTGCCGCCCCAGTTCACAAGCCGCCGGCGCATGTCGGCCAGCCGGTGCGGCTGGTGCCGCGCGATCCAGTGCAGCAGGTAGACGCCGTCTGCATCGTTATTGCCGGTGACGAAGTCCCCGGCATGGCCCTGGCGCGCGCGCTCCCAGACGTGGTCAAACAGCCAGTCAAGCGCGGCGCGCGTGGCCGCGTGACGCGCGTCGTCGCCACGGTGGCTGCGGCCGCGCCCCGCGTAGTTGAAGTGCGACAGGTAGAACTTGTCGATGCCTTCCGCTTCGGTAAAGGCCACCACCGCCGGCAGTTCGTTCGCGTTCTCTTCGGTCAGCGTCATGCGCACGCCTACCCGCAGGCCAGCGCTGCGCGCCGCGCGCAGGCCGGCGATTGCACGGCGGAAAGCATCGCCGCTGCGGCGGAAGCGGTCGTGTGTGTCCTGCATGCCGTCGAGGCTGACGCCGACATAGTCGAAGCCGCCCTCGGCTAGCCGCGCGGCGTGCGCGGCATCGAGCAATGTGCCGTTCGACGACAGCGACAAGTGGAAGCCCATCTCTCGCGCGCGCGCTGCAATCGTGTACAGATCCTCGCGCAGCAGCGGCTCGCCGCCGGACAGGATCAGCGCGGGGGCATGCGCTGCCTTGAGCTGCCCGAGCACATCCAGCGCTTCAGCCGTAGTCAGTTCGCCCTTGAAGTTGGTGTCGGCGGAGGTCGAATAGCAATGCTTGCAGTTGAGGTTGCAGCGCCGGATCAAGTTCCAGATGACGACCGGGCCGGCCGGCTTGCGCGGCGCGGGCAAGGGACCGCCATCGCGCAGCGCTTCCATGAATCGGGACAGGCGGAACATGATGACTCCCTTACTCGGTACGGGCCGGTGGCAGGCGCAGGCCGGTCTTCTTGAGGATGCGCGTGGACCACAACACGTCGTGCGCGCGGCAGGCGTCACCGAGCAACTGCGCAATGCGCGCCACGAGCGGTAACGCCTCTTCCCGCGTGCGGGCATGCGCCATGGCGAAGAGGTTGTACGGCCACAGCGGCAGGTTGCGCGGGCGCCGGTAGCAGTGGCTCACGAATGGCAGTGCACCGACCTGCTCGCCCAGCGCGTCGATGCAGGCGTCGTCCACATCCCACACAGTCATGCCGTTGGCACGCCAGCCCAGCGCATAGTGGTTCGGTACTGCCGCGATGCGGCGCAGCGTGCCGTTTGCCTGCATTGCCGTCAGGCGGGCAATGACCTCGGCTTCATCGATGCCAAGCTGCGTACCAACGGCGGCATAGGGCGAGCTGACAAGCGGAAGGCCGCCCTGCGTCGCGCGGATCAGCGCAAGGTCGATGGCATCGTGCGCGTAAGGTTCCATGGCGATTCACGCGGGCAGGTAGAGGTTGACGAAGTACTCGCGTTCCTTCGGGAACGGAAGGATCTCCACGCCCGCATCGCGGCCGATGCGCTGCAAGGCGGGGCTCACATCCTCGGCACGCTGCACCGCAAGCACGAACCACAGGTTCAGGTGATGCGAGCGTGCGTAGTGGTGCGCCACTTCCGGGTGCGCGTTGATCGCGTCGATCACGGCGTCAAGCCTGTCTTCCGGCGCGTGGCACGCGCACAGCACGAAGCGGCCGCCCGCGCGCTCGATCTGGTACAGCGGCCCGAAGCGCGTCAGGATTCCGGCGTCCAGCAGCGCCTGCAGGCGCGCGAGCAGTGTGGCCTCATCAACTTGCAGGGCTTCGGCCGCATCGGCATACGGCCGCGGTGTCAGCGCCAGTCCGTGCTGCAGGGTGTTGATGATGCGGCGGTCGAGCGCATCGGGGACGAAGGTCATGACGGCTCCTGCTGCGGCGCGTAGCGTGTGTTGCGCTGCTTGTAGCAGCGCGTGCCGACAAGGACGGCGCCCGGTAGCTGGCTGAGTCCTACCTGCTCGTTGATGCGTGCCAGCGCTTCGCGCGATGCTTGCGCGTCGCGCGCGTGAACCATCGCGAAGAGGTTGTACGGCCAGTCGGGAGCGCTGCGTGTGCGGCGATAGCAGAGCGTCACGCCCGGCATGCGCGAAAGGCGGATGCCAAGTGCGTCGACGCGGCTGTCTGGCACATCCCAGACGGACATGGCGTTGTGCTGGTAGCCGAAGCGGCCGTGGTGCAGGACCACCCCGAGCCGGCGGATTACACCGCTTTCGCACCAGTGCGCGAGCCGTTCGAGGATGCGATCCAGTGGAATGCGCGTACGCAGCGCGAGCGCGTGGAATGGCTGCGGCGCCAGCGGTAGGCCCGATTCGAGCGCTGCGATCAGCCGCCAGTCGTCGGCATCCGGCTGCACCGGGCCCGGCGTCCTGGTGGCGCGGCGCGGCTGGCGGGAACCGCTATCGCGCAGCGAAAAGCCAAGGTCGATGTGATACTCGCGCTCCATCGGCAGGTCCAGAGGGGTCAGGCCGGTCCTGGCTGCGATGTCGGCGAACACTGCGTCGAGCGCATCGCGGTCGCGCGCGCCCGCGACGAACCACAGGTTGTGGCGATGTCCGCGCCGTGCGTAGTTGTGGCTGATCGCGCTGCAGGTGCTCACGCACGCCGCGACGCGGTCCAGCTGCGCGGGTTCGACGGCCAGTGCGCCAAGCGAGCTGACGCCGATCACATTCGGCGCGAACACCGCGCCAATGCGGCTGATGCGTCCGGTGCCAAGATCGCGGGCGAGCAGGCTCAGCAGGTCGTGTTCGCAAAGGCCCAGTTCACCGGCCAGTTGGCGGTATGGGCGCGGATGCAGCGGCAGGTCGCGCTGGATCCGGTCGTAGAGCATGGCTTCGTCGTACATGGTTGCAATCGTTACATGCCGAAGCGCTGGGCGCGCACCGTGAAGAAGATGCCGCTCGGGTTATCGGCCGGCAGCGTAGCGAGCCGCGCGAAGGTGGCTGTGTCGTAGACCTCCACGCGGTTGTCGTCGCGGCACGACAGCCACACGGCTTCGCCCTTGGGCGTGAATTCCATGTGCAGCACGCCGCGGCACGGGCGCATGGTCCGCACGACCCGCCGCGTCGCGGTGTCGATGACCTGCACCGTGTCGTTGTGCGGGAAGGCGAAGTTGACCCAGACCTGCCGGCCATCCGGGCGCGCCATGACAAACACCGGCTGGCCGGCCAGCGCAACGCGTGCGGATTCCTTCCAGCCTTGCGCAGCGTCGGCGACGAGCACCTCGTGCCGTCCGATCGCGGGCAACCATGCCATGCCCTGTGCCATGCCCCAGCCGCGCAGGTGCGGCATCTTGTAGACGGGCAGCGGATCGGTGCCGCGGCCATAGCCGGACAGGATGCGCCGCGCCTCGGGCGGAGACTGCCACAGGTCGACCAGCGCCAGCCCGTCCTGGCCAAATAGGCCCGCGATGTACCAGCGGCCATCCGGCGTGACGAGCCCGTCGTACGGGTCGCGTCCGGCGTGCAGCCGCGTGACCTGCGGCTCGCGCGGGTGGTGGATGTCGATGATCCAGATCTCGCCCGATTCGAACAGGCTGGCGGCGAGCCTCCGGCCCGGCAGGTCGGCCAGGCCGACGACCTTGGAGCGCTTGCCGTCCATGCCAATGGCGGGAATGTCTGCCAGGGGTTCCAGCGTCGCCGCATCGAACAGCTTGATGCCCCCCGGCGCATAGTTCTGTGCCGCTACCACTCGGCCATCCTGCGTAATGGCGCCGCCGATGCTGTTGCCAGCCTGCATCACGCGATGCGTGACGCGCGCTTGCAGAAGGTCCACGCGCGACAATCCGCCGTCGCGCCCGAAGACGTAGGCAAAGCGGCCATCGCGCGAGAACACCACGCTCGCGTGCGACAGATCGCCCAGGCCGTCGACCGTCGCAAGCTGCGTCATGCCAGTGGTCTCCACGACCTGCATGCGGCCCGCGGCGCGTTCGATGATGACGCCGAGATCGCCAGTGCCGCGCGCCGGCGTTGCGCAACCGGCGAGCAACGCACCGGTCAGGAGAATGGGCAGCAGACACTCCAGTGCCTGCCGTGTGATCCGGGCTACCTGCCCGGAACGGCTGGTGCCTGGCCGGCCTGCAATCGTTCGATCAGCCATTGGGCTTCATCCTGCGTCATGAAAGGTTGCCATGGCGGCATGGCGGTGCCGGGGCGGCCCTGCAGCACGGTGGCCACCAGGCCATCGCGCGGCTTGCCTGTAAGCGCGGCGGCCGTCAGTGGCGAACCGAGCCCGCCTTGCAGCGTCATGCCGTGGCACGCACCGCAGTCATCGCGCAGCAGACGGGCGAGTTCCGCCTGCCGAGCCGGCAGCGGCTGGGCCGCCGACGTGCCCGCTGCGGCGAGCAGCAGGCCGAGCGCGATGCAGCGCGCCATGCCGGCTACAACGTCAGCACCCATTTGGCGAGCGTGTCGGCTTCGGCGTCGGTAACACGGTTGGCCGGCATCGGTACCGGCCCCCATTTGCCGCTGCTGCCCTTGAGGATGGACCCGGAAAGCTGGGCGGCGGCGTCCTTGCTGCCCTTGTACTTCGCGGCCACGTCCTTGAAGGCCGGACCGACGAGCCTCTTGTCGACGCTGTGGCAGGCCATGCAAGCCTTGCTCGCAGCGAGCTCGGGGCTCGCGTGCGCAGCCGCGGAAAGCAGCGCACAGGCGGCCGCGGCGATGGCGATTCGGATGGTTTGCATCTCTTGGCTCCGGTGGCGTGTGGTGCCGAACCACGTACATGGCTCCACACCGCACGCACGATCAGTAGATGTCGTGCTGCGTGTTGTAGGCGTTGAACTTGCCGGTAGGCGTGATCAGGCGCGGATCCTTGATCACCGTCTTGAGCTTGCGCGTCTTGTCATCGACGACGACCAGCGCAGACTCGCCATCCTTGGTGCCCCATACGGAGAACCACACCTCGTCGCCGGCCTTGTTGTATTCGGCCTGCACCACGCGCTTGGCGCCTTCGCCCTTCAGGTTGGCCCATTCGGCGACCGGCAGTACCTGGAAGCCTGCTTCCAGATTGCGCGTATCGAATACGGCCACCGACTGGTTGAGCTTGGCGTCGGGGTTCAGCGGCGTATCGACCCACAGGTTGGTTGACTTCGGATGCGTCTTGATGAACAGCGAACCGCCGCCCTGGCCCTTGACCGTCTGCACGACCTTCCATGCCTGCGCCTTGTGTCTCACGGGGTCGGTACCGATCAGGCTGATGGTCTCGTCGCCGAGATGGCTCGTGGCCCAGACCGGTCCGAACTTCGGATGGACGAAGTTCGCACCGCGGCCCGGGTGCGGCGTCTTGCCCACGTCGACCAGCGCAGCGAGCTTGTCCTCCTTGGTATCGACGACCGCGATCTTGTTCGAGGCATTGGCGGCCACCAGGAAGTAGCGGCCAGTTGCATCGAAGCCACCGTCATGCAGGAACTTGGCGGAGTCGATGGTCGTGGTCTTGAGGTTGTTCAGGTCCGCGTAGTTGACCATCATGATCTTGCCGGTTTCCTTGGCGTTGATCACGAACTCCGGATGGAAGTGGCTCGCGACGATCGAGGCCACGCGCGGCTCGGGGTGGTACTCGTTGTCCACGGTCATGCCGCGCGTCGAAACGACCTTGAGCGGCTTGAGCGTGTCGCCTTCCATGATCACGTACTGCGGCGGCCAGTAGGAGCCTGCCACGGCGTACTTGTCCTCGTAGCCCTTGTACTTGGACGTCTCCACCGAGCGCGCTTCAAGACCGATCTTGACCTCGGCGACGATGTCGGGCTTCGGCAGCCACAGATCGATCAGGTCCAGGCGTGCATCGCGTCCGATCACGTACAGGTAACGGCCCGATGCCGACATGCGCGAAATATGCACCGCATAGCCGGTCTTCACGATGTTGATGATCTTCTTGCTGTCGCCGTCGATCAGCGCGACCTCGCCGGCATCGCGCAGCGTGACCGAGAACAGGTTGTCCAGGTTGTACTGGTTCATCTTGCGCGCGGGACGCTTCGCCACGGGCACGATGTCCTTGCGGCTCTTCTCGATGTCCGCAAGCGAGAACTCCGGCGGTGTCGGCGGATCGAGCTGGATATAGCGGGCCATCAGGTCGACCTCGCTGTCGGACAGGTCCCCCGAAGTGCCCCAGTTCGGCATGCCAGCGGGGCTGCCGTACTTGATGAAGGTCTTCAGGTACTCGCTGCCGCGCGCACGCGTGATGTCGGGCGTCAGCGGCTTGCCGGTCGCGCCTTTGCGCAGCACGCCGTGGCAGCCGGCGCAGCGCTCGAAGTAGATTTGCCGGGCATGGTCGAACTCGGTGGGTGTCAGGGTAGGCGTCGCTGCCATCGGCGGCGTGGCAGATGCGGCTGCCGGTGTGTCTGCGCTGGCGTGGCTCAGCCAGAGAGTAAGCGGCAATGCCGCAAGCGCAGTGAACCTCCAGGATTTCGCTTTCATAGTGCTGTTCTTCAGCGAGTTGGGGAAAGCTGTCATGCCGGCCGTATTTTTTCGTGATGCTTGTTGCGCCGGCGGTCATGGAGATCATGGTGAACATTGCGCAGTGCCGGGTTGACTGTCGTCAACGGCAGCGGGCGCCGCCGCCTATGGCCTTGCAGTCATTGTGGACATGACGCGGAAAATCACATCGCGCCCCGCACCTCTGCGAGTGCCTGCTGCACGGCGTCCCACGTCTCGGCTTCTTCAGCCTCGGTGCATACGCCGTGCTGCCGTTTGGTGGCGCCAAGCCGGTTCAGCACGAGGTGCCGGTCGGGCACGACGTCAACGCTTGCGAGGCAAGCCTTGACGCAGGAAAGCGCACATCCGTCGAGTGCAAGGATGGGGCGGCCCGAACGCGCGACACGCGTCAGCGCGGGCACGCCGCCGCCGACGCCGCTGATGCAGGACATCTCGGCTGCACCGCTGCGGTCGAGCCGGACCGCGAAGGTGTTCGCAAGCTGCGCGACGCTCGAGCAGCCAGAACAGGCATAGACCAGCGGCAGGCTGGCCAGGGTGGAGTGGGACATGGTGACGGAGAAAGGATCGCGGTCAGACTGCGACGGCGGCAAGCTGCGGAGCCGGGCGCGCTTCGCGGCCGAAGCGGCGGCTCGCGCGCAGCGCGAGGATGAACAGCACCACGGCCGTCGGATCATTCAGCGGCAGGCACGGCAGCCTGGAATCCGTGGGTGCGTCGGTAACGAGCGCGAGGATGGACGGATCGCGGGGATAGTAGGGCTCGCGGCCATGCGCGGGCCGGTAGACCTCGATGCGCGGTATCGCGTCGCTGCGGAAGCCTTCCACCAGCGTCAGGTCCGCGGGCGCAGGCGTGCAAGCTGCTCGTGCAGCGTGGGTTCCTTCTCGCCGTGCAGCTCGCGCACGATGGCATAGCGGTACGGTGACGCCACCATGACCTCGTTGGCGCCGGCCGCGCGAAAGCGCGCGCTGTCCTTGGTGGGCGGTTCCAGTTCCAGCGGATGGTGGCTGTGCTTGACCACGTTGACGCTCAGCCCGTGTGAACGGAACCAGGGCAGCATGGCGGTAATAAGTGTGGTCTTGCCGCTGCCAGACGTGCCGGCGATGCCGATAACGAATCCTTGCATGATCCTCAGTTCTTCGCGGATGAGTTGCCACGCCCGATTGGGCATACGAGTGGCAGGAAGCTGTCGGCCCGATGCGAGTACGCGAGCAGCGCACCTGCTTCGAGGTCGAAATACCAGCCGTGCAGCGTCAGCCGGCCGCGGTCCAGCTCGCGTCGCACGAAAGGAAACGTCTCGAGATTGCCTAGCGACACGAGAATCGCTGCCTGTTCACAGGCGCGCTGGCGTTGCGCGCTGCTCGCGCCGGCCAGTGTGTCGTCGACGTGCCGCCTCGCGGAACTGGCGATCCGCACCCACGGCCCGATGAAGTCTCTGCCCGCGACAGCGTCTTCGTGTTCGGCACCCGCGGGTTGCGCCAGTAATGCGCGAATCCCGCCGCATCCGGCATGGCCCATCACGATGATGCGGGCCACGCGCAACTGCTCCACCGCGAACTGGATGGCGGCGGATACGCCGTGCAGGCTGCCTTCGTGGTTGCCGGTGCATGGCGGCACCAGGTTGCCGATATTGCGTACTGTAAACAGCTCGCCGGGGTCGCATCCAAGTAGCAGGGCGGGGTCGACACGCGAATCACTGCAGCCGATCAGCAGCGTCGGCGGACGCTGGCCGTCGCGCAGCGTATCGAAAAGCTCGGGTTCGTCCTCGAAGTAATGCTGCTGGAAGCGCTCGAACCCTTTCAGCAGACGTTCGATCTCGTGCATGCCAGAAGCCTCCGGGGACGGTTTTCCCTACTGCACCAGCGGGCTGTCGGCGCCTTCGAGCTCGATACCCGTGATGCTGGCCCTGCCGATCAGCAGGCTGGCGTACTGCTTCCAGGCACGGTCGCGCGCGGCGGCGGTCAGCGCGTGGGCGATGTCGGCGCGCACCATGTCGAACGGCAGGCGCGTGCCGTCGCAGCGGTCAAGTACGCGTACGATATGCAGGCCGAAGCGCGTCTCGACCAGTTGCGGCAACAGGCCCTGTACCGGCGCGGAGAAGACCGCGCGCTCGAACTCCGGCGCGGTCTCGCCACGGAACACGCGTCCAAGTCTGCCGCCGCCCGCGCCGCTCGGACAGTTCGACAGCGCCTGCGCATGGCTCGCGAAGCTCGACGGATCGCCCTTGATCAGCGCCAGCGTCTGCAGTGCCACCTCGCGCAGCGCGTCGAGCGGCACGCGCGGCGTGACCTGGAACAGGATGTGCTCGACCTCGACCCATTCGCCTTCGCGGAAGCGGTCGGGCCGGCTGTCGTAGTGGCGGCGGCAGCTGCTTTCGTCCGCGTCCGGTACGGGCGCTTCATGCGCGAGCAGTGCCAGTGCGAGCGCATCGTCATCCGTGTCGCCGCCAGCAATGCCGAGGCGCTCGGCCTCCGTGCGCATCAGGCGGCGCAGGATGGCCGACACGGTGGCCATATGCGCGGGATTGCGCGCATCGCGGTGTTGGTCCATCTCGCGTTCGATATCGTCATCGGTCAGTTCTACGCCATTGACGGTGACTGGCATGGTGTTCTCCGGTTCTGATGGATGCGCTTACCGGCTGCGCACGAGTTGCCACGCGCGGCCGAGATAGCCCACGGAAGCGAAACCGCTCCAGACATGGACGAGGCGCGTGAACGGGAAGATCACGAACAGCGACATGCCCATGAACAGGTGCACCTTGAACAGGAGCGGGGCTTCGGCGACGAAGCTTGCGGCATCGCCGCGCAGCGTGACGATGTGCTGGGCCCAAGTCATCAGCTGCACCATCATGTGGCCGTCCATATGGCTGGCCGATTCGAAGATGGTCGACAGCCCTAGCAGCAGCGTCACCAGCAGCCACAACAGCAATACCTTGTCGCCCGTGCGGGTCACTGCCGATACGCGCGCGTTGGTCAGGCGGCGATGCAGCAGGATCAGCAGGCCGGCCAGGCACATGGTGCCCATCACGCCGCCGGCGGTCATCGCCACAGCCTGCTTGAGGCTGTGCGAAACACCAAGCGCATCCCACACTGCCACGGGCGTCAGCAGACCGGCCAGATGGCCGAAAAACAGCCCGAGGATGCCGACGTGGAACAGGATGTTGCCCGTGCGCAGGTTGCCGCGATACAGCACCTGCGAGCTGTCGGTCTTCCAGGTGTACTGCTCGCGCTCGAAGCGCGCGAGGCTGCCGAACAGGAAGATGGCGAGCGCGATGTACGGGTAGATGCCGAAGAGGAATTGGTTGATCAGGTTCATGGTCGTAACCTTGGCATGCTTAGCAGACGGGGGACACCGGCGCGCGCTGCGCTGTTGTGCCACGCGGATAGAACTTCACGGCCTGCGCGCCAGTGGCGGGGCCGAGCAGCGGCTCGACGCCGTCCGCACCGGGGCCGAAGGTTTCCAGCGCTTCGTCCATGTCGCGTACGGGCGGCTCGGTTTGTGGTTCGGGCTGCACGTCGGTCAGCGTGCGCAGCACGGCGAAGACGCTTGCATACGGGCTTTCGTTGCGCGCCAGGCGGTCGCCCACGGCGGCCAGCACATGGATGGCGTCGCCGAGCAACTGCTCGGCGCGCGCATCCTTTCCATCCGCGGCCAGTGCGCCGAGGTACTCGAGGAACAGCGGCACGTAGTCGGGCAGTTCGGACGCGGTCGGCTCGAAGCCGTCGCGCCGGTATTCCTCGATCAGGTCGACCATGGCCTGGCCGCGGTCGCGGCTTTCGCCGTGGACGTGCTCGAACAGGTGCAGCGAATGGGCCGGGTTGCGATCGAACGTGGCGACGTAGTTTTCCTGCAGTGCAATCAGCGATTCGCTGCGCAGCAGCGAAGTCAGCGGCGTCAGCATGTCGCGCGCCTGCGGCCATTCGGCCAGTGCCGCGTCGATCTCGGGCAGGCTGTCGAGCAGTGCTTCGTCGGGGTAGCAGAGCAGGGCGCTAAGAACTGGGTAGAGGGGCATGTTGGTTCTCCTGTCTGGTCAGCCGGCGAATGCCTTGCGCGAACGCGGCAGCGCGGCATAAGCGATGGCCGGCTTCGGCTTCTTGCCGAACAGCGTGCCTTCGGACGTGCCGCCGGAGCAGCCGTTGCCGAAGGTGAAGCCGCAACTGGCCTTGTCGCCGAAGCTGTCCTCGACCATTTCCTTGTGCGACGACGGGATGACGAAGCGGTCTTCATAGTTTGCGATGGCCATGGTCTGGTACATGTCTTCGACCTGCGCCGGCGTCAGGCCGACCTGCTCGAGCACCGCCAGGTCCTGCAAGCCATCCACCACCTGCGAACGCTTGTAGGCGCGCATCGCGAGCATGCGGTCGAGCGCGGACAGAACGGGCATGACATCGCCCGCGGTCAGCAGGTTGGCGAGGTACTTCACCGGAATGCGCAGGCTCTTCACGTCCGGGATCACGCCGTTCATGCCCATATGGCCCCCCTCGGCGGCGGACTGGATCGGCGACAGCGGCGGGATGTACCAGACCATCGGCAGCGTGCGGTACTCGGGGTGCAGCGGGAAGGCGACCTTCCATTCGCAGGCCATCTTGTAGACCGGCGACTTGCGCGCGGCGTCGAGCCAGCTCTGCGGAATGCCCTGGCGGCGCGCCTCGGCCTGAACGATGGGATCGTGCGGGTCGAGGAACACGTCGAGCTGCGACTGGTACAGGTCTCGCTCATCAGCGACCGACGCGGCTTGCTCGATACGATCGGCGTCATACAGCATCACGCCGAGATAGCGGATGCGGCCCACGCAGGTTTCCGAGCACACGGTCGGCTGGCCGGCCTCGATGCGCGGATAGCAGAACAGGCACTTCTCGGCCTTGCCGCTCTGCCAGTTGAAGTAGATCTTCTTGTACGGGCAGCCCGAGATGCACATGCGCCAGCCCCGGCACTTGTCCTGGTCGACGAGTACGATGCCGTCATCCTCGCGCTTGTAGATCGAGCCGGACGGGCAAGATGCCACGCATGCCGGGTTCAGGCAGTGTTCGCACAGGCGCGGCAGGTACATCATGAAGGTGTTCTCGAAGGTCGAGTACATCTCCTTCTGCACGTCGTCGAACAGCTTGTCGCGGCCGCGCGAGCTGAATTCGCCGCCGAGATCGTCTTCCCAGTTCGGACCCCATTCGATCTTTTCCATCTTGCGGCCGGTCAGCACGGACACCGGACGCGCGGTCGGCGGCGTCTGCACGAGCGGCGCCTTCTGCAGGTGCTCGTAGTCGTACGTGAACGGCTCGTAGTAGTCGTCGATCTGCGGCAGGTTCGGATTGGCGAACAGGTTCGCCAGGATCTTCAGCTTGCCGCCCTGGCGCGGCTCAAGGCTGCCATTGGCGTTACGCTTCCAGCCGCCTTGCCATTTGTCCTGGTTCTCCCATTCCTTGGGGTAACCGATACCCGGCTTGGTTTCGACATTGTTGAACCATGCGTACTCGATGCCGTCGCGGCTGGTCCACACGTTCTTGCAGGTTACGGAGCAGGTATGGCAGCCGATGCACTTGTCGAGGTTCAGCACCATGGCTACCTGGGCACGGATCTTCATTCTCAGGCTCCTTCCTTCACTGTCGTTTCCACGAGCGGCCCTTCCAGCCAGTCGACCTTCTTCATCTTGCGCAGGATCACGAACTCGTCGCGGTTGCTGCCCACGGTGCCGTAGTAATTGAAGCCGTAGGCAAGCTGCGCGTAGCCCCCGATCATGTGCGTGGGCTTGGTCACGGCGCGCGTGACCGAGTTATGGATGCCGCCACGCATGCGGCTGGTCTCGGCGCCCGGCACGTTCACGATCTTTTCCTGGGCGTGGTACATCAGGCACATGCCCTGCGGCACGCGCTGCGACACCACCACGCGGGCGGTCAGCGTGCCATTGACGTTGAACACTTCCACCCAGTCGTTGTCTCGGATGCCGTTGGCCTTGGCTTCGACCTCCGAGATCCACACATGCGGACCGCCGCGCGACAGCGTCAGCATGCGCAGGTTGTCCGAATAGGTGGAGTGGATACCCCACTTCTGGTGCGGCGTGATCCAGTTCAGCACCAGCTCGGGGTTGCCGTTCGGCTTCTTGCCGAGCATCGGGCTGACCGTCTTGGTGTCGATGGCGGGCTTGTACACGCACGAGCCTTCGCCGAAGTCGAGCATCCAGCGATGGTCCTGCCAGAACTGCTGCCGGCCGGTCAGCGTGCGCCATGGAATCAGTTCATGCACGTTGGTGTAGCCGGCGTTGTAGCTGACTTCTTCCGATTCAAGGCCCGACCATGTCGGCGCCGAGATGATCTTGCGCGGCTGTGCCTGCACGTCGCGGAAGCGGATCTTGTCGTGCTCGCGGCCTTCGGCCAGGTGGGTGTGGTCGCGGCCGGTGATCTTCGACAGCGCATCCCACGCCTTCACCGCGACGTGGCCGTTGGTCTCGGGCGCGAAGGTCAGGATCATCTCGGCCGCATCGATCGCGGTTTCCAGCTTCGGGCGGCCCTGGCTCACGCCAGGCTCGGTGACGGTCTTGCTTAGTTCACCGATCTCCCTGACCTCGTGTTTCGTGCCCCAGTTGATGCCCTTGCCGCCGTTGCCCATCTTGTCGAGCAGCGGGCCGATCGAAGAGAACTTCTTGTAGATGTCGGCGTAGTTGCGCTCAACCACCGTCATCGACGGAGCAGTCTTGCCCGGAATCAGGTCGCATTCGCCATGCTTCCAGTCCTTCGGCTCGAACGGCTGGCCGAGCTCACCGGGGGTGTCGTGCAGCAGCGGCGTGCAGACCAGGTCCTTGCGCGTACCGAGGTAAGGCCCGGCAATCTCGCTGAACTTCTTCGCGATGGCCTTGTAGATTTCCCAGTCGGTTTTGCTTTCCCACAGCGGCTGCACGGCCTCCGACAGCGGGTGGATGAACGGATGCATGTCGGACGTGTTGAGGTCGTCCTTCTCGTACCACGTGGCGGTCGGCAGCACGATGTCGCCGTACAGGCAGGTCGTGCTCATGCGGAAATCGAGCACGGTCAGCAAGTCGAGCTTGCCTTCGGCGGCCGGGCGTACCTTGACTTCAGTGGGCTTGATTGCGTCGTTCTCGTCGCCGAACACGGCGTTCTGCGTGCCGAGCAGATACTTCAGGAAGTACTCGTGACCCTTGCCCGAGCTGCCCAGGATGTTCGAACGCCACACGAACATATTGCGCGGGAAGTTCGCGGGGTTGTCGGGGTCGTCGCACGCGAACTGGAGGTTGCCGGACTTCAGTTGCTCCACGGTGTAGGCCACCGGGTCTTTGCCGGCGCGTTCTGCTGCATCGACCACGTCGAGCGGGTTGCTGCCGAGCTGCGGCGCGGATGGCAGCCAGCCCATGCGTTCGGACTTTGCGTTGAGGTCGAGCAGCGACATCTTGTCGTACTTGCCCTTGTCCGCGGTCGGCGACAGGATCTCGTCGACGCCGAGCTTCTCGTGGCGCCACTGGCTGGTGTGGTTATAGAAGAACGAGGTGCCGTTCATCTGGCGCGGCGGCCGCGACCAGTCGAGCCCGAAGGCCAGCGGCGCCCAGCCGAACTGCGGACGCAGCTTTTCCTGGCCGACATAGTGGGCCCAGCCGCCGCCGCTCTTGCCGACGCAGCCGCACATCATCAGCAGGTTGATGATGCCGCGGTAGATCATGTCGTTGTGGTACCAGTGGTTCAGCGCCGCCCCGACGATGACCATGCTCTTGCCTTGCGTGCGGTCCGCGTTGTCGGCGAACTCGCGCGCGACCTGGATGACGAGCTTGGCCGGCACCGAGGTGTGCTTCTCCTGCCAGGCGGGCGTGTAGGGGACATCATCCTCATAGGAGGCCGCGACGTTCGGGCCGCCCAGGCCCTGGTCGACGCCATAGTTAGCGAGCTGCAGGTCGTACACGGTTGCCACGAGCGCGGTGGCGCCATCGGCCAGCGTCACGCGGCGGGCCGGTACGCGGCGGCGCAGCAGCGCGTCGTGTTCGCCACCGAAGTACGGGAAGCCGACTTCGGCGACCTCGTCGTGGCTGCCCAGCAGCGACAGGCGCGGATCGATATGGCGGCCGCTGCCGCCGTCTTTCATCTCCAGGTTCCAGCGGCCGACCTTTTCGCCTTCGTTATGCGCGGCCTCGCCCCAGCGGAAGCCGATCGAGCCATTGGGTGCGAGGATCTCGCCGGTCGCGTCGTCGATCTGCAGTGTCTTCCATTCGGGATGGTTCGCTTCGCCAAGGTTGTCGGCCAGATGCGAGGCGCGCAGGAAGTGGTCAGGCACCAGGGTGCCGTCGTTGTCGCGCAGCAGCACCAGCATCGGCATGTCGGTGTACTGCTTGATGTAGTCGCGGAAGTAGGCGGATTTGCGGGTGACGTGGAATTCCTTGAGCACGACATGGCCCATGGCCATGGCCAGCGCGGCGTCGGTGCCTTGCTTCGGGGCCAGCCAGATGTCGCCGAATTTGACCATCTCGCCGAAGTCGGAAGACACGGCCACGGTCTTGGTGCCCTTGTAGCGCACCTCAGTGTAGAAGTGCGCGTCCGGCGTGCGCGTCTGCGGCACGTTGGAGCCCCACACCATCAGGTAGGTGGAGTTGTACCAGTCGGCGGATTCGGGCACGTCGGTTTGTTCGCCCCAGATCTGCGGGCTCGCGGGCGGTAGGTCGCAGTACCAGTCGTAGAACGACAGGCAAGCGCCGCCGAGCAGGCTCAGGTAGCGCGCGCCAGCGGCGTAGGAGACCATCGACATGGCCGGGATCGGCGAGAAACCGATCACGCGATCTGGGCCGAACTTCTTGACGGTGAATGCGTTGGCGGCGGCGATCATCTCGGTCGCGGTGTTCCAGTCGGCGCGCACGAAGCCGCCCTGGCCGCGCACGCTCTTATAGCGCTTCGCCTTTTCCGGGTCCTGGCTGATCGATTCCCAGGCCGCGATCGGATCCATGGTCTTGCGGGCCTCGCGCCACATTTCCATCAGGCGGCCACGGATCATCGGGTACTTCACGCGCTGGGCGGAATAGACGTACCAGCTGTACGATGCACCACGCGGGCAGCCACGCGGCTCATGGTTGGGCAGGTCGGGGCGGGTGCGCGGGTAGTCGGTCTGCTGGGTTTCCCAGGTGATCAGGCCGTTCTTCACATAGACCTTCCATGAGCACGAGCCTGTGCAGTTCACACCGTGCGTGGAGCGCACGATCTTGTCGTGCTGCCAGCGGCTGCGATAGCCGTCTTCCCACTTGCGGTCCTCGTTCACCACCGCGCCGTGCCCGTCCGCATACGTGGACTTGACGCGCGACATGAACTTCAGTCGATCCAGAAAGTGACTCATCTCTTGTTCTCCGCGAATGCTTGCTGCGCGCGGCGTGAGGCCGTTGCAGGGACACTCGTAGCTTATGGGGGAGTAAAGTGCGCGCCAATTCGCTGGTGGAACAGGCCGCGCGGTGCGTTCGGGCTAGTCGGCGGGCGCCGGCCTAGTTCTGTCGAACTAGGCCGGCCGGCAGCACATCAGCAAGGCATGGCTGCGTTGCGGCGCGCGTAGCACCACCACGTCACCAGCACGCAGCTCACGTAGAACGCGATGAAGCAATACAGCGCGGCGTCGGCGGAGCCGGTCAGTTCCAGCGACGTGCCAAAGCTCTTGGGGATGAAGAAGCCGCCGTAGGCACCGATCGCGCCGGAGAAGCCGAGCACCGCGGCGGATTCCTTGCCCGCTTCCTGCAATGCCTGCTTCTGCGCCGTGTCGCCCTTGCCCTTGGCGGCACGCTGGCGTTCGGTCAGGAAGATCACCGGAATCATGCGGAACGTGGAGCCGTTGCCGACACCAGTCAGCGCGAACAGCGCGACGAAGGCTGCGAGGAATGCCGGGAAACTGCCCGCTGCGCCGTCATGCGGCAGTGCGGCCAGCACGGCGAACACGGCGGCGATCATGCCGACAAACGTCCACAGCGTGACGCGCGCGCCGCCAAGCTTGTCGGAGATCCAGCCGCCCACGGGACGCGTCAGTGCGCCGACCAGCGGCCCGAGGAACGCATACGCGGTCGGGTTCACGCCCGGAAACTGCGACTTGGTCAGCAGCGCCAGGCCGGCCGAGAAGCCGATGAACGAGCCGAACGTGCCCACGTAGAGCCAGCACATCAGCCAGTTGTGCTTGCGCTTGAAGATGATGGCCTGGTCAGCGAAGGACGCCTTGGCGTCGGCGATGTCATGCATGCCGAACCATGCGGCAAGCGACGACACCACGATGAACGGCACCCAGATGAACCCCGCGTTCTGCAGCCACAGGTTCTTCATGGCGTCGCCGGCCTG
This sequence comes from Cupriavidus pinatubonensis, assembly GCF_019602855.1. Classification (GTDB taxonomy): domain Bacteria; phylum Pseudomonadota; class Gammaproteobacteria; order Burkholderiales; family Burkholderiaceae; genus Cupriavidus; species Cupriavidus pinatubonensis. Next base: position 1,923,438 of record NZ_CP080766.1, read on the forward strand.
GTACTGCTGGGGCTCGCCGCCAAGCGTGCCGAACACGGCCACCGATACCACGAGCGGCGTGACGAACTGAACGACCGACACGCCGAGATTGCCGATGCCCGCATTGAGGCCTGTAGCCAGGCCCTTCTTCGCCTTCGGGAAGAAGAAGCTGATATTGGCCATCGACGAACTGAAGTTGGCGCCGCCGAAGCCGCACAGCAAGGCGAGCGCAAGCAGCGTCGGGTAGCCCGTGGACGGATCGCGCAGCGCGAAGCCCATGCCGAGCGCAGGAATCAGCAGCAGCGCCGTGGAGATCGCGGTGAAGCGTCGACCGCCGAACACCGGGACGAGGAACGAGTAGAAGATGCGCAGCGTGGCGCCGGACAAAGCGGGCAGTGCGGTGAGCCAGAACAGTTGGTTCTTGGTGAACTGGAAGCCAGCGCGATCAAGATTGACCGCGACCACGCTCCACAGCATCCAGACCACGAAGGCCAGCATCAGCGCGGGGATCGAAATCCACAGGTTGCGGTAGGCGATGCGCTCGCCGGTGTTCTGCCAGAAGGCCTTGTTCTCGGGCTCCCAGCGGGTCAGTACGGAAGTGGACATGACAGTGTGCTTAAGTGTTGAGGGATGTCAGGAAGGCGTCAGGCGGTCTGAGTCAGGCCGACTGCTTGCTCCTTGCGCCGGCGTTCGGCGCGTTGGCTGTAGTGCATCCAGACCAGGCTTACGCACACCGTGCCGTACATCAGCATGAAGCAGCTGCTGCGCACGCCGGTGAGGTCGGCCAGCGCGCCGAACAGGATCGGCAGCACGAAGCCGCCCAGCCCGCCTGCGAGCCCGACTACGCCGGAGACGGCGCCGATGTTGTGCGTGAAATCGTTCGAGATGAACTTGAAGACCGAGGCCTTGCCGATGGCGAACGCAATGCCGACCACGAACAGCAGGAAGGTGAACACCGCTGGCGTCAGCGCGATGCGGAAGCTCTGCGGGCCCGTGGTGGTGTGGATCACGAAGTCGGTTTGCGGGTAGCTCAGCAGGAAGAAGCCGACCCAGCTCACCCACATGACCCACCACGTGGTGCGGTGCGCGCCGTAGCGGTCGGAGATCCAGCCGCCGATCGCGCGCAGCACGCCGCCGGGCAGCGAGAAGCAGGCGGCCAGGAAGGCGGCCACCTTGATATCGAAGCCGTATTCGCCGATGTAGTACTTGGTCATCCACAGCGACAGGCCGACATAGCCGCCGAACACCACCGAGTAGTACTGCGAGTAGCGCCACACGCGCGGGTCGCGCATCACGGCAAGCTGCTCGCGCCAGCCGGCACTCGTCATCACCCGGTGGGCGGGATTGCTGCGCGACCCGAGCCAGAACACGATGGCCGTCACTAGCATCGCCACCGAATACACGCGCGGCACGATTTCCCAGGTGCCAGCGGCGAGGATCAGCGCGGGTGCGACAAACTTGGTCAGCGCGGCACCGGAGTTACCGGCACCGAAGATCCCCATCGCGAGCCCTTGGCGAGAACGCGGGAACCAGCGTGCCACGTAAGGCGTGCCGACGGAAAACGAACCGCCCGCCAGACCGACGAACAGGCCGAGCACCAGCAGTTGCCACAGCGTGTGCGCGTACGAGATCAGCCAGATCGGGATGACGGTAGCCAGCATCAGCACGAAGAACACGACACGGCCGCCGTAGCGGTCGGTCCACAGGCCTAGCGGCACGCGGATCAGCGAGCCGCTCAGCACGGGCGTAGCGGCGAGCAGGCCGAACTCGGTTTCATTGAGCCCGAGTTCCTTCTTGAGCGGGATGCCGAGGACGGCAAATAGCATCCAGACGGCAAAGCAGATGGTGAAGGCGAACGTGCTGGATGCCAGCGTCGTCCATGCCCCGGAAGGGACGGGCTCCGGCATGCGCGCCGCGCGTGTGGGGGTGGCCATGGCCATGCTCCTGTGTCAACTTTGACGGTGATGCCAGCGTAGGCACGACCGCTGCGGCTGACCATTCGCCGGGAGCACAAGCCGCCACGCCGCGGAACCTGCTGGTGGAGCTAGTTCCATCGGCGGAGGACGGCGGCCGCATCACGGTGATATCGTGATTGCAGCCCGCCTGGACACGGTATCAACCCGTGACACGGATCAAACTTCTCGCCAGCGCCCATCATGGAAACCATCCCGATCCTGCCCGCACGCGGTCCGCACAAGTCGCCGGAGACGGGGCCGCCGCCGCGCGGCTTTGCGCTGTTCGCACTTGGCTTCCGGCCGTTCTACCTGGGCGGCGCGATCTTCGCGGCCATTGCCGTGGCGGTATGGGCTGCCGTGTTTGGCGGCGTGCTCGCAGCGCCGTCCGCCGCGCTGCCGCCGATGCTGTGGCATGCGCACGAGATGGTGTTTGGTTTTGCCGCGGCGATCGTCGTCGGCTTCCTGTTCACGGCAGGGCGCGCATGGACAGGGCAACCCACGCCGACCGGCGTGCTGCTGGCCTCCCTGTTCGTGCTCTGGCTGGGCGGACGCGGTGCGATGTGGTTTGGCACCGGCGCGCCAGCTTCATGGATCGACGCCGCGTTCCTGCCGCTGGCCGCGCTCGCATTCACGCGCACGCTGGTGCGCGGCGGCAATCGCCGCAACTATCCGCTGGCGTTTGCGCTGTGGCTGCTCGCGCTGGCCAATGTGGTGAGCCTCGGATTGCAGGCCAGCGGCCACACGAATGGCGCGTTGCGTGCGTGCCAGGCCGGAGTCGCCCTGATCACGCTGTTCGTGATCGTGATCGGCGGGCGCGTGATTCCGATGTTCACCACGAATGCGATCCCAGGCTTCCGTCTGCGTCAGTATCCGAAGGTGGATCGGCTTGTCGTGCCTGCGGCGGTGCTTGGGCAGCTGGCCGGCCTGGTTCCGCTGCCGGGTTGGCTGGCTGCGGCACTGTCCGTGCCCGCGGCGGTGGTGCTCGGCATCCGCGTGGCTGGCTGGCGTGGCTATGCGGTGGGAAACCGGCCGCTGCTGTGGTCGCTGCACCTTGCCTATGCGTGGCTGCCGCTGGCTTTCGTGCTGCAGGCGGCTGCGGCGCTCGGGCTCGTGATGGCAGGCATCGCTACGCATGCGTTCACGGTGGGCGTGCTGGGCGGCGCGATCATAGCGATGGTCACGCGCACGGCGCTCGGCCACACGGGGCGGATGCTGGCGGCCGGTGCAGCCGAGACCGCCGCGTACTGGCTGGTGGCCGCAGCCGCCGTGTTGCGGGTGATCGGGCCGCTGGCCTGGCCGGCCGGCTATCTGCATTGGATCTACGGCGCGGCGGTTTGCTGGGTGGCCGGGTTCGTGATCTATGCGGTCGTCTATGCCCCACGGCTGATGCGGCCGAGGATCGATGGGAAGGCCGGCTGACAGCGCACAGATTGCCGGTAACAGCGGGACAAGAAGCAGCGGATTCGTATCTGCCGTCGAGTCCTACCCCATCCCGGCCACCACGCCGACGCCAGTGCCGCCCCGTTCCCTCCTCACGCTCAGCCACGCCACCAGCAGCGCGGCCAGCGGTGCGAGTGCAGCGACCCACGGCAGCGCGCCCAGGCCCGGGCCGTGATCGACCACCGTGCCGCCCAGCCACGCGCCGATCCCGTTGCCGAGGTTGAAGGCCGCGATATTGAAGCTCGACGCGAGATTCTGGCCTGCGCCGCTGGCGTGGTGCAGCACACGAAGCTGCAACGGCGACACTGTGGCGAATGCGGCCACGCCAAGGATGCCGACAAAGATCGCGACGGCCGGCTGGCTGTGGACCGCGAAGGTCATGGCGGCCAGCACACCGGTGAGCGTCGCGAGCGAGCCCAGCAGCGCCGTGGTGGGCTGGCGGTCCGCGAAGCGTCCGCCCAGGATGTTGCCGAGGATCATGCCGCCGCCGAACAGCAGCAGGATCGGCGACACGGCACTTTCGCTGAAGCCCGCCACGCGCGTCAGCAGCGGCTGCACATAGGTGATCACGGCAAAGACACCGACCGACTGCAGCACGGTCATCAGCAGGCCTAGCAGTACCTGCGGACGTACGACGGTGGGGAGCTCCTCGCGCAGCGCAACCGGGGCGCTCTGGTCGCGGCTCTTGTCCACCAGCGCGGCAATCACCGCCAGCGACACCACGCCGATCAGCGTCATGGCCCAGAAGGTGGCGCGCCAGCCGAGATGCAGGCCGAGCCATGCGCCGGCGGGCATGCCTAGAAGCGTGGCCAGCGTGAGGCCAGAAAACATGACGGAGATCGCCGAAGCGCGGCGCTCGGCCGGCACCAGCCCGGTCGCCACGACGGCGCCGACGCCGAAGAAGGTGCCATGCGTGAGCGAGGTCAGCACGCGCGCGATCATCAGCGTGGTGTAGTCGGGCGCCAGCGCACAGGCCGCATTGCCGACGGTGTAGATGACCATCAGCGCGAGCAGCACGGCCTTGCGCGGCATGCGGCGGGTCAGCAGGGTGAGCACCGGCGCGCCCGCGAACACGCCGAGCGCATAGCCGGAAACCAGCATGCCGGCGGCGGCAATGCTGACGTGCAAGTCAGTGGCCACTTGCAGCAGCAGGCCCATGATGACGAATTCGGCGCAACCGATGCCGAAAGAGCCAGCGGTCAGCGCATAGAGCGCAATGGGCATGCGGTTGCTGCGTGGCGGGGAGGAGATTGGGTTCGACATGGTGGGGGCGGTTGTGGAACGCAGGGCGGGAGTGCGGGAAGACTGGGAGTGTCGACCTTTTCATCTTCATTAAAAACAGGCAAGATTGATAATCAGTTTCAATAGAATCTTGATAATCATGGACCGCATCGGCGATATCGGCTTGTTCCTCCGTGTGCTAGATCTCGGTTCGATCAGTGCCGCCGCGCGCAGCATGGATCTGTCCGTGGCGGTGGCTAGCCAGCGCCTGCAGCGGCTCGAACGTGATCTCGGCGTCCGACTGCTGCATCGCACGACGCGACGCCTGCACGCGACCCCGGAGGGCGCGATCCTGGCGGAGCAGGGCCGCGCGCTCGTCGAAGACCTCGATGCGCTGGGCAGCTCGCTGCGCCAGGCAGGTAGCGGCATCTCCGGTACCTTGCGGCTGACCACGTCGTCGTCGTTCGGGCGCCTGTATATTTCGCCGCTGCTGCCGGAATTCATGGCGATCCATCCCGGGCTGAAGCTCAGCTTCACCATGACCGACAACGTGCTGGACCTTGTCAGCGCCGGGTTCGACCTGGCGATCCGGATCGGCACGCTTGACGATTCGACGCTGGTTGCGCGCAAGCTGGCCAGCAACCGGCGGCTGTTGTGTGCCTCGCCGGAATACCTGAGCCGCCGGGGTACGCCGCGCACGCCGCAGGACCTTGCCAGCCATGATTGCCTGGTGCTGGTGGGCAGCCAGGGGCGGCAGGACGTCTGGCACATCGGCGATGGGGCGGGCGGTGAGATCGCCGTCCGGGTGCGCGGACCGATCGAGGCCAACTCTGGCGAGTTGCTGTCGGATGCCGCGCTGGCCGGTCTGGGAATCGCCCTGCATTCGACCTGGCACGTTTGCGCGGCGCTGCGCAAGGGACAACTGGTGCCGGTGCTGGCCGATTATCCGCTGGCGGAGTCGGGCATCTACGCGGTCATGCCGCAACGCCGGCTGGTGCCGCCGCGCGTTCGGGCCTTCGTGGATTTCCTGGCCGAACGCTTTGGCGAGAATCCGCCGTGGGAGCGTCTGGCCTGACGGGGCGCGCCCCAGTGCAACCGGTGCCTAAAAAATGGGCGGTCCGGTGCGTTGACGCACAGACACGGCGTTTGGCGGGTGACGGGCGAGGATATCCACAGATTCTGTGGATATCCTCGCGGTTTTTCAACATGGGTTTTCACTGTCGACGCGACGCCCGGCCTGAGGGTATGCTGAGCAGTCCGCCCCGGCCTGCCGCTGCCGTTCGGCGTCCCCGCCTGCATTCCCTTCCTTCCGATCCCATGCGAAACCAAGGGCTGACGGCAGTACCGATCCTGACGATGCTGGTTGCCGCTGTCATGGCGGCTGGTTGCGTGGCGCAGTATCGCGTGCCCTCGGGCGCGCCGGCGGCCAGCGTACGGTTGATGACGGATACCGACGACAACACCACCTTCACGGTGGTGGACCCGGCCAAATGCCCGGTACCGGCGCGCCCGCTGGTACTGGCCGGCACCGGCAAACAGCTTTCGGCAATCGGCAAGGACCGCGGACTCGACATGGCAGGGAGCTCGCCCGAGCCGCCGTCGCGCACGCGCGAGCGACAGGTCGAGGCCGGCCGACGGATCTATGTGGGGGTGAGTTCGATGGCCGCGCCACCGGCGCCCGAATTGCGTTGCGCGGCAGGCGTGTCGTTCGTGCCCGAGGCGGGCGCGCAATATGAAATCCGCTACAAGCGTGACGAGACGGCGAGCCAGTGCTCGGCACAGGTGCTGCGCCTGCAACCGTTGCCGTCAGGCGGTGCGCGGCCCATGGTCGAGCCGACGCAGCAAGGCTTTCGCGCGCTGAGGAAGGAATACGTCTGCCAGGCGTCCTGAGACTGCCGGGAAGCGCCGGCCCCTGACCCCAGGGGCGGCCGGCGGGGACGACGACTGAATTACGACTCGATCAGGAACCGTTCCGGGCGCTTGCCCAGCCATGCCGGGGCGCGGCCACGGCCGGACCACGTCTTGCCGGTCTTGGGATCCATGTACTTCGCCGGCAGCGGAGCGTGCTCTTTCTTGGTGGCGGTGTTCGAACCAGCCGGCCGGCCACGGCCGCGGCGCGGCGCGATGTCGTCCGGGGTCAGACCGTATTCGGACATCAGCGAGCGGATCTGGTCGATCACGCCGGCGACTTCAGTCGCCCTTACTTCATTAAGCTTGGCTTCGAGCGCTTCTTTTTCCGCAAGAAGTTGCTTGTATGTCGCCATTTATATTCCCCTTTTTCTGCAATAGGCCGCTGCATGGTACTGGAACTACATGCCGATTTGGCATTGTCATGCGGCGGTGGACACAAAAAAATTTTACAAAATATAACGCAGATTGCACGGGTCTATTGTTACAGAGTGTGGGATTGGGGGAAATAACGGGTGGAGGCGGGGGCAATAGCAATGCTGGTTGATGCTTTGGCAAAGGCTAAAGAAGTTCTTCGACGAATTGCAGGGAGTATTGGTCTTGGCATGCGCCGCTGTTTCGCCGGCGTAGCCGGCGACCTACTTTTGTCCGAGCGACAAAAGTAGGCAAAAGCGCGTTTTGGTTGCCCCAAAGGGGCGAATTTTTATCGTAGTGCGCCAGGGGTGTTGTACGGGTATGGGCTTCAGAGTTCTTCACGCCGCCTGCCGCGTGGGGCACCACCGTGGTCAGGAATAAAGCGCTGATTGAACGAGCCCTGCAAGCGCTGGTGGCCCCTGCTGCGAGCGATACCGTGTGATCGCCTTCGGCTGCGCTGCGCGTAGAGCCCTAGTCTGAGCACGCAGGCCCAGGGTACGCCACGCCTCGGTGACGATGCCCAGGCATGACATGCGCGAATTAAAGAGAGGAAATGGACCTCGGGCGCCAGCGACGTTGATGAGCTTGCCCCCAGACGAAGACGCACGCGCAGCACAGCCGAAAGCGTTCCACCCCTGCCGCTATTGGAACGCTGTACCTATACGTGGTCGGGGCTTGTTCAAAATCCGGTTGGCGTCAGGCACCGCGCTGAAAACCTACGCGTAGCAGGGTCGAACGGCTGACCTCCGTGGCAGGCGTCCAAAGCCGTTTGAGCCACTGCCGCCGTGGAATTGATGGCCAGCGGCTACGACGCGCTTTTCTGCTTACTCTTTTGTCGCTAGGACAAAAGAGTAAGTCGCCGGCTACGCCGGCGAAACAGCAGCACTTGCCAGGAGCGATAACCCAGCCCCAACGAGAAGCCCGCGCCGGCTAGAAAAAAAGGCCCCGGGAAAGCAGGAATCCCAGGGCATAAATCCACCGCTGTGGCGGCAGAGGAGACATCGTTGAATTCACTGCGGACAACCGCGCCAGAGGCAGCAGTTGTCCGATTGGCATATCGATTTCAGATCGCCCAGCCTCCGGCATAGAACGCAGCCAGTGCTACGGCAATCGCTACGGTGCCGACATTGAGCTTGCGCCATTCGCCCGCAACGATGCGGCCGACCACCAGCGTGCAGAAGCCGAGCATGATGCCGGTGACGATATTGCAAGTCAGCACGATAAATACCGCGCAGACCAGACCGGCGAGTGCATCGACGAGGTCGTCCATATGCAGGCGCGAGACGCTCGACAGCATCAGCAGGCCCACGTACATCAGCGCCGGTGCGGTGGCGTACGACGGCACCAGGCCGGCCAATGGCGAGAAGAACATCACTGCGAGGAACAGCAGGCCGACTACCACTGCGGTCAGGCCGGTCTTGGCGCCGGCGGCAACGCCGACGGTCGATTCGATGTAGGCCGCGGCCGGTGCGCCGCCGAAGATGGCGGAGAAGATCGAACTGACCGAGTCCGCCGTGAGCGCGCGTCCGCCGTTGCGGATGTGGCCATTGGCGTCGAGCTGGCCGGCCTGGCCCGCGACGGCGCGGATCGTGCCGGTGGCATCGAACACGGCAGTCATCACCAGCGCCAGCACGCTGGGCAGCACGGCGGCGGACAGTGCGCCGCGGATGTCCATGGCGCCAATCAGCGACTGGTGGCCCGGTGCGCTCAGCGACGGCAGCGCGAAGACGCCAGTGAACTTCACGGCGGGGTCGAAGATCAGGCCCAGCACCGAGATGGCGACGATCACCAGCAGGATGCCGCCCGGCACGCGCCGGCGCTCCAGGCCGAAGATGGCGGCCAGCCCCAGCACCGACATCACGACGGGGAACGCGGTGATCTTGCCCAGCGCCACGGGCAGGCCAGCGCCGCTGTTCTTGACCACGAGGCCGACATCATTGGACGCGATCAGCAGCAGGAACAGGCCGATGCCGATCCCCGCGCCGTGGGCCACGCCGGCTGGCAGGTTGCGCAGGATCCAGGAACGTACGCCGGTCACGGAGATCGCGGTGAAGACCACGCCCATCAGGAACACGGCGCCGAGTGCCACGGCCGGCGACAGCCCCTGCCCGAGCACCAGGCCAAAGGCCATGAACGCGGTCAGCGAAATGGCACAGCCGATCGCGATCGGCAGCTTGGCCCAGACCCCCATCAGCAGCGAGCCGAAGGCCGTGGTCAGGCACACCGCCACGAATACCGCGCTGGTGTCGAAGCCGGCCTTGCCGAGCATGCCCGGCACGACAAAGACGGCGTAGACCATGGCCATGAAGGTCGTCACGCCTGCCACGAGTTCCTGCCGCTGCGTGCTGCCGCGGGCGGTGATCTGGAAGTAGGCGTCGAGCTTGTTCTTGACTTCGGGGCGCGCGGAATCGACTTCCGTCACTGACGGATAGGGCTGTTCGATCATGATGATCTGTCTCCTTGCTGGGCGCTGCCACGGCTGGCGGGAAGGGGCCGCGAACAGGCTTTGTCTCACGTGGTTCTAGGTATCGGCCGTAGCGCTCGCGCCGCGGCCGGTTTTATCGGTGTGCCGGCTGTCTTTCGCCTTCTGGACGGGCGCGATCTGGGCAAGGCTGAAGGCTAGGTGACGCGCGGCGCGTCGTCATAACCCCGACAAAATGCGCGGTATGTCCGCAGCGGAATAGTGAATGTGATGACTTGCCGTCTCGCCAGCGGCCGGTGGCGCCGAGGCCATTCAGAGAGGGGCCGCCATTATCAGCCAGTTCGAATGGGGCCTATAGGTATTGACCCGTATGTCTTTGGGGCGACTTCGCTATACTAGGGATAACCCTCGGATCGAACGAAAAGTGCGGTCCGATGCGCTTATTTTCTATCAGGAATCTTTTATGCAAGTCCTTGCTGACACTCTCTATCGCCAGTCGCCGAGCCGCCGTCCCGCAGTCCCTGCAGACCCTTCCCGCAGTGTTGTCCCATACGCCCGCATGGGCAGCGGCAAGTCTCTGAGCGCCCGCGTGCGCGAGTATTTCGCGCGGGGCTGGGCGCTGCATGTGCAGAACGCGCGAGAGGCCGCGCCGATCACCTGGCTGTGAACGCGGCCCACTGCAGACTCAGTACATCCCCGTCGCTTCCTTGAAGCGTCCCAGCGTCCAGCCATGCCCGAGCAGCAACATGCGGGTATGCAGATCGTCCTTCACTACCGCGCTGACTTGCTCGCCCAGCGAGGTGAGGGTCTTGTAGCGCAGGTCGACATAGCCAAGCGCGTACCGCCGGCCGAGCGACTGCCATAGCGCATGAGCGCCCGCCGACTGCCGCGCGCCGCTGAGCAGGCATAGCCCGCCATCGAGCGCCCAGCGGTAGAGGCCTGACGCCAGGCCGAGGCGCTGGTAGGGCGGCGCAAACTTCGTGTGCGGCGATCGCACCCACGGGTCGGCGCGCCGGCCGACTTCAATCAGCCGGTTGAAAACCGTATAGCCAGCCAGCTGGCGGCTGGCCACATCTTCCACATACACGAAAATCTCGCCATCGGCCTCGCGATAGCGCAGGCGCAGCCCGGGAAGGCCGCTTGGCATGTGAGGCATGTCATGCAGCCGGTCGCCGGGGCGGCGCATGCGGTCATGCAGCGCGCCGAGTTCGTGTTCCACTTCGGCAGTTTCGGGGCTGACATCGACGCGCAATTCCAACGCGCGTGCCAGTACCTGCGCCGGGTCGCGCAGTGCAAACGTCATGGTCATGGCGTGCTCCTCAGCTATTGAAGGCGACGTACAGAATGACGAGCGCCACCATGGCGCAAAGCGTGCGGCGATAGATGGATGGCATGGCTTTCTCCTGAATGCACGATGGTTCGCGGCTGCCAACGCGGCAGCCGCATGCAAAGTGCCGTGCGGGAAAGCTCAGGTCGGGACGGAGGTCCGCCGAGCTGTCCGCACGGCCAGGAAAAGCACGGCCAGGCAGGCCGGGATTACCGGCAGGCCGATGCGCGTGACCATCTCCGACGCGCACGCGGCCGCGCCATGCGTGGCATGGCAAAGCGAGGCGGTGGCGTGGAGCGACAGGGGCATCGGCAAGGCAGTGGCGGCATAGAGCCGGCTGGGCAATTTGCCGCCGACCAACGACTCTTATGCCACATCGGGCACTGAATGTCCAACTATCAGGCTGAGATCTGCGTTCAACAGCGGCCAACGAACAAGATTCTCGATGGACTTCCCTAGTCAGACGGGTTGCATGCCGCCGCAATATTGCAATTGTGAACACTGTCTACATGGACTAGACTCGGTAGCACATGCCCCACGGCGGGGCAGTTCCGCAGGGAGCCATGATGACAGCTAGCACGGCACCGCAAACCGAACCCCACAAGACGTCAGCTCCGGAATCCGGCCCGGTCATGCTGCTGGTCGCCACGATCAAGGGCGCGTGGTTCCTGGCCAGTGACCCCGCGCGCCGCACCTGGGAACTGCGTGGGCCGGTATTCCTCGGGCACACCATCCACCACATCGTGCAGGATCCGCGGGAACCGGAGCGCATGCTGATGGCGGCGCGCACCGGCCATCTGGGACCGACGGTATTCCGTTCGGACGACGGCGGCGGCAACTGGACCGAGGCCACGCGCCCACCGGCGTTCAACAAGGCCCCCGAAGGTGAAACCGGCCGCGTGGTCGACCATGTCTTCTGGCTCACGCCCGGACATGCGTCCGAACCCGGCACGTGGTATGCCGGCACCTCTCCGCAAGGCTTGTTCCGCAGTACCGATCACGGTGCGAGCTGGGAGCCGGTGGCCGGCTTCAATGATCACCCGATGCGGCGCGCCTGGACCGGCGGCGAACAGGACGGCACGCCCGACGGCCCAAAGATGCATTCCATCCTTGTCGATCCGCGCGATCCGAAGCACCTCTACATCGGCATGTCGAGCGGCGGCGTATTCGAAAGCACCGATGCGGGTACCGACTGGAAGCCGCTGAACCGCGGTTGCGCCGCGAATTTCCTGCCGGACCCCAACGTCGAATTCGGCCATGACCCGCACTGCGTGGTGCAGCATCCGGCTGCGCCTGACATCCTGTACCAGCAAAACCACTGCGGCATCTATCGCATGGACCGGCGCGAAGGGGTGTGGAAGCGCATCGGCGACGCCATGCCGCGCGAGGTTGGGGATATCGGCTTCCCGATCGTCGTGCATCAGCGCGATCCACGCACGGTATGGGTCTTCCCGATGGATGGCAGCGACGTCTGGCCCCGCGTGAGCCCCGGCGGCAAGCCCGCGGTCTATGTCACGCGCGACGCAGGCGAGTCGTGGCAGCGGCAGGATCGTGGCCTGCCCACCGATCAGGCCTGGCTCACCGTCAAGCGCCAGGCCATGACTGCCGACGCGCACGCGCCTGTGGGGGTGTATTTCGGCACCACCGGCGGCGAGATCTGGGCCAGTGCCGATGAAGGCGAACACTGGCAGTGCATTGCGAGCCACTTGCCGCACATCTACGCGGTCCAGTCGGCACGGCCGGTCTGACGCTCAAGGGAGTCAGCATGCGCGTCCATATTGCCTCGCCGCTGCTTTCCTATACCGATCAGCAGTCGGTCGTGGAAGCCCATGGCAAGAGCATCGGCCAGTTGCTCGAGGACCTGGACCGGCAGTTTCCCGGCATGCGTTTCCGCATTGTCGATGAGCAGGACAAGCTGCGGCCGTATATCCGCGTCTTCGTCAATCGCGTGCAGTGGATGCGGCTCGACGCGCCGCTGCACGACGATGACGAGGTCCACATCCTGCAGGCACTCGCTGGCGGCTGATTCGCTGTATCGCGTATCGCGGGCATTCCGCCGCCATGATCTGGTGCAAAGTCGTTGCGTGAATCAGATCAATCCCACTTAAGCCCTGCTTAAATCCCCGAGTCCGGTTGCCGATATCCAGACATCGAACGTCTGCTGTCCGCCTGCCGCCGGGCCGCAGACCGCACCTACCGCAGCGGCAAACTAATTAGCCATTCGGCACGCAAGGGGAGCATCACATGAGCAGTTCGATGAGGGACATCGATGAACGCACCAACCTGACCAACAACAACCAGTTCGAACTGCTGTTGTTCCGGCTGGGCGACGCCGAGCATACAGGCCAGTCCGAACTGTTCGGCATCAACGTCTTTAAGGTCCGCGAAATCCTGGTGATGCCGCCGGTCACCACCGTCGTCGGCGCGGATCCGTCGATCCTGGGCATGGCCGACATCCGCGGCCAGGTGATTCCGGTCATCGACCTGCCGCGCCTGGTTGGCTGCAAGCCAGCAAACGGCCTCGGCATCCTGCTGGTGACCGAATACGCGCGCTCGACGCAAGGGTTTGCGGTCGAGGCCGTCGAGGAAATCGTGCGCCTGGAATGGAACCAGGTCCATTCAGCCGAAGCCAGCGTGCGCACGGGCCACGTCACCAGCATCGCCAAGCTCGACGCCGGCACGGACAACGCGCGCCTGGTGCAGGTACTGGACGTCGAACAGATCCTGCGCGACGTGCTGCCGTCGCGCCAGCCGGACGTGGTTCCGGAAGCGGTTGGCCCCCAGCTCACCCTGCCGCCTGGCACCAAGGTGATCGCCGCCGACGATTCCGCGCTCGCGCGCGGGCTGATCGAGCAGAGCCTGAAGGCGCTGGGCGCGCCGGTGCTGATGACCAAGTCCGGCAAGGAAGCCTGGGATCTGCTCGACAGCATGGCCGCTGAAGCCGCCAGCAACGGCCGTTCGATCCACGACGAAGTGGCGCTGGTGCTGACCGACCTGGAAATGCCGGAGATGGATGGCTTCACGCTGACCCGCAAAATCAAGGCGGACAGCCGCCTCAAATCGCTGCCGGTCGTGATTCATTCATCTCTTTCCGGCGAGGCCAGTGAGGAACATGTGCGCAAGGTGGGCGCCAACGCCTATGTCGCCAAGTTCGTCGCGAAGGAACTTGCCGAGACGTTGCGCAGCGTGCTGGTGCACTGAACGCCGCCCGGCGTGGTCAACTTGTATCGCATGAGGCACAGAACAGCCCCGGACGCAACCATTTCCCCACGCCGTCCTGTTGCCTATAAATTAGGCACGCCAGTCTTTTCCAATACCGGCGCGCCTTGTGCGGTTGTCAATAGGCCGGATATCCACTGTTCCTGTGGATAGTTTTCCCGGGGGCCCCGTCCGCCTCATACCTAAGTATGAGGCGATACCCGGAAACGCGGACCGGACGGGCGCTTCCGCCCGCCATTCTCCTTACTTTGGCTGGGCCACCACCCGAAGGTAGGGCTTCAACGTCTTGAAGCCATTCGGGTATTTCTTCCGTGCGTCTTCGTCCGAAACCGACGTCGGGATGATCACGTCATCTCCCGGTTTCCAGTTGACCGGGGTCGCCACGGCATGCTTCGCGTTGAGCTGCAGCGAATCCAGCAGGCGCAGGACTTCGTCGAAATTGCGGCCGGCACTCATCGGATACGCCAGCATCGCCTTGATCTTCTTGTCCGGCCCGATCCAGAACACCGAGCGGATGGTCGCGTTATCCACGGCGGTGCGCGGGCCGCCGCTGGCTTCGGGGTGGATCATGTCATAGAGCTTGGCCACCTTCAGGTCGGCATCGCCGATCATCGGATAGTTGACCGCATGGCCCTGTGTTTCCTCGATGTCCTTGGCCCAGCGCGAGTGGTCGCCGACCGGATCGATGCTCAGGCCGATGATCTTGGTGTTGCGCTTGTCGAATTCGGGCTTGAGGCCAGCCATATAGCCGAGTTCGGTCGTGCAGACGGGCGTGAAGTCCTTCGGATGCGAAAACAGGATGGCCCAGCCGTCTCCGATCCATTCATGGAAATGGATCGTGCCTTGCGTGGTCTCGGCGGTGAAGTCAGGGGCTTCTTCGCCAATTCGAATCGCCATGATCGAACTCCTTGGTTGGGGGTGAAGACAAAGGGGCTAATGAAATGCCGCTAGTGAAACACCAGCACGGGAATCGTACTGTGCGTCAGGACCTTGTGCGTCTCGCTGCCGATCAGCATGGCCTGCAGGCCGCGCCGCCCGTGCGACGACATCACGATCAGGTCGCAGTCCCGCTGCTGCGCCGTCAGGACGATCGCCTGCCACGGGTGGTCGTCCGTGGCGGTGACGGTTTCGCATGGTACGCCTGCCTGGGTTGCCGCCCGGCTCAGGGCAAGCAGGAATTCCTCTGCGTGGCGCGCGGCCTCGGCGGCGAACGTTTCCCGCGACTCCTGCAGGCTGCTGAGCCGGTAGGTCATCAGGTGGTACTGGGGGATCACATGGAGGCCAGTGACCCGGGCACCGATGCGCTCGGCAAAGGTCATGGCCCGCGCAATCATGGCGTCGGCTCGGGGGGAGCCGTCCGTGGGAACCAGGAAGTGCCTGAACATCATGTCCTCCGCTTGCCAGAGTCCACGGGAAGCCGACGCGCTGGCGCCTGGCGCATGCCCCGGTCCGCGCGGGCCACTCCAGTATAGGAACTGGCCGGTCGTGGCAACAGGATCGGAAACCGGCCCGGACGCATGCCGCGTGGCAGGCCAAATCATTAACATGTTGTTATCATCCGATGTGCCTTTCGATGATCCTATGACAACGAGGTCGCAAAATGATTGCGCTGCGCGAGGCCTGGCAGGCCGGGCTGTTCCACCGCGGGAACTGGTTTCCCAATATCGTCGCGGGCGCCATCGTCGGCGTGGTGGCACTGCCGCTGGCCATGGCCTTTGCCATTGCGTCCGGTGCAAAGCCCGAACAGGGGCTGTACACGGCGATCGTGGCGGGGCTGCTGGTGTCGGCGTGTGGCGGCAGCCGCGTGCAAATCGCGGGGCCCACGGGGGCGTTCATCGTAATCCTGTCCGGCATCACCGCGAAGCACGGCATCGACGGCCTGCAGATCGCCACGCTGATGGCGGGGCTCATCCTGCTGGCCATGGGGCTGGCGCGGCTCGGCAGCGTGATCCGCTTTATTCCGGCGCCGGTCATCGTGGGTTTCACGGCCGGCATCGGCGTGATCATCTTCGTCGGCCAGTGGCGCGATTTCTTCGGCTTGCCGGCGGTCGCCGGCGAACATTTCCACGAGAAGCTCTGGCACCTGCTCCAGGTTTTCCCGCAACTGCACGTGGCGACGACGGCGATTGCCGTGCTGAGCCTGCTGCTGGTTGTCGGGGCGCCACGCGTGCACTGGCTGCGCCGCATCCCCGGGCCGCTGCTGGCGCTGGTGGCGGCCACCGCCATCCAGGCGGTGTTCCGCTTCGAGGGCGTGGCGACGATCGGCAGCGCCTTCGGCGGGCTGCCACGCGGCTTGCCGGGGCTGTCCCTGCCCGAGGTCACGCTCGCGCGCGTCATCGAGCTGGCCGGGCCAGCCTTCACCATCGCCATGCTCGGCGCGATCGAGTCGCTGCTGTCGGCCGTGGTTGCCGACGGCATGGCCGGCACGCGCCATGATTCGAACCAGGAACTGATGGGCCAGGGCCTGGCCAATGTCGTCGCGCCGCTGTTCGGTGGCTTTGCGGCGACCGGCGCCATTGCGCGTACCGCCACGAATATCCGCAACGGCGGCAACAGCCCGCTGGCCGGCATCACGCATGCGGTCACGCTGGTGCTGGTGGTGCTGTTCCTGGCGCCGCTGGCGGCCAACGTGCCACTGGCCGCGCTGGCCGCGATCCTGTTCGTGGTGGCCTACAACATGAGCGAGCTGCGCCATTTCGCGCGCATGGTCCGCCGCGCGCCGCGTGCCGACGTGGCGATCCTGCTGATCACGTTCAGCCTGACCGTGCTAACGGACCTGGTGGTGGCCGTCAATATCGGCGTGATCCTGGCCATGCTGCAGTTCCTGCGGCGCATGTCGGTGTCGGTCGAAGTGTCACGCCAGGACGCGCCCGATCTGGAGCACGAACTGTCGCGCGACGGCGGCACGCCGCCCGGTCTGCCACCAGGCGTGCTGGTGTATGGCATCGACGGGCCATTCTTTTTCGGTGCCGTGGAGAATTTCGAGCGTGCGCTGATCCAGACGCATACCGATCCGCGCGTGCTGCTGATCCGCTTGCGCCGCGTGCCGTTCATGGACATGACTGGCTTGCAGACGCTGGATGAGGTAATCGGCAAGCTCCGCGAGCGCGGCGTCGCCGTGGTGCTGTGCGAGGCGAACGCGCGCGTGCGCCAGAAACTCATGCGCGCGGGGGTGCTGGCCGCGCTCGGTGAAGCCAACTACCAGGACACGCTGGCTGCGGCGGCCGAGCGCTGCGCGCAGCTTGCGCGCGAGCAGTGACAGCGCGGCTCAGGCCTTGTCGGCGGGCGCTTTCTTTTTGGCGGCGGCCTTTGCCTTGGTGGCGTAGTCCACACCGTGTTGCGCGAGGTATTCGCGGATCAGTTGCCGCACCACCTGCGATGGCGTCAGGTCCTGCGATGCGCACAGGGTCTCGAAAGCCTTCTTCTTGACCGGATCGATCAGTATGGTGAGGCGGGCGGTCTTGGATTCCATGGAGGTCAGCCGCGATGCGCGGCGGCAATCGGAAACGCATTATATACAGCGGCCCCCGCGGCTCCAGCGGCCCGCGGGCGCCTACAGTTCCTCCTCGATCGGCAACATCCGCAGCAGTCCCTGTCCGAGATGCTGCAGCGCGCCCATGTCCGGTTCGCTGTCATAGGTGCGCAGCAGGCCGTTCTCGCGTGTGACCCACACCAGATGCGAGCCACTACCGTCGGCGTCCGGCGCGAGCATGACTTTGTAGGCGACATCCAGCAGCGCCTGGTCCAGGTCCTTGCCGAGTGCCACGCACAGCGGCGCGCTGTCGACGACCACGCCCATTTCCGTATTGAGCCGGGCGGAGCGCGGGTCCAGGTTCAGCGATCCGACGAATAGCAGGCGCCGGTCCACCATATAGCTCTTGGCATGCAGGCTCGCGCGGCTCTTGCTGACCATGCTGCGGTGGCCCTGCTTGCCTTCGCGCGCCATCTCCGCATAGGCGGACGGCTTGAGTTCGTACAGTTCCACGCCCGCTTCGAGCAGGTCCTTGCGCCACGGCGAATAACCTGCGTGCACGGCGCTGACATCCGTCGCAGCGAAGGAGTTGGTCAGGATACGCACCGTCACGCCGCGCTGCGTCATCTGCGCAAACCATTCGACGGCCTTGCGGTTCGGCACGAAATAGGGCGATACCAGCGCCAGTTCCTGTTGCGCACTGCCAAGCAGCTTCACGAGCTTGGGAATCGCATGGCTGGAATCGTCTTCGGGCGGCAGCGTGACCTTCGCGGCCTTGTCGGCAATCACCGTGGCCTGGCCCCAGTACGCGGGCAGCTTGCCGCTTTCGAGCGCCTGCGCGAGCCCCGAGGACAGCAGGGTCTGCGAATACTCGCCGCCGCGCGCTTCGGCGACGTGCTTGTCGAGGTAGTCGCGCAAGGCCTGCAGCTGCGCCGCGGCGTCCTCGGGCGGCTTGACCAGCGCACTGACGGGGTAGGCGGCGGCGCCGTTCCAGTAGTCGTCGAACACCGCCGAGACCTCGGGCACCACGGGGCCCGCCAGCAGCAGGTCCAGATCGGTGAAATCCGAGCCCTTGTCGGCGGAGAAATACGCATCGCCGATATTGCGGCCGCCGACGATCGTGAGCTGGTTGTCGGCGGTCATTGACTTGTTGTGCATGCGGCGGTTCAGCCGGCTGTAGTCGAGCGCCATCGCGGCCATGCGCAGGCTGCGCGAGGCGAATGGGTTGAACAGCCGGACTTCGATGTTCGGGTGGTCATCGAGCGCCGACAGGATGCGGTCCTGTCCGGCCACGTGCAGGTCGTCGAGCAGCAGCCGCACGCGTACGCCGCGGTCTGCGGCGGCGATGATGTTGGCGAGCAGCGTCTTGCCGGTCAGGTCGCCGTCGTAGATGTAATACTGCACGTCCAGCGTGCGTTGCGCGGCCCTGGCCAGCGCAATGCGTGCCACTAGTGCGTCCGGGCCGCTGGCGAGCGGATAGAACCCGGACTGGCCCGGGTGCGCCGAGAGCATCGGCGCCATGGTGCGGGCCAGCAGCGTACTGGCCGTGTCCGCTGGCGTCACCGCGTAGGTGCCTACGCGCCCATCCTGCGGCGGCAGGCTCGCACAGCCGGCCAGCAGCAGCGCGGTGGCCAGCAGCACCGTGAGGCGGTGCTGCCAGCGGTGCGTCAGTCGGGGGCGGTCCTGGACGGCGGGCATGGCATCTCCTGGGCGGCGGCCAGCCTCCTGTGTAGCGCGTTTTGCGAGCGCGCGCCAGTCCCGCGCCGGCCTGCACTACTATCAAGGCATACACGACGAAACCCGGCAGGAGACAGCCATGGATCAGGAAGCCTTCAATACGAGCATCCGCAAGTTCCTGAAGACCGTCGGCGTCGGCTCCCAGCGCGAGATCGAACAGGCCGTGGCGGCCGCGCTGGCCAGCGGCGACCTCGACGGGAACGAGATCCTGCCGGTCAAGATGACGCTCGAGCTCGGCAAGCTCAAGCTCAGCGCGACGTTCGACGGCGAGATCCGGCTGGCCTGAATTCGCCTGTCCCTATTCGGGCAGCGCCAGGTCGGCGATCACCGCGGCCAGGAAACGCGCGGCCTCGCCACCCGTGACCACGCGGTGGTCGAAGGTCAGGCTCAGCGGGATCACGCGGTGCACGGCCGGCACGCCATTGGCCGCGACGACTTCGTCGCGGATATGGCCGGCGCCGAGGATCGCCACCGTGGGCGGCACCACGATCGGCGCGGCATAGCGGCCCGCGATCATGCCGAAGTTGGACAGCGTGATGGTGTTGCCGCGCATTTCCTCGGGCGCGATCGTGCGTGCGCGGATATCGGCGCGCATGCGGTCCAGGCCGTGTCGCAGATCCGCGGCGTCGCGGTTGCCCACATTACGCAGCACGGGAACGAACAGGCCTTCGGGCAGGTCGGCGGCGATGCCGACGTCGATCTTCTGCATCACGTGCCGCTTGCCGGTCTGGCCCTCGTACCAGCCATTGAGCCCCGGCTCCGCACGGCAACCGGCCACGAGCGCGCGCACCAGCCGGATCGTCACGTCATGCGCGCCTTGCCACGCATGGATATCGGCATCGTCCATCACGGTCGCGGCGGCGACTTCGCTCTGCGCGCGCGCCATGTTCTGCGCCATCGCACGCCGCACGCCGCGCAGCACTTCACCCGGGCCGGTTTCAGCCAGTGTTGATGCGACGCGTTCCACATCAGCAGCCGTGACGACGCCGTCGGGCCCGGACGGGTTTGCCATCGCCAGGTCCACGCCGAGCCGCCTTGCCAGCGCGCGCACCGCCGGCGTGGCCTTGATGCCCGCGCCGGCCGCACCCCCGCTCAGCGGCGTGGCGGATTCTGCCACCACATGCGAGCCGACCTTGACCGCGCCTACTACGGTGCCCGCATCGGCATCGTTGCCCGCGCCTTCGAAGCTCGCGA
The DNA here is from genome assembly GCF_019602855.1 of Cupriavidus pinatubonensis. Classification (GTDB taxonomy): domain Bacteria; phylum Pseudomonadota; class Gammaproteobacteria; order Burkholderiales; family Burkholderiaceae; genus Cupriavidus; species Cupriavidus pinatubonensis. The sequence goes on from NZ_CP080766.1 coordinate 1,943,726, forward strand.
GCGGCGCGCCAAGGTGGACGAGGTCGCCCGCCTGTGCAAACAGCTTGCCAATCGTGCCGGCATACGGCGAGGGGATTTCCACAATGGCCTTGGCCGTTTCGACCGACAGCAACGGCTGATCCGCGGCCACGGTGTCGCCGACCTTCACATGCCACGTCACGATCTCGGCTTCCTGCAGGCCTTCGCCCAGGTCGGGCAGCTTGAAGACTCTCATCGTTGCGTCCCCGTAAGACTATTGCCACTATGCCGACAGCGCCTTGCGCACGGCATCGACAATGCGCGCCACGCTCGGCAGATAGGTGTGTTCCAGCCGCGCAAGCGGCACCACGGTGTCGAAGCCCGTCACGCGCTGCACCGGCGCCGCAAGCGAGTACAGGCCCGCATCAGCCAGCCCCGCAGCGATCTCCGCGCCGAATCCCGCCGTGCGTGGTGCTTCGTGCACGATCACGCAGCGGCTCGTGCGCGCCACTGATTCGAGGATGGTCTGCATGTCGAGCGGCTTGAGCGTCGCCACGTCGATCACGGCAGCCGATATGCCTTCCTCGGCAAGCTGATCGGCTGCGGCCAGCGTTTCCTGCACCATTGCGCCCCAGCTCACCAGCGTGACGTCGCTGCCATCGCGCAACGTGAAACAGGCGTCGAGTGGCAATGCCGCGCCGTCGTCCGCGACTTCCTGCCGGAACAGCCGGTATAGCCGCGTCGGCTCCAGGAAGATCACCGGGTCGGGATCGTTGATCGCAGCGAGCAGCAGGCCATAGGCGCGTGCCGGCGATGACGGGATGACCACGCGGATGCCCGGCATGTGGGCAAACATCGCCTCCGGGCTTTCCGAGTGGTGCTCGGGCGCGTGGATGCCCGCGCCGAACGGCGAGCGCACCACCAGCGGACAGCTAAGCCGGTTGCGCGTACGGTGCCGCATGCGCCCGGCGTGGTTGATGATGTTGTCGATGGCCGGATAGATAAAGCCCGTGAACTGGATCTCCGCCACGGGCTTGAGCCCCATCGCCGCCATGCCGATCGCGGCGCCGACAATGCCGGCTTCGGCCAGCGGGGTGTCGAGCACGCGCTGCGGACCGAATCGTGCCTGCAGCCCTACCGTGGCGCGGAACACGCCGCCATTCACGCCGATGTCCTCGCCGAGCAGCATGACATCGGGGTCGTGCTCCAGCGCGTAGCCGAGCGCCTGGTTGACGGCCTCGACCAGAGTGATTTCAGCCATGGTGCGCTCGCCTCAGTTCGGGTTGGTCTGGCCATGCGGCGCGGCATAGCGCCGTGCCGTCGCGAGCTGCTCTTGCAATGCTGCGGGCATGGTCGCGTACAGGCAGTCGAACATCGCGGCGGGATCGGGCGGCGGCAGCGCCAGGTAAGCTTCCACGGCCTGCGCGACCTGCTGCGAGCATTCGCGCACCAGCGCTTCTTCGCGCCCCGCATCCCACGCGCCGAGCTTTACCAGGTGCTCGCGCAGCCTGAGCAGCGGTTCGGCCTGCCAGTGCGCCTTGACCGTGGACTCGTCACGGTAGCGCGAGGCATCGTCAGCCGTGGTGTGGTCGCCGAGCCGGTACGTGATCGCTTCGATCAGCGATGGTCCCTCGCCGGCGCGCGCACGCTCTATCGCTTCGCCTACGCGGTGCCGAACTGCCACGATGTCATTGCCATCGATCTGCTCTCCCGGAATGCCTGCGGCGATCGCCTTTTGCGCGAGCGTGTGCGCAGCGGTCTGACGGCTGCGCGGCATCGAAATGGCCCACTGGTTGTTGTTGACGACGATCACGAGCGGCGCATGCCACGCGCCGGCCATGTTCATCCCCTCGTAGAAATCGCCTTTCGAGGTGCCACCATCGCCAAGCATGCAGACTGCCACGCGCGGTTCGCCGCGCAACTGCACCGCGTAAGCCACGCCTGCCGCATGGCAGACCTGCGTGCCGATCGGCACGTTGTTGCCGAAGTCGTGCGGCGCCGCCGCAAAACCGCTGCCGCGCTCGTCGCCGCCCCAGTACAGCAGGCTTTCGGTCATGGTGACGCCGCGCACAAACTGCGCGGCGTGATCGCGGTACGACGGCACCAGTATGTCCTCGGGCCGCATCGCGCTGGCTACGCCAACGCCGACCGCCTCCTGCCCGAGCGCCGATGCGAACGTGCCGATCTTGCCGGTGCGCTGCATCGCAATGGCTTTGAGGTCGAACTGGCGGGTCAGCACCATCGCACGGTACAGCGGCAGCAGCGCGTCCGGGTCGTTGGCGAATGGCGGGAGAGGGGAAGAGGAAACCGGGGTTGCGCCCGGCGGGTCGAGGTATCGTGTGTAGCCGATGTCAAAGCTCGCAACCGTGCCCATGTGGCCGCCTCCGATGTGCGTGTCAGGGATTCCGCACGTCCTTGTGGGACGGCAGGATCGGGTCGGGTTGCTTTGAGTTTAGGGCATGGGCGCGCGCGCGGGGATTGGAAAGCGGCGTTTATGTTGCACGGGGCGCAAAAGGGGCCTGGGGCCCCGCTTCGGCCGTGGGGCGTGGATCCACGGGCGTGTTATCCCGCCAGCGCGAACGCCTTCTCGATCGCGTTCAACAATTCCTGCAGTCGCAGAGGCTTTCCGCACACCGCATCGAATCCGGATTCCATTGCGGCGCGTCGATCCTGCTGTCGCGTGAATGCCGTCAGCGCCACGGCGGGAACATGGTCCAGAGAGGCAACGGCCTCGCGCACACGAATCCTGCGAATCAGGTCGTTGCCATCGCATCCGGGAAGACCGATGTCACTGATGATCAGATCCGGCATGCTGGTGGTCACCTGATCGAATGCCTCCTCGCCGTCACCGGCCGGGCGCACAAGTGCGCCGTAGCCAGTCAGGATCGCCGTGAGCGCGGCGAGCGCATCCATGTCATCCTCTACCAACAGTACGTCCAGGCCGCTTAGTGGCATGGCATCCGGTGCTGAAGGAGCTACGGCGAGCGGGGCGTCCTCGTCGCTTCGCGCGGGGGCGGTCAATGGAATCGTGACCTCGAAGGTCGAGCCCAGCCCCACGCCGGCGCTGGATGCCTGCACCGTACCGCCGTGCATTTCCACCAGTTGCCTGACGATGGCCAAGCCCAGTCCCAACCCGCCATGCTGTCGACGGTTGGCATCTTCGCTCTGGGTAAACCGGTCAAACAGCAGCGGCAGAAACTCTGCGGTAATACCTCGTCCGTGATCGATGACGCGAACGCGCAAGGCACCGCCATTTGATGCCACCTCGATCCGCACGATGCCCCCTTCGGGCGAGAATTTGATCGCGTTCGATACCAGGTTCCACAGGATCTGTTCGAAACGGGCAGGGTCCAGCCACGCAGCATCTGCCAACACAGGCGGCATCTCCGTGACCAGTGTCACGTTGCGCTCCTGAGCCTGGCGCTGCATGCTCTCGACCGCAACGCGGACGAGTTCGGCCGGATTGACCCGCTCGAGCTCCAGTTTCAGTTTGCCAACGTTGAGCATCGACACGTCGACCAGATCCGCGATCAAGCGGCGTTGAATCGCGATATTGCGTTCGACAGCGGCCAGTCCGCGCCGGCCTTCGTCGGAGTTGATGTGTTGGTTCAGGACATGGGTCCAGATGGAAATCACGTTTAGCGGACTGCGCAATTCGTGCGACAGGATCGCGATGAAGTCATCCTTCATGCGGTTCAGACGCTCCATCGCTGCACGTGCCGCTTGCTCGCGCTCTATCAGCTGCTCGCGCTGGCGTTCAAGGTTGACCCGGTCAGTAATGTTTGACACGACGGCGACCTTGACACCCGACTGGAGCACGGCAGAGATACTCCACTCGAGGTGCATGATTTCGCCTTGGGCGTTGCAAAGCGGAAAAGTGCCTTGCCATCCGTGCTCCTGCAGGCGCCCGGTGGACTCGGCCACTCGCTCTCGCCAGTCCTGCGGTGCAAACTCAGCGACGGGCTGCCCCGCGAGTTCCGCTCCTGACCGCTGCAGCAGCGTCACCATGGCAGGGTTCACGTCGACAAAGCGCCCGGACAGGTCCAGCGTACAGATGCCTCCGATGGCCTGGTGATAGATCGCGCGAAAGCGCGCCTCGCTTTCGCGCAAGGACTGTTCGGCGGCACTTGCGCGTATCAGTGACGAGATCGTGGCCACCAGTATGGCTGGCTCGGCCGGGTGCGTCAGGTAGGCGCTGGCACCTGCATCAAGGCCGCGCACCTTGTCGCAATCGGCCATATAGGTGGCCGACAGATGCACCACGGGTATGGTGGCGGTTTCCGGCCGTCCGCGCAGGATCCTGCAGACCTGGAAGCCATCGATATCGGGCAGGTTGACATCGAGCACCACGGCCGACACGCTGACATCGGCGATCTCCAGGGCCCGCTGCCCGATCTCGGCTTCTACAGTCCGGAACCCGGCGGTTGCCAGTACGCGCACCGTCGCGTACCGCGTGACGGGATTGTCGTCCACCACCAGCACCAGCGGCTGGACGGCGCCGCCCGCTGCGTGTCCGCCCGGGACGACGTCGACGCTATCCGGCATGACCGTCTCCAGCGGGCGCCTGGCTCTGGCTCGGGAACGTCGCGGGCAAGGTCACGTAGAAGCGCGAACCGACCCCGACCTGACTTTCGAAGCCTATCGAGCCGCCGAGCAGTTCCGCCAGTCGCTTGCTGAGCGCCAGTCCGAGTCCCGAGCCGCGATAGCGGCGCTGCAGCGGCGAATCGACCTGCACGAAGTCACCGAACACCGCGCCATGCGCCTCCGCCGGTATCCCGATGCCGGTATCGCGCACGGAGAACATGATCATGTCGCCAGGCTCGCGCTTCGCCGAAACCCGCACTTCACCACTGGGGGTAAATTTCAGCGCGTTCGAGATAAAGTTGCGCAGGATTTGCGACACCTTGCGGTCGTCGCTGAACAACTTGCTCACGTCATGTGGCTCCTCGAAGATCAGCGATACCTCGGGATTGGTCAGCACCGGCTTGAACATGCCACGCAGCGCATCGAACAGCGCCACCATGTCGAACCAAGCCGGCGATACTTCGACGCGGCCCGCTTCCAGGCGCGCCAGGTCCAGCAGGTCATTGACCATGCCGGCAAACTCGGCGGCCGTATCGCGCACGAACCTGACCTGCTTCTCCTGTTCCGGGGTAAGTGGGCCATCGACACGGTCGATCAGCAAACGCGTGATGCTTTGAATCGCCACGATCGGCGTGCGGAACTCGTGGCTCATATAGGCCAGAAAGCGGCTCTTGAGTTCGGTGGCCTGCCGAAGCTGTTCCGCCTGGATGTCGAGTTCGGCGTAGAGCGCTACGACACCGCGGTTGGTCTCGTCGATCTCGGTGCGCAAGGTCTCCACTTCCCGCGTACGCGCGTCCAGTGCTGCCTGCAGGCTGGCAATGTCTTGGGGGGTGGAAGCGGGTGCGTTCATTTCAGACCTCCGCGCGGCGGATGACCACCACCGTGGCATCGTCCCGTCCGCGGCAGAACCTCCAGAGCACAAAGGCGGCAATCAGCGCGGGGTCGCGTTGCAGCACGCTGGCGTCGTCGAGATTCCAGCGCGACTGGATGCCGTCGGAATGCAGAATCACCAGGGCATGGTCCGGCCATTCCAGGTCCTGCTCCTGCACGGTACGCACTTGCAGCCCTGCCGTGCCGCTCTGGCTGATCAGCGTGCGGTCTGCCAGGCCAGAGATGACGCGTCCGATAATATTGCCCGCGCCTGCAAAGCAGATGCGATTGGTGCCGGCGTCGATGCGCGCGACGCCCACCGCCGCACCTCGCGTCCCCCGCAATGCGGCATGCGCCTGTTCTACGTGATGGCGCGGATTGCCTCCTCGTTGCCGGTCGAAGGCCTGCAGGGCGGCCACCGCCGCGTGTGCCGCGTCCGGGCCGTGTCCGAGACCGTCAGCCATCATGACGTCGGCGCGCCGGTCGTGCAAGGCCACATCCCATCCATCGCCGCTGACGTGCTCGCCGGGGGCCGGCACGCACACGGCCCCAATCGCAAAGCCGTGGTCCGGGCGACGCGCTCCGCCATTGATGTCACGCTCGCGGTAGAAGCGTGCCAGGATCAGGCTGCCGGAGCCGGGGCGCGTGTAGATATCGAAATCGTCGGCCAGGCGGCGGACCGCACCGAGTCCCTGGCCCGCGCTGCCGGCCGTTGAGTATCCGTCGTGCAAGCAGGCCTGTAGGTCGGCCATGCCCGGGCCATCGTCCATCGACAGCAATTCGATCGCCACGCTGTCCGCGACTTCGCTTGCCGCCAGCAACAGGCGGCCACGCTTGGCATGGCGCAGCAGGTTGTTGCCAAGCTCGTTGACGGCAAGCGCGAGCCGCCCCGCCTGGACTGCATCGAATCCAAGCCGTCTCGACATTTCCGTCGCCTGCCGCCGGACTTCGCCGACGCGGGTTGAATCGCCCATCGGTACGATGAGGTGTGGTCCGTGGCGTCTACTTCCACCGAGTGATGCTGACACAGGTTCCCTCGCCAACTTGGGTACGGATGACCAGTTCGTTCACCAGGCGCCTGCTGCCCGACAGCCCCATGCCAAGACCGGTGCCGGTGGTCCAGCCATCGACCAGCGCCTGCTCGACATCCGGTATGCCCGGGCCGTGATCCTCGAAATGCAGGCGCAGCCCGCGGCGCACGCCCTCGTCCAGGATCTCCCAACGCATCTCGCCACCGAGTCCATACACCATGGTGTTGCGTGCAAGCTCGCTTGCCGCCGTGATCATCTTAGTCTGCTCCACCAGCGAGAATTTGAGCTGGCCTGACAATGTGCGGACCAAGGCGCGCGCTTGCACGATGTCCCGCTCGTCGCGGAGCGGCGCACATCCGGTGCCAGGCAGTTCGTCGGCCACGTCAGTTCCTCCGCACGCCGTCGAGTATGGCCATGCCACGCTCCACATTCAGCGCCGTGCGCACACCTCCGAGCGATAATCCCAACTCCACCAGCGTAATCGCCACGGCGGGCCGGATACCCACCACGACGGTGGTGGCGCCGAGCAACCTGCCGATATCCGAAATGCTGACGAGCATGCGGCCGATAAAGGAATCCACTACTTCCAGTGCTGAAACATCGATCAGCACGCCGTGTGCGCCGCTCTTTTCTATTTGCCCGGCCAGATCTTCCTGCAACTTCAGAGCGGTCTGGTCCTGCATATCGATCTGGATGGTCACGAGCAGGTGCTTGCCCATCCGCAAGATTGGAATCCGTTCCATGGCGGTTTCCGCGTCTCAGGCAGCGCCGCGCGACACCGTGTGTCCCGTCAGGCGCATCGCGGTGGCGAGCGCATCGGCCAGGGTGGACTTGGTAGTGATGCCTTGCAGGTCGATGCCCAGATGGACAATGGTTTGTGCAATCTGTGGGCGGATACCACTGATGATGCTTTCGGCACCCATCAATCGAATGGCGGTCACCGTCTTGATCAGGTGCTGCGCCACCAGCGTATCCACGGTAGGCACCCCTGTAATGTCGATGATGGCCAGTTCCGAGCCGGTTTCCACCAGCCGCTCCAGCAGTGTTTCCATGACCATCTGCGAGCGGCTGCTGTCGAGCGTTCCGATCACGGGCACCGCCAGTACTCCTTCCCACAGCTTGATGACAGGCGTCGACAGTTCCATCAGCTCCTGCTGCTGACGCACGATGATCTCTTCGCGCGTTTTCTGGTACGAGGACACAGTCCACTGCGCCATGCGGTCGACAATGTCCGAGGCAGCCCAGATGACGTTGATCTGGTCCTCCACACCCCCAGCCTGCCGCTGCAGGGCTTCGAAGATCGGCCGCTTGAGCGCCAGCACGAAGCCACTGGTCACGTCGGCGGTTTCGCCCTGTGCGGCGCGCGCGCTGGATAGCCGCGTCAGCGTCTCTCGCAACGCAGTCCATGACGCCGCGGCTCTGAACTGGGCGGCATCCCCGGCGCCACGCATGCCGGCTTCCAGTGCCCGCAGGATCGCCCGCTGCTCGGAAATCAGATCGTGGGTCAGCGCTTTCCCCTCTGCATAGACCTGGTACTCCGCCGTCCATCCCTGGATCACGCTGTCCTGCTCGTTGCGCAAAAGATCGGCTAGTCGCTGGTTTTCTGGGGGCATGGGGTGTCGGGGTCAGTATGTGATAGGCACCCGCCTCAAGCTTGCGTCAGGCAAGTGGATCACTTCATTCTAGGAAAGATCACGGGTGTGCACTGTCGGCCCGTAGATTGACGGGCGGGCGAGGGCAAAATCAGAAAAAGTGTCGCATTGACCTCTTCAAAAAAGAAAAAGGCTCCCGCGGGAGCTTTTCCATCTTGGCTGGGTTCGGCCGACCGCTTATTCCTGATAAGCCGGCGGCACGAACCCTGCAAAGCGCTGTTGCGCCACGGTCTTGAACTCGGCCGACTGATAGGCGTCGCGAATGTCCTTGACGAACGGCTTGTTGAGGTCCGCAGTCTTCATCGCCACGAGGTTCATGTAGTAGTCGGGAATCTTCTCGAGCGCCAGCGCCGAGGTCAGTTTCAAACCGGAAGCCAGCGCGAAGTTGCCGTTGACGAACGCATAGTCCACATCATCGAGCGAGCGCGGCAAGCGGCACGACGCTCAGGCGGCTTCGAGGGCGCGGTCGAGGTCTTCGATCAGGTCATCGATATGCTCGATGCCGATCGACAGGCGCACCATGTCTTCGCTCACGCCGGCGGCCTTGAGCTCGTCGGCATTGAGCTGGCGGTGCGTGGTCGAGGCCGGGTGCGTAGCCAGCGACTTGGCATCGCCAATGTTGACCAGGCGCGTGAACAGCTGCAGCGCGTCGAGGAAACGCGCGCCGCCTTCACGTCCGCCCGCCTTCAGGCCGAACGACAGGATGCCGGGGCCGCGGCCGCCGAGGTACTTCTGCACCAGCGCGTGATCAGCGTGCTCCGGCAGGCCTGCGAAGTTGACCCATGCCACCTTCGGATGCTTCTGCAGGTGGTGAGCGATAGCCAGCGCGTTCTCGGTGATGCGGTCCAGGCGCAGCGCCAGCGTCTCGATGCCTTGCAGGATGAGGAACGCGTTGAACGGCGACAGCGCCGCGCCGGTATTGCGCAGCGGCACCACGCGCGCGCGGCCGATGTAGGCCGCTGGGCCCAGTGCCTCGGTATAGACCACGCCGTGGTATGACACGTCGGGCTCGTTCAGGCGCTTGAAGCGGTCCTTGTGCTTGGCCCACGGGAACTTCCCGCTGTCCACGATCGCGCCGCCCACGCTGTTGCCGTGGCCGCCCAGGTACTTGGTCAGCGAATGCACGATGATATCCGCGCCATGCTCGAACGGCCGGCACAGATACGGAGAGGGCACGGTGTTGTCGACGATCAGGGGCACGCCATGGTTGTGCGCCACGCGCGCAATCGCTTCGATATCGACCACGTTGCCGAGCGGATTGCCGACCGATTCCACGAAAACGGCCTTGGTACGTTCGTCGATCAGGTCGCCAAAGCTCGCCGGATTGCGGCCATCGGCAAAGCGCGTTTCGATGCCCGACTGTGGCAGCGTATGCGCGAGCAGGTTATAGGTGCCGCCGTAAAGCTGGCTCGATGAGACGATGTTGTCGCCGGCCTCCGCGATGGTCTGGATCGCGTAGGTGATGGCCGCCATGCCCGAAGCCAGCGCAAGTGCGCCGACGCCGCCTTCGAGCGCGGCCAGGCGCTGCTCCAGCACGTCGTTGGTCGGGTTCATGATGCGGCTGTAGATATTGCCTGGCACCTTCAGGTCAAACAGGTCGGCGCCATGCTGGGCGCTGTCGAACGAGTAGGCGACGGTTTGATAGATCGGTACCGCTACGGCACGCGTGGTCGGATCGGGCGAGTAGCCGCCGTGGACGGCAAGGGTTTCAAGTCTCATGTTCGGGTTGTTCTTGGAGAGGTGCTGGACCGGCACGCGTGGGGAAGATGCCGGATGGAGCCGCGGCGAACGGATGCGTCGGGCTTGGGGGATGGTAGCAGCGCGGGGTGGCTCAGGCCATGTGGGGGAAAGAACCATATTGCATTTGCTTATGCGCGTTTGGGACTTTTTGAGGTTGTGGGCCCGAACCGCAAGCCCCCGCCGAAGACCCCGGCAAAAACAGCGATCACCCGCCGAGAACCCTGCCCCTGCCATAATCCTTCATCCCAACCCCCCCCCCCGGAGCATGACAATCATGAAAGTCGCCATCATGGGCGCCGGAGCCGTCGGCTGCTACTACGGCGGAATGCTAGCGAGGGCCGGCCACGAAGTCATTCTGATCGCCCGCCCGCAACACGTACAGGCCATTGGAGCAACCGGCCTTCGGCTCGAAACGCAATCGTTCGACGAACAGGTCAAGGTGTCGGCCAGCTCGGACCCCAGCGCCGTACAGGGCGCTGACCTCGTCCTCTTCTGCGTGAAATCGACCGACACCCAAAGCGCCGCGCTGGCGATGAAGCCGGCGCTTGCCAAGAGCGCGCTGGTGCTGTCGCTACAGAATGGCGTGGAGAACGCCGACACGCTGCGCAGCCTGCTGGAGCAGGAGGTGGCCGCGGCAGTGGTCTACGTGGCTACTGAAATGGCTGGCCCCGGACATGTCAGGCACCACGGCCGCGGCGAACTCGTGATCGAGCCGACCAGTCACGGCGCAAACCTAGCCGCGATATTTGCCGCCGCAGGCGTGCCAGTCGAAACCTCCGACAATGTGCGCGGCGCGCTGTGGGCCAAGCTGATCCTGAACTGCGCATACAACGCACTGTCGGCCATTACGCAACTGCCATACGGACGCCTTGTTCGCGGCGAGGGCGTCGAGGCCGTGATGCGCGACGTGATGGAGGAATGCTTCGCCGTCGCGCGCGCCGAAGGCGTGAAGCTGCCCGACGATGTCGCGCTGGCGATCCGCCGCATTGCGGAGACCATGCCCGGACAGTCGTCATCGACGGCGCAGGACCTCGCGCGCGGCAAGCGCAGCGAGATCGATCATCTCAACGGCCTGATCGTGCGCCGCGGCGACGCGCTGGGCATCCCAGTGCCAGCCAACCGGGTGCTGCACGCACTGGTAAGGCTGATCGAGGACAAGCAGCAACACGGCTGATTGCTGTCCAGATGTGGGGGTGGCAAATGTCCCGACATGGATATGCGCCGGCCGCATAAGGCCCAGCGATATCATTCCTTGACCCTGCCATTGCCCGTTCCCTGCAGTGCAAGGCTCGTGCCCGCTGCGCAGTGCCATCCCGTCCTGCTGCCGCTGGCGCTGCTGTGGTTCGGCCTCGGCAGCAAGAGCCTGATCTTTGTGCTGATCCACTCGGTGCTGTGGCCGCTCGCGCTCAATACCTATGCGGGATTTCGCAGCGTACCGGAGACGCTGCGCATGGCCGGGCGCAACTACGGGCTGCGCGGCGTGCGCTACGTGGCGCTGATCCTCGTGCCGGCTGCACTGCCCGCGATCCTGTCGGGGCTGAAGATCGGCTGGGCCTTTGCCTGGCGCACGCTGATCGCGGCGGAGCTGGTGTTCGGCGCATCGTCGGGGCAGGGCGGGTTGGGCTGGTTTATCTTCCAGAACCGCAACGAGCTTTACACGGACCGCGTATTCGCCGGCCTGGCTACGGTGATCCTGATCGGCTTGCTGGTCGAAGGGCTGGTGTTCACGACGCTGGAGCGGCTGACCGTGCGGCGCTGGGGCATGCAGCATTAGTTGCCCTGTCCATCAAGCGGGAGTAGTGTACGGCTCCGATATCAACGGCCATCGCCACACTCATCGGAGTCCCGCATGACAGAGATCCACCACGCCGCCGCCGAAGGCTTCGCCGCTCAGGCCGCCACATACGCCCGCGGCCGACCGGAATACCCCGAAGCCATCGGCGACTGGTTGCGTGGGACGCTGGGCCTTGGTCAGGGCAAGACGGTTGTCGACCTCGGCGCCGGCACTGGCAAGTTTTCGCGGCGGCTGGCCGCGACCGCTTCCACTGTCATTGCGGTAGAGCCGGTCGACGAGATGCGCGCGCAATTGTCCGCTGCGCTGCCAGCGGTGAAGGCCGTTGCCGGCGCGGCCGAGGCGATGCCGTTGCCCGATGCGAGCGTCGATGCCATCGTCTGCGCCCAGGCCTTCCACTGGTTTGCCAACGATCGCGCCATGGCGGAGATCCGCCGCGTACTGCGTCCCGGCGGGATGCTGGGACTGGTGTGGAACGTGCGCGATGAGAGCGTGCCTTGGGTCGCGAGACTCACGGCGATCATGACGCCATACGAAGGCGATGCGCCTCGGTTCTACAAGGGCGACTGGAAGCGCATGTTTCCGGCTGATGGATTCGGGCCGCTCGCGCTTGAGAGCCTGCCTTACGTGCACGCCGGCCCGCCGCAGCAAGTCATCGTCGATCGCGTGATGTCGGTCAGTTTTATTGCCGCGTTGCCGCCGCAGCGGCAAGCCGAAGTACGCGCCCAACTGGAGGCCGTGATCGACGATGATCCGGCACTGGCTGGCCATGCGCAGGTGGCGTTTCCGTACCGGACGGAGGCGTACAGCTGCCTGCGCGAGTAGCCGCACGTTGCCGCACACAGCCGTGACGGGCCCGCTACATGGTGGCCTGTCGCACCCAGAACGCCACGGGGCCATAGGGCGGCATCACGGATGCCGGCATGACGGGCTCGCGCGCGAGGGTGTCCAGAATATCGCGCCACATCGCCAGCACGCGCTGCGCCCGGGGCAGCATGCGGACGGCGTCAGGCGTGGGCAGCCAGTGCGGGCTGCAGACGCGGAACAGTGTGGTATCCAGCGCGGACTCCAGGCTGCGCAGCTGATAGTGCAGCCGCTGTGACTGGATGCCAAGTTCGGATGCCGCGCGGCTTGAGTCCCGATAACGCATGAGTGCGACGAACGCACGCAGGGACAACAGGCTCACGCGCCGGTTCTTCAGGAGGTGTGCCATGCAAGGGGCCATGCCGGCTGCCGACAGCCTGCCGCAGGCTGCCGGTTCGCGCGGCGTGGTGGCGCTGGGTAAAACGCTGATCGTAGCCACCGGCGTGGCCACCTTGATTCAGAAACTTCCGCAACCTTGTCGTGATACGTCGGAAGTTTCGTTCGGCTTTCCGAGGTGGGATCCTCTTGGGACGGGCGGAAAGCGGGGGGAGAAGCATCCACATCAGGGCGGCAACGCGCCCCGTGCGGCGTCAGTGCAGCGGCAACTGGCCGAGCGCAGTCAGCGCGAGCACGACTTCGGGTGACAGCCGGCGTTCGCGGCATGGCACGCCGGCGGTTTCCAGCGTGGTCCAGAGGTCGGCGTCACCGGTGACGATCCGCTGCCTGAGGTGGGCAAGATAGGTGTGCTCGGATGGCGTGAGCGGGCGCGGTGCGCTGCGCAAGTCATCCAGGATGTCGCCAAGCGAGAGATCGGAAGGGGTCATACAAAGCGAAAAAGTAAAGCTGCGGCGGGATAACGCATGATTCTATCCATGCAATGCAGTAACGGCTTAACCAAAAGCGGGCAATAACCCTTCTAATTCAGGCATGTGGCGCCTACGCGGCGAATGCCTCGTGACGATGTGCTTTAAGGCGCCTTTGCCTGCGTCACGAAGTCGCGCCGCCAGCCATTGTTGTTGCGGAAAAACGCCACTGTCAGTCGCCGGCGGCGCTGTTCTGCGACAGTGCCGCGCGCATACGGCGCGGAGAGGCTAAAGGCAGTGTGCGCAACGCACATCGCAGCATTGCCACATGGCGGAATAAACCTGCGGCGCCGCGCGTATACGCCTATACAACAGGTATCAGGCGAGGTCGCAGGAACGGGCTGCATGGGCGGCCCGCATAGTTGTTGTGCAGGAGGTATGGCCATGGACCGTGCTGCAAGATGGGCGGGGGCCTGGGTAATAGCCGGTATCGGCCTTTGCGCCGGCACGCCGGCGCTGGCGGACGAGGCGTGGAGCACGGGACCGCCGTGCCAACTGGTGGCTGGCCAGGTGGTCATCAATGGCCAGTGGCAGCAGGTGACAGGCGTGGCCTGCCTGCAGCCAGACGGCAGCTGGCAACTGGTGGACGGCAGCGGCGGCGCCTACTACTCGACGCCGTACTACTACGACGACGATGGCGATGCATGGAACTGGGCGCCGGTGGCCGTAGGCTATGGCGCGGCCTTCATCTTCGTCGATCGCCATCACCATGTGCACCCGATGCACCATGTCTACTTCCGCTATGGCGGAGGTGCTGGCTGGGGCGGCCGCGGCTTCCGTGCCATGCCGCCCGGCGGCTACCGTGGTGGCATGGGGGGCGGCGCGGGCCGCGGAATGGCCGGTGGCATGGGTGGCGGCATGGGCGGCGCGCACGGCGGTGGCTTCCACGGAGGCGGCCATCGCTGACGGTCCGGCGGCCACACATTGACAAGGGCAGGTCCGTTCTATACGGTGATTGCTCGTTCCGTCATGCCGGCGTGCATTGCACGCCGGTTTTCTTTCCGCGTCCGCCTATGCCACGCAAAGCCGCCCAAGTCTCAGAAGCCGACAAGCACGCCGCCGAAGGCGGGGCCGTAGCCGTGGATCGCGCCCTGTTCGTGCTGTCCGCGTTCCGGCTTGGCGATACCTCGCTCGGGCTGGCGGACCTGGCGCAACGCTCGGGCCTGTACAAGAGCACGCTGCTGCGGCTGCTGGCCTCGCTCGAGCATGCCGCGCTGGTGCAGCGGCGGCCCGACGGGCGCTACAGCCTGGGGCCGGAGGTGGCGCGGCTCAATGCGGTCTATGCCGCGTCGTTCTCGCTGGAAGCCGTGGTCATGCCGGTGCTGCGCGCGCTGGTCGAGGCCACGCGTGAAAGTGCCGCCTTCCATGTCGAGCAGGGCGAGCACAGGCTGTGCCTGTATCGCGTCGATTCGCCGCAGCCTGTGCGCGACCACATCCGCGCGGGCGAACTGCTGCCGCGCGACCGCGGCGCCGGCGGGCGCGTGCTGCGCGCGTTTGCGGGCGAAGGCGGCGAGTTGTACGAACGCATCCGCCGCCAGGGCGTGATCGCGCTGGTCGGGGACCGCAGCCCCGATATCGCCGGCGTTTCTGCGCCAGTATTCGGGCCCGACGGCGCCCTGGCGGGCGCGCTTACGCTGACCTGTCCGACAAGCCGGTTCCGCGAAGACTTCCGTGACGATGTCCTTGGCGCCGCCCGCGGGCTGACTCAAGCGCTCGGTGGGACGTTCCCTGATTTCCCCGAGATGCCGGCCGCCGCCTGACCTCGTCGCCTGACCTGTTGCGTGCGGGTGTTGCACCGAGGCGACCCGGCTTGTCGGGGGTGCCCCGCTGGCGCCGGAGCGGGATATCATTCGCGGTCGCCCCCCTTTACCCCGTGCCGTCATGTCGATTCGAAACCGATCGACGGCATCCCTCATGGCCTTGTTAAGGGATTCTCGTGCACCTGGACCAGCAGACCATTGCGGTCGTCATGATGGTGTTCTTTTCCAGCACGCTGGTCATTGCGGCCGGGCTGGTCTTTGCGCTGCGCGCGATCGAAGCGGGGCGGCTATGGGCGTTCGGCCACGTGGTTGGCTCCGGCGCCGGGCTGGCGCTGGCGGTCAGCGCGGCCGGCGGGGCGCCGCACATCGGCATGGCCGGGGCCGCTGCCTTCATGGTGGGCTGGCTGCTGATCTATCGCGGCGTTCGCGTCTACTACGGCCTGCCGACGCACGCGGCGCCACTGGCCGTTGCAGGCCTGGTCGTGCTCGCGCTGATGGCGACCTCCGGCGGCCTGCCGCAGGGAACGCGCATGCTGCAGGCGGGGGTCTATGTCGTGCTGGCCATGATGTCGCTGGCGACGATCGGTACGCTCGTAACCACCGGGCGCGGACGGCGCAGCATCGGCGCCCCGCTGGTGCTGGTGTCGAGCCTGCTGCAGCTGTCCACCCAGCTCGTTGGGGCCAGCCATGCGCTTAGCCAGGTTGCCGCCGAGCGTCAAGACCTGACCCTGTTCTTCGCTGGCCCGGCCGGTTCGGCCTGGGCGCTGGCACCGCTGATCGCCGTCCTGCTGGGCCTGTTCGGCTTCACGGTGATGGCGATGGAGCAGATCATCGCCAACAACGAAAGCGGCGCGCGCGTGGACGCGCTGACCGGCCTGCTCAATCGCGGCGCGCTCGACATGTCGGCACTTAGCCTGGTTGCGCGCTGGCAGCGCGACGGGCAGTCGCTGTCATGTCTGGTCATTGATATCGACCACTTCAAGCAGGTCAACGATACCTTCGGCCACCATGCCGGCGATGCCGTGCTGCGCGAAGTGGCCCAGGCGCTGGACAACTCGCGCCGCGCCTCGGACGTGGCCGGACGCTACGGCGGCGAGGAATTCTGCATCCTCTGCCCGCATACCGACGAACACCAGGCCACCGCGCTGGCCAACCGTATCCTTCGCAAGGTCCGCGCCATTCCGCTGCCGGGGAAGGAGTGCTTCGCGTCGGTGAGCATCGGCGTCGCGCAGCTGCACGGTGCAACGGGTAGCAAGGAGCTGCTGTGGCGCACCTTGTTCGCGGATGCCGACCGCGCCCTCTACCAGGCCAAGCAGCAGGGCCGCGATCGCTATGAGGTGGCGTCCGCCATGCTCGACGAGAAGCCGGCGCCGCTGCCGGTCCTCGTGAACAGCCAGATCATGACGCCGGCGGCCTGAACGGCGTCAGTCTCCCTGCGCTGGCACATCGCGTTGCGGCGTGCCGTCGTAGGTCCAAAGGAACTGGCGCGGGATCGGGCCCTTGTTGCGGCCGCCTTGCTGTGTCTGCTCCCACGCGTGCGCGAGGATGCCCACGGAGCGCGACAGGCAGAACAGCCCGCGCGCCAGCGGCGCCGGAAACCCCAGTTCCGCGTAGATGACAGCCGTGGCCCCGTCGATATTCATCGGCACTGGCTTGCTGCGGCCTTCGCCGAGCGCGCGCTCCACGGCCCGCGCAATCGCGGCAAAGCGGCCATTGACCACGCTTTTCTCCGCCGCCTGATCCACCAGCGCCAGCAGTCGCGGCGCACGCGGATCCACGGGATGAAAGCGGTGGCCGAAGCCCGAGACGAACCTGCCGTGCAGGTCGCGGTAGTGCGCCAGGCCGGCGCTGACTGCCTGGTCCAGAGCGGCGCCTTCGTCGATGCGCCCGGCGATGTCCTGGTACAACTCCACAGCCTGCTCGCCTGCGCCGCCGTGCACATCACCGAGCACGTTGACGGCCGAAGCCATCGCGTTGTTCAGGCCGACGCCGCAAGTGGCGGCCATGCGCGCGATGGCGATGCTGGGCGCCTGCGGGCCGTGATCGACAGCCGCCATCAATGCGGCATCGAGCAGTTCGCCCTGTCCCGGGCCGGGCAGCTCGCCGCGCAGCATCAGCCAGATCATCTGCGCGAACGACACCTGGCCGATCAGCTGTTCGATCGGATAGCCGCGGTATCGGATTTCGCCGGGGCGCATGTCGATGATTTCCGTGCGCCACCAGTCCTGGGACAGCTGCTGGCCGGGGTCCATGGCCTGATTGATCTCGCTCATACCGCGCGCTCCTGTCTGAGGGTATCGATGTCGGCCTCGCTGTAGCCAAGGCCGGCGAGGATCTGCTGTGTGTGTTCGCCAAGCTGCGGGGGCGGTGTGTCCACCGACGGCGCTTCCTGGTTCAGCTTGAAGCCGGTGCGCACCACGCGGATATCGCGGCCCACGCCGGGCACGTCGGCAAACGTCCCGATCATGCCGCGGTCGCGCACCTGCGGCTGCTCCAGCGTTTGTGGCACGCCCAGTACGGGGCCGGCCGGCACGCCGGCCTCGTTGAGCAGCGCCCACCACTCGTTGGCGGGCTTCTTCTCAAGTTCGGCCTCTAGTGCCTGCGTTAGCGCGGCGCGGTTCGCCAGGCGCGCCTGGCGCGCGGCGAAGCGTTCATCGGCGATCAGCTCCAGACGGCCGACCACGCGGCACACGGCCTCGAACTGCTCCTGCTTGTTCGCGGCGATGTTCAACAGGCCGTCGCCGGTGCGGAAGGTGCCAGACGGACTGGCCGTGAAGTTCTCGTTGCCCATCGGCGCCGGTGCCTTGCCGGCGATCAGGTGGTTCGACACGACCCAGCCCATGGTCGCGAGCGTGGCTTCGAGCATCGACACGTCGATGAAGTAGCCCTCGGTGCGCTGGTGGTCCGCCAGCGAAGCGGCAATCGCAAATGCGGCAGTAATGCCGCCGATGGTGTCCGACACCGGATAGCCGACACGGTACGGCGCGGTCTCTGCATCGCCAGTGATGCTCATCACGCCCGACATGCCCTGGATGATCTGGTCATACGCGGGCAGGTCCGACAGCGGCCCGTCCTGGCCAAAGCCCGAGATCGCACAGTAGATCAGGCGCGGGTTGTCCTGCTTCAGGACGTCGTAGCCCAGGCCCAGCCGCGCCATCACGCCGGGGCGGAAGTTCTCGACCACCACGTCGGCGCTCTGGACGAGCTTGCGGAACACTTCCTTGCCGCGCGCGTGCTTGAGGTTCAGCGTGATCGACTGCTTGCCCGGGTTCTGCGCCAGGAACGACACGCCCATCAGGCGCTGGTTCAGGTCTGCATCCGCGCCGAGCTGGCGCGCGAGATCGCCGGTGCCAGGCGTTTCCACCTTGATGACTTCCGCGCCCATGTGCGCGAGCTGGTGGCAGCAGAACGGGCCGGCCAGCACATTGGTCAGGTCGAGGACGCGCACATGGCGCAACGGTTTTTGCATGATGGAATTCCTGCTGACTGCGGGATTGACCGAGATAGGCGGCCGCTGCGAATTACTCTACGCGCGCGCCGGATTCCCGCACGATCGCGCTCCAGCGTGTGTTTTCGGATTTGATGAAGGCCGCCAGGTCCTGAGGCGTGCCGCCGCGCGGCTCACTGCCTTCCTCGCGCATCTTGCTGAGGGTGTCGGGCTGGGCCAGCGCCTTGTTGACCTCGGCGTTGAGCCGCTTGACCACGTCCGGCGACGTGCCCGCCGGAGCCACGAGCGCCTTCCAGTCCTCCGCCTGGAAGCCTGCAAAGCCGGACTCGGCCACGGTCGGCACTGCTGCCAGCAGCGGCAGGCGTTTGGCCGATGTGACGGCCAGTGCGCGGATCTTGCCAGCCTTGATCATCGGCATGGCAATCGGCGGCGTGGCGAAATAGAAGTCGGTCTGGCCGCCGAGGAGGTCGGTCAGTGCCGGCGACGCGCCCTTGTATGGCACGTGCAGCATCTTGATGCCGGCGCGCCGCGCGAACATTTCGCCCGTGAGGTGGCCGACCGTGCCGGTGCCGGCGGAGGCCATCGACAGCGGCTTCGCCTTGGCGGCTGCCACGAGATCCGCCACCGTCTTGTACGGCGAATCGGCCCTCACGATCAGCACCACCGGCTGGGCGGAAACCAACACCACGGGCGTGAAGTCCTTCACCGCGTCATAAGGCATCTTCGGGTACAGCGTCGGGTTGATCGCCAGGTTGGCAGTCTGCCCCATGCCAAGCGTGTAGCCATCGGGTTTGGCCTTCGCGACGACGTCGAGGCCGATATTGCCGCCGGCTCCCGCGCGGTTCTCCACCACCACGTTCCAGTGCGTGGCCACACCTACCTTGTTGAATACCAACCGCGACAGCACGTCGGTGCCGCCGGCAGGCGGGAACGGCACCACGAGCCGAACAGGCTGGCTCGGGTACGTGTCGGCGCGGGCAGGTCCGGCTGCCGCCATGACGGCAGGCAACGCGAGGCAGAGAAGGGCGCTGGCCCACGAGTGAAGCTTGCGACGGTGCGGGAAAGTCATATAGTCTCCTGATGCTTTTGATGTTCTATAAGATAGAACCATGATCTTATAGAAAGAACGATAGCAGAATAGGAGCCGTTGCTAAACGTGTCAAGAGTCCAGCGTTTTCACGATCTGCCACTACAATGGCGCCCGGCCCGCGCCCGGCCGTTTGGTCCGCGCGGGAACATTGCAGTGGTTGTACGGAAAAACGGAATTGATGATGTCAAACGCATGCGGCCTGGACTTCGGCACGTCCAACTCCACGGTGGGCTGGACCCGCCCCGGCCACCCGGCCGCGCTCTTGCCGCTCGAAGATGGCAAGCTCACGCTCCCCTCGGTGATCTTCTTCCACGCCGAAGACCCGCTGGTCAGCTACGGCCGCGCTGCGCTGGACGACTACCTGGCCGGCTATGAAGGGCGGCTGATGCGCTCGCTCAAGAGCCTGCTCGGCACGTCGATGATGGAAGACAGCACCGAGGTGATGGGGCAGGCCATGCCGTTCCGCAAGCTGCTCGCCCACTTCATCGGCGAACTGAAGGCACGTGCGGAACGCTCCGCCGGCACCACGTTCACGCGTGCGGTGCTGGGCCGCCCGGTGTTCTTCATCGACGAAGATCCGGCAGCCGACCGTCTCGCCGAACAGACGCTGGCCGAAATCGCGCGCGATGCCGGCTTCCGCGACATCGAATTCCAGTACGAGCCGATCGCGGCTGCGTTCGATTACGAGGCAAAGATTTCGGACGAAGAACTTGTGCTGGTGGTCGATATCGGCGGCGGCACGTCCGACTTCTCGCTGGTCCGCCTCTCGCCGGAACGGGCCAAACGCATCGACCGGCGTGAAGACATCCTGGCCAACGGCGGCGTGCATATCGGCGGAACAGATTTTGACCGAGCGCTGAGTCTTGCGCGGGCAATGCCGCTGCTGGGCCTCGGCAGCAAGTTGCGCAGCGGCAAGGAGATGCCGTCGAGCCAGTACTTCGATCTGGCGAGCTGGCACACCATCAACCTGGTCTACACGCGCAAAGCGTGGTCGATCGTGATGGACAACTACCGCGACGCGGCCGACACCGTAAAGCTCGACCGCCTGATCCGCCTGATTCGCGAGCGCGCCGGGCACTGGCTGGCCATCCAGATGGAAGCCGCCAAGATCGCGCTGTCGGGCGTCGACCGTACCGACGTGGACCTGCATCGCATCGAGCCGGAGCTGATGCTGTCAATCACGCGTGATGAATTCGACGAATCCATCGGCAAGCTGGTGGCGAAGACGGAGAAGACGGTAACGGACATGCTGGCGTCAGCGGGCGTGGACGGCGCATCGGTCGACACGATCCTTTTCACTGGCGGTTCCAGCAGCGTGCCGATGCTTCGGCATCAACTCGGCCAACTGCTGCCGCGCGCGCGGCGTGTGGAAGGGGACTTGTTTGGCGGGATCGGGTCGGGGCTGGCGCTGGACGCGGCGCGGAAGTTTGGGTGATTTTAGCGGTCAGCGTGTTCAAAGCGAATGGGCACGCATGGATCAGTACGTGCAGGCGATGACGCCCCAATGCTGACCGACTGCCCGCCGGACCGCCAACAAATTAGCCTTCGCCACCGAGGCATCGCGTCCCAGCCGCATCAGCGCCGGCAATTGCCACGGTGCCTTCAATAATCCCACCATGACCGCACCGACATCGGTGCGCCCATCGCTCCCCATGCCAGCCACTGCCAACGGGGGCACAGCGCGCGTAGCCGGATCGATTACCACGCGGCACGCCGCGAACGGCAGTCCGTAGTGGCGCGCGACGCGGGCGGCAATGTGGGATTCCATGTCCACGGCCAGTGCCCCGCCGGCATCGCGCAATGCGGCCTTGTCGGCTAGCGTAACCACCGCAGTGTCGGAACCGGCGATGACGCCGGATACCGCTTGCGGCAGCGCCTCCTGCAGCGCGGTTACCCAGGCCGGATCGGTCGGGGTCGAGACGCCGTCCGTTTCATCGCGCACGCTGGTGGCAATGACCACGGCGCCTGGCACAAGCGCTGGATCCAATCCGCCGGCCACGCCGAAACTGATGATGCCCGCGCATGCTTTGACGCAGCGTTCAATGGCCACGCCGAGCGCTGTACCGCGCTGGCCGTACACCACTTCGGAATGCTGCCCGCCGGCAATGCGGGCTTCGAAATCCATGCCGCAGACAACCAGCACACGAGGTTCGCCATCGGGGCGCGCGATTGCCGCGCCGGTCACAGTCCCCACGCCACCTGACGGTTGCCGCTGCGCTCCAGGTTGCGATAGCGCGCCAGCGCCCACAGCGGGAAGTAACGCGCATAGCCGTGATAGCGCAGGTAGAACACGCGCGGGAATCCTACGGCGGTGAAGCGTGGCTCGTGCCAGAGGCCGTCGGCTTGCTGCGTGCGCAGCAGGTAGTCGATGCCGCGCGTCACCGCGGGGTGTGCGGCCTGGCCCGCAGCCATCAGCGCGAGCAATGCCCAGGCGGTTTGGGAGGCCACGCTCGGTGCCGTTTCGTAGCCACGATATTCGAGCTTGTAGCTGTCGCCGTCTTCGCCCCAGCCGCCATCCGGATTCTGGATGGCCACGAGCCATTCCGCAGCACGCCGCAGCGGCGGCGCGTCCGGTCCCAGACCCGCGGCGTTGAGCGCGCACAAAGCGCTCCAGGTGCCGTAGATGTAGTTGGTACCCCAGCGCCCGAACCAGCTTCCGTCCGGTAACTGCTCGGCGAGCAGGTATTGGAGCGCGCGCGCGGCCGGTTCGCTCTTGTCGGGCGTGGCGCCGGTCTGGCACAGCATCGACAGGCAGCGCGCCGACACGTCGGCCGTGGGCGGGTCGAGCAAGGCCCCATGGTCCGCAAACGGGATGTTGTTCAGGTACAGATGCGTGTTCTCGGGCTCGAACGCACCCCAGCCGCCGTTGGCGCTCTGCATGCCGACGATCCATTCAATCGCGCGGGCGGTGGCTTCGGCGTTCGGATCCGCGCGTCCGGAATGATCCGTACGCGCGGCGCGGTGCATCGCCGCGACTACCACGGCGGTGTCGTCCACGTCGGGGTAATGCGGATTGGCGTACTGGAACGCCCAGCCGCCCGGGCGCACATCCGGCCGGCGTACCGTCCAGTCGCCGCGCACGTCGAGCACCTGCAACGGGCGCAGCCAGTCCAGCGCGCGCGTGACGGCGGCGGTAGCGCGCGGCTCCGACGCTTCCAGCAACGCATGCGCAGCCAGCGCGGTATCCCAGACCGGCGACAGGCACGGCTGGCAATAGGCTTCATCACCGTGGACCACGAGCAGCTTGTCGATCGAGCGGCGGGCGATGGCGCGGTCCGGATCGTCGGGCGGGACGCCGAGCACGTCGAACATCATCACCGAGTTCGCCATGGCGGGGAAGATCGCGCCGAGACCGTCTTCGCCGTTGAGCCGTTCGCGCACGAACGCCTTCGCCGCGTCGATGGCGCGGCGGCGCAGGCCGCGCGGCATGACGTGTTCGGCCGTGCGCAGCAGTACGTCGGCGCCGTGAAACAGCGCGTGCCAGCCCTTATGCTGGTGCGGTGCCCGTGGCGGCAGCCGTACGGCATCGCGCGAGCCGAGGAACAGTTCGTCGATACCGACCTTGCGCGGATTGCGCGCCTGCGGCCGCAGGCTGTTCAGCACCAGCAGCGGCACGATGACCGTGCGCGCCCAGTAGGAAACCTTTGACAGGTGGAACGGGAACCACTGCGGCAGCAGCATGATTTCCACCGGCATCATCGGCACGGCCTGCCACGGCATCACGCCGTACAGCGCCAGCAGCGTGCGCGTGAAGACGTTGCTGGTTTCCGCGCCGCCCATCGCGAGGATGACCTCGCGCGCGCGCGCCATGTGCGCTGCCTGCGGATCGTCGCCGGCCATCTTCAGCGCGAAGTAGGCCTTCACGCTGGCGCTGATATCGGAGCGGCCTTCATGGAACAGCGGCCAGCCGCCGTCGGCATTCTGGATGCGCCGCAGGTAGCGCGCGATGCGGGCTTCCAGCGACAGGTCCGGCGTCTCGCCGAGGTAGTGCACCATGAGCACGTACTCGGCGGGAATGGTGGCGTCGGCTTCGAGCTCGTAGACCCAGTGCCCGTCGGCATTCTGCTGCGCGAGCAGCGCATCGACCGCGTGGCCGATGCCGGCATCCAGCGGGGACAGGGCCTCAATGGGGGCCTGTAGGGCCGGCGCCGCGGTCGCGACCGCGGCGCGCGGAGCGGCAAGGACGGCCTCGTTCATCGACATTCAAACTCCTTGTGCGGCACGACGCTTGCGTGCCTCGATGATGATGTTCAGGACACCCCCGGACGCGTCGCGCCACAAGGCGGATCCTTTTGCAACATCCTCAAACCATGGTGTGCCGCAGGACGATCCACAGCAACTGCGCACGCGGCACACGCACGCGTGCGCGCGGCGCGCGCCAGCCCCGCGCACGCAGGCGCACGAGCAGGCAGTGGTAGACCTGCGACATGATGCGCGGGGAGCGCACCACGCGCGACGGGCAGCGCGCCATCACCGCGTCGGCCTGTTCGTAGTGCGCCTGCGCTTCACGCGCGACGGCCGCGCACGCGGCGTCGATACCGGCATGCGCGATGACTTCCATTGGCGTGGCGTGCTCCAGCCCTTGTACGCCCGCGGCGGCCAGCGCGGGCGCAGGCAGGTAGAGGCGGCCGATGGCGGCGTCTTCGTCGATATCGCGCAGGATGTTGGTGAGCTGCAGCGCACGCCCGAGATGATGGGCCAGCGCGAGGCCAGGCGCTTCATCCATGCCGAACACACGAACGGCGAGACGGCCCACCGCGCTCGCGACACGGTCGCAGTACAGGTCCAGCGTGTCGGCATCGGGCGCGCGGATATCGGCGACCACGTCCATGGTCATGCCGTCGATCACGTCGAGGAAATCCTGCTGGCGCAGGTGGAAGGCTTCGATCTGTTGCGCCAGCGGCCGCAGCGCGCTTGGGGCCATGCCCGCGTAGCACAGGCCGATGTCACGTCGCCATGCGTCCAGGCCGGCCAGGCGCTCGGCATGCGGCGCGTCGCAGTCTGCAATGTCGTCAACGGCGCGGCAGAACGCGTAGATCTCGAACATGGCCTGCCGCTGCGCTGCTGGCAGGATGCGCATGGCCGCGTGAAATGAACTGCCCGAGGATACGGCCTGCGTGGCCGCACCGGCGATGGGGGCGTCTGGCGTTGCGATTTGAGTACCGGCCACGTAACTCCTCGACACGCTTTTTTTGCCGTCGTGCGGCATCGGCGGACCACTGTGCCGTGCCACGCTGACGGTGGATTGGGGTCGGCCGATTATAGCAACAACCTCGTAACACGCCGCCGGGCTAGAGTGCTCTATCGGGAGCGTCCGGAAGGGGCGGAGGCGGCCTCGCCGGTGCTTGTGCCGCCTGGTACAAACCGCGTGTAAGGCAAGTCGTGGGCGGGGGAGGTGGTGGTCTGGTCGACTACCTTTTCCACGTCCGGGACTTCACGCAGCGCATCCATGAACGGCGCCTTGGCGAAGCCCGGGCGCACGCAACCCTGCACCGTCAGCCAGCGGCCGCGCACCGTGATCCACAAACTACTGTCCTGCCAGGCCGGCATGGTCGCGGCCAGCGTTCTCAAACGGCGTTGCAGACTTTCGGCGATTTCCTTGTCGTACTGGAAGGCATTGGCGAGGCGGCAACGGCCTTCGGTCCAGCAGTGGTTGCCTTGTTCGATGCGGTGATGCGCTTCACGTCGCCATTCGGCCTCGCTCACCCGCGGGCCGGCGGGTTCGGGGCAACCGGCAATGCGCGATGAGATTTGAATGAAGGGATCGTTGCCGTAGTTCGCCATGGCTTCGGCGCGCAGCGATTCCACCGGCAGGAGCAGTGCGAGAAGAAAGGCGATGCCCCAAATGCAAAGAGCCCCGCATTCGCGAGGCTCTTTGCCGGCAGGCGCGTGCATGGGCGCGCGCCTGCTATGTCCAAACCGGTCAGACCGCCTGGATCTTCGTGGCTTGTTCGCCCTTCTGGCCCATCGCCTTGACGTAGCGGACCTTCTGGCCTTCCTTCAACGACTTGAAGCCTGCGCCTTCAATCGCGGAGAAGTGCGCGAACAGATCGTTCCCGCCTGCGTCCGGGGTGATGAAGCCGAAGCCCTTGGCGTCGTTGAACCACTTAACGGTACCGGTTTCCATATCTTTTTCAACCTTGAATTTCAAATGAGCTTAATTGCCCGCTGTACATCGTGCTCAATGCAGGAACCGGGCATGGGTTGGTGAATGCCCAGTTCCACCGCGCATTGTTTATGCCTTTCAAATGTCGGTGGTATGACAAACGAAAAACACCACGGAACGACACACTGAAAGGCGCTGCACATGTGGGATTGCATTCTGACGAATTTTCCCGGCGTGTCAATCAGGCAAAGCGCCGAATCATGATGAGAGGTTCCGACACGAGATATTAGCGGTTTCTACATCGCCGTCGATTCAGTGAATTCCCTGAGTTGCGCGCTTTCTGAACCGCTGCGCGTCGTACGCCGGCGTACTGACAGACTTTCCATTTATGCAGATGTGTCAGCCAGCACCGTTGTCGGGCATAATGTCTGCTTTGTAAGCCATTGTCTTGCCACCGTTTTTACAATTGCTTACTCGTTTTGCGCATACCGCGTTTGGGGGATATCCACCGGGACAGCGTCGCAAACCAGAAACGGTGACATGAAAATAAGGATATCGCGCGAAAATGCTTAAGGCTGACGCGACGAAACCACTGCGCGCCACGCGGAGGCGGATGTCACTGGCCGAACGGGGAAACACAGTCGCAATAGCGGCAGCGAGGCCTCGCTTTTCCACGGACAGGGGCACCAGGTTTGTCCGGTCCATCGCCGCCGATTCCGCAAGTCGTCCATCTCGGTCCGGATACCAGCCGGCGTGATCGCCTGTGCCTGAACGATGGATCCCGTTTGGCACAATTGTTGACAATGTGTTGCGCCGGGCTGTCATAGCATCCAATTTTTGCCCTCGTTCGGTGCATAGCGCGTCTTGGCGTGGCGGCCGTGCAAGCACTTGTGGCACTAGCGTGGCGCGATCACAACACAAAGTCATGTTGTCCATAGCTACACCGTGGTAGGCTGTCAAGTTATTTTGTGTGACATTATGAAAATCCTTTCGGTATTTGGCACACGTCCCGAAGCCATCAAGATGGCCCCGCTGGTCAAGACACTTGGGGGCAGCGCGGAAATCGACTCCGTCGTCTGTGTGACCGGCCAGCATCAGCAGATGCTGCAGCAGGTCCTGGACCTGTTCGACATCGTTCCCCAGTACAACCTGGAACTGATGACGCGTAACCAGACGCTCAACGGCCTGAGTTCGCGGCTGCTGGCATCGTTTGACGACGTGCTCGAGACGGTGCGTCCCGACAGGATTCTCGTGCATGGCGATACGACCTCGGCCATGGTTTCCGCCCTGGCGGCGTTCCATCGCCGCATCCCGGTGGGCCATGTCGAGGCAGGTCTGCGGACTGGCGACCTGTCGCAGCCCTGGCCCGAGGAGATGAACCGCCGCACCATTGATGTCTGCGCCGACCTGCTGTTCGCGCCAACTGAATCTTCACGTCATAACCTGCAGGCCGAAAACCTGGGCGGCCGCATCGTGGTCACTGGTAATACCGTGATCGACGCACTGCTCCAGACGACTGGCCGGATCCTCGCAGACCAGCCGTTCCGCGAGCGGCTCGATGCGCATTTCCCGTTTCTTCGCGACGACCGCAAGCTGCTGCTGGTCACGGGCCACCGCCGGGAGAATTTCGGCACCGGTTTCGCCAATATCTGCGAGGCCCTGGCACAACTGGCGCGGCGCGACGACATCCAGATCGTCTACCCGGTCCACCTCAACCCCAACGTTCAGGGCCCCGTGCAGGACAAACTGTCGGGCTTGCCCAACGTGCATCTGATCGAGCCGCTCGATTACGCGCTGTTCGTGCGGCTGATGCAGCGGGCCCACGTCATCCTGACCGATTCCGGTGGCGTGCAGGAAGAAGCCCCGTCGCTGGGCAAGCCCGTGCTGGTGATGCGCAATGTCACCGAGCGTCCCGAGGCGGTGCATGCCGGGACGGTCAGGCTGGTTGGTACCGAGGTCGCGAGCATCGTGCATTCGGTCACCCACCTTTATGACAATGACGATGCCTGGCGTGCGTTCTCGCAGCGGCTGAATCCTTACGGCGATGGCCACGCTTCGCAGCGCATCGTGGCGGCGCTCACGGGGGCGCCCATGGGCGAGTTCCTGCACGACCAGCAGGCGGCGGCGTGACCGCCATGACGCTTTCCGCTCCGGCCCGCCATGCCCGCCCTGCGGCGCACCACGGGGCGGCCGCATTCTGATGGGAACCATGGACACCGTGTCGCTAGTCAACCACGTACTTCTCGCGGCCTCGCTGTGCATCATCGCGCTGCTGGTGATCTACACGGCGCGGCACTACGTGTTCACGCTGAATCGCCTGTTTGGCCGCCAGCGCCAGCCCTACCTCGATATCGAGCATGGGGTATGGCCGCAGGTCGTGGTCTGCGTCGCCGCGCATAACGAAGAGCGCGTGATCGCGGATTGCCTGAACGCGCTGCTGGAGGTCGACTATCCGCACGACAGAATGACGATCATGCCGGTCAACGACCGGTCCACAGACGGCACGCGGCAGATCATTGACGATATCGCGGCGAAGCATCCGGGCCGCTTCTCGTTGTTTCACCGCACCGAGGGGCGCCCCGGCAAGGCGGCGGCCTTGCGCGACGCGACCGCGCTGATCGAGGCCGAGATCATGATCGTGTTCGACGCCGACTACCTGCCCGCGCGTGGCCTGATCAAGCAGCTCGTGGCACCGTTTTTCGATCCGGAGGTCGGCGCGATCATGGGCCGCGTGGTGCCGGTCAACGCCGGTGCCAACCTGCTGACGCGCCTGCTCGACCTGGAACGCGCGGGCGGCTACCAGGTCGACCAGACCGCGCGCATGAACCTCGGGCTGGTGCCGCAATACGGCGGCACCGTGGGCGGCATTCGCTGCCGTGCGCTGGCCGAGATTGGGGGCTGGAATATCGACACGCTCGCCGAAGACACCGATGTCACGTTCCGCCTGCTGCAGCGCGGCTGGAAGACGGTCTATCAGAACCGCTCCGAGTGCTATGAAGAGGTGCCGGAGGTGTGGCCCGTGCGGGTCCGTCAGATCAGCCGCTGGTCGCGCGGTCACAACCAGGTGATGGTGAACAATATCTGGAAGCTGGTCACGAACCGGCGCATCAGCCTGCGCGAGCGGGTCGACGGCGCGCTGCTGTTGCTGATCTTCATCATGCCGCCGATCCAGCTGCTCGGCTGGGTGATTGCCGCCATCCTGTTCTACATCGCGGCGCAGTCGATCGTGTCGGGCTGGGTGTTCCTGACTGCGTTGCTTTGCTATGGCGGGCTGGGCAGCAATGCGGCGTTCTTCGAGATCGCTGCGGCCACCTACCTCGACGGCCACCGCAACCGCATCCGCCTGTTGCCGCTGAACCTGTTCGGCTTCCTGGTCAGCATGGTGGCGATCTCGCGCGCGGCCCTCACGCAGATCGCCGACGCATGGCGCAAGCGCGAGCTGGTCTGGGACAAGACCGAACGCTTCCGTACGCCGGTCCCGGGCGCCACCGGCGCCGTGCCGGCAGCCTCCGACACCAAACCGGGCGGAGAGGCGCGATGACGGCAAACTACTTCCTGCTCGCGGGCGCCGTGCTGGGCCTGTTGCTGCTGCCGTTCGTGCCCGCGCTTTCCGAATGGCTGCGGCCGACCGACTTCGCGCCGCTGCCGATGCGGCGCGACCAGCCGAATAGCCTGACCTTTTTTGCCAACGGCTTCCGCTCGCGCCTGGTGGAGCAGCATGGTGTGGATCTGGACGCGCTGCGCAGGGCGGGCGACGCCTACGAGATTCCCGTCAGCAAGGCGCTCAGCGTCGGGCGTGATATCCGTACGCTGGAACGGGATCAGCAGAAGGCGCTGGCGCGCGCACTGGGCAAGGCCAACCATATCGTGCTGTTCCGCGGCAGCGCGTGGCTCGGGCGGGACAGCCGCGTGCGTGCCGACCTCTACGTGGAGCGCGATTTCGAGGCCGGCGCCGGTACGCAACTGCGCGCGTGCCTGGCCGAAGGGAACGTACGGCTCGGCGAGAAGGCGGAGGTTCAGCGCTGGGTGCATGGGCGCCAGGTGCACCTGATGGCGAATTCGCGCGTGGCGGGGCGGGTCACGGCAGAGCACTTTGTCTGCTTCGCCGCGCCGGCACGCTTCGAACGGGCCGGTGCGCCATCCGTAGTATTCGGCGATGTCGCCGACACCCCGAAGCCGGTGCCCATGCCGCAGCCGGTGGCTTCGCGCCAGGTGCTCGACGGCGATGCGGAAATCGGACACGACAGCACGCTCGCGGGCGACTACGTGGTACGCGGGAATTGCCGTGTGACAGGTGAGGTCGCGCTCGAGGGCAGCATCAAGAGCCATGGCGATCTGCACGTCGGCGAGGGCGCCCGCGTCATCGGCAGTCTTTCGGCGCGAAAGAACATGGAGATCGGCGCCGGCAGCGCGATTCTGGGGCCGCTGATCGGCTTCGAGGATATCGTGCTCGGCCCGAATTGCCGGATCGGACGTCCCGATGCGCCGACCACGCTGGTGTGCAACCGCTTGTTCGTCTCGCCAGGCTGCATCGTTCATGGGGTGATCACCACCCATGAAGGTGCGCGCTTCGCAGCGTAGGAGCAGGCTGTGTTATGGCTCCCGAACCTGTTCCGCGCCTTCGCCGCCGCATGCCCGGCCGACAGCGTGTGCCGGCTCGTACGGTGCTGCGCCGGGATGCTGCTCGCCACGAGCTTGTCGCTGACCGCAGCGGCGGCGGACTCCAGACCGGCAACGCTTATGTTCGAAGACTTCACGGTCGCCAATGGCGCCATGACCGTATTTGCCCACGGCGACTATGTCGAGCCCTACACCGCGATCTATGCGCTGCTGGTCGCGCACAGGCTCGGGGTGGACGTGCGCACGCGGGCTGCGGCATTGGCGCAGTGGCTGCTGCCCTACCAGCAGGCGGACGGCCCATTCCCGCGCATCTGCCGCAGCGGCGACACGCAGTGGGTTGCCTGCGGTCCGGCCGATGCCGACGATTCGCTTGCGGTGTTCTGGTGCCTGCTGGCCAGCGAGGTGCTCAAGGGCGATCGCGCACTGGAGGCCAGTTGCGGCAAGTCGCTGGAAAACCTGGCCACGTTGTGGGATCCGCAACGTGCCACGTTCCGGGCGCGGTTCGGACGGCCCGAGGCTTATTTTGCCGACAACGTCGAAGTGATTGGCGCGCTCGGAAAACTGCGCGCCCGGTCCGACACCGCGGCGCGATACGCGCGCGAACTGTCGCAACTGCCTTCGCAGAGACTGATGCTCGACGGGCTGGCGCGCAGCTACGGCTACAACCCGGCAGTGGCGCTGGAGCCGGCACGGGCCACCTTGCCGCCGGCGCCCTACGGTTTCTATCCCAATGTGGTCGCCCCGGTTTATCTGTGGCTGTGCGATGTGACCACCGGCTCGCAGGCGGCACGCCAGTGGGCCGTATGGAAACACCGCCATGCCGAGGACTGGCTCGCTGGCAAGAGCGACCACTATCCGTGGGGCGTAATCGCATTGGCGGCATACCAGGCTGGCGATCGCGAGACCGCCGCCGCATGGCTGAAGGCGTCGGCGGCGTGGCGCGCGCAAGGTCGCTGGAATGTACTGGAGGAAGGTGTGCGGATCGGGCTCCTGCATGCCATGCCTGACACGGCCGACAGGCCCAACATGCAATGAGGTTGAATTTGCTGAAAGTATCCGCGTGGCGCAAGCATGTCCTGGGCGTGCTCGCACTGGTGGCGATCGTGGCGTGCGCGCTGCTGGCGTATCGCAGCATGAACGAAGGGCCAGGCAAGCCGCAGAGCGACAGCATCGTGCTGGTGGTTCCCGACAACCTGTCGGGCGAGAACCGCATTTACGCGCAAGCCTGGATGGACGCCGCGCTCGAAGAAGGCGTGCGCCTGAGCACGGTCACCGCGTCGGAGTTCGTGCGCCATGGCCTGAACGGCGAGCGCGACTACTCCGCGGTGATCCTGCCGGACACCGTACACCGCTCGATGACCACGGCATTTGTCAACAAGGTCAGGCAGTTCGTGGAGGCCGGCGGGGCGCTGATGCAGGTGTATGACGCAGGCATCCTCAACGAGAACGGCTTCTACGAGCAGGGCGCATCGCGCATGTCGGATGTGGTCGGCGTGCAGTACGGTTTCTATGCCAGGCTGCGCAACGACATGGCGCATCAGGCGACGGTGTATGGCGCACCGGAGGTCATGGTTGGCCTGCATATTCCGCCTGGCCGCTGGATCGCCAACGATGGCCGCGCGATGCTGTCGGGCTATGGCGAAGACATGCTGCGCTATCCGGCCATGCACACCGGCAGTGGCTACACCGGCAAGGTGCTGATGGTGTCGGACGACAACTCGATCATTGCCGGCGAGCGCAAGCTCGGCAAGGGCCGCGTGCTGTTCGTCAACCTGCCGCTGGGTTATCTCAAGCTGCGCACCGACGGTGTGTTGCTGCACGGCTTCCTGAATTACTTTGCCACGGGCATGCTGGAACAGCCGAAGCTGTCGCCGGCGCCGCAGGGCATTGGCGGGCTGGTGCTGAACTGGCACTGCGATGCGCAGATCTGCATCGACGCGGTCGACAGCCTGATCAAGGACGGCGTATTCAAGCGCGGTCCGTTCAGCTTCCATATCACCGCCGGGCCGGACCAGCGCCAGTTCAACGATGGCCGTGGCGTCGATCTTGCGAACAACGCCGCGTTTACCGAAGTCGTGCGCGGGCTCATGCGCGATGGCCATGAGATCGGCAGCCATGGCGGCTGGATCCACGACTGGTTCGGGCTCAACGTCAACGAGAAGAACCAGGCGTCGATGGAGGTCTACCTGCAGAAGAATGCGGATGCCGTCCAGGCGCTGACCGGCAAGCCGCAGACGGAGTACTCGGCGCCCACCGGCAACCAGCCGGAATGGGCGACGCGCTGGCTCGACGAGCACAACGTCAAGGCCTACTACTTCACCGGCAATATCGGCCAGGGACCGACGCGCACCTATCGCAACGGCCGTCGCGACGAGCACATCTGGTCGTTCCCCGTGCAGACCTATGGCCAGTACAGCACGATTGAAGAAGCCTACATGTCCAACATTCCGGAGACGGAGATCGCGAACTGGCTCACGTCGCTGGTGCGCTTTACCGCGGGGACCGGCGAAATACGACTGATCTACTTCCATCCGCCCGGCGCCGTGCGCTATCTGCGCGCCATCGACGCGCTGCTTGAATCTGCCGACGCCGAACAGGCCCGTCACAAGTTCCAGTGGCACACGATGACGCAGATGGCGGACTTTGCACAGCGGCGCGAGCAGACCGTCTGGCGTCTCGCCTCGGACCGCAACGATGTCCGCGTCACTGCCGAGAACAAGGAATCGCTCGACGCCCTGACGTGGCTGTTCCCGACCGACCGCTATGCCCGGCCGCGTGTGGAAAGCGGACAGGGCAGCGTGTCGATGCAGGGGGCAAGCTGGAAAGTGGTGGCGGGCCCCGGAAACCGGATCGTGATTGCCGCAGGGTTGAAGGCGGGCGGAGCCTGATGGCGCCGCAGCGATCGCCGTAATGAGTTTGGTCAGTATGAATTGGGTCAGTTGGACCCCAGCTAATTGGGATGAATTGAGCGTGGATTGGAATCGAATCGTAGGGGGTGCTTCGCTGGCAGCATCCGCCCTGGCCATGAATGTTGCCCGCGCGCAGGGCGAGGTACAGCCTGCCGCGGTTGAGCCGGAGGCCACGCTGGCCCAGGATGCATCCTCGATGACGCCGATGCCGATCCCTGTTCCGACGCCGCGGCCCATGGCGATCCCGCAGCCGCTGCCGGTGCCCTTCGAGCCGGAAAAGGGCGCCATCGAAGTTGTGCTTGGCAACGGCCGCATGACCAACGGCTACGGTGGGGCAACTGCCGCCGCGGTGCGCGGCATGGCCGTGACACCGCTGGGCGTGGTGCAGGGCGAGCTCGATCACCAGAGCCGCTTCGGCTTCAGCGGCCAGTACGGAGCGCTGTCGCTGACGCGCGATCTGTCCGAGGATTACTACATGACGGTGGGCGCCGGCGCCGGCAGCAGCGAGCTGTTCCCGAGCTGGCGCGTCGATGCCAGTGGTTACCGCAAGTTCGGACCGGACCGCCGCTTCGTAGCAGGCCTGGGCGCCTACTATGCGAAAGGCCAGGACGGCGGACGTTCGGACCACGGCGTGTTGCTGAGCGGGCTCGCGTACTTCCCGTCGCTGGTGGTCGAAGGCGGCCTGCGTTTCAACCGCGCGAACCCGGGCCAGGTGTTTGGTCCTAGCCAGTATGTGGCCGCCACCATTGGCAGCGACGAGAAGCGTGCGTTTATCCTGCGCGCCGAGCACGCCCGCGAGGCCTATCAGGTCTTCTCGACCGGCACCGAGCGCGTGGACTTCGACAGCTACAGCTTCAGCGTGCAATGGCGCGAACGGATTTCCCGCTCGCTGCTGCTGCTGATCGGCGCGCAGTATTACCACAACCCCAACTACAGCCGCACAGCCGGTGAAGTGGGCTTCCGATGGAGTTTCCGGTGAACGGCACCGCCGCCCCACAGGATCCGCAGCAGGGCAGGCGTCCCGCTGCCGCGCGCGGCGACCCGCTGCAGCGCGTGACCGGCTATCGCGGCGACCGGTTCGAGAAGCACCGCGCCATGCGCCGGCTGGCGTTTCCGCTGACGCGCTGGATTGACGTGTTGCTGATCCCGGCCTTCCTCACCTATGCGCTCTGCGCGGGGTGGCCATGGGTGGCAGACTTCTGGCGCCGCATGATCGGCTTCTGGAGTACAGCGCTCGGCGGCGAGATCTCGCTGCAGGCGGACCCCGCGCTGTTGCCCGGCTTCGGCACCGTGCCATACGCGCACGCCAATGCCGCCCTGCCCACGCCGGTGCAGTGGCTGTGCGGCATGGTGATCACGCTGGTGCTGCTGTTCGGTACACGATGGTTGACTTCGGGCCGCGCGCTCCCGCTTGCTTACGGGCTGCGGCTGATCGGGCTGATTCAGGCCAGCGCGCAACTCTACTTCTACGCCTGGCCTGCGAGCTTTCCGTATGACGCAGGCAAGTCCATCGCGTCGCTGACGCAGGCTTCCGTGCTGGTCATCGCCATCACGCCGTGGTTGTACGCGCTGATCTATAACGTGCTGGACTTCGGCTTCGTGCGCAAGCTGCTGCTGTCGGCTATGGCCATGGCGTACCTGATCGTGCTGATCCCGCTCCAGTACACGCTGGCCGCTTCGTCGCTGTTCCATTTCTCGGTGCTGTGGTATCCAATGGTCTTCCTGCTCGGATCGATCTTCGTCCAGTTCGGCACGCTGGTGGCGTTGTACGCCTGGGCGATGAGCTGGAAGCCGCGCAACTGAGCGCGGGTTGCATGCCGTTTGTCTTGTGTCCTGGGGGCGCAAGCCGCGGTTGAGTAACATTGTGGTTTGTGGCGATGCTTCGGCCAGGCTCGCTGCCATGCATTCCTAACGGCCGCGCTCTCCTGGTGGTTCAGGGAGAACACAGAAAATCAATAACGCACGACCGCAGGATCGCATCAGCAATTTGCAGTCGCAGCAGGCAGAAGGGTGTGAGGGATGAGGATTGCCTCGGTGGAAGACGATCCGGACCAGGCGGAGCTGATCCGGAAAATACTGGACGAGGCCGGATTCGAATGCGAATCCTATGCCACGGGCGCGGGCTTGCTTCGTGCATTGCGCGAGCAGGCGTTCGACTTGCTCGTCGTGGACTGGCAATTGCCGGACACCAGTGGCATCGAACTGGTGAGCTGGGTGCGCCAGACTTCCGGCGCCATGCCGCCGATCCTGTTCCTGACCAGCCGCACCTCTGAAGACGACATCGTTGCCGGCCTGAGCGTCGGGGGCGACGACTACATGCTCAAGCCGATCCGTGCCGCGGAACTGCTCGCGCGCGTGCGCTCGCTGCTGCGGCGCGCCTATCCCGAGACCGCGCGCGAGACGGACATCATCCGCCGCGGCAGCTATTGCCTGGATCCTCGCGCGCGCACGATCGCGCTTGGCGGGGAGCCTGTCCCGGTGTCGCCGCGCGAGTACGAACTGGCGCTTTTCCTGTTCCGCAACATGGGCCGGCTGCTGTCGCGCGATGTGGTCGAGCAGGCTGTATGGGGACGTGCCATCGGCACTGGCTCGCGCACCATCGATACGCACATGTCGCGTCTTCGCATCAAGCTGGCATTGCGGCCCGAGAACGGCGTGAGGCTCACGTCGATCTATTCGCACGGCTACCGTTTCGAAGAGGCAGATGCCGGGGACGATGGCCATGCGTAAGGCCGCCGCGGCAAGTGCCGGAATCGCTCTGGCATTGTGGCTGGCGGCGTCCGGGCCGGCGCAAGCGGGCGCGGCCGGTGCGGAAGGCGCCGATTTCATCTACGTGGTCGAACGTGGCGACAACCTGTTCAACGTGGCTGAGCGCTTCATGGCCAGCGCCGAAGGCTGGCGCGTGCTTCAGGCACGCAATGGCGTGGCTGATCCTTTTCGGCTGGCGCCCGGCACGCGCCTGCGCATCCCGCTCGGGCAGATTCCCGAGCAGCCCGGTGCGGCGCGCGTGGTCTTCGTCAACGGGCAGGCGCAGGCCGATGGCGAGCCGCTGCGCGCGGGCATGGCGCTGCGCGAGGCCGCGCGCATCGTGACCGCGGCCGGCAGCACCCTCACGCTGGAGCTGCCTGACCGCACGCGCGTGACGCTGCCGCCGGCCACGACCGTGACGGTGCGGCGCCTGCGCACGTTCCGCAAGTCCGGACTGACCGATACGGTGATCGGCATCGAGCGCGGCCAGGCCGACACGCGTGTCGCGCCCGAGGGCGGCGGCGTGGGCCGCTTCGAACTGCATACGCCGATGATGGTGACTGGTGTTCGCGGCACGCGCTACCGCGTGTCCGCCGATGCCGCGGGCAGCCGCAGCGAGGTACTGGAAGGCCGCGTCGGCGTCAGTCTTGCGCGTGCGGCGGCGGCATCCGGCACGGCGGTGGCGGCTGGTTACGGCATCGGTGTGGCGGCAGGCGCCGCCCTGTCGCGACCCGTTGCGCTGCTGCCCGCGCCCCAACTGCAACCGCTGCCTGACACGGTCCTTGGGCCGGCTGCGGACGCCGCGTGGCAACCCGTGCAGGGCGCCGCCGGCTATCGCGTCTCGGTCGCGCGCGATGCCGCGCATACCGAGCTGGTCTGGACAGGCGAAACGGCGGACACGCGTGTCGGCCTGGATGGCCTGCCCGAAGGATCGCTCTACCTTGCTGTGAGCGCCATTGACGCGCAGCGCCTGACCGGAAAGCCGGCATCCGTGCCGTTTGCGGTGCGGCTGAATCCGGCAGCGCCATTCACGTTGCAGCCGGCCGCCGGCACCGTGCGCTATGGCGAATCGGTCGCGTTTGAGTGGGCGGCCGTGGGCGCCGCGGCATCCTACGAACTCGCCGTGTCCGCCGATGCGGGGTTTGCCGCGACCGCAGCCACACAGCAAGCCCGGTCGGAGCACGCGGCACAGAAACTTGGGCCGGGCGCCTGGTTCTGGCGTGTGCGCTCGCTGGACGCGGCCGGCCGGCCCGGACCATGGTCGGCCGCCGTGCCGTTCACGCTAGAGCCCGCGCCGCCCATGCCGACGCTGCGCGACGACGGCGACAGCCTGCGCATCGGCTGGCCCGCGGACGCGCGGGCGACGGCGGGATACCGCGTGCAGATCGCCGAGGACGCCGGCTTTACCCGCATGGTGGGGGACCAGCGCAGCGCCGACAACGAAGTGGCACTGCCGCGGCCACCGGCCGGTACCTACTATGTGCGCGTGGCGCGCGCCTTGCCGGACGGCAAGGAGCCAGAGACCTCATTCTCCGCGCCGCAGCGTCTCGACATCGTCGCGCTCCTGCGTGACGGACAGGGCGTCACGATCCGGCTCGGCAACGGCGCCCGCGACGAAGGCGGCCATGACGCCGGTATCCGCATCCGGTAAGTCGGGGCGGCGTGCGCCGGATGCCGCCTTCGGGCGTCGCACGCTCGTCGAATGGGCCTTGCTGCTGGCTGCCGTGCTGGCGCTGGTGACGGTCGTCGCGCGCCATGGCTGGGCCGAGCGTGCGGACCTGGCCATCTACGATCTATCCATCCAGGCGCAGCACCATGCGGCGCGCGACGATATTGTCATTGTCGCCATCGACGACGCGAGCATCACGGCCATCGGCCGCTGGCCCTGGCGCCGCACGGTACTGGCTGCGCTGGTGGACCGCATTGCCGCCGGTCAACCGCGCGTGATCGGCATGGACGTGATCCTGACCGAGCGCGACACGCGCTATCCGAAGGACGATGCCGTGCTTGCCCGCAGCTTCGCCGCAGCGGGCAACGTGGTGCTGCCCGCGCTGGCCGAATCATCAGCCAATGGCATGGTGGTGCGATATCCGCTGGCCGGGCTAGGCGCTGACGTCGGGCACATCAACCTCACGGTGGACGCCGACGGCGTGGCGCGGCAGCTATACCTGCTCGAAGGGCCCGCACCTGTGAAACAAGCCGGGCTGCCCCACGTGGCGGTGGTCATGGCGTCATGGGGTCGGACGCAGCCACCCGTCGTCAGCTATCGCCATGAGCCGGCCAGCGTGATCGACGCGTTCGGCTGGGAGCGCCGATACCGCTTGCGCATCCCGTTCGCGGGCCCGCCGGGCACGTTTGCCCGCGTTTCGGCGCGCGACCTGCTGGAAGGCCGCATCGACCCCGCCATATTCCGTGACAAGGCCGTACTGTTCGGCGCCATCGCGACCGGGATGGGCGACGTATTGCCCACGCCGGTAGCGCGCGACGGGCGCGGCATGAGCGGCGTGGAAATCCTGGCCAATACGGTGCAGACGCTGCTGGACAACGATGCCATCGTCGTGGTGCCGCGAGCCTGGCAGGTGGCGTGCACCGTGCTGGCCATACTGGCGGCCGCGCTCGCCGCGCTGGTGCTGACGCCGCGCGGCGCGCTGCTCGCGACAGGTGTGATGGTGGCGGTGCTGCTTGGCGGGCCGCCGCTGCTGCTCGCCGGTGCTCGGCTGTGGTTTGCGCCCGCAGCGGCGCTGCTTGGTTGCCTGATGTTTTATCCGTTATGGAGCTGGCGCCGCCAGGAAGCCGCACTTCGCTTCCTCGCGCAGGAACTGGCGCGCCATGAGCGCGAGCCCGACCTGCCTTCCGCTTCCACGGCCATTGGCGCCACGCTGGAGAGCCGCATGCGAGCGGTCTATCGCATGAGTTCGCGGCTGCATGACCTGCGCCGCTTCCTCGCCGACGGGCTCGAAAGCCTGCCTGAGGCGACGGTGATCTGCAACCTGGAAGGCGGGGTGCTGCTTGCGAACCGGCGCTGTGTGGCGCTCGTTCCCGGAGTGCTCGGCGCAGGCAACGGCAGCATCGCGCAGAGCGGCCATGCCGATATGGATGGTGGCGCGCGTCCGGATATCCGCGCGGTGATCGCCGTATTGTTCGCCGCGCCGGAACCGGCGCTGGAGTACTGGCAGGCGCTGCATGCGCGCAGCACCGCAGCCGGCGGTCTCGACGATGGCATCGAACTGGCCGCGCGCAATGAGCGCCGCTATCTCATGCATGGCGCGCCGCTGCATGACGAGCAGGGCAGCGTAGCCGGGCTGATCGTCAGCTTTATCGACATCACAGCGATTCGCGTGGCCGAGCGCCAGCGCGAGCAGATGCTGCGTTTCCTGTCGCACGACATGCGCTCGCCACAGGCGTCGATTCTCGCGCTGATCGACCTGCATCGCGGCGCAGCCGGCGACGGTCCGCCCGCCGAACTGCTCACGCGCATCGGCGCGCATGCCCGGCGCACCATGTCGCTGGCCGATGACTTCATTCGCGTCGCGCGCGCAGAAACACAGCCGCTCGCGCTTCAAGATGTGGATCTGGCGGGGCTCGTGCTGGACGCCACGGACGAGATGTGGGCGCTGGCCAATGCCGGCGGGGTGCAGCTCAACGTGCACGTGCCCAATGATCCGGCTATGGTCCGTGCCGAGCCTGCGCTGCTTGTGCGGGCGATTGGCAATCTCGTCAGTAACGCGATCAAGTTCAGTCCGCGCGGCGCGGCGGTCATGGTGGCATTGCAGGCTGAGCCGGATCGCTTCGTTGTGTCGGTGTCGGACCACGGGCCCGGCATCCCGCTTGCGAAGCAGCAACGGCTGTTCGCGCCATTTGCGCGGCTGCATGAACATGAGGCCGGTGCGCCGGCCGGCAGCGGGCTTGGTCTGGTGCTGGCAAAGAACGTGGTGGAGCGCCATGGTGGCAACATCCGCGTGGCGAGCGATGCAGGGGCGGGGGCGACATTCTCGCTGCACCTGCCTACTTCACCATGTTACTGAGCGCCGTTCGACACAATTGTTGGCAGTTGCTTTGGGCGGATTTGCCTACGATGTCGGGGTCGTGCGGCCCCGCTACGCACGGCTTGTAACGCCCGCTCCAGCCCTCCCAGTAGTTTCTGGGGCGGGCGCTTTTTTTTGGTTCATTGGCAACTTGCGGAGTGGAGGGGGCACCCGCCCCAGTCCCACTAGTCGCCAAGCTCTGCTGCGGCCTCCATCAGAACGTCCGCACTTTCGAATCCCAGTCTTACACCTAATGCATCATTCGCCGGCTGCCACAAGGCATGCGCGCGCGCGAGCCGCACGGCTCCCGCTTCCGTCAGCCAAACCGCGCGCCGGCGTCGATCATGCTCGGACGCAACGACCTCGGCAAAGCCCGCGCTGACGAGCTAGTGTAGCTACATGTAATTAACCAGGAGACTGACGTGACGAATTACCGCTATGGGGTTGCATCGCCAGCCGAGATCGCGGAGATGAGCGGCAAGGCCGTTCTGGAAGCAATCATCGACGGGCGATTGCCCGCAACCGCCGATCTCCCAGATACTCGGCTTCTGGCTGACGCAGGTGGGCGATGGATTCGCAGTATTCGAAGGCGATCCGGGCGCGCAACTGTTCAACCCCATGGGAACCGTGCACGGTGGCTGGGCGCTGACGCTGATCGACAGCGCCACGGGTTGTGCGGCCAATTCCGTGTTGCCCGCTGGGACGGGCTACACGACGGTCGAAACCAAGGGCAATTTCTCGCGGCCGATCAAGGCCGACACTGGCCGGGTACGTGCGGAGGGACGCGTGATCAATCAGGGGCGGCAGATCATCACGGCGAAGGCGCGCGTGCTCGCCGCCGACGGGCGTGTACTGGCCCATGGCACTTCCACGTTGCTGGTGCTGGCGTCTGCCAAATAGACGGCCAGACCCTGGCGCGCGGGCGAGCGCTGATCGCCGCCTTTTCCTTCATTCCTCATTGGGCACCGCGCTGACTACGCCGGCGGCACGTCCGCGGACAGCGCGGCCAGCATGGCAAGATAATCCGCAAAGCCGCCCGGCGCCCGGGCGGTCGCGCGTGCACTGGTCATGACCCGCGGCTGCGTGCTCCATGCGATCTGCGCGTTCAGCGCGATAAGGCGCTGCACCAGCGCCACGTCCTCGCTGATCGCATGCGGCGGGAAGCCGCCGGCACGGCGATAAGTGCGCGCGCAAATGCCGAAGTTGGCGCCATGGATGTGCCGATGGCCGTCCTTGCGGCAGTATCGCGCGTCAAATCTGGCGGGGACATGGGCCGGCTGCTGGCTCCAGTCGTCCACCGTCACCAGTCCGCACACGGCATCGGCGCACAGTGCCAGCTGCGCCACCAGCCAGTCCGGGGCCACGCGGCTGTCGGCGTCGGTGAAGGCGAGCCAGCGCGCTTTGCGTGCAAGCAGATGCTGCGCGCCAAGATGGCGCGCGATGCCGACATTGCGCGAGGCCATGGTCAGGCACGTCACCTGCGCAGCCGCATGGCGTTGTGCGATAGCAAGCGAGTCGTCGGTGCAGTCGTCGAGCACGACCACCAGCATGACAGGCTCCCCGTTAAGCGCCGGGTGCAGCGCCGCCACGTGCAGTGCCAACAGGCACGCCTCAAGGCAGGCTTCTT
This sequence comes from Cupriavidus pinatubonensis, assembly GCF_019602855.1. GTDB lineage: Bacteria > Pseudomonadota > Gammaproteobacteria > Burkholderiales > Burkholderiaceae > Cupriavidus > Cupriavidus pinatubonensis. Next base: position 1,985,413 of record NZ_CP080766.1, read on the forward strand.
CATTGTGGACCGGTACCACGACGCCGATCATCGCATGGCCTCCCGCATGCGTAATGGCTGCGTGTTGCGCGACCAGACTTCCAGCAGAAAATCAGGTTCGAGATGGCGCACGTGCCGGCACAGTCCAGGCTGTCTTCCAATGGCCGCGTGGATATCGCGTGTTGCCATCTGCCGTTCGCGGAACGGGCGCAGCCAGTGGCACGCGACGATGGTGCCGCGCGGTGTCAGCGCGCCGACCGCCTGCCGGGCCGTGGCGATCCAGTCGTCCGGCGTGAAGTAGTAGCCGAGTTCGCTGAGCACGATCAGGTCGAAGCTGCCCCCAGGCCATTCCTGCGGCAGCCGGGCCACGCGACCCTCGACATGCGAGTGGCCGGCCAGGCGTGTCTGCATGCGATCGATGGCGCGAGCCGCCACGTCGATGGCCAGCAGCGCATCGCACCGGCCGGCGAGCTGCTCGGTCAGTATGCCGTTCGCGCAGCCTGCTTCCAGTGCGCGCGCGTATCTCGCTTCGGGCAGCGCGGCCATGAGCAGCGCGCGCTTGCGTGCCTCGTACCACAGTGTCTCGAAGCCCCACGGGTCGTCCTGCTCGAACATGGCATCGAAGGCTTGCGCGGAGGTCGCGGAGGTCGCGGGGGTCATAACGCGTACTCGCAGTCGGTGTGGCTCATGGCAGTGCCCAACGCGGCAAGGTCGCGTTCGGCGTGGCTTTGCCGCAGGAATACCGGCAGGTCCGCATAAAGCGAAGCAAGGCGCGCATTGCGGCACAGTGGCCCGGCGCCGAGCACATTGCCCGCGCGATGCAGCACGCGCTGCACCGCGGCTTCGACTGCCGTGCGCAGGCGCATCGCGGCCGCGAATGCATCTTCGGCCGGATTGGCGTCGATCCACGCGGCCGTTTCGCGCAGCAGCGCGGCTACGGCACGGAGATCGCCATCGATGGCGCCGAGATGCGCGGCCGCGTGGGCGTCGCCGTGGTTGCGCACCGCGTCGCGCACTGCCCATGCCAGCGGCAATACCGCGCCGTACCAGCACGCCGCGATGCCCCCGCCGCCATGCCAGAAGCCGGGACGCTCGAGATAAGCGCGCGGGCCGCCGATCTGTAGCGCGGGGCAGTCGTGCAGCAGCACGTCGCCACTTGCGGTATCCGCCATGCCGACTGCGTGCCAGCCATCGGTTGTGATCGTTACGCCCGGCCCTGACATATCGAGCGCGGCGAGCACGGGCACGCCATCGTCGCCATGGCAGGTCAACAGGGCATGGGACACGCCGCTGGCGCCCGAGCACCATGCCTTGCGTCCGTCGAGCAGAATCGGCTTGCCTTTCGCGACACCCGTTTGCGCTGCAAGGGCCCTTGTATCGAGGTCCGGCGCGGGGCGTGCGCGTACACGCGCATCGGGCGGTTCGGCGGCCCAAACAGCCCAGATGGTGTCGCTAGTCGGGAATGCACCGGCTACTTCGGCCAGGATCGCCAGCGCATCGGCGTGAGCTTCGAACAGCTTGATAGCCACCGGCCCCTGCGTGGCCGCGATGGTGGCGAACAACTGCCACCGTACGGCGGTATGGCCGTGTCCCGGCAGCGGAATATCGCCAGACCGGCCATGGCTTTCGATCAGTGCGCTGATCGTATCGCGTAGGTTCATGGTGGCGAAGGAGAGCGGTCGCGCATGACGGCGCCTTCGCAAGTTCCTTGCCAGTCTCGTCGCTACGGCGGTATAGCGGCTCCAGAGGGCCTGTGCCGCCGGACGTGCAATCTTTACCGGTGCGCGTACGGCGCTTCTGAAAAAGGGAGTCAGCCCTGGTTGCGCGCGAGCACCATTGCCAGTTCCACCGCGGTAGCGGCCACGGTGTCGACGTCCGGCGCGTACCCGTCGCGTATCCAGCGCAGCGCGATGTGAACGACACCGCCAGCGACGCCGGCCAGTAACAGGGGATCCGCAGTCTGCCCGGCAGGCAGCAGCGTGTGCGCGAGCAGGCCGCCGAACGCCCGCAGCGACTCATCGAGCGCTTCATCGACACGCTTGCTGACGCCACGGATCTCCAGCAGGAACACCCGGGCCGAGCGCGGTTCGCGCTGCAGCGCGCCGAAGTACGCGCGCAGCATGGCCAGCGCGCGCTGCTGCCGGTCGCGTCCCGCGTCTTGCGCCGCATGCTCGATCGATTGCAGCAGCAGATCGGTCACGGCGCGGAACGACGCTTCGAGCAGCGCCTCGCTGTTGGCGAAGGACTCGTAGAAATAGCGTTCGGTCAGCCCTGCCGCCTCGCAGACCGACTTGACCGTGGAGTTCTGGTAGCCGCGCTCCCCATAGACCTGGATGGCGGCCGCAATCAGCTGGCAGCGGCGCTGCGTGCGGCGCTCGTCGGCTGCTGCACCGCGGTAGCGGCGGGCGGTGGAGGTTTCGGTGGGCTCGGTAGGCGCGGTCGTCATGGGGCCATTATGACATTCCCTATTGTCAGATTACATCTGACAACCTATGGTGTCAGAAGTGACTGCATCCGGGAAATCCGACATGACTGCTGCCGCACCTGAAGACACGTTGCTCGATGTGCTGATTGTGGGTGCCGGCCTGTCGGGTATCGGCGCCGCGCGGCAGTTGCAGCAGCGGTGCCCCGGCAAGCGCTTCGCCATCCTTGAGGCGCGCGACGCCATCGGCGGCACGTGGGACCTGTTCCGCTATCCGGGCATCCGGTCGGATTCGGATATGTACACGCTTGGCTACCGCTTCAAGCCATGGAAGGGCGCGAAAGCGATTGCTGACGGTCCGTCGATCCTGTCCTATATCCGCGAGACCGCCGACGAGGCGGGCATTACGCCGCGCATCCGCTTCGGATGCAAGGTGGTGAGCGCGGCGTGGAACAGCCACGATGCCTGCTGGACAGTTACGGCCGAACGCGTTGCCGATGGCAGCCGGCAGCAGTGGCGCGCACGGTTTCTGTATGTGTGCGCGGGCTACTACAGCTACGCTGCGGGCCACCGGCCGGCTTTCGCGGGCGAAGAAAGTTTTCGAGGACGCATCGTGCATCCGCAATTTTGGGATGCTTCGCTCGACTACGCCGCCAAGCGCGTGGTGGTGATCGGCAGTGGCGCCACGGCCGTCACGATGGTGCCTGCCATGGCTGGCACCGCTGCGCACGTGACTATGCTGCAGCGTTCGCCAAGCTACGTCGTCACGCGGCCCGGTGAGGACGCCATTGCCGCGAAGTTGCGCCGGCTGCTGCCGGAAGGCCTGGCCTATGCCGCTACGCGCTGGAAGAACGTGCTGCTCGGCATGTTCTTCTTCCAGCTTGCGCGCCGCCGGCCCGAGCGCGTCAGCGAGCGCATGGTCGGCATGGCCGCCGCGCAGCTCGGTCCTGACATCGATGTCGGCAGGCACTTCACGCCGCGCTACAAGCCGTGGGACCAGCGTGTATGCCTGGTGCCGGACGGCGACCTGTTCCGCGAGATTCGCGAAGGCCGCGCGTCGGTCGTGACCGACGCCATCGAACGCTTTACGGAAGACGGCATCCGGCTGGCGTCGGGCCAGACGCTGCCAGCCGATATCGTCGTGACGGCGACCGGGCTCAAGCTCAATATGCTCGGCGATATCGCCATCAGCGTGGATGGCCAGCCGCGCGTGCCGGCCGAGCAGATGGCCTACAAGGGCATGATGCTCAGCGACGTGCCGAACCTGGTGCTGGCCTTCGGCTACACCAACGCCTCGTGGACGCTGAAAGCGGATCTCACGGCCGAGTACGTTTGCCGGCTGCTGAGGTACATGGACCGCCGGGGCTATCGCGCTGCCGTGCCGCGGCGCGATGCCGCGGTCAAGCCCACGCCGTTCCTCGACTTCACGTCCGGCTATGTGCAGCGCGCCGCTAGCGTGTTGCCCCGTCAGGGCGACCGCAAGCCATGGCGGCTCTACCAGAACTACCTCATGGACATGCTCACCATCCGCCATGGCCGCATTGCCGATGGCGTGCTCCAGTTCGATGCCCCACATCCCGCGACGGCGCCGCGCGAAGTGCCGGTCAGCCTGTCAGGCGGCGAGGTACAACCATGACCTTCCTGTTCTATGCGGTGCTGGCCGTTGCGGCGCTCTTCGCCTGCCTGTTCCTTTACACCATGCGCGCGGTGCGGCGCGTCGAGGCGGCGCTGCCGCCCGACGGTCGCTTCGTCGACGTGCCCGGCGCGCGCCTGCATGTCGTCGAGCGCGGGCAGGGGCCTGCGCTGCTGCTCGTGCACGGACTGTCGGGCCAGCTCGGCAATTTCGGCTACGGCATGATCGAGCCGCTCGCGCGCGACTTTCGCGTCGTCGCGGTGGATCGGCCCGGCTCAGGCTATTCCGTCCGTACGCCCGGAGCGAGCGCAGACCTGGCGGCGCAGGCCGACGTGCTGGCGGCGCTGATCGACAAGCTTGGATTGGAGCGGCCGCTAGTTGTCGGCCATTCGCTGGGCGGGGCCATTGCGCTTGCGCTGGCGGCAGGCCATCCCGACCGGGTCGGCGGCCTTGCACTGGTGGCTCCGCTGACGCATCCGGCCGAGGAGATTCCGCCGGTGTTTCGGCCGCTGGCCATCCGGCAGCCCTGGCTGCGCCAGTTCGTGGGGTGGACGCTAGCGGTGCCGATGTCGGACCTGCGGCGCGACGAGGTCTTGGACATCGTCTTCGGCCCCGATCCCGTGCCTGCGGACTTCGCGCTACGCGGCGGTGGCATGCTGGCCTTGCGGCCCAGCCATTTCGTTGCGGCGTCGGAGGATCTGGTTGCCGGCGTGCCGAGCCTGCCGAGGCTGGTGGCGCGCTACGCAGAACTGCGCCTGCCTGTGAGCATCCTGTTCGGTCGCGAAGACCGGATTCTCGATCCCGCCGCCAATGGCGACGCCCTGGTGAACAAGATGCCCGGTGCCTCGCTGACGCTGGTGCCCGGCGGACATATGCTGCCGATCACCGCCGCCGCGACCTGCGTCGACTTCGTCCGCGAAGCCGCGGCACGGCTGCGCGAAGGGCAGCAGGTGGCGGCATGAGCCAAATGCCTCGCGCGCAGCGCCGGTATCCGGGTTCAGTGGTGGGCCATGCCGGGCTTGCAGTCCTGCACCCAGCCGGCGACACGGCTTGGGGTCATCGTCGGACGCCACTCGCCGGAGCTTCGGATCTCGACATCCGTTCCCTGCCGCGCCTGGCGCAGGCTCACGATGTAGAAATAGCCCGTGTCGGAACGCGTGGCGGAACCAATGCGCACATCGACCTTGCCCGGTTCCGGGTAGGCGAGGACATTGGCTTCTTCGCGCAGCCTGCTCTTGAGGCACAGTGTGAGGTCGCCGACGCTGGCGTCGGAGTGGATCTGCTTCGGTTCCTGGGCCTGGATGTACTCGACGTTGGCGCCGCTGGCGCAGGCGGCCAGCCAAGGCACCGCGACCGCCGCGAGCAGGAGGATGCGGGTTGCGGACATGCATGTTCCCTTTGTGGATGCGACGCTGCATGCTACCTGAGAATGTGTAGCACAGGTCCGTCCGAACTTCACGCCGCGCCGGCTGCCGCCGACCGGCCAAGCCTCTGACCCACTGCCGACAGGATGACGCCGATGGACGCCGCGATTGCTCCCAATCCTTACAAGCGTGACTACGCCACTGCCTTCAGCGCAATGCGCAAACTGCTGGCCGACGGGCACGACACCACGCAGGTGTTCCTGATCATGCGCGCGCTGAACGGGCCGTCGATGCCGAAGAACTTCGCGCGCCTGCTTGGCACGCCCGAAGGGCGAAGGTTGGTTTATCAGCGCACCGAACTGGCGGAGCGGCTCGCCGACCCGGCTTTCGTGGCGAGCTTCGCGCCGGGTACGGTGGGCGCCGCGTATCGCGATTTCCTGCACAAGACCGGCTATAGCGCGGACGGACTCGCGGATATCTCCAACCTTGGCCGCGAGCCGCTGGTCGAAGATGCCTACATGTGGTTCGGCCGGCGCACGCGCGATATCCACGACATCTGGCACGTGCTGACCGGCTACCGCGCGGACGAGAGCCTTGGCGAAGCCGCACTGGTCGCGTTCAGCTATGCGCAGACCGGCGGCCTGGGCTGGGCGTTCATCGCGGTAGCCGCATCGCTGAAGAGCCTGCGCCTGACGGGGAGCATTGCTTTTGCGCGCGCGGTGCTGGAAGGCTACCGCCTCGGCCGCCGCACGAAATGGCTGCTGGAGGAAGATTACGAACTGCTGCTGCATGAACCGCTCGACACGGCGCGTGCCCGCCTTGGCATTGGCGAGGCGCCGCGTTACATGGCGTGCAATCCGCTGCAGGACTGGCACGCCTGAGCGGTCGTCAGCTATGGCTGGCCGCGCCGCATGATCGCGGCCAGCGAATCGACCCGCGTCCTGTCCGCCGCCATGACGATGCCATCGGCGAAGACGGGCTGGGCCAGTCGCGTCAGCACATCACCCGGCGGCGCTTCGATAACCACGCGTGCACCCGTCGCGTACGCGAGCAGCATGGTCTCGTGCCAGCGCACCGGGACGGCCATGTTGAGGGCCAGGTCATCGGCGATCCGGCGTGGGTCGCGCAGTTCGCGCGCAAGGCTCGCGCTGAAGTAGCGCAGGCGCGGTGGCGACATGGCGATGTGTGCCATTTCCTTGCCCAATTCGGCGGCGGCGTCATCGAGCAGGGCGCAATGCGAAGGTACATGGATCGCGACACGCTTCGCCGCCTGTGCGCCCGACGCGATTGCCAACGCTGCCACCGCTTCCATCGCCGGGACGCTGCCAGCGATCACGATCTGCGCGGGCGCATTGAAGTTGGCGAGATAGACCGGCGTTTGCGGTGTGTGAATCTGCGCCACCAGCGGTTCCAGCCGCATGCGCTCCAGGCCGAGAATCGCCGTCATGCCGTAGCCGTTCGGATAGGCTTGCTCCATGAGTTCGCCACGCAGGCGGACGATGCGCAGTGCGTCGGAGAATGGCAGTACCTCTGCACTGACGGCCGCCGCATAGGCACCGATCGAAAGTCCGGCAACGGCGTCGGCATGGCCACCTTCTGCCGCCAGGCAGCGCGCCATGGCCACGCCGGCCGTCAGCAGGCAAAGCTGTACCCACACCGTCGATTGCAGGCGCGACGCGGTATCCATGTCGGCGGGCTGCGTTTGCAGCACGTCCGCAGCTTCCGCAAGCACCGCGGCGACGGCCCGATGATCGGGCAGGTCCGCGAGCATGCCGGCCCGCTGCGAGCCCTGGCCTGGAAAGGTCAGCAGCACGCTCATGTCACGGCCTGCCACGGATCGGCGCACATCCTCGGTCCGTGCGCAGTCTTCATCAGCACCTTGCCGCCGGTGCGCCGCCATTCGAGGAACGAGAAGCCGCCCTGTGGGGTATCGACCTGAATGTCGATTCGTGCGGGACCGGCATCCTGCAGCGACGACAGCAAATCCGCATCGGCTTGCGGCAGTGACTGCTCCGCGTAGACCAGCAGGTCGAGGTCGCTCTGCGCATGCAGCACATGGATGCCGCTCGCAAGCGTGAATCCTGCGCTGCCGCCCACGCCCCAGCGGATGTTGCGCGCGTCGAGCGCATCGGCGACCGCATCAAGCGTGCGGATGGCGGCAAGCGCGGCCAGCTCCGGACGTTGCCACGCGCGCGACGCGGCGATCTCTACTGGTGTCACCACGCGCGCCACGTCGGCGGGAGAGACCCACGCACCGAACCGTTCTTCACGCGATCTGCCGCGCAGACCGATTGCGATCGCGTCCTTGCGCCGCGCATCGCGCCGCACGACGACAGGCGTCGTGTCGAGCGCCGCAACCGAAACCCAGTCCGGCAGCGCCACGCCGCCCAGGGCGCGGCGCGCATCGGCCAGCCAGAGCAGGTCGTGCGGCGCCGGACGGGACATATTCACGCCTGCCATTGCCGCAGCAGGCAATCGCGCACCTGACGCGACGCCTCACGGTTCTCGCCGTTGCGCCGACCCGACAAGTCGGGCGCACCATCGCGGCGGATATCCGCCAGCGCGGCCAGGATCGTGTCGCGAGCCAGGTGGATATCCGTGGGTTCGGGGACATCGGCCGAGGCCACGTCGATCAGCCGCCACAGGATGCCGAGCGTCGCGAAATTACCGATGTCATACGCCATCGGCGGCACGGTGGCGGCCAGCGCCTCGAGGTCCTCGACGGTGCGCATGGTGATGCGCGCTGCGGCGTCCTTGCCCATCGCATGCACGAGCACGCCGCTGTCGCGCAGCGCGATGATGCGGTTGGCCTGGTAGCCGTGCGCGAGAAACGCGCCCGACATGGCCTTGCCGACGATCAGCGCCACGACCGGATGCCCGGCAAGACGCGCTTCGGCATACGCGGCAGCAGCGGCAGCGAGCGACTGGTGAATGCCCAGCGCTTCTTCGCGACGTCCATAAGCCTGGCTCGGCGTATCCACCACCGCGACGATGGCGCGTTTGACTGCGGCATCGCGATCGGCCTCGACCACTTCACGCACGGCCTGCGCGAGCGACCATCCTTCTATCAGTCCGACCTCGCCGTTGCGAGCGCGCGGAAAGCGGCTATCCGCATCGGGCACCACGGCAATCCAGCGGACCAGTGTGCCGGCCAACTCGCCGTCTGCGACGGTCACGGACTTTGGAAACCCTTCGCGGTATTGCGCCGTGGGCGCCAGTGCGCGCAGCCAGCGAGCGCCGCGGCTCATGTCCTTGTCTGTGGCGTTCATGCGTCAGTCTCCCGATGGAAGTGGCCAAACAGGCGCTGCACTTCGGCCGGTGTGGGCTGTGTGCCGGCATCGTAGTCCTGCAGCACGGACAGCACCTCGCGGTAGCGCTCGCTGCGATGCGTGGCCGACACCGGCACGCGCAGTTCGCTCGCGACCGCGTCGCGCAGCGCGACGCAGTCGTCGGCCACGTACACCTCAGCGAAGCCCGTGGCGGCACGCTGCGCGCCGCCGGTGAAGCTCCAGATAAACGGGCGGTCGCGCGAATCGTATTCCGCGATACCAGCCTCCTGTTCGATCACGGCGGGTCCGTTCAGGCCAAGCCGGCCTTCCTGCGTCATGACCAGCGACGTGCACAACCCGGCCGCGATCGACATGCCGCCAAAGCAACCGACCTGCCCCGCGATCACCCCGACTACCGGCTGGTAGCGCCGCAGGTCGACGATGGCAGCGTGAATATCGGCGATGGCCGCCAGGCCAAGGTTAGCTTCCTGCAGCCGCACCCCGCCGGTTTCGAGCAGCAGCACCGCGCGCGTCGGCACGCCGCGCCGGTTGTCGTCGGCGGCAAGCTCCAGCGCACCGGCGATCTTCGCGCCGCCGACTTCGCCAAGGCTGCCGCCCTGGAAGGCGCCTTCAATGGCGAGCACCACGACCGGCTGCCCGTCGATGCGCCCCTTCGCGACAATCACGCCGTCGTCACTCTGCGGCACGATGCCCTGGCGCGCGAGCCATGGGGACTGCAGGCCGTCGAACGGCCCCGCCAGTTCGCGGAACGTGCTGGTGTCCAGCAGCAAGCGGGCCCGTTCCCGCGCACCGAGTTCGATGAAGCTGTTGCGGGCGAGCAAGGATGCGGTATTCATGTGCGCTCCTGTTGTCCGTGTGCGTCGAGCGCCTCGAACGCTTCGGCCAGCCGCATGCCGACCACGCCCGGCGTAGCGCCGAAATCGTGGATGCGGATCTGCATGGCGGCACGCGTCTCTGCGGCGAAGACGCGCGACAGCTGCGCGTCCCAGACGCGGGCATAGCCATTGACGGAGGTCGTGACGTCCACCGTCGTTACGCCGCTGGTGCCGGGTTCGACCATCACTTCGAGATCCCCTGATCCCACCACACCGACCAGTACGCGCGTCGCGGCAGGCGCACCCGCCGGATATTCAAAACGCAGTTGTTCCATGGAAGTCTCCAAAATTTTTCCCGGTCGCGGATGCCTGAGACAGCCTGTCGAGGAAGATCGTCGAGGCCAGCAGGTCTGCGGCGCCGCCCGGCGATGCGCGCCGGGCCAGCATGCCGGCGTCGAACTCGCGCAGCGCGCGCCGGCCCGCAACGGTGCCTGTGCCGCCCGCCGCCAGCACCGCATGCGCGCCGGCCTGCATATAGGCAAGGCCGGCGCGGCCCGACCGGGCCAGCACGCAGGTGTCGTCAAGCGCGCTCATCAGTGCGAGCAGTGCATTGAGGCGCGCAACGCATTCGCTGTCGCCGCGCATGCGGCTGTGCTGCAGCACCGGCAACGCGCGCCGCATGACGTGTGGAAAGCCCGCGTGTGCCTGCGCGCGCGCGCCGCCTACGCCATAGGCCAGACAGGCCAGCTCGCCCTTGTTGCCGGTTACCGCGGGCCGGTGCCGATCGGTGAGCCGAGCGATGGCGCCCGCCGCGTGGCTGACCGCGTTTGCGGTGGCACGTTTCCCGGCCGCATCAAGCTGCGCTGCCGCGCCAACCAGCAGCCCGAGGCACCAGATCGCGCCGCGATGCGTATTGACGCCACCCGTCGCAGCGAACATCGCGGTTTCCGCCTCGCGGCCAAGCGCGCCAAGCCGCTCGCGCAGCACATAGCCGACGCGCGTTGCGCGCTGGCCCGCCACGGCCATCGCAGCGAACGACGGGCCCAGCGCATGCGCGGAACGCAGCATTAGCGACAGGGTCAGGTCGGCATGCGCGCCGCTGCCACGGCTGTCGACCAGGCCTGGCTTTGGCGACAAGCGCGCTTCGTCGATAATGGCGTCGACCGCGAGGCCGGCCAGCGCTTGGGCATTGGCCGACGGTGTGTCGTTCAACGGAGCCGTATCATCAGCCCAAATGATTCTTGCCGCTGCGGCGCCCATCACCAGCTCCGGAAGCGGGCCGGCGGTGCGTACAGCCCCCCGGACCACTCGACAAGATCCGCCATGCTCTTGGCCGCCAGCAGGCTGCGCGTAGCCTGGCTGCGCTGCACGCCAAGGTCTTCGGGCAGCGCGATCAGGCCGTCGCTGCGCATGCGGCGCGTCTGTGCCGGGTCGTGCTTCAGGCCGATCGGCGTCACGCCGGCCACTGCGGCAATCATCCTGCGCCGCTCTTCGAGCGATTGCGCCTTGTACAGGTAGGCAATGCCTTCCTCGGTCAGCACGTGCGTGACGTCGTCGCCGTAGATCATGACCGGCGCGAGCGGCATGCCGCTTTCGCGTGCGACGTCCACGGCATCCATCGATTCGACGAAGGTGGGCTTGCCGCCGGCCTGGAAGGTTTCGACCATCTGCACGACGAGCTTGCGGCCGCGCGCGAGCGGGTCATCGGTTTCGATCAGGTCCAGCCATGCCGGCGTGGGATGTCGGCGGCCGCCGGGGTTGTGGCCCATATTCGGTGCACCGCCGAAGCCTGACAGCCGGCCGCGCGTGACCGTGGACGAATGCCCGTCGCCGTCGATCTGCAGTGTCGAGCCGATGAACAGGTCCACCGCATATTGCCCGGCAAGCTGGCAGAACGCGCGGTTCGAACGCATCGAGCCATCCGCGCCCGTGAAGAAGATGTCGGGGCGGGCGGCGACGTACGGCTCCATGCCCAGTTCGCTGCCGAAGCTGTGCACGCTTTCGACCCAGCCGGTTTCAATGGCCGGGATCAGCGTCGGATGCGGGTTCAGGGTCCAGTACTTGCAGATCTTGCCCTTCAGGCCCAGCGACTCGGCATAGGTCGGCAGGATCAGTTCGATCGCCGCCGTGTTGAAGCCGATGCCGTGGTTCAGCGACTGCACCTGGTGGCGTTCGTAGATGCCGCGGATCGCCATCATTGCCATCAGCACGTGCACGGGCTTGATCAGGCGCGGGTCCCGCGTGAACAGTGGCTCGCAGAAGAACGGCTGGTCGGCCTGCACCACGTAGTCGACCCACGAACCCGGCACATCGACGCGCGGCAGGTCGGCCGGGTCGTCGACAATCTCGTTGACCTGCGCGATCACGAGGCCGTCGCGGAACGCCGCGGCTTCCACGAGGGCGGGCGTGTCTTCGGTGCTCGGGCCGGTGTACAGGTTGCCGTCGCGGTCGGCCTTGTAGCCGGCAATCAGCACGACATTGGGCACCAGATCGACGTACAGCCGCGCGTACAGCTCGATGTAGGTGTGGATCGCGCCGACTTCGAGCAGGCCGTCTTCGAGGAACTGCGAGATCCGGATGCTCTGCGCTCCTGCGTAGGAGAAGTCGAGCTTGCGGGCGATGCCGCGCTCGAACAGGTCCAGGTGCTCGACCCGGCTGACGCTTGGGATGATCATGTGCAGTCCGTTCACGCGCTCCGGGCTGACCTGCGCGAGAGAGCGGGACAGGAAATCGGCCTGCTTCTGGTTATTGCCTTCGACCACCACGCGGTCGCCCGGGAGCAGCACGGCCTCCAGGAAGGGCACGATATCGCCGGTCGGTATGCGCTTGCCCTGCGCGATGGCGGCGCCCTGCTGCTTGCGCCGCGCCTTGGCTTCTCTGCGGGTGTTCCACTGACGCCCCGGGGTGGTGCTGGTCATCGTGTCTCCGGCTATGGTCTGTCTGATGGCCTTCACCATAAACAGCGGGAGAGCACGGAACAATCACACGGTCGGCAGGATCGTTACGCTTGGCGAAAGCGAGGCTTACTTTTCGGCTTGCCGCATCGCCATGCGGCACACGGCCGCCAGCGCAAGCAGGTTGGGATCGCGTTCGCGCCGGCGCAGGAAGCTCAGGCCAATGGTCTGCCGGATATTGTCGTAGTCGGACGTAAGCGGCACGAATGCCACATTGCGCGAATGCACGGCCTTCACGCGGCCCGGCAGCAGTGTGTAGCCGACGCCGCCGCCGACAAGGTTCATCAGCGAGAAGATGTCGCCGACCTTCATGACCAGGTTCGGCTGGAAATCCGCAATCTTGAACGCCTCCGCGAAGCCGCGGGAGGTGGCGAATCCCTCGCTCAGCGACACGAACGGCTCGTCCTGGCAGGCGCGCAGGTCGACGGCCGGCATCGCCGCGTAGGGCGAGTCGGCCGGCGCGGCGAAGAATATCTCGTCCTCGAACAGCGGGATCGATTCAATCTCGGGGTCCGGCTCGGGCGTCGCCATCAGCGTGGCGTCGATCGAGCCCTGCTTGAGCATCTGCAGCAAGTCCGCGTTCGAGCCCAGCACCAGTTCCGTCTGCAGGTCCGGGCGCCTCGCCTTCAGGCCGATCACGATCTGCGGCACGGTGTGCGCCGTCAGCGAATACAGCGAGCCGATCTTGAGATGGTCCGCCAGGTAACCGGCGGCCTCGCGCGTGGCGCGGATGCCGTCGGCCATGGCCTTGAGCACCTCGCGCGCCGCGTCAGCCAGCACATGGGCCGCGTCGGTCGGGATCAGGTTGCGGCCTTCATGCCGGAACAGCGCGCAGCTCGTGCCCTCTTCGAGCGAGTGCAACGCGCGGTGCACGCTGACCGTACTGGTGTCCAGGATCTCGGCGGCCTTGGCCAGGTTGCCGGATTCCATGAACGCCAGCAGTGCTTCGAGCTTGCGGAAGGTGATCTCTTCGCCGATGCGGATTCTCATTGGGGGCAATGGTGGAAACGAGGGCCCCCTATCTTAGCCGCGCGGCGGTCACAGCACGACAAAGACAAACCAGAGCACCACCGGGGCAATGAGGGAGATAGACCATGAGCTTGCGGAAGAACGCCTGCCGGTCCACGCCGAATCGGGGACTGTCACGGAGAGCCGGGCGCCGTGGGATCGTACGCCCGGCCGGGCAGGTCAGGCGACGCTGCCGTCCGTGTAGACATCGACCATGCGCGACGGCTCGCCCGACACGCCGCAGCGGTCCATGCCGGCCAGTGAGCCCTCGCTGTACACGTCAAAACCGCGCGACGGCTCGCTGGACACACCACGGCGGTCCATGCCGGACAGTTTGCGTGTGTCCTCGATGTCACGCGTGGCGGGGGCGACATCGCGCGCGCCATCTGTGTACGGGTCATAGCGGCCCACGCGGGCGCCGTTGCCGTAGACGTCGCGTGCGTCGGTGCGGAAATTGTAGCCATACTTGTCGCCGGGAAACGGACTGTCGCGCGGGTCGGTGGCATGGGCAGCGCCGGCAACGAACGCGGCGGCAAAAACGGCAGAAGCGAGGATCGTAGAGGCGAGTTTGCGGGTCATGTCGTAACTCCTTGTATGGAAAGGGAAGAGGGCAGAACGTGACGGGCGTTCTCTCCCTTTTACGCACGCCGCATGCCAGTGGATGTGGTGGGAAAAATGTGGCTGGGTTGGCGCTAAAACGCGGGGAAAGTGACGTCGCTGCACCTGCAATGGTGGGTATGGGCCAACACGTGGTCTCGGCGCTACCGCGACGATCCAACACTCCGGACGGTGACCTTGCGCGCAGTAGGTAGGACGCGGCGGAGCACGCGCATGGGTCAAAGTCAACCGCGGGCGCCGATTCGCGTGTGTCCGGAAACCCCGCTTTGTGGAATCGAACTCGTGCTATCCCTGGCCGCCGATCTTCACTAGTCTCGTTCTTTCCGAGACATGGAGCCGACCTGTGCCGGCCCTTCGTCAGCCCGACCCCCACGTTAGGCGCGGGGGATCAACCCCAAGGAGATGAGCATGCCCGAAGTCAATCTTCAACCCATGTATGCAGCACAGGCGGCAGCCATGGATATCGTGTTTGGCATGACGACCAAGACCCTGGATGCTTATCAGCGGCTCACCGAGCTGAGCATGCAGACCATGAAGGCGACGCTTGCCGACAACCAGGAAACCGTGCGGCAGGCGTTTGCGGCAAAGAGCCCGCAAGAGTTCTTCGCGCTGCAGGTAACGGCGGTAGAGCCAGCGGCCGAAAAGGCACGGGCATTCTTCCAGCAGGTGCAGGAAATCGCCGCGACCACACGCGAGGAATTCCAGAAGGTTGCGGCCGCTCAGTACGAAACCAACAAGCAGACCGTCCAGCAAATATTTGAAAAGCTCGCCCAGAACGTGCCGGCGGGATCCGAAGGGGCGTTCAGTGCCTGGCAGGCTGCGATGACGTCCGGTGCGTCGTTGTGCGAATCGATGCAGCAGTCGACGAAGCAAGCGATCGAGTTGGCGGAGACCCAGGTGGCCAATGCGGCCGCGGCGGCGGCTGCGGGGCATAAGGGTGGGGGGCAATCTGCGGGGAGGGTGGTGGTGGCCAAGAGGTGAATGGAATCTGCATGACGCAATGCCGTTCAGTTAAGGCCCTAAGACGTGCCTGTCATTCCCGCGCAGGCGGGAATCCAGCGTCTTTCACGTCCCCTTCGGGAATAAAGTCACTGGGTCCCCGCCTGCGCGGGAACGACAGTGGCTAACCGAAAGGCATTAGCCTGGATGAGGCGGCGTTTGTCGTTCTTGGCATGCGCCGCAGAGTTTGCTGGGAGGGACTTAGCGCTCGTGGCAGGCGCCGCTGTTTCGCCAGCGCCAGGACCAAAAAAAGCCCACTCATACGAGCGGGCAACCATCGGGAATCGACGCTCGGCGGCCAGACGCCGGGCACATCTGAAGCATATGTCGGAAAAACATCCCCACACCTGTCCGGAACGGTGCCGTTCCGGACATAAAGAACCCGCTGACGATTCCCCTTTGTTTTCATAGCATCCAGTCAACAGCTGAAAAATCCGCGTGCCGCCATGACTCCAGGAAGATTCCGTGAGCTTGTCATTTTGGACCGCTACATGAGTGAACTTAAGGCCGAAATCAATCTGCAGCAGCAGCGCGCTGCGCGGCTGACCGATGCTGCCGAATCGCTGAAGGTTGCCGAGACGGTGGCAAGCCTGGAGCGCGCGTTGGCGGCACTTGAGGTTCGCCTGAATTCGACGCGGCTGAGTAAGGCATCGTAGGGAGCACCGTGCACCACCTGACCATGTGGTCCACGATGCCGCGGCGTGGCGCTACGGACGCGCTGGACGCGGCGCGACGGAATTTCCGCGACGAATTGCTGCTTTACCAGACTATCGCCATAGGCCGATAACGGGGCGCGGAGAGTCGACATGAGTTCGTTGGAGCTATGGTGCATTGCGCTCGCCGCAACGGGCCTCCTGCTGCTGGCGCGCGTTTATGCCATTTACCGGATACGGGCCACATTCATGGCCGACCCCCGCCTGCGTGAAGTCTTGTACGGCCGCTTGCCCGGCTACGACGAAATGGCCTTCGCGCCGTGGCACTGGACGCGGTGGACCATCGGCGCATGGCGCTCCTTTGCGCTGAACTCAGGCGTGGCGGAAAAAACTCAGGTCTGAGCGCACTGTCCTGCGCCATGCCGGCTCAGGCCCGGTTCTCGCGTGCGGAAGCCACCTTGTCCGAAGTGCCCGGCTCTGCCATGCCGCGGTGCTGTTCCGCCAGAAAATCCGCTGGCGTCACCAGTGCGATCGCTGCGCGCAGCTTGTTCTGCCAGCCGGTGATGACTTCGCCCTTGCAAAACGGCCGACAACGCGATGGCACGGACAATGCTCCGAAATGGTCAGCTTATGAAACCGGTAGCGGACAGGCGCGCAGCCACCTGCTGACATATGCGACATATGGACAGTTCCTGCCGTGCCAGACAGACCGGAGCCGGTTTCGCCTCGAGGAGTGAATCATGGCGGACGGTGTCGTAAAGGTAATCCCGGTAAGAGGCATGCTGTGGGCAGTGGCCATGACGGCCAATGGCAAGACGACGAAGAGCGAAACCTTCGCATGCCGCAGCGCCGCGATCGCAGCTGGGGTCAAGCTTGCGCTGCAAAACGAGTCCGTATTGCTGATCCAGGGCCTCGGCGACGAATGCGCCGGGAACGAAACCCTCCAGTAGTCCACGCCTTCCTGCCTGCATCCGGACGATCGCCGCGTCACGGCGGCATCCGGCACCGAAGCTTGCCTTTCTCCTCGGCGCTAGCGCATTGCCTGCCCACTGAAGACTGACCTGGACAAGTCGAAGGCGGCGACGGCATGATGCCGCGCGGTTTCCGCGGGTCGTCTGACAACGGAAACCGCGCGGCAGTGCGGGGTGTATGCGACCTACTTGGTCTTCGCGGCCAGGTTGCGCGCCATGTCCAGGTGGTGTTCCAGCGTTGGCAGCGTTTTCGACGCGAACGATTTGACGTCGGTGTCGCTCGCGGTCTGCGAGGCGCCACGGAACAGGTCGACGGCCTGCATATGCGCCTGCACGCCCACCGTGTCGGCGTAGCGGCGGTCGAACGCGGCACCGCTGAGCCCCTTGAGCGCTTCAAGCGTGGCGCGGTCCGAGGCGTCCGGTGCGCTCGGCAATGTCACGTTCTTGCGGCTGGCAAGCTGCTTGAGCTCATTGGCCGCGGCTTCGTGGTCTTTCACCATCTGCGCGGCAAAATCCTTCACGGCGCTGTCACTGGCCTTCTGCTGGGCCAGCTTGCTGGCCTCGATTTCCATGGTGCCGGCCTGCGCGGCCTTCTTCATGAAATCGGTATCGGAAGCAGAGGGGGCGGCATAGGCGGCAGGCACGAGCACAGAGGCCAGGGCGATGGCGATCAGGTGTTTGGGAAAGCGGGTAAGGGTCACGGGGAGTCTCCTGTTGTGGCCGCGGGCGGGATGCGAAGCCTGTGCAAGCTTCGTGCCGCGCACCGTGGCGCACCGTATGGCGCCCAGGCTCCCGTACGCCGGGTGGTCCGGTGATGTACATCTTGCAAGCGTCATCACCAGGAATGCACGCCCGGGCAGCCGTCGGTGGAACGGCTGCCCGGTTCGGATGCCAGGTCCTCAGAGAACCGGCGAAGAGCCTACCCAGTACGGCTCGCGTTCATAGTATCGGTGCACGTCGGTGCCCCATTGCGCGTCTGCCATGCTTGGCCAGCTGTCCTTGTTGAACCCCGGCGAATTCTTGATGCGGTCGGCGGTCAGGCCAATGCGGAAACACTTCGCGTCGGTGTCCATCACCAGTGCGCTCCACGGAATCGCGTGCAGCGTATCGCCCATGCCGAGGAAGCCGCCGGTGGTGAGCACCGCGTAGGCCACGCGGCCGCGCGGGACGTCGATCATGATCTCCTTGATTTCGCCGACGTGCTGGTCGTCGGAGGAGTAGACCTTGGTGTCATCAAGGCTCGACGCCGCCATGACTTCCGGGCCCGGGCCTTCGCCGACGCCGCCGCCCACGATGGCAGCGCCTTGATTCGAGTTGAGGTTGCGATCCATTTGCAGTCTCCGATCGGTTGCGGGTCCCCTCGTGGAGCAACCCGCATGCCCGGTCGCCGCGTGTCGCGGGGGAACGCAGCGACGCGGCATGCGCGGGCGCCGCCCTGCGCAACGTGCGGAAGAAACTACAACTGTCGGTAATGAGGTTGCAGACGCCACAAATGTTGCAGAGGTCGCGTCGTCACAGGCCGAACGGATAGGTATCTGGCATGTCGCCGGCCGAGGCCGTCTGCGGCGGCGCACCGAGCGGATGCACCGCGGTGGTCGTGTCCAGCCAGAGCCATCCGACGAACTGGCGCGGCAGCACGGCGTGCATGTAGTGGCTCTGCAGTTCGGTTTCGGGCTGGTAGATCACGCCGATGAAGCGTTCACGCAGCGGTTGCAGCAGGGCCTCGCGCAGGGTGGCGCCGGTGCCCGCGACGCCGTCGCGCAGGTCAACGAACGCGCGCGGCAGTCCTGCCGCGTGGGCCATATGCTCATAACTGTCGGTGCGGGCCGGCAAGACTTGCTTGACCTGCATTGGGCCGTCCCAGCGCGATGCGGCGGCCACCGTGCCCGTATAGGTATCGAGGCCGATCAGCGCGGCGCGGTTGCCCATGGCCTCGCGGCACAGCTGACCGAGGTTGAGCTGGTTGTGCTCGGCGCCCATGACCGTTGCCGACGCATCGCCGATATGGGAGTTGTGCGCCCACACCACGGCCCGGCACTTCGGCCCCCACGCCTCCAGCAGGCGTGCCGTAGTGGTCGATGGCGGCGGCGTCGGGCCAGTCCGCCTCGACCGCGACCACGGTGAAGCCATGCTCGGCAATGAGTCGCTGCGTCAGCCTTGCCCGCGCCCGGTAGAACTCGGCCGTCCCGTGCGATGCTTCGCCGAGCACCACCACGCTGGCGTTGGCATAGCGGTCAACTGGCGCCGGGCGGCACCCTGATCGCCCCGGTCGGCACGCGTGCGCGCCAGGAACTCGTGCGCATCACGCGCGACGCGCACGGGCAGATCTCGCGCGAGGAACTTGGGGCCGTTGCGTTCGATAGCGCCGGAAGGGGGTCGGGAGTCCATACTAATCCTTGCGCGGAGGCGTTCTGGCCGATGAAGCGCCTGCCGTTGCTGCGGCAATAGGTCGAAAACGGCAGCGGACGCTGTTCGAGGCGCTAGAGTGCACGACAGATTCCATGTGTGCCACGCAAGATTCGTGACAACACCGGCGCTGCCGGCAACTGCAGGCAGGGAATATCAAGTGATGACATACCGGTATGCCCGTACCGCCGCATTCCATTGTCCTGGCAAGGAGGTTGCGTAGTAACATCTTTGTCTTACTCTGATCTTCAGAATGCAAGCACCACGATGGCTCCATCCCGAGTGAAATCGCTCCCTAGTCAACTCACTTTTCCCGTCGTCGGCATTGGTGCGTCCGCCGGTGGGATTGAAGCGCTCAAGACGTTTTTCGAGACGTTGCCGGGGCGTACCGGCGCCGCCTATGTGATCGTCGTGCATCTCGCGCCCGATCATGCCAGCCACCTGGCGGAAGTGCTCAGCGCGGTTACCTCCATGCCGGTGACGCAGGTGACCGAAGTCACCACCATCGAGGCGAACCATGTCTACGTGATTGCGCCGTCCATGACGCTGTCGATGGTGGACAGCTGCCTCAGGGTCGAACCCGAAGCCGGGCGCGATACGCACCGCGCGGCTATCGACCTGTTCTTCCGGTCGCTGGCCGAGGCGCACCGCGAACGCGCGGCCGCCATTGTGCTGTCCGGGGCGGGCGCGGACGGTTCGGTCGGCATTACGCGCGTGAAGGAGCTGGGCGGCATCGTGCTTGCCCAGCAGCCGGAAGAGGCCGCGTTTTCGAGCATGCCGCGCGCGGCGGTCAGTACCGGCCAGGTCGACATCGTCCTGCCGGTGCCCGAGATGCCGCAGAAGCTGATGGAGCTGTGGTCGAACGCGAACCGCATCCACCTGCCGTCGGACGACGAAGCGGCCGGCAGCCTGGCGGGTACGGCCGATACCGAGCACATCCTGCGCGAGATCATGGTGATCCTGCGCACACGTACCTCGCATGACTTCCGCCAGTACAAGCGCGCGACGGTCCTGCGCCGCATCGAACGGCGCATGCAGGTGAACGGACTCAGCGAGCTGTCCGAGTACCGTGATTTCCTGCATGGGCACCCCGAGGAAACGCCGCTGCTGCTGCAGGACATGCTGATCAGCGTGACCAACTTCTTCCGCGACCGCGAGGCATTCGACGCGCTGCGCAATGAAGTGCTCCCGCAGATCATCGAAAACCGGCGTACGGAAGGCGACCCCATCCGCGTCTGGAGCGCGGGCTGCGCGACCGGTGAAGAGGCGTACTCCATCGCCATGTTGCTGCAGGAGGCCACCGGTAACACGGCGGAAGCCGTGCAATATCAGGTGTTCGCGACGGATATCGACGAGCGCGCGATTGCCCACGCACGCGCAGGGCTGTATCCCGAGTCGATCCTCGCCGACGTCGACGCCGGGCGCGTGCGCCAGTTCATGACGCGCGACGCCGGCCACTACCGCGTCAAGAAGGAACTTCGCGAACACGTCCTGTTCGCGTTGCACAACGTGCTGCGCGACCCGCCGTTCTCGCGGCTCGACATGGTGTGCTGCCGCAACCTGCCGATCTACCTCGACCGCGAGGCGCAGCTCGACGTGCTGCGCACCTTCCATTTCGCATTGCGTCCGGGCGGCATCCTGTTTCTGGGCGGCTCGGAGGCCGCGGACAGCGTCGGCAACCTGTTCAGCGTGGTCGACAAGAAGGCCCGCATCTACCGGGCCAACGTTGCGGTACGCGTGGAAGCGCCCACGCCCCATGCGCCAACCGCCATTGCATCCAGCCTGCCGATGACAATCACGCCGCAACTGGGCCGCCGCAAGTTCTCGTTTGGCGACCTGCACCAGCGCGTGATCGAACAGCATGCGCCGCCCAGCGTGCTGGTCAGCCGCGATTCCGATATCGTCCATCTGTCGGACCGTGCCGGGCGCTTCCTGCAATATGTGGGCGGCGAGCCGTCGCATAACATCATCGCGACGGTGCGTCCCGAACTGCGCCTGGAGTTGCGCACGGCAATATTCCAGGCGCTGCAGACCAACCACAGCGTGGAGGCGCGCCGCGTCCAGCTTGAGCGCGACGGCCGGCGTTTCTTCGTGAACATGATTGCGCGGCCCGTCCATGACGTGGAGGCCAATGCGGACTTTGTGCTGATCCTGTTCGACGAGGTCGAGGACAGCATGGCGGAGGCCGATGCGGCTGCCGTGAGACCCCAGCGCGACCCGATGGTCAGCCAGCTCGAAGGCGAGCTGCAGCGTACCAAGGAGCAGCTGCAGGCCACCATTGAGCAGTCGGAGACGTCGACGGAAGAGCTCAAGGCTTCGAACGAGGAGTTGCAGGCCATCAACGAGGAACTGCGCTCGGCCACGGAAGAGCTGGAAACCAGCAAGGAAGAGCTGCAATCGATCAACGAAGAACTCACGACGGTCAATGCGGAGCTCAAGTCGAAGGTCGAAGAGACCGGCAAGATCAACGACGACCTGCAGAACCTGATCACGGCGAACGACATCGGTACGATCTTTGTCGACCGCAATATTCGCATCAAGCGCTATACGCCGAGGGCTACGGACGTGTTCAGCATCATCCCGTCGGATATCGGCCGCTCGCTGCTCGACATCACGCATCGGCTGGAATACGACAAGCTGTCGGACGACGCCGCCGAGGCGTTCGATTCGCTGCGGCTGATCGAGCGCGAAGTACGCAGCAGCGATGGCCGCTGGTACCTGGCCCGGTTGCTGCCGTACCGGACCACTGAAGACCGCATCGATGGCGCCGTGCTGTCGTTCATCGATATCACGTCGCGGCGCGCCGCGGAGGAACGGCTGCGCGACGGCGAGCTGCGCATGCGCATCGTGGCCGAAAGCACGCGCGACTACGCCATCATCACGTTTGACGACGACGGCGGCGTGACGAGCTGGAACGTCGGTGCACACCGGATATTCGGTTATGACGAGTCCGAAATGCTTGGCAGGACGGCCGACGTCCTGTTCACGCCCGAGGACCGCGAACAACGCGTACCGGCGGAGGAAATGGCACAGGCGCGCAAGTACGGGCGCGTCGAGGAAGACCGCTGGCACCTGCGCAAGGACGGCACCCGCTTCCGTTCGAGTGGCGTGCTATCGCGGCTGGATACCGCCGGCATCAGCGGTTACGCGAAGATCGCGCGCGACCTTGACGAAGTGCTGCCGCAAGGCGCGCCGCGCAACGACCCGACCTGGCGGCAGGACGACGATCACATGCGGCGCGACGAGTTCCTGGCGGTGGTGTCGCACGAACTCAAGCATCCGCTGAACCTGATCAGCGCGAGCAGCGAGCTGATCGCGCGCTCGGCCGAGGCGCGGCGCAATCCGGTCATTGCGCGGGCGACCGCGACGATCCGGCGTACCGTGCAGAACCAGGCTCAGATTATCGACGACCTGCTCGACATGTCGCGCATGCGTACCGGCAAACTGTCGCTCACGCGGGACCCGATCGACTGGCGCGAAGTCGTCCAGCGCGTGTGCGACGCCGTGAAGGAAGATGCGGCGAGCAAGAATCTGACGCTGCATTGCAATCTGTCCGGGACACCGGTCTGGATCAACGCCGATGTCACCCGCATCGAGCAGGTGGTCTGGAACCTGATCAGCAATGCGCTGAAGTTCACGCGCGAGGGCGACGAGATCCGCGTCACGCTCGAGAACGAGGGCGATCGTGCCAGGCTGGTGGTCAAGGACAGCGGCCATGGCATCGACGCGCAGGTGCTGCCCCATATCTTCGACATGTTCCGCCAGGGCGCCAATGCGCGCGGGCGGCAGAGCGGCCTGGGAATCGGCCTGTCGCTGGTCAAGGAGATCGTGACGCTGCATGGCGGCACGGTTTCCGCGAGTTCCCCGGGACTCGGCCATGGCGCGACCTTCACTGTCGAGTTGCCGTCGGGCTCCGACTCGCGCATTGATGACACCGAGCCGCCGGTGACGCCGTCACTGCTGCGCGGCTTGCGCGTCATGCTCGTGGACGACGATGCGCCGACGGTCGAGACGTTCCGGATGCTGCTCGAATCCGAAGGCGCTGCGGTGCAGGTCGCCACGGATGCCGAGGTGGCGCTCGCGGAGATGGCGGCGAGCCCGCCGGACCTGTTGCTGTCCGACCTCGGCATGCCGGGCATGGACGGCTTCGAGTTGCTGCGCGCCGCACGCAAGCTGCCAGGCCTGGAAGGGTTGAGGGCGGTGGCCCTCAGTGGCTACGGGCAGCAGCGCGACATCGACGCGGCCCAGGAGGCGGGATTCGACGCGCACGTGTCCAAGCCCATCGTGCTGGACACGCTGCTTACGACGCTGATGCAGCTTCGCAAGGACTGACACTGTCGAGCGCCAGGCCCTGGTCCTTGTCTGGGCCAGGCGCCTGGCGCCTGGCGCCGGACGGTGTCGTTGCCTTGTTGTCGTGTCACTCTCACACACCGTTGCCGCAATTACCGGCTGCGCGATCGCACTCGCGACGCCGCGGCGACCTGCTGGCGCAAGCGGTTGCGCTGCTTGCGCAGCGACGCCACGGTGTGGCACAGAGTGTGCAACAGCATCTCAGTGAACTCGGTGGGCAGGCCGTCGGCGCGGAGTTGGCGCGCGAACCGGATCTGGCGGCGCAGGTTGCTGCGGACCTCCCAGATATGCCGTTCGATGTCGAGCAATTGCCGGCTTGCGCAGTCGGCAGCCGCGGAATTGCGCGGCCGGGCTTTGCGCAACAGCACCGTGGCATCTCCGTCGGCGGAAGACGTCGCCTCGGCAGGCTCCTCGGGGTTCTCGGGCTCGGTTGGCTCCGCGGGCACCGAGTCGGTATGCATGTCGATCCAGCTTTTCGCCCACGCAAGCCCCTGGGCTTGCGCGCGTTCGCGGGTCCGGTAGAACCCCAGTGCGCCCGACTCGACCAGCACGGCGCCGGCACGTACCACGCAACCGGTCGCCTGCCAGGTGTCGTCGGACAGCAATGTGGCGAAACCTTCGACGGTATGGTCGTAGTATTGTTGGGTCGTCATCGGCACTTTATCCTGTCTCCGGTGGAGGCCGCGCCGCATGCGTGTGTGCAACCGGCCGTAGTATTTATTTTCCATGTCTTCAGGGAGATGGTAAGAAAGGTTGCCTGTCGCTGATATGTCAACGCGCTGTCGAGAATGTAGTTATTTCGGACAACTATGGTGCCGTGCCGCCGGCCTGCGGCGAGGAGATGGAATGCCGACTACGTATCTTTATACGAATCAGGCAGGGAGCCTCAGCGAATTCGAGCAGGAATGCATGGCGCTGGATGCCGCCGGGTATGTCATCAACATCGGCAATGCCTGGTGGGAGCGCTCATCGGTGATGGGGCCGGCGATGCAGCGGCCCGCTTTCCAGCAAATGTCGCGGCGGCTTCGCGCGGGCGACACTATCGTTACCGCCACGCTGGCGAGCCTGGGCTGCAACCTGCGCGATGTCATCGCCACGCTGCAGCGTTGCCGGTCGCTGGGGGTGCGGGTGCATTGCGCGGAAGTTGGCGATGAGAACCTGGCCGCGGCGAGTTCGGTGACCATGCGGACCTTGTATGCCGTCGACAATCTCGAGCGGCAAGGTCGCAGTGCCCGCATGAAGCAGAGCGCGCAAGAGGCCGTCGGCCGCGGTGCCCGGCTCGGCCGCAAGCCTTTGCTCGAACCCGACATGCACGAGGAAATCCGCGCGGCGATCCGTGTCGGAACATCGATCAGCGAGCTTGCGCGCACGCTGCGCGTGTCGCGCCAGACGATCATGCGGATCCGTGATGGTTGCCCGGAACGCACCGAAGGGTTTTGAAATCCACGCACATACCGGTGCAATTTCTTTCGTCATGACGGCGCGCTGCGCTGGCGAGGACGGGCTGCATCGCCGCGCCGATGCCCATGCCGGCATGGGCTTTGCGTTCCGTCGTCCATGTACCCGGCCTGACGCGGGCAGCATTCCGCAAGGGCAGAATCCATGGAGGCAATCATGTCGGAACGCGATAAAGGCAAAGACGAGTCTGCTCGCAACAGGCCCAGCCCGATTGCGCTGCAAAAGGCTTTGAAGGGCGTCGACTACCCTGCCACGCGCGGCGCGCTGGTGTCGGCCGCGCGCGAAAGCGGCGCGGATGACGAGATCGTAGATGCGCTGGAGGCCATTCCCGAGAAGCGTTATGAAGACCCGGCGCAGGTGTCGGAGGCCGTGGCCCATCGCTGCGAATGAGGTTGCGCGCGCCCGTTCCAACCACAGAGCAAGGAGCCACTATGCGTTATGCCGGAATCGCGGCGATCGCCGCCATGGCGTTGTGCTGCGGCACAGGCGCCCTCGCGCAGGGAGCGGGAAACCGCGCCGACTATGGTTCTAAGGACAGCAGGATCATCGGTCCCATGGCGCCGGGCAGCGCGCCCGAGGCAACGCGCAAGGGTGCGGATAATCCCGGCGGGCTCGGCAAGGGGCTGAACGACACGCCGCAGGAGCCTGCGACCGGCGCAGGCCTGCCTGGCAAGCCGCATGGGCGGCCAGCGTCCGAATCCGCGGGCAAGGCGCCGTCAACGGGGTTGCACGGCAGTCCGCGCAAAGGCACCGGCGGGGCCAAAATCAACCAGGTCAGTCCGCCCGACGAGAAGGCGCGGTAGCGATCGGGGGTAGCGAGCCGAACGCATCGGACGCACCAATGAAAAAAGGCTTGCCGAAGCAAGCCTTTTTCAAACTTCCAAATCTTGGTGCCCAGGAGAGGACTCGAACCTCCACAGTGTTGCCACCGCTAGGACCTGAACCTAGTGCGTCTACCAATTCCGCCACCTGGGCAAGTGAGCTGCGCATTGTATCAAAGGATCTGGAAAATGCAAGCGGAGCCTCGCATTTATCGATCGTGGCGCTAGGGTTGCCCCTGCAGCAGGTACTCCTGAAGCTGCGAAAGCTCCGTGGCGATCCCGCCTGGAAAGCCCTGGCGCCCGCCGCGCTTGTCGATCAGCAGGTCTTCCAGATAGGCGCGGATCGCAGTGGGATGCGGCCACAACGCAGCGAGCTGGTTGCCGATGCGCGGATAGCGCCGACACAGTTCCATGGGCCGGGCTTCAGGCGGCAGCGACATGAGCCAGCGCATCGCCGTGATGTTCAGCGCCAGCGAGTCGGGCGGTACGGGCCGCCGCAACGTGGGCCAGTCCGGTTCGACCTGCGTGGGCGGCGCGCCGTCTAGGATTTGTTTCGCTTCCTCGACGGAAACAAATTCGAATGATATGGGTTCCATGCCGGTCGGAAATACGGTGCGGGGCAAAAGCAGGCGAAAGCCCGCGTCATACAGTTACGGCCTTTCCGGCAATTTCTTGATGCCGCACGTTCCGCGGCAACTTGTAGCGACTCTCGGCAACTCCATACTCTCTGCCCAATCGCGTCGTCGCAATATTCGGGTTTGTGCCAGCTAGCCCCGGCGAGGACGTTGGAGTCTACTGGAACCGCGCACAAGACGTGGCTGGATGAAAGATCGGGCTGCAGTGCAGGCCCATCGCAATCCGGTCGGACTTAGATCCCTACGGAGACTACACCATGGTGACCAAGCAGGAAGACGCCTTCATTGTGAAGAACCTCATCGCGCTGGCAGCAGTGGAAACGATCGGCGCAGCGATTGCGCTGGGCCTGGTCTTCAACGTTATTACCTGAGTCTCCTGCCGGCCCGCGCCACCTGACGCGGGCCACATCCATTGTCAATCAGAAGATTGACAAATCGCCCCGGGTCCGACAAGCTTTCGTCCATGGACCGCCGTCACAACGACATCGCGCTGATTATTATCACCATTCCTGGAATGGTGGGTTAGCGCGCGTCCTCAGATCAGTTACCGCAAAACCCGCCCTGAGGCGGGTTTTTTGTTTCCGTCTCCTGGGCACACATTCAGCACAGGAGCCCCGCCATGCCGGCACAAGCCGCAGATCTTGCCACCGAATATCGCGATGTCCATGCGCCGGACGTTGCCGACCAGAACAGTTACCTCAGGCGCATCCTGAATGCGCGCGTCTACGACGTCGCGCGCGAGACCGAGCTCGAGCTGGCGCGCAACCTGTCCGCGCGCACCGGCAACGCAATCTGGCTCAAGCGCGAGGACAACCAGCCGGTGTTCTCGTTCAAGATCCGCGGCGCCTACAACAAGATGGCCAATCTGGATGCGCAGGCACTGCAGCGCGGCGTGATCACTGCATCGGCGGGAAACCACGCGCAGGGCGTGGCGCTGTCGGCCCGGCACCTTGGCGTGCGCGCGGTGATCGTGGTGCCGACGACGGCGCCGCAGGTCAAGGTCGATGCCGTGCGTGCGCATGGCGGCCCCACGGTCGAAGTGGTCCAGGCCGGTGCGTCCTATACCGATGCCTGGCGCCACGCAATGCATCTGCAGCAGCAGCTTGGCCTGACCTTCATCCCGGCCTTCGACGATCCCGACGTGATCGCGGGCCAGGGCACCGTGGGCGCGGAGATCCTGGCGCGCCATCGCGGGCCGCTCGACGCCATTTTCGTGCCTGTCGGGGGCGGCAGCCTTGCTGCGGGCATCGCCACGTACGTGAAGGCAGTGCGCCCCGAAATCCGCGTGATCGGCGTGCAGACGCAGGACTCATGCGCGATGGCGCAGTCGCTGCGCGCGGGACGGCGCGTGGAACTCGGCGATGTGGGCCTGTTCTCGGATGGCACCGCGGTGAAGCTGGTCGGCGAGGAAACCTTCCGTCTATGCCGGGCGTATCTCGATGATGTCATGACGGTCAGCACGGATGCCGTGTGCGCCGCCATCAAGGATGTGTTCGAGGACACACGCAGCGTGCTCGAACCCGCCGGTGCGCTGGCCGTTGCCGCCGCCAAGCAATACGCGCAACAGCATGGCCTGCAGGGCCGGACGCTGGTGGCGGTGACGTCGGGCGCCAACGTCAACTTCGAGCGCATGCGCTTCGTCGCCGAGCGCGCGGAAATTGGCGATGCGCGCGAAGCCGTGTTCGCGGTGACGATGCCCGAGGCGCGCGGCACTTTCCTGCGCTTCTGCGATCTCGCCGGCAGCCGCAGCATCACAGAGTTCAGCTACCGCATTGCCGATGCGCAAACCGCGCACGTGTTTGTCGGCATGCGCGTGCGGGATCGTACCGAGGCTGCGCAGATTGCCGGCACCTTCAGCGCGCAAGGCTTTGCCACGGTCAACCTGACCGGCGACGAACTGGCCAAGCAGCACCTGCGGCATATGGTGGGCGGCCGCTCCGTACTCGCTGGCGGCGAGAGACTGTTCCGCTTTGCATTCCCCGAGCGGCCCGGCGCGTTGATGACCTTTCTGCGCGCGCTGCCGGCCGACTGGAACATCAGCCTCTTCCATTACCGCAATGATGGCGGTGACGCTGCGTCTGTGCTTGTCGGCATCCAGATGCCCGAGGCGGCTGCACAGCGCAGCGACGCGGTGCTGGCCGCGCTCGGCTACCCGTACTGGGAGGAAAGCGCCAATCCGGCCTATCGCCTGTTCCTGGCATAGGCCGGCAGCGCACGGATTCGCCGTCGAACTTTCTCAGTGCCTGACCGCGCCCCGGCCGCAGTCGTCGGCGCGATGCATCAGGCGGCGCAGGCTCGGGTTCATCGGCTTCAGCGCCGCGCGCTCGGCGCACAGGGCCTGGGCGAGATTCGCGCGCCCGCCACGCAGCGCGGCTTCGATGAGCGTCAGGTTGATGACGTCGCGCTGCGCATGGCTGCCGCCAAAGCGGTTCGCGATCAGGCGCGCCGGCATCAGCAGGTCGATGGCCGTGGCGTAGTCACCGTCCTCGAAGGCGATCAAGGCATCGGCTACCGGCACGCCGACCTCGCGCGACATCATGGCGTTCGTTCCCGTACGGGCTGCGGCGCCGGACAGGGCTGCGCGCAGTTCCGCCGCCGCGTCGGGCTGGCCGGCGCCCAGGCTGGCCATGATCGCGTGGACATCGTTGAAGGCGTAGTAGCCGGCAGCGCCACGCCCCTGCCAGTCGCTGGCAAGCGGCTGCCAGCGCGCACCCGCATCCACGCCGCGCAGGTGCAGGCGCCACAGCAGCGCCGAGGCGTCGACGAGGTCCAGTGCAACCGCCGGGGCGGGGCGGCACATGTTTTCGTCATAGAGCGCGAGCACCGCATCGGTATCGCCTTGTTCCAGTTCGAACAGCGCCAGATGCCACCAGTTGTGCACGGCCAGCATGTTGTCGTCGGCCCAGTCCTCGCGGCGACTGCCGAGCCAGCCGATGCCTTCGTCGAGCCGGCCCTGCATTTCCATGACATGCGCCACGGCGTGGATGGCCCACGGATCGCGCGGGTTCAGGTCCAGCGCACTGCGGCCGCGGTCTTCGGCACGTTCGTAGAACTGGGTTTCCTCGAGGCCGAACGCATGCATGCCGAGCAGGAAGCTGAACCCCGGCATCTCCGCATCCCAGTGCGGCAGCACGCGGGCAATGCGGTCGCGCAGCATGCTGGACTGCCCCAGCAGGAAGTCGCCAATATGCGCGACTTGCACGGCAAGCAGATCGCGCGGGTAATCGATGGCGATGTCGCCGTAGAGCGCAATGGCGCGCGTGAATGAACGGTCCAGCCACGCGCGGGCCGCAGCGATATGGCGGCGCTCGCGGTCATTGGCGCCGGCGTGCAGCGCCTCGCCGGCCTCGACGCTTTCGCGCAGCATCGGCTCTGCCGTGCCGTCGCCTGACGTCACCATCAGTCCCGCACGCAGCGCGTGGCCCATGGCGAAGTCGGGTGCTTCGGCCAGCGCTTCATCGATGGCGGCAAGCGGGTCGCCGTAGTAGCCGTTGAGCAGGTGCAGCGCCGCGTCGAACTGTTCCAGCGAGCGGGCGTTGCCGGTCGACACTTCCAGGCCGCGGGAATCGACTGTTGCCATGGCTTCCTCCGTGCATGTGGAACCAATCGTAGGCCGGCATTCGCAGGATGCAACGTACCGCGCCGGGAATGCCGCGCCGACGCCGCATGCGCGCGCAGCCGGTGCACCATGCGCCGCTGGAGCATGCGTCGGAGGGTCGGAGCGTCGGTTACACTGCCCGCTCTTTCCACTACGCCGTTGCAATCGGATTTCCCATGAAACGCATCGCCCTGCTTTTCAGCGCCATGACCTTCGCCTGCGCCGCCATGGCGGCCGCTCCGGGTGCCTCGGCACCGGCCGCATCGGCCCCTGCGGCCGCCGCGCAGACGCTGCCTTCCGGCATGACGATCCAGCATCTGGTCAAGGGCACCGGGCCGTCGCCGAAGGCAACCGATACGGTCCAGGTCCACTACCGCGGCACGCTGGCCGACGGTACCGAATTCGACAGCTCGTACAAGCGTGGCCAGCCGATCTCGTTCCCGCTGAACCGCGTGATTCCGTGCTGGACCGAAGGCGTGCAGACCATGCAGGTGGGCGGCAAGGCCAGGCTGACCTGCCCGGCGGCTACCGCCTACGGTGCGCGCGGTGTGCCGGGCACCATCCCGCCGAACGCCACGCTGACGTTCGAGGTGGTGCTGCTCGGCATCGGCGGCTGAGTGTTTGGCCGCCGAGTCCTATTGCTGCGGTGTCCCGGAGGCGGGCGCCGCAGGCAGCGCAGGCTCCGCGGCCGGTCCGGATGCCGGTGCCGGCGCTGACGATGGCATGGCGGCACCTTCCGTTTCCTCGTCGTCGCCGTAGTCCGGCAGCTTGCTGCTGCCGCCATCCAGCAGGTAGCGTCGCCGCTGCACGTAGGCGTCACGCACGAACGCATACTTGTCCAGCGCCGCCAGCGAGAGCAGGTCGGTTGCGCCGAGCAGGTTGGTGCGCACGTCCACCACGTTCATGGCAAACAGCGAATTGCGCCAGGCCGGATCCATATAGGTGGTCGGGTCGAGCTGGAAATTCACGTACAAGCCCACGCCATCCCGGAACGAGCTCGGGCCGAAGAAAGGCAGCACCAGATAGGGCCCGGACGGCACGCCCCACGTACCCAGCGTCAGCCCGAAGTCCTGTGAATGCTTCTGCAGGCCGGCTGGCGTGGCAATGTCGATCAGCCCGCCGATCCCGAGCACCGAATTGATCGCCACGCGCATCAGGCTTTCGGCCGCATCCACGCCCTTGCCTTGCAGCAGGTTGTTGGCGAAGTTGCCTACGTCCGCAATGTTCGAATAGAAATTGGTCACCGCGGTGCGCACGGGCTGCGGCGTGACTGCCTTGTAGCCCTTGGCGACGGGCGTGGCTACGTACTGGTCCAGTTTGTCGTTGACCTTGAAGACCACGCGGTTCATCGGTTCGAGCGGGTCGTCGGGATTGGCCTGCGGGCCCGTGGCGCAGCCGGCCGCGAGCAGCGGAACGAACGCCAGGAAAGCCAGCCGTGCGGGCTGGCGCGCAATTCGGGGGAGCAACATGATGCAGCGGTCGATTCGAGGTTGTTATCGCTATTCGGGGAGGGCGTGACGGCGATTGGGCGACTACTCCGTAGCGCTCCCCGGATGCCGGTGCGCGCTTTGGCGCGGCCGGCCCATCAGGATAGGCTGGAAGAACACGGCGCCCACCAGCGTGCACACCAGCGCCAGCGCCAGCAGCTTGCCCATGCTCGCGGTGCCGGGATGCTGCGACAGCCACAGGCTGCCGAATGCCGTGGCGGTGGTGGCGGCGCTGTAGAGCACCGCATGCGTGAGGCTCGACTGCAGCAGCTTGGTCTTGCCCTGGCGCCACGCGATCACGTAGTAGATCTTGAACGCCACGCCGATGCCCAGCAGCAGCGGCAGCGCGATCACGTTGGCGAAGTTCAGCGCAATGCCAAACGCCGCGCACAGCTCCAGCGTGACGATGGCTGACACCAGCAACGGCACCAGCGTGCGCAGCACGTCGCCAAAGCGGCGCAGCGCAATCCACAGCAGGATGGTGATGGATAGCACGGCCCAGGCACCGGCTTGCGCGAAGGCGCCCATGATCGTGTCGGCCGAGCCGCGGATCGCAATCGGGCCACCCGTTGCATTGGGCTCCACGCGCAGTACGGCGTCCATGAACAGATTGAGCGCGGCTTCTCGTTCGATGCCCTCGTGCTGCGGCAGCCGGGGCGTGATGCTGACGAGCGCGCGGCCGTCGGGGGTGAGCCAGTCGCGCACGATCGCGGGCGGCAGCGTTTGCTGCGTGACGGGCCGCGGCTCCAGCATCAGGCGCAGGCGGCCCAGCGCCAGGCGCAGCGGCAGGGCGATGGCCAGTTCGGCGCGGTCGCGCGTGGCGGCATCCGCGTCGGCGAGCCGTTTCAGCACCTTGGCCAGCCGCGCTGCCTGGGCCGCGCCGGTTTCGGGATGTTCGTCGGCCGCGATGGCGAGCTGGCGCGAGGCATTGCGCAGCGCATTGACGCGCGCCATGTCGGTGGCGGGAGAGGCAGTCTGCTGCGTGAGCACGGGCATCAGCGCCGTGCGGGCGGTTTCGATGGCTGCGAGCTTGGCGGGCTGGTCCTCGGGGATGAATGTCTGCAACGTGACGACGCGCGCCACTTCGGGGAGCGGCGAGACGCGCGCAGCAATATCCTTGGCAGCTGCCAGCGACGGTGCCAGCACGGTGACATCGTCGGTGCCTGCCTCGGGCGCATCCTTGAGCGCGAGCAGCGTAGCCATCGATTCCGAATGCGGATCCTTGAGATGCAGCGGATCGAAGTCGAAGCGCAGGCGCAGCAGCACCGGTGATCCGAGCAGGATCGCCGCGCAGGTGAGCAGCAGCACCGGCCTGCGGTTGCGCTCGAAGAACGCATCGGCGGGCGCCAGCCAGGCAAAGCCGGGTGCCTCGGCTTCGCCGCGCGGCTGCATGACCTGGATCAGCGCGGGCAGCATCGTGAAGGTCGTGAGGAACGCCACCATCATGCCGACACCGGCAATCTGCCCAAGCTCTGCCACGCCGCGGAAATCGGTGGGCAGGAAACAAAAGAATGCGGCGGCAGTTGCCGCGGCCGCCAGCGTCAATGGCATCGCGGTGCCCTGCGCGGCATGTTCCAGCGCTTCGGCGATATGGCCACGGTCATGGCGCTCGGCGCGATAGCGCACCCCGAACTGGATGCCGAAGTCGACGCCTAGTCCGACGAACAGCACCGCGAAGGCCACGGAGATCATATTGAGCGCACCGACCATGGCGAGGCCCAGTGCCGCCGTGATCAGCAAGCCCGTGAGCAGGCTGGCCAGCACGGCCAGAATCAGCCGCTTCGAACGCAAGGCCATCCACAGGATCAGCACGACGACCAGCACCGTGAGCAGGCCATTGAGTGCGGCGCCTTCGCTGACGGAGGCGAACTCGTCGTCGGCCAGCGGCTGCGGCCCGGTCAGGCGCACGCTGGCCTGGTATCGCTGCGACAGTTTCAGGTCCGCGGCCGTGGCGCGGATGGCGTCGGCCGCGGCGGCGCCTGCCTGCAGGTCGCTGTAGTCGAGCACGGGGCTGACCGCGATGAAGCTGAAGACGCGGCCTTCCTTGTCGGGCTTCTGGCTGTCGTCGAGCAGGGCCGCCCATGACATGGCGGCCGGCTTGCCGGCCAGCACCTGTTCGAGCGCGCCGGCGCTGGCGCCGAGCAAGGCGTCCATATCGGCCAGCTTGACCTGGCCCATCGTCAGCGGCAGGCCCAGCATGCTCGATAGCGTGTCGGAGAGCCCGCGCAGGGTAGGGTCGTGCGCAAGCTGGTTGAGCAGCGGGCGCGCTTGGACGAGCTGTTGGGTAACCTGACCGACTTCCTCGGTGCGCGCGAACAGCAAGCCGTTGCGGGAGAAGAAATCGCCTGCGCCGGGCTGGCTGACCGAGCGGAAATGCTCGGGGTGCTTGCGCAGCGCGTCGGCCAGTTCATTGGCGGCGGCATCGGCCAGTTCCGACGCCGGCGCCTGCACCACGGCCAGGATCATCTGCCCGCGTTGCGGAAAGGCCTCGCCGATGGCCGCATCGCGCCTGGCCCACGGCGCATCGGATTCGAGCAGCCGGTTGATGTCCGTAGTGATGGCGAAGTGTCGTGCCACATAGACGCCGCTGGCAGCGGTGAGCAGCAGGGCCGCCACGATCACCAGCCAGGCGCGGGTCGTGGCGAGCCTGACGAGGCGGGTCAGCAGCGAAGTCAGCATGGAGTGCTCGGGACAGGGCTCGAGCCGCGAGTATACCGGCTGGCGCCCGATTGCCGCGCTGGCGTGGCGCATGCGACGCAGCCGGCTGGCCAACCCCGTTCCGCTATACTGGCCCGGCATCCCGGGCGCCCGGCGAGACGGGGCCCCTGGTCTCTTTCAAACGCTTCTTGCAGCACACATCGGCATGAACAGATTCGGTTTGATTTCCCTTGCGCCGGTCGCGGCGGTGGCCATGGTTGCCACGGTGCAGGCGCAGACGGCGCAGCCCACCGATCTCAAGGCCGCGCCGGAGCGCCTGGTGCAGGCGGCCGTGGAAGGCGTGATCACGACCATCCAGTCCAATCCCGAAACCCGCGGCGGCGACATGGCGAAGATCACTGCGGTGGTCCAGAAGCAATTTCTGCCCTACACGGATTTCGGGCGCACCACGCGGCTCGCGGTCG
Organism: Cupriavidus pinatubonensis; assembly: GCF_019602855.1. Classification (GTDB taxonomy): domain Bacteria; phylum Pseudomonadota; class Gammaproteobacteria; order Burkholderiales; family Burkholderiaceae; genus Cupriavidus; species Cupriavidus pinatubonensis. Next base: position 2,019,996 of record NZ_CP080766.1, read on the forward strand.
GCAGCGCCTGGCGCACGGCCACGCCGGAGCAGCAGAAGCAACTCAGCGAACAATTCACGCAACTGCTCGTGCGCAGCTATGCGGTGTCGCTGGCGCAACTGCGCGAGCAGAACGTCAAGTTCCGCTTCAAGCCGGCGCAGGCTGCGGGTGGCTCCGGTGATGTGGTGGTGGAGTCGCGCGTGCTCAACAACGGCGACGAGATGCAGATCGACTATCGGCTGCAGCGGACGCCCAATGGCTGGAGGATCTACGACATCAACATGATGGGCGCTTGGCTGATCGAGGTGTACCGCAAGCAGTTCGCCGATATCGTCGCGCGCGGCGGCGTCGACGGGCTGGTGCAGTACCTGGTCAACCACAACGCGCGGCAGGTGGGAGCCAGCTGACCCGCCGGTACTTCACCGGGCGGCGCTTTCCGCCACCCCGCGCCGCCAGCGGCGCAACTCCACCCACTGCCACGACAGCAGCGCGGGCACGCCAAACAGGATTTCCCGCGCGCGCTTGACCAGTGCCAGCGCCAGCGACACATGCGCGTCCATGCCCAGCGCCTGGCCCAGCAGCAGCACCACGGCCTCCTGCACGCCGAGCCCCGCGGGCACGAAGAAGGCCACGTGGCGCACGGCCTGGGTCAGGGCCTCGATCGCCATGGCCTGCCAGAATGGCACCGGGTGCCCCAGCAGCATCAGCGCAAACCAGATTTCGAGCGTGCCACTGACAAGGCCCACGAACTGCCAGCCCAGCGCAGCCAGCAGTTCGCGCCGGCGCCGGTTCAGCGCGCGAATCTGCGCATCGAGCCGTGCGCCATCGATCATGGCGACGATGCGGTGATCCTCGCCGAACAGCTTGCGCGCCGCGCCTTCGAGCTTTTCGAACAGTCCCGTGTGGCGCAGCGACAGTGCGAAGGCTACCGGCACCGGCAGCGACAGCGCCAGCCCGGCCAGGATGATCCAGGCCTGGCCGCTGTCCTGCAGCGCGGCGATCAGCATCAGCACGCCGAGCGCCGAGAACAGGTACTGCGCGAACAGCGTGATCATGACTTCGACCACGATGGACGCCGTGACCGCGGTCGTGTCGTGGATGCGCAGCCGGCTCAGCCGCACGCCGACCAGTTCGCCGCCGATGCTCATGGTGGGCAGCAGGCGGTTCACCGCTTCGCGCACGGTGGCGACCCACCACAGGAAGCCCAGGCCCGCTTTCTCGTCAGGATCGGCCGATGTCAGCAGCACGCGCCAGCCCTGCGCGTCCAGCAGCAGGGGCAGCGCGTGCAGCGGCACCAGCAACAGCAGGAGCCAGCCGCCCTGTGCCATCACGGTGGCGATATCACTGATGCCCTCATGCACGACAAGCGCCGTGAGCGCGAGCAGGCCCAGCAGGCCGGTCAGGTAAGCAATGCGTTTCATGTAAGAGGGGTCAGGCCGGCGCGAGCACGTCGGCAAAGCCGCCGCGCCGCACACCGGCCGCATCGAGGGCCGCGCGCACGCGTGGCGACAGCAGCGCGGCCAGTTCATCGGCGTGGCGGTAGCCGGCCATGGTCGGCGCGATGGCCGCGCCCGATGTGACGGCCGGATGCAGATAGATTTCGCCGATGCCTTCCGGCAGCTTTGAGAGCGCGGCGAGCAGCACCGCTTCATCCATGGCGCCGCTGCGTGCGATGCCGACCACGTAGTCATTGTGCGCGATGCCGGCACGCTGCAATCGTCCGCGCAGCAGCGCGAGCCACGGGCGCAGCAGTAACGGCGCATCGGATTCCAGCGGCAGGCGCATGGCACGCAGGCCGAACTCGCGGCCGATCGACAGGATCAGCGACAGCACAGTCGGATGCAAATGGAAATGCTTGTGCGTGTTGACGTGATCAAGCGGCAGGCCGGTGGCCGCGAATGCCTCGAACTGAGCGCGGATTTCGGCGGCCAGTTGCCGGCGTACATGCGGCAGGAAAAAGAAGCGGCATCCATCACGCGCCATCGCCGAACCAAAGCGACCCTGCGCATCGACGAGGTCGGGAATGGCCGCGCGTGGCAGCATGGCCGGGCCATCGGCGAGCACGACATGCAGGCCCACGCGCAGCGACGGCAAGCGTCGTGCGCGCGCCACCGCATCGGCGGCTTCCGGCGCGGACACCATCAGGCTGGCGGCGTTCAGCACGCCGTCGCGATGCGCGAGTTCCACCGCTTCATTGACGGCGGTGTGCAGCCCAAAGTCGTCGGCGGTGATGATCAGGCCGCGCGCGGGGCGCGCGGCGGTGGCGGGGCTAAGAGACTGCAGAATCAGGCCTCGTGGGATCGCAGGAAACGGAAGAACTCCACGCCTTCGCGCAGGCGCCGCTTCATCATGTCCCAGCTGCCGAGCATCTCGCGCACGATTTCCCAGATCTTGCCGGGGCGGAAATAGAACTGCTTATAGAAGCGCTCCACGCCGTGGTAGATCTCTTCCTTCGACAGGTGCGGGTAGCTGATCGCCGCGAGCTGCACGCCCTTGTCGTTGACGAGGTTGATGACCTTGTTCTCTTCAAGCCAGCCGTTGTCGACCGCCTGCTGGTACAGCGTCGTGCCGGGGTAGGGCGCCGCCAGGGACACCTGAATGGTGTGCGGGTTGATTTCCTTGGCGTAGGCGATGGTCTTCTCGATCGTCTGCTGCGTTTCGCCGGGCAGGCCCAGGATGAAGGTGCCGTGGATCTGGATGCCGAGCTTGCGGCAATCCTCGGTGAAGCGCCGCGCGATATCGGTGCGCAGGCCCTTCTTGATGTTCAGCAGGATCTGGTCGTCGCCCGACTCATAGCCGACCAGCAGCAGGCGCAGGCCGTTCTCCTTCATGATCTTGAGCGTGCTGTATGGCACGTTGGCCTTCGCGTTGCACGACCACGTGACGCCGAGCTTGCCGAGCCCGCGCGCGATTTCCTCCACGCGCGGCTTGAAGTCGGTGAAGGTGTCATCGTCGAACATGATCTCCTTGACCTCGGGCATGTTCTCCTTGATCCATTTCACTTCGGCAATCACGCTCTCGGCCGAGCGCGTGCGGTAGCGGTGCCCGCCGACCGTCTGCGGCCACAGGCAGAACGTGCAGCGCGAGCGGCAGCCGCGCCCCGTGTAGATCGACACATATGGGTGCTTCAGGTAGCCGATGAAGTAGTTCTCGATCTTCAGGTCGCGCTTGTACACGGGCGCCACGAACGGCAGCTCGTCCATGTTCTCGATCATCGGCCGCTGGCCGTTGTGTTCGAGCGAGCCATCGGGCAGGCGATACGACAGGCCGAGGATGTCCTTGAGCGGCTTGCCTGCGGCGACGTCCTGGCACGTGTAGTCGAATTCCTCGCGGCAGACGAAGTCGATTGCGCCGCTGGCGCCGAGCGTGCCGCCCGGGTCGACCGCCGGCTTGGCGCCGACCATGCCGATCATCACGCCGGGTTTGCGCTTCTTCAGTTCCTCGGCGAACTTGGCGTCGGTCGGGAACGACGGCGTGCTGGTGTGGATGATGACGAGGTCGTAGTCGACGGCGATATCCAGCGTCTGCTGCGGCGTCAGTTCGTCGGCGGGTGCGTCCAGCACGCGGCTGCCCGGCACCAGCGCTGCCGGCTGGGCCAGCCAGGTCGGATACCAGAACGACTTGATCTCGCGCTTGGCCTGGTAGCGCGAGCCGGCGCCGCCGTCAAAGCCGTCGAAGGAAGGGGCCTGGAGGAACAGGGTTTTTTTCATAGCGGCTTCGATGTTGTCAGGTTCAGGTCAGCTGGGGTGTATGTAGCTTTTTCGACTACGGTCGTAGTCAAAAAAGCTACATACGGAAGAGAGCCGCGGCGCTGTCTTGTGTTGGTCACGATGTGTCTCTGGGTCATGCCGGGTCCTGCACGGAGAGAACTTGTTGCCGCCACCGGACCCGCTGGCCGCCCAAGGCTGCGGCCCAGCCGATAAGTAGAAGTGTGTCCCGCAATGGTGCCCGCAACGCTGTGGTCGGAGTGCCTGCCATCGCACTGCGCGCAAGGGCGCCTGCTACGGCAATGGCTGTCGTCCATTCTGCCGGCGACAACACCACCCCCACCACCAGCATCGGCCACGTAAAAGTAATGAACGTGAACGCAAATCCCGCCGGATTCAGCGACCGGATGGTGCGCAGCCATCGCAATTCATGCGTCCACAGTTCGGGCAGCCGCGTCTCGGTCACGTCAGTGGTGACGACCATATCGGACAGTACGGTCCGCAGCCCCGCCTGCCGGGTCAGCTCGCCAAGCCAGAAGTCGTCGGCGAGCCGGTCGGACAGCGACGCGAAGCCGCCGATTTGCGTCAACGTGTCACGCCGCAATGCAATGGTCGCCCCGAAGGCAAATCGGCGCGAACCACCCGCATGGGCAATGCGTACCGACGGCGCGAACCAGTCGTCGATGAACTGCGCGCCGAGCTTCGCCCAGAAAGCGTCGACCGGGCGGCCGCGATACAGGCAGGTGACGATGCCGACGCCAGGGTCGGCCAGCGGCGCGGCGACGCGTGCCAGATAGTCCGGCGGTACGGCGATATCGCTGTCGGCCACAACCAGCAAGTCATGCCGCGCATGGGCGGCCAGGTTGATCAGGTTGCTGACCTTGAGATTGCTGCCGTGCACGCGCGGGTCGATGACCAGCGTGATGTCGATATCCGGAAAATCCTGCTGCAGGCGTCGCACCACAGCAATGGCGGGGTCGTCCGGGTCGCGCACACCGCACACGACCTGGTAGCCCGTGACGGACTGACGGCACAGCGTGGCCAGGTTGTCGTACAGGCGTGGTTCGGCCCCGCACAGTGGCTTGAGCACGCTGGCGCGGACTTCGCCGGCCGCTGCGGCAGCCGGCGCACGTGCGCCGGCGCGCCGCGTCAGCACGGCGGCAGCCACGGCATAGCCCGCCGACACGCAGGTCAGCGCACTGCCAAGCAGGGTCGCGGCCATGGCCGCTGCTTCCGCGGGCATGAAGATTTAGTGGGCTTCGGAGGTCTCTGCCCGGGCCGGCCGTTCCTTGCGCGGCTGGGCCCGGCCGATCTCGGCCAGCTTGATCTCGACGTGGCGCGAGAATACGTAATCGGCGGGGCGCTGGTTGTCGAGCGGGATGTCCGGAGCCATTGCGCCGTCGGTCTTCACGCCGCGCAGGCTCACGCCGAGCGCCTTGAGCGGATGTGCGAACGTATCGGCGACCGCGGTGGCCTCGTAGCCGCTGTGGACCATGCAATCGGCGCACTTCTCGTAGTTGCCGGTGCCGTAGGCGTCCCAGTCGGTCTCGTCCATCAGCTCCTTGAAGGTCTGCACATAGCCTTCGCCGACCAGATAGCAAGGCCGCTGCCAGCCGAACACCGTGCGCGCCGGGTTGCCCCACGGCGTGCAGTGGTAGGTCTGGTTGCCGGCCAGGAAGTCCAGGAACATGGTCGACTGGCTGAACGACCACTTCTTGCCGCGGCCGCGGCTCAGGATGTCGCGGAACAGCTGCTTGGTCTTGCCGCGGTTCAGGAAGTGCTGCTGGTCCGGCGCGCGCTCGTACGCGTAGCCGGGCGAGACGGTGATGCCGTCGACGCCCATTTCCTTGACTGTGTCGAAGAAGCTTGCCACGCGGTCGGGCTTCGCATCGTTGAACAGCGTGCAATTGATATTGACGCGGAAGCCGCGCGCCTTGGCGGCACGGATGGCTTCGACTGCGCGGTCATAGACGCCTTCCTGGCTGACCGAGTGGTCATGCATTTCGCGGTCGCCGTCCAGGTGCACGGACCAGACGAAGTAGGGGCTGGGCTCGTACTGGTCCAGCTTCTTCTCCATCAGCAGCGCGTTGGTGCACAGGTAGACGAACTTGCGCCGCGCGATGATGCCGCGCACGATTTCGGGCATGTCCTTGTGCAGCAGCGGCTCGCCGCCGGCGATCGACACCACGGGCGCGCCGCATTCATCGACGGCGCCCAGGCATTCCTCGACCGACAGGCGCTGGTTCAGGATCGGATCCGGGTAGTCGATCTTGCCGCAGCCATTGCAGGCAAGGTTGCAGCGAAACAACGGCTCCAGCATGAGCGCAAGCGGATAGCGCTTCTGGCGCGCCAGATGCTTGCCGACAATGTAGGCGCCCACGCGGGCGACCTGCAGGAACGGGATAGGCAAGGGGACTTCCTTTTATTCTGGTTCAGCCGGGGACTTTCTCGACTGGCTCGGTCGCGGCTGCGGCAGGCCGGACATCGGCCAGTTCGGCGGGCAGGCGGAATTCGGCATGCTCCTCGCGGCCTTCCATGGTGGACACATCCACCGGGCCCAGGTGGCGCAGCGCGTTGATCACGTCTTCGACCATTTCCTCGGGCGCCGAGGCGCCGGCGGTAATGCCGACGATATTGGCCCCCGTCACCCACGCCGGATCGAGTTCGCTGCCGTCGGCGATCAGGTAGCTGGGCACGCCGCTTTCAGTGCCGATCTCGCGCAGCCGGTTGGAATTGGAACTGTTGGTGGCGCCGATCACCAGGATCACGTCGGCCACCTTGCACAGGTCGCGCACCGCGCTTTGCCGGTTCTGCGTGGCATAGCAGATGTCGCGCGTGTCGGGGCCGACCATGTTGCTGAAACGGCGGGCCAGCGCGGCGATGATATTGCGGGTGTCGTCGACGCTGAGCGTGGTCTGGGTGACGTAGGCGACCGGGGTGTCCGCAGGCAGGTCGAGCCGTTCGACCTCGGCCTCGTTCTGGACCAGGATCACCTTGCCGGGAATCTGGCCCATGGTGCCTTCGACCTCGGGATGGCCGGCATGGCCGATCAGGATCACGGTCCGGCCGCTGGCCGCGTACTGGCGGCCCTGGTTATGCACCTTGATCACCAGCGGGCAGGTGGCGTCGATGGCGTGCAGCTGCCGCTGGCCGGCGTCGGCCACCACGGCGCGCGATACGCCGTGCGCGCTGAAGATGGTGACGGCGCCCGCAGGGACCTCGTCGAGTTCTTCAACAAAGCGCGCGCCCTTGTTCTTCAACCCCTCCACGACATGCTTGTTATGCACGATCTCGTGCCGCACGAACACCGGAGCTCCATGCTTGACGAGTGCGCGGTCGACAATTTCGATCGCGCGCACGACGCCGGCACAGAAACCTCGGGGTTGAGCAAGAATCACCTGCATACGGTAGGCCCCCCGACCCGTCAATGGGTTTCAGTGAATGGGATGGTGTACAGAAATCACATTTCCGACACATGGTGGTTACTATATACCCGCCGCGCCGGAAATGTCTGGGAGCCCTCTCAGTCGGGCGGCATTCCCATCTCACGATGAAACGGGGTTATGACCGTAAACGATTACGCGCTGGTGACAGGTGCATCGGGTTTTCTCGGATCCGCGGTAGTGCGGCAGGCACTGGCGCGCGGCTGGCGCGTGCGCGCGCTGGTGCGGGCGACGAGCCCGCGCGCCAATCTGGATGGTCTGCCCGTCGAGGTGATCGAGGGAGATATGCGCGACCCCTCCGCGCTGACGTCCGCCATGCGCGGGGTGCGCTACCTGTTCCATGTGGCGGCCGATTATCGGCTATGGGCCCCTGATCCCGAGGAAATCGTCCGCACCAATGTCGACGGGACCATGGCGGTCATGGAAGCCGCGCAGGAGGCGGGGGTAGAGCGCGTTGTCTATACCAGCAGCGTGGCGACGTTGCGGGTGGCGGGTGCCTCGGCGCCGGTCGACGAGACGGCCGCCATGACACCGCACGAGGCCATCGGCGCGTACAAGCGCAGCAAGGTGCTGGCCGAGCGTGTGGTCGAGCGCATGGTCGCCGAGCGCGGGTTGCCGGCCGTGATCGTCAATCCGTCCACGCCGATCGGGCCGCGGGACGTCCGGCCTACGCCGACCGGACGCATCATCGTCGAGGCCGCGACCGGCAAGATTCCGGCCTTTGTCGAGACCGGGCTCAACCTTGTCCATGTCGATGACGTCGCCGCCGGGCATTTCCAGGCGCTGGAGCGAGGCCGCATCGGCGAACGCTACATCCTGGGCGGTGACGACGTGATGCTGCAGCAGATGCTGCGCGATATCGCGGATTTGTGCGGACGCCGTCCGCCAACCGTGCAACTGCCGCGCTGGCCGCTGTATCCGCTGGCGCATGCCGCGGAGGCGGTGGCGCGCATCACGCGCAAAGAGCCCTTTGTCACCGTGGATGGGCTCCATATGTCGAAGTACCGGATGTTTTTCCGCTCGGACAAGGCCCGGCAGGAGCTTGGCTATCAGCCGCGTCCTTATATTGATGGCCTGCGCGACGCGCTGGACTGGTTCCGCGAGGCCGGTTACCTGCGCTGAGGGCTCAGGACCGTGCGGGCGCCTGGCTGCGTCCTTTCCACTGGCCGCCGCGGCGCAGCCAGTAGCGGCGTGCGGAATCCAGCGTGGCGCCAAGATAGAACAGGGCCGTCAGCGGCAACAGCGGCGCCAGCCAGCACGGCTGGCGGTACTCGCGCAGCATCGGCATATAGGCCAGTGCCACGGCCGCCCACGCGAGCCATGCCGGCCACAGCCGCGCACCGCCGGCCAACGCCAGCACTGGGGGCGCCAGATACGTCAACGTCATGGCCACGACGGTGCCGGCCAGCAGGACCGGCGAATAGCGGAGTTGCGTGTAGGCGCTGCGCGCGATCATATCCCACAGGCTGCGCCAGTCGTCATAGGGCCGCAGTGACACGCTGTCGTCTGCGAGGTCGAGCGAGATTGCGCCGCCCGGCTTGATTCTTGCCGCGAGACTGCAATCGTCGATCAACTCGCCGCGAATAGCGGCGAACCCGCCAATGCGCGTCAGTGCCGCGCGGCTGGCCAGCATGCAGCCGCCCGCAGCGGCGGATACAGCGCTGCGTGGATTGCGCACGCGTTCGAACGGATAGAGTTTGGCGAAGAAGAAGACGAAAGCCGGCACGATCAGCCGTTCCCACGCGGAAGCACAGCGCAACCGCACCATCAGCGACACCAGGTCGCGGCGTTCATGCACGGCGCGCGCTACCAGCTCCCCGAGTACCTCGGGGCCATGCCAGATGTCTGCATCGGTCAGCCATACGTAGGCAGCGCCCGGTGCGATGCGATCGGCGGCGGCGAGCCCCTCGGACTGCGCCCATACTTTGCCGCTCCAGCCAGAAGGCAGATCTCGGGCCGAAACTACCGATAGCGCATCGCGCCGGGGCGTGGCAGTCGCAGCGGTGGCCGCGATTTCGGAGGTGCAGTCATGGCTGTGGTCGTCCACCACCACCAATGACAGCTTTCCGGGGTATTTCTGGCCGAGCACGCCAGCCACACATCGCCCGATGACTTCCGCCTCATTGCGCGCCGGAACGATGGCTACCACTTCGGGCCATGCCGGAGGGGCGGGTACCGGCGCGGGCTTGCGAATGCGCCAGAAGCCCGCACGGCCGAACAGCAGGACACACCAGATGGCCAGCGATGCCAGGGACAGTGCGAACGCGGCTGTCATGATCACTTTACGAAGCGGCGCGCGAGCCGGGCGAGACGCGGCACCGTCTCGGGCCGCAACAACCGTTCGTCGTAGCCGGCCATGCGCCTGTCGTTCTCGGCCACGCAGAGGTCGATCATCGCGCCCGGCGACAGCGAATCGCCCAGCGCTTCGGAGCCGTTCATCGTGAAATTGGCATCCTGCGCGACGCCATCTGCATCGATCCCGCGCGCAATGCCGATGCGCTCCCAGATCAGGAACGCCCACACGCGCGCCACCTTGAGCGCAAACAGCGGCCGGCGCCACCAGGGCAGGTTGCGCCGATACCACGCGGCCCAGTTGACGAAGAAGAGGATGTGCCGGCCTTCCTCCTGGATCACCGGCTCGAACGTCTCGACCAGCTCGGCCGGGAAATAGCCCGAGCGTTTAGCCATGGCGAACAGGCCAAACGCGAAGAAGCTGTCGATGCATTCGCTGTAGCCGGTCACGAGCCAGCCCCATTCCGGATCGTCCGGCGGCGGGTAGTCGGGTTCCGGCGCAAGCGGAATGCCATAGGCCTCGACTAGCTTCGACAGCACAACCTTGTGGCGCGCCTCCTCGCCGCCGTCCATGTCCAGCGCGCTGCGCAGCAGGGGGTCGGCGACGGTTTCGGCAAAGGTCTTCACGCGGATCGAGGCGCGGCCCTCGGTCTGCACGGCAATGTCCCAGATCGGCAGCGAGGTCACGCGCGCGAGTGCGTCGGGCGACAGCGTCGGCCATTCGATCACGGCCGGTTTATAGGGATTGTGGGTCTGCAGCAGCATGTTGCTGAACATGCGCAGATGCTGCGCGGAGCCGATCCGTACCGGACCCGGCGTGGGGTCGGTCCAGTGGCGCATGGCGAGGTCCGCCTGCTCGACCGCGGTGCGCGCGACCGTATCGGCCACGGCGGCGGCGCGTGCGACGGCATCTTCCGCCGAGTTGGCTCTTGCGGCAGTGACGCCGCCACGGCGTGCGTCTGGGTCGGCCGCCCCGTCATGGTGGAGTGGCGCGGCGTAGAGTTCGGACATCTGGCCCCCTGGCGATGGATTGCCCGGGGGCCATTGTAGCGGCGGGCGTCCGCTGGCGCACCCGCCGGGAATGCCGGTCAGCCCTGGTAAGTAACCGGGCCGCGAGCCTGCATGCCAAGGCGGTAGTACAGCACCGTCAGCAGGACCAGCCAGGCGGGGCCGACATACAGAGCGATGCGCGTGTCTGGGAAATAAGCCATCAGCGCAATGACCAGCGCCAGGAAGGCCAGCGCGATCCACGAGCCATATGGCCAGAACGGCATGCGGAACGCCAGCTTGTCGCGCTGGGCCGCCGACAGGTTCTTGCGGAACTGCATCTGCGTGACGAGGATGATGGCCCAGGTCCAGATCGCGCCGAAGGTCGAGATCGACGTCACCCAGACGAACACCTTCTCTGGCACCAGGTAGTTCAGCAGCACGCCGCACAGCAGAGCGCCGATCGAGACCAGCAGCGCGCGGCGCGGCACGCCATTGCGGTCGACCTGGGCGAATGCCGCCGGCGCCTGCCCCTGCTGGGCCAGGTTGTAGAGCATGCGGCCCGTGCTGAAGATGCCGCCGTTGCATGACGACAGCGCGGCGGTCAGCACGACGAAGTTGATGATGCCGGCCGCGGTCTTGATGCCAAGGCGCTCGAACGTCATCACGAACGGACTGCCCTGCGCGCCGATCTCGTTCCACGGATAGAGCGACAGGATGATGAACAGCGCGCCGACGTAGAAGATCAGGATGCGCCAGAACACCGAGTTGATCGCGTCCGGGATCGACTTGCGCGGGTTCTTCGCCTCGCCGGCGGTCAGGCCGATCATCTCGACCCCGAGGTACGCGAACATCACCATCTGCAGCGACATCAGCACGCCGCTGGCGCCGTTCGGCATGAAGCCGCCGTGCGCCCACAGGTTGCTGATGCCGGTCGCAATGCCGCCGTTGCCGAGCCCGAACACGATCATCGCGCCGCCGCCGAACAGCATCAGCACGATGGTCACGATCTTGATCATGGCGAACCAGAACTCGAACTCGCCGTAGGCCTTGACCGTCAGCAGGTTAACCGAGCCCATCGTGGTCAGTGCGGCGAGCGCCCAGATCCAGCGCGGCACGTCGGGGAACCAGACGCCCATGTAGATGGCCACGGCCGTGATCTCGGCCACACAGGTCACGAGCCACAGGAACCAGTAGTTCCAGCCGGTCAGGTAGCCGGCGAGCGGGCCCATATGATCCTGCGCGTAGCGGCAGAACGAACCCGCCACCGGGTTGTGCACGGCCATTTCGCCGAGCGCGCGCATGATCAGGAAGATCATCGCGCCGCCGATCAGGTAGGCCAGCATGATAGCCGGCCCGGCCATCTTGATGGCATTGGCCGAGCCCAGGAACAGCCCTACGCCGATGGCCGATCCCAATGCCATCAGGCGGATGTGGCGTTCGCCGAGCCCCCGCTGCAAATGCTCTGTATTTGCACTCATGTGTCGTTGTCTCCGTTCATCAGAAGGCCGCGCCGCCCTTGTGGGGCGATGCGGCGCAGTGAGCTTTGCTGTTCCGGCCAAAACGCGTGCGCGGTCAGGTCATGGCCGGAACGCGAAATGTCATCTCGTGGAGGTTGACGCGGGCAGGGGCGGGAAGGGCCAGGCAATGGCCGCCCGCTTAACAGCAAGGAGCGGGCAGATTAATGACAATGCCTTGGCATTTGTTGCTGAAATCGCTGATGATTTCAGGAAACATTGCGTTATGTGATGAAAAAGGCGCCTTGCGGGGGGCGCCTTTGGGGTACCTTGACGTCTGTCGCCGGTGCCGTCAGCGCTCCATCCCCGGCATCATGTTCGAGTTCAGGTGGAACATGACCCACAGCGTGCCGCTCAGCGTAATCACCACGAGCACCAGCGTGAACATCAGCGCCAGCATGTTCCAGCCGCCCTCGGACTTGGCGTTCATGTGCAGGAAATAGATCATGTGCACGACGATCTGCACGGCGCCGAGCGCCAGCAGGAGGATCGCGGTGGTGCTCGACTTCTCGAACACCTTGCCCATGACGAGCCAAAACGGAATCGTGGTCAGGATCACCGACAGCACGAAGCCCGTCACATAGCCGCTCATCGAGATGTGGATGTGGCTGTCGTCATGGCCATGCCCATCGTGCCCCTCGTGGCCGTCATGGCCGTGGGCGAGCGTGTTGTCCTGGGCATTCATGGCAGCACTCCCATCAGGTAGACAAACGTGAACACGCCGATCCATACCACGTCCAGGAAGTGCCAGAACATCGATAGGCACATCAGGCGGCGGCGGTTCTCGGGGATCAGCCCGTGCAGGCGCACCTGCACCATCAGCGTGATGAGCCAGATGATGCCGAAGGTCACGTGCAGCCCGTGCGTGCTGACCAGCGAGAAGAACGAGGTCAGGAAGCCGCTGCGCCACGGCCCGGCGCCTTCGCCGACCAGGTGGACGAATTCGTAGATTTCCACGCCAAGGAAGCAGGCGCCGAGCACGCCGGTGATCGCCAGCCAGCCCTGCGTGCCGCCGACGCGGCCCTGCTGCATCTGCAGCATCGCGAAGCCGTATGTGATCGACGACAGCAGCAGGAACGACGTGTTCAGCGCCACGAGCGGCAGGTCGAACAACTCGGCGCCGGTCGGGCCGCCCGCGTAACTGCGCCCGAGCACGCCGTAGGCGGCGAACAGGCACGCGAAGATGAGGCAGTCGCTCATCAGGTAGATCCAGAACCCGAGCAACGTGCCGTTGGGCACGTGGTACTCGCTGGTCATGTAGAAGCGCAGTTCGCCCTCGTCGATGCCATGGCCGGATGGCACGGCGTGGGGCGGGGCGGGCGGTGCGGCCTGCGCGCGGCCAGCGGGGAACGGGGCAGTCGTATCAGGCATGGCGGGTCAGCAGCGCCGAGCGCGCCGCCTCCGTGTTGCCGACCGTATCGGCCGGGATGTAGTAGTCGCGCTTGTAGTTGAAGGTGTGCACGAGCGCCGAGACAATCGTGGCGCCGAACGCCAGCACCACCAGCCACCAGATGTGCCAGATCAGCGCGAACCCGCAGACCGTGGCAAGCCCCGCCAGGATGATGCCGGCGCCCGTATTCTTGGGCATGTGGATCGGTATGAAGCCCTGCGCCGGACGCTCGTAGCCATGCGCCTTCATCTGCCACCATGCGTCGGTGTCATGGACGATCGGCGTGAAGGCGAAGTTGTAGGCAGGCGGTGGCGATGACGTGGACCATTCCAGCGTGCGGCCATCCCACGGATCGCCGGTGACGTCGCGCAGCGCTTCGCGGTTGATGAAGCTGACCACCAGCTGGATCAGGAAGCAGCCGATACCGAGCGCGATCAGGAACGCGCCGAACGCCGCGAGCAGGAACCAGACCTGCAGCGACGGGTCTTCGAAATGGCTCATGCGGCGGGTCACGCCCTTCATGCCAAGCACGTACAGCGGCATGAACGCGAAGTAGAAGCCCACCAGCCAGAGCCAGAACGAGCACTTGCCCCAGAACGGCTCGAGCTTGTAGCCGAAGGCCTTCGGGAACCAGTACGTGATGCCGGCCATCAGCCCGAACAGCACGCCGCCGATGATCACGTTGTGGAAATGGGCAATCAGGAACAGGCTGTTGTGCAGCGAGAAGTCGGCGGGCGGGACGGCCAGCAGCACGCCGGTCATGCCGCCAATCACGAAGGTGACCATGAAGCCGACGGTCCACAGCATCGGCACCTCGAAGCGGATGCGGCCGTGGTACATCGTGAACAGCCAGTTAAACAGCTTCGCCCCGGTCGGGATCGAGATGATCATCGTCGTGATGCCGAAGAACGAGTTGACGCTCGCCCCCGACCCCATCGTGAAGAAGTGGTGCAGCCAGACCAGGTAGGACAGCACGGTAATCACGACCGTGGCATAGACCATCGACGCGTAGCCGAACAGCCGCTTCTGGCAGAACGTGGAAACCACCTCGGAAAACACGCCGAATACTGGCAGGACCAGGATGTACACTTCCGGGTGCCCCCAGATCCAGATCAGGTTCACGTACATCATGGCGCTGCCACCAAGATCGGCCGTGAAGAAATTCATGCCGAGGTAGCGGTCGAGCGCCAGCATGGCCAGTGCCGCGGTCAGCACGGGGAACGCGGCCACGATCAGCACGTTGGCGCACAGTGCGGTCCACGTGAAGATCGGCATGCGCATCAGCGTCATGCCGGGCGCGCGCATCTTGACGATGGTGACCATCAGGTTGATGCCGGACAGCACGGTCCCGACCCCCGCCACCTGCAATGACCAGAGGTAATAGTCGACGCCAACATCCGGGCTATGGACGATGCCCGACAGCGGCGGATATGCGAGCCACCCGGTGCGCGCGAACTCGCCGACGAACAGCGACATCATCACCAGCACGGCGCCGCCGGTGGTCATCCAGAAGCTGAAGTTATTGAGGAAGGGGAAGGCCACGTCGCGCGCGCCAATCTGCAGCGGCACCACGAAGTTCATCAGCCCCGTCACCAGCGGCATGGCCACGAAGAAGATCATGATCACGCCGTGCGCGGTGAAGATCTGGTCGTAGTGGTGGGGCGGCAGGAAGCCGAGGTTATCGCCAAAGGCCACCGACTGCTGCATGCGCATCATGACGGCGTCGGCAAAACCCCGCAGCAGCATGATGATCCCCAGGATCACGTACATGATGCCGATCTTCTTGTGGTCGATGCTGGTGAACCACTCGCGCCACAGATAGCCCCACAGGCGGAAGTAGGTCACCGCGCCCAGCAACGCGAGTCCGCCGATGACCACGACGATGAAGGTGCCCAGCAGGATCGGCTCGTGCAGCGGTATGGCCTCCCAGCTCAGGCGGCCGAAGATAAGCGTGGCGAGTTCGGATCGCTCCTGCATGTTGTCCTCCAGGGCCAGGTGTAGGTCTCTCGGGGCGGTTGCAACCCGGTTCTGCTATGTGCTACTGCAGCGCCACCGCGCTGCGTTCACTGTACGGAGCGGCCGGATCGAACGGCGCTTTCGGCGTATTGCTTGCGGTGCAGACGGCGCCGAGCGCGCCGCCCGCCTGGCGGCGTGCGTCCATGGCCATCATGTCCTTGGTGCAGATCTGCCCGGCGCGCACGCAACGGTTCAGGATGGCATCGAAGAGGTCGGGCGCGACGCTGGCGTAGTGGCGCACGGGGTCGCGCTCGCTGGGCTGTTCGAGCTGCACGTAGCCATCGCGCGACAGCGGGGCGCCGCTGCTTTTCACGCGCTGAACCCAGCGGTCGAAGTCGTCATGGCTCATGCCGTGGAAGCGGAAGCGCATGTGCGAGAAGCCCGCGCCGCTGTAGTTGGCGGAGAAGCCTTCGTACTCGCCGGGGCGGTTCATCACCGCATGCAGCTTGGTCTCCATGCCTGGCATGGCATATACCTGGCCCGCCAGCGAGGGGATGAAGAAGGAATTCATCACGGTCGAAGACGTGATGCGGAAGCGGATAGGGCGGTCGACCGGCGCCGCGACTTCGTTGACGGTGGCAATGCCCTGTTCCGGGTACAGAAAGAGCCACTTCCAGTCGAGTGCAACCACCTCGACCGTCAGCGGTTGTGCGTCGGCGGGCACGGCTCGCTGCGGATCGAGCCGCTCGATCGGGCGGTACGGGTCGAGTTTATGGGTACTGACCCAGGTAACGGCGCCCAGCGCGATGATGATCAGCAGCGGCGCCGACCAGATCAGCAGTTCCAGCACCGTGGAGTGGTCCCAGTCGGGGTTGTACGGGGCGCCGGGGTTCGAGGCGCGGTAGCGCCACGCGAACAGCAGGGTCAGCACGATTACCGGCACGATGATCAGCAGCATCAATCCTGTCGAGATCAGGATCAGGTTGCGCTGCTGGACGGCCAGGTCGCCGCCCGGCGACATCAGCACGGCACTGCATCCACAAAGGGCCGCCACTGCCGGAGCCAGGATGGTCCAGCGCAGCGCGCGCATGACTGCCATCGTCGAACGGTCGGATCGCATAGGCTTGGGTCCTTTGTTGCCATCCTGTACGCTTAAGCGTACGTGACTTAGACTGTTCCGAGCAACTATGGCAGTTTAGGCGCTCAGGGGCAACCGACGGGAAGCAAATTCCAAATTCCTGGCCTGCCCCGATTCTCCATTGGAGGTATACGGATGGCCAGCATGACCCACCAGCATCGTGCGTCTCCTTCTGCACCTCCGGCGCCCGGGGCCACGCATATCGCGCCGGCGGAAATCGCGACTGGCGTCGTGATCGGCCGCGCCTCCGAGTACTTCGATTTCTTTGTCTACGGCATTGCGTCGGTGCTGGTTTTCCCGACGGTGTACTTTCCGTATGTCGACCGGCTCGACGGCCTGCTCTACTCGTTCTCGATCTTCGCGCTGGCCTTTGTGGCGCGGCCGTTTGGCACGGCGCTGTTCATGCGTATCCAGCGGCGCTGGGGGCGCGGCATCAAGCTGACGGCGGCACTGTTCCTGCTCGGTACGGCCACGGTCGGCATTGCCTTCCTGCCAGGCTACGCCACGCTTGGCCACACGGCCGTCGTGCTGCTGGCCGTGTTTCGCTCGTTGCAAGGGATCGCGTTCGGCGGTTCGTGGGACGGGCTGCCGTCGCTGCTGGCGCTGAACGCGCCGCCCGAGCGGCGCGGCTGGTACGCGATGATGGGGCAGCTCGGCGCGCCCACGGGCTTTATCGTCGCCGGGTCGCTGTTCCTGTTCCTGAACCTGAGCCTGGACACCGGCGAGTTCCTTGAGTGGGGCTGGCGCTACCCGTTCTACGTGGCCTTCGCGATCAACGTGGTGGCGCTGTTCGCGCGGCTGCGGCTGGTGGTGACGCATGAGTACACCCAACTGCTGGACGAGGACGAGCTGGAGCCGATCAGCACCCTGGAGCTCATCAGCAAGCAGGACTACAACATCTTCCTCGGCGCCTTCGCCGCGCTGGCCAGCTTTGCGCTGTTTCACCTGGTCACGGTGTTTCCGCTGTCCTGGGTGGAGCTGCATCAGACTCAGCCGATCACCGACGTCCTGAGCGTGCAGGTGGCCGGCGCGTTCATCGGCATCCTCGGCACCATTGCGTCGGGCCGCATCGCCGACAAGATCGGGCGACGCACCACGCTCGGGACCATGGCGGTGCTGATCGGCGTGTTCGCGCTGTTCGCGCCGCTGCTGATGGGCGGTGGGCCGCTGGCGCAGGACCTGTTCATCCTGATCGGCTTTGGCCTGCTTGGCCTGTCCTACGGGCAGGCGGCCGGCGCGGTCACGTCCAATTTCGAACGCCGTTACCGCTACACCGGCGCCGCGCTGACCACGGATTTCGCGTGGCTGTTCGGCGCAGCCTTCGCGCCGCTGGTGGCGCTGGGGTTGTCCGCCAAGTTCGGGCTGATTGCGGTCAGTGCCTACTTGCTGTCGGGCGCCTTCTGCACGCTGCTGGCATTGCGGATCAACCGGGCCCTGGCTTCCGAAGACTAAGACGTTCCAGGGCGCGGGCGCATGCCCGAATACTGTGCGCGGCGGGGTCCACTGCACCGCCGCGCAGCGTCTGCGTGCCCATTTCCATGCACTGCATGCACGCCGGCGGTGCGACGGCCGGGCCTGATCGCTGGCACACCCCTTGCTGAATGGTGACCAGGGAAGCGATGCATCATCGCTCACCGAAGGGTCGCTAGGGTTCCGGTCGCGCTGCGCGCGATGTCTGGTCCAAGAGCAACCGGCCTCAGGCGCGCTCGACCGCGTCCAGGCTCCACGGCGGGACAAAAGCCCGGGAGGTTCACTTCGTTGCGAGGTGTCTTCCCTGCCTTTTGTCACCGATCGAATGGAGCCGCCCCATGTCCCGCCCGTTGTCCGCGCTTTCCGCGTTGTCCGCATTCCCCCTTGCCAGACGCCTGCATGCCGCGCTGATCGGCCTGGCGCTGAGCCTTTCCCTTGTCGCGAGCGGCCCCGCGCGCGCTGAAATCCGTGTGGGCGTTTCCGACTGGCCCGGCTGGGTCGCCTGGTACGTCGCGCAGCAGAAAGGCTTCTTCAGCAAGCACGGCGCGGACGTCAAGCTGGTCTGGTTCGCGAACTACAGCGATTCCATTGCCGCGCTGTCGTCGGGCCAGCTCGACGCCAATTCGCAGAGCTGGTCCGACACGCTTGGCCCGCTCGCCAAGGGCGTGCCCGTCAAGGCCGTGCTCGTCAACGACAACTCGGCCGGCAATGACGCGCTGGTCGCGAGCGCGAAGATCCGCGCCGTCGCCGATCTCAAGGGCAAGACCGTCGCGCTGGAGCAGTACAGCATCTCGCATTTCGTGCTCGTGACGGCGCTGGCCAAGGCCGGGCTCAAGCCCGCCGACGTGAAAATCGTCAACCTGTCCGCCGGCGATGCCGCTGCCGCCTTCATGATGGGCCGCGTCGATGCCGCCGTGGTGTGGAACCCGTGGATCGACCGCATCGTGAAGAGCGGCAAGGGCCGCGCGTTGTTCACCTCGGCCGATATGCCGGGTCTGGTGCCCGACCTGCTGGTCGCGCAGCAGAAGGCCATCGCCAGCCACCGCAAGGAGCTGGTAGGCATGATCCGCGCATGGTTCGACGCTGAACGCTTCATCCGCGAACAACCTGCCGCGGCGGCCGCGATCATGGCCAAGGTGGTCGGCATGAAGGCGGACGACTACAAGGTCTTCCTGCCCGGCACGCGCTTCTTCGATGCCAGCGCCAACCGCGCCGCGTTTGACGCCGCGCAGCCCGCTTCGCTGCAGGCCGTGGCGCCCACCATTGCCGCGTTCCTGCACGACAACAAGCTGCTCGACGGCAAGCCGGACGCGACGCGCGGTGTCGATGCCACGCTGCTGGCCGAGGCACTGAAATGAGCGCCGCCATGCAAGACGACAATGCGCTCGCTGCGCCGTTGCCCATGACGTCAGCCGCTCCGACCAATCCGCGCGAGCCGCAGTGGATCGACGTGCCGAAGCCCTGGTGGCAATTGCGCACTGCGCTGCCCGCGCGGCGCGTGGCACTGCTCGTCGGTGCCGGCCTGATTCTGCCGTTGCTAGGCTGGGCATTGCTGGCCGCGAGCGGATGGGTGGATCCCGTCTTCATGCCAGGGCCGGCCGCCATCGTGGCGCGCCTGCGCGAATGGGCCTTCGATGACGACCTGGCTGGCGATATCGCCATCAGCACGGCGCGCGTGCTCGCGGGCTGGGCACTGTCGGCGTTACTCGCACTGCCGCTCGGGCTGCTGATCGGCAGCTTCCGCACGGTGCAGGCGCTGCTGGAGCCGCTGACCGATTTCATCCGCTACATGCCTGCGGTCGCGTTTATCCCGCTGGTCATGGTGTGGGTCGGCATCGATGAAGGCGCCAAGGTTGCGATCATCTTCATTGGCACGTTCTTCCAGATGGTGCTGATGGTGGCCGAGGACGTGCGCCGGGTGCCGATGGCGCAGGTCGAAGCCGCGCAGACGATGGGCGCCACGCGCGGCGAGATCATCCAGCACGTGATCGTGCCGTCGGCCAAGCCGGCGCTGCTCGACACGCTGCGCGTCACCATGGGTTGGGCCTGGACCTACCTCGTCGTGGCGGAACTGGTCGCTGCCGGTTCCGGGCTGGGCTTTGCCATCCTCAAGGCGCAGCGCTTCCTGCAGACCGACAAGATCTTCGCGGGCATCCTCCTGATCGGCGTGATCGGGCTGGCGATCGATCAGTTCATGCGCCGGCTACACCGGCTCGCCTTTCCCTATCTCTACGCGGGACGCTGAACATGAACGCAATATCCCAACCCAAGCTCAGCGCGCGCGGCGTGTGGAAGTTCTATGGTCCGCGCAGCGGTCAGCCTGCCCTGCAGGACGTGAGCCTCGACGTGCCCGAAAACGGCTTCGTTACGCTCGTGGGCGCGTCGGGCTGCGGCAAGTCGACGCTGCTGCGCACGCTGGCCGGACTGGAGACGCACGACGCCGGCACGCTGCAGTGCGATAGCCACGCCATCGCCGGCCCGGCACCCGAGCGCGCCATGGTGTTCCAGCACTACAGCCTCTATCCGTGGCTCACCGTCGCCGAGAACATCCGCTTCTGCCGCCGCCTGAGCCTGTTTGCGCGCAACCGCACCAGCGCCGATGTGGAGGCGGCTTCCGGGCGCGCCGACGCACTGCTGCAACTGATGGGTCTCGCGCACGTGGCCAGCCACTACCCGGGCCAGCTTTCCGGCGGCATGCAGCAGCGCGTGGCGATTGCGCGCGCACTGATGAGCCGTCCGCGCGTGCTGCTGATGGACGAGCCGTTCGGCGCGCTAGACGCGCAGACGCGCGAGGTCATGCACGACCTGATCCTGCATGTGCACCGGCTCGAGCGGACCACGATCGTGTTCGTGACCCACGATGTCGAGGAAGCCATCTACCTCGGCCAGCGCGTGGTGCTGATGGCGCCGCGCCCCGGCCGCATCGACACCGTCTACGACGTGCCGCTGCCCGCGCAGCGTTCGCAGGACATGAAGCACTCGCCCGAGTTCCTGCAGCTCAAGCGCGACATCCTCGCCCGCATCCGCGCGACGTCCGGCATGCAGACCGATCTCGATCTGCTCGAACAACTGTCGCGCGAGGCGCGTGCGGCCTGACATCCGGACCGATCCGCAACGCATCCCAAGGAGACCATCGATGTCCCATTCCGACCATATCCTCGACAACCCGCCGTCACACGCGCCTGTCGACGCCGCCGCCCACTGGCAGCGCTTCGCGCCCGATCTGCCCGCCATGCGCGTGCTGTGGAGCGAGATCGTGCCCGGCGGCGGCCACTGGAGCTGGCGCGTGACGCGAGGCACGTCGCTGCGCTTCGCGGCGCTCGGCGAGCGCGCCAACTGCTCGGTGGTGCTTTACGCCGCCCATGACAAGCTGGAACGCTACAGCATGCCAGACACCTGCAAGGCGCTGCACACGGCCCACTTCACGCGCGGCCATGTGCTGATGAGCGATATGGGCCGCGCCATGGTGTCCGTGACGCACGACACGCTCGGCTGGCACGACCCGTTCGGTGCGGTGCTGGACACCGCGCGCATGCGCGACAAATATGGCGAATGCCGTTTCGAGGCGCACCGCAATGCCATGCATCGCTCGGGCAAGGACGGCCTGCTGATCGAAGCCGGCAAGTACGGACTGACCGCGCGCGACCTGATTGCGCCGGTCAACCTGTTCAGCAAGGTGGCGGTCGACGAACAAGGGCGCTTTGCGTTCGATGCCGCGCGCACTGTGCGCGGCAGCAGCGTGGAGCTGCGCTGCGAGATGGACCTGGTGATCGCCATCTCCACCGCGCCGCATCCGCTTGATCTGCGCGATGGCTATCAGCCCGGCGCCATCGGCGTTGCCGCATGGCGCTCCGGCCCTGCGCCGGCCGACGACTTCTGCCGCGGCTTCCGTCCGGAATGTGCGCGGGCTCTGCATAACGCCGACGTGTTTGCCCTTTCCTGAACCATGACCGCATCCATGACCATGCCCGCCGAGGCAAGCGCCTTCGTGCCACACACCAGCCTGCTCGATCCGGCTGCCGCCGCATTGCGCCATCGCCAGCCCGCCGGTGAGCCATGGCTGGCCGAGATCCGTGCCGGCCAGACCGTGCGCATCGTCGACCTGCTCGGCAACCAGGCGGCCGACGTGCTGTTCTACAACCGCCATGACGTGGCCGAGCACTACAGCGCTGCCGACACGCTGCTGCGGCAGGGAGGCATCTACCTGACCACGGGATCGATGCTGGTGTCGAACCTAGGCAACCCGATGCTGACCATCGTCGCCGATACCTGTGGCCGGCACGACACGCTCGGCGGCGCGTGCGCGGCCGAAAGCAACACCGTACGCTACGCGCTGCAGAAGAAGTTCATGCACTCGTGCCGGGACAACTACCTGCTGGCCATGGCGCAGGCCGACGTGGGGCTGGGCAAGCGCGATCTCGTGCCTAACGTCAACTTCTTCATGAACGTGCCGGTCACGGCCGATGGCTCGCTGCACTTTGCCGATGGCGTGTCCGGACCGGGCAAGTACGTCGAACTGCGCGCCCACATGGATGTGTGGATGCTGGTCTCGAACTGCCCGCAGCTCAACAACCCGTGCAACGGCTACGACCCGACGCCGGTCGAGTTCATCGTCTGGGACGCCACCGGCGCCTGACACCTTCCTCTCGCGCCAACTCCGCTCCATTGGCGCCGCCGCGGGACGACCCGTGGCCGATACGCAACCGGCAGGACGACCTGCCTGACATCGAGAGGGAACATCCCCATGTCCGCGAATTCCGCTCCTGCATCCGGCGCCGGCACGCCCGCGCCACGCTTTGATACCGTCCTGATCGCCAACCGCGGCGCCATTGCCTGCCGCATCATCCGCACGCTGCGCGAACTGGGCCTGCGCTCCGTCGCCGTGTATTCCGAAGCCGATGCCGAGTCCGCGCATGTCGCCATGGCGGACGAGGCGGTCTGCATCGGTCCGGCGCCGGCCGCGCAGAGCTATCTCGATGCGGAAAGATTGCTTGAGGCCGCGCGCGCTACCGGCGCAGGCGCCATCCATCCGGGCTACGGCTTCCTGTCCGAGAACCCCGGCTTCGCGCAGGACTGCGAAGCGGCCGGCATCGCGTTCATCGGCCCGACGCCAGACCAGATGCGCGCGTTCGGCCTGAAGCACACGGCCCGCGCGCTCGCGGAGCAGCATGACGTACCGCTGCTACCAGGCAGCGGTTTGCTCGATGGCCTGGACCACGCGCGTACGGAGGCCGCGCGCATCGGCTACCCGGTCATGCTCAAGAGCAGCGCGGGCGGCGGCGGCATCGGCATGCGGCTGGTACGCAGCGAAGCGGAACTGGTGCCTGCGTTCGAAGCCGTGGAACGGCTCGCGCGCGCCAACTTCAAGGATGCTGGACTGTTCCTGGAAAAATTCGTCGAGCGCGCACGCCATATCGAAGTGCAGCTGTTTGGCGATGGCCATGGCAATGTGGTCGCGCTCGGCGAACGCGACTGTTCCGCGCAGCGCCGCAACCAGAAGGTGATCGAGGAAACGCCGGCACCGGGGCTGGACACCACTACGCGCGATGCGCTGATGGCGGCGGCCGTGCGGCTTGGCCGCGCCGTCAGCTACCGCTCGGCTGGCACGGTGGAATTCGTGCTCGATGCGGACACGGGCGCGTTCTATTTCCTTGAGGTCAACACCCGGCTGCAGGTCGAGCATGGCGTGACCGAGCAGGTCACCGGCGTCGACCTCGTCGCATGGATGGTGCGGCTCGCGCGCGGGGATGCGTTTGCGCTGGAGGCCGCCACGCCGCGCGGCGCATCGATCCAGGTCCGGCTCTATGCCGAAGACCCTGCGCGCAATTTCCAGCCGAGTGCCGGCTTGCTCACCGAAGTGGTGTTTCCCGACGATATCCGCGTCGAAAGCTGGGTGACCGCGGGGACCGAAGTGCCGGCCCACTACGACCCGATGCTCGCTAAGCTGATCGTGACCGGTGTCGACCGCGCGGATGCCGTGCAGCGGCTCCAGCGCGCGTTGGCCGCCTGTCGCGTCGGCGGCATCGAAACCAACCTGCGCTACCTGCGCGACGTCGCCGCGAGCGAGGATTTCGTCAACGGCCGAATCGTCACGCGCTCGCTGGGCGAGCTGCATTTCGTGCCGGATGCGATGGAAGTACTCGACGCCGGCGTGCAGACCACTGTGCAGGACTGGCCCGGCCGCCTCGGCTACTGGGACGTGGGCGTGCCGCCTTCCGGTCCGATGGACGACCAGTCGCTGCGGCTGGCCAATCGCCTCGTTGGCAATGCCGCGCATGCTGCGGGCCTCGAATGCACGCTGGGCGGCCCGACGCTTCGCTTCTGGCGCGAGGCCGTGATCGCGGTGTGCGGCGCGCCGTTGCCGCTGATGCTCGACGGCAAGCCGATCGCGCCGTGGATGGCGCATCGCGTGCCGGCCGGCAGCACGCTGGCGATCGGCGCGGCGCCCGCGCATGGCAGCCGCGCGTACCTGGCCGTGCGTGGCGGCTTCGACGTGCCGCATTACCTCGGCAGCCGCTCCACGTTCACGCTGGGCCAGTTCGGCGGCCACGGCGGACGCACGCTGCGCGTGGGCGACGTGCTCCATATCGGCGCGGAAGTGGAAGATGAACCGTCGGCGCTGGCGGCCGAAGCGGTTCCCGCCTTCCCGCAGGCAGGGCAGCCATGGGACATCGGCGTGCTGTACGGCCCGCATGGCGCACCGGATTTCTTCACGGACGCCGATATCGATGCGTTCTTTGCCGCCGAGTGGGAGGTCCACTACAACTCGAGCCGCACGGGCGTCCGGCTGATCGGCCCCAAGCCACAATGGGCGCGGCCCGATGGCGGCGAAGCCGGCCTGCATCCGTCCAATATCCACGACAACGCGTATGCCATCGGTGCGATCGATTTCACCGGCGACATGCCGGTGATCCTCGGTCCCGACGGCCCCAGCCTCGGCGGTTTCGTGTGCCCGGCCGTGGTGGCCGCGGCCGAGCGATGGAAGCTCGGCCAGCTGCGCCCGGGCACCAAAGTGCGATTCCGGCGCATCGCGCAGTCGGAAGCCGCTGCCCTGCACGCAACGCAGGACGCGCTGGTGCGCACGCTTGCACCACAGTCCATGCCCGGGCTTGCACCGGCATCGCCAGAATCACCCGTGGTGCTGTCCCGGCCGGCAGTGTCGGGCCGTCCGGCGCTGGTCGTGCGGCAGGCGGGTGACCGCTACCTGCTTGTCGAGCTTGGCGAAGCGCAACTCGACATCGGCCTGCGCATGCGTATTCATGCATTGCATGCTGCCGTGCAGGCCCTTGACTTGCCGGGCATCATCGACCTGACGCCCGGCATCCGCTCGCTGCAGATTCATTTCGACCCCGCGCGGATCGAACGCGGCGCGCTGGTCGATGCCATCGTGCGAGTAGACGAAGCACTCGGCGACACGGACGATCTCTCGGTGCCGTCGCGCACGGTCTGGCTGCCGCTGTCGTGGGATGACAGCGCGACGCGGCTGGCCATCGACAAGTACATGCAGTCGGTGCGTCCCGATGCGCCGTGGTGCCCGAGCAATATTGAGTTCATCCGTCGCATCAACGGACTCGACAGCATCGAGGCCGTGAAGGACATCGTGTTCTCCGCGAGCTACCTCGTGCTCGGTCTCGGCGATGTCTATCTGGGCGCGCCGGTGGCGACGCCGCTCGATCCGCGCCATCGGCTCGTGACGACCAAGTACAACCCGGCGCGCACCTGGACGCCGGAAAATGCCGTGGGCATCGGTGGCGCGTACATGTGCGTGTATGGCATGGAAGGGCCCGGCGGCTACCAGTTCGTGGGCCGCACGCTGCAGATGTGGAACCGCTGGCGCGATGCCGATAGCGGCGCGCCGGCCTTCGAAGCGGGCAAGCCGTGGCTGCTGCGCTGCTTCGACACGATCCGCTTCTACCCCGTCGGCGAGGACGAGCTGCTGCAGATCCGCAAGGATTTCCCGGCGGGTCGCTATCCGGTGCGCATCGAGACGGGCCGCTTTTCCATGCGTGACCATCAGCGACTGCTGGACGAGAACGCCGCCGATATCGCCGCGTTCCGCTTGCGCCAACAGTCGGCCTTTGCGGCTGAGCGCGAGCGGTGGCGCGTGGCAGGGCAGGCCGAGCATGTGGACGAGCCGGTCGCGGCTGCGTCCGCGACGGATGATGCGGGCGAGCGTCCCGAGGGGGCGCGCGTAGTCTGCAGCGCCGTGCCCGGCAGTGTCTGGAAAGTGTTGGTGCAGCCCGGCAGCAGCGTCGAAGCGGGCGACACGCTCGTCGTGGTCGAGTCGATGAAGATGGAGTTCGCCGTGGTGGCGCCTTGTGCGGGGACCGTGTGGCATCTCGGCTGCGCCGAAGGGGCGCCGGTCGGCGCGGGACAGGAGATGGCTGTGGTCGTACCGGACGTCGTGCAGGTTTGCGCCGATATGGCAAGCGAGGTGGCAGCATGAACACGCCCGCCCGCGCCGTGCCGTTTTCACTGGATATTGCCTCGCTGAAGGATGACTACCGCAGCGGCAGGCGTACGCCGCTCGATGTTGTGGCAGCGGTGATTGCCGCCACGGCCGACGATCCGCACCATGCCTGGATCCATCGGGTCGATGCAGGCCGATTGCGCGAACGCGCCCGCGCACTGATGGCGCACGATCCTGCCACGCTGCCGCTCTATGGCATTCCGTTCGCGATCAAGGACAACATCGACCTGGCCGGCTGCCCGACCACTGCGGCGTGCCCCGAGTACGCCTATGTCCCGCAACAGAGTGCCTTCGTCGTGCAGCGGCTTATCGATGCCGGCGCGATTGCCATCGGCAAGACGAACCTCGACCAGTTCGCGACGGGGCTGAACGGCACGCGCTCGCCTTATGGTGCGTGCCGCAATGCGTTCGATCCGGACTACGTATCGGGAGGCTCCAGTTCGGGGTCGGCGGTGGCAGTGGCGCTGGGCCACGTGAGCTTCGCGCTCGGCACGGACACCGCGGGCTCGGGCCGCGTGCCGGCCGCGTTCAATAACCTCGTGGGACTCAAGCCCACCTGCGGGCTGCTGTCCGCGACGGGTATCGTGCCGGCGTGCCGCTCGCTCGATACCGCGTCAATCTTTGCCTTAACCGCGGACGATGCGCACCGCGTCTTTGCCGTGGCACACGGGTTCGACGAAGCCGACGCGTTCTCGCGAAAGGCCTCGCCACATGGCTTCGATTTCGGCAGTGCGCCGTCCTTCCGCGTGGGCGTGCCGGCGCTTCATGCGTTGGGCAACCTGGCGCCTGATTATGCCGAGGCCTGGGGGCGGGCGCTTGATCATGCACGCAGCCTTGGCGCGGAGCTGGTGGAGATCGACATCGCGCCGTTCCTGGAGACCGCACGCCTGCTCTACGAAGGGCCATGGGTGGCCGAGCGTTACCAGGCCATCCGCGCATTCATTGACGCGAACCCGAAGGCCGTGTTCCCGGTCACGCGGCAGATCACGCTCGGCGGCGCCGCACCGTTGGCCGCCGATGCCTTTGCCGCGACATATCGACTGCGCGACCTGCGGCGCCGGTGCGATGCGGTATGGGTGCAGGTGGATGCCATGCTGTTGCCGACGGTGCCGCAGCATCCCACCATCGCGGCCATGCTGGCGGACCCGATCGGGCTGAACAGTGAACTTGGCCGCTTTACCAATTTCATGAACCTGCTCGACTACGGCGGCATTGCGGTGCCTGCAGGCTTGACCGCGCTCGGCCTGCCGTTTGGCGTGACCGTAGTGGCGCCTGCGCAGCAGGATGTACCGCTGCTGCGGCTGGCACGCCGCTGGCAGCAGGCGCTGCAGGGGCGAGCTGCGACGATGGGGGCGACGGGCAGGCCATTGCCGCAAGGTGGCGCAGTTCCCCGTGCCGTGCCGTCTGGCCAGATCCGCGTGGCCGTGTGCGGCGCGCACCTGCAAGGCCAGCCTTTGCACCACCAACTCGCCGACCGCGGCGCCCGACTTGTCGCGCGCACGCGCACCGCGCCGTGCTACCGGTTCTATGCGTTGAGCGGCGAAGGCCCGCGCCGGCCGGGGCTGGTCCGCGTGGCCGAGGGCGGCGCGGCGATCGAGGTGGAAGTCTGGGAGTTGCCGCAGACGCAGTTCGGCAGCTTCGTCGCGGGCATTCCCGCGCCGCTGGGCATTGGCCGCACACTGCTGGCAGATGGTACCGAGGTGCCAGGCTTTATCTGCGAGCCGGCAGGTGTGTCGGGCGCGACCGACATCACCCGCTGGGGCGGATGGCGCGCGTGGCTGGCGCGGGCCGAGGCGGC
Organism: Cupriavidus pinatubonensis; assembly: GCF_019602855.1. GTDB lineage: Bacteria > Pseudomonadota > Gammaproteobacteria > Burkholderiales > Burkholderiaceae > Cupriavidus > Cupriavidus pinatubonensis. The sequence goes on from NZ_CP080766.1 coordinate 2,048,143, forward strand.
CTGAGCTGCCTTCAGGTGCGCACCGATGCGCGCCACGCGCCGGGCGGTTGGCCGAACCGGCGTGTGAAACTGCGCGTGAAGGTGGTCTGGTCGGGATAGCCGGAGGCCAGTGCCACCTCCACCAGCGGGAGGCCGCTGTTCGCCAGCAACTGCACGGCGCGGTCCAGCCGCAGCCGGGTCTGGTAGCGGTGAGGCGTGTCGCCGAAGGCCTCGGCGAACAGCGTGTGGAAGCGCCGCACGCTCCAGCCGAAGTGCCCGGCCAGATGGCCTGCATGCACGGCCGAAGAGAGGTTCGCGCGCAGGTAGGCGTCGATGGCCATGACAGGGAAAACGCTCGCGGCCTCGTGCCCGTCCGGCGTACCGAGGCGTTCGGCAAGGTCGCCGGCGAGCGTCGCCGCCACGCTCCAGTTCAGAGACGTGGCTCGCGGGTTTGCGGGGCGCAGCGCGGCCAGTGCCTGCACGCGCGTGCCGAGCGCGCCGTCCAGCACGAAGCCGCGCGGCCGCTCCATCAACCGTGCGGGCAGCGCGACCGACGCGCCGGGAAAATCCGCCACGACCTGCAGGTTGCCTTCCAGCCCGAGAAACTCGTGGTGGCTGCCGGCCGGCACGATCAGCCCGTGATCGCGGTCGACCCGGTACAGGTGGCCGTCGATCTCGAGTTCGGTCGCACCGTCGAGCCCGAACAGCAACTGGTGATGGTCATGCGCATGCCCCGCGGGCCATGGGTGGTAGCGGCGGGGTTCCACCAGCGGGTTTGCGGCGCTGGCGCTTTCCATGCGCATTGGCTCAGTGGGCAGTGGCATGCCTCTGCTTTGGTTGCGGCTGCCGCGTCTGGCACAGCCAGACTCCGGCACCGGCGACGGCCATGCCGAGCCACTGCAGCGGCCCGAGGCGGTCGCCGAACAGGAGCCACGCCTGCACCGCGGCCAGCGGCGGGGCCAGGAACATGAGCGCCGAAGCTCCGGCAGCCTGCCCGCGTCGGACGATGCCGAGCAGCAGCCAGGTGCCGGCGCCGGATATGACGAAAGCGGCCCAGCCGAGCGCTGCCCACAGCACCGGCACGGGCTGCCAGTGCGGTGCCGGCGACAGCCACGCCGCGACGCCGGCCACCAGCATGGCGCCGACGTTCTGCCAGGCCGAGCTGGTGCGCAGGTCCGAAGCGGCGATCGACATTTTCTGCAGCAGGGTTCCCATGGTGATCGAAACAATGGCAAGCAGCCCGGTCAGCACGACCCAGGGCGACACGCCCGGGCCGATGCCGGCCTGCATGGCCGGCACCACCACCAGCGCCACGCCCGCGGCGCCGACGGCCAGTCCTTGCCAGGTGCGTCTGGAAGGTAGCTCCTTCAGCAGGGGAATGGCAAGCAGTGCGGTCAGCAGCGGCTGCAACGCGCCTAGCAGCGCCATCACGGCGGGCGGCAGGCCATGCGCGACGGCGCCGAATGCGGCGCACAGGTAAAGGCCCTGCATCAGTGCGCCGGCCAGCATGTGGCGAGGCACCTCGCGCCACGCCGGCCACGCGGCGCGTGCAGACGTTGCTGCAATGCAGAACATAAGCGCCGCCAACGCAAAGCGCGCGAGCAGGAACAGGCTGGTGTCGGCCAGCGGTACGATGGCCTTGCCGACGATGAAGCCGGTGGACCAGATCAGGACGAAGATGAGGCCGGGGAGCCAGCCGGCTGAAGGGTGAGGGTGAGACATAAGGGCGTGGCGTGGTTTCAACGGAATTCGGCGGCGGTGGGAGTCACGGGTGCCAGCATGCCTTGGAAACTAATGCCGCACGGCGAGGATGTCTTGGCGATTTCGGCAATTGGCGGGCTCATGGTGGCCGGTTGGCGCTTCTGGCTCGGGCCAGCACAACGACAAAAGAAGACCAAAATTTTGTGTTACACACACCCAAACCCAGCCCTGTCAACCGCCACCCCGCCGGACACGTAAGATGACCATGTCCCCGCATCCCCGAGCGAAGGAGCCTGGCATGTCCCCTTGGCGGCAGATCCTCCAAGCAGGCGTCGGCACCCGCGCCCTGCGGCGCGTGCTCGCCACGCTGTTGGCCGCTGCATCGATCGTGTCACTGGCGTCATGTGCGCTGCAGCCGCCAGCGGCTGCAGGCCCGCTCAGCGCCGCGGACTTGCATTGGCTCAATACCGTCAGCTTCGGCGCCGACCAGGCCAGCATCGCCCGGCTGCGCGAGCAGGGCCGCAAGCGCTTCCTGGAAGAGCAACTGCGCATGCCGGCCACCGATCCTCCCCATGTGGCCGCCGCCATTGCGGCATTGCCGAACCTGCAGGGCACAGCCGTCGATCGCGTCCGCGCGGCGCGCGGCGAACGCCAGCGCATCGCCAGCCTGCCGGACGAGATGGCCAAACAGCAGGCCCGCCAGGCACTGAACCAGCAAGGGCGGCAGACGATCGCCGATACCAGCCGCCGGCATTTGCTGCGCGCGCTGTACTCACCGGCCCAGCTGCGCGAGCAGATGACGTGGTTCTGGATGAACCACTTCAGCGTCTACGGGTACAAGGGACAGGTGCGCTGGTCCTTGCCGGACTATGAGGAGAACACGATCCGCCCGCGCGCGCTCGGCAAGTTCGGCGATCTGGTGCTTGCGACGGTGACCGCGCCGGCCATGCTCGAGTACCTGGACAACGCGCAGAGCAGCGCCAACCGCGTCAACGAGAACTACGCGCGCGAGCTGATGGAGCTGCATACGCTCGGCGTATCGGGTGGCCCCAGCGGATCGCGCTATACCCAGCAGGACGTGCAGGAACTGGCGCGCGTGCTGACAGGCTTCGGCGTCAACCTGCGCGGCGAGCCGCCGGGGCTGGGCCCGGTGCGCGCGGCGGCGTACCGCAGCGAGGGCCTGTTCGAGTTCAACCCGAGCCGCCACGATTTCGGCGCGAAGACGCTGCTTGGCCAGCGCATCGAGCCGACCGGGTTTGACGAAGCGGCGCGTGCGGTCGCGATCTTGACGCGCGAGCCGGCCACGGCTCGATTTATCAGCGCAAAGCTCGCCGCGTACTTCGTCGCGGACAATCCGCCGGCTGCGCTGGTCGACCGCATGGCCGCGACGTTCACGCGCACCGATGGCGATATTTCCGCCGTGCTGACCACGATGTTCCTGTCGCCGGAACTCGATCGCATGCTCGATGCATCGGGCCGCAAGTTCCGCGACCCGATGGCGTTCGTCATGGCGTCGATGCGCCTCGCCTACGATGGCCGCACCGTCAGCAATCTGCGCCCGGTCATGAACTGGCTGAACCAGCTTGGCGAGCCGCTCTACGGGCATGTCACGCCCGACGGTTATCCGGCCGCCGAAGGGGCGTGGGCCAGTTCGGGGCAGATGGTCAAGCGCTTCGAGATTGCGCGCGCGATGGGTTCCGGCCCGGCAGGACTGTTTGCCGGCGATGCCAATGTGCCGCCGGGACCCGCGCGTTTCCCGATGGTGGCAGGCAAGGCCTACTACGACACCATCGAACGAACGCTTGGCGCGCAAACGCGTGCGTCGCTCGCGCAGGCCGAAACGCAGGCCGAATGGAACACGCTGCTGCTCAGTTCGCCGGAGTGGATGCAGCGTTGAAAACCCCAATACGCAAGGATCCGGAATGAAACGTCGGGAATGGCTCAGGACGATAGGCACTGCCGGCCTCGCGCTCGCATTGCCCTCGGTCGTCTCTCGCGTCTATGCGTTGCCCGCTCAGGCGGACGCGCGTTTCCTGCTGGTGTTCCTGCGCGGCGCCTATGACGCCACCAGCGTGCTGGTGCCCGCGGGCAGCGATTTCTACTACGCCTCGCGGCCCAATATCGCGATCCGCCGTCCGGTACCTGCGGGCGCCGAGCCCGATCCCGCGGCAGCCGTTGCGCTGGCGCCTGCATTTGCGTCCGACAGCAGCCGGCGCGGCATCGGCGACTGGGCGTTGCACCCGGCCCTGGCCGATACCATGCTGCCGCTGTGGAACCGCCAGCAGCTCGCGTTCGTGCCGTTTGCCGGCACCCATGACATGTCGCGCAGCCACTTCGAGACGCAGGACACTATCGAAGCCGGCATGTCGGGCACCGGCGACGCTCGCCATGACGCGGCTTCTCTGCGCGGCAGCGGCTTCCTGAACCGGCTGGCGCAGTCGATGGGTGGGCGCGCGGCGCCGGTGGCGTTCACCGACGGATTGCCGATGGTGCTGTCGGGCAGCCAGGATGTCCCCAATGTCTCGCTCAAGGGCACGGGGCGCACGCCGTTCGATGCGCGCCAGACGCGCGCACTCGCGCAGATGTACCGCGGCACGCGCTTCGAATCGCTGATCGATGAAGGCTTCGAACTGCGCCAGACCGTTGCCGAACAGGCGCAGGCGATGCAGGCCCGGACAACGATGGGTGGCGCGGCGGGCGCGATGGACAGCGCGGCCGCGCGCATGCAGGACATGCAGGCAGCCAACCGCCGTTCGCTGAGCGCGCGCGGCTTTGAGGTCGAGGCGCGCCGCATGGCGGGGCTGATGCGCGACAAATTCAACCTTGGCTTCGTCGACGTCGGCGGCTGGGATACGCACGTCAACCAGGGCGCTGCACAAGGGCAACTCGCGAACCTGCTCGACAACCTCGGCCGCGGACTGGCTGGCTTTGCGCAGGAGATGGGCCCAGCATGGAACAAGACCGCCGTGGTGGTGGTCTCCGAATTCGGCCGCACGCTCCGCGAGAATGGCTCGCGCGGCACGGACCATGGCCATGGCACGGTCTACTGGGTGGCCGGCGGCGCCGTGCGCGGCGGCCGTATCGCCGGAGAGCAGGTAGCCGTGGAGGCGGCTACGCTGAACCAGAACCGCGACTATCCGGTGCGCAACGAATACCGTGCCATGCTCGGCGGGATGTTCCGGCAGCTGTACGGTCTTGACGATGCGCGGGTGGCGCAGGTGTTTCCCGGGGCGAAGGCACAAGACCTGGGGCTGGTCTGATTACCGACATCAGAAGCGGTGCCGCAGCCCGATTACCGCGCCGAACTGGTTGTCGCGGGCCCCGATCTGCTCGGTCGGACCCGACAGCGCCGTCGCATACGGATTCAGTGACGGGCCGAAGCCCGTCAGGCCCATGGCGGGGCTGTTGCGGCTGCGGGCAAATCCGAGCGTGGTAAAGACGTCGGTGCGTTTCGAGTACGCATAGGACCCCGTCAGCATGAAGCTGTACGGATCGCCGGCACCGCTCTGGGCATCGTTGTAGTACGCCGCCCCCCCGACCTGGATGGCGGACGTGACCTGGTACTGCACGCCAAGCCAGTACAGGTTGGTGCGCAGCCCCACGGTGTTGAAGCTGTCGTAGGACCAGCGGTACCCGGCGATCGCCCTTGCCGGTCCGAGCGAGTACGCGGCGCCGATGCTCGCCCGGTTAGCCAGGTTAGTGCTGCCGACATCCGGGTAGCTGCCGTTTTCGACCGCCATGAATGCCTTCAGGCCGATGCCCGGTTCACTGCCATGGTGCAGCCCCCAGGGAGAATCCGACAATGCCGCGGCGTATTCGCGCATGACATAGCGGCTGCCGGTTCCGGTGGCGGCCGCGCCGGCGGTGTATTCGACCCCGGCATCGGCAATGCCGTAGCGCACGACACTGGTTTGCGCATGGGCGGCGACGGCCAGCATCGACAGTGCGGCCAGGCAGGCTAGACGGATCTTCATGTTCGGGCCCTCGTCATGTGGGACAGCAAACCGGTCAATGCTGCTATGACGCAGAAGATCGTCTGCGCTGACCGTCTGTTTTCGCACATGGAGATCGCACATCGGCACGCGCATGCCGGATGCGGCATGTCGGGCCAGTCCATGTGTCAGGCAATGCGGTGCAGCAGGCGCCCGCCCGGTCAGGCCCCGGGCGGGATTTCACTGTTGAAGCAGGTATGTCGCATCAATCGGCCGCGCGCATTCACGAGGGCGCGGTGCGTACGCTTCAGCCCAGGCAACCCATGCCGTACTGCAGCACACGCAACTCGTCGGCGTGTTCGCGATAGCGGTCGGCACGGCTCCAGTACTCGGTGGTTTGCATCGCGCGCTCCGTCGCGCGTATCCGGTAGTCGATGATCAGGCACTGGTTCCAGAATGCGTTCTGCCGGCGCATGTCGGCTTCGTAGTCGGCATCGCGCAGTGCTGCCGGCTGCAAGCCAAGAGGCGTCGTGGCCCGGGCGGATTTCTGGTTCTTTGCGAGTCCCGGAACCGTCTGTACATGCGAGCGCATCGTGCTCGTGACGTTGCGGTAGCCCGCGGGGCACGAGGCCGATGTGTAGAGCGTTTCGTTGACGCCCTGGCACTTGGTGACTGCCTGCGCCAGGCCGCTGCCGGCCAGCAGCAACGTCATCACGGCGAGTTGTCTGACCATGGCCGTGCCCTCCCGCGAACATCGATGGAATCAATGTAGGCAGGGATCGACGCTCTTGCCAGGAGTAGTTTCCGGCCTTTGTGACGCGCGGCAGTGTGCGGAGCCGCCTCTGCGTCACACTGGAAGCGCGGGGGGGGCGGTCAGCCCGGCGTGCCGGAAGTGGCCGGCACTGTCGCCGGGGCGGAGGAGGGCTGAGCCGGCAAGGCGGCCGGCGATACCGGACCCGTGGTGGCGGCCGTGTCTGACGATGACGACGCTGGTGACGATGGCGCAGGAGTTGGAACGGGAGTGGGCGCCGGTTCCGGCCCCGCGACCACGACTTCGCCGCGATCGAGCGCCATGCCCGAAGCGTCGGACGCTTCCGCGGCATTGGCCAACGGTGCCGGTGGTTGCGGCGTGACGTCGGCTTCCGGGGACGGCAATGCCGGGCGGCGCGGCGCGGGTCGCGTGGCCGGCGCGTCTGGCGTGGCCGTCCCGCCGAAGAGGCGCTTGAACCACCCGCGCACCTGGGTGGCCAGCGCGCTGAAGACGCCCGATTCCTCTTGCTCGGCAAAGCGCGCCCGGCCATCGATGATGCGGCCGCGCAACGAACGCTGGTAGAAATCGCCGACGACCGGCAGCGCGCTGTGGGCGCCTTGCCCCCAGTAGTCGCTGCGCAGCGTGACCCGGCTGTCGTTGAAGCCGACCCATGCGCCGGCCACCAGCTCGGGTTGCATCAGGATGAACCAGCCATCGGCATTGTCCTGCGTGGTGCCGGTCTTGCCTGCCACATCGGCGCGGATGCCGAAGCGCGAGCGGATGGCCGCGCCGGTGCCGCGGTCGATCACGTCGCGCATCACGTCGAGCAGCGTCTGCGTGGTGGCGGCGGGCAGGGCGCGCTCGGCGCGCGCCGGCTGGAATTCCTGCAAGACCTTGCCGTCGCGGTCTTCGATGCGCGTCACCATGGTCGGCGCGATGTATTCGCCAGCGTTGGCGATGGTGGCATAGGACGCCACCATTTCCTTGAGCGTCACCGGGCTTGTGCCCAGTGCCAGCGAAGGGACCGTGTCCAGCTTGCTGTCGCGCACGCCCATGGCGCGCGCGAGCTTGGCCACGCGCGCGGGACCGACTTCCTGCATCAACTGCGCAGTGATGGTGTTGCGCGAATAAACCAGGCCGTCGCGCAGCGACATGGCGCGGCCGCTCGGGCGGCCTTCGTCGGTCGGTCGCCACACTTCACCGCCGGCGAGCTGGATCTCGACGGGCTGGTCCACCAGCGTATCGTCAGGCGTCTTGCCTTGCTCAAATGCGGCGCCGTAGACAAAGGGCTTGAACGTGGAGCCCGGCTGGCGGCGCGCGCTCTGCACGTGGTCGAAGGCGTCCTGGGTGTAGTCGCGGCTGCCGACCCACGCGCGGATCTGGCCCGTGCGCGGATCGATGGCGATAAAGCCGGCCTGGATGCGCGTCTTCTGCTGGCGCAGCGCCTGCATGAACGCCGTATCGGCCAGCAGGTGCTTAAGGGCCTCCTCGGCCGGCGTGCCGGCGGCCACGGCGTTGCGGTACTCGGGCGTTTCGCGCACGAAGGCCTGGACCAGGTCCTTGCTCGCGGCCCAGCCCGCGCGCGGCGCCCATGCGGCATTGGCGATTGACTGCAACCGGTTGCCCTGCGCCGTGACGGCCTGGGTGGCGAACGCCTGCAGGCGCGAATCGATGGTGGTGTGCACGACCAGCCCATCGGCGTAGATGTCATAGCCGTTGCGGTCGGCCCAGCCGATCAGCCACTTGCGCAGTTGCTGGGCAAAGTGCGGCGCCGGGCCGGGCGGCTCGGTCTGGCGTTCGAAATCGATGCGCAGCGGCCGCTTGCTGAGCTGGTCGAGGCGGCCCGCGTCGAGCTTGCCGCGCTTGACCATCTGCGCCAGCACGGTATTGCGGCGGTCCAGCGCGCGCTCGGGGTTCAGCACCGGGTTGTAGTAGCTGTTGCCCTTGAGCATGCCGATCAGCGTGGCGCTCTGCAGTACGTCGAGCGAGCGGGCCGACTTGTCGAAGTACGTACGCGCGGCCATCTCGATGCCGTAGGCGTTGTACAGGAATGGCACCGTGTTCAAGTAGGTCTCGAGGATCTGCTCCTTGGTGTAGAGCGCCTCGATCTTGAACGCGGTGATCGCTTCCTTGAGCTTGCGCGTCATGGTCGGCGCGCGGCCGATCTCATCGGGATACAGATTGCGCGCAAGCTGCTGCGTGATGGTCGAGCCGCCCTGGCGGTCGCCGGAGAACGTGTGCAGCGCCGCCGAGGCGGTGCGCCGCCAGTCCAGCCCATGGTGCTGGTAGAAGCGGTGGTCTTCGGTAGCGATCAGCGCATCGACCACACTGGGCGAGATCTCCGACAGCTTGACCCAATCGCGGTTGGCCCACTTGAAGACCGCCAGTTCCTTCCCGTCGGACGACAGCACCTGCGCGGGGCGTTCGAACCGGGCCTTGCGGATATCGCTGATGCCGGGCGTGAACGGGATCAGCACCAGCACATAGAGCAGGAATGCGGCGGGAACGGCAGCCACGGCCAGCCAGACCTGCCGGCGCGTCGGGCGCCGCAGGGACGACAGCGACTGGAGCGATGCCTGGGACCGGAGGGACGTGAGGCGCTGCACCGGTTGCAGATGTCCCCAGGCCCGGGCAAGCGGAGGGACGAGCAGGGACTTGATCTTGTCCAGCCTCATGACGCAACCACGATCATCACAAGGCGGGGGCAAAGGACTGCGCGGGGCACTGGGAATACCGGTCTTCGAAAAGACTGAATCCTACCAAAATGAACCCGTTCGCATCGAGAAGACTGCTGCCTTGGTGCCTAATCATTCACTTTGAGTTCCGAATGTGATCGCAATGAGCGTGTCTCGCACAAGGCCCGGTCCCGACCGATGACACGGCAACAACATCTCGTGATCCTCAGCGCAGATTGCGCGCACATTGCGTCAGCCATTGACGAAGCAAATCCACGTGCTGCGGATCGATGCCCTCCAGCATTTCCGCTTCCAGCTTCTTCACGGTCTCGTCGCAACGCGCCAGCAGCGCCCGTGCATTCTCCGTCAGGCTCAGTTTGACGACGCGTCCGTGCGTCGGATCTGCCTCACGCACGATCCAGCCCTTGGTTTCCATCATCTTCACAATCTCGTTGGCCGATTGCGGTGACATGAACGATCGTTCGGCCAGTTGCGCATTGGACAGGCTACCTCTCGCCTGCAAAACGGACATGGCCGTGAAGAATGGCAGCGTAATGCCATGCGGCGCGAGCGCCTCGGTCAGCCGCCGCTTGACGATGCGATCGGTGCGGCCAATGAGATAGGGGATGCGGATCGGCATGGGATTCGCCGCTTCATGCCCGGCGGCTTGATCGACGTCCTTCGTTGCCCTTTTCGTTCCTGACGTTGCCATGGTGGTATGCGGTGCTTCCTGTGTCGCGTCTTGAGAGTCGTTAGGGGTTTACTCGCAACGATGATAATCTACTTGATATGTCAGGAAGCCTGATACTATATTGATACCGCGTTGGCATGCCGACGAAGCGCCTGCGCAACCACGCGAAGCGGCACTTGACCTCCGCAGCAGCCGGGGGCGGCAGTGATTCCTGCCGCCACACCGGCCACGATCTGACAATAAGGGAGACATCCATGCAGCAAATCCTTGCCGGCGGCGCCTTGGCGGCCGCCGCGATGGCGCTCGTCTCGTTGACGGGATGCGGTAGTGGGGACGAATCCGGCGACACCACAGCCCGGGCGTCCTCACCGGCTTCCTCCACCGGGTTGCCTTCACTCTCGCCAGCGACCGGCACTACGATGAGCGCCGCGTGCGAAAGCCTTGCAGGCCGCCTGGCGTTTCAGAACACATCGGTGACGGCGGTCAGTACGGTAGCGGCCGGCGCGGTCAAGATCGGCGGCAGGGACGTCGCCGAGCATTGCCTGATCACAGGCAAAATGAATTCGCGCGTGAGTCCGGTGGACGGCAACACCTATGCCATCGGCTTCGAGATGCGCATCCCGAAATCCTGGAACGGCCGGCTGTTCTACCAGGCCAACGGCGGACTGGACGGAAGCGTTGCCACTGCGCTCGGCACTTTCGGTGGCGGCCCGGTGACCGGGGCGCTTGCCATGGGCTTTGCTGTCATCAGCTCGGACGCCGGTCACAGCGGCAGCCAGAATCCGCTGTTCGGCCTGGATCCGCAGGCGCGCATCGACTATGGCTACAACGCGGCGGCGACGCTGACGCCGATGGCCAAGGCGCTGATCGGGCAGGCCTACGGCAAGGGTCCCGATCGCAGCTACTTCGGCGGCTGCTCCAACGGCGGACGCCACGCGATGGTGGCGGCTGCGCGGCTGGCGGCCCAGTACGACGGCATCCTCGCTGGCGACCCCGGTTTCCACTTGCCAAAGGCGGCCGTGGCACAAGTGTATGGCGCGCAGCAGCTCGCCACGGTTTCCAGCCTGGGCACCGATGGCCTGCCGGATATTTCGACGGCGCTGACGCTGGCGGAGGCATCGTTGATCGCAACTCGCGTGCTCGCAAAGTGCGACGCGCTGGATGGCGCCACGGATGGCATGGTCCACGACCTGAAGGCGTGCCAGGCGCAGTTCAGCCTCGCCAACGATGTGCGCAGCTGCTCCGGCGCGCGCGATGGCACTTGCCTCACGGACGCGCAGAAGACAGCCCTTGGCAATATTTTCGCGGGGGCACGCAACGGTGCCGGGCAATCGCTCTATGCCAGCTTCCCGTTCGACGCGGGAATCAGCGGGACCAACTGGGCGCAATGGAAGCAGACGATGTCGGTCACGCGCGATCCGGGGGCGCTGGCCTTCGTCTTCACGGTGCCCCCCGCACCGGCATCCACCAATAGTGCCTTGAAGGCCTATGCGTTCAACTTCAGCATGGACGTCGATGCGCCGAAGATCTTTGCGACCAACGGCGTCTATGCGGAATCGCCCTGGTCGTTCATGACGCCACCCGACGAGACCAATTTGTCGGTGCTGAAGAACCGTGGCGCCAAGCTGATTGTGTATCACGGCACCAGCGATCCGGTGTTCTCCTCCAACGACACCACTGACTGGTACGAGCGCCTCGCGGCAGCGAACGGAGGCGATGCCAGCAACTTCGCGCGGTTCTTCCCGGTCGCGGGAATGAACCACTGCTCGGGCGGCCCGACCGCGGACCAGTTCGACATGATCACCCCGCTCGTGGCATGGGTTGAGCAGGGCAAGGCGCCCGACAGTGTCGTGGCCACGGCGCGCGGCGCGGTCAACGCGGTGCCGAATGCCGAAGTACCGGCCGCCTGGAACACTGGAAGCGCTGACCGTACGCGGCCGCTGTGCGCGTATCCGAAGACGGCGCGCTACGCCGGCTCCGGCGACATCAACGATGCGGCCAACTTCCGCTGCCTCTGACTTCCGCACCAAGCAAGGAACCACCATGCAAACTTCAACCGTAGTACGCGCCGAGGCAACCTCGGGCGCGGCGCTGACGCTCGGTCTCTGCTTTGTCGTCGCGCTGCTGGAAGGGCTCGATTTGCAGTCGATCGGTGTCGCCGCGCCCCGCATGGCGCGGGAGTTCGGCCTGTCGGTCAGCGAGATGGGACTGGCGTTCAGCGCCGGGACGTTCGGCCTGCTGCCCGGCGCCATGCTGGGCGGACGGCTGGCCGACCGCATCGGACGCAAGCGTGTGCTGATCGTAGCCACCGCGCTGTTCGGCATCTTTTCCATCGCGACGGCGCACACCGTCGACTTCTGGAGCCTGCTGGCCATCCGTGTCGCCACCGGCATGGGTCTGGGCGGCGCCATGCCGAACCTGATTGCGATCTGCTCGGAATCGGTGCCGGCCAGGCTGCGCAATACCGCCGTCAGCATCATGTACTGCGGCATCCCGTTCGGCGGCGCCGTGGCGGCGGTGATTGGCATTCTCTCTGCCGGAGACACCGGATGGCGCCACATTTTCTATGTCGGCGGCTTTGGGCCGCTGCTCGTCGTGCCGCTGCTGCTGATGCTGCAGGACTCGCGTCGTTTCGATCCGTCGCACGGTGAGTCGGTGAAGCCGCCGCCGGTGGCGTGGGCGCTCTTCGGGGAGCGCCGCGCGATGGCCACCGCATGCATCTGGATCAGCTACTTCTTCACCCTGATCGTGCTGTATTTCCTGCTGAACTGGCTGCCGTCGCTGATGGTGGCGAACGGCCTGAGCCGGCCACAGGCGGGTGTAGTGCAGATCGTGTTCAACATCGGCGGTGGCGTCGGTGCGCTAGGCATCGGGATGCTGATGGATAAGGGTCGCCCGCGTGCGGTGGTGTCGGGCATGTATGCGGGGATTATCGTCGCGCTCGCCACGCTGGCGGCCGCTTCGGGCATGACCTGGATGGCACTCGGCGCCTTCCTGGCAGGCCTGTTCGTCATTGGTGCGCAGTCGGTGCTCTATGCGCTGGCAGCCGCGTATTACCCGATGGCGGTGCGCGGCACCGGCGTGGGCACCGCAGTCGCGGTGGGGCGGCTCGGGTCCATCGCGGGACCCATGCTGGCGGGGCAACTGCTGGCCATGGGCAAGAACGCGAGCACGATCATCGGCGCAAGTATTCCGATCACCATCATCTCGGCCGTTGCCGCATTGCTGCTGTTGCAGCGGCCCGCGGCTAAAGACTGACCAGGGCAACAAGAGATCACAAGAGAAGGAAGGAGAAAGCGAGACAATGAAACGCAAGAGCATTCACCGTGCCGGCCAGGGGTTCCTGGCGCTGGCGGCGTTGCCTGCGGTCGCCACCGCGCAATCCGTGACGCTTTATGGCGTCGTGGACACCGGCGTCGAGTACGTGGGTTCGATCGGCGCCAAGAAGGACAGCGTGGTACGCGTACCGAACGTCACGGGTACCGTGCCGTCGCGCTGGGGCCTGCGTGGCACGGAGGACCTCGGTGGCGGCCTGAAGAGCGTGTTCGTGCTGGAATCGGGGTTTGCTCCGGACTCCGGCACGTCGGGCCAGGGTGGCCGGCTGTTCGGCCGCCAGGCACTCGTTGGCTTGTCCGGCAACTGGGGACAGGTCGCGCTGGGACGCCAGTACACGATGCTGTTCTGGGCGATGCTGGACGCGGATATCCTCGGGCCGCAGGTCTACGGCACCGGTTCGCTGGACAGCTACATTCCCAACGCGCGGGCCGACAACGCAGTTTCGTACAAGGGCACCTTCGGCGGCCTGACTCTGGGCGCGACCTACAGCTTCGGACGCGACACCGTCAACGCGGGCCCCAGCCCGGTCGGTACGAACTGCGCGGGCGAGAATCCGGCTGACAAGTCCGCTTGCCGCGAATGGTCCGCGCTGATCCAGTATGCGACCGCAAACTGGGGCGTGTCGGCGGCATACGACTCGTTGCGCGGCGGGCCGGGCGCGTTTGCCGGCCTGACCAGCAGCGGACTGAAGGATGACCGGCTCTCCGTCAGCGGCTACGCCTTGTTTGATCGCACGAAGATCGGTGTCGGGGTGCTCAGTCGCAACAATGAAGGAAGTCCGACCGCGCGCAGCGAACTGTATTACGCCGGCGCAGCGTATGACGTGACGCCTGCCTTCACGATCGCGGGCCAGGTCAACTACCTGAGGTATCGCCACAGCGACAACAAGGCGCTGCTCTACGCGCTGCGCGGGACGTACGCGCTGTCGAAACGGACGTCGGTCTACGGCACGGCCGGCTACATCAACAACGACGGTCAGCTCGCGCTGTCCGTGAGCAGCGGTGCCGCGGGCGGCAATCCCACGCCGGGCGGCTCCCAATTCGGCTTCATGGCGGGTGTGAAGCACGTCTTCTAGACGCGCCGTCACGTCATGGCATATCCCAGGTAAGGGTTTTCACGAGGTCGGTCGGATTTCGCTTGCAATATCAGGTAACCTGATATTAAATTGATTCCACGACGAACCGCCGACCCGTCATCAAGGAGACGAACATGGCCAATTACGAAGGACGCTGGAAGACCGTAAAGGTCAGCGTGGAAGAGGGCATTGCATGGGTAATGTTTAACCGCCCCGAAAAGCGCAACGCGATGAGCCCGACCCTGAACAGCGAGATGATCCAGGTACTCGAAGCGCTCGAACTCGACGCCGATGCCAGGGTGGTGGTGCTGACGGGCGCCGGCGACGCATGGACCGCCGGCATGGATCTCAAGGAGTATTTCCGCGAAGTCGACGCCGGCCCCGAGATCCTGCAGGAGAAGATCCGCCGCGACGCCTGCCAGTGGCAATGGAAGCTGTTGCGCATGTATGCGAAGCCGACCATCGCGATGGTCAACGGTTGGTGCTTCGGCGGCGGCTTTTCGCCTCTGGTCGCATGCGACCTCGCGATTGCCGCCGATGAGGCCGTGTTCGGCCTGTCGGAAATCAACTGGGGCATCCCGCCGGGCAACCTGGTCAGCAAGGCGATGGCCGATACGGTCGGACATCGCCAGGCGCTGCACTACATCATGACCGGCGACACCTTCACGGGCCAGCAGGCGGCCGCGATGGGCCTGGTCAACAAGAGCGTGCCGCGCTCGCAATTGCGTGAGCACGTGCTGGAACTGGCCGGCAAGCTGCTGGAGAAGAACCCCGTCGTGCTGCGCGCCGCCAAGCACGGCTTCAAGCGCAGCCGCGAACTGACCTGGGAGCAGAACGAGGACTACCTGTACGCCAAGCTCGACCAGGCGCAACTGCGCGACCCCGAGCACGGACGCGAACAGGGCCTCAAGCAGTTCCTCGACGACAAGTCGATCAAGCCGGGCCTGCAAGCCTACAAGCGCGCCTGAGGCCGCGGGGCGCCGTAGAGCGCCCCTTGACAAGCCCCCCCGACAGGAAGCGGGCTTCGCAGCGTGCGGGGCCCGCCTGGAGACATGACTTCATGAACGCGTTGACCATGCTGATCGGCGGCCAGGACCGGCCCGCCGCCAATGGTGCTACTTTCGAACGCCGCAACCCCGTCACTGACGTGGTGGCGTCCCGCGCGCCCGCCGCGACACCGGAGGACGCCATCGCCGCGGTCGAAGCGGCGGCAGCCGCCTTTCCCGCATGGGCGGCGCTCGGACCGGGTGAGCGCCGCAAGCGCCTGCTCAGGGCGGCCGACATGATGGACAGTCGCACCGACGAATTCATTGCCGCCGGAGCAGCGGAAACCGGTGCGATGCCCAACTGGATTGGCTTCAACGTGATGCTGGCGGCCAATATGCTGCGCGAGGCCGCCGCCATGACCACGCAGATCGACGGCAGTGTCATTCCGTCGGACGTACCGGGCAGCCTGGCGCTCGCGGTGCGCCAGCCGTGCGGCGTGGTGCTCGGCATCGCCCCGTGGAACGCGCCGGTGATTCTCGCCACACGTGCCCTTGCCATGCCGCTAGCCTGCGGCAATACGGTCGTGCTCAAGGCATCGGAGGCCTGCCCGGCCCTGCACCGGATGATCGGTACCGTGCTGGAGGAAGCCGGGCTCGGCAGCGGCGTGGTGAACGTGGTGACCCATGCGCCGGAGGACGCGGCCACCATTGTCGAGACGCTGATTGCACACCCGGCCGTACGGCGGGTGAATTTCACCGGCTCAACCCATGTCGGACGCATCATCGCGCAGCATGCGGCAAAGCACCTCAAGCCGGCATTGCTGGAACTCGGCGGCAAGGCACCCGTTATCGTGCTGGACGATGCCGACCTCGACGCCGCGGTCGAGGCCGTGGCATTCGGTGCGTTCTTCAACCAGGGGCAGATCTGCATGTCCACCGAGCGCGTGATCGCCCAGCGCGCCGTAGCCGACCTCTTTGTCGAGAAACTCGCGGCCAAGGCGCGCACTCTCCGGGCCGGCGATCCGTCCGATCCGTCTTCGGTGCTGGGCGCACTGGTCAGCACGCAAGCCGCGCAGCGCATCCGCGCGCTCGTGGAAGATGCGCGATCAAAGGGCGCCCGGCTGCCGGTGGGCCTGCATGGCGACGGCGCCATCCTGCAGCCGGCGATTGTCGACGGCGTCACGCCGGAGATGGCGCTCTACCGCGAGGAGTCGTTCGGGCCGGTCGTGACCGTGGCGCGCGTCGACAGCGATGAGGCGGCGATCCAGATGGCCAACGACAGTGAGTTCGGCTTGTCGGCCGCCGTATTCAGCCGCGATGTGCCGCGCGCCCTGGCCGTGGCAAAGCGGATCGAATCCGGCATCTGCCACATCAATGGGCCAACGGTTCACGACGAAGCGCAGATGCCTTTCGGCGGGGTGAAAGGCAGCGGCTATGGCCGCTTCGGCAGCAAGGCGTCGGTCGATGCCTTCACGGAGTTGCGATGGATTACGATCCAAAGTGGGCCGCGGCATTATCCGATCTGAATAGCCGGCAGCGCGACCGGCGGTTACACCCGGCCGCGCACGGCCGGGAGCACAAGCAGGCAGGAGACAGGACGTGAGCGACGTCGAGACAAAAGCAGCCCCTTCCCCCGGCATCCCGATCGATGCTGGCGCCTCGCCCGTTCCGCGATATCGGGCGGTCCATGTGGCCGACTCCGCTGCGCTGGTCAGCCGGGATGGCGATATCTGGCACATCCGGTCCAGCGAGGCACTGCAGCCATATCCGCAGCGCATGACGGATTGTCTCGTGCGTGGCGCGGAGCATCACCCCGACCGCGTACTGGTGGCCGAGCGGGGGGCGGACGGTGGCTGGATGACGATCACCTATGCGCAGATGCTTGAGCGCGCACGCGCGATTGGGCAGGCGCTGCTGGACCGCGGGCTTTCCGCTGAGCGGCCATTGGCCATTCTTTCGGACAATGACCTCGAGCATCTGCAGCTCTCGCTCGGCGCCATGTGGGCGGGCGTTCCCTTTTCGTCGGTGTCCGCGCCTTACTCGCTGGTTTCAACGGATTTCGGCAAGCTGCGCCATGTGTTTTCGGTGCTGACGCCTGGGCTCGTCTATGCCGCGGACGGGAACGCATTTGCGCGCGCCATTGCGGCGGTTGTGCCGGCAGATGTCGAGGTCGTCACCCGCGATGGCCGGCTTCCGGGTCGCTCGGCCACCGCGTTCGATGCATTGTTGCGGACGACGCCGGTCAGCGTTGATGTCGCCCACGCCGCGACAGGGCCGGACACGATCGCGAAATTCATGTTCACGTCCGGTTCCACCCGCCAGCCGAAGGCGGTGCCGACGACGCAGCGAATGCTGTGCAGCAACCAGCAGATGCTGCGCCAGACCATTCCGGAATTCGCCAGCACCCCGCCGGTATTGGTTGATTGGCTGCCCTGGAACCATACGTTCGGCAGCAGCCACAATTTCGGCATCGTGCTGTACAACGGCGGCACGATGTACATCGACCACGGCAAGCCCGTCGCCGGGCGGTTCGAGGAAACGCTGCGCAACCTGAGGGAGATCGCGCCGACCGCTTACCTGACCGTGCCCAAGGGCTGGGAGGAACTGGGTCTCGCGCTGGAGCGCGATGCGGCCTTGCGCGATAAGTTTTTTTCGCGCGTCAATATCTACTTCTTCGGCGGCGCAGGCTTGTCGCAGGAGGCCTGGGACCGGCTCGAGCGCGTCACCGAAACACATTGCGGCGAGCGCATCCGCATCATGGCCGGATTGGGCATGACCGAAACATCGCCATGCTGCCTGTTCACCACGGCACCCATCACGCGGGCCGGCTACGTGGGCACGCCGGCGCCAGGCTGCGAACTCAAGCTGGTGCCCGTCGACGGCAAGCTGGAGGCGCGCTTTCGCGGGCCGCACGTCATGGCGGGCTACTGGCGTCGTCGGGACGCCGGCGTGCAGGCCGCGTTCGACGAGGAAGGCTACTACTGCAGCGGCGACGCGCTGCGTTTCTACGATGCCGAGCGGCCGGAACTCGGGCTTATGTTTGACGGGCGGATCGCGGAGGACTTCAAACTCAGCTCGGGCACCTTCGTCAGTGTCGGGCCATTGCGGGCGCGAGTGATCGCTGCTGGGGCGCCGTACGTGCAGGACGTGGTGGTGGCCGGATCGAATCGCGACGCCATTGGCCTGCTGGTTTTTCCGCGCATGGAGGACTGCCGTAGGCTGGCAGGCTTGCCAACGGGTGCGACGCCACACGAGGTCCTGGGCTCGCCGCCAGTGCGTGCCGCATTTGCGGCGCTTCTGCACACGCTGAACCAGTCGGCCACGGGCAGCGCGACCCGGGTGGCAGGCCTGTTGCCCGTGGACGAGCCGCCCTCGATCGATCGTGGCGAGATCACCGACAAGGGCACGCTGAACCAGCGGGCCGTGCTTTCCAACCGGGAAGCGCTCGTCGAGGCCCTGTACCAGCGCGAAGCGCCCGCCGGCGTCATCCGGCCCTAGCCGGGTTGCCGTCGCGTGCGGCGAAGCCCGCCGCGAGGCGTAGCAACTCTGGGGCTTTGCGAACAGAAGCCGCGGCTGCCGCGGCCCTCATTGCGGAAGGTCAGCCCGATCCAGTATTTCCACCTGCCTTTCGGCAGGCAGCGCTGCTCGCGTCAGGCCGCCTGCTTGAGCGTGGCAAGCGCCCGGCGGCCCGCGGCGAGTTGTTGCGCCACTTCGGCGACGCGTGCGCCCAGATGCTCGGCGGTGCGCAGGTCAGCCAGCGGCGGCACCACATCGGCGCTTTCATCGGCATTGGACTGCGCGGCGGCGCCCAGGAAGAAGCCGTGGCGGTTCAGCGAATCCTCGGTCGACTTTGAATTGTTGTGGCCCGGAGGGAGGCCAAGGTTCACCCAGTGCATGCCATGCTGGGCCGCAAAGATGGAGATCTGCTGCAGCGTGGCTAGCTTGTCGCCCGAACGCGAGGCCGAATTGGTAAAGCCCGCTGCCACCTTGTTCGCCCACTTGCCACCCTTGGCGAAGACATTGCGCGAGGTCGCATCCATGAACCCCTTGAACTGTGCCGAGGCACTGCCCATGTAGGTCGGCGATCCGAAGATGATGCCGTCGACCTCTTCGAGCGTGTCCCAGTGTTGGTCGATATCGTCGACGCTGATCAGCAGGCTTTCCACGCCTTCGACGCTGCCGGCGCCACGTGCAACGGCCTGCGCCTGCTTCGCGGTGTGGCCGTAGCCGCTGTGATAAACGATGGCGACGCGGGTTTGGTGGGTGTTCATGGTGTGTTGCCTCACTCGATAAACAAAACAGTTGAATCTTGGTTTTTGCCGGCTATGCGTTGCAGTTGCTGCCGTTGAAAGAAGTCTAGGCGGATGCGGAAGGGCGGCGGTGGCTTGTCTCGAAATGAGTCATTGAAATTTTTTGATATATCGCTGCCGCCGCGAAAAGGGGTTTTCCCGCAACCCGTCGCATGGCAAATCCCGCGCAGACCATATAAAGTTATCCCGCATCCACCCAACCCGGCGCCGGATGGATTCCACGACCGCGCCAGCTTCCAACCGCTCCACACCGATGACGACAGGCGGCAGGCAGGTACTGGCAATCCGGCGTATCGTTACCCGCCATTCGGCGGCATCAGTGTTCAGCCTGCTGGCCAGCCTGGCCGCAGCGGGCCAGTCAGCGGCCGCCGAGCCGGATGTGGCGCTGCCCGATGTCGTCGTCAGCGCGTCGCGCAGCGAACAACGGCGTTTCGATGCTCCTGCAGCCGTGGACAGTGTTCCTGTCGATGCGCTGCGCGCCACATCGCCGCTCGTGAACCTTTCCGAGGTGCTGACCGGTGTGCCCGGTGTGGCCGTGCGCGACCGTCAGAACTATTCGCAAGACCTGCAGCTTTCCGTGCGCGGCTTCGGCACGCGCTCGACGTTCGGCGTGCGCGGCGTGCGCCTGTATGTGGATGGAATTCCCGCCACCATGCCTGACGGGCAGGGACAGACCTCGACCGCCGATCTGGCCAATGCGAGCCGCGTAGAGGTCCTGCGTGGCCCATTCGCGCAGATGTACGGCAATGCGTCGGGCGGCGTAGTTCAGGTGTTCACGCCGGACCCGCCCAAGGATGGCTTCACCGGCCGTGCCTCGACCGGGGTTGGTTCCGATGGCCAGTGGCAGGCGGGCGTGTCGCTCGGCGGCGGCAACGACAAGCTCGGCGGCACGCTGGATGCGTGGACGTACCAGACCGACGGCTACCGCGATCACAGCGCCGCGCGCCGCTACCAGCTCAATGCCAAGGTCGTGGCCCAGCCCACCGATGCCACGCGCGTGACGGGCCAGTTCAATTACTTCAACCAGCCGCTCGCGCAGGACCCGCTGGGGCTCACGCGCGCGCAGGCTGATGCCAACCCGCGCCAGGCCGTGCCCGCCGCAACCCAGTTTGATACTGGCAAGACCGTCGAACAGACCCAGGCCGGCGTGGTGGTGGACCACAAGCTGAGCCAGGCCGACAGCCTGCAGGGACGGCTCTATGTGGGCACGCGCCAGCTTTACCAGCGGCTCGGCATGAGCGGCATCGCCGCGACGTCTTCCGGCGGTATTGTCGATCTGGACCGAAGCTACGGCGGCGCCGCGCTGTCGTGGACGCGGCGAACCACCGCCGGTGGCCTGCCGCTGCAATGGACCGCCGGCGTGGAGGCCAATGGCATGCGCGACGGCCGCACGGGGTTCGTCAACAACAACGGCACCCAGGGCGCGCTGCGCCGCGACGAAACCGACAAGGCCAGCGACTACGGCGCGTTTGCGCAGTTCGACTGGACCCTCCATCCGTCCTGGGAACTCGTGGGCGGCGTGCGGGCCAGCCGCGTGAAACTCAGCATCGACGACCATTTCGTCACCGCCGCCAGCCCGGACGACAGCGGGTCCACCACGTACAACAATGTCAGCCCGGTGCTGGGGCTGGTCTGGCATGCACTGGATACGTTGAACGTCTACGCCAACCTCGGCCGAGGCTTTGAATCGCCCACGCTGACCGAAGTGGCCTACGGACCGGGCGGCGTTGGCAGCAACCTCGGGCTGCAGGCTTCCACCAGCCGCCAAGGCGAAATCGGCGTCAAGTGGCAGCAGCAGCGCCAGCGGCTGGAGGCGGCGCTGTTCGACGCCGACAGCCATGACGAAATCGTGCCCCTGTCGAACAATGCCGGCCGCACGGTCTACCAGAACGTCGATGGGGTGCGCCGGCGCGGCATGGAACTGGCCTGGCGCGGCGGCTTCGGCGAGCAGGTCGGCGCAGCGGCGAATGGCGTAGCCGGTAGCCGGTACGAGGCCGGGCTGGCCTATACCTACCTGTCCGCCTATTTCGGTGAGTCGTTCCTCAACGCGCAGGGCCAGACCGTAAATGCCGGGAACCGGTTGCCCGGCACGGCACGCCACAGCCTGAACTTCGACATCGCGTGGCGGCCGCTGCCGCCGCTCGTGCTTGGCGCCGAGATGCATGTAGACAGCCGCATCTATGCCGACGACCTCAACACGCAGGCCGCGCCAGGCTATGCCACGTTCAATCTGCGCGCCGGCTACGAATTCCGCCTCGGCAAGACGCGCCTGTTCGCGTTCGGCCGCATCGACAACATAACGGACCGCAAGTACATCGGCTCGGTCATCGTCAACGAGGCCAACGGCCGGTATTTCGAGCCCGCGCCCGGCCGCCGCTTCTTCGTTGGCTTGCGCGCCGCGATGTAAGACACACGCGGACTTGCCACGCCACCCTCCGCCGAACTAAGGTTGCGGCTTTGGCCGGTAGTCCGGCCAGCCTCGGAACACCTCGGAGTACGCAGCCATGACCACGCCCATGCCTGACGACCGCACCCGCCGCATCATGCTGTGGGTGGTGGCGGTCGGCTTCTTCATGCAGACGCTGGATTCCACCATCGTCAACACTGCGCTGCCGTCCATGGCGCGCAGCCTTGGCGAAAGCCCGCTGCGCATGCAGTCGGTCGTGATCGCCTACTCGCTGACCATGGCCGTGATCATCCCGGCCTCCGGCTGGCTGGCAGACCGCTTTGGCACGCGCACCATCTTCCAGACCGCCATCGCGCTCTTCGTGCTCGGCTCGTTGCTGTGTGCGTACGCGGGCACGCTGCCGTTCCTGGTCGCCGCGCGCGTGGTGCAGGGCGTGGGCGGCGCCATGCTGCTGCCGGTGGGCCGGTTGTCCGTGCTGCGCACGTTCCCGCGCGACCAATACCTGCAGGCGCTCAGTTTCGTCGCCATCCCGGGCATGATCGGTCCGCTGATCGGCCCGACGCTGGGCGGCTGGCTCACGCAGGCGCTGTCGTGGCACTGGATCTTCCTGATCAACGTGCCCGTCGGTATCCTCGGCGCGCTCGCGACGGTGCGGTACATGCCGAACGCGCGCCAGTCCGGCATCGGCCACTTCGACGTGGCCGGCTATGTGCTGCTCGCTGTCGCCATGCTGGCGCTGTCGTTCTCGCTTGACGGGCTCGCCGAAATGGGCTTCCAGCACGCCACCGTGCTGATGCTGCTGATCGCCAGCATGGCCGCGCTGACCGCCTACGTGCTGCACGCGGGCAAGCGGCGCCAGCCGCTGTTTCCGCTGCGGCTCTTTCGCATCCACAGCTTCAGCGTGGGCTTGCTCGGCAACCTGTTCGCGCGGATCGGCAATGGCTCCATGCCGTTCCTGATTCCACTCACGCTGCAGGTGAGCCTTGGTTATTCGCCGTTCGATGCAGGCCTGATGATGCTGCCCGTCACCGCTGCCGGCATGGCGTCCAAGCGCCTCGCCACGCGCCTGATCGAGCAGCACGGCTACCGCCGCGTGCTGGTCACCAACACGTTCGCCGTAGGCGTCGTGATGGCGGCGTTCGCGCTGATCACGCCGCAGCGGCCACTGTGGACGGTGATTCCGCTGCTCGCGCTGTTCGGCATGGTCAACTCCATCCAGTTCACGGCGATGAACACCGTCACGCTCAAGGACCTGAGCGGCACCGGCGCCAGCAGCGGCAACAGCATGCTTTCGATGGTGCAGATGCTGTCGATGAGTCTCGCGGTGACGTCGGCGGGCGCGCTGCTGACCACCTTCGAGCATGGCTTCGGCAACGGGCCATCGGGGGTGCTGCCGGCGTTTCACGCGACATTCATCTGCATGGGGCTGATCACATGTGCTTCGGCCTGGATCTTCATGCAACTCTCGCCGCAGGAGTCGCGGGCGGTGGTGCATCGGACCGAGAGGGCGGAAGGGTAAGCTATGTCCGAATACGCCTTTCCCGGTGAACCCGGATCGCCTCCGATATCCATACCACGATGCACATCGTGTTCGCGAAATAGAATCCGGCCCTGATGCCATCGTATCCCCTGGTCCTCTGCCTGACCATCGCCGTCGTATGCAGTATCGGCATGGCCGTCATGGCCTGGCCGCGGCGCGATGACCCGACCATCCAGGCGTTCCTGGTGCTGGCCGGCGGCGTGGTGATCTGGAGCGGCGGGCGGCTGCTCGAGATCAGTTCCGCCGACCTGCCCGGGCGGATACTGTGGGCCAAGATCCAGTATTTCGGGATCGTGGCCGTGCCGATCGGCTGGCTGGTGGCGATGATCCACCTGAGCCGGCCGCGTTACGTGGTGCCATGGTCGTTGTTGTCGATCCCGATCCTGATGGCCGTGCTGACCGTGGTGCTGGTGCTGACCAATACCCACCATCACCTGGTATGGACGCGGATTACGCTGATGCCGCCGGGTGTGGCGCCTGGTGCCGTTTTCGAGCATGGCCCCGGCTATGGCGTCATGGCGGCCTGGACCTATCTGCTGCTCGCGCTGGGCTTCTACTTCCTCGTCACGGCGGAGGTGCCCAACGACGCCTTGTCGCGGCGCGGGCGGGCGGTGCTGGCGGGCAGCGTGGCCTTTCCGCTGCTCACGCATATCGCCTATCTGCTGCGCTGGACCGGGCCGCTGGGCGGCGACCTGACGCCGGCCACGTTCTCGCTGATGGCGGTGCTGGTCTGGTTCTGCGGATTGCGCACGCATCTCGACGACATTGGCCACTACGCGCGACTGCGCGTATTCGATGCGCTGAGGGAGGGATGCGTGGTCCTCGGTGCTGACGACAAGATCGTCGAATACAACCCCGCGGCGGCGAGGCTGGTGCCAGCGTTGCGCCGTGGGCAGCCGGTGCCGGCCGGCTGGGAGGAGGTGTTCCTGCGCCCGCAGAGCGCCGACAGTCAGACCGTACGCCCGTTCATTCCACCGGGCGCGCACTTCGAACTGACAGCAGAAGCCGTAACGCGCATGGATGGCAAGCGCATCGGCACGCTGGTGTTCCTGCTCGACATCAGCCGCTACCAGTCGCGCGAACTGGCGCTGACGGCCCGGCTCGGGCAGACCGAAGAGCAGTTGTCGCGCGTGCAGGCGGATCTCGACATCGACGCGCTGACCGGTATCCCGAACCGCCGCTACTTCCAGCGCGAGGCAATGCTCGCGGTGAGCCGGGCGTTCGAGCGGCGTGAAGAGATGGGACTGCTGATCCTCGATGTGGATCTGTTCAAGCAGTACAACGATCTGTATGGCCACCCGCGCGGCGACGAATGCCTGCGCCAGGTCGCTGCCGCGCTGACGCGGATGCTGGCAGGCACGCAGTTCTGCGCGCGCCTGGGAGGGGAGGAATTTGCAGTCGTGCTGCCCGCTTCCACACAGGAAGAGACTCGCACCGTGGCGCGGGCTATGGTCGAGGCAGTGCGCGAACTCGGCATCCCGCACCATGGAACGCCGGTGCAGCCGATCGTGACGATCAGCGTCGGCGCGGTTTGCGCGGCGCCCGATGCGCCGCGGCTGGAGCCGCTCCTGCACCGGGCCGACAGCGCGATGTACCAGGCCAAGCGGGCAGGGCGGAACCGCTTTGTGTTCGACGGGCAGGCACACGCGGATGCCTGGCATGGCCAAGACTGAGCAGAGCTGCGCTAAGCCACTTCCGCGACCCGAACCTCCACCAGCAGCTTCTTCAGTTCCGGCACGCAGGATCCGCAATTGCCACCTGCCTTTACGCAGGCGGTGATCTCGGCCGGCGTCGTCAGGCCATGCTTGCGCACGGCATCGCAGATGGTGTTGCGGCCTACGCCGAAGCACGAGCAAACCGTTGGCCCGGCGTCGGCGCCTTTCTCGATGGGCTGGCCCATGAGCAGGCCGATGCGGTCAGCGTCTTCCAGTCGATCGCGCCCGAACAGCTCGGCCAGCCAGGACCGGGACGGCAGTTCGGGACGGGTGGCCACGTACACACACGCATCCAGCCTGTCGTTGACGACATAGCCCGCATGATAGGTGCCGGCGCTGCGATCCTCATACTCGAGCCAGTCTGCCTCCGGATCGGTCACGCCGAGCAGGCTGCGGGCCCAGGCGGCACGGTCGACAATGGCTTCACGTCCCGCAAATTCATAGCGCTGGAAGCGCTTGCCCTGCACGCGCGTCCAGTAGGTGAGCGTGTCGGCCGGTAGTTCCCGGCGGCTCAGCACGAAGCCGTGCCAGTTGACGCCGAACGGTTCGACACTGACCGGCGTGTGCTTGAATTCCGGCTCGCCCGACACAGGGTCGACCACCGGGTTGACGAGCGCGCCGACGCGCGCGTCGGAGCTGAACTGCCCATTCCAGTGGATCGGCACGAACACGCTGCCGCGCGGAATGCCGCCGCCGTGCCGCACGCGGGCCACCATGGCGCCCCAGCGCGTGGCCACGCGCGCGAGCTTGCCTTCGCCCACGCCGCACAAGAGCGCATCTTGTGGATGCATGTCGACAAACGGCTCGGGCAGGTGGTCGGCGAGCTTGGCCGACTTGCCGGTGCGCGTCATGGTGTGCCACTGGTCGCGCACGCGGCCAGTGTTGAGGATCAGCGGGTAGTCGTCATCCGGCGCATGTGCCGGCGCGCGCGTCCGCGTCGCGACAAAGCGCGCGAGTCCATCAGGATGGGCGTAGCGGCCGTTTTCGAACAGCCGTCGCGTTCCGGCCGCCGAACCGGCCACCACGGGCCATTGCAAGGGTTCGAAGGTGTCATAGCTGTCCTTGTCCATGCCGGCCATGCCGCCGATGTCGAATGCGCGCGGTGCCTCGTCATTGCGCCACGCGCTCAGCCGTGCATGTTCGTCGAAGATCTCGTGCGGGCCGGCGTAGTCGAAGCCGGCAAAGCCCATGCGCTGGGCCACGTCGCACAGGACCCGCCAGTCGGCGCGCGCCTCGCCCGGCGCCGGCAGGAAAGCGCGCTGGCGCGAGATACGACGCTCCGAGTTGGTGACCGTGCCGTCCTTCTCGCCCCAGCCCAGCGCGGGAAGCAGCACGTGGGCGGCGTCATTGGTGTCGGTGCGTTCAATGATGTCGGAACTGACCACCAGTTCGCACTTCGCGAGCGCGCGGCGCACCTGGTCGGCATCGGGCAGGCTGACCACAGGGTTGGTAGCGATCACCCATACCGCCTTGACCCGCCCTTGCTCGATCGCGTTGAACAGGTCCACCGCCTTGAGGCCCGCTTGATCCGCCATGACTGGCGATTGCCACAGGTCCTGCACGATCTCGCGATGCAGCGGATTGGCCAGTTCCATATGCGCGGCCAGCATATTCGCCAGGCCGCCGACTTCGCGGCCGCCCATGGCATTCGGTTGCCCCGTCAGCGAGAACGGGCCCATGCCCGCGCGGCCGATCCGGCCGGTCAGCAGGTGGCAGTTGATGATGCTGTTGACCTTGTCGGTGCCGGCCGATGACTGATTGACGCCCTGCGAGAAGGCGGTCACGACCTTTTCCGTATCGGCGAACAGGCGATAGAAAGCCAGCACGTCCTCGACATCGAGCTTGCATGCGCGCGCCACGGCCTTCGGGTCGCTGCAGTCCACGGTCGCTTGCAGCGCATCGTCGAGCCCCGCCGTGCTGGCCGCCACGAACGCCGTGTCGGCCTTGCCTTCACGCGCCAGATAGCTGAGCAGTCCGTTGAACAGCCAGACATCGGTGCCCGCACGCACGGGCAGGTGCAGGTCGGCCAGCTCGCATGTGGCGGTGCGGCGCGGGTCGATGGCGACGATCTTCATCTCCGGCCGCGCTTCCTTGGCCTTCGACAGGCGCTGGAAGAGGATCGGATGGCACCACGCGGTATTGGAGCCCACCAGTACGACAAGGTCGGCCAGCTCCAGGTCTTCGTAGTTGCCCGGCACCAGGTCTTCGCCGAACGCGCGCTTGTGCCCGGCCACGGCCGACGACATGCACAGGCGCGAGTTGGTGTCGATATTGGCCGTGCCGATGAAGCCCTTCATCAGCTTGTTGGCGACGTAGTAGTCCTCGGTCAGCAACTGGCCGGAGACATACAGCGCGACCGCATCGGGGCCGTGTTCACGGACGATGCGCGAGAAACCCTGCGCCACGGTGTCGAGCGCGTGGTCCCACGACACCTGTTCCAGCGTGCCGTCCTCGTGGCGCACCTTGGGATGCAGCAAGCGGCCTTGCAGGTCCACCGTCTCGCCGAGTGCCGAGCCTTTCACGCACAGGCGGCCGTGATTGGACGGATGCTCCGCGTCGCCGGCAATCTCGACCTGCCCGTCGGCGCGCACCGTGGCGCGCACGCCGCAGCCGACGCCGCAGTACGGGCAGGTGGTGGCGGTGGTGGTGGTCGGGGTGGCGGATACCACCGGGATGTCGGACAGATTCACGCGTTCTCCGTGGGGCGATGTCGTTGTCGTCGGATGATGGCGTTCAGGCAGCGAGCGCCTCGCATTGGGCCTTGCCGAACAGCAGGCGCTGGCGCAGCGCCGCGACCGGTGCGCATTGCTGGATCAGGTCGAAGTACCACGGCCCGTCCTGCACGTCGCCATAGAGCACGGCACCGATCAGGCGCCCGTCCTGCAGTACCAGCCGCTTGTAGACGCCGCGCCGTGCGTCGCGCAGCACGAGGTCCTCGCTGCCTTCGCCGCCGATGAAATCGCCGGCGGAATAGAGATCCACGCCGGTGACCTTGAGCTTCGTGGCGGTGGCCTGCTGGATATAGCGGCGATGGCCCGCACCGGCCAGGTGCGCGGCGCACACGCGCGCCTGGTCCCAGATCGGCGCCACCAGTCCGAACGTGGCCTGGCGGTGCTGAACGCATTCACCGACGGCATAGATGCGCGGATCGTAGGTCTGCAGCGTGTCGTCGACCACGATGGCGCGTTCGCAGCGCAGGCCTGCACCGGCCGCCAGCTCGATGTTCGGGCGCACGCCGGCGGTCATCACCACCAGGTCGGCCGGGATCTCGTTGCCGTCCTTGAAACGCACGCCGGTCACGCGCGTATCGCCTAGAATCTCCGCGGTCTGCGCGCCCAGCATGAAGCGCAGGCCCTTGCGTTCGAGCGCGCCCTTGAGCAGCGTGGCGGCGGGCTTGTCGAGCTGGCGTTCCATCAGGCTGTCGCACAGATGCACGACGGTGACATCCATGCCCTGGCGCAGCAGGCCGTTGGCGGCCTCCAGCCCGAGCAGGCCGCCGCCGATCACCACCGCGTGGCGGTGGTTACGCGCGGCGTCGAGCATGATTTCCACGTCCTGGATATCGCGAAACGCGATCACGCCGTCGAGCTGGTGGCCGGGTACCGGCAGGATGAAAGGCTTCGAGCCGGTGGCGAGCAGCAGGCGGTCATAGCGCACCTCGCGCCCGGACTGCGCACGCACCGTGCGGCGCGGGCGATCGATCGCCACCACGGGGTCGCCCGCCAGCAGTTCGATGCCGTTCTGCGCATACCACTCTCGCGTATTGAGCATGATGTCGTCGACGGTCTTCTCGCCGGCCAGCACCGGCGACAGCAGGATGCGGTTGTAGTTGCCGTGCGGCTCCGCGCCGAACACGGTGATGTCGTACAGGTCCGGGGCCAGCTTGAGCAGTTCCTCGACCGTGCGCATGCCGGCCATGCCGTTGCCGACGACGACCAGCCGGGGGCGGGACTGCGAGGGGGCGGATGGCGTCATGCGCGCGGTCTCCATCGGGAACATGGTTGCAGTGTCAGGCGGCGAGTTCTTCTTCGGCTTCGCGCAGCGTTACATTGGCGGCGATCCATACCTTGCCGTCGTAGACGCGCGCCGGGTAGGCGTTGACCGAGTGTTCCGGTGCCTCCAGGCATTCGCCGGTGCTCAGGTCGAAGTGCTGCTTGTAGATAGGCGATGCCACCACCAGGCGTTCGCCGATGTTGCCCACCAGGCCGCGCGACAGCACCGCTGCCTGCGAGTTCGGATCGAAATTGTCGATCGCGTACACGTCTTCGCCGCGGCCGATGCGGAACACGGCTACCTGCTGGTCGTCGACCAGCGCGCAGACACCAGTATTGGGCACGATCTCGCGCAAGGTGCAGATCGCAGTCCAGGTTTCGGGATGGTGGGTATGGCTCATCACGTTCTCCTTCGCTTTCGTTGCGTTTACCTGAATTCAGGCTGCTTTTGCGGGCACGGCCACTACGGGAATGTGGCTCAGGCGGGAACGTTGCAAGTTCCGTTCCTCCGGCGTGGCCGGCCGAATCTGTCCGCGCTCTTCGATGAAGACAAGGTTGTCGTCGCGGCGTTCGCTGTTGACGAAGTGGCGGAAGCGCTTGCGCGTCTCGGGATCGGTGACTGCCTTCTTCCACTCGTCTTCGTAGGTATCGACCACGTGCTGCATTTCGGCTTCCAGATCGGCGGCAATGCCGAGCTTGTCGTCGAGCACGACGTCCTTCAGATAGTCGAGGCCGCCTTCCAGGTTGTCGCGCCACACGCTGGTGCGTTGCAGGCGGTCGGCGGTGCGCACGTAGAACATCAGGAAGCGGTCGATGTAGCGGATCAGCGTGTCGCGGTCCAGGTCGCCGGCCAGCAGTTCGGCGTGGCGGGGCTTCATGCCGCCGTTGCCGCACACATAGAGGTTCCAGCCCTTCTCGGTGGCGATCACACCGACGTCCTTGCCCTGCGCCTCGGCGCATTCGCGCGTGCAGCCCGATACGCCGAACTTGATCTTGTGCGGCGCGCGCAGGCCCTTGTAGCGGTTCTCGAGTTCGATGGCGAGGCCGACCGAGTCATCCACGCCATAGCGGCACCACGTGGAGCCGACGCACGACTTCACCGTGCGCAGCGCCTTGCCATAGGCATGACCTGATTCGAAGCCCGCGGCAATCAGTTCTTCCCAGATATAGGGCAACTCCTCAGCGCGTGCACCAAACAGGTCCACACGCTGGCCACCGGTGATCTTCGTGTACAGGCCATACTTCTTCGCCACCTGTCCCACGGCGATCAGCCCTTCCGGCGTGACTTCACCGCCCGGCATGCGAGGCACCACGGAGTAGGTGCCGTCCTTCTGGATGTTGGCGAGGTAGTAGTCGTTGGAGTCCTGCAGCGCGGCGTGCTCTTCCTTCAGCACGAACTCATTCCAGCACGAGGCCAGGATGCTGCCGACGGTCGGCTTGCAGATGTCGCAGCCCAGGCCCTTGCCGTGCGCTTCCAGCAGCGCATCGAAGGTCTTGAACTTGCCCACGCGCACGAGGTGATAGAGTTCCTGGCGCGAGTACGGGAAGTGTTCGCAGAGATGGTTGTTGACGGCCATGCCCTGCTTCTTCATCTCGGCCTTCATGATCTGCGTGACCAGCGGCACGCAACCGCCGCAGGCAGTTCCGGCCTTGGTGCAGCTCTTCATCGCGCCGATGCTGGTGGCGCCGTCGCACACCGCGGCGCAGATCTCGCCCTTCGACACGTTGTTGCACGAGCAGATCTGCGCGGTGTCGGGCAGCGCGTCGGCGCCGAGCGCTGGCTTGGCCTTGCCGCTGCTGTCGGGCAGGATCAGGAATTCCGGCGACTCGGGCAGCTCGATCTTGTTCAGCATCATCTGCAGCAGCGTGCCGTACTCGCTGGCGTCGCCGATCAGCACGCCCCCGAGCAGGTACTTGCCGCAGTCGGACACCACCAGCTTCTTGTAGACCTGCTTGCTGTCGTCGCTGAACTGGTAGAGCCGGGCGCCCGGTACTGTGCCGTGCGGATCGCCGATGCTGGCGACATCCACGCCCATCAGCTTGAGCTTGGTGCTCATGTCGGCGCCGGCGAATTCGGCGGCTTCACCGCGCAGGTGACGCGCGGCGACACGGGCCATGTCGTAGCCCGGGGCCACCAGGCCGTAGATTTTGCCTTGCCACAGCGCGCACTCGCCTATCGCGTAGACATCGGGGTCCGAGGTGCGGCAGTTGTTGTCCACCGTGATGCCGCCGCGTTCGCCAACGGCAAGGCCGGCGGCACGCGCCAGTTCATCGCGCGGACGGATGCCAGCCGAAAACACGATCATGTCGGTGTCGAGGTGCGTGCCATCGGCAAACACCATGCGATGGGTGCCGTCCGCGCCGTCGATGATTTCAACGGTGTTCTTGCCGGTATGGGCGGTCACGCCCAGGCCTTCGATCTTCTGGCGCAGCATGCGGCCGCCGCCTTCATCCACCTGCACGGCCATTAGCCGCGGCGCGAATTCGACCACATGCGTTTCCAGGTCCATGTCGCGCAGCGCCTTGGCGCACTCCAGGCCCAGCAGCCCGCCGCCGATGACCACGCCGCGCTTCGAGCGCGCGCCGCACTCCCGCATCGCTTCCAGGTCTTCGATGGTGCGGTAGACGAAGCAGTCCTTGCGCTCCTTGCCCGGCACCGGCGGCACGAAGGGGTAGGAGCCGGTGGCGAGGATCAGCTTGTCATAGGCCAGCGTCTCGCCGGTCGATACGGTGACCGTGCGCGCGGCGCGGTCGATCGACACTGCACGGGCGTTCAGGCGCAGCAGGATGTTGTTGTGCTGCTCGAAGAAGCCCGCCGGTACCAGCGAAAGGTCTTCGGCCGACTTGCCGGCGAAGAACTCGGACAGGTGCACGCGATCGTAGGCGGGGCGCGGTTCTTCGCACAGCACGGTCACATCCAGGTTCTGCGCGCCGGCTTCCGCCAGGCATTCGAGGAATTTGTGACCCACCATGCCGTGGCCGACGATGATCAGTTTCATGATGCGTTCCTTGTCCGATAGTCAGTCTGTGCTGCTCGGGATGCTGTTGTGGTGGAGATGCGGGCTATTCAGTTGGCCAGCGCGCTGTCGTACAGCGCCTGTTCCTGCGCCTTGTGCTCGGCGCTGAAGCGGATGGCGATCGCGCACAACGCGGCCAGGGACGCGAGCACTCCAAGCACGGTGAGCGTTTGCTGCAGGTCGCCCAGGCCCTTGAGCAGGAAGCCGGCGGCCACCGCACCCACGTTGCCGCCGGCGCCGATGATGCCGGCCACGCCGCCGAGCGCCTTGCGGTCGATAAAAGGAACCAGCGCATACGTAGCGCCGCAGGCCATGTGCGTGAACAGGCCGAACAGCAGCATGGCAGTCACGGCCATCACGACGTTGCCGGCCTGCGCGAACCAGAGCAGGCCCAGGCCTTCGCCGAGGATCAGCACGAACAGCAGCGTCGAGCGTGCATCGAGGCCGCGGCGGCGCGCCGCCTTGTCTGACAGCCAGCCGCCGAGGGCACGGGCGAACAGCGCCAGCAGGCCGAAGCTGCCAGCGGCCAGGCCCGCGGCCTTCAGGCTCAGGCCGAAGTGGTCCACGTAGAACGTGGCGGCGATGTTGTGGATGAAGATCTCCACGCCGAAGCACGCACCGTAGGTGACGAACAGCAGCCACACGCGATAGTTGGCGCTGGCGGCGCGGAAGCTGGCCCAGCCGCCGCCCTTGCCGCCATCCTTGCCAGTGATGGCCTGGCCGCGGGCGCGCATGTCGGAGTAATTGCCTTCGGGGCAGTCCTGCGTGAAGCACCAGTAGACGACGGCCATGACCAGCATCAGCACGCCCGGCACCAGCAGCGCCACGCGCCAGCCCATTGCATGGTCCACGCCAAGCATCAGCACCGCGCCCAGCAGCAGCGGCATCAGCGCCTGCGCGGCGCCGCCGCCGGCATTGCCCCAGCCTGCCGCTGCCGCGTTGGCGGTGCCAACGACGTTGGGCGCGAACATGACCGAGGTGTGGTACTGCGTGATGACGAAGCTCGCACCGACGGCGCCAATCAGCAGGCGAAACGCGAGGAACGTTTCGTAGCTCTGCGCGAACGCCACGCCGATCACGGGCAGCGCGCCCAGCACCAGCAAGCCGGTGTAGGTCTTGCGCGGGCCGAAGCGGTCGCACATCGGGCCGATCACCAGCCGCACGAGAATGGTCACTGCCACCGCGGCGATATTGATATTGGCGATCTGCGCCGGCGTGAGGCCGAATTCGCCCTTGATCACCGGCATCAGCGGCGCGCACGCGAACCATGCAAAGAAACACACGAAGAACGCCATCCACGTCAGGTGGAAGGCACGCATCTGCGGGCTTCGCAGACTCAACAACTGGATGCGGGTGGCTTTGCCGTTCATCGTCGCTTGCTCCGAGAAAACAAAAGGCGTCCCGCAATCCGGTCATTGACCAGATCAGGGGACGCCGTTGTCCTGACAGCGGCTACATGGCATAGCCGCCGCATTGATGGGTGGTTGGATCGCCGTTGATCCGCCCACGTCATTTACGCAAGTGCTGTGCCAGGGGTGATGTGACGGTGAGAGCGATATTTCGCGGCAAAAGGGACCGATATGGTTCTGGCCCGTGCGCGTTGATGGGGCGCGTCGGCCGGCGCGGCACAGTCATGGTGCGATGCAATGTATCGCCGCGGTGCCAGCCAGGGAATCAGTCTTGTGGCGCGCCTGGCGTCGCCAGCGGTATGACGGCCATGTCGGAGGGCGACACGGCCTGGCCATCTTCATCGACCAGCGCCACGCTGACCCGCTGGCCATTCTGGCGCGAGCGGATCTCCACCGGGCCGGTGCCACCGGCGGCAAGGTGGCGGTCACCCCATTGCATCAGCCCGACCAGCACGGGCAGTAGTTCGACGGCCGCGCGCGTCGGACGGTACTCGAAGCGCTCGCGCTCGCCAGGTTCCTTGTAGCCGACGCGGCGCAGCAAGCCGGCCTCGGTCAGCGTCTTCAGCCGGGCTGACAGCACGGCCGGCGAACATTCAAGCCGGCGCAGGAAGTCATCAAACCGGGTCACGCCGTGGAAGATGTCGCGCAGGATCAGGATCGTCCACTTCTCGCCGATCAGCGAGAGGGTGGCGGCGATCGAGCAGTCACTAAGGACGGTGGACGTGGCTTTCATGATGCACTGAGCATAGCATGCTGACTTCATTTGCAAAAGTCAGGGGTTCGCCTATACTCTGGCTACAAATATTGAAGTCAGGTGGCGGTCATGGTTGAGATAAGGCAAGGCCTGCAAGCACGTACGTCGGTACAAGGGGGCAACGAGCAATGGGCGCTCCGGCGCGGCGCACAGGCAACGTTGCGGCAGGCGGGCGCAGACGATGAAGCCGCGGTACGTGAACTGGTGGAAGGCTTGTCGCGCGACAGCCGCTATTTCCGCTTCCTGACAGGCGGCCGGGTCGCGGACTCCATCATCGAAGGGTTGGTCAGGCCAGGCGCCGAAGGGGCTGCGCTGGTCGTGACCGTGCCGACCGTGGATGGCGGCGCGGAAGTGGTGGCCAACGGCCAGTTCGTCGTGACGGACCGGGATACCGCCGAATTTGCCGTGGTGGTGGCCGATGACTGGCAAGGCCAGGGTCTTGGCCGCCGGCTCATCACCAAATTGCAGCAACTTGCGCAAGCGGCCGGTGTGCGCCGCCTGCGCGGTGATGTGCTCAGCGAGAACCGCCGCATGCTTGCCATCCTTCGCGGACTGGGCTTCAGCTGCCGCCGCAATCCCGAAGACAGCTTCCTGCACGAGGCCACGCTTGCGTTCGGGGCAGCCGATGCGGACGCCACCGCAAGCCTGCCCGCCGGCTGGTTCGCTGCCCGCTAAGCGGGGCGCGCAAGACTATTCGACGCGCGCGCCCGACGCCTTCACCACGCGTTCCAGCACCGGCATGGCCGACTGGTAATCCTCGCGGAAGCGGGCCGACGTGGTGCCCATGGCTTCCAGCCCGGCCACCTGCAAACGCGCCTTGACGGCCGTGGTATTCGCTGCGGCGATGGCCTCCTTCTCCAGCCGGGCGAGCACCGGTGCCGGCGTGGCTGCCGGCGCCACCAGCACCAGCCAGCCGACCGGCCGGAACTCCGGTTCGCTGAGCCCGGCCTGCTCGAACGTCGGGACGTCCGCGATGGTGCCGATCCGCTTGTCGCCGGTCACCGCCAGCGCGCGCAGCTTGCCGGACTCCAGATACGGCTTGATCGACATATACGAGCCGATTGCCATCTGCACCTGTCCGCCGATCAGGTCCTGCAGCATGGGCGCCTCGCCCTTGTAGGCGATATGGCTCATGTCCATGCCGCGGCTGTTGCTCAGGAAGGCGCCCATCAGGTGCGCGGCCGAGCCGACGCCCCATGAGCCGTAGTTGACCTTGCCCTTGTTCTGCTGGGCCCACGCGACGAATTCCTTCACGCTTTTCGCCTGCACCGACGGGTGGACCGCCAACACGAGCTGGCCGGTCGCGACCTGGGAGATCAGCGCGAAGTCCTTGCGCGGATCGTAGGGGAGCTTCGCGTACACGAACTGGTTGGTCATGATGGGCAGCGTGGTGGTGAACATCATGGTGTAGCCATCGGCAGGCGCCTTGGCGACATAGCTCGCGCCCACGATGCCGCTGGCGCCGGCACGGTTCTCCACGACCACGGGCTGGCCCAGGCGTTTGCCCATTTCGTCGGCCATCGCCCGGCCGACGACATCGGCGGAGCCGCCGGCGGGGAACGGCAAGACCATGGTGATCGGCTTGCCGGGCCACGTCTGGGCCGCGGCAATCGAACAGAGGCCGGCCATGAGGCTGAATGCTGCCAGTGCCACCTTGATGGTTCGCATGCTTCCTGTCTCCTGTGTTGGACGCCAGAGTTGTACTGCGCGGTCCAATCTGAAGCCCGGCCCAGGTTCAGTCAAGCGCGGCAGGCAAAGGGAAAACCATGAACTGGCCGCCATCGCGGCGGGTTTGCTGCGCCGCATTCACGGCGAGAATTCAGGCCGCCGCCTTGCCCCGCGCGGTAGCCGTGCAACCGATCGAGGCCACGATGATGCTGGCAATTGCTAGCCACTGGATCATGCTGAGTTGCTCATGCAGGAACGCCAGCCCGGCCAGCGCGCCCATGGCGGGCTCCATGCTGAGCAGGATGCCGAACGTCCGTCGCGGCAGGCGCTTGAGCGCGACCATTTCAAGTGAATAGGGAATCGCGCTGGACAACACGCCCACGGCCAGCCCCGCGAGCAGCAGCGGCGGGCTGAACATGGCCGTGCCGGCGTGGGCCAGGCCGAACGGCAGCACGACCAGCGCCGCCATGGTCAGACCGAGCGATGTGGCCTGGCCGCCGTGGGCATTGCCCGCGCGCTGGCCGAAGATGATGTAGAGCGCCCAGCCAACCCCCGCCGCGAGCGCGAAGCCCATGCCGACCGGATCCAGATGCGTGGACGCTTCGCCCAGCGGCAGCAGCAACAGCAGCCCGGTGACCGCGAACGCGATCCACAGGAAATCGATGGCACGCCGCGACGACAGCACCGCCACGGTGAGCGGTCCGGTGAATTCGATCGCAATCGCCAGCCCCAGCGGAATGGTGCGCAGCGACATATAGAACAGCAGGTTGGTGGCGCCGAGCGCGGCACCATAGAGCGCAATGGCCCTGGCATTGGCGCCGGACAGCGGCATCCGCCACGGTCGCCACACCGCGAGCAGGATCAATGCCGAAAAGCTCACGCGCAATGCGGTCGTGCCCTGCGCACCCAGCGCCGCAAACAGCGACTTGGCGAACGAGGTGCCGATGCACAGGGAGGCCATCGAGCCGGTCAGCGCCACGACGGCGAGAAGGGTGGCGCTTTGCCGCAAGCGGGTAAGAGGCAATTGGGGATCCTGAATGGGTGAGGCAGCAGCGGGTGATGCAGCCGCATCTTGGCGCATGTACGGGCCGTGCGCCATAGACGGGCGCAAGGATTCCGCTCTGTACAGTTCAGCCGACATCCGCATTTCCCTTTGCGTGCCGCCCGACTATGGTGAAGGCAGTCCTTCGCTACGGGAGCCCGAAGATGGAAGCCGCCATTCGTCATGTCGTGATCACCGGCGCCGCCGGCGCCTTGGGCCGCGCAGTAGCCAGCCGCTTTGCCGGGGAGGGCTGCCGGCTGGCCCTGATCGACCGTGACCTCCAGCACCTGCAAAGCGTCTTCGCCCATCCCGATGCGGACGGCGGCATGTTGCTGCGCGAGGCCGATGTCACCTCGGATACCGGCATGTCCCGCGTCGGTGCGGAGATACTGGATACCTTCGGTGCCGTGGACGTCGTGGTCCATGTGGCCGGCGGCTTCGAGATGGGCGAGGCCACGCACGCCATCAGCCGCGAGTCATGGATGCACATGATGGACCTGAACGCGTGGTCATTCATCGCCGTAACGCGCCCGTTCATTCCCGCCATGCTCGCGCGGGGCAGCGGCAAGGTCGTGGCCGTCACGGCACGCAGTGCGGCGGCGGGCGTGGCTTCGATGGGCGCGTACTGCGCGTCGAAGAGCGCGCTGCAGCGGCTCGTTGAAAGCCTGTCGCGCGAGGTACGCGCCGGCGGCGTGAACGTCAACAGCATTGCGCCAGGAGTGCTCGATACGCCGGCCAACCGGCGGGACATGCCGGGGACGGATCCTTCAGTGTGGGTGTCGACGGGAGCGGCTGCACGGATGGTATCCATGCTGGCATCCGATGCGGCGGCCATGGTGCATGGGCAGCACTGGGTGCTGGATGGATTGAGCTAGGGGCCGGAGACCGCCACCGTGTTTGCCCCCGCTCCCATCGTTTGCCATTCGGGTTGAGGATCGCCGGTCGCGGTGCCAGAATTCCAGCATTGCGCGATCGCGTGACTGCAATGAGGACGTGGCCCGTCGGAACCGAGGCGGGCCGGCGTGCATATGGACCGAGAACCGCTTAACGAGGCGTCGCAAGGGTCGGTAATGTTCGCCGACCTCAGCGGTAGCACGCGGCTGTACGAAGTGGCCGGCAACGCAGCGGCGATGGCCGCGGTCGCGCGATGCCTCGGCGTCATGCGGTCCTGCTCGCAGGATTGCGGCGGGCGCATCGTCAAGACCATCGGCGACGAGATCATGGTGGTGTTCCCGGCGGCGGAACGCGCACTGCAGGCCGCGCTCGATATGCAGCACGCGGTGGCCGAACTGCCGCCGGTGGCCGGTGTGCCGATGTCGATCCATATCGGCTTTCATCACGGGCCGGTACTATCTGATATCTCAGGCGATGTGTTCGGCGATACCGTGAATCTCGCGGCGCGGCTGTCCAAGCTGGCATCGCGCGGCCAGATCATCACCAGCGCGGAGTCCGTCGGCGGCCTGCCTGACTGGCTGCGCCGGACGACGCGCTACCTGTACCCGATCCAGGTACGCGGCAGGGAGCAGGCGGTCGAACTGTTCGAGGCGATCTGGCAACAGGCGACCGACCTGACGCTGATCGACACCGAAAGCCCGCGTACCGCGTGTTCGGTGTTTCTCACGTTGCGCTACCGCTCGGCGCTCGTGGAAATGAATCTCGCCTCCGCGCCTGTCACCATTGGCCGTGACAGCACCATGACGATCGTGGTGGCGGACCGGCGCGCCTCGCGGTTCCAGGCCACCGTGGAGTCGCGCGCCGGGCGCTACGTGCTGGTCGACCGGAGTTCGAACGGCACGCACGTCACCATCGACGGCGAAGAGAGCTTCATCCTGCGCCGCGACGACGTAATGCTGCGCAGCCACGGCTGGATCACGTTCGGCCAGTCGATGGAAGGCGTCGACGAAGGCGTGGAGTTCTTCGTGCGCGTCGAGCGTGTCTGACGCTAGGCGCTTCCCACGAACGCCTCGACCAGTTCCCGCGCGAAAGCGTCGCGCTCTGTCTGGCTAGTGCTCATGGCCTCGGCCATGCCCAACGCAAGGGCCGACGGCGGCACTGCCGCAGGCGCGCCGGCCGATCCCCACGTCCCGGCAAACGCGGCTTGCTTGCTGGACCCGAGCGATTGCCCGGGACGCAGCAGGCCCACGCGCGGCAGCGCAAACGCGCTCGCGACGATGCTGCCGTGCAGGCTGCTGCCCGCGTAGCCGCGGCTATGGGCGACCAGCGCGCAGATATCCCACAGGTTGAGCGAGCCAAACACGCGCACCGGCACGCTACCCATGAGCGCCGCCAGGCGCCGGTAGACGTCCAGGTCGTCATGCCATGGCGCGGCGCCCGCGCGGAACAGCACGATGCCCAGATCCCAGTTCGTGGCCATCTGTTCGAGCTGCCGTGCGAGTGCGGCCAGCGTCTCGTCATCGCCGAAATCAGCGCTGCACTGCACGGCCAGGTATCCGCGCGGGAATGTGGACATCACGCGGGCCAGCTCGCCTTGCCGGGCGTGCTCCCGGATGCGCGGTGCAAACATATCGGCGACCATCACCGCCGGATCGGGCGCGAGATGGCAACTGACGCCCGCGGCTTCCAGCATGGTGCGGGTCTGCAGGTCGCGTACGCTGATGGAAGTGGCGGCCTTCAGCTTGGCTACCACTTCGGCACGCATGGCTGGCTCGAGCCGGTCAAGGTCGAGGCCGCCCACGGCGTGGTAGCGCACGCTGGCGACGTTGGCAAACAGGCCATCGGGCAACAAGTACGGGGCGAAGTCGCGCAGCCCGAGCTGTGCGCTCGCCCAGGCGGCGCGTTGTGCCGGCTGCGCATCGAGCCGCGCGACCACCGCCTGCGCCTCGTTCGGGGGCAGCAGCATCACCGCGGCTTCCCACGCGCTGCACGTCAGGATCTCTCCACCCACATGAAAGATGTCAACGGGCGTGTCGCCCAGGCTTTCGGCCACCCGCGCCAGCGCCCGTACCTTGTGGCCGCCGTACGCCGACAGGTCGCGATCCGCCAGGCCGCCATAGTGCAGCGCACGGCCTTTCATTACGTGTGCGGCGATGTGTGCGAGCAGCAGATCGCCGAAGTTATGGCGGTCGAATGCGCCGAAGAGGATGGCGGGGCGATGTTCCTGCGCCTTCACGGCATTCAGCTTGCCGCTGACGGCTGGCCGTGGCGCCAGGCCGGAATGCCGATGGCGACGAGCAGCACGGCCGGCAGCAGCACGCACCACACGGACAATGTGGCATAGCCGACTGCCCCGAGGATCGCGCCCAACGCGAACGCGGCCAGGGCCGGGCCCATCTTGCGCAGCCGCCGCCGGATCGCTTCGCGTTGCGCGCCCGATGCGGATGGAAGATCAACAAGGTCGATCACGATCTGCGTCGTGTTGCCGGTCATGATCGTCGTCGGTCCCAGCTCGAGCAGCGATGTCCGTGACAGCGCGTTCTGGATACCCATGGCCATGACGGCAAGCATGCCGGCCACGAGCGCGGCCGGCGCCGACGGATCGGTGACGGGCGCGGCATGCAGGCTCGCGGCCATGAACAACAGGAGCAGCACGGCTTCGGTCAGCAGCAGCGGGGCGACCGGCGAGCGGCCGGACTTGCCGAGCCGCACTTCGGCGACCCGGGTCGCCGCGACGGCCAGCACAAAGGCGGGCAGCGCGAGCAGCTTGGCGAGCAGGCCTGCCTCGTTGCCCGTGACATCGACGCCGATCATGATGAAGTTGCCTGTCACATGCGCTGTGAACAGCCCGAACAGCGAGACGAACCCGACGACATCGACATAGCCGGCGATAAACGCGAGGATGCAACCCGTGGCGGGGCCCGGTGCCGACGCGGCAAGATCGGGGCGCGGTGCGGTGCTCACTGCGGTCCCGGCGGCAGCACAAGCCGCGCGGTACACGTGCTGGCACATGCCGACCGGGATTGACCGCTCTTGTATCCCCGGATCATTGCCCGCTTTCCTTGCCGCGCGCAGCCAGCGTGACCGGTGGCTCGGTCGTGCCATCCGCCTTCGGTGGCGCGCCGGTAATCTTGGGCACGCACTCGCTGCGGAACCAGGCCGCGGTCACAGGTTCGCCCGCGACGACCCGCTTCACCGTGGGCACGACCTGTTCGCCGATCAGCATGCCGAGCAGCCCGATCAGCGCGATGGCCGGTGGTGCGGGCGACCGTACCTGCAGCAGCGCATAAATGATGCCGACGAGAATCCCGGCGGCGAGCGAGACGATATAGACCTTCATGGTCGGACTCCGGTTGGTTGGTGGCGCGCCATCATGGCGCTCCGGTGCGGCGCGACATCAGAACGCCCAGCACGAGCAGCCCATTGCGCCCCAGAACGAGCGCTCATCGGAAACGGGCAGGCTTGCCGCCCACGCGTCCGCGTGCGCGTGGCCGTGCACGCCGCAGGCGCTGGCGCAACCGCAAGCGGTGTTCGCCATCGCGCGGGCCTGTGCCTGTGGCCGCGGCTGGTAGCGGCTGCCGTGACGGGCCGGCGACCAGTCCGGCATCGGCGGCGGCAGCTCGGGCGCATGCTTGCCGAATTCACCGTCGCCGTAGACCACCTTGCCACCGAGCACGGTCATGACCGAGGTGATGTCCTGAATCTCGTCGCCGGGGACCGCGAAGTAATCGTTTGACAGCACCGCCAGGTCTGCAAGCTGTCCGACCGCCATCATGCCCTTCTTGCCTTCCTCGTTCGAAAACCACGTATTCGCTTCGGTCCACAGCCGCAGCGCGGTCTCGCGGTCGAGCAGGTTGGCCTGCGGATACATCGACATGCCGCCCACCGTCTTGCCGGTAGTGAGCCAGTACAGCGACACCCACGGGTTGTAGGACGCGACGCGCGTGGCGTCGGTGCCCGCACCGACCTTGACGCCGCGCTCGAGCATCTTCCGGATCGGCGGGGTGCGTTCGGCCGATCTTGCGCCATAGCGTTCGACGAAATACTCGCCCTGGTAGGCCATGCGGTGTTGCACCGCGATGCCACCGCCAAGCGCCGCGATGCGGTCGATATTGCGGTCGCTGATGGTCTCGGCGTGGTCGAAGAACCAGTGCAGGCCGTCGAATGGCATGTCTCGCGCGACCTTTTCATACACATCGAGCGCGCGCGAAATCGTCTCGTCGTAGGTCGCATGCAGGCGCCACGGCCAGCGGTTCTCGACCAGCAGCCGGATCACAGGCTCCAGGTCGCCTTCCATCGACGGCGGCATCTCGGGCCGTTCGACGCGGAAGTCCTCGAAGTCGGCGGCCGTATAGACCAGCATCTCGCCGGCGCCGTTATGCCGGTACAGATCGTCGCCCTGGCCGGGCTTGACCTTCCCGGCCCAATTGCGGAAGTCGCTCAGTTCTTCCTTCGGCTTCTGCGTGAACAGGTTGTACGCGAGCCGCACCGTGAGCTGGCCTTCCCTGTGCAGTTCTTCGATGATGCTGTAGTCCTCGGGGTAGTTCTGGTAGCCGCCACCCGCATCGATCACGCCCGTCACGCCCAGCCGGTTCACCTCGCGCATGAAGTGCCGTGTCGAATTCTTCTGGTACTCGGGCGGCAGTTTCGGCCCCTTGGCCAGCGTGGCGTAGAGGATGGTGGCATTGGGCTTGGCCAGCAGCAGGCCAGTGGGGTTGCCGCTTGCGTCACGAATGATTTCACCCCCGGGCGGGTTTGGCGTGTCTTTCGTGTAGCCGACCGCGCGCAATGCAGCGCCGTTCAGGATTGCGCGGTCATACAGATGCAGGATGAACACGGGCGTGTCGGGCGCCGCCGCATTGAGTTCCTCGATGGTTGGCAGGCGTTTCTCCACGAACTGGTGTTCGGTGAAGCCGCCGACCACGCGCACCCACTGCGGGGCGGGCGTGCGCGCAACCTGGTCGCGCAGCATGCGCATGGCATCGGCCAGCGAGCGCACGCCGTCCCAGCGCAGTTCCATGTTGTAGTTCAGGCCGCCACGGATGATGTGCATGTGGCTGTCGATGAGTCCCGGAATAGCACGGCGGCCACCAAGATCGATCACGCGCGTGCTGCTGGCGGCGGTCTGCATGATGTCCTGCTTCGTGCCGACGGCGGCAAACCGGCCATCGCGAATGGCGACTGCTTCGGCTTGCGGATTGGCCCGGTCCAGCGTGGTGAACTTGCCGTTGACGAGAATCAGGTCCGGGGCGGTCGAAGCATTCATGGCGAAACTCCTGTAGGCGTTGGCATGGCAAGGTGACGGCTTATGGCGGGCGCGGCGGCGGTTGCCGCTGCGCCCGCGATCCACTCACGTCAATGTGTCAGTGAGCTCAGCGTGCCGGGACTGCCGGAATGGCCTCGTGCTGCGTTGACGTACGCTGCTTCGCCTTGTGCACCATCGTGTACGCGTAGTCGACGCCCATGCCATAGGCGCCCGAATGCTCCTTGACAAGCGCCATGACCGCATCATAGGTATCGCGGTGGGCCCAGTCGCGCTGCCATTCAAGCAGCACCTGCTGCCAGGTCACGGGCACCACGCCGGCCTGGATCATGC
Source organism: Cupriavidus pinatubonensis (assembly GCF_019602855.1). GTDB lineage: Bacteria > Pseudomonadota > Gammaproteobacteria > Burkholderiales > Burkholderiaceae > Cupriavidus > Cupriavidus pinatubonensis. Next base: position 2,091,613 of record NZ_CP080766.1, read on the forward strand.
GGTGCATGGCATAGTCATGCGCCTCTTTGGACGTGCCGCCGGACGCATCGGCCACCATGTAGATCTCGTAGTCGGCGTCGTGCATCGCGCTGAGCGCGAACGTGTTGTTGCAGACTTCCGTCCACAGCCCCGACACCACGACCTTCTTGCGGCCCGCAGCAGCCAGCGCGTCGCGCACCTTCTGGTCGTCCCAGGAATTCATCGACGTGCGTTCCAGCAGCTTGTGGCTCGGAAACACGTCGAGCAATTCGGGATACGTAAAGCCCGAGAAGCTTTCGGTTTCCACGGTGGTGATCGTGGTCGGGATATTGAAGATCTTCGCGGCCTTGGCGAGCCCGATCACATTGTTCTTCAGGACTTGGCGGTCGATAGACTGGACACCGAATGCCATCTGCGGCTGATGGTCGATGAAGATCAGTTGGCAATTCTGCGGAGTCAGGACTTCTAGCTTCGGATTGCTCACGGTTTTCTCCTTGGGGCGGGAAAGACGCCACACCTTCGCTGTCGCATGGGGCGCGACGGCATGGCGGCGGGGGACAAATTATCATGCGGCGATGGCCGCAGCGCCAACTGCGTGGGAAAGCATGTCATTGGGCACTTGCCGGCAATGCCGGGAGCGCTGCGAAAGTATAACGAGGCGATTCTGACCGGCATAACGGATTATTTCGAACAGACTATTCGAATAAGTGGATGAGTCTGGGGAGGAATCCGTTATTCAGGCCCATAGCATTCTTGGATACCCTAAAGCGACAGCGGTAGGACGATGTCGATGAAAAAAATAAAAACGTGAGTTAACTTCTTTATTCGAACGATCATGCACTAACATGACTTCGCTTCGCCGGCCTTGCAGCAGCGTTGCGGCGCGGCACATCACTATCTTCGAGAGAGCAAGCAATGATCGAGCATGGCAGTCTGACTCCGCCGGCGGCGGAAACCCGCGTGGCCCGCTTCGCGACACCGGTGGTGCGCTGGGTGGCACTGCTGGGCCTGTGCGCGGCCTACCTGCAGGGCGGGCTGAACAAGGCGCTGGACTTCCCCGCGGCCATGGCCGAGATGCACCATTTCGGTCTTGCGCCGGCCGGGCCGCTCGCGGCGGCGACCATTGCGCTCGAACTCGGCGCCTCGGCGATGATCCTGGCCGGCTTCTACCGCTGGCTCGGTGCGCTTGGCCTGGCGGCTTTCACGCTGATGGCGACGTTCCTGGCGAACCGCTTCTGGGAAGTCTCCGGCGATGCCCGTTTCATGATGGAGAACGCCTTCTTCGAGCACCTCGGCCTGGTGGGGGGATTCCTGCTGGTGGCCTGGTACGACCTGCGGGAGAGGGCCTAGCGGCCGCTGGCGACGGCGGTGCGCGCTTTCCCGTCTTGTTCCGGTCTTGTCGCCGGGCCAGTCTGCGCGCCTTCGCCAGTCAGGCTGGCGCCTGAAGCCCAAGGCTTTGGCGCAGGGCGTTGGCGAGCGCCTCCTTGCGCTCGATCCACCAGCCGATCGCCCTGCCGGGATCGTTGCTGCGCCAGGCGATATGAAAGGTTTGTGGCGGGCGCTCCTCGCCCAGCCGCCGCACGACGAGCCGCCCTTTGTCGATATGCGGCTGCGCGGCGCACACCGGCAGATAGCCGCATGCAAGGCCGGACAAGAGCACGGACACTTTCGCATCGAGTGTGGGCACGCTGATGTGTCGCTGGCCTTCCACCAGCGTGTGGAGCGGATCGGGCGCACTGTCCTGCGGCAGCCAGACTTCCACGAACTGGTGTTGCCACAGCACGGTGCAGTCGATGGGCTCCTCCACTGCCGCGAGCGGGTGCCCCGGCGCGACGACAAAGATCGACCTCGCGGTGCCGGCGGGCACCGTGAACAGCCCCTGCACCGCGGGGGGATCTCCGACCGCGCCAATCAACAGGTCAACGCTGTTGGTGGCTAGCGCCAACCAGTTGTTGCCCGGCAATTCCTGCGAGAACAGCAGGCGCGTATAGCTGTTTTCCGCCTGGAATGCCGAGATGAACGGCAGGATGGCGTCAAACGGAACCAGCGCGTCGGTCGCAATCTTTAGTTCGGCCTCCCAGCCGGCCTCGGCGCGCCTGACGCGTTCTTCGAGGTCGTTCGCGGCGCGCAGCAAACGGCGCCCTTCGTCCAGCAGGACCTCGCCTGCCAGCGTCAGGCGCACGCGGTGCGCGCTGCGATCGAACACCGTGATGCCCAGGTCGCTTTCGAGTTTCTGCACGACATAGCTCAGCGACGACGGCGCCTTGTGCAGTTCCTTGCCGGCAAGTGCGAACGTGCCACAGCGCGCAATGGACTCGACTACCTGCAGCGCATCGAGCGTGATTCTCATTGTTGAATATTTGGGTCGTTAGATTCGGGGAATTCGTCTATATGAATAGACGCCTTTTGTATATTACCGCGTGAATTAAACAAAAGCTGCATGGTTGTTACTTTTAAAGGCGCGGTATGAGTATCTGCCGATTTCCGTCAACCAGTTTCTTCGTGTCGGCCGCTTGCCAATGGCGGGGCAATCTCCTCGAGCGGGCGCCGCTCGGCATCGATCCCGTAGCGCAATGCCAGCAGGCCGGCCGCAATGACCAGTGCGGCGCCGAGCCCGTAGCCGGCCGCGACCGCTTCACGGCTGCCGCGTTCGATCAAAGTGCCAAGCAGCACGGGTGCGATGAAGCCGCCGGTGCCGGTGCCCACCGCATAGAAGACCGAGATCGCAAGCGCGCGCATTTCGAGAGGAAAGACCTCGCTGGCGGTCAGGTACGCCGAGCTGGCGGCGGCCGAAGCCAGGAAGAACACGGCGGACCAGCACAGCGCCTGCGTGGCAGCGTCGAGCCAGCCTTGCGTGAACGCCCACCCGGTGGCGGCCAGGCCGAGGCCAGACAGCACGTAAGTGGCCGCAATCATGCGGCGCCGGCCGACCTCGTCGAACAAAGGGCCGAGGACCAGCGGCCCCACTGCATTGCCCAGCGCGAACGGGAACAGGTAAAGCGCGACACGGCCATCCGGCACGCCGTAGAAGCGTGTCAGCACGAGTGCGTAGGAGAAAAAGATCGCGTTGTAGAAGAAGGCCTGCGCCAGCATGAGGGCCAGCGTAATCAGGCTGCGCTGCCGATAGCGCAGCACCAGCAGGCGCAGCACATCGCGTATGGACGGCGGTGGCGTCGGGACGTGAATGTGCGATGCTGCGGCCGGCGAGCCCGCGCGCATCCGCACTGTGGGGAAGACCTGCGCCTCGATGTCCGCAATCACGTGTTCCGCTTCGCCGATGCGGCCGTGCATGGCCAGCCAGCGCGGGCTTTCCGGCACATGCCGGCGCACCAGCATGATGGCAACGGCCAGCACCGCGCCCAGTGCGAAACATGCGCGCCAGCCCCACACGGGACCCAGCACGCGCGGGTCGAGCAGCAGCAGGCTCAGCCCGGCTCCGAGCGCGGCGCCGACCCAGAAGCTGCCGTTGATCGCCAGGTTCACGCGGCCGCGCACACGCGCGGGAATGAGTTCGTCGATGGCGGAATTGATGGCGGCATATTCGCCGCCAATGCCAAGGCCGGTAAAGAACCGGCACACCGCGAACATGGCGAAGCCTGTTGAAAACGCCGTCGCTAGCGTGGCGGCCATGTAGACCAGCAGCGTGACAAGGAACAGCCGCTTGCGGCCGAGCCGGTCGGCCATGCGGCCGAACAACAGCGCGCCGAGCACGGCGCCGCCAACATAAAACGAACCCGTCCAGCCGACCTCGGTCGCGGTAAGCGCCAGCGTGTCGCGGCGCTCCAGCACGGCGCCGACCGAGCCGACCAGCGTGACCTCGAGGCCGTCGAGCACCCAGGCGATGCCCAGCGCGAGCACCACGCGCCAGTGCCAACGCGACCATGGCAGGCGGTCAAGCCGTGCGGGGATGCTGGCCTGCCGGTCGTCGGTCGGAGAGGAAAGGCTGCTTCTCGTCGAAATGTCGGGATCCGAAGCCGTGGCTGCACGGGGGCTCGTGCCAGCCGATGCTGTTCAGTATAGGCGCTGAGGCTGGCTTCTCATTCCGGGCAGGGTTGAGGCAAGTGTCCGTACGACGCGGTGCACTACAACGTGGAGTCGTTTTGCCAAGTCGCTTCATTCGTCAGACGCCTGCCCAGTTCCTGAATCCGCTTGCGTGCCCGGCGCACGCACTCCTGGGACGCGATATGAGGGGCGGGCCACCGTTGGATGCCTCGACAGACTCGCTGAAAAATGAAGTCAATCTCATTCTCAGTGAAGTCCCCAAAGTCGCGGTATGTCGTACGTTTTTCTTTTAGATACGTGTCCAGCTCGACTTCCGCCAACGTCAGCGCGCTAGCCAGCAGAAATCGCGAATGCAGGCGCAACCAGCGGCGGCGCCACCGCCTGTAGCCTTCGTTGTTCATTTGACCCCCAGTACCCGGAAACCTTTCTCCGCGTGCGGCCTGAATGACAGAAAAACTGGCCTGATGCGGGCGGCAACATTTTTGAGATCCATCATAGGTTGCTGCCGGTCCGGCAGCAAATATGGAATCCCGAGAATGGGACCTACTAAAGAGGGGGAACGATCGTTGAGATGGCCGGTGTGGCGACCGGGCGGTCGCAGTTGCTCTGGCACTCACCATAAGTGGTACCTTGGATAGGACCACGCGGTTCCATTGAACGCGGCTGGCGCCGGGCATAGAGTCCACTTCACCGAAGTTGCTAGAACAGCGGTGGAGACCGACATGCCTTTCAGCAAGAGACAATTCCTGGCCAGTGCCGCGCTGACCGTCCTGGCCTCGATGGCCCCGGCAGTGCACGCTGCAACCGACAAGCCAATCACGATCGTAGTCGGCAGCCCGGCCGGTGGCACTACCGACGCGCTGGCGCGCCTGATTGCCCGTTCGATGGGCGAGACGCTGCAACGCAGCGTGGTGGTGGACAACAAGCCCGGTGCTGGCGGCAATATCGCCGCGCAGTATGTTGCGCGCAGCACGCCGGACGGCACCACGCTGCTGATGAGCTTTACTGGCCATACCATCAACGCCTCGCTCTACAAGAATCTGCCGTTCGATGCGGTCAGGGACTTCACGCCGATCTCGATGGTCGCGCGGGTGCCCAGCGTGCTGGTGGCGCGCAAGAACGCGCCGTTCGACAACACTGCCGGCCTGATCGATTATGCGAAGCGCAACCCCGGCAAGCTGAGCTTTGCCATCGGCGCGCAGGGGTCATCGCTGCATCTGGCCAGCGAGCAGTTCAAACTGCAGACTGGCACCGATATCCTGAACATTCCCTACAAGGGCACCAATCCCGCTCTGACCGACCTGCTGGCCGGCACCGTGGACCTGATGTTTGCCAGTACCGTCAATGTGCTGCCGCATGCGAAGTCCGGCGCGCTCAAGATACTCGGCGTCAGCAGCAGGCAGCCGCTGCCGCAGCTCCAGGGCGTGCCCACCATCGGCAGCACCGTGAAGGGATTCGAGTCGTCGGCATGGTTCGGGCTGTTTGGGCCGGCCAAGCTGCCGCAGGCCACCACTGACCAGCTGTATCGGGCGGTGAAGATCGCGGTGGAGGATCCCGCGTACAAGCAGCGCATGGAAGCCGAGGCCGCCAGCGCGGTGAGCATGACGCCGCAGGCGTTCGCGCAGTTTGTCCGCAGCGATATCCAGCACTGGGCCAAGGTGATCCAGGCATCGGGCACACGGGTGGAATGATGGCGCAGGTGTCCGCACAGGCCGTCGCAGCGGCCACGCCCCAGACGCTCGCCCAGAAACTGCTGGCCCGCGCATCCGGCCGCGCGCATGTCACGCCGGGCGAGATCGTCACCTGCCGTGTCGATCTGGCCATGATGCATGATTCGGGTGGCCCGCGGCGCGTCAAGCCGCTGCTGGAGAAGATCGGCGCCCGGGTCTGGGACCCGTCCAGGGTGGTGGTGGTCACAGACCACTATGTGCCGGCCCATGACGCCGACAGCCGCAAGATCGTGCAGATCGCGCGCGAGTGGGTCAGGGAGGAGGGCGTGGCGCGCTTCCATGACATGGAGGGCATCTGCCATGTGGTGGTGCCGCAGAAGGGCTACCTGCGTCCGGGCATGATGGCGGTGGGTGGTGACAGCCACTCCTCAACGGGTGGGGCCTTCGGCACATACATGTTCGGCATCGGGGCGACAGAGATGCTCGGCGTACTGGTGACCGGCGAGATCTGGGTGCGCGTACCGCAGACCCTCCGCATGCAATGGCACGGCCGGCTGCGCCCCGGCGTGTCGGCAAAGGACATGATGCTGCGCATGTGCACGCAATTCGGCATGGACGGGGGCCAGTATCAGGCCGTTGAATATGCCGGCACCGCCGTGTCGGCGTTGTCGATGCAGGAGCGCATGACGCTGTCGAACATGACCGCGGAGCTGGGCGCCCAGGTCGGCCTGGTGGCGCCCGACGCGGTGACGCGCGACTGGCTGTTCGACGCCGGCGTGGAGCCATCGGAGATTGACGTCGACCGCTGGCAGTCGGACGCCGGCGCCGCATGCCTGGCTACGCACGACTTCGACGCTGCGTCGCTGGCGCCGCAAGTGTCGCGGCCGCATACCCCGGCCGATGCCAGCGACGTCGACAGCCTGGGCAATGTGGCGGTCAATATCGCATACATCGGTGCCTGCACCGGCGCCAAGCTCGACGACCTGCGCATGGCCGCGCAAGTGCTGCGCGGACAGCGCGTGGCGCGCAATAGCCGGCTGCTGGTGGCGCCGGCCAGCGCCGCGGACCAGGCGCAGGCCGAGCGCGAAGGCACGCTGGGCGCGCTAGTGGCAGCCGGCGCAGAGCTTCTGCCGAATGCTTGCGGCGCGTGCGCTGGCTATGGCGAGCACCGCTTTGGCGAGGACACCGTGGTGATCAGTACCACTGCGCGCAATTTCAAGGGACGCATGGGCGCCGCATCGTCGCAGGTTTATCTCGGTTCGCCCTACACGGTGGCCGCGTCTGCAATTGCCGGCCGAATCGCCGATCCACGGGGGATGCTGTCATGAACGACACGCTCATGCCCGCCACAGGGGACTTCACCGGTCGCGCCTGGGTGTTCGGCGACGATATCAATACCGACCTGCTGGCGCCCGGCGCGTATATGAAGTACGGCATCGATGCGCTCGCGCGCCATTGCATGGAGCATGTCGATCCCGGGTTTGCCGCCGCGGTGCGGCCCGGAGACATCGTGTTCGGCGGGCGCAATTTCGGCGCGGGCTCGTCGCGCGAACAGGCGGTGGAGGTCTTGCGGCATCTGGGCGTGGCAGCCGTAGTCGCGCCCTCGTTCGCCGGGCTGTTCTATCGCAACGGCTTCAATCTGGGCCTCCCGCTGTTCACATGCCCGTCGCTGCCGCGTATTGCGGCGGGCCAGCGCGCCGGTTGCGATCTTGCGCGTGCGCAGGTCTTTGTCGAAGGCCTCGCGCCACTACAATGCGAACCGGTTCCGCCGCACCTGGTGGACATGATCCAAGACGGCGGCCTGGTGCCGCACCTCGCCCGCAAGATCGCGGCGGGCCAACTTTCCGTGAACGGAAATCCAGCATGACACTGAAGCAACGCCTGCAACAACCTGGCATCGTGACCGCACCGGGTGTCTATGACGCCTTTTCCGCACTGCTGGTCGAACAGGCCGGGTTCCAGGCTGCCTATCTTTCCGGTGCCAGCCTTGCCTACACGCGCTTTGGCCGGCCGGATATCGGCTTACTGTCGCTTGATGACGTGGCTTCTGTCACCCGCAATATCCGCGAGCGCGTGGCGCTGCCGCTGATCGTCGATGCCGACACCGGCTTCGGCAATGCCCTCAACGTCGTGCAGACCGTACGCGTGCTCGAGCGTGCCGGCGCATCGGCGATCCAGCTGGAAGACCAGGCGATGCCGAAGCGCTGCGGGCACCTCGATGGCAAGTCGGTGATCCCGGCCGCCGAGATGGCGGGCAAGATCCGCGCTGCCTGCGACGCGCGCCGCGATGCGAACACGCTGATCATCGCCCGTACCGACGCCGTGGCGGTGGAGGGCATGGAAGCGGCGCTGGAACGCGCCGAGCGCTACGCCGAGGCCGGCGCCGATCTGCTGTTCGTGGAGGCGCTGCGCAGCCGCGAAGACATGTCGGCGGCCATCGCCAGGCTCGGGACACGCGCGCCGCTGCTGGCCAATATGGTCGAAGGCGGCAAGACGCCGGTGCTGCCAGCGCCGGAACTGGAAGAGATCGGCTTTCGTGTCGTGATCTTCCCCGGCGGTACCGTACGGGCGCTGGCCTTTGCGCTGCGCGACTACCTGCAAAGCCTGGGGACGCATCAGACCACCACACCGTACCTGGACCGGATGCTGTCGTTCCAGGCGCTCAACGAGCTGATCGGCACACCTGAAATGCTGGCGCTGGGCAAGCGCTACGAATAGGGCAGCATCGCTTGTTCAACTAGCGCGACGCGCGTACCGTGGCGGCAATGCCCGTACGCTTGTCAGCCTATTGCCCATGCCTTTGGATGCCAACCCCGATCTTCCCCGCTTTCAGCAAGTCCGGCTGATCCTGCGCGACCGTATCCGCGGCGGCTACTACGAGACCGGCATGCCGCTACCCGGCGAGCGCCAGCTAGCCGAAGAATTCGGCGTGGCGCGTGTCACCGTACGCTCGGCGCTGGCGCGGCTGGAAGAGGAGGGAATGGTTGCGCGTCTGCGCGGCAAGGGCACCGTGCCGACCTTCCGGCATGCGGCAACCGCCGCCACGGCGGTGCGCGGCGGATTGCTCGACAACATCGTCAGCGTCAGCAAGCGCACGCGCGTCACGGTCCTGGAATGGAAGCGCATGCCGGCCCCGCCGGCAGTCAGCACGGCGCTGGACCTGCCGCCTGGCGCCGCGGTGCTCAAGGTGGTGCGCGTGCGCAAGTTCAAGGCGCAGCCGATCGCCTATACCGAAGTCTTTGTGCCCGACGACCTGGCCGGCGCGCTCGACCGGCATACGTTGCAGGACACGCCGATGCTGGTTGCGCTGGAGCAGCACGGCGTGCATGTCGTTTCCGCCGACCAGACGCTGGGAGCCGCCGTGGCGGATCTCCAGGTTGCCCGCATCCTGCGGCTGAGTCCCGGGGTGCCGCTGCTACGCGTTTCGCGCATCGCCACGGATCGGCAAGGCCGGCGTGTGCAATACCTGGTGGGCTTGTATCACCCGGAGCGCTACACCTACCAGATGCGCCTGTCGCGCGTGGGCGGCGCTACGCGGGTCTGGATCGATGCCGATTCGTCGGAGGGTGACGCGGCAGGCAGCACGACGATTTCGCCGCTGGAGTAAGTGAGGGTGAGTAGTCAAGGCATTGAGCGAGCCTGGGCGATGATCGACACCCTGACTGTAGCCTTGCCGACGTGCCTTACCCTTCTGTGGGGAGGGCGCAGTTGATTAGAAACCGGCCCAGTTCGTTTCGAAGCAAGTGGAAGGGTGGTTCTCTGGCCAACAACGCGGACCCGCGTCGCGCACGCGAATAACGCCTCACTTGCCCAATGGCAAGCCTCGTAAATGCCCGTTGCAAAATCGAACAGAATGTCAGGCGTCGCGCCGCTACAGTGATTACTCCCATGCCTTTAGGCTATTCCAGGAGTTAACCGAATGAAGCAACATCTGGCGAAATCCCTGTTGATGGCTGGCGCGATGCTCGCGTCCTGCCCGCTGTTCGCGCAGCAGGCGCAGCCCAATCAGCCGACCCAGCCGATGCCATCCATCCAGCCAGCAGCGCCTGCAGCCCAGCCGATGCAAGGCGCACAGGCCATCCAGGCCGCACCGGCGGCAACCATCCCGGCGGCCGGGGCCATGCCCGCCGGCGGCAATACTTATGCTCAGACGGCTGGACAGCCGAGCCAGCCGGGCATGGCCTCCGCACCGGTCGACATGACCGCGGCCGGCAGCGCGGGCCAGGGCATCGATCCCGCCAGCATGCGCCTGGCGCCCGATGCGCTCGGCACCCGCCTTGGCCAGCGCAGCCCGTTCCTCGACGGGGCCTGAGCGGGCCACGTTATTCAATTCATGCGCGCACGCGGTTGCGTCTATGGAACAGTGACGTACACCTCGCGGTAGTCAAGGTAGCGTTGGAGAACACCAAAAGCTGGTCTCCAACGCGCTTTCCGCTTTGCCGCGAAGTTCCGGGCTTCAATCCAGCCGATAACCGGCACCCAGCAACCGCTCCAGTCGCTGGGACAGCGTCATCGCGACGGCTCGCGCAAAGCCCTGGATCGCCAGCACGTGACGTCGATAGATGACCGCGTGCACCAGTTTCGCCAACGCGCCTTGTACCTGCCAGCCATCGCTGGCGCCAGGCGCAAGCAGATGGCACAGCGCCATGTCGTCAGCCAACGAGATGACAGAGCCACGATCTTGAAATTTGAACCTGGCTACGGGCTTTCCGGCGAGCGCACGGGGCAAGGCTCGGGCCAGGTAAATGGCCTGCTGATGCGCGACTTGTGCTCGCGTAGGAAGCTCTGCCAGTTCGCCCGCCGGACGGAAGCTCGCGCAATCGCCCAAGGCATAAATATGCTCGTCTTCCAGGGTCTGGAGCGTGTCTCCCACCCGAACGCGTCCGTTGCGGGTCACCTGCAGGCCGATGTTCGACAACACCGGCGATACGGTAACGCCGGCAGTCCATATTGTCACGTCCGCGGCAACGGGGTCCGCGCCTGCAATATGCAGGCAGTCGGGTCGGACCTCGGTGACGCGCGTGTTAAGGAGAATCTGGATACCCTGCGCCTGCAACTCAGCTGCCGTCCTGTCGGCGAGGCGATGATCCATGCCCGGAAGAATATTGCCGGAAGCCTCGACGAGGCGTATCTCGGTGCCGCGGTCAGGATCGAGCGAATGAATGCCGTACTGGCTCAGCACGCGCGACATCTGCCGCACCTGGGCTGCCAGTTGCACGCCGGTGGCGCCCGCGCCGACAATGGCGACGCTGGCTCGCGCGGGACCGTCGGCTGCTTTCGCTTGCGAGGACACGCGGCGCAGCGCATCCACGATCTGGGTCCGCGCATACTCGGCGCCGGGTACGCTATCCAGCGCCAGCGCGTGCTCCCTCGCCCCCGGGACACCGAAGTACTGGGTGGTGCCGCCAATCGCAAGCACCAATGTGTCATAGGCCAGCGCCGTCACGTGCGTGGCACCATCGCTTCCGGCTGTCGTGATCGCCAGTGTGCGGTTGTCGCGATTCAGTGAGGTGAACTCTCCCTGCAAGAAACGAAAGCCGTAGCGGCGCGCCTGGAGCGCGAATGACGTGTGGTGGATGTACGGCTCAAGCTTTCCTGCGGCGACTTCGTGCAGCAGGGGCTTCCAGAGGTGTGTCCTGTAGCGGTCCACCAGGACAATCTTCGCCAGGCCGCGCTTGCCCAATTGCTTTCCCAGCCGGGCCGCGAGTTGAAGGCCAGCGGTTCCGCCGCCAGCAATGACGATTGTCTTCATTCCATCCCCCTCTATGCGTTGGTAGTGCCCACGACGGCTCATGCCGGGGCGGCCAATGTCCCTAGGGACGTGTAGCGCGACGGCTGGGCCGGTGCGCCTTGCATGAAGTGCATCTCGATGTCCTCGAACGACGGCCACGACGCGGTGGGCACGTCGGAAAGGATGGTTGGGCCCTCGTCCTGGCGCGATGCCATGCTGTCCCCCAGCCGCATCACCGGCATGCCAAGCGCATCCGCGGCATGGGCCTCACTGGCATTTGCACCGATGAACAGCGCGCGGTCGGCAGGAAGGTCGACGGCATGGAGCACAAGCCGCAGCAGGTCTGCGTGGCCGCGGCCGTGGCCAAGCGAATCCGCGGTGGCAATCACGGTAAAGCGGTCGGTACAGGCTGGCTGGTCATAACTGTCAAGCAGCGCGCTCAGCATGCGGGACGACATCATGGTCACGATGGCAAGCCTGGCTCCGGCTTGCTCGGCTTCGCGCATCAGCTGTTCGATTTGCCGGCGCACAGATACCTTCGCCACCGCGCTTGCCTGTACGAATGCCTCCTGATATGCCGCGCAGAAGTCTTCGCCAATTGCGCTGCCAGGAGCGGTTTCCGACTGGTGCCGGGTGGCTGCGGCCGAGCCGGCGGCGTGTTGCGCTTTCGTCTGGAACAGCACGTGGTCGGCGGAAACAATCAGCAATTCGATCGACATGGTGGACTCCTGGATGGTTTGGCGGAACGCGGAGGGGCGGCGCGATCAGGTCTTGACGTTTGCACTGTACGCGGGAAAACTCATATTGAATAATTGAGAAACAAATCCGACCGATAGGTTTTCTTCTATGCATAAGACCACCACCTTCCGGCAGCTCAATGCGATCGACGCGGTCGCGCGCCTGGGCGGCGTATCGCGGGCAGCCGAGGAGTTACACCTGGCCCAGCCGACGGTTTCGCTGCAATTGCGGCTGCTTGAAGAGGCCACAGGCACGCCGCTGGTGCAGCGTTCCGGGCGCGGCTTGCTGATGACGCCCGCGGGCGAAGTGATGGCAGGCTACGCGAGCCAGATCCTCAAGCTATGGCGCGACGCGGTGGAAGAGGTAGCTGCCTTGCGCGGTGGGATCGCGGGGACCCTTCGCGTCGGCGCGATCACCACCGCCGAGTATTTGCTCCCGCAGATGCTGGTCGCGTTCACCCAATGCCATCCGGATGTGAAGATCGTGCTTCGGGTCGGCAACCGCGAAGAGATCGTGCGCATGCTGGGGATGCACGAAATCGATCTCGCCATCATCGGGCGGCCGCCGTCCGAGCTCAGGACGAATGCGGTGACCTTTGCCAAGCATCCGATGGCCTTCATTGCCGCACCCGATCATCCATTGATGGCCCGGCGGCACATCACGATGCAAGACCTGCTTGCGGAAAACCTGCTGGTCCGCGAGCGGGGCTCTGGTACGCGCGATACCGTCGAACGCCTGTTCCGCGAGGCGGGGCTGCGCTTGCCACACGGGTCCGAACTGTCCAGCAATGCGGCGATCAAGCGCATGGTCTCGGCCGGGCTGGGCATCGCGTTCCTGTCGTTGCATGCCTGCACGCTGGAGTTCGAAGCGGGCTTGATCGATGTGCTGCCGCTCGCAGGCAACCCGGTGGAGCGCGACTGGTACGTGGCGCACCTGCCGGCGGTCCGGTTGCCGCCGGTAGCGTCGGCATTCCGCGCGTTCCTGGTCGAAAACGGGCCAGAAGAGATCCACCGGCAACTGGAATCGTTCGACGGTATTCTCAAGCGGCTGCACCAGTCCGAACGCCGGCGGTCAAAGCGTGCGCGTGCGGGCTGAATCATTCCCACGGGTCGGGACGCCTGTAGACGATCTTCCCTGGCGCGATTGTCCTAATGGAACGACGGACTGGTTCTACCTCTCGCCTGCAGGATCTGATGTACTAGGGACACACAACAGGCTGCATGGCGCACCGGTCGACGCGCCCGCTGAAAGGAAAAGCGATGGAACATATTGATGGTCTGACTCTTCGCAAGGCGCTGGGTGCTTTCCCCACCGGGGTGACCGTGATGACCACTTTGGACACCACTGGAAGGGCATGTGGCATCACCGTCAACTCCTTCAGTTCTGTCTCGCTGACTCCGCCCCTGATCTTATGGAGCCAATCTCTTTCATCAAGGAGCTACCCCGTGTTTCGGGATGCCGAGCGGTTCGTCGTAAATATCCTCTCTGAGCACCAAATACAGGTATCCAGGCAATTTTCGACAGCCAGCGACGATAAGTTCCGCAATATCGTCAGCCGCCCGGGTTTGGGGGGTGTTCCAATTATCAGTTCATGCGCTGCCAACCTGGAATGCGTGAAGATTTCCGCTCATCCGGAAGGTGACCATGTCGTTTATATCGGACGGGTTGTCCGCCTGGAACGGTCCGCGAACAGGCCGCTCGTCTTCGGCAATGGACGCTACCTTGTCGCACGCGCCCATCAGCAGGATGAGCTCGATGCGGTGCTCCCATTGGAGGCCTAGGGCTGGTGGTGTCTGCAGCATGTCACAGGCAGTTCGGGATCGCTGGCAGTGGGCCGATGACAGTGTCCGGACTCGCAAGCCACCCCGCAGCTGTTTGCTTTACTGTTGCCCGAGTTGGATGAGCAATGCGCGGGCCTCGCGCAAGTCCGCTGTGTCGAAGCCTTCACTGAACCAGCCGTAGGTCTCGGACAGCAATGTTCGGGCCTCAGCATGCCGGCCCTTCTGCTGCCACAGGCGGCTCAGCGCCACAACCGCGCGCAGCTTCGGCGATCGGGCATCCTGCCTTGTGGCAATCGCGATCGCCCGCTGGAAGCTGGCTTCGGCATTGTTGGCGGCCTCGTTCGCAACGCCCGGTTCGCCCGCTTCCCGCAGCGCAAGTTCTCCCTTGAGCCGATGCAACTCCGCTTCGTGAACCCGCTCTTCGGTTCGTTCCACGGCAGCGAGCGCTTCGGCCACCGCTGCAAGCCCTGCTTCGACTTGTCCGGCTTTGGCGCAGGTGTCGGCCAGTAGCGCGAGGAAATGGGTTCGCAGAAGCTCGGCGCCCGTTTCGCGGTATGCGCACAGGCCCTTTTGAATGAGGCTGATCCCCTCTGCGCTGTGGCCGCCTGCAGCCACGGCGCAGCCCGACAGGATAGTGCCGCAAGCCAGGCCGTACGGCAAACCATAATCATTCGAGAGAGCAACGAGTGCCTGCGCGAGGTCGTGCGCCAGCTTCACTTCGCCACGGAACAGGCGGACCTGTGCTGCGGCGATCAGCGCATCGGCCGTGTCAGAGGGATGGGACGGATTCTGCGCAAGGGTGAGTGCCTCCTGGCCGCGTGCGCAGGCCTGGTCCGGGTAGCCCAGCATCCACAGGTCCATGGCAATCAGGGCGAGCCCTTGCACACCCGGTTCCAGTCCATAGACGTAGGCATGCGAACGGTGCTGCCGTGGGTCATAGAGCGCCATGGCTTGCTCCAGCTGCTCCTGCGCCGGGAGCAGTTCGCCAAGATAGAACAGGTTGGCGCCCAACGCCCGACGCGCCTGAAGCAACCACGCAGGATCCTGCGCCTGTTCAGCCAGGTCAAGCAATTGCCCAGCCAGTTCGCGCGCGGTCCGGAGTTCCGCACGGACCGTGTAGAACGTGCGGAGGCCCATCAGCGCAGTAAACCGCTGGGTCGTGTCTTCCAGCTGCTGACATAGGGCCAGCGCGCGCGCGTAGGTTGCGCCCACCTCCGGCGCAGCGAAGCCACCTTTAGCCATCCAGGCTGGTCCGAGGGTGATCTGAAGCGTGAGTTCCTGTTGTGCGCGCTCGGGGCAATCCGGTAGCGTGGCGAGCAGTCCGAGCGCCATGGTGAGATGGGTGACAGCCTCGGCGTCGGCCGAGCGTTGCACGGCCTGGCGGCCGGCACGGTGCAGGTACACCACTGCCTTTGCCGTGTTGCCGCTGCGGCTGAAGTGATACGCCAGCTCGCTGCAGTGCTCCTCAAGCTGGGCGCTGAAGAGCGTCTCGATTGCCTGCGCCGTGCGCTCATGCAATGCACGACGCCGCTCGCTCAGCAAGGAGCCGTAAGTTACCTCCTGGGTCAGCGCATGCTTGAAGCTGTACTCCACCTCCGGGAAGGCAGGCTGCTCGTAGATAAATTCGCCTGCTTGCAGGCGGGCCAGCAGGCTCTTCGTCTTGTCCTCGGGCAGGTCCACGACGCTACCCAGCAGGCTCCAGGTAAATATCTTGCCGATCACGGCCAAGGTCTGCAGCAGGGCTTTCTCGGCAGGTTGCAGGCGGTCGATACGGGCGGCGAGCACTCCCTGCACAGTGGCAGGAATGTGCAGCTTGCCCGGAATCTGCACAAGTCGGTAATGCCCGCGCTCGCCGCGCAGCACCTGCCCCTCGACGAGGTCCTGCACCACCTCCTCGATAAAGAAGGGGTTGCCTTCGGTCTGCTCCAGGATCAGCTGCTCGAGCCGGGCCAGTCCGGTGGCATCGCCCAGCAGCGCGTGCACCAGGTCCCGGGCTTCGGCTTCGCCAAGCGGATCCAGGCGTAGCTGGGTGTAATAGCTCTTGCGGCTCCAGTCGTGCCGGTATTCAGGACGGAAATTGACCACCAGCAGAATGCGAGCACTGGGCACGCTCTCGCCGAGAAAGCCGAGGAACGACTCGGTTTCGCTGTCGAGCCACTGCAAGTCCTCGATGACCAGCTCCAGTGGCTGGGTCAGGCTTTCGCGCACGAGCAGCCGCTTGATTGCCTCGAAAGTCCGCTGCTGACGGATCTGGTTGTCCATCTGTGCCAGCGCAGAGCCTGGCTCGACGACTCCCAACAGGTGGCAAAGATAGGGCAGGCTGTCTTCCAGCGCGCGGTCAAGCGTCAGGAGCTTGCCAGTGAGCTTTTCGCGCCGCCGGCGCTCATCGTCTTGCGCGGTGATCTGGCAGTAGTTCCGTAGCAGTTCGATGAGCGGCAGATAAGGGTAGGCCTTGCCGTGCGAAACCGAGAACGTTTCGAGCACCAGGCAATCACGCGGCGCGAGCAGCTTGAATTCGTGGCAAAGCCTTGACTTGCCCACCCCCGGCTCGCCGACCACGCCGACAATCTGCCCATGTCCGGCCCGTGCCCGTGCCCTCGCTTCGCGCAATTGTTCGAGTTCCCGGGTGCGGCCGACAAAGCGCGCCAGTCCGCGGCTTGCCGATACCTGCAGCCGGGTGCGAAGCGGGCCGAGCCCGACAACTTCGAAGACCTCCAGCGGCTCGGGCAGTCCCTTCACGCTTGTCGCGCCGAGGGCCTTGAACGCGAAGTAGCCTTCAGTGAGATTGCGGGTGTGTTCGCTTGCGACAATCGAGCCGGGAACGGCGATGTTCTCCATGCGCGAGGCAATATGGATCGAGTTGCCCACCGGGTCGTAATCGGTGTGCAAATCCTTGATGCGAATCGTGCGCACCACGACTTCGCCGGAGTTGATACCGACACGGATCTGAAGCGCGATGCCCTGAGCGAGGCGCACGCCGTCGGCGTAATGGCGCATGGCCTCCTGCATGCGAAGCGCCGCCAGCAGGGCCCGCTGCGGATGGTCCTCGTTGGCGATCGGTGCGCCGAACAGTGCCAGGATGCCATCGCCCATTGACTTGGCGACAT
The DNA here is from genome assembly GCF_019602855.1 of Cupriavidus pinatubonensis. Lineage (GTDB taxonomy): Bacteria > Pseudomonadota > Gammaproteobacteria > Burkholderiales > Burkholderiaceae > Cupriavidus > Cupriavidus pinatubonensis. The sequence goes on from NZ_CP080766.1 coordinate 2,108,621, forward strand.
AGCCTTCGTAGTGGTGAACGGCCTCCATCATCAGCGCGAGCACCGGGTCGATCAGGCTGCGGGCGTCCTCGGGATCGAGATCATGGATCAGCGCGGTGGAGCCGGCCATGTCCGCGAACAGCGCAGTGACCATCTTGCGCTCGCCGTCCGTCTGGCGGCGGGCTTCCATCTCCGCCTGCGCCGCCAGGATACGCTCGGCCAGATAGGGCGGGGTGTAATCGATGGGAGTGCTGGGCGCCGTTGACGTGGCGCGCACGGCCCCGCTCGATGTAGCGGGGGCGCTGGAGGGGGCGTTCAGCGGCGAGCCGCATTCGCTGCAAAACTTGGCGCTGGCCGCGGACTCCTGCCCGCAGGCCGGACAGGCACGCACCTGCCTGACGCCACATTCCTCGCAGAACTTGGCGCCTGCCGGATTCTCGAACCCGCACCTTGGGCAGCGCATGGACCTTGTCCCCTTGATGGGGCCAGCGACAGTCAACCGTTCAATCTTATCAAGGTGTGCACGGCCCGTCGAACGAGAAGCGGCGCTTACTGGAGGCACTCAATTTCGCGGACAAAAGGCGGGCGGGAGTGCCTAATTCAATACATCGATGGGTCGCGGCGGAGTCGGCAGGAATCGGTCATCCGCTCCCTGCCTACAAGGGTGTTCTCGGGAAAGGCGCTCCTCAGTACAGCACCACCGAGCGGATCGACTCGCCGCGCTTCATCAGGTCGAAGCCTTCGTTGATGCGGTCGAGCGGCAGCGTGTGCGTGATCAGGTCGTCGATGTTGAGCTTGCCGTCCATGTACCAGTCCACGATCTTGGGCACGTCAGTGCGTCCGCGCGCGCCGCCGAAAGCCGAGCCCTTCCATTCGCGACCCGTGACGAGCTGGAACGGACGCGTGGAGATCTCCGCGCCGGCCTCCGCCACGCCGATGATGATCGACTTGCCCCAGCCCTTGTGGCAGCACTCGAGCGCCTGGCGCATGACCTGCGTATTGCCGATGCATTCGAACGAGTAGTCCGCGCCGCCGTCGGTGAGCTGGATGATGTGGTCGACGACGTTGCCCACGTCCTTCGGGTTGATGAAATGCGTCATGCCGAACTTGCGCGCCATCGCTTCGCGCTCGGGGTTCAGGTCCACGCCGATGATCTTGTCCGCGCCGACCATCTTCGCGCCCTGGATCACGTTCAGGCCGATGCCGCCGAGGCCGAACACCACCACGTTGGCGCCGGCTTCCACCTTCGCGGTGAAGATGACGGCGCCCACGCCGGTGGTCACGCCGCAGCCGATGTAGCAGACCTTGTCGAACGGCGCGTCGGGGCGAATCTTCGCGAGCGCGATTTCCGGGACCACGATGTGGTTGGCGAACGTCGACGTGCCCATGTAGTGGAAGATCGGCTTGCCGTCGATCGAGAAGCGCGAGGTGCCGTCCGGCATCAGGCCCTTGCCCTGCGTGGCGCGGATGGCCTGGCACAGGTTGGTCTTGCGCGACAGGCAGAACTTGCACTGGCGGCATTCCGGCGTGTAGAGCGGAATCACGTGGTCGCCGGGCTTCAGCGAGGTCACGCCGGCACCGACATCGGTGACGATGCCCGCGCCCTCGTGGCCGAGGATCGCCGGGAAGATGCCTTCCGGATCGGCGCCGGACAGCGTGTAGTAATCGGTATGGCAGATGCCGGTGGCCTTGATTTCCACCAGCACTTCACCGGCGCGGGGGCCTTCCAGGTCCACGTCTTCGATCGTTAGCGGCTTTCCCGCCCCCCAGGCAACTGCTGCGCGTGTTTTCATGACTCTCTTCTGTGGAAATACGCTGTTGGCGTCAAATGATTGGTGGCCCGACGAGGTGATGGTCCGTGGGCGTAGGTACAGGTTCAACACTCGCTCTCAATTTCAGTGAGCGCCGAGACCTCGCCAGCATCGCCGTCGGGCAGCAACGGCTCGGCGGAATCCGGGCCTTTGTCGCGGTAGGCTGCGGGCGGCACTCCGAATTGCTTGCGAAATTCACGGCCAAGGTGCGATGCATCGGCAAAGCCGCAGCCCAAGGCGATGTCGGCGACCGTGCGGTCCGAGCTGGTCAACAACCACGCAGCGGTCCTCAGGCGCACATGCTTGGCGAATGCCTGTGGGCTCTTGCCCGTCTCTGCCTTGAACAGGCGTTCGAGTTGTCGTGGCGACAGGTCGAGCTTGCAGGCAAGCGCATCCAGCGGGAGCGCCCGGCCGACGTGCTGTTCCATCAGCAGGATTGCGCGCTTGACCTTGGGGTGCGTCGCGGGCTCCAGCCCGGGTGGATGCGGCTGTGGGGCATTACCCTTCTGCATCTCGCCGACCAGCAGGATTCGGAGCGCCTTTTGGACGGTGGCGTGATCGAAGTGGCGCAGCAGAATGGCGGCTGCGACATCGATCGACGCGCGCCCGCCCGAGCAGGTGATGCGCCGGCGGTCGATCACGAACAGCCGGTCGGCAATCAGCAGGTTGGGATCGACTGACGGGAATCGCTCCATGAAATCCCAGTAATGGAACCAGCTTACGCAGGCCCGGTGCCCCTGGAGCACACCAGCGCGCATCAACGCGAATACGCCCGTGCAGATGCCGACGATTGTCGCGCCGCCGCCCGCCGCGCGGCGGATGAAGTCCAGCGTCTCGGGCCCCGCCTGCGGTCCCGAGTGCAGCAGTCCGCCGACGACGACCACGTAGTCGAACGGCTCTGCCTCGTCGAATGTTTCCCACGGTGCAACCTGGATCCCGCAACTCGCGCGTACCGGGGCGAGTGTGTTCCCGATCACACTCCAGACGCACCGAACCGGCTTGCTGTAGTCGCCATCGTCGGCCGACAGCCGGAGCATGTCGACGAAACCCGAGAACGCCGTCAGCGTGAAGTTCGGCAGCAGCACGATGCCGAAACGCACGCGCCGTGGCGCCAGCTCGGCGACGGGAGAAATGGGAACGTCGGGTGTCATGGCGGCATCCATCTTGGCTGGTTCGGGCAAGCGGGCGGATCTGGGTTGTGGGGCGGGGGTGCTCTGGGCACCAAACGCCGGTGATGCGTACGGCATTCCTGCAGCGCTCGCCGCCTGTCCGCTCGACGCGGCTCAGGCACAGTCAGCGTCGCCGATCCGCCTGCCGCGAACTTGCGCTTTTCCGACGCAAATCATCGCCAAAACGAACTTCCCGCCTGACCGGCCCCCCGCCTGGCGGCGTCGTCCCACGTCGATGCCGCTTTTGTTCTATCGGCAAATTCCACGCTTTGATGTACTGGCGTCCAACGACACCTACCAGCCAAGAGCAAAGAGGCAAGCCAGATGAATGTCAGCGTTTTCGACCTGTTCAAAATCGGCATCGGTCCATCGAGTTCGCATACGGTCGGCCCGATGATTGCCGCATGCCGATTCGTCTCGCACCTTGAGGATGCGAACCTGCTCGGCTTCGTGCGCCGCGTGCGGGCCGAATTGTACGGTTCGCTCGGTGCGACCGGAAAGGGCCATGGCACGGACAAGGCGGTGCTGCTCGGCCTTGAGGGAAGCTTGCCCGACCGCATCGATCCGGACGTCATTGAGCCGCGGCTCGCGCAGATCCGCAAGGACAAGCGCCTGTTGCTGCTTGGCAAGCATGAGATTGCGTTCGACGAAAAGGAGCACATCGGCTTCTTTCGCCGTCTGATGAGTGGCACGGGCAATGTCGTGCATCCGAACGGCATGCGCTTCCAGGCGTTCGACGAGCAGGGCCAGTTGCTCGTCGAGAAAGAGTACTACTCGATCGGTGGCGGCTTCGTGGTCAATCGCGACGGCGATCGCGTCAACGGCGTGCGCGCGGCTGCCGAGGTGCCATATCCGTTCCGCACCGGTGCGGACCTGATGCAGGCGTGCAGCGACAGCGGGCTGTCGATCGCGGCGCTGATCTTTCGCAATGAATGCGCGCTGCGGCCGGCCGAAGACGTACGCGCGGGGCTGCTGGCGATCTGGCAAACGATGGCCGCCTGCGTCGAGCGTGGCTGCAAGGTCGAGGGCGAGCTGCCCGGCCCGATGCGCGTGAAGCGCCGCGCGGCCGAACTCAATCACCGCTTGCGCACACGTTCCGAGGAGTCGCTGCGTGATCCGCTGTCGATGCTCGACTGGGTCAACCTGTATGCGATGGCCGTCAACGAGGAGAACGCAGCGGGCGGCCGCGTCGTCACCGCACCGACAAACGGCGCGGCAGGCGTGATCCCCGCGGTGCTCCACTACTACGTGAAGTTCGTGCCCGGTTCGAATGACGAGGGCATCGTCGAGTTCCTGCTGACGGCAGCCGCCATCGGGATGATCTACAAGGAGACGGCCTCCATCTCGGGTGCCGAGGTTGGTTGCCAGGGGGAGGTGGGCGTGGCGTGCTCGATGGCCGCGGCCGCGCTGGCCGCCGTGATGGGCGGTACGCCTGATCAGGTCGAGAATGCCGCGGAAATCGGCATGGAGCACAACCTCGGCATGACCTGCGATCCGGTCGGCGGGCTGGTGCAGATTCCGTGTATCGAGCGCAATGCGATGGGCGCAATCAAGGCGCTCAATGCATCTCGCATGGCGCTGAAGGGCGATGGCCAGCACTACGTGTCGCTCGATTCTGTGATCAAGACCATGCGCGAAACCGGCGCCGACATGAAGACGAAGTACAAGGAGACGTCGCGCGGCGGCCTGGCCGTGAACGTCATTGAATGCTAACGAGGGTCCATGAAATGAGCCGCTATTCGATATTCAGTCTGTTCCGCAACGGCCTGTCCTATCACGAAAACTGGGAAAAGCAATGGAAGAGCCCGGAGCCCAAGCGCGAGTATGACGTGGTGATCGTCGGCGGAGGTGGACACGGCCTCGCGACCGCATATTACCTCGCCAAGGAGCACGGCATCAGGAACGTCGCCGTGCTCGAGAAGGGCTGGATCGGCGGCGGCAACACGGCGCGCAACACGACGATCGTCCGCTCGAACTACCTGTGGGACGAGTCCGCGGCGCTCTACGAAAAGGCGATGAAGCTGTGGGAGGGCTTGTCGCAGGACCTGAACTACAACGTGATGTTCAGCCAGCGCGGCGTGATGAACCTGGCGCACACGCTGCAGGATGTGCGCGATACCGAGCGCAGGGTGAACGCGAACCGCCTGAACGGCGTCGACGCAGAGTTCCTGACACCGCAGCAGATCAAGGAGATCGAGCCGACCATCAACCTGAACAGCCGCTATCCCGTGCTTGGCGCGTCGATCCAGCGCCGTGCCGGCGTGGCGCGCCACGACGCGGTCGCGTGGGGATTCGCACGAGGCGCCGATCGCGCGGGCGTCGATATTATCCAGAATTGCCAGGTGACCGGTATCCGCCGCGACCGCGGCGCGGTCGTCGGCGTCGAGACGGTGAAGGGCTTCATCAAGGCGAAGAAGGTCGCGGTGGTCGCGGCCGGCAACACGACAACGCTCGCCGACATGGCCGGGGTGCGCCTGCCGATCGAGAGCCATCCCTTGCAGGCCCTGGTGTCTGAGCCGATCAAGCCGGTTGTCAACTCGGTGATCATGTCGAACGCGGTGCACGCGTACATCAGCCAGTCCGACAAGGGTGACCTGGTGATCGGCGCGGGCATCGACCAGTACACCGGCTTCGGCCAGCGTGGCAGCTTCCACATCATCGAAGGGACGCTGCAAGCCATCGTCGAAATGTTCCCGGTGTTCTCGCGGGTGCGGATGAACCGCCAGTGGGGCGGCATCGTCGACGTGTCGCCGGATGCTTGCCCGATCATCAGCAAGACCGACGTGAAGGGGCTCTACTTCAACTGCGGCTGGGGCACGGGCGGCTTCAAGGCGACGCCGGGCTCGGGCTGGGTATTCGCGCACACGATCGCGCGCGACGAGCCGCATGCGCTGAACGCACCGTTCGCGCTGGGTCGCTTCTATACCGGCCACCTGATCGACGAGCACGGCGCTGCCGCCGTCGCGCACTGAACGCCCCGAGGAGAAAGAAATGCTGCTGATCGAATGTCCGTGGTGCGGACCGCGCGCCGAATCCGAGTTCTCATGTGGCGGCGAGGCCGACATCGCGCGCCCGCTCGACACTGAAAAGTTGTCCGATCGCGAATGGGGAGACTACCTGTTCATGCGCACCAATACCCGCGGCACGCATCGCGAGCAATGGATCCACGCCCAGGGCTGCCGACGGTGGTTCAAGGTCGAGCGCGATACGGTCTCTTATGACATCAAGGGCTACGAAACCTTCGTCCAGCCCGGCGCCAATGCACCGCAAGGAGGGGGCAAGAAATGAGCCAGAAAGACCGTCTCGGCACGGGCGGCCGCATCCATCGCGGCGAGCCGCTGACCTTCACGTTTAACGGACGTACCTACCAGGGGTATCAGGGCGACACGCTGGCATCGGCGCTGCTCGCGAACGGCGTGCGCTTCGTTGCACGCAGCTTCAAGTACCACCGTCCCCGCGGCATCGTGACCGCCGATGTCGCGGAGCCGAATGCCGTGGTGCAACTGGAGCGCGGCGCTCACACGGTGCCGAATGCCCGTGCGACGGAGATCGAACTGTACCAGGGGCTCGTCGCGACGAGCGTCAACGCGGAGCCGGATCTGGAGCGCGACCGCATGGCGGTCAATCAGAAGTTTGCGCGCTTCATGCCCGCCGGCTTTTACTACAAGACATTCATGTGGCCGCGCAAGATGTGGCCCACGTATGAAGAGAAGATCCGCGAAGCGGCCGGCCTCGGCAAGGCGCCGACAGAACTGGACGCCGATCGCTACGACAAGTGCTACGCGCATTGCGACGTGCTGGTGGTTGGCGGCGGGCCGGCAGGCCTCACCGCCGCGCATGCGGCGGCCGTGGGTGGCGCGCGCGTGATCCTCGTCGACGACCAGCGTGAACTCGGCGGCAGCCTGCTGTCCGGCCGGAGCGAGATCAACGGCAAGCCCGCGCTGCAGTGGGTCGGCGACATTGAGGCCAAGCTGCGCAAGCTGCCGGACGTGACGATCCTGTCGCGCAGCAACGCGTTCGGCTACCAGGACCACAATCTTGTTACTGTCACGCAGCGCCTCACTGACCACCTGCCCGTATCGAAGCGCCGTGGCACGCGCGAACTGCTTTGGAAGATCCGCGCTAAACGAGTGATCCTTGCGACCGGCGCGCACGAACGCCCCATCGTCTTCGGCAACAACGACCTCCCGGGCGTGATGATGGCGTCGGCGGTATCGACCTACATTCATCGCTACGGCGTGCTGCCGGGGCGGGATGCGGTTGTGTTCACCAACAACGACCGCGGCTATCAGGCAGCGCTCGACCTGAAGGCGAACGGTGCGAAAGTGACCGTCGTCGATCCGCGCGCCTCGACCAGTGGCGCGCTGCCCGCCCTCGCGAAGCGGCAGGGCGTGACTGTCATGAACGGCGCGGTCGTGATGGCCGCGTCCGGCAAGCGGCACGTCACGTCGGTCGATGTGACTTCCTATGCGAACGGACAGGCAGGCAGCGAGGTGTCGAAGATTCCTTGCGATCTCGTCGCCATGTCGGGCGGCCTGAGTCCGGTGCTTCACCTGTTCGCGCAGTCGGGCGGCAAGGCGCAGTGGAGTGATGAAAAGACGTGCTTCGTACCGGGCAAATCGCTGCAGGCCGAGGTGAGCGTGGGTGCAGCGGCGGGCGAGTTCAACCTTGCGATGGCGCTCCCGCTCGCGCTCGAAGCTGGGATCGACGCTGCCAAGGCCGCCGGCTTCCGTCCCGAAAAGGCCCCGGCCGTGCCGAAGGTCACGCCTGTCGCCGAGGGCGCGCTACTGCCGCTCTGGCTTGTCGGCAGCCGCGCGGCTGCCGCACGCGGGCCGAAGCAGTTCGTCGACTTCCAAAACGACGTCGCCGCGTCGGACATCCTGCTCGCCGCGCGCGAAGGCTTCGAGTCCGTCGAGCATGTGAAGCGCTACACCGCCATGGGCTTCGGTACCGACCAGGGCAAGCTCGGCAACATCAACGGGATGGCGATCCTGGCGCAGGCGCTTGGCAAGTCGATTCCCGAGACCGGTACGACGACGTTCCGCCCCAACTACACGCCGGTCACGTTCGGCACGTTCGCCGGGCGGGAGGTCGGCGACTTCCTTGACCCGATCCGCAAGACCTGCATTCACGAATGGCACGTCGAGCATGGCGCGCTGTTCGAGGACGTCGGCAACTGGAAGCGACCCTGGTACTTCCCGAAGAAGGGAGAGAACCTACACGCGGCGGTGAAGCGCGAGTGCCTCGCGGTGCGCAACAGCGTCGGCATCCTCGATGCTTCGACGCTCGGCAAGATCGACATCCAGGGCCCGGACGCGGTCACGCTGCTGAACTGGATGTACACGAATCCGTGGAACAAGCTTGAAGTCGGCAAGTGCCGTTATGGCCTGATGCTCGACGAGAACGGCATGGTGTTCGACGACGGTGTCACGGTGCGGCTCGGCGAGCAGCATTTCATGATGACAACGACCACGGGCGGCGCCGCGCGCGTGCTGACCTGGCTGGAGCGCTGGCTGCAGACCGAATGGCCGCACATGAAGGTTCGGCTGTCATCGGTGACCGACCACTGGGCGACGTTCGCGGTGGTTGGCCCGAACAGCCGCAAGGTGCTGCGCAAAGTCTGCGAGGACATCGACTTCGCGAACGATGCGTTCCCGTTCATGAGCTATCGGAACGGCATCGTCGCCGGCGCGAAGGCGCGGGTGATGCGGATCAGCTTCTCGGGCGAACTGGCGTACGAAGTGAACGTGCCCGCGAACGCCGGCCGTGCCGTGTGGGAAGCGCTGATGGCCGCTGGCGCCGAGTTCGACATCACACCGTACGGCACGGAAACCATGCACGTGCTGCGCGCGGAGAAGGGCTACATCATCGTCGGCCAGGATACGGACGGTTCGGTCACGCCGTATGACCTCGGGATGGGCGGCGTCGTCGCGAAGTCGAAGGACTTCCTGGGCAAGCGTTCACTGACGCGCTCGGATACGGCGAAGGAAGGCCGCAAGCAGTTCGTCGGCCTGCTGACCGACGACGCGGAGTTCGTGCTGCCCGAGGGCGCGCAGATCCTTGCGCCGGGTACGCGCGTGTCGACGACCGAGCCAACGCCGATGATCGGCCATGTGACGTCGAGTTACTACAGTCCGATCCTGAAGCGCTCGATCGCGCTCGCCGTGGTGAAGGGCGGCCTGGGCAAAATGGGCCAGAGCATTGCGATCCCGCTGGCCGACGGCAGGCGCGTGATGGCGAAGGTTTCCAGCCCTGTTTTCTACGATACCGAAGGAGTCCGCCAGAATGTGGAATGAAACGGGTAATGCTACGCCGGTCGCGGATATGCCGGCGACCGCCGCGCGCAAACGCGCGGTGCGCCTCGAGTCGCCGTTTATCGGCACCGCCGATCTGCTGAACGCGCAGCAGACGCGTGCGCCGAAGCACTTCGTGATGCGCGAGCGGGCCTTTCTGGATCTTGTCAACGTGCGAGGCGATCTGTCCGATCCCGTGTTTGTCGACGCGTTCGAGGGCGTGGTGGGGTGCAGGCCGCCGGCCGCACCGAACACAGTCGCGCGGAGTGCCGCCTATGACGTACTGTGGCTCGGCCCCGACGAATGGCTGGTGCGGTCGAACGGGCCGGTGCCGGCGGGCGTACTCGAGCCGAAGCTCGCCCAGGCGGTCGCCGGTGCGTACGCTGCGGCGGTCGACGTCGGCAGCGGCTATACGGTCGTGGAGATCAGCGGCGAGCGCGTCCGCGATGTGCTGGCGCGCGGCTGCCCGCTCGACCTGCATCCGCGCGTGCTGAAACCGGGGCAATGCGTGCAGAGCCATTACTTCAAGGCCGCAATCGTGCTCGTGCCGACTGGGAATGACCGCTTCGAGATCGTGGTGCGCCGCAGCTTTGCCGATTACTTCAGCCGCATCATGCTTGACGCAGCGGAGCCGCTGACATCATGAAGCTCGTCGATCACGCGTTCAGCGGCCCGCTCGCCGCGTTGGAAGCGTCGTTGCTGCCGTCCAGGGGATGGAGCGTGTTCATTGACGCGTTGGCGGTGCCGGTGCGAATCGGCATCCATCCACACGAGCATGAGGCACCACAGCCCATTGTCATTGATGCGCGCCTCGGCTATCGCTGCGAGCCGCGCGAGGAGGGCGAGTGGATCGACTACGAAGGCTATTGCGCGCGCGTCGCCGCTTTCCTCGCGCACAGGCCGCATACGCGCCTGCTCGAGACGCTCGTGGCCGATATCGCGGAGTTGTCGTTCCGCGAATGGCCAGCGCTCGACACGCTGACGCTCGCCGTGCACAAGCCGAAGATCCGGCCTGGCACGAAGCGGGTCGGCGTGGCACTCGAGTGGACACGCGCCGATTACCTGCGGCGCAGCGCGAAGGCGGGCTGAGCATTGCGGTGGCCGTGTCGGCATGGTTCAAACGCGTGTCGGTATTGGACATAGGTTTCGCGGTTCCTGCCACTACTCTCGTAGACGCTGCCGCGTATGCCGCGCCGACCGGCGCGGCGGCGGTACGAGCCAAGTTCATACGAGGAGGAAATCCAATGAAAAAGGGAGCGATTGCCGGGCCGGTGCTGGCGCTGATGTGTTCTGCGTCGGCCTTTGCCCAAAGCGGCGTCACGCTGTACGGCATTGTTGATGAAGGCATCAACTACACGAACAACGTCGGTGGACATAGCCTGACCGAGTTGGCAAGCGGCTTTGCCCAGGGCAGCCGCTGGGGCCTGAAGGGGACCGAGGACCTGGGCGGCGGCCTCAAGGCATTGTTCCAGCTCGAGAACGGCTTCAATGCGAGCAACGGCAAGGCAGCGCAGGGCGGCCTGATGTTCGGCCGGCAAGCCTACGTCGGGCTTTCGGACAATCAATGGGGGAGCGTCACGCTCGGCCGCCAGTATGATTCGGTGATCGACTATCTCGCGCCGACGACCGTTGCCGGCAATTGGGGCGGGACCATGTTCGGCCACCCCTACGATAACGACAACCTGATCTACTCGTTCCGCGTCAACAACACAGTCAAGTACACCAGTCCGTCGTTTGGCGGCTTCCAGTTCGGCGGCACCTACAGCTTCAGCAACGACACCAGCTTTGCCAACAACCGCCAGTACGGCGCAGGCATGCAGTATGCGAGCGGGGGCTTGCTGCTGGCTGCGGCCTATCTGCAGGCGGACAACCCGTCGGCCACCTCGGGTGGCGCCATCAATAACGGCGGCGACCAGAACTTCCTGGCCAAGCGCTTGCGCATCTTCGGTGCCGGCATCAACTACACCTTCGGCGCGGCGACAGCAGGCTTCGCTTACTCCAACTCGAACCTGAACGAACCGCTTTCCACCTCGTACATCTCCGGCTCGATCCTGCCGGCGAACGGCACGTTGAACTCGCTCCGGTTCCAGAACCTCGAAGTGAATTTCAAGTATCAGGTCACGCCCGCCTTCTATGCGGGCGGAGCCTACACGCTTACGCTGGAGCACTTCAACGCCTCGTCCGGCGACGCGAAGCCGAAAGTTCATTCCTTTGGCCTGATGGCGGATTACAGCTTTTCGAAGCGCACGGACGTCTATATCCAGGGTGCTTACCAGCGTGTCGCCGGAGGCAAGACCGGCACCGCACTGGACATGGCTGACTTGCCCGGGGCGGCGAACGCATCATCGACGTCGAGCCAGTTCCAGGTTCGCGCCGCGATTCGCCACAAGTTCTGACCGGAACTTCTCCGGCGACCTGGTCGAAGAAGATTGCGATCGGTGTTGCGGGGGATGTCCGCGGCGCGGCGATGTCGGTAGGGGACGGCGCGCTCGATGTCGCCGCCGTGCAAGCGCCTGTCGGGTTTTGGACATCCCGCGCCGGCATCCCCGAATACGCTCGAAGACGCTGCCGCGCATGCCACGCCGATCGCCGTGGCTGCGGCACGATTCAACAAGACATGGAGACAACGCGATGAGCAGCAACCGAGGCGTCGTATATCTTGGGCCGGGCCAGGTCGAGGTACAGAAGATCGACTATCCGAAAATGGTCGATCCCAGCGGCCGGGCCATTGGCCATGGCGTGATCCTCAAGGTCGTGACCACGAACATCTGCGGGTCGGACCAGCACATGGTGCGCGGCCGCACGACCGCACCGACCGGCCTTGTGCTCGGTCACGAGATCACCGGCGAGGTCATCGAAATCGGCCGCGACGTCGAGACGCTGAAGCTTGGCGATCTGGTGTCTGTGCCGTTCAATGTCGCGTGCGGCCGCTGCGCGATGTGCAAGGAGCAGCACACCGGCGTCTGTCTTACCGTCAACCCGTCGCGCGCGGGGGGAGCTTACGGGTACGTCGACATGGGCGGCTGGATCGGCGGGCAGTCCGAGTACGTGATGGTGCCGTATGCCGACTTCAACCTGCTGAGATTTCCCGACCGCGACCAGGCGATGGCGAAGATCCGCGATCTCACCTGCCTGTCGGACATCCTGCCGACGGGCTATCACGGTGCCGTCACCGCGGGCGTGAAGCCTGGCTCGACGGTCTATATCGCCGGCGCGGGCCCGGTAGGCATGGCTGCCGCCGCATCAGCCCGCCTGCTTGGCGCAGCCTGCACCATCGTCGGCGACATGAACCCGGCGCGTCTCGCGCACGCGAAGGCGATGGGCTTTGAAGTCGTGGACCTGTCGAAGGACGCAACGCTCGGCGAGCAGATCGCCGAGATTCTCGGTACGCCCGAGATCGACTGCGCGGTGGACTGCGTCGGCTTCGAGGCGCATGGCCACGGCTCGTCCGGCTACGTGGAGGAGGCGCCTGCCACGGTGCTCAATTCGCTGATGGAAATCACGCGGCCCGCCGGGGCGATCGGCATCCCGGGCCTCTACGTAACGGATGATCCGGGCGCCCAGGATGCAGCGGCGCAGCGCGGCAGCCTCAGCATCCGCTTCGGCCTCGGCTGGGCGAAGTCGCACTCGTTCCATACGGGCCAGACGCCGGTCCTCAAGTACAACCGCAACCTGATGCAGGCGATCCTTCACAATCGTTTGCCGATTGCCGAAATCGTCAATGTGACGGTCATCCCCCTTGATCAGGCGCCGGAAGGCTACAAGCAGTTCGATGGCGGCGCGCCACGCAAATTCGTTATTGATCCGCACGGGCTGTTGGCGGCCTGACCATTAGCGCAGAAACAAAACGGGCGGCCGATTTGCGGCCGCCCGTTTTGCCGTTTGAGGCAGTGTGCTTCACTGCCGCTTCCCCCGAACGCTCACGCGTGCAGCATCACTGAAGACGATCCGTGCCCCGACGACTTCGCCAGTGGCGCGCTCTGCGCCCTGCGCTCGCGCGTAGGCGCGACGCCGAACTCGTCGCGGTAGCTCTTGCTGAAGTGGCACGCGGACTGGAAGCCACATGCCATGGTGATGTGCATGATCGACATATCCGTCTGCAGCAGCAGCTCGCGCGCACGGCGCAAGCGCAACGTCAGATAGTAATGCGTCGGTGTCATGCCGAGATGGTCGCGGAACAGGCGCTGCAACTGCCGCTGCGACAGGCTTGCGAGTCGTGCTAGCTCTTCGCGCGACAGGGGCTCCTCGATGTTGTTCTCCATCAGCGAGACCACTTCGAACAGGGACTTCTTCGCCGAGCCCAGGCGTGCGACCAATGGGATCTTCTGCTGCGCGCTCGTGTCGCGCACATGCTCGACAATGAACTGCTCCGCGATCTGCGTGACTCGCGCAGTACCGACGCGACGTGTGATCAGGTTCAGCATCATGTCCAACGGCGCGACTCCGCCCGTGCACGTGATCCGGTCGCGGTCGATCACGAACAGTTCCTTCAGGAAGCGCGTGTCGGGAAACTCCTCCTTGAGTGCGGACATGTTTTCCCAGTGGATCGCGCAGGCATAGCCGGCCAGCAGGCCGGATTTCGCGAGGGCGTACGTGCCGGTGCAGAGGCTCCCCAGCAAGGTGCCCTCGCGCGCCGCACGCCGCAGCGTGGAGAGGTGCTCCGCTGTCGTCGAACGTTGCACGTCGATGCCGCCGCAAACGAACACGATGTCGGGACGCCCGATGCTGTCTGCCCGCTGAGTGTCGAGCGCCAGGCCGTTGCTCGCCGTCACCAGCCCGCCATCCGGGCTGATGATGCTCCAGCGGTACAGCTCCTGCCCGCTCAGGTAATTCGCCATGCGCAGCACTTCGATCGCATTGGTGAACGCGATCATGGTGAAGTTGGGGAGCGGCATGAACGCGAAGTGAGCTAACGACGCGGTGCGATCGGTCGACATGGGGGCGTCCTTCAAATTTTTTAAGGTGCGTTTCCGGCCTTCGCGGAAAAGGCCCGATGCTTTTTACTTATTGTTAAGTCACCCGCAACAAGCATGCCATACGGCGAAACCCTAGAACTTTCGTGGGGTGCCTCGCAGGCAGCATGGCGGACGGGTTTTCTGCTGCGCCGCACTCGTGACACGCCGCACACGCAACGCGCCACGCACCGTTGCGGTGCGCTTTCCGGCCGCTTGTGCAAATCGGACGCAAATGGCGGAAATGGAAAAGAACGCGTCTGAATTCATCAATCGGCCAAAAACGCGAACGACAAGAATAGATCCGTTGGCAACGCTGTGCCGCTCCGGCAAACAAACCTGGCGCCGCGGGCCTCTCGTCCTCAGCCATTTCATCCCACACGGACCTCTATGTCGAACACCCAGTCTTTCTTCTCGCAGCCCCTGGCCGAGCGCGATGCGCTGGTTCGCGGCGCCCTTTCGAAGGAACTCGAGCGTCAGCAGTCGCAAGTCGAGCTGATCGCCTCGGAAAACATCGTGTCGCGCGCGGTGCTCGAAGCCCAAGGTTCGGTACTGACCAACAAGTACGCCGAAGGTTACCCGGGCAAGCGCTACTACGGCGGCTGTGAATTTGCGGACGAAGTCGAATCGCTCGCGATCGAGCGCGTGAAGCAGCTCTTCAACGCCGGCTTTGCCAACGTGCAGCCCCACTCGGGCGCCCAGGCGAACGGCTCGGTGATGCTCGCGCTGACGAAGCCGGGCGACACCGTGCTCGGCATGTCGCTGGACGCGGGAGGCCACCTGACCCATGGCGCCAAGCCGGCGTTGTCGGGCAAGTGGTTCAACGCCGTGCAGTATGGCGTGAACCGCGAGTCGATGCTGATCGACTATGACCAGGTCGAAGCGCTTGCGAAGGAACACAAGCCGAGCCTGATCATCGCCGGCTTCTCCGCGTATCCACGCCAGCTCGATTTCGCCCGCTTCCGCGCGATCGCCGACAGCGTCGGTGCGAAGCTGATGGTCGACATGGCGCACATCGCCGGTGTGATTGCTGCGGGCCGTCATTCGAACCCGGTCGATTATGCCCACGTCGTCACTTCGACGACGCACAAGACCCTCCGAGGCCCGCGCGGCGGATTCGTGCTGACCAATCATGAAGAAATCGCCAAGAAGATCAACTCGGCCGTGTTCCCCGGGCTGCAGGGTGGCCCGTTGATGCACGTGATTGCAGCCAAGGCGGTGGCGTTCGGCGAGGCGATGACGTCGGACTTCAGGACCTATATCGACAACGTGCTCGCGAACGCCAAGACCCTCGGCGAAGTGTTGAAGGAAGGCGGCGTCGACCTGGTCACCGGCGGCACCGACAACCATCTGCTGCTGGTCGATCTTCGCCCGAAAGGGCTCAAGGGCACGCAGGTCGAGCAGGCGCTCGAACGTGCCGGCATCACCTGCAACAAGAACGGCATTCCATTCGACACCGAGAAGCCGACCATCACGTCCGGAATCCGGCTCGGCGCGCCGGCCGCCACGACGCGCGGCTTCGGTGTTGCGGAGTTCCGCGAGATCGGCCGCCTGATCCTCGAGGTGTTCGAAGCGCTGCGCGCGAATCCGGAGGGCGACGCTGTCACCGAGCAGCGCGTGCGCCAGCAAATCTTCGCGCTGTGCGATCGCTTCCCGATCTACGAACGATAAGACTGGAGCCCCCCATGAGCCCGCTGCACCAGGACAGCATCATTATCGACGGCCTGAACATCTCGAAGTTCGAGCGGTCGGTGTTCGAAGACATGAAGAAGGGCGGCGTCACGGCCGCGAACTGTACGGTCTCGGTCTGGGACAATTTCACCAAGACCGTCGACAACATTGCGCTGATGAAGCAGGCGATTCGCGACAACAGCGAACTGCTGACGCTCGTGCGCACCACGGAAGATATCCGCCGTGCAAAGCATGAGGGCAAGACCGGCGTGATCCTCGGCTTCCAGAACGCGCACGCTTTCGAGGACAACCTCGGCTATGTCGAAGCGTTCGCCGACATGGGCGTGCGCGTCGTGCAACTCTGCTACAACACGCAGAACCTGGTGGGCACCGGATGCTACGAGCGCGACGGCGGCCTGTCGGACTTCGGCCGCGAGGTGATCACCGAGATGAACCGCGTCGGGATCATGGTCGATCTGTCGCACGTTGGGGGCAACACTTCGTCCGAGGCGATTGCGTTCTCGAAAAAGCCGGTCTGCTACTCGCACTGTCTGCCGTCGGGCCTCAAGGAACATCCGCGCAACAAGAGCGATGCGCAGCTGAAGGAGATCGCCGATGCGGGCGGCTTCGTCGGCGTGACGATGTTCGCGCCGTTCCTCAAGCGCGGAATCGAGGCGACGGTCGACGACTACATCGAAGCGATCGACTACGTGGTCAACCTCATCGGCGAGGATGCGGTCGGCATCGGCACCGACTTCACGCAGGGCTACAGCACCGAGTTCTTCGACATGCTGACGCATGACAAGGGCCGCTACCGGCGCCTGACCAACTTCGGCAAGGTGATCAACCCTGAAGGGATCCGCACCATCGGCGAGTTTCCGAACCTGACCGCGGCGATGGAACGAGCTGGCTGGAAGGCCTCTCGCATCCGCAAGATCATGGGCGAGAACTGGGTGCGCATCTTCAAGGAAGTGTGGGGCGCCTGACCCCCGCACCGCGCCAGCTTTCCATCAAATCACCACAAACGGGGCGGGCGTGCGCGATAGCGCGCGCTCGCGGGCGACGCCGCGTCTACGCAACGCTACCGCGGCTTGCCTTTCCTCACGGAGTTACCACGATGCAACCGCAACTGCCAATCGACGTTGATCCCGAAACCGGTGTCTGGACCACCGACGCGCTGCCGATGCTTTACGTGCCGCGCCACTTCTTCACGAACAACCACGTCGCCGTCGAAGAGGCGCTCGGGCGCGAGGCATACGAAGAGATCCTCTACAAGGCCGGCTACAAGTCCGCCTACCACTGGTGCGATAAGGAGGCGCAGTTGCACGATATCAGTGGGATGGCCGTGTTCGAGCATTACCTGAAGCGGCTGTCGCAGCGCGGCTGGGGCCTGTTCTCGATCCTCCAGGCCGATCCGGCGACGGCTAGCGCGCGCATCGCGCTGCGCCACTCGTCATTCGTGCTCCAGCAGCCGGAAAAGAGCGGCAAGCTTTGCTACATGTTCGCCGGCTGGTTCGCCGGCGCAATGGACTGGGTCAACGACACCGCTTACGCAGGCAAGGGCGCACCGCGCGCGCAGTCGAAGGAAGTGCAGTGCGCGGCCGAAGGACACGATCACTGCGTGTTCGAAGTGTCGCCGATCGCGCGCTGACACCGAAGCCCGTCCGCACTACGAGAAATACGAGACACACCAACGCCAGAGGTCGTCCGCGATGCGTTATCCCCACTTGTTCAAACCTTTGCAGCTCAATCAGCTGACGCTCCGCAACCGGATCGTGAGCACCGCGCACGCGGAAGTGTATGCCGAGCCGGGCGGCCTGCCAGGTGACCGCTACATTCGCTACTACGAAGAGAAGGCAAAGGGCGGCGTCGGCCTGGCAATTTGCGGCGGCTCGAGCCCCGTGTCGATCGACAGTCCCCAGGGCTGGTGGAAGTCGGTGAACCTCTCGACCGACAAGATCATCGATCCGCTGTCGCGGCTGGCCGAGACGATGCACCGGCATGGCGCCAAGATCATGATCCAGGCCACGCACATGGGACGCCGCTCGGCGTTCCATGGCGAGCACTGGCCACACCTGATGACGCCATCCGGCGTGCGCGAGCCCGTGCACCGTGGCAACGCCAAGATCATCGAGGTCGAGGAGATCCGCCGCATCATCGCCGACTTCGCGGCAGCCGCGAAGCGCGTGAAGGACGCGGGCATGGATGGCATCGAGATCTCGGCCGCCCACCAGCACCTGATCGACCAGTTCTGGAGCCCGCGCACGAACTTCCGCGCCGATGAGTGGGGCGGTAGCCTCGAGAACCGCATGCGCTTCGGCGTGGAGGTGCTCCAGGCGGTGCGTGAGGTGGTCGGCAAGGATTTCTGCGTGGGGCTGCGCATGTGCGGCGACGAGTTCCATGAAGACGGTCTCGATCACGAGCAACTGAAGGAGATCGCGCAGGCGATGTCCGAGTCCGGGCTCGTCGACTATATCGGCGTGGTCGGCTCCGGCGCCGATACGCACAACACGCTCGCAAACTGCATGCCGCCGATGGCACTGCCGCCTGAGCCGTTCGTGCATCTGGCCGCCGGTATCAAGTCGGTGATCAAGGTACCGTTGATGCACGCGCAGAGCATCCGCGACGCGGGCCAGGCCGAGCGCCTGCTCGCGAACGGCATGGTCGACCTCGTCGGCATGACGCGCGCCCAGATCGCCGACCCGCACATGGTCATCAAGATCCGCGACGGCCGCGAAGACGAGATCAAGCAATGCGTCGGCGCGAACTATTGCATTGACCGTCAGTACAACGGCCTCGACGTACTGTGCGTGCAAAACGCCGCGACCTCGCGCGAGGCGACGATGCCGCACATCATCGAAAAGTCGCGTGGCCCGAAGCGCAAGGTGGTGGTTGTTGGTGCGGGACCGGCCGGCCTGGAAGCGGCACGCGTCGCGCGCTCACGCGGCCACGACGTCGTGCTGTTCGAGAAGAACACGGAAGTCGGCGGACAGATCCTGCTCGCTGCCAAGGCACCGCAGCGCGAGCAGATGCAGGGCATCGTGCGCTGGTTCGACATGGAGACCAAGCGCCTTGGCGTCGACCGGCGCCTTGGCGTTGAAGCGGATGCAAAGATGATCATGGCGGAGAAGCCGGACATCATCGTGCTCGCTACGGGCGGCCGGGCATTCTCCGATCAGGTGCCGGGCTGGGCCGTGGCCGAGGGGCTCGCGGTCAGTTCCTGGGACGTGCTGGCCGGCCGCGTCGAGGCGAAGGAGAACGTGCTCGTCTATGACGGCGTGAGCACGCACGCCGGTGCAGGCGTGGCCGACTACCTGGCGAGCCGCGGCGCGAAGGTCGAGATCGTGACGCCGGACGTCAAGGTTGCCGATGATTGCGGCGGCACCACCTTCCCGATCTTCTATCGCCGCCTGTACGCGCAGGGCGTGATCCATACGCCGAACTACTGGCTCGATCGTGTCTACGAGGAGGGCGGCAAGAAGATCGCGGTGCTGCGCAACGAGTACACGGAAGAACTCGAGGAACGCGCGGTCGACCAGGTCGTGATCGAGAACGGCTCGACCCCGAACGACGCGCTGTACTGGAAGCTCAAGCCGGAATCGCTCAATCGCGGCCAGGTCGACGTGCACAAGCTGTTTGCGTCGGAGCCGCAGCCGAGCCTGTCGGAAACGCTCGGCAACGGCCGCTTCCTGTTGTTCCGCGTCGGCGACTGCATCTCGATGCACAACATCCACGGCGCGATCTACGACGCGCTGCGGCTCGTGAAGGATTTCTGACGATGAACCCGTCCCTCCTGATTACCGTTCTGCTGTGGCTGTCGGTGGCGGGGCTCGCATTCGCGGTCGTGAAGCGTGCGTCGTACTGGCGGCTCGGCCGGGCGACCGCACCCGGATCGTTCGGCATCGCGAACCTGCTGGCCATCCCGAAGCGCTATTTCGTCGACCTGCACCACGTCGTCGCGCGTGATCCGTACATCGCGAGGACGCACGTTGCCACGGCAGGCGGCGCGATTGGTGCGCTGGGGCTCGTGTTCGTCAATTACGGTCTGGCGATCTATTCGCCATGGCTCGACAAGGCGATCTTCGCCGCGGCGCTCGCGATGCTGGTTGGCGCGGTGTTCGTCTGGCGCCGCCGGAGCGCGAAGGACGTACCCGCGCGTCTGTCGAAGGGGCCATGGAACACGCTGCCGTGGCTGCTGGGTTCGTTCGCACTCGGTCTCGTGCTCTACGTGGCCGTGCCGGCTGGCGTCATGTCGGGCGCGTTCGCGGTAGTCTGCGCGTTGCTGATCGGCGCCGGTGCGTTCGCGATGACGTTCGGCGCGGCGAAAGGCGGGCCGATGAAGCATGCGATTGCCGGCCTCATGCATCTTGCGTTCCATCCGCGCCAGGAACGGTTTGCTGGCAAGTCGGACTCATACACGGGCAGCGGCACCGCCACCCCGCCGACCGCGCTCAAGCTGCCCGAGATCGAGAAGCAGGAGTACGGCGTGGCCAAGCCCGTGGAGTTCCGCTGGAACCAGCTGCTGAGCTTTGACGCCTGCGTGCAGTGCGGCAAGTGCGAGGCCGCGTGTCCCGCGTTCGCCTCGGGCCAGCCGCTCAATCCGAAGAAGCTGATTCAGGATCTGGTGGTCGGCATGGCGGGCGGCAGCGACGCCGCATACGCAGGCACCCCGACGCCGGGCATCCCCGTCGGCCGACACCGCGGGGAGCCGAATGGCCCGATCGTGTCAGGCCTGATCGATGCGCAGACGCTGTGGTCGTGCACGACCTGCCGGGCCTGCGTGCAGGAATGCCCGATGCTGATCGAGCACGTCGATGCGATCGTCGACATGCGCCGCAACCAGACGCTCGTCCACGGCACCGTGCCTGGCAAAGGGGCCGAAGTGCTCGCGAACCTGCGCGAGACCGGCACGATGGGCGGCTACGACACCGCGGCGCGCTATGACTGGTCGGTCGACCTGAATGCGCCGGTCGCGCAGCGGGGCAAGACGGTCGACGTGCTGATCGTGGCCGGCGAGGGCGCCTTCGACATGCGCTATCAGCGCACGCTGAGGGCCTTCGTGAAGGTACTGAACAAGGCTGGCGTCGATTATGCGGTGCTCGGTGGCGTGGAAACGGACACCGGCGATGTGGCCCGCCGTCTCGGCGACGAGGCGACGTTCCAGCAGATGGCGAAGCGCCTGATCGGCACGCTCGGTACCTTGTCTTTCAGGCAGATCGTGACGGCGGATCCGCACGTGATGCACAGCCTGCGCAACGAGTATCGCGCCTTGGGCTTGCGCGTCACGGTCAAGCATCACACGAGCTATCTCGCCGAACTGGCGGACAGCGGCCGTATCGCGCCGAAGGCGGTCGAGGCGCTGCGCGAAAAAGTCACCACCTATCACGACCCGTGCTATCTCGGCCGCTACAACGGCGAGACCGAGGCGCCGCGCAAGCTGCTGAAGACGATCGGCATCAAGGTGGTGGAGATGGAGCGCCATGGCATGCGCGGCCGCTGTTGCGGCGGCGGGGGCGGTGCGCCGCTGACCGATATCCCGGGCAAGCAGCGCATCCCTGATATCCGCATCGCCGATGCACGTGCAGTAGGTGCAGAAGTGGTCGCGGTCGGATGCCCGAACTGCACGGCAATGCTCGAAGGCGTCGTCGGTCCACGCCCGGATGTGCTGGATGTGGCCGAACTTGTTGCGGCCTCGCTGGAGTGACTCGATGAACCAGATCCCACGTATCGATCCACGTCGGCCGTTCGTGATCACAGCGGCCGGCCTGAGAAGGATTACACTCGGCGAGACCGGCAGCGCGGATCCGAACGCTGCACACTGGTCCGCGCACGGCCACGGCACGGCGGCAAGGCCGCGCCGCGCCGTCAGCGATCCGCGGCACGTGCTGCTCGTTGTCGCGCACAGCGAGCGCGGCGCGCTGGACGACCATGCGTGCCAGGCGCTCGCCGCGGCGGCGCTGCTTGCCGATGCGCAGACCGAGGTCGCGCTGCTGGTGTTCGGCGAACTGAAGGACGACGCGGCACCGCTCGGCGCCGACAAGGTCATTGCCCTGCCCACCTTCGATCGCCGCGCCTTTGCGCCCGATGCCGAACTGCGGGCGCTGCTGGCCTGCGCGGCCGCGCTGTCGCCTAAACATCTTTTCCTGCCGGATAACGCGACCGGCGATGGCGATCTGGGCCGCCGCTACGCGGCCGCAACCGGTGCGAGCGTCGCGACGCACGTGGTCGAGATCGACGCGGGCCACGTCGGCACCTACGCACAGGTGAAACGCGCCTTTGCGACACGCTCGCTGCCCGACGTGATCCTGCTTGCGCCGGGCGCGGTCGACACGAAGCTCCCGTTCACCGGCGCGGGCGAGTCGTTGTCAGGCGACTTCCTGCTCGGCATTGGCGATGGTGCGCAGCCGTATCGCGACCTGGGCCTCGAGGAGATCGATGCCGCACAGGTCGCGCTCGAGGAGGCGGACTTCATCGTGTCTGCCGGCAATGGCGTGGCCGATATCGGCGCGTTCGAGCAGCTTGCCGGCGTGTTCGGCGCAGCAATCGCCGCGAGCCGCGTCGCCGTCGACAATGGCCATTTCACGCGCGACAAGCAGGTCGGCGCGACCGGCAAGACCGTAGAGGCGAGTGTCTATATCGCGTTTGGCATCTCTGGCGCCGTGCAGCACCTGCAGGGCATCAAGGACTGCCGTCACGTGATCGCCGTCAATCTGGACGGCAGCGCGCCCATTGCCAAGCGCGCGAACCTGACCATCGTCGGCGATGCGAACGAGACGATCGCGGCGCTGATGGCAGCGGTGCAGGCCGCACGCCGCACCAACGGAAGGGCGCCGGCAGCGGCCAGCGTCCGCGAACCGCTAGGAGCCGCAGCATGAACGCCCCCCAACAAATCCGGCGCATCGCGGTGCTCGTGTCTATTGGCCGTCATCCGGTCAGCGGCGCTACGCGCTATAGCCGCAACGATGCCGCGGCGCTCGAAATCGGCCTGGCCCTGGCGGACAAGCATCGCGCGCAGCTCGCGGTGCTGCATGCGGGTGACGCCACGGAGCCGGCCCTCGCCGAGTACCTGGCGCTCGGGGCACGCGAAGTCGAGGTGCTGGCCTGCGGGGCAGCGGATGATGCCGCGCGCACATTGGCCGCACGTGTGAAGGACTACGACCTCGTTTTGACCGGGACACGGGCGGAGGGCGCGTACGACACCGGGATGTTGCCCTACCACGTTGCCGCGGCGCTTGGCCGCCCGCTGCTCGGTGCGGCCGTCGATGTCGACATCGCTGAGGGGCGCGTCACCGTGCGGCAGTTCCTGCCGAAGGGCCTGCGCCGTCGCGTCGAGGCGGTGCTGCCGGCCGTGGTGGCCGTCCATCCGCTCGCCAATGTGCAACCGCGCTTTGCCTACGCACGGCTGCGGGCGGGCGTGATTCGGACGGCGCCTGCGGCGCGGTTCGCAGACGCCAACGCCGCCACATGGACGCTCGGCGCTGCGGAGCGCAAGCCGGTCAGGCTGGCGGCCGCCGAAAAGCGCTCAGGGCATGCCCGGATGCTGTCGGCGACGACGACCGAGAGCCGCGGCGGAAACGTCGTAAATGGTGGGACTTCGGTCGAAAAAGCACAAGTCATCCTCGCCTACTTGCGCGAGCATCAACTCATTGACTACTGAGGTTGCCGGTCCATCGGCAAACAAACCAGGAATGCAGGGAATCCGGAGCCAGACGATGAAAGTATCGGCAGACATTGGTGCGCTGGTGGAACGGCGCAAGCAAGGCTACAGCCTCGAGGCGCCTTTCTATCAGAGCGAGGAGATTTTCGCGCTCGATATGGAAGCGATCTTCCGCAAGCACTGGATCCAGGTGGCGGTCGAGCCAGACGTGCCGGAGCCGGGCGACTACATAACCGTCGAGCTGGGCCACGACTCGATCCTGGTCGTGCGCGACGACGACATGCAAGTACGCGCCTTCCATAACGTGTGCCGCCACCGCGGCGCGCGCCTGTGCAACGAGGACAAGGGCACGGTCGGCAACATCGTCTGCCCGTACCACAGCTGGACCTACAACCTGACCGGCGACCTCATGTTCGCCGAGCACATGGGCGAGAAGTTCGACCGGTGCAAGCACAGCCTGAAATCCGTGCACGTGCAGAACCTCGCGGGCCTGATCTTCGTCTGCCTGGCGGACGAGCCGCCCGCCGACTTCGCGGCGATGCGCGCCGCGATGGAGCCCTATTTGCTGCCGCATGACCTGCCGAACACGAAGATCGCCGCGCAGGTCGACATCATCGAGGAGGGCAACTGGAAGCTCACGATGGAGAACAACCGCGAGTGCTATCACTGCGTGGCGAACCATCCCGAGCTGACCATCTCGCTGTATGAGTATGGGTTCGGCTATCAGCAGTCGCCGGCCAACGCCGAGGGCATGGAAGCGTTCGAGAAGACCTGCATCGCGCGCGCGGCGCAGTGGGAAGCGCTGAACCTGCCGTCAGCCGAGATCGAGCGCCTGCTCGAAAGAACCGGCTTCCGTACGCAGCGCTTGCCGCTCGACCGCAGCGGCGAGTCGCAGACGCTCGACGCGAAGGTCGCCTCGAAGAAGCTGCTCGGCAAGTTCGAGCAGGCCGACCTGGGCGGGCTCTCGTTCTGGACGCAGCCGAACTCATGGCATCACTTCATGAGCGACCACATCGTCACGTTCTCGGTGATTCCGCTGTCGGCCGGCAAAACGCTCGTACGCACGAAGTGGCTCGTCCACAAGGATGCGCAGGAAGGCGTCGACTACGACGTGGCGAACCTGACGGCGGTGTGGAACGCGACCAATGACCAGGACCGCGTGCTCGTCGAATATTCGCAGCGCGGCTCGGCAAGCAGCGCGTACGAGCCTGGCCCCTACTCGCCGTTCACCGAAGGCCTCGTCGAGAAGTTCTCGGCCTGGTATATCCGCCGGCTCGCAGAGCACGTCGGCGCATAGGCGCAAGCAAAGGAAGCGGAGATGGAGATGATGCGCGATGCAGTCCAATTCGAGCCAGCCGACAGCCGGGTGACGCGCCCGTCGTTCTGGAGTTCGCTCCCGGAGCGCTGGACGAGCGACGTCGAGGAGACGCTTGTGTGCTGCCACGTGCGGCAGGAAACGCACGACGTGAAGAGCTTCTTCTTCCATTCGCCGGACGGTCGCGCGTTCGTGTTCGAGCCGGGGCAGTTCATCACGCTGGAGCTCGAGATCGAGGGCGAGACTATCAACCGGTGCTACACGATTTCGTCGTCGCCCGCGCGACCACACACGCTCTCCATCACGGTCAAGCGTGTGCCGGGCGGCAAGGTGTCGAACTGGCTGCACGATAACATGCGGCCAGGAACGCCGATCCGCGTGCTCGGTCCGGCCGGCGAGTTCACCTGCGCGCGGCATCCGGCGCGCAAGTACCTGTTCCTGTCCGCAGGCTCCGGCATCACGCCCCTGATGTCGATGAGCCGTGCACACCATGATCTTGGCGAGGATCGCGACATCGTGTTCGTGCACAGCGCGCGTACGCCGGACGACATCATCTTCTCGCGCGAGCTTGACCTGATCGCGTCGAACCACGCGAACTTCCGCACCTCCTTTGTCTGCGAAAGCGTTGGCGCGCGTACCAGCTGGCCAGGCGTGACGGGGTTCCTGTCGCTCCCGCTCCTGAAGCTGATCGCGCCGGACTTCATGGAGCGCGAGATCTTTACGTGTGGGCCGGCGCCGTACATGAAGGCGGTGCGCGACCTGCTCGACGAAGGCGGCTTTGATCGCAGGCGCTACCACGAGGAAAGTTTCTCGTTCGAGACGCTGACGGCCGATGGCGCGGCCGATGCGCCGGCCCCGGATACGGACGTCGCATCGGCACCAAACGGCATTGCGGACATGGCGGCGTTCAGCGTCAGCTTCGCGAAGAGCCGACGCGAGATCGTCTGCAGTTCGGGCCAGCATGTACTTGAAGCGGCGCGGCAGTCGGGCGTGCGGTTGCCAGCGTCATGCACGCAGGGCATGTGCGGGACCTGCAAGGTCAAGCTCGTATCCGGCCAGGTCGAGATGAAACACAACGGCGGCATCCGCCAGCGCGAGATCGACCAGGGGATGGTGCTGTTGTGCTGCAGCAAGCCGCTGTCGGATCTCGTCATCGACAAGTAGGCGCTGCAGCGCCTGCTCCGCGGCTGATGGCCGCACGCTCGACGGTTCTAACTACACGGAGCGGTTCCGCTCCGGCCAATGGAGGTATGCCATGAAGCTTCTTTCCAAGCTGTTGTTTACCGGCGCAGCGTCGGTGATGTTGACATGGAGCGCGTTCGCGCTTGGGGACACGAAACCGACCCTGAAGATAGGTTACGTCGAGGGTTGGGATGACAGCGTCGCGACGACCAACGTCGCCGCGCGGATCATCGAGA
Source organism: Cupriavidus pinatubonensis (assembly GCF_019602855.1). GTDB lineage: Bacteria > Pseudomonadota > Gammaproteobacteria > Burkholderiales > Burkholderiaceae > Cupriavidus > Cupriavidus pinatubonensis. Next base: position 2,134,886 of record NZ_CP080766.1, read on the forward strand.
AGAAGCTGGGTTACCCGGTTCAGCTCGTGCCGCTCGCAGCGGGCGTCATGTGGCAGGGCGTTGCGCGCGGCGATCTCGATGCGACGCTGTCCGCGTGGCTGCCGGTGACGCAGGGCGCGTATTGGGACCAGTTCAAGACCAAGGTGGTCAATCTTGGACCGAACTTTACCGAGGCAAGAATTGGCCTGATCGTTCCGGCATCAGTGACGGCGAAGAGCATCGATGATCTGAACGCACAGAAGGCGGCGTTCGAAGGGCGCATCGTCGGCATCGATGCCGGCGCCGGCGTGATGCGCAAGGCCTCGGACGCCATCAAGAGCTATGGACTCAGCTATTCGCTGATGCCGAGTTCGGGCAGTGCGATGACTGCGGAGCTGGCGCGCGCGATGAACGCGAACAAGCCTGTGATCGTGACGGGTTGGGCGCCGCACTGGATGTTCGCCAAGTGGAAGCTGCGCTTCCTCGACGATCCCAAGAAGGTGTTCGGTGATGCCGAGCACGTCGACAACATCGTGAACCCCGGCCTCGAGGCGAAGGCAAAGCCGGTCGTCGTGTTCCTGAAGAAATTCCAGTGGAAGCCCGGCGAAATCGACAGCGTGATGCTGGCGATCCAGGGCGGCACGAAGCCCGATGCGGCCGCCGATGCGTGGATCGCCGCGAATGCGGAGCGCGTGAATGCGTGGCTCGAAGGCGACCGCTAGTTCGTAACGCCTCAAGAAAGTCAGGGAGGGTTCCGGCCACGGTCGCATTGCGATCGTGGCCGATGTGTTTTGGGGCTTACTGGAACACGACCGTGCGGTCGCCGTTCAGGAACACCCGTCGATCGATGAAGGCCTTGACCGCGCGTGCGAGCGTGATGCATTCGACGTCGCGTCCAACCGCGAGCAATTGCTCGGGCCGGTACGAATGATCGACGCGCTCGACCGCCTGCTCGATGATGGGACCTTCATCGAGATCGTCGGTGACGAAATGCGCCGTCGCGCCGATCAGCTTGACGCCGCGCGCATGCGCCTGGTGATACGGCTTCGCGCCCTTGAAGCCAGGCAGGAAAGAATGGTGGATGTTGATCGCGCGATTGGCGAGCTTTCCGCTGGTTTCGGGGGACAGCACCTGCATATAGCGTGCAAGGATCACAAGCTCGGCGCCGCTCGACTCGAACAGGTCCAGCCACTGCGCTTCCTGTTTTGCCTTCGTCTCTGGCGTGATCGGGAAATGCCGGAACGGGAGATCATGCTGCCGGGCGAGTGGTTCCAGGTCGGGATGGTTCGAAGCAATCCCCACGATGTCCATCTTCAACTCGCCCATGCGCCAGCGGAACAACAGATCCGCGAGGCAATGCTCGAGCCTGGACACCATGATCAGTACCTTCGGGCGCGCGTGCGCGTCGTGGATCGCCCATTGCATGCCGAAGCCCTCCGCTATCGGCGTGAACTCCTGCCGCAACACGTCAATGCCCGGCGCCTGGGCGTGGGTGGGATGGAATACACAGCGCAAGAAGAAGCGGTTGCTCAGGTCGTCATCGAAGACGGTCAGTTCGTCGATGTAGCAGCGATGGCGTTCCAGCAGGCCGACGACCGCAGCCACCTGGCCGGGGGCGCTCGGGCACGACAGCGTGAGAATGAAGGTTTGTGAGCGGGGCAGGGCGTCCATGGGATTCCTTTGGTGGAGTGGGGTGGCCGCCGGGCGCGTCGTGCGCTCGCGCGTGCCATGCGCGAAGTAGAGCAGTCCGGATGCCAGGCTGGATAGAACCGAAGCGCCACGAGGGTGGTATCGGTGCGCCAATGCGGTTGGGGTGTTGCGGTGCCGGTGTCGCCAGCGAAACCGCGCGCGCGGGTCGCAATCGGCCCATTCGGCGTCGCTTGCGGACAAGCCGGCTCGGACAGCCTGCCGCCGTGATTGCCGGTGTCGCATTTGTGCAAGCACTTGTCGGAATTCATCGGCAGTGGGGGGGATTTTCTGACAACTATGTAGGGGATCGCACCGTGTCTGAAGGCGATGCGACGAATCTGGTTTCCCGACGCATGCTGGACAGAGGTAGCGAAGCACCGCCCGCCTTTCGGAGATAGGGAAGGCCCAGGCATGCCATATGACGTATGAGTCCCCGCAGGACCAGGAGAGGGTTTCAATGGATAGTCCAAAGGTCGTGGTCGAAGGTCTGTGCAAGGTATTTGGCAGCAATCCGCAACAGGCGCTCGACATGCTCGCCGCCGGGTCGACGAAGGACGAGGTGTTCCGGCGCACCGGCCAGGTCGTCGGTGTGCACAACGTATCGTTCGACGTCAGGGAAGGCGAGATCTTCGTGCTGATGGGCCTGTCCGGCTCCGGCAAGTCGACGTTGATCCGTCTCGTAAACCGGCTCGTCGAGCCGACAGCCGGCAAGGTGCTGATCGGTGGCCGCGACGTGGCCGCCGTGAGCCGCTCGGAACTGATCGCGCTGCGTCGCAAGGACATGAGCATGGTGTTCCAGTCGTTTGCGTTGATGCCGCAACGCACTGTGCTGTCGAACGCTGCGTTCGGGCTCGAGGTCGCCGGCGTCAGCCGGAAGGAGCGTGAGCGCAGGGCGATGGCCGTGCTTGAAGAGGTCGGCCTCGCGGCGTTTGCGCACAAGCTGCCGCGCGAATTGTCGGGTGGCATGCAGCAGCGTGTCGGCCTGGCGCGGGCCCTTGCGGTCAACCCGTCGCTGATGATCATGGACGAGGCGTTCTCCGCGCTTGATCCGCTCAAGCGCAAGGAAATGCAGAACGTGCTGCTGCAGCTACAGAAGGAGCATCGCCGCACGATCATGTTCGTGTCGCACGATCTTGAGGAAGCGCTGCGCATCGGCAGCCGGATCGCGATCATGGAAGGCGGCCGCCTGGTACAGGTCGGCACGCCGCAGGAAATCATTGCGAAACCGGCCGACGACTACGTCCGCAACTTCTTCGACGGGATTGACACGAGCCGCTACCTGACGGCCGGCGACCTGATGCAGACGGACGCCGTACCGATCGTGTCAAAGCTTGACGCACCGACGATTGCGACGACGCTCAACGGGCACGCCGGATATGCCTTTGTGCTCGATGCCCAACGCAAGCTTCGTGGCTGCGTCATGCGCGATGCCATGGAAAGCCTGCGGCCGGTCGAGAGTATCCGGCGCGATGCGTCGCTCGAACACGTGGTCGAGCGCGTCGTCGCGAGCGCGAATGCGCTGCCGGTCGTCGACGAGTACGGCTGCTACTGTGGCTCGGTCGACCGCGCCGTCATCCTGAAAGCCATCACGCACCTGCGAGGTCACCATGTCTGAATATCTTCCGCTCGGCCACTGGGTCGACCAGTCTGTCCACTATCTTCTCGATCACGACGCAGCAACGTTCGACACGGTCGGCCGCGCGATCGAGGGGCTCGCCGCACTGATCGAGCGCAGCCTGCAGGCAGTGCCGATGTGGCTGATGATGGCGATCTTCATCGGCATTGGACTCTGGCGCGTCGGCTGGCGCTTCGCGCTCTTCACGGCCGCGTCGCTGTCCGTGATCTTCGCCACGGGATTCTGGGACCAGACGGTCATTACGCTGGGCCTGACGCTGTCATCGACCATCATCAGTCTGATCCTGGGCGTTCCGCTCGGCATCTGGGCGGCGAAGAGCAGAGTGGTGGCGGCCGTCGTGCGCCCGATCCTCGACCTGATGCAGACCATGCCGGCGTTCGTCTACCTGATTCCCGCGGCGATGCTGTTCGGCCTGGGCCGCGTGCCGGGCATCCTGTCGACGGTGATCTTTGCGATGCCGCCCGCTGTGCGCCTGACGAGTCTTGGGATCCGGCAGGTGAACATGGAGATCGTCGAGGCCGGCCATGCCTTCGGCTGTACGCCATGGCAACTGCTGTACAAGGTGCAGTTCCCGAACGCGCTGCCGTCTATCATGCAAGGCGTCAACCAGACGATCATGATGGCGCTGTCGATGGTGATCATCGCCTCGATGGTCGGCGCTGGCGGCCTGGGCAACGAGGTGCTCGCGAGCATCCAGCGCCTGGACATCGGCCTGGGCTTCGAAAGCGGCCTGTCTGTCGTGCTGCTGGCAATTATCCTGGACCGCATTACCGAGAGCTTCGGCCGCGCGCCAGGCACCGTGAAGGCACCGCTTTTCTCGGGGCTCAGGCAACTGTTCAGCGCCAAGGCCACGACGGCCCGGGCCTGATGCCGGCTCATCTGTCCGCCAGGAGCGCGCTGTGAGATCCGTTGCTGCCGCGCTGCCTGAGAGCGCTTCATCGCCGATGTCTTCGCTCGCGCATTTCGGCTTCCTGACGCTGCCCGATTTCTCGATGATTGCGTTTTCGAGCGCGGTCGAAGTGCTGCGCATGGCGAACTATGTCGGGCGCGCCGAGCATTACACGTGGTCGATCTATTCGTGCGGTGGCGCACCGGTGCGCGCGAGCAATGGCATCGCGGTGCGGCCTACGCGCGCAATCGACGCCGCGGAATTGCCGGACGTGATGATTGTTTGCGGCGGCATTCGCATCCGCGATGCTGTCGTTGATGGCACGCGCGCGATGCTTGCGAATCTCGCGGAACGGAACATGCCGCTTGGCGGCATCTGCACGGGCGCCTATGCGCTGATGTCGTCCAGCCTGCTCGACGGCTACCGGTGCGCCGTGCATTGGGAGAACCGCTCAGCGCTGCACGACGAGTTTCCGCGGGTGCAGTTCGCCGACGAATTGTTCGTGATCGACCGGGACCGGCTTACCTGCACGGGCGGCACAGCACCGATCGACATGATGCTGAACCTCGTCGGCTTGCGCTTCGGCCGGCAGTTAGCCGCGCAGGTCTCCGAACAGTTCATTCTCGAGCGGATCCGTGGCGCGACCGATCCGCAGCCGATCCCGGTCGATGCACGGGTCGGCCTCTCGCGGGCGGAGTTGATCGAGGTCGTGCGGCTGATGGAAGCGAATATCGAGGAACCGCTGTCGCTCGACGAACTGGCGCGGCTGGTCCAGCTATCGCAGCGGCATCTGCAGCGGATATTCAAGTTCTATCTGAACGTGTCGCCAACCCACCACTACCTGACCGTGCGCCTGAAGCGTGCGCGTGAACTGCTGCGTACGACCAACGCGTCAATCGCCCGTGTGACAGCTGTCTGCGGGTTTCACTCGCCGTGCCATTTCAGCAAGGCCTACCGCGCCCAGTTCGGCCATGCGCCTAGCCACGAGCGCCGACCCGCCGGATGATCGATGGGGAAGCCAGGGACGGAAGCCCGGTATATGAGGCTGTATTGCCGTATCCAGTTTCGCCAACGGAAAGGACGAGAACCAATGAGTGCGAATGAGATAGCAGTTGCCATGGTGTTCATGGCATGCATTGCCGTCGCATACTTCTTGCCAGACCGGATATCGGTTCCGATGATGCTAGTGGCATCCTTAGGCGCTGTGGTCTACGCGTGCCTGGCAGAGTAGAGGTCGCCGCCAGGGGGCCCATTAGAATGAGAAGTATGTGGGCGGCAACGATGGCTCCGCCGTCCTGAGTCGCCGGAGTTGCCTAATGATCCACTTTCTTCGACGGCTGCTCGTTACGAGCCTGAGCACACTCTTGCTGTCCGTCGTCTGCGGCCAGTCATATGGGCAGATGGTCGTCAAGATCGGGGTTTCCAGTCCGCTTACTGGGATCAATGCCGCCAATGGCAAGGACATCGAGAACGGCGTTCGTCTCGCTGTCGAGGAAGCCAACGCACAGCGCATCAGGCTGGATGGCCAGGAGGCCAGATTCCAGCTTGATTCCATGGACGACCAAAGTGATCCTCGCATCGGCGTCCAGGTCGCCCAAAAGCTGGTCGACGACGGTGTCGCGATCGTGGTCGGGTACTACAACTCCGGCGTTGCGCTTCCCGCTTCGCTTGTCTTCGCCAGGGCAGGCATTCCGGTCATCCTTCCTGCTGCCAGCAATCCGGCGATTACGCGCCAAGGCCTGAAGACGGTCTTCCGTGTCATTGCGACCGATACGCAAAACTCCGGTACGGCTGGGAAGTATGCGGTCAACGACATGAAAGGCCAGCGCATTGCCGTGATGGACGACCGCACCGCGTTCGGGCAGGGGGCGGTGGATGAGTTCAGGAAGGCGGTCATCGGCGCTGGCGGAGAAATCGTGTTGGCGGAATACACCAACGACAAGGTGGTCGACTTCAGCGCGCCGCTCACGAATATCCGGGCCGCCAACGCCGACCTCCTGTTCTTTGCCGGCCTGGATCACCAAGCCGCGCTCATTACGAAGCGGATGAGAGAGCTCGGCATGCGCACACAGTTCGTCGGCAGTGGCGGCATCGCCGACAGTATCTTCCTGAACGTTGCCGGTCCGGCAGGGGAGGGCGCGATGGCGTGGGAATACGGTCGACCAGTCGAATCGCTGCCGCAAGGCAAGGTATTCATGCAGAAGTTCAGGAAGCGCTTCGGAAGCGACAGCCTCATCTATGCCCCTTTCGCGTATGACGCTACGTGGGCGGCTATAAACGCGATCAGGCAGGCCAATTCCGCGACATCGGCCGAAATCGTATCCGCGCTGCGCGCGACGCAATACGAGGGCATCACCGGGAAGATTGCCTTCGATCCGAACGGCGACCTGAAGAATCCGATGTCGACGCTTTATCAGGTAAGAGGTGGGCGTTGGGTTCCGGTAACGACGATCGGGGCCGATTGATGTGACGATATTCAAGCGAATCCCGCCATGGCGTAAAGATCCCATCGTGACGACGCATCAGTTCTATCTCGCGGTCTCAAGGATCTGATGTACTAGGGTCACGCCACAGGGCGGACGGCGCTTCGTCCGGAGCGGTCGGAACTGGTACTGCAGGCATGGTCGGGGGCAGTATGTCCGTCAGCACATTCGATATCTTCAAGATTGAAATCGGGCCCTCTGGTTCGCATACCGCTGGCCTGATGATGGCGCCTTGCCACTGGAACACTCCGAGCATCGACGAGCACCCGATTCCTTACCCTTTTCGGAGCCGGGAAGAACTATGGCAGATGTGCGAGCAATCAGGACGTACCATTGCCGACCTGATGCTCGAGAATGAGAAATGCTGGCGGAGCACTTTTGACGTTCGCGCCGGGCTACTGGTTATTGCCGCTGCGATTGAAGCTTCCATCGGGCAGGGCGGCCCCACAGGCGCAATTGCTGCTGTACTGCAGTACTACCGCAAGTCCGTACCCGGCGCCAATGAGGAAGGGGTTGTCGATTTCCTGCTAACGGCTGCGGCCATAGGCATCCTCTACAGAAAAGAGGCTGCGATATCCGGAACTCAAATCCGTAACCAGGCTGAATTCGGGGTCGCAAGTGCCATGGCGGGTGCGGGGCTGGTTGCCGTACTGGGCGGTAACAACGAGGAGATTGCGAACGCGGTTGAAATCGGATTCGAACGAGACCTTGTCATGACCGGCGAGCCGATAGAAGGTGTGTGCAAATTTCCTGTATCGATCGGGCTGCCATGGTTGACATCGAAGCACGCCTCAGGTTGGGCAGATAGGAGGGACGATGGTCCGTCTTGCCAGGCCCAGAACCCGTTGCGCAACCTTGCGTTGGCTTGACTACCACCTTGAGATCCCGATGCGCGAGACGAACTTGCACGCTTTGCGAACCCCGCTGTATGAGCGCCACCGCTTGATCCGGGCCCGAATGGCTGATGTGGGTGGCTGGGATCTGCCCGTTGCTTATGGATCCCAGATCGAAGAGCATCACACCGTGCGAGAGGATGCCGCGATGTTCGATGTGTCGCACATGTGCGCGCTTGACGTTCGCGGGACTGACGCTCGAGCGTTTCTCGGCAGGCTTCTTGCCAACGACATCGGGAAGCTGAAATCACCGGGAAAGGCGCTCTATTCGTGCATGCTTAACCGGGAAGGGGGCGTAATCGACGATCTTGTCGTCTACTACCTTAGCGATGAATGCTTTCGCATTGTCTTGAATGCGCAGGCTGCAAGCCGTGACATTGATTGGATGCGAACGCAGATCGTTGAGAGCGGATGTTCCGTGACACTGGTGCCACGTCGACAGGATCTTGTCACTGACGATGTGGAGGCCCTTGCGATGATCGCCGTGCAAGGTCCCAATGCCAGGGAGAAGGTATTTCGAGCCATGCCGTCGACGCGCGCCGCCGACAAGGTAAAGCCATTCAATTCATGCTTCGTGCACGACGCTGCCGTCGGCGAGCTGATGCTGGCGCGCACGGGCAAGACCGGCGAGGATGGCTTCGAGATAACGATGCTGGCGAAGCATGCCGTTCACGTATGGGACGCGTTGCGTTCGTCCGGCATCTGCGCCGCGGGATTCCACGCATGGGATACCCTGCGGCTCGAGGCCGGCATGCACGTGCCGGGACGGGACATGGGCCCGCAGACGTCTCCATTTGACGTTGGCCTGGGCTGGTCTGTTGATCTCGGGGAAAAGCGGGACTTTGTTGGCAAGGCAGCGCTACAAGCTCGCGCTCAAGCGTCGCAACTCGTCGGACTCGCGTTCGAAGGAAGCGGTGCGGTCGCGCGTACGCAGAGCCCCGTGATGAGTCTGGAAGGGGAGGTGATCGGGAAGGTCACCAGCGGGACATATAGTCCGACGCTTCAAATGGCTATCGCTCTGGCGCTGGTTTCGCCAGACATCAAGTTGGGCTCGTCTGTGAGTGTCGAGATCTACAGCAAGAGAGTCTCTGCAAAAGTCGTTCGTCCACCTTTTGTTCGGGATGGAAGCCCAGTGGGAAAACGGTAGAGCAGTCAGTGCGACGTCCGTGGCTTCCATAGCACTGAGACGTCGCATTCATTAGTGTGCGGCCAGAAGCGACTCGCACATCGGGCCCCTTACCGATCACACCCCATCGCACGCAGCATCGATTGGCCATTGCTGGTCAGGCGCGGACTTTGCCTCCGGCCATGCAGGATCTCGAGATGGACAAGTTCCTTGTCCACGAGCGCGTGGAGGTCGGCAGGGTCGATCTGCCGGGAGTCGGTGGTATCGAGTGATTCGGGGCCGCCGTTGATCAGCAGCAGCGTGGCAAGTTCATGCGGGCTCAGCACGTTCGTCTCCTTTACTGCAGGGGTCGTTTGCTGGGACTGGCGCGGCACGGTGCCGCGCGCGCGAAGCCTCCCGATCACGCAAGACACGTGCCTGCGCCATGCACTGAACCGGCGCGACAATGCGGCGGCACTGCATTTTCCGGGGACTAAGGGCTTTGACGCGGTCACAGCGGCCGGGTTCCGCATCTGCGGTGCGTTTCAGCGCTTGCCGCAGTTACGTCGGGTGCACTACAACTAGTAAGGCTGCCGCCGTCGACTTGCCGCTGTTGCGAACGGCGTGTGGCACGTCCGCCGCATAGCGTGCAGTTTCTCCATGCCGCAGCTTCTTTTCTTCCGACCCCGCTTGCACCGTCATGGCGCCGCTCAGCACCGAAAGGTGCTCCTGCGTGCCAGCTTCGTGCGGCTCGGACGCGAGCACGCCGCCCGCCTGAATCGTCAGTTCGTACCATTCGAAACGTCCGGCCAGTTCGATCGGGCCGAGGATCTTCAGTTCGCAGTGCCCATCCGGGCTCTTGAGCGACGGGATGGCATGCGGCTGGACCAGTGCGATTGCGCTGCCGGGACGACCGCCAGCTTCGGCGGAAAGCAAATCGGCAAGATTCACGCCAAGCGCATTGGCCAGGCGCCACAGCACGGCGACGGTCGGGTTGGTCAGGTTGCGTTCGATCTGCGACAGCATCGACTTGGACACGCCGGCGCGGCGCGACAGGTCGTCGAGCGAAAGCTGCTGTTGCTGGCGCAGCGCCTGCAGCGCGGCACCGACCGCGGGCGGTCCCTCGGCGGGCGGCTTCTGGATCGGGGGTTGCGTCATGCAGTGTGGTTCGTTATATTGCACAAAACGTTCGGTATAACGCACGTGTTCAATTTATCGATCAGATCCTAGCATCGGGAGTCAAACCATGTCGAGTGCCGAGGCCTTCTACGCGTCCGTGCGTGCAGAGCTTGACGCCATCCGGGAAGCGGGGCTGTACAAGGAAGAGCGCGTCATCGCGACGCCGCAGGGTGCGCGCGTGCGGACCGCCGATGGCCGGGAGGTCATCAACCTGTGTGCCAACAATTACCTTGGCCTGTCTTCGCATCCCGGCGTCATCGAAGCCGCGCACGAAGCGCTGCGTACGCATGGCTTCGGGCTGAGTTCGGTGCGCTTTATCTGCGGTACGCAGGATTTGCACAAGACCTTGGAGGCCAGGTTGTCCAGTTTCCTTGGCACCGAGGACACCATCCTCTACGGCTCAGCATTCGACGCCAACGGCGGCCTGTTCGAGACGCTGCTGGGTGCCGAAGATGCCATCATCAGCGACGAGTTGAATCACGCATCGATCATCGACGGCATCCGCCTGAGCAAGGCGCGCCGCTACCGCTACAAGCACAACGACATGGACGACCTGCGCGCACAACTGGCGCAGGCCGATGCCGATGGTGCGCGCTACAAGCTAGTGTTCACCGATGGTGTGTTTTCCATGGACGGTACCATCGCGCGCCTGGATGAAATGCGCACGATCTGCGACGCGCATGGCGCGCTGCTTGGTATCGACGAATGCCATGCCACGGGTTTCCTCGGCTCGCGCGGCCGGGGCACGCACGAGTTTCGCGGGCTGTTCGGCAAGATCGACATCATTACCGGCACGCTTGGCAAGGCGCTCGGCGGAGCGTCGGGCGGCTTCACCAGTGCGCGCAAGGAAGTGGTCGCGCTGCTGCGCCAGCGTTCGCGGCCGTACCTGTTTTCGAACACGGTGGCGCCGGCCATCGTCGGCGCATCGATTGCCGTGCTAGATATCCTCGAAGGCAGCACGGAACTGCGCGACCGGCTCGAGCGCAACACGGTGTTCTTCCGCAAGGGCCTGACGGCGCTTGGTTTCGATGTGAAGCCGGGCGAGCACCCGATTATCCCGATCATGGTCTACGATGCGGAGAAAGCCCAGCAACTTGCGCAGCGGCTATTAGAGCTCGGCGTGTACGTGGTCGGCTTCTTCTATCCCGTGGTGCCGAAGGGCCAGGCGCGCATCCGCGTGCAGATGAGCGCGCTGCACGATGAAGCGGCACTGAAGGCGGCGCTCGAGGCCTTCGGCCAGGCCGGGAAAGAACTGGGGCTGACCCGATGAGCGACGCGGCACCAAAAATCCTGATCGTCGGCGCGAACGGCCAGATCGGCTCCGAACTGGCGCTGGCCCTGGCCGAGCGCTATGGCCGAACCAATGTCATCACGTCGGACGTGGTACCGACCGGGCGCCATGTCCACCTGACCCACGAAATGCTCAATGCGACGGACCGCGGCGGGCTGGCGACGATCGTCGAGCGCCACGGCATCACGCAGATCTACCTGCTCGCCGCCGCCTTGTCGGCGACCGGCGAGAAGGCACCGCAGTGGGCGTGGAACCTCAACATGACCAGCCTGCTGAATGTGCTGGAGCATGCGCGGCAGTTCGGCATCGAACGCGTGTTCTGGCCGAGTTCGATCGCCGCATTCGGCCCCACTACGCCGCGCGAGCACACACCGCAGAAGACCGTGATGGAGCCGACCACCGTCTACGGCATCTCCAAGCAGGCGGGCGAGGGCTGGTGCCGCTGGTATCACGACAACCATGGCGTCGACGTGCGCAGCCTGCGCTACCCGGGCCTGATCTCGCACAAGACGCCGCCCGGTGGCGGCACGACGGACTATGCCGTGGATATCTTCCACTCGGCGGTGAAGGCGGAGCCCTACACCTGCTTCCTGCGCGAAGACGAACGGCTGCCGATGATGTACATGCCTGATGCCATCCGCGCCACCATCGAGCTGATGGAGGCGCCGGCGGACAGCCTGACCGAGCGCGGCAGCTACAACATCGCGGGCGTCAGCTTTACGCCGGCGGAAGTCGCCGCGGCCATCCGCGAAGAAGTGCCTGGCTTTGTAGTGCGCTACGACCCCGACTACCGGCAAGCGATCGCGCAAGGCTGGCCCGACTCGATCGACGACTCGGTGGCGCGCCGGGACTGGGGCTGGGTGCCGCAGTACGGGCTGAAGGAAATGGTGGGCGATATGCTGGAGAACCTTCGCCAGGCGTGACGGCACGGAACCGCCAGGCAAGGCTGTGTGTTTTCGGCGACGGCATGCATGCCAGTATCCCGTTTCGGTATACTGTGCGGTAAAGACCGCGAACCCAGAACATGACACAGCCAGAAAAGAAAAGCATGGCCGGCGAGATCAAGGCCACGATCCAGCGGGAAATCGAAGCCGGCGACATGCCGCCTGGCACGCCGCTGGACGAACGCATGCTCGCGGAGCGCTTCGGCGTATCGCGCACGCCCGTGCGCGAGGCACTGCAGCAGTTGTCCGTGCAGAACATGGTCCGCATCGTGCCGCGCGTCGGCGTGTTTGTCTCGCGGCTGTCGATCACGCAGTTGCGCGAAACGCTGGAACTGCTCGGAGAACTGGAGGCCGTGGCGGCGAAACTGTCCGCGCGCCGCATGGACGACGAGCAGCGCGTGCGCCTGAAGGCCGCCCGCACCGAATGCGAACAGGCGCACGCCGAGGACGACGGCAAGCGCTTTGCGAAGGCCAACGCCGATTTCCATGACACGGTCTATGCCGGCAGCCACAACGAATACCTGGTCGAGCAGATCCAGAGCATCCGCCGGCTGATGCAGCGCTACCGCCCGCGCATTTTTCAGACCCCGGCGCGCCGGCAGCGCGTGCTGGAAGACCACCAGAGGCTCGCCGACGCCATCCTTAGCGGCGATGAGACCGCCGCGCATGCGGCCATGCTGGAGCACGCGCCGGTCGGCACGACCGGGTTCTCCGAATTCCTTTCCACCCTGCCCGCGAGCTATCTTGAGGGCGAGGGCGGCGGGGAGGCTGCAGCCACGCGCAGCGCCGCACCCCGCGGCGGCGCCAGGCGTGGCCGCAAGCCGGCCGCTTCGAAAGCGGCCTGATTCCAACAATCAGAACTTGTGCCGCATACCCATCGCCACGCCGAACTGGTTCTTCTCGTTCGGTGCGATCTGGTAGGCGCCAGCGGCGCCGTTCAGGCTTTCAAAGTTCAGCGACGCATTCTTGGTGTACGCCGTGCTCAGGTAGACGTCGGTGCGCTTTGACAGCGAGTAATCCGCGATCAGCGTGACCTGCCACGGGTTGCTCGGATTGGTCTTGCTTGTGGCCGTGTACAGCGACTTGACGTTGTCGTAATAGAACGCGCCCGTGAGCTGCAGGGCAGCGGTGGCCTGGTAGTTCAGCGAAAGCCACCACAGATCGTCGCGCGCAGAGGTGTTGGCCGCCCGCGTGCCATTGTTGTTGTACCGGTACGCGGCCTGCGCGAGCAGGGCCGGCGAAATCTGGTAGCGCAGGCCCAGTGCTGCTTTCTGAGTGCGCGTGTAGTCGCCGGCGGTCAGCGCGCTGTTGATGCTGTCATACGCGCCGGCAACCCCGAAGTCGCCGATGCGGTAGTCGAAGCCGCCGCCGTAACCGGTCGAGGCCTGCATCGAACCCGGCTGCTCGCCGAAACTCCAGTGCGCTTCCGCCGTCAGCGGGCCCAGGTCGACATGGTATTTCACCATGTTGTCCTCGCGCAGATTCGAGCCCGCAATGCCTACCACCGGTTCATAGGTGGTGGCGTACGCCGTGGGCGAGTAGTTCGCCATCATCAGGAACAGCGAGGTGTATTGCCGGCCCAGCGATACCTGCTGCGTGCCGCTGCGCAGACCGACCCATGCCTGGCGGCCGAACAGGCGACCGCCCTGCGTTGATACGCCAGTGTCCAGGCTGAAGCCGCTTTCCAGCGCGAAGATCGCCTGCTTTCCGCCACCGAGGTCTTCCGTGCCGCGCAGGCCCCAGCGGCTCGGGGACAGGCCGCCGGAGCTGACGCCGACGCGCGAATGCCCGTCGGGGCCGGCGCCCGCGTTGTTATTGGTGTACTCGATGTTGGCATCGGCCACGCCGTACAGCGTGATGCCCGATGTCTGCGCGGCGGCGGTTGCGCTCGCGAGCACGCAGGCAAGGCCGACCAGGTTTCGCTTCATGACTTTCTCCTCCATGTTTTTGACTGTCATTCCCGCACCGGGAAGTGGCAGAACTATCGCTTACTGGTATGTATATAAAAAATAGTGGTATACGTTAGTGCGTATCAAAAATGCAAACGGGTGCCGCGAGCCTTAAGCGTTGCCGCGCTGGTAGTCCGCAAAGGTCTTGCCATCGCGCGCCAGCCGGACCAGCAGCGGGGCCGGTTCCCACCAGTAGCCGTGCTCGACGTGGAAGCGTTCGATGTCGGCGTACACCTCGCGCAGGCCGATGCGATCGGCGTAGTACATCGGCCCGCCATGGCGCGCGGGAAAGCCGTAGCCGGTCAGGTAGACCGTGTCGATATCGCTGGGCCGCAGCGCTACGCCGGCCTCCAGCAGCTTCGCGCCCTCGTTGACCATGCCGTAGACGCAGCGCTTGATGATTTCCTCGGCGTCGATGGGCCGCCGCACCATGCCGAGCCGCGCCGATTCCTGTTCGATGACCGTTTCCACCTCCGGATCGCGCAGCGGCTGGCGGCTGCCCGGTTCATAGCGGTACCAGCCCTTGCCGCTTTTCTGTCCCAGCCGCCCAAGTTCGGTCAGTTTCAGGATCAGGTCGTTCCAGCGCCGGTCCTGCGGCCGGGTGGCGATCTGCGCCTTGCGTGTCTGGTACCCCACGTCGTTGCCGGCCATGTCGTGCACGGCGAAGATGCCCATCGCGTAGCCGAAGTCGGTCAGCGCCTGGTCCACCTCGTGCGGCAGCGCGCCTTCCTCGACCAGGAAATGCGCCTCCCGCGTGTAGTTGCGGAACAGCGCATTGCCGATGAAGCCGGGGTAGACGCGAGCGAGCACGGCGGTCTTGCCCATGCGCCGGCCGAGGTCCATCAGCGTGGCGATCACGTCCGGCGCGGTGTCCCGCGCACGCACGACTTCGAGCAGGCGCATCACATGGGCCGGACTGAAGAAGTGCGCCCCGACCACGTCCTGCGGGCGCTTCGTGACGGCCGCGATGGCATCCACATCGAGTCCCGAAGTGTTGGTGGCCAGGATCGCACCGGGTTTGCACCGCGCATCGAGATCGCGGAACACCTGCTGCTTGAGCGCCATGTCCTCGAATACCGCTTCAATCACCATGTCGGCGGAAGCGGCATCTGCGAGGGCAACGGAGCCTTTGATCAGGGACAGCCTCGTTTCCATGGCTGCCGGTTCGAGCTTGCCGCGGGAGACGCTGCCGGCGTAGTTGTCCCGCACGCGGCGCAAGCCGGTTTCCAGGCCTTTCTCGCTGCTGTCGATCAGCGTGACCGGAATGCCGATATTGGCCAGTGCCATCGCAATGCCACCGCCCATGGTGCCGGCGCCGATTACCGCAACATGGTTCACGGGACGCAGCGGCAAGTCCTTTGGGAAGTCGGGTATATGGGCTGCTTCCGCCTGCGCGAAGCGGACGTATTCTGCCGTAGCCTGTGCTTCAGCGTCGGTTGGAGTTGTAGTCATGATATTGCTCGCTTATTCGGACTTCTCGCCCGGAACGGCGAGCGGTTTGGCGCGGCCTTCGACGAAATCGCGCAGGCGTTCCGCCGCTTCGGGCGGGCGCGGGATGTTCGAGGTCAGGTACTCGACGAACAGGCCGTCGTCGTGGGACAGGTCGTTGATGCGCGGCAGTACGTTGGTGATGCGCCAGTTCGTATCGGCGGTATTGCGCGCGATCAGCGCGGCCAGCTCGCGCGCCTTGGCGAACGCCTGGCCCTGCGGCACCACGTAGCGCACGATGTGTTCGCGCTCGCCTTCCTGTGCATTGAGCAGGCGCCCGGTCAGCATCATGTCGGCCATCACGGTGTAGCCGACCACGCGCTGGATGCGCACGGTGCCGCCACCGCCGACAAAGATGCCGCGCTGTCCTTCGGGCAGGCCGAACAGCGCCGATTCGTCGGCGACGCGGATGTGCGCAGCGGTCGCCAGTTCCAGTCCACCGCCCACGACCGCACCATGCAACGCGGCGACGAACGGAATGGGCCCGCGCGCGATACCGTCGAACACGGTGTGCCAAGAATGGCGCGTGCGCTTGCGGGGCCGTGGTTGCTCACCGGACGCTCGCGCCAGCGCTTCCTTCAGATCGAGTCCTGCGCAGAAGTTGCTGCCGTGCCCGAACAGCACGCCCACATCGGCTTCCTCGCCGGCACGCACGACGGCGTCGTGCAGCGCCCAGACCACGTCTTCGCTGATGGCATTGCGCTTCTCTGGCCGGTTCAGGCCGATCAGCGCGACATTGCCGTCGAGTTCATACGTCACCAGTTCGGTGCTCATCTCATGCTCCTTGTTCATTACGTGGTTCGACGGTGCGGCTACAGATCCAGCACCAGCTTGCGGGTCTTCGCGCCGGAGCAGCACACCATCATCCGGTTGTTGGCGGCGCGTTCTTCAGCGTTCAGCACGAGGTCGCGGTGATCGGGCTCACCGTCCAGCACACGCACCTCGCAGGTTCCGCACACGCCCTCCTGGCACGAATACATGGGCTCGACACCTTCGGCGATCAGGCATTCCAGGATGGTCCGGCCCGGCTGAATCTCGATGCTGCGGCCGCTGCGCGCAAGTTCCACGGTGAAGCCGCCGTCGGTCGCGGCGGACTCGCGTGCGGCGAAGTACTCGCGATGCACGCGCCCGGGCGGCAGCGATGCGGTGGCCTGCTCGAAGGCCTCGAGCATCGGCACCGGCCCGCAGCAGTAGATGTGCGCGCCTTCAGGCAGGCTCGCGGCGATGGCCGTGACGTCGAGGCGGTCAGCGCCGGCTTCGCGGTCGAAGGTCAGCCGGACTTCGCCACCGGGCTCCATGCCCATGGCCTCCAGCGTCTCGACAAATGCTGCCTGCTTGCGTGTGCGTGCGGCATAGTGCAGGCGCCACGGCCGGCCCAGTTCGCGTAGCCGATGAATCATGCCGAGGATCGGCGTGATGCCGATGCCGCCGGCCACCAGCACCGCCAGCGATGCCGAATCGTCGAGCGGGAAGTTGTTGCGCGGCGGGCTGATGGTCAGCACGTCGCCGGGGCGCAGCGTCTCGTGCAGATAGCGCGAGCCACCGCGGCTCTGCGCGTCGCGGTTGACGCCAATCACGTAGCGGTGCGGCTCGCACTGCGCGTTCAGCAGCGAATAGCTGCGAATCAGGCCGTTCGGCAGATGCAGGTCGATATGCGCGCCCGCCGCAAACGCGGGCAGGGCACGCAACGGCGGCTCCGGCCGCAGCTCGAAAGCCAGGATGCCGTCGGCTTCCCAGCTGATGGACTTGACCCGGACTTGCAGGGTATCGGTATTGCTCATGATGTCTCCGGTCGAAGCAGGCACGGTCAGGCCCATGCAGCCTGCAGGGGCTGACGGCAGGCATGGCCGCGAAGGGTCTTGTGGTCCCGGCTTCTACAGTTCCGCGCGGAAACCCGAGGCGCGGATGATCGGTCCCCACGCTTCCAGTTCGGCGCGCTGGCGGCGCGCCATCTGTTCGCCGTCGAGGTAGTCGGGTACCACCGACAGCTGGCTCATCAGCGATTGCCTGGCCTGCGGTGCGGACAGGATGGTCTTCAGCGCTGCCTGCACGCGCGCGATCTCGGCCGGCGGCGTGCGCACCGGTGCCCACATGGCGGTCCACGCATCGCCGGAGCGCACTGGAATGCCTTGTTCGGCCATGGTCGGGATGTCCGGTGCAAGCGGCGAACGCTTGTCGCTGAAGATGCCGAGCAGGCGTACCTTGCCCGCGCGGTGGTGGCGCAGCAGGTCCTGCAGCAGCGTGACGGCCGAGGGGATATGGCCGCCCAGCAGGTCGGTGATCATCGGCGGCGTGCCTTTGTAAGGCGTGACCGACAGAGAAATGCCAGCCGTCTTGGCGAACTGCAGGCCCAGAAAATGGTTCTGGCCGCCAAGGCCCGGCGTGCCGAAGCTCACTTCCTGCGAATGGGTGCGCGCCCACTGCACGAACGCGTTTGCCGTGGACACGCCGGTCGTCGCGCCCGCGGCCATACCGGTCGGGTAGGACACCAATGCAGCCACGGGCGCGAAATCGCGCCACAGGTCCCACTTGAGCTGCTTGCCGAACACCAGCGTCTGGAACGTGGGCGTGGCGTTAGGCGCGATCATGTAGGTGAGACCATCGGGCTCGGCGGACTTCAGCACATCTGCTGCGAGCCGGCCGCCCGCGCCGACATGGTTTTCCACGATCACCGGCTGGCCCAGCAGCGCCGGCAGCGAATCCGAAAAGTAGCGCGCGATGGCATCGGTACCGCCGCCGGGCGGCAGGCCTACCAGAATCCGGATCGGCGGCTTGCCACGCAGCTGCGCGAGCGATACCGCGGGTGCGGCGAGGCCCGCGCACGCCGCCAGCAACAGGCTGCGGCGCGAGCGGAAGCGGGGGCTGGTCATGGTTGTCTCCGTCTTCTTGTCAGTCTTTGCGGGCCGGCTTATGCGGCCTTCGTCAGCGCGCGCCAGTCCTCGCCGGCGGGCAGCACGCCGCCGACCGAAAAGATCTGGCTGTAGTCGAGGTCCGGGTTGTCGGCGAGCGTTGGCGTGTTGCCGGCCTGGAACTCGCGCACCGACTTCAGCAGCGCCTGGCGCACGCGCAGCACCGCGCCGTCGGCGGAGCAGAGTTGCTCGGTGGTACGGTCGGCAATCGGGCCCTGGCCGATGAACATGGCAAAGTCCTCGGTGCCCAGGTGCTGCGGAAAGCCAGTGGCATGGCCGCGGCGCATCAGGTCGCGGTTCTGGCCCCAGTTGTCGGCAGGCGTGCCCGGCGGCAGTGGAGGGAAGTTCCACACATCGGGCGTGGCCGACATGATGGTCATGCCGAGCGGGCGGTGCGGGTTGAAATGCACGAACCAGGCGCGGTGCGTGACGTCATCCACGGGCGTGGAGAAGAACACTGTGCTCGGGCCCTTTTCATCGGGCGCGCAGATGATGCCGTACCACGGCATCACGAAGTTGTTGACGCGTGCGTACAGCTTGTCGTCGGCCAGCGGGCGCAGCGCGGCATAGCGGTAGCCGTAAGGGCGGTCTTCGAATTCCAGGCGCGGCGCCAGTGCCTGGGTCATGTGCATGCGCTGGTTGCCCGAGCCTGCGGTGATCTGCGTGGTCGATTCATGCAGCACGCCGACGTGCGACGAATCCATCGACGCTTCCACGCCCTGCACCCAGTTGGTCGGCACTTCCTGGCTCGTGACCGAACGCTGCTCTTCGGGCAGCGACGTGAACGGCAGGTCCGGGAACTTCGGTGCCTGTTCGCCCTTGCCGAGCCACACCCAAACGATGCCGCCGCGCTCCTGCACGCCGTAGCGGTTCACGCGCACGTGCTTGCAGAACTGGGCCTGGTCGCCGACATGGTTCGGTGCTTCCATGACTTCGCCGGTGGTGCCGAGCTTCCAGCCGTGGAAGATGCAACGCAGGCCGTTGTCCTCGTTGCGCGCCATCAGCAGCGAGGTCTTGCGGTGCGGGCACAACTCATCCAGCACGCCCACTGCACCGTCGGTACGGCGGAACGCGACGTAGTTGCTGCCGAGCAGGCGCACGCGTACGGGCGCACCGTCAGCCACCAGCTTGGCCGATGGCACGGCCGGCAGCCAGTAATGCTGCCGAATCATCTCGCCCATCGGCGCGCCGTTCTCGACGCGCGTGAGCAGCTCATTGTCTTCGCGGGTCATCGGCATGTCAGCACTCCTCGTCGGTGCGGAAGGCGCGCGAATACAGGCGCCGGCAGTTGCATTCGAAGATGTTCTTGCGCTGTTCGTCCGTGAGCCACGAGATGCCCTCGATCACGGGCTTCATGTCGTCGTAGTCGCGGTCCGTCAGCGGATCGCGCGCGCTGCCGGTGCCGGGCTTCTCGGTGCCGAACAGCACGTTGTCGGTGCCGGCGACCTTGAGCAGCAGGTCGATCGCCTCGGTCGAGTAGTTGCAGGTGTCGAAGTAGAGCTTGCGCAGTTGCTCGTCGAACGTGACGGTCTCGCCCTTGCGCACCGACCACGAGCGGAAGCGGCCCATCTGGTAGGGAATCGCGCCGCCGCCGTGCGCGACGACGATCTTCAGGTTCGGGAATTCCTGGAACACCTTGGAGTTAAGCAGCGAGATCACGGCGATGCTTTCCTCGTTGATGAACTTGAGCGTGTACGACTCGCGCGCGCTGCAGCTGCCGGCGGAGTGGATCAGGCCCGGCACATCGAGGCGCGTCATGGCCTCGTACAGCGGATACCAGAACGGATCGCCAAGCCCCGGCGGCGTGGGGCCTTCGCTCTCGGTGGGGTCCGGATTGATCAGGCAGCCGACAAAGCCCAGTTCATTCACGCAGCGCTCAAGTTCAGGCACCGCGCGCTCGGCCGGCGATTCCAGCATGTGCTGCGGCAGCCCGGCCACGCCGCGGAAGCGGTCCGGAAACATCGCGACGAAGCGCGCGATGATGTCGTTGCAGTGGCGCGACCACAGTTCGGTCACGCGGCCCGGCTTGACCGAATGCATCTGCAGGTAAGGGCGCGGCGAGATGAACTGCACGTCGGTGCCGACGGCATCCATGCTGCGCACCAGCTCTTCCGCTGCCTTGCGCACCGAAGCGTCCGGAATCTTCGGCGTGGTCGACGGGTTGGCGCGGCCGCCGATCAGTTCCGCCATGTAGCGGAAGCTTTCCGGGGGCATGACGACGTGGGCGTGGGAATCGATGATCATGGTGTTCAGCCTTGGTTGGCGCCGGCCAGGACGGCCAGGCATTCGAGTTGCAGAAGCATGCCGTGCTGCAGGTCATGCACGACGATGTGCCGCGCGGGGCGGTCTTCAGGGTTCGGGAAGCACTGCAGCCATTCGGTGTTGATGGCGTCGCGCACGCTGTTGTCCTTCACGTAGATGGCCAGCTTGACCACGTCCGACACGCTGCCGCCGCCCGCTGCAAGCACGCTCGCGAGATTGCGGAACGCGTGCGAGGCCTGCGCGTTGGCACCGGACGGCAGTTCGCCGGTGGCTGCGTCTTTGCCCGAGATGGCGGAGGTGCAGATGACATTGCCCACGCGCGCGCCGGTGGGAATGGGGGCGTTGTGCGCAAGGCCGGGCACGTCGATCGAACGGAGAGGTCTGGTCATGGGATGCCTGAGGTAACGGGTTCCGGGATGCAAGGTCAGGAAGCAGCGGCATGGCCGCCGTCGAAGAAATGGGTCGGCACGGTCGCCAGAAATTCCGCGAAGCCCGTGGTGCCCGCTGGCACATGCAGCGTCATGGCCGCCGCCGCCTGCTGTTCGTCGCCGGCGCGGATGGCGTCGGCAATGCGCTGGTGTTCTTCCAGCGACTTCGCAACCTGCTGGCCGGTGGCAAAGTCGCGCATGCGGTAACGCTGCAGGCAGCGCCGCGCCGCGCGGATATGCCCGGCGAGGATTTCATTGCGGCAGCCCTGGTAGATGGCTTCGTGGAACGCCGCGTTCGCGGCGGCATAGCCCGCGGCGCCCGGCGTCGCCGCAACGCGGCGTCCCAGCGACAGGCCCGCATCGAGCGCGGCGTGCAGCGCTTCGTCGCCGCGGCGTGCCGCCAGCCGCGCGGCCAGCGATTCCAGTTCCCCCACGTATTCGAGCATCGCCCGCACCTTGCTCACCGACAGACGCGCGACCGCAGCGCCCTGCCGCGGCGCGATGCTGACCAGTTCGTGCGCGGCCAGTTGCTGCAAGGCTTCCCGCACCGGTGTGCGCGATACGCCAAATCGCAGGGCCAGTTCGCGCTCGTCGAGCGGCGCGCCGGGGCACAGCAGGCCGGCCTCGATTTCGGCCTCCAGCGTGGCGCGGATGTCCTCGGCCCGGCTGTGGCGCCCGGCGAAGCGTGGTGGATTCAAAGTGTGGTCGGTCGGTTGCATACGGTTCGACGCGGTCAAGCGTCTCTTTGTTGATGGAAAATATACAACAAAAAAATACTGGTATGCAAAGAAGGCGGAAAAGGATCGCGCTGGGCCGGCTCGCGATTTCTGCGCATTCGTCTTCTATGCTGAGAGAAAAGGAAGCCCGGTTTGGCGAGGGAAATTTCCCGGAATTCCTTTATTGGCGGGGATTTCCGGCTTTCAGTGGTTCGCGCCGCGAAGTGCGAGGAAAGCCTCAGCGCAGTGATCTTTTGGCCGCACGCGTGGCAACCAGTCCAGCGAATAGCGCTGTCCGGCTAGGGGAAACTCCCTACCAATTTCAAGAAAATTCGTTTTCTGGTGTATTGAAACTGCATTACTGGTATGCCAGAATTCGTCCAACACGAGACAAACGCCCTTTCCTGGAAGAGACCACCCATGAAGACCTCTGACATTTCCGGCACGCAGGCCGGACAGCCCGAACCGGCGGCAGAACCCGCAGTGGCTGACGTGACCTGCGTCCTCCGCCCGGCTTCCGTGGCCATCGTCGGCGCTTCGGCGGACCCGCGCTCGTTTGGCGGCTTCGTGCTGGCGAACCTGGAGCGCTTCGGCTACGCCGGCGCTATTCATCTGGTCAGTCGCAGCAGCACCGAAATCAATGGCCGCGCCTGCGTGAAGTCGGTCGATGAAGTGCCGGCCGGCATCGACCTGGCCGTGCTGGCGATTCCTGAGGCGGGCGTGCTGGACGCCGTGCGCAGTCTGGCCGCGAAGGGCACCCGTGCGGCGGTCCTGTTTGCGTCCGGCTATGCAGAAACCGGTGAGGCGGGCCGCGAACGGCAGGACCAGCTCGCTGCCGCCGCGCGCGACGCCGGCATGCTGCTGCTCGGACCGAACTGCATGGGCTTCACGAACTTCGAGGGCAACGTGCCCGTGACCTTCGAGGCGGTGCAGCCCTATCCGTGCAGCGGCCGGCCCGGTATCGGCGTGGTGGCGCAGAGCGGTGCGATGGCTGCCAATATGCGCGATGCCTTCGTCGGCCGCGGCCTGCCGCTGACCGCGGTCGTCTCCACAGGAAATGAGGCATCGCTGGGCGCGGAGGATTTCGTTGCGCACTACATTGACGACCCGCAGACCCGCGTGCTGGCCGTGTACGCCGAACAGGTGCGCCGCCCGCGCACGTTCCTGGCGCTGGCGCGCAAGGCGCGCGAGGCCGGCAAACCGATCGTGATGCTGATGCCTGGCCGCAGCGAGCGCGCCCGCGAAGCGGCCCAGTCCCACACCGGCGCACTGGCTGGCGACCACGCCACAGCTTGTGTGGCGCTGGCACGCGAGGCCGTGGTACTGGTCGATACCCCTGACGAGCTTGTCGACGCTGCAGCCATCCTGCTGCGTTTCCCGGTGCCGCCTGCTGGCGGCCCGGCTTTTATGACCGGGTCCGGCGCGATGAAGAACGTCGCGCTGGACTTCTGCGACGGGCTGGGGTTGGAGCTGCCGCCACTCGGTGCGCAGACAACGGCAAGCCTCAAGGCGATGCTGCCGGACTATGCCGTCGCCGAGAACCCGCTCGACTACACCACCATCGGTGTACGGCAGCCCGGTCTGGTCGGCGAGGTCCTGCTGACCATGCTGTCCGATCCGGCCGTGGGCAGCATCGTTCTCAGCATTCCGGCGGGCCCCGAAGTGGCCCAGCGCGACAAGGCCGAGCACATCGTTCCGGCGCTCGCCCGAGCCGGCAAGCCGGCCGTGCTGGTCGTGACCGGCGACAGCGGCCCGATCGAGCCGTTCTTTGTCGATGCGATCCGCGCCAGCGGCGTACCGTTCTTTCGCTCGCCGGACCGTGCCCTGCGCGCGCTTGCAAGAGTCTCCGCATATGGCGAGGCGCTTCAGCGCGCCGGCCGAGCGACCCAATCCATTCCGGCGGCGGTGCCGCTACCCGGCACCGTTCCGCCTTCGGGGGTGTTCGCGGAATACCAGGGCAAGGCATGGCTGGCTGCTGCGGGACTGACTGTGCCCGAAGGCGCGCTGGCGACGAGCGCCGATGATGCGACCGCGATCGCCGCGCGCATCGGCTACCCCGTCGTCATCAAGGCGCAGGCGAGCGAACTGCCGCACAAGAGCGATGTTGGCGGCGTGATCGTCGGCCTGGCCGATGAAGCGGCGCTGCGTGCGGGCTGGGATCGCCTGCAGCAGAACATCGCCACGCATCGTCCGGGCCTGACGCTGGATGGTGTGCTGGTCGAGGCCATGGGACCGCGCGGGCTGGAGCTGGTAGTCGGCGCGAGGCGTGACGCCGGCTGGGGACCGGTCGTGCTCGTGGGCCTCGGCGGCGTGTGGATCGAGGCGCTCAAGGATGTGCGGCTGATCCCGGCGGATCTTGCCGAAGCCGATGTCGTGCAGGAGCTGGGCCGGCTGAAAGCCGCGTCGCTGCTGCGCGGCATCCGCGGTGCGGCAGCGGTCGACGTGGCGGCGATCGCGCGGGCCGTGACGCTGATCGGCGCGCAGATGCGGGCCAATCCCGCGATCACCGAGATCGACGTCAATCCGCTCGTGGCCTATCCCGACCGCGTGCTCGCGCTCGACGCGTTGGTCGTCTGCGCCCAGGAAGTCTGAAACCCGGCCTGAACCCACGGCATATATCATGAAGCTGACTTTTTCCCCCGCCGACGAGGCGTTCCGCCAGGAGGTGCGTGCGTTCGTCAAGGCGAACCTGCCCGCCGATATCCGGCGCAAGGTCGAACTGGGCCTGCGCCTGGAGCACGCCGACTACGTGACGTGGTTCCGCATTCTCGAAGCGCGCGGCTGGCTCACGCCGGGCTGGCCCGTCGAGCACGGCGGACCGGGCTGGAACCACGTGCAGCGCTATATCTTCGACGAAGAAACCATGCTCGGCGGCGCGCCGCGCATCATCGCCAGCGGCATCCAGATGCTGGGCCCGGTGCTGATCGCATTCGGCACGCCCGAGCAGAAGGCGAAGTACCTGCCCGATATCCGCCAGAGCAATACGTGGTGGGCGCAGGGCTTCTCCGAACCCGGTGCGGGTTCCGATCTGGCGGCGGTGCGGACCACCGCGGTGCTGGACCCGGACGGCAAGCACTTCGTCGTTAACGGCCACAAGGTGTGGACTTCGTATGCGCACTGGTGCTCGATGATGTTCGCGCTGGTGCGTACGGACCCGAACGCGGCCAAGCCGCAGGAGGGCATCTCGTTCCTGCTGATCGACATGAACACGCCGGGCGTGCAGGTGCGGCCCATCCGCATGCTCGAAGGCGGCACCGACCTGAACGAATGCTATCTCGACAATGTGCGCGTGCCGGTGGAGAACCTCGTCGGCGAACTGCACAAGGGCTGGTCCTATGGCAAGTACCTGCTTGGCCATGAGCGCACCGGCATCGCGGGTATCGGCTCATGCAAGCAGCAATTGCAGCGGGCCCGCGAACTGGCCGCCAGCCAGGGGCTGGACGGCGATCCGGTGCTGCAGTCACGGCTTGCGCAATTCGAAATCGAACTGCTGGCGCTCGAGTTCACCGCACTGCGCCTGCTCAGCGCCAACCAGCAGAGCCGCGTCCCGGCGGTGGAAGCGTCGATGCTGAAGGTGCGCGGCACCGAACTGCGCCAGGCCATCTATGAGCTGCTGGTGGAAATCGCGGGCCCTCAGGCGGTGCCGTTCGAAGAAGCGGCGCTGCGCGGCGAACTGGACGAACCTGCCAGCCCGCCCGAACTGTCGGCGCTCGCCGCGAACTACCTCGACGCGCGCAAGCTGTCGATCTACGGCGGCGTCAATGAAGTGCAGCGCAACCTGATCAGCAAGGCCTTCCTCGCCGCCTGACAACGTACCGAGACCATGGACTTTTCCCTTAACGACGAACATATCGCGCTGCGCGACGCGGTGCGCCGCTTCTGCGACGGCGAATACCCGGCGCATCGGCGCGGCGATGCCGAGACCGAAGGCGAGGCCGCCGCTCGCTGGACCGCAATGGCCGACCTGGGCCTGCTAGGCCTGCCGCTTTCGGCAAATGTCGGCGGCAGCGAGCAGGGCCCGACAGAAATGATGCTTGTGGCCCAGGAACTGGGCCGGGCGCTCGGCGGCGGTGCGTGGCTGTCAAGCGTGGTGCTCGCCGGACAACTGCTCGACCAGGCGGGCACGCCCGCGCAACGGCAGCAATGGCTGCGGGCACTGGCAGCGGGGCAAACGCGTCTGGCTCTGGCCATCAACGAGGCCGATGCCCGCTATGACCTGTCTCGCGTCAGCACGCAGGCGCGCCGCGACAGCGAGGGCTGGGTCATCGACGGAACCAAGACGCTGGTGCTCGATGGCGCGCAAGCCGATGCCTTCCTCGTGGCGGCACGCACCGCCGGCGATGTCGCGGATGAACAGGGCGTGACGCTGTTTCTCGTTCCGGCCGATGCGCCCGGACTGTCTGTGCGCGAGTTCGGCACGCTCGATGGCCGCAGCGCGGCGCACCTCACGTTGCGCGAAGTCAGGGCGGACGAAAACGGGGTAGTCGGTCAGCCCGCCGCCGCGCTGCCCGCCATCGTCGCCGCCACCGACCGGGCCAACGCCGCACTGTGCGCGGAAGCCGTCGGCGCGCTGGAGGCACTGCTCGACCTGACCGCCGAGCAACTGAAGACGCGCAAGCAGTTTGGCACGCCGCTGGCAAAGTTTCAGGTGTTGCAGCACCGCGTGGCGGACATGCTGATCGCGCTCGAACAATGCAAGTCGATGGCCTGCGTGGCCGCCATGGCGGTGGCCGACGGCGACCCGGTGCAGCGTCGCCGGCTGGTGTCGGCGGCCAAGGTGATGGTCGGGCAGGCGGGCCGGCAGGTCGGCCAGTGGGCCATCCAGATGCATGGCGCGATGGGCATGACCGACGAATGCCGCGTTGGCCATTACGCCAAGCGCCTCATGGTCATCAACCAGCTGTTCGGCGACGCCGGGCATCACCTGGCTTGTTTTGCCCGGCAGGCCTGACCAGCGCCTGACCGGATCACACAAGAAATACACAGGAGACAAAGACATGGCCCTCATCCGTACCTTCAGATCCGCCTGCGGCGTGCTAGCGCTGGGGCTCGCGTTCGCTTGCGGCGCGCAGGCGCAGGAAAAGCAGCCGATCAAGTTCCTGGTCGGCTTCCCGCCCGGCGGCTCGACCGATACCGTCGCGCGCGTGCTCGCCGAGAAGCTGCAAGGCGAACTCGGGCAGACCGTGATCGTCGACAACCGCCCCGGCGCCGGTGGCCGCGTGGCGACCGGCATACTCAAGCACAGCGCTCCCGATGGACTGACCTACATGGTCGCGCCGAATGCGACCGCGATCTTCCCGACGCTGCTGTATCCGCCGGCCACGCTCAAGTACGACCTGCTGACCGACCTGACACCGGTCGCGGTGGTGATTTCGTATCCGCTGGCGCTGGTGGTCAGCACGCAGACAGGCGTCACAGACATGAAGGGCTTTGTCGAGTGGGTGAAGGCGCATCCCGGCAAGGCCATGTTCGGAACCGCCGGCCTGGGCGGGCAGACGCACTTCACCGGCCTGCAGTTCGGCAAGGCGATCGGCGTGTCGATGAATGTCGTGCCCTACAAGGGCAACGGCCCGCTCATCACCGATCTGCTGGGCGGGCAGCTTGCTGCCGCCGTGATGACCGCCGGCGATATCCTGCCTCACGCCAAGAGCGGCAAGGTTCGAATTCTCGCCGTATTCGGCGCGGCGCGCTCGCCGCTGCTGCCGGGCGTGCCGACCGCGACCGAGCAGGGCGTGGCCGTCGACAGCGGCGAAGCCTGGGCCGGCATCTGGGCACCTGCACGGACGCCGAAGGCAGAGCTTGATCGCATGCAGGCGGCGCTGGGCAAGGTACTGGCCATGCCTGATGTGCGCACCACGCTGCAGCAGCGCGCCACGCTTCATCCCGACTTCCGCCCCGCCGCTGAACTGGATCGCCTGCAGCGCAAGGAACTTGCCTACTGGGGCCCCGTCATCAAGGCCAGCGGCTTTACCCCTGACCAGTAATCCGGGCGCAACGCCA
Source organism: Cupriavidus pinatubonensis (assembly GCF_019602855.1). Classification (GTDB taxonomy): domain Bacteria; phylum Pseudomonadota; class Gammaproteobacteria; order Burkholderiales; family Burkholderiaceae; genus Cupriavidus; species Cupriavidus pinatubonensis. The sequence continues at coordinate 2,162,726 of NZ_CP080766.1, forward strand.
GCCATCTCCACCTAGTTCCTGCCTTTCATCATGACCCTGAACGGATCCGCCTATATCGTGGGGGCCTACGAGCATCCCACGCGCAAAGCCGATGACCTGTCGGTCGCGCGCCTGCATGCCGATGTGGCGCGCGGTGCGCTGGCCGACGCCGGCCTCACCGCCGCCGATGTCGACGGCTACTTCTGTGCCGGCGACGCGCCGGGCCTGGGGACGACCACGATCGTCGAATACCTGGGCCTGAAGCCGCGCCATGTGGATTCCACCGAATGCGGCGGCTCCGCGCCGATCCTGCACGTTGCGCATGCGGCCGAGGCCATTGCCGCGGGGCGCTGCAATGTCGCGCTGATCACGCTGGCCGGACGGCCGCGTGCGGCGGGCGCCGCGTTGGCGCTGCGGGCGCCGGACCCGGATGCGCCCGATGTGGCCTTCGAACTGCCATTCGGCCCGGCCACGCAGAACCTGTACGGCATGGTCGCGAAACGCCATATGTACGAGTTCGGCACCACCAGCGAACAGCTCGCATGGATCAAGGTGGCGGCGTCCCATCACGCCCAGCACAACCCGCACGCGATGCTGCGCAATGTGGTGACCGTCGAAGACGTCGTCAACTCGCCGATGGTGGCCGACCCGCTGCACCGGCTCGACTGCTGCGTGATGAGCGACGGTGGCGGCGCGCTGATCGTCGCGCGACCCGAGATCGCGCGGCAGCTCAAGCGCCCGCTCGTGAAAGTGCGCGGCACCGGCGAAGCGCCCAAGCATGCAATGGGCGGCAATATCGACCTGACCTGGTCGGCCGCTGCATGGTCGGGCCCGGCTGCGTTCGCGGAAGCGGGCGTCACCCCAGCCGACATCAAATACGCGTCGTTGTACGACAGCTTCACGATCACCGTGCTGATGCAGCTGGAAGACCTGGGCTTCTGCAAGAAGGGCGAGGGCGGCAAGTTCGTCGCCGACGGCGGACTGATCTCCGGCGTGGGTCGCCTGCCGTTCAACACCGATGGCGGCGGCCTGTGCAACAACCATCCGGCCAACCGCGGCGGCGTCACCAAGGTGATCGAGGCCGTGCGCCAGCTGCGCGGCGAGGCGCATCCCGCGGTGCAGGTCAGCAATTGCGACCTGGCCCTTGCCAGCGGGATCGGCGGCGCGCTCGCGTCCCGCCATACCGCGGCCACGCTGATTCTTGAAAGGGAATGACCAACATGAGCACACCTGCCACGCCTGCCACCGCCGCCGCCAAGGCGCCGCCCGCCGTCCCGCGCAAGATCGCCGCGCCGCGCACGCTGCCGGAAAGCCAGCCGTTCTGGGATGCCGCTGATGCCGGGCGCCTGCTGCTGAAGGTCTGCCTGGACTGCCACGCGCCGCACTACTACCCGCGCGACATCTGCCCGCACTGCCAGTCCGACCGCACCGAATGGCGCGACGCCAGCGGCTTCGGCACGATCTATTCGTTCAGCACCATGGGCAAAGGCGAGGCGGCCTGGACGCTCGCCTACATCCGGCTCGACGAAGGCGTGACCATGATGAGCAATCTCGTGGACTGCGATCCGCGCGAAGTCGAGATCGGCCAGCGCGTCAGGGTGGTGTTCAAGCCAAGCGACGGCGGCCATGCGGTTCCGATGTTCACCCCGGCATGATGCACTGAGGCAACGACCATGGCAGACATCAGACAAGTCGCGCGCGACGCTGGCGCGCGCAAGGGGCCCCTGTCCCGCTTCACCATTCTTGATGCTTCGCGTGTGCGCGCAGGCCCCACCGCGGTGAGGCTGTTCGCAGACATGGGCGCACGCGTGATCAAGCTCGAGATTCCGGCGGGCGCACCGGGTGGCGACGACATGATCGGCGGACGCGACCATAACCGGGCGGACTACGAGAACCTGCACCGCAACAAGGAAAGTCTCACGCTCAATATGAAGACGCCGGAGGGCGTGAAGATCCTCCACGAGCTGGTGAGCCGCGCCGATGTCTTTATCGAGAACTACCGCCCTGACGTGAAGCACCGGCTCGGCATCGGCCCGGATGCGCTGCGCGCGATCAATCCGCGCTTGGTCTACGCGAGCATATCCGGCTTCGGGCAGGACGGTCCCTACGCGGGCTGGCCCGGGTTTGACTCCATCGCGCAGGGCATGGGCGGCCTGATGAGCGTGACCGGCAAGCCGGGCGAGGGCCCGATGCGCGTCGGCATTCCGCTTGCGGACCTGTGTGCCGGGCACTTCTGCGCGATGGGCATCCTCACTGCATTGCTCGAGCGCGAAGCATCGGGCGAAGGGCAGTGGGTGCAAACGTCACTGCTCGAAGCCCAGATCGCGATGCTCGACTTCCAGGCCGCGCAGTGGCTCGTGGACAAAAAGATCCCGGAGCAGACCGGCAACGAGCATCCGCTGACCGTGCCTACGGGCGTGTTTGCAACGAGCGACGGCTACCTGAACATCGCCGCGATCGGCCAGACCATGTGGAAGCGCCTGTGCGAGGCACTGGACGTGCCGCACCTTATTGACGAGCCTGGCATGGGTTCCGACCCTGAGCGCGTGCGCAGTCGCGACAAGGTCAATGCCGCCATCGAAGCCGCGCTACGCACGCGCACCACCGCCGAGTGGACCGAACGGCTGCTCAAGGCCGGCGTGCCGTGCGGGCCTATCCATCGTGTCGACCAGGTATTCGCCGACGCGCAGGTGAAGCACCTTGGTGTGGCCTGGCCGATGCAGCACGCCGAGCTTGGCGATGTCGCGCTGGTCGGCCAGCCGATGCGCCTGTCGCGCTATCCGCGCGATCTGCCGCCGCAGCCGGCGCCGGAGCAGGGCGCCAACACCGACGACATCCTGCGCGAGCTTGGCTATAGCGCCGGGCAGGTCGAAGCACTGCGCGCCGCCTACATCGTTTGAACGAAGGACATTCCCATGGCAAGACTCGTCGCCGCTTTTGGCTCTTCCCACAGCATCATGCTGGTTTGCCAGCGTGAAGACTGGCAACACGGCTTCCGCCAGGTCGACCCGAAGAACCCGCACTACTTCGACCGGGCGGGCAACCCGACCACCTACGAAGCGCTGCTCGCGATTGCGCCGGACGATGCCGAATCCATGGTGACGCCCGAGCGCATGGGCGAGCGCTACGACCAGGCCGAGGCGGCCATGGACCAACTGCGCGACCGCATCCGCGCCGCGCGGCTCGACGTGCTGCTGGTGGTCGGCGATGACCAGACCGAGCTGTTCCGCACGACCAACAACCCGGCCTTTGCGATCTATTACGGCGACACCATCCGCAACGCGAAGCGCGAGGAAAGCCCGTCCGACGGCTGGTACAAGAAGGCCCGCATGGCGCGCCAGGAGCCTGACGCAGATCGGGACTATCCGGTCAACGCCGACATGGGCCGCTGGATGATCCGCGAACTGTGTGATCGCGACTTCGACATCGCCGCGATGGACGGACTCGAGCGCGGGCAGTTCGAAGGCCATGCGTTCTCGTTCATCCATCGCCGCTACCTGCAGGAGTTGGACCTGCCGGTGGTGCCGGTCATCGTCAACACTTTCGACCCGCCGAACCAGCCCACGCCGCGTCGGTGCATCCAGCTTGGCGCCGCGCTGCGCGAACTGATTGCCGCGTATCCCGAAGACCTGCGCGTGGGCGTACTGGCCTCGGGCGGCCTGAGCCACTTCGTGGTGGATGCCGAACTGGACAACGCGATCATCGACGCGATCCGCAGGAAGGACACCGCCTTCCTGGCCTCGCTCGATCCGCGCCAGCTGCAGGCCGGCAGCTCGGAGATCCGCAACTGGCTGATCGCCGTCGAAGCGGTGCGCGACCTCGATCTGGAATGGACTTCCTACGTGCCGGGCTATCGCACACCCGCCATGACCGGCACCGGGCTGTGCTTTGCTGCCTGGCGCACCCTCGACTGAACTGCTGAAACGAACCCGCAACGACCATGAGTGAAACCGAATCTAACGTACAAAGGCTGCGCCGGCTCGACTGCTGCGCAGTGTCAGACGCGCTCGACAAGCTGCAATTGCCGGGCACCGTCACGGGCTTGCCGCAGCGCTCCGGCGCCGGGCGCATTGCCGGCCGCGCCATCACCGTGAAGCTCGGCACCGGCGCGCCGCCGCCGGGACCGACTCGGCATCTCGGCTGCACGGCCATCGAACAGGCGGGCCCGGACAACATCATCGTCGTCGAGCAGCGCACCGGCGTGGAGGCCGGCAGCTGGGGCGGACTGCTGTCGCTTGGCGCCAAGGTGCGCGGCGTCGCCGGTGTCGTGGCCGATGGCCCGGTGCGCGATATCGATGAAGCGCTCGATTTTGACTTCCCGGTGTTCAGCCGTGCACTGACCGCGTTCACCGCGCGCAGCCGCGTGGTGGAGCAAGGCACAAACGTGCCGGTGCAGATTGGCAACGTGACGGTGGAAGAGGGCGATTACGTCGTCGCGGACCGCAGTGCGGTGATCTTCATCGCCGCGCGCGACATTGCGCGTGTGCTGGAGACCGCTGAAGCGATCGTGCGCAAGGAGGCCGTGATGGCGAAGGCCATCCTGGGCGGCACGCCCATCGGAGATGTCATGGGCGGCAACTACGAACACATGCTGAAGGGTTGAAAGAGATGAGCGAGCAGCAAGATATCAACGTCGCGCGCGCCGCGAAGCTGGACACGGCCACGCTGAGCGACGCGCTGGACAAGCACGGCATTGCAGGGCAGTGCTACCGCATCAAGGCGCGCGGAGAGGGCTTTGCCACGGCAGGCCGCGCCTTTACCCTGTTGTACGGCCCGGCGTCGAATCCGCCGGGCACTGTCGGCGACTACATCGACGACGTGCCGCCGGGCAGCATCCTCGTACTCGACAACGGCGGGCGCGAGAATGCCACGGTGTGGGGCGACATCCTCACCGAGATCGCCCACCGCCGCGGCATTGCCGGTACGGTCATCGACGGCGTATGCCGTGATGTCGCGCTGTGCCGCAAGCTCGGCTATCCGGTGTTCAGCAAGGACCACTGGATGCGCACGGGCAAGGACCGCGTGCAGGTCGAAGCGACCAATGTGGTCGTCAATATCGGCGATGCGCGCGTGCAGCCCGGCGACATCCTGCGTGGCGATGCCGACGGCGTGGTGGTGATTCCACGTGAGCATGAGGCTGCGGTACTCGATACCGCCGAACAGATCGAACACGCCGAGAACGCGATCCGCGAAGCCGTGCGCGGCGGCATGCGCCTGGACGAGGCGCGACGCCAGTTCCGCTATCACCAGCTGCAGACGAAGGGAGCCTGATCATGGCGGAACACGACGCAACCAGCACCACGATCCGCGACTTTGAACGCGTAAGCGCCGGGATCATCAATGACGCACGTGCGCTGCCCACCGCCACGCTGCATGAAGCGGGCGGCAAGATCGGCGTGGTGTCGCCGGCCATCAAGCCCGTCGCACCGGAGTTCCGCATCTGCGGCCCGGCGCTGACGGTCCATTCGCCGGGCGGCGATAACCTGTGGCTGCACCGCGCCATCGACATCGCGCAGCCCGGCGACGTACTCGTGGTGCATGTGAGCGGCGCGTATGACCATGGCTACTGGGGCGAGATCATGACCACCGCGGCCAAGGTGAAGCAACTCGGCGGCCTCATCATAGACGGCTGCGTGCGCGACGGCGTGCTACTTGACGAGATTGGTTTCCCGGTATTCGCACGCGGCCTGTGCATCCGTGGCACGGGCAAGGACTATGGCGCGATCGGCTGGCTCAATGCGCCGGTGCTGATTGGTGGCGCGCGTGTCGAAGCGGGCGACCTGGTCGTGGGCGACCGCGACGGCGTGGTGGTCGTGCCGCGCAAGCGCGCAGCCGAGGTCGTCGGCAAGGCGCAGGACCGCGAGGCGACCGAAGCCGCCATTCTCAAGCGCGTGGAGGCAGGCGAGACCACCATGCGGATCTACGGCTTTCACTGAACCGGAGCCGGATGCCATGAGCGAGACTTCGCAAGGACAGGCGCCTGAACTGACCGTCGGTGGTCACGTCGCCGTCATCACGCTGCGACGCCCAGAGGTGGCGAACCGGCTGGAGCCGGAAGACCTGGACCTGTTGCTCAGTTATCTGGAGACCGTGAACGCGGACAGCCAGATTCGCGTACTGCGCCTCGAAGGACAGGGCCGTCATTTCTGTAGTGGCTTCAACATCGGCCGGCTCGGCGGTGCCGATGTGGGCGAGCGTTTCGAGGCACTCGCCAACGCATGGGAGCACGCGCGGCCGGTGACCATCGCGGTGCTGCATGGCGGTGCGTACGGCGGGGCCACGGATCTCGCGCTCGCTTGTGATTTTCGCTTCGGCGCGGCCGCCACCGAGATGTCGGTACCAGCCGCGCGCCTGGGGCTGCTGTTCTATCGCGGCGGCATGGAGCGTTATGTCACTCGCCTTGGCCTGGCCACGGCCAAGCGCGTGCTGCTGATGGCTGACAAGTTCAACGCGGCCGAGATGCTGGCCTGTGGTTACCTAGACCGTCTGGAAGACAACCCCGAGGCGCTGCGCGCGCTAGTGCAGCGGTGGAGTGCAGAGTTGGCTGGCATGGCGCCGCTGGCACTGCTCGGCATGAAGAAGCACATGAACCGCATTGCGCGCGGTGAACTCGATACCGTCGAACTCGCCCGCGATATCGCCGCGGCCGATGCCTCCGACGATCTGCGCGAGGGTGCGCTGGCCTGGCGGGAAAAGCGCGCGCCGCGTTTCAACGGCCGCTGATGGGAATGTACTGAATGAGCCAAGACAATTATTTTTCCCGCATGCTGCGTGGCGAGGCGCCCGTGCCGGCCGTTGCCGGCACGCTAGGCGGCGTGATCCGCGCGGTCGATCTGGAAGCGGGGTCGCTTGAATCCGACTACGTTGCGACCGACGCGTTCCTCAATCCGGTGGGCCAGGTGCAGGGCGGTATGCTCGGAGCGATGCTCGACGACGTGACGGCAATGCTCGTCACCGCGACGCTCGAAGACGGCGCGTCCTGCTCGACGCTGAACCTGAATCTGTCGTTCCTGCGGCCGGCACAGGCCGGTCCGCTGCGGGGCCGCGCACGGCTCGAGCGGCGGGGACGCAATGTCTGCAACGTGGTGGGCGAACTGAGCCAGGACGGCAAGCTGGTGGCGACGGCCACGGCGACATGCATGGTGGCGCGCCGCGCGTGAGTGCGGCGCGCCACCACGCGGCCGGTTACACCAGCCAGCCTTTGATGTTTGCCGCCATGACTTGTGTCGAGATGCCATAGCGGTCATGCAGCGTGGGCAGGGCGCCGGCATCGAGGAACAGGTCAGGCAGCGCCACCTGACGGAACGGCGGATGCACGCCCGCTTGCATCAGCGCGGTCGCGACGGCTTCGCCGAGGCCGCCGATCACGGTATGGTTCTCCGCGACCACGACCAGCCGGCCTGAACGCCTGGCTTCGCGCACGATGGTCTCGGTGTCGAGCGGCTTGATCGTCGGCACATGCAGCACCGCCACGCCGACGCGATCCTTCTCGAGTGCCTTGGCCACTTCAAGCGCCCGCATGGTCATGATGCCCGACGAGATCACGAGCACATCGGCGCCGTCGCGCAGCAGTTTTGCCTTGCCGAGCTCGAACTTGTAGTCGTACTCGTCGAGTACCACCGGCACATTGCCGCGCAGCAACCGCGCGTACACCGGGCCCGCATGGGCCGCGATGGCGGGAACCATCTGCTCGATGTCGGTGGCGTCGCACGGGTCGATCACCGTCATGTTGGGCATGGCGCGCATGAGCGCCAGGTCTTCGGCGGCCTGATGGCTCGGTCCGTAGCCCGTGGTGAGGCCCGGCAGCGCGCAGACGATCTTCACGTCGAGGTTGTCCTCGGCGATGGTCTGGTGCATGAAGTCATAGGCACGGCGCGTGGCGAACACCGCGTACGTGGTCACGAACGGTTGCGCGCCTTCATGCGCGAAGCCCGCGGCCGCGCCCATCAGCAGCTGCTCGGCCATGCCCATCTGGTAGTAGCGCTCGGGGAATGCCTGCGCCAGGATATGCAGGTCGGTGTATTTGCCGAGGTCGGCAGTCATGCCGATCACGTTGGACTTCTGCTTTGCGAGTTCCACCAGCGCGTGGCCGAACGGGGCCGAACGTGTCGCCTGTCCTTCACCGGCGATCGAGGCGATCATTGCCGAGGTCTTCAGCTTCGGCTTGCCATTGTTGCTGCTCATGCTTGTCTCCCGGCTTCCAGAGCCTGCAGGGCGAGTTGCCATTCGTGGGCATCGACCCGGATGAAGTGATTCTTTTCGCGTTGTTCGAGGAACGGCACGCCGCAACCCATGCGCGTGTCGCAGACGATCATGCGCGGTTGTTCGCCCGGATGCTTGCGTGCGGTATCGAAGGCCGCCGCGACCGCGTCGATGTCGTTGCCGTCGACGCGCTGCGTGAACCAGCCGAAGGCCTGCAGCTTTTCGACCAGCGGCTCGAACGCCATGATCTGGCTGGACGGGCCATCGGCCTGCTGGTTGTTGACGTCGACGATGCCGATCAGGTTGTCGAGCTTCCAGTGGCTGGCCGACTGGATGCCTTCCCAGATCGCGCCTTCATCGAGTTCGCCGTCGGAGAACAGCGTGTAGACGAACGCATCCGATCCCTTGCGCTTGAGGCCGAGGCAGCGGCCCACGGCAATGGTCAGGCCCTGGCCCAGCGAGCCGCCGGACATCTCCATGCCCGGCGTGTAGCTGGCCATGCCGGACATGGGCAGGCGGCTGTCGTCGCTGCCATACGTTTCGAGTTCCTCCATCGGCAGGATGCCGGCTTCGAGCAGCGCGGCGTACAAAGCGATCGCATAGTGCCCGTTGGACAGCAGGAAGCGATCGCGCCCTTCCCAGTCCGGCTCTTCCGCGCGGTAGCGCATGGCGCCGAAGTAGGCGACGGCCAGGACATCGGCGATATCGAGCGCCTGCCCAATGTAGCCTTGTCCCTGCACTTCGCCCATCAGCAGGGCGTTGCGCCGGATGCGGTAGGCGCGTTCGGCGAGGGGCACGGCCACCTCGTTGGTTGCGTAATGCATGTTGTCTCCTGTGGATTGGGTAGTCGGAGCGAAGGGAAAGCCTGTGTACATGGCTGGCTCAGCGGTTGACCGATCTGGCCGGCACGAGGAAGACGAGCAGTGCACCCACGACCACCGTGGCCGAGATGAAAAGCAGGCCCGCGGTCGACTTGCCCGTCAGGTCGTTGAGCCAACCCACGATGGCGGGCGAGAAGAATCCCGCCAGGTTGGCGACGCAGTTGACCGCCGCGATGCCTGCCGCCGCCGACATGCCGCCCAGCAGCGCAGTCGGCAGCGCCCAGAACTGCGAGGACGAGGCCAGGATGCCGGCTGCCGCCACGCACAGGCACAGCAGCGAAGCTTCCACGCCGCCCAGCAGCGGCAGCGTTGCGAAGCCCGCTGCCGACACCAGCATCGGCACAGCCAGATGCAAGCGACGCTCGCGTCGACGGTCCGCGCTTGCGCCGATCAGCGGCAGCGCGACGATGGCGCAGAGATAGGGCAGCGCCGTGAAGATGCCAACCCACAGCGGATCAGCCACGCCGGACTTGCGGATGATCGTCGGCAGCCAGAAGGTCAGCCCATACTGCCCGAGTACGACGCAGAAGTAGATAGCAGCCATCAGCCACAGGCGCCGGTCGGCCAGGAACGCGCGGATCGACAGATGCACGTGCTTCTGTGCGTTGTCCCCTTCGATGTTGCGCTCCAGCAGCGCCTTCTCGGCGTCGGTCAGCCACTTCGCGCTGCGGATGCCGTTGTCGAGGTAGAGCAGGATGGCGACGCCGAGTACCAGCGAGGGCAGCGCCTCGATCAGGAACAGCCACTTCCAGCCATCCATGCCTGCAGTACCCTGGAATGCGTGCAGGATGTAGCCCGAGAGCGGCCCGCCCACGATGCCGGCGAGCGGAATCGCCATGAAGAACATCGACAGTGCCTTGGCGCGCCGCTCGGACGGGAACCAGTACGTCATGTACAGGATCACGCCCGGGGCGAAGCCCGCCTCGGCGACGCCGAGAAGGAAGCGCAGGACGTAGAACTGCGTGGGCGTGCTGACAAAGGCAAAGCTCGCGGAGATCACTGCCCAGGTCAGCATGATGCGGGCCAGCCATTTTTTGGCGCCGACCTTGTGCAGGATGACGTTGCTCGGAACCTCGAAGATGAAGTAGCCGAGGAAGAAGATGCCGGCCCCGAGGCCATAGATGGTCTCGCTGAAGTGCAGGTCGTTGAGCATCTGCAGCTTGGCGAAGCCGACGTTGACCCGGTCCAGATACGCACCGAGGTAGCACAGCATCAGGAACGGTATGAGCCGGCGAACGACCTTGGCGTAGGTGCTGGACTCGAACGTGGCCGCATCGACGTGCGGCGTCGCTTCGCCCGCGATGGGCGAAGTGGCGTACTTGGTCTTCATTGTTGTCTCCTGCCATGTGCGCCGGAAGTCTCCGGCTGCACGGGCGTCTGATGGTCCGCCTCTGTGGGCGGCTTCAATGGAAATTTAGTGGATCAGCATGCCGCCGTTGACATCGAGCGTGATGCCAGTCAGGTAGCTCGACAAGTCGCTCGCGAGGAACAGGCAAGCGTTGGCGACATCGCCGGCATCGCCAAGGCGGCCCAGCGGAATGCCCTTGATGATGTCGGCGCGCATGTCCGCCGTCAGCTTGTCGCCGGTGATGTCGGTCTGGATCAGCCCCGGCGTGATCGAGTTCACGCGGATGCCGTCGCCGCCGAACTCGCGCGCCATGGCCCGCGCCAGGCCCAGCACTCCCGCCTTGGCCGCGCTGTAGTGCGGGCCACCGAAGATCCCGCCGCCGCGCTGCGCCGACACCGAGGACATGCAGACGATGCTTCCGCGCTTCTGCTCCTTCATCTGCGGCAGCACCGCCTGCGACATGTACAGCGTGCCGCGCAGGTTGACGTCGACCACGGCGTCGAAGTTGGCCGCCTGGATGTCGAGCGTGCGTAGCGGCTGCGTGATGCCGGCGTTATTCACGAGGCCGTCGATGCGGCCAAAGCGTTCGACCACCGCCAGCGCGGCGCGCTCGCAAGCGGCCTTGTCCGTGACGTCGCAGGCCAGCCCGAGATGGCGCGGGCCGAGTTCGGCGGCGGCAGACTGGGCCTCTTCGAGCTTGAGGTCGAGGATCACGACATGGGCGCCCTGCGCGGACAGCGCGCGCGCAGTGGCTTTGCCGATGCCGCGCGGGGAAGCGGCCCCAGTGACGATGATGACTTTGTTTTCGACCAGCATTCCTTGTCTCCTGACTGTTGAAATGATGGGTCGAGTTTGGGCGACGGCGAGCGCCCGATCAACGCGGTCCGCCTCAACTATGCCTGAGAAATTTTCAGTTATCGGCTGATCCGGCGGGCATGGGAGGTGGCTCATCAGGCGCACTGGTGCACCTGCCCGAGCCGGTACCGTCACAAGTCGTCGGCGAGCAGTTCGCGGTCGATCCAGGCAAGGAACCGCGCGACGCGGGGCAGGTCGCCGTTCTGCGCGGGATAGACGACGTGATGCGCGCCGACCTCCACTGCGTGGGTCGGGTCCAGCACGGGCACCAGCCGGCCGCTGCGCAGCAGCACCGAAGCCAGCAGCGTGCTTTCGAGGGCCACGCCAAGGCCAAGCGCCGCAGTTTCGAGCGACATGTAGGACCGGTCGAACGAGAAGTCGAAGGTCTTGCGCACATGGTTGATGCCAAACCGCGCGAACCATTGCTGCCATTGAACCAGCGGGGTTTCGGAGCAGATCAGGCGCTGCCCGAGCAGGTCTTGCGGCGTCTGGATGCCGTGCTGGCGCAGGTAATCCGCGGAGGCCAGCGGCGCGATGAATTCCTTGCGCAGCGTCTTGACCTGGAGGTCGCGCCAGTGCGCGTAGCCGTGCCGGATGTCGACATCATAGAAGCCGCTCGTGAACGATATGTCCTCATACGAGCACGACAGGTTCAGCCGGATGTCGCCGTGCTCGGCCTGGAACGACGCCAGCCGCGGCAGCAGCCACATAAGCCCGAAGCTCGGACTCGAATGCACGCGGAGGATTTCCACGTCGGGCTGGCTCGAAGCGCGTTCGGTCGCACGATTCAGGTCGGCCAGCGCGCCAGTCACCTCGCGCAGGTACTGTTCGCCCACCGGCGTCAGCACCAGTCCGCGTCCCTGTCGGAAGAACAGCGGTCGCCCGATCACCGATTCCAGGTTGCTGATCTGATGGCTTACGGCGGAGGCCGTCAGGCCCAGCTCTTCCGCCGCGCGGCTGACGCTCTTGGTTCGTGCAACGCTTTCGAAGGCGATGACGGCCTTCATCGGTGGAATGCGCATGTCTGCAGTACAGGCCCGGAAGGCGGCGATGGTTTCCTGAGGATTGCGGCATTCTACTTCCGCGGCTCGTCAGGCGGCGCGCGACGGCTGCATCAACGTGCATCGGTGCCCATGGCACCGATGACGATGCGCACATCTCCGGTACCGATCCGCACAGGACCCACCTGGCCCACGAGATCCCCCGCCTGCGGCATCGCATTGCCGCTTGCCGAAATGCGCGCCTCCACCATGACTTGTTCCTGTCCCGACAGCTTGCGCTCGGGCGTGAGCGCAAGCGAATCGTCCAGTGTGAAATGCAGCGGCAGGTTGCGAACGGTCCGGCGCAGCACGGCCAGCGGCATGCGCGAACCATCGACGGTGCGCGCATAGACAAAGACTGTTTCATCGGGACCGGGCTTGCGGCTGGCATCGGGCGCGAGTGTGACGGTTCCGCTGATGCTGCCGTGGGTGGCTACGGACGCCCTGGTGTCGCCACGCGCCGCAGCCAGGTTGGCCGCGACCCGTGCGGCGGTCTGCGAATCCGGCGGCAGCAGACGATAGAGGTGTTCCCAATAGCTGATGGCCTGAGCGGTCTCGCCGCGTTCGGCGGCTGCGCTCGCGGCCAGCGCCAGGCCCTTCGGGTCATCAGCATCGAGCGCGAGCGCGCGCTGGATCTGCTCAGTCGCCGGTCCTTCGAGCGAGCCGCCATTGAGGCTGGCGAGCACATCGGCATAGTCGGAGCGCAGTGCCGCCACGTCGGGCGCAAGGACAACCGCCTTTGCGTAAGCCGCGGCGGCATCGTCGTAGCGCTGCAGCGCAGTGTAGGAACGCGCGAGCATGGACCACCCCTCGGGATCCTCAGGCTTGTCGTGCAGGCGTGTCGCGAGCTGGTTCACCATGCCTTCGATCTGCGCGACGCTGAGTTCGTGCTGGCCGTCTTCGATGCCGTGCATGTCGCTGGCATTCCAGAGCGCGACGGGGTTGCCGAGATGCAGGTAGAGCAAGATGGCTGCGCTTGGCAGCACGGCGAGCAAGGCCGCGGCGAGCAACGTGGATGAACGCTGGCTGCGCACCGTGATGGATTGGTCACCCGTGTCGTCGAGCAGGCGGCGAGCAAGCTCGTTGCGCGCGTCCGCATGGCCTGCAGGGCTCAGCGTGCCGGCGCGCAGATCGGTGTCGAGTTCGCTGAGCTGGTCACGGTATATCTCGCGCAACGCCGGGACAGGGCGGTCCGAGACGGTTGTGCCGGAGGAATGGCGCAATAGCGGCCATAACAGACCCGCCATGGTCACGGCCATCAACGCTGCGGCAAGGAACCAGAAGGTCGTCATGGCGGCGATAACGGTGGCAACGTGTCGATCGAACGCGGGGACCGCTGCGGTGGCTGTTCATCAAGCAACTCCGCCAGCCTGCGGCGTTCGGCGTCGTCCAGGGGACCCGCGGGTGCAACGCGGCGCGCGCGGGGGCGCCACAGGGCCGCCAGCACGACGAGCAACAACAGCAGCGGGCCAAACCACAGCAGCCAGGTCAGCGGCTTCAGCGGCGGCTTGTAGAGCACGAAATCGCCGTAGCGCTGCACGAGATACTGCTTCACGGCTTCGTCGCTGGCGCCCTGCCTTAGTTGCTCGCGGATCTGCCGGCGCAGGTCGACGGCTAGCTCTGCGTTGGAGTCGGCCAGCGTCTGGTTCTGGCAGACGAGGCAGCGCAGTTGCTCGGAGAGCGCGTGGACGCGTGCGTCGAGTTCTGCGTCGGTGAGCGGTGCGGCAATGGCACGCAGCGAGAGCGCCAGCACGCAGCACGCGAGCGTCGGCCTACGCATGGCCGTCCCCCTTCTGCAGAGATTCCAGCAACGGGATCAGCTTGCGCTCCAGCACCTCCTGCGTCACCGGACCGACCTGCTTGTAGCGAATCACGCCGGCCTTGTCGATAACAAAGGTCTCCGGCACGCCATACACGCCGAAGTCGATGCCTACGCGCCCGTCGGCATCGACCAGCGACGCCGCATACGGATTGCCCATGCGCCGCAGCCAGTCGCGCGCGGCGCTGTCCTGATCCTTGTAGTTGAGCCCGTACAGCGGCACGCGCGAGCGCGCCGCGAAGTCGACGAGCACCGGATGCTCAGCGCGGCACGCTGTGCACCACGATGCCCAGACATTGAGCAACCACACCTTGCCGCGCAGATCAGCCGCGCCGAGCTTCTGGCCGTCCTCGTCAAGCACCGGCAGCACGAATGCTGGCGCGGGCTTGCCGACCAGTGGCGACGGGAGCTCGCGCGGATCGTGGCGCAAGCCCGCGGCCAGCGCCACAGCGAGCGCCAGGAACACCGCAAGCGGCAGCAGGAAGCGCGTCATGCCTGCGTCTCCTCGCTGCCAGCGAGCGCCAGTGCGGGCGCCTGAGGCTGGGGGACATTCGCTTCCGGTGCCACAGCGCTGGCAGCCTGCCGGTGCAGCCGGTAGCGCCGGTCACAGGCCGCGAGCAGCCCGCCGATCGCCATCAGCACGCACCCGCCCCAGATCCAGTCGACGAACGGCTTGACGTGGATGCGCACGGCCCAGCGGCCTTCGCCGAGCGATTCGCCGAGCGCCACGTAGAGATCGCGTGTGAAGCCGCTGTCGATGGCGGCCTCGGTGGTCGGCATGTCCTGGCTGCGGTAGATGCGGCGTTCGGGCATCAGCGTGGTGATCGTCTTGCCGTGGCGCGACACGCTGATGATGCCGCGCAGCGCTTCGTAGTTCGGGCCCGTGGCGGAACTGACGCCGCCGAAGCGGAAGTCATGATCGCCGACGGCGACGGTCTCGCCGGGCTGCATCGGCAGCTCACGCAGGCTTTCCTGGCTGCTCACGAGCGTCACGCCCGCGATGAACACGCCCACGCCAAGGTGAGCCAGCAGCATGCCGAAATAGCCGGCCGGCAGTTGCCGCAGCGCGGCCAGCCGGCGTCCGCGCTGGTTGCGCAGCCTTGCGGCCACGCTGGCGGCCGCGCTCGCAGCGCACCAGGCCGCGAGTAGCAAGCCAAGTCCGGTCAGTGCCGATGCATTGCGCAGGATCAGCAGCAGGCCGACACCAATGGCGATGCTGGCCGCGGCTGCCCAGCGCAGCCGGCGCGCCATGTCCGGCAAGTCGCCCTGCCGCCAGCGCGCGAGCGGCGCGGCGCCCATCAGCAGCACGGCGGGCGCCATCAGGGGCACGAAGACCTGCTCGAAGTAGGCCGGGCCCACCGAGATCTTGCCGAGACCGAGCACATCGACCAGCAGTGGGTAGAGCGTGCCCAGCAGCACCGTCGCCGCCGCGATGGCCAGCAGCACATTGTTGGCGAGCAGGAAAGTTTCCCGCGACAGCAGGCTGAACGCCGTGCGCCGAGCGAGTCGCGGCGCGCGCCATGCAAACAGCGCGAGCGCCAGGCCGGTCACAAGACCCAGCAGCGCGAGGATGAAGATGCCGCGCTTCGGGTCGACGGCGAACGCGTGGACCGAGGTCAGCACACCCGAGCGGACCAGGAAGGTGCCGAGCAAGCTCAGCGAGAACGTGAAGATCGCGAGCAGCGCGGTCCAGGCGCGGAACGCGCCGCGTTTCTCCGTCACCGCGAGCGAATGCATCAGCGCCGTGCCGGCGAGCCACGGCATGAACGATGCATTCTCGACCGGATCCCAGAACCACCAGCCGCCCCAGCCCAGCTCGTAGTAGGCCCATGCGCTGCCAAGCATGATGCCGAGCGTCAGGAACATCCAGGCCACCGTGGTCCACGGCCGCGCCCAGCGTGCCCACGCGGCGTCGAGGCGCCCTTCGAGCAGCGCCGCGACGGCAAAGGAAAAGGTCACGGCAAAGCCGACGTATCCCATGTAAAGCATGGGCGGATGGAACACCATGCCGGGGTCCTGCAGCAGCGGGTTAAGGTCCCGACCGGCCATTGCCGGCGGCAGCAGGCGGATGAACGGATTGGACGCGAACAGCAGGAACAGCAGCAAGCCACTGCTGATGGCGCCCATCACGCCGAGCACGCGTGCGACCACGGGCAGCGGGAGGCGGCGGCTGAACACCGAGACCGCGAGGGACCACAGCGCCAGCATCAGCGTCCACAGCAGCATCGAGCCCTCATGTCCCCCCCAGACGGCGGCCAGCCGGTAGGCGAGCGGCAGGTCGCTGTTCGAATTTGCGGCGACGTAGCGCACGCTGAAGTCATTGCCCGCGAAGGCCAGCGTCAGTGTCACGTAGGCCAGCACTATCAACGCGCACTGCACGCGCGCTGCAGGCCTGGCGACAGACATCCACGCCGCATTGGCACGCGCCGCGCCGGCCAGCGGCAGCAGAGCCTGCATCATGGCGGCCAACAGCGCCACGATCAATGCAAAGTGTCCGAGTTCCGGGATCATCGCTGCGTCTCCCGTTCGCCTTCCGCTAACTGGCTCGCCATGCGGCGGTTGACCTGTTCCGCCTGCTTCAGCGCATCGGCGGCTTCGGGCGGCATGTAGTTTTCATCGTGCTTGGCCAGTACCTCGCTGGCGACGAAGGTGCCGCTGCGGTCTAGCGTGCCACGCGCGACCACGCCCTTGCCTTCGCGGAACAGGTCCGGCAACAGGCCGCGATAGACCACCGGAACTTCGCGCGCCTTGTCGGTGACGATGAAGCGGACGGTCATGCCGTCGCCTTCACGGCGAATGGAGCCGGGCGCGACGAGACCGCCGAGCCGGAAGCTTCGCGAAGCCGGCGCCTCGTGCGCGGCAACCTGGCTCGGGCTGAAGAAGAACACGAGGTTCGAGCGAAATGCATTGAGCACGAGCGCGAGCGCGATGCCCGCGCAGGCCAGCGCGGCCAGCAGCATGCCCAGGCGGCGCTGGCGCGGCGTCATCGCGGCGTGTGCCGTGTGGCGCTGGCACGGCTACGCCGCGCCAGCAGGACAAGTTCCACGCCGATCAGCGCGAATGCCACGCCGAATGCGCCGGCAATATAGCCTGCGTGGCCGGTCAGCGAAGACAACGTGAATTCGCTCATGGTGCAGTCTTCCGAAGTTCGGCCGGCAGCGTGCCGGCTTCGCCGCGCTCGCGCAGGATGCAACGCACGCGCACCAGCGCCACGGCGATCGTGTACATCCAGCACGCGAGCGTCATCACCAGCATGCCGGCCAGCATGGTCGCGGCCATCGAAGGCGCTGCGGTCAGGCTGATCGACGCGCCCTGGTGCAGCGTGTTCCACCATTGCACGGAAAAATAGATCACCGGAACATTCGCCATGCCGACCAGCGCGAGCACGCCGCAAGCGCGCTCGGCCCGCCGGGTCTCGTCGATGGCGGCCTCCAGCGCGATGAAGCCCAGGTACAGAAACAGCAGGATCAGCTCCGACGTCAGCCGCGCATCCCAGACCCACCACGTGCCCCAGGTCGGCTTTCCCCACAGCGCGCCGGTCCACAGCGCAATCGCGGTGAACAGCGCGCCGGTCGGCGCCAGCGCCGAGGCCATCATGGACGACAGGCGCGTGCGCAGCACCAGCGCCAGCGCGCAATAGCCGGCCATGACCAAGTAGATGAACATCGACATCCATGCGGCCGGCACGTGGATGAAGATGATGCGGTAGACCTCGCCCTGCTGCGCATCGGTGGGCGCCACGACGAAGCCGATCCACAGTCCGCCCACGAGCAACAGCGCGGCGGCGGCAAAGAACCATGGTGCGAGCCTGCCCGCGAGCGGATAGAAGCGCACCGGCGCGGCGAACGCAAGCCAGCGCGATCGCCGCATGCCAGGCCGGTCGGCGACCGCGTGGGTGGGGTGCAGCGGTTGGCCCATGTCTACTCCATGGCGATGCGCAGACCCGCCGCGGTCGCGAGCGGGCACAGGAACAGCGACAGCGCCAGGCATGCGCCCAGCAGCGAGAATTGCGGCATCACATCGAGCCCGGCGTCGGCCGCGACGCCCGCGCTGGCGCCGAACACCAGCACCGGCACGCACAGCGGCAGCACCAGGACGCACAGCAGCACCGCACTGCCGCGCACGCCCAGCGTTAGCGCGGCGCCGACCGCGCCAATCAGGCTCAGCGCCGGCGTGCCGACCAGCAGCGATGCCGACAGCAGCAGCGCGGACCCGGCGGGCAGGCTGTACTGCTGCGCCAGCAACGGCGTGAGCAGCAGCAACGGCAGCCCGCTGGTCAGCCAGTGCGCGCAGATCTTCGCCAGCACCAGCAAGGCCAGCGGTTGCGGCGAAAGCAGCAGTTGGTCGAGGCTGCCATCGGCGTACTCCTGAGCGAACAGCCGCGACAGCGACAACATCGATGCGAGCAGCGCCGCCACCCACAGGATGCCCGGCGCGAGCGCGCGCAGTTGCTGCGGCTCGGGGCCGATCGCAAGCGGGAACAGGCTCGCGGCGATGACGAAGAACACCACGCTGCCGAGCAGGCTGCCGCGCCGCCGCCAGGCGAGCGACAGGTCGTGCATGACGATGGCGCCAAGGGTTGCGAGCATGGCGCGATCAGGCGGGGGGCAGCGCATGCGCGCCGCCAAGTTGCAGTACTTCCCCGCCGCCGGGCAACAGCCGGTGCGTGGCGATCACCGCCATGCCGCCGTCGCGGAGGTGCTCGTCAAGCAGGTCGTGAAAGCAGGCGGCCGATTCGTCATCGAGCGAGGTGAGCGGTTCGTCGAGCAGCCACAACGCACGCCGGACCAACGCCAGCCGCGCCAGCGCGACGCGGCGGCGCTGGCCTTGCGAAAGCGTCCGTACTGGGACATGCATGGTCTTTGCGATGCCAAGCCGCGCGAGCGCCACGCGCACGGTCTCGTTCGTCGCGTGCAGGCCAGTGAGCCGCGCAGCGTAGCGCAGGTGTTCGTCCGCAGTCAGGTCGGTATCGATGCCGTCAGCATGGCCGACGTAGGCGAGCGACTGCAGGTAGGCCGGATCGCCTGCGCGAACGCATTTGCCGAGCCAGCTCACGCTGCCGCTAGCCGGTTGCAGCAGTCCGCTCAGCACGCGCAGCAGCGACGACTTGCCGCTGCCGTTCGGGCCCACGACCTGTATCACGCCGCCTGCGCTGACGCTGAAGTCGATGCCGGTAAAGACAGGGCGCCCCCCACGAGAAAACGCAAGATCGTTGGCCCGCAGCACCGGGCCAACGGCAACGCCATTACAGGAGAGCCCGGAAGAGGGAGTCGGCACGCGCTACTGTTCCCCGGCTTTCGACACGTCGGGCAGGTGGTGGGCAATGCCCTTGTGGCAATCGATGCAGGTCTTTTCCTTGTTTTCCAGATAGGTCGAATGCATGGCCTGTGCGCGCGGGCTCTGGCGCGTGAAGTCCATCGACTGGTAGTCGTGGCAGTTGCGGCATTCAAGCGAGTCGTTGGCCTTGAAGCGTGCCCACTCGTGCTGGGCCAGCTCCAGCCGGTGCGCGAGGAACTTCTCGCGCGTATTGATCGTGCCAAAGATCTTGCCCCAGACCTCTTTCGACGCCTGCATCTTGCGCGCCATCTTGGTGGTCCAGTTGTGTGGCACATGGCAGTCCGAACACTTGGCGCGCACGCCGCTGCGGTTGGTGAAGTGGATGGTGCCCTGCAGTTCCTGGTAGACGTTGTCGCGCATCTCATGGCAACCGGTGCAGAATTGCTCGGTATTGGTCAGCTCCAGCGCGGTGTTGAACGCGCCCCAGAACATCACCCCGGCAATGAAACCGCCCAGCGTCAGGAAGCCCAGGCTGAAATAGGCGCTGGGCCGGTTGATGGTCCGCCAATAGCGCTTGATGAGATCCAGCATGGCGCGCACCTGTCTTGTTGGTTACTTGCCCGCGCTCTTGGCGCCGGGCTTGCGCTTGAGCATCGTTTCCACATCGACGAAGTTATTGCCGACCAGCGGCTTCGCGTCGGCCTGCGGTACATGGCATTGGGTGCAGAAATAGCGCCGTGGCGAGACATCGGCCAGCACATTGTTGTCGCGATCCATGTAATGCGTGATGCTGACCGGAATGGCCTGCGTCTCCTCGGTCCGCGTGCGTGCATGGCAGAACATGCAGCGGTTGAAGTCCTTGTCAAGCTGGTAGCCGTCGATCTTGTGGGGGATCGTCGGCGGCTGCATGGTGTAATTGCGCGTGCGCCGGATGTCCTTGTTCTCGGTCGGGTACAGGATCGGGGCCTTGGTCTCGTTGGCCACGGGCGTAGGACCACGCATGGCGTCGACCACGCCCTGCGCGCCGGCGGGCGCGGCCGCGAACATGGCACATGCAAATGCCGCCAGCAGCCAGGTACACAAGGCCAGCAGCGGTGCCCAGGATCGGCTCGGCTTCATGGCGTCTCCTTTTGTGGATTGGCGTGGGCGGCTACACCTTGACGATCTTCACCGCGCACTTCTTGTAGTCGGTCTGCAGCGAAATCGGACAGGTCGCGTCGAGCGTGACCTTGTTGATGAGCTGGCTTGCATCGAACCACGGCACGAAGACCAGGCCACGCGGCGGCGCGTCGCGGCCGCGTGTCTCCACGCGCGAACGCATGCGCCCGCGCCGCGACACCACTTCCACCTCGACGCCGCGCCGCAGCCCCATGGCCTTGGCGTCTTCGGGATGCATGAACACCACCGCGTTGGGGAAGGCCCGGTAGAGTTCGGGCACACGCCGCGTCATCGAGCCGGAATGCCAGTGTTCCAGCACGCGCCCGGTGGCGAGCCAGAACGGATATTCCTTGTCCGGCGATTCCGGTGGCGGCTCATACGGCAGCGCGAAGATCACGGCCTTGCCGTCGGGATTGCCGTAGAACTGGAAGCCGGTACCGGCCTTGACATAAGGATCGCTGCCTTCGCGGTAGCGCCAGCGCGTTTCCTTGCCGTTGACCACGGGCCAGCGCAGGCCGCGTTCCTCGTGGTAGCGGTCGAACGGTGCCAGGTCGTGGCCATGCCCGCGGCCGAAGCTCGCGTATTCCTCGAACAGGCCCTTCTGCACGTAGAAGCCGAAGGCCTGGGCCTCGGCATTGTGGTATTCGGTGCTGACTTCCTTGATCGGGAACTTGTCGACCTGGCCGTTGCGGTACAGCACGTCGAACAGCGTCTTGCCCTTGTATTCAGGTTTCTTTGCCACGAGTTCGGCCGGCCAGACTTCCTCGACCTTGAAGCGCTTGGAAAACTCCATGAGCTGCCACAGGTCGGAGCGCGCATCGCCCGGCGCATCGACAAGCTGGTGCCAGAACTGCGTGCGGCGTTCCGCGTTACCGTAGGCGCCTTCCTTTTCCACCCACATCGCGCTGGGCAGGATCAGGTCCGCCGACAGCGCTGTCACGGTCGGGTATGCGTCCGAAACAACGATGAAGTTGGCGGGGTTGCGGTAGCCCGGCAGGGCTTCCTCCATGATGTTGGCCGCCGCCTGCATATTGTTGTTGACCTGCACCCAGTACGCATTGAGCTTGCCGTCCCGGAGCATGCGGTTCTGCAGCACGGCGTGGTAGCCGGGCTTCTCGACGATGGTGCCTGGTGGCAGTTTCCAGATGCGCTCGGCTTCCTCGCGGTGCTTCGGATTCGTGACCACCATGTCGGCTGGGAGCCGGTGCGAGAACGTGCCGACTTCGCGCGCGGTGCCGCACGCGGACGGCTGCCCGGTCAGCGAGAACGGGCTGTTGCCCGGCGTGGCGATCTTGCCGGTCAGCAGGTGGACGTTGTAGACCATGTTGTTGACCCAGCTGCCACGCGTATGCTGGTTGAACCCCATGGTCCACAACGACATCACCTTGACGTTGGGGTCCGCGTACAGCTCGGCAAGCTGCCTGAGCTTGTCCTTCGGTACGCCGGAGAGCTTGCTGACGTAGTCGGCGTCGTACTTGGAGACGAACTTGGCGAAATCATCAAACGTGATGGGCTTCGAATCGCCCGGATTGGCCGCGTTCTTTGCGGCCTTCTGCAGCGGATGGTCAGGCCGCAAGCCGTAGCCGATTTCCGTCACGCCTTCCTTGAACACCGTGTGTTTGTTGACGAAGTCCTTGTTGACCTTGTTGTTCTGGATGATGTAGTTGGCGATGTAGTTCAGCATCGCCAGGTCGGTCTGCGGCGTGAAGATGATCGGGATATCCGCCAGGTCGAACGAGCGGTGCGTGAAAGTGGACAGCACCGCCACGCGCGTCTTCGGGTGGCTCAGGCGCCGGTCCGTGATGCGCGTCCACAGGATCGGGTGCATCTCCGCCATGTTCGAGCCCCACAGCACGAACGCGTCGGCGGCCTCGAAATCGTCATAGCAGCCCATCGGCTCGTCCATGCCGAAGGTGCGCATGAAGCCCTGCACTGCAGACGCCATGCAATGGCGTGCGTTTGGGTCGATATTGTTGGAACGGAAGCCCGCCTTGTAGAGCTTGGACGCCGCGTAGCCTTCCCAAACGGTCCACTGGCCGGAGCCGAACATGCCCACCGCGGTCGGGCCTTTCTCCTTGAGCACGCGCTTGAACTGGCGCTCCATCTCGTCGAACGCCTGGTCCCACGTGACCGGCGCGAACTCGCCGTTCTTGTCGTACTTGCCGTTCTTCATGCGCAGCAGCGGCTTGGTGAGCCGGTCCTGGCCGTACATGATCTTCGACAGGAAGTAGCCCTTGACGCAGTTCAGGCCCTTGTTGACCTCGCACTGCGGATCGCCCTGCGTGGCCACCACCTTGTTGTCTCGCACGGCCACGGTGACGCCGCAGCCCGTGCCGCAGAAGCGGCAGGGCGCCTTCGACCACTTCAGCTTCGTGACTTCGCTGTCGGTGACGAAGTTGGCGGCCTCGGTGCCAAGCGGAATGCCAGCAACCGATGCTGTCGCTGCGATGGCAGTCTGTTTAATGAAATCCCGACGAGAGACTTTCATCGTCGATCTCCTCGTTCATGGCTTCGGCGTCTTCGTTGTGCTGATAGACCAGGGTGGCCGACAGCACGCCTTCGAGCTGGTGAAGGCGGGTCAGCTGCGCGGCAATGGCGCGGGAGGAGGGGGCTTCGACGGTGACGACCAGCTTGCCGGCTTCGCTGGCAGCATGGATCTCCACGCCCGTCATGGCTTCGACGGCGGCGCGCACGCGGCTCACGCTGTCGGGATGCGCGTACACGACAATCCCGGCGATATGCCATTCCTCGCCGGCGGAGACCGGCCCGATGGGTATAAAAGATCTTGCAGCTGGCATTCGGTAACTCCAGCTAAAGGCCGTTTAATTCTGTGTTGCAGCCTTTTTATGGTCGCCTTTGTTGCACTCTCTCTGGCGAGAGGGTTGCGGACTCAATGCGTAGGAGGGCCGCTGATGAGTTGGCTCATCCAGACAATGAAGCCGTAACCGGCTACGGTGATGACCGACAGCACCGGTACCATCACCGCGGTAAGAAACAGGAAGCTGCGCAATTCTTCCTTCTTGCGCTGCGGATCTTCGATGCCGCCTTTTTCCATCATGGCTTGATGTAATGGGTGGGGCCTTTCATGCGGCAGGCTTGATATGTGTTACCCATTAAACAAAGCAGGCGCCAAGGTGTCAAGACTGCACCTGCATGCAGCCCCGCAGAATGTTGGGACACGCGCGTCAGTTCATCCGGATCGGGCCATATTCTTGCTGCGGCAGGCGCAGCCCGATGGGCTCCGCTGGCGGTGTGGCGCAAGCGTCTCGCAGACGGCTCCGCGTCAGTATACGTCGTGCATTGCGCCGCTCCGGGCCACAGCCACGGATAGTGGCTTGCCGTGTTCGGGGGGCACGGCGGGGCGCATTGCAGCAAGCGCAGCGAGGTCAAGTTCGTCGAGCCGTGCATCGCGCCAGGCGGCGCCGTCCCAGTGCTGGAAGCGCAGTTCAGCCAGCGGCACCTGCGCCAGCACGCCGACCCAGTCGGTCGGGGTGGCGCCGCGGCGCAGCCCGGCCGAAACCATGGCCATGGCTTCCGGGATGTCGATATCGGCCAGGCGCGTGACCGCGGGCCATGGCACAAGACGGTTGTCCGACGCCGGCAGGCCAAAGCGGAACACGCCGTCCTTCTCGGGGAAAGCGGTCTTGGCGGCGGGGTGGCGTTTCCAGCCGGTCCTGGCGGTCGACGGCTCCCACGTCTGCTGGCGTGAAAACCACAGCACGCCGAGCGACGCCGTGGCGTGCAGCGACCTTGCGGGAATCAGCAAGCCGGATTCCGCGATGGCTGGCAACCTCGTGCCGACCGTGTAGTGCCAGACGAAGTTGGTGGGTTTCATGATGTCCTCCTGTTCGACACCTCCAGCTTGGGCGCGAATCCTTGCCTGGACAAGCAAGTTCATGAGGCATTGTGCAATGCGGAATAGTGAGGCGGCGTCGGCGTCGCGCTGCAGGAGGGTCCGTGCGCCGATGTGCGCCGACCGGCCTTTTCGCTTCACGGGATCAGGCCGCGGGAGCGCCCGATAGCGACAGCCTCCGTGCGGTTCTGCGCGCCGAGTTTGGCGTTGATCTTGCGCAGGTGTGACTTTACCGTCAGTTCGGAGAGAAAGAGCTTCTCCGCAATCGCGCGGTTGCGCAGGCCCGCCGACAGCATCTGCAGCACTTCCAGTTCGCGCGCCGTAAGGCTGTCCGACAGGCCGGCTACCAAAGCGGGTTCCGCTTCGGTGGCGACAGGCGCGCCCGGCAGCTTCGCCAGCAGCCGCGTGACGAACTGCGGGGCAATGCCCAGGCCCGCCGCCTGCGTCTGGTATGCCGAAGCCCAACTGCGTACCAGCATGGCGATCCGCTCACCTTCGTCGAGGAACGTGCGTACAAAGCCTTCGTGGCTGGCGAGCCGCAGCGCTTCAGTGATTTCCTGCAACGCCTCGTCGCGCCGCGCGAGGCCGTCGAGCGCCGTGGCGCGCAGGATGCGTAGTTTGAGCAGGCGCCAGAAGCGCTGGTGCGCAATGGCAGCGCCGATGGCTTCGTCCAGTGCGGCGAGTGCCACCGCATGCTGTCCCTGCGCAATTTCCAGGCGGCGCCGCGTGATCGACGGACGTTCGATGTCGTTGGCGTGTCCGGCCGTATCACGGGCTTCCCAGCCGCCATACAGATCGACGGCGCGCAGCGCCTGTTCGGCGGCGTCGAGCCGGCCTTCGAGCGTGGCTACGCGGGCGCGCTCTATCCACGCCGAGCACACCGACCGTTCTGCATTGACCTGCTGACCGAGCTGTTCCAGTTCTGCCAGCACGCGCAGCCACTGCTCCTTGTCGCCGCGCAGCAGCGCCAGTCGCGCGCTCAGCACATGGCAGCCGATCACCGAGTCCGGCGGGCCGTTGGCCTTGGTGTAGGGCAGCGCGTCGGCGAGCAGCCGCGCCATTTCGTCGAGTGCATCGTTCTCGTACAGCGCCAGCGACCACGAGGTGTCGATCGCCGGCTTGTCGCCGGTGATGTCCCCGCTCGCGTCGTTCCACGTGCGCGTGGAGGCGGTGTGAAAGCGCGCCAGCGCGTTGCCAAGGCGGCCATGCACCAGATCGATGAGGCCTTCCAGGCAATCGGCGATGCTGCGCATGAATACCGAACGCTCATCGGCACCGCGCTGGATCGCGCGCGACAACACGCTGCGCGCGTCGTCGTAGCGGTGGGTGCAGATCAGGCTGTAGGCCAGCGAGTTGGCGAGGATGCAGTACTGGAACAGGTCGTCGGGCCCAAGCCGGTTGATCTGGACCATGCTGGCCTGGCGGCAGGCCTCGACCTGGTCGGTCATGACCAGCAGCACGCAGCGGATCGTTTCCGCTTCCACGGCGAGCCGCTCGCTGCCACCGCTGTCGCCAAGCGCCTGGATCGATTCGACGGCCTGCAGGGCATCGGCGTAGCGTCGGTTGAGCAGCAGCGCCCACGCACGTGCGAGCCTCAGGCGCGGATGGCGCGCCAGCGCTTCGGGGCGGATCGGGTCGAGCCAGCGCACGAGCAACCGGACGCGGCCCGCGCTCAGCAGCGCATCGGCCTGCCGCGCGATCTGGGGCAGCGCTTCGTCGTGCAAGCCGGCCTGTAGCAGGTGGTCCACCGCCGGCACCGGCCGGCTCTGCTCGAGGTACCAGCGGGCCGCGTCCCGGTGCAATTCCGTCGCGCGGCCCGGTTGCTGCAAGTCCAGCCGGTGCTGCAGGAAGCTGGCAAAGAGCTGGTGGTAGCGATACCAGGTGCGGTCGCCGTCCAGCGGGAACAGCAGCAGGTTGGCGCGCTCGAGGTAGTCGATCATTGCGCGGCTGTCTTGCCGGCCCGTGACAGCGTCGCACAGCGACGCGCTGAGTTGGCCCAGTACGCTGGTTTCGAGCAGGAACGACCGGCAGGCATCGCTCTGCTGCGCGAGGATGTCCTCGGCCAGGTATTCGGCCAGTTCAAGGTTGGTGCCCGAGAACGAGGCGACGAATGCCGCGTGGTCCGTGCGTGTCTGGAGGGACAGCGTGGCCAGGTAGATCGCGGTGGCCCAGCCTTCGGTGCAGCGGTGCAGCGTGGCAATCTCGCTGTCGCGCAGCGGCAGGTGGCAGCGCTCGCGGATCAGCGCAGTGGCTTCTTCGAGCGTGAAGCGCAACTGCGCGGGGTGGATCTCGAGCAGGTGCCCGCGCGCACGGATGCGTCCCAGCCCGATTTCGGGCGTGACGCGCGAGGCGATCACCAGCGTGCCGCACGGCGGCATGGCTTCGACGAGTTGCTGCACGAAGTTCAGCACCGATGCGCTTTGGACGGTCTCGAAGTCGTCGAGCAGGATGCTGAACGGCAACACGGCGCTGGCCACCTGTTCGATGATGCGGTGCGCGAGCCGCGGCCCGGTCGTGTCATCGGCGGGCGCGGTGCCCCGCGCGGCCTTGCGCTTGCCATGCAGAGCCTGCAGGCCGGCGTCGAGGTGGACCAGGAACCGTTCGAGGTCGTTGTCGCCGCCGTCCACGCGTAACCATGCCGTGCTGCGCTGGCGCGCCGCGCATTGGACGGCGTATTGCTGCATCAGCGTGGTCTTGCCAAAGCCGGCGGCCGCGCGAATCAGGATCAGCCGCGCCGCGCTGGCATCAAGCATGCCCTGTACGAGCTGCGGCCGCGGCAGTGTCGCCGGTCCGCTGGCTGGCGGCACCAGCTTCGACGCCACCAGCCCGCGCGAGGGCGGGCGGGCAGGCAAGGGGATGTCCTCTACTCCTTTGTGCATGGCTTATCCGACGCGTCTGACTACAGTTTTGCCTGATTTGTGATCAATTCTACGCATACTGGCCATCGGATTCAGGAAAAACGCGATTGTTCCACGCCTGCGTACGCCTGTCGTAGTTCTTTCGAACGATTCGGCGTCCGCCGGGATTTTCCTCCCTTCGACGGACGACAGCCGACAGGGCGGCTCCTAAAGTGGCCGACTACAGCGGGGCGCCACGTCCTCCCCGCCGCCCACGCACTCCGGAGACTTCGCAGTATGTACCTGACCCAAGGGCTGCATCGCTGTCTGCAGCAAACGCCTGATCGCACGGCCACTATCTTTCGTACCCGCCGCCAGACCTTTCGCCAGCTTGGCGACCGCGTCGCGCGCCTGGCCGGCGCACTGCGCCAGCTGGGCATGGCCGAAGGGCACCGCGTCAGCATGCTGGCGCTGAACTCGGACCGCTATCTCGAATACATGCTGTCGGTCTGGTGGGGCGGCGGCGTGCTCAATCCCGTCAATACCCGCTGGAGCGTGCCCGAGATCGTCTACTCGCTTGACGATTGCGACACCGGCATCCTGATCGTCGACGACCACTTCCTGCCGATGGTGCCCGGCATCGTTGCGAGCGCCAGCCGAAAGCCGGTGCTGATCCACGTCGGTGACAACTCCACGCCCGACGGCATGCTGTCGTACGAGCGGCTTGTTGCCGAAGCTACGCCGGTCGAAGACGCGCAGCGCGGCGGCGACGACCTGGCCGCCATCATGTACACAGGCGGCACCACGGGCAAGCCCAAGGGCGTGATGCAGTCGCACATGAACCTGTGGTCGTCGGCGATCTCGCGCATGGCGCAGTATCCGTGCCCCGAAGACACCATCACGCTGCATGCGTGCCCGCTGTTCCACACCGCGGCCATGGCCAAGGCGGTGACGCTGTTCGTCGCCGGTGCCACGCATGCGCTGATTCCCGCCTTCGATGCGAAGGAAGTGCTCGACACCATGGTGAGGGAACAGGTCAATGAAATCCTGCTAGTCCCGACCATGCTGCAGGCGGTGCTCTCGCATCCCGATTTCGCGAGCCATGACCTGCGCGGCCTGCAGCGCATCAACTATGGTGCCTCGCCGATCAGTGCTGGCCTGCTCGATGCTGCGCTGGCCGCGCTGCCGCAGGTGCAGTTCTTCCACGCGTACGGACTGACCGAGGCCGCTCCGGTGGTCTCCGTCAATCCGCCCGTCAATCACGGCCCGGAGGGCCGTGCCAGCGGCCTGTACCGCTCGGCTGGCCGCGCCGGGTACGGCGTCACGGTCAAGATCGTGGACGATCAGGGCGTCGAAGTGCCGCGCAATACCGTCGGCGAAATCATCGTGCGCGGCCCGAACGTCATGCAGGGCTACTGGAACAAGGCCGCCGAGACCGCGGCCACGCTGCGCGATGGCTGGCTGCATACCGGCGACGGCGCATACATGGATGAAAACGGCTACCTGTTCATCGTCGACCGACTCAAGGACATGATCGTGAGCGGCGGCGAAAACGTCTACTCGGCGGAAGTCGAGAACGTGCTCTCGCGCCATCCGGCGGTGGCGTCGTGCGCCGTGATCGGCGTGCCTGATGCGCGCTGGGGTGAGGCCGTGCATGCGGTGATCGTGCTCAAGCCCGGCGCGCAGGCCGACGAGGCCGGCCTGCGCGAGCACTGCCGCCAGTTTATCGCGGGCTACAAATGCCCGAAGAGCATCGAATTCCGTGCCGAGATGCCGCTGTCCGCGGCCGGCAAGATCCTCAAGCGCGATCTGCGCTCCCCGTACTGGAAAGACAGCACCCGGCAGGTCAACTGAGGCGGCCGCCTTCTTTAATTCTCAGAGGAAATCGACATGAGCAACAAAGTGGTAGTGGCCGGCGTCGGCATGATCCCGTTCACCAAGCCTGGCGCCAGCGATGACTATGGCGTGATGGGCGCCAATGCGGCCAAGGCCGCGCTGGCAGATGCTGGCATCGACTACGCGCTGGTAGAGCAGGCCTACGTTGGCTATGTGTTCGGCGATTCGACGTCGGGCCAGGCCGCCATCTACGGCGTCGGCCTGACCGGCATTCCGGTCATCAACGTCAACAACAACTGCGCCACCGGCTCGACCGCGCTGTTCCTGGCGCGCCAGGCCGTGGAAAGCGGCGCGATTGAATGCGCCATCGCGGTCGGCTTCGAGCAGATGGTGCCGGGCGCGCTCAAGGGCGCTTATACCGACCGTCCTGGCCCGATGGAACGCTTTGCGAACACCATGGCGCAAGTCCAGGGCTTCGACGAGCAGGCGCCGCGCGCGGCGCAGTTCTTCGGCGGCGCGGGCCGTGCGTACATGAAGGAATACGGCATCCGCCCGGACACCTTCGCGCGCATCTCGGTCAAGGCGCGCCAGCATGCCGCGCGCAACCCGTTTGCAGTGTTCCGCAATACCGTTACTCTGGAAGAGGTCATGGCGGCGCCGACCGTGTTCGACCCGCTCACACGCCTGCAGTGCTGCCCGCCGACCTGCGGCGCTGCCGCCGCGATCCTGTGCACGGAAGCGTTCGCGCGCAAGCATGGCCTCGACACGCGCGTGAACATCGCCGCGCAAGCCATGACCACGGACCGCAACAGCACCTTCGACGAAGGCGACATGCGCAAGGTGGTGGGCTACGACATGACCGCTGCCGCAGCGAAAGCCGTCTACGAGAAGGCCGGTGTTGCGCCGACCGATATCGACGTGGTGGAACTGCACGACTGCTTCACCGCCAACGAGCTGATTACCTACGAAGGCCTGGGTCTGACTCCGGTCGGTACTGCCGAGAAATTCATCGTCGATGGCGACAACACCTACGGCGGCCGCGTGGTTACCAATCCGTCGGGCGGCCTGCTGTCCAAGGGTCACCCGCTGGGTGCCACCGGCCTCGCGCAATGCGCCGAACTGGTCTGGCAACTGCGCGGCAAGGCCGGTGACCGCCAGGTCGAAGGCGCGCGCCTGGCGCTGCAGCACAACCTCGGCCTCGGTGGCGCCTGCGTGGTGACGCTGTACGAACGCCAGCAATAAGCGGTAAAGGAAGCACAGAGATGATCGACAAGATCCATATCGGCGCGCTGATCTCGCGCCATTCCGTTGACGTGGAGGCCGGACGCCTGCGCTTCTTCGCCAAGGCGACGGGCCAGAATGATGCGCGCTACACCGACCTGGCTGCGGCCGAGGCCGCGGGCTATCCGGACCTGCCGGTACCGCCCACTTTCCTGTTCTGCCTCGAAATGGAATCGCCCAATCCGCGCGCCATGATCGAGCGGCTGAACATCGATATCGGCAAGGTCCTGCATGGCCAGCAGCATTTCGAATACCACCGAATGGCCTATGCGGGCGAGTGCCTGACCTTCGAAACCCGCGTGGCCGACATCTACGAAAAGAAGGGCGGCGCACTGGAGTTCGTGGTGCGCGAAACCCGTGTGACTGACGCCAAGGGCGACCCGGTCGCCGACCTGCGCAGCACCATCGTCGTGCGCAACAGCTAAGGAGACAGCCATGCAGACCCTCCGGTTTGATGAGATCGCGGTCGGCACGGAGCTGCCGTCCTTTACCGCGCCGCCGCTGAACCGCCTCACGCTGGCGCTGTACGCCGGTGCCTCGG
Source organism: Cupriavidus pinatubonensis (assembly GCF_019602855.1). Lineage (GTDB taxonomy): Bacteria > Pseudomonadota > Gammaproteobacteria > Burkholderiales > Burkholderiaceae > Cupriavidus > Cupriavidus pinatubonensis. The sequence goes on from NZ_CP080766.1 coordinate 2,193,633, forward strand.
GCGACCACAACCCGATCCACGTCGATATCGACTTTGCGCGCAGGGCAGGCATGCCTGACGTATTCGCCCACGGCATGCTGTCGATGGCTTACCTCGGCCGTCTGCTGACCAACTGGGTGTCGCAACAAGACATTCGCAGCTTCTCGGTGCGCTTTGCCGCGATCACGCATGTCGGCGACGAGATCGCGTGCACCGGCACGGTTGTGGAAAAGGATGACGTTGCGCGCACCGTGCGCGTGGCACTGGAGACCCGCAACCAGACGGGCGAAATCAAGCTGTCAGGCGATGCACTGATCGCCCTTGCCGCCTGAGGCGGCCGGACAGCCGGGACATTCAACAGATCAGCAAAGGAGTACAGGAAATGAGAAAACTCGTCGACAAGGTCGCTATCGTTTCGGGTTCGGGCCGCGGCATCGGCCGTGAAATCGCGCTGAAGCTCGCCAGCGAAGGCGCAGCCGTCGTGATCAACGACCTCGACGCGGAACCGGCACAGGCCGTGGTGCAGGAGATCGTCGCCGCCGGCGGCAAGGCCGTCGCGTGCGTGGGCAGCGTGACCGAAGCCGATTTCGGCACCCGCTTCGTCGGTACCGCGCTGCAGACCTTCGGTCGCCTGGACATCATCGTCAACAACGCCGGCTACACCTGGGACAACGTGATCCAGAAGATGACCGACGAACAGTGGTCGGCCATCATGGACGTGCACGTGACCGCGCCGTTCCGCATTCTGCGCGCCGCCGCTGACTACTTCCGCGAAGCCGCCAAGAAGGAAGCCGAGGCCGGCCAGGAAGTGTTCCGCAAGGTGGTCAACATCTCGTCGGTATCGGGCGTGATGGGCAACGCCGGCCAGGCCAACTACTCGGCCGGCAAAGCCGCCATCAACGGCCTGACCAAGGCACTCGCCAAGGAGTGGGGCCGTTACAAGGTCAACGTCAACAGCGTGGCGTTCGGCCTGATCAAGACGCGCCTGACCGAGGCCACGGCCGGCTCGGACAACACCTCGACGCTGAACATCGGCGGCAACGAGATCAAGGTTGGCGTGAATCCGCAGCTCATGAAAAATATCGAAGCGATGATCCCGCTGGGCCGTGGCGGCACGCCGGTCGAAGCTGCGGGTTCTGTGTACCTGCTGTGCATCCCCGAGTCGAACTACATCACCGGCCAGGTGCTGATCTGCGGCGGCGGCCGTCCCTGATCGAAGCGGAGCAAGAGCATGGCATTCAATCAACGTCCCTGGATTACTGACGACCTGGCGATGTTCCAGGACGGCATCCGCAAGTTCATCGAACGCGAGCTGGTTCCGCACGAGGATCGCTGGTGGAAGCAGCAGCACGTCGACCGCGAGATCTGGCGCAAGGCCGGCGAGATGGGCATGTTGTGCGCGAGCATTCCCGAGGAATACGGCGGTGGCGGCGGCAACTTCGCGCATGAAGCAGTCATCACGCTCGAGCAGTCCCGGGTGGGCGTCAGCAGCCTTGGCACTAACGTCCACAGCGGCATCGTCGCGCATTACATCCTGCGTTATGGCACCGAGGCGCAGAAGCAGAACTGGCTGCCGAAGATGGCCAGCGGCGAAATAGTCGCGGCCATTGCCATGTCGGAGCCCGGTGCGGGATCGGACCTCAAGAGCATCAAGGCGCGCGCCGTCCGCGACGGCGACCAGTATGTGCTGAACGGCTCGAAGACCTTCATCACCAATGGCTTTCTGGCCGACCTGATCCTGGTGGTCTGCAAGACCGATCCGGACAAGGGTGCAAAAGGCGTGTCGATCGTCGTGGTCGAGACCGAGAACCTGCCGGGCTTCCGCCGCGGCCGCATCCTTGAAAAGATCGGCCAGAAGGGTCAGGACACAGCCGAGCTGTTCTTCGACGACGTGCGCGTGCCCTGCACGAACCTGCTGGGCACGGAAGAAGGCAAAGGCTTCTACCAGCTCATGCAGCAGCTTCCGCAGGAGCGCATGATCATCGCGCTGGGCGCGTTGTCTGCGATGGAACGCGCGGTGGAACTGACCACCGACTACGTGCGCGAACGCAAAGTGTTTGGCGCGACGCTGCTCGACATGCAGAACACCCGCTTCAAGCTGGCGGAGTGCAAGACCAAGGCTGTCATCGCGGGCGCATTTGTCGACGACTGCATGGCCAAGGTCCTGCGCGACGAGCTCGATCCCGAGACCGCCGCCATGGCGAAGTGGTGGGGCACGCAGACGAGCTGCGAAATCATCGATGAATGCCTGCAGCTCCATGGCGGCTACGGCTACATGATGGAGTACCCGATCGCGCGCATGTACGTGAACGCACGCGTGGGCAAGATCTACGGCGGCTCGAACGAGATCATGAAGGAGATCATCGCGCGCACGCTCTGACCTTAGCGGCACCGCAGGACCATGGCTGCATGACCAGGCCCGCCAGAGGCCGGCTGCAGCCGCGAATCGGTAGAACCAATGAAAAATGGAGACAGCAAGATGCAGCAGCAAAGGCGAAAGGTTTTGCAGCAGTTGGCGCTCGGTTTGGCAGGCGCGGCATTCGGAGGCGTCGGCCTCAATGCGCGGGCCCAGGCCAACGCGGCCGGGTTCCCATCGCGCGCGGTGCGCGTGGTGTACCCGTACCAGGCGGGCGGTACCGGCGACGTGGTCGCGCGGCAGATTGCCGAGGGCCTTGCCAAAGCCTGGGGCAAGCCGGTCATCGTTGACAACCGGCCCGGCGCCGGCGGCATGATCGGTGCTGACATGGTCGCCAAGGCCGACCCGGACGGCCATACGCTACTGCTGACGCTGACCGGTATGGTGCAGGCGCCAAGCCTGTACAGCAAGGCGCCGTACAACCCGGTGCGGGACTTTGCGCCGGTTTCGGAGCTTGCCACGTCGAACCTTGCGCTGGTGGTGCAGCCTTCGCTCGGGGTGAGCAGCGTGAAGCAGCTGATCGAATACATCGGCAAGCAGGGGAAGCCGCTGGCGTACGGTTCCTATGGCCTGGGCTCGAGTGGCCATTTGCAGATGGAGATCTTCGGACGCAACGCGAAAGTGGCGCTCACACATGTGCCCTACAAAGGTGAGGCGCCAATGGTCAACGACCTGCTGGGCGGACAGCTTCCGGCCGGCATGATCGCCGCAGTCAGTGCGCGCCAGCATGCCGCCGCGGGCAAGCTGCGGGTGCTCGCTGTTGCAGGCGCAGCGCGCTCACCCATGCTGCCTGACGTGCCGACGTTTGCCGAGGCTGGCGTGCGTGGACTCGAGCGGCAGGGATGGGTGGGCATGTTCGCGCCCGCTGCAACGCCGCGCGCCATCGTGGAAAAGGTGTCGGCCGACGTCAACCGCACGTTGACCAACCCCGATTTCCGCGCGCGCATGGTCGATCTTGGGATCGTGCTCAAGGGAAGCACGCCGTCGGCTTTCTCCGATGTCGTCAAGGCCGAGCAGGCCTATTGGGCCGAAGCGATCCGTGCTTCGGACATCCGCCTGGACTGATTGCGCCAGCATGCAGTGAATCGCTGGTGCGGCAGATCGAGCCCGCGCCGGCCAGCAGCCCACCGAACAAAAGGAGATGATATGACCCGTAGCAATGCCGCCGTTCAACTTAGCGATGCGTCCGCCGAACCTAACACCCTGAACTACCACGGCTTCACCATTACACGGTCGACGCCGACCATTGGTGCCGAGGTCGGCGGGATCGATCTGGCCGAGACGCTCGACGACGCCACCGTGGCCGCGCTGCGGCAAGCGCTGGTGCGCCACAAGGTGCTGTTCTTCCGCGACCAGGACATCACGCCGGCACAGCACGTGCAGCTCGCACGCCGCTTCGGCGAACTCGAAGTTCACCCCGTCTTTCCGCATCACGAGGACCATCCCGAATTGGTGCTGCTGGGCGGAAGCAAGGACATGCGTGGCCGCGAGAACATCTACCACTCCGACGTCTCGTGGCGCGAGGTGCCGTCGATGGCGTCGATGCTGCGCTGCGTGGAGTGCCCCGACACCGGCGGCGACACGATCTGGGTCGATATGGCACGTGCCTACGCGGCCCTGCCCGACGCCGTCAAGGAGCGGATCGACGGCCTCTATGCGGTTCACGACATCATGCCCGGCTTCGGCGCACGCATGACTCCGGAGGAACGTGAAGTCAACCGCAAGAAGTTCCCTGCGGTCACGCACCCGGTCGTGCGCACGCATCCCGAGAGCGGTGAAAAGATCCTCTACGTCAACGAAGGATTTGTCACGCATCTCGCGAACTTCGGCGAGAAGGTGCAGTTCCGCGTGGGCTTCGATTTCCGCTATGGCGAACTCGATCTGCTGCAGTACCTGTTCCGCCAGGCCGCCGTGCCCGAGTACCAGGTCCGCCTGAAATGGCGGCCCAACACCATTGCGTTCTGGGATAACCGTTCCACGCAGCACTACGCCGTGCAGGACTATTTCCCCGCAGTACGCCGGATGATGCGCGCGACCATCATCGGCGATAAACCTTTCTGAAGCGCCCCCACTTTCAGGAGTTAACGCTCGATGCACAATCTCAATACGTTCTATATCGGGGGCGAGTGGGTTAAACCCGCTGATGGCGCCACGTTGGCGGATCTCGTCAACCCGGCGACGGAGGCCGTGATCGGCACGGTCGCCATGGGTGGCGCGGCCGATGTCGACCGTGCCGTGGCGGCCGCGCGCGACGCGTTCGCATCGTGGTCCAGGTCCAGTCGCGAGGAACGCCTGGCCCTGCTGCGCCGCATTTCCGACGGCTACAAGGCGCGCATCGGGGAGATTGCCGAGGCCATCAGCACGGAGATTGGCGCGCCAATCTGGCTGTGCCGTGAATACCAGGCCCCGATGGGCTTGGTACAGATTCAGGCAGCCATTGCAGCGCTCGAAGCGTTCGAGTTCGTCACCGTCAAGGGCACGACCCAGGTCGTGCGGGAGGCGGTCGGCGTGGCCGCGCTGATCACGCCGTGGAACTGGCCGGTCAATCAGATTGCCGCCAAGGTGGCGCCGGCGCTGGCGGCCGGATGCACGATGGTGCTCAAGCCATCGGAAATCGCGCCGCTCGACGCGCGCATCTTTGCCGAGATCGTGCAGGAGGCCTGCCAGGCCACATCGACGCCCGCAGGCGTGTTCAACATGTTGTTTGGCACGGGTCCGACGGTCGGCGCGGCGTTGTCGCGCCACCCCGATGTCGACATGGTGTCCATCACCGGCTCCACGCGCGCTGGCGTAGACGTGGCCATGCAGGCCGCGCCAACGGTGAAGCGCGTCGCGCAGGAACTTGGCGGCAAGTCGCCCAACGTCATCCTCGATGATGCCGATCTCAAGGCTGCGGTCTCTCAGGGCGTGGTGAGCTGCATGCTGAATTCCGGCCAGACCTGCACGGCGCCGACGCGCATGCTGGTACCACGCGCGCAATACCAGATGGCCATCGCGATTGCGCAAGCGACGGTGCAGGCGCTGACTGTCGGTGATCCGTCTTCGCCTGACAGCAAGCTGGGGCCCAGTTCCAACCGTGCACAGTACGAACGTGTCCAGCGCATGATCGAAGCCGGTATCCAGGAGGGCGCACGCGTCGTGGCCGGTGGTCCGGGCCGCCCGGAAGGACTTGCGCAGGGCTTTTACAACCGCCCGACGGTATTTGCCGACGTCAGCAACGACATGACCATTGCCCGGGAGGAGATTTTCGGGCCGGTGCTGTCGATGATTCCTTACGACAACGAGGCTGAGGCAATCCGTATCGCCAACGACACGCCTTACGGGCTCGCTGCCTATGTCTGGTCGGGCAACCCGGCACGTGCGCGCCGCGTCGCTGGAGAACTGCGCGCGGGCTCCGTGCAGATCAACGGTGCGAAGATGGACTTTGCCGCGCCGTTCGGCGGCTACAAGACGTCGGGCAACGGCCGCGAGTTCGGCGCGTACGGCCTGGCCGAGTTCCTCGAATACAAGTCGGTCGCAGGCTGCACCGTGGATGAATGAAGGAGTGACCGATTACATGGAAACGTTTGACTATCTGGTGGTGGGTGCCGGCTCGGCAGGCTGCGCCATTGCATCAAGGCTGGCCGAAGACCCCGCCGTGACGGTGGCCCTGATCGAGGCCGGGCCGACTGATCACCATATGAGCATCTGGATGCCGATCGGCATGGCATCTACCGTGCGCAATGCCGGCCCACGCAACTACGGCTACTACACCGTGCCGCAGCCGGGCTTCAACGGGCGGCAGGGTTACCAGCCGCGCGGCAAGGGTCTGGGCGGCAGCTCGTCGATCAACGGCATGGTCTATATCCGCGGTCACCGCAACGACTACGACGACTGGGCGCGCCTGGGCTGCACCGGCTGGGGATATGAAGACGTGCTGCCGTACTTCCGGCGCAGCGAACATCACGAGGACTACAGCGGCCGGGACGATAACCGATGGCACGGTGGCACGGGCCCGCTGCGCGTAAGCAACCTGCGCTCGCCCAGCCCGTTTTCCCGGCGCTTTATCGACGCGGCAATCCAGGCTGGCTATCGGCCCAATAGCGATTTCAACGGTGCGGATCAGGAGGGAGCGGGCTTCTACCACGTCACCCAGCATCGTGGCGAGCGCTGGAATTCGGCGCGCGCCTACCTGCATCAGGGCAACGCGGGCGACAAGACTCTGAGCGGAGGCCGCAGCAACCTTTCGGTGCTGGTCGAGACGCAGGTGCTGCGTATCAACTTCGACGGCAGGCGGGCCACGGGACTGACCGTTGTGCGCGGCGGGGTGGAGCAGAAGCTGGCGGCACGGCGCGAAGTCATTGTCAGCGCCGGGGCCTTCAACTCGCCGCAGTTGCTGCTGGCGTCCGGCGTAGGCCCGGCGCGCGAGCTTTTTGACATGGGGATTCATGTTGTAGCCGACCTGCCTGGCGTAGGTAGGAACCTGCAGGACCATCCGGATGTCATCCTGAACAAGCAGGTGCATTCGCTGGACCTGTTTGGCCATTCCTTTGGCGGCTTTGTGAAGCTGTCGATGGAGTTGCTGCGCTATCGCCGCAAACGCACCGGCATGCCTAGCAGCAATTTCGCGGAGGCCGGCGCTTTCATCAAGAGTCGGCAGGGACTTGCGGCCCCTGATATTCAGCTGCATTTCATCACGGCACTGCTCAATCACGGCAGCGACAGGAAGAAGCTGGGTCATGGCTATTCCTGCCATGCCTGCGTGCTGCGGCCGAAGAGTGTTGGAGAAGTACGATTGCGTTCCCCGGACATGCGCGAAGCACCGGTCATCGATCCGCGCTTCCTCAGCCATGAGGAAGATATGACCGTCATGGTGGCAGGCGTGCGCGCAATCCGCCGCATCTTCGCGCAGCAGGCGCTGGCCAGCGCCGGCGGCCGCGAGCTGTTCACCGACGAATTCGGGCCGGGCGACGGCGACCAGCAAGCAATCGAGGCTTTCGTGCGCGAGCGGACCGACAGCGTCTACCACCCGGTCGGCACCTGCAAGATGGGTGTGGATGACATGGCCGTGGTCGATCCCGCCTTGCGTGTGCGTGGTGTGCAGGGCTTGCGCGTGGTCGATGCATCGATCATGCCGACGCTGGTGGCAGGCAACACCAATGCGCCGGCGATCATGATCGCCGAGAAGGCGGCAGACCTGATCCGCGCCGGCGACTAACGGGACGGCACTGCAATCGTCTTGCCGGCCCGCAGTGCCGTGAGGTGCTGCGGGCCGGGGCGTCGGGCCGGCTTCAGAGATAGGTAGCCACAACCACGTACGTGTTCGTGGCGCCACGGCGGCCAATCGGCTCCAGCCGCAACTGGGCCGCGCCCACTCGGGCGCTTGCGGCCTTGCCAAGGGCCGCCGCGCGCAACGCCTTGCTGACCGGGCGCCCCGCCGGCGTCAGGCAAGTGGCGTTGACCCCTTGCGCGTCCGCCTCGAACCCGCACGAGGGCTCGGTGATCGCACCCTGGAACGTGATGGTGCCGGACTGCGCGGCCGCACCGCCCGCGATACCTGCCGCAACACACAACGACAATCCGACCCGTCGCGCCCATGCCGGCACGCGCCTTTCCTTTGCGTCCATATCGATTCCCTCCATGGTGGATGCCACCTGACTGTTGCCGTGTGGCGCGGAGCGCGACCGCTGTCAGTGCTCCTGTCGCCAATAGCGGCGTGCCAGGACTGGGCTTTAGTAATTCCCTTAAAAATATTGCAGCCTGTTGACTTCTGATGCGGTCCGGCGGTGTCAGTTGCCGGCGACGGCCTGAAGAGTAGCGTTGCCGCTGAAGCCATTTGGCGCCACCGGGATATCGCCGGGCAAGGCGGGCGGCTACGCCTCAGCCCATTCTTATCGGCCCCGGCTGATTTTCGTGCGCAGCGGAGGACGATGCGGGCAGGCTCTCGGAAAAGAGGCGTCATCCGCCGTCTGGCCTCATGCGTTGCATGCGGCCAGACGGCGGATGTGGTGCGACAGGAAAAATCGGTGCGAAGGGGTGGGGTTAGCGCACCAGCAGCCGCGAACGTACGAATCCGGCATGCGTGCGCAGCGATTCCATCAGCACGTCGGACGGCACGCGGTCGAGATCCGTGACGACGTAGCCGGTATGGCCGCGCGTCTGCAGGTGCTGGCCGTTGATGTTGACGCCATCCTGGGCCAGCAGCGTGTTCAGTGCGGCTAGCGCGCCCGGAGCATTGCTGTGGATGTTGAGCAGGCGTGCCGGCGCGTGCAGCGGACCGGGATCGACTTCGGGAAAGTTGACGGCGCCAATGGTGCCGCCGGTGTTCAGGTAGTTCAGCAGCTTGGCGGCTACCTCTGTGCCGATGTTCTCCTGCGCCTCTTCAGTGCTGCCGCCGATGTGGGGCGTCAGCAGGACATTCGGAAGCTGCTGCAGCGGACTGACGAATGGATCGTTGTTCGTCTTCGGCTCTTCCGGGAACACGTCGATTGCCGCGCCGCCCAGGCGCTTGTCGCGCAGTGCCGCCGCAAGCGCATCGATATCCACCACGGTGCCGCGCGATGCGTTGATCAGGATCGCGCCCGGCTTGAAGCAGGCGAGCACGTGGGCATCGATCATGTTGCGCGTGCGGGCCGTAGCGGGCACGTGCAGAGTGACCACGTCCGCCTGCGACACGGCTTCTTCGAGCGTACCGGCGGCACGCGCCGAGCCGAGCGACAGCCGGGCCAGCACGTCGTAGTACACCACCCGCATGCCCATCGACTCCGCCAATACGCCGACCTGAGAGCCGATATTGCCGTAGCCGACGATGGCGATGGTCTTGCCGCGCGCCTCGAACGCGCCGCTGGCGCCCTTGGCCCACTTGCCGGCATGAGCTAGCGCATTCTTCTCCGGGATCTTGCGCAGCAGCATCACGGCCTCGGACACGACCAGCTCGGCCACCGACCGCGTGTTCGAAAACGGCGCATTGAAGACCGGGATGCCAGCCGCGGTCGCGGCGTCCAGATCGACCTGCGAGGTGCCGATGCAGAAGCAGCCGATGCTGAGCAGCGCGGGCGCGCTGCGGATATCGTCGCCGCGCAGGTGCGTGGCAGAGCGGATGCCGACGAGGTCATGGCTTGCCAGCACCTGGCGCAGTTCGTCGCCGGCCAGCGCGCCGGTGCGGCGCTCGACCGTCAGGCCGGCCTCGCCAAGGCGCGCCGTGGCGCTTGCATGGATGTTTTCGAGCAGGATCGCAGTCGTCACGTTCAGTTTTCCGCGCAAGAATAGGACTCGGAGAGAACAAGGTGCGCGCCGGCAGCCTCTGCTGCGGCGCGGCAATGTCTATTCTGCGCGAAAAAGCTGCCGCGGTCCCGGTGCCCCTTCCGCCAACGTTGGCACCATCGGGAGCCGCTCAGCCTACCGGGAGCGTCCGCGTCGGTCGCCGCCGAGCGGGTCGACGATGATCATGCTTTGCTGCAGCACGCCGTTGTCGTCGAAGTAGCAGCTGAAATGGGCGGTCTGGTAGCCGTCCTTGTACATCCGGTAGGTCCAGGCCTCGCGCTTCATCAGCGGGTAGTACTGCGTGGGCTCGCGTGGCTTGCCGAAGCGCTCGAGCACTTCCTGCTTGGTCCAGACTCCGACCTGCGCCTGATAGATTTCGGCTTCCGTCAGCATTTGCCGATAGCTGACGAGCTTGCCGGTCGCGTCAAAGTCCGCGGCATAGACCGTGTGGCCGAGCGGCTGCCCCGAGTAGAGCCAGCGGGACGTGCCGTTCGGAAACCTGAAGGTATCGGTGGGCTCCCCCAATGTACCGCGAACGGCACCTTGGTCGCTGCCGATCAGTCGCTGGCCGGTCTGTTCCGGTTGCAGCGACGCGCAGGCGCTCAAGGCAAGGGCTGCCATGCAAGCCAGTGTGGCCAGGCGGATTCGCATCGTGCGCTCCCGCGGGGAAATCCCGCATGCCCGGATTGTCCGGCCTGTGGCACGGCGTGCGCAATAGCGCCGGCTGCAGTCGGCGGCGCGGGACTAGCCCTCGACCTCGCTGCGGATCAGCAGCACCGGGCGGTTGGATTTGCTCACCACGCCCTCGGAGACGCTGCCCATCAACAGACGCCGTACGCCGCGCCGGCCGTGGGTGCCCAAGACGATCAGGTCTGCGTTCCAGGTATCGGCCTGCGCGACGATGGTTGACGAAATCTGCCCGGGTGCCACCGGCTTTTCGATCAGTTGGGTCACATGCCTGACGCCGGCTGCATCGAGCCTGCTCGCGGCCTCGGCAAGGACTTTGTTGCCGAATGTCAGGATACCTTGCATCAGGGCCTTGGCGTCGAAGTAGGCGACGTCGAAAAACGCGTCGCTGTCGTCGGCGACGAACAGGGCCTTGACCTCCGCCCCCGTGGCCTTGGCGATTGTGATGGCCTGGCTCAACGCCAGGTCGGAAGACTGGCTGCCATCTACGGCGAGCAGGATGCGTTGATACATGGCGGATCTCCGGAGTGTGACGGCGGATGGTCAGGAGTGGCAAATGGTTGCCGGTACGCGTGAACGCGTTGGATTCAGCGTAGGTGCATCTGAAGGTGTCGGCTTGATGTGCATCAAGGCTTGCTGCGGCAGACGCGGCATCACGGTTCGGTCGTGCCGCATTGATGCCCGTCAAGCACCTTGGCCGGCAAATGCTTACACTGGTTCACGTCCCAGGCGGTCCGCAGCGTCGCACTCACGCCTTTGCAAGGAGCAATGAACCGATGGACTACAAGACAATCCTTGTCGCGCTGGGCGACGATCCCGCGCGCGCGGCGCGCTTGCACGCCGCGCTGGTCCTGTGCCGGCACTTCGGGGCGGGGCTGGTCGGGCTGACCGCAACGGGCACGCAGCTCGAGCCGTTCCGCGGCGCCGGCGACGAGGCCGGCAAGTACGCCGAGCAGGCGGCGGCAAGCTTGCAGCGCATCGTGGATGAGAACCTGGCGGCGCTGCAGGCTGCGGTCACGTCATCGGGCAGCGGCATGAGGTGCCGGCACGCGGTGGTCGAGGCGGAGACGGGCTGGGCGCTCGCGATGGAAGGCCGATTTGCGGACCTGGTTCTGCCGCCGGCTTTGCAGGCTGGCGACAACGCCCCCGCACTGATGGCCGAGGAAGCCGAGTACGCGCTGCTCAATACGGGGCGTCCGATGCTGCTGGTACCGGCCGGTGCCACGCTGGCACCGCAGGGGCATGCATTGGTGGGCTGGGATGGCAGCCAGCCAGCCGCGCGCGCGGTGAGCGATGCGCTGCCGCTGCTGGCGCAGGCGTCCTATGTAACCGTGGTGGTGGTGGCCGGCGCCAGTGGCGAAGACGAGAAGGAAGCAGGCGGGGAACGGCTGCTGCAGTGGCTGGCCGCGCACGGGATCGAGGCCTGGCTGCGTGTCGAACGTGGCGGACAGCCCGGCGATGAACTGCTGCGGCTAACCTATGAACTCGGTGCCGGCCTGTTGGTGGCAGGCGGCTACGGCCGCAGCCGCCTGCGCCAACGCGTGCTGGGCGGCACCACGCGCACGCTGGTGCGGCGCGCCGGCGTGCCGCTGTTCATGTCGCACTGACGATTGCCAGCGCGTTGGCGCGCGGTAAAGCCTCAGGCCGGCAGGAAGCCCTCGACCGTCAGGTAACGCTCGCCGGTGTCATAGTTGAACCCGAGCACGCGGGCGCCGGCCGGAAGTTCAGGCAGCTTGCTCGCGATCGCGGCCAGCGTCGCGCCCGACGAAATGCCAACCAGGATGCCTTCTTCGCGCGCGCAGCGGCGCGCCATCTCGCGCGCTGGTTCGGCATCGACCTGGATCACGCCATCGAGCAGGTCGGTTTTCAGGTTCTCCGGGATAAAACCGGCGCCGATGCCCTGGATCGGATGCGGCGCGGGCGCGCCACCCGAAATCACCGGCGATGCCGTCGGCTCCACGGCGAACACCTTCAGTTGCGGCCATTTCTGCTTGAGCACCTGCGCGCAGCCCGAGATATGGCCGCCCGTGCCCACGCCGGTAATCAGTGCATCGAGGCCTTCCGGGAAGTCCGCCAGGATTTCCTGCGCCGTGGTGCGCGCATGGACGTCGATGTTGGCCGGATTCTCGAATTGCTGCGGCATCCACGCGCCGGGGATCGAGGCGATCAATTCCTCGGCGCGGGCGATCGCGCCCTTCATGCCTTTCTCGCGCGGGGTCAGGTCAAAGGTCGCGCCGTAGGCGAGCATCAGCCGGCGGCGTTCGATCGACATGCTGTCCGGCATCACCAGGATCAGCTTGTAGCCCTTGACTGCCGCCACCATCGCCAGGCCGATGCCGGTATTGCCGGAGGTCGGCTCGACAATGGTGCCACCGGGTTTGAGCACGCCACGGCGTTCGGCGTCTTCCACCATCGATAGCGCGATACGGTCCTTGATCGAGCCGCCCGGGTTGGACCGCTCCGACTTGATCCAGACTTCGTGGCCGTTTCCGAACAGCCGTCGGATGCGGATATGCGGCGTATTGCCGATGGTCTGCAGGATGTTGTCTGCCTTCATGTTGTCTCCGGAGGGTTGTGCGGGCGCGGCGAACCGCGGCGCGAATGCGTGTCAGACCGGGATTCTATTAAAGTTCACAGAGCCTTGGTCGCATGCGTCATGCAGCGTGGCCCGCGGCATGGCCATCGGTGTATGCCTGCGGCCCCGGCGCGAAGCGCTCCAGCACATGGGCCGTCATGCCCCTGGCCAGTTCTTCCTCGCCGTAGAAGACCGTGCCGATTGCCTCCTTGCGCAGCATGACGGACTCGTCTTCATTGTGCGTACGCAGGACGATCTCAATCGAGGGATTGAGCGTGCGGGCGGTATCGGCCATCTGCCTGACATCGATTGGATCGGCAATGGCGACCACAAGCATGGCGGCACGCGCGATATGGGCCTGGATCAGGACGGCGGGATCGGCCGCGTTGCCCGAAACCGCCGCAATACCGCGATTGCGCAGGCTCTCCACCAGTTCGCGGTTCTGCTCCGCGACCACGAACGGAATGCCGCGCGACTGCAGCGCGCTGCCGATGCGACGCCCCACGCGGCCATAGCCGACCAGCACGACCTGGCCCTCGAGATACTTGCGCTCGGTCGTCATCGGCAATTCAGCGTACGGGTCGCCACGCTGCTCCAGGCGCCGGGCCAGTGCCGAGCGTTTGAGGACCCAGCGGCGGAACGGCTCGTTGAGGGCGAACAGCACCGGGTTCAGCGCGATCGAGATCAGCGCACCCGCCAGCACCAGGCTCATGCCCTCGGCCGGCAGCAGGCCGAGCGAGAGCCCGAGCCCGGCCAAGATGAACGAAAACTCGCCGATCTGCGCGAGGCTGGCCGAGACAGTCAGCGCGGTATTGAGCGGATAGCGGAACGCCAGCACCAGCGCGAACGCTGCAATCGACTTGCCGACGATGATGATCGCCACCGTGCCAAGCACGTGCAGCGGCTGCTCGATCAGGATTGCGGGCTTGAACAGCATGCCCACCGAGACGAAAAAGAGCACCGAGAACGCATCGCGCAGCGGTAGCGATTCCTGCGCCGCGCGGTGGCTGAACTCTGACTCGCGCATGACCATGCCGGCGAAGAAAGCGCCCAGCGCGAACGAGACACTGAACAACTGGGCCGCGCCGTACGCAATGCCGATGGCCGCGGCGATGACTGACAGCGTGAACAACTCGCGCGAGCCCGTGCGCGCGACCAGCCACAGGAACCACGGCAGCAAGCGGCGGCCCGCCACCAGCATCAGCGCGATAAAGGCACCGACCTGCAGCAGCGTCAGCGCGATGGTGGTCCACAGCGGCCGGGTCTCCGCCGCGGCCGATGCGTCCGAGCCGCCCAGAATGCCCGCCAGCGGCGGCAGCAGGACCAGCACCAGCACGGTGGCCAAATCTTCGACCACCAGCCAGCCCACCGCGATGCGGCCGTTCATGCTTTCCAGCACGCCGCGCGTCTCCAGCGCCTTGAGCAGCACGACCGTACTCGCACAAGAGAGCGAGAGCCCGAAGATCAGCCCGCTGCCCCAATGCCAGTCCCACATCCATGCAACCCCAGCGCCGAGCGCCGTGGCCAGCGCCATCTGCACCACCGCGCCAGGCACGGCGATGCGCTTGACCGCCAGCAGGTCTTTGAGCGAGAAGTGCAGCCCCACGCCGAACATGAGCAGCATCACGCCGATCTCGGAAAGCTGGGAGGCCAGATGTACGTCCGCGACAAAGCCGGGCGTGCCCGGTCCGATGATGATGCCGGCTACCAGGTAGCCGACCAGCGCCGGCACTTTGACCCGCTCGGCCAGGAAGCCGAGAACCAGGGCAATGCCGAACCCGGCGGCAAGCGTGGTGATAAGAGGGATGTTGTGTTCCATGCAGGACGAAGGGAGTGGCGGATTGAAAACGGGGCGGTCCTGCGGCGGAGCCCGGCAGTCCGGTTGCCGGTCGGGCAAGGGTGGGTCTGCCGTGCGCCGGCAGACATACCAGGCCCCTTCATGATAACGGCAGATGGACGAAGCGCTGTCGAAAGGGCAGATTCAGGCGCATGGCGAGTCTATGGCGAAGCATGGCGCGCCGGCCGTGCTGTGGGCCAGCGTGTGGCGCAGGCAAACGTTGCGTTCGGAAATTGCAGATGGTGCGCGGCCCGGTTAGCGGCGATGATCGGTGCCGATATCCTGCTACCGGCTGTTTTCCGAGTCTTCCGTCCACCATGCGCGTCCACCTGCAGTCCTACTCGCACGTCAGCCTGCATCGACTGTTCCTGGCGTTCCCGCTGACCATCGTGGCCACGCATGGCAGGTCGGTCGTCAGGCGGCGCGGCCACGAGCGGCTGCTTGTGCCGGGACACGATGTCACGATCGAGCCGTTCGAGACCATCGACATGCATCTGGACGGCAGCAGCGGCCAGCCGTCGTCGTGCACGTTCGAGATCAGGCGCGGCATGCCCGGCACGCCGCAGGATGCGTTGCACCAAAGGATTTCCAGGCGCGTTTTCCTGCAGCCCCAGTATGCATGGAGCGCGGGCTTCATCGCCGAACGTATCGACATGCCCGCGACGCAGCTGCGCCGCCTGCTGTTTTCGCAAGGCACGGCGCTGACGGACCTCTGCCGTACGCAGCGGCTCATGCGCCTGCTGTTCGAAGCCATGGCGGGCGACGTAGCCATGGCGGACCTGAAGCGGTTCGTCGGATGGCCACCCAACGGTGATGTGGAGTCGGCTTTCTATGATCGCTTCGGCGTGTCCGTACAGACCGCGAGGCGGCTGGCCAGTCATCGGGTACCCGAACTGAGGCGCTCCATTGCCTGAGTGGATTGCGTCTCTCCGGCAGCAACCGCCCTATGCAGTCATACTGGCGCATTCACGGAATCGGCGGAGGACGCTGACATGGCAGATCGAGAGCATCACTATCGGGTTTCGGTCGAGTGGACCGGCAACAAGGGCAGCGGCACGTCGGGCTACCGCGCGTATGCGCGCGACTACGTGATTCGCTCCGGCGCCAAGCCGGTCATTCCGGGCTCATCGGATCCGTCCTTTCTCGGCGATGCGGCGCGCTGGAATCCGGAGGACCTGCTCGTGGCCTCCGCCGCGGCGTGCCACAAGCTCTGGTACCTGCATCTGTGCGCCAACGCGGGCATCGTCGTGCTTGCGTATGTCGATGATGCGGAAGGCACGATGATCGAAGCGCAGTCCGGCCGCTTCACAAGGATCGTCCTGCGGCCGCGCGTCACCGTGCGCGCGGGCGACGACCTGGAACTGGCTGCGCGGCTGCATCACACCGCCCACGAACAATGCTTTATCGCCAACTCGCTCAATTTCCCGGTGCTGTGCGAGCCGACCTTCGAGCAGGCGCCCGCTTAGAGCAAGCGTCGCGGTCCCGCTGTTCGGACCGCCCCGACGCTTTGTGCGCCTGTTGGCCGTTGCCCACCAAAATCAGCCTCTGACAGCTCGTTGCGTACACCTGAGCGCGCGCGCAGTCGGTGGCATGGCATCTGCATAGTCAAGGGCGAACGTCGTATCCGCCGTTCGCTTTCCATGACTACAGGAGATTCCCATGTCCACGCTACTGATCGAAAACCTGCCGCGCGTCCGCGAACTGGACCGGGCTGCCCGTGCCGCCATCCGCGGCGGCGTTGCCTACATGCCTGCTTCCATCGCGGTGGGCGAGCCCGACCCGAACGGGCACCTGCCGGGGCCGTCGATGCCCTCGATGCCTCCGCTGCCATCGTTCCCGCCGATGCCTCCGATGCTGAAGCTGCCCGAGTTTCCGGCGGGATTCCCGTTCCAGCCCAAGCCTCGTCACATTGTGCCGCTGTAAGCACCTGTCCCTCCTCGGCCGCCTCGATACGCGTCAAGCGTGCCAGGGCACGTGAGCGACCGCACCATGGACATCGTCTGGAGTGACTGACCATACCGGCAGGGCACCCGGGCGATGTCCATTCCTTCTTGAGGCGCAAGGAACTCACTTTCCGAAACTCCTATTGCTTTCATTATGAAAGTTCGGCTAGAGTTGTTACTAGCATGATGATAGTAAGTGGTAGCTGAACCGACGCTGCTGCTATGTCAGTGCCATCCGGTGCCGCTTGTGGCGCCCGCAACCGTCGTCGACGTCCGTAGGAGGGTAGTTTCATGAATACGCGCGAAGTGGTGTTGTGTCACCCGGTTCGCACCGCGATTGGTGCATTCAACGGCACCCTGAAGGGCACGCCTGCGGTTGAACTCGGGGCCGCGGCAATCGGAGAGTCGCTCAAGCGTGCAGGCATCGATGCCGGCCGCATCGGCAGTGTGGTGTTCGGCAACGTGATTCAGGCCGGCAACCGCATGAACCCTGCACGGCAGGCCGCCATCGGCGCGGGCTTGCCGGTATCCGTCCCGGCCATGACCGTGAACCGCGTGTGCGGGTCCGGTGCGCAGGCCATTGCAACGGCCGCGGACGAGGTCAGGCTTGGCTATGCCGACGTCGCCGTCGCCGGCGGCATGGAGAACATGGACCGTGCGCCTTACCTCGTGCCATCCGGCCGCTGGGGGCAGCGCATGGGCGATACGGTCATGCATGACAGCATGCTGTTCGACGGGCTGCAGGATGCGTTCTCCGGCCTGCACTCGGGCTGGCATACCGAGGATCTCGCCACCCGCTACGAGCTCAGCCGCGATGCACAGGACCGCTGGGCCGAGCGGTCGCAGCAGCGCTTTGCGCGAGCGCAGGCGCAGGGCCGATTCGCGTCGCAGATCGTTGAAGTCGCCGTGAAGGCCAAGGGCGGTACGGCCGCGTTCAAGGTCGACGAGGCCAATCGTCCCGATACCACCCTCGAGACGCTGGCGCGACTGAAGGCGGCATTTCGTGAGGGTGGAACCATTACTGCCGGCAATGCGCCCGGCATCAACAGTGGTGCCGCTGCCATGCTGGTGGCCGAACGCGCCTTTGCGGAAAGCCAGGGCATGAAGCCGATGGCTAGGCTGGTTGCCTACGGTGTCGGCGCGGTGGAACCGGGATTGTTCGGGCTTGGCCCCGTTCCTGCCGTGCGCCAGGCGCTCGAGCGCGCACGCTGGACGCTCGGCGATATCGAGCGTATCGAGATCAACGAGGCCTTCGCTGCCGTGCCGCTCGCAGTCGCGGCCGAGTTGGGCCTGCCCCACGACATCATCAACGTGGACGGCGGTGCCATTGCGCACGGGCATCCGATCGGTGCGACCGGTGCGGTGCTGACGACGCGGCTGCTCCATGCGATGCAGTCGGACGGCATCCGGCGCGGCATTGTCACGCTCTGCATTGGCGGCGGGCAGGGCATTGCGCTTGCCATCGAATCTCTCTGAACAGACGAGACCTTATGAAGATACTTGTGCTGGGCGCGGGCGCCATGGGCGGTTACTATGGCGCGCGCCTGATCGAGGCCGGCGCGGACGTCACGTTCCTTGTGCGCGCGGGACGTGCCCGGGCGCTGGCGGAACACGGGCTGGTCGTGCGCAGCGCGCTTGGTGATTTCAGGCGCGCCGTGAAGACCGTGCAGGCGGGCGCAGTCAGGCCCGAGTACAACCTCGTGCTCATGGCGTGCAAGGCCTATGACCTCGAAGACGCCATGCTCGCAATCGCGCCGGCCGTCGGCAGCGACACGGCCATCCTGCCGCTGCTCAATGGAATGTCCGCCTATGACCAGCTCGACGCGCGCTTCGGCGGGAAGCGCGTGCTTGGTGGTGTGTCATACATTGCGACGACGCTTGCGGATGACGGAACCATCGCTCACGCCGGCAGCAACGACCGGCTGATGGTGGGCGCGCGCGCACCCGAAACGCATGATATTGCCAGGGCGCTCCACGAGCAGTTTTCCCGCTCGGCGGGCACGCGCGAACTGTCATCCGATATCGTCCAGGAGCTCTGGAACAAATGGGCGATGATCGCCGCCGGCGCGTTGATGACCTGCCTGATGCGCGGCAACGTCGGACAGATCATGCGGACGCGCGACGGCCGGAGCCTGACGTTGCAGGCGATTGCGGAGTGCGGGGCTGTCGCGGCACTGAGCGGCTTTCCGCTTCCAGAGGCGGTCGCCAATGCCGTGAAGAGCCGCCTGCTCGATGAATCGTCGACCTGGGCCGCCTCGATGATGCGCGATATCGCACAAGGCAGGCGCCAGATTGAGGCCGATGCGATTGTTGGGGATCTCGTCGCGCGTGCGGCCGTGCTCGGGCATGAGGTGCCGTTGAGCCGCATGGCTTATTGCCACCTTCAGGTCTATCAAGGCCAGCGCGCTGCGGAACGGGTCTGAGCCACGTGTGACGACGGCGGGTACGACCTGGCACTTGCCAGCGGCTCGTCCCCCCGTATCGCACTAATCTTCCTTCTTTTCCTCGCGCATTGCCCGCGGCATGCCGGTCCATACGCACCGGTGCCCGGCACTGCCGAGCTCCGATGCGAGCGCCGACAGCGTCATGGCTATCAGAACAAAGAGCCTTCGCATCGCCAGCCACCGCTTGTCAGTGCGTGTCGACGTCCAGCACCGCCTGTGCAAACGCTACAGGCGCTTCCTGCGGCAGGTTGTGGCCAATGCCGCCGGTCAGGTGCCGGTGCTCGTACCGGCTTGTGAACTTGCTGGCATAGGCGCTGGGCTCAGGGTGAGGCGCGCCATTGGCATCGCCTTCCATGGTGATCGTCGGCACGCGGATGGCAGGTGCGGTCGCGAGCTTCCGTTCGATGTCGTCGAATCGTGCATCGCCGGCGGCCAGCCCCTGTCGCCAGCGGTAGTTGTGGATGGTGATTTCCACGTGGTCGGGGTTGTCGAACGCGGCGGCGCTGCGCTCGAACGTGGCATCGTCGAAGTTCCATTGCGGCGAGGCGAGCTTCCAGATCAGCTTGGCAAACTGCCGCGTGTACTTCTGGTACCCCGCGCGGCCGCGTTCGGTCGCGAAGTAGAACTGGTACCACCACTGCAGTTCGGCTTCGGGCGGCAATGGCTGCTTGCCGGCTGCCTGGCTGCCGATCAGGTAGCCGCTGACGGACACGAGTCCGCGGCAACGGTCTGGCCACAGCGCGGCCATGATGTCGGCGGTGCGTGCGCCCCAGTCGAAGCCAGCCACGACGGCGTTCTGGATGCGCAGCGCGTCCATCAGCGCGATCATGTCGACCGCGACGGCGGACGGCTGGCCGTTGCGGAAGGTATCGGGCGACTGGAACGTGGTCGCGCCATGGCCGCGCAGGTAAGGCATGATGACGCGATATCCGCGTGCCGCCAGCAATGGGGCGACATCGACAAAGCTGTGGATGTCGTAAGGCCAGCCATGCAGCAACAGCGCGACGGGCCCGTTGGCGGGGCCCGCTTCGGCGTAGCCGACGTTAAGCACGCCGGCATTGACGTGCTTGATCGGTGCGAAGGTGGTATGCGTTCCGGGCAGGGCAGAGGGCAGGGGCGAGGCTTTCGCCACGCTGGTCTGTGCCTGTGCTGCCTGCGAAAGGCCAAACTGTGCTGCGGCCAGCGTGGCGGCCGCAGCACCCAGAAACCCCCGGCGGGGCAGATCGACTTTCTCCGACATCGCGTTCTCCTGTGTGCTGAACAATCTGTGCACGAGTCTAGGAGGCCGCCGCATGCGGCATGTGTCGAAGTTCCTGGGCTTTGTATCGCCATGTATATGGCGCTGACCAGCGCATACATCGATACAAAAAGATGCCTTTGCCGGGTCACCGCCCTTGTGGGGCGTTATGAAACGATAGCTCCACGCCGATGCGGTCGCCTGCACGGACGCGGCTGATCGCATGCCGAAGGTTGACGCGATAGTGCCCGCCTGCTCCCTTGTGAGGGCGCCGGGCTGTGCTGATGATAGCCATGTCGCCAATCCCCAGCGGCACCACCGCTGGCCGCGACTGCATGCGCGGGCGCTGCTCGGTCATCACGAATTCACCGCCCTGGAAATCCACGCCCGGTTCGCTGAGCAACGCGATGACCTGCAGCGGGAACACATGTTCGCCATCGGCACGTTGATGCAAGGCGAGATAGTCCCCAGAACGAAGGCGATGCAGGCAGGACAGCGGCTGCGATTGACCGGCTTCCCGGTTGTGCTTGATGAACTCGCGCAGTTCCCGAGGGTAGCGGTAGTCGATATTCATCAGTGCGTTCCACCGGTTCGCGATGGGCGCGAGCTTGCAATACAGCGCCGTGCGCCAGTCCGCCCACGGATCGGGAAGCACACCGCCGAGACAGACCATCTCGCCGCGCCCGAGGCCGGCCGATTCCAGTGAGTGGTGGTGGAAGGCGCCCGATTGTCCTGCGTCACGGCCGAGCTCCCTTGCCTGCTCCGGCGAGAGCAGGCCGGGCAGCCCGGCATACCCGTCCTGATCGAGTTGTGCAGCGATCTCCTGCCAGTCCAGCCGGTCGAATGTCATAGCGGAGGAGGGCATCGCATCGTCCCGGTCAGGCTTCGGCTTCGCGCCGCAGCAGTTCGCGCTTGCGATCCACGCCCCAGCGATAGCCAGCGATGTCGCCATCGCGGCGGACGACGCGGTGGCACGGAATCGCGATGGCAATGTGGTTGGCGCCGCAAGCCTGAGCGACGGCGCGCGTGGCCGTGGGCCTGCCGATACGTTCGGCGATCTCCGCATAGCTCACGGTCGTGCCGGGCGGGATCTCGCGCAAGGCCTGCCAGACGCGTTCCTGGAACGCGGTGCCACGGACGTCGAGCGGCAGGTTGAGACCGATGGATGGCGCCTCAACGAAGCCGACCACCTGGGCCACGAGATTTTCGAAGCCGGCATCGCCACCGATCAGCTGGGCATTGGGAAACTGGTCTTGCAGCTCGCGCACGAGCGCATCCGGGTCATCGTTGAGCAGGATCGCGCAGATGCCGCGCTGGCTTTGCGCGACCAGGATGGCGCCTAGCGAACACTGGCCGACCGCGAAGTGAATCACCGCGCCGGTGCCGCCGGCGCGGTAGTCGCGCGCGCGCATGCCGAGCAACTGGTCGGAGGTTTCGTAGAACCGGCTGTTGGAGTTGAAGCCGGCATCGTAGATGGCCTCCGTCACCGATGCGTTCGGCGTGCCAAGGCCCGCGCGCAGCCGGCGCGCGCGGTAGGCCGATGCATAGGCCCTGGGCGTCAGGCCGGTCTCGGCCTTGAAGACGCGATGCAGGTGGAACGGGCTCATGCCGGCGCGCGCGGCCAGTTCGTCAAGGCTGGGGACGGTGTCCGAAGCTTCGATCAGTCGGCAGACCTCCGCCACGAGCGCAGCGCGCCCGGCGGCCGCGCTGGTCCGGTCGGCGCGAGCACGGCGGCTGGCTCGGTATCCGGCGGCTTCGGCCGCTGCGGGCGTATCGAAGAACTCGACGTTCTCGCGCTTCGGCAGGCGCGCGGAAGCACTGGGACGGCAATAGACGCCTGTCGTGCGCACGGCGTAGACAAAGTATCCGTCAGCGGCGGCGTCGCGCGCCTGTACTGCCTGCCAGCGCGATGCTTCGCTCGCGTACATGGCGGTGCCGGTGCCTTTCGCGTTCATGGTGCATGTCCTGGAAGGGTCGATCACAGTGCCAGAATAGGCCCGGATTCGATCGCAAGAACTCCGATTCTTGCGGACTAATTTCCCACAAATCCTGGACAACGGGCAGACGCCTGATGTATCCGCCAGGCTACCTCTGGCCGGTGGCTGTGCGCCAACGCATGACGAATGCACGGTATTCGGCGATGTCCAGATGCCGCGTCAGGTCCGCGTCGTTCGGGATCGGCCGCATGCCGGCGCCCAGTTGCGCGGCCAAATGTACGGCGGTAATGTCGCCGCCGACGTCACCGCGCACGGCATACAGCCCGGCGCGCTGTGCCATGAGCGCTTGTCCGCGCCGCGACAGCGTGTAGTCGACCCATAGCCGCGCCGCATTCGGGTGGCTCGCGCGCTGGCTGATGAGCTGGATGCGCAACAGCGCGAGCGTGTAGTCACTCAGGAAGGCCCAGCCGATGCCGGCGTCCTTGCGCGCCTGGCTAACCGTGTAGGCGCCGAGCACGTTGTAGGCAATCGTCATGCTGCCGCTGGCCACATGTCGCAGCATGGCGGCGGTGGTCGTCGCGTACCTGGCATCGACCCTGCCCAGGCCAGCGGCCATGTCCCAGAAGGCTGGCCATGCCCGGGCGTCCTGTGCGGCCAGCAGGAAGCCCAGGCCGGATCTTCAGCAGCGGCGCCGCGATCACTACGTCGATACTGACGGAGTATATGTTGCGGGGGAGGCCCGTGGCGAGGAGATTTGGGTCTCCAGTCCCCCGTCGCACCACCCCTACCGGACGTCCACCACCACCTTGACCCGCCCGGTGCCTGCCGCAACAACTTCATAGCCGGCTTCCGCCGTGCCGAGGCCGAAATGGCGCGGATCGACCACGGGTTTCAGCGCACCGGCTTCGGCCAGACGCGTGGCTTCACGCAGCATTTCACCGTGATGCGCGCGGTGTTTGCCGGTCAGCAAGGGATAAAGCGTAAACACCCCGGAATAGCTTGCCTCGCGAAACGACAGCGGAGCCAGCGCATGCGTGCCCCAGCCGAGTGCGCTGACAACGTGGCCGAAGTGCTTCACCGCGGCAAACGAGGTATCAAGCGTCGCACCGCCCACCGTATCGACAACCAGATCGAACCCTTCGCCCCCGGTGTGGGCCTCGACATAGGCTTCAACCGGCTGCGCACGGTAGTCGATCGGCGTGGCGCCGAGTTGCCGGACGAGATCGAGGTTCGCTTCGCTGGCGGTGGCGAACACTTCGGCACCAAGCGCGCGTGCCAGTTGCACCGCAATATGGCCCACGCCACCAGCGCCGCCCTGGACAAGGACGGTCTGACCAGCCTGCAGATGTGCGCGGTCGACGATGCCGGCGTAGGCGGTGATGAAGGCAAGCGGCAACGCGGCCGCCTCGCGCATCGACAGGTTCGCCGGTTTATGTGCGAGCAGCGCCGCATCGACAGCGGCGTATTGCGCGAGCGAACCCTGGATGCCGCCGACGCCACCGGTCATGCCGTAGACCTCGTCGCCGGGTTTGAACGCGCTGACGCCAGCGCCGACGGCCTCGACCGTGCCAGCCATGTCGATGCCGAGGACCAGTGGCAGCGGGTGCCGCGCATGCGCTGCGGCACCGGCGCGGATCTTGGTATCGAGAGGATTGAGGCCACTCGCCGCGATACGTACAAGTACCTGGCCCGGAGCGGCGTCAGGGCGCGGCACGGTGGTGAGTTCGAGGGGGCCGTTGTGCCGGGTCAGCACCAGTGCTTGCATGGACATCGTGATCTCCTTGGAAACAGTGAACAGTGGAGTCATCATGGTTCATGCGAATTTGCATGTAAATTGACAGAATTGAATAACCGTCAGTCAAATATGAATGAAAGGCTCGAGTGGAGCGATTTGCGCATCTTTCTGGCAATCGCGCGTGCCGGCACGCTCGGTGCCGCGGCGAGGAGGGTCGGCCTGACGCAGCCGACCATGGGCCGGCGCTTGCGCGCGCTGGAAGCGGCGGTCGGTTACATGCTGTTCCACCGTACCAGCGATGGCTTTGTCCTGACGCAGGAGGGCAGCGCCATACTTGCCTACGCGGAACGCATGGAAGACGAGGCGCTGGGTCTTGCTCGGGCGCTTGCAGGAAGCGATAACGCGCTGACGGGCCTGTTGCGCGTGACCTCGTCGGACTGGTTCGGTATTCATGTGCTGACACCGGTTTTTGCGCGCTTCCTGGCGCATCATCCGCGCGTTGCGCTGGAGTTAGTGACTGACGCCCGCCAGTACAGCCTGACCCGGCGCGAAGCCGATCTGGCGTTCCGCATCACGCCATTCGAGGAGCCGGATGTGATTCAGCGCACGGTGATGCACATGGACTACGCGCTGTACGGTCATGTTGACCTTGAAGTGCCGACCGCGGGCGATGGTGAAGGCATCGCACTCATCAGCATGGACACCGCCTTTGGCATGCTGCCCGATGTGGCATGGACTGCGCGCATGCTGCCACGCGCCCGCACGGTGTTCCGCAGCAACAACCGCGGTGTGCAGGCGCGCATGTGTGCGGAGCGCGGGGGCTTTGCGGTGCTGCCGTGCCCGCTTGGCGATGCCACACCCGGCCTGCGCCGCATCGATCTCGGCGAAGCGCCACCGGGGCGCGATGTCTGGATGGGTTGCCACCGTGACTTGCGGCGGCTCACGCGTCTGCAGGCGCTGATGGCAATGACGACGGAGTGCCTCGGGCTACCCTGACGGGACTACTCATCTGCAGCATCCCCGGCACGCGCCCAGCGCATCGGCAATGCCGCCTCGCGCCGCACGATCTTTTCGGGGAAGAAGCGCCACAGGCGCTCGGCGCCCTGAAACGCAGCGATCTCGGGGGAGTCGACGATGACCTCCACGCGGCCCGACATCTGCAGCAGTTCACCGGTGTCGAAGTCGGCAAACGTGACGCCGGCCGTCGGATTCACCATGAAATTGCCGAGCGTGTTGAAGAACAGGTTGCCGGCGAAATCCGGAATGGTGAGACCGCCATCTGCGTCAATCCGCACGAAGCCCGGTTCGCCGCCGCGATGCGACACGTCGACCTGCCGGCCGGCTTCAGGCCGGTCCGCGTAGGACGCCACGAAGAACGCGTCCGCCGAGGCGATCAGCGCGCGAGCGCGCGAGTCCAGCGCGCCCATGGCCAGCGGGGCGATTGTGGTCTGCTCGGACGGATCGCGCGTGAAGCGGAACGCGCGTTGCTGGATGTAGCGCGGGCAGTTGCCGAAACTCTGCACCACGTCGATGCGCAAGTCCGCGCCGTCGCGGTCCGCTCGCCGCAGCACGCCATTCATGCGATTTCGCCGGCGCGTCATCAGGTCGATGCCGAGGAGGCCCAAAGGCTGGCCGTCTTCCATGCCTGCATCAGCCGGGTCGGCGGCTTCCCGTGGCAGGCGCAGCTCCAGGATGCGGGCATCGGGCGATTGCAGAAAACCCGGCCGCCCGGCGCGCAACGTTGCCCACACGCGCCCGTCCGGCGCCACGGTGCCGAGCACGACGAACGGCATCTGCGCGAAGAACTCGCGGTGCTGGTCCGGCATGTAGTCGCGCATCACGCGCCGGCCAACATCTTCCATCTTTGCCGCGACACCGACACGGGCTTGCAGCGCGAGTTCGCCCGCGTGCCAGGGGAGGCTGGGGTTTGTGGACATGTGCGGACTCCGGCGGACGAGGTAGCGTTTTCAGGCTTCGAGCCCGGCCGGGCTCTTCCTGAACTCGATAAAGCCAGGCAGCGCTTCCACGGCCGCAAGCCAGCGCCTGACATTGGCGTACTCCGCCAGGTCGACAAAGCCTTCCGGCGCGCGCGCGATATAGCTGTAGAGCGCCACGTCGGCAATCGTCGGCTGCGCCGCGGCGATCCATTCGCGGCCTTCGAGCGCGTCGTCCACGCGCTTGATGACCACGTGGGCACGGGCGATGACTTCCTCGCGGTTCAGCGGCGCGCCGAACACGGTGATCAGGCGCGCGGCGGCGGGGCCGAAGGCAATATCGCCCGCGGCCACGGACAGCCAGCGCTGCACGGCGGCGGCAGCGGCCGGCGCTTCAGGCAGCCAGTCGGTCCTGCCGAACTTGCGGGCCAGGTAGACCATGATCGCGTTGGAGTCCGGTACCACGGTGTCGCCGTCGACGAGGACCGGCACCTGCCCGAACGGATTGAGCTTGAGGAATTCGGGCGACTTGTGCTGGCGCCTGGCCAGGTCGACCTCGACAGGCTCGGCATGGACATCGATCAGCGACAGGAAGAGGCGGGCGCGATGCGAATGGCCGGACAGCGGGTGGTGGTAGATCAGCATGGAAGAAGCCCCTTTTGCGACGGTGATGGTGTGCGCCGCTGCCGGCCTGCATTCTTGCCGCCGGCGCGCGGGATGTTCTGCTGCAAACCATCTTAGGTGCGCGAACGGCCACGAGAAATGGCCTGTCCGTGAAGGGACTCTTCTGGAAACCAGAATAATGGGGCGTCAGTTGATGGTCTTGTCGGCGCGCAGCCGTTCGATCGCAAGATCGAGGAACGCGCGTACTTTCTGCACCGCGTGGCGCCCTTCGCGATGGATCACATGGATCGGAAGCGGCGCAGGTTCATAGTCGGCGAGCACAGTCTGTAATCGCCCATCCCGCAGTTCACCAGCGATCTGGTACGACAGCACCCGCGCCACGCCGAAGCCTGCCACTGCCGCGGCAATGGCGGAGTCATTGGTGGTGGTGGCCATGCGCGGGGCAATGCGCGTGAACACCGGTTGATCGTTGTGGTGAAAGCGCCATTCCGGCAGTGTGGAGATGCCGGTGGTCTGTATCAACGTGTGGTGGGCAAGGTCATCCGGTGTTCGCGGCACGCCATGGCGAGCGAGGTAGTCGGGCGATGCACACACCACGCGCCGCACGCGGCCGACCGGAACGGCCTGCAGCGACGAACTCGGCAACTCGCCGATGCGCACGCCGACGTCGATGCCCTCGTCGACAAAGTTGACCACGCGGTCCAGCAGCAGGCAGCTGACGCCGACCTCGGGATAGCGCCGCAGATATTCGACGACGATCGGCGTGACGTAGCGCGAGCCGAACAGGACCGATGCGGTCACCGACAACTGGCCGCGCGGCGCCGCATGCGTCCCCGTGACGGAAAGTTCGGCCTCTTCAATCTCGGCCAGAAGGCGTCGGCAATTTTCGAAGTAAGCGGTCCCGGTCTCAGTGGGCCGCACCAGCCGCGTGGTACGCGTCAGCAGCCGCACGCCAAGGTGGGCCTCCAGTTCCGTGATCACACGGCTCACGACGGACAACGATACATCGAGCTTGCGCGCAGCGGCCGTGAAGCCACCGGTCTCCACGACCGTGACGAAGGTCTTCATGGCCTGCAGCCGATCCACGCGTGCTCTCCGGGGTTGGTTTGTCGCGAGTATATCGGGATGCAGCAAAGGGGCCGTAGCCCCTCCTGTATTTGCAACTCAGGCGGCGTGCCGGTGCTTAGTGTTCGATCACCGGCGCATGGACCGGCGCAATCGAAGCGTGTGTCGTCGCCGTGCGCTGCGCCGCCTTGTGCACCATCGTGTAGGCATAGTCGATGCCCATGCCGTAGGCGCCCGAGTGTTCCTTGGCCACACCGATGACGGCGTCGTAGGTTTCGCGGTTCTTCCAGTCGCGTTGCCATTCCAGCATGACCTGTTGCCAGGTCACCGGTACCACGCCGGCCTGGATCATGCGTTGCATCGCATAGTCGTGCGCTTCCTTCGTCGTGCCGCCGGACGCGTCCGCCACCATGTAGATCTCGTAGTCGCCTTCCAGCATCGCGCTCAACGCGAAGGTGGTGTTGCAGACCTCCGTCCACAGCCCGGCCACAACGATCTTCTTGCGGCCGTTCGCGGCGAGCGCGTCACGCACCTTCTGGTCATCCCACGAATTCATCGAGCTGCGTTCGAGCGTTTCCTTGCCCGGAAACACGTCGAGCAGTTCGGGATACGTGAAGCCCGAGAACGATTCGCTTTCGACCGTGGTGATGGTGGTCGGCACCTCGAAGATCTTCGCCGCCTTCGCCAGGCCCACGACATTGTTCTTCATGGTCTGGCGGTCCATCGACTGGACGCCGAACGCCATCTGCGGCTGATGGTCGATGATGATGAGCTGGCTATTGCGCGGGGTCAGGACTTGCAGCTTGGCGTTCGACATGGCGTCTCTCCTAAATGGAAAATTCAATTGGTTTGAACTTCAGATCTGGCGGGGTACTTGCTGTGCTCTTCGCCATGGGCAGAACTATAGCCAGGGTCGCCTCGAAGGAATGGTACCGTTGCTGTAATAGTTCATCAAAAAAATTGAATTATAGAAGGTGGCGTATGTGCCTCACGACCCCTCCCTCAGTTGGGGTGAATTTCGACGCGCTGGTGCCGACAAACCGTGGGGGCATTGCCTGCGCGCAATGTGCATCGATGCCGCGCCGGTGAAACAAGCCGCAGCCTCGGTCAGGTCGCCCCGGCGGCCCGGAAAACATCACCACGACGAGAACCATAACTCAGGGATGGATAGCGACTACTACCGAGTACTCGGGGTTCGACGTGCGGCTTCACAGGCCGATATCCGCAATGCCTATCGCCGCCTGGCCATGCGTTGGCATCCGGACAGGAATCCCGACACGGCCGAGCGTGCGGAAGCGGTCTTCAAGTCGCTGCAGCAAGCCCATGCGGTGCTGAAAGACCCGGTGGCCCGCGCTGCCTACGACGCGCAAGTGGCACAGCCGAGGCGCAATGACGGCCCTCCGGCGGCGCCGGACACTGCGCACAACCCGGGTACACCGGGCGCGGACTACGTCTGCGAGACGACGATTCCGCTTGAAACAGCCGTTCTCGGAGGCATTGCGTTGACGAGAGTCAGCGAGTCTCCGGCCTGTGTGCACTGTTCGGGAAAGGGGCAACAGGCTTCGAACTGCGCGACCTGTGAGGGCCGTGGTTCACTCGCCCGACGTTTCCGGCAGGTGCCATGCACTGACTGCAAGGGTGCGGGTCAGCGAACGCGTCGTTGCGATGCCTGCCGGGGGCTCGGGACGACCCGGGTGGCAAAGCTGCTGCGCGTCACGGTTCCCGCGCATACCAGAGATGGCACCGTGCTTCGCGCCAGGGGCCTCGGAGGGGAATCCGTCGACGGCGGGCCCAGGGGCAACCTGCTTTGCAAAGTCAGTATTCGTGCAGACCGCGTCTTCCGCATGGACGGACTGGATCTTCAGCGTGAACTGAAGATCGACTTCGTGGTTGCCATCCTGGGCGGGCAGGTGCCGTTGATGCGCTTCCGGAACTCCCTCGTGGTGGAGGTGCCGCCAATGACGCGCAGTGGCGCGCTGATCCGCATAGCGGGGCAGGGGCTGCAGGATCCAAAGCGCCGGCGGTCTGGAGACCTCGTGCTGAAAGTCATGATCGATCTGCCGGCGAAGATGCGCATGCCCGACGAGCGGCAGCGCGCGGTGTTGCGCGAGATCGCTCGTGGATATTGATCGGGGCGAGGCCGCTTGCCGTTGCCCCTCATCCTTCGGCTGTGCGCGACGTCTTACCAGCGTTCCATGTAAGGGCGCAGGTCCAGCTCAAAAGTCCAGGCATCGCGCGGCTGGCTATGCAGGTACCAGTAGTTCTCTGCGATGTGCTCGGGGTTCAGGATGCCATCCTGGTCCTTGAGCGCGTAGCGTTCGGGAAACGTATCGCGGATGAACGCGGTGTCGATGGCGCCGTCCACGACCACATGCGCGACGTGGATGTTTTGTGGGCCCAGCTCGCGGGCCATGCTTTGCGCCAGCGCGCGCAGCGCGTGTTTTGCCCCGGCAAACGCGGCAAAGTTTGCCGCACCGCGCAACGCGGCCGTGGCGCCCGTGAACAGGATGGTGCCCCGGCCGCGCGCGACCATCCGGCGGGCCGCCGCCTGGGCGTTGAGGAAGCCGCTGAAGCAGGCCATCTCCCAGATCTTGAAGTACTTGCGCGGAGTCTCTTCGAGGATGCTTGAAGGTACGTTGGCGCCAATGTTGAACACGAGAACCTCGACCGGCCCATGCTCGGATTCGATCTGCTCGAACAATGCCGCCACCGCGTCTTCCTTGCGCGCATCGCTGCCGTAGCCAAACGCCTGGCCGCCTTCGGCGCGAATACTGTCGACGAGTGGTTGCAGTTTGTCCGCGTCGCGGCGAGTGACGCAGGCGATATAGCCTTCGCGGGCAAAACGCCTGGCAATGGCCCCGCCAGTGGAATCGCCTGCGCCAATCACCAGGGCAACCTTGGGCTGCGATTGGCTGGATGTCATGGAGTCTCCTTTGGTCTACGTCCGTTTAGTGAACGAACGTTAAGTTACGGCTCGCGAGGTGTCAAGCAACTGGAGCCGGAAGCGATCAGCCTTTTGATTCGGTGGCGGTCGGGATTGTCTTGCCGAGGAAGCGGCGGCTGGCAGCCAGGATTTCCTTGCGCGTCTTTTCGCTTTCGACGGTGCGGGCCAGTACCAGCGCGCCGACCAGTTGGGCGATCAGGGCCCAGGCTGCGTCGCTGTCGCCCGTGCGCGCGCTCCAACTCTGTTGCGTATGCTTCAGGCCGCGCTCGACCTGTTGCCGCACGGCAGGGCCCGCGCGCGCGATTTCGGCACCCAGGGTCGGGAGGATGCAACCCACCTCCGGCGTGACTGCGTGAAACGAGCTCAGATAGTCCCGCACGCACTTTGCCACGTGGTTTTCCGGGGACTCCTTGTCGCCTGCCATCATGTCGCTGCTCTTCTGCATTTCGAGTTCGACGATGGCCTCGAACAATTCCTGCTTGGAACCGAAATGGCTGTAGAACGCACCGCCCGTCAACCCGATGGAGGACATCAGCGCGTCAACGCCCGTGGACGAGAATCCTCCCTTCTTGGCGATCGCGCTGCTCGCATCGAGCAGCTTCTTGCGGGTCTCTTCCTTGTGGGTCTTGGTGTAGCGCATGGCAGCGGACTGGCAGTTGACATCAACTGAACCATAGCATATCGTCCGTTAACTAAACGTACGTTAAATAAAAGGAGGATGACGTGACCAAGACGGTGGAGTTCTACTTCGATGTGGGCAGTCCAGCCTCCTACCTGGCCTGGACGCAGCTTCCCGCGCTCTGTGCGCAAGCCGGCGCGCAACTCGTCTACAAGCCGATGCTGCTGGGCGGCGTGTTCCAGGCCACAGGCAATGCTTCGCCGGCCGCGGTGCCGGCGAAGGGGCGCTACGTCTCGCACGACCTGGCCCGCTTTGCGCGGCGCTACGGCGTGCCGCTAGCGCAGAACCCGCACTTTCCCATCATCACGCTGATGCTCATGCGCGCAGCCACCGCGGTCCAGTTGCGCGAGCCGGAGCAGTTCGACCATTTCCTGTCCACGGTTTTCCAGGCTATCTGGGTGGATTCGCTCAACCTGAATGACATGGGGCTGACCGCGCAGACGCTCGCGCGCGGCGGGTTCGACGCAGGTCAGATCGAAGCATGGGTCAGCGATCCCGAGATCAAGGCGGCGTTGAAGGCCACCACCGACGAGGCGCTGCAGCGTGGCGTCTTCGGCGCACCGACGATGTTCGTCGGGCAGGAGATGTTCTTCGGACAGGACCGGCTGGACTTTGTACGGGAAGCCCTAGGCTGACCGACGTGTTGCGCCGGCCACGCCTGCAACGCGTGCCGAACACCAGTATGGCTCGTCCGGATCCGACTGGATCGACGAGGAAGCCTGTCGTTGCAGGCGCCGCTCACCGCGTGCGCACCACTCGTGCGATCAGGCTCGGTGGTGAAGCGTCGTCGGCTTCAGGCAGAAAGCTTGCCCATGGGAACATCCGCGTCGGCAAGTCGCTTCACATCTACCGGCTTGCTCTGCTCGATCAGCCTGCGCGCGAAACGGAGGTCGCGGGCGGCGTTGGCGCCCAGCGCGGCCTTGATGACATCGTCTTCGAGGTAGAACAGCGCGAAGCTGTTGTCTCCCGGCATGCCGCGCGTCACGATGCGGTGCGAGGGCAGGGGGACGCCATAGATCTGCAGGTTCATATCGTATTGATCAGACCAGAACCACGGCAGCGGCTGATAGACGACCGGCAGGCACAGCGCGGCGCGTGCCGCAGCGATACCTTGCTCCTGCGCGTTGTGCCACGATTCCAGCCGCATGCGGCGGCCAGCCCACGGGTTTGGCGTCACGGCGACATCGCCCGCGGCAAAGATGTCGGGGTCGGACGTGCAGCAGCGCTCGTCGACAATTATGCCGCCGTCGCAATCCAGCCCTGCGTCACGCGCCAGATCATCATTCGGCACCAGACCCACCCCCGCGACGATCGCATCGCAAGTTAGCGTGTCCCCATCGGCAAGCGTCAGGGCGGGCCGTCCGTCGGCGCCTCGGGCGATACCAGAGATATGAACGCCGAGTCTGATGTGCACGCCATGCGTGGCATGCAGCCCAAGCAGATGCTCCGAGATCTCCGGCGGCACGGAGCGTTCGCACAGCCGGCCTTGTGCCTCGATTACCGTCACCTCTGCGCCTCTCTGGCGCGCCGTGGCGGCGACTTCGAGTCCGATCCAGCCACCGCCGATCACGGCCACGCTGCGGCCCGGTCGAAACTCTTGTGCGAGCGACAGCGCGTCACCAATGGTCCGCAAGGTATGGACGCGGGCCCGATCCGCGCCCGGGACAGTGAGCGTGCGGGCGCGGCCGCCGGTGCACAGGATCAGCTTGTCGTAGGCCAGCGTCTTGCCATCCGTCATCTCCAGCCGTTTCGCATGGCGGTCGATGTGGTTCACCGGTATGTCCGGCCACCACTCCAGCCCGAGGGCCTCGAACGCGTCTGGCCTGAGCAACTGCGTGCTGGAAGGCTCCGCCTCTCCTGCAAGCACGGCTTTGGACAATGGCGGCCGCTCATACGGAGGATGGCTTTCATCACCAATCAGCACAAGCCTGCCTGTGAAGCCTTCGTTGCGCAGCGTCTGGGCGGCCCAGCCGCCGGCCTGGCCTGCGCCAACGATGACGATCGTGCTGGTCGGCACGTTAGCGGTCGCGCCGCGTGGTTGTTCGTCATGCATGCGGAGTTCCTCTGGTTCTGACGCAGGCGTGTTAGCCGAGGTCCACGAAGACCTTGCCGCCCTCGATCCGCACGGGATAGGTGCGGATGCCCGCGGTCAGCGGCGCGCACATGGCGGCGCCGTTGCGGATGTCGAACCTGCCCTGGTGAAGCGGGCACTCGATCTCGTGCCCCTCAAGGAAGCCTTCGCACAGGCGTGCGTGGCCGTGCGTGCAGATGTTGTCGGTCGCATAGACGTCGCCGTCCACGCTGTACAGCGCGATCTCCTTGCCTTGCACGGCCACGGCGATCACGTCGTCCTGCGGCACGCCGGACAGCGCCGCTGCCTCGATCCAGGTTTCGGTCATGAGGGCTCCTTGTCAGATGGGGTAGATCAGCGAGTTGGGGATCATCTCGCTGTCGAATATGCAGAGGCGTGACGCGAACTTCCAGCCTTCGGCCGTCCGTGCGATGGTGTCGAGATAGCGGCCGACGTTGTACACATCGCTCATCTGGTCGGGTTTGGTGCGCAGCACGGCATAGTTCGTCTCCGCGACGATCTTCTCGCCGGTGGCCTCGCGGATCAGAGGCGTCCCGACGATGTGGCGCTGATAGTAGGGATCGTGAAACAGCGTCTCGCGAATGCCATAGATGCGGTCCTTGAGCATGCCCTTGCCTTCGAGCGAGAGCGTGGCGAGTGGCAAGCCACGCTCGTGGTTCTCGCGGGGCTGGACGCGATAGAGGCAGTCGTCGGTGAAGAAGTCAGGCCAGCGGTCCCATTCGCCGCTGTCCACGACACTGGTGTAATCGGCGTGCAGCGTGAGCAGCGCGTAATAGTCAGTGAAGTTCATGGCGTCAGACCTCCATCACCTTGCGCCAGTAGGCGTACATGCCGCGGATCAGGGTTTCGGTGACCATGTGGTCGGTGTTCTCGGCGGTCTTGCCGCCAAGTTCGGCGATCACGCGATGCCATGGCTTTTGGGAGAAGCCTTCCTGCGAGCATTCGATCGCTTCGCCATCGTCGGCTGACACGAAGCCCGCCGGCCCGAACAGGTTGGCCTGGCGCAGGCGGCGCCGCGTCATCTCGTCCGTGTCGTCGTCAAAGCCGAAGTGCGTCCACACGAAGTCGAACGAGTCGGGGCCATTGGGCTGGATATGGCGCGTGGAAACCGAGTTGACCTGCTGCTGGAAGATCACGCTGGGGAAGACCGTCATCATCACCGCGGTGGGCTCGCCCCACCATGGCTCGTGGACGATGTCGAGGATGCGGTCATCGTTCAGCGCCATCTGGTCCTTGAAGCTGGAGACGCCCGAGGTCACGTCGCTTTTTCCGCCCTGGCCGCGCGTCGATACCATCGCCGCATGGCGGAACGCGTTATCCATCACCAGGCGCGACTTGTTGTCCGCGCGCCAGAGTCCGAACGTGACAAACCAGGTGTGGAGAAGGCCGGGGTGGTAGGGATCCTTGATGTTTTCCTGCATCAGCTTCCAGTTGCCCGGAATACGCTGCTTGTTGTAGCCGAGCACCTTCAGCTTGCGGCCATTGAAGAGTCGGTCGAAGTAGCCGAGGATGTCCGGCCCGAGATAGTCCTCGAGCGGCTGGACGTCGTGGTCGAACGAAGCAAACACGACACCGCCGCGCGTCGCCACCTTCAGTTGCGTCAACCCGTGCTCCTGCGGCTTGAAGTCGACCGGCATGCCGCCATTGACCTTGCCGTCCTGCTTGACGCCGCGGCGCAGTGGCACACCTTGCAGGTTGCCCTTCAGGTCATAGTTCCACTGGTGGTACGGGCAATGGAAGTCCTTGCGGTTTCCGCTGCGTTCCCTGCAAAACTTCATGCCGCGATGAGCGCAGACGTTTTCGACGACGTTGATGTCGCCGTCCTGGTCGCGAACCAGGATGACGGACCGTTCCCCTACCGTGGTGCGCTTGAAGTCGCCGGCATTCGGAATCTCGGCCTCGAGCCCGACGTAGTTCCAGTGACCCTTATAGAAGCAGCGTTCGAGTTCACGCCGGTACAACTGGGCGTCCGTGTAGACGCGGAAGGGGATGCGGCTGATGCTGTCGTCAGCCCACACCCGACCAGCCTGGGACGAGTCGGTTCGCATGGTTGTCTCCGTATTGCTTTCCGTATGCGAAGGATCATGGAGCGCCGCGCAAAATAAACCAATAGAATCCGGTCTATAGTCAATATTCACAGAATCAATAAGACTTCCATGGAGCTGAGAGACGTCGATCTGAACCTGCTGGTTGTTTTTGAACAGTTGCTGCGGCAGGGCACCGTTTCTGGCGCCGCCAAGGCCATGAATCTCAGCCAGCCGGCCGTGAGCAATGCACTGGCCCGCTTGCGTACGCTGTTGGGGGATCAGTTATTTGTGCGAAGCAGCAAGGGGATGCTGCCAACGCCGCTCGCGCTGGAGTTGGCTGAGCCCATCAGCTTTGCGCTGGAGTCACTGCAGGCGACGCTGAGCCAGAAGCGCAGCTTCGACCCCGAGCACAGCACTCGCGCGTTCCGTGTCGCGATGACCGATATCGGCGAGGTTCATTTCATTCCGCCCTTGATGGGTGCGCTGGGACAACGCGCACCTGGCGTGACGCTGGCGACCGTGCGCAATACGGCGGTGGACCTCGCGGCGGACATGAGTCAGGGGAAGATCGATCTGGCGGTCGGCCATCTTCCTGAGCTCGGCAGCGGGTTCTTTCAACGGCGCCTGTTCCGACAGCGCTATGTTTGCCTGTTCCGCCCCGGGCATGCGCTGGACAAGAAGAAGATCAGCATGCGGGACTTCGAAGCGGCGGAACACGTGGTGGTGACGGCAGCGGGCACAGGGCACGCCCGGGTTGACGAACTTCTTGCCGAAGCGGGCGTGAACCGGCGGGTTCGCCTGCACGTCCCGCATTTCGTGGCGCTGGCGGACATCATCGCCACCACCGATCTGGTAGCCACGGTGACCTGGACCTTTGCGGAACGATGTGCCCGGTACTTCGGGCTTAAATATGTCAGTCACCCGTTTGCGCTGCCCGAGATACAGATCAATCTGTTCTGGCATGCCAGGTACCATCACGACCCGGCAAACCAGTGGCTGCGCAATCAGTTTGTCAAACTGTTCGCGGGTTAGAGATGGAAAAGCGGCAGGCAGCCAGCTGAGACGCTGGCTGGCTGCCGCCCGGGGTTACTCCGTTCCCTTCAGCTCGATCAGTAGATCCTTCGCCGACACCCGGTCACCAGACTTCACATGCACGGCCGCGATCTCACAGTCGCGCTCAGCCGCGATGTGGGTTTCCATCTTCATGGCTTCCAACGCAATCAGCGTCGTGCCCGCCGCCACGCGTTGGCCCGGCTGGACCGCTACGGTCACGATCGAGCCTGGCATCGGCGCGGCGATATGCAGCGGATTCTCAGGGTCCGCAACCGGACGGCTGTGGCGTGACGTACCGGCCTGCACGGTGCTGCGCTGCTCGATCACCGCCGTGCGCGACTGCCCGTTCAGTTCGAACTGGACCTTGATGTTGCCCTCTTCCGCGTCGGCATGCGTGCCCTGCAGCGATACCAGCAGCGTCTTGCCCGGCTCGATGTCG
Organism: Cupriavidus pinatubonensis; assembly: GCF_019602855.1. Taxonomy (GTDB): domain Bacteria; phylum Pseudomonadota; class Gammaproteobacteria; order Burkholderiales; family Burkholderiaceae; genus Cupriavidus; species Cupriavidus pinatubonensis. Next base: position 2,230,522 of record NZ_CP080766.1, read on the forward strand.
ATGCCCACTTCTTCCTGTGGCTGCAGGCCGTACAGGAAGGCCGGCGTCGGCACCACCGAGGTATCGCTGTAGGTGCGCACGTGCGCGTGATAAGCAACGGCCTGCTTGGGATACATCAGGTACGACGCCAGCTGGCGGTCGTCGACAGGCTGTTCGCACGCCGCGCTGGCTTCGGCGCGCGCTGCCTCGAGGTCAACCGCCGGAATCTGGTCGCCCGGGCGGTAAGGCGCGGGCGGCTCGCCGCGCAGCACCTTGCGCGACAGTTCCGCGGGGAAGCCGTCGGGCGGGAAGCCCAGCTCGCCCTTGAACAGCGAGACCACCGATTCGGGGAAGGCAACTTCGCGGGCCGGATCGCAGACATCGGCAGCGCTCATGTCGTTGGCCACCATCATCAGCGCCATGTCGCCGACCACCTTGGAGGTCGGCGTCACCTTCACGATATCGCCGAACATCTTGTTGACGTCGGCGTACGCGCGCGACACCTCGGTCCAGCGATGCTCGATGCCGAGCGAACGTGCCTGCTCGCGCAGGTTGGTGTACTGGCCGCCGGGCATTTCGTGGCGGTAGACATCGGCGGTACCCGCGCGGATTTCCGACTCGAACGGCGCGTAGTAGCGACGCACGCCTTCCCAGTACATCGACGCCTCGTGCAGCCGCTCCAGGCTGAGCCCCGGGTCGCGCTCGCTGCCGGCAAGCGCCGCCGCGATGCTCGACAGGTTCGGTTGCGAGGTGAGTCCGCTCATTGCATCCAGCGCACCATCCACTGCATCGCAGCCCGCCTCGATGGCGGCCAGCGCGGACGCGGCCGAGATGCCGCTGGTGTCGTGGGTATGGAAGTGCACGGGCAGGCCGGTCTCTTCCTTGAGCGCCTTGACCAGCGCGGCCGCGGCCTGCGGACGGCAGATGCCGGCCATATCCTTGATGCCCAGCACATGCACGCCGGCCTGCTTCAGTTCGCGCGCGATGCCGACGTAGTACTTCAGGTCGTACTTGGGACGGGAGCCGTCGAAGATGTCACCGGTGTAGCAGATCGCGCCTTCGCACAGCGCGCCGCTTTCGCCCACGGCATCGATGGCCACGCGCATATTGCGCACCCAGTTCAGGGAATCGAACACGCGGAACACGTCCACGCCGGCGCTGGCGGCCTGGCGCACGAAGAACTTCACCACGTTGTCCGCGTAGTTGGTGTAGCCGACCGCGTTCGAGCCGCGCAACAGCATCTGGAACAGGATGTTCGGCACCCGCTCGCGCAGTTGCTCGAGACGCTGCCACGGGTCTTCCTTGAGGAAGCGCAGCGCCACATCGAACGTCGCGCCACCCCAGCACTCCATCGAGAACAGCTGCGGCAGTTCGCGCGCGTAGAACGGCGCGATCGGCAGCATGTCGGCGGTGCGCATGCGCGTGGCGAACAGCGACTGGTGCGCATCGCGCATGGTGGTGTCGGTCAGCAGCACCCGCTTCTGCTCGAGCATCCATTGCGAGAACTTCTCTGCACCAAGCTCGCGCAGCAGATCGCGCGTGCCGGTCGGCACCGGGCTCGTTGCGTCTACCGAGGGAAGCACGGGTGCGGGCAGCGGCAAGGACGGCAGCGAGCGGCCCGCCATTTCTGGATGGCCATTGACGCAGACATCGCCGAGATAGTGCAGCAGCTTGGTCGCGCGATCCTGCCGCTTGGTGAACGCCAGCAGTTCGGGCGTCTTGTCGATAAAGCGCGTGGTGACGTCACCGGCCTTGAACGATGGGTGGTTGATGACGTTCTCGAGGAACTGCAGGTTGGACGCGACGCCGCGGATGCGGAACTCGCGCAGCGCGCGGTCCATGCGCCGGATCGACTCGGGAGCAGTGGGCGCCCAGGTCGTGACCTTGACCAGCAGCGAATCGTAGTAGGGCGTGATCACCGCGCCGCCGTAGGCGGTGCCGGCATCGAGCCGCACGCCGAAGCCTGCGGCGCTGCGATACGCGGACAGGCGGCCATAGTCGGGCAGGAAGCCGTTCTCAGGGTCCTCTGTGGTGATCCGGCATTGCAAGGCATGCCCGTTCAGCGAAATCCCCGACTGTTCCGGCACACCCGCAGCGCGCACCACGATCTTGCCGTCAGCGTCGCGCGTGTTCTCGGTCATGCCGATATGGCCGCCTTCAGTGATGCGGATCTGCGCCTTGACGATATCGACGCCGGTGACCATCTCGGTGACCGTGTGCTCGACCTGGATGCGCGGATTGACTTCGATGAAGTAGAACTGGCCGGAGTCGGCATCCATCAGGAATTCGATCGTGCCCGCATGCGTGTAGCCGACCGCGCGCATCAGCCGCATCGCCGCGTCGCACAGTGCTGCGCGACCGGCGGCGTCGAGGTATGGCGCAGGCGCCCGCTCCACCACCTTCTGGTTGCGCCGCTGCACGGTACAATCGCGCTCGTACAGGTGCACCAGGTTGCCATGCGTATCGCCGAGCGCCTGCACTTCGACGTGGCGCGCATTGCGTACCAGTTTCTCGACATAGACCTCATCGTTGCCGAACGCAGCCAGCGCCTCCCGCCTTGCCGCCGGCAGCAACGTTTCGAGATCCTGTTCATTCTCCAGCATACGCATGCCGCGTCCGCCGCCACCCCAGCTCGCCTTGAGCATTAGCGGATAGCCGATGCCGGCTGCCAGGCGCTTGCACTCGTCCAGATCTTGCGGCAACGGGTCGGTGGCCGGCATCACCGGCACGCCCGCCTCGATCGCGGCATTGCGCGCCGCGACCTTGTTGCCGAGCTTGCGCATGACATCGGGCGACGGGCCGATCCAGCGGATACCGGCATCCATCACGGCCTGCGCGAAATCAGGGTTCTCCGAGAGGAAGCCGTAGCCCGGGTGAATGGCGTCGACCTTCGCCTGGCGCGCAATGCGCAAGATGTCGTCGATATCGAGGTAGGCCGCCAGCGGCTTCTTGCCCTCGCCGACAAGGTAGCTTTCATCGGCCTTGAAGCGATGGAGCGCGAGCCGGTCTTCCTTCGAATAGATCGCAACCGTGCGGATGTTCATCTCGGCGGCGGCCCGCATCACGCGAATCGCGATTTCGGATCGGTTGGCAATCAGCAGGGATTTGATTGGGGTGTAGTTCATAGCGCACAAAGGAAGGGTCGGCCAGGGTTCAGGTGGCCCTCATGGTCAATCGGGTGCGGTGGTCCGCCATTGGGTCGAATAAGCGGAGGTTGGTCGGGGCATAGCGCAAGAAGCAGGCCAAGGCCTGCTGTCATCACAGCTCTTTGATTTTTATGGAACTTTTTTGGAGGGATGGGACCGGGTGTTTCGCTAATGAAATGCAAGATTTCACTGGTGAAATTGAACGGCCATCAGGCGGCCGTTCCATACGCTTAGAGGCGAGGCAGGAGACGGCGCCCGATAGGCCGCGTGATGTCGCGTAATACCATGTCCGCACAATCCGAGGCAGTCGCGGATCGTCCGTCTTCAGTGTTCCTCATTGCACCCATTTCACAGTGCTGCCAGAAATGTGCTGCCGGCTCGAAGCGCGCGCGGCAAACGCGAAGAGCAACGCTGAACTGATCCCGAGTACGTCGGTTGCCAGCAAGATATGAGTGATGGGCATTGGCATGCCGCGCGCACCGAAGTCGTCGATCGCCCAGCCAACCGCCAGATTGCCGATGGCGATCGCAAACACGTTGATGCAGAGCATCGAGAAGCCCGAGATGGTCGATCGGGTCTGCTGCGGAACCATGCTCACGATCGCTGCGTTCACAGGACCATACAGTGCCAGCGGCAGGAAGAAGCCCGCACACATCCCGACATAGAAGATGACGGAGCCAGGGGCGGCGAAGCGGTAGGCAATCATCGGCGCCGAGCAAAGCGCGACGAGCAGGGCCATCAATGTCGCCTGCGAACCCGGCAGGCGGCGGCCCAACCGGTCGCCCAGCACACCACCCACCACGGAGCCAAGCGTGCCGAACAGGAGTTGCAGCATGCCGATGTTCGTGGCGATACCGGTAGCATCCATGCCCCGCTCCCTTGCCAGCCACAGTTGCGTGAACGCGAGCCCGGCGAAGAGCATGTGTACGAGCACGAAGCCGGCGATGATGAGGCGCAGCGAAGGGCGTTCGCGCAAGACGGCCATGATACTGGCCACTTGTCGCACGAAAGGCGCGCCGCGCTCCTGATGTGCCTGTTGATCGCGCTCGTCTTTCAGGAACGCCAGCACGATGGCAATGCCCACGCCGATGGCGCCCAGCACGTAGAAGGTGTTGCGCCAGCCGTGCGATGCGCCGAGCGTGCCGGCCAGCAGGAAGCTGCAACCGATTCCCATTGGGATGCCCATGAAGAACACACCCATGGCTGAGCTGCGGCGCTTCTCCGAAAACAACTCTGCCAGCAAGCCGACGGCGGCGGGCACCAGGGCGGCTTCGCCGCTCGCAACGAAGAAACGCGCCATGACCATTTGCTCGAAGCTTTCCGCATGGCCCGATGCCCATGTGCAGGCACTCCACACGAGCACGCCCGCAGCGATGACGCGCGTACGGCTGAACCGGTCGGCAAGCGCACCCATGAACAACGCCATGACGCCAAAGCTGAGCACCCAGACTGCGCCAACCAGGAAGCCATATTGCGCATTGCTGAGCGCCAGGTCAGTGGTGATCTGCGGCGAGAAACCCAGCAGCATATTTCTGTCGATATGCGCCAGCAGGTGGATCGCGAGCAGGCCGGTGAGCACGGCAGAGGGGCGGTCTTTCCACGACATCGTTGTCTCCACTTGTTTGCTTCGGCGCGCACAACGGCGCGTCCAGGGCAACCTGCGGTGCGTTGCCGCGAGGTTGCACGAGTCGTGCCGGTCAGGCTGCCTTGCGCGGTGGCACACCACGCTGCTCCGGCTGCCGGTTAGGCACCATGCCGAGCCGATTCAGCGTCTCTTCCGTGCTGCTCCAGCGAGTGCCGGTCTGGTAGATCCGGTGCGCGTCCGTGCCGCTGGCGATTTCACGGTTCAGTTCGCGAGCGATGTTCACCATCTTTTCGATCTGCTGCACCGACGTCGCGCGCTTGCCGTCCGGCCCGTAGAGCGTGTCTTCAATGCCGACTCGCACGTGCAGGCCCATCGCGATGGCCATCGTGTTCAGTGGCACGACGTTCCGGTTCAGTGTCTCCACCGTCAACACGGCGCCGTCCGGGGTACGGCGTGCGAATTCGACCATGTCGGCGGGGTGCAGGCCGGCGGCGCCGCCACCGATCGCCACGTAGTTCAGAACGAGAGGGCCGGTGTACACGCCTCGACGGATCAGGCGCTCAACCGTTTCCAGTTGTGTCAGGTTGCCGAGCATGAAGTGGGGCTGGATGCCATTCGCAACGAGCCGCTTGATGTGTTCAACATGCCAGGACGGATTGGATGGCACGATCATGTCGCGGTACGCGGCCTGGAGGGCGGGATTGGCGAGCGAAGTACCCGCCACGTCCGCTTCGGTCATCAGTTCCATCACGTTCATCTGGCTGGTGTTGATGGCCACAGTCACCTGATCGGGGCGCGGGCTTAGTTCGGCCAGCATATGACGCGTATCGTCGTTCAGCCACTTTGCTGCCTGGTTATCGTTTTCCGGCGCAAACGAGATCGAGCCGCCCACCTGCAGCACCATCCCGGGCACGGCTTCGCGCAGGCGTGCCAGCATTTCATTGAACATGGACAGGCGCTTGCTGCCTTTGCCATCGGCCTCGCGCACGTGCACGTGCAGCACCGTAGCGCCGGCGTTGTAACAATCGACGGCCTTCTGCACCTGCTCGTCCATGGTGACAGGGATATCGTCCGAGTCGCCCGGCAGCCATTGCGGCCCATATGGCGCAACCTGGATCACGAGCTTTTCCTGGTTTTCGGGCAGCAGTGAGTCATCGAGGAAGTGCATGCTTGTCTCCTTGGTTTGAAGGCTGAGGGTAGGTCTTGGTGTTGGGCGGCATTCAGGCGGCTTGCCGGTCGGCGACGCGCTTTTCCTGCTCAAGGGCCGCCATCTCTTCCAGAAGAATCGGCGCACCCAGACTGATGCTGTGAATCCCCAGCACGCTGACCGCTTGCAGCACAGCGACAATCTCTTCCTTGGTGGCGCCTAGTTCGAGGGCCTTGCGGATGTGGCGCCGGGTGCCGGGCGCGTACATGTGCGTGCAGGATGCGTCCACCGCAATGGCGAGGAACTCCAGCACCTTCGGTTCGAGCACACCTGGCAGGACGGGGTGCATGCCCATCGCCATGAATTTCTCGGCCCAGATCGGGTCCAGTTCGGCAATGGGGTCCCAGGCGGGGTTCCAGGTTCCGCTTGTCCGCAACTGATCGCAGACAGGCGTTGCGCTGGTCTTGGGCTCATTCTTCATGGGTCGACTCCTCTCAAGTTTTGTGCCGCTTATTTGTGCCGCTCATGCCCTGGACACGTTCAATCGCGACCCCTGAAGTCTGGATTATTGGCTGGAATGAATTTGACCAAATACGGCATCAATTTTACAATTGACGACATCTGGGGCGAGAGACGGAGACGTGCCGATGGCCTATCAGTTGCGCAGTGCCGCACTCACGAACTATGTCGAAGTCGCGCGCGCCGTCGGGCTTGATCCTTACCAGCAATTGCGCGCTGCGCGGATCAGCCGATCCGTTCTGCTCGATCCCGACATCCGCATTCCGGCCCAGGCTGTCAGCCGGCTGCTGGAGTCCTCGGCGAACGCTGCAGGAATCCAGGACTTTGGCTTGCGCATGGCCGAGACACGCCAGCTTTCGAACCTTGGACCGCTGGCATTTGCCATGCGGCAGGAGCCCACATTGCGTCGTGCGCTCGAATCGATGGCCCGTTATCTGCGCCTGCAGAATGAAGCGATTGCCATGCGTATCGAGGAAGCGGAAGGCCTCGTCATGCTCAGGCAGGAAGCGCTGACGGGCGTTGCCGGATCGCTGCGCCAGTCCACCGACCTGGTGGTGGGCGTTCTGTACCGCGTGCTGGCCCTGGTCCTCGGTCCAAAGTGGAGGCCCCGCAGCATCTGCTTTTCCCACGCAGCGCCGGGCAGCACGGCGATGTACTTGCGTCTGTTTGGCATGCCCGTCCTCTTCAACCAGGAGTTCGACGGCATCATCTGCGTGGCGTCGGATCTGGAAGTTCCGCTGCCATCCTACGATCCGACCATGGCAAGGCAGGTGCAGCAGTACCTCGATACGATGCTTGCCCAGTCCGACGCGACCATCTCGGACAAGGTGAGGCGGCTCGTTCTTGCCTTATTGCCGTCGGGTGCCTGCACGATCGAGCGGGTAGCTCAGCACATGGGCGTGGATGTCCGCACCGTGCAGCGTCGCCTTGCCAACTATGACGAGACGTTCTCTGCGATCGTCACCGCGACGCGCGTTGATCTGGCGACTCGTTACCTCGAGAATCGTGAACGCCCGCTGTCGGAGGTTGCAACGCTGTTGGGCTTTGGCTCGCTCAGCGCTTTCTCCCGCTGGTTTGGCGGGCACTTTGGTTGCAGCGTTTCAAAATGGAGAGCCAAGGGCTTTGCCAAAGCCGTCAAGAAGGAGGGAGCCGGGCGATCGCATTGAACGAGCGTGCGGCCCATGCTGAGCAGAGCCGACGTTCGACCGTCCATACGCCACGGACGAACAGCGTCTCCTTGCCTGACAGGCGACCCTCCCGCCGGTGGCCGCCTGACACATCACGCTCCGGCCATGGTTTCCGGTGTGACTTCCCATCCTGCATCGATGCCGCCAGGAAGCATCTGCCCGCGGTCTTCGCCGACCTCCGCATCGATCAGGCGATTCAGCTTCTCGTTCATGGCGACGACAAGCTCGCGGTATCGGCTGTCGGCGGCCAGATTGTGCATTTCGAACGGGTCGGTCTGCACGTCATACAACTCCACGTCATTGAACTGGTCGAGTTCCTCCAATGTCCTGGGCCGGTTATGCTGCTTTGGCGAGAAGTAGCGGGCAAAGGTGTAGCGTCCATCGAACACCGAACGCACGGCGCCGCGCTTCATCAGGTCGGGCCGCACGCCTGTGCTCTTGAACTGGTCTGGCTTGCCGCCCTTTTGCAGGTAGTCCACGGCCTTGTAGAGGAAGTCGCCGTCGAGGTAGGCCAGCATGTTGTAGCAGAACAGCGCGCCGTCGCGAATCGCATTCGCGTCAGCTTTTTCCGGGGCGCTTAGCAGGCCTGAAAAATCCTTGCCTGCAAGGCCCTTGACCAGCGTCGCGCGTTTGTCGGCATTCACGCCACTCATTGCAACCAGGGTCGGCGCGATGTCCAGGTGCGAGGTGACGGCGCGGCATTGCCTGCCGCCCGGATAGGCCGGATGGGAGATGATCAGCGGTACGTTGTTCTGCTCGCGATACGAGACAGCCCCCTTGGCGTGGAGCTGGTGGGCCCCATCCATGTCGCCGTGGTCGGACGTCAGGATCACGATGGTCTTGTCGGTCAGGCCGGCCGCGTCGAGTTCGGCCAGTACAGACGCGATATTGCGATCGACGTCGCGCATGCAGTTCAGGTAATAGTTGTGGCGCCGCCGCCAGCGCGCCTCCTCGTTAGGAATGGCGCCGACCATAGCGTCGTGCGAGCGCAGGAAGTCCCGGTGGGCGGGCGGACGCCCGGGTGCGTCGAGCGGCTGTGCGTGGCTGGCCGGAAGCGTGAAATTCCACTGCTTTGCATATAGCGGGTCGGCCGGATCGCGGGCGACATGCGCAAGGCCGCGTGTTGCCTGAACTTTGGTTCCGGGTGCGTCGGTGTCGTAGAACATCACGTCATGCGGGTTGACGAGGTTCATCGCCAGAAACCATGGCTTGCCCTGGGCCGCAAGATCACGGCCTTTCCCGCGCAGCCAGCTCGTCCCCATGGCGGCAATTACCCCGTCGTGCAGGTAGCCGCCACTCGTGTGGGCGATGATATCGCCAATCCCGATGTAGTCCGAGAAGCCATAGGCCTCCATTTCCGCGGTAAATATCTTCGTTGGCGTGCCAAGCTTGTTAACGGTCTCGAACTCCTTGGTGAGATGCCATTTGCCTTTGTACGCGGTGTAGTAGCCTGCGTCGCGAAGCATGTCACCAAGCGTCGGTATGTCGGTCGACATGCTGGTGATCCACGGAAAATTGGTGTTGTCGAACATCCGCGTCTGCTGGATGTGCTGGCCCGTATAGAGTACAGACCGCGACGGCGTGCAGACGCACGAGTTGATCTGGTGGTTCAGGAAGGTCGTGCCACGCTTCATCAAGCGTTCATGTGCCGGCAGGCTGTAGCCCACCGGCAGTTCTCCCGGCCGAAAACGACGCTCCTGATCGACAACGATAAGAAGAATGTTGTACGGGCCTGCCGCATGGCTTGCGGTGGACGGCCCGGCGCTATGTGTACCGGGCGCTGCAGCCTGGGCGTTGTGGGCCCCGCCAAGGCCAAACGCCGCGGCGCCCAGGCCGGCAGCGCGCAGAAAGTCGCGCCGAGTCAGCGCCGGTTCGGGACTTTTGTCGTCTTCCATCTCGATTTCCCCATCGATAGCATCCCGCTTGGGGGGACTTCCGGATTACGACCTACATTTCGCCCAAGCACGCCAATGGAGCCTATCAATATCATTCCGGGTCAACAAGCCGGCGTTCGAATGCCGCGGCGCACGGAATGTTGGCCATCGCACTGAGCACGAAACGCGAGCCGCGCCGCAATGTGGTTGCCAAGGGCTATCGGCTTTGGCGGCCAGATTTACCTATCCATGTGATGCCTGCCTGGCTCCAGCTGTGTGCTTTGTCACTCGCTTGCTGCGGGATGCCTATGTTGCATAACGGCATTTTTTTGGCGGAGTTTCCCTGTCCGATGCCTTAAAAGCCCCTTCCACGCAAAATGACCCCCTGTTTTATAAGACCATGCTTTGAGTGAGGCCCGCCGTTGTTCATTGTGGGGGCGAGTGTTGCCGCCGTGACCATGGCATGCGTTGCCGCAGTCGCCCTTTATGAAATGCGTCTGGCGACGGAACGGTACTGATGCGGCGTCCCTACAAGCGTGAGGATATCGGTCAGAGCATTGCCGGTGCCCCGTCGTTCGAGCCGCTCATCCAGTCCGACAATGGTTCCTACATTGGCACCGCGACGCTGGATGGCGCGCAGCGCCTCTACAGTTTCAGGCGTATCGGAAAGTATCCATTGATCATTGTTGTGGGCCTCGCAATCCAGGACATCTACGCGCAATGGACGCAGCGTGCCTGGGCTATCGGTGGCGTTGTGACGGTGCTTGATGTGCTGATTATCTGGATGTCGGTGATGTTTGCGAGGCTGTTCCGGAAGCGGCTCGAAATGGAGAACCGGCTTCACCTGCTTGCTACGGCGGATAGCCTGACCGGGGTCGGCAACCGCCGCGTCCTGAGTTCGACGCTGGAGACAGAGTGGAAGCGGGCCAGCCGGGACGGCAGGAACCTGTCCGTACTGATGCTCGATGCCGACAACTTCAAAGCGCTCAATGACCGGCACGGCCATGCTATTGGTGATGAAGCGCTAAAGGCGATTGCGCAATGCATTACCAAGAATATCCGTCGCCCGGGAGATTTCGTTGGCCGTTATGGTGGCGAAGAGTTCTCTGTGTTGCTGACAAGCACGGACATGAACGGGGCAATCAGGATTGCGGAGAACATTCGCGCAGCAGTGATGGCAACGGAGTTGACAAGTATGGGCGCGCGGCCTGTTCCGCTGAGCGTGAGTATTGGGGTGGCGACTTTTGACGGCAAGAATGCTCGCGCGGAATCTTCTGAACAGCTTCTGCGCCAGGCCGACCGCCGTCTCTACCAGGCAAAGGCTGCTGGTCGTAACACGATCATGCCGCGCCAAGCGCATGGCCAGGCGGCGATGGTCGGGGATCCCCACCCGAGTACCTGAAAGCCGCGGCCAATCCAGTCGGAAGAAGCCGTCACACGCGGAGCACCGCCGCCCCGGCCAGACGGCCAGCGCGCAGGTCATCCAACGCCGCATTGGCACTGGAAAGAGGATAGGACGTGGTACGAATATGCAATGGCCACGTGGCTGCCGCTTCCATCAGGCCGTGGCCGTCGGCACGCGTCAGGTTCGCTACGGAGACGATCCGCCGTTCCTCCCATAACAGTCGATACGGGAAGGAAGGAATGTCGCTCATGTGAATGCCCCCGCAGACCACAGTGCCACCCTTGTCGACAGCCGCCAGCGCTGCAGGCACGAGGGCGCCGTCGGGGGCAAAGATCAAGGCAGCGTCCAACGTGGCGGGTGCCTTGTCCTGACTGCTGCCCGCCCAGGCAGCCCCGACATCCGTGGCCAAAGTCTGGGCGGCTTGGTCCCCGGGCCGCGTGAAGGCGTAGACGGTCCGGCCTTGCGCCACCGCGATTTGCGTCACGATATGTGCGGCGGCGCCAAATCCGTAGATGCCGATACGTTGTGCATCCCCAGCCGAGCGCAGTGTCCGGAAGCCGATGAGGCCGGCGCAGAGCAGCGGCGCTGCATGCTCGTCGTCATACGTTTCGGGAATGCGAAAGCAATAGCTGGCATCGGCGACCACGTACTCGGCATATCCGCCGTCACGGGTATAGCCGTGGAACTGGGGTGCATCGCAAAGGTTCTCCCGCCCGCTCAGGCAGAAGCGGCACTGCCCGCAGGTGTGCCCCAGCCATGGCACGCCGACCCGCGCGCCGATTGACAGTCCAACGACACCGGCGCCGAGCGCATCGACGCGACCAACGATTTCATGGCCCGGGATCAGCGCGGGCTTGGGCGAGGAGAGGTCTCCATCCACCACATGCAGGTCCGTACGGCACACGCCGCACGCCGCCACGCGGATTCGCACTTCACCGGCTCCCGGGACCGGCACTGGCACCCGGCGGTCAGCTAGGATTGGACTCCCGCCGTCGAAAACCATTGCACGCATCGTCGCGTTCATGATGCCTCCTTCGTCAGGTTTTCGAAAACAAAGCGCGGCCGCCGGAATGCAGCCGTGAAACCGTCGCAGGCGTGACAGACATAGAGGCCGTGGTCATCGCAATACTCGGGAATCGAAAAGGCAACAAGGAGCGCTGCCTCCGAATGCTTCGACTTTGGATACAGGCTATGACAAAGCTTCCAGGCCCGGTTGCGGCAGATCAATGAGCTGTGGACGGGTGGTGCAACGTGGACCGCACCTGAAGTCTTCTAGGTCTTGATCAGACGTCACCATGGCGAAACATCGATCGAAGTTGCTCTACCGCAAGGCGATCACCGCTTCAGCACCTACTTTTGATAAAGCAGGTAGTCGTCAGATGGCGGTGCCACACAAGGAAGGGCCGCTGCATCGGTAACTGTCTATGCGATAGAAGTCGCGGGGTACGGCTCACCGTTTTGCAGGCCAGGGCCTTTGATTGTCGTTCGACCCTCAGGATAAGGAACGAGCATGAACTACAGCAGCATTCTGGTGCATCTGGATCGCAGCAGGCATATGACAACCCGGCTGGCGCTGGCGACCCAGCTGGCGAGTTCCCATGATTGTCCGTTGATCGGCCTCCTGGGCAGCTTCATTCCCGATCCCGCATGGTTCTACCTGATGGACAACGCCGCCGACTATATCGAAAGGGACAGGCAGCGGCGCCGGTTGATCGGGGAGCGTACTCGTCATCAGTTCCTGGAAACGACAAAGGATCTTGGCGCTGGCGTGGAATGGCGGGCAGCGGAGCACGACGTCCTTTCCACGGTGCTGCGGGAGTCGCGCGAAGCCGGCCTGATCGTCGCGGGCCAGTATGACGCCAATGGCGAAGAAGGCCCGCTTGCCACGCAGGTGCTCGAAGCGTTGCTGCTGGAAAGCGGACGGCCGGTACTCGTCGTTCCGTGTGACGGGCAGTTCAAGACAACAGGGGCGCGGGTGATGGTGGCATGGAATGGCAGCCGCGAAGCGGCACGGGCCTTGCATGATGCGCTGCCGCTCATTGGCGGAGCGACGGCACGCATACTGTGCGCCCAGACTGCTGCCAAGGAAGCACGTCCGGACGCCACGCCGGTCGCCCATGCGGTGCGCGTCCTGGAACGACACGGTGTGACGGTGGAGGTCGAGCACGGCCCGGGCGGTTCCGACCTGACCATCGGGGAATTGCTGTTGTCCCGTGCCGCCGATTTCGATGCTGACCTGATCGTGATGGGTGCATACGGCCATGGGCGCATGCGGGAGCTTGTGCTCGGAGGCGTCACGCGCACGCTGCTGTCTTCCATGACGGTGCCCGTATTGTTCTCGCATTGAAATCCGGATCCGGATATTGGACCGGTGAATGTCCCGGCGATGGCGCCTTGCGGTTCGGGCATGCAGCAGGAGAAGGCAATGTACACAAGGATTCTGGTGGCGATAGACGGAAGCCAGTGCGGCGATCTTGGCCTGGCGGAAGCTATTGGGCTGGCCGCGGCGAGCGGTGCCGAGCTGGACATCGTGCATATCGTCGATGGCGGATACGAAGAGCCGGACGTGCGTGCAGGTCTGGTCCGGGCAGGGCACAAGCTTCTGGCCGAGGCGCAGGCGAAAGCCGAAGCGCAGCAGGTGCGCAGCCAGGCAATCCTCGTCGACCAGATCCTCGAGCTTGGCGATCTCGGCAAGCAGGTTCAGCAGATTGCCGAAGAGCGCGGCGCCCAGATCGTGGTAGCGGGTACGCATGGCCGCTCGGGCATCGGTCGGGTATTGATGGGTAGCGTCGCGGAAAGCCTGCTGCGCCACGGCAGCTTGCCCGTATTGCTGGTCAAGGCAGGCGGACATGGCGGTGCGGCCTCCTGATTCCAGTCCGGGCGCAGCCAGCACGGTCGGCAGGGTGGAGGTACTGGCAGACCGGGGCGAAAGCCGGGGCGCGGTGCTCGATGTGGTGGACCGCGTTTCCGAGATGTGCTTTGGTTTGTTCATGGCCCTGACGTTTGTCGGCGCGGTCTCGTCGGCGAGTGCCGGCGCCGGCGCGAGCAGGACCATGCTGCATGCCGCGCTGGGCTGCAACCTGGCGTGGGGGCTGGTGGATGCAGTCATGTATCTCGTACGGACGATCGCCGGAAGAGGGCAGCGGCTTACGCTCGCCATGGCCATCAAGCATGCGTCCGACCGGCCGACCGGCATCCGCCTCATTCGCGACGCGCTTCCACCGGGCATGAAGGCACTGGTAGCAGACGCGGAGCTGGACGCCATTCGCGCGAGGCTGGCCGCCGCTGGCCTGCCGGCGCGCCCGCGGCTGTATTGGGCCGACCTGCGCGGGGCCGTGCACATCTTCTGCATCGTGGTGTTGAGCACGTTTCCCGTGGCACTGCCTTTCGTGCTGATGAGCGATGTGCCGAGTGCGTTGCTGGTTTCGCGTGTGTTGACGCTTGGCATGCTGTTTTTTGGCGGCGCGGCGCTCGGTCATTACGCAGGGTTCGGGGCCATGCCGGCCGGATTGGGCATGACGGCTCTGGGCGTGGCCCTGACCATTGCGATCATCGCGCTGGGCGGCTGAAGTGCGGACCTCCCCACTGCCGCTGCTGGCCCTGTTCGCCGCGGCAGCATTACGGGCCCAGACGCCAGGCCCATCTCCCGGGCTGGCTAGCGGTTGGGATACGCCTGATCCGTGGACCTACTCCGCAGCGGCCTACTGGAACATGCCTCGCGAGGGCGCGAGCTACGCCAGCGGCATATTCAGTGCAGACCACGGCCAGCTTCACCTCGAGGCGAGGGCCAACTATGAAGCCATGCATTCGCAGTCGGCATTCATTGGCTGGACGTTCTCGGGAGGCGAAAAGCTTCGTGTGAGCGCCACGCCCATTATCGGCGCGGTCGCCGGGGAGGCACACGGACCCATCGCCGGCCTCGAGGCGAGCGTAGCCGCGGGCAAGCTGGACTATTACCTGGAAGCGGAGTACCTGCCTGCCCATGCTGGCCGTTCCGGCTATCTCTATGCCTGGAGCGAACTGGCCTATCGACCCGTCGAGTGGATACGGCTCGGTATCGTCATGCAGCGCACACGGATCTATGGCGGCGACAGGGACATCCGGCCCGGAGGGCTCGTCCAGTTGACCGTGCGTAACTGTACGGCGGGCGTCTACTGGTTCAATCCCGGCGCCGAAGCTCAGGTCGTGATGCTGTCGCTCGCGTTCCGCTTCTAGCCCGCTTTGCCGGGCTTGCGCTGCGTCAACGGCCGCCTTCTGCGCTCTCCTACGCTGTGTGAAGACCCATGTCATTTGGAAGGGCGGAGGCCCTTCTTGCCATGCGCACTGCGGCAGGGGTGTCTTTACGGACTGTCCGACGATCATCTGCCCGTCGGCGCATCCGCGCATTTACGCAGAGTGAATAACGACGAACAAACCATGGATACCACCATCAAGGACTACCCCGTTCTGGTTTTCGTCGTCACCTTCGGCCTGTTATGGCTGGCTGAGAGGATCGGCGCCAAGGCCATCCGCGGTCCAAGGAGTCCATCTGCCGATGCGCGGCAGGACGTAGGCGTGATTCAGGCCGCCGTGCTCACGCTGCTCGGTTTGCTGATCGGCTTCTGCTTTGCCATGGCGGTCAGCCGCTACGACCAGCGCAAGCTTTACGAAGAGGCAGAGGCAAACGCCATCGGTACGGAGTATGTCCGCGCGGGACTGTTGCCGGCGGCCGATGCGGAGGCTGCGCGCGCGCTGCTTCGCGAGTACCTCCGGTGTCGGCTGGACTTCTATACGAACCATGATGCGGCCAGCCTGAAGAAGACTGACGTCGCGACAGCGGCTTTGCATGCCAGGCTGTGGGCGGTGGTGGAACGCAACGCCGCAGCCAATCCGAACGTTATCGTGGGTCTGACTGTGGCGGGGATGAATGAGGTCCTGAATGCGGAAGGCTACACCCAGTCGTCGTGGTGGAACCGGATCCCGAACTCTGCCTGGATGCTGATGCTGGTCGTGGCGGTGTGCAGCAATGCCCTGGTGGGATACGGCCTGCGCAAGGCCGAATCGGCGCGCTACCTGCTGCTGGTATTGCCCATGGTGGTTGGCGTTTCGTTCGCGCTGATTGCCGACATCGACAGCCCACGTGGCGGATTGATCCGCGTGGAGCCGTACAACCTCATGCGCCTGGCGGCTTCAGTGCCTGCCGGCCCCGCAAGCTTCATGGATCCAAGGTGAAGGCACGACGTTGATATCGACTTACAGCGGAAACGAGAGCATGTACATGTCGGACGAAGCCGGCTGCGGCGTTCAGTGCGGCTCGATAGAGACCGCAGGGTGCGCCAGCGCGTAGCTGCACGAGTAGTCCAGTTCGCCGGAGGCCTGGGCATGGACCGTGAACAGTGGTTGACCGGCCCGGACTTCGTCGTTGACCCGTACCCGCATCTCAAGGCCCGCGACCTGCCGCATCGGGGCGCCGGCCAGCTTTGCGGTGCGGGCAATGTGGCGGTTGTCGATGGCGATTACCCTCCCCGCGTGGGGAGCGACGATGTCGCGGCGAAAAATGGCTTCGCCCGGCACGCGCAAGCCGCCCTGCGCTTCGCAAATCGCCTGGAACTTGCGCCAGGCCGCGCCACTGTCGAGTAGCTGGCCAGCGGCTTTTTCGCCAGCGCCCCTGGGTGCCGCGCCACAGAACTCCAGCAGCGCGCCGGCGAGCATGACCGAGCGCTCGCGCAGGTCGGGCGGCGCCGCCACCGTGCGCTGGAGTACCGCCAGGATGTCTCGCGCCTCCAGCGCGGGGCCAATGCCCCTGCCAAGCGGCTGGGTGCCGTCGGTCCGAACCATGAGGATGTGCAGGCCGAACGCCCCCGCCACATGCCGCATCGCGGCTTCGAGCCGCTCCAGGTCCCTGTCCTCGCGCACCTTGGCTGTGGGACCAACCGGCACATCGATCAGGATGTGCGTCGAGCCTGCCGCAACCTTCTTGGACAGGATGGAGGCAACAAGCTGCGCGTCGCTGTCGATATCAAGCGCGCGTTCCACGCGGATCAGGATATCGTCGGCGGGACTCAGGTTCAGTGCGCCACCCCAGACCAGCGACGCCCCGACTCGCTCCACGACGTGGCGCAGTTCCGCCGCACTGAGCGCCACGCGGGTCAATGTCTCCATCGTGTCTGCGGTACCGGCTGGAGAGGTGATCGCCCGGGAAGACGTCTTCGGCAAGACCAGGCCTCCTGCCGCCGCTATTGCCACGACAATGGGTGTGGTCCGGTTGCCGGGCAGGCCGCCGACGCAGTGCTTGTCGGCAACGACGGCGTGGCTCCATGACAGCCGCTCGCCCGAGTGCACCATGGCACGTGTGAGGTCCACGGTTTCCCGCCGGTTCATGCGGCCATCTGCACATGCGGCAAGGAACGCGGAGATATACACATCCGGGTACCGCCCCGCCGAGATATCGCTGATGATGGAATCGATCTGGGCGCCGTCGAGCCGGCGGCCGTAGATCTTCGCACGCAAGGCGCGTACGGATTCCAGGGCCGGCGCGTGACTGACGGCCACGACATCGCCGGCGCGAGCCTCCAGTGCCTGTGCAGCGCTGGCCGAAAGGCTTGCCTCTCCGGTATCGAGCAATGGCGCACCGACCAGGTTCAGCGTGGCAATGAGGCTTGCCTCGCCGATCCGCACCTGCACCCGTGCTTGCGCGGTAAAGCCTTCGGCGCGGCACACGGGGCAGTCCGGGTGTAGATAGATGACATGCTCCTGCCAGGTATCGATGCCGAGGGGTTTGAAAATCAGCGGCTCGGATCCCTGACCTTCCCCGGCAGCAAGTTTCAGCTCGTTTGCCTGCATTGCGCTTTCCCCTCCGATCGGCATCGGACGTGTGAAGGCATGTACCTATCGCAGATAGGGCAGCTCGATCCAGGCGTTCGATATGTTTGCCCTGTACCCGATTCAGTCCCTCCTGCTGGAAGCGGGACAGCGTCCGGCTCTCGGTTTTCAGGCTCATGCCCAGCTAGCTGCCGACCTGCCTTAATGATTGTGCGCGCTCATGTGCCCAGTATCGTCATTGACCGTGCATTTCGAAATCAGGCTGGGCTGAGCCTGCTGTCAGGCTTGCCGCGCGCCTTGTCAGGTTTCCCTGACAGTGCAGACGAACACGTATCGACGCCGTGGTGTCCAGAGGCGGACGTGTTGAACTGGCCGGTGTTGACGCGCTCTGCCGCCTGGCTTCTCCGCTGCGGATGATCGTAGGGGGAAGCCGATCCTGTCGTTGTCAACCTCAGCGCCCGCGCAGCGGCGTGGATCTCTTGTGAGAAGCGGCTGGATGTGGTGCCTGGGGCGACCCACATGTTCGAGGAGCCGGGCGGCAAAGCTTGCAGCCGCATGGTTTGTTCGCCATTTCGCTGCAGCGCAAGCGGGAAGGGGCCCATAGCGCCCTTGCTGTCAGCGCCGTCGAGGCTGACTCGGCGAGGAGAAGTGGGGCGAAACGCAGTCGCTCGGAACGATATTGCGTTGCCGCACGCGGGGCCGCATCTGTGGATTATCTTGATGTCAGGCGCGACCACTTCAATGAGATGCCTGGAGACACCAAGGCACTTTCGCGTAATGGTCGACGGCATCCGACACAAACAGATTAGCGGCCGGATTCCCTCTGGCAGCCACAGCATGAATTCCTCAATGGGCAGTCTGGATAACTTTTCGGCGGCGGCGGCGTGGGCGCCGATGGGGTCATTCTTGTCGGCCATGTGCGGCGCGCAGTTCGCCTACGCCTACGAACTGTTCCAGAGGTCGATGCGCCAGTTCGGGCCGCCGTCATACCATCTGGACACTGTCTGCCAGGACGGCAAACACGTGCCGGTGACAATGACCGTCGTTGCCGAGACCCCGTTCTGCCGTTTGCTGCGCTTCTCGGTGGGCGACGGTCACGGCGTACGCCGGATGTTGTGCGCACCGCTTGCCGGGCACCGGGCAGTCGTGGTTCGCGACGCCATCGAATCCATGCTGCTTGACGCGGACGTCTATGTCACCGACTGGATTGATGCACGGGACGTACCGCGCGAAGCCGGCCACTTCGGCCTGGCAGACTGCGTATTGCTGCTCGAGCAGTTCATGACGCTGCTCGATCCGGCGCGCCTTGATGTGGTGGCGATCTGCCAGGCGACCATTCCGTGCATTGCGGCCGTTTCTCGCCTGGCATCCGGAGATGCGCCGGAAGTGAGGGCGCTGGTACTGATGGGCGGCCCGCTGGATGCAAGGCTTCACCCGACCAGACTCGGCGACATCGCGGCCATGATGCCGCTGCCAGTGTTTCTCGCCCACTGCACAGGCGCCGTGCCGCACGAATATCGCGGCGCGGGACGTATCGTGTATCCGGGCTTTCTGCAATTGCCCACGCTGGCATGTGGCCAGCCGGAGCGCCTTTCGGCGATGGTGTTCGCTGCGCTTCAGGGGCCATGGCCGGGGTCCCGGGCGCAGGCAGATCTGCGCCATGCAGCCGTAGCGGGGTATGTGGCGATGATGGACATGCCGGTTGAATTCGTGCTCGATACCATGCGCATCGTCTTCCGCGAGCACCTGTTGCCACGTGGGTCGTGGTACGTCGGAGGAATGCCGGTGGATCCGGCAGCCATGCGGACAACACGGCTACTGACGGTTGAAGGGCAGCTCGATACGATCACCGGCGCCGGGCAGACCCACGCCGCGCAGACGCTGTGCCGTGGTCTGGAACGACGGTTGTGTACGCAAGTCACCGTTCCGGGTTGTGATCACTATGGGTTGTTTTCCGGCCCGGTGTGGCGAAGCCGCGTTTATCCCATGCTACGGAGCTGGCTTAACGCGCCGGCGTGACACCGGCGATCCTGACGTGAAGAGAGGCTCTTGCGGAGAGGGTCGAGGCAGGCCCATTGGCACTGCCTTCCGAATCCTTCAAGCTCGTCGTCTCGTGCTACGATCCGCCCAAATGAAAAAGCCTATCTACTACACCTGCCAGAACCAGTCCTGCGGAACCCGCTGGGAGTCCACCGAAGTGGTTGTCGTCAACGAGGGCCAGGGCCCGTTGTTCCGCTGCCCGATCTGCGGCGCCCGCAATGTGCTGGCCGCGCGCGAAGAGGGCGGCGTGACCGTCTATCGTCAACGGCGGACGACAGGCTCCTGACGCAACCCTGAGCCAGAACGGCGGCCAGCGTCCGCGGTCCGCAGGCTTTCGGGGCGCCATGGCCGTCTTCTACTTGACCCGCAACATCCCCTTCATCGTCGGACGGAACGTGCAGATGCAGGGATATTCCCCTTTCCGGGTTGCCTTGTATCGCCAAGATTCTCCCGGCGCAATGCTCTTCGAGTCGAACCGGCCGGCGTGGGACGTCACCGTATGGGGGAATGGATCGTTATTGACCCAGACAACGGTGTCGCCCATGTTGATGGCCAGTTCCGGGGGGGCGAGTACGCCGTAGCGTCCATCGTGATGGTTGCCCCAAGCAAAACCACGCTGTCGCATCCGCCAATGTTTGGGAGTAGTGATTACCTGACATCCTGGGTCAGCTGGTAGCTCATCAAATAGCTGAACCGGCTTGCCGGATGGACGCCAGTGGTGACAGCGATAACCTTGTCGCGGAGAAAGTACGTGCGGATGATGCGCAATCCGGCGGAGCGGTCTTCGACCTGCAGCAGTTCGGCCTGTGCATCGGCGATCAACAGCCCCTGCAACTCCTGCTCGACGCGGGTCACCTTGATGCCATATTCCTTCTCGATCATCGTATAGACGGGAACGCTCAGGACTGCGCCTAGTTCCGGCAACCTGCTATAGGCCTGGTCGACATAGATGTCCACCAGGGCGATAGGCTCGCGCTTGGCGTCCGCCCCATACCGGATCCCGGCGATATGCAGCCATTCGGCCCCCACGTCGCTGCGCAGCAGTCTGGCCTGGGCCGGATCCGCCTGGATCCGCTCGCAGGAAGACGTTCGCAGCGTCGTGCCCTTGGCATAGCCAGCCAGGTCGGCCGGCGAGTCCATGACCTGCATATAGCGTTCCCGCGGCCGGTCCGAGATGACCCGCGTGCCCACACCGGCCTGACGGCTGACCATGCCGAGGCTTGTTAGCTTCTGAATGGCCTGCCGCACGGCGTAGCGGCTCAGATTCCACTGCTCGCACAGCTCCGCTTCCGTCGGAAGGAATTCGCCGATGCGCGGACGCCCGTTGACGATCTCCTGCATCAACGTACGGGCCAGATCCAGGTGTCGCGGTGGCGTGGCCGCAAGCGAGGGCGGGTAGACGTCGATCTCGTTTTCCATGGGTTTTGCCGTGCTGGCGCCGATTCCGGTAACAGCCGACATGATAGCGCAAGCCACAGGGTTTCTACTAATATTCGAATATTCGAACAAAGTCCTATAGTGCTGTCATCGCGGCGGTGACTATTCCGTTCGCATCGCACGACTTATCGATATCCGGAGATCACTGAGCATGTACCCCATCGACTTCCTGTGGCGAGCAGCGCGCCGGCACCAAGACCGGGTCGCAATCATCAGCCCCACGGGCAACCTGACCTTTGGCGAACTGGCTGACGTCGTACTGAGGCGGGCGGCGGTGCTGACTGCGATCGATCCCAAGCCGCGCAGCCGGGTTTGCGTGGGGGCGGCGAATTCGGTCGATCATCTGGTGGCCATCCTTGCCATCCTGGCTGCCGGCAAGGTATGGGTACCGCTCAACCCGCGGAACGGCGATCCGGAACTGCGGCGCATCGTGGCGTTCGTAGAGCCTTCGCTGGTGCTGGCCGATCACGAGATGGCCGCACGGCTGGCGGACATTTCCGCAAGCCTGTATGCCCTCGATGTGCTCGAGCGCCATTCGGGTGATACCGCAAGCGTCATGATGGGGCCGTACTCGCGCCACGGCGTCGACCTTGGCGAGGCGCAGGCCATCAAGTTCACGGGCGGTACCACCGGGGTACCCAAGGGCGTGATCCAGCCCATGCGTGCATGGAACACCAATATCGCCACGCAGATCCACGAACTGGCACTGACGCCGGACGACCGCTACCTGGTAGCTGCGCCGATCACGCATGGCACTTCGACCTATATGCTGCCTTTGCTCGGTGCGGGTGGCGCTCTGATTTTCCCGGAGTACGGCAAGGCGCCGGCCTTGCTTGATGCGGCGGAGCGGCACCGGGCGACCCTGTTCTTCGCGCCTCCCACGCTGATCCTGGCGTTAGTGGAAGAGCAGCGTTACGCGCCCCGTCCGCTGAAGGATTTGCGTTACCTGGTTTACGGCGGCGCGCCGATGCGCCCGGAGCAGATTCGCGACGCGCAGTCGGCCTTCGGCCAGGTTCTGTGCACCTCGTTCGGCCAGACCGAGGCGCCGCAGATCATTACCTTCCTGTCACCGTCCGAAATGACCGGAGAAAACCTCGCCTCGGTCGGCAGGCCGTCGATCCTGACCCGCGTGGCCATCGTCGACAAGCAAGGCCAGCCGCTGCCGGCCGGGGAGGAGGGCGAGATCGCCGTGCGAGGCGACCTGGTCATGAGCGGCTACCTGAAGGCAGAGGAAGAGACCCACAAGACCCTCGTCGATGGCTGGCTGCGCACCGGGGACGCTGGCGTGCTGGATGAGCGCGGGTATCTCTTCCTGCGAGACCGCATTCGCGACGTGATCATTACCGGCGGATTCAACGTCTATCCGAGCGATGTCGAGGTGGTGCTGTCCGGGCATCCGGCGGTGGCCGATTGTTCCGTAGTCGGTGTGCCGGATGCCAAGTGGGGTGAGGCCGTACACGCCGCGGTGCAGTTGCATCCGGGCATGAGCGTCGACGCGGAGGATCTGATCGCGCTCGTCAAGCGCGAACTGGGTTCTGTCAAGACACCCAAGCATGTCCACCTGTTCGAGGCGCTCCCGCGCAGCGCGGTCGGCAAGGTACTGAAGCCTGCCGTCCGGGAAATCATTCTGAATCACCGGAGCCAATGATGGCCAATACCAACGCGAAAGCCGCACCCGGCACGAAGCTGTGCCACTACACGGAGCACGCGGTCTACTACGGCGAAGACGATCTGGTAGTAGATCTGCTCGGCCGCGCCAGCTTTGTCGATGTCTTCATGAAGCAGACGTTCGGCAGGGCGCCGTCGCCGGCGGAACGGCAAATCGTCGAAGCCGTGCTGGTCACCCTCATGGAACATGGCATGACGCCAAGCGCGATTGCTTCGCGCATGATCTACGCAAGCTCGCCGGAGAACCTGCAGGCCGGCGTCGCGGCCGGCCTGCTCGCCGTTGCCAGCCAGTTTGTCGGGACCATGGAGCCGGCCGCTGCCTTGCTCGACCGCATCGTGGCGGCGGGCGCAGACGGGCTTGCCGAAGCGAAACGCATTGCCAGCGAATTTCGCGCCGGCCGCCGCGCGGTGCCGGGATTCGGCCATCACCTGCACCGGCCGGACGATCCGCGCGCGATCGCGCTGCTGGACCTGGCGCGCGAACTCGGTACGTATGGTCAACGATGCGCCGCGCTGGCATGGCTTGCCACCGAAGTGGACGAGGCCGCGGGACGCCACATCACCATCAATGCCACCGGCGCGATTGCCGCCATCCTCGGCGATATCGGCATTCCCGCGGCGCTGATGCGCGGTTTTGCCGTGCTGAGCCGGGCTGCAGGACTGATCGCGCATATCGCCGAAGAACAGCGCGACCCATCCGGCCGATTTATCTGGAGCCTGGTGGATGACGCCATGACGGGCGCGCTTTCGCCCACCTGAGCCAGGACGACGGCGCGAGGCCCGCGACGGGCATCGTGCCAGCGGGGCACAACAAACCATTGGAGACAATCATGACCCAAGCTACACCATCCATCCAGCGCCATCACCACATCACGCTGAGCGTTGGCACAGCCCAGGAAGACTATGACTTCCATACCAAGGTGCTCTCTCTCAAGAGCGTCAAGAAGACTTTGATCTATGACGGCGGCACGCCGTTCTACCACCTCTACTACGGCAATGATGTCGGCGAAGAAAGCACGCTGATCACCTGCTTCCCGGTGGCCCATTTCGGCCGCAAGGGCACGCGCGGTACGGGTCAGATCGGCAGCCTGGCGCTCTCGGTGCCCGCGTCCGCCATTCCGTTCTGGGACAAGCGCCTGCGCGACCACGGTTTCGAAGTCCGCCGTTCCGAGCGGTTCGGCGAGCAGGTGCTGGCGTTCGCGCATCCTTGCGGCATCGAGTACGAGCTGATCGGTATCGCCGATGATGCACGCAAACCGTATTCCAACGGCGAAGTTCCTGCCGAGCTGGCGATCCGCGGGCTTCACACCATCGCGGTGAATGTGCGCGAGATGGAGCCGTCGCAGGAATTCATGGATGCCGGCTGGTCGGCGCGTGAAGTGGCGCGCGACGGCAAGTACGCGCGCTATGCATTCGGGGAGGGCGGCTCCGGTAAGTTTGTGGACTATGCATTGGAAACGGCCATGCCGCAGGCTAGCTGGACCTATGGCTCCGGCACGGTCCACCACTGTGCGTTCCAGGTCGACGACCATGCTGCGCAGGACTACTTCAAGCGCAGGCTTGAGGGCCTTGGCTTCACCGACACGTCGGAACGCAAGGATCGCGGGTATTTCGAGTCGATCTACGTACGCACCCCGAGCGGGGCCCTGTTCGAGGCTACGGTGTCCAAGCCTCACGCTTTCCTGATCGACGAACCGTACGAAACGCTTGGCGCCGAGGTGCAGGTTGCGCCGCAGTTCGCCAGCCAGCGCGAAAGCATCCTGCGCTCGCTGGAAACGCTGAAGTACTGAACCCCTCGACGGGCCACCCCATCCTGTGTCGTGGCTTGAACGAATGCCTGATACGGCAGGAACTGTATGCCAGAACTCAACCCACACCTCGCTGCGCCACTGAGCGTGTTTGGTGCGCCGCCACGGGACGCGGCCATGGCGGCAATCCTGGTGCATGGCCGCGGCCAGTCGCCTGCACTGATGAAGGAGATGGTCGCGGACCGCTGCGGGCGGTCTGACATCGCCTGGTTTGCTCCCGCCGCGGCAGACGGCACCTGGTATCCGGAGCGTTTCATCGAGCCGTTGTCACGGAACGAACCCCAGCTCTCACAAGCGCTAGAGCGCCTGGAGGTGCTGTCCCGCGAGCTGGTGACGCTGGGCTTCCCGTACGAGTCGCAAGTGTTGATCGGTTTCTCGCAGGGAGCCTGTCTTTGCAGCGAATTCGTCTGGCGCCAGGACCGGCGCTATGGCGCGCTG
This sequence comes from Cupriavidus pinatubonensis, assembly GCF_019602855.1. Taxonomy (GTDB): domain Bacteria; phylum Pseudomonadota; class Gammaproteobacteria; order Burkholderiales; family Burkholderiaceae; genus Cupriavidus; species Cupriavidus pinatubonensis. Next base: position 2,255,556 of record NZ_CP080766.1, read on the forward strand.
ATCGCCTTCACGGGCGGGCTGATCGGACCACCGCAGATGCCCAGGCAAGTGGTGCCGGCGCGCCTGCGAACGATGCCGGTGCTGCTTTCCACCTGTGCGCAGGATCCGCATGTGCCACTGGACAGCGTGCAGGAATCCGCCCGGCTGTTCCGTACCGCGGGCGCTGACGTCAGGCTGGTGGTGGAGCCGGGGTGCGAGCACGCGATCCGTGACACCGAGCTTACGTTCGCAAACATTGCAATGGCGCGTTGCGCGCCGCAAGCAGACTGAAACGGGAGTTGTCCGCATGGAGCCGTTTGTCCACGAAACGCGCGCATCGCGCGTGGTCTTTGGTCCCGGGGCCCGCCGTTCACTGCCGCGTGAACTCGGGCATCTGGGGATCGCACGGGTGCTGGTCCTGACCACGCCGGAACAGGCCGCGCTCGGCCGCGAGGTTGCCGGATTGCTGGGCGACCGCTCGGTTGGCGTGTACAGCAAGGCCGTGATGCATGTGCCGGCCGAGGTCGCGCGGGCGGCGGTGGCCACTGCGGCGGGACTCGGCGCGGACGGCTGTATCGCGGTGGGAGGCGGCTCGACCATCGGCCTGGCGAAGGCCATTGCGCTGGAGTCCGGCCTGCCGATCATCGCTTTGCCGACGACCTATGCCGGCTCCGAGATGACGCCGCTGTATGGCATCACGGAAGCGTCGATCAAGAAGACCGGACGAGACTGGCGGGTCATGCCGCGTGCCGTGGTCTACGATCCCGAACTGACGCTCACGCTGCCAGCCCCGCTCAGCATGACCAGCGGTATGAACGCCATGGCGCATGCCGCGGAAGCGCTGTACGCGCCAGATGGCAACCCGGTCTTCAGCATGATGGCGGAAGAGGGCATCCGCGCCCTGGCCATGGCGCTACCGCGCCTGCGCGAAGCGCCACAGGACCTGGGCGCCCGCAGCGATGCGTTGTATGGCGCATGGCTGTGCGGCACCGTCCTGGGCAATCTGCAGATGGGCTTGCACCACAAGCTGTGCCATACGCTGGGCGGCAGCTTCAACCTGCCGCACGCGGAAGTCCACACCGTCATCCTGCCTTATGCGATGGCCTACAACGCGGCCTCGGCGCCGCAGGCCATGGTGCGCATCGCGCGCGCGCTGGGGCGCGATGCCGCGCCGGCGGGAATGTGGCAGCTCGGTTCTGCACTCGGGGCGCCGCGCTCGCTGCGCGAGATCGGCATGCCGGCCGACGGCCTGGACCGCGCGGCGGACCTGGTGGTGGCCAGCCCGTATCCCAATCCGCGCCCGTTCGAACTGGCGCCGATCCGCGCGTTGCTGCAACGTGCGTACGACGGCCACATGCCGGGCTGATATTCGCGGACAGGAGGAAAGGAGTCACCATGTCATACATCGTTCGCGGTTATTTCCGCCCAGGCGTGGGGGAAGCACGGCTGAAAGTCCGGCCGGAGCATATTCGCCATGTCATCTCCGCGCTTCCGGGCATCGTCTGTGCGGGCGCTCTGTGCGGAGAAGACGGGCTTCCCCGCGGCCTGTTCCTTGTGCTGGACTGCGAGGAGCGGGAGCAGGCGGAAGCGTTCATCGCCAATGAGCCATACAACCGTGCCGGCCTCCTGGAGCACTGGGAGGTGGAACCGCTGATCCAGTTCGCCCCGCATCCGAATCCAGGCATCCTGCATGAAGAGCTGGAGAAGGCAATGAAAGCAGCCAGCCGAGCTGCGACTGGCTAAGGCTCGCGCCAAGCCGCTACGGCGGGTTCCGCAAGGGCTGCCTATCCATTCAAAACAAAGCGAAATGCTGGTGCATTGTTTGCACCGCGCGTCCGCAGGAGACGTCATGTTTATGCCATCCATCCATCCGGCCGGTCGCCATATCGGCGCCTGATCCCGCCTAAGCGCCTTCACGAAGGCATGCCGCGACCGCGCGCGCGGCAATCCTGCAGGCCTTCGCCAAGTCAAGCAGAAACGACGCAGAACCTCCCTGCAGGGTGGCCTGCGCCCTAAGCCAATGTGCTGCTCGCCGGCAGGACCCTGTTCGCCTTGCGTTCGGTCCGCATGCCATCCGCAGCGGCATTTTTCCGTCGAAGTCCTCACGATGAAGCAGTGAATCATGGAACGAATCAAACGCATCATCCTGTCCGGCATGCCGATCGTCATCATCGGCGCGCTGCTGTATGCCGGCTTGTTCGTCAAGCCAAAGCCGGTCGGGAGCACGGTAGAACAGCCGCTCATCGAGCGGGGGGACGTCTTCTACGGCATTGCCACGCTGCCCGACGGCGGGCTGTGGGCCGCCGGTTCCAACGCCAAGATTCTTTATAGCGCGGACGCCGGTACCAACTGGCGCAGGCAGGTCGTCCCTGGCAATGAAGCGCTGCAGGACATCGCCGCGTGGGACAGCCGTCGCGCCGTCGCGGTCGGCAACGAAGGCGTGGTCTTCACCACGGACGACGGGGGGCATAGCTGGACGGCGGCGCAAACGCCGAAATCGGCCTTCGGCAACAAGCTGATGCGCGTGCAGGCCAGCCAGGACGGAAGTGCCTGGGCGGTCGGCAGCGGCGGCGTGCTGATGCGCTCGCGCGACTACGGGAAACGCTGGGAATCGGTCGGGCAGGGCGAGGATGCCGCCTGGAACGGCATCGCGATCCAGGGCCGGCGCGGATCCATCGTGGGCGAATTCGGGCGCATCCGTATCACCACGGACGCCGGCGACAGCTGGACCAGCGTCGCTAGCCCCGTCAAACACAGCCTGATGTCGGTGCGCTTCAACGAGGCGGGACAGGCCGTGGCGGTCGGCCTTCACGGAACTGTGCTGGTCAGCGACGACGGCGGCGCGACCTGGAAGCCGGCGCAAGCGACCACGGATGAGGATCTCTTCGATGTGGCCTGGGATGGCAAGCGATGGATCGCCGTGGGCGACAAAGGCGTGGTGCTCATAGGCGGCGAGGCGGGGAGCGACCCGGTCAAATGGCGGCAGACGCGTCTCGCCCCCGAGGATCGGGGCTGGTACACCGGGGTGCGGGGGCAGAACGGCAAGTACTACGTCGCCGGATCGCGGCTCGGCGCCAAAGACGCAGGCGCCCTGTAAGGCGCCAAACAGAGTATTTGGAGGAAGACATGAAAAGAATGCTGGACAGCAGGCTCGAACGCTTTGTCGAGTCCTGCATCAACCGACGCGCCTGGGTCGCGGGGATATTCTTCCTCGTGACTGCCGCGATGCTGGCGATTGCGACGAAAGTGGAGGTCAGGACGGTCTTTGAAGACCTGCTGCCGCGCAGCCACCCCTATATCCAGGTGCATGAACAGTACAAGCACGCGTTTGGCGGGTCGAACGTGGTCAGCATCGTGCTGGAAGCCGAGCGCGGGGACATATTCAGCACGCCGTTCCTGAACAAGGTTAAGCAGGTCACGACTGCGTTGCAGCAAGTCGATGGCGCCAACCAGTTCCAGATCGTTTCGCTGGCCTCTCGCAAGCTCAAGGAGATTCGCGGCTCCACCGATGCCATCGACTCCAACCCTCTGATGTGGCCCGATGTGCCGCAAGACCAGGCCGGAATCGACAAACTGAAACAGGCCGTCCTGAACAATCCGCTAGTCTATGGCGCCTATGTCTCGCGTGACCTCAAGTCGGCACTGGTGACGGTCGATTTCTATGAGAACGCGGCCGACTACAACAAGATCTTCCCGCAGGTGATGTCGATCGCCGATTCGGTGCGTGGCGACGGTGTTCGCGTACGCGTGACCGGCGAGCCGATCCTCTACGGCTGGGTCAAGCACTTCCTGCCCGAAACGTTGCAGATCTTCCTGTTCACCATCGGCTGCCTGGTGCTGCTGCTGTTCCTCATTGCTCGTACCTGGCGCGGCACGCTGCTGCCACTGCTGGCGGGCGTCAGCAGCGCGGCATGGGCGTTGGGTACGGCGCGGCTGCTCGGCTTCAATCTGGATCCGCTGGTGATCGTTATCGCATTCCTGATCACAGCTCGGGCGATTTCGCACGCCGTGCAACTGGTGTCGCGCTTCGACGAGGAACTCGCCACGGGCGTCCCGACGACCCGGGCGGCAGCGAAGGCCAGCATGTTGCAGCTCTTCAAGCCGGGCATGCTGGGGGTGGTTGCCGACGCCGGTTGCATGATCGTGGTGGTGCTGACCCCCATCCCGCTGATGCACAAGGTGTCGATCATCGGCACGGTATGGGTCATGACTATTGCAATCAGCGCCTGCGTCATGACCCCGGTCCTGCTGTCGTGGGTGCGCTACCCGCGCGGCTACGCCCACGGGCTGGATCTTGGCCGCTACCTGGATCGCGTCCTGGACATCTGCGTGCGTACGGCCACGACGCGGTGGCGCTATGCGGTGCTGACCGCGACAGTTGCCGTTTTCGGCGTATCCGCCTGGTATGCCGCCCGCATTCAGGTCGGCGATGCGCAGCCCGGTTCGCCGATCCTGTGGCAGGACTCGTCCTATAACCGCGACGCGGCCGCAATCAACCGCCAGTTCCAGGGCGCCGACCGACTCTACGCGGTGTTTTCGGGACGCAAGCCGAACGCGGTGAAAGAACCGCACGTACTCGAGAGCATGACCGGACTGCAGCGCTATATGGCGGCGCAGCCCGAAATCGGAGGAAGCATGTCGATTGCCGACGTCATTCCAATGGTGCGGCGCGTGTTGAACGAGAACAATCCGCGCTACCTCGAGCCCGGCCGTACTGCGGAGGAGAACGGGGAGCTGATGTACATGTTCGTGTCCGGCTCCGACCCGGGCGACATGGCCCGCTTCACGGACACTCAATCGAAGGATGCATCGGTGACCTTCTTTTTCCGCGACCACCGCGGGGACAGCATCCGCACGGCCATGGCGCGGCTCAAGGCCTACGTCGATGCCCATCCGCTGGCCGAAGGAACATACCGCTTGGCAGGCGGACTGGTCGGCGTGCTGGCGGCCGTCAACGAAGTGATCCTGGCCGGGCAGATCGAGAGCATCGCGCTCGCCTTGCTGGTGCTGGTGGTTTGCTGCGCGGTCGCCTACCGCTCGATGACGGCGGGCATCTTCTTCATGGTGCCGGTGATTCTCTCCAACACCATCACTTTCAGCTACATGGCGTGGAAAGGCATCGGCATGAACCTCAGCACGCTGCCGGTGGCCGCGCTGGGCATCGGTCTTGGGGTCGACTACGCCTTCTACATCGTGGATGGCATCAAGGAAAAACTGGCCGAGGGCAAGGACCTGACGGCGGCGACGATTGCTTCGTTGCACGGTGCCGGACGCGGCGTGATGGTGACGGCCCTGACGCTGACCACTAGCGTCGTGCTGTGGTGCGCGTCCTCGCTGAGGTTCCAGGCAGACATGGGAGTGCTGATGGCCATCTGGCTGTTTGTGTCGGCGGTCAGCGCGCTGTTCATCATGCCGGCGATGGTGCTCGTGTTCCGGCCGGCGTTCATCGTCAGGACGGCGGAAAAGCGTGAAGCAGACGGTGTCGGGGACGCTCCCATCCGCGCTATCCCGGAAGTGTAGGCCCCGAATCGATACACAGAAAAAAACCGATATTGGCTGGAGGAGACGATGAAACTGAATCAATGGTACGACCTTGGCAGGAAATCCGGCGCGGCAGGCCTGGTGTTTGCCTGCCTTGCGGGATCAGCCGGTGTCCGTGCTGCACAGGCGGACGAGCCCGCCGCGGCGGGCACTGAAACCCACGACGACAGTGGGACCAACACGGAGAACTACAGCTTCCACCTGGGCGGGTACGCCCGCGCATGGACGTCTTTCAATCTGCAGAACCCGCCGGAGACCAGCCGGAACGACAGGTTTTCGCCATCCATGGTACGGGGCTCTCTGCTGCTGGATGCGGACGCAAAAACCGGACCGGTTGCCTGGAAGGTGGTCGGACGCGCGGACCAGGAGTACAAGACCACCTATCTGCGTGACCTGGAAAATCTCAACCGGCAGAATTCGCCGGGCGGGCCCGGCAGCCAGCTCATGGATCAGTACAACCAGGCCGAACTGCGCGAATACTACGCAGACTTCTCGCCGGTAGACCGCGTGAGCCTGCGCATCGGCAAGCAGCAGGTCGTGTGGGGCGAGACGGACTTCTTCCGCGCGCTCGACCTGGTCAATGGCTTCGACTATCGCTGGAGATCGTTCCTCGAGCGCGAGGGCGATGAACTGCGCAAGCCGCTCTTCCTGGTCAAGGCCAAGGTCGATGTGCCGGAGGCCGACGGCAGCCTGCAACTGCTGTTCCGTCCGGGCATCGACCGCCTGCGCGACGTGGGCAATAGCTACGACCTGTATGGTGGCCGTTGGGCGGGGCAACCCTACAAGGGCGTGGACTTCCTCGCCCCGGGCGCCCTCAACTACAACTATCGCGCGCCCGGCGCGAACGTTGGCGACATGACCGGTGGTGTCCGCTGGGAGGGGATTGCCGGCCCCGTGAACTACTCGCTGGCCTATCTGAAGACCTTCAACAACGATCCTGTCGTCAATTCGGCGTTCGCACCCTCAGGGTCCACCCCGACCGGAGCGCTCGGCGATTTCATTTTCCCCAAGATCGACCTGTTCGGCGCCACGGTCAGCGGCTATGTGCCGGCAATCGATTCCGTGTTGAGCACGGAACTGGTCTATACGCGCAACGCGCCCTACAACGTCGGCACCAACTTCTTCGGTGGCGTACTGCCCGGCTTTGGCGGGATCATCAAGAAGGACCTGGTCACAACCATGGTCCGCATCGACAAGAACCTGAACCTGGCCAGGTTCCTCGGCACCAGCAGGCCATCGTTCTTCTCGGTCCAGGTGTTCGACAAGTGGATCCAGAACTACAAGCGCTCGGATGACATCGTCAACATGGTTGGCTACGGCCGAGCGGCGAGCCAGCACTCGACCATTGCCACCGTCATCCTCGGCCTGAACTACAAGAACGACAAGATCAATCCCCAGCTGGCAGCGGGCGCATCGCTGCAGGGCGGTGGCGGATTCCTGATCCCCAGCGTGGAGTTCGTCTACGGGGACCACTGGAGACTGGTGCTGGAGGCCGATCTGTTCTTCTCGAATCACAAGCGCCAGCCCGGCCAGGTTGAAAGCTCGACCGGCCTGTTCGGATCGTTTGCCAACAATGACCAATTCGTCGCTCGTCTGACGCGACAGTTCTAAGCAGGAGACCAAGCATGCATCCCCTCAGCAAGAAAGCCCTTGCGCTCTGTGCCATCGCCGCGCTGAGCGCCGCAGCGACCATCGTCGACGCGGCTGAATTGCCGGCCGGCACCGTGATCGACAAGGCCAACCTCGACAAGATCAAGAGCGACACGTTTGACGGCCACACGATCGCAAGCTTGCTGACCGACAAGCTGGAATGGCAGATCCGCAATACGGGCCTGAAGATTCCGCTCGGCCATGCCAAGCCCGTGCAGCTCGATCCGAAGTACATCGAAGCGACGAAGAAGAACGCGGGCAAGGCGCAATTCGACGAGAAGTCCCGCGAAGTGACCGGCTGGGTGGCCGGCATCCCCTTTCCTGAAGTCAGCCAGAACGATCCCTTTGCCGGCGACAAGCTGGTCTGGAATTTCTACTACGCCTCGCCGGAGGGCGACGTCATCAACAACAAGGCGACGTTCCTGATGATCAGCGGCGACAAAGGCCTTGAGTCGACCCAGGACTGGCTGTTCGAGCGCTACTACATGAAGGGCCGGATCAGCGGCGACAAGCCGGTGCTGGGCGATGGCAGCATCCTCAGCAAGACATTGTTCGTGGCGACGGCGCCCGAGGACATCAAGGGGGTCGGCACTTTCACCATCCGCTACGACAGCCCCAAGCTAGAGGACAGCTGGGCATACATCAAGTCGGCCCGTCGAACGCGCCGCCTGTCGGGGGGGGCATGGATGGATCCGGTGGGTGGCCTGGATGTGCTGAACGATGACATTTATGTGTGGAATGCGCGTCCGTCGTGGTACCCGAAGGTCAAGCTGGTGGGTCGCCGCTGGATCCTGGCGATCTCGGACGCGAAACTTGGCTACAACGCGTCGAAGAAGGGAACTCCGGAAGAGTGGAAGACGGTAGACCTGAGTAACCCGCCGTACTGGAATCCGGTGCAGACGTGGCAACCGCGCGAGGTCTGGGTGATCGAGGGCACGCCGCCTGCGGAGCACCCCTACGGCAAAAAGGTCGTCTACATGGACGTGAACTATCCACGCGTTTACATGGGCGAGGCCTATGACAAGAAGGGCGAGTTTTGGAAGTTCATCAACTTCCATATGACGCCGTCGGTGGGCGAGGACGGTACGAAGTACTCGTCGTCCATTCAGGGCGACATCATCGACTTCAAGGCTCGCCATGCCTCGATCTATCTCTTCCGTGGCTACAAGCTGAATGAAGCGAAGATCAAGGAAACCGACATGAGCTACAGCGCACTGGAATCTATCGCCAAGTAAAGGACAGGGCGCGCCGGCTCGTTGCCGGTGTGCCTCCGTTTTTTAAGAGATGAGGAGAGGCAGACACCATGGAAACCAGACCGATGACCGATGAGCAGCGCAAGGCCGTTGCACTGGAGTACTTCCGGCGCATGGATCGTGGCGAAAGCGTTGTGGATCTATTCGACGAGCATGCTGCGGTCAACTTCCCGAAGTGGGGTATTGCGCGGGGACGCGCGCAGATCGAATCGCTGTTCCGGGACCTGATGGGTATCCTGGAATCGGTGAGCCACGATATCGCGCATGCCAACATCATCCAGCAGGGCGACATGGTTGTGGTGGAAGGTACCTCGAGCGGTACCATGAAGTCGGGACAGGCATGGCGGGCAGGCGTCACCCATGCGGGCCACTGGTGCGATGTTTTCGAGATCCGGGATTTCCGTATTCAGCGCTGCTATGTGTACCTGGATCCGGATTACGGCGACAACGATACCGAGCGATATCCATGGTTGCAGCGCCAAGCAGCGCCTGGCGAGCGCGGCTGATGCGCGGCGGCATGGCCGCAAAGGCCATGCCGCTGTTGAGGATCAGCGTGCGGAGTCCAGAACCTCGCCGTCCTTCTGCACCGACTGCGCCTTCATATAGCTTTCGATCAGCAGTTGATAGGCGGGGAAGATCTTGGTGTAGACCTCGGCCCACTGCTGCGCATCATCGCGATGCCAGGTGCGCTGCAGTTCGGAGGCGACGGCGGCCGTATCCATTGGCACCACGCCGGCCTGAACCACACGCGCCAGCGTGATTTCCTGCGCCATCTTCGAGTACGTGCCCGAGGCATCGACTACGGCAAACACCTTGTAGCCGTCGGCGACCGCGCTGATCGACGGGAAGGCCATGCACACGCTGGTGATGGTGCCGGCGATGATCAGCGTTTTCTTGCCGGTGGCCTCCACCGCGGCGACGAACTCGGGGTTGTCCCAGGCGTTGATCTCGCCCTTGCGTGCGACGTACTTCGCATGCGGTGCGTTTTCATGGATTTCCGGGATCAACGGACCGTTCGGGCCCTGCGGCACCGAGGCTGTCGTGATGACGGGCAGCTTGCTCAGCGTGGCCATCTTCGCGAGCGCGGCGGCGCGCTGGCGCAGTTCCGGCATGGGCATGTCGCCCACGGTCTGGAACAGGCCGCTCTGGTGGTCGATCAGCAGCATGGCCGTATCGGAGGGATCGATGACCGGACGCTTGCCGTTGAAATTGGCGGGGCTGCTCATGGTGTATCTCCTTGGAACGGTTGGTGCCGGGAAGCCGGCAGGGGGCCTACCGCCAAAAGGCGGCAGAGAAAATCGATAGACGGGCGTCGTGGTAGTCAGATATTCGCGGGCGGACGGACAATCTCGCCAAAGTGACCGCTCTGAAGGTCGCTAAGCGCCTGGGCGATTTCCTGCTCGCTGTTCATCACGAACGGGCCATAGCCGACGATTGGCTCGTCGATCGGTTCACCGGCCAGCAGCAGCGCCACCGCGTCGGTGCTGGCCTCGATGCTGATCCCATTGCCCGAGCGCTCGAGCAGCACCATCTGCGCTTCACCTGCCACTGTTCGTGCGTTGACCTTGACTGTGCCGCGAAGCACGATCAGCGCCGCATTCCATCCTTCCGGAACCGGCAGTTCGCTCAGGCTCCCTTGATTGAGGCGCAGGTCCCATACGTTCATCGGCGTGAAGGTACGGGCCGGTCCGGCTCGGTCTCCAAACTCGCCTGCGATCACGCGCACTGTGCCTGCGCCGTCTGGCAGCATCACAGCGGAAATGTCGCGGTCATTGATGGCCTGATAGCCGGCCGGTGTCATCTTGTCCTTTGCGGGCAGGTTGACCCAAAGCTGCACCATCTCCAGCGCGCCGCCGGATTCGGAGAAGGCCTTCGAGTGGAACTCCTCGTGCAGGATACCGGCGCCCGCCGTCATCCACTGCACATCGCCGGGGCCTATCGTTCCTCCTTGGCCTGTGGAATCGCGGTGTGCAACCTCGCCCTTGTAGACGATAGTGACCGTCTCGAAGCCTCGGTGGGGGTGCACGCCAACGCCACGCGGCTGGCTGGTCGCGCTGAAGTCGGCCGGACCGGCATAGTCGAGAAGCAGAAAGGGGCTGAGTTGCTTGCCGTGGCTCTGATAGGAAAACATTGAGCGCACCGGAAAGCCGTCACCCACCCAGTGGGGACGTGGAGCGCTGTAGACGCCAAGGACTCTTTTCATTTGCTTCTCCTATTGACCGGCAGTGCCGTATCGATGCGAAAAGCATAGAGGTGGATCAGAGTGTGGCGGTAGATGGTGAAATCGGCTATCAGAGTCCCATGGCTGCAACGATGGGTTGTTTGGGCGCCGGGCTGCCGGGGGCAGCAGGCCGCTGAATGGCTCGCGCAGTGCTCTCGACAGGGCGTTGGCGGCTAATCCTCGTCCATCTGTCCGAAACGGTCGGCCAGATGGTCGATCAGCATCCTGACGGCCGGCAACAGGCCGCGCCGCGACGCGAAGACGACATGCAGAATCTCGCGCCGTGGTGCCCAGCCCGGCAACACCCGCACCAGCGAGCCTTCGGCCAATTGATCGCGCACCATCATGACCGGCAACTGGCAGACCCCGACGCCCGCAATCGCCGCGTTGCGCGCGGCGATCATGTCACCGGTGATATAGCGCGGGAGGTGGTGGATGGTGGCTTGCTCCCCATCGGGGCCAAACAGCTTCCACGCGTGGTCGCTCTGCGGGGTGCCGATTGCCAGGCTGGGCCAGTCATGCAGCGCGACGGGAAACTGCGGCATGCCGAAGGCTTGTACCAGTGAAGGACTGGCAATCAGACACTGGCTGCGCTCGGCCAGCGGTCGGATGACGAGGTCGCTGTCCTCAAGCGGGGGCGGCCGAACGCGGATGGCTACGTCGATGGCCTCCGCCACCGGATCGACCCGGCGATTGGTGGCCTCCAGATGGATCGTCACCAGCGGATGCCTTGCCATGAACTCGCCGAGCATGACACCAACGTGCGCCTGAAGTAACGCGACCGGACAGGTCACACGCACTGTGCCGCGTGGCTCGGCGCGTGTGACTTCGATGGCTTCCTGCGCGGCCTCAGCCTGCAACAGCATAGCCTTGCAGTGTTCGTAGTAAATGCGGCCGATCTCGGTAACGGCGAAGCGACGCGTGGAGCGCTGGATGAGGCGCACCCCTAGCCGTTCTTCCAGTATCGCCATGCGGCGGCTGAGCCGTGACTTGGGCATGCCGAGCGCTCGACCGGCTGGGGCAAAACCCCCGTGGTCGACGGCCTGGACGTAGAAGTAGAGGTCATTCAGGTCTTGCAAGTGGCTCTCACCGTTCACATAACAGGACTCTCATGCGCGAATTCAGCATCTAGAGCCACCTTCGTCCTAATACTATGCTTTGTCCATCGAATGAAGCAATAGATGCCCGCCATCCAAAGCTTGCTGGGCGGGCCGGAACGGGGAACAGTCATGTCATTGCGAACCGAGGATATCGAGGCCTATCTTCACGTGGTGGAGCTTGGCGGCATCAGTGCGGCGGCCCGGCGGATGGGTCTGTCGAAATCCGTGATCAGCAAGCGCATCAGCGACCTGGAGCGCGAGCTCGGCGTGTCGCTGCTGCAGCGGTCCACGCGCAGTACCCGGCCATCGGAGAACGGCCGCTACTTCTACGAACAGGCCCGTGCCGCTCTGAGACAGCTCGACCATGCGGCACAAACCGTATCCGACGCTGCCGGTGAACTACGCGGCGAATTGCGCGTGCTGGCGCCGATGACGTTCGGCACGCGCTGGCTGTCGCCGCTGATCGCGGCGTTCGCGCGTGCCCATCCGCGCATGAACCTGATCCTGGAGCTCGACGACAAGCTTGTCGACGTGGGCTACGAACGCTATGACGTCGCTATCCGCATCACGCGCCTTGGCGACAGTTCGCTGATTGCGCGCCGGCTCACGGTGAGCCGGCGGGTGCTGTGCTGCAGTCCCGAATATGCGGCACGCGCAGGCCTGCCACAGGGAATCGAGGACATCGCGCAGCATGCCTGCCTTGCCTACAGCAATTCGCCGCCGGCACACGTGTGGGCGTTTGCCGCCGGTGACGAACATGGCAGTGTCCGGAGCATCGCACCGCGCGGCGTGTTTACTGCCAACAACGGCGAAGTGCTGCGCGATGCGGCCCTGGCCGGACAGGGCCTGGCCGTGCTGCCCCGCTTCATTGTCTGGGACGACTTGCATGCCGGTCGCCTGGTTGAAGTCCTTCCGCATCTGCCGCCGGTAGACGACGGCATCTTTGCCGTCTACCCGCGCAGCGGCTTTGGCTCGGTCAAGCTGCGCACGCTGGTACAGTACCTCCAGGCATCGCTCGCGCGGCCGCCATGGGAAGAGCCGCAAACGGCGGGTTCGCTCCGCCTGCTGCAGGGCGGAGCCAACTGATTCGCTCGGCACGACGCTGCTGCGTGGTTCAGGCAAGCAGCGGATTGCGCTTCTCCGGGTCGATCCCGTACTTGTAGATGGCCTGCCTCAGCACGCCGCGCTCCACCGAGCCTTCTTCGACCAATGCCTTCAGGGCGGACAGCACGATCCAGCGGCGGTCCACCTCAAAGAAGTCCCGCAGCTTCTCGCGGGTGTCCGAGCGGCCGTAGCCGTCGGTGCCCAGTACGGTGTACGCGCGCGGTACAAACGGGCGGATCTGCTCGGCCAGCATGCGCACGTAGTCGGTCGAGGCGATCACCGGGCCGCGCGTGTCGGCCAGGCAATGCTCCACGTGAGATTGTCGCGGCGTTTCGTCCGGATGCAGCAGATTCCAGCGGGCGGCGGCGTTGCCTTCACGCGCCAGTTCGGTGAAGCTTGGACAACCCCACAGGTCGGCTTGCACGCCCCAGTCTTGCTCGAGCATGTCAGCCGCTGCAATGACTTCACGGAAGATTGTGCCTGCGCCGAGCAACTGCACGCGTGGTCCGGTGCCTTCGCCGGCGCGGCGGAACGCATACATGCCTTTCAGGATGTCGTTCTCCGCGCCTTCGGGCATCGCCGGATGCTCGTAGTTCTCGTTCATCACGGTGATGTAGTAATAGACGTCTTCCTGCTCTTGCAGCATGCGGCGCAGGCCGTCCTGGACAACCACCGCCAGTTCGTAGGCGAAGGTCGGGTCATAGCTGATGCAGTTGGGAATGGTGCCGCCCCACACCAGACTGTGGCCGTCTTCATGCTGCAGCCCTTCGCCGTTGAGCGTGGTGCGGCCAGCTGTGCCGCCAAGCAGGAAGCCGCGGGCGCGCTGGTCGCCGGCGGCCCAGGCCAGGTCGCCGAAGCGCTGGAAGCCGAAGATCGAGTAGAAGATGAAGAACGGGATCATCGGCTCGCCGTGCGTGCTGTATGACGTGGCCGCGGCGATCCAGTCGGCCATGGCGCCCGCTTCATTGATGCCTTCCTGCAGGATCTGTCCGTCCTTCGACTCCTTGTAGAAGCTCAGTTGCGACGCGTCCTGCGGTGTGTAGGTTTGACCCTGCTGCGACCAGATGCCGATCTGCCGGAACAGGCCTTCCATGCCGAAGGTGCGCGACTCGTCCGAGACGATCGGCACGATGCGCCGCCCCAGAGCCTTGTCACGCAACAGCACGTTGAGGATGCGCACAAAGCTCATGGCGGTGGAGACTTCGCGGCCCTCGCCGCTGGCCTTGAGCTGGGTGTCGAATGCCGACAGCGGCGGCACCGGCAGTTCGGGCCCGGTGCGCCGGCGTGACGGCAGATAGCCGCCCAGTGCTTGTCTGCGCTGGTGCAGGTAAACATGTTCGGGCGAGCCTTCCTCGAATTTCAGGTAGCTGAGATCGGCCAACTGCTCGTCGCTCAGCGGCAGGCGGAAGCGGTCGCGGAAACGCGCGAGTGTTTCTACACGCATGTGCTTTTGCTGGTGCGTAATGTTCTGTGCCTCACCGGCCTCGCCCATGCCGTAGCCCTTGATGGTCTTGGCAAGGATCACAGTGGGCTGGCCCGTGTGGTTAGCGGCGGCCTGGTAGGCCGCGAAGACCTTGTGCGGGTCGTGGCCACCGCGGTTGAGCTGCCAGATATCGTCGTCGGACCAGTCGGAAACCAGCGCCTTGAGCTCCGGCGTATTGAAGAAGTGCTCCCGTACGTAAGCGCCATCTTTCGACTTGAAGGTCTGGTAGTCGCCATCCACGCACGTCATCATCCGCTGCGCAAGGATGCCGTTCTTGTCGCGCGCGAGCAGCGCATCCCACTTGCTGCCCCAGACGACCTTGATCACGTTCCAGCCGGCACCGCGGAACTCCGACTCGAGTTCCTGGATGATTTTGCCGTTGCCCCGCACAGGACCATCCAGCCGTTGCAGATTGCAGTTGATCACGAAGACCAGGTTGTCGAGATGCTCCCGCCCGGCCATGCCCAGCGCGCCGCGCGATTCGGGTTCATCCATTTCCCCGTCGCCGCAGAACACCCACACCTTGCGCGCGTGGTGATCGCCAAAGCCGCGATCCTGCAGATACTTCATGAAGCGAGCCTGGTAGATGCCCATGATCGGACCCAGGCCCATCGACACCGTCGGGAACTGCCAGAAGTCCGGCATGAGCCACGGGTGTGGATAGGACGAGATGCCCTGGCCGCCGACTTCCTGGCGGAAGTTGTCCATCTGCGCTTCGCTGAGCCGGCCTTCGAGGAACGCGCGCGCATAGAAGCCCGGTGCGGAGTGTCCCTGGAAGAACACAAGGTCGCCGCCATGCTGTGAGGACGGCGCGTGCCAGAAGTGGTTGAAGCCAACTTCGTACAGCGTGGCCGCCGATGCGAAGCTGGCGATATGGCCGCCTACGTTGGTATCGCGTCCCGCACGCAGCACCACTGCAATGGCATTCCAGCGAATGTAGGAGCGGATGCGGTGCTCCAGTTCCTGGTCGCCGGGGCTGCGGGCCTGGGTCTCGAGCGGAATGGTGTTCAGGTAGGCCGTGTTGGCGCTGAACGGCAGGTAGATGCCGGCGTCATGCGCGCGCCGGATCAGCTGCTCGATCAGGAAATGCGCGCGCTCCGGACCCTCGTGGGCGATCACGCCTTCCAGCGCGTCCAGCCATTCACGGGTTTCCTGCGCATCGATGTCGTTGTCGGAGGAGGGGATGGGCATTACTGACGCCATGGTGGTCTCCTGTCAGCCCGGCATGGGGCAAGAAGCGCGGGCAACGCCGCGGCAAAGAAGGGGAGGACAGCCGGAAAAGACTAGCACCGCGACGCCGCCAGGGTAAGGTGTGCCGCGGCGAACATGGTGTTCGGCGCCCGGGAACATCGTTGGTTGGGGTGACGGGTTGTTCGGGACTGGGAGGTGCCGCCACGCGCCATCGGCAAACGTATCGACCGGCTTCGCTGCGCGATCGGTGAACAGCCTCCTGACATTCCTGCGGCTGATCATTGCCGAGGCGCGCCGGTTCCCGGAGATCGGGCAAGTCTGGTACACGCGCGGGCCGCTGGCTGCCTGTCAGTACGTGGCCGCATACCTCGCGCAACAGCAGGCCTCGGGCACGAAGCTGAACGCCGCGCCCGAGGTGGCAGCGCAGCATTTTCTGTTCGGTAACGTCGAACGGCGGGTTCTGCCACTGGCTATCACGCTCCCGGCTGTTCCTCACCTATGCTGCAAGGGCTCGCTGCAAGCCGTAGTTGACCAGCGGCGCCACGCGCACCGCATGGCGAGCGTTTGCCCAATTTCCCGGAGACCACCATGGCCAGCGAACCCATCCGCGATCCCCTCAAGGACCACCTGCTCACCCCGCAAAACGCAGCTTTCGTCATCATCGACTATCAGCCGGTGCAGGTGAACTCGATTGCCTCGATGGACCGGCAACTGCTGATCAACAACATTGTCGGCACGTCGAAGGCGGCCATTGCCTACAAGCTGCCGATCATCCACTCGACCGTGAACGTCAAGACCGGCCTGAACAAGCCGCCCATCCCGCAGCTTGCCAAGGTACTGAAGGAGTATCCGACCTACGACCGTACCACCATCAATTCGTGGGAAGACGTGGAGTTCCGTGAGGCCGTGAAGGCGACGGGCCGCAAGAAGCTCATCATGACTGCGTTGTGGACCGAGGCGTGCCTGACGTTCCCCGCGCTCGATGCGCTGGCCGAGGGCTATGAAGTGTATGTCGTGGCCGACGCCGTAGGCGGTACGTCCGTGGTCGCGCATGAAGCCGCGCTGCGCCGGATCGAGCAGGCCGGCGGCAAGATGATCAGCGTAGCGCAATTGTTCTGCGAACTGCAGCGCGACTGGTCGCGTAGTGAAACCGTGCCCGCATTCATGAACCTGTTCATCGAGACCGGCGGCACGGCCGGCATCCAGTTCTCGTACGACCGTACCGAGTAAGTGCCTGCGGGCGGAGCCCGGCGCATCCGTTCCCCGAAACGATGGGGCCGGCTCCCCCACGGGAGTGGGTCCGTGTTATCTCCGTGGTCATTCCCATTTCGCCTGTCAGGTCAGACAGGGGCTTCGGCCGCTGCCCTGCGTTTGCGCGTCGGCGCGGCGCCGCCTTTCTGCCGGGCAAGGTACTGGAGCACCAGGTCGGTGGTGTGCTGGAAATGGTCCGACAGCAGTTTGCAGGCGCGGTCAGCGTTGCGTGCGACCACGGCGCTGACGATGGCCTCGTGTTCCGCCGCCACGTCCCGGCTCCGTTCGGCCTTGGGTACGGCGAGCGAGAGGAACCGATAGCGCGCCGTCTGGTCGCGCAGTACGGCCGAGAACCGCCGCAGCCATGGGGAGTGGCAGCCCCAGATCAGCGCATCGTGAAAAGCCACATGTGCGGCTTCCCACTCTGGGTTCAGCGCGCCGCGTTGGTCGCGCAACACCATCGGGATGCGCGTCAGGCGATGGTGCGCCGCTACCACATCGCTTTCCCAAGCGATGTCCGCGAGCCTGATGGCGTCGCGCAGAGCCTGGCATTCTATCTGCTGGCGCACGCGCGTGACGTCGAGCAATTCCTCGGGGGACAGCTCCGCCACCCGGAAGCCCTTCTGGTCGATTGCCAGTACAAAGCCGGTCGTGCACAACCGGGACAGGGCCTCGCGCAGTGGGATCACACCGGCCTGGTAATGCTCGGCCAGTTCCTTCAGGCGCAGTTTGCTGCCCGCCGGCAGACGCCCGCTGATGATGTCTTCGCGAACCGCCTGTTCGAGGACGGATGCCCACGTGCGCCCGCCGAGGTCCGGCGACTCCTGGACGGCAGTATCAATGGTGACGGGCTTGGCGGGTTTGGCTGGCACAGGGCGCTCGTGGAAATGATAGATGGTTTGCATCATTATATATTTTCACGAGACCCAGACGCCGGGCCGCGGCGCCCGCCCGGTTATGCCGCCTGACGGCGGTCGGCGCTGCTGGACTGCCGGCCCAGGATGCCCCGCATCGCTTCCGACAGCGCGTGCTCGGCATCGGTGCTGCAATCCTGACGGCGCCAGCAGACGAAACGGTCAGGGCGTACCAGGACGGTACCGGCGTCCGTGGTGCCGCGCAGGCTTTGCCAGGTGCCGTAGACGTCGTGGGCATCGCAGTTCGGGCCGCCGATGCTCACCACGTCGATCTCGATGCCCAACTGCTTGCCGACGCGCGCCGCGATGCCGCGCCAGGCCTCTCCGCCCACCCCGGTCAGCAGCGTGAAGCGGCCGTGGCCGACCAGATCCAGCGTGGAGACGCGCTGCTTGTGATGCTCCAGCCATGCATGCGGCACCACGCTGCCCGGCGCAGAGCTCGGGTGATAGTACAGTTCGGGATCGCGCGTGAAGGGTTCGCGTGGGCGTTCGTCCGGCACCACTGCCGCAGACTCGTAGAACTGGCCGAGTTCCACGCCATGGCAGTTGAACTGGTACTTCTGCAGTTCGACGGCTTCCTGCAGGGCGTGCCGGCGCTCGCGGCCGCGTTCGGTATCGCTGAACAGTTCATCGACGTTCTCCCATCCCTGTGCTTCGCTCTGGCCTGGCTCGAACCCCAGCGCCTTCGCGATCGGCAGCATGTTGCGCACCGACTTCATGGCGCGGTCCACCACCTTGCGTGCTACCGGCTGGCGTTCGGCGGAGTAGCTGTCCAGCAGGGCGTCGTCCGCATTGCCGCGGATGACGTGCGCGAGTTTCCAGGCCAAGTTGAAGGCGTCCTGGATCGACGTATTGGTGCCGAGCCCATTGGCGGGCGGGTGCCGGTGGGCGGCATCGCCGGCAATGAACACGCGCCCCTTGCGCATGGTCTTCGCCGCGACATGGTTGATCTGCCACTTGCTGACCGCCTTGACCTTGATTGGCAGCGAGTCGTCGCCGATGGTGGCCCGCGCGCGGCGGATCACGGCCTCTTCGCTCAGGTCGGGTTCGCCTTCGGCGGGGTCGTACATGAACAGCAGCACCCATTCATTCCACGGGCGCACGCAGATGTATGTGCCGCTGCCGACCCAGTAGTTATTGCCGGGCTGCGTCATCCAGTACAGGGTGCCGGGACGTTGTTCGCAGTACTGGGCCAGGTCGACTTCCAGCCAGCAGTTGACCGCTGCGCCCAGCCCCATTTCCCCTTGCATCTCGAAGCCGCATTGGGGCACCACGGTGCTGGCGCCGCCATCGGCGCCAATAGCATAGAGTGCTTTCACCTGAATGGTCTCTCCGGTGATGCGGTCCTGCAGGATGGCGGTGACGTGATTCGCGTCCTGCGAAATCTGCTTCAGCTCCGTGTTGAAGAGGAACTCGGCCCCGCGTTCGCGTGCGCAGGCAAGGATCTCGGGCTCCATCAGGTGCTGCGGCGCATTGCACATCTGCGACGGGCTGGCCAGTGCATAGTCGGCCTGTCGCTGTTCCGAGCCGCCCCAGGCGTGCAGGCGGGCAATCTCTGTACCGGCAAAGCTGGTGGCCCAGATGCAGTGGCTCATCAGCGCATGGGGCGTCGCCACTTGCCGCACGCGCTCTTCGATCCCCAGGTCCCGAAACACTTCCATGGTGCGCTGGTTGGTGATGTGGGCACGCGGGGAGTTGGCGGTGCCCGCGTACTTGGTGATCGTCAGGGTTCGCACCCCATACGTGGCAAGCAGGGCCGTTGCGGTAAGGCCAGCCGGCCCGGCGCCGACCACGAGAACTGGTACTTCAATCGTCTTCATGGATGTCTCCTCCAGATTCGCGTTGCGCGCGGCGCCTTATTGCGCCTGCTCGTCGGCAATCGGATTGGACAGCGTGCCGATCCGTTCAATGCTGACTTCGCACACGTCGCCATGGCGCATCAGCAGCTTGGGCTCGCGCGCCCAGCCGATACCGGACGGCGTGCCGGCCACGATCACGTCGCCGGGTTCGAGCGTGATGGCTTCGCTGATGATCGCAATCAGCGAAGCCACGTCGTACAGCATGTCCGACGTGCTGGCGGACTGGACCACCTGGCCGTTGAGCCGCGTTTCCAGCCGGAGTCCGGTGGCCCCCGGGGGCAGTTCGTCCGCCGTCACGACATAGGGACCAAAGCCGCCGGTTGCGTCGAAGTTCTTGCCGACCGTCCATTGCGGGGACTTGAACTGGTACTCGCGTACCGAGCCGTCGTTGAAGACGGAGTAGCCGAACACATGGCTGAGGGCGTCTTCCCGTGCGATATGCTTGCCACCCTTGCCAATCACGACCGCGAGTTCACCCTCGTAGTCCAACGTGTCGCTGGCGAGCGGGCGCACGATCGCGCCGTCATGTCCCACCATGCTGGTCGGCACGCGCAGGAACAGCGTGGGGTAGTCGGGCTGTTCGTACGGAGACTCCTTGGTATGGTCCGCATAGTTCAGCCCGACGCAGAGGATCTTGCGCGGGCTGATGACCGGCGGCAGCCAGGTCAGCGCGGCGGTGTCCCGCACTGGCACTGCCTGGGCCACCAGGCTGTGCCACTGCTGCGGGCCGAGTCCGGCGTCGATAAGGGCGCCGACGTCCTTGCCCGCAACCGGCGGCAAGGCGAAGACGCCTTCGTCGGATACCAGGCCCACTCGTTGCTGGCCATCCAGCAGAAACGTTGCCAACTTCATTTTCCAGCTCCAGTCGGAATTGATGCCGCCATGCGCGGCGGGAATTGTTGAAAGGTACGGTAGCGGTGCGGGCTGCGGGCGGTGCCGCTCAGGCCTCGGTATTGCGGACGAAGTACTCGGGCACGTCCGGCCCCCACTGGTACAGGGAGTCCTCGGCCGCAAAGTCGCCTGCCGGCCAGGCCTGTCCGGCGGGGATATAGTCGATGTCCGCCGAGTACTCGCAGAACGAGCCCCATGGGTCGAGTACATAGAAGAAGTAGTTCGAGCCGAGCACATGGCGCCCCGTACCCCAGCCCTGCGTGTAGCCCGCCTTCGCCATCTGGCTGGCGCCCTGGCCGACCTCGTTGACGTCCGCGACGTCCCATGCGGCGTGGTGCCAGCCTCTGGCCGAGCTCTTCACGAGCGCAAGCAGATGGTGATCGCTGCCATAAGGGGCATGCGTGAACGCAATGACGTCATCGGATCGGTCGGAAAGGCGCAGTCCCAGCGCGTCGCGGTAGAAGTCGAGCGCACGCTGCACGCTCGGGGTGAACAACAGTACGTGCGACAGGCGGCGTGGCAGCACGCGCTGCACCTGGCTACGCACCACCGCGCCACGCTGACCACCGGGCGCGCCTTCCAGCCGCGCCGGAGACTTGCTGCTCGGCGAAGTCTTGGGGCCGATCTTCACCTGGACCAGGTTACCGTCGGGATCGAAGAACCAGACTCCCGACTTGTCGCCATAGCGCGGGTCCTCGACAAGAGTCGCCCCACTGGCGGCCAACTGCTGCCGGATGCCCGCGAAATCGCCTTCGAAGCAACTGAAGCTCAGGTAGGCGAGGCGCTTGCGTTCGCCTTCGTAGAACCGAGCCCAGCAGCGCTGGTCAGCGGCATAGACCTCAAGGCATTCCGGCGTACGTGCCACGGTCAGCCCGAAGGCGTCGAGGAAGCGCTCGGCCACTGCCAGGTCTGGAACCTCCAGCGCGTAGTGGTCGATCGAGTGCACGGCATGGCGCGGTCTAGCCGCGGGCGCTTGCGAACGCTGGCTCGCATCGGCGCGATGAGTGTCCATGTTTGTCGTCTCCTGCGGTTTTCTGTTTTCTGTAACCGGCCCGCACGCGGCGGGCCGGTTCTTCCGGCTAGGTGAATCTGCCCGTTGGCAGAACTTGGTTAAAAGCTATACTATCCAAAAATATATATAAAAACAAGATTTGAATATTTATCGTGTGTGTGACGGAGAGAGCATCATGGAGTCACCACTGCGCGGGGCTGGGTCCATCCGTGCCGGTGTCGTGACCGGCTTCCGCGCAGCGCGGCGCGGGCCGCGGCGGTGATTGCCTTCTTTCCAACGCGACGTTGCGTTTTCGCATACGTACATTTACGTAATGCTGCAACGCGACAATTCCTTTGCTACAATCAGGGAAAACCCCATGAGGGTAATCCCTGTAAGGAAGGACGCCATGAACACCCAATCCGATATCAAGCTGACCGACCAACTGGAACGCGACCTCATCGATCGTGAACTGGGCTACCGTGGCCTGGGCATTGGCAATGATGTGAAGCGCGCGATTGCGTTTGTGCAGTCGGTGCTGACGCGTCTGCAAATGCAAGCCCGCAAGGCCAAGGTCAGCTACGCCAACGGCTGAGAGATCGCTCCCTGAGCGTGCTGGTCTCCTGATCGAGACCGGAAAAAAGCCGGCTGAAGCCGTCCCTCGGGGCGCTCTTGCCGGCTTTGCCATTTAAGGCCTGGTGACTTCAAGTGATGTGCCCTTGACTTGTGAGCTGCATTCGCAAGCGTTGCCAGACCTTTTCGTTTTGAGCCGGCGTGGCGGAAGGCTATCGTGGAGGCCTTTCCGCAGTTGCCCACACGCCATGCCGCCGCTCGTCCTGTGCTGCCTGCTGATCACCTACGTGGTCTGGGGCACGACTTATCTCGCTATCCGGTTCACGCTGGAGAGCTTCCCGCCGTTGCTGATGATGGGCTCGCGCTTCCTCTGCGCGGGGCTGCTGCTGGCCGCCTGGCTGGCCTGGCGACGCACGCCGATGCCGACTTGGCGCCAACTGCGCAACTGCGCGGTACCTGCGGTATTCCTGCTCGTCGGCGGGATGGGACTGACCGCCATTGCCGAGCAAACCATCTCTTCGGGGGCGACCACGGTGATGATCGGGTCGATGCCGATCTTCGGCCTGTTCTGGAGCGCGTGTTTCGGCACGCGTCCGCGCTGGTATGAGGGGCTGGCGATTGCGATCGGTAGCGTCGGCATACTTGTGCTGACCGCCGGCGCCGAATTCCGCGTCAGCACCGCAGGCGTGGTGGCGCTGTTGCTCGCTGTGGCGAGCTGGTCGTTCGGGTCGCAGCTTGCGCGCCGGATTGAACTACCGGACGGTGCTTCCGCGTTCGCCGCTGAGATGCTGATCGGCGGAGCGATCCTGCTGGTGTTGTCGGCGCTGCGCCAGGAGCCTTGGCCGGCCACGATCAGCACGCAGGCGTGGTGGGCGTGGGGTTATCTCGTGGTGATTGGCTCGCTGGTGGCGTTTTCCGCTTACATGTACCTCGTCGCGAACGTGGGCCAGACGCTGGCCACCAGCTATGTCTATGTGAACCCGCCCGTGGCGCTGGCCGTGGGCGCGTGGCTGGGCGGGGAGCAGGTTGCCCCCCAGACGATATGGGCGATCGTGCTGATTCTTGCGGCGCTGGCGGTGTTGAGCGTGGGCAGCCTGCGCACGGCGCGTGCGGCAGCGGCTGCCTGAGCCGCGCCCGGGCGTCAGGATGACGACTGTTCTTCGATCCAGAGTGACAGCCGCACCTTGTAGGCCTGCTGGATATGGCGGCGCGTGATCTGCTCGGCCAGCGCGGGGTCACGCTTTTCCAGCGCTTCAACCAGGGCAAGGTGTTCCTCGTAGGAGCTGCGAGGCCGGCCCGGTACTGATAGTGTGGTGCGGCCGAGAAGCGCCATGGACTCGTGCAGCGACCGCAGCGTCTTGAGCAGGTAGCGGTTGTGCGCGCAACGATGCAGCGTTTCGTGGAACAGTCGGTTGTTGGCGGCCAGCCGTTCGGGATCGTCGATCATGGAAAGGTCGCGCTCGACGATATCGCGCAGCAGCGAGATCTCGACATCGGTGGCGTGGCGTGCGGCCAGCGCGGCCGCGGTGCCTTCCAGCACTTCGCGCATGACATAGAGTTCGCTGACCATGCTGGCGTCGAGCTGGGTCACCATCATGCCGCGGTTCGGCTCGTTGACGACGAGGCCCTCGGATTCCAGCCGCGACAGCGCTTCGCGCACGGGCGTGCGCGACAGGCCCAGCGATTCCGCCAGTTCGACCTCGCGCAGGCGCGTCCCCGGGGAAAGCTGTCCAGCCTGGATGGCCGCACGCAACTGCTGGTAGGCGCGCTCGGAGCGCGGCAGGGACGAGGCCTGGCCGGCGTCGGTGCCGCCGGCGAATTCGGTGGAGATCATGTGAAGCTGGCTGATTGACCCATGTAAGCGGTCATCATACCCGCTCGCAAGCCGCTGACATCACTGCGCCGCAATACTGTGCAACGCGGCCGGACGCTTGCCAGGCCCCGCAAGCCGGGGCTGCGGCGTGCGGCGCGTCAGGCGCCGTAGGCCGTCTGCGACTGGAACGGGTGGTACTGGTAGAGCCACGTCTCGGACAACGGCTTGCCATCCAGCCGCAGGAACAGCCGCAGATCGACCGGCTCCTTGCCGTCGGCCGTCAGGTCGAACTGGGCGCGCCAATGGCCCGGTACGCCGTTGGGCACGGCCTCGGTGAAGACATAAGAGAACTTGCCGCGCGAGGCGGTCAGCACCGCTTCGGGCTTGACGCCGAACGGTAGCTTCTCAAGCGGGGCGCCCTTGAATTCCACCATGAACTTGCGCACGCCCTTCGGGCGCGGCTGGCCCGGCTGGCCGCCGTTGCCCATGCGCGTGGCGACGCAGCGGGCCAGTGGCGAGGGAAACGGCTCGTCGGCCAGCCAGTGGAGCCGGTAGCGAAGCCGATAGGTGTTGCCCGCGCGCGCGGGCGCCTTGGGCACCCACATGGCGACGATGTTGTCATGGATCTCGTCATCGGTGCGCAGCTCGACAAGCTGCACCGCGCCCGCGCCCCAGCCGTCGCGCGGCTCGACCCACAGGCTTGGTCGGCGTTCGTAGTTGACGCCGTCCTGGTAGTGGTCGAACAGGCGGTCGCGCTGCAGCAGGCCGAATCCGCGCGGGTTGTCGTCGCCGAACGCGGATGCCATGGTCTGCGGCGGGTCATTGAGCGGACGCCAGATATGCTCGCCTGCGCCGTTCCAGATCGCCAGGCCGTCGGAGTCGTGGACTTCGGGGCGCCAGTCCACGGCGGTCCCTTTCATGGTCTCGGAGAACCAGTACATCGACGTAAGCGGTGCGAGCCCGAGCCGCGCCACGTCCTTGCGCAGGAACAGCGCGCATTCGACGTCCATGACCACGGCCTTGCCACGCTGCATGACGAACTTGTAGGCGCCGGTGATGCTCGGTCCGTCGAGCAGCGCATAGACAGTGACCGTGTCGCCCTTGCCCTCGGGCGGTTCGAAATAGAAATGCGTGAAGTTCGGGAATTCCTCCGACTTGCCGGCCTCCGCCACGTCGATGGCGATGCCGCGCGCCGACAGGCCGTACTGGTACAGCTCGCCGATCGCACGGAAGTACGACGCGCCGAGGAAGGCGACCCAGTCGTTCTTCTTCCAGTCACGCACCTTCTGGTCGCCCAGCCGGCTTTCCTGGAAGCGGAAGCCCGCGAAGCCGCTGCCGCGCGGCAGCTTGTGCGCTGGACTGTCGGTGGGCATGTCGAAGTAGCTCTCTTCGTAGACGATTTCCCGTGCGTTGCCCTTGCTGTCCTTGCCGCGCTCGATCACGTGCATGCGCACCGGCGTGCGGAAGTAGGTGCCCAAGTGGAAGAACGTCACCGGGAACTGGCCCGGGCCGTCGGCAAACAGCGCGTTTTCCGGACGGAAGCGAATCTTGCCGTGGGCATCGTAGTCGATGCGATCGAGGATCTCGGGTGGCGGCGCGGGCGGGGCGGCATAGGGTTTGCCGGCCAGCGCGCGCGCCTGGTCGATGAGAGCGTCGAAGCTGAACGGGCGGGCGTCGCCCAGCTTGATCCCGCTGGCGGCCAACGCCGAAGGGGGGATGCCCAGTGCGGCCAGGGCAGCCGAGGCGGTGGCGGAAACCAGCAGGGTGCGGCGGTTCATCATGTGGCGTCAGCGTCCTTCTTCTCATCTTCGGATCAGTGCAGAACTGTAAGAGACGCCATCGCCGGGCGAAAGTTCGGACACCGACTGTTACAGCAGGTGGTTCAGCCGTCACTGTCCGGCGCGTGCGCGGCGCTGCGCACGCCGCTTCCTGGAAACCATGTTCAACCCTTCAACTGCGGCCGAGAACGCCATCGCCGTATAGATATAGCCCTTGGGCACGTGCGTGCCGAAACCTTCGGCAATCAGCGTCATGCCGATCATCATCAGGAAGGCCAGCGCCAGCATCACGATGGTCGGGTTGCGGTTGATGAAGTTGGCCAGTGGCGTGGCGGCAAACAGCATCGCCGTGACTGCGGCGATCACGGCGATGAACATGATCTCCACATGCTCGGTCATGCCGACCGCGGTGATGATGCTGTCGATCGAGAACACGAGGTCCAGCACCAGGATCTGGCCGATGGCGCTGGCAAAGCTCTGCGATGCCCGGGCCTTGCCCGTGTCGTCGCCTTCCGCCTCCCCCGAAACGTGGTGATGGATTTCCCGCGTCGCCTTCCACATCAGGAAAGCACCGCCTGCAATCAAGATCAGGCCGCGCCACGATATGCCGCGCCCTAGTACGGTGAAGAGCGGCTCGGTGAGCGTGACGATAAACGCGATGGTGGCCAGCAACGCGAGCCGCAGGATCAGCGCCAGGCCGATGCCGACGCGCCGCGCCTTTTCGCGCATGTCTGCCGGCAGCTTGTTGGTGAGGATGGAGATGAAGATCAGATTGTCGATGCCAAGCACGATCTCCATGACCACCAGCGTGGCCAGCGCCGCCCACGCGGCGGGATCCTGCAGCAATGCGAGGGACGATTCCATGTCAGCTCCGTTCGAGAGTGGGGCCGATGGAACCGGGCCCGCAAGCGCAGTGTTGCCGACATGTTAGCAACTGCCTTGTGACGAAGGAAATCTAGTTCGCTTGCGAGCGAAAATTAGGGTTGTCGTTCGGCCTTGTGGAATATAGTATGTGATATATCAATGAATACTATCGAGCCATCAAGGAGACAGGCAATGAAAGTGTGCATCTATGGGGCAGGGGCCATCGGCGGCTATGTGGGCGCCCAACTGGCGCGCGCGGGGGCCGAAGTCAGCTTCGTCGCGCGCGGTCCGCACCTGGCGGCCATGAAGGCCAACGGCGTTCGCCTGCTGATCGACGGCGAGGAGCGGGTGGCCAGGGTCAACTGCACGAGTGATCCGCGCGAACTCGGTCCCCAGGATTATGTGTTTATCACGCTCAAGGCGCATTCGGTGCCCGGCGTGGTGGATCTGATGCAGCCGCTGCTGGGACCGCAGACGGCGGTAGTCACGGGCGTCAACGGTATTCCTTACTGGTATTTCTACAAGCATGGCGGCGAACTGGCGGGCAGCACGCTCGAAAGTGTGGACCCGGGCGGCAAGCAGTGGCGCGGCTTCGGCCCCGAGCGTGCGATCGGTTGCGTCGTCTATCCCGCCGCGGAAATCATCGAACCGGGCGTGATCAAGCATGTGTATGGCAAGAAATTCCCGCTTGGCGAGCCGGATGGCAGCCAGTCGGACCGCGTCACACGACTGAGCGAGATGATGATGGCGGCTGACCTGGAAGCGCCGGTGCGAGAAAACATCCGCGATGAAATCTGGCTCAAGCTGTGGGGCAACCTCTGTTTCAACCCGATCAGTGCGCTGACCCACGCCACCTTGGACGTCATCACGGCAAATCCCGCCACGCGGGCCCTGTCGCGCCAGATGATGCTGGAGGCCCAGAGCATTGCCGAGTCATTCGGCGTGAAATTCCGCGTGGACGTCGAGCGCCGCATCAACGGCGCGGGCGCCGTGGGCGCCCACAAGACGTCGATGCTGCAGGACCTGGAGGCGGGCCGCGCGATGGAAATCGACCCGTTGCTCACCGTCGTGCAGGAGATGGGCCGCCTGGTCGGCCATCCGACGCCGATGTGCGATGCAGTACTGGGCCTCATCAAGCAGCGCGACGAAATGGCGCGCCTGGCGGCCTGATCGTCGGCATGACCTACGCCCCGTGCCACAGCCCGCGTGGCCGGGGTGCATTTGATGCATGCAAGTCCGCCGGGAAAGTCACCTTTTCGTGGCTTACCGCCCGGAATGGATATCCATTGTGATATACCATATACGACAGGCCGGGCACCGGGTGGCACGCCGGACTTATAACCGATCGGGTTTGATGCGATCCGGGAATGAGTCCAGATGATTTTGCTAAGCTGTGCAGGAATGCGGAGGGCAGCCATTGTGGCCGCCGCGCCACCGGTCTCACACGAGCTCATTCATGTCTGCGCAAACCCAACCTATCGTCCAGTCACCGGGACTGACCCTCTCCGTGCAACCGATCAACGCCGGCGCCAGCCTGCGCGACCAGGCCTATGCCATGTTGCGCCAGGCCATCGCCGACGCGGATATCTACCAGTCGCGCGACGAGATCCGGCTCGATGAACGCGTGCTGAGCGAGGCCATGGGCGTGAGCCGCACGCCGATCCGCGAAGCCATGACACTGCTGGAGCAGGAAGGCTTCCTGCGCACGGTGCCCCGCCGCGGCATCTACATCATGCGCAAGACCAAGCGCGAGATCGTCGAGATGATCCAGATGTGGGCGGCGCTGGAAAGCATGGCGGCGCGCCTGGCCACGCTGCACGCCACCGACGCGGAAATCGCGCAACTGCGCAGCATGTTCGACAGCTTCCGCGATTCGACGCCGGCCGAGCATATCGAGGAATACTCCGACGCCAATATCGTGTTCCACCAGGCGATCGTGCAGTTGTCGAAGTCGCAGATCATCATGGACACGATCCGCAACATCTTCATCCACGTGAGGGCGATCCGGAAGATGACCATCTCACAGAGCGACCGCGCGGCGCGTTCGATCGTGGATCACTTGCGCATCATCGAGGCGCTGGAAAAACGCGATACGGAACTGGCAGAGCGCCTGGTGCGCCAGCATTCGCTGGACCTGGCCGACTACGTCGAAAAGCACTGCGACTTCCTTGACTGATCGGCTCATTTTTACAGCTTACCGATAAGAACGGCGGACCGAGTCCGCCGTTTTTTGTTTCTGAACGCGGACGTGGGCCGGCTTCACCGTTGGTATGTGATATATCAAGTAGACTGGCGGAAAGGCACCGCCCGGTTGGCCCGATACATCACTTAGTAGCGAGTCAGAAGCCGCCGCTTCAGTGCTGGCAAGGCTCGCTCGGGTGGGGCGTGGTCCGGACGGCGTCGTAATTGTTGCGGTGCACCGACGAAAGTTGAGGCCGAGGTGGGAAAAGAGCTTGCCGTTCTCTGATATATCACATACCGTATGTCATCAAGACGGTCGAAAACGATCGGCAAGAGATAGAAGCATCCAGCGGGCCACCCGCCACCGAATTCAAGTCAAACGAGGAGACCAAGCATGTCCGAAGTCCACGCGAAGCGCGCCGAAAGCCGTACCGCGGAAAACACCCTGAAGACCCTGTACCAGTAAACAGACGCCATCGGAACCGAGGAGACATCGCCATGGAACGAAAAGCACTGGATGGCATCCGTGTTCTGGACATGACGCACGTTCAGGCAGGCCCTTCCGCCACGCAGCTGATGGCATGGATGGGCGCCGACGTGATCAAGGTGGAAATGCCGGGCCGCGGGGATATTACCCGCAGCCAGCTGCGCGACGTGCCCAACGCCGACAGCCTGTACTTCACCATGCTCAACAGCAACAAGCGCAGCCTCACGCTGAACATGAAGACGGCGGAAGGCAAGGCGTTGCTCGAAGACCTGATCCAGCGCAGCGACGTGCTGATCGAGAACTTCGGCCCTGGCGTGCTCGCACGTGCGGGTTTCGACTGGGACCGCATGCAGGACCTGAACCCGCGCCTGATCTATGCATCGATCAAGGGTTTCGGCCCCGGTCCGTACCAGGACTGCAAGGCCTATGAAAATGTGGCCCAGTGTATGGGCGGCTCGGCCTCCACGACCGGCGATGCCGCAGGCGTGCCGACCGTGACCGGTGCGCAGATCGGCGATTCGGGTACCGGCGTGCATTGCGTGGTCGGCATCCTGGCTGCGCTGCTGCAACGCGAGCATTCGGGCCGCGGCCAGCGCGTGGAAGTGGCCATGCAGGATGCGGTGCTGAACCTGTGCCGCGTGAAGCTGCGCGACCAGCAACGGCTCGATGCGGGCCCGCTGCGCGAGTACCCCAACGAGCAGTTCGACGACCACGTGCCCCGCGCCGGCAACGCATCAGGCGGCGGCCAGCCTGGCGCCGCGCTGCGCTGCTCGCCCGGCGGCCCGAACGACTATGTCTACGTCATCATCCAGCCGCAGGGCTGGGAGCCGCTGATGCGCCTGTGCGGCCGCGAAGATCTGATCACCGATCCGGAGTTCGCCTCGCCCGAGGTGCGCCTGAAGAAGCTCGGCGAATGCTTCGGCATCATCGAGCAGTGGACCATGGGACTGACGAAGTTCGAGGTGATGAACGCGCTCAACGAGGTCGATGTGCCGTGCGGTCCGATCCTGTCGATGAAGGACCTGATCGAGGACCAGTCGATGTACGACCGCGGCTATCTGGTGGAGCTGGAGCACCCGACGCGCGGCAAGTACGTGCAGCTCGGTTCGCCGATTGCACTGTCCGATTCTCCGGTAAAGGTGGAACGTGCCCCGCTGCTGGGCGAGCACACCGAGGAAATCCTCGAGTGGCTGGGCCGCACGCCAGCCCAGATCGCCGCGATGAAGCTGGCCGGCGCCGTCTGAGCGTCCGCCTTCCTCTCCTCTTCTTCCCCTGTTTCTCACACCGAGCGGGCGCGCCTGGCGCGTGCCCGCCGGAGGAGTTCGTGCTGTGAAATCCTGGATTCGTTTTCGCCGTCCCGACGGCAGCGTCGGCTACGGCCGCACGGAAGGCGACGGCAGCGACTGCGTCATTGAGTTCGATGGCCCCGGCTATGTCGATCCTCAACCCGCGGGCGCCACTTACAAGCTTGGCGAACTGCATCTGCTCGCCCCGTGCGAGCCCGGCAAGGTCGTGGCGCTTTGGAACAACTTCCACGCTCTGGCACGCAAGCTGGAAAAGCCCGTGCCAACCCATCCGCTGTTCCTGATCAAGCCGGCCACTTCGCTGGCGGGCCCTGGCGATGCCGTGGAGCGGCCGCGCAGCTATGACGGCAAGATCGTCTACGAGGGCGAGCTTGGCATCGTGATCGGCAAGAAGGCGCGCAACGTGTCGGTGACCGAGGCGGCATCGCACATCTTCGGCTACACCGTCGTCAACGACGTGACCGCCGCCGAGCTGATCGCTGCCGACCCGAATTTCCCGCAGTGGACCCGTGCCAAGGGCTTCGACACCTTCGGCTGCGTCGGTCCGGCCATCGTGCCCGGTTTCAACTGGCGCGCGGCCAGCGTAAAGACACGCCTCGACGGCGTGGAGCGGCAGAACTACCCGCTCTCGGACATGATCTTCACGCCCGAAGAGCAGGTCAGCCGCATCTCGCAGGACCTGACGCTGATGCCGGGCGACGTGATCGCTGTCGGCACCTCGCTGGGCGTGGGCTCGATGAAGGATGGCGCGGTGGTGGAGGTGAGCATCGAAGGCATCGGCTCGCTGGTGAACCACGTTCGCGGGTAATCGCGCAATAATCAAAGGGAAAGCCATGCCAATGACAATTGGTGTCCCCCGGGAGGTCCATCCCGGGGAGCGGCGCGTTGCCGCGACGCCCGATTCGGTCAGGGAGCTGACCAAGCTCGGTTATGAGGTGGCAGTGGAATCCGGCGCAGGCCAGCAGGCCTCGTTCTCGGACGAAGCGTATCGTGCCGCCGGCGCAGCCATTGTCGATGCCGCCAGCCTGTGGGCGTCGGTCGACGTCGTCATCAAGGTGCGCCCGCCGCAGGTCCACCCGAGCCTCGGCGTGGAAGAGGCGGCGCTGCTCAAGAAGCACGCCACGCTGATCAGCTTTGTGTGGCCCGCGCAGCAGTTGACGCTGCTGGAGCGGCTGTCGCAACGCGGCGCCACGGTGCTCGCGATGGATTGCGTGCCGCGCATTTCACGCGCGCAGAAGCTCGATGCGCTCAGCTCGATGGCCAATATGGCGGGCTATCGCGCAGTGATCGAAGCCGCGCATGCCTTCGGCCGACCGTTCGCAGGCCAGATCACGGCCGCGGGCAAGATTCCGCCCGCGCGCGCGCTGGTGATCGGCGCTGGCGTGGCTGGCCTTGCCGCCATTGGCGCAGCGCGCAGCCTCGGTGCCGTGGTACGCGCGTTCGACACGCGACCCGTGGTGCGCCAGCAGATCGAAAGTCTCGGCGCCGAATTCCTGACGGTGGAAATCGAGGAAGACGGCAGCGGCAGTGGCGGCTACGCGAAGGAGATGAGCCCGGCGTTCATCGAGGCCGAGATGAAGCTGTTCGCCGAGCAGGCGCGCGAAGTGGACATCATCATCACGACCGCGCTGATTCCCGGCAAGCCCGCACCCCGCTTGCTGGAGGCCGACACGGTGGCGCTGATGCGTTCCGGCAGCGTGGTGGTCGATCTCGCCGCGGAGCAGGGCGGCAATTGCGTGCTGACCGTGCCTGGTGAATCGGTGACGCACAACGGGGTCACGGTGGTCGGCTACACCGACCTGCCCAGCCGCATGGCCGCACAGTCGAGCCAGCTCTACGCCACCAACATCCGGCACCTGCTGACGGAGCTGACGCCCGCCAAGGACGGCCAGCTCGTTGTCGATATGGATGACGAGATGATCCGTGGCGCCACGGTGCTGCACCAGGGCGACGTGACCTGGCCGCCGCCACCGCTGAAGACCTTGCCGCCACCGGCACCTGCAGCGGAAGTGCAGGCGCCCTCCGAACCCGTCGCGCCACCGAGCCGCACGGGCACGACGCTGGCGGCACTGGCTATCGCCGTCATTGCGTTGCTGGCGCTCGGTGCCGTGGCACCACCAGCGTTCATGGCGCACTTCACGGTGTTCGTGCTCGCCATTTTTGTCGGCTACCAGGTCGTGTGGAACGTGACGGCAGCCCTGCACACGCCGCTGATGAGCGTGACCAATGCGATCAGCGGGATCATCGTGGTCGGCGCGCTCGTGCAGCTCGGCAAGCCGTCGCTCGTTACCGCCATCGTCGCCGGCGCGGCGGTGCTGATCGCCACCATCAACATCGCAGGCGGCTTCCTCGTGACGCAGCGCATGCTGAAGATGTTCCAGCGGGACTGAGGAGACAGACATGCCTTCGGGAATCAGCAGTATTGCTTACCTGGGCGCGAGCGCGCTCTTCATCCTCAGCCTGAGCGGGCTGAGCCATCCGGCCAGCGCGAAGCGCGGCAACCTGCTCGGCATCGCGGGTATGGTGATCGCCGTGCTGACCACGGTGCTGGCCGGCAGCCCGGACGGGGTGCCCATCATCATCGGCGCGATGGTGCTCGGCGCGGCGGCCGGCGCGGTGCTGGCCCGACGCGTGGAAATGACGCAGATGCCGGAGCTGGTTGCGGTGCTGCACAGCTTCGTCGGCCTGGCTGCGGTGCTGGTGGGCTATGCGAACTATCTGGACGCGCATGCGCTGACCGGTGCGGAGAAGGCCATCCACGAGATCGAAACCTACCTTGGCATCCTGATCGGCGCGGTGACGTTCACGGGTTCGGTGATCGCGTTCCTCAAGCTGCGCGGCACGCTCGGCGGCAAGCCGACGCTGCTGCCGGGCCGTCACGTGCTCAACGCGCTGGCGCTGATCGTGTGCGTGGTGCTGGCCTACCAGTTCCTCAATGCGCCATCGGTGCAGGACGGGCTGGTGCCGCTGGGCGTGATGACGGTGATCGCGCTGCTGGTGGGTGCACACCTGGTCGCGGCGATCGGTGGTGCCGACATGCCGGTGGTGGTGTCGATGCTTAACAGCTACTCGGGCTGGGCCGCCGCGGCGACTGGCTTCATGCTCGGCAACGACCTGCTCATCATCACCGGTGCGTTGGTTGGCTCGAGCGGCGCGATCCTCAGCTACATCATGTGCAAGGCCATGAACCGCAAATTCCTGTCGGTGATCCTGGGCGGGTTCGGCGTCACGCAGGCCAAGGGCGCGGCGACAGAGCAGGGCGAGGTGTTGCCGGTATCGAGCGACGAGGTCAGCGCGCTGCTGAAGGACGCGAACGAGGTCATCATCGTGCCCGGCTACGGCATGGCGGTGGCGCAGGCGCAGGGCACCATCAGCGAGATCGCAAAGCGGCTGCGTGCGCAGGGCGTCAATGTGCGCTTCGGTATCCATCCGGTCGCCGGCCGTTTGCCCGGGCATATGAACGTGCTGCTGGCTGAGGCGCGCGTGCCGTATGACATCGTGCTCGAGATGGAGGAGATCAACGACGATTTTGAGCACGCCGACGTCGTTCTGGTGGTTGGCGCCAACGATATCGTTAACCCGGGGGCGCTCGAAGACCCCGCCAGCCCCATCGCCGGCATGCCGGTGCTCGAAGTCTGGAAAGCGCGCACCGTGGTGGTGTCCAAGCGCAGCATGGCCGCCGGCTATGCGGGCGTCGACAACCCCTTGTTTTACAAGGAAAACACGCGGATGTGGTTCGGCGATGCCAAGGGCAGCGTAGACGCGTTGTTGCGCCAGCTCGAGGAGGTTCCCGCGTGATTGGCCGCGTTCGTCCGCCGCAAAGCATGACTACGACTTATGTATTAACTTGCAGTCATGCGGCGGATGGCGGCCCAATTGATGCGGAATTCGCAATATATAAACGATCATAAATACATACGATAAAAAAGTTTAAGACTCATCAAATTAAGCATCGGTTAGCATCAATCCCCAGATTTACGTGCCGCAATGACAGGCGCCGATCCCGTTGTGAATAGGGATGCCGAAATAGAGCACCCCAAGCAGTCCCGGCGAGGACGCAGAAAAGCACTAGGAGACAGGTAGATGGCGCATCAAGAAGCGGGAGCCACGTCCGGCAATGGTCGTGGCCTGCAGAATCGTTGGTTTCAGCTGGCCGTAGGCGTGGTTTGCATGGGGCTGGTAGCGAACCTGCAATATGGCTGGACTCTCTTTGTGTCACCGATGGACGCCAAGCATCACTGGGGCACGTCCGCGATCCAGGTGGCATTTTCGATCTTCATCGTCACCGAGACCTGGCTGGTGCCGCTTGAGGGCTGGCTGGTGGACAAGTTCGGCCCGCGGCCGGTGGTGGCGGGCGGTGCACTCTGCGCCGGCCTGGCGTGGGTGATGAACGCGTATGCGACGACGCTGCCGGAGCTGTACGCAGCGGCGGTGATCGCAGGCATCGGGGCCGGTGGCGTGTATGGCACGTGCGTGGGCAATGCGCTGAAGTGGTTCCCGGACAAGCGCGGCCTGGCGGCCGGCCTGACGGCGGCGGGTTTTGGCACGGGCGCGGCGATCACGGTGATTCCCATCGCGAACATGATCCACAGCGCCGGGTACGAAAGTGCGTTCCTGTTCTTCGGCATCCTGCAAGGCGTGGCGATTTTCGCGCTGTCGCTGCTGCTGTTGAAACCGCGCGCGCCGAAGGGTGCCGTGGCGGCGAAGGCGGTGCTGACCAACAAGGTGGAATTCTCTCCCGGCCAGATGGTGAAGACGCCGGTGTTCTGGGTGATCTACGCAAGCTTCGTGGCAGTCGCCGCGGGCGGGATCATGGCAACGGCGCAGCTCGGCCCGATTGCAAAGGACTATGGCTTTGCCTCGATGCCGGTGACGCTGCTGGGCATGACGCTGCCGCTGCTGACGATGACGCTGTCGATCGACAATCTGTGCAACGGCTTCACGCGTCCGCTGTGCGGCTTTCTATCTGACCGCTTTGGCCGCGAGAACACGATGTTCGTGATCTTCATCGGCGAGGGGCTCGCGCTCTTGGGCCTGATGCAGTTTGGCCGCGACCCCTATGCGTTCATCTTGTTCGCAGCGCTGACCTTCCTGTTCTGGGGCGAAATCTTTTCGATCTTCCCGGCACTGTGCGCGGACACGTTCGGCAGCAAGTTTGCGGCGTCGAACGCAGGCACGCTATACACGGCGAAGGGCACGGCGGCGATGCTGGTGCCGCTTGCATCGATCCTGTCGGCGAATGGTGGCTGGGACGCGGTGTTCACCGTCGCGGCGGTCGTCACCATTGCAGCGGGGATATCGGCCAAGCTGTTGCTGGCGCCGATGCGCAAGCGGTTCATCACGGGCCATTCGGAGACGCCCATGCCGGTATCGGACGGGGCCTTCTTTGCGAGTGCATCGGCCAGGCGCGGCGAATAGGCAATAGGCAGAGAGCATTGCCATCGCCGTACTTGTAGCGATGCATTGAAAGATTGTAGAGGCCTGGCGCATGTCGCCAGGCCATCAGGCGCAAGCGTCTGGAGCAGGGCCAGTAAGAGACCTCGAGGACCTCGCAAAGCATTCCAGCGGGCGTCAAAGCGCCTGAAAGTCTGGTATGTAATATATCTTGGTGCCGAACTTCAAAGGCCGCTTGGCCTGTGCATTGGCTTCCTTGATCTGTGCGCGACGCGAATGAATGGCGCACATTGAGGAGTTGCGCTGATTTAGGCACAGATTCGAGCTCGTTTGCTGCAGTGCATCGACGAAAGTTGATGGATAGGTAGGAAAATAGCTTGCCGTTCTCTGATATATCACATACCGTATGTCATCAAGACCGGTCGAATTGATCGGCACAGATTGAAGCAGGGGGCCGAGCCTCATGCACCACGAAGAAAAGTCCAATAGGAGACCAAGCATGTCCGAAGTCGTAGCCAAGCAGCCCGATAGCACCACCGCGGCAGCCACGAAATAACACATTCCCACCCCAGTCAATTTGCATAGAAGGAAGCAACCATGGCAGAAGTCGGAAACGAGCTGCAGCGTCACGCCGCGGAAGAACAGCAGGCACAAACCGATGGTTTCCATCTGGTCATCGACGCGCTGAAGCTGAACGGCATCGAAAACATCTACGGCCTGCCCGGCATTCCGGTCACCGATCTGGCTCGTCTGGCGCAGGCCAACGGCATGCGCGTCATCAGCTTCCGTCACGAGCAGAACGCAGGCAACGCCGCAGCGATTGCCGGCTTTATCTCGCAGAAGCCGGGCGTTTGCCTGACCGTGTCGGCCCCTGGCTTCCTGAACGGCCTGACGGCGCTGGCGCATGCCACCACCAACTGCTTCCCGATGATCCTGATCAGCGGCTCGAGCGAGCGCGAGATCGTCGACCTGCAGCAGGGTGACTACGAAGAGATGGACCAGCTGGCCATTGCCCGTCCGCACGCGAAGGCTGCCTTCCGCGTGCTGCACGCCGAAGACATTGGCGTGGGTATCGCGCGTGCCATTCGTGCCGCCGTATCGGGCCGCCCGGGCGGTGTGTATCTCGATCTGCCGGCCAAGCTGCTGGGCCAGTCGCTGGAAGCAGAGAAGGGCAAGAAGTCGCTGATCAAGGTAGTGGATCCGGCCCCGCGCCAGCTGCCCGCACCGGACTCGGTCGACCGCGCCGTCGCATTGCTGAAGAACGCCAAGCGCCCGCTGATCCTGCTGGGCAAGGGTGCCGCTTACGCACGCGCCGACGAGGATATCCGTGCGCTGGTCGAGAAGACCGGCATTCCGTATCTGCCGATGTCGATGGCCAAAGGCCTGCTGCCCGATACGCATCCGCAATCGGCCTCGGCGGCACGCTCGTACGTGCTGGCTGAAGCCGATGTGGTGATGCTGGTCGGCGCCCGCCTGAACTGGCTGCTGTCGCACGGCAAGGGCAAGACCTGGGGCGGCCCGAAGCAGTTCATCCAGATCGACATCTCGCCGACCGAGATGGACAGCAACGTCGCCATCGCCGCGCCGGTGGTGGGTGACATCGGTTCGTGCGTGTCGGCGATCCTTGGCAAGGTAGGCAACGACTTTGCCAAGCCGCCCGCCGAGTGGTTGAACGCTGTGTACGAACGCAAGGACAAGAACCTGGCGAAGATGGGCGAGCTGCTGAACAAGGAAGTCTCGCCGATGAACTTCCACACCGGGCTGCGCGTGCTGAAGGACGTCATCAAGGCCAATCCGGGCATCTCGTTCGTCAACGAAGGCGCCAACACATTGGACTACGCCCGCGCCGTGATCGACATGTACGAGCCGCGCAAGCGCCTCGACGTCGGCACCTGGGGCGTGATGGGCGTGGGCATGGGCTACGCGGTCGCCGCAGCGGTCGAGACCAAAAAGCCGGTGCTGGCGCTGTGCGGTGACAGTGCATTCGGTTTCTCGGGCATGGAAGTCGAGACGATCTGCCGCTACAACCTGCCGGTGTGCATCGTCATCTTCAACAACAACGGCATTTACAAGGGCATCGACAAGAACCCCACCGGCGGCGCGGACCCGGCGGTCACCACCTTCGTGCCGGGTGCCCGCTACGACAAGATGATGGAAGCATTCGGCGGCGTCGGTGCCAACGTGACCACGCCGGCGGAACTCGAGGCTGCCGTGAACGAAGCGCTGCGCTCGGGCAGGCCCACGCTGGTCAATGCTGTGATCGACCCGTCTGCCGGCACCGAAAGCGGCCGCCTGACCAACCTGAATCCGCAAAGCTCGGCCAAGAAGTAATTCAACCGAATTTCAATCCCGAATTTCACCCGCTTATCCAATAGGAGAACGAAAGTGACCCTCCCACTCAACGGCATCAAGATCATCGACTTCACGCACGTTCAGGCTGGGCCCGCGTGCACGCAGCTTCTCGCGTGGTTCGGTGCGGACGTGATCAAGGTGGAGCGCCCCGGTTCGGGCGATGTTACGCGCACGCAGCTGCGCGACATCCCGGATGTCGACGCGCTGTACTTCACCATGCTCAACAGCAACAAGCGCTCGCTCACGCTGGACACCAAGAAGCCGGATGGCAAGAAGATCCTGGAGCAGCTGATCCGCGAATCGGACGTGCTGGTCGAGAACTTCGGCCCGGGCGCGCTGGATCGTATGGGCTTCTCGTGGGAACGCATCAACGAACTGAACCCGAAGATGATCGTCGCCTCGGTCAAGGGCTTCAGCGACGGCCACCACTATGAAGACCTGAAGGTGTATGAAAACGTGGCGCAGTGTGCAGGCGGCGCGGCGTCGACCACGGGCTTCTGGGATGGTCCTCCGACAGTATCGGCCGCGGCGCTGGGCGATTCCAACACCGGCATGCACCTGGCCATCGGCATCCTGACGGCACTGATCGGCCGCGACAAGACCGGCAAGGGCCAGAAGGTCGCCGTGTCGATGCAGGACGCTGTGTTGAACCTGTGCCGCGTGAAGCTGCGCGACCAGCAGCGCCTGGACCGCCTGGGCTACCTGGAAGAGTATCCGCAGTATCCGCATGGCGAGTTCAGCGACGTGGTGCCGCGCGGCGGCAACGCCGGCGGCGGCGGCCAGCCGGGCTGGGTGCTGAAGTGCAAGGGCTGGGAGACCGACCCGAACGCGTACATCTACTTCACCATCCAGGGCCACGCTTGGGAGCCGATCTGCAAGGCGCTCGGCAAGCCGGAGTGGATCACCGATCCCAACTACAGCACGGCCAAGGCGCGTCAGCCGCATATCTTCGACATCTTCAAGACGATCGAAGAATGGCTTGCCGACAAGACCAAGTACGAGGCCGTGGACATCCTGCGCAAGTACGATATTCCGTGCTCGCCGGTGTTGTCGATGAAGGAAATCGCCGCCGACGAATCGCTGCGCGCGAGCGGCTCGATCACCGAAGTGCAGCACAAGGAGCGCGGCTCGTACCTGACGGTGGGCAGCCCGATCAAATTCTCCGACCTCAAGCCGGAAATCACGGGTTCGCCGCTGCTCGGCGAGCACAGCGAGGAAGTGCTTGCGGGCCTCGGCTACGCTGCTGACGATATCAAGCGGCTGCGCGAAAGCCAGGTGATCTGATCCGGCTCGCCTGTGCCTGAACAGGACTGAGCTGAACCGGACGCCGGAGCGCCGCGCACGCGGTCTCCGGCGTTTTTACTGAAGCGCACAGCTGTGCCAAACTGCATTGCGGCACGTGCCGCGAATCTTTACCGCCAACCTTTACACCCTGCCGCAATGTCCGGCAAAGAGGGGATCCCCATGCAAGCCAGCATCGACTACGAGCAACTGGTTTCCGCCATCGGTGACGCCGTCATCATCTCCGACGCTAACGGCGCCATCACGCTCTGGAACCCGGCAGCCGAACGCATGTTCGGCTACACGCAGGCCGAAGCGATGGGCCAGTCGCTGGACCTGATCATTCCGGAGCGGTTGCGCGGCCGCCATTGGGAGGGCTACGACAAGACCATGGCCACGGGCATCACGCGTTACGGCCACGACCTGTTGAAGGTGCCGGCTGTCGACAAGAACGGCAAGTCGATGTCCATCGCCTTTACCGTGGCGCTGCTGCACGGTGACGATGGCAAGATTTCGGGCATTGTCGCCATCATTCGCGATGAAACCGTGCGTTTCCAGGAAGAGCGGGCGCTGCGCAAACGCATTACCGAACTTGAGGCGCAGTTGAAAGTCGGCGCCTGACGCCGGCATGCGCGGTCAAGTGCCACAACAGCTGGTTTGCGAGAGCCGGGAAGAGTATCTCGTTCTCGCAAGACCGGTGTCAGTCCAGTTCCGACCCAGAGATTTTTTTAGCAATAATGATTTAAATCAATTCATAACTATTCCTTGTTCGAGGGATGTGCGCATAACGCCCTTTCTGTGTGTGATTCGAGGTCCATTTTTCTGGGGAGTCCCTGTTCTATTGCTGCACGGTGCCGGGCAAATCCGTATGTGAAGGCTATGTCCCGCGTGACAGACTAGGTACGTCCGAATGTCAACGAGATGACGGCTCGTTTCGTTTACAAACAATTACGTGCTGAGTAGCGAAGGCGCCGCACGGAGACACAGTGCGGTACCTGGAA
The DNA here is from genome assembly GCF_019602855.1 of Cupriavidus pinatubonensis. GTDB lineage: Bacteria > Pseudomonadota > Gammaproteobacteria > Burkholderiales > Burkholderiaceae > Cupriavidus > Cupriavidus pinatubonensis. The sequence continues at coordinate 2,296,012 of NZ_CP080766.1, forward strand.
TAAAGTGAATAGAACAGTGGATGGACAGTTCTTGGGTGGCGATGCTACGGGTTCTTGCAATACAGTTGCAGCCCTATTGATCCACGGTCTCGGCGGTACCGAACATGAGCTTCGGCTTGTCGAGAAGACGCTGAAGGCGGAAGGATACGAAACAAAGTGCGCCGTACTGCCCGGGCATGGTACACGCCCGGAGGATCTGGTCGGCGTAAGGTTCGAGCAGTGGCTTGAGGCCGTATCGGTCGAATATCTCGAACTGCGCGCCAGGCACGATACCGTCCACATCGTCGGCATGTGCATGGGTGCGTTGCTGGCGCTTGCGTTGAGCCAGTTGATCGGCGACAGGCGCGGCCGCGTCGTCGCACTGGCAGCACCTGTATTCCTCGACGGCTGGTCTCTGCCCTGGTATCGCGGCTTGCGGCATCTGGTGTACCGTCTGCCGCGAGCCCGCGACAAATTCCGCGTGAAGGAATCCGAGCCGTTCGGTGTCAAGAACGGCGTATTGCGCGCGGCAATCAAGGCTCGCTTCCTGCGAGGCGACACGTTTCACTATTCGTGGACGCCGCTCACCTGCATCCGCGAACTGGATCGCCTGCGCAGCTACGTCCGCAAGCGCGTACGGCGCGTTAGCCGGCCAGCACTGATTATTCACGCTCGCGAAGATGAGTTGACGAGCCTGCGATCGGCCTACTTTCTCAGCAAGCACATTCGCGCGGCCAAGTTGCTCGTCGTGGACGAGAGCTACCACATGCTGAGCATCGACAATGATCGCAGGCTGGTCGCCAGCACTGTCGCGCAGTTTCTCCGCGAAGACGAGAACAGTGGACAGAACTTCGGCACCGCGCTGAGGGGCGTCTTTGCCGAACCCGCGAACGAGCCATTCGAGGCATTGGTCGGTATCTCCCTGGCCGCCGAATAGTCACGAGTCGCGCAGCAATTGCCAAACGGCCGCCGCAGGCCGTCACCATTTTTCGGCCTCCGCACGTGCTTGGAACAAACTGATAATGATTCCTGTTTGCGTTTGAGGCCGCCTTTACCCTACAATCTTCGATCCCCGACCCGAAGGTAGGCACGAGCCATGATGCTGCAGATTCCGGACGTCCTGTCCAAGGCCCAGGTGGCGCAATGCCGGCAAATGATGGATGTCGTGGACTGGACCGATGGCAATGCCACGTCCGGACATCAGTCCGCGCTGGCCAAGCGCAACATGCAACTGCCAGAGGGCTCGCCTGTCGCGCGGCAAATCGGCGATCTGATCCAGGATGCACTGGGCGCCAACGCGACGTTCTTCTCCGCAGCGCTGCCGCTCAAGGTGTTCCCGCCGCTGTTCAACCGCTATGAGGGCGGCCAGGCGTTCGACAACCACGTCGACAATGCCATCCGCTACCTGCGCGGCACCGGCTTTCGCGTGCGCAGCGATCTTTCCGCGACGCTGTTCCTGACGGAGCCGCAGGACTACGACGGCGGCGAACTCGTGATCGAAGACACCTACGGCCAGCACCGCGTCAAACTGCCGGCGGGCTATATGGTGCTGTACCCGGCCACCAGCCTGCACCACGTCACGCCCGTCACGCGCGGCGCGCGCGTGTCATCGTTCTTCTGGATCCAGAGCATGGTGCGGGACGAAGGGCAGCGCGCCTTGCTGTTCGAACTCGACACGCGGATCCAGCAGGTTGCGGAAGAGATGGGGCAAAAGGATTCGGGCGTAGTAGGGTTGACCGGCGTCTACCATAACCTGCTGCGCCGCTGGGCCGACGCCTGACAGCAACGCAAGCGCCAAAGAGCCTGTTAAAACAACAAAAAACCGCGGGCTCCGGCACAAAAAGCCAAAACCCGCGGTTGCTCGCAACGCTTGAATCCATTCAGCCTCAGAACCTGAAGTTCGCCGTCAGCATACCAAAGCGGCCCGGCGCCAGAGCGCCGTAGTGCGTATGCGCCTTGGTGTAGTACGTCTTGTCGAACAGGTTCTGGATGTTCAACTGCAGCGTCAGGTTCTTGTTCACGCGGTACGCACCCATCAGGTCGAAGCGCCAGTACGACGGCACGTACAGCGAGTTGGCCGGGTTGGCGTAGACCTTGTCGACATAGTAGGCGCCTGCGCCGATCGTCAGCGGTGCCAGTACCTGGTAAGTCGTCCACAGGCTGAAGCTGCTTTTCGGCGTGTTGGGGAACTGGTTGCCGTTGTTGGCGGCGTTCGCGGCTTGCGGGCCGTTATCGATCAGTTCGCTGTCCAGGTGGGTATAGCCGCCGAATACGCCCCACTTGTCGGTCAGGTTGCCGGCGAAGCCCAGCTCGAAGCCCTTCACGCGCTGCTTGCCCGCGTTGACGGTAGTGTTGGCGTCAATGGCCACGCGCGCATTGTTCTTCTCGATCTGGAAGATCGCACCGGTCAGCGACAGGCGGCGCGACAGCAGGTCCCACTTGGTGCCGATTTCGAACGAGCGCGCGGTTTCAGGCTCGAGATTGCGCTGCGCCGCGGTGATGTTGTCCGCGCCGTCGCCATTGGTCGAACCGGGCGGCGTCGACGACGTGCCGTACGACACATAGATGCTGCCGTACTCGACCGGCTTGTACACCACGCCGGCCTGGTAGTTGAAGAAGTGCGACTGGTTGCGGATGTCCACCTGCGCCACGGCCGCGCCGGTGTTCGGGTTGGTGTACGCGTTGGTGAAGGAGTGCGTGTCGTAGTTGTCGTAGCGGATGCCGCCGTTGACCAGCCACTGCTTGGTGATTTCGATCGTGTCGAACAGGTAGACCGATTGCGTATTGGTCGTTGTGGTCTGCGTGTACGGCATCTTGGTGATGCTGCCGCGCCACGGATCGTTCGGGTTCGGATTGCCCAGCGGCGCGCAGTCGAAGCTCGCCAGTAGCGAAGCGTTGCAAGTGCCACCCGATGCGGCCGCGTTGGCCGACACCACGTTGTACGGGTTGTTGTCCGTGTTATCGCGGCTGAACTCGAAGCCGAACAGCAGGTTGTGCTTGAGGCTGCCGGTGTGGAATTCCGACGTCAGGTCGGTCTGGTTGGTCAGGGTCTCGGTGGCCGAGTCGCGGTTCTTGGTGTTGCGCCATACGAAGCCGCGCGGCACGTTGCCGCGGCTGTCGTCGGGATTCGTGACGACGTAGTCGTTCGTTGCACGGCCCCAGCGTGTCGTGTTGCGGAACACGAGGCCGTTGCGGAAATCATGCTGGACCGATGCGGTGGCAATGTCGGACTGCGTACGCTGGAAGTCGCGATCGGTCAGCCCGTAGAAGTTATTGCGGTCGACGCTGGCCGGCGCCGACGGGTTGGCCTTGGTCGCCTGGCTGGACGGGCGCGCGTACGGGATGCTGTAGTCAGGCATGCCGTCGCCCTGCAAGTGGTAGTAGGACAGCGTGACCTGCGTGGGCGAACTCAGGCCGAACGTCACCGATGGCGCAAAGCCCCAAGAGTGCTGGTCGACTTCGTTGCGGCCCGGCACGTCGAAGGACTGGCCCATCGCGTTCAGGCGCACCGCGGTGTTGTCGTTGAGCAGGTAGTTGCCGTCAGCCGTGGCGCGGAAGTACGAATCCGTGCCCACGCCGACCGAACCCTGCACGAAGTTCTCGGCGGTGGGCAGCTTCGACACGAGGTTGATCATGCCGCCGGCCGAACCCTTGCCGCCGAAGGCCGAGCTCGGTCCCTTGATGACTTCGACGCGGTCGATGTTGAACATGTCGCGCGTCTGCGAGGCCGTGTCGCGCACGCCATCGACGTAGATGCTCGACATCGAGTCGAAACCGCGGATGAAAGGACGGTCGCCGATCGGGTTGCCGCCTTCGCCGGCGCCGAACGTGATGCCCGGCGTGGTACGCAAGGCGTCCTGCAGCGAGTTGGAGCCGGTCTGCTGCAGCACTTCGGCCGGCACGACGGTGACGGACTTCGGCGTGTCGAGCAGCGGGGCGGTGAACTTGGACGACTGGGCTTCGTCCACCTTGTAGCCATCGTCCTTCGTGCTCGTCACCGTCACGCTTTGCAGCGTCACCGGCTTCGACGCGGCCGCAAGCTCGGCGGCCGGCTGGTTTTCCTGCGCGCCGGCGCTTTGCATGGCGAACGCCGCGACGGTACCGGTTAGCGCTGCGGCGAGCGGGTTCAAACGGAATTTTTCCTGTTTTCCTTCCACGGTTCTACCTTCCCTTTGTAGTTCTTGACGCGATCAATGCATCGTCATGAAGACAAGTTCAGGCAACGATGAAGCTATTGATGCAAGTCATCCATAACGAAAGGCGATTGTACGTAATTGAAAATAAAAATGCAAATACGAATCATTCGTAATCAATAAAAAAAGTAGACTTCTGTGCATATTGAGTGCTGCATTCCTAAGTCGACGTGCAGGTCCGCAGGTTTCTCGAGGGCCTTTTGTGATGTAGCCCCTGGCGCACAAACCAAAAAAAGCGAGCACGCCCCGTGAGCGCGCTCGCTTCAAGTGGAGATCGGCGTCTCAGCTGTTCAGTTGAGATGACCGACCGCTCGCAGGTATTCGTTTTTCTTGTCGAAGATCAGCTGGCTCAGGAATGCGGCGTCATACGCGGTGAGCAGATGCGTGTGGTGTTCCTCGATGTAGCGGGCCACGCGCTCCTTCTCGCATTCGATGCCGCACAGCCATTCGTACATCGCCTCGTCCCAGCGGAAGCGCAGGCCCAGTTCGATGAACGCCGCGTTGTAGGCGGCGAGCTGGGTGGCGCGCGAAAGCGGTTGGTTGTCACTGCCCAGCGTGGCGGCCGGCTGGCGTTCGATCTCGATCTGGTTCATGGTGTGCCTCCTGTCTTCTCTCTGGCGGTGCGGTAGAGGGAAGCATAGGGGCGGCCATGGATTTACGATAATTAAAGTTTCATCGATAAATCATAAGATATCGTTTATGTATCACGCGTGCCGGATCAGCCCCTCAACGCCTGTGATGCGCTGAATCAGGCCTGCGCCTTCCTCCATCAGGAACTGCTTGAACGCAAGCGCCACGGGCGGCAACCGCTTGTTCTTGCGGTGCACCACATACCAGTTGAGCATGACCGGGAAGCCTTCGATATCCAGGACGGCAAGCTTGCCGGTCTGCAACTCCAGGCCCACGGTATGGGCGGAAAGGAACGCAATGCCCATGTTCGCAATGACCGCCTGCTTGATGGTCTCGGTACTTTTGATCTCCATGGCGATGCGCATGTTCGACAGCCGCCCGGCAAAGCCTTCCTGCATGGAGTTCCACGTATCGGAGCCCTTCTCCCGTGCGACGAAAGCCTCATCGGTGAGCGCGGACAGCGGGATCTTGCGCTGTCCGACCAGGGGATGTGTCGGCGCGGCGACAATCACATAAGGGTGCGGCGCGAACGATTCGTTGATGGTGTCCATGCTTTCGGGCGGGCGCACCATGACGGCGAGGTCCGTGAGGTTGCCAGCCAGCTGGTGCAACAGTTCCTCGCGATTGTGCACCGCAAGATTCAGCGTGACGCCGTCGTGCCGTTCCATGAATTCGGCCAGCAGCCGTGGGAAGAAATAGTCGCCAGCGCTGATCACCGCTACGTTGAGCCGGCCGCCGGAGATGCCCTTGAGCTGCGACATGGCGTCTTCCGCTTCGCGGAATTGCTGGATGATGCTGCGGCTGTAGTGGAGCATCTCATGGCCCGCGGGCGTGAGATAGATTTTCTTGCCCAGTTGCTCGAACAACGGCAGGCCGACGTGGCTTTCGAGCTGCCTGACTTGCGTGGACACGGCCGGTTGAGTCAGGTGCAGTTCTTCGGCGGCACGCGAAAAGCTCATGTGCCGGGCCACGGTTTCAAAGACTTTAAGCTGGCGCAGGGTGGCATTCTTCATCAGTTGTTCCGTGCAATATATAAACGGTCGTCAATGCATATGATAAAAAACTTTAAGCCGTCTGAATCTTAGATTGAAGTAGCATCAATCCCACAGATTTGCATGCCGCAATGTCAGGCGCCGATCTAGTCGTTTAGGGCCCACCCCACAGAGGCCCAGGAAAGCGTCCCGTCGGGGACGCATCAGAACCGCACTAGGAGACAGTTAGATGGCGCAACATCAAGCGGCAGCCGTGTCCGGCAATGGACGCGGCGTGCAGAATCGTTGGTTTCAGTTGGCCGTAGGCGTGGTTTGCATGGGTTTGGTTGCAAACCTGCAGTATGGCTGGACCCTCTTCGTGTCACCGATGGACGCCAAGCATCACTGGGGCACGTCCGCAATCCAGGTGGCGTTTTCGATTTTTATTGTGACCGAAACCTGGCTGGTGCCGCTTGAGGGCTGGCTGGTGGACAAGTTCGGCCCGCGGCCGGTTGTGGCAGGTGGCGCGATCTGCGCGGGCCTTGCTTGGGTGATGAACGCGTATGCGACCACGCTGCCGGAGCTGTATGCGGCCGCGGTGATCGCGGGCATCGGCGCCGGTGGCGTGTATGGCACCTGCGTAGGCAATGCGCTGAAGTGGTTCCCGGACAAGCGCGGCCTGGCGGCTGGCCTGACGGCGGCAGGCTTTGGCGCGGGCTCCGCAATCACGGTGATTCCCATCGCGAACATGATCCAGAGCTCGGGCTATGAGCACGCCTTCCTGTTCTTCGGCATCCTGCAAGGCGTGGCGATCTTCGCACTGTCGTTGCTGCTGGTGAAGCCGCGTGCACCGAAGGGCGCGGTGGCAGCCAAGGCGGTGCTGACGAACCCGGTCGAGTTCACGCCTGGCCAGATGGTGAAGACGCCGGTGTTCTGGCTGATCTACGCGAGCTTCGTCGCAGTCGCTGCCGGCGGCATCATGGCCACGGCGCAGCTTGGCCCGATCGCCAAGGACTTCGGCTTCGCCTCGATGCCGGTGACGATGCTCGGTATGACGCTGCCGCTGCTGACGATGACGCTGTCGATCGACAACCTGTGCAACGGCTTCACGCGTCCTCTCTGTGGTTTCCTGTCTGACCGCTTCGGCCGCGAGAACACGATGTTCGTGATCTTCATCGGCGAAGGCCTGGCGCTGTTGGGTCTGATGAAGTTCGGCCACGACCCGTACGCCTTCATGTTCTTCGCGGCGCTCACGTTCCTGTTCTGGGGCGAGATCTTCTCGATCTTCCCGGCACTGTGCGCAGACACGTTTGGCAGCAAGTTTGCTGCAGCGAATGCGGGCACGCTGTACACGGCAAAGGGCACGGCCGCGATGCTGGTACCGCTGGCGTCGATCCTGTCCGCACGTGGCGGCTGGGATGCGGTGTTCACGGTGGCGGCAGTGGTGACGATCGCGGCCGGGCTGTCGGCGAAGGTGGTGCTTGCGCCGATGCGCAGGCGGTTCATCACGGGCCATGCCGAGGCCGCCGTGCCGGTGTCGGATGCCGCGTTCATGGTACGCACCCATAGGGAAGCCGAATAAACAGGAAGCAGGGAAGGACTGGGGGGGCCGGCTGCATCCGGACCCCAACGCCCCCGGCAAGCGGTCTGCGCACGGCGCAGGCCGCTTGGCATGTGGGCCACGGACACAACAACTCATAACAGGTGGCCTCGCCGCCAAGGAGACAGCCGTGCGCAGACTGAAACCATCCACGCTTGCCGCAGGAACTTCCGCTGCGACGCATCGCGGTACTGCGATGCCGTTGGCGCAACCGAAATGGGACGGAGGAGGAGGGCGGTCATGAACATTTCACTTCCCCAACTGAAGGCATTCGCCGCCGTTGCCCGGCACAAGAGCTTTACGCGCGCCGCGGCTGAGCTGGGCCTCACGCAATCGGCCGTGAGCCGCAGCGTGCGCGAGCTGGAAGAAGAAATCGACCAGCGCCTGTTCGACCGCACCACGCGCCAGGTCGAACTGACGGACGCCGGACAGCATCTGTCGCAACGCATCTGCCACCTGATCGAAGAGGTCGAGCAGACGCTGCGTGAAAGCCAGGGTGCCGCGCGGCCATCGCAAGGCATGGTGCAGATTGCGACGGACCCGGTGCTCAGTTCGATGTCCGTGCCCGCTTGGCTGGCCGGTTGCCGCAAGGCGTGGCCCGCGATCGCCATCCACCTGAAGGACCGTTCGCAGGAATCCGTATTGCAGAGCGTGCGCAGCGGCGAAGTCGACTTCGGCATTGCCACCGATCCGCAATCGAGTGATGACCTCTATTGCGAGCCGCTGTGCGTCGACCCGTATCACGCCGTGCTGCCCGCGCAGCATCCGCTCGCATCGCGTGACGCCATTGCATGGGGCGACCTGTCCAATGCCAACGTGTTCACGCTCGACCAGCAGTGCGGCGTGCAGCCCGTCGTGGAAAAAGCGCTCAGCCACCACCACGTGCGTGCCGGTTCGTTGCAATTGCTTGGGCATTTCGCTGCGGTGTTCGGCATGGTGGCGCTTGGGCTCGGCATCGGCGTAGTGCCATCGCGCGCGCAGGCGGGCGGTCTTCATCCCGCAGCCGTCATGCGGCCATTGCGGCCGCAGGTCACATCCACGGTCATGCTTGTGCGGCGCAAGAGCCGATCGCTGAAGCCCAACGCCGCGGCCATCTGGGATGCGCTGCGCGGACTGGAGTACCGCGATGCCGCCGAACCGGACCGGCAGCCGCCTGTCCCGGTGGAAGTCTAGGATTCAGGGCGGTTCCGGCCGCCGTTGACCGCTGTTGTATTGGAGCAAAACCACCACTGATATATTACATACAGGATATTTACACATACTGCGGCGCAGCATATAATGGAAACTCCTAAACACAAAGCAATGGGAGTTTTCAAATGGAAGTCGCTCTTCTCTTCGTTCTCGGTCTGGGCCTGATCGCTGCCGGTGTCGGCATGACGACCCTGCTGGCTACGCGCCTGCCGATGGACGTGCTGGTGACCGCGCAGGCACATGGCCGCTTCGCAGGGCTGGGTTCGAACCAGGAAAGCGATGGCGTTGGACGCGCTCGCCCGTCGCGTACCGTTGCAGCCGCCGGCGAACTCGCCTACGCCTGATGGCCGCTTGCATCTGGCGCCGTGCCTGACTGAGCGGCGCATCTGACAAGGGCTGTAGCGGCCGGCAACCCTTGGCGCAGTATCCGCATGACGTGTTGTCCCGCAGTTCGCGCTGGCGTTTCGGTACAGCGCTCGCAGCAGCGAAACACGATGAAGCGAAGCCTCGGCCGCCTTCCCTCAGTGGACTGCGTATTCCCCCCGCGCATTCTCTGCCACTGTCCGGCGAACCGCCGGTTCCAGGATGTACCGACGTCTTACTTGTGCAGACAAACGGGTAATGTCTTGATTGTCTCTATCTAGGGACTTTCCCCAGCCCAGCTGTTTTGCCATGTTCCCGTGCTGCGAATCGCGTCATGCTGACGCCTGTTCTGACGCGCGGGATTGATGCGGCAGGACACGGCAACTCCTTGATTTCCAAAGGCTCCGGAAACTTTCGTCTGCCACGTTGATGCGCGTTGCGCACCAGTCGATTCGCCACGCCGCGGCGTGGCGATTTTCCGTGCAAACCGGATGCTGCAGGGCCGCGAAGAATACGCTTGACTTGCGTGATATATCACATACCGTATAGCACTAGAACGGCTCAGCTGTTCGAGAAAGCGCAGTAAGCGAGAGGCGTCAGCAGGCGTCCGCATCTTCCACCACGGGTGGTTTCGACCGCCTAGAAGGAGACATCATGGAACTGCAGCACAAGGAGTCCACGTCGCGCTTTGCGTCGCCGTGGGTACAGCTGGTCTTCGGCGTCATCTGTATGGCGATGATTGCCAACATGCAGTATGGGTGGACGCTGTTCGTCAACCCGATCGATGAGAAGTACCACTGGGGCCGCACCGCGATTCAGGTCGCGTTCACGATCTTCGTCGTGACTGAAACCTGGCTCGTGCCGATCGAAGGCTATCTGGTCGACAAGTACGGCCCGCGTCCCGTCGTCGTAGGCGGCGGCCTGCTGTGCGCAGTGGCATGGGTGCTGAATTCCATGGCGTCATCGCTGCCGATGCTGTACGTTGCGGCGGCCATCGGGGGTGTCGGTGCCGGCGCGGTCTATGGCACCTGCGTGGGCAATGCGCTCAAGTGGTTCCCGAACCGGCGCGGCCTGGCCGCGGGCATCACGGCGGCGGGCTTCGGTGCGGGTTCCGCCATGACGGTGGTGCCGATCGCCAACATGATCAAGTCATCGGGCTATGAAGCCACGTTCCTGTGGTTCGGGCTGGGCCAGGGCCTGATCGTGTTCCTCCTCGGCATGGCCCTGTACCCGCCGTCGGCGAAGATCCTGAGCGAGGTCAAGTCCACGCTGAAGGCAGCCGCCACCTACAACGCCACGCCGCGCCAGGTGCTGAAGTCGCCGATCTTCTGGATCATGTACGCGATGTTCGTGATGATGGCCGCCGGCGGCCTGATGGCCACCGCGCAGCTCGGACCGATCGCCAAGGACTTCGGCTTGCATGACTCGCCGGTATCGATCCTCGGCCTGACGCTGCCCGCACTGACCTTCGCGCTGACCATCGACCGCGTGCTCAACGGCCTGACCCGTCCGTTCTTCGGCTGGATCTCCGACCATATCGGCCGCGAGCGCACCATGTTCTTCGCTTTCGCGGTGGAAGCAGTCGGCATCCTGCTGCTGTCGAAATACGGGCACAACCCGGTGGCGTTCGTGGTGCTGACCGGCATCGTGTTCTTCGCCTGGGGCGAGATCTACAGCCTGTTCCCGGCGACCTGCGGCGATACCTTCGGCCCGAAATTCGCTGCCACCAATGCCGGCTTGCTCTACACCGCCAAGGGCACGGCCGCGCTGCTGGTACCGTTCTCGAGCGTGATCACCGCCGCGACCGGCGACTGGCATGCGGTGTTCGTGCTGGCCTCGGCCATGGCCGGACTGTCCGCGCTGCTTGCACTCTTTGTGCTCAAGCCGATGCGTGAAGCGCATGCCCGCAAGTATGTGCATGCCAATACCACCAGCCCGATGGGATACCGCGCCGTGCCGGAGGACCTGACCTGATCTGATGCAACGATGAAGAGAGCCGTACGGCGTGGCGCTGTCATCACGCAGCACAGACAGCGCAGCCGGTAGCACAATACGAGGAAGACAAGAATGAGAGCGACAGGAAGGCTGCCCGCAAGGGCGTCTTCCTGAACGCCTTTATAGCGACGCCATGATCGCCCCCGCAGGAGACAGAAGACCCATGAATCAGGTTGTCATCCCGATCGAGGCCACCGGCCTTGGAAGGCTGCGCAAGCGCCGCCAGCCCAAAGGCAGGCAGGTGGACGCTGCCGCGCTGGCGGAAGTCCGCGCGGCGCTTGGCGACATGCCGCGCCGCCGAGACCTGTTGATCGAACATCTCCACTGCATCCAGGACCGTTACGGTCAGCTGGCCATGCCGCATCTTGTCGCGCTGGCGCAGGAACTTGGTCTGGCGATGACCGAGGTCTACGAGGTTGCGACGTTCTACCACCACTTCGACGTGGTGCGCGAAGATGCGGACGGCCACATCGCGCCGCCGCCGGCACTGACGGTGCGCGTATGCGAGGGCATTGCCTGCGAGATGGCCGGGGCGCAGGTGCTGATCGACAAGCTGCCCGCCGTGCTTGGCACGGACGTACGTGTGGTGGCCGCGCCGTGCATCGGCCGGTGCGAGAAAGCGCCGGCCGTGCTGGCCGGACAGAAGCCGGTCGATGGCGCGACGGTGGAGGCCGTCGCGAGTTGCGTGGCGGCGGGCACCGTTCGCGATGCCATCGCCGCGCAGAACAGCTATGGCGCGTACAAGGCAAACGGCGGCTATGGCCTGCTCAAAGCGCTTGTGCAGGAAGGCTCGCTCGATCCGGCAGCCGTGATTTGCACGATGGAAGACTCCGGCCTGCGCGGCCTGGGCGGCGCCGGTTTCCCGACCGGCCGCAAATGGCGCATCGTGTCCGGGGAGCCGGCACCACGGCTCATGGCCGTGAACATCGACGAAGGCGAGCCCGGCACCTTCAAGGACCGCGTCTACCTGGAGCGCGATCCGCACCGTTTTCTGGAGGGCATGCTGATCGCTGCCGCTGTGACGCAGGTTGCTGCGATCTATATCTACCTGCGCGACGAATACGCGGGCTGCCGCGCCATCCTGACGCAAGCGCTGCAGGAACTGCACGACGACCCGCCGGTACCGGACCTGCCGCGCATAGAACTGCGCCGCGGCGCGGGCGCCTATATTTGCGGCGAAGAGTCCGCCATGATCGAATCGATCGAAGGCAAGCGCGGCATGCCGCGCCTGCGGCCGCCCTATGTGGCGCAGGTCGGGCTGTTCGGCAGGCCGACGCTCGAGCACAACTTCGAAACGCTCTACTGGGTGCGCGACATCCTGGAGAAGGGGGCCGAGTGGTTTGCGTCGCAGGGCCGGCATGGCCGCAAGGGGCTGCGCTCGTTCTCGGTGTCGGGGCGCGTGCGCCAGCCCGGCGTGCACCTGGCGCCGGCCGGTATCACCGTGCGCGAGCTGATCGATGAATACTGCGGCGGCATGATCGACGGACACACGTTCTACGCGTACCTGCCCGGCGGTGCGTCGGGCGGCATCCTGCCTGCGTCGATGGGCAATATACCGCTCGACTTCGACACGTTGCAGCCGCACGGCTGCTTTATCGGCTCGGCGGCCATCATCGTGCTGTCCGACCACGACAGCGCGGTGGCCGCGGCGCGCAACCTGATGCACTTTTTCAAACACGAGTCGTGCGGGCAATGCACGCCATGCCGCGTCGGCACCGCCAAGGCGCTTGATCTGATCCGCCAGCCGCAATGGGACTTGCCCGCGCTGGAAGACCTGTCCGCCGTGATGCGCGACGCCTCGATCTGCGGGCTCGGACAGGCTGCGCCAAATCCCGTCGATTGTGTGATCCGTTACTTTCCCCATGAACTGCAGGCGGCGCCAGACCGCCCGGAGGCACAGGCATGAACGCGCTGACACGCGCCGAACGCGCGCTGGTGGAATCCACGGAACCATCCGTCACGTTCACGCTGAATGGCCGTGAAGTCAGTGCGCAGCCCGGCGAAAGCCTGCTGAAGGTCGCGCAGCGCGAAGGCTTCGATGTGCCGCATCTTTGCTACAAGGACGGGCTCGACACGGCCGGCAACTGCCGCGCCTGCATGGTCGAGATCCAGGGCGAACGCGTGCTTGCGCCGTCGTGCTGCCGCTATCCGTCGCAGGGCATGACCGTGCAGACGGAGTCGGAACGCGCGCTTCGCGCCCAGCGCACGGTGCTCGAGCTGCTGCAGTCGGACATGCCGGAAACCGACTACACGCGGCACAACGAACTGGACCAGTGGTCCGCACGCCTCGACGTTGGCAAGCCGCGCTTTGCGCCGCGTGAACGCCTGGCGGCGGATCTCTCGCATCCCGCCATCGCCGTCAACCTTGACGCCTGCATCCAATGCACGCGTTGCGTGCGCGCATGCCGCGACGAACAGGTCAATGACGTGATCGGCCTTGCGCTGCGCGGCGATGCTGCACGCATCGTGTTCGACATGGACGACCCCCTGGGCGCGTCCACGTGCGTCGCGTGCGGCGAATGCGTGCAGGCGTGCCCGACCGGTGCGCTGATGCCCGCGCGCGACGCCGCGCTCGCCGTGCCCGATCAACAGGTGGATTCGGTCTGCCCGTATTGCGGCGTGGGCTGCCAGCTGACCTACAACGTCAAGGACAACCGCATCCTTTACGTGGAAGGGCGCGACGGTCCGGCCAACCACGAGCGCTTGTGCGTGAAGGGCCGCTACGGCTTTGACTATGTCCAGCATCCGCAGCGGCTGACCGTGCCGCTGATCCGGCGCGAAGGCGTGCCCAAGCGCGGCGACTTCGTCATGGACCCGGACCATGTGATGGACGTCTTTCGCGAAGCGACGTGGGAAGAGGCGCTCGCCCTCGCCAGCGGCAAGCTTGCGCAGATCCGCGACACGCACGGCAAGCGCGCGCTGGCCGGCTTCGGCTCGGCCAAGGGCAGCAACGAAGAGGCCTATCTGTTCCAGAAGCTCGTACGCACGGGCTTCGGCAGCAACAACGTCGATCACTGCACGCGGCTTTGCCATGCGTCGTCGGTGGCGGCGCTGCTTGAAGGGATCGGTTCGGGCGCGGTATCGAACCCGGTGATGGACGTGGATCGCGCCGAACTCGTGATCGTGATCGGCGCCAATCCCACCGTGAACCATCCCGTGGCGGCGAGCTGGATCAAGAACGCGGTGAAGAACGGCACGAAGCTGGTCGTGGCCGATCCGCGCCGGTCAGACCTGGCGCGCTTTGCCTGGCGCTTCCTGCAGTTCACGCCCGACGCGGATGTCGCGCTGCTCAATGCGATGATGCATGTGATCGTCAGCGAAGGGCTGGTCGATCAGCATTTCATCGACAGCCGCACCATCGGCTTTGAAGAACTGCAGCGCAACGTGGCGGCGTTCAGTCCCGAGCTGATGGCGCCCATCTGCGGCATCGACGCGCAAACCATCCGCGAAGTCGCGCGCGCCTATGCCACGTCGAAGGCCTCGATGATCCTGTGGGGCATGGGCGTATCGCAGCATGTGCACGGCACCGACAACGCGCGCTGCCTGATTGCGCTGGCGCTGATGACGGGCCAGATCGGCCGTCCCGGCACCGGGCTGCATCCGCTGCGCGGCCAGAACAATGTGCAGGGCGCGTCCGATGCGGGTTTGATTCCGATGATGTATCCGGACTACCGCCGCGTGGACGATCCTGACGCCATTGCGAGCTTCGAGGCGCTGTGGGGCATGCCGCTCGACCGCCAGCCCGGCTTGACCGTGGTGGAGATCATGGATGCCATCGGCCGCGGCGAGGTGCGGGGCATGTACATCATGGGCGAGAACCCGGCCATGTCCGACCCCGACGCCGAGCATGCGCGCGAGGCGCTTGCCGCGCTGGACCATCTTGTCGTGCAGGACATTTTCCTGACCGAGACCGCCTATCTCGCGGATGTCGTGTTGCCGGCTTCGGCCTTCCCGGAAAAGACCGGCACCTTCACCAACACGGACCGCACCGTCCAGCTTGGCCGCCAGGCGCTGTTGCCGCCGGGGCAGGCGCGGCAGGACCTGTGGATCATTCAGCAGATGGCGCAGGGGCTCGGCCTCGACTGGCACTACGGCAATGTGGCGGAGGTCTTCGACGAGATGCGGCAAGCCATGCCGAGCATCGGCGGCGTGACGTGGGAACGGTTGGAACAGGACGGAGCGGTGACGTATCCCTGCCATGCCGAAGGTGATCCGGGCGAGCCGGTGATCTTCACCGATCGATTCCCGACTCCCACCGGGCGTGGCCGCTTCGTGCCGGCGGACATCATCCCCGCCGACGAGCGGCCGGATACCGACTACCCGATGGTGCTGATCACCGGGCGCCAGCTCGAACACTGGCATACCGGCAGCATGACGCGGCGCGCGGGCGTGCTCGACGCGATCGAACCTGACGCGGTGGCACTCGTGCATCCGCTTGATCTCGGCTTGCTGGGCGGCCAGCCGGGCGACGTCATCACGCTGGCTTCGCGGCGCGGCGAGGTCTCGCTGTATGCCCGCGCCGATGCCGGCACGCCGCGCGGTGCCGTGTTCGTGCCGTTCTGCTACTACGAAGCGGCCATCAACAAGCTCACCAACGCGGCGCTGGATCCGTTCGGGAAGATTCCCGAGTTCAAGTACTGCGCGATTCGGATGACGCTGGGCGGGGTAGCGCCCGCTCAGTCGAGCTATGGCGGAGGCAAGGTGCTTGGGGCCTGACGATCAGGCCCGGGGCTCAATACTTGATGTCGCGGGCTGTCTGCCGTCCCTGCTGCTTGGAATGCCGCTTGTCCTGGCGGCAGCCCGCGTTGCTCTGGTGGTCGGCAGCACGGCAATCCTGCTTGGTGTGCCGGGCATCCTGGCGCGTATCCTGCCGCACGTCGCGCCCTTCGCGGCGTTGCTGCGCCTGTTCCGTCGCCGAGGCCATGCCTGACCAGGCTGACAGCGCCATGGCAACGGCCAGTGCGGTGAATCGTGGGTTCCATGCACGCATGATGTGATCTCCTGGGAAAGTCATTGACCAGACAGACTCCAATCTAGTCCACCGCGGCCCGGAAATCGCGCCGGGTCTGCCCGGATTCGCGCCCGGCCCGCTTGCGCTTGGCGCGAACGGGCGGCCAATGTCATGATGGCAGGGACGCCGCTTGCGGCGGCACGTCGGCCAAGGCAAAAACCCGGGAGAGAGGTGACTATGCAAGGCAGGGAAACACAAGGAATGTCGCGCGAGCGGCTTGCGCGCATTGAACGTTTCATCGACGAATCCTATGTCGCGAATGGCAAGCTGCCCGGCGCGCTGGTCCAGGTATGGCGCCGCGGCGAACTGGCGCTGAACTCTGTCCTTGGCGTCGCTGACCGGGAACGGCAGGTGCCGCTGGCCGAGGATTCGATCTTCCGCATCTATTCGATGACCAAGCCCGTGACTTCCGTCGCGATCATGATGCTGGTCGAGCAATGCAAGATCGCGCTGGATGACCCGGTCAGCAAGTACATCCCGGCATGGGAGAAACTGGGCGTTCACGCAGGCGGCTTCATGGAGAGCTTCCAGACGAAGCCCGCCGCGCGACCGATGCTGGTGGTCGACCTGCTGCGCCACACCTCGGGCCTGACCTACGGCTTCCAGCAGAACACCAACGTCGACGCGGCTTACCGCAAGCTGAAGCTGGGCGAGCTTGCCACCGAAGGCACGCTCGACGAAATGATCGACAAGCTGGCGGGGCTCCCGCTCGAATTTTCGCCGGGCGAGGCCTGGAACTACTCGGTGTCGACCGACGTGCTTGGCTACCTGGTCGGCAAGGTCAGCGGCATTCCGTTCGAAACCTTCCTGAAGGAACGTATCTTCGAGCCGCTGGGTATGGTGGACACGGGCTTCCATGTGCCGGAAGACAAGGTGGCGCGCTTTTGCGCGTGCTATGCGATCGGCGTGCTCGGTTCGAAGGTCATATCGAACAAGGGGCCCATGCTGCAGGACGACCCGCGCGCCAGCCCATACCTGAAGCCGCCGAGCTTCATTTCCGGTGGCGGTGGACTGGTGTCGACCGCCGCCGACTACATGCGCTTCGCGCGCATGCTGCTGCAAGGCGGAGAACTTGACGGCGTGAGGCTGCTCGGGCCCAAGACGCTGAAGCTGATGACCGCCAACCACCTGCCCGGCGGAGTGGACCTGCCGGCCATGTCGCGCTCGATGTTCAGCGAAGCGACCTATGACGGCGTGGGGTTCGGCCTCGGCTTTGCCACCACCGTAACGCCCGCGTCCACGCTGATTCCCGGCAGCGCCGGTGATTTCTTTTGGGGTGGTGCGGCAAGCACTTTCTTTTGGGTGGACCCGCAGGAGGATCTTATCGGTCTCTTCCTGACCCAGTTGTTGCCGTCTTCGGCATATCCGGTGCGACGACAACTACGCACGCTGGTCTACAGTGCGATCACGGAGACGGGGGCTGCGCCGCGCTGAATGCCCGTGGGGCCGGTCAAAGCTAAAATATGGGTATGTGAACTAGCCGGAAACCGGACACATTGGCATGAGGAAGGCAAACACTCTGATCATCGCGATCACGCTCGCTGCGACGAGCCCGCTCGCGCAGGCGAGCCTCTCCGGGGATGCCCATGCATTCAAGGAAAACGTGAAGACCGCAGGCAAGAAGGGCGGCCATGCCGTGCGCGATGCCACTTTCGCGATCGGCCGCGGCACCAAGGCGGCCGCGCACGGGGTTGCTGATGCGACCAAGCACGGCTATCACGCCACCAAGCGAGCAGTGACTGGACACGATTAAGGCGGGCGTCCCCTATGCGGGGGCGTCGGTGGTTCTGCCTGCCAGCAACCACGTACGCACGTCACCGATCCCCCGGGCCGTAATCAACCCACGTTCTTCCAACAGGAAGGGTTCCGCAAGGCGTCCCCGCTGCAGGCCGTGGCCGCTGCGCTGGTTGAAACGGTCCAGTGACGCGATCATGTCCAACGCCATATGGGCCGCCTGAACGGCGGGGTCGGCTGCGGGAACGGGCAGGCCGGTCGCCCCCATGTAGGCATCGCCGATAGTCTTGATCTTCTCGAGTCCCCGGCGGTCGGCAATGTTGTCAAAGTCGGCAAATATCTCGTTCAGTACCGCCACCAGGCGCTCGGGGCCCATGCTCGGCGAAAAGCGGGTGAATTGCACGAGGTCCGCGAACAGCACCGACACGTCCTCGAACCTGTCCGCGATGACTGCCGGCGGGCCCTCGGCGACGAGATCGGCACGCAGCTTCAAACGCTCGGCGGCGGGAGCGGGCAGCACGTTGAGAAGCAGTTGCTCGGTGACCTGCTGCTCGCGTCCGTTCGCATGTCGGCAATACTGCGTGTTTGCCTGTGTAGTTGTGGCGTAAAGACAACATTTTGATGATTTTGAGTAGCGCGTAAAGCGCTTTATCGCAATGAATCCATAAACAATAACCGTTATCATTTACATTCATGACTTTGTACGTTTGTGCGCTGTTTGCTACAAGGAAGAGAAGTCATGAAGTCGAGCCGATGCGGCAACGAGCCCGCCGCACCCCAGATCGCCCTGCGCGCCACGGCGCTCGCCGTTTCGTTGCTGTGCATGGCGCCATTGGCGTTCGCCCAGAAGGTGGATGCGCAATCGGGGGAGAGTGGCAATGTCGAGCAGGTGCTCGATACCGTGCAGGTCACTGGCAACTGGCTCGGCACCGGGCTGCAGAACAGCGTGAAGACCTTCCCCGGCGCGCGCACCGTGGTGGGAGAAGAACAGATCGAACAGAGCGGCGCATCTAGCATCAGCGACGTCATGCGCCGCGTTCCCGGCGTGCAGTCGACCGATAACTCCGGCACGTCCGGCAGCGCCATTTCCCTCAACATCGGCGTGCGTGGCCTGACCGGCCGGTACTCGCCACGCTCTACAGTGTTGCTTGACGGCATTCCGATGGCAGTCGCCCCGTACGGGCAACCGCAGCTTTCATTTGCGCCGGTGAGCCTGGGCAATATCGACTCGATCGACGTGGTGCGCAGCGGTGGCGCGGTGCGATACGGCCCGCAGAACGTCGGCGGCATCATCAACTTCAACACCAGACCGATCCCCACCAGCCCGGGCATCACCGGGGATGCGTCGATCCGCGAAAACATCTACACCGAAGGCGGCGGCAGCAATACGCAGTACAACGCGTTCGTGGGCACCACGCTCGACAGCGGGCTCGGACTGGCCGTGCTGTACTCGGGCATGACCGGCCGCGAATGGCGCAAGGGCAGCGATGACGACGTCAACGATCTCGCCGTGAAGTTTGCCTACGACATCAACAACACCTCGCAGGTCTACGGCAAGGTCTCGTACTACGACGTGCGCTCGCGCACGCCGGGCGGCCTGACGGTCGCGCAATACAATGCCGACCCGTTCCAGAACACGCGGCCGAACGACTACTGGAGCGGCAACCGCACGGCGTTCGACCTCGGCTACGTGAACACGATCTCCGGCAACCAGGAATTCGAGATCCGCACATTCTTCAACGAGAGCTATCGCCAGAGCACGCTGCAGCAAAGCGCCACCGTGATCGCGCACCAGCCGCGCAACTACACCACGTTCGGCATCGAGCCGCGCTATACGCAGCGCCTGGCGCTGGGGCCGACGACGCATGACATCACCGTCGGCTACCGCTATATCCGCGAACGCGGCGATGACAACGCCTTCAACCAGAATCCGCGTACGGGCGTGGTCGGCCCGACCACCACGTTCGACAACGCCACCGATGCGCATGCCGTTTATATCGACGACCGCATCGCCGTCGGCAACTGGCGCATCGTGCCTGGTGTGCGTTTCGAACATATCGACACCACACGCCAGCAGCGCGGCACGACCACGCAGTTCGACAGCATGAACAACAAGGCACTGCCGTCGATCAACGTCTCGTACCTCGTCAACAATGCGTGGACTGTGTTCACCGACTACAGCACGTCGTTCGGCCCGGTGCAGAACACGCAGCTCAACTCGCAGACACCGAGCAATCCGCTGCAGCCGGAAGTGGCGCGCACGTTTGAAGTGGGTACCCGCTGGACCGACAACCGCATCAAGGCCGAGCTGACGGCGTTCAAGATCAAATTCGACAACCAGCTCCAGCAAGTGCCGGGCCTGTTCCCCGCCACGTTCCAGAACATCGGCGCGACTGACCACGATGGTGTCGAAACCGCGATCGACTACACGTTCGACCGCGCGAGCGTGCTTGGCGGCCTGAACGTCTACGCCAACTACACCTACACGCGCGCGATCCAGAAGTCGGGCGCCACGGCCGGCATGGACGTCCCGTTCTACTCGCGCAATACCGATACCATCGGCGCGCGCTACAACTGGCGCAACTGGACCTTCAACGCTTCGACCACGCACCAGAGCGCGCAGTACTCGGACCTGGCCAATACCATCGCCGAGTCGGCGGATGGCAGCGTGGGCCGCATTCCTGGCTTCCGCACCTGGAACCTGCAGGCGATGTTCACGGTTCCGCAGTGGAAACGTACCGACATCACCATCGGCATCAACAACCTGTTCGACAAGCGCTACTACACGCGTACGACGGACAGCAATGCGGGGCGTCTGGTTGGCGCGCCGCGCATGGTGTATATCCAGGCGCGCGCCGGGTTCTGATTGTCCATGCGGGGCCGGCCAGCGTGGCATACACCGCAGCCGGCCGCCGTCCTGCTAAGTCAGAGCTTGTGCCGCATGCCGAGCAGTACACCGGTCTGTTTGGAACCGGGTTGCACGGTATTCCAGCGCGGGCGCATTGGCGTAGCGCGCCTTCATGCCAGTACGGCGCTACTGTGGCGCCGGCGGAAGCCGTGAAGCAAGATCGCGCGATCCGAAACAACAGCAACTGTCCTGTTGCACTGCGCAATGCCGTGCGGGAGAATTCGTTCCATGGATGCCTTGCCGGCGTTCCCTGCGCGAAACCTTCCGAGAGAGCTTCAAATATGGACCACGCCCTGCGCGCGAGCCTTGCCAACGAGTTGCACGCCAGACCCTTCCTGCGTTTGTCAGGCTCCGTCGCCCTGGCGCACCTGGCAATCTACGCGGGAGACGACGCCTCGGTGCATGAACAGCTCCTGCGCGCATTGTGTGATCTCACCGGCATGCCGTCTCCTGAGCCGGGCAGCACCCACTATGCCGCGCAATGGAACGGCGAGCGCCAGCTCAAGTGGGAGCGCCACACGGAATTCTCCACCTATACGTTCGTCGCCAGCCGGCGCGATACCGAGTATTTCTCCGGCCTGGCGACCGATCACGTGCCCCAGGAATGGTTCGCGCAGATTGCCGGCATGCGCTTCGTGGCAATACGCATGGAGCTGGTTTCCGGCGAGCACGCCGTACAGGCGCGCAAGGACTACGGCCGCTGGATCGACGGCCCGATCAAGGTCGGCAGCCGCGTGCTCGGCAATGGCGAAGTCTATTGCGACTGGACCATCAAGCCTGATGGCTTTTCGCGCTTCCTGGTGATCGACGAAGGCTTCCGCGAAGCGCAAGGTGGCCGCCTTCTGCAGCGGCTGTACGAGATCGAGACCTATCGCATGATGGCCTTGCTCGCGCTGCCCGCCGCGCGCGAGCTCGGTCGTTCGCTCGATGGCCTGCAGCGCTCGCTGTCCGGGCTGATGAACCGGATGGACTCGGCGCCGAACGACAATGTGGACGCCGCCCTGCTGCAGGATCTCACACACCTGGCCGTGCGCGGCGAGGCGCTGGCCGAGTCCAGCCACCGCTTCAGCGCCAGCCGCGCCTACGAGCGCCTGGTCATGGCCCGCATCCAGGAACTGCGCGAGGAGCGCATCGAAGGCATCCCGACCATTGCCGAGTTCATGGAACGCCGGTTCACGCCGGCCATGGAGACATGCCGCGCCAACTGGAACCGGCTCGAGCAATTCACGGCGCGCGTGGCGCGGGCGGTCGACCTGTTGCGTACGCGGGTGAGCCTGGCGCAAGAGGGCAACACGATGCGGCTGCTCGCCGGCATGGACCGCACCGCGCGCACGCAGCTTCATCTGCAGCACGCGGTGGAGGGTCTGTCGGTCGCGGCAATCTCTTACTATGTGCTGTCGCTCACGGCGGTAGGGCTGCGCTCCATGCATGCCTTCCACCTGCCGCTGGATCCGGAACTGGTCGAAGGCCTGCTGATCGCGCCCGTAGTGTTGCTGGTATTTCTGGTGATCCGGCGCACCAAGCGATCCAACGGGCACGGGCAGGCGCACCAAGGCGCGACGCGCGCAGGCTGAGCGCTCAGTCCGCCGTGATCTTGCCCACTTCGATCACCTTCTTCCAGCGCGCGAACTCCGACGCCTGAAACGCGGCGAACTGCTCCGGCGTATTGGCGACGATCTCGAAGCCAAGGTCGAGCAGCTTCGCCTTGGTGGCCGGCTCATTGAGCGCGGCCACGGTGGCGCTGTGCAGCTTCGCCTTGATCTCTGGCGGAAGTCCCTTGGGCGCGGCCACTGCCTGCCATGAGTAGACGGTTACGCCCTTGACGCCGGCCTCATCCATGGTGGGCACATCGGGCAGGATGGGCGAGCGCGCAGTGCTCGTGATGGCCAGCGCGCGAAGCTTGCCCGCCTTAATATGCGGGACCGCCGTGTTGATGTTCATGAACGTGGCATCGACCTGTCCGCCGATCAGGTCATTCATCGCCGGCGCGCCGCCTTTGTAAGGCACGTGGATGCCTGTCGTGCCTGTTTGCTGCCAGAACAGTTCGGCGGTGAGGTGGTCGCTGGTGCCATTGCCGGCGGAGGCGAAGGTCATCTTGTGCGGGTTGGCCTTCTCGTAGGCGATCACATCCTGAAGCGTCTTGAATCGTGAACCCGCTGGCACGGCGAGGACATTCGGCGCCTGCACCCCGACGCTGATGTAATCGAAATCCTTGAGCGGGTCATAGCCGGCGTTCTTCGTGAGATGCGGGCCGATGACGAACGGCCCCAGCGACGAGACGAACACCGTGTAGCCATCGGCGGGCGCGCGCTTGACCATGGCGGCACCGATCATGCCGGCCGCGCCGGGCCGGTTGTCGACCACGAAGCTGCCGCCGAACTGGGTCTGGTACTTCGCGCTGAGGATACGCGCGACATTGTCCGTCGAGCCGCCCGCCGGGAAGGGCACCAGTACGGTGACCGGCTTCTCCGGCCACGCCGCGTGGGCCGCCATGGCAACGGTCATGGCAGTCGTCGTGAGTACGGACGCAATCAGCTTTTTCATCTTTTGTCTCCTTTCACCGTTCTGTGTATGCGGGATTCCGACGCCTGTCAGGCTTGTTGGCCGAATTCGGCCTGTTCGCGCGTCCACGCGCGGGCCTGCTCGCTGATGGTGAGTCCCAGGCCCGGCCGGGTCGGCACCACGATGCGGCCGCCGCGTATCTCCAGCCGTTCGTTGAACAGCGGTTCTAGCCAGTCGAAGTGCTCGACCCAGGGCTCGCGTGGATAGGCTGCGGCAAGGTGCACGTGCAACTCCATGGCGAAGTGCGGCGCGATCATCAGGCCCGCATGCTCGGCCAGCGCGCAGACCTTGAGAAAGGGCGTAATGCCGCCAACGCGCGGCGCGTCCGGCATCAGGTAGTCCGCGGCGCGGTGCCGGATCAGGTCCCAGTGTTCGGCCGCGCTGGTCAGCATTTCGCCGGTCGCGATCGGCGTGTCGAACTGCGTGGCGAGCGCGGCGTGCCCCTCGTGGTCGTAGGCGTCCAGCGGCTCCTCGATCCAGACCAGGTTGAAGGATTCGAACGTGCGGCACATGCGTTGCGCCGTCGGCCGATCCCATTGCTGGTTGGCGTCGACCATCAGCGGCACGGCATCGCCAAGCTGTTCGCGCACGGCGGCCACGCGCTGGATGTCCAGCGCACCATCAGGCTGGCCGACCTTCAGCTTGATCCCGCCGATCCCGCGCTCCACCGAGGCCGCTGCGTTGACCAGCAACTGGTCCAGCGGCGTGTGCAGGAAACCGCCCGAGGTGTTGTAGCAGCGCACGGCGTCGCGATGGGGCCCCAGCAGCTTGGCCAGCGACAAGCCTGCCCGCTTGGCTTTCAGGTCCCAGAGTGCCACATCGAACGCGCCCATTGCCTGTGTCGACAATCCGCTGCGTCCGACCGACGCGCCGGCCCAGCAGAGCTTGTCCCACAGCCGGGCGATGTCGCTCGGGTCCTCACCGAGCAGGGCCGGTGCGATTTCGCTGGCATGCGCGAACTGGCCCGGTCCTCCGGCGCGCTTGGCATAGCTGAAACCGATACCTTCGTGGCCGCCGTGGGTCCGGATCTCGGCAAACAGGATCGCGACCTCGGTCATTGGCTTTTGGCGACCGGTCAGGACCTTGGCATCGCTGATCGGTGTGGCCAATGGCAAGTAGCACGAGGAAAGCCGGATCGTGGCGATGGTGTCGGTGGAAGGAGCGGCAGGGGTGGTCATGGGCGTGGGGCAGGGAAATTTTGATCGGGCAGACATTGAGGTACGGAATTGCCCCTGGGCGTTAATGGTAACGTTATCATTTTTGGGTGTGCGTGACTGATATAATCCAAGCGTCATCTCCGCCGGGGTTCAACATCCTGGTTCCGCTCGGCTGCGACAGGTCGCTGACGAAGGAATGATGGAAATGCTAACGTTGTCATTCTCGATCGTCAATCGCCTTCAGGCGAGCAACCGGTAGCGAATTACCCTGACTCAGGATCCGCATGTCGAATACCACTGGGCCGAAATCCGTGACGCTGCACGACGTGGCACGTGAGGCTGGCGTCTCACTGATTACCGCCTCGCGTGCGCTTAGCAATCCCGGCATGGTGTCGGAGAAAACCATTGCGCGGGTCCGGCAGGCCGTCGAGGCGACCGGCTATATCCCGAACCTGCTTGCCGGCGGGCTCAAGTCGAAGCGCAGCCTGATGGTCGCCGCGCTCGTCCCGAACATTGCGGTGGCCCAGTTCTTGCCGACAGTCAAGGCACTCACCGATGCGCTCGACGCGGCAGGCTATCAGGTGATGCTTGGCCAGACAGGCTACGACCACGCGCGCGAAGACGCGTTGCTCGGCACGATGATCAGCCGGCGTCCGGACGGCATCGTCGTCACCGGCCTGATCCATTCGCAGGTGTCGCGGGAGCGCTTGCGGCGGGCGGGTATTCCTGTCGTGGAGACCTGGGATCTCAGCGACCGGCCCGTCGATATGGTGGTCGGCTTTTCACACCTTAAGGTGGGTAGCGCCGTCGCGGGTTATTTCCTCGGCAAAGGATGGCGCCGCCTCGGCATTGCAACCGGCGACGATCATCGCGCGTCGGTGCGGCGCGAGGGCTTTGTCTCGACGGTCGGCCACGACGTACCGACTGTGGTCGTGCCCGCGCCGAGCAGTCTGGCGCTGGGGCGCCGGGCCCTTGCCGATCTCCTCGAGAAAGATCCGCGGATCGAAGCCGTCTATTGCAGCTCCGACCAGCTCGCGCAGGGCGTCATGGTCGAGGCGCTCGCACGCGGACTGCGCATTCCCGGCGACCTGGCGATCTGTGGCTTCGGCGATGCCGATTTTGCCGCGCACCTGAATCCGTCGCTGACGACGGTACATGTGGATGGCGCGGCCATTGGGGCGATGGCCGCGCGCTTGCTGCTGGAGCGCTGCCGTGGCGAGTCGGTTCCAGAACCGGTCGTCGATGTCGGATTCCGCATCGTCGAACGCGGTTCGACCTGACCTGGCCTTCACTCCAGCTTGATCCCCAGTTCCCGAATCAGCTTCGCATAGCGCGTCGTATCCCGCGCGATCAACGCGGCAAACGCCTCCGGCGTGCTGCCGGATGGCACGGCACCTTGCTCGAGCAGCATCTGTTTGACCTTCGGATCGGCCAGCGCTGCGCGCACGTCCTGCGAGATCTTGCCGACGAGCGCCGGTGGCGTGCCCGCTGGCGCCAGCAGGCCGATCCAGGAGACCGCTTCATAGCCTGCCAGCCCAGTCTCGGCCACGGTCGGCACGTTGGGCATTGCCGCAGCGCGCTTGTCGCCGGTCACCGCTACCGCTTTGAGCTTGCCGCCCTTGATCATGCCCATGGTTTCGTACAGCGTCGCAAACGTGTAGTTCACGTGCCCGGCCATTACGTCGGCCACGGCCGGGCCGCCGCCCTTGTACGACACGTGCAGCATGTCGATGCCTGCCTGGCGCGCGAACATGGCACCGGCGAGATGCATCGAGCTGCCGCTGCCCGAGCTGCTGTACGTGATCTTGCCTGGCTCACGCTTGCCCGCTGCGATCGCCTGCGGCACCGTGGCCGCCGGGTTTCCGGGAGCGGTCACCATGATCTGCGGCAGCTCGGCCACCAGCGATACCGGCGCGAAGCTCTTCACCGCGTCATACGGCTGCGACTTGTACAGCGAAGGGTTGATCGAATGCGTGCCGATGTTGCCCATGAGCAGCGTATAGCCGTCCGGCTTTGCACGCGCCACGTAGTCGCTGCCGATCTGCCCGGCGGCGCCCGGCTTGTTTTCAATGACGACAGCCTTGCCCCACAGTTCGGTCAGGCGCTGCGCCAGCAAGCGAGCGCCGGTGTCGGTGCCGCCGCCGGGCGGGAAGGGCACGACGATGGTGACCGGCCGCTCGGGGTAGCCGCCGGCGTGCGCCGGTTGCTGGGCGATGGCGACGAGTGCGGCTGCAGCCAGCAGCGCCAGCACGGGAAATGCGCGATGTTGCATGGTGTCTCCTGAATTTTGTCCGGGCGCTCTATGACGGCGCCCTGATCCATGAAGGGGGATGCGATGACCGGTTGATGCGTGCTACGCCATCACCGTCGCAGGCGGGCGTTCGCCGGCAAGGCAGGCGCGCAGGTTGGCGAGCACGATCTCGCCCATCGCATCGCGGGTCTCCCACGTGGCGCTGGCACGGTGCGGCTGGATCACGACGTTGTCCATGGCGAGCAGGGCGGGTGGTACGGCCGGCTCGTCGGCGAACACGTCTAGCCCGGCGCCCGCGATGCGGCCCGCTTCGAGCGCACGCACCACCTCGGGCTCGTCCACGAGCCGGCCGCGCGCCACGTTGATCAGCACGCCGTCGGGTCCCAGCGCATTGAGCACGGCGGCGTCGACCACCGGCTTCGCGCCGTCGGCCGATGCGGCCAGTACCAGCGCGTCGCAATGGGAGGCAAGGGCGGCAATGTCCGGCAGGAAGGTGTAGGGCACATCGGGAATCGCACGCAGGTCGGTGTAAGAAACCGGGCAGCCAAACGCCGCGGCACGAACCGCAATCGCAAGGCCCACGCGGCCCAGTCCGACGATGCCCACGCGCTTGCCGCTGAAACGGTGCGCGAGCGGCAACGGCGCCTTGCCCCACTGTCCGGCGCGCACGTAGCGCTCTGCTTCGGTCAACCGGCGGTACACCGCGATCAGCAGCCCGATGGCCTGATCGGCGACATCGGCTGTCAGCACATCGGGCGTAGTGGTGACGTGGATGCCACGCCCGCGTGCGTAGGGCAGGTCGACCGCATCGGTGCCGACGCCGGACACCGCGACGATCTTGAGTGCCGGCAACCGTCGCATCACGGATTCCTTCAGGCCGAGCGAGCCGCCCGTGACGACGCCCTCGATGCGCGGCCCGACTTCGTCGATCAGCGCGTCGGGCGATGCGGCGGCATACAGGCGGTGGATCTCGTAGGCTGCCTTGAGGCCGGCTTCGAGACTGGGAACTACGGGCTGGGTGAGCAGGATGGCGGGTTTCACTGGCACGCGTCTTGGAGCGGTTGTCGATGGGCCGAGTATAGGAACGCCATCCATGCATGTCTAAGCTATAGTTTGCATCGATCAATCCAACTATTGGCATGATGCAATGATTCCGGATCTGAACCAATTGCGCTGCTTTATCGCCGTGGGCGAGGAGCTGCACTTTGGCCGTGCCGCCACGCGGCTTTTCATGACGCAATCGCCGCTGAGCCGGCAGATCCGCATGCTGGAGGAATCGCTCGGCGTACGGCTGTTCGACCGCAACAGCCGCGTGGTACGCCTGACCGCGGCCGGCAGCGCCTTGCTCGACGACGCGCGGCGCCTGCTGGCACTGGCCGGTCACGCGGTGGACGTGGCGCGGCGGATCGACAAGGGCGTCAGCGGCAAGGTACGCGTCGGCTTCACCGCCGTGGCCGGCTACGAACTGGTGCCCAACCTGATCGCCCGGGCCATGCAGGAGTTGCCGGAGATCGAGGTGACCCTGCATGAGATGGTGACCGTCGCGCAGATTGAGGCCTTGCAGGCAGGGACCATCGACCTGGGCTTCCTGCGGCCGCTGCCGGACGTGGATCCGGAGCTGCAATGGCGGCCCGCGGTCAGTGAGCCGCTGCTGCTTGCCATGCATGCGACACATGCGCTGGCGGCGCGGGAGCGCATCGCCGCCGAAGATCTGGCGGGCCAGACATTCATCCAGTACTCCGCCACCGAAGGCAAATATTTCCATGATCTGATCGGCTCGGTGCTCGCCGGCGCTGGCCGGCCGCCACGTGTGGTGCAGCAGATGAGCCAGACGCATAGCGTGCTCGCGCTGGTGCGCGCTGGACTGGGGCTGGCGCTGGTGCCGGCATCGGCGCGGCATCTGCATTTCCCGGGCGTCGTGTTGCGGCCGATCTGGCGCGACGATGTGCGAGCGGAACTGCGGTTGGTGTGGCGCGATGCGAACCGCAACCCGGCGTGCCGGGTGTTTGCGGATTTTGCGGCGATGCATCTTGCAAGCGCGAAGGAGCTCAGCCAGACGTTGACAGCCTCGGACTGAGGTGCCTCGCGGTGTCTACCATTCTTCAATCGATGCGGTGGTTCTTACACGCCGCATCGACGGGTGTGCGGTTTGTGTGACGTGACATGCTGGAACGAAAGTTGCGCGCCGATATTCATGGCCTCGATCCGTGGCCAATGCTTTCGGAGGCGTCATGAAACAGAGCAGACACGACACATCAGGGAACCCCGAACTCGACAAGCGGCAGGGGCTCGACGATCGGGAGTTGCGCGAGAACGCTGAAGCGAATCAACGCTCGCGCGAGCGCGCGGCGGCGGATTGGGAAAATGCCGCTTCGCACCGCAAGGGTCCGGCCGACAAGCCGCGCGACGAGCGCGCCGGAACGGGCGAATTTCCGCCGGGCGTCGGAAAGCGCGATCTGCATGACCCGGGCAGCCGCGATCCCGATGCGCCGCCCATCGTCAATCGCTCATGAGCCACGTTGCGGACCATGCACTCTCAAGGGCTGCGCCCGAAGCGAGAACGTGAGACATTAGGCATCCGCAAACGGCCTCCATGTCATTCACGCGGGAATAAGCGACTCGTCGCTTGCCGCCGTTGACCAGAAGATGCCGAGGCCGGTGTTCAATCCCTGCAGACCCTTCAGGAGACACCAGGATGATTAGCAAGAACACGATCTGCCTGTGGTACGACGGCGGCGCGCTCGACGCCGCGAATTTTTACGCTGCAACGTTTCCGGACAGCTCGGTTGGCGCCGTCCACCGCGCGCCGGGTGACTACCCCGACGGTCAGGAAGGCGATGTCCTGACGGTCGAGTTCACCGTCATGGGCATTCCCTGCCTCGGGCTCAATGGCGGGCCGCATTTCAAGCACAACGAGTCCTTCTCGTTCCAGGTCGCGACCGACGATCAGGCGGAAACCGACCGCTTGTGGGACGCGATCGTCGGCAATGGCGGCCAGGAAAGCGAATGCGGATGGTGCAAGGACCGCTGGGGTTTGTCGTGGCAGATCACGCCGCGCGCGCTGACAGCCGCGTACACCGATCCGGACCGCGCGGCGGCCAAGCGCGCCTTCGACGCGATGATGACCATGAAGAAGATCGACATCGCGAAGATTGAAGCGGCGCGGCGTGGCTGAGGCCCGCTTTTGATGGAGTGACACGGAATTGCCCGGACCCGCGTCAATCTGGCTGCGCTATCAGTCGGTGCTGCGGTGCGCCGGTTGTGTGCCAGCCGGAGTGCCGCGCTGCGATTCGCCTTGCGCTGGCGCGCCCAGGAACAGGCGCATGGCCAGGCGCTGCACCCACGAGCCGTAGGGCGGGTGGAACAGCTCGATCGGGAACCAGCGGCGCTCGGCGAATACGGACTTCGCGTGCGACAGCTCGCGGAAGCCTTCCGCACCGTGGTAGTTGCCCATGCCGGATGTGCCGCTACCGCCAAACGGCAGGTCATGGTTCACCACGTGCCAGCCCCAGTCGTTCAGCGTGACGCCGCCGGCGTGCGTGCGTTCGAGCAGCGGACCGGTTTCCGCCTTGTCATGGCCGAAGTAATAGAGCGCCAGCGGACGGGTGCCGCTCTGCACGTGCGCGATGGCTTCGTCGAAGCTGCGATAGGTGAAGACCGGCAGGATGGGTCCGAAGATTTCCTCTTGCGCGAGGCGCATCTGCGGCGTGACGCCGAGCACGACGTGCAGCGGCAGGCGCCGTCCGCCCGACGGCATGGCCGCCGAGAACACGCGCGCGCCAAGCGCGCGCGCGTCGTCGAGCAGTGCACGTTGCCGCGCAAGCGCCCCATCGTGGATGACAGCCGTGTAGTCGTCGCTGCCTTGCGGGTGCATCTGGCTGGCGGCATCCAGTACCGCTTGCGCGAAGGGCTCGGCATCTTCTGCCGGCACCAGCGCGTAGTCGGGGGCGACGCAGATCTGCCCGCCATTCACGGTCTTGCCATGGGCAATGCGGGTGGCGGCGGTCCGCAGGTTCGCGCTGCGCGACACGATGGCCGGTGACTTGCCGCCCAGTTCCAGCGTCACCGGCGTGAGGTTGGCCGCGGCGGCCCGCATGACATGGCGGCCGATTTCCGGGGAGCCTGTAAAGACGATGTGGTCGAACGGCAGGCTCGTGAATGCGCGTGCGATTTCGGCATCGCCTTCGACGATCGCGACCCTGTCTTCGTCAAACACTTCACGCAGCAGCGCGCGCAGTGCCGCCGACGTATGCGGCGCGTACTCCGAGGTCTTCACCATGCAGCGGTTGCCCGCGGCCAGTGCCGTGGCCAGGGGGCCGAGCGCCAGGTAGACCGGGAAGTTCCATGGCACGACGATGCCGACCACGCCCTTGGGCTGGTACATGACCCGCGCGCTGTTGCCAAAGAACAGCAGTTCGGTGTGCCGGCGCGACGGCTTCATCCACCGGCGCAGCCCGCGCAGCAGGTGGTTGATGTGCATCACGGACGGCAGGACGTCGACCATCAGGGTCTCGGCCTCGGCGCGCGCGCTGAAGTCGCGCTGGGCCGCCGCGGCGAGCCGGTGGGCATGACCGCGGATGGCGGTGCGCAGGCACCGCAACGTGTCTCGCCGTTCGCCGAGCGACGGAAACGGCGATGCCATGAACGCTGCACGTTGCTTACCAAGCCATCGCTGCAGATCCTTTTCCTGTGCTGTATTCGGCACCATATTAACCCTAAATTTATTCTGAACGGTCAGTACAATTTAGAGTTTGGTAAAGAGATGGTAGGCTGTCAAGGACAGGGCGCTGGCCTTAGGGCAAATCCCGAGAAGCGGAAAGGCGCCTTTTCCACACATCGCACGCACTGTGCCAACCGTGCCCCAACAGTGCCCCAACAGTGTCCAACAAGCAGCCATGAACTCCGCACAAGAGGGTGCCGCCGGCCCCGATCTCGCCCTGGACGCCGCCGCCCCGGAAGCGCGCACTGAAGCGCCGCCGGCACGTACCGGCGCGACAACTAAGTACCGCCGTGGTCTGGAAACCCGCCAGCGGGTTATCGAACTGACCAAGAGCCTGATCGCGGAACACGGATATGGCGAAGTGACGCTGGACCGGATTTCCGCGCACGCGGGCGTGGCCAAGAGCAGTCTGCTGTGGCATTTCGGCAGCAAGGAGATGCTGCTGGCCGAGGCGGCGGTCAGCCTGTTTCAGGAAATCGAGATTTCGCTCGGGTTGGGCGATCTGCAGGACATGCCCGTGTCGCAGCGCGTCGACGATCTCTTCGCGCGTGTGGCCGACTATTTCACGCGCCACCCGGAAACCAAGGGCATCGTGCTGTCGTTGCTGTTCTCCAGCAATACGCCGCAGACCGTGCGTGAGCATATTCGCGAAAGCTGGGCTGGCCATGTGCGTGTGATGATGGAGGCGCTCGGAACCGCTGACCGCCCGCTGTCGGCGGACATGGGCCGTGTGCTGCTGGCGCTGTTCCACGGCTGCTATTGCCACTGGTACGCCAACGGCGGACAGGAAGACATCGGTCTTTATCTCGGCCCCGCCAAGGAAATGTTCCGGCAATGGCTTATCGGCGCCGCGTAAGGTGCGGGACTGCCGATGTGTCCGACGACCCGGACATTGACATGAAAATCCGGCTTATCTAAATTTTCCGTTACGGGGTTCCAGTTCTTGCCCCGGAACGGATGCCCGAAACGATACTTTTCTCTCGGGCTTTTTTCGTTTGGCTGTTGTGGCCGTTGCCTTGATGCCCTGAATGCCCGGAGTGCACCATGTCAAAGGTTACGTTGCGATCAAGCCGGTCCATACCCAGTGGCTGGAGCGATCTCCAGCGCTCGATCGACGCTTCCCGGCGTCGCGTGCGCGAGCAGATACAGCGAATCCGTACGATCCGCGCCGAAGGCGGGGACACCCGGCTTGCCTGCCGCGTTCTCCAGTATCTGCTGGATGCGGTGGCGCAGATGCGGTGGAATCGCGACCTCCTCGTCGCCGCATACAGGATGTGCCCTGGCCGCCCGCGGCCGCCCGGAAAGGATCCGGACGGCAACGATGGTCGCGTCGCGCGCCGATCCGGTCGACGCGGCCGTGTACGCGCGAAGAATGCCAACACCGCAGGCAAACACGCCGCGGCGCGCGATGGTACAGGAGCGTAGTAAATATCCGCGACGGTCATGTTGAAATTTTCTTTTCGAGATACCCGGCGCGCAGGCATTGCGGCAGGATAGGCTGCGGGTCTGTCGCCACTTCTCCACTTTTGCGCCCAAGCCATCGCGAACGCACGTGGCGTATGCATCGGTGACGCGATAGCCCTGAACGTGGCTACCAACGGCAGTACTCTCTGACGGAGTTCACCATGGCACGCAAACTGGTTCTGAGCCTGCTCGCCGTCGCATTGACGGCGTGCAGCGGTACGCCTCTGACGCCGTCGAGTCCCCCGGCGAGTCAGCCTGGCGCGTCATCCACCAGCGCAAGCACTCCGCCGCCGGCGAGCACGGCGCAAGCGGACGCGAAGGCGGTGGACCCCGCGGCCATCAAGGCGCTACAGGATATGGGCGCGTACCTGCAGACCCTGAAGCAGTTCCAGGTCACCATCAACCTGACCGGCGAGCGCGTCCTGCAGGATGGACAGAAGCTCCAGCACACGGCGACGGCCGACCTGGACATCGTGCGACCGAACAGGCTGCGCGCGGAAATGCGCAGCGCGCGCTCGCAGCGCGACCTGATCTACGACGGCAAGACCGTCACGCTCTACCAGCCCGAACAGAAGTACTACTCGCAGGCCCCGTTCAACGACAACCTGGGCGCCCTGACCGAGCGGCTGAGGGAGCGGTTCGGCATTGAAGTGCCGTCAGCCGACCTGTTCCTGTGGGGCACGCCGGCGGCGCCCGTCGACAACATCCAGTCGGCGATGAACGCCGGGCAGGACATCATCGTGGGCGAGCTGTGCGACCACTACGCGTTCCGGCAGGGAGATTTCGACTGGCAGATCTGGATCTCGGCCAATGGGCGCCCGCTGCCGCGCAAGCTGGTCGTCACGAGCCGTGCCGACGAGGCACGTCCACAGTCGATCACCTACTACAAGTGGAACCTGAATCCGAAGTTCGGCAATACGACCTTCGCCTTCAAGCCGCCGGCTGGCGCCAAGTCCGCCGAGTTCGTTCCCATGAAGTCGCGCTAAGGAGCCCGCCATGAAATACGCAGATCGCAAGCTGTTCACGGTGTGCATGGCCGCGCTCGCGCTGGCGGCATCCGGCTTGGCGCCCACGGCGCAGGCACGTGTCGGTGGCGGTGGTGGGGGAGGCGGTGGCGGGCATATGGCGGGCGCGCGCGGTGGTGGTGGTGGTGGTGGTGGTGGTGGCGCCATGGCCAGCGGCGGTGGCGGTGGCCGGCAGGTCAATAACCAGCGCACTGACGCGCGCGCCAACAATGTGCGCAGCACCAGCGTCAACAACGTGAACAACGTCAATGCCAACCGGAACGTCAATGTCAATTCCAACCGCAACGTCAACGTGAACGTCGACAATCACGGCGGCTGCTGCGGCTGGGACAACGACTACCACCCGGTGGCGACGGCTGCTGCGGTCACGGCCACGGTGGCGGTGACGTCAGCGGTGATCGGCTCCATGGTCCGTACGGTGCCGCCGGGCTGCGTGCCGGTCAACTATGGCGGCATGGTGTACCAGCAGTGCGGCACCACGTGGTACCAGCCGCAGGGGTCGCAATACATCGTGGTGAACGCGCCGTACTGACGCCGGCCTGCGCATGACGGCGACTGCCTGCATCACGCGGTGGTCGCCGTCATGCTGTTTCTGAACGACGAGGCAAGTCAGGACACTTTCCTGTCAGGCGCCGCCGGTGCCTGATGCCAGTTCGCCGGCGGCACCACCACCGGCTCTTTCGGCTGGAGCACGAAGTGCGGCGACATGATCTGCACGCCGTGGCGGTTGAATTCGTCCTGGATGGCCTGGTGCAACGTGGATAGCGTAGGGAAACGCTGGCGCGGGTCCGTAATGCCGAAGAACAGCTCGTACTCGACATAGAAGTCCGACAGCCCACGCTGCAGCACGAACGGCGCCGGTTCATCGCGCAGGCCCGGCACGTTCGCCACGGCGCCGAGCAGCATCGCATGGACCTGCCGCCACGGCGTGTCGTAGCCGATCGTCACGGCTGTCGATAGCAGTGCGCCCGTGTCGCCATGCAGTGCGGCCGAGGCGCGGCCCCGGCGCGAGAAGTTGTGGACCGCGCTGCCGACCACCACCGCGTTGGGGAGCGTCACTTCCTCCTGCCGTACGTTTTCGATCTTGACCGACAGCGCGTCGAGCCCTGTCACCGTGCCGATCGTCCCGCCGATGTCGACCATATCGCCGGGCCGCAGTGCGCGTGAATACACAAGCACCATGCCGCTCATGATCTGGTTGACGATATTGGCCGAGCCAAGCGTCACCATGAAGCCGAACAGCACCGACAGGCCCTTGAACACGTCGCTCTGCGAACCCGGAATATACGGGTACGCGAAGGTCAGCCCGAGTGCCCATACGCCCACGGCGGCCAGCCGGCGCGTGGCGCCGACGGTTTCGGGATGGAGGCCCGGCACGTCGAGCTGGCCGCGCTGTACGGCGAGGAAGATGGTCGACACGAGCCGCTGCAGCGCGCGCGTGATCAACAGGATCACGATCACGGTGACGATGCCCGGAATCGCCTCCAGCATCGATTCGCCGATGCGTGTCAGCAGCGTGAACAGGAAGGTGCCCATGCGCTGGCCAAGCGGCTCAGTCAGCGGGAACTGTTCGAGCGCAAATTCCAGCCACAAGAAGATCAACAGCGCGGTCAGGCCGACGCCGACGATCTGCACGACGAGGCTGGCGAGCTGGAACAGTGCACCGGTCCAGTCGAAGCCGCTGCGCTTTACGCGATCGCCGACGCGGCGTTCCAGCGCCTTCAGCAGCAGCGCGCTGAGCCGGCGGCGTGCGCGGGCAACGCCCCAGACGAGCCCCACAAGTAAAAGCAGGCCCAGCGACGACAGCAGTGTGCCGCGGATGATGGTCGGCCAGCGCAACTGCTCGCGCCGCGCGGCGACGGCATTCTCGAGCGCATGGCTGGCCGCGTCGGCTACGGCCTCCACGGTCTGTCCCGGCTGCTCGGGATCGAGGTCGTCCTGGACGATGGCGAACATCACGCGGTCGCCGAGCCGAATCGCCACACCGGACTCCTCGCCGAGCCGCCCCGACACGCGCGTCAGCGGCTCGGCCAGTTCGGCGCGATTCAGGTTGTCGAATCGCTCCCTGGCGCGGGCCGCGCGCACGGCCGGCACCGCTCCCGCCACGGTCGCGCGGAACGTGGCGACGGGCCGGTTCATCAGGATCAGATCTGCAGGCTCGGAAACGGGGGCAGGTACCGGCTTGTCGGCCGCGTGGGCGGCGAGCGGCACGATGAGTGCCAGTATCAGCAACACCAGCAACACCAGCAACACCAGCAGCATCTGCAGCGCCAGGAGCTTGCGCCAGTCAATTGGGAGAAACCTCAGCCGGGAAGGCCTGATGGCGGCCGGGCGAAACAGCGAATGGGCGTGAGAGGCGATCATCCGGAGGCTCTGTAAGGCGGCTAGTGCTTCGCATGATCGGGTGTTTTGGGCAGGAATGCCAGTCGATGTGCGGATCGCAACGCGGCACCGCACAAGCTTGGCCTCAGACCCGGTTGAAGCGTTGCTCCGTCACCGTGGTCCCCCATTGGCTGCCCTCGAACTCTTCGCTCAGCCGGAAGCCATGCGACTCGTACAAATGGCGTGCCGCCTCAAGTCCCTTGAACGTCCAGAGATGCGTTTCGCGGAACCCCTGCGTCTCGACGAATCGCATGGCGCGGGCCATGAGTTCGCGTCCGATACCCGAACCGTGCAGCGATTCGTCGACGATGAACCAGCGCAAATGCGCGATGCCGGTGGTCTTGTCGCCGTCGATGGCGAGAGACGCCAGCGAGCGGCCATTCTCGACATAGAGCCAAAGCGCCTTGCCGTCGACTGGCAGCGACCCGGCAAATGCAGCAAGTTCCGTGGCGACCCGCTTCTCGAAAAAGGCACCGAAGCCCCAATGCGCCGCATAGAAACGCCCGTGCAGGCTGGCGATATCGCCAATGCAGCCGGGTTGGTAGCCCTCGATAATCTGCACCGCTTCCGGCGTGGCTGGCGGCGCATTGCCGGCGTTGTCCTGCGCCAACGCATTGGCATAGAGCGCGAGCGAGCGAAGCAGGGCTTGCTGGTCGGCGGGCGCCATGTGCCGAAGCGCGTTCGATACCTGGCTGGTCGCGAACTGGTCGATCCTTGCCCTGAGCGATTTCCCTTCCGCGCTCAAATACAGCTCGGACGAACGCGCGTCATCGCTGGACACCCGGCGCTCCACAAAACCAGCGGCTTCCAGCCGTGCGATTTGCCGGCTGGTATTCGACTTGTCGAGCCGCAGGATGGTGGCCAGATCTTTTGCCGTGATGCCGGGCTTCATGCCGATTTCCAGCACCGCGTGCACCGCGGAAGGCGCCAGATCGCTATTGGCCAGGGTGGAGCGCATGAACCCCAGTTCGCGGACGAGTTTGCGGGAAACATCGCGCAGCGACAGGATGGTGGCGTCACGGGTGACGGCAGGAACGTCGACGAAGTCCATGATCTCTCAGAAAGTTGCGAGTCGCAACCAATATTAGTTGCGACTCGCAACCTGGTCAAGGTGAGAGCGTCGGTCAGGCGGGTTGTCTGTCCAGGATGGCGCCGCGCACATTCTTCACATGCGCCGCACCGGCAGCCTCGGCCGCGTCGGGCTCGCCAGCGAGTACCGCCGTAGCGATGCGACGGTAATCGTCGAGCCGCATCTGCTGCAACGAAGCCAGCCGATGCTGCGCGTGGACGATCGGCATATGGATGGTCGGGAACAGCCGGCGCAGTTCGCGGTTGTCGCCCATTTCCAGCAGCGTGCGATAGAAATGGCGCCTGGCGTTAGAAAACGTCTCGCCGTCCTGGGCCTTCTCTGCTGCGACGAGCGCCTGGACCGACGCGCGCAAGGCCTGAACCTGCGGCTGGTTGCCGCTGCCGCGCGTGGCGGCGCGCGCGAGCAGGCCAGTCATGCGTTCCGCGACATCGAGTACATCGAGGGTTTCCTGCAGGCTCAGCCGCCGGATGACCGCGCCGCGATGGCGGTGCAGGTCGACGATGCCCTCGGCGGCCAGCCGCTGCAGCGCCTCGCGCACCGAGTTGCGGCCGACACCGAAGTGCGCGACCAGGTCTGTTTCCACGAGCCGCTGGCCGGGCACGAAGGTGCCAAGTTCCAGCCCGCTCATGATCCCGAAGAACACGGTGTCGGATGCGCTGCCGTCCGCCGGGCTGGCGTCGGTGGGCGTATCGATAGGCATGGCGGAGGCGGTGGAGGTCGGTCTTGGCACGGCGGCGATTCTAATCGATAGGCAGGTCCCGTCGGACCGGAGCCGTTGACATGGGATGAAATCATCCTACAATCGGATCCCATCTGCAAACGGTCCGCAAGTGGACAACCCCACCCAAATCGAGGGAATGGCACCCATGTTTACTCCTTGTCCCACTGAAAGAAGCCAGGAAATTGCGGACCGCGTCGAGCGCTTCGTGCGCGACGTGGTGGCGCCGTATGAAAGCGACCTGCGCTGCACCGCACATGGTCCGACCGCCGAGCTTGTGCATGAACTGCGCACCAAGGCACGTGCTGCGGGCGTCATGACGCCGCACATCCTGGCCGATGGTTCACACCTGACCCAGCACGAGACAGCCGCTGTGCTCAAGCGTTCGGGCCTGTCGCCGCTCGGCCCCGTGGCCGTCAATACGATGGCGCCCGACGAAGGCAATATGTTCCTGCTCGGCAAGGTCGGCACGCCCGCGCAGAAGGAGCGCTTCCTGGCGCCGCTCGTCCGTGGCGATGTACGTTCGGCGTTCTTCATGACCGAGCCCGCGGAAGAGGGCGGCGCCGGGTCGGATCCGTCGATGCTGAGCACCACCGCCGTCCGCGATGGCAATAACTGGGTGCTCAACGGCCGCAAGAAATTCATCACCGGTGCCGAAGGCGCCAGCGTGGGCATCATCATGGCGCGCACCGGCGACGGCGAACGCGCGCAGGCGACGATGTTCCTCGTCGACCTGCCGCATCCGGCAATCCGCACCGAGCGCGTGCTCGACACCATCGACAGTTCGATGCCCGGCGGTCATGCGCAGGTCCTGATCGATGGCCTGCGCGTGCCTGCCGACCAGGTGCTGGGCGAGGTCAACGAAGGCTTCCGCTACGCGCAGGTGCGCTTGTCGCCGGCACGGCTGTCGCATTGCATGCGCTGGTTCGGCACCGTCACGCGCGCGGACGAGATCGCGCGCGCCTACGCCACCACGCGCAAGGCATTCGGCAAGCTGCTGATCGACCATGAGGGCGTCGGCTTCATGCTGGCGGAAAACCTGATCGACCTGCAGCAGGCGGCGTTGATGATCGACTGGTGCGCTGGCGTGCTCGACACGGGTTCGGCGGGCACCACCGAGAGCTCGATGGCCAAGGTGGCGGTCTCGGAAGCGCTGTTCCGTGTCACAGACCGTTGCGTGCAGATCCTGGGCGGCAATGGCGTGTCGCGCGACACCATCGTCGACCAGGCCTTCCGCGAGCTGCGCGCCTTCCGCATCTATGACGGCCCGACCGAAGTCCACAAGTGGTCGCTCGCGAAGAAAAT
The DNA here is from genome assembly GCF_019602855.1 of Cupriavidus pinatubonensis. Lineage (GTDB taxonomy): Bacteria > Pseudomonadota > Gammaproteobacteria > Burkholderiales > Burkholderiaceae > Cupriavidus > Cupriavidus pinatubonensis. The sequence continues at coordinate 2,335,261 of NZ_CP080766.1, forward strand.
CAAGCGCGACACGCTCGGCACGCGTCAACATGGCTGATTGCGTTTGCTGAGCCCCGCATCATGGCGACACGCCCGTCCCCTGTGCAGCGCGCGCTGGCAGTATTGCGCGCGCTATCCGATCCTGAAGTGCGCCGCATGAGCGATGTGGCGCGCGCCACGGGTCTTGACCCCGCCACGACGTCGCGCATGCTCGACATGCTGGTGCAGGAAGGCTTCGCCACGCGCGACGACAAGCGTTGCTATGGCATTGGCCCCGAGGTGTTCCAGCTTGCCGATGTGGGGCAGCGGCGCGTCGACCTGCGCGAGCTGGCCCATCCGGCGTTGCAGCGGTTGCAGGAGACGTTTGAAGACACCGCGGTGCTCACCGAGGCCAGCCGCGGCGAGGCCGTGTGCTCGGACGTCGTCACCGGGTCGTTTCCTGTGCATGCGAACTATGTGACAGTCGGCACACGGCGACCGCTAGGCGTCGGCGCGGGCAGTCTCGCCGTGCTCGCGTGGCTGCCACCGGCGGAACGCACGCGCCGTCTGCAGCAGACGGCCCGCAAGCTGGCGAACTATCCGCGGCTGCATGCGCCGTCGATTGCCGCCGAGGCGGACGCGGCACGCGCGCGCGGCTATGTGCTGTTCCTGGACTGGGTGGTCGAAGGCATGGGCGGCATTGCCGTGCCGATTCTCGACTATGACGGTCGGCCCATCGGCGCGCTCAGCGTGGCGGCGCTGAGCGATCGCATTCGCAGCCGCGAGGCAAGCCTTGCGCGTCACCTCCTCCAGGAAGCGCGCCGCATCACCGGCGCGTGGACGCGCGTCGTGGTGCCGGCGGGCGGCCCTCAGTGTGCCGGGCCACGCAGCAGCGGCGAGAGCCCGTCGGGAATCTCCACTTCAAAGCGCAGCACGGCGCTGGCGAGCGCTTTGCCGTAGTTATCGATGGCGAGGCTTCGCGAGACGCCGCCGCCCAGTGCACCGTCGGCGACGAAATTGAGAACCTGCAAGCCATCAACGTCATAGCGCGTGACGGCTCCCGTAATCAGCGTGCCGTAGTGCGCCTTGAACGCATCTGCGGTGAGCTGCTGCTTGATATGCGGATAAAACTCCGGCGCATAGGCGATGACGGCTGTGTTTGAAGTATTGCCCTTGTCGCCGGAACGGCTGTGGGCAAGGCGGCGCAGCGGTACGCGCATGATGTGGTCTCCCCGTGAGGTAAGCGGTTGCGGATGGTCAGACGAACTGGACCTGCGACCGGATCAGCGCGCGCGGCACCAGCGCCGACCACACGCCGATGATCTCGCGCGTACGGTCCTGGTGCGGCACGCGCTTTCCGGTGGAGGCTAGTCCGCATACGGCCATGCTGTCGATCTCGCGGCCGACCTTGGCGGCTTCTTCCCGTGTGCGCGTGCGGGCCGCAACGCGCACTGCAATCTCGTTGGGCTCGCACGCGGGCTCGGGCGATGCCGCGCCGTGAACCGCATTGACGCCCAGGAAATCGATGCGCAACTCGTCGGCCCGCAACGCGGCCATGGCGAAGCGCTCCTCGAGAATGCGCTTCGCGAGCTTCGCTTTCTCCAGGCAACCCGGGCCGGCATAGAAGAACATATCTTCGCCGATATGGCCTTCCGTGCAGCCCAGCGACACCTTGAGCGTATCGGTGCGTGGCAGCCCGCTTACGCCGCTGATGCGCACGCGGTCTGGTGCGACCTGTTCCAGTACGGCGGTCGAAAAATCGACAATCACGTCGGGCGTGATGTAGCGGCGCGGATCGTGGACTTCATAGAACATCTGTTCCTTGACGGTCTGCAGGTCAATGCGCCCGCCGCTGCCCGCGACTTTCGAGATGACCGCGCTGCCATCGGCCTCGACCTCGGCAATCGGGAATGCGAGATTCCACGGCTCCGGCACGTCCTTGTAGCCGGGGTCGCCAAAGTAGCCGCCAGTCACCTGCGCGCCGCATTCGAGCAGATGGCCAATGGCACTGCCGCGCGCGAGCCGTGCAACGTCGTCCGCTTGCCAGCCGAAGTGATGGATCATCGGGGCCAGAAAGAGCGACGGGTCGGCGACACGCCCCGTGACCACGATCTGCGCCCCGGCGCGCAACGCTTCGACGATCGGGCCGACACCCTCGTACGGTTCCGCGCTGATCAGCGTTTCGCGCAGCGTCGATACGTGCTCGCCGCTTTCCAGCAACGTCAGGTCGAGTTCGCAGATGCTGCTCGTCAGGTCGGTCGTGGTGACGGCCGCGATCTTCACGTCGGGCAGGCCGAGTTCCTTGCATAGTTCGGCCACGCGCCGGGCCGCGCCCAGGGGATGGATCCAGCCCTGGTTGCTGATGATGCGCGTGCCGTGCGCAATGCAATGGGGCAGCACGGCTCGCATGCGGTCGTCGAGATACGTGTCGTAGCCGCCGAATGCGGGGTCGCGCCGCTTGCGTACCTGTGCGGCCGAAACGGTCGCTTCGGCCATGGTCTCGAAGCACAGGTAGTCGAGCTTGCCGAGACGTGCGGAGCGTTCGGCCGGTTCTACGCGGTCCCCCCACCAGCCCGATCCGGAGCCGATGCGCAACGTAGTGTTCTGGGTCATGACGTCATGTGTCCTGGTTTGGCGATGCGTATCAGTCATTGCGCCTTGATGCCGGCGCTCTTGATCACGCGTGACCACTTCTCGGTATCGGCCTTGATCTCGGCGGCGAATGCGGCGGAGCCTTCGCCGCCCGGCTCCGCGCCGAGTTGTTCGATGCGCTTGCGTACATCCGGCATTGCAAGGACCTTCTCGACCGCCTGCTGAATCTGGCGCACGCGCTCGGGCGGCGTGCCCGCCGGCGCGAGCAAACCGAACCACGAGTTGACCTCATAGCCGGGCAGCCCCGATTCACGCACGGTTGGCACGTTGGGCAGCACGGATGCGCGCTTGACACTGGTCACCGCCAGCGCTTTGATCTTGCCCGCCTGAATCTGCGCGAGTGCCGATGGCAGGTTGTCAAACATCAGGTTGACCTGCCCCGCGAGCAGGTCCGTCATCGCGGGCGCGGCGCCCTTGTAGGGCACGTGCTGCATGTTCACGCCTGCCATTGCGTTCAGCAGTTCGCCGGAGAGGTGAGGGGAACCGCCCGTGCTGGTCGAGGCGTAGTTGATCTTTCCCGGTTCTCGTTTCGCGAGCGCGATCAGGTCCCCAACCGAATTCGCCTGCAGCGTGCTGTTTACGAGCAGCACGTTCGGCGAATTTGCCACCAGCGTCACGGGCGTGAAATCGCGGGCGCTGTCGTACGGCATGCGCGCATAGATGAATTGGTTGGTGACCTGCGTGCCGAGCGTGCCCATGAGCAGCGTATAGCCATCGGGCGCGCTGCGCGCAACGGCCTCGGCACCGATATTGCCGCCGGCGCCGGGGCGGTTGTCAACAACGACCGACTGCCCGAGCACCTCGCCGGACTTCTGTGCGACAAGGCGCGCGAGGATATCGGTCGTGCCGCCGGGCGTGAAAGGCACGACGAGCCGGATCGGCTTGGATGGGAACGTTTCGGCGGCGCTTGCGGGCATGGCAAGCACGGCACAGATCAACGGCAGGGCGGCCAGCAGGGGCTGGCGCGGGAATGCAGTCATCGGCTGTCTCCTGGGCGCGATGTGCGCAGGTGGCGGTTTCATCGAGAGAAACTCTGTGCGCACATAGTAGGAAGCGGCCGAAAACGGCGTCAATCAAACGTGCTGAATTTTCATTGGATGAAAATTCAGCACAGAACGCGCCGCCACAAAAAAGAAGCGCGGTCATACCGCGCTTTCAACGGCCTTGAACAGAAACGGGGAGCGTTCTGCAGGGGTGGCCTTACTGGCAAGATAAGCCCGCTACGGGCTGAAGACAATTGAAACAATCTAAGGTCCGAATTAAGTGGCTTCTACGTAATCGTTTCGTCGCGTTGCGAGGTGGCTGAGTACACCTGTCGCCACGCCGGTATCTGCAACGGGCAACCGAACAGGCCGGCTGATATGTCGCGCGCCACCGGTGCAGTCAGGGCCTGGCAAATCAGACGCGGCCGCTCACGCCGGAAGAGCAGGCGCGCCTTGGCGGCGTGCTGCGGGATGAAACGACACCGAAAATATGGCGACAAGCCAGAGCCTGTTGGCTTCCATTCATAGAAGCGCAAAGCCGGTATCCCCTCACGCCGCTGCGGCCGGGGGGATAATGGCGACCTTTTATCCCAGCCAGCCAATGAAAGCAGGTGTCATGCAAAGCACGCGTAAGGCCACGTTGATCGGACTCATTGCGATCCTGTTGTGGAGTTCCATCGTCGGCCTGATCCGCGGCGTCAGTGAAAGCCTCGGCGCGACCGGTGGCGCCGCCATGATGTACTCGGTTGCCTCCGTCCTGCTTATGCTGACGGTTGGCTTCGTGCGTCTGCGCCAATTTCCGCGGCGCTATCTGGTCTGGGGCAGCATCCTGTTCGTCTCCTACGAACTGTGCCTGTCGCTGTCCATCGGCTATTCGCACAGCGGCAGGCAGGCGATCGAGGTGGGGATGGTCAATTACCTCTGGCCGTCTTTCACCATGTTGTGCGCCATCGCCTTCAACAAGCAGAAGGCGAACGTTCTGATCGTGCCGGGCTTCCTGATTGCGATCCTGGGTATCTGCCTGGTGCTGGGCGGCGAGCAGGGGCTGGATGTTGCAGGCATGGTGGCCAATGTCAGGGACAACCCGCTCAGCTACGGCCTCGCTTTAGCGGGCGCGCTGATCTGGGCGGCCTATTGCACCGTGACGAACAGGATTGCCGGCGGCAAGAACGGCGTCACGCTGTTCTTCATGTTCACCGCAATGGCGCTGTGGATCAAGTACTTCACCGGCGACCATGCGCCGATGGCGTTCACATACCACGCCGTCATCTACCTGGCACTGGCAGCGTCGGCGATGGGCTTCGGCTATGCGGCGTGGAACGTGGGCATCCTGCACGGCAACGTAACGGTGCTTGCGGGTGCGTCGTATTTCATCCCTGTGATTTCAGCCGCACTGGCTGGCTTGCTCTTGCATATACCGCTTTCGCTGGCGTTCTGGAAAGGCGCGTCACTGGTATGCGCGGGGTCCGTGCTGTGCTGGCTGGCGACGCGCGCACCGCGGCGCAAGGTGGCTGCAACGCCCGACCGTGCTCCGGTCCGCGACCGTGTCTGGAAGCAATGAGCTTTCGGCGGGTAATTTCAGGTCATCTGTCTTCCATGAAGTAGTCATTGCCTTGCGGCAGACGTGTCGTGCCCCAATTCCGATGCATTGCCCCATACTCCCCGGATACGCGGCAAAGGAGCAATGACTGCATGACCGAGTCCGATTCCACCACCGCTGCACCTGCCATCGGTCAGCATACGGACTACGGCAGTGCCGATCCGATCTGGGCGGCGCCCGGCGATCCGGAGGCGGCCGTATCGGCTGTCGTACCCGATGCGCCGTGGCGGAGCCTGACACTGCGCGGTGTCACGTGGCGCTACCCGGACGATGCGCGTGGTGGATTGCAGCGCGTCGGTGTCGGCCGGCTCGCCGAAGGTGAGGTTCTCCTCCACGCTGGCCTCGAACACCTCGGCCTCCTGCGGAATCAATGTGGCCAGCGAGCGCAATTCGGCCCAGTCTTGCGCCGCGCCGTCACGCCGAAGTTCGTCCTGCTGTGGATGATAGAGACCAGCAAGCGCACGCAGCAGCGTGCTCTTGCCACCGCCGCTCGGGCCGATAAGCGCGACGCGCGCTCCGCGCTGCAGCAGGAGGTCGATGCCATGCGTACCTCCTCGCGCGGACCAGCGTCGACCACGCGGCCTGCCTCCACTAGACGATGGTGTCAAGCCGGGGGAGCAGGCTTGGCCGATGCTTTCCGGTGGCCAGCGGCAGCGGCTTGCGCTGGCCCGCGGTGCACTGGCGGCGCGGGGAAGCTCGCTGCTGCTGCTCGACGAACCGACCAGCGCGCTAGACCCGCAGGCCGAAGGCCGCGTGTTCGATCGCATGTTTGCGGCGTTTCCGTCAGCGTGCATCGTCGCCTCGGTGCACTTGGCAGGCGGACGCATTGATCGCGATGCGAACGTCGTCTTTTGTCGGCCGGTATTGTCGACACCATCGTCCGAAGAATCGCATTGCCTGTGCGGATTCCCGCATCGTCGACTCGGTTGGGTGATGACAACCTTGCCGGCGGAGGCGCATAGTTTTCCGAATTCCTGGTATTCCAGTTCCCGGAATGTCGCCCACGGACTACTATGGGGCAAGTATTGAAGAGCGAAAGTCCACAACGTAGTCATCAAAATGATAAGAGACGTTCGACTCCGTGCAGCTTCAGGTGATGATACGGAAGGCATTGCACAAGTACTGCAGGCTTGCGGCCTGACGCTTGCCGAGGCAAGCGATGTGGGGCGGCTCTACCATGTGGCGGAGTTCGAGAGACGGATCGTCGGCTGTGCCTATGGTGAACAATACGGCCTTACCTTTGCCATCCATACGGTCGCGGTGTTATCGGAATTTCGTGGCCGCTGGCTGGGCACCTATATCGTCAGTGCGCTTCTGATGAGAGCCCGCGCCGGCGGCTGCCGCAATGCGACGGTGCTGACGAACGAGCATCCGGGCTTCTTCGCCCGCCATGGCTTTACCTTGACCTCGATAGACTGCCTTGTGCGTGAGACGCAGTTGTCGTTGAATCTGTTGCGCAGTTTTGGCGCCCGGACGCATTTCATGGCGCGCCAGTTGAACTGAGTGCGGATGCCGGGCATGCGGATCTGCGCCCCTTCGCGCACACCAATCGCCTGCTGATCCGCGGATTCAAAACTGAGAAATCGCGTGGAGGTTTCCTGATTTCAGGTTGAGTGAGCAGGATCGCCTGCCGGCACGCGATTCGCCTGCTGTCAGGCATTTCCTACGAGCGATTCAGTCCGTCCTGACGCCCGTTGTTGTCCCTTACCGAAGGCATCGGCGTTGCTGCGCATCTAGTCTTGAAATCAAGAGGTGCCGGCAGTTTATGCAGCGCCGCCAAGGGAGTGACAGATGCGAAATACCGATAATTCGCTACACGCACTGGTCGAGAAGTGGTTGTCGCCAAGCGAGGCAAATCCCGCTCGGGTCGCCTGCTTCAGGCACCTGGCGAACCGCAAGGGTTGCCTGGTTCAGGTCGAATCGACGCATCCCACCCGGCGCTTGTCCATTGCTTTCTTCCGCCACGGCGACGGCGCTTGGTACGTGTTTCCGCCAGTCGTTGGCTAGCCTCCGAGCCAAGAAGAGATCGGCTGCCATCTTCTGGCCATCAAAAGATGTGGCGAATCCCCACCACGGCGCCGATCTCGAATTCTTGCCACGCCAACGCGTCTCGTCCACGCCCTCGGCGTGGTACGGTCATCCAGTATCAGAGCCACGGCATCGTCTTTTGAGTGCAGGGCGCCCGAGTCGGAGGCGCTTGATCGAACGCATTCGGGATTCCCCCTAGTCCGCTTTGACGAAGTAGGCGCCGCCTCCAGCCCCTAGCATCCGGTCACAAGCCTGAAGACAGGCGGACGGAGACGGCGATGAAGCGTAGTCGGTGTTTAGCGGCTGTGGTGTTGCTCGGCCTTGGCGTGGCAGCCGGGGTGGCGTTGAGCCTGAAGATGGGCGCAACGGGAATTCCCGATGGTGACGATACGGTAGAGATCCGCTTCGCACCCGAGGCTGTGGTCGACTATTGCGATGACGTATGTGTGCGCGGGCGCGGCGCGGCTGCGCTGATCGTGTTCAGCCAGTGGCCGTCACCTTGATGATGCGTGCGCAGCGTGTGATACATGATTCGCCGGTGGCGCGCGCTTGCATCTGCCGGCGTTAAACCTTCGGCGGACGTCTCTTCACTACTTCATCCTCCTGGCTGCTGCCTGCAGTTTCTTCGGCAATCTCCCGGCCAGCAACGAACCCGCACGCAGCATTTCGCGCTTCTCGATACGGACGCCGCCAGGCGATCTAAGAGAAGCAGTGTCCGCTTTTCCGAAAGGCTCTGCGGAGGTCTATTCCGGTATGAGGCCGTGCATGTGGACACCAGCCGTCTGACTAATGGTTCGCGATCTGGTTCTGCGTAAGATCGGCGACGGACAAGAACAAAACTTGCAGAGCCAGACCAGACCCGCATGCATATTCGCGCTACGAAGTGTGTGGCCCGTGGGGGTTGTCACGCAAGACGGTCTCGTTTGAGGAGGCACCATGCCTTGGATTACGACATTCAACGCCGCGAGTGATGATGCGAAGGGCAACACCTCCGTATCCCCTGGTTTTACGGGGTTCAGTGCCGAACCCTTTCGGAAGGTCATCCTGTTTCGAATAGTGATCAACGGGCGAGGCATGTATTACGGATTCTTCTGTCATGCCTGCGATGCGATCGCGGATGCGCTGGACCATGGCGCCAACAGCGTGGCGGTGGCGAGGGCCTAGACTGCGGGCACACACGTGATAGAGTCGGTCATCCTTCTCTATCGAGTCGCCCTATGTCGCCGCCCGTTGATTGTGGATCCGTCGATTCGGCAAGCCATCGGCAGCACAATGAAGGCGCCGCCGATGCGGACAGCGTGACCACGCGGATTCCGGCGATTGTTCCGGCGCAAACCGCACTGGTGGTCATGCACTATCAGACCGACATCCTGCAGTTGTTCCCGTCGGTCGCACCTGCGTTGCTGACCAATACACGCAAGCTGTGTGATGCTGCGCGGGCCGGGGGCGTGGGCGTCTATTTCGCCAAGATCCACTTCAGCCCGGGTTATCCGGAAATCAGTCCCTTGAACCGGAACGGGCAGGGTATCCGGCAACTGGGTCTGTTTGTCGACGACCAGATCTCGCCGGAACTCGGCCGGCAGGCGTCCGAACCGCTGATCATCGCGCATCGGGCCAGCGTGTTCTTTGGTACCGACCTGCAGGTCCGGCTTTCCGCGCAGGGGATCGACACGCTGCTGATGGCGGGCATTGCGTCGACTGGCGTGGTGCTGTCTTCGGTGGCGTACGCGAGTGACGCGGATTTTCGGCTGTTCACGGTAAAGGACTGTTGCTACGACCCCGATCCGGTCGTCCACGAACATCTTTTTTCAACAGCGTTTGATTCGCGCACAACCGTGCTCTCGCTCGCAGATGCCTTGTCACTGCTTGCCTGACGGCGGCGGGGAATTCGCCTACGCAGCGTAGGGCGCGTTGCCAGACGGTTTCAGTCCGGTGGAACCCTCAGTCGTGCACGAAACTGGCCGATTGATAGACCGTTTCGCACCACGCCGGACTGGCGCCCAGCAACCGCGACAGCTTCGCCGCGGCGACGAGCTGCACGCGCGTGATTTCCGAGCGGTCCGCCGCTTCCAGGCGTGACGCCGGCCCGGACAGCGTGAGCGCGGCCACGAATTTGTCACCGGCACCGAACAAGGGCGTAGCGAACGCCGCCGTGTATACGTCCCGGACGCCGGACGTGAACCAGGGCAACGGATCATCGCGCTTCGCGGACGCTTCTTCCTTGCCCCAGTACTTCAGGACGGAGCCGATTGCCGTATCGTCGAGCGGCAATATCGTGCCCGGCAAGCGCGTTTCGCGCAGGCCTTCGCTGGGCTCGGCGCGATACAGGCACATGCGCTGCTCGTCGCCATGGAGCACGTAGTAGGACGCGCTTTCGCGCGTGGCCAGCGCAAGTTCCTGCAGGACGGGCTCGATGACCGAGCCGAGCTGGAACGACGACTCGTATAGCTTTCCCAGATAGAGCAGGCGCGGCCCCAGCGCGTACCGGCCGTCGGCCGTGCGCACCACGTAGCTCATTCGCTCCAGCGAATTCAACAGGCGGAAGACCGTGGTCTTGTGCATGCCCGAGGCTGCGGCGAGTTGCGCAAGCGACTGGATTTCGGCCCCGAGCCGAAAGCAGTCCAGCAAGCCGAGCGCCTTCTCGACTGCAGCGACACCGTGATTACTCATCGATCCATTCCTGGCTATGGTGTGAGCATTGTACATAGTACAACGGTGTTTTGACACGTACAGGGGTAAACGAGAAGTGGAACATCCGGGCGGACATACTATAGTTCCCACACGTTTATGAAACGATGTTGTACAGGGTACAACGACCAAATTGAGATAGATGTTGGTGAGCACCTCCGTCGTCACAGAGTTCTATACCTGGAGTAGTACATGAGCACTCAAGCCAAAGCATCCCCCGCCATTCGTCGCGATTTCGAGCGTGTCTCTCCCGAGCTGGTTGAGCGCGCCTCCAGGTTCCAGGCCGCCATCCTGGCCGACGTCGTTGGCCGTCGCGGCACGCTGAACGGGCGCGTGCAAGGCTTGTCGCCTTCGATGAAGGTCGCCGGCCCCGCGCTGACTGTGGAGGTCCGCCCTGGCGACAACCTCATGTTCCACGTCGCACTGGCCATCGCCAAGCCGGGCGACGTCATCGTGATCGATGCCAAGGGCGACCAGACCGCCGCCATGTGTGGCGAGATCATGGCAACCCAGGCTCAGGCTTCGGGCATTGCCGGCTTCGTCGTCGACGCCGCGGTGCGGGATTCGCGCGAGCTGGCCAACGGCAGTTTCCCGATCTTCGCTGCCGGCACCAATCCGTGCGGACCGACCAAGGCGCTCGGCGGCCTCGTCAATTGGCCGGCATCCGTGGCTGGCGTCGCCGTCAATCCTGGCGACCTGGTCGTGGGTGACGCCGATGGCGTGGTCGTGATCCCCCGCGAAGATGTGCCGGCGATCCTTGAACTGGCCCAGAAGAAGCTCGATTCGGAAACCCAGCGCATCGCCGCCATCAAGGCCGGCGACCTCCGCCCTGGCTGGCTGGAAGGCGAACTGCGCAAGGCCGGCGTGCTGGCCGAAGGGGAAGTGCTGTGAGCGAAGCCAGGAAACCCGTTCTGCTCGTCACGGGGAATGACCTGGCGCCGCAGGCGCTGGCGTTGCTCAACGACTTTGAAGTCTGCTTCGCGGGCAAGCAGTGCAGCGAAGAGACGGTGGTAGCCCTGGCGAAGGAAAAGGATCCCGTTGCCATCATCGTGCGGTACGGCAAGATCGGCGCCGCCGTCATGGACGCCGCGCCGTCTCTCAAGGTGATCTCCAAGCACGGCAGCGGCATCGACGTGATTGACCAGAATGCCGCGGCGGCTCGCGGCATTGCCGTGAAGGCTGCCGTCGGCGCCAACGCCGCCGCGGTGGCTGAGCACGCGTGGGCCCTGATTCTCGCGTGCGCAAAGGCAGTGCCCCATCTCAACGAGCGGATGCGCGCAAGTCATTGGGACAAGGCCGTCCACAAGTCCATCGAGCTGGAGGGGCGTACGCTCGGCATTGTCGGGCTCGGAGAGATCGGCCGTCGCGCAGCGGCCGTGGGCATCGCGATGGGCATGCGGGTCATCGCATTCGATCCGTTCGCCAAGACCGCGCCGCAAGGCGTCACGCTGGCCGAACTGCCGCGGATCTTCTCGGAGTCGGACGTCGTATCGCTCCACTGCCCGCTGACCGACGAAAACCGCGGGATGCTGAACCGGGAAACGCTGGCCACGTTCAAGGACGGTGCGATCCTTGTCAACACCGCGCGCGGCGGCCTGATCGACGAACCCGCGCTGGTCGAAGCCCTGAACAGCGGCAAGCTGTACGCCGCGGGGCTGGACAGCTTCGCCGTGGAACCGATGCCCGTGCCGCATCCGTTCCAAAGCGTGCCGAACCTGATCCTTTCGCCGCATATCGGCGGGGTGAGCGATGCCGCATACGTGAACATGGGCGTGGGCGCGGCGAAAAATGTACTTGCCGTGCTGGAAGCCGGCGTCGTGCCGGCCTGAATACCCCCGCCCGGTAGCAGGCCACAAACAACGATGCCGCAGGACCCCTCAGGGGCCTCGCGGCAAGGAGACAAAGATGTTCCACCGCACTTTCGGGTTCGTCGCCGCGGCGATGCTGCTGAGCCTCAATGCCTTGTCCGCCGCAGCGGCCTATCCGGACAAACCTGTGCGCATCGTCGTGCCGAATCCTCCGGGTGGGGCGGTAGACGTGATCACGCGAAAGATCGCGCAGAAGCTCAGTACGCAAACGGGGCAGAGCTTCGTCGTCGAAAACAAGCCGGGTGCGTCCGGCACCATTGGCACGTCGCAGGTGGTGAACGCGCAGCCCGACGGCTACACGCTGCTGGCAAACGACAGCTCGTACACGACATTGCCGTATGTCTTCAAGAAGCTGAACTGGGATCACCAGTCGGCGCTCATTCCCATCGCGCCATTCTCGTTTGCGCCGGTGGTGGTCGGCGTCAAGGCTGGCTCGCGATTCAAGGACCTGCCATCGCTGGTGGCCTATGCAAAAGCCCATCCCGACGAGGTGACGTTTGGCAGCGGTGGTCCGGGCAGCGCGCCGCATTTTGCCGCGGAAGCCTTCCAGCAGGCGGCGGGAATCAAGCTGATGCATGTTCCGTACAAGGGTGCGGGCGAGGCCATGGTGGGTCTGCTCGGCGGCAACGTCGATTTGCTCTTTGTGTCGACGCCGTCCGCGCTGGCACAGGTCAAGGGTAACCAGATGCGGCTGCTGGCCATCAGCGGGAAGAGCCGCGTTGACGCTTTCCCCAATGTGCCGACGTTCGCGGAAGGCGGTGTTCCTAGCTTCAGCCTGTTCAATTGGGCCGGCCTGGCTGCGCCGAAGGGCACGCCGAAAGACGTCATTGCGCGTCTGCAAGCAGAAATCCAGAAGGCGCTCCAGACGCCTGACGTGAAGGAATTCATTGCCCGGCTGGGCGCCCAACCGGGCAGTCTTGACAGCCCCGCGTTTGCGCAGCTGATCCAACGCGAGACTGCGCAGTGGGCACCCGTGGCGCAGAAAGCCAATATCGAGAAGCAGTAAGACAGGAGCGGATGATGTTTCTTCTCCAGCAACCAACCGTTCGCGATGCCAGCGTCTTCACGAAGCTGCCGGAATCACTCCGTCGGCAAGGTAGCGATAACGCATGGGTCCGCGCCAACCGCCCGGATCTGCGGACGGATTCGTTTCTGGAAGGGCCGGTATGGGCCGATGACCACCTGTGGGTGACGGACATACCTTTCGGCCGGATCTTTCGCGTATCGCTGCAAGGCGAGTGGGAAGTCGTGGCCGAGTATGACGGTGAGCCAAATGGCATGAAGCGCATGGCCAGCGGGGATTTCCTGATCACCGATTATCGCCTCGGCCTGATGCACCTTGACGCCAGCACGGGCAAGGTCACGCCGTTCCTGGAGCGCAGAAATTCGGAGCGCTTCCGCGGCGTCAACGACCTGACCTTCGATTCCAACGGCAATTTGTACTTTACCGACCAGGGCCAGACCGGCATGCATGACCCGACCGGGCGCGTATATAGGCTGAGCCCTGAGGGCAAGCTGGACCTGCTGCTCTCCAACGCTCCGAGCCCGAACGGCCTCGTGCTGTCGCCCGATGAGCGCGTGTTGTTCGTCGCCATGACGCGCGGCAACTGTGTATGGCGCGTACCGCTGCAGGCCGATGGCTCAGTGAGCAAGGTGGGACAGTTCTTTACATCGTATGGGCCCAGCGGTCCCGATGGTCTGGCCATGCGTTCGGACGGCTGCCTGCTGGTCGCCAATCCGGGACTGGCTTACGTCTGGGTCCTGAATCATCGGGCGGAACCGGTAGAGGTCATCCGCGGGCAAGCCGGCACGTCGCTGACGAACCTGTGCTTTGGCGGTGCCGAAAGGAAAACCCTGTTCATCACGGAGTCGACGACGGGCACGATTCTTTGTGCAGAGATGTCTGAGCCCGGCGCTCCGGTCCACGAAGGGCGCCGGGCATGACTTCCGCAAGCGGTTCCGTCATCGAATTCGTCGGCGCTTGCGACTGCCACATGCACGTGTATGGCAGCCGTTACCCGATTACACCGGGGGCCACGTTGCGCCCGGCAGACGCTTCGGTGGCCGATTACCGCCGCGTTCAGCAAGACCTTGGGACGCAGCGTGTGATCGTCGTGACGCCGTCGACCTACGGGGTCGACAACGCGAGCACGGTGGACGCGATTGCCGAGTTTGGTGAGAACGCTCGCGGCGTTGCCGTGGTGGACGGCACGGTGACCGATGCCGGGCTCGAGAGCCTGCACCAGGCCGGCATCCGCGGTATCAGGCTGAACCTGACGCTGCCTGCACCGGTGACACTGGATGAACTGCCGCAACTTGCCGAGCGGATTGCGCCAATGGGCTGGCATGCGCAGCTCAATGTGCCACCCGCCTGGCTTCCGGAGATCGCGGGCATGCTCGAACGCCTGCCGGTCCCGATCGTCTTCGATCACTACGGACACTTGCCGCCGGGCACGCCGGAGACAGAGGCGGCAATCCGCGTGATTGCCAGCCTGTTGGATTCCGGCAAGGCATGGGTCAAGCTGTCCGGACCGTACATCGAGTCGCTGGAGGGCGCGCCACACTACGCGGACATGCGGCCGCTGGCGCAGCGTTACCTGGCGCTCGCGCCGGAACGCACGCTGTGGGGCTCCGATTGGCCACACCCCACGCAACGGGCGAAGGGCAACGCCGTCGACGACGCAGGCCTGCTCGACACCTTCCTGGGCTGGTGCCAGTCGGGCAGCCTCGCGGAACAAGTGCTCGTGCGCAATCCTCAGAACCTGTATGGGTTCCAGGCATTGAAATAAGCAAGTCCCCTCACCGATTGACGGGGGCCTCAAAAAACATCAGACAGACACCGGAGACTACATGCTCAAGAGGATCCTTTCGAAAGGGCGTGCGCACAGGCTCGGCGCCGTCATGGCGCTGGCATCGTCGTTCGTGACAATCGGCGCACATGCCCAGTCGGACTGGCCGAATAAGGTTATCAACTATGTCGTGCCGTATCCCGCTGGCGGGACGACGGATATTCTTGCGCGCCTGATTGCCCAGAAGGTCGGCCAAGCCCTGCACACGACCATTGTGGTCGAGAACCGGCCCGGCGCAACGGGTGCAATCGGTTCCGCCTATGTCGCACGCTCGGCTCCTGACGGTTATACGCTGCTCGGCGCATCGACCGCGTCGCATGCGATCAACCCGGCGCTGAATCCGAAGCTGCCCTACGACGCGGTCAAATCCTTCACGCCGGTTGCCTTGTATGGAACGATCCCTAGCGTGCTGATCGTCGGGCCGAACAGTGCCTATCAGAGCGTCAAGGATCTGCTGGCAGCGGCAAAGAAGAAGCCCGGCGCCATTTCGTACGCGTCGGGTGGCAACGGCACCATCCTGCAGATGTCGGCAGAGCTGTTGCAGCAACAGCAGGGTGTGCGGATGACGCACGTGCCGTACAAGGGCGATGTGCCGGCGATCCAGGACGTCATGGCAGGCCATGTCGACTTCATGTTTGCCCCGACCGCACCAATCCTGCCGCACGTTCAGGCAGGCAAGCTGCGCGCGCTTGCCGTGGCGACGGCGGCACGTGTTCCGACGCTGCCCAACGTTCCGACCATGGCGGAAGCGGGCGTTCCGAACTTCGAGGCGGAGCAATGGCAAGGCGTCTATGTGCCGGCCGGCACTCCGGCCGCCATCGTGCAGCGCCTGAATGCCGAGATCAACCGCGCGCTGCAGGATCCCGAGGTCAGGCAGCAACTCGCCAAACTGGGCATCAGGATTGCTGGCGGACCGCCGGAGCGCCTGACCGAGATCCAGAAGGCGGATACCGCGAAGTGGGCGCGCGTCGGCAAGGCCGCCGGCATCCTGCTGGACTGAGCCATGACTGCGGCATCAGCCTGACACCTGGGGCCAGTTTCGCAGCGGAGCCATCCGCGGATCGCCCCACACGCCCGCACGGGTTTGCATAACCACTGGAAGCAAGATGTTGTACTCCGCAGTCACCGATCACAAAGAGCAGGACCTGGAAGCCAGCACGACGATCAGCAAGATTTCATGGCGTATCGCAACGCGTCGTCGAACCTGATTGGCGGCGGCATGGTTTCGCTGATAGGTCTCATTAAGGCATCGACTGGCAGCTACGCCTGGCGTTGCTGCCGATTGTCGCGCTGACGCTGGTCGGCAGCGCATCGCTGCTGTGGATCAGCCGAAACGCGCCGCAGCACAAGCCCTGAGCTGTCAAGCCCGATCCATTGCATCGCTGAGACCGCGGCATGCGGTTCAGCGAGGCGCATGAAATTCGCCCACAGAAGATTGCAGTGTTCGCCGCACCGCGTGGCGCGTTACGGCTGCGCACCCGGACTGAATGCCACGCAACGACGACGCAGATTCCTCTTTCACAAAGACACAGGAGACAGACATGCAGTTCATTCGACGCGGCCTATGGGCCGTGGCCGCAAGCCTTTTCGCGCTCACTGCTTTTGCCCAGACTTATCCCGCCAAGCCGATCCGCGTGTACGTGCCGTTTCCGGCCGGCGGCGGCACCGACGTCATTGCGCGGGAGGTGTCGAACCGGGTGTCGGTCACCCAGGGCTGGAACATCGTCATCGAAAACAAGCCCGGCTCGGGCGGAAACCTAGGCGTGGATGCAGCGGCCAAGGCGCCGGCGGACGGCTACACGCTGGCACTCGGCCAGACCAGCAATCTTTCCGTCAATCCGACGCTGTACGCCAGGATGCCGTACGACTCGGTGAAGGACCTGACGCCGATTTCGCTGGTGGCGAGCGCACCGCTGGTGATCGTGGTGGGCGCCGATTCACCCTACAAGACGCTGCAGGACATCATGGCGGCGAGCAAGGCAAAGCCGGGCTCGCTGACTTTTGCGTCGCCCGGCAACGGGACGGTGGCCCACCTGACCATCGAACTGCTGCAGAAGACCGCCAATGTCAAATTCACGCATGTTCCGTACAAGGGCGCTTCGCAGGCGACCACGGACCTGATCGGCGGCCAGGTGCAGCTGTATGCGGCGTCGATCCCGACGCTGCTCGGGCAGATCAGGAGCGGACGACTGCGCGCCATCGCCGTGACCTCGGCGCAGCGCACCACCGATCTGCCACAGGTTCCGACGGTGGCCGAGTCCGGCTACAAGGGCTTCGAGTCGGTCACGTGGTTTGGCTTCGTCGGACCCGCAGGCATCCCGCAGCCGATCGTCACCAGGCTCAACGCTGAAATCAACAAGGTGCTGCAGTCGCCCGAACTGAAGAAGAAGCTGAGCGAGCAGGGCGCTACCGTGCTCGGCGGCACGCCCGAACAGTTTGCTTCGCTGATCAGAAGCGAAATTGGCCGATGGTCTCCGATCGTCAAGGCATCCGGCGCGAAGCTGGACTGATCGGGAACTTGACCTGCGGCGTTGAAGATGGACGGTGGGTGGGGCGCGCGGACTGCACCGCGCTCCACCTGCACTTTCTACATGATGTCGACCTTCTGACATCCAACATCGCGCTCCGCGAGTGCCGTAGGCTGACCATGGGCACGCCCGGGCGGCGGCGGCGACGCCGGATTCGCCACCCGTGACGTCGACATGCGCGAATGGCACCAATCCTGCTAGTTGCCGGAAATGGACCACGGATGGACGACGGGCAACCGGTTTCGCTTACTGGAGAACGGGGAGGAATACTTCCCCAGGCTGATTGCGGCCCTGAACGCCGCGCATACCAGTGTGCTGCTGGAAACGTTCATCCTCGCCGAGGATGACGTCGGTTGCCGGCTCGCCGAAGCGCTGGCCGCCGCAGCGCGACGGGGCGTGCAGGTAGCGCTGACCGTCGATGGTTTCGGATCGGCCGATCTGTCTGCCGACTATATGGTGAGGTTGACGCAGGCAGGCGTTGCGGTGCGCATGTTCTCGCCGGGCCGCCGGCTGTTGGGCAAACGTGCCAATCTCTTCCGCCGGTTGCACCGCAAGCTGGTGGCCATCGACGCATCCGTCGCGTTCGTCGGCGGGATCAACCTGTGCGTCGATCATCTTGTCCAGGCAAGCCCCATCGCCAAACAGGACTACGCGGTGGAGGTACAAGGGCCCGCTGCAGAAGCCATCCACAGGTTCATGCTGGAAGCGATTGGCGCCGGGGCCAAATGGCCACAGGCCATGCGCTGGCGGCGTCCGGCGGCGCGCGGCAACGCGGCTTTTGACGCTGACTTGCCAGGTGCCGCCTTGCTTGTGACACGGGACAACCGGGCACATCGGAGCGACATCGAGCGGCACTACCTGATGGCGATCCGCGCGGCGCGGCGCGAGATCGTCATTGCCAATGCGTACTTCCTGCCCGGCTATCGCCTGCTGCAGGCGATCTGCGCCGCGGCGCAGCGCGGCGTCGATGTGAGGCTGATCTTGCAAGGCAGGCCGGACATGGTGTGGGTCAAGCGCACCGTCGACATGTTGTACGCCCACTTGCGTGAATCGGGTGTGCGGATTTTCGAGTACTGCGAGCGTCCCAACCATAGCAAGGTGGCCGTGGTGGACGATGACTGGGCCACGGTGGGATCGAGCAATCTCGATCCCCTGAGCCTGTCGCTAAACCTCGAAGCCAATCTCGTGATTCGCGATGGCGCGTTCGTCGCCACGCTAAAGGACACCCTGCGCGACCTGATGGTCCGCAGTTGCACGGAGATATCCGCCGTCGAGCGCGGACAGGGCGCGTGGTGGCATGGCATCGCCACGCCGCTGATCTTCCACTTCCTGCGCAAGTTTCCCGCCTGGGCCGGATGGCTGCCGGCCCATACGCCCCGGCTGGTGTCGCCGGAGATTCCGGCGGCCGGCGTTGCGCCGCCGGCAGACATGGCCGTGCACAACGTTCAACGGGATGGCTCATGACAAGCACTACCGCTCTGCGCCGTGCGTTTCGACGCGGCATCCGCTGGTCGACCATCAAACGCGTGAGCGGCATCTTATTCGCGGCGCTGGTCGTTTACCTGATCTATCACAGCCTGCGGGGCGTCGACTGGCCGCAGGTATGGCAGGGCCTGCAGCGCTACAACGCGGCCACGCTGCTGCCGGTCATGGCGCTGGCCTGTGTCAGCTTCTCGCTGCACGCCTCGTTCGACATCCTCGGGCGCCACTACACGGGGCATCACCTGTCCACGCCGCGCGTCATGCTGATCGCGTTCATCGCGTACATCTTCAACCTCAACGTTGGCGCGATGGTGGGCGGCCTGGGCATGCGACTGCGGCTCTATTCGCGTGCCAATGTCAGCGGGTCACAAGTGGCCGGCATCTACACCATTGCCATCATCACGAACTGGACCGGCTACATGCTCCTGGCTGGCGGCGTGCTCGCGGCGGTGCCGCCCGTGTTGCCGAAGGAGTGGGGTGTCACGCCGTGGATGCTCCGCGCCCTTGGTGTCCTGATGCTGGCTTGTGGGCTGCTCTACTGGGTGGCCTGTGCCAAGGCAAAGACGCGCAGCATCCGGTTCAAAAAGCGCGTGTTCCGGCTGCCGGGCATCCGCTTTGCATTGCTGCAGACCGCGTTGTCCGTCACGAACTGGATCGTGCTCGCCAGCATCATCAACCTGCTGCTGCCAAAGGAGGTGACGCTGTGGCAATGCCTTGCCGCCTTGCTGGTCGGCGCGGTCGCGGGCGCGCTCGCCCATATTCCGGCTGGCATTGGCGTGCTGGAAACCGTGTTCGTGGTGCTGTTGCGGCCAGTCGCCCCGGAACATGTCGTGGTCGCTGCCTTGATCGCTTACCGGGCGCTCTATTACCTGCTGCCGATGGTGGTCGCGTCGTCGATGTACGCGTGGATGGAGTTGCGCGGTGCACCCGCGCCGGCTCGCTAGCAAAGGGAGTTGGTGCCCAGTGGATCATCGTTGGTGGCAACGGCTGATGCGTCCCGGCCCCGGGGCGCGGTACAGGTCCTCAATACGCCGTAAAGCGCCAGGACTGGTGGATTGCCACCCCATTTCGCGCACCTGCGAAGGTCGCCTTGTATGTGCCGGGAGCGATGGGTTGTGTGGGGAGCAGGAAAACTACGCCTCGATACAGGCTCGCGTCCGCGATAGCCGAAGCAACCGAACCCGCCTTGGATTCTGCCGGCACCAGGATACGAGCCGGCACGGCATAGCCGCCTGGCCCCGTGAGGGTGAAGTCTGAAACCGTCAGTACGTCGGACGGCCTTTCCACGTTGACCCGGAACATGATGGGTGGACCGGCGGTGGCCAGATCGGGCGCCGGATTCGGGATCTCTTCCGCCGGAACGAACACGCCGTGGACGCTGGCATTGTTGGCCGGGTAATGGGCGCCAGTGCCGGGGGACAATTGCTGGCCGCCCCATTGGGCCAGGCCATAGCCGCCAGTGCCGTCCGCGGTCACTATGCCGAAGTTCGCCACGCAGTAATTGTCACGCATCGCGAGACCGATAGTCTCCTGGTTGCTGGTAATCCCCTGCAGGTGGTAAACCGAGTTCGCCATCGACGCCAGGCAGCGGCCGATGTCGCCGTTGTAGGCGTTCTGTCCGACCCATTGCTTGTGCGAGCCGCCCACGGCAAGTACCTGACGGTACGGGTCGGGGCTGGTGAAGCCGGGATTTCCCGGGATCTCCGTGTGGCTCATCGCCGCATTGAGCTTCATGTACTCCAGGTGGTTCTCGGCCGCCGCGTCCAGTGCAGGGTCTTGCCGCAATGCACCTACGCCGATTGCGAGGCGCAGGGCATTGAGCGCGTTGAAGAATTCGAGCCGGGGATCGGTTCGGAAGTAAGTCGATTTGTGGGTGCCGGTGGTCGGCGCGGAAGGAGAAAACTCATTACTGACGGTGGGTCTGTGTGGCAGGTTTGCGGCGATCGTCGAAGGGGCGGCAACGACGTTGTCAATGCGGGCGCAGACCGCGACAAGGACAAATGTCGCGGCGACTGCGAAATGGCTCTTTCTCACGTTCTTCGGGTTGTTATAGGTCTGTACACGCGGGGTTCAGGGCGGCGCCGGATCCTGGGGAGCCGCTCCCCCGAGCCATAACGCGAGATGACGGAGATTCGTGCACACGATTTGCGCCCGGCCGGTACGTCGGATCCCTGGCCATGTTCACGACAGGACAATCTGATATCGTATTGCGCCCCGGCCGTGTGCCCCAGAGACCAACCTGACAAGAGAGGCAAGAATGCCCAGGCCCAACCCAGCGCTCCGACGCAGCCATAAGGCGCCCATGACACCGATGCGCCGGCGCCTTGTCATCACCGGCGCGATCCTGCTGGTCGCCGCGCTGGCCTGGGGTGTGGCAGTCGTCGTCGAACCCGCCATCCAGCGCACCATCGTGATCACGACTGGCGCGGACAAGGGCATCTACCGCGGCTTTGCTGATCGCTATGCGCCTCTGCTCAAACGCGACGGCATCACGCTCGATATCCGCAACTCCGCCGGATCGGTCGAGAACTATGCAAGGCTGACGGATCCGAACAGCGAATTCGACGTCGGCTTCATCCAGTCGGGCACCACGACCCCGAAGGAAACCGACCACCTGCAAACCATCGCTGCCGTTTCATACGAACCGATCTGGGTGTTCTATCGCGGCAAGGCCACGATCGACCGGCTCGCACAACTGAGCGGCAAGCGGATTTCGATCGGCGTACCTGGCAGCGGCCTGCTGAATGTCTCGCGCGTTTTGCTCAGCCACAGTGGCGTCAACGCGAACAACAGCACACTGCTGGAAATGGACGCCGGCCAGGCTTATCAAGGCCTGCGCGATGGCCGGCTTGACGCCGCCTTTTTTATCGGCAGGCCGGATGCCGACATGCAGCAAAAGCTGCTGAACAGCGACCTGAAGCTGATGAATTTCGCCCAGGCCGACGCGCTGGTACAGCGGTTCCCTTCGCTGTCCAAGCTCACATTCCCGCGCGCATCGACCAGCATCGCCAAGGACCTTCCGCAGGCGGATGTCACGCTGCTGGCCGCGACGGCCCTGCTGGTGTCGAAGGACACCCTTCATCCCGCCCTGGTCTACCTGCTGCTGGAGGCTGCGCGGTCTGTGCATGGCGGGGAGGACTACTTCACGCGGCTGGGCACGTTCCCCAACCTGAATACGAGCGAGTTTCCGATCTCGGACGAGAGCATGCGCTACTTCAAGTCCGGACGGCCCTTTCTGCAGCGCTACCTGCCATTCTGGCTCGCCAGCTTCATCGAACGGCGCCTGCTGATCCTGCTGCCTTTCATGGCTTTGCTGCTCGGCTTGCTGCAGGCATTGCCGCGCATGATCCGGGCGCAGTACAAGAACCGGCTGATCGTCTGGTACCAGGAGATCAAGGCGCTGGAAGATGAAATCTGGAGAGCCGGCGAGCCGACCGCGGAACAGGTGGCGCAATGGCGCGACGAGATCGAGAATATCGATGCGCACGCCAGCCAGATACGGCTGCCGCAGCGCTACTTCCAGGAGGTCTACGCACTCAAGCAGGCGATTGGTGTCGTCAGGGACCGGATTTCCCACGCGGCCGGGAAAATCAAGAACTCCTCGGCCGCTTGAACTTCAGCACGGACTAGATGCCAGCGTCCTGCATCAGTGCGCCGACATGCGCCATCGAACTCGTGGCCAAGGCGTCCAGGCTATAGCCGCCTTCCAGAATCGATACGATGCGGCCGTTGCACGCCTCGTCGGCAATTTGCATCAGTTCCCGGGTGATCCAATGGAAGTCGCTGTCCTCCAGGTTCATGCCAGCGAGGGGATCCAGGCGGTGCGCATCGAATCCCGCCGAGATAATGAGGAGGTCGGGGGCGAACGCTCTTAGCGAAGGAAGCACGAGAGCGGAAATCGCCGCACGGAACTGCGCTGACTCGCAGCCGCGAGGCAACGGAACGTTGACGATATTGTGGTTCACCCCTGTCTCGGACCGCGCTCCGGTGCCCGGATAGAACGGCGACTGGTGGCTGGATGCGTAGAACAGTTCCGGGCGGTTGAAGAACGCTGCCTGGGTTCCATTGCCGTGATGCACGTCGAAATCAACCACGGCAACGCGCTCGAGTTTGTGGACCTCACAGGCGTAAGCCGCGGCGATCGCCGCCTGGTTGAAAATGCAAAATCCCATTGCCTTCGCCGGTTCAGCGTGATGGCCGCACGGCCGCGTCGCGCAGAACACGTTACGCGCGTCGCCGTTCATCACGGTATCGACACCCGCGCAAGCCGCGCCGACGCAGCGCATCACGGCTTCCCACGACCCTGGCGACATGACCGTATCCCCCGCGTCCAGCGGCACGTATCCGTGTGTGGGCGCGCGTTGTGCGATCTCGTCGATGTAGTCCGTATCGTGGATCAATTGCAACTGTTCGACGGTCCCCATCGGCGCATCGCGCCATTCCAGAGATGCGAATTCCGGCGTTCGCAACGCCTCCACGACGGCTTTCAGGCGTTCAGGCGATTCCGGGTGGTGCGGTCCGGGGCGGTGTTCGAGACACGCGGTGTGGGTATAGATGATTGTGGGCGTCATGTTCGGCTGGTCTCCGTTTCAACCGGTGGCGTTCTTTGAATCGCGCATTGCGTGCTACGTCGATCTTCACGGCAATCTCATCAGATATGTAATATATCAGGAGTTGTGGGCCGGAGCAGCCCGGTAACCAACAGATTGCGAGACGACGCAGGAGAGACCGCTCAGGACCTACCGCGGCCAGTGTCGCCCGCTCGCGGAGTCACGTCCCACTGACGTGCTGACAATGTTCGCGAAACCAGAGGTCCAGCCTTTGCTGCGCGCCGGCCCAGGTGGGCACCTCGCCGAATGCGCCCGGCGTCAGACCGAGGCTTTCCCACGCGGAGTGCAAGAGTTGATCGACAGGTTTCCAGGAACGTCCCCATGGATTCTGCGGCTCCAGGACAACGTCGTGTGCCGCAATCCACGCATAAAGCGCTTGCCGGTCATGCTCCGAGGGAAGGTCGGTCGACTGCATCGCCTGAGGCGCGACCCTGCCGATTGCCGCCGCTTCCAGCCACGAGGCCAAGGCTCGGCCCAGAGGCTGCTCGGCCAGCATGGCTGACAGCGCGACGCCCCGGCGCAGATCAGCAAGCAGGTACAGGCAGGCGCGCGGTGGCGTCTGCCCGCGAAAGCGTGTGCAGTGGAGGGCCCAGGTAGGGGCAAAAGATGAAGGGGGCGTCTGCAGGGACATGGCGATAACTGGAGAGCCACTTCCTATCGCAAGCAAAGCTTGTACCGGTCCCGATGTCAAGCGCTGGCAACTCTGGCGCCTGCGCGGGGCGCGTGTGCACCGAAGCAGGGACTGGCAACGATTACACCAACCGCAGATCCCACAGCACATCCAGAACGTGTTGGGTGGAGCGTTCAACGTACCCCGCACGATGCGCGATGCCGAGCCGACGCCATAGTGCAGGGCGCAGTGGACGCATGACGATGCGCTTGTCCGGCAACGGCGTGGTGGCCTCGTGGGGCAACAGCGCGGCGCCGTAACCCGCTGCGACGAGGCTCTTGATCGCGTCGTTGTAGTTGAGCTGAATGCGTGGGGCAGGATGGTGTCCCGCGGCCGCGAACCACTCCGCAGTCTGACGCGAGAGGCGCGTGGTCGCGTCATTGAGAATCAACGGCTGGGCGGCGAGCCATTCCGGCGTGACGCGGGCCGGGCACCGCCAATGTCCCGGCACGAAGGCCATCACGGGGTCGCGGCGCCAGGGCTTGATCACCAGTCCGGCTACCGGCGGCTGAGGCAGTGCCACCAGCCCGATATCGAGCGTACCGTCCGCCAGCCGTGACAGTGTTTCCTGCGAAGTCAGGACCGCGATCTGAATGTCGATGCCGGGATGCTGCTGGCGCAGCACCTCCAGCGCCTGCGGCAGCAGGTGCGCGATCGCGCCAGTCGACGCGCCGAGCCGGGCGCGCCCTTCGAGCCCTTCCACCTGTCGCTGTATATCGTCCAGCGCCTGCTCGGCATCGGCCAGCAGCCGGCGCCCGCGCTCCAACAGCACCTCTCCGATCGCCGACGGCCTTACCTGTCCGCGTTTTCGCGACAGCAGCGGCGCACCGATGCGGTGTTCCAGTTCCGCGATGTGGAGGCTGACCGTGGGCGGCGCAAGGTGCAAGGCGCGCGCCGCCCCGGCGAATGAGCCATGGTCGGCAATGGCGACCAGCGTGCGCAGGCGGTCCAGGCTGATCTCTCGCATGTCGGCTCCCGATTCAGGAAAACTGAACGTCAAGGTTGTGAAATTCAACTTTCCCTATTTTAGCGGTCGATGGAAGATTGGGGCTCCGTCGACGTCCTTCTACGTCCTTCGACGTGTTATTCCTTCAGTCACCGGAGTATTCCTGTCATGAACTCTCCCCTCGTTTTCATCGACGGCGACCAAGGCACCACCGGGTTGCAAATCCACGAACGGCTGCGCGGCCGGACCGACCTCCGCCTATTCACGCTTGCCGCCTCGGAACGCAAGGACCCACGGCGTCGTGCGGATGCAATCAATGCCTGCGACATCGCTATCCTTTGCTTGCCCGATGCCGCCGCGCGCGAGGCGGTGAACGCCATCGTCAATCCCGCCGTCAGGGTGATCGATGCAAGCTCTGCCCACCGCACGCATCCAGACTGGACATATGGTTTTCCGGAAATGGCACCGGAACAGGCCGCACGCATCGCGAACGCACGACGGGTCACCAATCCCGGCTGCTATCCGACTGGTGCGGTTGGCCTATTGCGTCCGCTGGTGCAGGCCGGGCTTGTCCCGGCCAACTATCCGCTCAGCATCCATGCGGTGTCCGGCTACTCCGGCCGCGGCCGTGCCGGCGTGGAGGAATATGAGGGGCAGGATGCCGTCAGCCCGCCGGCATTCCAGATGTATGGCCTGGGGCTCGCGCACAAGCACCCCCCGGAAATCCAGCAGCACGCCGGGCTCGCGGAGCGTCCCATCTTCGTTCCCGCGTATGGTGCGTTCCGCCAGGGCATCGTGCTGACGGTGCCTATCGCGTTGCGGCTGCTGGCCCTCGATGTGGATGGCGCCACGCTCCACGCATGTCTCGCGCGCCACTATGCCGGGGCGGCCCATGTACATGTCCTGCCGTTGCACGAATCGCGCGATTTAAAGCACCTGGATCCGCAAGTGCTGAACGGTACAAACGACATGCACCTGAGCGTGTTTTCCAACGGGGAGCATGGGCACGTGCTGCTGTCGGCGGTGTTCGACAACCTTGGCAAAGGTGCGTCCGGCGCCGCGGTTCAGAACTTGGACCTGATGCTCAGGCGGCAATAGTGGCGATGGCTGAGCTAAAGGTCGGTTGTCCGCGAGGCGCCGATGCGGCGGCGGTCGCAAACTTCGGGTTTCTGTGCCGCCGTGAATTTGAGCGATCGCTCGGGCGATCGTCAGGCCTAATCCGGTGCCTCCGGTATCGCGGCTGCGGGATCTCTCAATGCGATAGAAAGGCTCAAACACGCGCTCGAGCTGCGCCTCGGAAATGCCGGGCCCCTGATCCAGAACGCGTATTACGAGTTGCCTCTCGTCGTCCTCGACCAGGATTTCTGCGCGATTTCCAAACTTGCATGCGTTATCCACAAGGTTGCTAAGGCAGCGCTTGAGCGCTTGCGGGCGGCCAGGATATGGCCTGTCGGTGCTTCCTTCGATTGAAACGTGCGCACCGACCTCTTCCGCATCGGCCTGCAGGCTCTCGAGCAATGCCGTCACGTCAAGGGGCTGGATTGGTTCCGCGCTGTCCCCTCCGCGCATGAACGCGAGCGTGGCCTGCACCATCGACTCCATGTCATGCAAGTCCTGGGAGATCTCTTGTTTCAGCTCTCCGTCGTCAAGCAGTTCGGCGCGCAGGCGCAAGCGGGTGATCGGCGTCTTCAAGTCATGCGACATCGCCGCAAGCGTAGCACTGCGCTCTCGAAGGTAGCGGCTCAGGCTCGCTTGCATGGTATTGAAAGCGTGTGCCGCGCGCGCGACCTCCAGTGGTCCGTCCTCGGGCATGGGTGCGCGGTCGGAGGTGAGGTTGCGGGTTGCGGCATCGAGCACCCACCCGCTGAACTTGAACCACGCGGCTGCTTCGGGCTCCAGATTATCAGGTAGCGAGCGGGCGCGTCTCAGTACGCTTTTGATCCGGGCGAGTAATTCGCGCGGATTGAAGGGCTTCACAACGTAGTCGTCGGCGCCCATCTCCAGTCCGACCACGCGGTCGGTCTCCTCGTCGCGCGCAGTAAGCATGATGATCGGCAAATTGGAACGGGTGCGCAGGTCGCGGCATAGTTCCAGGCCATCCTTCCCAGCCAGCATCAGATCGAGGACGATGAGATCCGGGCGCGCCGTACCGAGGGCGGCACGCAAGGCGCGACCATCGGCTACGGCCGTCGCGCGATAGCCCTGCTTTTGCAGATACTCGCGCAGCAGCCTGCGGGTCTCCGCATCATCATCGACAATCAATACATGACCTGGCATGGCGAGAGCCTTACGATGCGCAATGCCAAGACGCCCGAGGATCGTCAAAATGTGGCAAAAACGGCACACGTCGAGGTGCAGAAGCGCACCAAGGAAAAAGGCATCACCCTGCCCGACCATCACGGACCGGGGGCGGTTTCTGGCCCCGGAATTGGCAGTCACACGGATTGAACGCAATGAAAAGAACATTGATAGGCGCGGCGGGCCCACTAATTTGCGGCATATCGATTGCCTTTGCGGCGCAACCGGGCGACGCGATGTTGCAACACGACATGCACTCGCGCCAGACTGAAGTCGCCCACCGCGGCGCGGCGGTGATGCCGTTTGATCTGGAGCGGACCACGCATTTTTTTGACGATACCGTGAGCGGGGGGATTGAGACGATCACGGCAAACGCCAAGAACGACACCGAGCAGATCGCGCTCATTCGCTCGCATCTGGCAACCGAGGCAAAACGTTTCGGTCGGGGGGACTTCTCTGATCCTGCAAGAATCCACGGTCATGACATGGCTGGACTGGCCGAACTGGCCGGCGCGGGCGACAAGCTTCATGTCGAATACAGGAGTATCCCGGCCGGGGCGAGCTTGACCTTTACCAGCACCGCCCCTGCTGTGATTGCGGCGATCCATGCTTGGTTTGCCGCTCAGCGCTCCGACCACGGGGCGCACGGCCATCGCGAGCCCTAGGTCGGAGTTCGTGCGCCACCTGTCCGTTTCTGCAGGTTGACCTGTATCAATGGCCGTCTCGACGGCCCTTCTATCCTTTTGTTATTGGCCATGTATCCACGCGCGCTGGGGAGATAAGCTTGCTTGCGATGGCATGTTCCTCATTAAAGCACGCGAGGACGGCAGGCGCATTCGCATCCGTGGAATCGCCAGCGCCTTCGCTGCATGTGGCACGGGCCCCTAGTATCAAGGTCGACAATGAATAGCCACCTCGCCGACGCCCATCCGGTTTCAGATCGCACGGCGCTGCAAACCTGGATCGCGAGGTGTTGTCGGATGCGCTGGATTCCGAGCTCGGAAGTAGGGACTTGGCGGAGCTGGTGCAGCAACGGTGTCCGTTCATTTTGGCTGCCCAGCCCGTCTTCATCCCACGCTAACAGTTGCCAGGTATGGCCGTGGTTGTGCACGGCGTTGAGTTGTTGAGCTGCTGGGCTATCGCGAGCAAGTGCAAGCTGGTTCACCCACGAGAGCGACTCACGGAGTCCGAATCATGAATGAATTTGTGATGCGTTTGCCACAACGAGGCCCGCGACTCTTCCTCGTGGCTGCCGCAGCAATCTGGTGGGCGCTGTACCAATCCCTTCTGCCCCTGTCCGAAGCATTGGTGGAGGCATTGCCGGTGGCGCGCGACAGCCGCCTTGGCGGCGCACTGCAGTTTTTTTTGTATGACACACCGAAAGTCTTGCTTCTGCTGACTGGCATCGTGTTCGGGATGGGCATGATTAACAGCTACTTCACGCCAGAGCGCACGCGCGCATTGCTGGCAGGGCGTCGCGAAGGCGTGGCCAACGCGATGGCGGCCAGCCTCGGCGTGGTCACGCCATTTTGCTCGTGCTCGGCGGTACCGCTCTTCATCGGTTTCGTGCAAGCCGGCGTGCCGTTGGGCGTAACCTTCTCTTTCCTGATTGCCGCGCCCATGGTCAACGAGGTAGCGCTCACCCTGCTGTTCGGGCTATTTGGTTGGAAAATAGCGCTGCTGTATCTCGCCTTGGGGCTGACGATCGCCGTGGCTGCAGGCTGGATCATCGGACGGCTCGGGATGGAGGCGTATCTTGAAGACTGGGTGCGCGACATGCCGAGAGCCGCCGCGCATTTCGAAGCAACCGGTGTCGATCTTAGCGATCGCATCGCAGCGGGCATGCGGAGCGTGCGCCAGATCGTCGGCAAGGTCTGGCCTTATATTCTCGCCGGCATTGCCATTGGCGCGGGCATCCATGGCTATGTGCCGGAGGATTTCATGGCCTCGATCATGGGCAAGGACGCCTGGTGGGCCGTGCCGATGGCGGTCATGATCGGCGTACCGATGTACACCAATGCCGCCGGGGTCATTCCGATCGTCCAGGCGCTTCTGGCGAAGGGCGCGGCACTGGGGACGGTGCTAGCCTTCATGATGAGCGTGATCGGGCTGTCGCTCCCCGAGGTCGTCATCCTGCGCAAGGTACTGAAGGTGCGCCTGATCGCCATTTTCCTGGGTGTCGTCGCCACTGGCATCCTGCTGGTAGGCTACATATTCAACTGGGCGCTGTAAGGAGGCCGTATGAAAGACATCAAGGTACTGGGCAGCGGCTGCGCCAACTGCAGGAACACCATCGCACTGATCGAGCAGGTGGCGCTGGACAATGGCATTGCCATCAGTATCCAGAAGGTGGAGGAAATGCGCGACATAGTGAGCTACGGCATCATGCGCACCCCGGGCGTGGTTGTCGACGGCAAGGTGGTGCACGCCGGCGGCATCCCCACCCGTGATAACGTCGAGGAGTGGCTATCGTCTTGACGGCATCATTCCCCATTGCCAAGGGCATGGCGAGACAAGTGAGGGGGGCTGAAAACTGGGCCCGCGAGTGCCGGCAGACCTGTCAGCCCAAAGCGCAAGCGGGAATCCACCATAGGCCCTTGTTTGAACGTTGGCTTCGCGCTCACTGAGGCGTTCTATGGCTGGCAAGCTATCTCTTGCGTTTCTCGCAGATGCTGGCCATAACCTCGGCGATGTCGGCGGCCTACTGCTGGCGTGGGCCGCCTTCGGTGCGGCGCGCTTGCGTCCGGACAAACGGCACACCATGTGCTCGGTCAGACTCCCACTGCTGCCAAAGCCGCCTGACCAGCCCTCGGAACCGCACGCGAACGTCGAAACGGAGCTCGTCGACCAGTAAACATCAATTCCATAGCGTGGAATTGCACTGCAGACCTTTTGACGCACCGCGCTTAACCTGTTTCTGCAGCCGGCACATCGTGCCGGCGACTCAGACGACAGGAGACCACCGTGGCAAGCTTCCCACTATGTGCCGTCCGCAAGCTGATGGCGCTCTTTGCGCTACTCGCAATGCTGGCAGGTATCGCAGCGCCGCCGGCGCAGGCCGCATATCCCGACAAGCCCATTCGCATCGTCGTGCCGTTTTCCCCGGGCGGCGGCACGGACCTGATCTCGCGCGCCATGGGCGTCGCGATGGGCCAGGACCTGGGCCAACCTGTGGTCATCGACAATCGACCCGGCGGCGGAACCATCATCGGTACGGATAACGTCGCCAAGGCTCCCCCAGACGGCTACACGCTGGTCATGGCGACGTTCGCGCATGCCGTCAACCCTAGTTTGCAGCCGAAGCTGCCTTACCAGACCGACAAGGCCTTCGCGCCAGTCATGCTGATCGGCCGGTCGCCCAATGTGCTCGTCGTGCGGGCCGACAGTCCGTACAAGTCAGTGCGGGACATCATCAATGCTGCCCGCGCAAAGCCGGGGCAGCTCTCGTTCGCATCCCAGGGCCCCGGCACATCAGCGCATCTGGCTGGCGAGTTGTTCAAAAGCCTGGCCAGGATCGACCTCAACCACATCCCGTACAAGGGGGCCGGCCCTGCCATCACCGATCTCCTCGGCGGGCAGGTGGACATGATGTTTGCGACGGCGTCGGCTGTGGGCAACCTGCTCGAATCGGGCAAGCTGCGTGCGCTCGGGGTAACCACGTCTCAACGCTCCACCAGCGCCGACCTGGCGCAGGTGCCGACCATCGCCGAGGCCGGCGTACCGGAATACGTCGCGGAGAGCTGGTATGGGCTGTTCGTCCCGGCCGGTACGCCCGCGCCCGTGATCGCCCGCTTGAACGCCGCGGCCCGAAAGGCTGTGACGGCTGATGCATTCCGCAAACGCGTAGCGTCGGAGGGTCTGATCGTCTCGCCCGGAACGCCTGAAGATCTCGCCCGCTACGTGCTCGGAGAGCAGGCGCGCTGGAGCAAGGTCGTCAAGGACGCCCACATCACCCTTAACTGACATCCTCCGCAACATCATCCAGGCACCCATCATGAGCGAATACCAACTGATCCATCTCGAAGACCGTGCAGGCATCGCAGTCCTGACGCTGAACCGTCCTGAAAAGCGCAACGCCATCAGCGACGACATGCGCACTGAGCTCATCCATGCGCTCGAGTCCATCGCCGCCAGCCGCGAAATCCGCGCGCTCGTGCTGACCGGCAACGGCAAAGGCTTCTGCGCCGGCGGGGACGTAGCGGGCATGCAGCGGCGCATGGATGCGCCGGCTGGCGAAGTCGGCTTCAACGGCTGGACGCGCCAGCAGCGCGTGCACCACTCGGTGGCGCTGCTGCACGATATGCCCAAGCCGGTCATCGCGGCGGTCAATGGCAGCGCCAACGGACTCGGCGCCGACCTGGCCATGGCCTGCGACTTCGTGATGGCCTCCGCATCGGCCAGCTTTGCCTGGTCCTACATCCATCGCGGGCTGATTCCGGATGGCGGCGGCATGTACTTCCTGCCGCGCCGAACCGGACTGTCCATCGCCAAGGGGCTGATCTTCAGCGGCCGCAAGGTAGAGGCCGATGAAGCGCTGACCCTGGGCATCGCAGACCGGCTGAGCACGTCGCCGGAAGCGCTGGTGTCCGAAGCGGTCGCGTGGGCGGTGGAGTTGTCGCAGGGCTCGGCCACGGCGCTGGCGCTGGGCAAGACGATCCTGAACCAGACCTTCGAGCTCACCGCGGATCAAGTGTTCGCGCAGGGCAGCCAGGCCCAAGGCATTTGCTACACGAGCGCCGAGCATCGCGAATCCGTGCTCGCCTTCCTTGCGAAGACAGCCACTCCAAACGCAGCGGCGAAGGGCTAAGACATCATGACGACATCCCATCAGTTTTCGCCGGCTGCCACGCGCCCGAATGCCGACGCGATCTCGCGCCTCTTCACGCCACGAAGCGTGGCGGTGATCGGCGCGTCGGCCGATCCCGCCAAGACAGCCGGACGGCCGGTTTCCTACCTGTTGCGCCACGGCTATTCCGGTGCCATCTATCCGGTCAATCCCAAGGTGGATGCGATTGCAGGCGTGCGCTGCTATCCGGATATCAGCTCGCTTCCCGAAGTCCCCGACGTGGGCATTGTCCTTCTCGGCGCCGAACGTGCGCACCACGCGGTACGCGAACTTGCGGCGCGAGGCACAGGGGCGGCAATCGTGCTGGCAAGCGGCTATACGGAGACCGGCGCGGAAGGCGCGCGCAGGCAGGCCGAACTCGTGGAGGCCGCCGGCAAGATGCGCCTGCTTGGGCCGAACACGATCGGGCTGGTCAATGTCACCGAGAGCATCCCGCTCTCGGCAAGCGGCGCGCTGGAGATGGATAAGTTTCCGGCCGGCGGCATTGGCGTGGTATCGCAGAGCGGCGGCATCCTGGGCGCGGTGTTGTCGCGTGCCGCGGCTCGCGGCGTGGGCTTGTCCAAGCTGGTCTCCACCAGCAACGAGGCAGATCTCGATTTATCGGATTTCATCGACTACCTGGCGGACGATCCCGCCACCCGCGTCATCGCGCTGTACGTGGAAAGCGTGCGGCATCCCGACAAGTTCCGTGCGGCGGCACTGAAAGCAGCAAGGGCCGGGAAGCCAGTCGTCGCGTTCAAGATCGGCCGTTCCGAAGCCGGCGCCCGGGCCGCCGTCTCGCATACGGGCGCCATGGCGGGCGCCGACCGCATGTACGACGCCTTGTTCGCACAGGTGGGCATCATCCGCGCACAAGCTTTCTCGGATCTGATCGACATTCCTGCCGCGCTCGCGACCGGCCGCCGTCTGAACGGCAAGCGGATTGCCGTGCTCACTTCTACTGGCGGAGCCGGCACGCTTGTGTCCGACAGCCTCGGTGTCTCCGGCTTCGAAACGCCACCGCCAGACACCGCTACCGCGCAACAGTTGCGCGCCTTGCAGAGGGGCGACCACGCGGCGTTGGATCGTAATCCCATCGACGTGACGCTCGCCGGCCTGCAGCCAGACCTGCTGCGCAGTGCAATCCGCATCCTGCTCGCCAGTCCTGCCTATGACGCCGTGGCGGTTATCGTCGGCTCGTCCGGGCTGGCGATGCCACACCTGATGGCTGATGCCATTACCGACTGCCTGCCAGAGAGCGACAAGCCCGTGCTGGCCTACGTCAGTCCCCATGCTCCAGAGGCCGCGGCCGTGTTGAACCAGCGCGGCGTACCCGCGTTCAGCGCGCCCGAAAGCTGCGCGGTGGCGTTCGGCGCCATGCTGTCGGTCCAGCGACTCGTGCGCAACGATGATGCTCCAACGCCGGAAGCTGAGTTCATAGACACCACGGACCTGCTCCCGGGTCCAATGGACGAGGCAGCGGCGAAGCAACTCTTCGCCCGTTTCGGCGTACCGGGCGTACGCGAACAAGAAGTCGGCGGCGCTGTACAGGCAGAAGCGGCCGCCCGGAACCTGGGCGGACAGGTTGTCCTGAAGTTGCTCTCTTCCACCATTACGCACAAGAGTGACGTGGGCGGCGTGGCGGTAGGCGTCGCGCCAGCGGAGATCGGCAGGCGACTGGAGAAGATGCGCGAGGACGTGCAGCGTCATACAGGCCATGCCGCCGAACGCTTCCTGGTCCAGGAAATGGTAAATGGTGGCGTTGAACTGATTCTGGGCATGCACCGCGATGCGCTCGGCACAGCGATCCTCCTGGGCATGGGCGGCGTCACGGCGGAACTGTTCCAGGACACGACCATGCGGCTGCTCCCCGCCACGGGCGGGCTCGCGCGTGACGAGGCGCTGGCCATGATTCACGACCTCAAGACCTGGCCGCTGCTTGACGGGTTCCGCGGACGGCCAAAGGCCGATGTGGCGGCGCTCGCGGATGCTATCGTAGCGTTCTCGGCCATGGCTGCGGCAATGGGCACCCGGCTGGCGGAGGCGGAGATCAACCCCATCTTCGTGCTGCCCGCGGGCCAGGGCGTGCGCGCGGCGGACGGCGTGGCGGTGATCGGCAGCCAATGACAACAAGCCCGCGGGAGACGGCACGGTGGATCCGCAAGATGCAAGTCGCCGGGCACGTGGCCGTCCGGCCAACCTGCAGGCCAATCGCTCGCTTGAGCGCGGCCTCGAGATCCTGCGGGCGTTCCGGCCGGGTTCCGAAATCCTGGGAAACAGCGAACTCGCCGAACGGACCGGCCTGCCGCGCTCGACGGTAAGCCGACTCACGCAGAGCCTGGTGGAGACCGGCTTCCTCCAGTACGACGCGGGACTGCGTGCCTACCGTCTCGGCGTCCCCGTGCTTAGTCTCGCGCATGCGATGCGCGGGGGCTCCGCTGTACTGCAGGTCGCGGCCCCGTTCATGCGTAAGCTTGCGGAAAGCGAACACCTGAACGTTGGCCTGGCGATGGCCGACCGCGACGAGATGGTCTACCTTGAATCGATCCGCTACAGCCGCAAGGCGTCCCTGCGCAGCGTCGTGGCGGGTCAGCGTGTGCCGATAGCCCTCACTTCCCTTGGACGCGCCTGGCTGGCCGTAGCAACCGAAGCTGAACGCGCTGGCCTGATGGCGGCCTTCTCGACACGCTTCGCCCACTGGCGAACGGTTGAAGCGGAAATCCGGCATGCCATTGCACATGTCCAGCGGCACGGATGGTGTGCCGCCAGTTGGCAACCTGAGGTCGTGGCGGTCTCCACCCCGCTACAGCCTGGATCGCATCCGGTTCACGCCCTCAACGTCAGCCTGTCGACCAAGTTGCCGGCCGCGGAAGCCGCCGCCCGACTTGCGCCGTTGCTGATGCGCCTGTCCTGCGATATCGGTTCAGCATTTCTTGCGGCGCAGCCGCCGTCTGTCTGAAGCTGTCCGACGTCACAACCGAACGGGCGAGACGCAGGCTTTTGTGTCCTGATGCGCCACCGTTCAGTTTGCAACCACCGGAGCATTACCATCGCTAACGGAGTAGAGCTCCGAGATGGCGCCAGCGTTTTTGATTCTCGTGCCGGTCAAAAGGGTGCTCTGGCGTTTCCCCTGCACATCTGCCAAGATTGCGGCCCCTCAATGATCGCCGGCAAGCAAGCGCAGTCCCACCATGGCTTCAAGCAAAGCACACCACGCCACCGGATGGGCAGCGGCCGTCATCGCCGCCGCGGTGATCGGGAAGAGCGGTGGTGGAGGGTGGCACTGGGCAAGCGCGCTTGGCTTCGTGGCGGCGCTGTTCGGCAGCACCGCGCCCGACTGGCTCGAAGTGGCCTGGTGGTCAAGGTCG
Organism: Cupriavidus pinatubonensis; assembly: GCF_019602855.1. GTDB lineage: Bacteria > Pseudomonadota > Gammaproteobacteria > Burkholderiales > Burkholderiaceae > Cupriavidus > Cupriavidus pinatubonensis. Next base: position 2,370,614 of record NZ_CP080766.1, read on the forward strand.
CGCCGCCTGTGGATTACGCATCGAACCTGGACGCATTGGGGCATCGCCTGGATCGGCCTTCTCGCGTGGGCATACCAGGCACTGGGCGCCCATGCACTGGCGGCGCCGGCGTTCGGCTTTGCCTGCGGGGGCGTCATGCACCTGCTGGCCGACTGGCCAAATCCGTTGGGGATCCCGTGGATCGCAGGACGTCACAGCCTCAACTGGTGGAAAAGCGGCCGCTGCGATCTTGTCATCGTCGCCGCGTCATGGCTGATTGCCTTGTGGGTTTCCGATGAACTCTGGCTCCATGGAAGGCATGGCCTGGCGCTCATCCATCATTTCGGCTTCGGACCCGCTTACCTCTGACGGCTCTCGGGAAGCCGGGGCAATGCCGGAGCGCGGGAGGAAGGCGATGATTACCGCACCCGCAGCGAGGGGAGCATGACGGCAACCGCCATATCTGACAAGCCCATGACGCGGACGGACCGGATCGCCTAACCTGATGCATGGGGCGGAAGCATCGGGAGGTCGATATGCGCTGCACAAACTGCGGAACGGTGAGCCCCGCCACCGCCAAGTTCTGCAAGAGTTGCGGCGCGAGGCTGGTCTTGCATTGTCCGACTTGCGGTCATGCCGCCGATCCCGAGGACAGGTTTTGTGCGGAGTGCGGTACATCGCTGGTGCCCGCCATGGAGCCTTCGGCCGAGGTACAGCCCGCCGCCGTCCGCGCGCCCATCCACTACACCCCCAGCCACCTCGTCGACCGCATCCTTGCGGAACAGGCGGCGATGGAAGCCCGCGGCGCCAGCGCGGGCGAGCGCAAGACCATCACGGCCCTGTTCGCCGATATGGCGGGCTCGACGGCGCTGATCCATGATCTGGACCCGGAGGAAGCGCGCCGGCTGATCGATCCCGTGATCGACCTGATGATGGAGGCCGTGCACCACTACGAGGGCTACGTAGCGAAGTCGCTGGGCGACGGCATTCTGGCCCTGTTCGGCGCGCCGATAGCGCACGAGGACCACGCGCATCGCGCGCTGTATGCCGCGCTGCGGATGCAGGCGGCAATGCGCCGCCATAGCGACCGGGTCCGCCTGGAGCAAGGCATTCCGCTGCAGATCCGGGTGGGCATCCACACCGGCGAGGTAGTGGTGCGCTCCATCCGCAAGGATGACCTGCGCACGGACTACGACCCGGTCGGGCACACAATCCACATTGCCTCGCGCATGGAGAGCATTGCCACGCCGTCTTCGATTCTGGTCAGCGAGCCGACCTGTCGGCTGACGGAAGGCTATTTCGATTTCAAGGCGCTCGGGGCGACGCAGGTCAAGGGCATGCCCGATGCGTTTGCCGTGTACGAAGTGGTGCGCCTGGGTGCGCTGCGCACGCGCCTGCAGGTGGCGCAGCGCCGCGGGCTGGCGCGGTTCGTCGGCCGGCACGCGGAACTGGAGCAACTGCGCCGCGCGCTGGAACTTGCCGCAGCGGGACACGGCCAGATTGTCGCCGTGGTGGGCGAGGCCGGGGTGGGCAAGTCGCGCCTGTTCTATGAGTTCAAGGCGGTTTCGCAGCGCGGCTGCATGGTGCTCGAGACTTTTTCTGTGTCGCATGGTAAGTCGTTCGCCTATCTGCCGCTGATCGAACTGGTGAAGAACTACTTCCGGATCCAGGACCAGGACGACGAACGGCAGCGCCGCGAGAAGGTTGCGGGCAGGATGCTGATGCTGGACCGTACGCTTGAAGACGTGCTGCCCTGCATGCTCGACCTGCTGGGGATCAGTGAACCGGATTCGGCGTTGCCGAACATGGACCCGCAGATCCGGCGCCAGCGGACGTTCGATGCCATCGTGCGGCTGTTCATCTGCGAAAGCGCCAACCAGCCCCTTCAGCTGATATTCGAAGACCTGCAATGGCTGGACAGCGACACCGAGGCCTTCCTCGACGTGCTGGTCGACCGCATTCCAAGCGCCAGGATTCTCCTGCTGCTGAACTATCGGCCGGAGTACCGGCATGACTGGCACGCGCGTGGCTGCTACACCCAGCTTCGGCTCGACCCGCTCGGCCAGGCCGAGGCCGGGGAACTGCTGACTGCCTTGCTAGGCGACCATCCCTCGCTGGAGACCCTCAGGGCGCTGATCCTGGAAAAGACCGAGGGCAACCCATTCTTTATCGAGGAGGTGGTGCAGACGCTGTCCGAGGAGAAGACGCTCCTGGGCGAGAGCGGTCACTATCACATCGAGGCGACACCGGCGGCCCTGCATATCCCGACTACCGTGCGCGGCGTGCTGGCGGCGCGTATCGACCGGCTGCCTTCCGCCGAGAAGAATCTGCTGCAAAGCCTCGCCGTCATTGGCAAGGAGTTCTCGCTGAGCCTGATCGAGCAGGTGATCGGGCAGCCGGAAGATGTCCTGCGGCCGTTGCTGGCGCGCCTGCAGGCAGGCGAATTCATCTACGAGCGGCCCGCCTTCCCGGATGTCGAATACACGTTCAAGCACGGCCTCACGCAGGAAGTGGCCGGCAGCACGTTGCTCACGGAACAGCGCAGCGCCTTGCATGAACGTACGGCGCGGGCCATCGAAACGCTCTTTCGCGACCGGTTGACGGACTACTGCAGCGAGCTCGCGCGGCATTACAGCCTCAGCGGTAACGACCCCAAGGCGGTCGAGTACCTGCTCTGCACGGGGCAGCAGTTGCTGCAGCGCTCGGCCTACCGCGAGGCGGTCCGCCAGTTTGGCGAGGCGCTGGCCTTGCTTGCGCGCCAACCCGATACGCCGGCGCGCGCACGGCAGGAACTTGCGGTGCGGCTTGCCATCGGCCCGGCGCTCATCGCGGCGCGCGGCTTTGCTTCGCGGGAAGTCGAGGCGACTTACATGCGGGCCCTGGCGCTGTACGAGCAACTAGACGACATGTTGCAGAGCTTCCCGGCACAGGTGGGGCTGCGCACGTATTTCTCGATCAGCGCCGAACACGCCAAGGCCTACAGGCTTGGCAAGGGTCTGGTCAGGCTTGCCGAGCGGGCCGGCAACGCCGAATGGCTCGCCGAGGCGCATGTCTCACTGGCCACGACGCTGTATTACGCGGGGCGCTTCCGGATCGCCAACGTCCATTTCGATCATGCGCTGGCGCACTACCAGTCTGGCGCGCGCCAGATCCACCCGAACTTCCATGGCGTGGACCCTGAGGTACGGGCGCTTTCCTTGTCGGCGCTGGTACGCTGGAACCTTGGCGATGCGGCGCAGGCGCGCGCTCGAAGCCAGCGTGCAATCACGCTCGCGCGCGGGTTGTCCCATCCGTTCACCCTTGCGCATACGTTGTGCATCGTGGCCCATCTGCACGAATTCCTGCGCGAGGCGCAGACCACGCTCGATCTCGCCGAGGCCGCGATCGCGCTGTCGACGGAACAGGGCTTTCCGCACTGGTCGGCGTGGGCGACCGCACTGCGTGGTCAGGCGCTGGTCCGGATGGGGCGCCACGATCAAGGTATTGCCGACATACAGTCAGGTATGGCCGCGTATCTTGCCACCGGCGCGCGGCTGGGGCAGTCGCACTTCCTGACGCTTCTCGCCGAGTGCAGCGGCCAGATCGGGCAGGCCGAAACGGGACTGCGCGCCATTGCCGACGCCCGGGCCATGGCGTCGGCCTGCGGCGAGCGTCATGTCGAGGCGGAGCTGTCGCGGGTCGAGGGCGAGCTGATCTGTTCTGATTCGTCCCTTGAGTTGCCCGATGCCGACCGTTGCGCACGTGCACAAGCGTGCTTCGAGAAGGCGATCGCCGTCGCCCACCGCCAGCACTCTCGTCCGCTGGAACTGCGCGCCACCATCAGCCTGGCGCGGCTGTGGCAGCGGCAAGGAAACAGCCGCGGCGCCATGGAGCGGTTGGCTGCAGTCATGGGATCAGTGGGCGAAGCATCCGGAATCGATGAAATTCACGAGGCGAGAGTGCTGCTAGACAGCATCATGTAGGTTCGCTTTCCGTGACTCTACGGCCGCTCGATGCCGCGCCGCCGGTCCGGGCCCGAAACGGCGTCCTATGGTAAGGTTGCTGCGATACGCTCGTGGATTCCAAGGGCTTATGCATGAGCGGTCGTGACGTGCTGCAGGAGAGTGACGGCGTGAGTGATCTGAAACGAGGAGCGCGGCGCACGCTGGGGACTGAGAAGGTTTCAATCAGCAGGGCTCTGCGCCAGAGTGTGGCGGCAGAGGCCAGGCCTGCGCCGATCAACAAGAAAGACTGGCTGCGGCAGCGAAAGGAGCAACTGCGGGCTGCGCGTGCCGCTGCCAAGCAAAGGCGCGATCAATTGAGGGCCGAAATCCTGTCGGCCGCGCGCGATATCGCGCGGGAAGAGCGCAGCGCTGCGCGGCTGGAAACCGAACGCCTGAAAGCGGAGGCCAGGACCGCGAGTACCTACGCGCGGGAGGATGCTCGCGCCGCCGCCAAGTTCGAGCGCGGTCGGCCAACCCGCGCGGTGCCGGAAAGAAAGACGCTTGCGCAGGAAAAGCGCAAGCTCGTGTCTTACGCCGATTTGCTACGCATGCGCAAGGGGTGAACCGGCAGAAGCCAGGACGGGCGGAAGGCCGTATCGCTTCCCATCCGCCCCGACTGATTGCCGCCAGGCCCTGAATTCACCTTGTCCGGTGTACCCGATCAGCCCCGCCAGGTGCTGCCTGTCGTTTCGCCAGTGCCGGACAGCGACGACGTGTCGGTATCCCGGCGCACGCGAATGTCGTTGTTGACCTCGCTGACGCCATAGGTCGAATCGGCCAGGTCTTCGATGTAGTACTTCTGGCTGCGGCTTTTCACTGTGCCGGACAACGTCACCACACTATCCTTGACGTCGACACTGACATCGCTGATATCAACGCCGCGCGCGTAACTCAGGCGCTCGCAGATCTGGTCGCGGATCCGCTCGTCGGTGCGCTGGTAGCCGCGCGGCCCCACATGGCGCTCGTGCCGTTCCGAGGTGCCGAACAAATCGCCCACGGCTTCGCCGATGCGGCGCCCGAGGTTATAGAGCGCGCCATGGTCTTCGTCGCGGTCTTCATCGACTTCCCAGCCGCGCCGCTGTGCCGCTTCGCGGCTGTAGCGCCGTTCGTAGCGCTGGCCTTGCGCGCGGTCGTCGTCAGCCTCTGTCCAGTAGCGGGTATCGCTGCGGAGGTCATTGAAATAGGTGTCGCGGCCTGCCGTCTGGCGCTCCCGCTCGCGCGCGCGTTCCACGCTCTGGCGCCACTGGCGTTCGGCTTCCGCGTCGTCGCGCTGCCAGGCCCTCGGGTCGCGCCATTCCGAGGCCCGATCCCAGCCGTAGCCGCCGTTCATGCCATAGCGCAGTTCGCTGCCACGGTGACGGCCTTCGCCTCCGGTACTGCCTCCGCCGCGGTAAGCCTCTTCGGTGCGATAGCGGCCTTCGTCGCGGCCGCCATAGCGCTCGCCACCATAGCGGTCACCATATCGCTCTCGTCCTCGTTCGCGCGACGGATTGTCCTGGTAGCGCTCGGCGCCGTATGAGCCGTACCCCTGGTCGGGATCATCGTACCGGCGCTCTCCATACCGCTGGCCTGACGACCCTTGGTACGGATCACCATATCCGCCCCGCTGGGGCGCCGGGCCGCCATAGCTGGTCTGCCCCGGCGTCAGGCGCCGGCGTGCGCGCTCCGACTGCCACGCTTCGCGCCCGGATTCAGGTTGCCAGTCATCATCGTCTCGCCGCTTGCTGCGTTCGCGCCTGTAGCGCTCTTCGTCGTAGTAACTCATGCTGATGTCCTGAAGTAACATGGGGATGCCCGATTGCCCGCAGGCGCGATTGCACCCGCTCTGGCGTTGGGGCCGGTCTTCTACGAACGGCAAGATTCGTACCGCGTCACAGCGTCGCCGCGCGGGCGCTGGCGCGGCTTTGTGATCTTCGGGGCATTGCAACGATTGCACACCATGTAAGGGATGCAGGGTGACGGCTGTCGAGTTGCGTGCGGCCACAGGCGGTCGCGATGGCGGGCCACATGATGTACAAACCGATCCGCCTCTCCGAACAGCATTCATGCGCCTCCTTTCCAATGACCGCGCCTGTGCTATGGTTGTTATGACCTTTTCGTGGAGTTCGCCGGTGTGGCTTCGGGGTCGCCAGACGACGGGGGCGAAGATGGTGCGTTTGAGCATGGAAGGACGCGAGCTGGAAGCACCGCCCAATTGCTCGATCCTGCAGGCCTTCGTCCATGCCGGCGAAACGCTGGTCGAGGGTGTCGGCTGCATGGGGCAGGGCGTATGCGGGTCCTGCCGCGTCATGGTGCGCCGCAGCGGCGACCAGGAAGTCAGGACCGCGCTCGCTTGCGAGACGCTGGTCGAGGAGGGCATGCAGGTCGCCTTCCTCGATTACTTCACGGTGTCGGCGCGCCACGTGTATCGCATCGAAGAATTCAGCGACAGCTGGCAAGTCCTGGGTGCGATTTCACAGACCTTTCCCGAGGCCGCGCATTGCCGCCACTGCAGCGGCTGCGATCGCGCGTGTCCAAAAGGTCTGGAAGTCCAGCAGGGCGTGAACTTTGCGGTGGAAGGAAACCTGGCCGCGTCGAGCCGTGTGTTCGACGAGTGCGTCATGTGCAATCTCTGCACGCTGGCGTGTCCCGAGCATATCCGTCCCAACCACCTTGGCCTGTTCGTGCGGCGCGTGATCGCGGCGAACTCGCTGCGTCCGGCCAATCTCATGCGGCGCCTGCAGCAGATCGAGCGCGGCGAAATGGGCATCGATTTCGATGCGCCGGGCGCCCGCCCGCCGCGCTGACGGGGGCGAACCGTCATGCCAGCCGGCATCCCTTACGAAGACGCGCGCCAGCGCTATCGTCCGGGCGCAGAGCACGCGGTGCGCAGCGACGACATGCCCGTCGACGCATTGCTCAAGGCCTATCATCCGGACCATGGCGCGAACGCGCATGTCCCGCTGGCCGTTGGCGTCAACCGCGGGGAGTCGTGCCAGCCTGACCTCGCGCGCTATCTGCAGGCCAATGCGCTGATCGACGATGTCGACATCGCCGGCGCGCAACTGGCGACCACCGACGTGCTCGTCATCGGCGGCGGGGGCGGCGGGTGTGCCGCAGCGCTGACCGCGGCAAAGCAGGGGGCGCGCGTGATTCTCGCCACCAAGTTGCGCCTTGGTGACAGCAACACCGTCATGGCCGAAGGCGGCATCCAGGCCGCCATCGGCGACGACGACAGTCCCCAGCTGCATTTCGAGGACACGCTGCGGGCCGGGCATTTCTGCGGCGAGCCAGAACTTGTCGCTCAGATGGTGATGGACGGGCCCGACGTGATTCGCTGGCTGATCCGGCTCGGCATGATGTTCGACCAGGAAGAGGACCGGCTTATCGGCAGCAATCTGCTGCGCAAGAAGCCAGGCGGTGCGTCGGCCGCGCGCATTCTTTCGTATCGCGACTACACCGGGCTCGAGATGATGCGCGTGCTGCGCGAGGCGGTCGACCTCGATCCCGGCATCGACGTGTGGAACCGTTGCCCTGCGGTCGAACTGCTGTCCGACGAGCGCGGGCGCTGCGCTGGCGCGGTGATCTACAACCTGGAGTTGCGCACCTTCGTGCTGGTTCGCGCGCGGTCCGTGATCCTGGCCACGGGCGGCGCGGGGCGACTGCATCTGAATGCGTTCCCGACTTCGAATCACTATGGTGCGACTGCGGACGGTCTTGTCCTTGCCTATCGTCTCGGCGCGCGCCTGCGCGAACTCGATTCGTTCCAGTACCACCCGACCGGCATCGCGTATCCGTCCCACCTGGCGGGTGGGCTGATTTCGGAAGCAGCGCGTTCCGCGGGCGCAAAACTGCTCAATGGCAACGGCGAACGCTTCGTGGAGGAACTCAAGCCTCGCGATGTCGTGGCCTCGGCCATCTTGCGCGAATGCGCCGAGGGGCGAGGCATCGACCGCGATGGCCAGGTCGGCGTGTTCCTCGACACGCCGACGCTGGAAATGCAGAACCCGGGCATCCTTTCCAGGCGGCTCGTGACGCTGCGGCATCTCGCGCACAAGTGTGGGTTCGATGCGGCACAGGAGCCCTTCATGGTCTACCCAACCCTCCACTACCAGAACGGGGGCGTGGCGATCGGGAAGGACGGCGCGACGAGCGTGCCTGGCCTTTATTGCGTGGGCGAAGTCACGGGCGGCATTCACGGACGCAACCGCCTGATGGGCAATGCGCTGCTCGATATCCTCAGCATGGGCCGGCATGCCGGCGCCAGCGCCGCATCAGCGGGCGGCAACGCCATGGCCAACCGCGCCGGCATCGGCCACGTGCATGCCTGGCAGCGGGAACTGACGCTCGCCGGGCTGCCGCTGCACGTCCAGGCACCGCTGCTGTTCCCCGGCTACGCGCATTTCGATCTGCGCGTCGACGCGGCCCGCAGCCCGGGCGCGTGGGGCCGGGCGCCCGGTGGCATCCGTTAGCGATAGGGAGATAGCGATCGGCGGAGCGCGTCATGGAAAAGCGGATGGAAAAGCTGAATCAGGTCTTGCTTAAGGAGGACATCCGGGTCGGCGCAGACCTGCAGGCCTGGCTTGCGCGTGGTGGCGGAGAAGGGCTGGCCAAGGCTTTGTCCAATCCGGATGCGATCCTTGCGGAGATCGAACAGGCCGATCTGCGCGGCATGGGCGGCGCGGGGTTCCCGACGCACCGCAAGTGGAGGCCAGTTGCTGCTGCAGCCGCGGTCGACAAGTACATCATCTGCAATGGCAACGAAGACGAACCCGGCACGTTCAAGGACCGCTTCCTTCTGGAGCACACGCCGCACCAGGTCATCGAGGGCGCGCTGATCGCGGCGGCAGCCACGCGGGCCAATCATGTCGTGCTGTACGTCAATCCGCATCAGCCACTGTCGCTCGAAATGACGCGGCAGGCGGTGCAGCAGTGGCAAACACATGCGCAACTCGCCGAACTCGAGCGGCTGCTCGGCGGGCCGCTGACGCTGCGGGTCGTGCCGAGTTCCGGCCTGTACATCGGTGGCGAGGAAACGGCCGTGATAGCCAGCGTCGAGGGCACGTTCGCATTTCCCCGGCGCAAGCCGCCTTATCCCGCGGACAGCGGCGTGCACGGGGCGCCGACCATCGTCAACAACACCGAGACGCTCGCCCACGTGCCGGGGATACTTCGCCACGGCGCGCAGTGGTATCGCGCGCTCGGCGTCGCTCAGGCGGCAGGGACCAAGCTCTATTCGCTGTCGGGCGACGTCCTGCGCCCGGGGCTGTACGAGCTGCCGATGGGCACCAGCCTGGAGACACTGATCTTCGAGTTTGGCGGCGGCATGCTGCAGGGCAAGGAATTCAAGGCTGTCTTCACGGGCGGGCCGTCCAACACGCTGCTGACCAAGCGCGATCTCGACGTAGCGCTGGATTTCGACTCGGTGCGCAAGCGGCGCTCGCGCCTGGGGACCGGCGCGATGATCGTCGTATCGGAGGGCTCCAGCATCGTCCGCAAGGTGGCCGAGTATGTGAGCTTCTTTGCGCAAGGTTCCTGCGGCCAGTGCCCGCCGTGCAAGGGGGGCACATTCCAGCTGATGCGATTGCTCAACCGGATCGACACGGGCCGCGGCGTGCGCGCCGACCTGGAGGCGCTGGAGAACCTGTGCCGCATCCTTCCCGGCAGCGGTCGCTGCGGGCTGATCGACGGCGCTGTCACGGTGGTAGACAGTTCGCTTCACCAGTTCCGCGATGAATATGAGTCGCAGCTGATGGCATAGACGGCAGCGGCAATCAGCGGCCCGGCCGTTCACGGGACGGTCGGTCCGCACGCAGAGGAGTCCACCATGTCCTACAGGGCATCGTATGCGTTGTGCCTGGCAATGGTCTTGATGAGCGGATGTGGCCGGGAACCGGAGAAAAGCCCGGCCCCCCAGACGGGCGCGGCAGGGAGCAGCGATGCCAGCGCGGCCGCCGCGTCGCCACGCGCCGACGACCTGCCGCCCCTCGGACGGCCCGGTCGGTTCCAGATCGTGAGCAACGCCCAGGCCCGCGGAGGTGCCTTCCTGCTTGATACGCAGGCCGGCCGCGTCTGGCAGTTGAGGGACTTCCCGGGGTTGCAGGGGGCGCCGAGCGCGTGGCAGGAAATGACCATCATCGACGACAAGAGCGGGATGGGAGTTACGACTGCCCAGTTCCAGAAACTCTACCCGCAGCGCCAGTTACCGCCTTCCCGCCAAGGGGACCGACACCGCCGCTAAGCAGCGGCAGCGTCGGATCGACGCACCGGTCGGTGAGTGTCGAATGCCGCACAACATCGGGATAAAAACTTTGCTTATCTCGGCGATGGAAAGATTTCATTTCGGAATGCTCCGGCTGCACATAGAGTTGACACGAGGATGGATACTGAGCACTTGTGCCGCTGGAACGCAGCGGCTCGGGCGAGCATGTACTTGTCATATAGGTAATGCCTTTTCTTTCGGGCGCTGAGCCCGTCGCGGTGCCCGGCAAACGGGCGATTTGGGGGGATGGCAATGGATCCGTGGACAACGCGCTCGCTCCGCTGCGCCAGGGCTTGGCTGCTCGCAGTTCTGGCGTTGCTATCGTTTGCCGTCCATGCGCAGGACACGTCCGCGCCGGCTACTACGTTCAAGCCGGAGGAACTCGAGGCACTGGTCGCCCCGATCGCCCTGTATCCCGATTCGGTGCTGGCCCAGGTGCTGATGGCCTCCACGTACCCGCTCGAGATCGTGCAGGCGGCGCGCTGGGTCAAGGCCAACCCGAAGGTCAAGGGCGACGATGCGGTCAAGGCCGTCGCTGACCAGCCGTGGGATGTCAGCGTCAAGTCGCTGGTGGCGTTCCCGCAGGCGCTGGAGCCGATGAACGACAAACTCGACTGGACCCAGAAGCTTGGCGATGCCTTCCTCGCCCAGGAGAAGGACGTGCTTGCCGCGGTGCAGCGACTGCGGGCCAAAGCCCAGCAGACCGGCAACCTCAAGTCGAATGAACAGCAGAACGTGATTGTGGAGCAAGCCCCCGCGCAGGCGCCCGTGCAGGGTCCCGCACCGTCGCAGGCGGCGGCTCCGCAGACCGTCGTGCGGATCGAGCCGGCCAATCCTGAAGTCATCTACGTGCCGTCCTACAACCCGACGGTGGTCTACGGTTCGTGGGGATATCCATCCTATCCGCCGTACTACTGGCCGCCGTATCCCGCTTACTATCCGGGCGCCGCGCTGGCCACGGGCTTTGCCTGGGGCGTCGGCCTCGCGGCAGCGGGGGCAATCTTCGGCGGCTGCAACTGGGGCGGGGGCGACGTCAATGTGAACGTCAACCGTGCTACCAATATTGACCGCAACTTCGACCGGACCAAGGTGCAGAACGGCAAGTGGAACCACGATGCCTCGCACCGCAAGGGCGTGGCGTACCGGGACAACGCATCGCGTGAAAAATTCGGCGGCCGGAGTTCCGCCGGGGCCGACAGGCGCAATGATTTTCGTGGCCGCGACGGTCTTGGTGATCGCGGCGGCGCTGGCAACCGCGGTGGCGTCGGTGACCGGGGCGGCGTAGGCGATCGAGGCGGCGTAGGAGACCGGGGCGGCGTAGGTGATCGAGGCGGCGTCGGTGACCGAGGCGGCGTAGGTGATCGAGGCGGCGTAGGCGACCGGGGCGGTGTAGGAGACCGCGGCGGAGTCGGTGACCGCGGTGGCGCCGGCAACCGCGCAGGCGTGTCGGACCGTCAGGCCGGCGCTGGCGGGCGCGGAGGCGCTGCAGGCGGCGGACGCGACAACGCGTTCCAAGGCGTGGGCGGCGGCGGCGCTTCGCAGCGTGATGTCGACCGCGGCAGGTCCAGCATGCAGTCCACGGGCTATCGCCAGAGTGGCGCCAGCCATGGCGGCGGCGGAGGTTTTTCCGGCGGAGGCGGCCGTGGAGGTGGTGGCGGAGGCTCCTTCAGCGGTGGCGGCGGCCGTGGAGGCGGCGGCTTTGGTGGCGGCGGTGGCCGTGGCGGTGGCGGTGGCCGTGGTGGCAGGCGCTAAACGGAGGGGCCGGATCATGAACTCGATACTGCGACATACTCCGTATCCGCGCCACGCCAGGGGCCGCACGCTCGCCGTGGCGGTGGCCATGTTGCTCTGGGGCATGGCACCTGCGTACGCGCAGAAGGACTTCAGCACACCCGAGGCCGCGATGACGGCCTTTGGGAACGCCGTGGCCACCAGCGACGATACGGCGATGCAGTCCATCCTCGGCGCCAACTACAAGACCCTGATTCCGCCGGTCGGCGCAGATATCCGCTACCGGTTCCTGGAAGCCTGGAGCCAGTCCCATGCGATTCAGCCCGACGGGGACAATCGCGCACGCATCGCCACGGGCAAGGACGGCTGGACGTTGCCGATTCCGCTGGTCAAGACCGCGAAGGGCTGGCATTTCGACACGCGCGCCGGCGTAGAGGAAATGAAGGCGCGCCGTATTGGCCGCAACGAGCTGTCGGCAATGCAGACCTTGCTGGCCGTGTGCGATGCGCAGGACGACTATGCCCGGCTGAGCCAGCAGAAGACCGGCATATCGACCTACGCCCTGAAGCTTGCCAGTTCGCCAGGCAAGCGCGACGGCCTGTACTGGCCAAGCACGCCCGGGGAACCGCAAAGCCCGCTGGGCCCGGCGTTTCTCGAGGCTGGCAAGCAAAGCCTCGGGGAAAGTGGCTACCACGGCTATCACTACAAGCTGCTGACTTCGCAAGGCCCGCATGCTCCAGGCGGCAAGTATGACTACCTCGTGAACGGCAAGCTCTTTGGCGGCTTTGCCTTGATCGCGTGGCCGGCCCGGTATGGCGATACCGGAATCAAGACCTTCATGGTGAGCTACGACGGGCGGGTGTACGAAAGCGACCTTGGTCCGAACAGCGCTGCCAAGGGCGCGGCCATCAAGTCATTCGACCCGGGGCCGGGCTGGACGGAGGTAAAGCCTGAAGTTTTGACGCGTTGACAGCCATACACGCTGTCACCTCATCCCACGCTGCTGGCGCTTGTACTGGGCACGGGTAGGCGAGAGAGCGATCCCGCTATCTCCGCTAAACTTGTGCCCGGACAGCTTCTTCAGGGTTTTGCAGCGTGGCACTTCAACAGGGTTTCATCCTGACCCGGCATTGGCGCGATACGCCGGCGGGTACCGAAGTCGAAGTCTGGCTTGCCACCGACGACGGCCCACGCCTGTTGCGATTGCCGCCGCAACCGTCCGTAGCCTTTGTGCCGGAGGCCCAGCGGCAGCGCGCCGAGGCCGTGCTGCAGGGTGACGCGACTGTCGATCTGCGTCCGCTCCGACTCCAGGACTTCAACCAGAGGCCCGTGTCTGGCCTTTACTGTCGTCAGTATCGGCAACTGGGACAGCACAGCCGCGCGCTGCGCGACGCGGGCGTGGACGTCTACGAAGCCGATATCCGGCCACCGGAGCGCTACCTGATGGAACGCTTCATCACCGCCCCGGTCTGGTACGACGGCGATGCCGATGGCAGCGGCGTGGTGCGCAACGCGCAGATGAAACCCGCCACGGACTATCGGCCGACGTTGCGGTTGGTGTCTCTCGATATCGAAACCAATGCCTTCGGCGACCTGTACTCGATCGCACTCGAAGGGTGCGGCCAGCGCCAGGTCTACATGCTGGGCCCGGCACCGTCCGTGCCCGCGGACGTCGAATTCTCGCTCGAATACTGCGAGACGCGGCCGGCATTGCTCGAACGGCTGAACGCGTGGATGGGGCGCCATGACCCCGACGCCATCATTGGCTGGAACCTCGTCCAATTCGACCTGCGCGTATTGCACGAGCATGCGCGCAAATTCCAGGTGCCGTTGCGCCTTGGCCGCGGCGGCGCCGAGATGGAATGGCGCGAGCATGGCAGCCAGCAGCACTATTTCGCCGGAGCCGCCGGCCGCCTGATCATTGACGGCATCGAAGCGTTGCGCTCCGCCACGTGGACCTTCCCATCGTTCAGCCTCGAATCGGTAGCCCAGTCACTGCTCGGCGAAGGCAAGGCGATCGACAACCCGTATGACCGCATGGACGCCATCGACCGCATGTTCGAGCAGGACAAGCCGGCGCTGGCACGCTACAACTTGCGCGATTGCGAGCTGGTGACACGGATCTTCGACAAGACGGAGTTGCTGACCTTCCTGCTGGAACGTGCCACGGTGACGGGCCTTCAGGCGGACCGCAGCGGCGGCTCGGTCGCGGCCTTCACGCACCTGTACATGCCGCTGATGCACCGCCAGGGCTATGTGGCACCCAACCTCGGCGACAAGGCGCCCGAGGCGAGCCCCGGCGGCTTTGTCATGGATTCGCGCCCCGGCCTCTACGAATCGGTGCTGGTTCTCGACTACAAGAGCCTCTATCCGTCGATCATCCGCACGTTCCTGATCGACCCGATCGGCCTGGTGGAAGGGCTTGCTCATCCCGACGATGCCGATTCCGTGGCCGGCTTTCGTGGCGCGCGGTTCTCCAGGACGAAGCACTGCCTGCCGTCCATCGTGGCCCGCGTCTGGCAGGGCCGCGAAGCTGCCAAGCGCGACGGCAACAAGCCGCTCTCGCAGGCGCTAAAGATCATCATGAACGCGTTCTACGGTGTGCTCGGATCAAGCGGCTGCCGCTTCTTCGATCCGCGGCTCGCGTCGTCGATCACGATGCGCGGGCACGAGATCATGCAGCAGACCCGGACCCTGATCGAGGCGCGCGGCTACGAGGTCATCTACGGCGATACGGATTCCACGTTCGTGTGGTTGCGCCGGGCCCGGACGGAGGCCGACGCCAGCCAGATCGGCCGCAGCCTGGTGGCCTATGTCAACGACTGGTGGCGTGATCACCTGTGGCAGACCTACGGGCTCGAAAGCGCGCTGGAACTGCAGTTCGAAACGCACTTCCGGCGCTTCCTGATGCCCACCATCCGCGGCACGGACCTTGGCAGCAAGAAACGCTATGCCGGCCAGGTGCAGCGGCCCGACGGCCGGGTCGAGATGGTGTTCAAGGGGCTGGAGACCGTGCGCACGGACTGGTCTCCACTCGCGCAGGAATTCCAGCAGGTACTCTACGAACGGATCTTCAACCGCGAGCCGTACCAGGATTACGTGAGGGATATCGTGCGCCGCACGCTGGCTGGCGAACTGGACGAACAGCTGGTGTTCCGCAAGCGGCTGCGCCGCAAGCTCGACGACTACCAGCGCAACGTGCCGCCGCACGTCCGCGCTGCGCGGATTGCCGATGCCCACAACGAACGCCACGGCCGCCCGCTGCAATATCAGCATGGCGGCTGGATCAGCTATGTGATGACCGTGGCGGGGCCGGAGCCGCTTGAAGTTCGCTCGGCGCCCATCGACTATGGGCATTACGTGACAAAGCAACTGCAGCCTATCGCCGATGCCATTCTGC
This sequence comes from Cupriavidus pinatubonensis, assembly GCF_019602855.1. GTDB lineage: Bacteria > Pseudomonadota > Gammaproteobacteria > Burkholderiales > Burkholderiaceae > Cupriavidus > Cupriavidus pinatubonensis. The sequence continues at coordinate 2,385,948 of NZ_CP080766.1, forward strand.
CTTTCCTCGATGAGGATTTCGAGACGCTGCTCACGGGGCAGATGGCATTGTTCCCGTCATAGGGAAAGGGTTGCCTATGCCCGGGCACACTTGATGACCGTATCGAGCGTGCGCGTGGTGATGTCCTTGCCGAACGTGCGTTCGAGCAGGCTCATGAACACGGGACCTTTCTTCGGATCCGGTATGTAGACGCTGAAGATCTCCGTGGCACCGGCCTTGACGATGCTTGCGCCATCACGCTCGATGGGCAGCTTCACGTCTGGCGGCACCGGCCCGCGCAGAAACGTGACAACCCGCTTGGCCGAAGACGCAATGCTGAACTCTGCATAGGGATCCGAATCGATCAGGTCTTGTAGATAGCCCGCCGGACGGACAAAGGTGTCGAAGCTGCGGCCCAGCTCCTCTTGCATGGCCTTCCCGGCGCGCCGCTCCAGGCTGGTGAGTGACGATGATCGCGCGTTGAACACGACGTTGCCGCTGGAGAGCAAGGTTTTCACTTCGAAGAAGCCCGCCGCCTCGAAGCAGCGCTTGAGTTCGGGCATCCGGGCGTTCATCGGGCTGACGCCGCGAAGAAAGGCAATGTATCGGGGCATTGGTGATCCGGTCATGGCTGGCGCGCCGCTATGCATGTCGCGGCCAATGGCAAATGAAGTTGGCGGCTCACCGCAGCGGCTGGTCAATGATAGAGGACTGGCGCGCTGGCGCACCAAGGCACGATCCAAGAAGCGGCATTGGCGTACAGGAAAACCCCTACAGCGAAGGACAGCGTGCGGCAACTATTATTGCCACGAGTGGAAATTAATGTCGGCGTGAGTCGATGGATGGAAGCAAATCATCACGCGTCGGTAATCGCCACTGCAGCACATGGGAACTGCGCCGAGGCCGTGGACAGGCAATCGGCGCGTCACACGGGAGGTTAGTCTTGATTCAGTTGGAGCAGGTATGAGCACATCAGGGACAGAAATCACGGGAAGCGGCATGGATGGATTATCAGGTCACGGAGGGTCGAGCGGAGCCGCGCACGATAGTGTGTGGCGGACAACGACTGAGCAGAACGAAGCCGCACGCATTGTGGCCGAAGTGGAGGCGCTTCCCCTTACGCCCTTGCACCGGCTTGCACGTGTCATCGTTGGGAGCGCCACCTTTTTTGATGGCTTCGATGTTCTCGCCATCGCTGCGGCGATGCCGGTGCTGATCAAGCTGTGGTCGCTATCTCCTGAGCAGGTCGGCCTCATTATCTCCATCGGCTATCTCGGCCAGCTTATTGGCTCGCTTTGCTTCTCGCACTTTGCGGACAAGTTCGGGCGCCTGCGTTGCGCCAGCCTCTCGGTGGCCTTGTTCGCACTTGGCAGCCTGGCCTGCGCGTTCGCGGGTAGCCCGATGAGCCTGATGGCATATCGATTCATTCAGGGTCTCGGGCTTGGGGGCGAGCTGCCGGTTGCGGCGACTTACATCAATGAACTGGCCAAGTCCGAGCATCGCGGACGCTTCGTGCTGTTCTACGAACTGATTTTCCCCATCGGCCTGTTTGCCGCGAGCCTGGCGGGCATGTGGGTGGTGCCCAATCTCGGTTGGCAGACGATGTTCTTCCTGGGGGCATTGCCGGCGCTGATCGCGCTTTGCATGCGTCGCTTCTTGCCGGAATCTCCAAGATGGCTCGCGTCGAAAGGCCGCTTCCATGAAGCCGATGCCGCACTGGAACGCTTTCGCAAGTACGCCAGGGCGGCGGGCGCCAACGGGCAGCCGGCTTCTCTCGAAACCAGGCACAAGACTGTGGCCAGGCAGGAGCCGCCAGCAACCTGGCAAAGCCTGTTCCGGCCGCCGTTGCTGCGCAGGACCTTTGTCCTGGTGTCGCTGTGGTTTGCCGGCGGCTTTGTGACAGCTGGTGTCACGTCGTGGATGCCGACGATCTATCGTGAGGTGTTCCACATCGACCTGGCCACGGCGCTCAAGTACGGCACCTACACGTCGTTGGCCGGCATTGTCGGCTCAGCAATGTGCGCGCTCGCGATCGACCGCTTCGGGCGCCGACTGTGGATGACCATGACCTGGATCTGCGCGGGCTTCGCGATGCTGGCTCCCGTCCTTTTCGCGCCAATGGCTCCGGCCACAACGGCGTTCTGCATGTCCCTCGCATTCGGATTCACGGCTGCCGCGTTCATCGGCTGCTATGTCTATACCCCCGAGCTGTATCCGACCGGGATCCGCACCTTCGGCGTGGGCGTGTCCAGCGCGATGCTGCGCCTGGCTTCCATCATCTGTCCTTCGATGATCGGTTGGTTCGTTGCCCGCGGTTCGCTTTCCACGTCTTACGTCGTGATCGCCGGCGTCGCCTTTGCCGCGGCGCTTGCGGTCGGACTATTCGGCGAGGAGACAACCGGGCGAACGCTTGAGGACGCATCCTCGACGCCTCAGTAAGCGACTTTTTTTGCCACTAATTGCCATATATGGAAATTAGTGGCCGGTGAACAGAAGACTCAAACCTAACGGTAAAGGCGGGCTGATCATGAAGCACAGGGTTATCTCTGCGTTGGCTGTCTGTTGTGCCAACACGGCGTTCGCGCAGAGCCAGGTGACGTTGTATGGGAGTGTCGATACGTCCGTTCCGTGGATCAGCAATATCCGCGGCAACAGTACGGTTCGCATGGACGGCGGGATCTCGCAACCCGATCTGTTCGGTCTGCGCGGTTCCGAGGACCTTGGCGGTGGCATGAAGGCAATCTTCCAGCTGGAGAATGGCTTCCTGACCGACAGTGGTTCCATGATCGCCGCGGGGAAGATCTTCAACCGGGCGTCATGGGTCGGCTTGTCGGCAAGCAGCGGTACCGTCAGGCTTGGCCGCCAGGTTGACTTCGTGGCCGACAAGCTGGGCCAGTGGAGCAATGGCTACCAGCTGTTCAATTTCTACCTGTATCACCCCGGAAACCTCGACGGGTTATCGAGTCAGTTCCCGGTGGACAATGCCATCTCGTATCAATCGCCGCGCTTTGGCGGGATGCAACTCAGTGCGATGGTCGGGCTGGGCGAGGTGCCGGGTAGCAGCAGCGCCAAGCGCACCTACAGCCTTGCCGGCACATACGACGCGGACCGGCTGAGCGTCACGGTCGCCTACACGGACGCCAACGGCCGGGCCTTCGACATTGGCGGTACTACCGGTCTTCCGAATGCCCTCGGCAGGGGGCTCACACCCGGTGCCGCCATGTTCATCGATGCATTCAAGGCAGGGGGCATTGGCGGGAGCTATCGCCTTGAATCCGTGCCGCTTTCCGTGAACGCCCTCTACTCGCGTTCGACGCTGCGAGCCGGTGCGGCGGAAGGCACGATGAACGCAGCCGATCTCGGCCTGACCTGGCAAGCCACGCCAGCGGCTGCGGCCACCGTTGGCTACTCGTTCAGCAAGTTCGAGAAGACCAAATGGCACCAGCTTCATCTCGGTGGCATGTATTACTTCTCGAAGCGGACCCAGTTGTATGCGTTCTGGACGTATCAGCACGCCGTTGACGGCCTTGCGGCGATGAATGTCGTCGGTGTGTCGTCTGGCCAGAACCAGTCAGTGGTCAGTGTCGGACTACATACGTCGTTTTGAGGTGGCAGCGACCGTCCACACATCAAACAGGAGACAGGAGGCGAAATGAGATTCTTGCTGAACGCCAGGCGCGTCACATTCGACGGCGATCCGCAAACACCTTTGCTATGGGTGGTGCGCGAACACTTCAAGCTCACCGGCACCAAGTTCGGATGCGGTATCGGCATGTGTGGTGCCTGCACGGTTCACGTTGACGGAGCGCCAATGCGGTCCTGCTCCGTCCCGGTAAAGGCCGTGGATGGAAAGCAGGTCACCACGATCGAAGGACTGTCCAGGGACAGGTCTCATCCGATTCAAAGGGCGTGGATCGACAAGGATGTCCCGCAGTGCGGATATTGTCAGTCGGGAATGATCATGTCCGCGGCGGCTCTGCTGAAGAGCAATCCGACCCCCACCGACGAGCAGATCGACCAGGCGATGACCAACCTGTGCCGCTGCGCAACCTATCATCGCATTCGGGAGGCTATCCATGGCGCCGCGGCAGGCAAATAGCGGTAACACCAGCGAGGTGCGGTCACCTCGGCGACGACTTCTCCTGAAGGGCGTGGCAGCCGCGCTGGCGCTGCCCGCTGCCGGGAGCCTGGCAATACGCGTGGTCTACCCGAAAAACGACGGAGGGGCCGATCAGGCATCCGCGGAAGTCGAGGTCAGCGACTGGATCTGGATCCAGCCATCCGGTCACACCATTGTCGGCGTGTCGCAATGCGAGTTCGGCCAGGGCATCTATACCGGCTTGCCGCAAGTGCTCGCCGACGAGATGGACGCTGACTGGAAGAATATCTCGGTCAGGTTCGTTACCGGACGGGACGCGTACCGGAACGATGCCGGGGAAGAGCCATTGCAGCAGTACACCGGCGCATCGATGTCGATGACGTTCTTCTATGAGCGCATGCGCCTGGCCGGTGCGCAAGCCAGAGACGTCTTGCTGCGCGCCGGCGCGAAGCGGATGGGAGTGCGGTCCTCTCAGTGCATCACCAGGACCGGTCGTGTCATTCATCCCGCCACCGGGCGAAGCCTGGGCTATGGCGAGGTGGTCGGGGATGCGGCAAAGCTGCGCATCAGTCCCCGGCCGCGGATGAAGGTGCCATCGGAGCAGACGCTGATCGGAAAGAACCTTCGCCGCGTGGACACCGCGGCCAAGGTCGACGGCAGTGCCATCTTTGGCATGGATATCGAGGTACCCGGGATGCTGGTAGGCGCGGTGCGCATGGCGCCAAGCGTGACCGGCAGCATCGTGCGCATTCGCAACGAAGCGGAGGTCCGCAAGAGGCCAGGGGTGAGCGCCATTGTGACGACGTCGCTGTGGCCGGTTGCGACACCCAATACCATCATCGTGGTGGCCGAGTCCTACTGGATCGCCAAACAGGCTGCTGATGCGCTCGAGATCGATTTCGATGCGGGTGTCGCCGGGCATGTCTCCTCGGAGCAGATCACCCGGCAGTTCCTCGCCGCGCTCGACAGCCCCAGTGCCCCGGTAGCGAGAAGGCTTGGCGATCCCGAATCCATTCTCGCGCGGAAATCCAGGCCATCCGTCATCACCGCGGACTACCAGTCTCCGTATGTCACGCATGCCACGATGGAGCCGGTCGTTGCCACGGCGCATGTCCGGGATGGCGAGATTGAGCTATGGGGGCCTTTCCAGGGACAGGATTTCCTGCGCGGCGAAGTGAGCCGGGCATTCGGCATTCCCGCGGACAAGGTGATCGTCAATACCGTCTATCTCGGCGGCAGCTTCGGGCGCAAGTACTTGCCGGATTTTGCGTTGCATGCCGCGACGGCGTCCAAGGCTGTGGGCAGGCCGGTCAAGGTGATTCGTTCCCGGGAAGACGACACGCGGCACTCCTACTACCGGCCCGGTGCGGCGGGGCGGTTCCGCGCGGTGTTGGACGAAGCCGGCATGCCGGCGGCCATGCACGCGCGAATATCCGGTCAATCGCTCTATGGCGTCATCAAGCAGGAAAAGATGGCGGCCGTGGGGGGATGGGATGAAACCATGGTCGAGTCGATCTACGACCTGATCTACCGCGTGCCCAACCTGCGGGTGGATGCCGTCGATGTCAAGCAGCCGATTCCGCTCAGCTTCCTGCGCAGTGTCGGCAGTACCTCCAGCGTCTTCTTCCTGGAAAGCTTTGTCAGCGAGCTTGCCTCGGCCGCGCACATGGATGACTACCAGTATCGGCGCAAGCTGCTCGCCGACCAGCCACTGGCTGTCAGGGTGCTCGACGCGGCCGCGCGTGCAGCGCAATGGGATCGCCCGCCAGCAAACGGCGTGTTCCGCGGCATGGCCTTCAACGTCTACACAGGACGGGGCGAGGGCTTCCAGACGTTTGTCGCGCTCGTGATGGAGCTTGAGTTGACGGCAGGAAAGGTCAGGCTCAGGCGCGCCGTTTGCGGCATCGATGCCGGCCGTCCGGTCAATCCCGGGCTGATCAGAGCCAACGTGGAGGGCGGCATCGGCTTTGCGCTGACCAACACATTCAAGAGCCAGCTGACCTTTGAGCAGGGGGCGGTCCAGCAAAGCAGCTTCCATGACTATCCGCTGCTGCAGTTGGCGGAGATGCCGCGCGTGGAGGTCGTCATTCTCGACAGTGACCGGCCGCCGCAAGGGTGCGGCGAGGTGGTGCTGGGTCCGACTGCGCCGGCTGTCGCGAGTGCCATGTTCCAGGCAACCGGACGGCGGTTCCGGTCCATGCCGCTCCCCCAGGCGGTGTAGTCCGGTGCCGGGGCGACAAATATGCACATCACGAAGTTGCTAGAATGCCGGGACGCCGGCCAGGCCGCGGCGACATGCATGCTGAAGTCAGTGTTCGTCCCTGGCCCTCGTTCTCCACCATCACTACCTGCGATATGGCAACGAAGACTCCCACCAAGCGTACATCCTCGGCTGGCAAGCCCGCGCGACGGCGCGTGAGCGGCAGGCCCACGGGAGAGGATACGGTGGGCAAACAGGTCATTCTCCAGACGACGGTGGAATTGCTGAAGACCCGGCTGCCGGAGCAACTGACCATCCTCGAGATCGCGGCGGCAGCCGGGGTCGCGAGGACATTGGTCCGGTACTACTTTGGCGATCTCCACGGCCTGCTGCGCGAGGTAACCGAACACCTGATGAGCCAGTTGCAGGATCGCATGGAAGTGGTGATGCGCATGCAAGGCACGGTCCGCGAGCGCGTCCATCAGCGCTTGCTGCTACGTCTGGAGTTCATGCAAGAGCATCCGCATTTCGAGCGGCTGGCGCTTAGCGAGATCTATCACGGCAAGGACGTGGCCGAAGAGGATGCGGTCGGCGATGCGCTGCAACGCATTACCCGACGCGCTCTGGAGCTGACCGACATGATCCTCGAAGATGCGCGAGGTGCGGACATCGATGCGAGGTACGTACACCTGCTGATACTGAGCGTGTCCGCGTTTATCCCCACGGCACAACCTTTGCTCCGACATCTTTTTGGGCCGGGCAAGGAATGTGAGCGACAGGTGGACAACTACCTTGAGTTCGTCTCGGGCATGATCGCTGATGCCATTGATGGCAAACGCGGGCCCGTCACCCCCCGCAAATAGAGACGAGCGCAAGGCTTCGAGATACCTCAATGCCTTCGGGCGGTCATTGGCGTGGGCCTGGAGGGTGATGCCAGCGCGCCCAACGACCCGATGCGCTTGACTCTGCAAGACCGATCCAACTAAACTGCCACAAATTGCCACTAGTGGAAATTAAAGGCAGTTCGAACAAACCAAGGAAGGACGACTCATGAAAATCGACAATCTCACACCTGCAATCGGTTCCGAGATTCACGGCATCAACCTGGCCGATCCGGATCAGGTGCTTCAACACGCTGAGGACTTGCGCGCCATTCTTGCCGAGCGCCAGGTCATCTTCTTCCGCGATCAGGATCTGACGCCGGAAGCACAAGTTCGCTTTGCGAAGATCTTCGGAAGGGTGGAGCCGGTTTCGTCGACGTTTCCCGCGCATTCGGAAAATCCGTATGTGGAGCTCCTCGTCAGCCAGGGAACCAGGACAGGCACGGACATCTGGCATGCGGATCTGACGTGGCAGACATCCCCGCCTGCCGGTGCATGCCTCTATGCGGTGGACGTGCCGGAAACCGGCGGCGATACGATGTGGGCAAGCATGACGGCGGCGTTTGATTCGCTTTCACCGGCAATGCAGGATCATTTGCGAGGTCTGCGCGCCGTCCACAACTGGGAGGCACCGGCCTTGACCGACAACCTCCGCAAGCGCGATGAAACGGGGGCGCTGTATCGGGCAGCCCGCGAAAAGTATGCGCCGATCGAGCAGCCCGTCATTCTTGAGCATCCCGTCACGGGCAAGCCGGTGACGTTCGTCAACTCGCTCTACACCACCCACATTCGCGATGTGACGAACGACGAAAGTTGCGCGCTCATTGGCTTCCTCAGCGGCCTGGCGAAGGTGCCGGAGTGGCAAGTCCGCTTCCGCTGGACCAAGGGGTCTGTCGCGGTCTGGGACAACCTCGCCACACAGCACTACGCCGTCAACGACTACCACCCCGAACCGCGTCGAATGCATCGCGTCGCCATTCGCTGACGGGCGGAGTATCAAGCCGATTCCTGCACCTGATCTTTCTCTGACCGACTAACCACATCCTCCGACTATGAAAACCAAAGCTGCCATCGCCTGGAAAGCCGGCGCCCCGCTGACCATCGAAGACGTGGACCTGGAAGGCCCCCGTGCTGGTGAAGTGCTGGTGGAAATCAAGGCCACCGGCATCTGCCATACCGATTACTACACGCTGTCCGGCGCCGATCCTGAAGGCATCTTCCCGGCGATCCTGGGTCATGAGGGCGCGGGCATCGTCACCGATGTCGGCCCGGGTGTGACCTCGCTCAAGCCGGGCGACCACGTGATTCCGCTCTACACGCCGGAATGCCGCCAGTGCAAGTTCTGCCTGTCACGCAAGACCAACCTGTGCCAGGCCATCCGCGCCACGCAGGGCAAGGGCCTGATGCCGGATGGCACCTCACGCTTCTCGATCGACGGCAAGCCGATCTTCCACTACATGGGCACGTCGACGTTCGCCAACCACATCGTGGTGCCGGAAATCGCGCTCGCGAAGATTCGCCCCGACGCGCCGTTCGACAAGGTCTGCTACATCGGCTGCGGCGTGACCACCGGCGTGGGCGCCGTCATCTTCACCGCGAAGGTGGAAGCCGGCGCCAACGTGGTGGTGTTCGGCCTCGGCGGCATCGGCCTGAACGTGATCCAGGGCGCGAAGATGGTCGGCGCGGACAAGATCATCGGCGTGGACCTGAACCCCGAGCGCGAAGCGATGGCGCGCAAGTTCGGCATGACGCATTTCATCAACCCGAAGGACGTGGGCAACGTCGTCGACCACATCATCCAGCTCACCGACGGCGGCGCGGACTACTCGTTCGAATGCATCGGCAATACGCAGGTCATGCGCCAGGCGCTCGAGTGCTGCCACAAGGGCTGGGGCAAGTCGATCATCATCGGCGTGGCGGAGGCCGGCGCGGAGATCTCCACGCGTCCGTTCCAGCTCGTCACGGGTCGCGAATGGAAGGGCTCGGCTTTCGGCGGCGCGCGCGGACGCACTGACGTGCCCAAGATCGTGGACTGGTACATGGACGGCAAGCTCAACATCGACGACCTGATCACGCACACGCTGCCGCTCGACCGCATCAACGAAGGCTTCGACCTGATGAAGCGCGGCGAGTCGATCCGCTCGGTGGTGCTGTACTGAGGAGCGCGCCGTGACCCTCGAACTGCTGTCCGAACACGGCTGCCATGGCGGCGTGCAGCGCTTCTACCGGCACGCATCGGCCACCATCGGGCTGCCAATGCGATTCTCGGTGTACCTGCCGCCACAGGCGCTGGCCGGTGGCGGCAAGCTGCCGGCCCTGTTCTATTTGGCGGGGCTGACCTGCACCGAGGAAACCTTCATGATCAAGGCCGGTGCGCAGCGCTTTGCCGCCGAGCACGGGCTGGTCCTGGTGGCCCCCGACACCAGTCCGCGCGGCGCTGGCGTGCCGGGCGAAGCCGATGCCTGGGACTTCGGCGTTGGTGCGGGTTTCTACGTCGACGCGACTGAAGCGCCGTGGCGCCAGCATTGGGGCATGGAAAGCTACGTCGCGCAGGAGCTGTTCGACCTCGTGAGCCGTGAGCTGCCGGTCGATCCGGACCGTGTCGGCATTTTCGGGCATTCGATGGGCGGTCACGGGGCACTGGTGCTCGCGCAGCGGCATCCGCAGCGTTTCCGCTCGGTGTCGGCGTTCGCGCCGATTGCCGCGCCGACGCGGTGCCGGTGGGGACAGAAGGCCTTCACCGGCTACCTCGGCGCGGACCGGGCAGTCTGGATGGACTACGACGCATCGGCGTTGATGAGCCAGCAAACGCGCCCGCCATTTCCGGAAGGCATTCTGGTTGACCAGGGTCTCGGCGATGAATTCCTTGAGGCGCAACTGAACCCCGCGGCATTCGAAGCCGCTTGTGCAAGCGTCGGACAGCCGCTGATCCTGCGGCGGCATGAGGCCTATGACCACGGCTATTACTTCATCAGTACGTTCATTGGCGACCACATCCACTTTCACGCCAGCATTCTGGCGGAGCGCAGTCGCCCAATGCTGACCCGGACATCAACGGTCAGGTAAATGCATCTGAACAGGCTGGCGCGACTTGCCGTGGCCTGGAATTCTTTTCTTCTTAACCAAGGAACTATGAGTATGACCATCTTTACCCACGTTGTGATTGGCACGAACGATCTGGAACGCGCCCGGAATTTCTATGACGAAGTGCTCGGCACACTCGGTGTCCAGCGGGTCATGAACCTGGAGACCGCATCGCTTTGGGGGGCGGATGTCCCGGCGTTCATGGTGACCAAACCGGGCAATGGTCTGCCTGCGACCTATGCCAATGGCGGCACCATCAGCTTTGCGGCGCCAAGCCGTGCCGCCGTCCATGCGTTTCACGAGACGGCACTGAAGCTCGGCGCGCTGGATGAAGGCGAGCCTGGTCCGCGCAGCTTTACACCCACCGCCTACGCGGCGTATGTGCGCGATCCGGACGGCAACAAGATCTGTACCTATTGCTTCGCGTCCGCTTAGTTTGCCTGCTGCTTGCGCGGCTGCGCTCTGGCGCCGGGACGGCAGGCACAGGGCGCTATGACTATCCCTGCCTTCCCGGCCCTTCGATGCTGATGCTCAGATCGACCGCTTCGACGGGCCGGTACCATCGTTTCTCGAAGCAGACGCCACAGGGTTGCGCTCTGCGCTGGCCGCCTGGCCAGCAGGCGGATTGCCGCTGCTTGCCTCGTACCTCGCAACGGCCAGGTCAATCGCGAAGAACATCCTTTCATGCGTCAGCGTCTCGCCGAGCGGCGAGCGCCGGACCATCTCCAGCACGTCCGGGTTCAGGCCGGCCAGCCACATCAGCACGCCGTTTTCCTCGCGCAGCAGCCTTTCGGCGTCGATAAGCATATGCAGCGCGGTGTACTCGAGGTCCGAGACGCCGGCCAGGTCCAACGCCAGGATGCGAGGGCTGGATTCCGCGACCAGCGCGCGCAGCTTGTGCCCGACGCGCCGTGCATTGGCAAAGTAGATGCGTCCTTCGGGCCGCAACATGAGCAGGCCCGGCAGCGTCTCGTCCTCGGGATGCCTGTCGGAACGCGGGCGAAATACGTTGGTCCCCGGTTTGCGAACCAGCACGTACACCGGCGGGTCGGAGGTCTGGTAGGCCAGCGCCAGCATGGAAATGATGATGGCGACGACGATGCCCTGCAGGGTGCCAAGCGCAACGACGCCAACCATGGCGATCAGCGCCCAGCTAAATTCCGTGCGCCGGACATGCAGGACCGCGCGGAATTCCGCGGGCTTGACCAGCGTGATCGAATAGACGATGACCACGGCGGCCAGCGTGGCTTCGGGCATCAGTCCGACCAGCGGGGCGAGTACCAGCATCGTGCCCAGCGACGCCAGCGCAGTCACCAGCCCGGCAAGCTGTGACCGTGCGCCCGCCATCTGGTTGACTGCGGTCTGCGTGGTTCCGCCGCCGGCCGCCATGGCGCCGAGAAACGCACCGGCCAGGTTCGCGAAGCCGGTCGCCAGCAGTTCCCGGTTTGCCGGCGGTGGCGATTCCCCGCTCTGCGCAAATGCGCGGCCGGCGGCAATGCTTTCGGTAAAGCTCATCAGCGCAACGCCAAGTGCCCCGGGCCAGAGCTGTTCCATCAGATCCGGATCGGGCAGCGTGAGCGGCGGCAGTCCGGTCGGCACCTTGCCCACGATGGCCACACCCAACGCAGGCAGGTTCAGCACGGAAACGCCGATGATGCCGATGGCCACCGCGATCAGCGGCGCCGGAGCGCGCGGCAACCAGTGCTCCATGGACAGCAGGATCGCAACCATCGCGATGCCGACGGCCGCGGTGGCCAGCGAGGCATGCGGAATCCCTTGCGCAATCCCCAGCACGTTGTGGAAGAACGAGCCCTTCTGGAAATGGATGCCAAGCAGCTTCGGGAGTTGGTCCACCACGATGACGACGCCGATGCCAGCCTTGAAGCCGATCAGCACCGGCTCGGAGATGAAGTCAGCGACGAAGCCAAGGCGCAGAAGCCTTGCAGCAATCAGCATGGCGCCAACCAGGAACGTCATCGTTGCCGAAGCCGCCACCAGTGTCGCAGTGCCAGGATTGGGACCCAGGGTGGAAAACGACGCGGCTACCAGGATCGCCAGCGTCGTCGTTGTGCTGACGCTGAGCAAGCGCGAGCTGCCGAGCAGCGCATAGACCAGCATGGGAACGAAAGCCGTGTACAGGCCGACCTCGACAGGCAGCCCCGCGATGGTGGCATAGGCCAGCGCCTTCGGGATGACTACCGCTGCGACGGTCAGCCCGGCGATCACATCGGGAGCTACCCACTCCTTGTGGTAGCCATGGAGCCAGCCGGGCAGCGGCAGGCTCGCGGTGCCGCGAGCCCAACGGCGTGGCATGAGGAGTTTCCGGTCGCCCGGCGCGCGATGCGGCATGGCTATGTACCTCCTTCCCTCAATCTTGGAATCCCGGGGCAGGACGTTTGCCGGATGCGCCCCTGCTCCTGGCGCTTGATCAGTTCCTGGTGCAAGGGAAGCAGGGCGTCCCTGTATGCCGTGAAGGACATGGGCGCCTTGACTCACCAGCAGGTCCCGGCACTCGGGCCGCGGCAGCGGTCAAACCTGCACTTGCCCGACAACAGAGTCTAAGCCTTCGACAGGAATTCACAAGTACGGTGAGGCATGCGAGTTCAAGGCGCCAGCCACAGCAATGCGGCATGGAGCAGCACACCCACCGTGCCGCCGACAACCGTGCCATTGATGCGGATGAACTGCAGGTCGCGCCCGATCTCCGACTCGATTTTCCTCGTGATCTCGTCGGGGTCCCAGCTCTTGACGACTTCGGAGATCAGCGCAGGCACCTGGTGGCGGTAGCGGATGACGGCCGCATGGACGAGCTGCAGCCACCACGCATTGAGCCGGTCTTGCTGGGCCGGATCATCGCGCACGCTCGCGCCGAGCGACGCCAGCATGTCGGCGACCATGGCGCGCATCCACGAATCCTCGCGTGCCGCTTCGCTGCCGAGCCACAGGCGCAGACGTTGCCACAGCATGCGATAGCTGTCTTCGCGCTTCAGGTAGCGGATGAAGTCGCGCATCCATGACCGGCCCGTACGGCGGTAGCGGGGGGACGTGCGCAGGCGGACGATCTGCACTTGCATGGCTTCGTCGAGTTGCTGCCGCAACGGGTGGTCCGGCGCGGAGCGGACTTCATGCAGCAGCGCGATGATGCCTTCGACGAACTTGTTGACGATGTAGGCGTCGAGCCGGACCGGTGTATAGCGCGATGCCTCGCTGAACTTGGCCTGTAGCACGCCGGCGTTCGCCGTGAGCCATTTTTCCATGGCGCGCAAGCCGCGATCGAGCAGCGGCTGGTGCCGCTGCTGCTCCGTCAGCACTTGCAGCAAGTTACCCGCCAGGGCCGAGACATCGAGCGTGCGAAGCCAGGGCAGGGCGCTGCGCTCGAACAGGCGGGCGACGTTGTCGTCGTCGAGCACCTGCAGCAGTGCCGGCAGCGAATCCACCACCGGGTCGGCCAGCGTCCGGCTGTTGGCTGGGCTGGCCAGCCAGCTGGCGGCCACCTTTGCCGTGTTGTGCGCGCGCAGCCGGTCGACAATCAGCTCGGGCGCGAGGAAATTCCGCTCGACAAAGCTCCCCAGGCTATCGGCAATGCGCATCTGGTTGCGCGGAATGATTGCGGTATGCGGGATCGGCAGGCCGAACGGGCGGCGGAACAAGGCCACGACCGCGTACCAGTCCGCGACTGCGCCCACGGTGCCGGCTTCGGCAAACGCGCGCACCCACGCAAGCCACGAGGCGTACGAAGGAAAGTAGGCCTGGCCCAGTGCGCTGAGCACCAGCAGCACCAGCATGGCCGCGAGAATAGCGGTTGCCGTCATGCGCATGCGCCGCAGGCCGTTCTGTGCTGGCGTGGCGGGCCGGTCGGGCGCGTCGTGCGGCAGGCGGGTGTCATCATCCGCGAATAGACTCAAGGCGAGGGCTCCTGCAGGAATCTGGATAACCTTGCCGCCGGCGACCCGCAGTGGACCCCGGCGAATGCGCATGGTACCGCGCAATGATTGCACGGGCTTGAACAGCGCCTTCATCGCCTCCGCATTCCCGGCCAAGGCCAGGCTCGCTGGCTTGCTGCCTCCGCGCCGTGACGCAATTACCCTGATCGTGCTATTCCCTTGCCCGCACCTTTGCTGGGATCATGGGGCTGCAAGCAGTGCAGGCGGTTGCACCAATCTCCATGGAGCCGTAAACAGGCTCGACACCATTGTGGCCGACACCGATCCCGATGCGCTGTTCAGGCGCGTCGGTTACTACGACTTCCGAGCCTGCACGGAGCTCACGTCGAGCGGACTGAACCAGGGGTTCGTGCTGGTACGCCATCACACCCTGATCGGCACCGTTCAGACGGTATTTCGTGCCGGCAAGCCGCAGGCGCAGCGCGATATGGCGCTGTTCATGGCGCTCGAAAAGCTCGGGCAACTGGCTGCGCTAGCCGCCCGGGACAGGTTGCCGAAACGGCACGGCTAGGTATCCTTCAAACCACGGCCGCTGCCTGATCGAGCGGCTTGCGTGCCAGCAGGTCCGCGAGCCGCTTCAGTGCCATCGACAGCTGCGTACGCTGCGCCGCGCCGCCGAGCGAGATGCGGATCATGTTGGGCGGCGTCGGCCCTTCATGGAATGCGTCAGAGGGCGTGACGCGCAGTTGTTCATCGAGCGCGGCACGGCTGAACCGCGCAGCGCTCCAGTAGCTCGGCAGTGCATGCCAAAGGTGGATGCCGGCCGGTGACAGCGCCCCGGAGCCAGGCAGCCACTGGCGCGCGATGGCCTGACGCGCGGCCGCTTCCGCGCGAATGCCGGCCAGCAGTTCGGTGGCCGAGCCGTCCTGTATCCACTGCATCGCGAGCGCCATCGATAACGGCGCCGCCATCAGGCTGAAGGCGCGCAGCGCGGACAGCATGGCTTCCTGCGTCTCCGGTCCACCGGGCATCACGACGTAAGCGGTGCGCAGGCCCGGGCTCAGGCACTTCGATAGTGTCGATACGTAGGCAACGCGTTCCGGTGCCAGTGCCGCGATGGGCGGGGGCGCATCGGGCGTGAGCAGCCAGTAGGGATCGTCTTCGATGATCAGCGCATCCCAGGCGGCGGCAATGCGCGCCAGTTCCAGCCGGCGCGCTTCGGGCATGGTGTGCGTGGTGGGGTTCTGCGAGGTCGGATTCAGATACACCAGCCGCACGCCTTCGTTGCGGCATGCGGCCTCAAGCAGGTCGGGGCGCATGCCGTCGGCATCGACGCCGATCGTCACGATGCGGCGGCCCAGCGTGGCGGCCGCGAGGCGCATGCCCGGGTAGATCAGCGGCTCGGCGGCGATGGCGTCGCCCGGTGCGCTGTGCGCCAGGACCAGCGCCGCCAGCGCGCTCTGCGCACCCGGATACACCACCACACGCGAAGGCTCGACCGCGCCCAGCATCGGCGCCAGCCATTGCGCGCCCGCGGCACGCTCGGACGCGCTGCCGCCGCCAAGCTGGTACGTCATCAGCAGGCTGGCATCGGTGCGCAGCGTGACCTGCGTCAGGCCACGGCGCATCACGTCGTTGAAATCGACACCTTCCGGCGGAGGCGGCACGTTCATGCTGAGATCGACGACCTGGGCCAGTTCGGCGGTCTGTGCCGCGACGAAAGTGCCAAGCGTTCCACGCGATTCCACCAGCCGGCGCCGCCGCGCCTCGTTCAACGCACGGGTGACGGTGGTCAGGTCCACCCCAAGGCGGGCGGCCAGTTCGCGCTGCGGCGGCAGCCGGTCGCCGGGCAGCAGCAGGCCGTCGGCCAGCGCCTGCTCGAGGAAGCCGACGATCTGCAGGTAGCGCGGGCCGGCGCCGGCCGAAAACCCGCGCGCCCAGGTCAGCACATGAGGGTTTTCTTGTAGGTTGATAGTCACCGAAAAGTTTGCCTTGTATGGATGTTGTCTTACCTTACCATCGCGACCGCCCCAGGTAAATCCATACAAAGGTTTGTCAAAGATGCGCAAATCCATCGCCGCCCTCGCGCTGTTGCTGGGCGGCTGTTCATTTGAACTGCTGTCCCCGAAAGGCCCGGTCGGCGCGCAGGAGCGCGACTTGATCCTGCTGGCGACCGGCCTGATGCTGACGGTCGTGATCCCGGTAATTGTCCTCACGCTGTACTTCGCCTGGCGTTACCGCGAGACCAACACCAAGGCGGAGTACGCGCCGCGCTGGTCCCATTCGACGGCGATCGAAGTGGTGGTGTGGGGCATCCCGTGCGTGATCGTGGCGGCGCTCGGCATCATCATCTGGGAGACGACGCACAGGCTGGACCCGTACCGGCCGCTCGAAGCGAAAGTCACGCCGGTCGAGGTCGACGTGGTGGCGATGGACTGGAAGTGGCTGTTCATCTATCCGCAATATGGCGTCGCCTCGCTGAACGAGCTGGCCGTGCCGGTCGGCACGCCAGTCAACTTCCGCATCACCGCGGAATCGACCATGAATGCGCTGTTCATCCCGCAGCTCGGCAGCATGGTGTACGCGATGAGCGGCATGCAGACGAAGCTGCATCTGCTGGCCGACACGCCGGGCGTCTACGACGGCCGCTCTGCTGCCTACAGCGGTGCCGGCTTTTCCGACATGCATTTCAAGACGTACGCCACGTCGCGCGAGGCCTTCGACGCCTGGATCGCGCGCGCCCGCGCTTCCGGCCAGGCGCTCGACGAACGCGCCTATGGCGCGCTCAAGCGCCCCAGCAGCAAGGACCCGGTCACCCTGTATGCCAGCGTATCGCCGCGGCTGTTCCAGGCCGTGGTCGATCAGTACATGCCCGGCATGGACGGCGTGTGCCGCTCCGACAACCCGGCCACGCTGCAAGCGGCGCTCTCTCTGCCCGCGCCGGCTACCCCTATCTCCGCGACCCCCGCGACCATTCGCTAAGCCATGTTTGGAAAACTCACCCTCGCGGCCATCCCCACCCACGAGCCCATCATCATGGGCACGCTGGTGGCGGTGCTGCTGCTCGGCGGCGCCCTGGTGGGCGCCATCACTTACTACCGCAAATGGTCCTATCTGTGGACCGAGTGGATCTGCTCGGTCGACCACAAGCGCATCGGCGTCATGTACATCATCATGGCGCTGATCATGCTGCTGCGTGGCTTTGCCGATGCCATCATGATGCGCACGCAGCAGGCCATTGCCGTGGGCGAGGCCGCGGGCTACCTGCCGCCGCATCACTACGACCAGATCTTCACGGCGCATGGCGTGATCATGATCTTCTTCGTGGCCACGCCGTTCATCCTCGGCCTGATGAACGTCATCGTCCCGCTGCAGATTGGCGCGCGCGACGTTGCGTTCCCGTTCGTCAACTCGCTGAGCTTCTGGATGTCGGCGGTCGGCGCCGTGCTGGTGATGATGTCGATGTTCGTCGGCGACTTCGCGGCCACGGGCTGGGTCGCTTATCCGCCGCTGTCAGGGCTCGGGTATAGCCCGACAGTCGGGGTCGACTACTACATCTGGTCGCTGCAGATATCGGGGCTGGGGACGACGCTCACGGGCATCAACTTCATCGCGACGATCCTGCGCATGCGCGCCCCGGGCATGAACCTGATGAAGATGCCGGTGTTCACGTGGACCGCACTGATCACCAACATCCTGATCGTCGCGATCTTCCCGGTGCTGACCGCCACGCTCGCGCTGCTGACGGCCGACCGCTACCTCGACATGCACTTCTTCACGAACGAGCTTGGCGGCAACGCCATGATGTACGTGAACCTGATCTGGATCTGGGGCCACCCCGAGGTCTATGTGCTGATCCTGCCGTGCTTCGGCGCGTTCTCGGAAATCATCGCCACGTTCTCGCGCAAGCCGCTGTTCGGCTACAAGTCGATGGTGTACGCGACTTCGTCGATCGGCGTGCTGTCGTTCTTCGTCTGGCTGCACCACTTCTTCACGATGGGATCGGGCGCCAACGTCAATGCGTTCTTCGGCATCATGACGTCGATCATCTCGATCCCGACCGGTGTGAAGCTGTTCAACTGGCTGTTCACGATGTACCGCGGGCGGATCCGCTTCCATTCGTCGACGCTGTGGACCATCGGCTTTATGGTGACCTTCGCCATCGGCGGCATGACCGGCGTGCTGCTGGCGGTGCCCGGCGCGGATTTCGTGCTGCACAACAGCCTGTTCCTGGTTGCCCACTTCCATAACGTGATCATTGGCGGCGTGGTGTTCGGCTGCCTGGCGGCCATGTCGTTCTGGTTCCCGAAGGTGTTCGGCTTCCGGCTCAACGAGTTCTGGGGCAAGGTGTCGTTCTGGTGCTGGCTGATCGGCTTCTGCCTGGCGTTCCTGCCGCTGTACGGCCTTGGCATGAAGGGCATGACGCGCCGGATGAACCACTACGTCAACCCCGAATGGCAGCCGTGGCTCATCGTCGCGATGATCGGCGCGCTCATCATCGGCGCCGGCATCCTGGCACTGCTGTGGCAGATCTACGTCAGCGTGCGCGACCGCGAGCAGAACCGCGACCTGACCGGCGACCCGTGGAACGCGCGCAGTCTCGAATGGTCGACGCCGTCGCCCGCGCCGCACTACAACTTCGCGATCGTGCCGAACATCACGTCGCTCGAGCAGCATTGGGACGACAAGGAAGCTGGACGCGCATGGCAGGCGCCGGCGCGCTACGAAGACATCCACATGCCGCGCCCGACGGCGGCGGGCTTTATCGTGTCGATGTTCGGGCTGGTGCTCTGCTTCGGCTTCGTGTGGCACATCTGGTGGCTGGCCGGGGCCGGTCTTGCCGGGATGATCGCCACCTTCATTGCGCGCTCGTATGACCGCGACGTCGACTACTACGTGCCGGCGGAGGAAGTCGAGCGCACCGAACGCGCGCGCTTCGAGCAGATGCGGCAAGCCACTCTCTGACAGACATGGAAACCACTTACAAGATCGGGACGGACGCGGTTGCCGTTCCCCACAGCGCCGGCGTCCATCACGCAGCACACACCGGTGCTGAGCACGACGCCCATGCCAGCGAAGGCCACACGACGCTCGGCTTCTGGCTCTACCTGATGAGCGACTGCCTCATCTTCGCCGTGCTGTTCGCCACCTACGGCGTGCTCGGCAACCACACGGCCGGCGGCCCGGCCGGGCGCGAGCTGTTCGACCTGCGTTTCGTGCTGGTCGAAACCATGCTGCTGCTGTGCAGCAGCTACACCTTCGGCATGGCGATGATGAGCATCAAGAATGGCCGTGGCGAGGTGCGCGACGTGATCCGCTGGCTCGCGATCACGTTCATGCTCGGCGCGTGCTTCATCGGCATGGAGATCTACGAATTCCGAGAGTTGCTGCATGAGGGCGCCGGCCCGCAGCGCAGCGCGGCGCTGTCGGCGTTCTTTATGCTGGTCGGCACGCACGGCATGCACGTGGCGGCCGGGCTCGCGTGGATCGTCGTGCTCGCGCACCAGATGCAGGCGTTCGGGCTCGACGCCATCGTGCGCCGACGGCTCGCGTGCCTGAGCCTGTTCTGGCACTTCCTGGACCTGGTCTGGATCTGCGTCTTTACGTTCGTCTACCTGAGGGCCTTCGCATGACGACTTCACATGCTTCGCACGCTAACCACGCTACCCACGCCGCGCATGATGCGGCTGCCCACGACGGCTCGCATGGATCGCCGCGCAGCTATGCGATCGGCTTCGCGCTATCGCTCGTCCTGACCTTTGCCTCGTTCGGCGCCGTGATGAGCGGCGCGCTGCCGCCCGGCATGGGTTTGCCGGTTATCGTCGGGCTGTGCGTTGCCCAGTTGCTTGTGCAACTGAGCTTCTTCCTGCATCTCGGCATCGGCAAGGGCCAGCGCGGCAATAGCGGGATCTTCGCGTGTACGTTCGGGCTGATCGTAATCGTCATCGCCGGCTCGCTGTGGGTCATGCATAACGCCGACACCAATATGATGCCGACGCAAATGACGATCGAGCGGGCGCGGGCGAAGGACTGAGCGATCAGGACGTTTGCAGCACGGATACGCCACGGCCCTGCATGGCCAGCACCGACCACGCAAACACGACGAGACCGCCCAAAGCGAGCAGGGCGCCGACCCATCCGGTCGACGTCCAGCCCAGCCCGGCGGCAATGCTTACGCCGCCCAACCACGCGCCCAAGGCATTGGCCATATTGAAGGCCGAGTGATTGAGCGCGGCGGCCAGTGTCTGGGCATCGCCCGCTACGTCCATCAGGCGGATCTGCAGCGCCGGGCCGAGCGCGACGACGGTCCCGATCAGCAGCACGTTGACCGCGGCCAGCCACGCATGCGGCGCGGTCAGCGTGAACGCCCCAATCACCAGTGCCGACCACACCAGCACGCCGCCGATGGCTGGCATCAGGGCCTTGTCGGCGAGCTTCGCGCCGGCAAGGTTCCCGCTGACCATGCCCATACCGAACAGTGCGAGCACAAACGGAATCGCGCTCGCCGGCATTTGCGCCACTTCAAGCATGGCGGGTTTGATATAGCTGAACACCGCGAACATGCCGCCAAAGCCGATCGCGCCAATGCCGAGCGTCAGCCACACCTGCGTGCGGCGCAGTGCGGTCAGTTCGCGCAGCGGGCTCGCCCTGCGATCGGCCGGGAAGAACGGGACCCAGCACCACACCAGCCATGCCGTCAGCGCACCGATTGCGCCGACGATCATGAAGGCGGCGCGCCAGCCAAGCCAGGTGCCGACCGTAGCGGCAATCGGCACGCCAACCAGCGTGGCGACAGTCAGCCCTAGCATGACCAGGCCCACCGCCTGTCCGCGACGTTCGCGGGGCACCAGTCCCGCCGCCACCAGTGCCGCCACGCCGAAGTAGGTGCCATGCGGAAAGCCGGTCAGCAGCCGCGCGATGAGCATGAAAGCGTAGGAGGGCGCAAATGCGCTGGCGAAATTGCCGATGGCAAAGGCCGCCATCAGCGCGATCAGCAGATTGCGCCGCGGCAAACGTGCGCCGAGCACAGCCAGCAGCGGCGCGCCGATGACCACGCCCAGCGCATAGGCGCTGATCAGGTGCCCGGCTTGCGGGATCGTGATGGCAAGGTCGCGTGCGGCGTCGGGCAACAGGCCCATGATGACGAATTCGCCAGTGCCGATGCCAAAGCTGCCCACGCCGAGCGCGAGCAAGGCGCGGCGGCTATGTGCCGTAGAGGCTGGGTTGTCGGTGGTGGAGGCGGAAAGAGAAAGCGAGTCGGGGGTTCCGTGCGGAGCCGTCATGGGGTGAGAGCGCGAGGGGTTGTTGTCCAGTCGCTGCTCGCTGGCGGGCGGGCATCTGCGTCCCGCCTCATCGGTTGCCAGCGCGCTCCGGCGCAGCGCGAGTGCGCATTGTGACGCAAAACGGCGAGCCTTGCAGGCGGTGCCTGATGCGCCGCCTGACCCGCGCGGTGCACGCCGGACGCGTGGCCGTCGCTGCACCCGCGAAGTCAGAACCCGCCTACGCATCGTTGCGCCGTCCTCCGATGCTGAGGCAGTGCGCGGGCAACTACATTGACTTTAGCCGACTCACTGCACGGAGGTGCCTTATGTCTTTCGCGCTCTACCTGATCGGATTGCTGGTGCTCGTAGGCGGGATCGCCTGGGGGCTGTCGATTGCGGGCCTGGCGCCGGTCTATATCGGCATTGCATGCCTGATAGTGCTTGGTCTCGGGATCATGGGCGCTGTCTCCAGGACCCGGACCAAGGATTCCTGATGGTCATGAGGGGATCTGACGCAGGTTCGACGTTCTGACCGTGTAACGACCGGACCTTCGGTCCAAGGCGCCCCGGCAGCGGGGCGCTGTCGTATTTCCGTACCCCATTTTTCCAGGGGAAACGGCCGGCGTTCTATGGCTTCCCGGCCCCGAAGCTGCTCAGCGTCGATCGCTCAAAACCTTGCGATGCTGGTGAGGCGTCGAACCCTTCCAGCGACGATAGGCGCGAATGAAGTTCGATACCTCTCCATACCCGAGCGCCTCGCCAACCTGCGTCAGCGGGAGGCCGCTCGCCAGCAGTTCGTCGGCGAGGGATTCGCGTACTTCCTCCTGCAACTGGCGGACACTGGTGCCTTCGCCCGCGAGGCGCCGGTGCAACGTGCGTGAAGTCATGTTCAGGTCCGCAGCAAGTGCCTCGGCACCGGGCAGCGAGCCGGGCTTCGCCACCAGCCGTGCGCGGACCTGTCCTGCGAACCCGCTGCGGGCACGTCGGCTTGCCAGCAGCGCCTCGCATTGCAACTCGCACTGGCGCGCGACTTCCGCGCTTGCGCCCGGCAGCGGCCGGTCGAGATAGTCCGCCGCGTTCTTGACGACGCGATTCTTGTCTGCGCCGAACACGGGCGAGCATCCGAACAGCACCTGCCAGGGACTCGCATCGGCGGGTTCGGGTCGACGCAGCGTCACGCTTTCCACCGGCAGCGCTGTGCCGATCAGGTCGCGAACGAAACTGACGGAACTGGCTATGTCGCGGTCGACGATGAAATCGCGCACGTCTTCGGGTAGCCCACTGTCGTCGATGGTGGTAACGACGCGGTCGCCCTCGAATGCCTCATTGATCTCGGATAGCGGATACGAAAGCTCAAGGAAACGGACTGCCATGTGAATGGCACTGCGCAGTGTGGGACAACTCAGCAGCGCGAAGCCCCAGATGCCGTAGTTGGCCAGCCGGTAGCGCAACCCGGCCTGTATGCCAAGCCCGGGAAGATGCCCGAGCGCGTTCACGAGGTTGCGGATCAGCTCGAGTTCCTGCCTCGCGTCGATGGCGAAGCCAGGTTCAGCCAGGCGTCGCCAGTCGAGCCCGGTGCGCGCAAGGCAACGGTCTCCGGAAAGGCCGTGGTCGAGGCCGAATTGGAGCAGCAGTTGCACGCTGGCGGTGTTATGGCGAGAAGCCTGCGAATTCGAAGTCATCAATCTGGTAAGTCGGCAATAGCCCGGCAGTCAACGGGATCACATGGGAACATCCCGTGGCTGTCTGAAAATGATTATTTTCTGTCTAAATATGCCATGGCGCCACCCTTTGCGCCAACTTAGCATTTGCACTCAATACAAGAGCTCCCAAAGCTCGGCTTCTGACCACAGAAGGAGACAGCCCTCCGGCAACCGACTCATTCCTGACGCTGCACGTCGACGTGCGGCGGGGGATCGTTCGTGCCCACGCCCGCGCGTCGCCCAAGTGTCAGTCGCCTGATCGGCGCCGGCATCGTTCCGTGTGCCGCCCATGACCCTTCGATTCAACAGGATTCAATATGCGGATGCAGGGCAAGATCGCGCTCGTTACCGGAGGTGCCTCCGGCATGGGTCTCGCCTTCACAAGGCGGCTGGCGCAAGAAGGCGCCCGGGTCTATTTCACGGACATTAACGGGGCTGCGGGGCACGCTACCGAAAGCGAACTGCAAGGCGCGGGCCTCGCGGTGGTTTTCCTGCGGCACGACGTCACGCAGGAAAACGACTGGCTGCGGGTGCTCGAACACATCGGCGCTGTCGACGGCCGGCTCGACGTGCTCGTGAACAACGCCGGCATTGCCATCTCGCACAACATCGAGACCTGCACGACCGAGGATTTCGACCGCACCCTCAACGTCAACCTGAAGAGCGTCTTCCTCGGCTGCAAGCATGGACTGGCCCTGATGAAGCAGAAGGGCGGATCGATCATCAACGTGTCGTCGATTACGGCCATTTGCGGCGAGCCCGTGGCGCTGGCCTACAGCGCCTCCAAGGCGGGCGTGCGCTTCTTGTCCAAATCCGTCGCGCTGCACTGCGCGGAAAAGGGCTATGCGATCCGCGTCAACAGCCTCCATCCGGGCTACATCGATACGCCGCTGCTTGCCGGCAGCAACGCCGGCGGCAGCCTGACCGCGGACGAGGTCACGGCGTCGCGCGTGCGCATCGGCGGCGAGATTCCGCTGAAGCGCAGAGGCACGCCGGACGAGGTGGCTGGCGCCGTGCTCTATCTGGCCAGCGACGAGTCGACCTATGTCACCGGCACCGAACTGGTTATCGATGGCGGCTACGCCTGCCACTGACCACTGACCACTGTCCACTGACGGTTCTGCCTTCACCGACACCCATACAAGATCCCTGCAACAAAGGAAACCCGCACCCATGACGCTCCCCGCCACTATCACGCACCAGGAAAAACTCCTGACCGTAGACACTACCGCCCATCCCTTCCTGAAAGCGCTTGGCGGGCATGAGGGCACCGACATCTTTCCGCTTTTCATGGACCCGTACAACGGCCTGATGGTGATGCGCGCGAGCTTCGCGCCCGGCCTCACGCTGCCGCTGCACTTCCACACCGGCACAGTGCACATGTACACCATCTCGGGCTGCTGGTACTACACGGAATATCCCGGCCAGAAGCAGACCGCCGGTTGCTACCTGTACGAGCCGGGCGGCTCGATCCACCAGTTCAATACGCCGCGTGATAACGAAGGACAGACCGAGGTCATCTTCATGCTGTCTGGCTGCAACGTGAACTTCACGCAGGACGGCACTTACCTCGGCCTGTCCGACGCAGGCGTGATCAAGAACTGGGTGGACCGCGCAATCCGCGAGCAGGACAACGGCTTGCGGTACATCGCCGCCGCGGTCCCGACGTACGCGGCCTGACCGCAGCACGCCAATCTTGACGGAGGCGATCTGTATGGTGCGTACGATGGGTTTTCCGGGGCAATATCTGCAAGGGCCTGGCGCCCTGCGGCAACTGCCCCCGCTACTGCAGCGCATGGGCTGGCGGCGCCCGTTGGCGATCTGCGACGCCATCGTCGCGGAGAAGGTCTGGCCCGCCGTGGCGCAGGCACTGTGCGAAGCCGGAGTCGCGGCAAGGCAACTGGCCTTTCCCGGGGAATGCACGCGGGCGGTGATCGCCGGGATGGTGGATCAGGCGTCGCAGGGCAGCCATGACGTGGTCATTGGCCTGGGCGGCGGCAAGGCACTCGACACCGCCAAGGGCGTGGCGCGCGCGCTTGACGTTCCCATTGTCATTTCTCCGACCATTGCGTCGAACGATGCGCCGACGAGCCGCGTGATTGTCCTGTACGACGATGCACACCGGCTGGAAGGCGCCGAATTCCTGAAGACCAATCCCGCAGCGGTGATCGTCGACACGCAGGTCATCGCGCAGGCGCCGGTGCGCTTCTTCGCCGCCGGCATCGGCGACGCCATCAGCAAGAAATTCGAGGCTGCGCAATGCAGGGCGACGGGACGCAACAACGCATTCGGAACGCCGCCGCTGGATACGGCATTGCTGCTCGCTGGCGCTACCTATGAAACACTGGTCAAACACGGACCTGCCGCCTGCGAAGCTATCCGGCGCCAGGAGCCCAATGAAGCCGTGGAACGTGTGGTTGAGGCGACCGTGCTGCTCAGTGGCCTGGGCTTCGAAGGCGGAGGACTGGCGCTTGCCCATGCGCTGACGCGCGGCTTCAGCGCGGTCCCCGGCATGGCGCAGGCGCTGCATGGCGAACAGGTCGCCTTTGGTGCGCTGGTCCAACTGGTGGCCGAGCAGCGAGACCAGGAGGAGATCGCAGAACTTGTCGATCTGCTCTGCGCGGTCGGCCTGCCTGTCACGCTGCAACAGCTAGGGGTGGCGCCCGAGAACCATCACGACAGCATTGCCACCATCGTCCAGGCCACGTTGGCGGGACAGACGAGCAACGTCATCAGCCCTTCTCTCAACCCTCAGCAACTGGCTGCGGCGCTCGCGCATGCCGACAGTATCGGCACGCTGGCGCTCAGCTGACCGGCGGGAAATCCTTCTCTGCAGGAGCAACTATCCATGATGCACACATTGAAGCGGCTGGTGGCCGTTACGGCCACCGTCGCCGCCATGAGTCCGTTCGCCGCCGGGGCACAGCAGGCGCGGCCAAATATCCTCGTCATCTGGGGCGACGACATCGGCTGGGAGAACGTCAGCGCGTACGGCATGGGCGTGATGGGCTACACGACACCGAATATCGACAGCATCGGCATGGAGGGCATCCGCTTTACCGACCAGTACGCCCAGCCTTCCTGCACGGCGGGCCGCGCGGCGTTCATTACCGGCCAGTATCCGATCCGCTCGGGCATGACCACCGTTGGCCAGCCCGGCGACAAGCTTGGCTGGCAGCCGGCATCGCCAAGCCTTGGCGAAGTGATGAAGCAAGCCGGCTACCGCACCGGTTTCTTTGGAAAGAGCCATATGGGCGACCGCAACTCGCACCTGCCCACGGTCCACGGCTTTGACGAGTTCTTTGGCAACCTCTACCACCTGAATACCGAAGAGCTTCCCGAGAACCACGACTACCAGGCTTATGCGAACGGCTACCCCGGTGGTGGCAAGGCCTTCGCGCAGAAATTCGCACCGCGCGGCGTACTGCACACCTATGCCACGGACAACGACGATCCGACCGACATGCCGCGCTTCGGTCCCGTCGGCAAACAGAAGATCGAGGACACCGGCCCGCTGACGAAAAAGCGGATGGAGGACTTCGACGCCGCCGAGGTCATTCCCAAAGCCATCGACTTCATGCAGGGCGCGAAGCAGAAGGACAAGCCTTTCTTTGTCTGGCTCAACACCAGCCGCATGCACCTCTATACCCACCTGAACGACAAGTGGCGGTACGCGGCGGCCAAGTACACGCATGAAGACGACATGCAGGGCAGCGGCATGCTGCAGCATGACCACGACATCGGCCTCGTGCTGGAATACCTCAAGCGCAGCGGCCTCGACAAAAACACCATCGTCTGGTACTCGACCGACAACGGGCCGGAACATGTCTCGTGGCCGCACGGATCGACCACGCCGTTCCGCGGCGAAAAGATGACGACCTATGAAGGCGGCGTGCGCGTGGTCTCCATGCTGCGCTGGCCCGGTGTCATCAAGCCGGGCCAGATCAAGAACGGCATCCAGGCGCACCAGGACATGTTCACGACATTCGCTGCGATTGCGGGCGTGCCGGACGTCGTCGGGCAGATGAAGCGCGAGAAGCATCAGTACATCGACGGCATCAACAACCTCGACTACTGGACGGGAAAGACCGCTGACAGTGCACGCAAGGACTTCCTGTACTACTACGAGAACAAGCTCACGGCCGTGCGCATGGGCCCATGGAAGCTGCACTTCTCGCTCAAGGAGGATTACTACGGCACGCTCCAGCCGCGCAGCGTCACGATGCTCTTCAACCTGCGCAGCGATCCGTTCGAAAGCTATGACAGCAAGGACGCCTATGGTCACCTGCTGCAAAAGGCCCAGTGGATCTCCGGCCCGATGAATGAACTGATCGCCAGTCACCTCAAGACCATCGCGGACTATCCGCCGGTGCAGCCTGCCAAGTCGTTCGACCGTTCAAACATGGTCCAGGACTTTCTGCAGCAGCAACAGCAGTTGCGGCAGCGGCAGCAGCAACAGGCGGCGATCAGGGAGTAAGGCGTGATCCAGCGCAGAACAGCGACGCGGGCGCTTCTCGTGATCCTGGCGGGCAGCGCGGTTGCGGTCGCGACTGGCTATGCCCGCTGGGGCGTGAGTGGGACCACGCCACCCGCGGCGGCGCCTGCCATCACGATTGGCGACGGTGTGAACGGGCCCGCCGGGATGGCGCACATTCCCGGCGGCGAATTCCTGATGGGCAGCGACAGCAACATGGCGCAGCCCAATGAGAAGCCCGCGCACAAGGTGCGGGTGCACGGGTTCTGGATGGACCGCCATCACGTCACCAATGCCCAGTTCCGGGATTTCGTGAAGGCAACGGGCTATGTCTCGACCGCCGAACGCAAGCCCGAGTGGGAAACCCTGAGGGTCCAACTGCCCGCTGGCACGCCGCGACCGCCCGACAGTGCGCTGGTGCCGGGCGGCATGGTCTTCGTTGGCACGTCACGTCCGGTGCCGCTGAAAGACTACTCGCAGTGGTGGCGCTACGTACCGGGGGCCGACTGGCGCCATCCGGGCGGGCCCGGCACGTCGATCGACGGCAAGGATGACCATCCGGTTGTCCAGGTGTCGTATGAAGACGCGCAGGCGTATGCACGGTGGGTTGGCAAGCGTCTGCCGACAGAGGCCGAATGGGAGTTCGCCGCCCGTGGCGGGCTGGAGCAGGCGACCTATGCCTGGGGCGGGACGTTCGCGCCGGAAGGCCGGCAGATGGCCAACGTCTGGCAGGGACAGCAGGCACAGCCTTTCCCGGTCGCCAGCCCCAAGGCGGGCGGCGCGCTGGGCACCAGCCCGGTCGGCACCTTCCCCGAGAACGGCTACGGACTCTATGACATGACCGGAAACGCCTGGCAGTGGGTTGCCGACTGGTATCGGGCCGACCAGTTCCGGCAAGAAGCCGCCGCCGGCCGGCGCGTTGACGACCCGAAGGGGCCCGTCTCTTCCTGGGACCCGGACGATGCCGGCGTGCCCACCGATGCGCCCAAGCGTGTCACGCGCGGTGGCTCGTTCCTGTGCAACGAGGACTATTGCCTCAGCTACCGCCCCAGCGCGCGGCGGGGCACGGACCCGTACAACAGCATGTCGCACCTCGGCTTCCGTCTGGTCATGGACGACAGCCGCTGGGCGGCAACACGCGGCCAGGCGGACCGCGCGAAGGACAGCATGGCTCGATAGCAAGGAGAAGCCATCGTGAGGGAACGTCCCAGGTTCGGGTGCATGTAGGACAACACCCGCGCCGCAACGAAAACAAATCCATACACAACGGAGGAGACAAATGACAGATACGCGCCCCATTGTCGACGTCAAGCGACTGATCGACGAAGAACGATTTTCCCCCTACCAGTGGCTGATCCTGGCGGTGTGCTTCCTGACGATCGCGGTGGATACCTACGATGCATTCGCCGTCGGCTTCGTTGTGCCGGCACTGATGCAGGAGTGGCACGTCGGCAAGGACGTGCTGGGCCCGGTGATGAGTGCCTCCATCTTCGGGATGGCCATTGGGGCGCTGCTGGCCGGACCGCTGTTCGATCGCACCACCCCGAAGACGGTGATGGTCTTCTCGATGCTGGTGTTCGGCATCTGCAGCCTCTGCAGCATTACGGCCACTTCGCCGTTGTCGCTTGGCCTGTGGCGATTGTTCACTGGGATCGGCATCGGGGCGGCGGTGCCGGGGGCGACGACGCTGGTGTTCGAATATGCGCCGGCACGGCGCAGTGCGCTGACCGTCAATGCCATGGGTTGCGGCGGCATGCTTGGCGCCGCGCTGTGCGGTGTCACAGCGGGCGTACTGGTGCCGGGCTATGGGTGGAAAAGCCTGTTCGTGGCCGGCGCCGTGCTGCCTATCGTTCTGGCACTGGTTGTCCAGTTTTCTCTGCCCGAGCCAATGCGCTTCATGGTGATGCGCGACTGGCCGGCGCAGCGGATCGCGGCGGTTTTGCGGCGCATCGCGCCAGGGCGTGACTTCGACGGCGTGCGCTTCGTCTTTTCCGAGGAGCAGGCGACGGACCGCAAGTCAGGGATGGCGGCAATGCTGTCCAGGCCGCTGCGTACCGGCACCATCATGCTGTGGGTCACGTACTGCGTCGGAACGTTCTCCTACTATCTGCTGATGGGGTGGATGCCAACGCTGGTCCAGGAATCCGGAGCGTCACTGCGCGAAGCGACGCTTGCTACGAGCCTGCTGTCGCTGGGCGGCATCGTGGGGGCGTTCGGTGTCGGCTGGCTGATGGACCGATTCGAGCGGAATGCCGCTGTGGCGGCGGCATTCGTCGTCGGTGGTGTGGCGGTGTGGATGATCGGCCAGCAGTCTGCCGGCACGGCATTGTTGCCGGCCATTATCTTTATTGCGGGCGTGGGCCTGAACGGCGCGATCTTTTCCATGGGCGGCCTTGCCGCGGCGTTCTACCCGACGAATGGGCGCTCCGCGGGCATTGCCTGGATGTACGGCATCGGCCGGATCGGCGGGATTCTCGGGCCGATTGCAGGTGGATTCCTGCTCCGTGCCAATTCAGGCACCGGCTTGTTCTATCTGATCGTGACGGGAGCCGTGCTGATGGCGGCTGCGGCGCTGTGGATCAAGCGCCGGGCCAGTGGCGGCCCGGCCGGCGTGAGTGCCATGGCGCCTGTGCGAAGCGGGTCGGAGGCAAGGTAGTGTCATTGGGCGTTTGCCATGGCCGATGTCGCGCAAACGCCCGTCTGCGCAGTCGGGTCAGAGCGGCCGGAACGTGGGCATCGGCGGCCCGTTGTCCGTCGGCGTAAAGGTCAGCTCGACCCGCTGGCCGATATGAACGGTATCGAGATCGCAGTCGACGATACGCGTCATCATCGTGACACCTTCGTCGAGCGCGACATAGGCCATGCAGAACGGCGTCGGCCCGGCACGGCGCGTAACGCTGTACGAATAGACCGTGCCGCGGCCGGCCGACGCCTTCCACGTGGTCTCGCCCATGCAGAACGGGCACAGCGTGCGCGGATACCAGTGCGGCTTGCCGCAGTCATTGCAGTGGCGTACCAGCAGGCGCGCTTCGCGGGCGGCAGTCCAGAACTCGGTGTTGTCCGGCAGCTCTTCAGGCGCCGTCAGGACTTGCGGGATAAAAGGAGTGCTCATGATGCGTTCTCGGTAATTCGATATGGATGCGGATTATTCGCGTTCGAGGATCAGCGTGGCGCTGCCATGGCGCGAGCCGAGCAGGCCGCCCATGCCCTGCGCCACGGCGAGGTCGCAGTTCTTTACCTGGACCGCGGGATGTGCCTCGCCACGCAGCTGGCGCACCGCTTCGATCACCTTGGTGATGCCGCCGCGGTTGGCCGGGTGGTTGTTGCACAGCCCACCGCCATCGGTATTGAACGGCAGCTTGCCGACGCCCGAAATCAGGTTGCCGTCCATCACGAACTTGCCGCCGTCTCCCTTCTTGCAGAAGCCGAGGTCCTCAAGCTGCATCAGCACGGTGATCGTGAAGCTGTCGTAGATCGAGGCGTATTTGATGTCGGCCGGCGTCACCCCGGCTTCGGCGAATGCTGCCGCGCCCGAGAACTTCGCGGCCGACCAGCTAAGGTCGACATGGCCGCCCATCTGCCCCTTCACGAATTCGCCGGCGCCGAGCACCTTGACCTTCGGCCGGTTCAGCATTGCCGCGATTTCCGGACGCGCGACGATCAGGGCGCCGCCGCCGTCGGACACCACGCAGCAGTCGAGCTTGCGCAGCGGGTCCGAGATCATCGGCGCGTTCAGCACGTCTTCCACCGTCACGACATCACGCAGCATCGCGTTGGGGTTGTGCTGCGCGTGGTGCGATGCCGCGACCTTGATCCAGGCGAGCTGTTCGGCCGTGGTGCCGTATTCGTACATATGGCGCATGGCGACCATCGCGTACGAATTGACCGTGAGCGGGCTGAACGGGGCCTCGAACGGCTGGTCGGGCAGGTTGTTGCCCCAGTTGCGCGGCTTGGTGCCGCTGGAGCCTTCCGAACGCGGACGGCCGGCCAGCGTGATCAGCGCGACGTTGCACTTGCCTGCGGCAATGGCCTGCGCGGCGTGGGCCACGTGCACCAGGTACGACGAGCCGCCCGTTTCGGTGGAATCGACATGGCGCAGCTTGAGACCCAGGTAGTCGACCATGTTGAGCACGCCAAGGCCCGGCGCGTCGCCGGCGCAGAAGTAGCCGTCGACGTCGGCGAGCGTAAGGCCCGCGTCTTCCAGCGCGCCCTTGGCGCTTTCGGCATGCAGTTGCGCGACCGACTTGTCCGGTGCCTTGCGGGTGGGGTGTTCGTATGCCCCGACGATATATGCCTTGCCTTTGATGCTCATGCGCGAACCCTCAGTTGGAAACGTTGTGCCGGCCGTCTGGAAACGGCGTTCGCCGTGATCTTCCGGCAAGTGGGGTGCAATTTCCAATACAGGCTATGTATTGGCCGAAATACCGAAAGTATTTCACGCGCAATCCGGCGATCCGTAGCATCGGCCCATCAGTTTCGAGGAGACACGCATGAATTCCGCGGTAGCAGAACAGGCAAGGGGCACAGCATGACGGGCCCGTTGCAAGGCATTCGCATCGTCGACATGACGACGGTCCTGATGGGGCCGTACGCGACGCAGATCCTTGGCGATCTCGGCGCGGACGTGATCAAGGTCGAGCCCCCCACGGGCGACACCGTGCGTGACGTAGGCCCGCGCCGCAATGACGGCATGGCGGGCATCTTCCTGCACGTCAATCGCAGCAAGCGCAGCATCGTGCTCGACCTCAAGCAGGCCGCGGGGCGCGAGGCGCTGCTGCGTCTGGTGGCGGACGCCGATGTGCTGATCTACAACGTGCGCCCGCAGGCCATGGCGCGCCTGAACCTGGGCTATGAAGAGATCGCGAAGGTCAATCCGCGCATCCTGTACGTGGGCGTTTATGGCTACGGGCAGGGCGGTCCTTATGCAGCGAAATCCGCCTATGACGACCTGATCCAGGGCGCGGTGGCGATTCCGTCGCTCGCCCATACCGCAGGCGCCGACATGCCGCGGTACGCGCCCAGCGCCATCGCGGACCGCATTGTTGGGCTCGCTGCCGCGAACGCAGTCACGGCAGGCCTGCTGCATCGGGCGCGCACCGGCGAAGGCCAGTGCGTCGATGTGCCGATGTTCGAGACCATGGCGCAGTTCGTGCTGGGCGACCACATGGGCGGCCTCACGTTCGACCCGCCGATCGGCCCGAGTGGCTATGCGCGCATCCTCGACCAAAACCGCCGCCCGCACCGCACCAAAGACGGCTATCTCTGCGTGCTGTTCTACAACGACAAGCAGTGGCGCAAGTTCTTCGAACTGGTTGGCCAGCCCGACCTGATGGACCGTGACCCGCGCTTTGCCACCATCGGCGAACGAACCAAGCACATCGACGCGCTATACCGCATGGTCGCCGAGGTGATGCCCACGCGCACCACCGCACAGTGGATCGAGGTGCTGGAAGCCGCCGATATGCCGGTGATGCAGCTTCACACCATCGATTCGCTGATGGCCGATCCGCATCTGCAATCCGTGGGCTTTTTCGACGTGGTGGATCACCCCACCGAAGGCGCTATCCGCTCGATGGCCATTCCGAGCGTGTGGTCCAAATCGTCGCCGCAGGTCTCGCGCCAGGCGCCGCGCCTGGGTGAGCACAGCGCCGAGGTGCTGGCCGAGGCCGGCTACAGCGCGGCAGAGATCCGCAAGCTGGCCGAGTCGGGCGCAACCGTGCTTGCCCCCGAGACCCGATAACCCGGTAACCCGGGTAACCCGCCCCGATTCAGGAGTCCTCACTTGACCACTAACCTTGAGTCCCTCCCGCTCGTCGCGATTCCGCCCGAGGACGAGGCGATGCGCGCGCCGATCCGCGCGTTCCTGCAACAGAAGCTCGCCGACGTGCCGACGCATATCCGGGCCCGCACGTGGATGGGCTATGACGCCGAGTTCAGCCGCGCGCTGGCAAAACAGGGCTGGCTCGGCCTTGCGCTGCCCGCCGAGTACGGCGGAGCAGGGCGCAGCGCGTTCGCCCGCTTCGTGCTCGTGGAAGAACTGATTGCCGCCGGCGCACCGGTATCGGCCCACTGGTTCGCCGACCGGCAGACCGCACCGCTGATCCTGAAGTTCGGCACGCCCGCACAGCGCGAGCACTTCGTGCCGCGCATGGTGCGCGGCGAGATCTTCATGTGCATCGGCATGAGCGAGCCCGATACGGGCTCCGACCTGTCCAGTGTGCGCACGCGTGCCGTGCGCACGGAAAAGGGCTGGCGCCTGAACGGCCGCAAGATCTGGACGACCAATGCGCACCGCACCCAATACATGTGCGCGCTGGTACGCACGTCGGGCCAGCATGGCGACCGCCACAAGGGCTTGTCACAGGTGCTGATCGACCTGAGCCTGCCGGGCATCCACTATCGCCCGATCAAGGACCTTGCCGGTGACGCCCATTTCTGCGAGGTGGTGTTCGAGGATGTCGACCTGCCCTCCGACGCGATCGTGGGCGAGGAAGGCTCGGGCTGGAAGCAGGTCACCGCGGAACTCGCATTCGAGCGCAGCGGCCCGGAACGCATCCTGACCAGCCAGCTGATCGCCGAGACGTGGCTGGCGGAAGTGCGTGCGTCGGGCCTGGCGGTACCGGATTCCGTCAAAGCTATCGCCGGTCGCATTGCTGGCCGTCTCGCGACGCTGCGCGCGATGTCGCTCGCCGTGGCGGACCTGCTCGACAAGGGGCAGAACCCCGAGACCGATGCCGCCTACGTGAAGGACCTCGGCACCGAGTTCGAGCAGACCGTGCCGGGCTGGATCGCCGCAGCCATGGAGCAGATGCCCGGCTTCGTTCCGTCGGAGTCGCTGCAACGCGCGCTTGCCTATATCACCCAGCTTTGCCCGAGCTTCTCGCTGCGCGGCGGTACGCGCCAGATTCTGCGCGGCATCATCGCGCGTCAGCTCGGCCTTCGCTGAATCCGGAGAGAGACACACCATGACCGATTCCCTGCTGGAAAGCTTTGAGCGCGCGCTCGCCGACCTCTGTACCGACGATGCCGTGCGCCGCAGCGAAGCGGGCGAGGGCGCTGCGCAGCAATGGGCCGCCATCGACGCGCTCGGCTACACCGATGCACTGGTTCCGACGGAATGCGGCGGTGCCGGGCTGACGCTGGCCGAGGCGTTTCCGTTGTTCCTTGCGGCGGGCCGAGCCGGCCTGAGCCATCCGTTCGCCGAGACGGCGATCGCCCGTGCCATGCTGGCAAAAGCCGGCCGCCAGAGCGGCGGCGAATGCATCGCCATTGCGCCCGCTGCTGCTGCCGGCGCCCGCATCGTGTGCCGCGACGTGCCGGGTGCCGCGGTGGCGGATCTCCTGCTGACGCGCGTGGGCAACGAATGGCTGCTGCTGCCGGTCAGCGCCGCGACGCATACGGCGGGCATCTACCGCGCGCACGCATCGGCGTCGCTGCAATGGCAGTCGGCCGATGCCGCCGTATTCCGCTTCCGCGACGATGACGCCGACATCCTCGCCATCTGCAACGCCGCGCACGCCGCCGGCATGGCCGGCGCCATGCAGCGCGTGCTGAGCATGAGCGTCGGCTACGTGAACGATCGCCAGCAGTTCGGCCGCGCGATCAGCCAGTTCCAGGCCATGCAGCAGGAACTGAGCGTGATGGCGGAGCAGGCCAGCTCGTCGGTATTCGCTGCGCGTATCGGCTGTGCAGCCCCCGGCTATCTGCCCGAGCCGCTGCGAGCAGCGACTGCCAAGCTGCGCGCATGCGAAGCCGGCGCCAGCGTGGCCGCCATTGCCCACGCCGTACATGGCGCCATTGGCATCACCGAGGAACTTGCGCTGGGCCTGTTCACGCGGCGCCTGCACGAATGGCGCAGCGTGGCCGGCAGCGAGACGTATTGCGCCACGCTGCTCGGCGACGCGCTGTTCGCCCAGGACAGCGCATCGAGCCAGGTGATCCTCGACTTCGCACGCAACCAGCTGGCCGTTCCGGCCTGAGGCAAGACATGCAAAACCCTGTGAAGGAATCTATCGTCATCGTCGGCGCGAAGCGCACGCCGATTGGCGCGTTCAATGGCTCCCTGGCCGCACACAGCGCGCCCGAACTCGGCGCCATCGCCATCCGCGCGGCCGTGGCGCAGGTCGGCGTCGATCCGGCGTCGGTCGATGAAGCGATCATGGGCCTGTGCCTGTTCGCGGGCGTCGGCCAGGCTCCGGCCCGGCAGGCTGTGCTTGGCGCCGGCCTGCCGACCTCGACACCGGCCACGACCCTGAGCAAGATGTGCGGCTCGGGCATGAAGTCGGTGATGCTCGCGCATGATCTGCTGCTCGCCGGCACGTGCAATGTGGCAGTGGCGGGCGGCATGGAATCGATGACCAATGCGCCGCACATCGTTCCGCGCGGCCGTCACGGCTACCGGCTCGGCCATGGGCAGTTGCTCGATCACATGTACTGCGATGGCCTGGAGGACGCCTACGAAGGCCACCTGATGGGCCATTACGCGGACCTGGCCGCGGCGGAGCGCGGCATCGGCCGCGAGGCGCAGGACGCCTATGCCCGCGAAAGCCTGCAGCGTGCGCAGGCCGCAGTGGCCGAAGGGCGCTTCAGCGACGAGATCGCGCCGGTCGCGCTGAAGCGCGGCGGCGAGCTGGCACAGGACGAGACGCCGGGCCAGTGCGACGCCGAGAAGCTGCCTAAGCTGAAGGCAGTGTTCCGTTCCGGCGGCACGGTGACGGCCGGCAATGCGTCTTCGATCTCCGACGGCGCTGCGGCGCTGGTGCTGATGCGAGAAAGCGACGCTCGCCGCCAGGGCCTGGCGCCGCTGGCCCGCATCGTTGCGCACGCTACGCACGCCAACCCGCCGCAGCAGTTCGCCGATGCGCCCGTGCATGCGGCGCGCCGCGTGCTCGATAAGGCGGGCTGGACCGCGCGCGATGTGGACCTCTACGAGATCAACGAGGCCTTCGCCGTGGTGACGATGATCGCGCTGGACGAACTTGGCATTGGCCATGACCGCCTCAACGTCAACGGCGGCGCCTGCGCGCTCGGTCATCCCGTCGGCGCCACCGGTGCGCGCCTGCTGGTCACGCTGCTCCATGCGCTGAAGCAGCGCGGCGGCCAGCGCGGTCTCGCGAGCCTGTGCCTTGGCGGCGGTGAGGCCGTGGCAGTCGGCGTGGAACTTTGCTGAGGGATATGCCATGAGCCTGCAATCCCGTATCGAAGGCGCCGTCGGCTGGATGACCATGGACCGCCCGGCGGCCATGAACAGCCTGAACCGCGAGATGGCTGCGGCCATGACCGCGCAGCTCAAGGCCTGGCGCGAGGATCCGCAAGTCCGAGCAGTGGTGCTGACCGGCAACGGCCGCGCGTTTTGCGCGGGCGCCGACCTCAAGGAAGTGGCCGAGCCCGTCGTGACGGGAGAACCCGATTTCCTCGATGTGGTCGTCGGCTTCGTCGACACGCTGCGCGTGTTTCCGAAGCCCGTCATCGCCGCCGTCAACGGGCTGGCGCTTGCTGGCGGGCTGGAAACCGTGATGGCCTGCGACCTTGTGCTCGCCGCGGAATCCGCGAAGCTAGGCGATGCCCACTCGAACTTCGGCGTCTTTCCCGGCGCAGGCGGCGCCGCGGTGCTGCCGCGCAAGATTCCCGCCAACGTGGCGCGCTGGCTGCTGTTCACGGGCGCCACGTTCACCGCTGCGCAGATGGAGCGGTACGGCCTGGTCAACGAGGTGGTGGCCGATGCCGAACTGCTCGCCCGTGCGCAAGCCGTCGCGGAACTGCTGGCCACGAAGAGCCCCTTGGTGCTGGCGCGCATGAAACGCGTGGTGGCCGAAGCCGCCGACAAGTCGCTGGCCGATGCCCTGCGGCATGAACTGCTCGAACTGCGCAACCACCAGCGCTCCCATGACATGAAAGAAGGCCTGACAGCCTTCGCCGAAAAGCGGCAGCCGGTCTTCAAGGGCTGCTGACGCGAGACGAGGAATCCGATGGACCTGTTCTACTCCGACGAACACAAGGCGTTCCGGCAGGAAGTGCGCGATTTCATCGCCGCCAACCTGCCT
Organism: Cupriavidus pinatubonensis; assembly: GCF_019602855.1. Classification (GTDB taxonomy): domain Bacteria; phylum Pseudomonadota; class Gammaproteobacteria; order Burkholderiales; family Burkholderiaceae; genus Cupriavidus; species Cupriavidus pinatubonensis. The sequence goes on from NZ_CP080766.1 coordinate 2,423,557, forward strand.
GACGACATGCGCGAGCGCCTGCGCGCCGGTGGCTTCGCCTCCAAGACCGACACCGAACGCTGGCAGCGCGCGCTGAACCGGCGCGGCTGGGGCGCGCCCGCCTGGCCGACGGCCTTCGGCGGCGCTGGCTGGGACGCGGCGAAACAGCAGATTTTTGCCGATGAATGCGCCGCCGCACCGGCGCCTCCCCCGCACATCTTCAACATCACGATGCTCGGCCCGGTGATCATCCACTTCGGCTCCGATGCCCAGCGTGAGTATTTCCTGCCGAAGCTGTTGAATGCCGATATCCAGGTGTGCCAGGGCTTCTCCGAGCCGGGCTCGGGCTCCGATCTGGCGTCGCTGAAGACCTCTGCCGTGCGCGAAGGCGACGAGTACGTCGTCAACGGCCAGAAGATCTGGACCAGCCAGGCGCATTACTCCGACTGGGTGTTCGCGCTCGTACGCACCGATCCGGAAGCCGTGCGCAAGCAGGCCGGCATTTCGTTCCTGCTGATCGACCTGAAATCGCCGGGCATCACCGTGCGCCCGATCATCAGCATCGACGGCCGCCACAGCCTCAACGAAGTCTTCTTCGACAACGCCCGCGTGCCGGTGACCAACCTCGTCGGCGAGGAAAACAAGGGCTGGGACTACGCGAAGTTCCTGCTCGGACACGAGCGCGCGTACATCGCCGGTATCGGCCGCAACAAGGAACGCGTGGCCTGCGCGAAGGCGCTGCTGACGAAGCTGGCAAGCGAAGGCCATCCGGAGCGTGAGTTGGCCGGCTGGCGCGGCCGCATCGCGCTGATCGAGGCCGATCTGCACGCGCTCGAGGTGACCCAGTTCCGCATGCACGGCGGCCACGCCGACATGAAGCTGTCGCCGATGTTGAAGGCGCGCGGCAGCGAGATCTTCCAGGCCATTACCGATGTGATCTGCCGCATGAGCGGCCCCGCGGCGCTGCGCGCCGATGGCATCGGCGGCCCCACGCTGACCAAGTCATACCTGTACTCGCGCGCCGTATCAATCTTCGGCGGCAGTACCGAGGTGCAGAAGAACATCCTGTCGGCCACCGTGCTGAGCCTGCCATGAATCTCCAATGGAACGATGTCCAGCAGCAACTGAAAGACAGCCTGTCCCGGCTGCTGGCGAATGAATACGACTTCGAACACCGGCAACGCTACGTGGCCGCGGCGGAAGGGCACGCGCCCGCGGTCTGGGCGAAGCTGACCGAACTTGGTGTGCCTGCTGCCGCGATTCCCGAAGCATGGGGCGGCTTTGGCGGCGATGCCGTGGACCACATGATGGTCTCGGAGGCGCTTGGCCGACACTTGTCCCTGGAGCCGTACCACGGCACCGCGGTCATGGGCGCGACTGCCATCGCGCTGGCGGGCAGCGACGCGCAGAAGGCTGCCTTGCTGCCGCGCATCGCGGATGGCACCGTTCAGGTGGCGTGGGCGCATGACGAGGCGGTGGCGGGGCGCGTCACCGTCCAAGCGGGTGGTGGCACGCTGACCGGCGCCAAGCCGTGCGTGCTGCATGGCGCATCGGCCGATTACCTGCTGGTGACGGCGAGAGTCGGCGACGGTGTCGGTCTCTTCCTCCTCGATGGCCGCGCTAGCGGCGTGCGCCGCGACGGCTACCGCCTGATCGACGGCACGCCGGTGGCGGATGTCCATCTCGATGGGGCAGTGGCCGAGCCGCTGCCCGGTGCGAACGCGGAGATCCTGTCCCGCATCCTGGCCATCGGTATCAACGCGGCCTGCGCCGAAATGGTTGGCGCGATGGATGCCGCCGTCGCACTCACTGTCGAGTACCTGAAGACCCGCAAGCAGTTCGGCAAGTTCATCGGCTCGAACCAGGCGCTGCAGCATCGCGCGGTGGACATGCTCACGGCGCTGGAGCAGAGCCGCAGCCTGTCGCTCTCGCTGGCGCTCGCCTTGGCCGGGCGCAACGACCTGGCCGGCGGCGATATGCAGGCGCACGCGGCCAAGGCGTATATCGGCCAGGCAGCGCGGCAGGTTACGCAGGAAGCCATTCAGATGCACGGCGGCATCGGCATGACCGAGGAGTACGCGGTGGGCCACTACCTGCGCCGCGTGCTCGTGTTCGACCGGCTGCACGGCGATATCCACTACCACACCCGCCGCCTCGAAGGCTGGCAGGACTGACGCTACACATTGCAAGCCTTCCCACATCGTCACGCGGGAAGGGAAGCCACTACGACCAAGGAGACCTTCAATGTCCGAAATCATGTCCCTCAAGGGGAAAGTCATTGTCATCACCGGCGCCGCGCAGGGCGTGGGCCGTGCCACGGCCGAACTGGCGCTGAATCTTGGCGCCAAGGTATGCGTCGTTGACCTGCAGCGTGAACCGCTGGAAGCATTCGCGGCGGCCAATCCCGACCACGTGCAGGCTTACATCGGCAGCGTGTCCGATCCTGACTTCGTCGCCGCTTCCATCGAACACGCCATCTCGCGCTTTGGCAAGCTGGACGGCCTGGTGAACTGCGCGGGCATCGTGCGTGCCGCGATGATCGAAAACATGACACTGCAGACCTGGAACCAGGTCCTTGAATGCCACCTGACCGGCGCGTTCCTGTGGCTGCAAGCCGTGGGCTCGCACCTGGTCGAGCGCGCCAAGTCCGGCGAGCAGGTCAAGGGATCGATCGTCAATATCTCGTCGGAAGCGGGGCGTCGCGGCTCCATCGGCCAGATCAACTACGCGTCGGCCAAGGCCGGCATGCTGGGCATGACCATGAGCGCGGCGCGCGAGTGGGGCAAGTATGGCGTGCGCACCAACACCGTCTGCCTGGGCATGGTCGAGACGCCGATGACCGAAACCATCCGCAGCGAACGCTTCCGTGATACCTACCTCGCGCAGATTCCGATGGGCCGCTGGGCGCAGCCCGAAGAAGTGGCGGGTCCGATCGCGTTCCTGTTGTCGGACGCTGCGGGCTACGTGCTCGGCCAGCACCTCGGCGTGAACGGCGGCTTCCACCTGGCGAGCTGAAGCACTATGTCGTCGCGCAAGCTCTATACCCATGACCAGCTACGGCGCGCGCTGCACCCGCGCAGCATCGCCGTGGTTGGGGCCACCTCCAACGAACGCTCCTTCGCCGGGCGTTCGATGGCGAACCTGAAGCAGTTCCAGGGCACGGTGCATCTGGTCAATCCCCGCTATGCGGAAGTGAATGGCCAGGTCTGCTATCCATCGCTGTCAGCGCTGCCCGAAGTGCCGGACTGCGTGCTGATTGCCACCGCACGCGACACGGTCGAGCCAATCGTGCAGGAATGCGCGCGGCTTGGCGTCGGCGGCGTCGTGCTGTTCGCGTCGGGCTATGCCGAGACCGGCAATCCGGAAAAAGCGGCAGACCAGGCGCGGCTGACGGCAATTGCCCGCGAAGGCGGCGTCACGCTGCTGGGCCCGAACAGCATCGGCTATGCAAACTACGTGACCAACGCGCTGGTGTCGTTCACGCCGTTGCCGGCCCGCACCGGCGAACTGCCACCGCATGCCATCGGGCTCGTGAGCCAGTCCGGTGCACTGGCCTTCGCGCTGCAGCAGGCCGCCAACCACGGCACCGCGTTCAGCCATGTGTTCTCGTGCGGCAATGCGTGCGATATGGACGTTACGGACCAGATCGCCTACCTGGCCGGCGACCCCGCGTGCGCAGCGATTGCTTGCGTGTTCGAGGGCCTGTCGGATGCGAGCCGCATCGTCCGCGCGGCCGAGTTGTGTGCCGCCGCAGGCAAGCCGCTGGTGGTCTACAAGATGGCACGCGGCGCGCTTGGTGCCGCGGCAGCCATGTCGCACACCGGATCGATGGCGGGGTCGGACCGTGCCTATTCCACGGCGTTGCGCGAGGCTGGCGTGATCCAGGTCGATACGCTGGAACAGCTGGTGCCGACGACGGTGTTCTTCGCCAAGGCTCCCGCGCCGGTTGCCACGGGCGTAGCGATTGTGTCGGGCTCGGGCGGCGCAGGCATCGTGGCGGCCGACGAAGCGGAACGGTTCAACGTGCCGCTGCCGCAGCCAGCCGACGACACGCGTGCCATTCTTGAAGCCCACATCCCGGACTTTGGCGCGGCGCGCAATCCATGCGACCTGACCGCACAGGCCACCAACAACTTCGATTCGTTCATCCGCTGCGGCGATGCGGTATTTGCCGATGCACAGTACGGCGCAGCCGTCGTGCCGCTGGTCGTGACCGGCGACGGCAATGGCCGCCGCTTCGAAGTGTTCAACGAACTGGCGGTCAAGCACGGCAAGATGGCTTGCGGTCTGTGGATGTCGAACTGGCTGGAAGGTCCCGACGCGCAGGAGGCGGAAGCCCTGCCGCGGCTCGCGCTGTTCCGCTCGGTGTCGCACTGCTTCGCCGCGCTGCGCGCATGGCATGAGCATGAGGCGTGGCGCATGAGCCGGCAAGCCGCGCGGCCGGATCGTCTCACCACCGCGTCTGTCGCCACGGCCGCGCGCGAACGCATTATTGCCGCGCCGGCCGATACGCTGACCGAACGCGAAGCCAAGGATGTACTGGCTGCGTACGGCGTGCCCGTGGTCGGAGAGGCGCTGGCGACCAGCGAACAGGATGCCGTGCGTGCTGCGCAAACCTGCGGCTATCCGGTGGTGCTCAAGGTTGAAAGCCCGGCTATCCCGCACAAATCGGAAGCCGGCGTGATCCGCCTCGGCCTCAAGAATGCCGATGAAGTGGCCGCCGCCTGGCGCGACGTCATGGCCAATGCCCGCAAGGTCACCACCGATGACCGCATCAACGGTGTGCTCGTGCAAAGCCAGGTGCCAGCCGGCGTCGAGATCCTGGTGGGTGCGCGCGTCGATCCGCATCTGGGCCCGTTGCTGATCGTCGGGCTTGGTGGCGTGATGGTCGAGCTGATGCAGGACACAGTGGCTGCAATGGCTCCTGTGTCGGCACAGAAGGCGCGAGACATGCTGGAGCAATTGCGGGGCGTGGCCCTGCTGAAGGGATTCCGCGGCGCCGCGGGTGTGGACATCGCTCGGCTGGCGGAAGTCATCGCCGCGCTGTCCGAGTTCGCGCATGACCAGCGCGATGCGATTGAAGAGTTTGACGTCAACCCGCTGATCTGCACGGCCGACCGCATCGTGGCCGTAGATGCGCTGATCTCGCGGCGCGCGGCGAAGCGCTGATCCGTCAGGAAGCAGGCCGCGTGACGGCCTGCGCCAGCGCCACGAAGTTGCGTGTCGTGGCGATGCTGGTATCGCCCAGCGTCGCCAGCGCCAGCCCGAAGTTCAGCTTGTCCGGCAGGCCCGTCAGTGGCACCAGCCTAGTCCCGTTCCCAGCATAGCCCGCCGCCGTGGCCGGCACCAGCGCTACCCCCAGCCCGCTTTCGACCAGCGCGAGCAACGTCTGCACCTGCACGGCTTGCTGCGCGATCGGCGGGCGGATGCCGGCCTGGTGGAAAGCCGACATCGTCATCGCATGCATGGCCGGGACGCGCGACTCCGAGTAGACAATGAAGGGCGTCGTGCCCAGTTCCGACAGGTCGATGCTTGACCGACCGGCCAGTGCCGAATCGGCGCTGACGGCCAGCACCAGTGGGTCAGGGCGCAGAAAGGTGATCTGCGCACTGGTCTGCGCGAGCACGGGGTAGCGCACGAGCGCCACGTCGAGCGAGTGTTCCTCGACCGCGCGCAGCAGATCGACGGTCGTCGATTCCTCGATGATCAGTTCGACTCGCGGATACTTGAGACGAAATGCACGGATCAGTTGGGGCATGACCGAGTAGACCGACGAGCCAACGAATCCCACGCGCAACGTACCCTGTTCGCCACATTCGCCCTCACGCGCTGCGCGGCGGATTTCATCGGCGAAGAAGAGCGTACTGCGCATCTGCCGCAGGACCACCTCGCCCGCGGACGTGAGCGACAAGCCGGATGGCTGGCGGTCGAACAGGGTGACACCCAGTTCTTCTTCCAGCTTGCGGATGGCGGTGGAGAGTGGTGGCTGCGCCATGTGCAGCCGTTCGGCGGCCCGGTGGAAGTTGAGTGTCTCGCTCAGCACCAGGGCCTGCTTCATCTGGCGGAGATCCATCTCCGTACTCCGTGTTCTTGTATTACGTTGGGCGGTAGGTTACTCCGAACGGTCGGATTAAACAATCAGGGATTGTCCGGCGGTGCAAAGCAAAAGGCCGGCATGATGTGCCGGCCCTTGCGCCTTGGGTGAAGTGCGCCGCGCTGAATTACTTCGGCTGCATCCGAATCGCCCCATCCAGCCGGATCACCTCGCCATTGATCATCGGATTCCCGATGATCGCCGCGGCCAGCTTCGCATACTCCGGGGGCCGCCCCAGGCGAGACGGAAAGGGCACCATCTTGCCGAGCGCATCGCGCACGGTTTCCGGCAGGCCGAGCAGCATCGGCGTCTCGAACAAGCCCGGGGCGATGGTCACGCAGCGCACGCCGTCGCGAGAGAGGTCGCGCGCGACGGCCAGTGTCATCGCGGCCACGCCGCCCTTGGAGGCCGCGTACGCAGCCTGTCCGATCTGTCCTTCGAACGCCGCTACCGACGCCGTGTTGACGACCACGCCGCGTTCGCCGTCGGCATCCGGTGTGTTGTTCACCATCTGTGCAGCGGCCAGCCTCACCATGTTGAACGTGCCGATCAGGTTGATGCGGACCGTGCGCTCGAACACGTCGAGCGGGTGGGGACCATCTTTGCCTACGGTCTTGCAGGCCGGCGCGACGCCCGCGCAGTTGACCAGCCCGGCCACGCGGCCCAGTGCTGCAGCAGCGTTGACGACCGCCGTGCCGTCGGCCTCGCTTACGACATCGCAGCGCACGAAGCGTGCGCAGATCTCCTCGGCCACGGCTTCGCCGGCCGGATTGATGTCGGCAATGACCACCTTGCCTCCGGCGGCGGCCAGCATTCGGGCCGTGGCCTCGCCAAGTCCCGACGCGCCGCCGGTGACAATGAAGACGTTATTGCGAATTTCCATGGCGTTCCTCAGCCTTTGATGCGTGCCAGGAAGCCATCGAGTGCGGCTTCGTGTTCGGCGGTATGGTGCGCCAGCGCCTGGAACCCGGCCGACATTTCGAGAATGGTGTCGAGCCGCGCATGCTGGGCTTCTTTGAGCAGGCGCTTGCACATGCGCAGCGCATGCCCCGGATTGGCGGCGATGCGGTGCGCGAGTTCCAGCGCGGTCGGCAGCAGTTCCTCGTGCGGTACCACGCGCGAAACCAGCCCGTACTCGCGCGCCGTGGCGGCGTCGATGGTGTCGCCGGTGAAGCACAGCTCGGCCGCGCGCGATGCACCAATGGCACGCGGCAGCAGCCATGCGCCGCCGTCGCCGGGGATCAGGCCCAGCTTCACGAACGTGGCGGCGAAGACGGCCTTCTCGGAAGCGATGCGGATGTCGCAGGTGCAGGCGAGGTCGTTGCCGGCACCGAGGGCCGGGCCGTTCACCGCGGCAATCACCGGCACTTCGAGGTTGGCCAGCGCGAGCGGCAGGCGCTGAATGCCTTCGCGATAGGCGTAGCGTGCGCTGACCGGCTCACCGGATTCGCTGCCGAACGTCGCACGCAGCGTCTTGAGGTTGCCGCCAGACGAGAACGCTGTGCCGGCCCCCGTCAGCACGACGACGCGCACGGAATGGTCGCGGTTGAACGCGTCGCACATGGCGACCAGTGCATCGACGGCGTCGTTGTCGGAGACCGCGTTGCGCGTCTCCGGGCGGTTCATGGTGACGATGGCGACGTGGCCATCGCGGCGGATATCAAGAAAATTGCTCATGGTCTTTGGTCGTGAAAACAGGTTGGCCGGTATTCAGTCCCGGTCGGCTTTCTCGGCGAGCGCGCGCACTTCGGCAATCCGCGCGGCAGGCAGCCAGCCCGCAAGCGTGTGGGCGTAATCGCGAACGTCGGGCGCGCGCGGCGCCGTGGGCAGCGCCGATGGCGTGCGGCTGAAGCGCGGGGCGGGGGCGGGCTGCACGATGCCGTCGATCTCGACGAAGGTCTCGCGTGCCTTGAGGTGGGCGTGCTGCGGCGCTTCCTCATAGCTGAGTACCGGCGCGAAGCAGGCGTCGGTGCCCTCCAGCAGTGCGCACCACTCGTCCCGCGTGCGCGTCCGGAACAGCTCCGCCAGGCGATTGCCCGCGGCTTCCCAGTTGGCCGGGTCGAGTTGTTCGCCAAGGCTGGCGGGGTCGATGCCAATGCGGTCCAGCAGGTCACGATAGAAGCGCGCCTCGATCGGGCCAACCGAAATCCAGCCGCCGTCCTTGCACTGGTAGACGTTGTAGTAATGCGCGCCCGAGTCGAGCACGTTGGTGCCGCGCTCCGGGTTCCACTGACCTGCGGCTACCAGCCCGAAGAACACGCTGCCGAGCGCGGCGGCGCCGTCGACGATGGCGGCGTCCACCACTTGTCCCTTACCGGACTTGCCCGCTTCCACCAGCGCGGCGAGCACGCCGGCCAGCAGGAACATGCCGCCGCCTGCGAAGTCGCCGAGATAAGCCGGCGGAATCGCGGGTCGCTGGCCGCGCTGGCCGATCGCATTGAGCGCGCCGGTCAGCGCGATGTAGTTCACGTCATGCCCGGCAGTGTGCGCGAGCGGACCCGTCTGGCCCCACCCGGTGATGCGGCCATAGACCAGCTTCGGATTGCGCGCGAGGCAGGCATCGGGGCCAAGCCCCAGCCGCTCCGTGACGCCCGGGCGGAAGCCCTCGATCAGCGCATCGGCCGACTCGACGAGGTCCAGCACCGCAGCCACGGCCTGCGGGTCCTTCAGGTCCAGCGCAATGGACTTGCGTCCGCGCAGCATCAGGTCGAAGCGGCGCTCGCGCCTGACGCCGAGATCCGTCTCGCCGGGGCGCTCGATGCGCAGCACTTCGGCACCCATGTCGGCCAGCATCATGCCGGCCAGCGGGCCCGGGCCTATGCCGGCCAGTTCGATGATCCTGACACCGGCCAGCGGTCCCTTCTTTTGCTCTTGCATGCGGTTTCTCTCGTCCTTTTTGTCTCCGGTCGCTTACTCGACCGGAATGGTTGCGCTCTTGACGATCTCGCGCGTGCGCGCGATCTCGGCAAGCTGGAACTTGCGCAGTTCGCGCGGATTGCCCGGATCCACGGTGCCGCCGAGGCCGGCGATGAATTTCACGCTGTCAGGCTGCTGCATGGCCTGGCGCACCGCGTCGGACAGTGCCTTGATGATGTTCTCCGGCACTTTGGCGGGAGCGAAGACGCCAGTCCACGCCGTCACCTCGAAACCGGGTGCGCCGCTTTCGGCCACGGTGGGCACCTGCGGCAGATCCTTGAGCCGCTGCGAATCGGTCACGGCGAGCGGACGGATGCGGCCTGCGCGGATCAGTGGCAGGACCGAGCTGATCTCGCCAATCGCGTAGTCCACGTTGCCGGCGGCTACGTCGGTCATGGCGGGCGCGGTGCCCTTGTAGGCGATCGCATTGCCTTTCAGGTGGAAGCGTTCGTGGAACATCTCCGTGTAGACCTGGTAGCCCGCGCTTCCGCTCGCGTAGTTCAGCTTCCCGGGCGCTTGACGGATGCCTTCAATAAGTTCGCCCAGGTTCTTGAATCGCGATGTCGACGGGACAACCACCACCATCGCAAAGCGGGCCAGGCGCTCCACCGGCACGAAGTCCTTCACCGGGTCGTACGGCAGGCTCTTGAACAACGCCGCATTGGTCACCATGGTCGAGTTGCTGCCGACGAACAGCGTGTAGCCATCAGGCGCGGCCGATGCCACGGCACGGGCGCCGATGAAGCCGTTTGCGCCGGGCCGGTTCTCGACCACGAAGGGCTGCTGGAACGTCTCGCTCAGGCGCTGCGCGATAAAGCGCGCGGTGGAGTCGGCACCGCTTCCCGGCGGCAGCGAAACGATGATCTTGACCGGATGGGTCGGGTAAGCGGTCTGGGCCGCCGCTGGCAGAGTGAGAAGTGCCAGTGACGCCAGCATGAGGCGCCGCCTCAACTCGTCGAATGCCATGGAGTCTCCTTGCTGTGGTGCCACGTTGTTGTCGGACACTAGTGGGTGTGGCCCGATCCTACGGAAGCTGCGGCAAACGGAAAAATACTTTTGGTATGTCGAGCAATACAGCTCGTGTATCGAAACAGGACGCTGCGTGGGCGAAGGCAGCGCGGCACGGCATATCGTGTCACCGGCCGCGCGTGCCACCGCGCTATTCGCGTGGGATATTGGCGGTCCTGACAACCTTCTGCGCGCGTTCGTACTCGGCCGCCTGGAAGGACTTTAGTTCGGCGGGTCCACCGGGATAGACGACGCCGCTCATCGCGTCGATCACGGCGGCAGTCGACGGCTTCCTGAGGACGGCGTCCGCAGCTTGCGCCAGCGCATCGACCAGCTTCGGCGGCATCTTTGCGGGCCCGTACAGCGCAATCCAGCCGTCGAAATCGAAACCTGGGGCGCCGCTCTCGGCCACGGTCGGCACGTCGGGCAGGTCTTTGAGTCGGCGCGCGCTCGTGGTGGCCAGAATCCGGACCTTGCCGCTGCGCACGAGAGGCAGTACCGCATTGATCTCGCCAATCGAGTAGTCCACGTTGCCGGCGGCCAGGTCGGTGATGGCGGGCGTGGTGCCCTTGTACGGGATGGCGTTGGCCTTGACGTGGTGCTGCTCGTTGACCAGTTCGAGCACGACGCGATACGTCGCGGACCCGCTTGCGTAAGTCAGCTTGCCCGGTGCGGCGCGGCCTGCGGCCATCAGGCTTTCCAGCGTCTTGTGCGGCGACGTGGACGGGACCACGATGACAAGGGGCAGTCGCACGAGTCGCGCGATCGGCGTGTAGTCATTGACGGGATCGTAGGGCAGGTTGAGGAACACCGCCGGATTCGTCACCATCGGCGAATTCGAGCTGAGCCAGAGCGTGTAGCCGTCGGGCGTCGCTCCCGATACCGCCTTCGCGGCGATGAAGCTGTTGCCACCGGGCCGGTTCTCGACCACGAATGGCTGGCGGAATCGCTCGGACAGTTCCTTGGCGATATATCGGGCCGTGGTGTCGAGGCCACCGCCCGGCGGCATGGCCACGATCAGCTTGACCGGACGGTTCGGGTAGTCGCTGTCGGCTGCCGCCGCCGTGGCGGGTTGCGTGGCCGCGAGTCCTGTGCAGACCAGCAGCGAAGTGGCCGTCCAGCGCCGTGCAATGCATCTCCAATCCATGTGTCTCCTCAGCCTTCTTTTCGTGGTGATCGCCAGCGCCGTCGAGGGCGCGGCCGGCCAATGCTATGACAGGCGATTCGGCATCGGAAATACATTCGCTGTCTCGCCCGATATAGCGCGTGTATCTGCTGCCGAGCGACGTATCGACGTTGCCGCCAATCATCTGGCTCATATGAAATGCGCGGGCGACACGCCACCCGAGACGGGTGGGACGAACCGGCGCGGTGTCGGGAAACCATGGTTGATTCCTGCCATATCGAGTTCCGAGATACCCGACAAAAGCCGCGCCAGGCAGGGTGCCTGGCGCCTACAAAGTGAGGAGACAGCCAATGACAGCCACGGAACATACCCTGCGGAACACCACGCTAAGCATTCGCGATGGCATCGCCGAGTTTACGCACCAGCGACCCGAGATCCGGAACGCGCTGACACCTGAACTGAAGCACGATTATGTCGATATGCTCGATATCGTCGAAGACGACCGCAGTGTCCGGGCGCTGATCCTTACGGGATCGGGCGGAAGCTTCTGTGCGGGCGGAGACCTGAAGTCTTTGCTGGCCATGCGCGACGATCCGTCCCTGGCGGCGCACCAGCCGGAAGCCATGCGCCGGCGTGTGAAACGTGGTCAGGGCTGGCTGCGGCGGCTTCGCGACCTCGAGGTTCCTGTCGTTGCCGCGGTGGATGGTCCGGCTGCCGGAGCCGGCTTCTCGATTGCGCTCACCGCGGACTTCGTGCTGGCTTCGGAACGCGCATCGTTCTCGATGGTTTTTGTGAAAATCGGGCTGGTACCGGACATGGGAGCGATGTACTCGCTGCCGCGAACGGTGGGCTTAAGCATGGCGAAGGAGTTGATGCTGACCGGGCGCCGCGTTGGCGCGGCGGAGGCGCACAAGCTCGGCATCGTGCATGCGATCCACTCGGCCGATGCGCTGGCCGAAGACGCGCGCCGGTTCGCCGCGCGCTTCGTTGACGGGCCCCGGGAAGCCATGGCTTTGACCAAGAACGCGCTCAATGGCACGTTCGAAGCGCCGTATGACACGATGCTGGCGGTGGAGGCCCATGCGCAGGCCGTGGCCGCAGCGGCGCCGTATTACGGCGAGGCGGTGCAGGCCTTCCTGCGCGGCGAGCCGGCGAAGTTCGACTGGGATCGTCGACGCTAACGTCGATTCACGCAACGCCGATATCGACGATAACGTGCCTTGCCTGACGCTGAACGTGGCTACTCCGCCCTGTACCACAACCCCGAGTCGGGGCGGACGCTGACCCTCACGCCATCGCGTCGAACCTGCTCCTCATCGAGTCGCATTGCTGCCGAAGGATCGATGTCGAACGAGATATCGAGTGCCTTGGTGACGCGGGCATCTTCGATGGGAAGCTCCCAGGTCAGGAATAGCTGCGTGCAATCCTGGTCGTCCGGAAACTCCGCCGCATCGAAAGCATTGCTACCGCGTGGAATCACCGCATGCGGCTGGCAGGTATCGAAGATCAGGACGGTACCGCGTCTCAGCGGAATGCGGAGGCCCAGCGACGGGAAATGTACGTCCTGCCCCTTGTCCTCGCTCAGGAAGAGGTTGCAGAACGCCGCGCCGCCATACTGCTCGCCGTCATGGTGATATCGCGCGCCGCGGCAAACCATGAGCGCCACGTCGCTGGAGGCAAGGACTCCAGGTAATCCAAGCGTGCTCGTCCAGTCGTCGGCCGCCCGTACGCATTGCGAATACTCCGGCCAGCGGGTTCGGGCTCGCGCCAGCGGCATGGCTTCGACGTCGCCGGCTTCCAGCGTCATGCGGGACAGCTCGCGTGTCCAATCGGCGACGAGACGCGCCGGTGGCGGTGGCACGTCGACAGCGCCGACCAGCACCACGTCGCTCACGCTGCGGCTGCGGATGGCGTCGCCACTCCAGAAGAAGGAGGTCAGGGCATTGGAAGCGGGGCTTTGATCGATGCTATGGGTCATGGGTAACCGTGCCGTTCGGCTGTGCAGTTGGGCTGGCCGTGGTGCCTGCGAACGGTGAAAGAAGCGCGGTCCGCGCAGGATAACCGATGTTTCGTTGTCTGCCGGCCACGAGGACCGGATGTAAGTCTGGGCGGCGACACAGGCAAAAAGCGGGAATCGGCCCGTACTGCCCACGGCGTGCGCCAACTTTCGAACGGCACGGATATTGCTCGGGAACGAAGATACTGTCGCCGAACGCCCATGCCCGAGACGCTGCCGCCAGACATCATGGAGATCCTGCGGGATCAGTTTGGCGTCGCACGCCTGCGCCCCGGGCAGGCTGACGTCCTGGCCAGCGTGCTGCAGGGCCACGACACGATCGCTGTCATGCCGACCGGGAGTGGAAAGTCGCTGTGTTTCCAGCTGCCTGCCCGCGTACTGGACGGCCTGACGGTGGTGATATCGCCGCTGATCGCATTGATGCAGGATCAGGCCGGCAAGCTGGACCAGCTCGATTTGCCGCCCGCGGTGGTCAACAGTGCCGTGGGCGACGCGGCGCTGGACAGTCTCGCGCGCGGCGGCGAGCGCATCCTGTTGACGACGCCCGAGCAGCTCGAAGGCAAGGCCGTCATTGAAGCGCTGCGCCGCAACCGCGTTGCATTGTTCGTGGTCGACGAGGCGCACTGCATTTCGCAATGGGGCCACGATTTTCGGCCCGCATACCTCGGATTGCGGGAGGTCGTGTCGGCGCTGTCGCGGCCGCCGGTACTGGCGCTGACCGCCACGGCGACCGACGCCGTCGTCAAGGACATCGCGCACCACCTCGGCATGCGCCATCCGCGTGTCGTGCGTGCGCCGCTGTTTCGGCCCAACCTTGTCTATGCCGTCGAGCATCTGTCGGAGGCGCCCACGCGGCCTGATGCGGTACGCCGCCTGGTTTCGGCCGAAAGCGGTGGAAGCGGTGGAAGCGGCAGGAGGGGTGCAGGCATCGTCTACACTGCGACGGTCGCGCTGGCGGAACAGTTGTACGATGCACTGCGGGGTGCAGGCATGAACGTCGCGCTGTATCACGGCCAGCGCACCGCGGTGCAACGCCGCGACGCGCAGGACGCTTTCATGGCGGGGCGCGCGGACGTGATGGTGGCGACCAATGCCTTTGGCATGGGGATCGACAAGCCCGACGTCCGGTTCATCGTTCATGCGCAATGTCCCGGCAGCCTGGATGCCTATTACCAGGAGTCCGGAAGAGCAGGGCGCGACGGCGGGTTGGCGCGCTGTACGCTGCTGTTCGACGAGAAGGACAAGCGCATCCACCAGTTCTTTCTTGCTAACCGTTACCCGGCCGCGACGGACCTGCGGCAGATGGTGACGGCGCTCAGGGGCACGCCAACGGTCCTGCCGGCGTTGCGAGAGGCACTTCCCCACATCGGTGTGCGGCGCTTGCAGTCAGGCATGCGGATGCTTGGCGATTTTGGCATCGTGCAGCGCGATCGCCGAGGGCGCTTCTCGCTGCGCGATGGCAGTGCCGACAGCATCGAAGACATCGCCGCCCTGTACGAGGCCCGCAGTCGTGAGGACCGCGAAACCCTGCAGGCGATGCTCGATTACGCGCGCAGCGGGCGTTGCCGCTGGATGCTGCTGCTCGAGTACTACGGCGAATCCGAGGACCTGGAACCATGCGGCATCTGCGACAGTTGCCGGCGCTTGGCGGAGGCTGCCACACATGAGGCTGACGGCGAGAAGACGGTGGCTGCCAGCGCGACAGCCGTGCCGTTCGCCGAAGGCGACACGGTAAAGGCGCGCCGGTTCGGCAAAGGCACGGTGGTGTCAGTTACCAGTGAATGGGTGGAAGTCCGCTTCCCCGATGAGAGCGTGCGCCGCTTTCTGCCGGATCGCCTGCTTCGCATGGGCAAGCGCCGTGGCGCCGCGTAGCGGCCCCCTCGCAGCCTTGGCTATCAGGCAGGCCACGCCACCTGCTTCCAATACGCATCTTTCATCTGCATCTTCCCATCTGCCACGCGAAACAAGTCCAACCCCATTGCGTCAACGGGCCGGCCATCCTCCATCGTCCCCTTGACGCGGTAGTGCAGAAGCACGGCGTCGCCGCAGATTTCCATGCGGCTGTCCGAGAAGACCACGTCGCCATGGCTCCCGGCCGCGCGCGCGAAGCGTTCGAGCAAGTAGCGGCGAACGTCTTCTTTGCCCTGCAGCACCTCGCCTTGCGGATTGCCGGTCCCTGTGGGAAGGCGCCACGTGAAGTCGTCTGCCAGGCAGGCGGCTACGCCATCGGCGTCGCCGGCACGAAAGGCACTGGCGAAGGCGGCCATCAAGGCGCGGATTTCCATGTCGGTCATGCTTGATCTCCTTGTCGGGTCGGGGATGAGGCGCGCGGCGCCCACAGTGGCCACCGGCACGTCGTTTCGAAAGCGCGCGCAGCGCGCAACACCATGGCGTCGGCGTGGCTGGGGCCGACGATTTGAAGGCCAATCGGCAGCCCGGCGCGTGTGACACCACATGGCACGCTGGCGGCGGGCTGGCCCGTCAGATTGAACGGCAGGCAATGCGGCGCGGACCAGGGCTGTCCCACTCGCGGTGGCGCCGACGCGAGCGTGGGCGTCACCAGCAGGTCATACCGCTCATGGAAGCGCCGCATCGCCACGCCCAGTTCGCGCCGGCGCTCGGTCGCGTCGAGATAGGCCAGGGCGTCCACATTGCGGCCCCGTGCGGCGGCTTCGTGCAGGAGCGGATCCATCAGCGCGAGGCGATCGGGCGTGATGTCGCGCAGAAAGCGCGCGACGCCGGCATCCCACAATACGCGGAACGTCGGGGCCGGGTTGTCGAAGCCAGGGTCCACGTCTTCGACCATGGCACCGAGCGCCATCAGGCGCCGGACGGCGGCATCGCACAATGCGCTTACCTCGGGATCGACGGGAAGGTAGCCAAGGGTGCGGCTGTAGGCGACGCGCAGGCCTGCGATGCCATCGTCGAGGCCGGTGCGCCAGTCGCGATCCTCATAAGGCAATGCGTGCCAGTCGCGGCTGTCGGGGCCGCTGATCGCGGTGAGCAGCAGTGCGGCGTCCGTGACGGTGCGCGCCATCGGCCCGACGTGGAACAGCGTGCCGGAATGCGCGGGCGGATAGCAGGGCACGCGTCCGCTGCCCGGCTTGAATCCAAACACGCCACAGGCTGCCGATGGCGCGCGGATGGAACCACCGCCGTCGGTCGCGACATGCAATGGCCCCAGCCCGAGCGCGGTGGCGGCGGCCGCGCCGCCGCTGCTGCCGCCCGGTGTGTGCGCCGTATTCCAGGGATTGCGCGTGATGCCGGCCAGCGCGCTTTCGGTGATGCCCTTCGTGCCGAACTCCGAAGTATTGGTCTTGCCCAGCAGCACGGCGCCGTGCTCGCGCAGGCGCGCTGCGGCCGGGCAATCGTCGGGCTGCGGCGTATCGGTAGTGGCAAGGCTGCCCAGACGCGTTGGCCAGCCGCGCACGTGGAGCAGGTCCTTGAACGACACCGGCACGCCGTCCAGCAAGCCGCACGGCTTACCGCGCCGCCAGCGTCGTTCCGACGCGCGCGCCTGTTCGCGCGCGTCGTCTGCATCGATGAATCGGAACGCATTGCAGGCAGGATCGCGTTCGGCCACGCGATGCAGGATGGCGTCGAGCGTCTCGACTGGCGACAGTTCGCGCCGGGCGTAAAGCGCCAGCAATGCGGTGGCGGACAGATCTGCGGGATTCGACATGATCAGGTCGTTCATCGGACGGCGTACCACGCGGCCACGGCGAGCAGGCAAAGCGATGCACTGCCGCGCAGGGCCCGTGCCGGCATCTTGCGGGCGAGGAAGCGTCCCGCCAGGGCACCGGCGGTCACCAGGGCGCCTGTCTTCAGGCCGAGGGCCAGCGGCAGATGGCCACCAAACCAGTGCGCGGCGCTTGCGGCAAGCGCAATCGGAAGCTGGATGGCCAATGCCGCCGCAAGTGCCGGCGCCGTCGCCGTGCGCCGAAGAAGCAATAGCGGCAGCAGCAGCACGGGGCCACCTGTGCCGGACAGCGCGGAACCGAGTCCGACAGCGAACCCGACTACGGCAAGCATCGCCGTAGCCGGCATCGGGCGCTCGCCCTGTGCCGCCATGAGCGATGCCAGCCCGTACAAACCAGAGACTGCCGCCAGCGCAGCCAGCCACAGGTCAGCACCGTTGGTCGGTACCACATGGACCAGCAGCGCACCGCACACGGCGCCGGACAGCGCCGTGGCATGGAGCGCCCACGGCGTGGCATGGAGCCCGGCCTGGACGCGCGCCGCACGCCAGCCAAGCAGCCCGGCCGGCACGAACGCGAGGCTAGAGGCGGCCACCGCTTCGGCCAGCGGCAAGCCCGCGATGCCGGTCAGCACCGGCACCACGAGCACGCCGCCGATCGATGTCGCGCCGATGGCCGCGCCGGCCAGAACGATCAGCCCGTCAGCCAGCCACGTCATTCGACTTTTGCGCCAGACTGGCGGATCAGCCGTTCCATGACTGGCAGCATCACATCGAAGTCCCGCCGGAATGCGGCCGAGGTCGTGCCCTGCGCATACATGCCGTAGAGCTGGAAGCGCGCCTTCATTTCCGGGGTCTGCACCGCTGCGCGCGCTTCCTGTTCAAGCCGGCTCAGGATGGCCGGCGGCAAGTTGGCAGGGCCGAGCAGCACGGCGCCGCCGACCGGCCGGTATTCCGGATCGGGGAAGCCCGCCTCTGTCATGGTCGGCACGTTGGGCAGTTCGGCAGGCCGCCGGTCCCCCATCACGGCCAGCGCGCGCAGGCGTCCGTTCTGCAGGTAGGGGGCCATCACCCCGACGGTGCCGATCGCCCAGTCGATCTGCCCGCCGATCAGGTCCTGCACCATCAGCGATTCGCCCTTGTACGGCGCGTGCGTCATGTCGAGCTTCTGGGTCTGGCTCAGATACGACCCCATCAGGTGCGCCGACGAGCCCACGCCATAGGAACCATACGTCACGGCGCCCTTGTGCTGCTGGGCCCACGCGATGAACTCCTTGACCGTTTTTGCCGGCACCTTCTGCGGATTGACCGCGAACACGAGTTGGCCCGTGCAGACCTGGGAGATGAAGCTGAGATCGCGCTTCGCGTCATACGGCAGCTTCGCGTACAGGAACGGCGCGGTCAGGATGGGCGCCGACGTCGCAAAGAGCACCGTGTAGCCGTCAGGCGCGGCGCGCGCGACGGCCTGCGTGCCGATTGTGCCACCCGCTCCCGGCCGGTTGTCGACGATGATGGGCTGGCCCATGCTCTTGCTCATCGCCTCGGCCATGGTCCGTGCCAGCGCATCCGTCGCACCGCCCGGCGGCACCGGCACGATGAACGTGATCGGCTTGCTGGGGTACGTATCGGCCCTGGCCACCAGGCTCAATGCCATGGCGGCGATACCAACGAGCAGCTTCCATTTCATATGAGTCTCCCGGTTGATGCGTTGGCTCAGAACGGACGATCGCCGATGATCGTGGCGCGCATCATTCGGCGTACGGCAGGAAAGTAGTCCTGGATAGCGTAGTGCTGGGTCGAGCGGTTGTCCCAGAATGCGATGGTGTTGGGCCGCCAGCGCAGGCGCATCTGGTACTCGAGGATGGCAGGCTGACGCAGCAGGTACTCCATCAGGTCATGCTTCTCGGACTGGCCTTCGAACGCCCCGCGCACCGCGTTGCGCGAACGGAAGTTCAAGAAGTGCGTGACGAAGGCGCCGTTCACGTAGAGGATCTTCTCGCCGCTTTCCGGATGCGTGCGCACGACGGGATGGATCGCGGGCGGAAACTGTTTGCGTTGTTCCGGCGTCATCTTGTCGCCGAATGCGGGCAGGATGTCGTGCGCGGCGAAGAGTCCCTCGATCTGCTGCTTGCGGTGCTCCGGCAACTTCTCGTAAGCAAGCGCCATGTTGACCCAGACCGTGTCGCCGCCGATCTCCGGGCATTGCACACAACGCAGCATCGACGCCATCGACGGGATCTCGCGCCACGACACGTCGCTGTGATAGCCGTTCTCCATCGCCGGCTTCTTGTCGTCGCCCCCGAGCAGCACCAGTTCCGGGAACTCCTCATGGTGCGGAAAGGCGGGATGCACTTCCAGTTCGCCGAAGCGCCGCGCCAGCGACACATGCTGTGACGGCGTGATGTCCTGATCGCGGAACACCAGGACCTTATGCTCGACCAGTGCGCGCCGCAGGGCCGCGATGGTGTCGTCGTCGAGCGGTACGTTGAGGTCGATATTGCCGACTTCGGCACCCAGTGCCGGTGAAATGCGCGTCAGCGTGAAGGCGGACTGCAGGGCGCTGCGGGACACCACGGCCGGGGCTGTGATCGTCCCGTCTGCTGCGTGAATCGTTTTCATGCCTTGTCTCCAATTTATATTAGCGAGTATATTTTTGGCTGACGATGCACCGAGGCGCAACCAATGCGTTGGGTGGCTAGGGAAAACCATGTCGAAACTTATGCCTCAGGACCCACTTGCCGCGCTGGAAGGCCAGCAAGGCTTCAAGCCGCCCCGGTACGGCCGTGCCGGCCGTACCACCGAAGCGCTTCTTCAGGCCGGCCGCGAATTGCTGCGCGAGCGCGCGCTCGACAGCATCACCAACCAGGAAATCTGCGCCGCCGCCCACGTCACAACGGGCGCCTTTTACGGCCGGTTCCAGAGCAAACAGGCCTTTTTCGAGGCCTTGCAGGCCGTGATGGCGGAAGATATCGACACCCGGATGGGGGCGTGCCTGGCCGTGGTAGGAGCGTCCGATGGCGATCTGCAGACCGGGGTTCGAGCGCTGCTGTCGGAAGTGCGGCGCGGCGCGCTCCGTCATCAGGGCGTGCTGCGCGCGACGATCATGGAGATCAACGGGAAAGCGTGGCAGGGCGTCAAGCAGCGGCGCGCGGGCTTTGTCGAGCGCGCTGTGCCCGTGCTCGAAGCCCTGTATGCCGAGGGGCAGGGCGATCCCGACGCATTGCGGCGGCGGATCCGCATCGCGTTTCAGTTCGCCATCGGCAGCATCATCAATGCGATCCTGAACAACCCTGGACCGCTGCGCCTGTCGAGCGCGGAATTCGACGAGGAACTGACCCGGGCCTTTTGCGCGTACCTGAGGGCCTGATCCAGTTCGATCAGACCCGCAGTCATACGCGATGAAGCTACGGCTGAAACCAGACCAGCATGCCGTAGAACAGCACGGCGAGGAACACCGTCTCCAGCACCATCAGCACGATGGGCTTCCAGCCCACCGTGAGGACTTCCCTCAGGTGCGTCTTCATGCCGATCGCGGCCATGGCCATGACGAGGCACCACTGAGACGCCGTCTGACCGGCCTTCACGACCACCGGCGGCAGCCAGCCGGTGCTGTTGATCGCCACCAGCACGGCGAACGCCACGGCGAACCAGGGCAGCAGCGGGGGGCGCGGACCGGTGCTGGTTTCGCCTTGCGCGCGCTGGTGGCGCTGCGAAAGCCACGCGGCGAGCGCAATGACGGGCAACAGCATGGCGACGCGCATCAGCTTGATCAGCGTGGCCGCGTCGCCGGCTTCATGCGAGATGCTGTAGCCGGCGCCCACCACCTGCGCCACGTCGTGAATCGTTCCGCCGAGAAAGGCGCCGGCCTGCACGGAGTTCAGCGCCAGAAAATTGGCGAGCATCGGGTAGAGCACCATCGCCAGCGTGGAAAGCGTGCTCACACCGATCACCGTGAACAGGGTCGCCCGCTCCTTCATCGGGTGCTGCGGCATGGCAGCCGACAAGGCCAGCGCCGCGGAAGCGCCGCAGATGGCCACGGCGCCGCCGGTCAGCAAGCCGAAGAACATCTGGAAGCCCATCAGCCGTGCCAGCAGGATGCCGCAGACGATCGTCAGCGCGACCGCCAGCACGATCATGGCTACGGATTGCCACCCGAGCGCCACGACCTGCGCGCCGGTGATGCGCAGCCCGAGCAGGGCCACGCCGAGGCGCAGCACCTGCTTGGCACTGAATTCGATGCCGATCGCGCTCGAGGCTTCCTGCGACAGGAAGTTGAGGGCCATGCCAAGCAGCAGCGCGAACAGCATCACGGGGGCATGGTAGTGCTCGGCGAGAGACATCGCCGCCACAGTCACCACCGCGCTGATAAGCACGCCCGGCAGATACGGACGCACTGCGGGCCAACTCATGGGCTTGCGGATAAGCACGGCCATGGCGATCTCCGGTGGATCAATGCTGCGCTGCGATGGGTATCTGGCTGATGCGGGCAGTCCGAGTCCAAGTATCGGCGAGACGCCCCGGATTGCAAGAAGCGTTGGAACGCGGCAACTTGTCCAGCTAACCTGCCGCGGAATCCCTGCGCCGCTGCAGCAGTCCCAGCAGGGCATCGAGGTCGACGGGCTTGACCAGGTGGGCGTCGAAGCCCGCTTCGTCGGACCTGCGGCGGTCTTCTTCCTGCCCCCATCCGCTCACGGCAATCAGTACGATGTCCACGCCCCACGATTCGGCGCGGATCCGGCGCGCGGCTTCGTGGCCGGTGATGGTGGGCAGGCCGATATCCATGAGGATCACATCGGGACGGTATTGTTCGGCCGTTGCAATCGCCTCGAAGCCATCGTGGGCGGTTTGGACCCGATGGCCGCACGTGTCGAGCAGCGCCGCCAGCGACCAGGCCGAGTCCTGGTCATCGTCGACGACCAGTATCTGCAATGCCGCGGTGGCGGCCGCGTTCGCGGCGGGCGGATGGATCACCGTTGCGCCGCCGACGGCGCCGACCGGCATTGGCAGCCGCACCACGAACTCGCTGCCGCGCGACGGGCCGTCACTGAAGCCTTCGACCTGCCCGCCGTGCATGTCGACCAGGCGCTTGACGAGCGCGAGGCCGATGCCCAGTCCGCCGCGTGCCCGGTTCAGCGATGAGCGAACCTGCATGAAAAGGTCGAAGATCGACGGCAGGGCGGCGGCAGGGATGCCGACGCCATCGTCCTTCACGCGCAACAGCACTTCGTCGCCGCGCGGTTCGACGCTGAGCCACACGTGTCCGCCATGCTCCGTGTACTTGTACGCGTTGCTGAGCAGATTGCCGATTACCTGCGCAAGGCGCACCGGATCCGCATCGAGCCAGATGGATTCCGCGGGGACGTCGAGCGTCACCTCGCGCTCGAGTTCTTCGGCCAGCGGCCTGCACGTCTCGATCGCGTCGCGAATGGCGGCCTGCAGTTCCACGCGTTCGATGTGCAGTTGCAGCTTGCCCTGCGTAATGCGGTTGGTGTCGAGCAGATCGTCGACCAGGCGCACGAGATGCCGCAGTTGCCGCTCGATCCTCTTCTGCGCATCGCGCGCCAGTTCGGTGTCCGTGCGGGACTGCCCGAGGATATGCGCGGTATTGCTGATGGTCGCCAGCGGCCCGCGCAACTCGTGCGCGAGGATGTTCAGGAACTCATCCTTGCGCCGGTCTGCCTCGCGCAATGCCTTGCCGCGATGGCGCAGCGCCTCCAGCGCTTCGCGGCGGAAGCGCGCCATCTTCACGTGCGTGCCGACTCTAGCGAGCAGCTCGCGCGCACTGAACGGCTTGGTCAGGTAATCATCGGCACCGGCTTCGACGCCCTCCGCCAGGCTTTCTTCTCCAGCTCGCGCCGACAGCATGATGATGGGCAGGTCGGCGGTTTTGGGATCCGTGCGCAGGGCGTGCAAGAGGCCAAGGCCATCCAGGCCCGGCATCATCACGTCGGTGAGAAGCAGTTCGACACTGCGAGCGTGGATGCGCGCCAGGGCGTCCTGCCCGTCGTTGGCCAGTTCGACCTCGTAGTCCTTGGAGAGCAGGCGAGCCAGATATTGCCGCATGTCGGCGTTGTCGTCGGCCACCAGGATACGCGGGCGGCCCGCGCCGGGCGCGTGCGGCAGGGCCTCCGGGGCCCTGTCGGCAGCCGGCGCATGGGCCGGGGCTGTGGCAGGCGCACCGTGCGGCAACCAGCGCAGGGCTTCCTCGACGAACGGCCGCGGGTCGGTCGACGTCCCGATGGCGTCGTCATGGGCGCCGATGCGGTCGGCCGGCAGGTGCGCCTTGCCCATCGGAATCTCGACAATGAATGTGGTGCCGGCACCAGGGGTGCTGTCGGCGCGTATCGTGCCGCCGTGGAGTTTGATAAGCTCCAGCGTCAGCGCCAGCCCGATCCCGGCGCCTTCGTGCGTGCGGCCGTGGGTGCCTTGCACGCGATGGAACCGTTCGAAGATGCGTGGCAGTTCGTCCGCCGGGATGCCCGTGCCCGTATCGGCAACGCGCAGTTCCGCCTTGTCGCCAATGGTCCGCAGGCTGACCGCGATGCGGCCTGCCTGCGTGAACTTGAACGCGTTCGACAGCAGGTTCAGTACGATCTTTTCCCACATTGCGCGGTCGACGAAGGCCGGTTCGGGCAAGGTGTCGCAATCCACGGTCAGTGTCAGCCCGGCACGCTCGCATGCCGACCGGAACAGGCTGGCGAGTTCCTCCGTGAAGCGTGCGAGGTCAGTCGGTTCGTACGTGGCCTGCATGCGGCCTGCCTCGATGCGCGAGAAATCGAGCAATGAGTTGACCAGCCGCAGCAGCCGCAAACCGTTGCGGCCGACAACAGCAAGATCCTCCTTCGCCGCTGCGGAAAGCTCATCGCTCCTGCGCATCAGCAGGTCTTCGACCGGCCCGAGCATGAGCGTCAGCGGGGTGCGGAACTCATGGCTCACGTTGGAAAAGAACGTCGTCTTGGCCCGGTCGAGTTCGGCCAGCTTTTCGGCCCGCTGCTTTTCTTCCTCGTAGGCGCGCGCATTGTTGATGGCGGAAGCGATCTGGGCTTTCGCCAGTTCCAGGAAGTCCTGATAGTGCCGGTCCCATTTCAGTCGCGCACTGAGGCCCGCCACCATGAAACCCGCGGGCTCCCTGAGCCGGCTCGCGGGAATCGTGGTGACAAACGCGGAATCCGGCGGATCGTCCCACGGTCCCGCCGGCACGGCTGCGAAGCTGGTGCGCAGATCCGTGAAGACCACGGCACCGTCACGCATTGCCTCGCGAAGCGGCCAGCCTCCCGGTAGTGCGTTGCGCAGGTCAACAGTCAGCGGCGAAATATCCTTGCCTGGTTCGATTCCCGTCGCGCCCGCGAGCGTGGCGACGTGCGTGGCAGGATCGGTCAGGTACAGCAGCACGAAGGGCACGTCCTTGTCGTGCGCGGCGAAAACCTCGGCCGCGATCGCACAAGCGTCGTCGGCTGTCCTTGCGTCGGCCATGCGCGCGCCCAGATCGCGCAGCACGGTGAGCCGCCGTTCTCCAATGACCTTTTCGGTGATCTCGTGAACCGTCGCGAGCACGCCGCCGATGCCGCTGGCCACCGTGTCGTCGGGAACAGGGCTGTACGCGATCGTGAAGTGGCTCTCCTCGCGGAAGCCATGGCGATTGACTTCCAGGAAGATGTCGTCGTCCCAGGTCGCGGGGCCACCATGGAACGGACGGTCGATGAGCGGCTTGATGACGTGCCAGATCTCCGGCCAGCACTCGCTGGCGGCTATGCCCAGCGCGCGTTCCGGGTGCTTGGTACCGGGAATCGGACGATAGGCGTCGTTGTAGAACTGGACGTAGGAGGGGCCCCACCAAAGGATATGGGGAAAGCGGTTGGCCAGCATGATGCGAATCATGGACCGCAAGGTCGGCGACCATGACTCGATGGCGCCGAGCGGTGTCGCAGACCAGTCGAACGTGCGGATGCGCTCGGCCATTTCGCCTGACGCCCAGTCTGCACCCGAAGACGGGCCGCCGAGGTTCGTATCGATCATTCGTTCTCCGCGAATGGAAGCGGCCTGCGCGATGAGCGGCTGCAGCGGTCGCACGC
The DNA here is from genome assembly GCF_019602855.1 of Cupriavidus pinatubonensis. GTDB lineage: Bacteria > Pseudomonadota > Gammaproteobacteria > Burkholderiales > Burkholderiaceae > Cupriavidus > Cupriavidus pinatubonensis. Next base: position 2,448,466 of record NZ_CP080766.1, read on the forward strand.
TTGCGCTCGCTATCGGCGCAGGAGCGAGGTGTGCTGATTTTAGCGTACCTTGGCTGACTCGACCGTCAACGGAGTTCGGGCCACATCGGGCGTGGGACCCGTTCCGGATGACTGCGGCACCACATCCCTGTTTTCAGGGAAGAGAAGTGATGTGCACCTCGAGCCTTGCGCGCTCGGCAACGTGGCACATGGCGAGCGCAGCCGGCGTCGGCCGACGCCGGCGCGTATGTGCCAATGCCTTAGGGGTTTGTCGCCAGCGCGGCAGCTTCTGCGGCACAGTCCCGGTTCGGCGGCAGTCCTTGGGCGTGCACCTTGGCCAACTCATCGCGCGCGGCTGACAGGTCGGCCTCGAATACCGGGTCGGCATGCATACGCGCTACCGTGGCCGCCGCGATCATGCGGCCTTCGTTCACGTCGCTCTGCCAGTGCACGTTGCAGGCGATGCGGCTTTGCCCGAAGGCACGCCCGCGCATCAGGATGGCGTCGGCGCGATCGGGAGCGATTTCCGTCAGCACGAGGGCCCATGCCCATCCGGCGGCGCTATGTCCCGAAGGGTAGGAACCGTCCTTGGCCAGCTTGGCTTCATCAGCGGGCGTGCACGATGACGTGCTCGTCGCCACGAACGGGCGCGTGCGGTTGTAGCGGTCCTTCGCGCGGTAGGTCGCCAGGCCTGCGTCGACCAGCGTGCGCCGCAGCATCATGTACAAGCGCGGCGTCTGCGTCTCGCTGATGGGCGCGTTCACTGCGCAGGAAAAGGCGCCTGCTGCGGCCGGGAAGCTAAGATCCGCGTCGAGTTGCGCCTGCTTCCAGCGCGCCGAGCCGGACTTCGCCCACTGGGTCTGGGCCAGCTTTGCCGTGTCCTTGTCCAGCGCGAAGGCCGCCGACTCGGCCGCCGGCGGCTGCGGCACCAGCGCCAGGCTGTCGGGGCGGGCATCCGGCGCCAGGTAGCCTGCGGGAATGCCGGGGCGTAGTTCGGGCACCTTGGCCGACTGGCCGGGCAGATTGGCTGCGCAGGCGGAGAGCAGGCCGGCCGTGGCCGAAATCGTCAGAGCAAGCAAGGCAGGGCGTGATGAGCGCGGTGACTTCATGGGACGGGAACGGCCGGGCATTGGGATCTTCTCCTGTGTGGTGTGCCAAGAGGGCAGGCTACTGCTGGCGCGGATGTCCGGGAATCGGGTACCTCCCCAATGCACATTGAGATGGTTTTTCGTAGGATTGGGGAATCAGTTATCGCATCTCGGCAGATGCGGCTGTTTCGCCGGCGTAGTCGGTGGAAGCTTCTGGTCGGGGGCCAGGTTATCGCTCTTGGCGGGCGCTGCGGCCCAGCCGCTTTCACCAGGGCGGGGGATGACGCGGCGCTTCATGCAAGCGCCGCGCGCCATCACGCCATCTCCAACACCAGGTTGCGAAAGATCTCCCGCGCACCATCCAGCTGTTCAAGCGCGATTGATTCATCGATGGTGTGCGCATCCTCTTCACACCCCGGACCGAGTCCGATGGTCGGAATCCGGCGCCGCCCCGCAGACTCGGACCCGTTCGTGCAGAACGCCCAGGTGCCGACTTGCGGGGAGCGGCCGGCTTGCGTGACGGCTCGCGTGGCGGCCTGCACGAGCGGCGTGCTGTCCGGTTGCTGCCACGCGGGCAGCCAGCGCGTCGGCCGCGCCGATTCGCCGGTGAACGTCCGCACCTCGTCATCCGACACGGCCAGCGTGAAATCGTGCAGGCCCGCTGTGCGCAGGCAGGCGTCGATCTGCCCAAGCACGTCCTCGCGCGTCTCGCCATCGAGCGTGCGGCGATCGAAGCGGATCGTGGTCGAAGTCGGGATCATCGAGATCGAAGGATAGGGCGCCGAGACGATATCGGTCGGCACGAGCAGTGCGGCGCCGAGCACGCGGTCGGTCGGCAGATTCAGCCTTTCGAGCGCCGTCAATGCGCGCGCGGCAGCCTGAAGCGGATTCACGCCAAGGTGGGGCGTCGCCGCATGGGCGGGTTTGCCGTGGAACGTCAGCAGGATCTCAAGCCGGCCCTTCTGCCCGCGCTTGATCTGCAGCTTCGACGGCTCGCAGATCACCACGGCCGCCGGCTGGCAACGGTCGAGTACCGATGCCAGCGCGTGCCCCTCGATGATCTCCTCGAGCACACTGGCGGACACGGCGATGCGGCGGCGCAGCGGCCGTTCACGCGCGGCGGCCGCCACGCCGCAGATGGCCGCGGCGATGCCGCCTTTCATGTCGGTGGTGCCGCGCCCGTACAGCCGGCCGTCATGGATCGTGCCGCCGAACGGGTCGAAGCGCCACTGTCCTGTGACGGGGACGACGTCCATGTGGCCGTCGAAGAGCAGGGCCACCTCGGCGTCCTCCGGGCCGATCAGCCCGAGCACGCTGCCGTTGCCGTCTGTCGTGACCGATGTGAAGCCGGCTTCGGTCATGCGGCGCGCCAGAAGCGCGGCCACGTCGCCTTCGCGGCCGGAGAGGCTCGGAATGCGCACCATCTCGCGCGTCAGCGCAATGACGTCGCTGAGATTGTCTGTCTGGTTGTTCATCGTGGTACGTCCTGTGCAATCAGCGGTTGACCAGCGTTGCCGGCACGCGCAGCACCAGCAGCGCGCCGATCACGGTGAAGGAGGCGAGGAAGTACATGCCCCAGTCGGTGGAGCCGGTCAGGTCCTTGATCCAGCCGATCGCGTAGGGGCTGGCGAAGGCGGCCAGACCGGCGAACGAGTTGATCGCGGCGATGCCGGCAGCGGCGCTGCGGCCTTCGAGGAATGCGGTCGGCAGGCTCCAGAACAGCGGCGAGCAGACCATGCAGCCAGCGGCCGCGACGGACAGCATCGCCACCGCGAACGTGGGGTTGTGGCTGAACAGCGTGCTGAGCGTCAGGCCGGCGCCGCCGACCAGGAACGGGATGACCATGTGCCAGCGGCGCTCTCGAGTGCGGTCAGAGTGCCGGCATACCAGGATCATCGACACGACCGCACAGGCGTTCGGGATCGCCGTCAGCAGCCCCACGTCCAGCAACGACACCACGCCCGTCGAGCGGATCACCGACGGAATCCAGAAGGCCAGGCCCGACAGGCTCGATACCGTGCAGTAGCAGATCAGCGCCATGTGGATCACGCGGCGGTCACGGAACAGCGTCAGCAGCGATACGTGATCGACCTTGGTCGTCTTCTCCGCCGCAATGTTGTGTGCGAGCCGGTTCTTCTCGGCGGTGTCGAGCCAGCGCGCGTCGGTGATGCGGTCGTCGAGATACCAGAGCACGGCCAGGCCCAGCACGATCGACGGAATCGCTTCGATCAGGAACATCCACTGCCAGCCGGCGAAGCCATGGTGGTCGTGCAGGCTCTCCATGATCCAGCCCGACAGCGGGCCGCCGAGGATGCCGGCGAACGGCACGGCTGTCATGAAGACTGCGATGACCTGCCCGCGGCGGTGCGACGGGAACCAGTACGTCAGGTACAGGATGATGCCGGGATAGAAGCCGGCCTCGGCCGCGCCCAGCAGGAAGCGCAGGATGTAGAACTGAGTCGGCGTCTTGGTCAGCGCCATGCAGGCCGAGATGCAGGCCCAGAGGATCATGATGCGCGCGAGCGTCTTCTTCGCGCCGATGCGGTGCATCAGCACATTGCTCGGGACTTCGAACAGGAAGTAGCCGATGAAGAAGATGCCGGCGCCAAGGCCGTATATCGTGTCGCTGAACTTGAGCTGGTCCAGCATCTGGAGCTTGGCGAAGCCGACGTTGACGCGGTCCAGGAAGGCCGCGATGTAGCAGGCCATCAGGAATGGCAGCAGTCTCCATGCCACCTTGCGATAGAGCGCGTTGTCGTACGCCTGCATCGTGTCCGTCGTCGCAGTGTTCGTTGCGGGATTGCGCAGGGTCTGCGCGGAATGCATTGAATCGCTCACTATGTTCCTCCTTTGGATTTGGTGAGACAAAAACGCCCCCCTGCGGGCGCCCGGAGGCGCCTGCATCGTGTTCTTCTTTCTAGATTTGGAGAGGGGCGACTAGCGCGTGCGGCTATGCGGCCACGGGCTGCGGCGGCGTGGCGCCGCGCTGGCTCGTGATGCGGCCGTAGGCCTCGGGGCGGCGGTGCCGGTCGAAGTTGAAGGTCGTGCTCTTGTACGACTGGCACAGGTCCAGGTCGCAGCGGGCGATTGCCAGTTCATCGCCCTTGGTCGAGCAAGCCGCGACGATCTCGCCGGACGGCGCGATGATGCTGGTGCCGCCGATCATCTCGCAGCCTTCTTCCTTGCCGGCCTTCGCCACGCCGACCACCCATGTGCCGTTCTGGTACGCGCCGGCTTGCATGACCAGGTGGTTGTGGAACATCGACAGGTCGTCGTGCTCGGGGGCCGGCGGGTTGTGAACCGGTGTGTTGTAGCCGAGCAGGATCATTTCCGCGCCTTGCAGGCCCATCACGCGATAGGTCTCGGACCAGCGGCGGTCGTTGCACAGCGCCATGCCCATCACGCCGCCGAAGGCCTGCCAGACGCCGAAGTCGTCGCCGGGCTCGAAGTAGCGCTTTTCCAGGTGCTGGAAGGCGCGCCACGGTTCGTGCTGGTCATGGCCGGGCAGATGCACCTTGCGGTACTTGCCGACGATCTTGCCGTCGCGGCCGACCAGGATCGCGGTGTTGTAGCGGCGCTCGACGCCTTGCTCGACCGCGAGTTCCGCGTAGCCGAGATAGAAGCCGATGCCGAGCCGTGCTGCCGTGTTGAACAGGATGCGGGTTTCCGGGCCGGGCATTTCGCGCTCGTAGAACGCATTCAGTTCCTCGGGATCATCCATGTACCAGCGCGGAAAGAAGGTGGTCAGCGCCAGTTCGGGAAAGACCACCAGATGGCAGCCCATCTCATGGGCGTGGTGCAGGTGGGCCAGCAGGCGGGCGACGACATCGCGGCGCGAATCGCTGCGCTGGATGGGGCCGAGCTGCGCTGCGGCGACGTGGACAAAGCGGGACATGGTGGGTTGTCTCCTGTTATGCGGTGAATGTCAGGCGGCCAGTTCGAGCATCAGGTCGAGCAGCACGTCGGCGCCCGCCTGGATGTCGTGGTCGTGGGTCAGTTCGGCGACGTTGTGCGAGAGGCCAGCCACGCTCGGCACGAAGACCATGCCGGCGGGGCACATGCGGGCAAGGATCTGGGCGTCATGCCCGGCGCCGCTCGGCATGCGCCGCACGCTGTGGCCGTGGCGGCGCGCGATGGATTCGACGCTGGCGACCACGCCTTGGTCGAACGCCACCGGGGCAAAGTCGGCCAGCGTTCGGTGGGACACCTGCACGCCTTCGGCCTTTGCCACGTCCAGCGCGTAAGCGAGCGTGCGCTGTACGGCGTCGGCCAGTACGGTGCCATCGGTATTGCGCAAGTCCACCGTGAACACGGCGCGATTGGGTATCACGTTCACGAGATTCGGGAAGAACTTCACCTGGCCCACGGTCGCGAGCTGCGCGCCACCGAGTTCGCGCGTCAGGTCGCGCACGAAGCATGCGATGCGCGCGGCGACGATGCCCGCGTCGTGGCGCAGCCGCATTGGCGTCGTGCCCGCGTGGTTCGATGTGCCTTCGACGGTGAACTCGGTCCAGTGGATGCCCTGCACGCCGGTGACCGCGCCAATGGTGACGTCTTCGTGCTCCAGCACCGGGCCCTGTTCCACGTGCAGTTCGACAAATGCATGCACACGGTTTTGACCCACCGGCGCGGGTCCGGCATAGCCGATGCGGGCAAGGTTCTCGCCGACCGTGGTGCCGTCGATGCCGCGCGTGTCCAGCGCCTGTTGCAGCGGGAGATCGCCCTGGAAGACGAGGCTGCCCATCATGTCGGGTGCGAAGCGTGCGCCTTCTTCGTTGGTGAAGAAGGCCACCGCTAGCGGGCGGCGCGTGACGATGCCGGCATCGTCGAGCGCGGCCATCACCTCCAGGCCGGCAAGCACGCCGAGGTTGCCGTCATAGCGCCCGCCGGTACGCACGGTGTCGATGTGCGAGCCAGTCATGACGGGCGGCAGGTCTTCCTGCCCGGCGCGCACGCCGACCACGTTGCCGATGCCGTCAATGCTGACCGACAGGCCGATTTCGCGCATCCACGACACCACGAGATCGCGCCCCATGCGGTCTTCGTCGGTCAGCGCGAGCCGGCAGACACCACCGCCGTCGATGGCGCCGACTTCGGCGAGCGCGGCGATCCGGCGCAGCAGGCGCGGCAGGTCGATCCGTGCGGGTCGCTGGAGAGTGTGATCTGGCTTCACGCCGCTTTCCTCACGTCTTCAGGCAGGCGGCCGACGATGCGCTCGTAGAGGGCCACGTCGGTGGCGCCTTCGCTGCCGAACACCAGGATGCGGCTGTCGGCATTCAGGCCGAGCGCGTCGCGCACTGCAGGGGCGGCCAGCGCGCCGAGACTGCCAGCCAGTCCTGCCACAGCGGATTCGCCTGCGACGACGGGCGCATCACCATAGGGACTGTCGGCGAGCAGACGCACGCAGTCGAGTGCCGATTCGTCGTCGATGGTCAGGAACGCGTGGGCGCCGGGATGCAGGATCTCCCACGCGAGCAGCGAGACCTCGCCGCAGGCGAGGCCAGCCATCACCGTGTCGAGGTCGCCATGGACTGCCACCGGCTTGCCAGCACGTGCGCTCTCGTACAGGCAGGCCGCCTTGTCCGGCTCCACCACGATGAAGCGCGGACGCGCGTTGCCGAGCACTTCCCAGAAGTGCGCCGACACCGCTGCGGCAAGGCCGCCTACGCCGCCCTGAAGGAACACGTGGGTCGGAAGCTCGCCCTGAGGCATCTGCTGAAGCGCTTCATCGGCCATCACCGCGTAGCCTTGCATGACGTCCTTTGGCACTTCCATATAGCCTTCGTAGGAAGTGTCGGACACCACGAAGCGGCCGAGCCGTGCCGCGTCTTCCGCCGCCTGGCGCACGGAATCGTCGTAGTTTCCGGCGGTGCGGATCACCTGCGCGCCGTATTGTTCGATGGCCGTCTTGCGGCCCTCGCTGACCGTGGCGTGGATATAGATCACGCACTGGCAGCCAAAGCGCTGCGCGCCCCAGGCGACCGAGCGGCCGTGGTTGCCGTCGGTCGCGCACGTCACGGTGATGTCGCGCACCACGTCGGCGTAGCGGCCCGCGAGCATGTCATCGACCGATACGTTGCTGACGCCGAGCCGGCTTTCGATCTCGCGCAACAGCAGGCGGCTGACCGCGTAGGCGCCCCCGAGTGCCTTGAAGCTGCCCAGCCCGAAGCGGCCGCCTTCGTCCTTGTAGAGGATGCTGGCAACGCCGGCGGCGCGTGCCAGGCCGTCGAGCGCAACCAGCGGCGTCGGCGTATAGCCGGGCCAGCGGCGGATCTGCGTGGCTGCGCGGGCAAAGGCTTCGCCGCCGAGTACGGCTCGCTGGCGGGTGCCGTATGGCGCGCCGGGCGTGGCCGCCGGGTTCAGCGCGCACTGCAGCTTCAGGTTGGGGAGCGGGTGGTTCAAGACAGTCTCCTTGATCAGGTTTCGTTCACTAGCGATGAAGGTCGCCGTAGTGGTCGTGTAACGACTCGATTTCTTCGAGCCGCTCGCGCGCCGTGTCGCCAAGGACCAGCGCTAGGTTCGTACAAAGGTGGTTGATCAGGCTGACGGCGGCGACATAGGAGTCGAACACCGCCGCGCCGTGGTTGACGCAGCGAAGTACCACGTCGGAGCGCGCCGGCAGGTCCGTCGCGCTCGGATCGGTCAGGATCACGACCTTGGCGCCGACGCGGTTGGCATGGGCGACCATCGGCCACAGCAGCGTCACGCGGCGGCGGAAGTCCATGACCAGCAGCACGTCGCCGGCGCCGAGGTCGGCCAGGTCTTCGGCCAGGTTCAGGCCGGCGCCCGGCACCAATGTCACGCCCGGCCGCAGTTGCGTCAGCAGCGCCCACGCGTATTGCGCGAGCACGCGGCCGTTGCGGAAGCCCGCGATGAACACGCGCTTCGTGTCGGCAAACAGAGCAACAGCACGTTCCACGTCGGCCGGGTTCAGCCTGTCGAAGGTCTGCGCCAGGTTCTGCAAATCGTTGGCGAGGTGGCGCGCCAGCGGCGTCTGGTTCTCGGTGGGTGCCTGGACGCCAGCCAGTTCATACAGCGGCGAGCCGCGGTCTGCTTCGTCGCGCACCAGCGCCCGGACCTCATTGAAGTTCTCATAGCCGAGCCGGCGGAAGAAGCGGCCGGCCGTCGCTTTGGAAACGCCAGCTTTCTGCGCGAGCTCGGTCGCCGAGTAAGCGGCCAGGTTGCCGATGCACTCCAGGGTGACGGCAGCCAGGCGGCGCTCGCTTTCGGTGAGCTGGTCGTTCAGGGCGAGGATCTTGTCTTGCAACGATGCGGTCATGATTGGATCCGAATGAAGCTTCGGTTTCAGAAATATAGGTGAATGAAACTTTGGTGTCAAACATTGAGGCGAATGAAACCAAAGTTTCATCATATGCGCTTTTGTCCACGCGACGCAGGAGCGCGGCTTTTGGAGACACTTCCTCGGCCGTATCGAGCATCCGGGTTGCGCTCTCAATCTCCTTCGATTACATTAACCAAAACGTTTTGGCTAATAAAAAACGTGCGGATTGACGCCAACAGCGCACAGACGCAGGGCCCCTCCGCGAGGTCACCGGTGCAACGACTGACCCACCAATCGAGGAGCAACGACATGTCCCAACCCGCCCCCGCCCCGGTGGATGAACGCCTGCCATGGCGGCAGCTGTTCGTCTTCGGCCTCCAGCACGTGCTGGTCATGGCGGCATCGCCCATTGCGGCGGTGTTCCTGATGAGCAAGGCCCTGAATCTTCCGTCCGCGCTGTCGGTGCAGTTGTTGAGCGCGACTTTCGTGGTCTGCGGGCTTGGCACGTTGCTGCAGTCGCTTGGCCGTCGCGGCATTGGTGCGCGGCTGCCATTCGTGATGCTTCCTGGCGGCGCACCCATCGTGCTGTTCATCCTGATCGCCCAGCAGACCAGCGTGCAGACCGCGGCCGGGGCGGTAATCATCACTGGCCTGTTCTACTTCTGTGCGCTGCCGGTGTTCCGGCGCTGCCTGCGCTATTTCCCGCCGGTGGTGGTCGGAACCATGCTGCTGCTGGTGGCGATCAACCTTGCGCAGGTTTCGGGGCGGCTGATTGCCGGACATCCTGCGGCAGGGGCATCGGTCGATCCGATGAACCTGTTGCTGGCCTTCGTGACCATCGCCTGCACCGTGGCGGCGTCTCGGTGGTTCGGCGGCACGCTGGCACGGCTGGCGATCCTGATCGGACTCGTTGGCGGTGCGTTGTCGGCCATGGCGCTCGGCGTATTTCATGCCGGGCAGGTGTCGGCATCGCCGTTGCTGGCCTTGCCAACGCCTTTCCCATTTGGCTGGCCGCAGTTCGATGTCGTGGCCGCCATTCCGCTGGTGGTGTTTGCCGTGATCTCGATGGTCGAGGCCACCGGCCAGACCCTCGCCATCAGCGATGCCGTGGGACGGCCGGTCGACGGCGAGCGCGATGTGCCGCGCACCATCCGCGCCGATGCGCTGGCGTCGCTGCTTGGCGGCGTGTTCGGGACATCGCTGATTATCACCAGCGGGGAGAACATCGGCATCGTGCGCGCCACCGGCGTGCGTTCCCGCTATGTCACCGCGGTATCGGGTCTCATCCTTGTGGCGTTCGGCCTGCTGGTACCGGTGTCGTCACTAATCAGCGCGATCCCGGAAGCGGTGGTCGGCGGCACGGGTCTCGTGGTGTTCTGCATCGTGGGCACCATGGGCATTGACGTGCTGCGCCGTGTCGACCTGCGCGACCACGCCAATATGTATGTGGTGGCCGTGGCGCTCGCGGCCGGACTGCTGCCGATCCTCGTTCCCGGCATCTACGGCGCACTGCCGCCCAACCTGCGCATCCTGCTGGGCAATGGCGTGGCGATGGGCGCCTTCACTGCCGCCTTGCTCAACTTCCTGTTCTTCCACACGGGCGCCAGGCGCGTCGCCGACGTGGCGCCTGTTACGCACTGAAACCGTATCCGGAAATCCGAATGACACATCGATCCGCATTCCAGCCAGCGTGGCCTGGCGATCTGGCGCCGCCCCTGGACCCGGCACGCCTTGCCGAACCCCATATCCTCCAGCCCGAATGGACGCTGTTGCGCCACGGTGCCGTGCGCGATCACGCGGTGGTGGTCGAGGGCGGCCGCTTCACGGCGGTAGGCCCGGTCGACGACGTTGCCGCGCAGTTTCCGTCGCTGAAGCGGCTTTCCCTGCCAGGCATGCTGCTGATGCCCGGCATGATCGACACCCATCACCACCTGACCCAGTCGTTCGGCAAGTCGCTGGTGTTCGGCGAGCCCTCAGAGATTTTCCGTCGCGTATGGGTCCCGCTGGAAGGCAGTCTCAACGCCGAGCATCTCTACCTGTCGTCAAAACTCGCGGCGCTGGAGGCGCTGCGCGGCGGCTTCACGACCGTCGTGGATGCGGGCACGCGCAGCGACGCGGGGCTCGACGCCATTGCGCGGGCCGTGTCCGATGCCGGCGTGCGGTGCGTGCTGGGGCTGATCTGCAACGACCGCCCGGGCGCCGAGACGCTCGATGCCGCTCCCATCCAGCGCCGCGCATCCGAGCATCTTGGCCGCTACGATCACCACGCACTGGTCACGCCATCGCTGGCGATCTCGATTCCCGAAGTCGCCAGCGATGCGATGCTGCATTACGTACATCGCATGTGTGCCGAAGCGGGTCGAATTTTCCAGACGCATGCCAACGAGCACCTGGTCGCGGTGGAGCGTTCGCTCAACGCCTGCGGCCGCCGGCCGATCGAACATCTGGCAGCCGTAGGAGCGCTTGGCCCCGCGGCGCTGCTGGCGCATGCCACGCTGGTCACGCCGCATGAGATCCGCCTGCTGGCCGACACTGGCGCGGCCGTTGCCTACAACCCGGTGGCCAGTGCATGGAAGGGCAATGCCGTGGCACCGGCTGAAACCATGGCCACCTTCGGCGTTCGGCTCGGATTGGGCACCGACGGTACGCGCAGCGACGGCTTCCGTCTGCTCGACTATGCCGAAGCGGCGCAGCGTTTTGCGTTCGGCATCGGCGTGGGCGACTCATCGTGCGGGGCCGGCTGGCGCTGGCTCGACATGGCGACGCATGATGCTGCCGACGTGGCCGGTCTTGGTGCGGTGACCGGCGAGATTGCCGCGGGCAAGCGTGCGGATTTCCTGCTGGTCGATCTCGACGTGCCGGAGCTGACGCCTTCGTGGGACGTGACGTGGGAGCTCGTGCGTCTTGCCAATCGCGACCAGATCCGCGCTGTGTTTGTCGATGGCAAGTTACGGCTGTGGGAAGGATGGCCGCCGGACTGGGATGCACGTGCGCTGATGCGTGATATCCGCGCGATGGCCGCCGACACGATTGCCGGCGCGCCGATCCGCAAACTGCACGACTACGCCGATGCACATCGCGCGCGGCACGCGCAAACGGTGCCGCACGCCGGCACGCCTGGAGCATGACGATGGATCTCACGGTTTTCAGTGTCTGCGCCGCGGTGTTCACCGGTGCGCTGATCCAGGGCGCGACCGGCATGGGTTTTGCGCTGATCGTCGTGCCGGTGCTGGCGCTTGCGGCGCCGGCAATGTTGCCCGGCGCGCTGCTGCTGGCCATGCTGCCGCTCAATGCCTATGTAGCGTGGCGCGAGCGGCATGCGATCGACATGCACGGTGCCGGCTGGATCAGCGCGGGACGCGTCGCTGGCACGTTCGGCGGCCTTTGGGTGCTGGTGGCGATGCCGATGGCGTGGCTCAACATGATCGTAGGCGGAAGCACCATCGCGGCGGCGCTTGTGTCGCTGCTGGCGCCGGCTTTTACACCGGGGCGGCTGACGTTCGCGTCGACCGGGCTGATCACCGGCGTGACGGAAACGGCCACCGGGGTCGGCGGGCCGCCGCTGGCGCTCGCCTACCAGCATGCGCCCGTGGCCACGCTGCGAGCCACGGTGGCGCTGTGCTTCCTGGTGGGCGAAGTCATCTCGCTCGTGGTGCTGGCAGCGAGCGACCGGCTCGGCATGACGCAGATCGTCTATGCGATGGGTCTGTTGCCGGTGCTGGTGGCCGGCATGGTGGCGAGCCACCTCGTCCATCGGCGCATCAACCAGCGCATGCTGCGCGTGGGCGTGCTGGCGTTCGCGCTGGTTTCGGGCGCGGTCGTCCTGCTGCGCGGTTAGGCTGACGATGCGCGCACAATGAGTTCCGGCGCCGGGCCCACCACGGTTTGCCGGCTGCGATCGCCGGACAGGTGCGCAAACAGCAGATCCACGGCCAGCGCGGCGACGCGCTCGAGGTGCAGATTGACGGCGGTGAGCGGCGGGTGCGCGGTACGCGCGCGGATGCCGTCGTAGCGTGTCACGACCTGCACATCGTCCGGCACGCGCTTGCCGGACTTGTTCAGATGCTCCATCGCGCCCACGGCGAAGGCGTCCACGGGCGCGCACAGTGCATCGAGACTGGGCAGCTGTGCCAGCAACTGCGCGCAGGCCTCGGCACCGGCAGCTTCGCCTTGCGCCTCGGGCGCCTTGACCAGTGTGCAGGGCAGCCCGTTCGCTTGCGTGAATTCGCGGTAGACGCGCTCGGTTTCCACATATGATTGCCTCGCAGCGTCGCCGATCATCAGGCCAATCTGCTTACGGCCGTGCGTATGCAAGTGTTCCAGCAGCATGCGCGCGGTGTCTGCCGATTGCAGGTCCACGTAGGGCACCGGGCTGTCGGTAAGCGGTTCGCGGCCGATCGACACGATGCTCACACCGCGCTCGCGCAGGCGTGCGATATGCGGGTCGCCGGCCAGTGGCTCGATCACGATCGCACCATCGATGTCGAGCGTTTCCAGCAAGCCCCCGGCGCCTTCCAGCGGCGGCACCAGCACGACGCCGAGCCCGCGCGCCATGGCGGCTTCCGCGGCAATGGCTGCGACTTCCATCATGAATCCGAGCCGCGACGTGCCGCCTGCCACCGCGAACGGCATCGATGACAGCAGCGCAATGCAGTTCGCGCGGCCGGACTGCAGGCGCTGCGCACGCACGCTGGGCCGGTAGCCGAGTTCTGCCGCGATGCGCTTTACACGCGCCCGCGTGGCGGGATCTACGACGCCACGGTCATTCAGTGAATGCGATACGGTCGTCAGCGACACCCCGGCCGCGCGTGCCACGTCATGAATGGTGATGCGGCGCGGTTTGCCGGTGCGTTCGGATGGAGGGGGGCGGATGGAGTCGGACATGCCATTTCGGGAAGCAGTGCCGGGAGGATACAACAGGGGCAGAATCCCGGCACAGGGCCGCGTGATAACATTCGCGTGCGAATGAAATGACAGCCCTGACCAGATCCGACATGGAACATCGACTCGTCTATCTATTGAATGTCGGCCAGCGCCGCCTGCAACGGTGGTCGCAAGCGCGCACGGCCCTGGGCGGTGCGACGGCAGCCCAGTCGGGGTTGCTGTTTTTCCTGGGCGAGAACGACGGTGCACTGATGAGTGAGGCCGCCGCAGCGCTGGACCTCGGCGCCCCGGGAATGAGCGGCCTTGCCGATCGGTCGGAAAAGGCAGGCCTTGTCGAGCGCCGGCCGGATGAATCCGACCGCCGCATATGGCGCCTGTGGCTGACCGACGAGGGGCGCGCGGCGCGCCGGCGTTCGAAGGCCGGCTTGAAGGATCTGAATGCCCGGCTGACCGAAGGTTTCAGTGAAGCGGAGATCGACGTGGTGGCAAGGTGGCTCACCAGCCTGCAGACGAAGTTCCCCGCTACTGACGAGGGCGAGGTCTAGTCAGTTCACTGGGACTTATTGCTGGGCGATCTTGACGAAGTCCGGCTTGCGCTTCTCGGCGAACGCGGAGAATGCCTCTCGCGCTTCGGCGCTGGCCAGCCGTGCTTCGAATTGGGCGCTTTCGCTGGTCATCTGCGCGACCAGTTTTTCTGCGTCGCGCATGAGTGTCTTCATGGCGCTCAGTGAACCGGCGGGTTTGCTGGCAAGCTTCTCGGCCATTCGACGCGCGTCTGCACGCAACTCGCCGCTGGCGCTGACCTTGTTGGCAATGCCCCATGCCACGGCGGTTTGCGCATCAAGCGGCTCGCCCAGCGCGAACATCTGGAACGCCCGTGCGTGGCCGATGCGCAGCGGCAGCAGGTAGCTCGAAGCCGCTTCGGGAACCAGCGCGAGGTTGACGAACGGCGTGACCAGTCTGGCATCTTCGCCAAGCACGACGTAGTCGCAATGCAGCAGCATGGTGGTGCCCACGCCCACGGCATTGCCGTGCACCGCGGCCACGACCGGCACGGTCGAATTGGCCAGGGCGCGCAGAAAGCGATGGACATGACGTTCGCTCGGGCCCTTGCCGGCAGCAATCGCCGCGAACTCGCCCAAATCGTTGCCCGCCGTGAAGCTGTCCCCATCAGCCTGCAGCAGCAATACCCGGATATTGCGGTCCTGCTGTGCGCGCTCGATCGTATCGGCGAGTGTGCCGTACATGTCGTTCGTGAGAGCGTTCATCTTGTCCGGGCGGGAAAGCGTAATCGTCTGGATGCCGTGGTCGAGTTCGGTGCGGATTTCGGAAGACATGGTTGTTCTCCAAGGGGATGTGCGATGCCAGGCGGCGTCAAGATTAATTTCGTGTGCGAAGTATATAGATAATTCGCGTGCGAAGTAAACCGGGGCTCGGACGAGAAATCGGGTACGGGCGGCATTGCGGCTTGATCACATTCCATCTCCCCCTTGCACAACCGCGAATACTGTATAAATATACAGTTATCGTAAAAACCTTATTCGCCCCTTCGGCGAGACTCAAACCTCACATGACCGCACCCGCAGCCTCCGCCGCGGAGGCCTTCGCTTTCTCTTCGCTTGCCCAGCAACTTCCACCAACCCGGGAGGAGGCTGTGGCTGCGCTCGAACATCGCTACCCGGGCCTGTGGCGCGCCGGACAGCTTGGCCGCGCGGGCACCCAGCCGGTGTGGCCCGCCGGCTATGCCGAACTGGCGGCCGAACTGCCCAGTGGCGGCTGGCCTGTTGGCGGGGTGACGGAGCTGCTGACCACGCAGGGCGGGGCGGGCGAGTTGCGCCTGCTGCTACCGGCGCTGCGCGCGCTGGCAGCGGCGGGGCGGCGCATCGGGCTGGTGGGGCCGCCTTACCTCCCCAATGCGATGGGGCTGGCCGCGGCGGGTTTGCCGGCGCGGCAGCTTTACTGGGTGCGCGCGGCCGCTGGTGCCGGCAAGAACGCGCAGCAGGCCGATGTGCTGTGGGCGGCCGAGCAGATGCTGCGCAGCCAGGCGTTCGGGGCGGTGCTGGTGTGGCTGCCGGCCGCGCGGCCCGAGGCGGTACGCCGCCTGCAGGTGCTGGCGCAGGCCGGCGATGCCGCGGTGTGGGCCATGCGCCCCGCCGCGGCACTGCGCGAGTCGTCGCCGGCGGTGCTGCGGTTGCTGTTGTCGCCGCTGCCGGGCAATGAATTGTCGATCGTCTTTCACAAGCGGCGCGGGCCGGTGCGCGAGGCGCCGCTGCTGCTGCGGCTGGAGGGCATGGACGCCGCCAGGCGCAGCAGTGGCCATGCAGCGCCTGCGCCGGCTGTTTCACCTGTATCTGTTGTCGCGGGAGGTTCCGCCCATGTCGTACTGGATCGCGGTGCATCTGCCGCGCCTGTCGCTGGACGCGCTGCAGCCGAACTGGCCTGAACTGGTTCCGGCAATTTCCTCCCCGGCATCTTCTGCCATCGGCACGCTGCACCACGCGGTGCCAGTGGCGGTGATGGAGCGCGAACGTGTGATTCTCGCCAATACACCGGCCATGGCGCTGGGCGTGCGCTTCGGCATGCGGCGCGGCGGCGTGCAGGCGCTGTCGGCCGAGGTGGTGCAGCTTGAGCGTGACCCGGTCGCAGAGGCTGAATTGCTGCATGCGGCGGCGCTGGCGCTGCTCCGTTTCACGCCGCTGGTGACGCTGGATGAAGACCCGGAAGCAGCCACGCTGATGCTCGACGTCACCGCCAGCCTGCGCCTGTTCGGCGGCTATCGCGCACTGTGCCGCTCGGTACGCCTGTGCGTGCGGCAGCTCGGCACGTTTGCGCAGGTGGGCAGTGGCGTCACGGCCCATGGCGCGGCATGGCTTGCGCGCCAGCCCATGCGGCGCACCCGGCGCGGCATTGTGCGGCCGGCGCGGCGGGCGGTGCAGGGCGAGCGCATGGGCCGGCTGCTGGACCGCTTGCCGGTCGAGGTGCTGCACCTGCTTGCGGATCCGGCGTGGCTCGACGGCATCGGCTGCCGCACGCTGGGCGAGGTGCGGCGCCTGCCGCGCGCGGGCCTGGCGCGCCGGCTGGGCCCCGGATTACTGGCACGGCTGGATCAAGCCTATGGCGATGCGCCGGCCAGCTTCACCTGGTTTGCCGCACCGCCCGCGTTCGCGCAGCGCATGGACCTGCCGGGCCGCATCGAATCGGCCGAAGGCGTGCTGGCCGGCGCGCAGCGGCTGCTGCTGGCGCTGGCCGGCTGGCTGTCGGTGCAGCAGGCCGGCGTCACGCGCTGCGTGCTCGTGCTCGAACATGAGCGCTACCGGCTCGGCGTCGATACCGTGGGCACGCCCGTGACCGTGGGGCTGGCCCAGCCGAGCCGTGATCCCGCGCATTTGTCGCGACTGCTGCGCGAGAAGCTCGACAAGCTCAATTTCCACGCCCCAGTCACGGGTCTGGCGCTGCGCGTGGAGGCCATGGCCGAACACCTGCCGCACAGCGACGCGCTGTTCCCCGAGCCCGGCGGCACGCCGGCCGAGCTGGGGCGCGTGCTCGATACGCTGGTGGCCCGACTGGGCCGCGATAACGTGCTGCAGCCGCAGCCGCTGGCGGATCACCGGCCCGAATGTGCCAACCGCTGGTGTCCGCTCGACGAGGCCACGGGCAAGGCGTCCGGCGCGCCGCTGCCGCCAATGCCCGAGCGCCCGCTGTGGCTGTTGCCGCAGCCGCTGCCCCTGCCGGTACGCAACCATCGCCCGAACCACGGCGGAGCACTGAGCATGCTGACCCGGCCGGAGCGCATCGAGGCCGGCTGGTGGGACGGCGCGCTGGCCACGCGCGACTATTTCATCGCCGAGCGCACCGATGGCCTGCGTTGCTGGGTCTACCGCGAACGCCCCGGCCATCCGGGGCGCGACGGGCACGAGGACGACGGCGAATACCGCTGGTTCCTGCATGGGTTGTTTGCATGAACCCGTCTGAATTGTCAGGGCTGTCCGCGTGGCTGCCCACGCTGCCCGACTACGCGGAGCTGCACTGCATCTCCAACTTCACGTTCCTGACCGGCGCGTCGCATCCGGTCGAGCTGATCGAGCGTGCTTTCCAGCTTGGCTATCGTGGCATCGCGCTGACCGACGAGTGCTCGGTGGCCGGCACCGCGCGCGCGCACGATGCCATCAAGACCTTGCGCCAGCGCCTGACGGATGCGGTGAAACGCTGCGAGGCGGACGCCACCGAGGCGCAGGACGAGGGCGAACTCAATGTGCTGAAGGCTCATGCCGCGGCCGCCGATGCCTTCAGGCTGCTGATCGGCAGCCGCTTCAGCCTGACCGCACCATCTGGCACGGATGAGCGACCGCCGCTGCGGCTGATCCTGATCGCGCAGCACCGTGAAGGCTTCGGCAACCTGTGCGAGCTGATCACGCTGGGCCGCATGCGTGCGCAGAAGGGCAGCTACCTGTTGCATCCCGAAGACCTGTCTGCGCCCGAGGAAGAGCAGAAGCACTTGCGCGGCATGCCGGGTTGCCTGGCGTTGCTGGTGCCCGATTACTGTCCCGATCCGGCGCAGTTGCTGGAACAGGCGCAGTGGTGCCGCGAGGCCTTCGGCGAACGCGCATGGATCGCGCTCGAGCAGTTGCAGGGCCACGCCGATGCGCTGCACCGCGCTCGGCTCGAAAGCGTATCGGCGCAGGCCGGCGTGCCGCTGGTGGCGGCGGGCGCGGTGACCATGCACGTGCGCTCGCGCAAGCCGTTGTCCGATGTGCTGACCGCGATCCGGCTCGGCAAGCCGCTGCCCGAATGCGGCATGGCGCTGGCGCCCAATGCCGAGCAGCACCTGCGCATGCGCCAGGTACTGTCGCGCCTGTATCCGCGCGAGGCGCTGGCGCAGACCCTGAAGATTGCCGGGCTGTGCGATTTCTCGCTCGATACGCTGCGCTACGAGTATCCCGAGGAGCTTGTGCCGAAAGGCGAGACGCCGATCAGCTACCTGCGCAAGGAAGTGGAGGCAGGCAAGCGCATGCGTTTTCCCCACGGGCTGAAGCCGGAATGGGAGAAGCAGCTCGAAGGCGAACTGGAACTGATCGAGGAAAAGCAGTACGAGCATTTTTTCCTGACCGTGCACGACATCGTGCGCTTTGCACGCCAGGAAGGCATCCTGTGCCAGGGCCGTGGCTCCGCGGCCAATTCGCTGGTCTGCTACTGCCTCTACGTCACCGAAGTCAGTCCCGAACAGGCCAACCTGCTGTTCGGGCGCTTCCTCTCGCGCGAGCGTGACGAGCCCCCCGATATCGATGTCGACTTCGAACACCAGCGGCGCGAGGAAGTCATCCAGTACATCTACCGCAAGTACGGCCGCGACCGTACCGCGCTGGCCGCCTCGCTGATCACCTACCGCTCGCGCAGCGCGCTGCGCGACGTGGGCCGCGCGCTGGGCATCGACGCCAGCGTGGTAGAGCAGGTGGTGAAGGGGCAAGCGTGGTGGGAGAGCGGGCAGGGCTTCCTGGACCGTATCGGCCGCTATGGCCTCGACCGCGAATCGCCGGCGGTGCAGCAGTGGGCCAGCCTGACGACGCAGCTGCATGGCTTTCCGCGTCACCTGTCGCAGCACGTGGGCGGCTTCGTGATGGCGCGCGGCAAGCTGTCGCGGCTGGTGCCGATCGAAAACGCGGCCATGGCCGACCGCAGCGTGATCCAGTGGGACAAGGACGATCTGGAATCGCTGGGCCTGCTCAAAGTCGACGTGCTGGCGCTCGGGATGCTGTCGGCCATCCGCCGCGCGCTCGCGATGATCCCGAATCCGGACGAGAGTCTGGCCGAGGCCGGCGTGCCGGCGCGCATGGAAGACGTCCCGAAGGAGGACAAGGCAACCTACGCGATGATCTGCCGCGCAGACACTATCGGCGTGTTCCAGATCGAATCGCGCGCGCAGCAGTCGATGCTGCCGCGCCTGCAGCCGCGCGTCTATTACGACCTCGTGGTAGAGGTGGCCATCGTGCGGCCGGGGCCGATCCAGGGCGGCATGGTCCACCCGTACCTGAAGCGGCGCGAAGCGTTCCGGCGCACCGGCAAGCCGCCGGTCTATTTCAACGACGTGATCAAAAAGGTGTTGGGCCGCACGCTCGGCGTGCCCATTTTCCAGGAACAGGTCATGCAGCTTGCCATCGACGCGGCCGGCTTCACGGCGGGGCAGGCCGACAAGCTGCGCCGCTCGATGGCGGCCTGGCGGCGGCGCGGCGACTTGCGCCAGCACCAGGAAGCGCTGATCCGGGCGCTGACCGAGCGCAAGTATCCGGAATCGTTCGCACTGGCCATCTGCAAGCAGATCGAGGGCTTCGGCGAATATGGCTTCCCCGAAAGCCACGCGGCCAGTTTTGCCAAGCTGGTCTATATCAGCGCCTGGCTCAAGTGCCACCATCCGTCGGCCTTCCTGTGCGCGCTGCTGAACAGCCAGCCGATGGGTTTCTATTCGCCGTCGCAACTCGTGCAGGATGCGCAGCGCCATGGCGTGGTGGTCTTGCCCGTCGATGTCACGGTCAGCAACTGGGACAGCACGCTGGAGCCTGCGCCCGGCCAGACTGGCGCCGGCAAGCCGCCGGTGCGCATGGGGCTGGGCCGCGTCAAGGGCATGCGTGAAGCGGCCGCGTTGCGCATCGAAGCCGCGCGTGCGCAGCGTCCGTTCGACAGCGTGGAAGACCTGGCCTTGCGCGCCAGCCTGGATCGGCACGATATCGACGTGCTGGCGGCCGCCGACGCGCTGGCGGCACTCGCCGGCAACCGGCGCCAGGCGCGCTGGCAGGCCAGCGCCGCCGCGCTGCAGGTCGCGCACCGGGACCTGCTCCACGAAGCGCCGCTCATCGAACGCCAGTTGACGTTGCCGGCACCGCGCCTCGGCGAAGAGGTGGCGGCCGACTACGCCAGCACGGGGCTGTCGCTCAAGTCCCATCCGCTCGCGCTGCTGCGCGCGAAGCTTGAGGCCATGGACTACGCCACCGCCGAACAGCTTTCCCGTTGCCGCAATGGCCGGCGCGTGCGCACCTGCGGCATCGTCACGGTACGCCAGCGGCCGGCCACCGCGAGCGGCACCATCTTCGCGACCATCGAAGATGAAACCGGCACTGTCAACCTGATCTTCTGGCCCGACCTGATCGAGCGGCAACGCAAGGAGGTTCTCGGTGCGACGCTGCTTGGCGTGGTTGGCACCTGGCAACGGCAGGGCGAGGTGCGCCATCTGGTGGCGCAGGAACTGATCGACCTGAGTCCGATGATGGGCCGGCTGATGGTGGGCAGCCGGGATTTCCACTGAAGCTACGGCCACGCGGCATACAGGGCTACACTGAAAGACTTCCCCCCCGCAAGCCCGTCCAACTTCACTTTGCCCGCCAAGCGCCGCTCCCCGCTCGACATCCTCCTCAACGACATCACCGCCTGCCGTGCCTGCGACCTCCCATACGGACCGCGGCCGGTCGTCCGGGCCGCGCCTACCGCCCGCCTGCTGATTGTGGGCCAGGCGCCCGGCCGGCGCGTGCATGACACCGGCATCCCGTGGAACGATCCGTCCGGAGACCAGCTTCGCGCCTGGCTGCAGATGACGCCCGACGAGTTCTACGACACCAGCCGGATCGCCATCGTGCCGATGGGGTTCTGCTACCCCGGCAAGGGTGCGAGCGGTGACCTGCCGCCGCGAACCGAGTGCGCGCCACTTTGGCATGCGCAGCTGCTTGCCACCATGCCGCATATCCGGCTTACGCTGCTGATCGGCCGCTACGCGCAAGGGTATTACCTCCAAGGGCGGCTCAAGCCGACGCTGACCGACACGGTGGCCGCGTATGCCGATTACCTCCCTCAGTTCCTGCCGCTGCCGCATCCGAGCCCGCGCAACCGCCTGTGGCTGCGCCGCAATCCCTGGTTCGAAGCAGATGTGGTGCCCTTGCTGCGCCAGCAGGTGGCCATGGCGCTAAGCGGTTAATGATTCCGCCGGCACCCGTCACCGGTGTAAACCCGCAAACTGGCGCTTTCGGTCTTGTCTCATAAATTCATGGTGATAAACTTAAATTCATGCACATGAATAGCGGCCGATTCGGCTCTTCGAAGAAATGCCCCAATCCCCTGTCTATTTCGTTTCCACCAAAGACACCCCGGGCTACCACCCCGCCAACCACACCGGCACCCTGAACCGCCGGCTGATCTCCCCCGAAACCGTCGGCGCCCGCCACCTTGAAGTGCTGCACGGCACGATCGAGAAGGGCAAGGGCGCGCTGCCGCATGCGCATCCGGGTATCGAGCAGGTTTGCTATGTGCTTGAAGGCCGCGCCATTGCTGAAGTAGGTGGCCAGAGCAAGGAACTGGGTCCCGGCGATTGCTGCTTCTTCCCGCCGGACACCATGCACGTGTTCACCGTCGTGAGCGACGAGCCGGCCAAGATCCTCGTCATCTATTCCCCGCCTTACGAAGAATCGCCGGAACGTGTCGTGCGGCCCGCATAGCGCGGCCGTACACGCTTCCGATCCCCCGTCAAGACAGCCGGCGCCGCAGACCGGCAATGACACGCTGAAACTGGAGACCAGCATCGTGAAGTTCGCAAAACAGGCTTTGCTCACCGTGGCGGTGGGCTGTGGTGCCATGATGGCCATGATTTCCCCCGCAGGCGCGGCGGATCCGTATCCGACCAAGCCGCTTCGCCTCGTGGTGCCGTTCGCCGCGGGCAGCGGTACCGACGCCGTGGCACGGCTGACGGCCAAGTACCTCGGTGAATCGCTCAAGCAGCCGGTCGTGGTCGACAACCGGCCCGGCGCCAACGGCACCATTGCCGCCGAGTTCGTCGCCAAGGCGCCGGCCGATGGCTACACGCTGTTCATGACGACCAACACCACGCATTCGGCCAACCCGTCGCTGATGAAGCAGCTGCGCTATGACCCGGTGAAGGACTTCACGCCGGTCTCGCGCATGGGCAACCTGCCGTTCATGCTGGTGGTCAGCCCGACGCTGCCGGTCAAGACGCTGCCGGAGTTTGTCGCGTATGCCAAGGCGCATCCGGGCATGTCCTATGCGAGCGGCAACAGCACCGGCATCGTGGCCGGCGCGACGATGTCGAAGATGGCGGGACTCAAGATGCTGCACGTGCCGTACAAGAGCACGCCCCCGGCCATGACCGATGTGATCGGCGGCCAGGTGCAGGTGATGTTTGTCGACTTCGCAGCGGGCATCGCCAACGTCAAGGCCGGCAAGCTGCGCGCGCTGGCCGTGACCACCGCGCAGCGCAGCGCGCTGCTGCCAGACCTGCCGCCACTGGCAAGCGAGCCCGAGTTCAAGGGCTTCGATATCACGTCCTGGAATGGCGTGTTCGCGCCGGCAGGCACGCCCGCGCCGGTGGTCGAGCATCTGAATCACGAGCTGGTCGCCATTGCCTCCAACAAGCAATACGCGCCGCAGTTTCATGCCTTCGGCTTCGAGCCGTTCGGCAGCACGCCGGCCGAGCTGGGCCAGTTTGTCACGGCGGAACTGCAGAAGTGGTCGCGTCTGGTGAAGGATGCGGGAATCCAGCCGGAATAAGAAAGCACAAGGAACACCGATATGAATTTCGATCTCTCCGCCGAACAGCAGTCGATCGTTGAAGCCGTGCAGCAGGTCTGCGGCCAGTTCGACATGGAATACTGGAACAAGCTGGACGTCTCCCACACCTATCCGCACGAGTTCTACAAGACGCTGTGCGAAGGCGGCTGGCTCGGCGTTGCCATGCCGGAACAGTATGGCGGTGCGGGTCTGGGCATCCTGGAAGCAGCCCTCGTTATGCAGACCATCTCGGAGTCCGGCGCGGGCATGAGCGGCGCTTCGGCGGTGCACATGAACGTGTTCGGCCTGAACCCGGTGGTGGTGTTCGGCACCGACGAGCAAAAGGCGCGCTTCCTGCCGCCGCTGATCGCCGGCAAGGAGAAGGCCTGCTTTGGCGTGACCGAGCCCGACGCGGGCCTCGACACCACCAAGCTCAAGACCTTCGCGCGCAAGGTGGAGGGCGGCTATTCGGTGACGGGACGCAAGATCTGGATCTCCACCGCTCAGGTCGCGGACCGCATGCTGCTGCTGGCGCGCACCACGCCGCTCGAATCGGTGAAGAAGCCGACCGAAGGCCTGTCGCTGTTCTATACGAAGGTCGACCGCAGCAAGATCGAAATCCGCGAGATCGACAAGATGGGCCGCTCGGCCGTCGATACCAATATGCTGTTCATCGACGACCTGTTCATCCCCGAGGAAGACCGTATCGGCGAGGAAGGGCGTGGCTTCGAGTACATCCTGCACGGCCTGAACCCCGAGCGCATCCTGATCGCCGCCGAGGCCATCGGCCTGGGCCGCGCGGCGCTGGCCATTGCTACGCAGTATGCAAAGGAGCGCGTGGTGTTCGGCCGGCCTATCGGCATGAACCAGGGCGTGCAGCACCCGCTCGCACAGGCGTGGATGCAGCTTGAAGCGGCCAACCTGATGATGTTGAAGGCTGCCGCGCGCTACGACGCGGGCGAGTCCTGCGGCGCCGAGGCCAACACTGCCAAATACCTCGCAGCCGAAGCTGGCCACAATGCTTGCCAGACTGCCATCCTGACGCTTGGCGGCATGGGCTATTCGCGCGAATACCGCGTGGAGCGGTTGCTGCGCGAGTCGTATATCCCGCGCATCGCGCCGGTGAGCCCGCAGCTCATCATGTGCTTTATCGCCGAGCGCGTGCTGGGCTTGCCGAAGTCGTACTGAGCGAGGGATAGCGATGACGATGCAGAACGCAGGCACAACGCCCAAGGCCACCGGACCGCTCGCGGGCGTGCGTGTGGTCGATATGACCTCGGTCGGTATGGGGCCGTACGCGACGCAGATCCTTGGCGATATGGGCGCCGAGGTGATCAAGGTGGAGGCGCCCGCAGGGGATGTCTTCCGCCACGCCGAACCTGCGCTGCATCCCGGCATGGGCGCCACGTTCCTGAACCTTAACCGCAACAAGCAGTTCATGGTGCTCGACGTGAAGCGCGCGGAAGACCTGGCCCGGCTCAAGGACCTGATCGCGGGCGCGGATGTGTTCATCTCGAACGTGCGGCCGCAATCGCTGCGCAAGCTCGGGCTCGATTATGAATCGCTGCGGACGTCGAATCCGCGGTTGATCTATTGCGGTGCCTACGGCTACTCGGAAACCGGTCCTTACGCCGGCATGCCCGCGTTCGACGACATCATCCAGGCGCGCAGTGGCCTGGCGCAGTTCCAGGGCGCGAACAGCAGTGACGGTCCGCAGTACGTCAACACCATCCTGGCCGACAAGGTCGCCGGCCTGACGGTGGCCTATGCGATCCCGATGGCGCTGTACGAGCGCGAGCGTTCGGGGCAGGGACAGGCCATCGAGGTGCCGATGTTCGAGACGCTGGTGTCGTTCCTCGCCCCGGAACAGCTTGCCGGACACACGTTCGTGCCGGAGCAGGGTGCATGCGGGTATCCGCGCGTGATGTCGCCACACCGCAAGCCCTACCGCACGCTGGACGGCCATATCGCGCTGCTGCCGTACACCACGCCGCAGTGGGCGCGCTTCTTCGCGCTGTCCGGCCACCCGGAGCTGGCGGAGGATCCACGCTATATCGACCCGGCCGCGCGCAGCGCCAATATCAACGAGCTGTACGCAACGCTGGCCGACATCGTCAGCTGCAAGACCACCGCGGAATGGCTCGCGCTGCTGGCCGACGCCGATATCCCGCACAGCGAGGTGCCGGCGCTCGAAGACGTGGTGCAGGACCCGCACCTGCGCGCGACCGGCATGGTGTTCGAGTACGAGCATCCGACCGAGGGACAGCTGCGCGGTATCGGCATCCCGACGCGTTTCTCGCGCACGCCAGGCAATATCCGATCGTGGGCGCAAGGGCTGCCGTCGTCGGACGAGGCTTGAAGACGCGTACAATCCGCGCACGGCAAGGCTGACAGGAACAGGAGATGGCGGAATCCGAGACGGGCGACAAGGCAGGGCAGGCCAGCGTGAAGACGGCGCTGCGCGTGATCGAGATCATGGAGATCTACGCGCGCGAAGGGCGCTCGCTCACACTGACGGAACTCGCGAAGCTGCTCGGCGCGCCGATGTCGAGCTGCCTCGGCCTGATCCGCACGCTCGCATCGCTCGGCTATCTCTACGAGACCGGACGGCGGCAGGGCTACTATCCGACCAGCCGGCTGCTCAATATCGCCCAGCGCATCTCGCGCAACGACCCGCTGCTCGAACGCGTGCAGCCCGTGCTCGAAACCCTGCGCGACGCGACCGGAGAAACCGTGATCTTCGGCAAGCTGCAGGACGACGGGCGCGTGCTGTACCTGGAAGTGCGTGAATCACAGAACCCGGTGCGCTATACCGCGACGCCGGGTGAATTGCGCGACGTGCATATCAATTCGATCGGCCGCGCAATCCTTGGTGCCATGACGGACGCCGCGCGCGATGCCGCGTTGGCGAAGGTCTCGTTCCAACCCCGCACCGGGCGCACCGTGGCCTCACGCGAGGCGCTGGAGCGCGAGATTGCAATGTGGCAGCAGCAGGGCTGGTATCCGAACTTCGGTGAATCATTCCCGGACCTGGGGGCGATTGCTGTGCCTGTTGAAATCGGGGGCGCTGTGTACGGGATGTCGGTGGCCGGGCCGATTCACCGGGTGGAGTCCAGTGTGGACCCCATTGTCGCCGCCTTGCTGCGCGGGCAAGACGCCTTGCGGACATAGCTCTCCGTATTCCTGAATATTCCAGTTGAGAGGCGGTCACCCGCCGCACTTGGTTTGCCGATA
Source organism: Cupriavidus pinatubonensis (assembly GCF_019602855.1). GTDB lineage: Bacteria > Pseudomonadota > Gammaproteobacteria > Burkholderiales > Burkholderiaceae > Cupriavidus > Cupriavidus pinatubonensis. The sequence goes on from NZ_CP080766.1 coordinate 2,474,473, forward strand.
ATTTCCCGTTGACACCGGAGAATGATCGTTCTACCATTGTTTCTATCGGAGAACGATCGTTCTCCCTGGAGTTGCCACTATGTCCGACGAATCCTCCATCGAAGCCCGACTGCTCGAAGCCACCGAGCAACTTATCTATTCCGGCGGTATCCACGCCACCGGCATGGACGCCATCGTCAAAGCGTCGGGTGTGGCCCGCAAAAGCATCTACCGGCTCTATCCCACCAAGGAAGCGCTGGTCGCGGCAGCGTTGCTGCACCGCGATGCGCGCTGGATGGCATGGTTCATCCGTTCGACGCCGCCCACGGACGATCCATTTGAGCGCGTGATGTCGATCTTCCCGACGCTGCGGCAATGGTTCGAATCAGAGGGGTTCCACGGCTGCGCCTTCATCAATGCGGCAGGCGAGACGGAAGATCCGGACAGCGAGATCCGCGCCGTGTCGCGGTTCCACAAGCAGCGGTTACTGGACTACCTGAACGAACTCACACAGGCGTGCGGCCTGCCCGATTCGAAGGAAACCGCGCGGCAACTGCTTGTATTGATCGACGGCGCCACTGCCGTCGCGCTGGTCAGCGGCGATGTCAGTGCCGCCGACAGTGCCGGCAGGGCCGCGGCCCTGCTGCTCGAAGCTTCCCGGTCCGCCAACGGGCCATCTTCCTCCCACCACTGAGGTGCTCCCATGTCTTCCAACGCCGAAACCCGTCCGCCACTTCCGCCGTTCACACGCGAATCCGCCATCGAGAAGGTCCGTCTTGCCGAAGATGGCTGGAACACGCGCGATGCCGCGAAGGTGTCTCTTGCCTACAGTCTCGACACGCGCTGGCGCAACCGCGCCGAGTTCGCCAATGGCCGCGACGAGGCGCGCGCGTTCCTGGAGCGCAAGTGGAAGAAGGAACTCGACTACCGGCTCATCAAGGAACTGTGGGCCTTCGGCGGCAATCGCATCGCGGTGCGCTATGCCTATGAATGGCACGATGATTCGGGCAACTGGTTTCGCTCGTATGGCAACGAGAACTGGGAATTCAGTGACGATGGCCTGATGGTTAATCGCTACGCCTGCATCAACGACATGCCCATCAAGGAGTCGGAGCGCAAGTTCCGCTGGCCGCTCGGCCGCCGTCCGGATGATCATCCGGGGCTGTCGGATCTGGGGCTCTGAGGGGGGTTCCTGCTCAGTACCCGGCCGAGCGAGGCGGCGGACAGAAATCAGTTTCAGGCAACATAGGGAAACCCGGTATTGAGAATGGTTCCCGTTTCAGGTTACGATTAGTCCGTCGCCGCCCATACCGGGCGCCTATGCCGGAGATTTCCATGTTCAAGATCCTTGCTTTCGCCGTGGCCGCCGCGTTTTCCACCGGTGCGCTCGCCAGTGCCAAATGCGTAGCGCATCCCAAGGCCGAGTGGATGAAGGAAGCCGACGCGCGCGCCAAGATCGAGGCGCAGGGCTATGTCATCAAGAAGTTCAAGGTCGATGGCAACTGCTACGAGATTTACGGCACCACCAAGGAAGGCAAGAAGGCAGAGATCTACTTCGATACCAAGAGCCTGGAGATCGTGAAGTCGGAGATCGAGAAGTAACAGTAACGGTTCCGTCGTTTCCGGTACCGCCATGCAGGACCACGAGTCGGTCCGCGTCTGGGACGTGGCCGTGCGCATCACGCACTGGAGCGTGGCGGCCATCGTCTTCTGGAACCTGATCGACGATTCCGGCGGCCGTCTGCACCGCATGCTCGGCTATGTGGCTGCTGGTCTCGTGGTGTTACGCATCGTGTGGGGGTTTGTCGGCAGCGAACATGCGCGTTTCCGCGCATGGGTACCACGGCCGGCCGGCGTGCTCGCCTACGCGAAGGCGCTCGCGCAGCGCCGCGCGCCACGCTTCCTGAGCCACACGCCGCTCGGCGCCGTCATAATGCTGCTGATGTGGGCGCTGATCCTCGCGCTTGCCGTCACGGGCTGGATGTCGCGGCTCGATGCACTCTGGGGCGAAGACTGGCCAGTCGATATCCACGCCGTGCTTGCCGATATGCTGACGGCGCTGATCGTGCTGCACGTGCTGGCCGCCATCGTGTTCAGCGTGGCGGGCAAGGAGAACCTTGTGCTGGCCATGGTGACGGGGCGCAAGCGGCGGGGCCCTGACGCCTAGCCGCTGGCCGCCTCCGTGGCTTACCCCACTTTTTCCATCGATTCCTGCGCTGCCTCGTACTGTCCCTGACACGCCTGGCCGTTAAGAAGCGACCTTTGCAGCAGCGCCTGCTGCGCCTTCCCGACATTTGCGGCCTGCCCGCGCCATGCCGCCAGCGGCGGCTCCTGCAGCGCGCGCCCGTAGGAAAAGCTCAGCGGCCACGGCAGCGGACCCAGCCGGTTCATGGCATCCAGGTTTGCTGTCGCCTGTTCCGGTGTCTGTCCGCCGGACAGGAAGAAGATGCCGGGTACCGCGCCGGGGACCGTGCGCTTCAGCACGCGCACCGTTTCGGTCGCGACGTCTTGCACGGATGTTTGCTGCGCGCTTTTCTTGCCTGCGATGACCATGCTCGGCTTGAGCACCATGTGTTCGAGCACGACCCCATAGCGATGCAACGCGTGAAACACCGCATGGAGCACGCGCTCCGTCACCGCAGCGGAGCGCGCCAGCCCATGATCGCCATCCATCAGCACCTCGGGTTCCACGATCGGCACGATGCCTGACGCCTGGCAGATTGCCGCATACGCTGCGAGCACCTGCGCATTGGCCTGCACCGCCAGCGCGCTCGGCAGCGTGTCCGACACGTTGAACACCGCGCGCCACTTTGCAAAGCGCGCGCCTTGCTGGCGGTAGGCCTCCAGTCGCTTTGGCAGTCCGTCCAGACCTTCGGTGATCTCGTCACCGGGCGCATTCACGAGTGGAACCTTTCCCTTGTCCACCTTGATGCCGGGCACGATGCCCTGGCGCGCGCAAAGCTCGGGCAGCGGCGTGCCGTCGTCGGCGCGCTGGCCCAGCGTTTCCTCATACAGGATCACACCGCTGATATGCGCGCCAAGCCCTGGTGTGGACAGCAACAGGCTGCGCCACGCGCGGCGGTTCTCTTCGTTCGATTCCACGCCGATCGTGGTGAAGCGCTTGGCGATGGTCGGGCCGCTCTCATCGGCGGCGAGCAATCCCTTGCCCGGCTGCACCATTGTCCGGATCGTGGCCTGCAATTCGCTTGCGGTATCCATGGATTCTCCTCTCTGCGGTCACGCGGTGCGGCCGAGCGCCTCGCGCAGCTTGCCCTTGGCGCGCTGCAACGTGGCGCGCTGCGTCTTGGACAGGTTGCGGCCCGCGCGGTTGATGTAGAAGTTGAGCATCGACATCGCCGACTGGTACGCCGTGCCTTTGCGCCGGCGGCTGTGTTCGGCCGAGCGCTTCAGCGAAGCGGCAATCTCTTTCGGGTCGGTGTGCTTGAATATGTCAGGTTCGAGGTCGAGCGAGTCACTGCGTTCGCTTACCTGCTTTGACCAGCGGCGCACATGGCGGCCGTGGCGGCGATGCTTGCTGGTTTGTCGTGCGGATCGGGCGGCTGCCACTGTTCATCCCCGGGATAAGTGCCTGTTTTTCAGACTAGGCGATTTCGGAAACGGTGGCGGTGGCGGACCGCACCTTTGTCCAAGAGCGGTCACATCCGAGAGCCTGCGATGCAGGTTAAACGCTGGCAATCAGTGCGGCGAGGCGATGGGTCAGCCCATCACCAGGCTGCCCACCACCTTCTTCTCGTCGCTGGTGAACTTGCGCGTGGCCTGAGCAAGGTCGGCGCCGACCTTGTTCATGGCAGCCGTCAGCGCGCCGACTTCGGCGCGCAGCGCTTCCATCCGCATGCGGCGCTGCTCGGGACTGCCGGCCGTGCTGTGGCTGAGCTCCTGCAGTTCCTGCGCTTTCTGCTCCAGCTTCTCGCGCAGCTCGCGCATGCGCTTGATCAGCTTCTTGACGTTGTCGGGCAGGTTGCTGTTGTCGATGTCGCTGTCCTTGGAGGCAGTCTCCTTAGCGCCGCGCGTGCCAGACAGGGCGTTGCCCGACATCGAGATATGGACTTCGGAGCTTGGTCGCGCGGCGGCGATGCCCGGCATGCCGGTGGCATCGCTGCTGGTGGCTGCCGCCACGTCATCGGCGCTCGCGGGGAGGGTGGCATCCTGGGTGAGCGGGATAAGCGGGCTTGCCGCAGTGGCTTCGATCGTACTCATGGTGGTTCTCCGGTTGACGGATTAACTAGCGGATTGCCGCACGTCACGGGGGGCCACGTTCGTACGATTCTTGAATATCGGGATGCTTCCTTTATCGGCAGGGCGCTGCGAGCTTTAAGTCACATTGACTTAGATTTGCGGCATCGCAATCTTGATATCTGGCAGAAATAATCGGTTACACAGTCCCACGCGGGACGCGTCAACAGCGCGTGCGCGCCCCGCGTTTTTACAGGCAACGCGCAATATCGCGCGTCCTTCCGGGAGACCGACAATGAAGAAAGTACTTGCCATCCTGACCCTGGGCCTGTTCGCCGCTGGAGCGTATGCGCAAGCGCCTGCCGCCGCGCCAGAGTCGAAGGAACCCGCCAAGGTGCAGAAGAGCGCCCACAAGGACAAGACGCACGCGCAGAAGCACACCAAGAAGGCAATGCCTGACAAGGCCGCAGCACAGTAAGCGTCGCCAGGATGGGCTATCGCGCGGCACCGCCTCGATGGGAGGCCGTGCCGCGTCTTTTTTATCGGTCTGTGGCTCAGAACTGATAGTTGACCGACACGTCGAACACGCCGTTTGTCGAGCTCTGCGTGAGCGGGCTGCGCTTCGCGTCACCAACCAGTTGCATGACGGCCACGTCGGTCGTGGCAAACCAGTGCTTGTCGAAGAACCAGACCGCGCTGACGCCGAAGCCATAGGAGCGTACGCCGCCAGATGGGCTGAATTGCGGCCGTCCCGGTCGCGCCTGCGAGGCGCTCACGCCGTACCACGCATTCATGTACCGCGAGTCGGCGAGTGTCATCGTCGGGCCCGCGAACCAGAAGAACTTCTCGGAGCTGCCCGGCATGGGCATGTAGGCGCCAATGTCGCCGATCCAGCCGTCGGAGCCGCCCAGGCTGCGACGCGCGTCGACACGCATCACCAGCGGGAATTCCTTCGACACCGCATATTCAGCGAACAGCTTCGCTTCGGGCGCCGGATTGATATTCTCCATGCCATCGAGCAGCGGCGACGTCTCCTTGGCGCGCCTGCCGAGGTTATAGGAGAGCGCAATGCCTGCGCGCCAGTTCTTGCCGCGCAGCACATTGACGCCGAGACCTTCGCCGATCGAGGCAAACGCAATATCGCGATAGCGGATATCGATGCTGGGGCCGCCCACCACGATGTAGTTTGATGAACCGTCGTAGCGCGGCCGCACCATGGCCGCGCCACCGAGGCGGACTTCCCAGTCCGGAATGGTGTCCTCGAACAGCTTTTCGAGCGGTATGCCGGCCGAAAACTGCCATTCGGCCAGCGGCGCCGGCGTTTGCGCCCAGGCCGGCGCTGCTGCAAGCGCGCACAGCCCGAACAGCCATGGCTTTGCGCGGCGTGTGCGCAAGCGGCCCGTAGGACTGAAGGTTTGCGGCTCTGACAATGGGTTCTCCCGTTTCTTCGTTGTTCATTTTGGCTACTGCGGGCTACTGCTGGCTATTGCGCTTCAGGCGACCAGCTTGTCGACCGTCAGCGGCAAATCGCGGATGCGTTTTCCCGTTGCGTGATACACCGCGTTGGCCAGCGCCGCGGCCACGCCGACAATGCCGATCTCGCCGATGCCCTTGGTGCCAAGCACGTTGATATGCGGATCATCCTCGTCCAGCACCGCAATGTCGATAGCGCCGACATCAGCGTTGACCGGCACATGATATTCGGCCAGGTTGCCATTGGCGATACGGCCGCTAACCAGATCCAGTTCGGACTGCTCGTGCAGCGCCATGCTCAGGCCCCATACGATACCTCCCATGAGCTGGCTGTGGGCCGTCTTGCGGTTCAGCAGCCGCCCCACGCCATAGCTGGCCACGATGCGCTGCATGCGGATCTCGCCCAGGTCCGGGTCGACGTGGACTTCCGCGAACACCGCGCCAAAGCTGTGCATCGAGAATTTTTTGCGCTCGTCGCCAGGCCGCGCACTCATGCGCGCTTCGACAGGCTGGCCGCCGCGCCGCGCAATGGGCGCCGCCACGGGTTCGCGGCGCGATGGCTCGGACCGCCGCTGCAGCCAGCCGTCGACGACATCGACATCCTCGGGCGGCGCGCCGGATAGCGGCGAGGCCGCGTCCGCAACGGCCAGCTTCACCAGCGCCAGCCGCGCCGCCATGCATGCCGCCTGCACCGCAGGGGCGACGCTGGCGACCGATTGCGATCCACCCGATACCGGGGCTTCGGGGAAATTGGTGTCGCCGAGCTCGAAGCGGACCTTGTCCGGTGGCAGGCCCAGGGCGTCGGCAGCAACCTGCGTCATCACGGTGAAGGTGCCTGTTCCCAGATCTTGCGAGCCCGACTGCACCAGCGCCGTGCCGTCAGGCAGGATGCGCGCCAGTGCGCTGGCGGCCGAGCGGTTGGCAGGATAGGTCGTCGTGGCCATGCCCATGCCGACGAGCCGGCCATCTTCAGTTCGCATGGAACGCGGTGCCGGATTGCGCTGCGCCCAGCCAAAGCGCGCGGCAGCGTCGCGGTAGCACTCCCGCAGCGACTTGCTCGAGAATGGCAGTTCCTTGCCGGGATCCGCGTCGGCGTAGTTGCACAACCGCAGCGCAACCGGGTCCATGCCAAGCTTGTACGCCAGCTCATCCATCGCGCATTCGAGCGCAAAGCTGCCCGACGCCTCGCCAGGCGCGCGCATGAAGGTCGGCGTACCGATGTTCAGCTTGAGCAGGCGGTGGCTGGTCTGCTGGTTCGGTACGGCATACAGCATGCGCGTGAGTAGCGCACACGGTTCCAGCCAGTCTTCCATGAACGAGGTGCAGGCCGTCACCTCGTGGCGCATGCTGGTAAGCGTGCCGTCGGCGCGCGCGGCCAGTACGACATGTTGCTCGGTGCGTGGCCGTCCGCCCACGGGGCCGAACATCTGCGGGCGGTCCAGCACCAGCTTGACCGGATGCCCGGCTTCGCGCGCGGCCATGGCGGCGAGCACCACGTGCGACCACGTCGAGCCCTTGCAGCCAAAGCCACCGCCCACGAAGGGGCAGACCACCCGCACGTTCGATGGCTGCACGCCCAGGGTTTGCGCGACGGTCTTGCGCACGCCGCTCACGTACTGCGTGGCATCGTACAGCGTGAGCATGTCGCCTTGCCAGGCCGCAACCGTGGCGTGCGGCTCCATCGGGTTGTGGGTTTCAAGTGGCGTGGAGTAGGTGGCGTCGAGGCGCGCCGCCGCGCCGTCGGTGGCGGACATGTCGCCGCGCGAGCTGTCCGCCGGCTCATCCTTGGCTTCCTTGGGCTTGTACGCGCTCGCGCGGGCCGCGGCGAAGTCGAGCACCGGCGTCTTCGTCCTGTAGCGGATGACGATATGCGCAGCGGCGTCGCGCGCCTGTTCCAGCGTATCGGCAACGACCACGGCCAACGGCTGGTTGTTGTAGTGGACTTCCGTCTCCTGCAGCAGGTTCAGTACGCGCCCGGCCGGTGGCTTGCCCGCTGCGGCCTTGCCGGCCTGCGGCAGCCGCGGCGCGTTGAACGGCGTCATCACCTTGCGTACGCCGGGCATGCGCTCGGCTACGGCAGTATCCATGGACGCGATATCACCGCTGGCAACGGTGCTGGTCACCAGTACCGCGTGCAATAGTCCGGGCAGCGGATTGTCCGCGGCATAGCGTGCGCGGCCGGTGACCTTGAGGGCACCGTCGGTGCGGTCTAGCGGGGCGCCGATCACGTTCATGCCAGGCCTCCGGCTGCGATGCCCAGCGCGCGCACCACGGCATGCTGCGCCAGGGTGAGCTTGTAGGCGTTATTGGGAAGCGGCCGCGCGCCGTCCAGCAGCAGGCGTGCCGCTTCGCTGGCGGCTGGGGTGCTGAGCGGGCGTCCCACCAGGACTTGCTCGGCCGCCGGCACGCGCCATGGCTTGTGTGCGACACCGCCCAGCGCCAGTCTTGCGCTGCGTACGTTCCTGCCATCGAGTTCCAGCGCCGCGGCCACGGACACCAGTGCAAACGCATAGCTCGCGCGGTCACGGACCTTGAGGTAATGGCAATGTCCTGCCAGCCGCGACGGCGGCAGGTCTACCGCGACGATCATTTCGCCGGGCCGCAGCACCGTGTCGAACTGCGGCGTGTTGCCCGGCAGGCGGTGGAAGTCAGCGATCGCGATGCGGCGTTCGCCGCCATCGCTGCGCACCACGACAACGGCTTCCAGCGCGGCCAGTGCCACGCTCATGTCGGAAGGGTTGACGGCGATGCAATGCTCGCTCGCGCCAAGGATGGCATGCATGCGATGCACGCCCTGCAGCGCCCCGCACCCCGATCCCGGCGCACGCTTGTTGCACGCGCTGAAGCCGGTGTCGTAGAAATAGTGGCAGCGCGTGCGCTGCATCAGGTTGCCGGCTACTGTCGCCATATTGCGCAGCTGGCCGGAAGCCCCGGCAAGCAGCGCCTGCGACAACAGCGGGTAGCGCTCGCGGATCAGCGCGTGGTTGGCGGTGTCGGTATTGCTGGCCGTGGCGCCGATGCGCACGCCGCCATCGGAAAGCGATTCGATCGTGGCAAGCGGCAGCCATCCGACATCGACGAGATGTATTGGGTGCTCCACGCCTGCCTTGGCGAGATCGAGCAGGTTGGTGCCGCCGCCGATATAGCGGGTGCCGGGCTGGCGGCCCAGCTGCAGCGCTTCCTCCACGGTAGTGGCACGGTGATAAGTGAACGGGGTCATCGTTGCGCCTCAGCTGCGGCGCATCGCGCCAGTGGCATCGCGCACCGCGGCCACGATATTCTGGTAGGCGCCGCAGCGGCAGATATTGCCGCTCATGCGCTCGCGGATCTCTGCGTCGCTGAGCGACTGCGGCAACGCAGCAGGTGGAGGCTGCACGGTGCTGGCAGCGCCGGCCCGTGCTTCCGCGAGCATCCCGACCGCCGAGCAGATCTGGCCCGGCGTGCAGAAGCCGCACTGCAGTGCGTCGCGTGCGACAAACGCGGCCTGCATGGGATGCAGGGTTTCGCCATCGGCGAGCCCTTCGATCGTGGTGATGTGGCGGCCTTCCTGCATGACTGCAAGCGTCAGGCAGGCATTGATGCGCCGGCCATCGCTGAGTACGGTGCATGCGCCGCACTGGCCATGGTCACAGCCTTTCTTGGCGCCGGTCAGGCCGACCACCTCGCGCAGCGCGTCGAGCAGCGTCACGCGCGGTTCCAGCGACAGGGCGTATTCCTTGCCGTTGATATGCAACCGGACTGGCCTGGCGGGCACGGGCGGCGGCACCTGAGCCGGGGCGGACGCGGCGGGTTGCTCGGCCGCATAGGCAGCGGGCAGCGCGGCCGCCGACGCTGTCAGCGCGGCGGATTGCAGGAAGCGGCGCCGGGTCGGGCGGTCCGGGCCGTCTGGATGGTGATGGGGCATGCGCGATCCTTTCGCGGCGCACTGCCACGACGGCTTGCGCCTGCGCTGTTGCGCCAGAGCGAGCAAGATCGGTGCCGATGGCGCGGGAGCACCCGCGCCACGCACATGCTACGTTGCGTGCCTCAAATTTTCAGCACACATGTAGAAATTACGACAGCTTCGTTCATGCGATTACGCGATGGTGTCGACCACGCCGCCATCGACGCGCAGCGCGGCGCCCGTGGTCGCGGATGCCTGCTTCGAGCACACATAGACGACCATATTGGCCACCTCGTCGACGGTCGCCGCACGCTGGATGATGGATGTGCTGCGATGGGTCCTGACGAAATCGGCGGCCACTTCCTCCACGGGCTTGCCGGTGCGCCTGACTTCGTCAGCAAGCATTTCCTCGACGCCTTCGGACAGCGTCGGCCCGGGCAGTACGGCGTTCACTGTCACGCCGGTGCCAGCCAGCCGTTTAGCCAGCCCGCGCGAGACCGCGAGTTGCGCGGTCTTGGAGAAACCGTAGTGGATCATCTCGACCGGAATGTTGAGCCCCGATTCGGAGGAGATGAACACGATGCGGCCCCACTTGCGCTGCACCATGCCCGGCGCATAGGCGCGGGACAGGCGCACCCCTGACATCACATTGGTTTCGAAGAACCGCGTCCATTCGCTGTCGGGCGTTTCGAAGAAGTCCTGCGGATTGAAGATGCCGAGGTTGTTGACCAGAATATCGACCGCCGGTACCTGCGCGAGCAGCGCATCCACGCCTTGCTGCGTGGCCAGATCGCCCGCGAAGGGAATCAGGTCCGCGTCCAGCGCCTCTGCGCGCAGCGTGTCCGCCGCCTTCGCCAGTGCATCCGCCTTGCGGCCGTTGAGGACGACGCGCGCGCCGGCTTGTGCGAGGCCGCGCGCGGTGGCGAAGCCGATACCTGCAGTGGAGCCCGAAACCAGGGCGGTCTTGCCCGACAGATCAATGTTCATGGCGATACCCTTCAGGATGGTTTGCCTGCATCAGGGGCAGGCACTTCACGGAATGGCGTAGCCGGCACGCGACGTGCCACTGCCCGCCGACCCTGCGTTTGTACTACGAACGGGCGACGTGTGCAGAAGCGGTGGCGAAGGGAGCGCGCTGAACCGCGCAGAGGAAGGGAAGGGACGGGCGAAAGAAAAGCGCGGTCCGGGGGAGTGCCCGGACCGCGTTGTGGCGCGCGGCTTACCTGCCGCCGAGCACCGCGGCGATGGCCTTGGCCACCACGGTCACATTGCGTTCATTGAGACCGGCGACGCACATGCGGCCCGAGCGCAACAGGTACACGCCGTGGTCTTCGCGCAGGCGGTCGGCCTGCTCCGCGGTGAGGCCGGTGTACGTGAACATACCGCGCTGGGTCAGGTAGCGCGACAGCGCTTCGCCGCTGACGTGGTCGCGCAGGTGGTGGTGGATGGCCTCGCGCATGCGGGTGATGCGGTTGCACATCGCGGCCAGTTCCTGCTGCCACAGCGTGCGCAGTTCGGGCGTGGTCAGCACCTTGGCCACCACGCGCGCGCCGTGCGTCGGCGGGTTGCTGTAGTTGGCGCGCACGGCACCGGTCAGCTGGCCCAGCACATTGGCCGCTTCGGCCGCGCTGTTGCACACCACGCTCAGGCCGCCGCAACGCTCGCCATACAGCGAGAAGTTCTTCGAGAACGAGTTCGCGACCAGGCACGGCACGCCCTGGCGGTCCAGCTCGCGGATGGCGAACGCGTCTTCGTCCAGGCCTTCGCCAAAGCCCTGGTAGGCCATGTCGACGAACGGCAGCAGTTCCTTGGCCTTCAGCACGCCGATCAGCTGGCGCCACTGGTCCTGGTTCAGGTCCACGCCGGTCGGGTTGTGGCAACACGCGTGCAGCAGGACGATGCTCTGCTTGGGCAGCTTGCTGATCGCATCGACCATGGCGTCGAACTTCAGGCCGCCGGTGGCATCGTCGTAGTACGGATACGTGTTGACGGTGAAGCCCGCGCGCTCGAACACCACGCGGTGGTTTTCCCAGCTCGGGTCGCTGATCCACACCTGCGACTGCGGGAAGTAGCGCTTCAGAAAATCGGCACCCACGCGCAGCGCGCCCGAGCCGCCCAGCGTCTGCAGCGTGGCGACGCGGCCGGTCGCGCGGGCCGCGCTGTCCTCGCCGAACACCAGCGCCTGCACGGCATTGCGGTAGGCCACCAGGCCCGACATCGGCAGGTAGGGGCGCGGGCCCATGTCGGCCAGCAGCGCGGCCTCGGCCTTTTCGACAGCTTCCATGACCGGCAGCCGGCCTTCGTCGTCGAAATAGATGCCGATGCTCAGGTTGACCTTGTCGGTGCGCGGGTCCTTCTGGAAGTCTTCGTTGAGCGAAAGGATCGGGTCGCCAGGAAAGGCCTCGATATGTGCAAACATGGGATTCTCAGGATTCTGGAGTCGGGGCTGGGAGCGCGCCGCAGGCCTTGCACCGGGCGCACAGACTGAAGTGTAACCGGCGGCGCGCCATGAAGCGTCGTGAACGCGCCGCCGGGAGGCTTACTGGGCCGAGACGCTGCCCTGCAGGGCCGGCACGGCATTCTTCTGCCGCAGGCGGTAGCTGATGCCCAGAACCGCCAGCCACACCGGGATCAGGTACACCGAGATGCGCAGGCCATCGGTCAGGTACATCACGACCAGGATGCCGCCCAGGAAAGCCAGGCACAGGTAGTTCGTGAGCGGGTAGCCGAAGCTCTTGAAGCGCGTTTCCTGACCAGCCTTGCGCTTGTCGGCGCGGAACTTCAGGTGAATGATGCTGATCATGGCCCAGTTGATGATCAGGGCCGAAACCACCAGGCCCATCAGCAGTTCAAACGCCTTGCCCGGCATGAAGTAGTTGATCAGCACACACAGGCCGGTGGCCGCCGCCGACACGCCCAGCGCCGTCAGCGGAATGCCGCGCTTGCTGACCTTGAGCAGCGACTTCGGCGCATTGCCCTGCTGGGCCAAGCCGAACAGCATGCGGCTGTTGCAGTACACGCCGCTGTTATAGACCGACAGCGCGGCCGTCAGCACGACAACGTTCAGCACATTGGCGACCCAGTTGCTGTTCAGCGCATGGAAGATCAGCACGAACGGGCTGCCGCCGGTCACGACGTTTTCCCACGGGTACAGCGACAGCAGCACGGCCAGCGCGCCAACGTAGAAAATCAGGATACGGTAGATGACCTGGTTGGTCGCCTTCGGGATGCTCTTTTCCGGTTGATCTGCTTCCGCCGCCGTGATGCCGACAAGCTCCAGTCCGCCGAACGAGAACATGATCACCGCCATGGCCATGACCAGGCCGCCCAGGCCGTTCGGGAAGAAGCCGCCGTGCTGCCACAGGTTCGTGATGCTGGCCTGCGGACCGGCATTACCGGACATCAGCAGGTAGCCGCCGAAGCCGATCATGCCGATGATGGCGACGACCTTGACGATCGAGAACCAGAACTCCATCTCGCCGAAGGACTTCACGCTCGACAGGTTGATCGCGTTGATGATCAGGAAGAACGCCAGCGCCGAGATCCAGGTCGGGATGCCGGGCCACCAGTACTGGACATAGATGCCGACCGCCGACAGCTCGGCCATGCTGACCAGGATGTACAGCACCCAGTAGTTCCAGCCCGACATGAAGCCGGCGAAGTGGCCACAGTACTTGTTGGCGAAGTAGCTGAACGAGCCCGCCACGGGTTCATCGACGACCATCTCGCCGAGCTGGCGCATGATGAAGAACGCCACGATGCCCGCTACCGCGTAGCCGAGCAGCACCGAGGGGCCGGCCATCTTGATGGTCTGGGCGATGCCCAGGAACAGCCCGGTGCCGATCGCGCCGCCGAGCGCGATCAGCTGGATGTGCCGGTTCTTGAGGCCACGCTTCAGCGTGCCGTCATTATTGCTTTCAACCATGAATTGTTTCCTCTACCCACTCTTATGGAATGGCATGCGGAGCCTGGCGTCTCTTAATGTGAGGAGGGTGGGACGCCTGGGCCTTGAAGACCGCCGGGAACGGGGTACCGCGCCCGGCGACGGTGACGGTCAGAGCCGGATCAGGCTTCGACCTTGAGGGTGCCACGCTCGATCTGGTCGCGTTCCAGCGACTCGAACAGCGCCTTGAAGTTGCCTTCGCCGAAGCCGTCGTCGCCGCTGCGCTGGATGTATTCGAAGAACACCGGGCCGAGCACAGTCTTCGAAAAGATCTGCAGCAGCAGGCGCGGCTTGCCGCCTTCGGTGGTGCCGTCCAGCAGGATGCCGCGGGCCTTGAGCTGGTCCACCGGCTGGCCGTGGCCCGGCAGGCGATTTTCCAGGGCCTGGTAGTAGTAGTCGTTCGGCGCGGTCATCAGTTCGACGCCGGCGAGCTGCAGGTTGTCGATGACTTCGATCAGGTTGTCCGTCAGGAAGGCGATGTGCTGGATGCCCTCGCCGTTGAAGGCCATCAGGAATTCCTCGATCTGGCCCGCGCCCTTCGACGACTCTTCGTTCAGCGGAATGCGGATCTTGCCATCCGGCGCGGTCATGGCCTTGGAGGTCAGGCCGGTGTATTCGCCCTTGATGTCGAAGTAGCGGATTTCCCGGAAGTTGAACAGCTTCTCGTAGAAGTTGGCCCAGTAGGCCATGCGGCCACGGTAGACGTTGTGCGTCAGGTGGTCGACCAGCTTCAGGCCGTGGCCCACGGGGTGGCGGTCCACGCCTTCGATGAATTCGAAGTCGATGTCATAGATCGACTTGCCTTCCTCGAAGCGGTCGATCAGGTACAGCGGCGCGCCGCCGATGCCCTTGATCGCGGGCAGGCGCAGTTCCATCGGCCCGGTCGGGATTTCAACCGGCTGCGCGCCCAGTTCCAGCGCGCGGGCATAGGCCTTGTGCGAATCCTTCACGCGGAACGCCATGCCGCAGGCGCTCGGGCCGTGCTCGGCGGCGAAGTAGGCGGCGTGGCTGTGGGGCTCGCGGTTGACGATGAAGTTGACCTCGCCCTGGCGATACAGCAGCACGTCCTTGGAACGGTGGCGGGCGACCAGCGTGAAACCCATCTTCTCGAACAGCGGCTCGAGCACATTGGGGGTGGGCGAGGCGAATTCGACGAATTCGAAGCCCATCAGTTGCATCGGGTTGTCAAAGAGGTCGGCCATGGTGTGTCTCACAGGGGAAGGTAAGTATTTCGATCTCACGCGCCGCGCGGAGTGCCGCGTGGCGGCGTGGAATCAGGGAAGGCGGGCAAGCGCCGGGAGCAGCGGCCGGGCGTCGTGTCGGCAGACGTCGCTTTGGCGATCGGCAGGCAGCGGAGACGGCAGGCAGGTGGTCATGGGGCGCTTGCTGTACCGGCCGGGTGGCCGGGAAATAATATTGCGAACCGTGCGCCGCGATCCTGACCTGCGGCGCGCTCTGGCAACCGCTGGAAGTCTCTGCGGCTCCTCATCGGCATTGCCAATCTGGGATGCAGTGTATATTCTGGCCGACAAAATTGGATTTCATTAATGACGCAGGGAAACCCTGAATTACGAAATCGGATTGTGCAAAAACTTGCTTAGGGGAAACAAAAGTGCAAGCCATTGAGCTGGACCGTACGGATCGGCGCCTGCTGGGCGTTTTGCAGGAGCAAGGCAGGGCTTCCAACCTGGAACTGGCCGAAGCGATTGCGCTGTCGCCGGCACAGACTTTGCGACGCCACCGCCGCCTGGAGGAGAGCGGCATCATCAAGCGCTACGAGGCGCGGCTCGATGCCGCGGCGCTCGGCCTTGGCGTGGTGGCCTTTATCCACGTGACCATGGAACGCGGCCATATCCGCGACCTGTCGAACTTCAAGAGCCTGGTGGCGGAACTCGCGCAGATCCAGGAGTGCTTCTCTGTGACGGGCGATATCGACTACGTGCTGAAGGTCGTCGCCAAGGACCTGAAGTCGCTGTCGGACTTCCTGCTCGACACGCTGATGCGCATTCCGGGCGTGAGCGGCGTGAAGTCAAGCGTGTGCCTGGACGAGATCAAGTGCACCAGCGCCGTGCCGCTCGATATGTAAGGCGGGGCTATTGCCGGTACTGGAATACACTCGGAAGCAATGCCCCTACGTGGCCCCCGGCCGCCGCCCAAGATGTCAAAGCCCCACATCCTGACCTACATCGATGCCGGCGCGTCCGACTGGACCGCCTGCCTGATGCGCACCATCGGGCAGCAACTGCAGTCCGGCACATATGAGATGCGTGCGGTCATGGCATCGGATATCCGGCATGACCCGACGCTGTTCGACGACGCGGTCATGTTCGTCATGCCCGGCGGCGCCGACCTGCCATACTGCGCGAAACTCAATGGCGCGCCCAATGCGCGCATCCGGCGTTTTGTCGAAGAGGGCGGCGTCTACCTGGGGATCTGTGCGGGCGCCTACTACGCGTGCCGGGAGCTGGCGTTCCACGCCGGCACGCGCGGTGCGATCTGCGGTTCGCGCGAGCTGAGCTTCGTCGACGCTGTCGCGGTGGGCTCGCTGCCCGAACTGACCGGCGGGCGGCTCTATGACGGGACGCCGCGCACGGCCGCGGCGGTCGAATTGCGTACCACGGGCCAACTGGCGGGTGCGCCGATCTCGGCCTACACGCATTACCACGGCGGCTGCCGCTTCGATTTCGGTAAGGCGCCCGGTGCCGGTACGGAAGTACTGGCCGTCTACGCGGATATCGAAGACGCGCCGCCAGCCATCGTCAGTTCGCGTGTCGGCCGGGGCCGCGCGATCCTGACCGGTGTTCACCTCGAAATCTCCGAGCAGGAATTCGAGGAGGTGCTGCGCGGGCACAGCGACATGGAGCAGCATATGCACGTGTGCCGGAAGCTGGCCGAGACGGGCGATGCGCGGCTGGAAGTGTTTCGGCAAGTGCTGGCGCATGGCGGACTGACGCTGGCATAGCGCTTCCGCCATGCAGGGGGCGGCCACAACGTGCCTATGCCACGGTGGCGTATTCGAGAGTCTTCGGCGTCTTGACGATCACTTCCGGCCTCTCTCCGACGATGACGGTGTCATCGAGCCGGAATCCACCTAGCCCGTAGACATACAGCCCCGGTTCCGATGAGTAGACTTCGCCCGCCAGCAGCGGCCGGGTATTGAAGGCCATGTCCTCGGGATACTCGTGCAGCATCAGCCCGACCGCGTGGCCGGTCCGGTGGAAGACATACTGCCCGCAGCCGGCGGCTTCGATCACGGCCTGCGCCGCGGCGTCCATGTCGCACACGCGCTTGCCAACAACTGCAGCGGCCACCGCAGCGTCGGTCGCTTGTGCCGCGACCTGGTAAAGCCGCGACTGCTCGCTGTCGGGCCGGCCGCAGAACCATGTACGTTCGTTCTCGACATGGAGGCCATTGAGGCGCGGCAGGATCAGGTTGACGATGGTATCGCCGCGCGCAATGCGCGACCCGCAGGCGGCACCGTCGCCGTGCGGCGAGGCTGACGCGGCGCCCGCCAGCGTCCAGCATTTCAGGATGTCGAAGTCCTCGCCGGGGAAGCGGTTCGCTGCTTCTTCCACCATCAGCGCGGCCATCGCGTGATCGAGTTCCTGCACGAGCCGGCCGGGGCGGATGTTTTCGCGGTAGCGGTCCTGCACCCAGTCGGTCAGCGACGCGAGGTCGCGCATGACCTGATGCTCCTCGGCATGCTTGACCCAGCGCAGGCTACGCATTTCCGCAAGCGACGGGCGCAAGGTCAGTTCGGGCAGGTAGCGCTGCGCGCCGACCAGAATCGGGTGCTGCGTGTCGACCGCGATGCGCGACATGCCCAGCCCCTTGGCGCTGAGCAGCGCGGCGACGACCTCGGGCAGTTGCGCGGGCAACGGCAGCCGATTCGACACGCGCGGGTGCTCGGCGTAGAACGTGACGTCGGTCATCCACACAGTGTCCTTGCTGGTGGCGAAGCGCAGGTGGTTCGTCGACAGCTCGTTCATGACCGCGAAGGTTTCGCCGTTGCGCGGCACGATAACGAATACAGGCCGCTCCCACGGCCAGACATCGAGCTGGTAATTAGTCGCGTACTGGAAGAAGTCGGGCGTGCCGAAGACCAGCGCATCGACGCTCAGGCGGTCCATCAGCCGGTGCATGGCCGACAGGCGATAGTCGTGTACTGCCTTGCTAAGGTGTGCCATATCAATCTCGATACTCAGAGGGAAATGTTCAGGCGCCGGATGATCGGGCCCCAGGCGTCGGCATCGCGCTTCATGTAGCGCTCGACTTCGGTCGGCGGCCCCTTGATCGGGTCAAGGAACTGGTAGCCGAGCTTTTCGCGGAAGCCGGGATCGTCGAGGACCTGGTTGATATCAGCATTGACCTTCTGGACCACGCTCGCTGGCGTGCCCGCGCGCGCCACGATGGCGTACCAGCCGGGCACCTGCACGTCATAGCCGAGTTCCTTGAAGGTGGGCACCGTTGGGAGTGCCGGCAAACGCTTGTCGCCGGTCACGGCCAGCGGGACCAGCTTCTTGCTCGCGAAGAAGGGCTGCACGCCGGCAATCACGTTCATCATCACCGGCGTCTGCCCGCTCATCAGGCTCGTGGAACCGCCGGTGCCGTTGAACGGCACATGCTGCATGCGGATGCCGGTGCGCTCGGCCACCAGTTCCATGGCCAGATGCGTAGAGTTGCCGATGCCGCCCGACGCAAAGCTGATCTCGCCCGGACGCGCCTTCGCCATGCGCACGAAGTCCTGGAACGTGCTCACGTTCAGCGACGGGGCCGCAACGAACACGAACGGCGAACTGGCAAGCATTGCGACACCGGTGAGGTCGCGGGTCGGGTTATACGGCAGCTTGGGATAGAGGAACGGGTTGAAGGCCAGGTTGGAGACACCGGCAAAGAACAGCGTATGCCCGTCCGCCGGCTGTCCCAGCACGTAGCCGATTGCCAGAGTGCCGTTGGCGCCCGGCTTGTTCTCGACGACGACAGGCTGCTTCCACGCCTGCGCGAGCTTTTCCGCGAGGGCACGGGCCAGCACGTCATTGCCGGTGCCGCCGGCTTGCGGCACCACGAGCCGCACGGGTTTGGAGGGAAAAGTCTGCGCCTGCACGATACCCGGCAGCGTCATCGCTACCGCAGTACCAGCCGCCCAGGCAAGTAGTTGTCGCCGGTCCATATTCCACCTTGATTCATTGCGAGAGACACCCTGACAACCAGGGTGTAGGACGCAATGTACCATGTGGTACATCGGTGGGCGGAATCGGGGTTTACGAGCAGAACATCAGTAAAAAGGAGGCTTAGACGGAGGGTTTGCCGGAGGCGGGACTCAGCGCCATCTTGCCGGCGAAATATTTCAGGGCCGCCGTAGTGCCTTCGCGATCACCGGTAGTGACAAGATCGAGCAACAACCCCCGCATCATGGCGACCTCAACACGCGCTCTCAGGCGTGCCTCGGCCTCATCCAGTCCCATGCTTTCCCGGAAGCGCTCGGCGAGCATTGTGGCCCAGCTTCCGATCACGTCGTCGAGAAAGCCGCTGAAGCGTTCGCGGTCATGGATTGCCTTGCCGTAGATCTCGAACAGCAGTTGCATGATCGGCAGGTAGGCAGGCGCCGAGTAGCGTTCCCACGCGGCTTCCATCGCGGCTTGCGGATCCATGCCATCGACGATTACGCGTTGCCGCGCATCCTGTTCCGCATGGCGGATTCGGTGCAGCAGCGCCTGCCAGAAGCCATCGGCGGAGCCGAAGTAGTAGATGAGCATCCGGTGGCTGGTGCCGAGCGCATCGGCCATGTTCCGGAGAGACAGGTCGCCGAGGCCATTGGCAAGGACTTCGGCGGTGGCGGCATCGAGCAATTGCAGCGCTTGCTCGCTGGTGGACCGGTCAATGGTGGCTTTGGGTGTTGGCATGGCAGGCGGGCAATCATGCCCTGGCACGAAAGCGGGCAGGGCGGCAGCCCGGAATTCTACGTGATCGAATCCCGACGCCGCACCCGCAGACTTTCACCCTGCCAGTTCGGTGTGCAGCGCCAGATACTCCTGCGACAGCTTGTGGCGCGGATCCAGGTGGATCATCGGCGTGGCATGCTGGTGCGATTCGCGGATCTTCACAGACGACGACAGCCGCGATGCGAGCACCGGCAGCCCTTCGCTGACCAGTTCCTCAACGAGCTTGACAGGCAGGCTCGCGCGCGGCTGGAACTGGTTGATCACAATGCCTTCGACCTGCAGCGCTTCGTTGTGGTCCTGCTGGATTTCCTTCACGTTGTCGAGCAGCGTATAGAGCGCGCGGCGCGAGAAGTCGTCGCAGTCGAACGGAATCAAGCAGCGCTCCACCGCGATCAGCGCGGAACGCGTGTAGAAGTTCAGCGCCGGCGGCGTGTCGATGTAGATCGCGTCATAGACCGATTCCAGTTCGATCAGCGCGTCGCGCAGCTTGTAGATCTTGTAGCGCGATTCCAGCTTGCTATGCAGGGAGTCCAGGTCAGGGTGCGCCGGCATCACATCGAGATTCTCGAACGGCGTCGTGTGGATGAACTCGCTCAGGTCCACCGGCTTGAAGCTGTAGGTCAGCGACGACTCGAAGAAATGCGCCGCCGTCGGCGTGGCTTCGGCTGCCTGCGCGCCCATCAGGTACTGGGTCGAATTGCCTTGCGCGTCCAGGTCGACGACAAGCGTGCGCAACCCTTCGCTGGCGCTGATCGCCGCGAGATTGCATACGATGGTCGACTTGCCCACGCCACCCTTCTGATTGAACACGACGCGCCGCATTTGCCCCTCTGGAGAAGATCGTTTCGGAGGCGAAAGCATACCTTAACAAGGTAGGGTGCGGGGGCAGCGGGACGGGGCTGTGGTTCGCACTTGCGCAGGCTGGCGATCACTGGTACTCGAGTGGACAGTTATCAAGGACGCCGGGACCGGCTAGCGGAGCGGTCACGCGTCAGTCTCCCGGATTTCGAATGCATTCAGCAATGCTCTTACCTTGGGTGGTACAAGCCTTCGGGCCGGAGTCAGCGCATATACCCTGAGCGGAGACGAAAGAAATGCAGGGAACAACCGCACCAGTTCTCCTCGCTTGACCTGATCTTCGATGTATGCCGGCATCAGCCGTACGACGCCAAGACCTTCGATGGCGGTGCGCACGCGAATCTCAACATTCGGCGTCCGGATGGCCGGGCATACGGCTACCCGCCCGACTTCCCGCCCGTTTTCAAACAGATCCCAATAAGTATCGTCACCGTCCACGATCATGGGCCACGACCCGATATCGGGGAGTTGCCGCGGGAGCCCGCGCCTGGCAATCATCTCCGGCGCTGCGTAGAAAGCGCGTTCCATTGCCACAACGTGTTTGCTGACCAGCGAACTGTCGGGCAGTCTTGCATCGGTCTTGACGAACGCAATGTCGTATCGGTGCTCCAGCAGGTCGGGAATCCTCCGCGTATCGTCAATCTCGACCTTCAAATCCGGATGCGCCCTGAGCAGCTTCACCAGTGCCGGCGCCAGATGAATCCTGCCTGTTTCATACGGCGCTGCCAGTCGTAGCGTGCCTGATACCTGCTGCCGTGTTGACCGCGCATCGTTATCCGCTTCCCGAAGTTCATTCAGCAAAGGCGTGATCCGGTCATATAGCGTCTGACCCAGATCCGTTACGCGAATCTTGCGCGTGGTCCGGTCAAGCAGCCGATTGCCCAGCCGGGCTTCCAGGCGGGCCAGCGACAGGCTGATCGACGACTTCGGAACGCCGCTACGGTCACTCGCGGCAGTAAAGCCCCCGGCCTCGACGACCCGGCAGAAATTGTCCCAGTCGCCCCAGTCCACGATCTCATCAGGTTTCTTGTGCAGCATGGCCCCGTGCGGCACAGAGGGCCGCTCTAACTCCGACACATCCCGGAGGCATCACCCTCCGGTATTCCATGAATCCTATGAAGCGTCGCGCCTTTTCTGAAGGGGAACCAGTGCATGGATTGGGCCATTTTATTCGTGAATCTTGCCAAGGTTGCCGCGGGAAATCCTCCGCCTTGCCGAGTCCGTCGATTGGCCCGTATCTCGCAAACATTGGCCAGAGACTGGCCCATTTGCGTCGACCTGCGCGCGCTCGCTTCACTACCATTTGGATCAGCGATGCACGGTTGTGATGCATTGCATCGCGATCGAACTTGCGCGTGCCATCCCGTCAGGAAGGCATCGGATCGACGCCGTCGATTCCGATTCCCATCCCCCGGGCGCACATCCGTGTCCGCTCAAGGAACTTCAGGAGAGCAACATTGAATACGCCAGATAAAGGAGCCCGCAGCTGGATCTGGGCGCTCCTGTTTGCCCCCTACATCGGCCTCTTGTGGCTGCCGTTTTATAACAGCGCTCAACCGGAATGGCTGGGCTTTCCATTCTTCTACTGGTATCAGTTCCTCTGGGTGCCGATTACCTCCTTGTTGCTGTACGTCGTCTATCGGAGGATGAAATGAGCGAGACACCCGCAGTCAATAGCGTGGCAATGGCGGTGTTCATTGCTTTCTTCGTCCTCGTCACAGTGCTGGGATTCGTCGCGGCGCGGTGGAAGCGGGGGGATTTGTCACAGCTTCATGAATGGGGACTTGGCGGCCGGCAATTCGGCACGGTGATCTCATGGTTCCTTGTAGGCGGGGACTTCTATACGGCCTATACCGTCATCGCGGTCCCTGCGCTGGTCTATTCGGTGGGCGCGTACGGCTTCTTCGCGATGCCCTATACGATCATCGTCTATCCGTTCGTGTTTGCAGTCATGCCCAGGCTGTGGGAGGTGTGCCATCGCAAGAACCACATCACGGCTGCCGACTATGTGCAGGGCGAGATCGGAGGACGATGGCTTCCGGCGGCAGTAGCGATCACCGGGATCATCGCCACGCTGCCTTATATCGCGCTGCAGCTGATTGGCATGCAAGTGGTGATCAAGGGGCTGGGCGTCGATGGCGAACTGCCGCTGATCGTTGCCTTCGCCATTCTCGCCGTGTACACCTATTCGAGCGGGCTTCGTGCGCCCGCGATGATTGCCTTCGTGAAGGACATCATGATCTATATCGTGGTCATTGCCGCGATCTCGGTCATCCCCAGCAAGCTTGGCGGCTACGGTGCGTTGTTCCATGCTGCCGACACCTACTTCAACGCCAAGGGCGGCGCCACCGGCATCATCCTCAAGCCATCGCAATTCACGGCGTACGCGACGCTGGCACTCGGGTCGGCGCTGGCGGGGTTCATGTATCCCCACACCATGACGGGGATACTGTCTTCGGGTTCCGCAAACACTGTGCGCAAGAATGCCATCGCGCTGCCGGCGTACACATTGTTGCTGGGCCTGATTGCCGTGCTCGGCTATATGGCGATTGCCGCCGGCGTGCATGTGTCATCCGCTTCGGATGTGGTGCCGGTGCTGTTCCTCAAGTTGTTTCCGTCCTGGTTCGTGGGTTTTTGCGCAGCCGCGATCGCCATCAGTGCGCTCGTGCCGGCGGCAATCATGTCGATCGGCGCGGCAAACCTGTTCACGCGCAATCTGTACAAGCCGCTGGTCGCGCCGAATGTGAGCCCCGAAAAAGAGGCTAAGAGTGCCAAGCTGTTTTCGCTGGTCGTGAAGTTCGGCGCATTGCTCTTCATCATCGTGCTGCCCACACAATACGCGATCGACCTGCAACTGCTCGGTGGCGTCTGGATTCTTCAGATCTTTCCAGCGGTGGTGTTCACGCTATACACACGACGCCTGACCGCGACCGGGCTGCTTGCCGGCTGGTTTGTCGGCATCGTCACCGGAACGGGACTCGCCATTTCCCTGGGCCTCAAGCCGGTGTATGCGCTGCATATTGGCGATGGTGTGTATCCGACCTACGTTGGCGTGATTGCGCTGCTGGTCAACATCGTCGTGTCGGTAGCCGTGTCGGCGCTGACACAAGCGCGTCGTGTTGCAGGCGAAGTTGGCACTGTTACGACGAGGTAGAGCATTTGCTTATGAGTCTGGATTGAAGTGAAGGCATGCCTTGGGCAGCGCCGTTCTGTTTCCTGTGGAACGGGGCTCAGGCAACCGGCGCTGCTCTTTTCGAGTTTTTCTGCGGTGTTTCGATAAAACGAAGTGGGGTTTGATGAAGAAGGTCTTTGCGGTACTGGCAGCATCCTTTGCCGCCAACGTCGTCTATGCCGAGTCCGGCGTGGCGCTCTATGGGCTGGCGGACGCGGGTGTCGAGTACGTCGACAATACCGGGCGTAACGGCAGTGGTCTCTTGCGGGTGACATCGGGAAATCTCTCAGGCTCGCGCTGGGGCCTGCGCGGCGTGGAGGACCTCGGCGGCGGGCTGAGAGCTGTACTCCAGCTGGAAAGTGGCTTTGATATCGATACCGGAAACTCCGGACAGAGCGGGCGCCTGTTCGGCCGTGACGCGCATGTGGGCCTGGAAAGCCGGTATGGCGCGGTGCATCTTGGGCGACAGCAGACATCCATGCGCGAGTTCGGCATTGTCTACGATCCCAATGTCATCGCCGACCGCTATGGCATGCTTTCGATTGCTCCTGAGTTCGGCGCGCGCGCCGACAATGCCATCAAGTATGTGGGCGCATTCGGAGGGCTGACCGCCCAGGCCTTCTATGCTTTCCAATCCAATGGCACCGAGGTGGCGGGCAGCAACGTCTACGGCCGTGATTTCGGCGCGTTCGTGAACTATGCCACCGGACCTTTCTCGGTTGGCGTGGCCTATGATGACGCCCATGTCGGCACGCCGGCAAACCAGGCGCCACTCATCAGGCGCGCTTCCGTGGCTGGCACCTATGCCGCTGGCGCCGCCAGGTTGTATGCGGGATATCGCCTGGCAAAGGCGTACGGCGGTGCGGCACTGCCTGGCGCGCAGACGGCCAACGCCGGCTCGAACTTGTATTGGCTGGGCATCGTGTACAAGCTGACGCCCGCCTTTTCGCTGACCGGTACCGCTTACTACCAGGACTTCCGGAAGACCGGATCGGACCCGTGGCAGTTCGCGCTGAATGGGGACTATTCGCTGTCCAAACGCACAGACCTGTACGTGTCGATGTCCTACGCGCTCAACAAGGAAAACTCGCAACTGGGCGTCAATGGCTTTAACAGTGGCACCGGCGCGAACGCGGTCTTCAATGTGCAACCAGGCAAGGACCAGTTCGGTGCGGTGATGGGTATTCGTCACCGGTTCTGACTGCCTCGCCCCGACAGCGGGGCGTGTCCACGGCCAGTGCTTTCTGGGGAGTGGCTGACGGACGGGCAGGTGGCAAGTTCCTGCGGGTTCCGTTCTGTTCCACTTCCCATGGTCCGCGCAGGCGGCTAGAACATATCGGCGGCAGGGAGATGCGGCGCCCCATGTTCCGCCCCTTCCGGCCCGGATCGTGAAGGGATGAATGGTCCGGTGATCATGCTTGCGTAACTCTGGCCGGGTCCCACCATCGGGAATACGTCAGCGTTCTCGTCAACCATCACCTCCAGCAGGGCAGGGCCATCGAACTCGACGAAGGCCCTGAGCGCCGCCTCGACCTTGTCGGCGTCTTCCACGCGGCACGCAAACTCGAAGCCATCCGCCTGCGCCGCGAGGACAAAATCCTTGCGGTGGAGTGCCTTGTCGCTAACACAAAAGCGCCCCTCGAAGTACAGTCGCTGCCACTGCCGGATCATCCCGTCACCGCGATTGTTGAGCAGAAGAACCTTGACGGGTACCCCGTACGTCGTCGCGGTCTCCAGTTCCCCGAGGTTCATGCGGATGCTGCCGTCGCCGTCGATATCGATGACCAGCGCGTCGGGCCGCGCCAGTTGCGCGCCGATTGCCGCGGGCAGTCCGAAGCCCATGGTCCCCATGCTGCCAGATGTCAGGAAGCTTCTGGGTTCGCTGAACCGGAAGTACTGTGCCGCCCACATCTGGTGCTGGCCAACCCCAGTGCTGACAATCGCGCGCCCTCCGGTGATCCGGCCGAGCACCTCCACGACAGACTGTGGCTGGATCGCGGGACTGGTCCGGTCGTAATTCATGCGGTAAATCCGTTTCAGTTCGGCGACGTGATCGAGCCAGTCCGAATGCGACCACTCGATCGGGCCATGTTCCGCCAGCGACGCCAGCGCGCGCCTGGCATCGCCGACATGGCTCCAGTGCGCCCGCTTGATCTTGTTGATCTCCGCTTCATCGATGTCGATATGCGCAACGTATCGCGCACCGGGAGCAAACGCGTCAGGTCGCCCACCGGCAACCCGATCATCAAATCGGGCACCGACAGCAATCAGGAAGTCGCAATCCTCAACGGCATAGTTCGCACACGCGGCACCGTGCATGCCAAGCATGCCAAGATACAGTTCGTGATCCGCGGGCATTGCACCGAGTCCCATGAGCGTCGTCACGATGGGGATGCCATAGCGCTCGCTGAACTGACGCAATTCGGCCGTGGCACCGGCCGCTATGACGCCACCACCGACATACAGCAGTGGCCGCCTGCTTTGTCCGAGAAGATCGAAGAAGCGGGCGCGCTTCTTTTCGTCCAGGCGAGCGCCGTGCGCCACCTTGCGAAGACGTTCAGAGTAGCCGCGGAACTGCAAGGTGCCGGAACCGTGAAAGGTACCGGTCCAGTTCTGGACATCCTTCGGCACATCGACGACCACGGGACCGGGGCGTCCCGTGCGGGCAATCTCGAATGCCGTCCGCAGGGTGTGCTCGAGCTTTTCAGGATCCGTCACGAGGAAGACCTGCTTGGCGCAGGCGGACATGATGTTGAAGACGGGGGCTTCCTGAAAGGCATCACTACCGATGGCTGCGCGCGGCACCTGGCCACATATCAGCACCACCGGGACGGAATCGCCATTGCAGTCGGCAATTGGCGTGACCGCATTCGTCGCGCCGGGCCCGGATGTCACCATGAACACGCCGACTTTCCCGCTGGCACGCGCATAACCGGCGGCCATGAAGCCGGCAGCCTGCTCGTTGGCGGGAACAACGAGCCTGATCTGGCGCGCGGGATCTTCCGCGTGCATGGCATTGAAGCGGAAAACGGCGTCATACGTCGGCAGGATGGCGCCTCCGCTATAGCCAAATACGGTATCGACGCCCTGTTCGCTAAGGACGCGCAGGATGATATCGGCGCCCGACAAGCGCTCGCTCGATGGCGCAGGCGTCAGGGGAAGTGAGGGGGCAAGTTCTGGATTTCGGGTCACGGCCGGATCGCATGGAAATTGGTGCTGGCAACATCAGCAGCCAGGATTAAACGGACAATTTCCCTTCCAACTCGAGAACAGCTTATGTTCGGCACCAGCTCGTGGACCATGGCTTCGACGGGTTCTCCGTACCTGCGCCTGCCCACCTGGCACGTTCCTGGTGTGCGCCTGGAAGAATTGTGAGGGTGACGTGCGTCATTGTGGCAACGACGGCGGCGCCGCGCTGGCCGAAGAAGTTCAGTTACTGGCCAAAAGTGACCGGATCCAGGCCATATGGGGATACGCCGGTCCCCGCCTCTTGCCAGCGAGTACGCCACTCGCGCACCACCACTCCGGGTCTGAATATCCAGCTATTCATGTCTTTTAACCCGGCGGAAAAAGACTATTGCATGCAGAGGTGGTTAAGAAGGATTTCAAACATCTGCTGGCAAGATTATCGAATAAGTTGGCCAGATACGGACTCGCTTCCTCCGCAAGAAAATCATTCCATCTCGTACATTGAATGCACCAACACCAGCGCGCTGCAATGCGCCGGAGAGGCGCAACGGAATGCAGGCGCACCCGCTGCGTCGTATCGTCCAGCCAACGAATTGAAGGAGTCGGCCGTGTTCTCTGCAATGCTTGAAGTCAATCCCATCCCCGAGCAATTCGATGCCTATCTTGGCATGGCGAAAATGCTCAGGCCCGAACTTGAGAAGATCGAAGGGTTTATCGACAACGAGCGCTATGAAAGCCTGACGCGTCCAGGATGGCTGCTCTCGCTGTCGATTTGGCGTGACGAAAAGTCGTTGATCCGCTGGCGTACCACAACCAAGCACCACAAGGTCCAGCAGGCGGCCCGTGACCGGATCTTTGCCGACTACCGCCTGCGCATCGGAGAGGTCGACACCGACACTCATCTGCCCATCGGCGAGGCCTTGCATCAGCAGCGTCTGGACGTGACCGAGGCAGGCGAAGGCAAGGCTGTGACACTGCTCGATGCCGATCGGTCGCGCTACTGGCTCAACGGGGCGAGCGCGGAGGCCGTTGCAAAATCGCTTGGGCTGGATGCGCAAGCGCGCGGGCTGCTTGCCTGGGATGTGTTCAAGGCACTGTTGTCACCCGAGGAAGTGATTGTCGTGCTGACGTGGCGCGACGAGGCCGCGGCCCTGGCGTTCGGGAAGAACGCCAGGCTGCCAGGCGACGTGCGTCTGAGGAGCATCCGCATCGTGCGGGAGTACGGCATGTTCGACCGACGCGAAGCGCCCCAATACTTCGAAGAGGTGCCACGTAAAGCTTGAAGTCGCCCACCGCTTCTTCCAGAGATTGCCGGCGTGACCCGCCGCAGAAAGTGGAATCTCCGGAGCCAAGACCCATCAAGTCGTCAGGGGACATTTATGACCACAGCGAATCCTTCAACCACTGCAACGGATGTGCCGCCCGTCGAGCAACAGACGCGCCCGGTCTCCGTGCAGGAGGAGGGGATCCCTTCGCATCCAAAGCCCGCGGGTGCCGCACTGTCGCTGCGCCTGGCGACCGGCCTGATCGGCGTCTTGCTCGCATCGTTGCTGGCCATCCTCAATGAACAGGTGACCGCGCTGGCTTTGGCCGATGTACAGGGCGTGTTCTCGATCGGCCGTGACGACGGGACGTGGCTCACGACGCTGTTCGAAGCGGCCAATGTCGCAACGATGGTATTTGCACCCTGGTTCGGCATTACCTTTACGCTGAAGCGATTCACGATCGGCGCCGTGCTGGCCACGATGCTGCTTGGCGTTCTTTGCCCGTTTGCGCCGAGCCTCCAGGCGCTCTACCTGCTTCGCGTCCTGCAGGGTGTCGCGGGCGGCTGCCTGCCACCGATGCTGATCATCGTGGCATTGCGCTATCTTCCCCCGAAGATCAAGCTGTATGGACTCGCCGGCTACGCGTTGACTGCGACCTTCGGCCCCGCAGTCGGTACGCCACTTGCCGCGTTGTGGACGGAGTACGTCAGCTGGCAGATGGTCTTCTGGCAGATCGTGCCACTCGGTATTGCGAGCTGTGCGGCCGTCCGGTGGGGCCTGCCGGATGATCCGTACAACCTTGAGCGGCTCAGTGCATTCAACTGGACCGGGTTGCTGACCGGATTCCCCGCAGTCGCCATGCTCGTAACCGGCCTCCTGCAAGGGGACCGTCTCGACTGGCTGAGCTCCGAGTTCATCCGCGTGATGTTCGGCGGCGGCGTAGTCCTTCTCATTGTGTTTCTCTTCAACGAGTGGTTTCACCCGCTTCCCTTCTTCAAGCTTCAGTTGCTCGCCCGCAGGAACTTCGCGCATGGGCTCATGACGCTGGCGGGTGCCGTGATTCTGCTGGTCGGCGTGGCAGCCATTCCCGGCCAATACCTCGCCAGGGTTCACGCATACAGGCCGCTGCAAACGGCACCGCTGTCGTTACTGCTTGCGCTTCCGCTGTTGATCACACTGCCGCTGACGGCGGCCGTGCTGAACCTTCGGCGCGTGGATTCCCGGTGGGTGATGACGGCTGGGCTGCTGCTCATGATTGCCACGTGCGCGCTGGGAAGTCTTATGACTTCCGAATGGATACGCGTCAATTTCTACTGGCTTCAGGCGCTGCAGATCATGGCCCAGCCAATGGTGATCCTGTCGATCCTGATGGGCGTCACCACGGGATTGCCTCCCACGGAGGGCCCGTTCGCCTCGGCCATGTTCAACTCGCTCAAGACGTTTTCTGCTGCCGTGGCAACGGCCCTGATCGAGGGGCTGGGTACCGGTCGCGAACGCTTTCATTCGAACATGCTGGTGGACCAGCTTGGCAACAATGCCGTCGTGGCAGGCCGGGGCGTCGATTCGGTGCACACCCTGGCTCAGCTCGCCCATCGTGTCCACGAGCAAGCGCTCGTACTGACCTCGGCCGATCTGTACCGCGTGATGGCCTGCGTTGCCATTGCCTTGCTGTTTCTCGTTCCGATATTGCCCGTGCGCATCTATCCGCCCTGGAGCACTACGCCACCCT
The DNA here is from genome assembly GCF_019602855.1 of Cupriavidus pinatubonensis. Lineage (GTDB taxonomy): Bacteria > Pseudomonadota > Gammaproteobacteria > Burkholderiales > Burkholderiaceae > Cupriavidus > Cupriavidus pinatubonensis. Next base: position 2,504,100 of record NZ_CP080766.1, read on the forward strand.
CTTCACACTAAGGGAAGATCATCATGTCATCCGCTACCCGCCCGCCAATCAGGAATATCCGCCTTGCAGCGATCTTCATCGCGGTCGGCATCGTTGCGTGGGCCTGCGCAACCCTCGTTCCAGGCTCAAGTGCGCAGTCCACCAATGATGCCTATGTAACGGCAGACTTCACGCTCGTAGCCCCACGTATCGCTGGCCAGATTTCCGAGGTGCTTGTGGATGACAACCAATGGGTCAAGGCCGGGCAGGTCCTGGTCCGTATCGATGACCGCGACTTCAGGGCGGCGCTGCAAAGTGCGCAGGCAGACGTTCTGGCGGCCAAAGCCATGGTGGCGAACTATGACGCGGAGATCGCCCGGCATCCGTCCCTGGTCGAGCAGGCACGGGCGAAGCTCCGGTCCGACGAAGCATCGGTCGAGTTTGCCCGCGCCAACGCGTCGCGCTACCGGAATCTTTCGGAAGCCGGAGCCGGCACCGAGCAGGAGCAGCAACGTGCGTCCAGTACGCTTGCCGAGCAGGTAGCGCAGCAGTCCCGCGACCGCGCCGCGCTGAGCACCACCGAACAGAACCTCATGGTCCTGAACACGCAGCGCGACAAGGCCGCGGGAGCCCTGGCGCGTGCCGAAGCCGCACTGGAACAGGCAAGGCTCAATCTGTCGTATGCGGAAATCCACGCGCCGGTGGATGGCAAGATCGGCAGGCGTTCGGCGCGTGTCGGTGCATACGTGACGGCAGGCGCTTCGGTCCTTGCCATCGTGCCGGTGTCGGACGCGTACGTGGTGGCCAATTTCCAGGAGAACCAGATTGCCGGCATGCGGCCGGGACAGAGCGCGCGCATCAAGGTTGACAGCCTGCCTGGCGTCGAGATCCAGGGCCATATCCACAGCCTGGCGCCCGCTACGGGAGTGAGCTTCGCGCCCATTGCCCCGGATAACGCCACGGGCAACTTCACCAAGATCGTCCAACGCGTGCCGGTCAAGATCACCATCGATCGCGGGCAGAAGGCCGCATCCGGATTGAGCGTGGGTCTTTCGGTAGAGGTGGACGTCGCCATTGCCCGTCGTGAAGATGTGCTGCCCCAGGGAGGTAACAGAGGATGAACGCCGCCGATTTCTCCATGCGGGCCTCGATCCTGGCGATACTGGCCTGTCTTGCACTGGCGGGGTGTGCCGTGGGGCCCGATTTCGAGCGCCCGACGCCTTCTGCGCCAGATGTCTTCCATCGCATCCAGTCCGCCCAGGCAAGCAGCAAGGCTGTTGACGCGGAGTTCAACGTGGAGTGGTGGACGCTGCTGAACGATCCCCTGCTGAACAATCTCGAGAGCCGGCTGGTCGACGCGAATCTCGACGTGGCCGCGGCATCGGCGCGTTTGCGGCAAAGCCGCTCGACCCAACAGGTTGTCGGCGCGGCCCAGCTTCCGCGGCTTGACGGCGCCGCATCCTATTATCGCGAGCGCGGGAGTCCGAACGGCATTGTCTCGCTGTTGGGGGTCAGCCCAACGGGGAGCCCGCCGCAACCGGCGTCGGGTTCGTCGCCGCTCGGGGTTGCGCCGGTGCCAGGATCGAGCGGTTCCCCGCCCTTTGACCTGTACCAGTTTGGCTTCGATGCGTCCTGGGAAATCGACATATGGGGCCGGGTGCGGCGCAGTGTCGAAGCTGCCGGCGCATTGACGGAAGCTTCGTTCGAGGACAGGAACGCCATCCTCTTGTCTGCCCGCGCCGAACTTGCACGGGACTATGTGGAACTTCGCGACCTCCAGTCGCTGCTGGAAATCACGAAGCAGAACCTCGAGATTGCTCGTGACACCGCCAGGCTGACGCAGGTCCGTGCACGCGAGGGCGTGACAACGGATCTCGATGTAGCCAATGCCGCAGCCCAGGTGGCGTCGATCGAAAGCCTGATGCCGACGCTGGAAGCGCGGCTCGAAGCTGCCATCAACGCCATCGGCTTGCTGCTGGCCGAGGAGCCTGGCGCGTTGCGGCAGGAACTTGCGGAACGGCGTGAAGTGCCAGAGCTGCCGGAGCGCGTGCCGGTCGGCTTCCCGTCGGAGATCGTGCAGCGCAGGCCTGACATCAGGCGAGCCGAGGCGCAGTTGCACGCGGCCACGGCATCGATCGGGATGGCCAAGGCCGACTTCTATCCGCGGATTTCGCTGAACGGAAGCGCCGGATTCCAGAGTCTGCAGCTTTCCAGCCTTGCCGACTGGGCCTCGCGCCAGTTTGTGGTCGGGCCGTCGATCACGTTTCCGATCTTCGAGGGCGGTCGACTCAAGGGAACGCTGCATCTGCGCGAGGCCCAGCAACAGGAGGCCGCTATCGCGTACAAGCGCACCGTGCTCGACGCATGGCGCGAGGTTGACGACGCGCTGGTCGCCTACGATGCCGAGCAGCGGCGGCGCGACCGGCTCCTGACGGTCGTGAGCGAGAACCAGCGTGCTCTCGCGATTGCGCAGCGGCGGTACAAGGCCGGAGCAGTCGATTATCTCGACGTGCTGAACGTGCAGAGACAGCTCCTGCGGTCGCAAAGCAATCTCGAGCAAAGCCGCGCAACGGCGGCCACGAACCTCATAACCCTGTGCAAGGTCCTCGGCGGAGGCTGGGAATCTGCGTACGCCAGGACCCCGACTGCGAACTGAGCGCGCGAGTGGCCAGAAACACGCAGAATCTGGCCACAATCCTGATCAAGTCGTTGGATCGGCACGCGATGTCCAAACCTATACTTGCCCGGGCAGTGCATGGCAACAGGTCCATGGCATGGACATTCGCTGAGGAAAATCGATGCATACCTTCCCATCACCCTCTGAACAGACGATTGAGAAAAACGAAATATCGGTGAAGAACCTTCCTGTGAACCTGTTTGCTTCGGTCATGGGAATTTCCGGGCTTGCCCTTGCATGGAGACAGACGGCAAGCCAGTTTGGCGTGAGTCCGATCATTTCCGATGTGATCAGCGTGGTGGCGGTGATCGCATTCCTGGTATTGACAGTCTCGTACGCTGCAAAGATCGCAAAACATCCCGATGCGGTAGTGAAGGAATTTTGCCACCCGATCGCTGGCAATTTCTTCGGGACGGTGCCGATCGCAATCCTTCTGATTTCTTCTCTTATCGGTCCATCGAATGAAGCCATCGCGGAAGTCGTCTGGACGGTGGGAGCGGTTGCGACGATTGCCCTCGCTTTCACAATCTTCAGTCGGCTTGTTCGTGGAAAGATCGATTCGGGACACGCCTTGCCTGCGTGGTTGATTCCGGGGGTGGCGACACTTGACATCGCCGTGGCGGGTGGAAGTATGCGCATGCCGTGGGCCCGGGAACTGAACATCGTTTCCCTTGGCATCGGATCCGTTCTTGCGCTGGTGCTGTTCACCATGATCATCTCGCGGCTGATTCATCATGAAAAGCTCGCGAGTCACATGATTCCGTCGCTGATGATTCTCATCGCGCCGTTCGAAGTGGGGTTCCTGGCCTATACGAACTTCACGCAAAGCATCGATGTGTTTGCGGCGATCCTGTTCTATTTCGGGCTGTTTCTGTTCTTTACCCTGTTTCTCAAGGTATTCCGTCGGAGCATTCCGTTTTCCGCTGGCTGGTGGGGGGTGAGTTTTCCGATCGCTGCACTGACCAATGCGACGTTGAGGTATGCGGATACGGTGCGCCTGTGGCCGATTACGGTGTTGTCCGTCGTTCTGCTTGCCTTTGTGTCCGGGGTGATCGTGATGCTTTCTGTCCGGACGTTGCGTGTCGTCTTCAACGGCGAGCTGCTGTCCGGGCGGTGACTGGCATCCGTGGCGTTATTGGTGCGAGCTGGTCTGACGCATCCCGTCAGCACCAGCCCGCGACGGTCGACGCAGGCTCAATGTGCCGCAGCGGCAAGCGCATGCGACGCCGGGCGTCGGTGATCCTCGCGTCGTGGCTGGTGTGGCAGCGAAGCAGGCTGGCCGTGGCCGTGGTAGTGCGCCATATTCTCGGACTGGCCCTCGGTTTCCTGAAGGCGCTGCCGATATTCCTTCGGTGTGATATCAAGGCGCCGCGAGAAGATCATCCGCATATGTGTCGAGCTATGGAATCCACTCCTGAACGCGATGGTCTTGAGCGGCACATCGGTCTGCTCGAGCAGCTTCTTTGCAAAATCCACGCGCACCTGCTCCACGAAGACGGAAGGCGAGACCTTGGCGTGTTTGGCGAAGACGCGGCTGAATGTCCGGCGGCTCACGCCAACGGCATCGGCCAGTTCCTCGATGGAGAAGGCGTCCGCAATGTGATCGTCCACGTACCGCCGGGCCTTGCTGACGATGGAGTCCTCTTCGGGTCCCACGGCAAGGTACGGGCTGTACTGGGACTGCCCTCCGTCGCGGCGAATATAGACGATCAGCCGCTTCGCGACTTTTACCGCCAGGGCGTGACCAAAGTCTTCAGCAAGCAACGCGAGGCAGAGGTCGATGCCGGCGGTGACGCCGCCGCACGTGAACAGGCTGCCGTCGCGGACAAAGATCTTGTCCGGCCGCACGAACGCACGAGGGAAATGGTCCTGGAGCCGCTTGGTCTCGGACCAGTGCGTCGTGACTTCCCGCCCATCGAGGAGCCCGGCATGAGCAAGCAGGAATACCCCGTTGCACACGGCACCGAATCTTTGCGCTTTCAGCGACTTGTCATGAAGCCAGGTCAAGAACTCCGGGTCCGGCTCCATCCCGGGAGCGCGCGGCCCGCCCGCAACCAGCAGAAGATCGCAATCGTCGTGGTAGTTGCGATAGTCAACAGGCACGCTGATCTGCATACCGTTTGAACACATCACGCTGGTGGGGCGAACACCGACCAGTGTGACTTCGTAGCGCTTATGGGCAGGCAGCAGGTGGTTGGCTTCCGCAAATACGTCCATCGGGCCGGCCACGTCCAGCGCCTGAACCCCATCAAACACGACAAGAGCAATTTTCATCTTCATTTACGTCACATTGGCAGCAGCCACTTGTGTTGCGTAGTGGTACGGGCAATCGAATCCCCATCGTGCAGCCCGGCGAAAAGATGCCGAACTGCGGTCGATGCATGCGGTAAAGTCTATGCGAAGGAAAGCAGGGAAGAAGCCGCCTCGCCCGAACGATGGTACTTGTTTCCGCTCTGGAAGATTACCGGGCGATATTGCAAGTCATTCTTCCGGAAAACGAGAGTATGGAGAGAGAACTCTCTCTCCGATTCTATTTTTGGCTTTCGGGGGATCGGGGTGCAGCAGGCGTGATTGTTGCGGCGCGTCAGGGACGGCTGGTGATGAGCGGCGGAATGACCATCAGATCCATCCGTTGACTGGCGCGGATATCCGCGCCATCCGTGATACGCCGGGTGGCGGCGTCAAGCGAACTGAAGCGATTTCGGCTTCTCAGTTTCGGCCGGCGCTACGCCAACCGCTCCTTCGACAAAGGCCATGCCTTGATCGGTGACATCGATGACAGCCTGGTCCGAGATGACCCTGTAGGAGACGCCGTCGCCCCGGCTGCTCGTCAGGAGATCGGTGATGTCCTTGATGCTGCGAACGCCTCCAAGCAGCAGTACGACGTGCTTTGCGCCGCATCCGATTGCCCACCTGGCAATGTCGATACCGTTTCCATGTGCGCCGCTTGCGTCGAGGATCGCCAGATCCATGGACAGGCTGGTCATTTCCGCGAAGGAGTCCGTGGAATGGTAGATCTCCCTGGGTCTGGCTTCGGTGCATTGTCCCTGGCTGCCGGCAATGAATCCTGCATCCATGAAATCGTCAGTTGGATAGTGCATGAATCCAGGAATGCCGTCGTGGACATGCAGCCAGACTTCAGTTTCGGCCGGAATCCGACTGGCCACCGCCGCGGGCAGGCCCGGGCCCAGATAGACAAAATCCCCATCGTTGATCTGCGTCGTCGCGCGCTCAACCATCTCGTTGGTGGTCCATACCATCCCGCTTACCTCCTGTTCATTTCAGGCTATCGACTTCCGCACACTGTGGGGACTCCCCGTAGCGGATCTGACTTTCCACGGACGCACGGAACTCGCCATACGCGTCGACAAGACCGGCGAGACTGAACGCCCGATTTCGCCCGCTCGGGTTGGGCAACACCCAGACCCTTGCGCCGCCCATGCGCCGCCGCTGCGGGCCCCACGGGACAACACGCTGGCTCGTCATGGCCGCATAGGCAGCCTTGCCGAGGAACGCAACGCAGGCAGGATGGAAGCGCTCCAGCTTGATGATCAGGCGCACCGATGCATCGACATATTCGTTGTGGGAGAGTGCGGCCGCGCTGGCAGTTGGCCGGCTTACCGCAGTTGTCAGACCGTATCCGTATGACAGCAATTGCCGGTCGTCCACGGGTTCGAGCTCCCGGTCGGTGATGCCTGCGAGATGAATCACGCGCCAGAACCGGTTGCCGTGTCCTGCGAAGTGATGGCCGCTCGCCGCAGCCCGCAGCCCGGGATTGAGTCCGCAGAACACTGCCGAGAGCCCCGGCTTCATGATGTCCGGCAACGGGCCGGACGGTCCATGCGTTGGCGCTAGCTGTGGATGCTTCATTCCTGTTGTCCTTGGCGCTCGCCCGGCACAACCAGTAACCGGACAGGTCTTGCTGCCTGCGGCATCGACCAGATGCATGCAGCGGTGTTCCGACTATAGGGAAGATGCGCGATCCGGTGCGTCGCAGATGGGTCGGAAACTGGCCATAGTTTGTCGATTGCGGGCCAACGGCGCTTTCTGCCGCGTCCGCACAAGCGTATGTGCTGCCGAACGGAACCTGGCCGTTATGCGGAAAGGGCCGGGGCTCCGGGCACGATGGCCCAAAACAGACAGGACTTGTCCTCAGACAGGAACAGGCCGGCCGCCGGTGAAAGTCCGCTGTACATAGACTGAATCTACGAGCGAAGGACAGGCATGTACGCGGTGGATGGGCCGGGGACGTGGTTGCCGTCTCACGCGATCTTCTGGCAAATGCGGGCAGGCGCCCGGTTGAGGACATGGCTACCCTTATGATTCGAGATCGAAATACCTCCTTCCTGTTTGGAGGCAATGCCCCGTATGTGGAAGAACAATACGAGGCGTACCTGAAGGATCGGGCATCGGTGTCCGACGAGTGGCGCGGCTACTTCGATGCCCTGCAACAGATGCCTGCGGTCGATGGATCGAATGCCGGCGATGTTGCGCATGGTCCCATCGTGTCCCGCTTTGCCGAGCTGGCAAAAAGTCCACCGGCGGTCGGGCATCCTGCGGGCGCTGGCCATGCCTCCGTACGCAAACATCTCGCCGTGCAGGCCTTGATCGCGGCTTACCGCATGGCCGGTTCGCGCAATGCGCATCTTGACCCGCTGCGCTGGACGGTGCGGGTGCCATTGCCGGAGCTGAGCCCTGGCTACTATGGTCTGTTCCGGTCGGACCTGGATGCCAGGTTCTTGCTGTCCGACGCGAATTTCGCCGACGAAGACATGACGCTTCGTCATCTGATGCAGGCGCTGGAGGAAACGTATAGCGGCACGCTCGGCGCCGAGTTCATGCACCTTGCCGATCCGAAGCAGCGCAGCTGGTGGCAGATGCGTCTGGAATCCACGCGTGCCAGGACCCACCTGGACGACGGTAACAAGCGGCACATCCTTGAACGCCTGACGGCAGCGGAGGGACTCGAAAGGTATCTCCACGCGCGCTACGTCGGGCAGAAGCGCTTTTCGCTCGAGGGCGGCGAATCCCTGATCGTATTGCTGGATGAACTGGTTGCCTATGGGGCCACGCAGGGCATCCGCAGTGCGATCCTCGGCATGGCGCATCGTGGGCGGATCAATGTGCTGGTGAATGTTGTCGGCAAGCCTCCGGCCGCGCTGTTCGACGAGTTTGAGGGAAAGACCGCTGACCGGCTGCCGGCCGGCGACGTCAAGTATCACAAGGGCTTCACCGGCACACTGCGGACGGCATCGGGACCCGCCGAAGTGACGCTGGCCTTCAATCCGTCGCATCTGGAGATCGTGAACCCGGTGGTCCAGGGCATGGCGAGGGCGCGTGCGGAAGTGCTGGGCCTTGGCATGGGCGCGGTGTTGCCAGTGGAGATCCATGGCGACGCATCGATCTCGGGGCAGGGTATCGTCATGGAGACGATGAACCTCTCCGGTACGCGCGGCCATGGCACCGGAGGCACGGTGCATGTGGTGGTGAACAATCAGGTCGGCTTTACCACCTCCGACCCGCGCGATGCCCGCTCTACGTTCTATTGCACCGACATTGCCAAGATGATCGAAGCACCGGTGCTGCACGTGAATGGTGATGATCCCGAGGCCGTGGTCGCCGCCACGCGGCTCGCGGTGGACTATCGCATGACGTTCGGCAAGAGCGTGGTCATCGAACTGATGTGCTTCCGGCGGCACGGTCATCAGGAGCAGGATACTCCGGCCATCACGCAGCCACTCATGTACCGCTCGATCGCGGAGCATCCGGGCGTGCGCGCCATCTATGCGGAAAAGCTCGTCGACGAGGGCGTTGTAACCGCGGCGGATGTGGAACGGTACGCGCGGGAATATCGTGCGCGCCTGGATGCCGCGCAGGGCGGCAAAGACGACAAGCCGTCCGCTGATATGCGGCTTGAAGCCTCGTCGCCGCAGGATTCTGGCAACAGCAAGACACAGCCCGGATACGCTACGCCTGGGCGCGAAATGCTAAAAGGCCTTGCCCTGAAGATCACCGATATACCGGCCGGGCATACGCTGCATCCGCTGGTTGCCCGCGTGATCAGCGCGCGCCGGGAAATGGCAGAGGGCGCGCGTCCCCTGGACTGGGGCATGGCCGAGCACCTGGCCTTTGCGTCGCTGCTTTCCGCCGGGGTAGGCGTGCGGTTGAGCGGGCAGGACAGCGAACGCGGTACCTTCGGTCATCGCCATGCCGTGCTCCACGATCAGAAGCGCGAGATGCGGGGTCAAGGCACCTATATTCCGCTGGACCATGTATCCGACGACCAGGCGAGGTTCTCGGTCACCAATTCCATTCTTTCCGAAGCTGCGGTACTGGCGTTCGAATACGGCTATTCGCTGTTCCGGAAGGACTCGCTGGTGCTGTGGGAAGCCCAGTTTGGCGACTTTGCAAACGGCGCGCAGGTCGTCATCGATAACTTCCTTTCCGCCGGAGCCGCCAAGTGGGGCCAGCATAGCGGCGTGACGCTGCTGTTGCCGCATGGCCAGGAAGGGCAGGGTCCGGAACATGCTTCGGCACGGCTTGAACGCTACCTGCAACTCTGCGCGCAGGAGAATATGCGCGTGTGCCAGCCGACGACGCCGGCGCAGATGTTCCACCTGCTGCGTTTGCAGGCCACGCGGAATGACCGTATCCCGCTTGTCGTGATGACGCCGAAGTCGCTGCTGCGGCACCAGGAGGCCGTCAGCACCCTGGACGAACTCGCCACTGGCGAATTCAGGGAGGTTCTGGCTGAGGGCCGCTCCGAGCAAGAAGAGGACAGGATCACCCGCCTCATCCTGTGCTCGGGAAAGGTCTATTTCGACTTGCTGGCTCGTCGGCGGAAATCCGGGAAAGACAACATCGCGCTGCTTCGCGTGGAGCAACTGTATCCGTTCCCCGAGCAGCAGATTGCCCGGGAGCTTGATCGGTATCCGTATCTGAAAGAGGTGATCTGGTGCCAGGAAGAAGCCAGAAACCAGGGCGCCTGGAGCTTTGTGGTGGAGCGGCTGCAAGGCATCGTTGAAGATCCGCTGGTGCTTCGCTATGTCGGGCCCGAGGCGGCAGCGTCGACGGCGCCGGGTTATGCGTCGATGCACGCGGCTCGCCAGGAAAGCACTCTGCACGAAGCCATCGATGCGTAGCAGGGCCACGGACCAGTCCGGTGACGAGGCCGCGCCACCGGATGATGCAATGCATCAATCACCGCCGGAACCACAGCATCGACAGCGCGCAAGCCGACACCAGCAGCAGCACTGATGCCGCCGCGAGCAGGGCACTGATCTCGGTCTCCCGGCGCTCTAGCGCAAAGCGGGCGCTGAGCTGGCGATATACCTGGCTCAGATCCGCTGCCGATCCTGCCTGGAAGTACTCCGCGCCAGTGATCGTCGCCACGGCGCGCAACGCGGGTTCATCGAGCTGCATGTAGTAGGACAGGCTCGTTTCCGGTGCATTGCCCCCTAGCGTCCCGAAGCCCACGGTATAGACACGCACGCCGCGCTGGGCTGCCATGCGGGCGGCGTCGACGGGGTCGGGGCCGACCGTGCGGCGGCCGTCGCTGAGCAGGATGACCGCGCCATGCCGGTAGGAGCCCGGTTGTGCGCTCTGCGTCGCCTGCTCGCGCTTGCGCACGGCGTCGGCCGCCGCGGCTTCGTCCAGCGGTACGGCCCGGCGCGTGGAGAAAACCGGTTCGTCGGCGAACAGTATCGCTTCAAGGTCTATGCCATCGTCCGGGAACAGGACCGCTAGCGCCTGGATCAGCCCGCTGCCTGTCGCCGTGCCGCGCTGGAGCTGGAACCGGTCGATCGCGTCCAGCATGTCCTGCCGGTTGCTGGTGGGCCGCAGCACCACGGTCGCAGTGCCAGCGAACGAGACGATGCCAAGGCGCACGCTGGCCGGCAGTCCGACGATGAGGTCGCGCGCGGCCTGCTGCGCGGCGCTGATCCGCGTGGGCGCGACGTCGGTGGCCTCCATGCTGCGTGAGACGTCCATCGCCAGTACCAGCGTGATGGTGTCGGACGGCAGCGTGACGGTGGCCGTCGGGCGTGCGCAAGCCAGCAGCGCTGCGCCGAGTGCGACCAGGAACAATGCCGGGGGGATGTGACGCCGCAACCGTTGGCGGCGGCCGATGGCCGCGCGCGGCAGGGCCAGGCTGGCGTAGAGGAGGGCAGTCTTCTTGCGCCGTGCTAGCAGGTACAGGTAAGCGGCTGCCAGCAATGGGAGCGCGAGCAGCAACCAGAGCATTTGCGGCCAGAGAAACTGCATGCTCTGCTCCTTGGCGCGTGGTTAAGAGGATGGTACTGTATTTTCAAGGGCGGCACGGGACCTCGGGAGTTGGCGATGAAGCGTGTGGCGATCTACAGATGGATCTCGGCCGGGCTGGCGCTTGCCGCCGTGGCAGTGCTGGCCTTTGCCTGGCATTTGCGACCGTCGCAGCGCGTGATTACGCAGGCCGATATCGACGCGGCGGTGCTGCACACGTTGCAGACCAAGAGCCTGCCGTCACGCACGGCCCGCGCGGCCGAGGCGATTCGCGAGTCGGTGGTGGAGATCCGCAGCTTTTCGCCTGCAGACCCCAGTGAGGAAGCGGCGTCCGCGCCGCGTGCGCGGCGTGATGCGCCGGCCACACGTCCGAAATCCTCCCAGCCATCTCGACGCAAGCCGCACGACGAACTCGCCAAGGCCGCTCCGCCCGCAGGCACGGACGTACCGAAAGAGAAGCGTGAAGCGAGTCACATCGGTTCGGGCGTGGTCATCACCGAAAGCGGGCTCGTTCTGACCAGCTATCACGTCGTTGCCGATGCCAAGCGTGTGGAGGTCATGTTCCACGACGGCCAGACTTCCGAGGCTTCAGTGCTTCAGGCCATCCCCGAAAAAGACCTTGCCGTGGTCAAGCCGAAGTCCATCCCCGACGACCTGCCGGCCGCGACGCTGGGCTCCAGCCGCAATCTCGCGCCGGGTGCGGAGGTCGTCGCGGTCGGCTTCCCGTTCGGCATCGGGCCGTCGGTGTCGGCGGGCGTCGTATCGGGCCTTGATCGCCAGTTCATTTCGCCGGACGCCAGGCAGAGCCTGGACAACCTCATCCAGTTCGACGCCGCGGCCAACCCCGGCAATTCCGGCGGGCCGCTGATCAATATGGATGGCGAAGTGGTGGGAATCGTCACGGCCATCCTCAATCCCAACAAGAGCGGTACATTCCTTGGCATCGGTTTTGCGGTGACGATCGAAAGTGCCGGCGTTTCCATCGGATCTTCTCCTTTCTGAAAGCGGAGGCCTATGAACGAGCAAGCCCGTGGCGCCATCGACAGCGCCGATCTGATGGAGCGCCTGCTGTACGAGGTGAAACGTGTGGTCGTCGGTCAGGACCACTTTCTCGAACGCGTGCTGGTCGCGATACTGGCCGGCGGCCACCTGCTCGTGGAAGGCGTGCCCGGCCTGGCGAAGACGCTGACCGTCAACACGCTGGCCAGGACGATGAGCGGATCTTTCAAGCGCATCCAGTTCACGCCGGATCTGCTGCCGGCCGACCTGGTCGGCACGCGCATGTACAACCAGGGAACCGGCGAGTTCTCGACGGTGCGTGGCCCGGTCTTCGCCAACCTGCTGCTCGCGGATGAAATCAACCGCGCGCCGGCCAAGGTACAAAGCGCGCTGCTGGAAGTGATGCAGGAAAAGCAGGTGACCATCGCCGGCGAGACCCATCGCGTCCCGGCCCCGTTCCTTGTCATGGCCACGCAGAATCCGATCGAAACCGAGGGTACCTACCCGCTGCCCGAGGCACAGGTCGATCGCTTCATGATGAAGGTGCTGGTCGGCTATCCGAGCGAGGAGGAAGAAGTCGTCATCGTCAATCGCGTGACAGGCCCCCGGATCAGCGTGAGCCCGATCGCGACGCCGGAGCACCTGACCGGCCTGCAGGACGAGTGCCGCAAGGTGTACGTCGATCCGTCGCTGGTGCAGTATGCGGTGCGCGTGGTGGCGGCGACGCGCAAGCCGTCTGGCTACGGTCTGGAAGAGATCGAGCGCTACATCACCTTCGGGGCCAGCCCTCGTGCCACGATCGGCCTGATCGAAGGCGCCCGCGCGCTCGCGTTCCTGCGCGGGCGCAACTATGCGGTGCCCGAAGACGTGATCGACCTCGTGCCCGACGTGTTGCGCCACCGGCTGTCGTTGTCGTACGAGGCGATGTCGGACGGCGCGACCGCCGACCAGCTCATCAGCCGCATCCTGCAGGCGCTGCCGGTTCCGGAGCGCCCGCTCGAAGCCCATGTTCGAGCGACTGCGCGCTAGGCGCCGGCGCGGCGCGGAGACGGCTGCATCTGTCGCATCTGCCGCCACGCCTGCCGGTCCGGCCCTTGTCAGTGTGGGCACAAAGCGGACAGAGAGCCTGCTACGCCGCCTCGAATGGACCGTAGTGCGGCGCCTCGACGGGCTGCTGCAGGGGGATTACCGCACGCTGTTCCGGGGCTTCGGCCTCGACCTTGCCGACTTGCGCGAGTACCGGCCGGGCGACGATGTGCGGCATATTGACTGGAACGTGACGGCGCGGCTACAGACACCGCACGTGCGCGAGTTCCAGGAAGACCGTGATCTCTCCGCGTGGTTCGTGCTCGATCTGAGCGGGTCGATCGAATTCGGTTCGGGCGAGGTGCGCAAGCGCGACCTGCTGAATGACTTCACGACCGTGATGGCGATGCTGCTGACACGCTACGGCAACCGGATCGGCGCCGTGCTGTACGGTGGGTCAGCGGACACGGATGCGTCCATGATTCCGCCGCGCTCGGGGCGGCGCCAGTTGCTGCACCTGCTTGACCGCATGCACGCCACGCCGGCCGCGTGCCCCGGCGAGACACGGCTGCGCGACCTGCTGGAGCGCGCGCGCGCTGTCGCAAAGCGGCGTTCGGTCATGTTCGTCGTGTCCGACTTCATCAGTACGCCAGGCTGGCAGACCTCGCTCGGCATGCTGGCGCGGCGTCATGAAGTCGTGGCCGTGCGGCTGGTCGATCCGCTCGAAATGGCGTTGCCCGACCTCGGACTCGTCGTGCTGCAGGATGCCGAAACCGCGGAGCAGATGTTTATCGACACGCATGATCCCGCGTTCCGCAAGCGCTTTGCGGCAGCCGCCGAGGCGCGCGAGGCCGAGTTGCGCCTGGCGTTCGCGCGCGCTGGCGTGGAATGCCTGACGCTGTCGACGTACGCGCCGATGGACCTCGCACTGTTGCAGTTCACGCGTGAGCGCCGCTTCCGGCAAGGGGCCGCGAAAGCGGCGCCGGCGACGAAACCGGCGACGAAACCGTCGACGACAGCGCCACCGAGGAACGCGGCATGACAGACGCCATCGACCGGCTGCCTCTGTTCAGCTTCCTGTGGCCCGACATGCTGTGGCTGCTCGGCCTTTTGTTCGTGCTGACTGCAGGCTATGTCTGGTTCGACGCGCGGCGGCGTCGGACAACAGTCAGCCATCCGGCTCTCAAATCGATCGGTTTTGCCATGACAGGCGGGACTGGCTGGCGCCGCCATGTGCCCGCGGTGCTGGCATTGCTGGCGTTGGTCGCGCTGATCTTTGCCATTGCCCGTCCGCAGGCCGTGATGACGCTGCCGTCGCGCATCAAGACCGTGATCCTCGTGATCGACCTGTCGGGCAGTATGCGCGCGCAGGATGTCCGGCCGAGCCGTATCCGCGCGGCGCAGCAGGCGGCCAGGGTGCTGCTTGATGCCCAGCCGGCGGGCGTCAGCGTCGGTGTGGTGGCCATGGCGGGTACGGCAGCGCTGGCGCAGGCGCCCAGCCACAGCAAGGACGATGTGGCGACTGCGATCGAAGGCCTGAAGCCGCAAGGAGGCACCGCGCTGGGCAACGGCCTGCTGATCGCGCTGACCACGCTGCTGCCACAAACGACCAACGATGCAGAACGTCTCATGAACGGCGGTGACGTCGCCCAGCCCGGCAAGCCAGGCAAGGCGGCTCCGGGCGAGTTAGACAACGGCGAGCCGGTCAGGCCCGGATCGTACGCGTCCGGTGCGATCGTGCTGTTCTCCGACGGTGAAAGCAATTCGGGTCCGGGCGCGGTACAAGCCGCGCAGCTCGCAGCCACGTACGGCGTGCGCGTCTATACGGTTGGCGTGGGCACGACGGAAGGCGTCGTGCTGTCGGCCGATGGCTGGTCGGCGCGCGTGAGGCTGGACGAAAAGGTGTTGAAGCAGGTCGCCGACACCACCGGCGCCGAGTACTTCCGGCTTGAGGACACCGCTGCGCTGAAGAAGGTGTATCGCGCGCTCAATACCAGGCTCGCGTTCGACAAGCGCGATCAGGTCGAGGTCACGGCTTTCTTTGCCGCGATCGGCGCGTTGCTGGCGGCGTGCGCGGGACTGCTGTCCCTGTGGTGGTTCGGACGGGTGATGTAGGGCTGGCCGGGGTCGGAAAAACCCCGGGACAGTCTTAGATCGCGTATCAGGTATCAGCCCTGCAAGGCAGGAATATTGCCGGCTTCTTCATGGATGGTCAGCTCGTCCGCGAGATCCGTGACGCCGGGCACGGCCCACACCGTCGACAGCACGGCGTCATGCTCGCCGGCCAGGATGTGGCCGCTGAGGCAAGCGCACCCGCCGCTCACATCGACCTCCACCGCGCCCGGGTGGCTGAGCACATGGCCCAGTTGCGCACGGATCCGTTCGCCGATCTGGTAGTCGCTCGTGTCGACGTCACGAAGGCTCACGGTCACATGTGGCCGCACCCTGGCGGCAAGGCCCCGCGCATGATCGAGCACGCGCTTGGCCTGTGTCTGCGCGTAATCGGTCAGGTCATGCTTCCCGGCTGCTGCCTTGTCCCGCAATTGTGCGCGTCGCCGGGCGCCCTGGTGCGGATCGAACAGGTACATCAGTGCGGCCCCGGCCACGGCGGCGAGGGCGAGGTTGGTCAGGTTGCGGTTTTCATTGGGCATGTTGGGGCTCCTTCGATTTCGGCGGGGATGCGGCAGCCTTGCGACTACTGCGTCCTCGCCCTGTTGCAGGGTGCGTGCCCGGATGCCAGGTGGCTGGCAGGCCACGGGAAGACGGGGCAGGGCAGCAGTGTCGCCACCATGGCCGCACATTCTTACCGGGCCATGTAAATGATCGCCTCTGCACCGGCTGTCAGGCGGAGGCGCACATTCGGGCGCTTCGCAGGCGGATGATGTCCCCTACTCACTCATCCGTCTTGTAGCGAGCATCGAGTTCGTCGTACATCGGCTTCCTGACGAGCCGCTGGCGCTCGCTGAATGGCACGACGATGGCGGGATCCTCGTCCATCTGGCCGTTTGCCTGCAGGTTGCCGAGTGCCTGCTGCATGCCGCGCACGGCGCCTTGCAATGCGGCGTTCGCGTAGAGCACCAGGCCGTAGCCGAGCCGCTCCAGCGCGGCGAGCCCTTGCACCGGCGTCTTTCCGCCAATCACGATATTGATCAGCAGCGGCACATCGAACAGCCCCGGCAGGCGCGCGATATCGCTTTGACCCTCGATCGCCTCGAAGAACAGGATATCGGCGCCGGCTTCGGCAAAGCGGTGTCCGCGATCGATCGCATCCTCGATGCCGTGCACGGCCGCGGCATCCGTGCGCGCGACGATCTGGAAGTCGGGGTCGTCGCGCGCGTCAGTCGCGGCCCGGATCTTGGCCACCATCTCGTCCGTGCTCACGACATCCTTGCCGGCAAAGTGCCCGCATTTCTTCGGCATGACCTGGTCCTCGAGCTGGATCGCATCGGCGCCCGCGCGCTCCAGGGTGCGTACGGCCTGGCGCACGTTCAGCGCGTTGCCGAAACCGGTATCCGCATCGACGAGCAACGGCAGTTCCACCGCATCGCGGACCCGCGCCGTGTGCTCGGCGATATCGCTGAGCCCGATGAAACCGAGGTCAGGCAGGCCGAATGACATATTGGTGACACCGGCGCCGGTGAGGTACACGGCCTTGAAGCCGAGGTCTTCGATGACCCGCGCACTCATGGCGTTGAAGGCGCCGGGGATGAGCAGGGCATTCTTTGACGCGGCCTGCTGCCGGAATGCCTGTCTGCGGGAGGAAGCGGATGAAGTCATGTGGGGTTCTCCGGTGAGGCGGCGTGTCGTCGGCAGCCTGACAGCCGCGCAATCAGGACAGGTCGAATCGGTGAGGCGCGATCATGCGGATGTGCCCGACGCGAGTCCGGATAACGGCGGGCATCTGGTAGCGTACACCGCAGTGCGACCCGCGGTGGTGTATACCTTGCCGATATAATGCCCGCCGCTAACTTCCATTCGCTACCGATCATGCTGCCCGACGGAGAACTCCTGCTACTGCTCGTCACGCGCGAGATGCCTTTCGGCAAGCACAAGGGAACGCTGATCGCCGACTTGCCTGGCAACTACCTGAACTGGTTTGCAAGGGAAGGATTTCCGCCTGGCCAATTGGGCCGCCTGCTGGCGCTGATGCAAGAGCTGGATCACAACGGGCTGCGGCACCTGGTGGATCCTTTGCGCGGGGCGCGTTGAAGCGTCCGGGCCTGCGATGCCTGGCAAGCGTCAAGGCGACGTAGTCATCAATCAAGGCTTGTCTCGCTGCACCCCGCAGGCAAGTTTGTGTAGGTGGCGAATGCCAGTTCCGCCAATGTCTTGGCCGCAATTCAGGCCAGTATCAGGGGCCGTCCCCGGCCCGCTCGCATTGGACATTCATGGCACGACAGACCTCGCACCATCGATCCGCCGCAGGCGACGCGCGCACCGGCTCTGCGCCGGCCGTGGGCCATGGCAACGGCATCTGTGCCGTCGCCGGCAGCCTGCGACCCGCACAGGCATACGCGCGCACGGCTTCGCCGAGTGCGGCCAGGCCGACCGGCTTGACCAGCACGCCATCCATGCCAGCCGCCAGCGCGGCTTGATGGTCCTCGGGCACCGCGCTGGCCGTGCAGCCGATCACCGGAATTCGGGCGGGCGCGTCGCGGCGCGCGCGCAGTGCGCGGGCAAAGGTCTGGCCATCCATGACTGGCATCGCACAGTCGCAGATCACGAGGTCGAATGGCCCCTGGGAGGCCGTCGGAGACTCGGCCAGCCGCTCCAGCGCCTCGCTGCCATCCGCGGCCGTGTCCACGCGATGGCCCAGATGTTCGAGCTGCCACTTCAGTAGCAGGCGGTTCGGCACATGGTCGTCCACGACCAGCACGTGCAGCGAATCAGTGGCAGCGGCACATGCGGAAAGGGCCGCCGGCTCGGGCATGACCGGCAAGCAGGCTGTGCGCAGCCGCAGGGTAACCCGCACACTTGTGCCAGCCCCCGCGCGGCTTTCGAGACGGATCTGGCCGCCCATGGCCGCGACCAGCCGGCGGCAGATGGCCAGGCCCAGCCCGGTGCCGCCGGATTGTGGCCGCGATCGGTCGTGTGCCTGCTCGAACGGCTGGAACAGGCGCGCCTGGTCGGCGTGCGCGATGCCAATGCCGGTATCGGCGACCGTCAACACGATCTCCTGCTTTCCCGCATGCACGGGGCCGCCGTGCAGATGCACGCGTACCTCGCCCTTGTCGGTGAAGCGGATGGCGTTGGAGACCAGATTGCCAAGTACCTGCTTCACACGGAGCGGGTCGACCATATGCGCCGCCGCGATGCCCGGGTCGATGACCCGCACCAGCGGCAATGGCTTCTGCGCGGCTACCGGGCCGAGCATCTGCAGGACTTCCTCCACCAGCGCCGGCAAGCTGGCGGGAACGGGATGGACGCGCAGCTTGCCCGCTTCCATCTTCGACAAGTCGAGAATGTCATCGATCAATGCGAGCAGTGCCAGCGCGGAATCGTGCGCGGTGGACAGCATGCGGCGCTCGTCGGACGGCATCTCGGGCCGTTTCAGGGCGAGCTCGATCATGCCGGCCACAGCGTTCATCGGTGTCCGGATCTCATGGCTGACCGAGGCGAGGAAGGTGGACTTGGCCCGATTTGCCGCCTCGGCACGCGCCTTGGCTTCGGCCAGCTGGGCGAGCATGTCGTGGCGCTCGGTCAGGTCCACCCAGCCGCCGGCCAGTGCCGTCACGGTCTTGCCGGGGCCTTGCAACGGTGCAACCCAGTTCAGCACATGCCGCTTTTCGCCCTGGATGTGCAGGCAGCGGTCCTTGCTGAGCGCGCGGCCGGAGGCAATGACGTCGCGGTAGTCCTCGGAGAGTTCAGCGGCGTCTGTGATCACGCCGGCGAGCTGTTCCGGCATGTCCGGCGGCAGGCCTCGCAACGATGCGCGTGACGCGCCGACCAGTTCCTCATAACGCCGGTTGCAGGTGATGAGCCGCTGCTGGGCGTCGCGCACATAGACGGGCAGGGGAATGCTGTCCAGCACCGCCGTGTGCAACGTCAGGCGCTGGCGCAGCCGTGCCGTGCAGGCCTGGCTGCGGGCGAGCTGGCGCCGCAACACGCGTACGCGCGCTGCGAATAGCGCAGAAGCGAGCAGCAGCGTCAGGCTCAAAGCCAGCCAGACGATTGGCGGGGGCAGGGCGGACAAATTCAATGCAGGCGACGGGCATGGAGGACAGCCCTGCACGGCATTGCGATTGCGGGGCGCGATCCATGACTCTATGGATGCGCGTATCGCCGTAGTTTCAGACGCGTCGGAGTCTGGCTGGAGAAATTTCCTATTCAGTCGGCAGCCACGCTGGCCGAATGTCGTCGCGGCCACCGGGCCGAGCGGCTGGCAAGCCACCGGGCAACGCTATCATTGTCTTGCCCTGCTCGTCTGTTACCTGTCCGCGATGGAGTTTTCCGATGCTGACCGCGCCAACCCCGATCACTGGCCTGCTGGCCGCCTGCGTGGTGCTCATGGCCGCCTGCCTGCTGCACTGGCACCGGCGTCTGCGAACGATGGGCAGCCAACGCGATGTGCTGGCCGCCATCATTGACGCTGCGCCATATCCGATGGTGGCGCGCGACGCACGCGGGCGCTTCGTCGCAGTCAATGTGGCGCTTGAGGATTTTCTCGACATCCGCCGCCAGACAATGCTGGGGAAGACCATGGAAGACGCTGGCGTGCCGCCCAACATCGTGGCTGCCGTGGCATCGCCGATCGCGCGCGTGCGGGCGTCCGGCCAGCGGGTCGACGAGACGCTACGCGTGCGTGATGCCGCGGGCGACTGGCATGACCTGCTGTTCGCCACGCAGCCGCTGCGCCTGCCGGACGGCACCGAGGCAGGCACCGTTTCCGCGACCATCGACATCACCGCCCAGCTCGCAGCCGAACAGGCCGCCCTCGAGGCCAAGCGCGTGCTCGATGAGATTGCCGACGCCTTGCCCGTGGCGTCGTTCCAGCTCTGCGCGGAGCCGGGTGGCCGGTACTGGTTTTCGTATTTTTCCGCGAAGGCGGAACGGTATCGCGGCTGGTCCGCCGAACGGCTGCTCGCCGTGGTCGATGGCGAATACCCGTCGATCCATCCGGAGGACCGCTTGAAAATGGCCGACGCGTTGCATCAGTCCGCTGCCGCGCAATCGGCCGCGCAGTTTGAACTCCGGATTCTTGTCGACGGCGAAACGCGGTGGCTGCGCTTGTTCGTGGGCGCACCGGCGCGTGATCCATCCGGCCAGTTGCGCTGGAGCGGTTATGCCGGCGACGCGACCGACGAACATCGCCAGCTCGAAGCGCTGGCGGCGGCCCGCGCGGCCGCGGAAGGCGCCGCACAGGCGAAGGCGCGCTTCCTGGCCACGATGACGCACGAGATCCGCACGCCGCTGGCAGCGGTCATCGGTGCGCTGGAACTGTTGCGCGGCAGCCCGATGAGCGCGCAGCAGGCCAGCGAGGTCGCGCTGGCCGACAATGCGGCGCGCCTGCTCATGGAAATCCTCGACGGCATCCTCGACTACAGTCGCCTGGAGGCCGGGCAACTCACGCTGGAGTCGCTGCCGCTGGATCTGCGCGCCCTCGTCGAGTCGGTGATGCAGGTGCACAGGCCCGCGGTCGCGGCAAAGCAGCTCGCGTTTGCGTTCGAAGCCGATGCGCGCGTTGCCGTGGCCTTGCTAGGCGATCCCACGCGGCTCAAGGAGATCCTGCTCAACCTGATCGGCAATGCTGTGAAGTTTACGGCGCAGGGCGGCATTACGGTGCGATTGGACTTGCTCGAAGACATGGAGGAGCACCAGCGTGTGTCGCTCAGCGTCGCCGATACCGGCGTGGGTATCGACGCCAGACAGCAAGAGCAGCTGTTCGCGCCATTTTCGCAGGCAGATAGCTCCATTTCGCGCCGTTTTGGCGGCAGCGGGCTGGGCCTGGCGATCTGCCGGCGCCTGGCGGAACGGATGGGCGGCACGCTGACGCTGCAAAGCCAGCCTGGGGCCGGCACTACGATTGTGCTGTGTGTGACGTTGCCAGTGGCCATGAGCCCAGTGCCCCAAGGGGTCGCCGGCCGCGCTGGGCCGCCGCCCCCCTTGGAACCGCTGGACGTGCGCAAGGCCATCCTGGTAGTGGAAGACCACCTGCCGTTCCAGGTCATCATGCGCCGGCAACTGGAGATGCTGGGGCAGGATTGCACGGTGGCATCCGGGGGCGAAGCGGCGCTGGAGCAGCTCCGGCAGCAGCGTTTCGCGCTGGTACTGACCGATTGCCAGATGCCCGGCATGAACGGTTTCGAACTGGCCAGCCGGATCCGGGCATCCGGGCCGGGCGCCAATGCCGACGTGCCGATCGTCGCGCTGACGGCGTCTGCCGGTGCGGAAGTGGCCCGGCAATGCCACGACGCGGGCATGGACGCCTGTCTCGCCAAGCCCGTTCGCATGGACGACCTGCGCGCATGCATTGCCCGATGGGCGCGGTAAGGCGCATCATGAGGTGGCTGTCCGGCGCCGTTGCAGTGCGCAGGCGATGCCGGTGGGTGCAGGATCCTGCTCGTGAAGGTCAATCGGGAAAAGTCGTACCAGCGCTCGGAAATTTCCTGCGCCGGCGCGGAAAAATGCTGAGCACAATGATGTGCCAGACCATAAATGCCTGCCGGATCATTCCTCAGGCAATGTGCCCAATGCCATTAGCGATGGAGTGTTTGCCGTGGCCACAATCCTGATCGTCGACGACCATCCCGCTGTACGCGTGGTGCTGAAAACGCACCTGTCGCAGGTCCTCGGCGTGACGCATGTGCTGGAAGCGGACAATGGCCAGGCTGCCGTCGAGATCGTGCGCCAGTATGCGCCGGACGTCGTCATCCTTGACCTCGACATTCCTCGCATCAACGGCCTGGACGTCATTCCGCGCCTCAAGGCCATCCAGCCCAGCGTGCGCATCCTGGTGATCTCCGGCCAGGACCAGAACACCTTTGCGCCGCGTGCGCGGCAGGCCGGCGCCAACGGCTATGTCAGCAAGACCCAGGAATTGCCCGAGATCGTGCGGTGCGTCGAATCCGTCCTGGCCGGGTATTCGGTCATGCCGGACGTCGATGGCGGACGCGCCGATGGCGTGGACGAAACCCGCCGGCTGGGAAGCCTGTCTGACAAGGAACTCGTGATCATGCAGATGCTGGCCAAGGGCATGTCCAACAAGCAGATCGGAGAGGTGCTGTTCATCTCCAACAAGACGGTCAGCACGCACAAGACCCGCATCATGGAAAAGCTGGGCGCGCGGTCCCTCGTCGACGTGATCGATTTCGCGCGGCGCCACCACATTGCCATCGGCTGATGGAGATTCCCATGCACAGCGCATTCATCCTCGCCACGTCTGGCAGCGCCTGGATCGAACCGGCCACGCAGTATCTCAGCGATGCGGGTTTGCCGGCGCAATGCGTGACGGCCACGGAAGCCGAGGCGGTGCTGGCAGCTGCCGTGCCGCGCGTCATGCTCGCCCCGCCCGAGATTGTCGCCACGCCGTTGCTGCAGCGCGCGCGCCGGCAGGGCGCGCTGCTGGTATGCGTCGGCCGCGCGCAGGAGGACGTATCGTCACTGTGCGACGACGTGCTGACTGACCCCGTGACCGAAGAGGCTCTGTTCAGGTTGCTGGCGCGGCATCAGTACGTGGCGATTTCAGTCAGCGACCGTGCCGGTCTGGCCAATGCCATCGCAAGCCAGACCTTCGGCGATGCAGCGCTTGCCGCTGAACTGGTGGAAGCGCTTGCCACATCAACGGAATCGGACCTTGATCGCCTGCAAGAGGAAGACGACAGCCTGGAAACGTGGCGCAGCGTGGCGCACCGCGTGAAGGCGTCGGCGCATCTGGCCCGCTGCGAAGGCTTCCAGCGGCTCGCGCAACGACTGGAAACCGTGGCGCGCGGCGGAGACGTCAGGCTGACGGGCGCGCTTGCCGAAGTGTTCGTGCCGACCGCGCACGAATTCCGCGCCATGCTGCTTGCAAGCGCCTGCAAATAGCAGAGAAGCTATTGATTGCCGGAATGCCCGGTAATGCACCGTAATTCCCCCGATTTAAATATCCGCGGCGGGAATTATTATTGTTTGAATTCCGTGCGGCAATAAAGAAGTCATCAGAATTAAAACGCGAATATCATGTGCGCGCGGAATGAATGACGGAGTCTGGGTTTCCATCCACGCTTGTCTGGGGACGGGTCATGAGCCATGCCTTGGCGACCATGCCGGAATCATCGTTCTATTTCCACCTGGCCGGAGTGGCGGTGCTGGTGCTGGTGGTCGGCATGGCGCGCGCGGTGTGGTTTGTGTATTCGCGGCACGAAGGGCGGCGCCAGCGCGCCATGTGGCTCGCTGCCGCTGTCACGCGCTGCGGGCTGGCGCTTGGCGTAATGTGGACGGCCATCGTCTATGGCAGCGGGGCCTGGGAGCGCGCCGGTGCCCACAACTGCCGGCGCCTGCCCATGCCGGATGCTTCCGCCCGGTATGAAGCGGAGTACTGCTACCTTTCGCAGCACAAGGTGCTGGTGCGTGTGTACAGCGCGCGCCGCAACGTCGTGCTGGCCCAGCGTACCTTCCCGAGTTCGGGGCCAGTCCGCCTGCACTGGGATCGCAGCGTGCTGGTGTTCGACGCAGCGGCCACCGAAGGCAAAGGCCGGCTCGTGCTGCCGCCTTCGCTGCGCGACCGGCTGATGGCCCGGTTGCCCTGAATGCCGCCGTGCGCTCCGGGGCGCGTGCCATGCGACACTTGCGCCGGCGCGGGAAGCTTCCACGAGGAGGCAAATCCGCTGGACCATCGGAACCCGACAGCATAACCAGGCATGACGCGACGCGATTCCCCACCGAGCCCGACCGCCCCGGTGAACACAGAGAACAGTGTGCCGCGCCCGGGGATAATCCCAGCGCGATACCAGGGCGATTACGTTGCCTGGAGTGGAGGCTGCCTGTTCATCGGTTCCGGAGGCGGTCCGGTCGCGCCGCACTCGCACTACGCGATCCAGCTGGTGATTGGCGCGCCTTCGGGTCTTCAGGTCCAGTCGGGCCATCGCGGATCACTTGTCGATTGCCATGGCGCACTGGTGCCGTCCCGCGCGGTGCACAGCATCGATGTCTCGTCTTGCGACTGGAGCGCGGTGCTGTTCATCGAGCCCGAGACACAGGAGGGCCGCGCGTTGTCTGCGCGGATGGGTGGGCAAATCGAGTTCCTGGAGAAGGAGGCGCTCGCCGGCATGGATTCGGCGCTGGAGCAGGCGTGGCGCCGGACCCGGACTGCCGACGCCGTGCAGTATGCCGCGCAGGCCCTGGTGAGTTCGCTCTCGCGGACGATTCCGCACGTGCCGTCCGATCCGCGGGTACTGGCGGCGATCGAGCATCTCCGTGCTCAGGATGGCAATACGCTGGCGCTCGAAGACGTGGCGGCGGTGGTGCACCTGTCCCCGAGCCGGTTCCGCCATGTCTTTGTCGAAGAGACCGGCATGCCGCTACGGACCTACCAGCTCTGGCGCCGGCTGCTGAAGGCTTGGGAAATCCTTATGCGCGGCGACAACCTCGCCAATGCCGCGCACGCCGCGGGTTTTGCCGATTCTGCCCATCTGTCGCGCACGTGCCGGACCATGTTCGGCCTGGCACCGTCCGCGATGCAGATGAAAGGGCCGCTGAGCGAGCGGCTTCGCGCGCCGTCTTCCTAAGTGGGCTGATCAATGGTGCCGGTCAGGGTGCCAAGAAATGCAGCCAGGTCTTCGACGTCCTGCGGCGACAGCCGGATCGCCTGCCGAGATCCCGGTGCCTCGCCAGCGGGTGCCAGTTCGCTTCTTCCGATCGCCGCAGCCGGGGCTTTCACGTAATGCCGCAGCACGTCGGGCAGCGTCTTGATTTGCCCGGCATGCATATAGGGCGCCCGATCCGCGACGTTGCGCAGGCTCGGCGTGCGGAACGCGCCAACGTGGGCAGGATCGTCTTTCGCCAGGAAGTTCAGCTCCGCGCACTGTTCGGGGCTGGCATCGCTGAATGGGCCAAGGCAATTGAATTCATCACGGAGCAGCTTCGGGATGGCATCGGCACGCCCGCGCTCAGGATGTTCGGGACTCAGCGGTGGTATGCCCGTGTTGTGGAACGCGTGGTCGCTCAGCGTCAGTCCGTTATGGCAGGTAATGCACTGGCCCTTGCCCAGGAACAGCCTGAGTCCGCGCACCTCCTGCGCAGTGAGCACGTCCTGCCCGCCACGATCTGCCGCGAGGGTGGCTACAACATAGCGGTCGAACCGCGAAGGACCATATCGCACGCGGCTTTCATACGCGGCAATGGCCTTGCCCATGTTGGCGAACACGCGATTCACCTGTTCCCGCGTGGCGGGCGGCAGGGCAGCCCAGGCCGACCGCTCTTCCTGCGAGCCCAGTGGCGAGGCATCGGCCGGAAGTACTGGCATGGCCGGCAGCGGCCCGAAGACCTGTGCGTACTGCGTCGCATACTTTGCCTGCAGGATCCGGACAAAGCGCACACGATTACCGCCATGCTCGGCGGCATCTTCCATGGGACCCAGTGCCTGCGACCACAGGCTGTCCTTGCGGCCGTCCCAGAACAGGAATGGCGCACCGGACGCGCCCATCACCGGCATGGTCCGGCGCGTGCCTGTGGCAATGCCAAGCCCCACGGGCCGTCCATCCTCGAACTGGCCGTTCGGCTGATGGCAGCTTGCGCACGAGACACGGCCATTGCGGCTCAGGCGAGCGTCGTTGAACAACGCGTGGCCAAGGCTGGCCGCGTTGCTGCTCCCTTCGTAGGCATTGGAAGGGTCGGCGGCGCGCGGCGTGGATGGGTCCAGTTGCAGGCTCGCCAATGTCCGCAGGTCTTCTGGCAGCCAGGTATCGCGCAGCGCGGCTTGCGGCGCGGATGCCGACACGCGCAAGGCGAGGGCGATTGCCATCAGTGCGCCGGCAATCGCCATGCCGGTCTTGAGGCGGGACTTCATCAGCGGCGCTCCGAACCCGGATCGACGACGATGTTGAACGCCACCGTGTCGGGGCCTGGCGCCGCGCGAATGCCGAGCTTGAGGTCCCACCATCCGCTCATGCTGAACTTCATGCCCTGCAGCAGGTAGGTGCCTGCCTCGGCCCCGCGCGTGACGCGCGGCTGTGTGGGGTAGCCGTGGCCGTGCTGCGGCATGCCGCCGGCAACAGAGAACTGGGCGTCGTTGACCGGCTGGCCATCCGGCATGGTCAGCCTGACCGTCCAGGCATGCATCTGGTTGATGGCGGGTGCAGGCGTCGGCGCGATGATCGCGACCCGGTAGCGGCCCTCGTCAGTCGACTTGTCGCGGGACAGGTCCAGGTCCTGCGGCGGCGTACTGCAGCCGTAGCCGGCAAAAAGCATCGAGAACATTGCAAGTGCGGAGAGGGAGCGAGACATGATGGGACGATGGAAGCTGTTTCGGTCCGCTGATTGTCCGGACCGGTGCTCGCCCGCGCTTGAACGAAGAGGCTGTTCCCGCAGCCTTTTCATTCAAGCCGCCTCACTCCCCCACAAACATCCCGCCGATGATCCGCCCCATCTCATGCCGGCGCGCCACCGGCATGCGTGATGCCGCCGACACAATGCTGATGGCCGCGTCGGCGTGCATGGCCATCGGCAGCGCATAGCCGACACCGGCCACGCCATCGGCGCCGGCCAGCGCGTAGCCGCACGCGCGGCTGCGTTCTACGCCGCGCATCAGCTTCATCAGGCTGCGGCCGCTGGCTTCGTACTCGGCCCGGTGGCGCTCGTAGTGCGCGCGCACGGCGTCGTTGTCCAGGCGCGCCAGCAAGGCCATGCTGCCGGTGCCCTGGCCCAGCAGGCGCGAGCTGCCCGTCAGCATGTGGAAGGACTTGATGCGGTGGCTGCCTTCCTCGGTATGCAGGCAATGGCCGTGATCGCCGATGCGCACGATCAGGAATACCGCGTCGCCGGTCAGCCGCGCGAGCGCCTTCATCTTGGTCACGAGCACACTGCCGGGCGGCGGGCGGTTCATCGCGCGCAGGCCGAGCGACATGGCCGTGGTGCCCAGGTACAGGCGCTTGCTGGCCGACTCGCGCTCGATATAGCCGGCCGCCTCCAGGAAGCGGGCCATGCGGTGCGCCGTGGTGCGGTCGATGTCGGCCTTGATGGCCAGCTCCGGCAGGGTTAACCCGGTTTCATGGTGCTCGGCGAGCAGCTCAAGCAGGGCGAAGGCGCGGGTGAGGCTCTGGACCCCACTGGGCGTAGATGGCTTGGCAGGCATGCGCGGGCGGCGTCCGGTCGGGGAGCATTGGGTTTGGCGTGCACATTATGCACAATCTGAGCGATTAATGTTGTCCCGCGGGGCGCGGTGGTTTGCAATCCTCCCATCACGCCAACCAAGCCAGCGCCATGATTCCCATCGAGACACGCATCGACCCGTCCTCCGACTCGTTTGCCAGCCAGCGCGCCGGCATGCAGGCCCTGATCGACCGCCTGCACAGCCTGGAGCAGCGTGCCGTGGCCGCCTCCGAGCGCGCGCGCCCGGCCTTCGCCAAGCGCGGCGCGCTGCTGCCGCGCGAGCGCATCGGCCGCCTGCTCGACGCCGGCGCGCCGTTCCTGCCCATTGCCACGCTGGCCGGCTTCGGCATGGACGACCCGAACCATGAGACGTCGATTCCCGGCGGCTCGCTCGTGGCCGGCATCGGCATCGTCTGCGGCGTGCGCTGCATGGTGCTGGCGACGGATTCGGGCATCGATGCCGGCGCCATGACCGAGGCCGGCAATATGAAGCTCATGCGCTGCCAGGAGATCGCGCTGGAAAACCGGCTGCCGTTCATCCACCTGGTCGAATCGGCCGGCGCCAACCTGCGCAAGTACCGCGTCGACAAGTTCATCCGCGGCGGCAGCATCTTCTACAACCTGGCACGGCTGTCGGCGGCCGGCCTGCCGGTGATCACCGTCGTGCACGGTTCGTCCACCGCCGGCGGCGCCTACATGCCGGGCCTGTCGGACTACGTGGTCATGGTGCGCAATCGCGCGCGTGCGTTCCTGGCCGGCCCGCCGCTGCTCAAGGCTGCTACCGGCGAGATTGCGACCGACGAAGAACTCGGCGGCGCCGACCTGCACGCCACCGTCAGCGGCCTGGCCGAATACCTGGCCGAAGACGACGAGCATGCGATTGCCACCGCGCGCGACATCGTGGCGAGCCTCGACTGGCCTGACGTGGCACCCGCTCCGGGACAGCCGGCCCGTGCGCCACGCCTGGACCCGGCCGAACTCGACGGCGTAATGACGCTCGACATGAAGCGCCCCGTGGACATGCGCGAAGTCATCGCGCGCATCGTCGACGATTCCGCATGGCTGCCGTTCAAGCCCGACTACGGTCCCGGCACCGTCTGCGGCCATGCGCGCATCGAAGGCCACGCGGTCGGCTTCATTACCAACAACGGCCCGATCGATCCGGCCGGCGCGACCAAGGCCGCGCAGTTCATCCAGCTCTGCAACCAGTCGGGCACGCCCATCGTGTTCCTGCAGAACACCACGGGCTTTATCGTGGGCCGCGCGTCGGAAGAGGCGGGCATGATCAAGCACGGCTCGAAGATGATCCAGGCGCTGTCCAACTCGACCGTTCCGCAGATCACGATCTACTGCGGATCGTCCTTCGGCGCCGGCAATTTTGGCATGTGCGGCCGGGGCTTCCATCCGCGCTTCTGCTTTTCGTGGCCCAATGCGCGCACCGCGGTAATGGGCGGCGAGCAGGCCGCCATGACGCTGGAGATCGTGGCGCGCCAGCAGGCCGAGCGCAAAGGCAAGGCCGTGGACGAAGCGCAGCTCGCGGCGCAGACCGCCGAGATCGTCGCCAACTTCGAACGACAGGCCAGCGCTTTCGTGACCAGCGGCCTGCTGCTGGACGATGGCGTGATCGATCCGCGCGACACGCGTGCCGTGCTGGCCTTCGTGCTGGCGACCGCCCGCGAAGCAAACCGGCGCGAACCGCGTGCCGTGCAGTTTGGCGTGGCGCGCCTCTGAGCCATCAACGAACATCCTAGCCTGTAGCTAACAAGAATTCCTGGAGACCAGCATGCTGTACACCGAAGACCACCGCAATATCATGGGCAGCATCCGCCGCTTCGTGTCGGCGGAGATCGATCCGCACGTCGATGAGTGGGAAGCCGCCGAAATTTTCCCGGCGCACGAACTGTTCAAGAAGATGGGCGACCTCGGCTTCCTGGGCATCACCAAGCCGGTCGAATACGGCGGCCTTGGCCTTGATTTCTCGTACGCCATCGCTGCGGCGGAAGCACTGGGCTATGCACGTGCACAAGGCATCGGCATGGGCGTTGGCGTGCAGTGCGACATGGCTACGCCGGCGCTGACCGCATTCGGTTCCGACGCGCTCAAGCGAGAGTTTCTTGCGCCCGCCATTGCCGGCGACATGGTGTGCTCGATCGGCGTCTCGGAAGCGGGGGCGGGCTCCGACGTGGCATCGCTCAAGACGCGCGCACGCCGTGACGGCGACGACTACGTCATCACCGGTTCCAAGATGTGGATCACCAACGGCACGCAGGCCGACTGGATCTGCCTGCTGTGCAACACGTCCGACGGCCCCGTGCACAAGAACAAGTCGCTGATCGTGGTGCCGCTCAAGGAGAACGGCAAGCGCGTGAAAGGCGTGGAAATCCAGAAGATCAAGAAATTCGGCATGTGGTGCTCCGACACCGCGCAGATCTTCTTCGACGAAGTGCGCGTGCCGGTGCGCAACCGCATCGGCGAAGAAGGCATGGGCTTTATCTACCAGATGAAGCAGTTCCAGGAAGAGCGCCTGAACGGTGCCGCGCGCCGCCTGGCCTGTACGGCGCTGATCGAAGAAACCGCCGAGTACCTGCGCCAGCGCATCGCGTTCGGCAAGCCGCTGCTCGACAACCAGTTCATCCAGTTCAAGCTGGCCGAACTGAAGACCGAAATGGAAGCGCTGCGCGCGCTGGTGTATGTGGCCACGCAGACCTACATCAACGGCGGCGAAGTGACCGAGCTCGCTTCCATGGCCAAGCTCAAGGCCGGTCGGCTGTCGCGCGACGTAGCCGACTGGTGCATGCAGTTCCAGGGCGGCATGGGCTACACGTGGGACAACCATGCATCGCGCGCGTATCGCGATTTCCGCCTCGGTTCGATCGGCGGCGGCGCGGACGAGGTGATGCTGCAGGTCATCGCCAAGCAGATGGGCCTGATGTCGCGCGGCTGAGCGCGTGTCCTTCCACATTTGACGAGACACACTGCCATGCCCGACACCTCGCAGAACGACGGCGTAATCGTTCGCCGCTCCGGCGGCGTGCTGTTCGCCACGCTGAATATTCCCGCCACGCGCAATGCGCTGGCACCTGAAGTCGTGGCGGCGCTGGCCGCGGCGGTGGAACAGGCGGAGACCGATCCCGAAGTCCGCGCGCTGGTGTTGCGCGGCGCGGGCGGCATCTTCAGCGCCGGCGGCAACGTCGGTAATTTCCAGGCGCGCCTGCAGGCCGACGCTAGCCAGGAAGACCCGGTCGCCACGCGCAACCGCCAGTTCGGCTATTTCATGGAGCGCCTGTCGGTGCTGCCGGTGCCGGTGATTGCTGCCGTGGATGGTGCTGCGATGGGCGGAGGCATGGGCCTGGCGTGCGCGGCGGACATTGTGCTGGCCACGCGCGATGCGCGCTTTGCGCTGTCGGAAACCACGCTGGGCATCATTGCCGCGCAGATCGCGCCGTTCGTTGTGCAGCGCCTTGGTGCGGTGGCGACGCGCCGTCTCGGGCTGACCGGTGAGCGCGTCAGCGGCCAGTCGACGGTGGCCATCGGGCTCGTCGATCAGCTTGCCGAAGACAGCGCCGAGCTTGACGCGCTGATCGCCGAATGGCTGACGCGCGTCGGCCGCTGCGGGCCGAACGCGAACCGCGTGTTCAAGACGCTGGTGGGCCGCTGCGGTCGCGAGCCTGTATCGCCGCTGCTCGACGAGGCCTCGCACCTGTTTGCTCAATGCATGCGGCAAGAAGGCGCCGAGGGCGTTGCTGCCTTCCGCGAGAAGCGCGACGCCAGCTGGGTCGCGCGCTTCGATGCCGACACCGTCCGCGCGGCGCAGGCCGTCGCCTGAGATTTCAAAGACTCAAAGAGATTCACGGGATTCCCTCATGTCCGCTACCCGCCGACCCTTCCATACGCTGCTCGTCGCCAACCGCGGCGAGATTGCGGTGCGCATCATGCGCACCGCGCGCCGCCTCGGCCTGGCCACGGTGGCTGTCTATTCCGAGGCCGACCGCCACAGCCCGCACGTGGCCGCAGCCGACCGGGCCGTCTGCATCGGCGCCGCTGCGCCGCGCGAGTCGTACCTGAACATTGCCGCCATCATCGATGCTGCGCGCCGCAGCGGCGCCGATGCCGTGCACCCCGGCTATGGCTTCCTGGCCGAGAATGCCGAATTCGCTGAAGCGATTGCGGCCGCCGGACTCGTCTTTGTCGGCCCGCCGGCGAAGGCCATCCGCGCCATGGGCAACAAGGCCGAGGCCAAGCGCCTGATGCTGGATGCCGACATGCCATGCGTGCCCGGCTATCAGGGCACAGCGCAGGACGACGCCACGCTGCTCGCGCAGGCCGGCCAGATCGGTTTTCCGCTGATGGTCAAGGCGGCAGCCGGTGGGGGCGGGCGCGGTATGCGTCTGGTGCGCGATGCCGCAGGTTTGCCCGGTGCGCTGACGAGTGCGCGTTCGGAAGCCGAGACCGCATTCGGTTCCGGCGAACTGATCCTCGAACGTGCCGTGATCGCCCCGCGCCATGTGGAAATCCAGGTGTTCGCCGACACCCACGGCAACGTGATCCACCTCGGCGAGCGTGACTGCTCGGTGCAGCGCCGCCACCAGAAGGTCATCGAAGAAGCGCCGTCGCCGGCCGTCGGCCCCGCGCTGCGCGCGCGCATGGGTGAGGCTGCCGTGCGTGCCGCGCGTTCGATCGGCTACGTCGGCGCCGGCACGATGGAATTCCTGCTCGATAGCGAAGGCAACTTCTACTTCATGGAGATGAACACGCGCCTGCAGGTCGAGCACGCGCTGACGGAGGCCATCACCGGTTTCGACCTCGTCGAGTGGCAACTGCGCGTGGCAGCCGGCGAGCCATTGCCGGTCACGCAGAACGAAGTGCAGTTGAACGGCCACGCGATCGAAGTCCGCCTTACCGCCGAGGACGTTGCCGCAGGCTTCCTGCCGCAAGGCGGTCCGCTGATGCGCTGGCGACCGCCTGCCACGGGCCGCGACGTGCGTGTGGACCATGCGCTCGAAGAGGGCGGCGCGATTCCGACGCACTATGACTCGATGGTGGCCAAGCTCGTGGCGCACGGTGCCGACCGCGAAGAAGCGCGGCGCAAGCTGCTGCGCGCGGTGGAGGATTGCGTGCTGCTCGGCGTGCCGTCCAACCAAGCGTTCCTGGCGGACTGCCTGGCTAGCGAGGCCTTTGCCGGCAACGACGTCCACACCGGTTTCGTCGAGACCCATATGCAAACCGCGCTGCAAGCCACGGTGCCGCCGCAGCATGTGGCAGCAAGCGCTGCGCTGGTGGCCGCTGGCGTGCTGGAAGGCGGCAGCCGGCCGGCGGCGCTGGCACGCGCGGCGGCCAGCGTAGCGCTGGATGCTGCGGGACAGTCGTGGCAGGCCATGCTGCGGGCCGGGCGCGATGGCTGGCATGTCAGCCTGCGCGAGCGCGACAGCGAAGCGCCGGGTCGGGAATGTGTGCTGCGCATACTGCGGGCCGATGCCGAGGCGGGCACCGCGCTGGTGGAGTGCGACGGCGTCGCCTATCCGCTGGTGTTTGCCACGGACAAGCATGCGCTGCACCTGTTCCAGGCCGGCCGTGCGTGGAAGTTCCAGCGCCACGATCCGCGTCGCCGCCGCGACGCAGGCGATGCCGACGGCATGCTGCAGGCGCCGCTGACCGCGCGCATCGTGGCCGTGCATGTGGCAGAGGGCGATCGCGTGCAGGCTGGCCAGCCGCTGGTGGTGCTCGAGGCCATGAAGATGGAACACATCGTTGCCGCGCCGTTTGCCGGCGTGGTCGCGGAACTGTCGGCTCGCGCAGGTGGACAGGCCAGTGCCGGCGCGCTGCTGGCGCGCGTGGAAGCTGACGACGCTGAACAGGAGAAGGCATGAGCGATACCGCCAAGACCGTACGCATCGGTGGCGCCTCGGGCTTCTGGGGCGACTCCGCGATCGCCACGCCGCAGTTGCTGGCCGTGCCCGGCATGCAATACCTGGTCTACGACTACCTGGCCGAGACCACGATGTCGATCCTGGCGCGTGCGCGTGCAAAAGACCCGGCATTGGGCTACGCCACCGACTTCGTGAATGCGGCGATGGCGCCGAACCTTGGCGAGATTCTGCGCCGCGGCATCCGCGTCGTCGCCAATGCCGGTGGCCTCAATCCGGAAGCCTGCCGTGACGCGCTGCTCAAGGTCGCCGCGCAGCAGGGCTTGTCGCCACGCATCGCCGTGGTGACCGGCGACGACGTGCAGCCGCACTTCGCGCAATGGTGCGCGGACGGCCTGACCGACCTGGCAGGCCAGCCGGTGCCCACGACCGAGCCATGGTCGGCCAATGTCTACACCGGTGCGCAGGGCATTACGCGAGCGCTGGCGCTGGGCGCGGACATCGTCATTGCCGGACGCTGCGTGGACAGCGCCGTGGTGGTCGGCGTGCTCGCGCACGAGTTCGACTGGGACTGGACCGACTGGGACCGCCTGGCTGCCGGCACGCTCGCCGGCCATGTGATCGAGTGCGGCGCGCAGGCTACTGGCGGCCTGTTCACGGACTGGCAGCGCGTGCCGGGCTGGGATCGCATGGGCTATCCCGTCATCGACTGCGCGCATGACGGTAGCTTCGTGCTGAGCAAGCCCCAAGGCACGGGCGGACTGATCGATCCCGCCGCAGTGGCGGAGCAGGTGCTGTACGAGGTCGGCGATCCGGCCAACTACCTGATGCCCGACGTGACCTGTGACTTCCGCACGGTGCGCACCGAACTGGCCGCGCCGGGACAGGTGCGCGTGTCCGGCGCACGCGGCCGGGCACCGGGTGGCCACTACAAGGGCAATGCGACGTGGCAGGACGGCTACCAGATCAGCCTGATGATGGCGATCCGCGGCATCGACGCACCCGCCAAGGCACGCCGCACGGCCGATGCGCTGCTCACGCGCACGCGCGCCATGCTGGCCGAGCGCGGCCTGCCTGACTACAGCGAGACAATCGTCGAGCTGCTCGGCTGTGAATCGCAATACGGCCCGCATGCGCGCGAGCTGCCGACGCGCGAGGTCGTGCTGCGCATCGGCGCACGGCACGCGCAAGCCAAGGCGCTGAGTTTCCTGCAGCGCGAATGCTCGTCGGCCGGCACGTCGATGGCGGCGGGCACGCGTTCGTCGTTCTCGGGCCGCGTCGACATCCAGCCCGTGGTCAAGGTGTTTTCCTTCCTGGTGCCGAAGGGCGACGTGCCAATGCGCGTGGCGTTCGAGGACGGCGAGATCGTGCTGTCCAAGGCCGCGCAGTGTGGTGACGCTGCCGCCCCGGCGGCTGTCGACATGCCGGCACTGCCGCCGGTGCCCGACCAGCCCCGCGTGCAGCGCCCGCTGGTGGCATTGGCCTATGCCCGCAGCGGCGACAAGGGCGACGACGAGAACATCGGCGTGATCGCGCGGCGGCCCGAGTACCTGACGCTGCTGCGCGAGCAACTGACGCCGCAGGCTGTACGCGCGTACTTTGCCCATCTCGTTCACGGCGACGTCGAGCGCTTCGACGTGCCGGGCCTGCATGCGCTGAATTTCCTGATGCATGGCGCGCTGGGCGGCGGCGGTGTTGCAAGCCTGCGCTCCGATCCGCTCGGCAAGAGCTACGCACAGATGCTGCTGGACTTCCCGCTGTCGGTCCCGCAGAGCTGGGCGCAAGACACCGCTAACTGAATCGCAGAACCGATTGCGCCGGCCACAGGCGCACATCCGACAAGGAGGAGACATGACACAACGCAAGCCCAACGGGCGCATCCGCAGGCTGCTGGGACTGGGTCTGTTCGCAGGACTGATTGCGGGCACGGCGCCGGCGGTCGCCCAGGGCGACAACTGGCCCAGCCGCCCCGTACGGGTAGTGGTGCCATACACGCCCGGCGGCGTGTCCGACGCTGTCTCGCGGCTGGTCATGCAGAAGCTGGCCGAGCGCATCGGCCAGCCCGTGGTGGTGGAAAACCGTCCGGGTGCGAATGGCATGATCGGCTCGGACAACGTCGCCAAGTCCGCGCCGGACGGCTATTCGCTGCTGGTTGTGGTGGCCGCGCATGCGATCAACCCGAGCCTCTATCCGAAGATGAGCTACGACCCGATCAAGGACCTGACCGGTGTCAGCCTGATCGGCCGGATTCCGCTGCTGCTGGTGTCGAGCGCCCAGCTGCCCCCGACCAACGTCAAGGAACTGGTGAGCTGGGGCAAGGCCCATCCGGACAAGATGACTTTTGCGTCCAGCGGCAACGGTTCGGGCGCGCATCTGGCCGGCGAACTGTTCGCGCAGACCACCGGCGTGAAGATGGTCCACGTTCCGTACAAGGGCATTTCGCCGGCGTTGCCTGACCTGTTCTCGGGGCAGGTCGCCATCATCTTCGATTCGGTCCAGACCATGATGCCGCAGGTAAAGGCCGGCAAGGTCCGCGCGCTGGCGATTTCGAGCCCGACGCGCTGGCCGGCGGCACCGGACGTGCCGACGATGGCCGAGGCCGGCTATCCGAGCGTGACGGCCAGCAGCTGGATCGGCCTGATCGCGCCGGCGAAGACGCCGCCAGCGGTGCTCGCAAAGATCTCCGCCGAGATGGACGCCGTGTTGCGCCAGCCCGATGTCCGCGCGCGGCTGATCGACTACGGCATCGACCCCGTGGGCGGCAAGGCCGACCAGTTCCAGGCCTTCATCAAGGATGAATCCGTGCGCTGGGGCGAGGTGGTGAGGAAGGGCGGCGTGAAGGTGGAGTAAGCTGGTGGGGCCGGTCCGATGCCCGTGCCGGCCCGTTTGCTACAGATGCCGCTCGGCAGGCGGAGAATGATCGTGATGCTGGTGCGACGCTGGGTGCAGGTCCGCGCTGCAACTCGGCGATTCCGCATCATGCGTGTGCGGGTGCAGGGCGCCCGGCACATTCTGGCTGTCCAGGCCATTGCGAGACAGCCACAGCGCCGTCGTGCCGGCCGCCCGGTCGATCAGCTCGCCGCAGCGCGAGTAGTCATAGGGTGAGATATCGAGCGGGCACAGCGGTGGCACCACGGAAATATGTGCGTGGTTGCTCCAGTGCTGCAGGTCGTGGACAAGCTGGCGCGCCACCAGCAGCGAAAGCGCATTGAACGCGTGTTCGAGCGCCCCGCGCGGCGGACGCCGCTCTGAGCACGTGAAGCCTGCCGGCAGCACGATCACGCGCGTGGCGCCGAGCCGGATCGCGGTGGAAACCGGGGTGTTGTTCGCGACGCCTCCGTCGATCAGCGTGCGTCCTTCGAACTGCACCGGCGGGAACACGCCGGGAATCGCCGCGCTGGCGAGCACGGCCTCGACGATGCCGCCGCTGGAAAGCAGGACTTCCGCGCCGCTCTGCATATCGGTTGCCACCACATGCAGCGGCAGCGCGGCACTTTCAAGGCGCGCGTCGCCAAAGTTGCGGTTCAGCAAGGTGCGCAGGCCAAACGCATCCACGAGGTAGCCGCGGCTGCCGCCCAGCATGCCCAGCACGCTGCGCCACGACCACGGCATGATCTCCGCGCGCCGGATCGCGCGCCACAGTTGCTCCAGTTGCGCGGCCCCTTCGCGCCCCGGGTGGCACGCGAAGTAGGCTCCATTGATGGCCCCGGCCGAGGCCCCGATTACGAGGTCGGGCGTCAGGCCCCACGCCACCAGTTCGCGCAGCATGCCTACCTGGATCGCGCCCAGGCTGCCGCCGCCGGCAAAGACAAAAGCGGTTTTTTCCATGGTATGAGTGCGGCGCAATCCACGCCGCGCTTGTGCTCGGGCTGAAATCGTCCTGAGCAAAGCATAGGCGACACTGGCGCCGGTTGGCAGGGCGGGCTTCGCGAAACCGGCATGCAGGCAACGCCGGCGGTGTCATGTGCCGGAGGCGGTTGTATCTCGATTGCGCAATTAACCGACATGAGTTTTGATCCCGACTTCGGGGCGACCTGTGGTCGCACAAACTCTTGCGTCAGATCGGTGGTGAGTCGGGTATTGCGCACACCATTTGTACCATAGAGCTTACAAAGCCATGGTTTGTGTAACGAAGTAAACAAGCCAGCAGGATTCAGGGTACGGGGCAGTATCAGAAAGATTACGGTTTATTAAATAGGGCAGAAATTGCCGCCAGTTGAAGAGAGTTGGTCGAAATGCCCACTGCTATGGTGGCTCGCGGCCAATGTCTGGACATTGCAGCCGCACCTATCCAAGCAACCGTTGCAGGAATACGCATGACAACCATATCGAATCTGGGCGTCGGCTCAGGTCTCGACCTGAGTTCCCTGCTGGATCAGCTAACGCAGTCTGAACAGGCGCCGCTGCAAGCGATCCAGGACCAGGAAACCAGCTACCAGACCAAGCTGTCGGCCTACGGACAGCTCAAGAACGCGCTGACCGCCTTCCAGTCGGCCGCAGGCAAGCTCGGCCAGCCTGACTTCTTCAACGCGACCAAGATCTCCTCGAGCAGTACCGACGTGCTCAGCGCCACCAGTACCACCGGCGCCGCGCAGGGCACGTACTCGGTCAACGTCACCGCGCTGGCGCAGGCCCAGTCGCTCGTCGGTGCCGGGCAGGCCAAGGAGGACGCGACGATCGGCACAGGCACGATCCATATCGACTTCGGCACCATCAGCGGTGGCACGCTGGATACCGACAGCACCAGCGCCACATACGGCAAGTACACGGGCGCCACGTTTGCGGCCAAGGACGGCAGCACGGGTGTCGATATCAATATCGACAGCACCCATGGCACGCTCGAAGGCGTGCGCGATGCGATCAATGCGGCCAATGCCGGTGTGACCGCGACCATCCTGAACGACGGATCGGGGTCGCCGTACCGCCTGGTGCTGACGTCCAACGACACGGGCGAGGCTAACAGCATGCGCATTTCCGTGACCGGCGACAGCACGGGCGCGCTCACCGGCCTGGTGGCCAATGATCCGGCGGGCACCCAGAACATGGAGCAGACCGTCGCTGCGCGCGATGCCCGGCTCTCTGTCAACAACATCGACATCCAGAGCGCCAGCAACGACGTCTCGGCCATTCAGGGCCTGAGCCTGTCGCTGTCGCAGACCGGCACGTCGGTCGTCAGCGTGCAGCGCGACAACACGGCCATCCAGAACGGCATCCAGGCCTTCGTCACGGCCTACAACAGCCTGCAAAGCACGGCCACGAGCCTGTCGGCCTTCAACCCGACCGCGGCGCAGGGCCAGCAGGCCGCCCCGCTGACAGGTGACGGTGTGCTGCGCAACATCCAGACGCAACTCCGCTCAGCGCTCAATATGCCGGAGGCCGGCGGCCAGGACGCGTTCACGATGCTGTCCCAGGTCGGTGTCAGCTTCCAGAACGACGGCACGCTGACTTTGGACGCCAACAAGCTGTCCAAGGCCATGAACAGCAATATGGCCGGGGTGGAGACACTGTTCAGCAACAGCGACGGCAAGACCGGCTACGGCAACCAGATCAGCAGCCTGGTCGGTGAAATGACCGGAACCGACGGCGAGCTGACTTCCGCGACCGATGGCATCAACAGCACGCTGAAGGACCTGAGCTCGCAGTACGACTCGACGCAGAACATGGTCAACGACACGATCGCAAACTATCGCCAGCAGTTCACCCAGCTGGACACGATCATGGCGCAGATGAAGAACACCAGCACTTACCTGACGCAGCAGTTCAGTGCGTCGAGCAAGAGCTGACAGGAAGACTACGAAGAGGATCTTCGGGGTCTTCGCGGGCCGGGGTTTGACTCGGCCCGCGCCTCGGTCAGGCGCCCAGCGCGTCCGGGTCGATGCCGAGCTGGCTGGCCATATGTTCGACCAGCGCTTCCAGGCGCTGTACCCGGTTCGAAAGGTCGCGTTGTTCGGCACGCAAGCGCTCGAGTTCAGAGGGCGCGACAGATTCGTCAGCCAGGGCCGCTCCGGCGGCGGCAAAGCTGTCTACATTGATTTCCCCGCCGAGCAGGTGCATCCACCGATGCTCGCGCTCGCCCGCCGCACGGGGGAGCTTCACCACATAGGGCGGCTCATGTTCGGCCAGTTCGTCCAGGAACCCCTCAACGGACGAGATGTCCGCGAACGCGTGCAGGCGCACCGTGTTCAGGCGTAGTTCGGCCGCGGTCTGCGGCCCGCGCAGCAGCAGCATGGCCAGCAGCGCGGCCGACTGCGAGGGCACGCCCAGCACGCGGTTCATATTGTGTTCGAAGCGCGGCACGCGGCTGCTGCTGCCTTCGAACACCAGGCTCAGGCCTTTCAGGCCATCGATCGCCACGACTACCTCCGCTTCCGTGACATTCATGACCGGCGCACGCGCGGTCTTCTGGTTGCAGCCCGCGGTGAGCGCATTGAGCGACAGCGGGTAGGTATCGGGCACGGTGTGCTGCTTCTCCTTCAGCACGCCGAGTACGCGTCCTTCGATCGGGGTCAGCGCGCGGATCGGCTGGCGGGAGGGGGTGTCAGGCGTGGAGCTCATGGAGAATGTGTCGTGGTGCCGCGGCGGAGTGCCGGCAAGGCGGACATTCAAACGCAAGCCGGCGCAATGTGCAACTGCCCGTCCCCAAACCTGCCGCGGCGCCCTCGCTTTCGCGCGGGCGCCGACTACTATCGATGAGGTGCAACGACCGGTTGGGCGTTGATGCGCCGGAGTGCGCGAAAGCCGACAAATTCTTTTTGCTACGGGGAGGCCAGTATGGCGCAGGCGGACCGGACGGAGAGCGTTGAGGGGCAGGGCACCGAGGCCACGGCAAGCCTCGATGCACCGTATTCGACGCTGGAAAGCCGATGGCACCAGATGTTTCCGACGCTCACTGGCGACGAAGTCGAACGGATGCGGCACTTTGGCACGCCGCAGCGCTGGCAAGCCGGCGAACAACTGTTTTCGGTCGGGCAGGTGGGCCGCGGCATGTGCGTGGTGGTCAGCGGCTGTATCCAGATCATCCGCCGCGACGGGCTCGGGCATGAGCACCGCATTACCGACCTCGGGCCGGGCATGTTTTCGGCGGAAGTGGGCACGCTGACCGGGCGCCCGTCGCTCGTGGACGGCCGCGCGGTGACCGATTCCGAAGGCTTCGCCATCCCGCCCGACAGGCTTCGCGCCTTGCTGGTGGCGGAGGCTGACCTTGGCGAGCGCATCATGCGCGCGCTGATCCTGCGCCGCGTCGGGCTGATCGAGTCCGGCAGCGGCCCCGTGCTGGTCGGCCATGGCGCCGAACCGCTGCTGCTGGCGCTGCAGGCCTTCCTGCGCCGCAACGGCCACCCGTACACGGTGATCGACATGGACGTCGAGCGCGACTGTTCCTGCCTGAGCGAGTTCGCCAACGCGCCGGCTTCGGACTTTCCGCTCGTGATCTGCCCGGACGGCCGCGTGCTGCGCGCGCCCGATGAAGGGCAACTCGCCTCCTGCCTTGGCCTGCTGCCCGAATTCGATCCGGCCCACGTCTACGACGTGGTCGTGGTGGGCGCGGGCCCTGCCGGCCTGGCCACGGCCGTGTACGCCGCGTCGGAAGGGTTGTCGGTGGCGGTGATCGACTGCCGCTCGCCGGGCGGGCAGGCCGGAGCCAGCGCGCGCATCGAGAACTACCTCGGGTTTCCCACCGGTATCTCGGGCCAGGCGCTGGCCGGGCGCGCGTTTGTGCAGGCCCTCAAATTCGGCGCCCACATTGCGATCCCGCTGGAAGTGAAGGCCCTGCATTGCGGTTCGGATCCGATCCGGCTCGAACTGGCCGATGGCCGCATGATTTCGACGCATACGGTGGTGATCGCCACAGGCGCCCAGTACCGCCGGCCGGCCATCGATGCGCTCGAACGTTTCGAGGGGCGGGGCGTGTACTACTGGGCCTCGCCGGTGGAAGCCAAGCTGTGCAAGAACGAGCCGGTGATGCTGGTCGGCGGTGGCAACTCGGCCGGACAGGCGGCGGTATTCCTGGCCACGCATGCGGCGCATGTCCACATGCTGGTGCGCGGGCAGGGGCTGGCGGCCACCATGTCGCGCTATCTGGTCGACCGTATCGGCGGGCTGCCCAACGTGCAACTTCACACCCGTGCCGAAATCCATGCGCTCGAAGGGGACGGGTGGCTGTCCGATGTCCGCTACCAGGCGCCCACCGAGAGCGACGGGCTGGTATCGCTGCCGGTGCGCCACCTGTTCCTGTTCATCGGCGCCGATCCCAATGCCTCGTGGCTGCGCACGTGCAACGTGGAGACCGACGACAAGGGCTTCGTGCGCACGGGCGGTGGGACGCTGGGCTGCGCGTCGGCCGTGCCGTATCCGCTGCAGACCAGCGTGCCGGGCGTGTTCGCGATTGGCGACGTGCGCTCGGGCTCGACCAAGCGCGTGGCCGCTGCAGTGGGGGAAGGGGCCTCGGTCGTCGCGCAGATCCACAACTACCTCGCCGGCCTGACGACGGCGGCACAGGCCGCCTGAGCCGCTGCCGCGCGCGGTGTGGCACGGCTTGCCGGCATGCCTTGCTTTACTGCATCTTCCCGAGGTTCCCGATCCTCACCATCATCTCGGTGAACATCTGCAGGTCCAGGTCCAGATCGGGCACTTCCTTGTACTCCTTCGCATTGTGCGCGGTGTACTTCTTGCCGGGCATGGCCGGCCCGAAATTGATCGCATTCGGCAGCAGCTTGGCCGTGGTGCTGCCCGCCGTAGCCACGGGTTTGGCTTCGAGTCCGGTGGTGTCACCGAAGATGTTGAGCAGCGTGGAGAGCCACGCGCCCTTGGGGTCGCGCGCCATCCAGTTGCCCTGCTCATGCTTGACCTCCACGGTCGAGCCAGTGGAGGCCGCCCACTTGTAGATGCGCTGCAGCACCTTGCCGCTGAGCGCCTCGGGCGTGCTGCCGCGCGGCATGCGCACATTGGTGGTGACTTCGATGAATTCGCCTTGCTCGCGGATCTGGTTCGGCGACATGGTCAGCGGGCCCATGAACGGGTCGCGATAGGCCAGTCCCATCTTCTCGCCCAGGTAGCCCAGGCCATACAGGTCGACGATATAGTGCGCCGCGCGCAGGTAATGGTTGTCGGTGAGCGGCACGCCCGATGATTGCAGGAACAGCGCCAGCCGCGGCAGCGGGTTGACGCCTTCCTCGGGCCTTGAACCGTGTGCCGACACACCGGTCACCTTGACCACCACTTCATCGCCGTCCCGCTTGACGTCGATGGCGAACTTCCCGCCCTGCGGCGCGTACTTGCGGATGAAGGCCGCACGTGCGTTATCGAACGCGGACAGGACCGCTGCAGGATTGCCGCCCGCGATGCGCGCGGTAGCACTCTCCGGCACGGTATTGGCCGACGCCGCGCCACGCATGGCAACGATGGTCGCGCGCTTGCTATCGGTGGCCTGCACGGGAAACAGGACGCGAAGTGCGCCGGAACCCTTCTCCGCCACGACAGCCGGATACTTGCTGTCGAGCACGATGTTGTAGTCGGGCAGCGCGTTGTGTTCGCGGTAGTACTTGATGCCGTCGCCACCGGTTTCTTCGGTAGTCTCGATCATCAGGCGTACGCTGCGCTCGAGCGGCACGCCGCTTTCCTTGACCGTCTTCATGGCGTAGAGCGCGGCGGCAATCGAACCCTTGTCGTCGATGGTCCCCCGGCCATACAGGCGGTCCCCGATGCGCGTGACGGAGAACGGATCGAGCTTCGTGCCATTGTCGAGCAGCCAGTCTTCGGCGGCGGCTGGCACCACGTCGGCATGGGTCAGGATGCCGAAGATGTCGGTGCCGGTGCCGGGCAGCGTGATCTCGAAGACGCGGTTATCCACGTTGCGGTAGACCAGCCCGAAAGACTTCGCCATACCCTCGACGAGCTTGCCGAACTCGATGATCGCGGGGTTTTCGTGCTGCGGCATCTTGTCATCGCGAACGGTGCGCAGCGCGACCATCTTGCCCAGCGTGTCGATGACCGCTGCCTCGTTGTGTACCCGGTTGTAGACCCCGAGCAAACGGCCGATGTTGACGAGGTTGTCGCCGCTGAGCGGCAGCCCGCCCTGCCACGCCGCTACGGCAGGCGCCACGGCAGGGGCGGCCTTGGCCGCGTTGGCCAGGAAGGTTTCCAGACTTTCCTGCGCGCCGGACTTCTGCGAGGCGATCAGCGCGTCCAGGGCGGGCTTGCGTAGCGTTTCGGCGCCTGCCGGACAGGCGAGCGAAAGCGAAAGCGAAAGCACAAGCGCGGAGAGGGCGGATCGGGTGGTAGGGCGGCTCATCGGCGCTGGGGGATGCGAAAGGAGGTCGACAGATGGCCGCATGATAGGGCACTTGTCTATCCCAT
The DNA here is from genome assembly GCF_019602855.1 of Cupriavidus pinatubonensis. GTDB lineage: Bacteria > Pseudomonadota > Gammaproteobacteria > Burkholderiales > Burkholderiaceae > Cupriavidus > Cupriavidus pinatubonensis. The sequence continues at coordinate 2,547,543 of NZ_CP080766.1, forward strand.
TGTAAAAAATAGGGGTGCCTTATGTGGCACCTATAACTGTCCATAAGGGAAGTCTATCTGTCCTTGATAGTAATTGTTAATGGCGTCGGTTTAAACGATGAATTGTACAAATCACATTGGGATCGCCAGAATCGGGTCCATCGCTGCAACACGCAGCAGACCACTGAAACCACCAAGGAGTGACCCCGATGCTGCAATCCCGTGAAGGCCAACGCGTTCCCAATGTCGCTTTCCGCATCCGCCAGGACAACGAGTGGAAGACTGTCACCTCCGGCGATCTGTTCAACGGCAAGACCGTCGTCGTGTTCTCGCTGCCCGGCGCCTTCACGCCGACCTGCTCGTCGACCCACCTGCCGCGCTACAACGAATTGGCGCCGGCATTTGCCAAGCATGGCGTGGACGAGATCCTGTGCGTGTCGGTCAATGACACCTTCGTGATGAACGAATGGGCCAAGGACCAGGAGTCGCAGAACATCACCATGATTCCCGATGGCAACGGCGAATTCACCGAAGGCATGGGCATGCTGGTGGACAAGGCCGACCTGGGCTTCGGCAAGCGCAGCTGGCGCTATTCGATGCTCGTCCGTGACGGCGTGGTCGAGAAAATGTTCATCGAGCCGAACGAGCCGGGCGACCCGTTCAAGGTCTCCGATGCCGACACCATGCTGAACCACATCGCCCCCGACGCCAAGCGTCCGGACCAGGTGGTGGTGTTCTCGAAGGCAGGCTGCTCGTTCTGCGCCAAGGCCAAGCAGCAACTGTCCGACGCCGGCTACGAGTACATCGAGGTGCCGCTCGACAACAAGGTGCGCGGCAAGGTGCTGGGCGCCGTGTCCGGCGAGATGACCGCGCCGCAGGTCTTCATCAACGGCAAGCTGATTGGCGGCGCCGCCGCGCTCGAGCAGTACCTGGGCCAGTAATCCCCGTATCACGACCGCCCGCGCGGTCCGGCAGTCGCCGGACCCGATGGCGCCGCGCTGCCCGCGCGGTGCCATCCAGCCCGCCGATTGATGTCCGATCGATTTCAAGAAATCTCAAAAGGAAAGGAACCGTTCACCATGAAGACCATCCAGACCGACGTCGCTGTCATCGGAGCAGGTACCGCCGGCCTCGCCGCCTACCGCGCCGCCATCGCGGCCGGCAAGCGCGCCGTGATCATCGAAGGTGGCCCGTACGGCACCACCTGTGCCCGCGTGGGCTGCATGCCGTCCAAGCTCCTGATTGCCGCCGCCGAAGCCGCGCATGAGTTGCGCCACACGGCCCCGTTCGGCGTACACGTGGATGGCCAGATCCGTATCGATGGCCGCGAGGTCATGGCCCGCGTACGCAGCGAGCGCGACCGCTTCGTCGGCTTCGTGGTACGCGGCGTGGACGGCATTCCCGAGGCAGACCGCATTCGTGGCTACGCCTCGTTCATCGACAACACCACGCTCGAAGTAGCGGCCGACGACGGCAACATCACCGTGCGTGCCAGCCGCGTGGTCATCGCCACGGGGTCGCGGCCGATGCTGCCGGCACCGTTCAAGGTGTTCGGCGACCGCCTGATCGTCAACGACGATGTGTTCGCATGGGAAGACCTGCCGCGCAGCGTGGCCGTGTTCGGGCCCGGCGTGATCGGGCTGGAGCTTGGACAGGCGCTGTCGCGCCTTGGCGTGCGCGTGCGTGTGTTCGGTGTGCGCGGCTCGCTCGGTCCGCTGACCGACCCCGTCATACGCCGCTATGCGGACGAGACCTTCCGCAAGGCGTTCTATCTTGATACCGAGGCCAGCGTCACGGAGATGGCGCGCGAAGGCGATCTGGCCCGCATTACCTATATCGACCGCGAAGGCAAGTCCGTCGCGGAGACCTTCGACTACGTGCTCGCCGCGACGGGTCGCGAGCCTAATGTGCGCGGCCTGGGCCTGGAGAACACCGGCCTGGAACTGGATGCGCGCGGCGTGCCGGTGTTCGATTCCGTGACGCTGCAGTGCGGCGTATCGCCGGTGTTCATCGCCGGCGATGCCAACAACATCCTGCCGCTGCTGCATGAAGCCGCCGACGAGGGCAAGGCCGCCGGCGAGAATGCCGCGACGTACCCGCGGGTGTTGCCGCTGGCCCGCCGCGCGCCGCTCGCCGTGGTGTTCTCTGACCCGCAGATCGCTATGGTGGGCAAGCGCTTTGCCGACCTGGCCGAGGGCAGCTTCGTCACCGGCGAAGTCAGCTTTGAAGACCAGGGCCGCAGTCGCGTCATGCTCAGGAACCGTGGGCTGATGCACGTGTATGCCGACAAGGCGACTGGCCAGTTCCTGGGTGCCGAATGGACGGGCCCGCGCGCCGAGAACATTGCGCACCTGCTGGCGTGGTCGTATCAGCAGGGGCTGACCATCGCGCAGATGCTGGCAATGCCGTTTTACCACCCGGTGGTGGAAGAGGGGCTGCGCACGGCGCTGCGCGATGCAGCGGCGAAGCTGGAGGGCTGAGGCGATCGGCGGCCGCCGGCCGGCAGCCGGCCTACGGCCTCCGGCCAGCCGCGCCAGCGCCGTGCACTCAAACGTACTCAGGCGGGTTACCATCAATGCGGCCGGGGGCCAAGGGTGAGGCTCTCCGGCTCAGTCGATGGTCTCCGGCAGACACGTGCCGGGCGCTTGCCAACGATCGCGCATCCACGCGCGGCGAGATACCACGGTATATTGACTGCGACTGAGTCTGTGCCTGCCGCACGTTGCGGTGTACCCGTACATCGAGGAGACTTCCATGTCGCTGCGCCGCCGTCTGTGCCAACTCGCCTTGCTCGCCGGTCTGGCGCCGCTGTCTGGCGGCCATGCCCAGACACAGCGGCCGTCTGCGCCGGACCCCGCAATCAATGACGCCATCTCCGATGCCGTACGTGAAGGGTCGCATCGGTTCCAGCCTACCCCCAGCCAACCGCTTTCGCGCGACGAGCAGTGCGACCGGCTTGCCGAACAGATCGGCCAGACCCCGCGCCGCAGTTACCGCCCTTCGAACGCGCCGGTCGAGAACAGCCAGGGCAACGATGTGGCCACGGTCGAGCGCGACCGGACCCGCAGGCAGTTGCAGAAGGTGTATCAGGAGAAATGTACGCGGTAGTGCTTGCGTTCGGATGAAAGCCCATGACTGGTCTTGTGATGACGCCAGCGAACGGCAGACGGTACGCGGCAACACAGATCCTCGCGATCTTTGCCATCCTCGCATTCTTCGGCGCTAGCCCCTGCGTGTTCGCGCAGGAAACCGGCAATGCAGCGCGCCTGCGCGACAAGTACGCGAGCCTGACCGAACAGTTGAGCCGCAACCCGTTTCAGCGCCAGCTATACCTGGCGTCAACGGAAACCGACTCCACGCTGACCGGAGATATCTATGCGGTGGTCGACTATCCCTTCGCCACCGTCAACGGCTCGCTCAATGATCCGGCGCAGGGCCCTGCCAACTGGTGCGACGCGCTGATCCTGCACCTGAACGTGAAATATTGCCGGGCATCGACGAGCGGAAATGGCCCCATCCTTACCGTCAACCTGGGCAGAAAGGTCGAGGAAAAACTTTCCTCCACGTACCGCGTGCAATTCACCTACCGCGTGGCGGCGACGGGGCCCGACTACTTCCAGGTGAGGCTCGACGCGGACAGCGGCCCGATGAGCACGCGCGATTACCGCATCGTGCTGGAGGCCACTTCGATTTCCGCCAGCCGTACCTTCGTGCATCTGACGTATGCATACAGCTATGGCATGGCCGGGCGCATGGCGATGAAAACCTATCTGGCGACGCTGGGCAGTGGCAAAGTGGGCTTCACCACCACGCGTGATCCATCGACCGGGAGGACCGAATATATCGGCGGTGTACGAGGGCTTCTGGAGCGCAACACGATGCGTTACTACCTGGCCATCGACGCGTATCTGGCAACGCTGTCCGTGCCACCCGCCAAACGCCTTGGCCAGCGCCTGGCCAGCTGGTTCGATGCCACCGAGAAATATTCGCGCCAACTGCACGAGGTGGATCGGGATGCGTACATGACGATGAAGCTAAACGAGTATCAGAGGCAGCAGACCGCGCAATGACAGAGGAACCAGCGAACAGGCCATCGAGTGCTGGCTTGCAGCGGATCAAACTAGACTAAATTGATTGGCGTTAACCCTTGTGTGGCATGAATTGCCATTCTTTTGGCGCGATTTGTGGCTTTTGAAATGCTTCGCGCCAATACCATCGGGTCCATACATTGCGCTGCCTGGCAAAGGGAGACCCGAATGGAAATGAAGGGCAGCAGAGCTGATGAACGGGCAGCACCCGGTGTGCTGACCGCGCAGAGCGATCCACAGCCGAAGGCCCTTCCTGGCATTGCCGCCATGGCGGCCATTGCAGCGGGATTGTCGATGCTCGGGCAGTTTGCCATCGCGACCTATCTGCCCGCCTTCGCGATCATGAGCGATGCGCTGCACGCGACGAACGCGCAGGTCCAGCAGTCGCTCACTGCTTATCTGCTGCCCTTCGCGCTGATGCTGCCGTGGCACGGCGCCATCTCCGATGCCGTGGGCCGCCGGCGGATGGTTTTGCTCGGTTGTGCGTTGTTCACCATCGGCTCACTGGTCTGTGCCGGGGCCACTGGCATCGATATGCTTCACGCCGGGCGGGTACTGCAGGGCATCAGTGCCGGCATTGGCGTGATCGTCGGCCGGGCCATGGTGCGCGATGTCTTCGACGGCATGCAGGCCCAGCAGGTCATGGCGCTGGTCGCGATGATCTTTGCGCTGGCTCCGGCGATCGCGCCGGTCTGCGGCGGCTGGCTCTTGCTGTGGACAGGCTGGCGCAGCATCTTTGTCTTCCTGGCGCTCGTGTCGGCGTCGCTGCTCGTCGCCTGCTGGCGATGGGTGCCCGAAACCTTGCCGCCCGCGCGCCGCCATCCGCTTCATCCCGCTTTGCTGGCGCGCGGCTATGGGTCCATGTTGACCCATTGGCGCTTTGTCGCGCTGACGCTCGCGAACGCCGGGGTCAACGTTGGCATCTATGTCTATATCTTTGCCGCGCCCACGTTCGTGACCCGGCATCTCGGGCTTGGTGCGCAGTCGTTCGGCTGGCTATTCATCCCGATCGTAGCGGGGATCATGCTGGGCTCGCTCGTGTCGCATCGCATGGCCGGCAGGATCAGCCCGGTGCGCAGCGTGCTGCTCGGGCACGCTGTCATGCTGTTCGCCGGCATATTGAACATTGTGCTCACGGCGCTGCACGCCCCGGCCATGCCGTGGGCGCTGATCGCACTGCCCGTCTACGGCGCCGGCATGACCATCACGCAACCGAGCCTGCAATTGCTGGCGCTCGATTGTTTCCCGGAACGGCGCGGGCTCGCATCGAGTGGCTATGTCACGGTGCAGCAGTTCGGCAATTTCCTGATGTCAGCGCTGCTGGTCCCGCTGCTGCTGGATTCGACAGTCAAGCTGGCGGTTTGTATGGCAGCGCTGCAGTTATTCGGCCTCGCCATGTTCATGGGCGGGCAACGCGACAGGGCAGTCGTGGTTTCTTCGTGAAACCAACGTTCAACCCGCCAACGCCACATCAATGGCGCGCTGCAGCCGTTCCATACCGAAGGTCACGTCCTGCACCACGCCATTGACGAAGAACGATGGCGTGCCCCGTACCTGCCATTGCGTGGCGCCGCGCATGTCATCGCGGATATGCGGCAGGTGCGAGTGAGCCGCCATGTCGCTGTCGAAGCGGTTCAGGTCCATGCCGAGCATGCCGGCATAGTGGCGTAGCGCTTCCGATTTCAGGCCGTTCGGCTTTTCGTGCAGCAGGCGGTACATCTGCCAGAACTTCTGCTGCGCGCCGGCCGCTTCCGCGCATTCGGCCGCGGCTTCGGCGGATGGATGCCAGTGAGACATCGGATAGTGCCGATAGACGAAGCGGACCTGCGGGCCATAGTGCTCCATCAGGATCTTCATGGCGCCGTAGGCCATGCGGCAGTATTCGCATTCGAAGTCGCCATATTCGACGACGGTGACCCTGGCGGTGTCAGGGCCGATGGCATGGTCGGCAGCGGTAACGGCGACGTCTGGCATGGAGCGCTCCGGTTCATGGGCGGGCGGCCCGGGGACTTTCCAGTTTAGGCGCAGACCGGCCTCACCGCGCCGCCAGCTGATCGGCTACAGCTTCGCGCCCGAACGCAACCGCTGCGTGTTCTTCATCGGCCGCGATGGATCTTTAGATGCCACCGTGCGCGGCGATGAACATGGTGACGGCCGACCGGCAATAGGATTCGATTTCGTTGTCATCCTTTGCTTTCGCCTCGTCGAAGCGGGCGATAAGCAGGAGATCGGATCCTTTGAAAAGCGCGGCAAACAAGCGGGCGGACTGGAGAGCATCGGGTACGTTCAGAATCGCTTTCGCGTGCAACTGACGCAACACGGCCTCGATTTGGGCGATGACATGGGCGGGCCCGGCTTCGTAATGGAGCTTGCTTAACGACTTTTGATTCGTCTTGTCGGCCAAAACCATGGCTTCGACACTACGGACGTCCGGGCTCAACAGCGTGCGAAGCAGGGATGACCCCAACGCCATGAGCTGATCTTCGGCCGAGCCGTCGACGCCTTCGAAAAGGGCCTGCGGTGCAAACTGCTCGCAGCGGGCCACCATGGCCGCGCTGAACAGCGCCTCCTTGTTCTCGAAGTGCCGATAGATGCTTAGCTTGGATATCTTCGCCCGCTGGGCGACCTTGTCCATGGTCGTCGCTTGAAAACCCAGTTCCACGAAGAGTTCGCAGGCGGTGTCGACTATCGTTTGGCGAAGCGCCTCGTTGGCGGGCCGGCCGCGCCGGCTCTGGCTGTTTTCGGTCACGACAATTCCGATACTTGACAGTATTTAAATTCTTGCGCTACGATACCATTAAGTATCGTAAATGAGCAAGCCAAGGGTATGTTTTAACCGGTTGTCCAAATCAGCTTTCCACTGGCCGCCCGGCGATAACGAATGCGGCATTGTCCGGCCGGTCAATACAGTCATGGGCAACTTTCTCGCCAGTGCCGAAGCCCTCTGGCCGCGGATCGTCTCAAGCGCTTATCTCCGGACGTTATTGCGCACCGGGCCCAGCCACCCCTCTATCCACAACACGGAGCCCATCACCATGAATGACGTCATCATCATCGGCGGCAGCTTTGCCGGGCTCGCCGCCGCCCTGCAGCTCGGCCGTGCGCGCCGCAAGGTCACCGTGCTCGATACCGGCCGACCGCGCAACCGCTTTGCCGGCCACTCGCATGGCCTGCTCGGCCACGATCACAAGCCGCCGCTGGACATCCTAGTCGAGGCGCGGCAGCAGCTTGCGCGCTATCCAACGATCAGGCTGGTCATAGCTCGGGCCGAGAGCGTGTCTGGCGCCATCGACGATTTCTGCGTCGTCACTGACGATCAGGAAAGCCTAAGGGCGCGCCGCCTCATCCTGAGCTATGGCGTCGCCGACCAGATGCCTGATGTTCCGGGCTTTGCCGAAAGCTGGGGCACGTCCATCGTGCCCTGCCCCTATTGCGACGGCTTTGAAGTCGCCGGCCAGCATTGGGGCCTTCTCTGGTCCGGCCCACAGTCGCACCAGTCTGCCAGGCTGTTCCGCGATTGGACTGACAAGTTGACTGTCTTCGCCGATGGTCATGACATTGCGGCCGATATCCAGGCCGATCTGGCGCGCCGCAACATGCCTGTCGTCGATGGCCGGATCGTCGAGATCGCCCATCACACGGGCCATATCACCACCGTCAATCTCGATACCGGCCGCAATGTCGCGGTCGACGTCCTGTTCGCCCATCCGCGCAACAAGCCGTCCGCAAGCCTGCATGAATCACTGGGCCTCGCCACGGTCGATACGCCCACTGGCATCGTCCTCAAAGTCGACGAGCGCCGCCAAACCAGCATCCCCGGCATCTACGCCGCTGGCGACCTCGCCACGCCCTTCTTGCCCTCGGTCACCCAGGCATCATCGCAGGGCGCGATGGCGGGTATCTTCGCCCAGCAGTCGATGGTTGTTTGAGAGTACAGATTCCTTTCTCCCGTTGCGTCGTCGCCTTCGAAAAGGTCGGCGTAGGAGCAACCTATGGATGATGCGTGGACGGCTGATGGGCGAGGCCGTTGCATGACGCAAAAGCCGCCCGGGCGGGCAGGCAATCGGCGCCTTCTTTATGCCGGACCTGAAGCTGATCCTCAAGAACCATGTGCCGGATTTTCCTGGCAAGAAGGTCGACATCAGCCTCCAGATCACCGATTCGCCGGCCCCGTCCGTCGTCGCCAGAAAGCTGGCCTCGGTGCATTGGCTGATATGCGGCAGTCCTGCCTATTTGTACGACAAGGCTGAGCCGTCGAGCCCTTCGGACCTGGCCAGGCTGGACTGGGTCGACCAGTACATCCGCGACTTCCTGGAACTGGATGGCGACGCTGGGGTGGAGCGCGTGAAGATCCGTACGCGGCTCCGGCGAAAGTCAAGGTGCTGCTGGATTTCATCGTGCGCGCGTTCGACGGCAGCGGCGGAAGCCTGGCGGCCGTGGCGGAGCGTTATGCCGAGCGTGAAACGGCGATCTGATCACCCGCGACGGTTCCATGTTGTCAGCGCCAGACCGACATCGACCTTTGCAGGCTTGGTATAGAACGAAGTCATACCTTCCCTCAATCTTTCACCGGTTTGGGAGCATTGCGATGACTGAACTGAACGCGTTACCCGAGACAGACCCACGCCACCACACCCTCAAGATCAAGGCCATGCTCAACGACACGTTGCAGCACTTGCGCGACGATGTCACCAAGGTCACCGACCCGAAGGCGCAAGCATTGTTTGAGACCTCTGCCGAAGTGCTGCAGGGTTTGCTGACGGCCTATGACCATTTCGAGCAGCGTAGCGAACCGGCATGGCGTTAGCGCGGCTCACCCCGTTGATGCGGTTCCGGCGCGCGCCAGCATCTGCGCGATATGAAGCGGAACGGTGCCCGCGTGGTGCCGGATCTGCAGGCGGCAACTGAAGCCGTCGGCAACGACCATCGTTCCGGCTGATTTCGCCAGGATCTTCGGGATCAACGTCCGTTGCGCGCACGCGTTCGACACCGTTTGCTTGTCCGGCAGAAAGCCGAACGATCCGGCCATGCCGCAGCAACCGGAATCGAGCACGGTGGGCACGACGCCCACCGCACGCAGCGCTTCTTCCTCGCCCGCGGTCTTCCAGATCGACCGGTGATGGCAATGCGCGTGGACGAGCGCGTTCCCCGACAACGTGTGCATGCCGCGCAGCGCGTCCCGCTGGCACAGGAAATCGGGCAGCAGGAAGGATTGCTGGCGCAGGCGCATTGCCTGCTCGTCGCCGCCCAGCAGTTCGCGCATTTCCTCGTGGAAGACCGACAGGCAGGCGGGTTCCAGCACGACTACCGGCGTCCCGCGGCGGATATCCTCGGCCAGGGTATCGAGCACGTCGCGCAGATACGCGCGCGCCCGGTCCAGCATGCCGTACTCGTAGAGTGGGCGGCCGCAGCATAGCGGCTGGGGTGGAATGTGCACGTCGTGGCCGGTGGCTTCGAGCACCGATACGGCGTCGCGCGCGATGTCGGGCTCGAAGGCATTGGTGAATGTGTCCGGCCACAGGATCACCCGGCGCCCGTGCGGAGCCTGGCGCGGCCGGGTGGCAAACCAGTCCCGGAACGATTGCTTCGCGAAACGTGGAATCTCGCGGCCGCTCGCGACGTTCGCCAGCTTGTGGGCCGCCAGCGACAGCAGCGGCGCGTGCGTGAGCAGGTTGAACAAGCCAGGCGCATGCATGCCCAGGCGCGCCCATTGGTCGACCAGCCCGAAGGCGAACGCTTCGCGTGGCCGGTGGCGGCGTTCGTAGTAGTGGGCCATGAACTCGGCACGGTAGATCGCCATGTCCACGTTCACGGGACATTCGCCCCTGCAGCCCTTGCATGACAGGCACAGGTCCAGCGCCTCATGCACGGCCTCGGAACGCCAGCCGTCCTGTACCACCTCGCCCTTGAGCATCTCGAACAGCATGCGGGCGCGGCCGCGTGTCGAATGCCGTTCCTCGCCCGTTGCCATGTAGCTCGGACACATCACACCCTTGTTCTTGCGGCATTCGCCCACGCCGACGCAGCGCAGCACCGCACGTGGAAAGCTGCCGCTGTCCGTGGTGTAGTGAAAATAGATGGGCTGCTCGGGCGGGTTGTAATCCGTGCCGATCCGCAGGTTCTGGTCGATATGCCAGGCGTTGACGACCTTGCCTGGGTTCATGCGGTTGAGCGGATCCCATATCTGCTTGAACCGGCCGAACGCGCGCATCAGCCGTTCCGGGTACATGATCGGCAGCAGGTCCGCCTTGGACTGGCCATCGCCATGTTCGCCGGAGATGGAGCCGCCAAGGCTGACGACAAGATGTGCGGCGTCCTGCAGGAATCGCTGCCATATTTCGATGCCCTGCGCCGTTTCCAGGTCGAAATCGATGCGCGTGTGCACACAGCCCTGGCCGAAGTGGCCGTACAGCGCGCAGGCGTAGCCGTAGCGATCAAACAATTCGCGCAACCGGCGCAGGTATTCGGCCAGATGCCTGGGCGGGACGGCGGAGTCCTCCCACCCTTCCCACGTGATCTTCTGGTTGGGCACATGCGCGGTCGCGCCAAGGCCGGATTCGCGCACGCGCCAGATCAGCTGTTCCTCGGCGGGGTCGTCGAAGAGCTTCATCGAAGGCGCGTCGCTGCCGGCCTTGAGCGTGTCCATCAGCTTGCGTGCACGGTCGTCTGCCTGCGCCTTGTCGTCGCCGCCGAATTCCGCGAGCAGCCATCCGTTGCCCGGTGGCAGCAGCGCTACGTCTTCGGGGTGCAGGTGCAGTGCGGTCATGTCGGCAATCAGCCGGTCGTCCATGCCTTCCACGGCGATCGGGCCGGACGCCATGACATCGAGCACGTGATCGGCGGCATGGAATACATCCGGATAGCCAAGTGCGAGCAACGACCGTGCGCGCGGACTATCGACCAGGCGCAGCTTCGCTTCGAGCACGATCACGCACGTGCCCTCGGTGCCCACCAGCGAATGGGCGATATTGCCGTTGTACTCCGGCAGCAGTGCCTCCAAAGGGTAGCCCGAAACGCGTCGCGGAATGCGCGGCATGTGCTGGCGGATGTCGTCCTGGTATTCATCGCGCAGCGTGCGCAGCAGCCGGTAGATCTCGCCGACGCGGTCGCTTCGTGCGGCAAGCGCGTCCCATGCCTGCGGCGTGGTGGCGCCGACGGTCAGCCGGGTGCCGTCGTACGTGAGGATGTCGAGCTCGATCACATTGCGGATGGTCTCGCCCCCCATCACCGAATGCGGCCCGCACGAGTTGTTGCCGATCATGCCGCCGAGCGTGTTGTGCGTATGCGTGGCAGGGTCCGGTGCAAACGTCAGGTGATGGGCTTCGGCCGCATCGCGCAGGCGGTCGAGCACCACGCCGGGCTGCACGCGGGCTGTCTTCTCCTGCGGGTCGATGGACAGGATGCGGTTGAGGTACTTCGAGAAATCGAGCACGACCGCGACATTGCAGGTCTGCCCGCACAGGCTGGTTCCGCCCCCGCGCGACAGCACCGGTGCGCCGTGCCGGCGGCACAACGCGACGGTATCGATGACGGCCTGCACGCTGCGCGCAATCACCACGCCGATCGGTACCTGGCGGTAGTTGGATGCATCCGTCGCATACAGCGCGCGGCTTCCCGCGTCAAAGCGGACTTCCGCATCGACGGTATCGCGGAGCGCCGTCTCCAGCGCGGCGAAGCCTTCGCCGTGGGCCGAGGCTAGCAGGCCAGGTGACATCGTGCATCCCCTTCGCGGAAGCGCAGGCCGAGCCCGGGCTGGTTCGCGTGCGGGCACAGGTTGCCGTCGTGCAGCGTGGGTATACCGTCGAAGTACTGCGCTTCAATGTGGGCATGATCCTCGAACACTTCGACGTGGACGGCCGGAGAGGCCGCGCAGCACAGGCTCGCATGCAGCGCAGGGGCACAGTGGCTGGACAGCGGCACATGGAAGGCTTCGCAGAGGTTCACGGCGCGCAGCCATCCGGTGATGCCGCAGCGTGTTGCATCCGCCTGCAGTACATCCACGCAACGCGGCTCCAGCAGTCGCCGGAAATCGTCGCCCGTAAAGCCATACTCGCCCGCCGCGACGGCGAGCCCCGGTGGCGTGTGCTCGCGCACCGCGCGCAGGCCCGTAATGTCGTCCGACGAAACAGGCTCCTCGAACCATGTGATGCGGAACGGTGCGAAGGCCTGCGCCATCTGCAGCGCCTGCGCGACCGTGTACGCGCCATTCGCATCGACAAACACTTCGACCTCCGCGCCAACGGCATCGCGCACCGTGGCGACGCGGGCCGGGTCGTCGTCGGGGTGGCGCCCGACCTTTATCTTCACGCGCGAGAACCCCGCGTCGCGCCAGGCGCGCGCAGCGTCGTGCAGCGCTTCATGGGACAGGCTGGTGAACCCGCCGCTGGCATAGCCGGGCACCGAGGTGCGCGCGGCGCCGAGCAACTGCATGAGCGACACGTCGAGCAGGCGCGCCTTCAGGTCCCACAGTGCAATGTCGACGGCCGAAATCGCCTGGGCGCACAGCCCCGATACGCCGAGGTTGCGCACGGCGCCCTTCATGGCGCGCCAGCTGGCGTTCGTGGCCATGGCGTCGGTGCCGAGCAAACGCGGCACCAGCAGTTGCGCAATGATCGGGATGACGGCCTGGTCGGAGTACCCATACCCGCACCCGGTGACGCCGCCGGCGGCGGCATGCACCACCACCAGCGTGACATGGTCCCACTCCAGCGTCCCGTCGGATTCCGGAGCCGGCAAGGGAATCCGATAAGCCCTGGCTTCGATGGACCGGATCGGCGTGGCATGCGAGCGTGTCACGGCGTCGCATCCTTGTCCGCATGCCGCTTCGACGAAGCCGTCAGCGATTCCCAGACCTGCCGGAACGTCGCGCGCAGCGTGCCACCGGCATCGGTATCGCCATGGAGCATGGCCGCGATGTAGTCGCGTGCCTGCTTCGCCGAAATATGCGGCGGCAGCGGCGGAACATCGGGGTCCGTGACCATTTCGAGCACGGTGGGGATCCTGGCGGCCAGTGCCTGGTCCAGGGCCGGGCCAATCCCCTCGGGGCGGTCGACGCGCACGCCCTGCAGGCCGAGCAACTGCGCGAACGCCGCATACCCGAACACGGGCAGGTCCTGCGACACGGCAAACTTGGGGTCGCCTTCCATGACGCGCTGCTCCCAGGTGACCTGGTTCAGGTCGCCGTTGTTCAGCACGATGATGGTCAGTGATCCGCCCGACCAGCGCTTCCAGTCGCGCGAGATCGTGATCAGCGCGTTGATGCCGTTCATCTGCATGGCGCCATCGCCAACCATCGCAATCACGGGACGATCGGGGTGCGCGTACCTTGCCGCAATCGCATACGGCACGGCTGGCCCCATCGTCGCGAGCCCGCCGCTCAGCGATGCCATCATGCCGCGACGTATCTTCAGGTCGCGCGCATACCAGTTGGCGGCGGAGCCAGAGTCGCAGGTCAGGATGCAGCCGTCGGGAAGCCGTTCGGACAGTTCCACGAACACGCGCTGTGGATTGATCGGGTTGGCCTTGGCGGCAGCGCGCTGGGCCAGCACCTGCCACCACTCGGCGACGTTGTGTTCGATCTCCTGCTGCCAGGCGAGCGGCTTCTGCTCCAGCATCGGCAGCAGCGCACGCAGGGTGGCCGCGCTGTCGCCCTCCAGGCAGATCTCCATCGGGTAGCGCAGGTTCAGCATGCGTGCGTCGATGTCGATCTGCACCCCGCGGGCCTTGCCTTCTTCGGGCAGGAACTCGGAATACGGGAAGGCCGAGCCCACCATCAGCAAGGTGTCGCATCCCGTCATCAGCTCCCAGCTTGGCTTGGTGCCGAGCAGGCCGATGCTGCCGGTGACAAAGGGCAGGTCGTCCGGCACGGCGGCCTTGCCCAGCAGCGCCTTGGCCACCCCTGCGCCGAGCCGGCGCGCCACCTCGATGACTTCATCGGTGGCTTGCAGGGCGCCGGCGCCCACCAGCATCGCCACCTTGCTGCCCGCATTGAGCACGTCGGCGGCGCGGCGAAGATCCGGCTCCGGCGGCACCAGCGCGCGCGCGGTGTAGCCGATGCCGGTATGCACCGTGCCGTGCTCGCGTGGCGGCACGGGTACGGCAGGCAGGTTCTGCACGTCGTTCGGAATGATGATGCACGTGACCGTGCGCCGTTCGATGGCGATGCGCATGGCGCGGTCCACCAGGTGACGCATCTGCGCGGGATCGATCGCCATCGCCACGAAGTCGCGCGCCACGTCCTTCATCAGCGTGGTCAGGTCGACCTCCTGCTGATAGTCGCCGCCCAGCGCCGCGCGCTTTTGCTGGCCGACGATGGCCACCACGGGCTGGTGGTCCATTTTTGCGTCGTACAGGCCATTGAGCAGGTGAATGGCGCCGGGGCCGGACGTGGCCAGGCATACCCCGGCCTCGCCGGTGAACTTGGCATGCGCGCACGCCATGAAGGCGGCCAGTTCCTCATGGCGCGCCTGGATGAACTCCGGGTCGTTGTCGGCGCGACCGAACGCTCCCATCAGCCCGTTGATGCCATCGCCCGGGTAGCCAAATACACGCCGGACGCCCCATTCCCGCAAGCGCTTGAGCACAAAATCCGAAACAGTCATTGCCATGGCGGTCTCCATCCTATTGGACACCGCCATGCATCACGCATGCCGATGACCACGGGCGCCGGTACGCACCCGGCGATACGCAACGGCCGCAATCGTGAGCGCAGCGCACAGCGTAGAAAGTGCGCGTTCCGGTAAGGATTGCATGTCGGGTTAGCGCGGCGGGGGCTTGGGGGCCATGTGCGAAATGCGAAGCGCAACGCATGCCGGGCGACATATCACACTGGGATGCATCTTGCATGGGTTACCGAAGTTGTCCGTTGGAAAACGCAGCATGGCTGATGCTAAGCCCGTTCAAAGCGCCCGTTGCGTGGTCATCACCGGTGCCTCGGCCGGCATCGGGCGCGCCACGGCGCGCGCGTTCGGCCGCATGGCATGGCGCGTGGGTCTGCTGGCGCGCGGTCAGGACGGGCTGCGCGCAGCGGCATCGGAAGTGGAGCGGAGCGGTGGGGTCGCCCTGCCGATCGTCGTGGACGTCGCGGACCATGACGCCGTGGAACGGGCCGCGGCGCGGGTGGAGGCCGAACTGGGGCCGATCGACGTATGGATCAACTGCGCGATGGCGACGATCTTCTGCCGCGCCGACCAGATAGCACCGGCGGACTTCGTCCGCGCGACGCACGTCACCTACCTGGGCGCCGTGTGGGGCACGCTGGCGGCGCTGGGCCGCATGAAGACGCGCAACCGGGGCGTGATCGTGCAGGTTGGCTCGGCGCTCGCGTATCGCTCGATTCCGCTGCAGGCGCCGTACTGTGGCGCGAAAAGCGCGTTGCGCGGCTTTACCGATTCGCTGCGTTCGGAGCTGATTCACGACGGCAGCCGCATCCACCTGACCATGGTGCACCTGTCGGCGTTCAATACGCCCCAATTCGACTGGGGCCGCACGTGCATGCACCGGCAGCCGCAGCCCGTGCCGCCGATCTTCCAGCCAGAGGTCGCCGCCGACGCCATTGTATGGGCGGCGCTGCATCATCGCCGCGAGTCATGGGTGGGCTGGCCGGCGGTGCAGGCCATCATCGGTACGCGGCTGATTCCTGGTGTGCTCGACCGCTTCCTGGCGCGGCACGGATTCGATTCGCAGCATACCGATCAGCCCTTGCCGCGTGACCGGCCTGACAACCTGTACCACCCCGTCAAAGGGGACCATGGCGCGCACGGCAGGTTTTCCGACCGTGCCGCGCGCAGCAGCATCCAGTGGTGGCTCAATACGCATCGCTGGGTGATGGCTGCAGTCGTGGTGATCGTGATGGCGCTGGTCGCGGGGTGGCTTTGGCGAAGCCGCTGACAGGCCGGCGCCATTTGGGCAGGGAATCAATCAAGGAGAACGAACATGCTCAGCGATACCGAATTCCGACAACGCCTCAGGCAAGCCCTGGCGCAGGTTCCGGTGGACAAGCGCCGTGCCTGGAACGAAGAGGAACTCATCACCTGGTGGAACACGATGGCCATCCAGGACGAAGCACTCGTCTCGTGGCAGCCTCCCGGCGACGAACTGCCCACGGCAATGCTTTGGAGCCTCTGCAACGACCTCGTCGGGCCACACGCGGCGGCGCAGCCTTAGCGGCCGGCGGAGGCTTCGCGCGGGGGCACCTGCCAGGCCGCGGGCACCTTGATGCGGCTCGCGTAGTCGCCGTGCGCCAGCACGAACAGGATGGCGAGGATGGCCACCGGTACGGCGCTGGCCAAACGGAGCAGCGCGTGAGCACGGCCCAGGTGCATGAAGAAGACAGCAACCAGCAGGGCCTTGAGCACGGCGATGGCCAGGTTGATGACCATGTTCCACGTGCCGAGGTGGAGGAAGGACGTGCCGATGGTGATAGCGAGCAGCACCACCAGGCATGCCCACACGCCGAGCTGGCGGGGCGTGTCGGAAGCATGCGGCTTCATGGGCCACTCCTTCCCGGCAGGTAGAGCAGCGCGAACAGGAACAGCCAGATCATGTCGACAAAGTGCCAGTACAGGCCAACGATCTCCAGACGCCCCGGATCGACCGCCAGCGGCCGGCGCTGGCGCATCGCCAGTGCGAACACCACGACCAGGCCGATGCCGATGCACAGGTGGATGGCGTGCAGGCCCGTCATCGCGAAGTAGAGCAGGCGGAACATCTGCCCGGTCGGTCCGCCGGCGCCCGAAGCATTGCCCGGGACGAAGCCGGAAGCAATGTCCTTGGCATACTCCCAGCCCTTGATGAGCAGGAAGACCAGCCCCAGTGCCGACGTGGCCCACAGGCACCGCACTGCGGCGCGGCGGCGGTCTTCGTGTGCGGCCGAAACGGCCATCGCCATGCCGAGGCTGCTGGTCATCAGCACCAGTGTATTCAGGCTGCCGAGCAGCAGGTCGGTCTGCCGCGCCGCCAGCGGCAGCGCGACGGGGTCTGTCGCGCGGACGAAGTAGTACCCCATGAAGAGCGGGCCGAAGAACATCAGCTCGGTGCCCAGGAAGACCCACATGCCGAGCCGCGAGGCCACAGCTTGCTGTCCGGTACTGTCGAACTGGAACGGCGGCGCGCTCATTGCGGCGTCTCCTTGCCCGAAACGGGGTCGTAGCAGTAAGGGTCGGCACCGACCTTGGGCACTTGCGCAAAGTTGCGGGTCGGCGGCGGCGATGTGGTCTGCCATTCAAGGCCTGTGGCATGCCATGGGTTGGCTGGCGCGCGTTCTGCGCGGAACAGCGAGTGGATCAGGTAGACCAGCGGCATCAGGTAGCCGATCGCGAGGATCGAACCGCCCGCGGAAGACAGGATATTGAGCACCTGGAATTCGGGCGGGTAGGCGTGGTAGCGGCGCGGCATCCCTTCGAAACCGAGCAGGAACTGCGGAAAGAAGGTCAGGTTGAAGCCGAGGAAGATCACCACGGCCGCGATGCGCGCCCAGTTCTCCGGGTAGCGGCGGCCCGTCATTTTCGGCCACCAGAAATGCAGGCCGCCAAGATAGGCCATGACCGCGCCGCCCACCATGATGTAGTGGAAATGCGCGATTACGAAGTAGGTATCGGTCAGGTGGACGTCGAGCGCCAGCGCCGCCAGGATCAGCCCCGTAAGGCCGCCTATCGTGAACAGCCCGACAAAGCCGAGCGCGTACAGCATCGGCGCGGACAGGCGGATGCTGCCCTTGTACAGCGTCGCGGTCCAGTTGAAGACCTTGATGGCCGACGGCACCGCCACCAGAAAGCTCAGCAGCGAGAACGTCACGCTCGCGCGGTAGGACTGGCCGCTCACGAACATGTGGTGGCCCCATACCAGGAAGCCGAGGCTGGCGATGCCGACGATCGCCCACACCATGGCGCGGTAGCCGAACACGGGGCGCCGCGCAAAACACGGGATGATCTCGCTGGCCACGCCCATCGCGGGCAGGATCATGATGTACACGGCGGGATGCGAGTAGAACCAGAACAGGTGCTGGAACAGCAGCGGGTCGCCGCCTAGCGCGGGGTCGAAGATGCCGATATGCGCGAGCCGCTCGAGCGCCACGAGGCAGAGCGTCATGGCCAGCACCGGCGTGGCCAGCACCAGGATCAGGCTCGTGCCGTAGGCCGCCCACACGAACAGCGGCAGGCGCAGCCACGTCATGCCCGGCGCCCGCAGCGTATGCACCGTAACGATGATGTTCAGGCCGGTCAGGATCGAGGAAAAGCCAGTAACGAATACGCCGGCCAGCGTCATCACCACATGGCTGTTCGAGAACATGGTCGAGTATGGCGTGTAGAACGTCCAGCCGGTATCGACGCCGCCGGCGATCATCGCGCCAAGCGTCAGCAGGCCGCCCGCCACGTACAGGTACCAGCTCGCGAGGTTCAGCCGCGGGAACGCCATGTCGCGCGCGCCGATCATGAGCGGCACCAGGAAGTTGCCCAGCACCGACGGAATCGACGGGATCAGGAACAGCCAGACCATGATCACGCCATGCGCGGTGAACAGACGGTTGTAGGTATCGGCCGCCATCAGCGAGCCTTGCGGCGTGACGAGATCGAGCCGGATCAGCGTGGCCGCCGCGCCGCCGATAAAGAAGAACAGCGTGATCGCGCCCATGTACAGCCACGCAATGCGCTTGTGGTCCGTCGAGCCCAGCCATGAGGCGAGCGAGAAGCCGTCGCTCAGGTAATCGGGCTGCGCCACGGTGCTGGCGCGTTCAGCGGCTTGTGCTCGCATCGGCGGCTCCCATGCTGCGCAGGTATTCGATGATGGCGAGAATGTCCTGCTCGTCGATCTGGCCCTGGTAGGTCGGCATGATGGGCGCATAGCCCGCGACGATGTCCTTGTGCGGCGTCAGGATCGCGTCGCGTACGTAGGCCGCGTCGGCGGTCACCGTGCGTCCATCCTGCAGGGTGACCGTGCGGCCCATGAGCCCGTCCAGCCTCGGTGCCTGCACCGTTGCGCCGGCGTCGTGGCAGGCGGCACAGCCATAATGCCGGAACAGTGCGCTGCCGCGCGCCGCCGTGGTTTCAGGGCCCACGTCCGCGTCCAGCCATCGCGCAAACTCCGCGGGCGGCATCACCACGATGCGCCCCTGCATGGCGGCGTGGTCGGTGCCGCAGTACTCCGCGCAGAACAGCCGATACACGCCGGCATGCGTCGCGGTGAAGCGCAGCGTGGTGTAGCGGCCCGGCACCACGTCCTGCTTGATCCGGAACGCGGGCACGTAGAAGCTGTGGATCACGTCCTGCGAGGTCATCGTCAGTTGCACGGCCTGCCCCAGCGGGACATGGAGTTCGTTGATTTCACGCTTGCCGTTGGCGTGCTCGAGCTTCCACATCCACTGGCGTGCCACCACGGTGACGGGCAGCGCGCCCGCGGTCTCTTGCGCGAGCAGCGTGTAGTCATGCGCGGCCCAGGCGAAGATGCCCAGGAAGACCAGCAGCGGGATGGTGGTCCAGGCAATTTCCAGCGGCTTGTTCGCGAGCGGCGGATGGCTGCGGTCCGCCGGCCGGTGTTCGTGGTAGCGGATCACCGAGCCTGCTATCGCCACCAGCACCGCGAGCGCGACCACACAGAGCAGCGCGGTGAGCGACAGCATCAGGGTGTCGTAGCGCCCGGCTGCCAGCGACGCACTCTCGGGAAACAGATGGAAGCTGCTGTTCATGATGAGCGCCGCCGCTGCCGGTGTTGCCACAGCCACCAGCCGGCCAGCGCGGCGAACGCGCCAAGGAACAAGGCCCGGATGCCGTCGAGGATCGTCACGGTGTAGCGTCCGGTCAGCGGATCGAAGTGGACGCAGCGCATCAGCAACTGCTGCGCCGGAGAGCCGACCTTCCCGGCCGAGGCGCGCTCGATGGCGGTGCGCAGGGCCGATGCATCGAAACGCACGCCGTTGAAGGCCTGGGCGATGCGGCCGTCGGGGGTCAGCACGGCAAAGCCCGCGGCATGGGCGATCTCGCTTGCGCCGGGTGGGCGGGAAACGCGCATGCCGATGGCCTGCATCAACGTGCCGACGGCTGCGGTATCGCCGGTCAGCATATGCAGGTTCCCGCCGGAAGCGGCCACCAGCGCGCCATAGCTTTGCTTCTTCGCAGCGGCCACGGCGACTGTCTCGCCGCTGTCGATGCTGAAGGCGACCACGCGCCACGCGCCGCGTGGCAGATGTGCCTGGGCCAGCGATTCCAGCACGCCATCCATGACCGTGCTGCACAGGTTGGGGCAATGGTAGTAGCCGGGGACGAGAATCACCGGCCGATGCGCCGACAGTTCGCGCAGCCGAACCGGCGTACCGTCGTCGTCGCGGAAGACCAGATCGAGCGGCACCTGCTTGCCCAGAGTCGGCGCGAATGCCATATCGGGCGGATCGGGGAGCGCGAGCGGGCTGGCCTGCGCGTACAGCGTGAGGCAGGTGGCCGTGAGGACGCAGATCCATCGCAGGTTCATCGTGCGGGCTCCGGCGGTGTTTCGGCCATCAATGCCATGGCCCGCTCCACCGGGATATGGGCGACACCGGCGCGCTTGTCGACCCAGCCCCAGCCTTTGAGCACGGCCTGCTTGTCAGCGTCGAAACGCGCGCGTTCGGTTTGCGGGGCGCTCTCCGACAGCGGCAACGTGGCCTCCGGCGTGGTTGGCGTGGGCACGCCGAGCCGACCTGAGGGATTCAGGTGGCGTCCGTATAGCCGGCCGAGGGCGGCTGCCAGCATGATCGCGACGAGCAGGACCGCAGCGCCGGCGATCACCGCGCGCGGGCTGACATGGCGGGCCTGGCGCACGCGGGTCATGTCTGGCCTCCCGCTCCCGTGGAGGGCAGCACCAGCCAGCATGCGTCCAGCAAATGCATGACGAGCAGTGTTGCCGCCACCGTGGCCAGTCTGGCCGGCGATCGCTTCAGGCGCCGCGACAGCAGTGCAAGCATGGGCAGAACGAAATGCCCAAGCGCCAGCGCCCACGCCAGCAAGGGCCAGATGCCATGGCGGCGCACCAGATACCAGCCGGTTTCGTGCGGAAGATCTTCCGCCCAGATGATCAGGTATTGCATGAATGCCAGGTAAGTCCAGGTGATGACCGCCGTCAGTAGCAGATTGCCCAGGTCCTGCAGTACCTGGGGCCGCGCGCCGCGCCGCGCTGCTACCCACGTGCCGAGCGCCAGGCCCGCGCAGGCCTGCCCGGTGGCCAGCAGCAGGCCGAACACGCTCGAGTACCAGAGCGGCATCAGCGACATGATCCAGTCGACAGCCGCGATGCTGACGGTGATGCCGTAGACGATCAGCGCCGCCGCGGCGAACCGCGCGGAGCGCGTCCAGCGCGCGGAGCGGCTCATCGCGGCCAGCACGATCCAGACGACGAGCACCACGACGCCGCGCAGCACAAAGGCCAGCGGTGTCAGCCACATCGACTTGAACGCGGCATTCGCGGGCGCGATCTCGTGCGGCCAGCGCCGGATGCCCAGCGCTGCGTCGGTTGCCCATGGATACAGCACGGTGGTGCCGGCCAGAACCGGCACAAACAGCAGCGCCAGCAGCCATGTATGGCGTGACAGGTCCAGCAGCGGCGCGCGCAGCGGTTCGCCCCAGGCGCCCCCGCTGAGGTTGTGGATCCACACCATGACCAGTCCGCCCAACACGATGCCGATGCAGCACCACCACGCGCAGAGGTACAGCGCCAGCGCCGTCGTGCCGGGGTGTGCGCTCATGGCGTCGCTCCTTCATCGAGATGCTGCAGGTCGTTCGCCGTCAGCCGCGCCGCGGGCGCGTGCTGGCTCAGCTGCAGCGCGCGGATATACGCGACCACGGCCCAGCGGTCTGACGGGGTCAGTTGCGCGGCATAGGGGGCCATGGGGCCACTGCCACGGGTGATCGCGTCGTACAGCTGCGCGTCGGGCGCACGGCGCAACGCGTAGGTGTGGAACGAGAGCGGGTGCGGAAAGCCGCGCCGGACCACCATGCCATCCCCATCGCCGGTCGGGCTATGGCAGGGCGCACAGTGGATTTCATAGCGCGAGCGCCCGCGCTGCAACTGTTGCAGTGTGAGCGGCGGCCGGTCGCCGGTGCCAGACCAGGCCTGGCTTCGGCCGCTCGACATCGCGGCAAAGGGCCCGCCGGGCACCGGCACCGAGTTGTCGGGCAGCGGGCGCGCCGATGTACCGTCGGCAAAGCGGTCGCTGCGCGCGTACGGTTTGTACTTTGGCTGGTCATACATGTCCTGCCGCGCGCGTTCGCATGCGTTGAGCGCGATCAGCATGCAGGGCAGGGCGAGGTAGCGCAGCAGGTTCAGCACGCGTGGGGAGATCATTGCGGCACCTCGCTCACGCGCAGCGGCGCGGTCGTGGCAAGCATGCGGAACGCCGCCGTCGCCTGCGCGGCTTCGGGCCGGATGCAGAGGAAGAAGCGGTGCCGGGACGCCTGTTCGAAATCGGGCGCGTCGAACAACGGGTGCCGCAGCCGCGGCAGCCGGTTCGCCACCAGCATGCCGATCACCGTGGTCAGCGCCGCGCCCAGGATCGTCAGCGAGAACGTCACCGGTACGAACATCTGCCAGCTGCCGGCAGGCCGGCCGCCGATATTGAGCGGGTAGTCGATCACGGCCGCATACCACTGCAGCAGGAATCCTCCAAGTCCGCCGGTCAGCCCGCCCAGCAGCGCGAGCAGCGGCATGCGGTCCGCCGTCATGCCGATGGCCTCGGCCAGCCCCTCGACCGGATACGGCGTGAAGGCCTCCAGGTGCGTGAAGCCCGCCGCGCGGGCGCGCCGGGCGGCATCGAGCAACGCAGTGCCCGTGCGGTATTCGGCAAGCACGCCATATTGGCTCATGGCGCCTCCTTCGTGCTGGTGAGCACGAGCTCGCGCATTTCGGCGATCGAGATCACCGGCAGGCAGCGAATGAAGACCAGGAACAGCCACGCAAACATCGCAATGGAGCCCGCGAGCATGATCCAGTCCCAGCGCGTCGGATAGAACATGCCCCACGACGACGGCAGGAAGTCGCGGTGCAGGCTCGATACGACGATCAGGAACCGCTCCATCCACATGCCCGTGTTGATGACGAGGCTCAGCACGAACAGCACGGCGGGGCTGTGCCGCACGCGGCGCCACCACAGGCACTGCGGCGCGAGCACATTGCAGGTCATCATCGCCCAGTAGACGCCCGCGTACGGCCCGGTCCAGCGGTTCTGGAACAGGAACATCTCGTAGCGGTCGCCGCTGTAGAAGGCCGTAAAGATCTCGCTCGCATAGCCATAGGCGACGATCAGACTCACTGTCAGCATGATCTTTGCCGCATTGGCCAGGTGGCGCGTGGTGATGAAGTCCTCCAGCCCGTACACGCGCCGCAGCGGGATGGCGATGGTCAGCACCATGGCGAAGCCCGAGAACAGCGCGCCGGCGACGAAGTACGGCGGAAAGATCGTCGAGTGGTAGCCAGGGGTGTTCCCGATCGCGAAGTCGAGCGACACGATCGAATGCACGGCGATCACCAGCGGCGTCGCCAGTCCGGCCAGCAGCAAATAGGCGCTTTCGTAGCGGGCCCAGTGGCGCGCATCGCCCCGCCAGCCGACTGCCAGTAGCGCGTAGGCCTGCGCGGTGCGGCGCCGTCCGCGCAGGCAGGCGCGGTCGCGCAGCGTGGCCAGGTCCGGGATCAGCCCGACGTACCAGAACAGCAGCGACACGATCAGGTAGGTGCCGATCGCGAACAGGTCCCACACCAGCGGACTGCGCCATTGCGGCCATACGTTCATGACGTCGGGGTAGGGCACGAGCCAGTAGAAGAACCACGGCCGGCCAAGGTGCAGGATCGGGAACAGGCCGGCAATCGCGGCGGCAAACAGCGTCATGGCCTCGGCGAAGCGGTTGACCGACGTGCGCCACTGCTGCCTGAGAAGCAGCAGGAACGCCGAGATGAACGTCCCCGCGTGGCCGATACCGATCCACCAGACGAAGTTGCCGATCGCAAAGCCCCACGCCACCGGAATGTCGACGCCCCAGATGCCGACGCCGCGCGCGAACAACCACGCTGTGGCGCCCATGAACACCAGCATCCCCGCGAAGGTCAGCAGAAAGGCGCTGAGCCAGGGCAGGCGTACCGGCCGTTCCAGCACCAGGCCGGCGATCTTGTCGGACACGCTCGCATAGCCCCACCCGGGCCGCAGTACCCCGATGTCTTTCGAAACGGGGGGCGTATCGTATCGATCGGTGCGATCTGCCATGGTCATGCGAGCGCATCGTCGGGATTGGTCACCAGCGCCGCATAGCTCGTACGCGGCCGGGTGTTCAGTTCGGCAAGCAGGTCATAGTTGCGCGGCCCGCGCTTGAGCCGGCTGACCTGGCTGTCGGGATCGTCGAGGTTGCCGAACGCAATCGCTTGCGTCGGACAGGCGGCCTGGCACGCCGTCACGACATCGCCATCGCGAACCGGCTGGCCGAGCTTTTCCGACTCGATCCGCGCGCGCGTGATGCGCTGCAGGCAATACGTGCATTTTTCCATCACGCCGCGGCGGCGTACGGTGACGTCCGGGTTGAACGCAGGCGGCGGGCGGTCATTGCCCTGGTTGCTGTACTGCAGGAAGTTGAAGCGCCGCACCTTGTACGGGCAGTTGTTCGAGCAGAACCGCGTGCCGACGCAGCGGTTGTACACCTGTACGTTGAGGCCGGCGCTGTCATGCACCGTAGCGCCGACCGGGCATACCAGCTCGCAGGGCGCGTCCTCGCAGTGCATGCAGGGCACGGGCTGGAAGACAATGCGCGACGCGCGGCCGTCGGTATCGCGCGCGTCGTCGTAGCGGTCGACGCGTATCCAGTGCATGACCCGGCCGCGCGAGACCTCTTCCTTGCCGACGACAGGGATGTTGTTCTCGGCCTGGCAGGCGACGGTGCAGGCGTTGCAGCCAATGCACGCGTTGAGATCCACGTTCA
The DNA here is from genome assembly GCF_019602855.1 of Cupriavidus pinatubonensis. Lineage (GTDB taxonomy): Bacteria > Pseudomonadota > Gammaproteobacteria > Burkholderiales > Burkholderiaceae > Cupriavidus > Cupriavidus pinatubonensis. The sequence continues at coordinate 2,572,534 of NZ_CP080766.1, forward strand.
TGCCCCAGCGTTCGGCAGGGTAGGGCCAGCGCGGATAGAGCGAAGGCCTGTCGGCAGCGGGCTGCGCGAAACGCGGGTTGCGCCGATACTCGCTCACGGTGGCGAGCGGTGCCACCTCGCGCCCTGCCATCGATGTCTGCGTCTGGACCACCGCGAACGCATGGCGGCGCCCCGTGGCTTCGACGGTGATCTCGTGCGGGCCATCGACCGTACGCAATGCGTAGGCGTCGAAGCCCACGCCGTTGCCGACGCGCCCCGCATGGCGGCGGCCGTAGCCGAGCGGCAGCGACACGACGCCCTCGGCATGGCGGGGCAGCACCCACACGGGCGCCTCGATCGGGTTGCCCTGCCGGTCCGTGCGCCGGATCACGACAATATCGCCGGTAGACAGACGTCGCGCGCGCGCCGTCAGCGGCCCGATCAGCGCGGCATTGTCCCAGGTGTGCCGCGTCAGCGCGCGCGGCAGTTCCTGCAGCCACGCATTGTTGGCCAGTTCTCCGGCATCGGTGGCGGGGTCGGGCATGAACCGGGCAACCAATGGGGGCGCCGCGAATGACGGTGGCGTGATGGGCTGGCGCATGTCGGTCGTGGCTGGCGGCGCGGCGGTATCCGCAATCACGCCGGTTCGCAAGGCCTGTTCCCAGAAGGCATCGAAGTCGTCGCGCTGGCGGGCACGCCAGTGCGCGCGCACGAGGTCATAGCCTGACTGGTGTTCATCGACAGCGGCGGACAGAAGCTCATGCGCCGAACGGCCACCGTTGAGCGGTGCGATCACCGGTTGCACGATGGATGCCGTGCCGTCCCACGCACGCGCGTCGCTCCATCGCTCCAGGTCATGGGCCATGGGCGCATGCCAGGTCGTCAGGCGCGCCGTTTCGTCGCGATACACGCCCATATGCGATGACCATGGTACATGCCGGAGCGCGGCATCGAAGCCGAGACCGCACGGCGCGTCGTAGGCGGGATTCACATCGATCATGAGCAGCGCCGAGACTGCGCCGGCCCGCATGGCCTCGGTCAGTGCGCCAATCGAATGCGCTTCGCCCAGCGGACGCCTGGGGGTGCCCGCGACCGGGCGCACCGATTTGCCGAGATTGCCCAGCCGGGCATTGAGCCGCCAGACCAGTGCTCTTGTCGGACCGGACAGGGCACCGCCAGCGATCAACAGCGAACTGCCTGGCGGTGCCTCGCGCAGTCGCCGGGCGAGCACGGCGATCCAGTGTCTTGCGGTGTCGGACGCAGGCTCGGGCGTGTCGACGGGAACGTCAGGCACGCCGAGCTTGCGCGCGAGCGACCACGCGAGGCGTTCGATCTCGTGAGGTGGCAGCGCGAGCCGGTTGTCGGAGATCTCGCCTGTCAGCGTCGGCGACGATTCGATCGCGTAGAGCCGGCACGCCAGCATTGGCGCCACGCCGCGGCGGTCCGCCATGAAGTCGTGCGCGTGGCGCACGGCAGCCGGACCATGACCGACCAGATCGGCATCGAGCGTCACGATCGTCGTGGCCGGCTTAGGGTCGATCAACAGGTCCACGTCGTCGCCGAACGCCATGCGCGGCGAGGGATCCTCGTCGTAGAGCGGGTCGTGCACGTGCCACACGGCCTTCGGATAGCGATCGAGCCATTGCGCAATCTGGGCGGACAGCGTCGGCGAGCCTACGTTGCCGGTCAGCAGCCGCAGGCCTTCGCCGTCACGGTCGCGCCACTGGACCCGCTGCGTGGCCAGCGCCGCGTCGAACGCTGCCCAGCCCGACAGCGCACCGCCGCGATACGGCGCCTGGCTGCGGTCGGGGTCCCAGAGCTGAAGTACGGCGGCCTGATCGAACGGATGCGTCGCACCGAGGCTGGCGGGGTGACGCGGGTTGCCCTCGATCTTGGTCGGGCGGCCCATATTGGTTTCGACGAGAACACCCATCCCGTAGCCGTGGCGCGTCAGTGCCGTGGCGTAGAACAGCGGCCGGCCTGGGACGATGCCTTCTGGCATCTGCACGTAGGGGACGATCATCTCGGCTGGCGGCCCGCTGCATGCGGCGCCCGCGAGCGCTGCCGAAGCCGCCATGGTCGTACGCAGGAAATGGCGGCGGGCAGGGCTGCGGGGCGCATCCGATGGCTCATCGACCGGCACGAGGGGGATCACGCGCGCCCTTGTCATCGATGACAAGTCGAACAATCGGTGAGCCGCCGCGTGTCCTGCAGGTGATACATCTTCTGCAGCAGCGCGATTTCGTCGGCGGAAATCGGTGTGGGATCGCGCATCGTGACGATATCCGTCGGCGCATGCAGATGCCTGGCTGGGTCACGGTGGCAGGCCAGGCACCATTGCATGTCGAGCGGCGCCACGCGGCGCATCAGCGGCATCTGGTCCACGCGCCCGTGGCATTCCTGGCAGGCAACTCCCTTGGCGACATGGATGCTGTGATCGAAGTAGACAAAGTCAGGCAGGTCGTGCACGCGCGTCCAGACCAGCGGGCGATTGTCCCGCAGGCTTTCGTGAAGCGGCGCGAGCATCGGGGCGTCACGAAACAGCACGCTGTGACAGGTCAGGCATACGCTGGTGCTCGGCATGCCCGCGAACGCCGACGTTTCCACGGACGCATGACAGTACCGGCAATCGATGCCGTCATCGGAAACGTGATGCTTGTGGCTGAACGGTATGGGCTGCTCGACAGGTTCCTGCATCTCGATCGCGGGCGCCATGGACCACCGGGCCATCCCGAGGGCCCCGGCGACAAGCACGGCCGCACCAATGCCCAGCAGCTTGAGGACAAGCAATTCCGAGCGCGTGAATGCTTGCGCCATGGCGTTCTTTATTGGGGCAAAACGCTTGTGTGCTGCAATCCGGATGCCAAGCTGGCGTGCAATGAGCGCTCCGCTGACGGAACGATGGACGTAATGCTTGCGCTGAAGGTTGCGTATGTAAGCTTTACATCCGGGTCCCGATTTTCTCGGGTGTCGAACAGCGGAGGCAGAGGCGTAGCAGGCGAATCACATGGGGTCGGCGATGGACCCGATGGCCCCGGCTGCGAACTTCAGGATGCCTGCCGGCCGACCGCTATCACGCTCGGCAGGCCTGCGATCCCTTCGATGCGCGGCAGCTCGCCGGTGGCAATGCGCTGCCTCACCGCCGTCATAAGCTCTGTCGTGTCCCAGTTGCCCTGGATGATTTCTCCATAGGCTTCGCCCGTGACTGAAAAACGCCCGCCGCAACGCGCGCATCGGTAAATACGGCCTTCGAGCACGTGATCGTGCCGATCGGACCAGCGTCGGGCGAGTTCGCCACACAGTAAGCAAGGAACAACAGCAATAGCGCTCACGATAAACCTGCCTGAGTGGTCCTGAAGGGACTCAGCATGACAGAAACTCGGAGCAAGGCCGTTGTACGGAAAGGATCGATTCCGGACCACTCGCGTTGCCGATCGCGCACGAACAACGGCAGCGGCGATTGCCGATGATCAGCCACCCTGGTCCTTTGGCCAGAAGGTGATCCGGATTTCCGACGGTGCGACGCCGTTTTCGTCCCGTGGCAGCGGATCGGAGCGCGACACCGCGCGCAAGACCGCATTGTCCCAGTCGGCGTTTCCGCTTGATTTGGCAAGCCGCGTCGACAGCACAGATCCGTCCGGTGCCATCTGGACGGCTACCACGGCGGCTGGATTGCCGTTGACTTCCTCGTTGAAAATAATATTCGGCTTGACCCGCCGCCGGACGCGCTCGGCATAGCCGGACGAAGGCTTGCCGGAGGTACCGGTGCCTGCATTCGCGTTGGCGCCGCCGGCCTGCGCACGCAAGCGGGCCAATTGGCTCTGGTGTTCGGCATTGCTCGCCTGGCGCTGCGCTTCCATTGCCTCACGCTGTGCCTCGCGTTGTGCCGCCTTGCGCTCGGCCTCCGCGCGCGCCTGCTTTTCGCGTTGCGCTCTGGCTTCGTCGCGCGCTGCGCGCTCGGCCTTGCGCCGCTGCTCCTGCAGCGAGATATCGGCGGGCTCTTCTTCAGCCGGCTTCACGCTCGGCGTCGGCGCGACCGCGGGCTCGTTCGGAACGGCCTCCGCGATGGGTTCCCACAGTTCGGCAGAAACCCCTTCCGGTGCCGCGCTGCGCCAACGTACGCCATAGTAGAGCAGCGCGCCGAGCAGCATATGCATGAACAGCGCCGCCAGGAAACAAATCAGGGTGCGCTGTTCTCGCACGGGATGATACGGATATGCGCTGGCCTGCATGGTCACCTGCCTCGCCGCTGCCCCGGCCAGCATTGCATGCACGCTCTGGCCGATGGCAACACGTTCCTCCAGCCGATCAGAACATCGGGCTTCAGGGCAATCGCCGGGGAAGCCAAAAACTTGATGGCTGCGCTCCTACACAGAACCATATTACAAAGTGCGCTGAAAAACAGGAGCGGAGCCGGGCCATGGCTCTGATGCGACACCTCCCAAGCGGCGAGCGGGAACCGGGTCCACGTGTTGGGGATGGCCCGATCCTTCATCTACGAGACAAGCAAGCGTGCGCCTATGCTGTTTTCATGGCACGAACTTCCCTTGACCGATACCGCGAAAAACGTGATTTCCGCGTCACGGCCGAACCGGGCCCGCGCACCCGTGCCCCCCGCGCCCCGGGGCCGCTGCGCTTTGTCGTGCAGAAACACTGGGCGCGACGCCTGCATTACGACTTCCGGCTCGAGCTCGATGGCGTGTTGCTCAGCTGGGCCGTTCCCAAGGGACCCAGCTTCGATCCGGCCGAGAAGCGCATCGCCATCCACGTGGAAGACCATCCCGTCGATTACGCGGCGTTCGAAGGCACCATCCCGCCGAAGCAGTATGGGGCGGGGTCCGTCATTGTGTGGGACAACGGCACGTGGGAGCCGGTGGGCGACGCGCAGGCCGGCATGGCGAAAGGCAAGCTCGAATTCGCTTTGCACGGGCAGAAGCTCGCCGGCCGCTGGGAACTGGTGCGTATCTCGAAGCCGGGCGATGCCGATGACCAGTGGATGTTGTTCAAGAAGCGGGACCGGTGGGCGCGGCCGCATGCGGAGTTCGACGTCATTACGGCGTTGCCGGACAGCGTCGTCGCGCATCCACTCGGGCAGGTCGAGGAACGCGAGAGCAGCAGTGCATCGCCGTCTGGTACCCCGGACTTGTCGGCCGCGGTACGGGCACCGCCGCCGCCGCGCCTGGCTCCGCAACTGGCGACACCGACCGCAAAACTGCCCAGTGGTAGCGGCTGGATCATCGAGACCAAGTTCGACGGATATCGGCTCCTGTCCCGGATCGTCGATGCCAGGGTGCACCTGATCACGCGCAACGGCCACGACTGGACGCGCAAGCTCGGCGGTCTCGCCAAGGAAGTCGAGAAGCTGGATATCTCGGAAGGATGGCTCGACGGTGAGATCGTGGTGCTGCGCGACGGCCTGCCCGACTTCAATGCGCTGCAGAACGCCATCGACAGCCATCGCACCGAATCGATTGTCTACTTCCTTTTCGACATTCCGTACTGGGAAGGACGCGACCTGCGCCGCGTGCCATTGCGGGAACGTCGGGCGCATCTGGCGCGCCTAGTCGATGCCCGCTCCGAACGCGTGCGCTTCAGCGAAAGTTTCGAGGCGCCGGCGGATCAGGTCTTTCAGGCCGCGTCCCAGTTGGGGCTGGAGGGCGTGATGCTGAAACGGGCGGACTCCGCCTACAGCTCTTCGCGCAATGCCGACTGGCTCAAGGCCAAATGCCGGCTGCGCCAGGAGTTCGTGATCTGTGGCTATGGAGACAGGGAAGGTGCGCCCGGCGAAGTCGGCCGCCTGATGCTCGGCGTCTATGAGGACGGGCAACTGCGCGATGCCGGCAACGTCGGCACGGGATGGGACAGCAAGACCGCCGCCGCGTTGCGGACGCAGCTCGCAAAGCTGAAGACCGATACGGCGCCGTTTGCCGCTGCCTCGAAGGGCCGCAGCAGGTGGGGATCGAACAGGAACAGTACGCCGCATTGGGTCAAGCCGTCGCTGGTGGCGGAGGTCGAGTTCGCCGAGTGGACGCCGGCGGGCCAGGTACGCCAGGCATCGTTCAAGGCGCTGCGCAGCGAAACGCCGGCGCGGGATGTCCGCAGGGAAGCGGTGCAGGTCGAGCCGGGTTCCACGCGCGCCGCCGTGAAAGTGACGCACCCTGAGCGAGTCATTGATGCCACCACCGGCATCACCAAGCTCGACCTCGTGCGCTACTATGAGAGCGTGGCAGACTGGCTGCTGCCGCATCTCATGGCGCGGCCCGTGGCGCTGCTGCGCGCGCCCGATGGCATCGGCGGCGAGCTCTTCTTTCAGAAGCACGCTGAAACCACGAAGCTGCCGGGGCTGACCGAGCAGCCTGCGTCCCTGTGGCCAGGGCATAGCCGCCTGCTGACGATCGACTCGGCCGAAGCGCTCGCCGGCGCCGCGCAACTGAATGTGGTCGAACTCCACACATGGAACTCCACGGCGGCCGATCTCGCCCACCCGGATCGCGTCATCTTCGATCTGGACCCTGGGGAGGGCGTGTCCTGGCAGCATGTACAGGAGGCAGCGATCCTGGTGCACACGCTACTGGGGGAGCTGGGGCTTGCAGCGTGGCTCAAGACCAGCGGCGGAAAAGGGCTGCACGTCGTCGTGCCATTGGTGCCGGAACTCGACTATGACGCGGTAAAGTCCTTTTCCCGCGCCGCCGTGCTGCACCTGGCCAAGACCCTGCCTCAGCGCTTCGTGGCCAGGTCCGGCGCAGGCAATCGCAAGGGTAGGGTGTTTGTCGACTACTTGCGCAACGGCACCGGGCAGACCACCGCCGCAGCATTCTCGGCGCGTGCGCGACCCGGCATGGGTGTGTCGATGCCACTATCATGGGAGCAACTGCCGCAGCTCAAAAGCGCCGACCAGTGGACGGTCCGGAACGCCAGGGAATACCTGAGCTTCCGGACGAATGATCCATGGAGTGACTACTGGTCGACGACGCAAAGCCTTCAAGATGCCATGGAGGCACTCGGCTGACGGTGTTCGTGATTGTCCTTCGTGACGTGGAGATTGCATTATGGCTGCGCGATCACTTGCTTCGCTTTCCCTCTCTTTCGGCCTGGTCTCGATTCCGGTGAAGCTTTACACTGCGACGGATTCCGGAAGCACGGTGCGCTTCAACCTGCTCAGCAAGGACGGCTCGCGGCTGAAGCAGCAATACGTCTCGGAGCAAACGCGGGAAGTGGTGCCACGCGAAGAGATGGTGAAGGGCTACGAATTCGAGAAGGACCAGTTCGTGATCTTCAGTCCCGACGAGCTCAAGGCGCTCGAAGAGGGCGCGAGCCATATGGTCGAAATCGTCTCGTTCGTGCCGGAGAAGGGTGTCGATCCCATCTACTACGACAAGACCTACTACATTGCCCCGGACAAGCGCGGTGGCAAGCCATACAGCCTGCTGCGTGCCGCCATGGCAAAGACGGGCCGGTGCGCGATTGCCAAATGGGCGTCCAAGGGCAAGTCGCATATGGTTCAGATCCGGCCCATCGAGGGCGGGCTCGTGTTCCAGCAGCTGCTTTTCGCGGACGAAGTCCGGTCCATTGACGAACTGCATGTCGAGGACGTCGCCGTGTCTGATGCCGAAATGAAGCTCGCCGTCCAACTGATCGAGCAGGCGTCGGAGGATCACTACGATGCCAGCCAGTATCGCGACGAAGAGAAGGAGCGCGTCCTGGCGGCGATTGATGCGAAGATCGCCGGCAAGGAAATCATCTCTCAGGAACCGGTGGAGATTTCACCGTCCGGCCAGGTGATCGATCTTGTGGAAGCGCTGAAGAAGAGCCTATCCACTGGCAAGCGGTCGGCCGCAGCGAGCAAGACAGCCACGGCCAAGGCGCCTGCCGCGGAGTCACCCGCGCCGCGCAAGAGCGCCAAGCGAACCACTGCCACTGTGGCAGCCATTCCGAAGCGCGCGAAGAAGGCCTGAGCATGCAGGCGTTCAGCTTGCGCGACGTCCAGACGCTGGCTGGCATTTCGCGTTCCATGGTCCAGGCGATGGTGGCAGCGGGCATCGTCACGCCGGCCCGTGGGCCGGGGAGCCAGTATCGCTTTTCCTTCCAGGACCTGCTGTTGTTTCGCACGGCGCAATCGCTGCGTGCCGCCAATGTCCCGCCGCGGCGTGTCGTTCGATCGCTCAAGAGGCTGGATGCGCTTGCCACGGGCAGGCCTTTGACCGGCATCCGTATCACGGCGCTGGGCGGATCCGTGGCCGTGAAGGACGCGCACGGTCCATGGCAAGCGGAGACCGGACAGCGGATCATGGACTTCGATACGCCTGACCGCTCCGCGCCCGTGCTTCCATTGAGTCCGCTACCGGCTACTGCCGTCGGCCTGAGCGGCCATGAGTTGTTCGAGATTGCGCAGGAGTTCGAACGAGAAGATCCCGAAGAGGCCGAGCTAGCCTACCGCAGGGCCATTGCCGCTGATCCTGGCCTGCTGGACGCCTATGTGAACCTGGGGTGCCTGTTGTGTGACCGGGCGCGCTACGCGGATGCCGTCGATCTGTATCGCGCTGCGCTGGAACAAGGCCTCGACGGGCCCTTGATTCGATTCAATCTTGCCGTTGCGCTGGAAGACAGCGGATACGCTGAAGCGGCACTTGCCGAATACCACGCCTGTATCGCACTGGCGCCTGATCTGGCCGACGCGCACTACAACGCCGCGCGGCTGCATGAAGCCATGGGCGACCATCAGCGCGCGATCCGGCATTTTCACCAGTACAGGCGGCTTGAACCGGTCCGGTGATCGGTGGCGACGTCCGTCTCCTGCGAACCTGGGCCCGGACATTCCCATCCGTTATGGCGTAATGCCTCTGAGCGTCTTGTAAGGGGCGATTCCTGCTTTTCATACTCCTTCCTGCGGCCGCCGTCGTGGCGCGCGGCGCGGCATCAGGGCGCGAGGAAAACTTCACCACGCTCACCCCCTTTGCCGGATTGATGTAGATTTTCTGCCCGAATCGCCCGCCGGCCTCGACGGACCCGTCGCCGTCGTTGACCTGGTACCAGTAGTCGCCGTAAGCGTAGCCGGGCTTGCCCGCCGCGAGCCGGCCTCTGGAGAAGCCCGCCTGATTGGCGGCCTGCCGCAAGGCAAGGCGGACTGCTTCAGTGGAAATCCCCGCGCTGGCAGGCACACCCGTATCGCCTGGCCGGACGCTGGAATCGTCAACGGCGCTCATTGCGGCAATCCGGGCGATCTACGCGGCCATACCGCGCTGAGGCGGTCCGGACGACCGCCTCGGCCCTGCCACGTTGCGAAAGGCGCGTTCAGCGATGCGTCCGCACCCCGAAGCCAAGCCCCGGAGAGATCACCGAAGCGTCTTCGTCCTTCAGCATGACGGTCGATACGCGTCCATGCCGCTGCGCTTCCGTGGCGAACTCGCCGAGCTTGCGCACTTTGGCGGCTGGCACGCCGCGCGGGCCGAGATGGTGTTCGAGGTCTTCCGCCCCAAGCGTCCTGACGCGGTCGGCGATCACGGCCTTGAGCCGCGCGGGATCGACGGAGCGTACGAACGATACCGGCGTGTCCGGGTCCAGTGGCTCGGCAAAGTAAGCCGGATCGGACGCGAGGTGCGACAGGTCGAGCACTTCCAATAGCCGCATCAACTGGCGCGGCGTATTGGCGCCGAGCGCGATCCAGCCATCCTCGGTGGCAAAGAAGTCGGCAGTCGGGCTGCCGGAATAGCCCTGGTTGCCGACGCGCGGCGGCGTCGTGCCGCTGGTCAACGCCTCGCACGCGAACGAGTACATCAGCTGCAGCGCGGCACCTGTCATGGACACATCGAGCTGCACGGCGCAGCCAAGCCGGTCCCGCTCGCGCAGCCCGGCCAGGATCGCCAGCGCGGCCTGCATGCCCGTCGCGGCATCGACGACCGGAAAGCCGGTCTTGATCGGCGGGTCGTCTTCGGTGCCTGCCATGAAGGCCATGCCAGTGGCGGCCTGGATCACGTGGTCGTACGCCGGCCGGCCGGTGACGTCGCCGCTGTGCTGGCCATAGCCCGAGATCGTGCAGTACACGACTTTCGGGTTGACCGCGCGGATCGCCTCGAAGCCAAGCCCGAAGCGCTCGAGCACGCCGGGGCGCAGGTTGTCGACGACGACGTCGCAGGTTGCCGCCATCTCCAGCGCGCGGGCCAGGTCTGCCGCGTTGCCAAGGTCTACCGCATGGCTTTGCTTGCCGGCGTTCAGCGCGACGAAGCCCTGCCGGCCTTTCTCGGTGCGACGCATCACGTCGCCACCGTTTGCGTTTTCCATCTTCAATACCGTGGCGCCGAGTTGCGCGAGGTAGAACGTGGCCAGCGGCCCTGCGATGACGTGCGAGAAGTCGAGCACGCGGATCCCGCTCAGCGGGGCGAAGGAGAGTTCTGACGAATTCATGTCGGCCTCACTGCAACGCAATATGACTCTGTTTGACGATGCGACGATATTTGTCCGTCTCGTCGGTGATGAAGCGGTCGAACGCTTCGGGGCTTGGCGTGGGGTCGATGATCGTGCCGGCCTTCTGGTAGAAGTCGCGCACGCCGGGGTCGTTGAGCGCCTTCAGGAATGCCGCATGCAGCCGCGCGACGACCGGCTTCGGCACGCCCGCGGGTGCCCAGATGCCAATCCATGCGTCGAGCGCGAGATCCTGTCGGCCAAGCGCCTCGTTCAGCGTCGGCACCTGCGGCAAGCCCGCGAGCCGGTGCGCGGACGTTACCGCCAGCGCCCGCACCGCGTGGTTCTGCAACTGCGGAATGGCGGTCGACGCCACCGGAAAGCCGACTGTCGCGTCGCCCCGGATCAATGACGGCACGATTTCGACGGAACCCTTGTATGGCACATGGACCAGATCGACGCCTGCCGCATTGGCAAATGCCGCACCCGCCAGATGTGCCGCGCTGCCGATGCCGCCCGACGCGTAGTTCAGCGAGCCGGGCGACTTGCGCGCGGCCTGAACGACATCAGCCACCGTGCGATAAGGCGCGTCGTTCTTCACGAGCATCACCTGCGGGCTGAACCCCGACCGGATGATGTGGGTGAAGCTCGTGACCGGATCGAACTTGACGGATGGCTGAAGCAGCTTTTGCGTGATGTGCGTGGAAGCCCCGAGGATCAGCGTGTAGCCGTCGGCCGGCTGCTGCGCGACCACCTCCGCCGCCAGAATGCCGCCGGCACCGACCTTGTTCTCGACCACCAGGGGCTGCCCGAGTTCGCGCGCTGCAACCTCCGCCAGCTTGCGCGCCTGGATATCGGGTCCGCCGCCGGCTGCGTAGGGAACGATCAGCCGGATCGGCCGGGTAGGAAAAGGGCTGTCGGTGGCCTGAGCGGCCGTGGCGGCCGTCCAGGAGGCGCCGGCAACGGCCGCCGCCAGGCCCAGCCTGGCCAGAAGTCTTCCTGTCGTGCGCACCGTGTTGTCTCCTTGTCATGGTCTGGAAGATGGTGTCGATTGTGGGAGTGCTGGCATTTCCTGTAAATTATTAGTTGTTAATCAGGTCATCACAATTTGTTATGAGTGCCAATACGCCGGCGATGCGCCAGGCACGGCTTGCCGGTCGCCTCGACCGCCTTCGCATCCGCCACTTGCGTTTTCTGGGGCTGATCGAATCCCATGGCTCGCTGTCGGGCGCGGCCGCAGAGCTTGGGCTGAGCCAGCCTGCCGCCACCAAGATGCTCCAGGAGATCGAAGCGGTCTTCGGCGCCGAACTGGTCGCGCGCACGACACGCGGCGCGGCGCTGACGCCGGCGGGGCAACTGGCGCTCGGGCGCTTGCGGATCGCCCTCAATGCGATGTCTGCCGCGATGGAGGCCATCGATGCCGCGCCGCCGGTACCCGTGGTGCGTCTCGGCATCCTGCCGCTGGCCGGCGTCGTCGCTTTGCCCATGCTGCTTGCGAAGATGACCTCGCGGCCCGACTGCCCACACCTTGTGGTGCACGAATCCACGGTTGCCGGCCTGCTCGGCATGCTCGACCGCGGCGAACTCGACTGTGTGATCGGCCGTGTCGGCAGCAGCCTCGAAGCCAGCGCAACGCGCGAGATGCGCGTGACGCCGCTCTGGGAAGAGCGGCTGGCCATTGCCTGCGCGCTGGCCCATCCGGTCGCAAAGAAGCGGTCGCTGGGGCTTTCCGACCTGTGCGAATACGACTGGGTGATCACGCCGCGCGGCGCCCATACGCGTACGCTGTTTGAAGCACCGTTCCTCAACGCTGGCATCGTGCCACCTCAGCCCACGGTCGAGTCCTTTTCGTTCCACACCAATCTCTGCATCGTCGCGCGAAGCGGCATGCTGACGATCGCGCCGGAAAGCGCCGTGCGGCACTACGCGCAGCTGGGCATGGTGCGGCAGGTTCGGGACGGCGCCTGGTTCGCGGCCGGACGGACGGTGTTCATTACGCGCGATGAGGCGGCGGGGGCGCCTGGGGTGGCGGCGGTCAGTGAGGGGTTGGCCGAGTTGATGGAGGAGGCCGATTGGGATTGAGGTGGGCGAGCGTGGCATGGGCGCTGCTGCGCCGGCGTAGCCGGCGCAACAGCCTTTGTGTCCCGCGAATCCCGATATACCGCTGCGCCTGGCGATACTTCACGGAACCAGGTGTGTATCCCCAGCCGCCTGCGGCGGCAACTTGATGGCCAGTGCCTTGAAATCCCCGCTCGTTGCAATCGACCCCGCATGCGCGACGCCTTTGGGGATGACAATCAGATCGCCGGGCCCGACTTCGCGCTGCTCGTTGCCCAGCCAGAACGTGCCCTTTCCTGCAATGACATATTGGATCTCGTCAGCGCTCGTATGGTAGTGCTTCGGGACATTGCCCGCTTGCACGCCAACGGTTCCTTGTGGCGTCGTCACCAGCGTTTTCGAACGTAGCGTGCCCATATTGGGCACCTGCGGTCCGATGTCTTCCTGGCTCATGGCAACCAGGTTGATAATCTGCGGCGCCAACGTGGCGGGCGGCGTTTGCGCGTGGGCTAGCGGCAATCCCGCATTGGCGGCAAGGTAGCCGCAGGCAAAAGCGACCGGGACAGCGAGAAAAGCGGCAAAGCGACGCATGTTTGTCTCCCTTCGGTTGGCCAGCGAACGTCGGATCGCCACGACCAGCGATCGTGCGACAGGAACGGATTGTCTCACTACGATCGCGGGCCAGAATTGAGGGGAAACCCGGGACAAGCCAAGGCACTCACGACAACCACTCACGCCGACTGATGGCTGGAAATGATGATGTCCGCCGTTTGCGTAAACGCGGCAGCCAGTTCGAGGTCGAGGCTAGTCGGCTCCCGCGCAGATTGCACCGGCTGTGCCATTCATGCCCGTTCCGGAAAGCGCCACGGCGATCAAGCGCGAATGCGCGTGCCGCGCGAGGCTTTCAAAGAACGCGTCGATGGAATCGATGCCTGGGCGTCTGCTGCCACCTTCCGCCGGCCGGTGCTGAATTGACCGTCTTCAAACGTAATTAATGGGGTCGGGGGCCGGGACGTAGATATGGTTTGGCTCGGGATGCATGCCTTCCAAGGCGGCCAGTACCGGAAGGCGCGTCCACATTCCAAGCAGTTCGGGCAAACGGCTTGGGTGATCGGGCGGCAAGTGCTGAAGCACAACCATGGCATAGGGGACATCGGCAGCGATCGACTCCAGTAGTCGATGCAAGGCACCGATGCCACCCGCCGACGCGCCGACCGCAGCACCTGACGGGTGTTCGCGGTACACGCAGCATGCGGCGTCATTCTCCGACCTCACATATCAGGGAGGCACGGGCCGACTTGATGTGCCAGTGGCACGCTTTTCATACCACTCTGCCGACGACTGGACGTCAGCCGGTCCACGCTTCGTCTTCATTGTAGAAGGCCAGCGCGAGCTCCTTCCGGCAAGGGTGTTGGAGCACTATGCTTTTTATCGAGTGAGGTGCGGGGCTGATCACGAAAACGGCTGCCGCTCTCGCGGATGCCGTTTGATCACACGTCGTTGTCAGCGATACCGCACCGAGGCTGCATGGTGGGACAGCCGTTGCGCGGGGCGCGCGATGGGTCACTCTTCAAGGAGGGAGCGCCATGGACGAGTTTGCGATTCAGGGATTCCGCGGCAGGCTGATCGGCCCGTCCGACAAGGACTACGACGACGCGCGAGCGCTGTACAACGGCATGATCGACAAGCGGCCCAAGCTGATCGCCCGCTGCACGGACGCCGCCGACATCATCGCTGCGGTCAACTACGCGCGTGAGAACAAACTGCTTCTCGCAGTCCGCGGAGGCGGACACAACGGGCCCGGTCTGGGCAGTTGCGACGGTGGGCTGGTCATCGACCTGTCACAGATGCGCAGCGTGCGCGTCGACCCGGCGAGCGGCACGGTGCGTGTCGAGCCGGGCTGCACAGCGGCGGATCTCGATCACGCGACCCACGCCTTTGGCCTTGCCGTACCGCTGGGCATCGTTGGCAGCACGGGCGTGGCAGGCCTGACGTTAGGCGGTGGCACCGGCTATCTCACGCGCAAGTACGGCCTCACGGTCGATAACCTGCTGGAGGTGGATGTCGTGCTCGCCGACGGCTCGTTCGTCACCGCCAACAAGGACGAGCACGTCGACCTCTTCTGGGCAGTGCGAGGGGGCGGAGGCAACTTCGGCGTGGTGACGAGCTTTCTGTTTCAGGCCCACCCGGCAAAAATGGTGTTCGCCGGTCCCATCTTCTGGGACGCCAGGGATGCCAGGCAGGTCATGTCGACGTACCGCGACTTTATTCCCAATGCGCCCGAGGAACTCGGGCTGTTTGTCGGGCTGAAGACCGTGCCTCCCACCGATCCATTCCCTCAGGAGCACTGGAACAAACGTGCGTGTGCCCTGATCGGTGCTTTCAACGGACCGATCGATGCGGGCAAGCAACTGGTGGATTCGCTTCTGGAGAAACTGCCGGCCCCGTTGTTCAACTGGATGGGCGAGATGCCGTGGACTGCCATCAACAGTCTGTTCGACCCGTTCTTCCCCAAGGGCTTGCAATGGTACTGGAAGGGCGACTTCGTCAAGGCGTTGCCAGATGAGGCGATCGATGTGCACATCGCCAATGCGATCGAAGCACCCACCCCGTTCTGCCTGATGCACCTTTACCCCATAGACGGCGCCGTTCGGCGGATCGGCAGGGACGCCACGCCATGGAGCGCGCGAGACGCTTCGTTTTCCATGGTCATCGCGGGGATCAGCCCGGATCCCAAGGACGCAGAGGCGCTCAAGACCTGGGGGCGCGCCTACTGGAGCGCTATCCACCCGTTCAATCTGCAAGGGGCCTACGTCAACTTCCTGGATGCCGACGAGGCCGAGAACCGGGTCGAACTGAGCTACGGCGAGAACTACACGCGCCTCGCTGCGATCAAGGCGAAGTACGATCCCGACAACTTGTTCCGGGTCAACCAGAACATCAAGCCGAAAGCGTGAATCGACACGGCGCGGGCTTGCGTGCCCGCGCCGTCTAGTGGACTCGGTCTTGCGTGCGTTCAGGGCTTCGACGGTTGCCCCAGCTTCGGCGGCGCCGGCGGAGGCAGTGGCGTCGCTACCGGTTCCAGGCCGGTGCTGCTGACGATCGCCGCCGCTGCCGGAGAAGCCAGGAAGCTGACAAAGCGCGAAGTGGCCGCTGTTTGCCGGCCTGCAACCGTTCCGGCCGAGAAGAAGACCTTCTGTTGGAGATCATCTGGCAACGGGCCGACGTAGTCCAGTTCCTTGAACGGCAGCAACTCGCTGACTTGCTGGAACCCGATTTCCGCATCACCACGCGCCACTACGGCGCCCACACGTTCGCTATAGATCTTGTGGGCCTTGTCCCGGATCTTGTCAGCGACGCCAAGCCGGGGAAACAACTCGTTGGAAAGATAGGTGCCGCTGGCACTGGCGGAATATGCAATCGATTTGGCCTGGAGCAGGGTTTGCTTTACCGCTTCCGTGCTGCTGATATCCGGCTTTGGCGCGCCCTTGCGCACGGACATGCCGATCAGCGAGCGCGCGAGGTCGACCCGGCTGCCCGCTGCCACCTTGCCGTCCGCAATCAGCTTGTCGAGCCCCGAGTCGGCCAGGATCACGACATCGAATGTCTCGCCCCGTGCCAGCCGGCTGGGAATGGAATCGGGTGCATTGCCCATCGATGCACCGTAGGCGGTGATGACGTGGTCCTGCGTGGCGGCCTCGTACAGTGGCACGAGCTTCTGGTAGGCCGCCGTAAAGCCGCCCGAAGTAATGACGCGGATCTCATCCGCCCAAGCCGGACTGGCCAGCCAGAGCAGCACAACCAGCGCGCCATGCTTGGCTGCAGCGCTTGCGAATTTCATGGGGTCTCCTTGATCGACGTGCGCGAGTGCGATTTGCGATTTACGCTTTTGCGATTCGCGCGCCGCGTGTCAGTCTTCTTTCATGTTGGCAGCACGTGCGATCGGGCCGAGGCGGGCTTTTTCTTCTGCCAGGAACTTCGAGAAATCAGCCCGTGTCCCGCCCATGGGCTGGATGCCTTGCGGAATCAGCCTGGCACGCAGTTCCGGCGACTTGATCGCGGTATCGATGGCTTTGTTCATCTTGTCGAGGATGGCCTCAGGCGTACCGCGCGGGGCGAATACCCCAGACCAGTGGCCAATGAAGATGGTGGGGTAGCCGAGTTCGGCCGTGGTGGGCACGTCAGGCATCGCGGCAATGCGCGTATTCCATGTTGAGGCCAGGGCCCGAAGCTTGCCGCCCTTTACCTGCGGGAGCACCACCACACTGGCCTCCGAAGTCGCGTCGACCTGCTTGCCCACCACGGCAACCATGCCCTCCGACCCGCTCTTGTAGGGAATGATCTCGACCTTGACGCCGGTTGCCAGCTTCAACATCTCGCCGACGAAGTGCGGCGTGCTGCCGGTGCCCGCCGTAGCGAAATTCAGGCCCTTGCCGCCTTTGCCAAGCGCGATCAGGCTCTTGAGGTCCTTGATCGGCGAGTCAGCGGGGACCACGATGACGGACGGGCTGACCGCCAGCATGGAGACGGGCACCAGGTCCTGTTCCTTGTACGGCAGGTGCGCCTTGATCATAGCGTTGGTAATCACGCCGCCTGCCGGCGCCAGGAAGGTATAGCCGTCCGGGGCGGACTTGGCGACATAGTCGGCACCCAGCACCGAGCCGGCGCCAGGCTTGTTTTCCACGATGATCGGCTGGCCCAGCTGCTTGGACGCCGCGTCAGCCACAGCGCGGGCGACCAGATCGTTAGCGCCGCCCGGACCGAACGGTACGACGAACTTCACTGGCTTTTCCGGCCAGGTTCCAGCGGTCGCGGTCATGGCGCAGGCGGCGAGTGTCAGGGCGAGCCCCAACTGGCGAACAGCAATTTTCAATCTAAGTCTCCGGTAGTTCTGATATGTATTTCGAGGCCCATGCACAGGGCCCACGTGGACATTGCAAGCATATTGCGTCATGATTGATCTGTAAATTGCAACGTTTTGAATAATCGATGCATGTCACGCATTAATTTCGGCTTGGAAGACCTGCAGGCATTTGTGGCGATCGCCGAAAAGGGCAGTTTCCGCATGGCTGCGGAGGCTCTCCACATTTCCCAGCCAGCGCTGAGCCGGCGCATCGAGAAGCTGGAAATGACACTGGGCTCGCGCCTGCTTGAGCGCACTACGCGCCGCGTGGACATGACCCATATCGGACGCCAGTTCCTGGAGGAGGCTCGCGCCGCTCTGGACATCCTCGATAGCGCGGTACTGCGGCTCGGCGACGAGGTTGGGCTCCAGCGCGGACTGGTGACCGTGGCAGCGATACCCTCCGCTGCGTTGCATTTCCTGCCCGACGCCATCTGTCGGTTCGGCAACCGGCATCCGGGCGTGCGCGTACGTGTGATCGACGAGAACGCGAACGCTGTGCTTGCCAGCGTACTGTCGGGAGAGTCCGATTTCGGGCTCAATTTCATGGGCGGGCAGGAGCCCAACATCGAATTCCGCGCAATCCGCGCCGAGCCTTATCGGCTGGCATTGCGCCGGGACCATCCGTGGGCCGGACGGGATTGCATCGCGTGGGAGGAACTCGCGGGACAGAGGATGGTGAGCGTGTCGAAGCAAAGCGGCAATCGCGCCTTGATCGAAAATGCCATCGCCCATCTCACGCGACGCCCCACGATTCACTACGAAGCCAACCACGTGGTTGGCGTGCTGGCCCTCGTCGAGGCCGGCCTGGGGATGGCCGTGCTGCCTGGCATGTCGCTACCGCGGGATCATCCACGGCTTTGCGGCATCGAGCTGGTCGAACCTTCCGTGGATCGGGTCCTGGCGCTGATTCGGCGCCGTGACAGGCCTTTGCAGCCTGCCGCAGAGGCGTTGTATGAAATCCTGACCTCGGACACGGGACCGGCCGCTTGAATCCGGTGGCGGCGGCCGGCGCGCAGGCGTAGCCCTCCCTTGCAAAGCCTGAAAGCCGCCTAGCGTCCCCCGTGTCGCTGTTTTGCGCCTCCGCCGGCGCCGTGGTGCTTCTCCGCCTTCACGTGGCTCGCCGCATGCCGCCCGCTCTGTGGCCGCTTGCTGTCGGTTTCGGCAGCCTTGCCGGAATTCTGCGCGGCCCGGTCATCTTGCTCGGTGCGGTTGGTGGCGGGTGCCTTCTTGTTCATGGCTTTCTCCTTGTCAAAGGGTGAGATCGGTTCAGCGCAATGCGCTGCAGTGCAGACGCGAGGCCCGCCGCCGTGGCCGGTCCGGACTTGACACCGGCGGACGCATCGAACGTGCCTGCATAGAATTCCTGCCCGGGATGGGACCTTGCGCGCGCGATGGCATGGATCCTGCGCGTTCGCGTTGTTTCGAACGTCGCAGGCGCGCCCGCGCCGATGGAGGTTCGCCATGTTGCCTGATCATCGTGTGCACCGGTTCTGGCGCGTTCATCCATTCCGGATGACAGCTGGCATGCTCGTGCTGGGCGGCGGCGCGCTGTCGTTGCTGAGCCGCCTTTGCGCCTTCCTTGGCTGAGATGCCGCCACCGGAACACTGCGCGCCAGCAATAGCCCGGGCCTGCACGTCTCCTGACGGCTGGCGGGGCATGCTGCGCTTTGCCGGCCCGGGGTACCTCGTTGCCGTCGGCTACATGGATCCGGGAAACTGGGCCACCGACCTGGCCGGCGGTTCAGCCTATGGGTATCGCCTGTTGTGGGTCATCGCCATGTCGAGCTGCATGGCGGTGCTGCTGCAGATACTCGCGAGCCGGCTCGGCCTGGTGGCGGGCATGGACCTCGCGCAAGCGTGCAGGCACCGTAGTTCGCGGCTGTCGGCCCTGGCGCAGTGGGTGCTGTGCGAGATCGCGATCTGCGCCGCCGACCTCGCCGAAGTGCTCGGCACGGCCATAGCGCTGAACCTGCTGTTCGGGCTGCCGCTGGCGTGGGGGGTCGCGCTGACGGTGTTCGACGTGCTTCTGGTGCTGGTGCTGCAACAGCGCGGCTATCGCCGCCTGGAAGCGTTCGTCATCAGCATGGTGGCGCTGGTGCTGTGCTGCTTCATCCTGATGCTGCTGATCTCGCGCCCCGCATGGCCCGACGTGGCGGCCGGCCTGGTGCCGTACGGGCCGACGATGCGCGATCCGTCCGCGCTTTATATCGCCATCGGCATCATCGGCGCGACCGTGATGCCGCACAACCTCTACCTCCATTCGGCGGCGGTGCGCACGCGTGCGCTGGACGGAAGCCCCCAGGATCTGCGGCGGGCACTGCGTTTCATCGCCATCGATACCGTGATTGCACTGTCGCTCGCGTTCGTCATCAACGCTGCCATCCTGATTACGGCTGCCGGCGTGTTTTTCAAGGCCGGCCGTACCGACGTGGCGGAAATCCAGGAAGCCTACCGGCTGCTCAGCCCGCTGACCGGCGCGGCCTGGGCGAGCGTGGTGTTTGGCGTGGCCCTGCTGGCCTCGGGACAATGTTCGGCGGTCACTGCCACGCTGGCCGGGCAGGTCGTGATGGAGGGTTTCCTGCGTACGCGGCTGCCGCCGTGGCTGCGGCGGCTTGCGACCCGCTGCGTCGCTATCGTTCCGGCATTGGTGGTCGCGATCCTGTACGCGGAACGCGGCATCGCTCAGCTCCTGCTGGCAAGCCAGGTGATCCTGAGCCTGCAGTTGCCGTTCGCCGCCATTCCACTGGTGCGCAGCACAAGCAGCTGCGCGCTGATGCGCGAGCACGTGAATCCGCGCTGGCTCGCGGTGCTGGCCTGGATCGCAGTCGCCGTCATCGTGTCGATGAACGCGACCATGCTCTGGATGCTGGCGGGCTCTCCCGCTGCAGGCGGTTGAGGGCTGAGCAATTTCCGCTGGGGGCCACCGCGGTAGCGAGCGACATCACATCATGCGAGCCGTTGAAATTGCTACATCGCTGCACCTGAAGAACAAGGCGGAAGCGGGCGGGGGAACGCGCCGGGAAGGGTCGCCCGGGAGAAACAACTGATTACCCGCATGTGTGCGGCAGCGCTGGCACGGTCGATGCAGCGGCACGGCAGCCCGGCCGCGGCGGCGGGGTATGTCTCGACCCATCCTGGAGCTGACCATGTTCATCCACAACAAGCGATTGCAGTACACCGTGCGCGTGTCGCGCGCCGACCCTGGCCTGGCCAACCTTCTTCTGGAACAGTTCGGCGGCCCGCAAGGCGAGCTGGCAGCGGCCACGCGGTACTTCACGCAGGCGATCGCCGAAGAAGACCCAGGCCGCAAGGACATGCTGCTGGATATCGCGACCGAGGAACTGAGCCACCTTGAAGTGATCGGCTCCCTGATCGCCATGCTGAACCGCGGCGCTAAGGGCAAGCTGGCTGAAGGCACGGAGCAGGAAGCGGATCTGTACCGTTCGCTGTCCGGCGCGGGCAACGACAGCCATGTCACGCAGCTTCTGTACGGAGGCGGCCCGGCGCTGGTGAATTCCGCCGGCGTGCCATGGACCTCGGCCTATATCGATACCATCGGCGAGCCCACCGCGGACCTGCGCTCCAACATCGCGGCGGAAGCGCGCGCCAAGATCATCTACGAGCGGCTGATGAACCTCAGCGATGATCCGAGCGTCAGCGAGGCACTCGGTTTCCTGATGACGCGCGAGATCGCGCACCAGAAATCGTTCGAGCGCGCGCTGTATTCGATCGCACCGAACTTCCCGCCGGGGAAGACGCCGGGCGACGAGCGCTTTGCGTCGGTCTACTTCCGGATGTCGCAGGGCACGGAACCACAGCGCGGACCCTGGAATGACGACAAGACCTTCGAGTTTGTCGAAGAGCCGGCTCCTGCGGTCGATGGCGGAGATGGCCTCGCTTCGGTCACGCTCTCGCCGGACGAAGAGGCAGCTGTCGACGCGTTTGCCATGCGCGCAGCGTCGGACGTCAATAGCGACCCCGTCACCGGCGCGGACCTCGGTTCGGACGACGCCGAATCCGAAAAGGCCTAGCCACTGCAACATGCGGCCATGCCTGGCACAGAGCGAACCGGTGCCGCCCCCTGAGTTCAGGGGGCACGCATCGATGCAGCCACGGCCCGCGCCCCGCGCCTTAACGTGCCGCTCAGCGGCTTGTGCTTGTCCGCTGACGCACGACATCCTTCCTTTGCCATGGTGATGTCCGGGTCGATGTGCTGGCAGCGGGCACAGGGTTTGTGAGCATGGCATATGCCGTCGCGAGGAAAGTGCCGCGAACGGCCGTATTGCCCACGATGCTGCCGTCGGCTGTCGGCTGTCGGCTGTCGGCTGTCGGCTGTCGGCTTTGGGGACGGGGGCCCAACGACAGTGTCATTTCTGCAGGGGATTCTCACGTGCTCTGCAATGCCTGCCCGCGAGCCTCCATAGGCCATGCAGTCGCAAGTGTCACGCCACATCGGAGTGGCGTTACGGACGCCCTGTGCAGCGGCCTGGAGCCCGCACAGGAATGGCTCTTGCTTGATCCTGCGGAGATGTTCCGAGAGCGTCCCATGCTTCTCCCTGGCTCCGTTTTCACACGTACCGCCTCCCAACTCGTCCGCGAAAGCATCAATTCGTGGATCGACGACTACGCGCCCAGCATGGGCGCTGCGCTCGCGTACTACACCGTCTTCTCCATTGCCCCATTACTGATGATTGTCATCAGTATTGCGGGCGTGATATTCGGTCCCGACGCGGCGCGCGGCGAGGTGGTAGGCGAGCTGAATGGACTGATCGGCTCGGAAGGCGCGCAGGCCGTGGAAGAGATGCTGGTGGCCGTCAGCAAGCCTGCGGCCAGTACGGTGACGGCCATCCTTGGTGTGCTGGCGTTGCTCGTCGGCGCTACCACGGTGTTCTCGGAGCTGCAGTCGGCACTCGACAGAATCTGGCGCGTTCCGCAGCCCGAAAAGATCTCCGGCCTGTTTTCGCTCATTCGCTCCCGCTTGCTGTCGTTCGGCATGATCCTCGGCATGGGCTTCCTGCTTGTCGTTTCGTTGCTGCTCAGTGCCGGTATCTCGGCGATGGGCCGGGAATGGGGGCCGCTGCTCGGCATACGGGAGGCCGTCGGGCACGTCCTCGACACCGTCGTGAGCCTGGTCTTGACGACCGTGGTGTTCGCGATGATCTACAAATTCATGCCGCGGACGAAGGTTCGATGGTTCGACGTCTGGCTCGGCGCCGTCGTCACCGCGGCGTTATTCACGCTGGGAAAGTTCCTGATCGGCCTGTACATCGGCAAGAGCGGTGTTGCCAGCGGTTATGGCGCCGCAGGGTCGCTGGTGGTATTGCTGCTATGGGTGTACTACGCTGCGCAGATCTTCCTGCTCGGAGCCGAATTTACCTGGCATTTCGCACAGCGTTTCGGGTCATTGCGGCACAGCGGCCAACTCGCGCCGCCCGCGCGCATCTTGTACCGGCGCGAGCACGCAGGCGTGGACCAGACTGTTCAGCGCGATGCCGGACACCATCCGCTAAACGGTGGGGATGGCGTCACCACGCCCATCGTCGCTGTTTATGTCGATGAAATCCTGAGTGCTGCCTGCCGGGCCGGGGAACTAGGACAGGTGACGGCCACTGCTATCGCAGACGCCGCGGAAAACGCGTTCATGCACTTCCAAAGCCTGGCGAGGACAGATAAGCGGGAACTGCGCGAACGGCTGCGCGAGCTGTCGCTGGCTTTGTCGGTCTTTGCGGAAGCGGGCGATCTTTCGGCCGAAACGCGGGACCTGATCAAACTTGGGGTGGCGGACGTAAGGGCCTACCTCGACTCCGTTTAAGCTGGGGTCCTGTCAAGAATTACGAAGCTCCCTTCGATTTTTTGCAATCTGCCGGCGTAGCGGTTCCCGCGCAGGGGGTCCCGTTGCCTTTTCCATGCCAGACTGCAGCCCGCATGACGGAGAGGCCGCCCTACGGCATGTCCGGGCACGAATAGGCCTGGACCCTGCCCATGTCGGTGCAAGAGACGGGCAGGCATTCGTTTTGCTCACGCGTGGATGGCATAAGCATGCGCTTGTGCGAACCGGCACTCAGGAGGAAGACAATGGAATCGACGGAATCGAGCGCAACAGGCAGTAGTTTCACGCCAGGCGCACATAGGGAGACATCGTATGAAGACGTGGGGCAGTCTCCGCGCCCTGCCTCTGCAAATACCATGACCCCGGATGCGAACGCTACAGCGGAAGCGAATGCATCGCGAGACCTGTCACGCGAGTTGGACAGGTTGCTGGAGCGACTTCCCGGTCTTGCCGGTGAGGATAGGGACAAGGCGAAAGCGGAGTTCCTGAAATTCGCCGCGAAATCCACCAGGACCACCGCCGAACTGGTAGCCAAGTCAGCGGACGTCGCCAAGCGTGTCACCGGACGGGTAAAGAATGAGTGGGAGACGGGACGAGAATGCGCTGAATCGTTCGTCAACGCGCATCCGCTTCGGGCCGCGTGGATGGCGTTGGGGGTCGGCATACTGCTCGGTGCGAAGCTCTTTGGTCACTCACACCGCGATGGTAGCTTTTAGTCGTACGACGCCAATGCGTCGTAGCTGCCGAGGTCAAGATTAAAAAGACGCCAGGGCGCCATGGCGCCACTGGCTGGACAGCGCGGGCAGCGACGGACGCCACCCCACGCAGGACAAACGGCTTAGCCCTGATCTCCGCCACCAACCGGCAGCACCGTCCCGGTAATGTAGGACGCCTCGTCCGACGCCAGGAACAGGATCGCGCCGACCTGCTCGTCGATGGTGCCGTAGCGGTGCATCAGGCTCGAGCCGATGGTCTGATCGACGATGCCCTGGTACCACTCGGCTTCCTGCGGCGTTTGCTCGGACGTATTGCGCGGGATGCGGCGCGGCGGGGCTTCCGTGCCGCCGGTGGCGACCGCATTGACGCGGATACCTTCGCCGGCGTGTTCGAACGCAAGGCTAGCAGTCAGCGCATTGACGCCGCCCTTGGCCGCGGCATACGGCACGCGGTGGATACTGCGTGTAGCGATCGACGACACATTGACGATTGTGCCCTGGCGCCGCTCGACCATGCCGGGCAGCGCCGCGCGGCAGCTCCACAGCGTGGGGAACAGCGAGCGGCGGATCTCGGCTTCGATCTGCTCTGCTTCGTAGTGCTGGTAAGGCTTGGCCCAGATGGTGCCGCCGACATTGTTGATGAGCACGTCGACACGACCGTGCGCAGAGAGTGCCGTATCGATCATGGCCCTGGCGCCGGCATAGGTTTCCAGGTCGACGATCACCGCCGTGGCGCGGCCGTCCTGCGCGGCAATTTCGGCCACAACCTCATGGACGAGTTCCGACCGGTCAGCGAGCACGAGGATGGCTCCCTCGGCCGCTGCGCGCAGCGCCACGCCGCGGCCGATGCCCTGTGCCGCGCCGGTGATGACGACGATCTTGCCTTCAAAACGATTGGAAGTGCTCATGACAGTCAGGCCACGCTGCTGGCCGAGAATTTTTCGTAGTAGAAGCCTGCCGGCTCGACGCCGCTTTCCTTGAGCCAGTTCCGCACCGCATCGACCATTGCCACGGGGCCGCACAGGTAGATGTCGACATCGCCGCCGTTGAGCCATTCGGGTTCGACATGCTGCGTGACATAGCCCTTGCGGTCGTGGCCGCTCGCGGCGCTGGCTACGCAGGTGCGGTATTCAAAGCCTGTCAACTGCTGTGCAGCACCATCGATGCGTGGCAGTTCGACGAGGTCGATGTCGTTGGTGACGCCATACACCATGCGCACCGGATGCGGATTGCCGTTGCTGGCCAGCACGTCGAGCATCGACAGGAACGGTGCGATGCCCGTTCCGCCTGCGAGCAGCAGGACAGGGCGCTGCACCGGACGCAGGTAGAAGCTGCCGTAAGGACCGGAAAACGCAATGCGCTGGCCGGGCTGGGCATCGTTCGTCAGGTAACTGCTCATGCGGCCATCCGGCACGTTGCGCACGACGAAGCCGGTGCGGCCGGCGCCGGGCGCGGAGCTGAACGAGTACGAGCGCGTCAGCCCGCTGCCCGGAATCTCCACGTTGACGTACTGCCCCGGCAGGAAGTCCAGCGCGCCGGCATCGTCCAGGTCGATCGAGAAGCCGATGGTGGAATCCGACAGCTTGTCGACGCTGGCAATGGCGCCTTCGAACTTCGTGACGCCGGTCTTGCACGCCGTCGACGATGCCGCGATGCGGATCACGCAGTCCGAACGCGGACGTGTCTGGCACGCCAGCACATAGCCTTGCGCGGCTTCTTCCGAGGTCAGCGCGTCTTCGATGTAGCTGGATTCCGGCAGGTCATAGCTGCCCGATTCGCACAGGCCGCGGCACGTGCCGCACGCGCCGTCGCGGCAATCCAGCGGGATGTTGATCTTCTGGCGATATGCCGCGTCCGAGAGGGTTTCGTTCTCCCCGCAGGTGATGAAGCGGGTAACGCCGTCCTCGAATTGCAGTGCGATCGTGTGTTCCATGGCCTTGTCCTCCAGCCGTGTCCGCTGGCCCGAACGGAATCTCCGCGGGCCGGCGAACCCTACTCAGATGTGATAGATGTCGATAACCTGGTTGATGTAGTCGTTCTTGAGCACGACATACTTGTCCAGGATCTGCGGGTGCGCGCCGGCAAAGTCGATCACGTAGCGCGACATGCCGAAGTAGCTGTAGTTGGTCTGGTACCGGTGCGCGAGCGTGTGCCAGTTGAAGCGTACGGTCAGCTTGTCGCCGTCGCGTTCCACGATCTCCACGTTGCTGAGGTTGTGGCACGTGCGCGTGTCCGGAATCGTCGCGCTCGAACGCTCGGTCTTGATGCGAAAGATGCGGTCTTCCAGGCCCTGGCGGCTCGGGTAGAAGATCAGCGAGATCTCGCGCTCCGGATCGGTGATGAGCTGGCCGTCGTCGTCCCAGCACGGCATCCAGAAGCGCGCCTCGGCGTGGTAGCAGGTCAGCCACTCGTCCCACTGCTCGTCGTCAAGCAGGCGGGCTTCGCGGTACAGGAACGCCTGGACGGCGGCGATGTCGACGGTGCTCATGCGGCGCTCCCGTTGCAGTCTTCCGTGTCTTGTTCGGCCATGGCCTTCTTCATGACGTCGAGCCAGTAGCGGTGTTGCACGGTGTAGAGCCCTTCATCCTCGGTCCGCACGCCGCTCATGACGGGGTTCAGGCCGATGCGTTGCGCCGCTTCATCGGGGCCTTCGATCCAGTGCTTGGAGCCGCGGCACATGTCGTTCCAGGCCAGCGCGCTGCCGTTGTAGCCCTGCTGACAGGCGCGGAATTCCTCGAGATCGTCCGGCGTGGCCATGCCGCTCACGTTGAAGAAATCTTCGTACTGGCGGATGCGGCGCGCACGGGCGTCGTCGGGTTCTCCCTTCGGCGCGATGCAGTAGATCGTGACTTCGGTCTTGTCGACCGACAGCGGGCGCAGCAGGCGGATCTGCGAGCCGAACTGGTCCATCAGGTACACGTTCGGGTACAGGCACAGGTTGCGCGAGTTCTGGATCATCCAGTCCGCGGTTTCCTCTCCGCAGCGCTCGGCGAATTCAGCGCGGCGCGCGAAGTTGGGCCGGTCTTCCGGGTTGGCCCAGCGCGTCCACAGCAGCATATGGCCATGATCGAACGCGTAGAAGCCGCCGCCTTGCTGGCCCCACTTGCCGGCATCCATCGCGCGGATCTTGTCTTCGCGCTCGTTCTGCTGCTTGCGGTGGTTGGTGGTGGCCGCGTAGTTCCAGTGCACGGCGGATACGTGGTAGCCGTCGGCGCCGTTTTCGGCCTGCAGCTTCCAGTTGCCTTCGTAGGTGTAGGTGGACGAGCCGCGCAGCACTTCCAGGCCATCGGGCGACTGGTCGGCAATCATGTCGATGATGCGTGCCGCATCGCCGAGGAAATCCTTGAGCGGCAGCACTTCGTCATTGAGGCTGCCGAACAGGAAGCCGCGGTAGTTCTCGAAGCGCGCCACCTTCTTCAGGTCGTGCGAGCCTTCCTTGTTGAAGCACTCGGGGTAGCCGGCGCCTTCGGGGTCCTTCACCTTGAGCAGCTTGCCGCTGTTGTTGAAGGTCCAGCCGTGGAACGGGCAGGTGTAGGTGGCCTTGTTGCCGCGCTTGTGCCGGCACAGCATGGCGCCGCGGTGGGTGCATGCGTTGATGAAGGCATTCAGTTCGCCCTGGCGGTTGCGGGCGATGAACACGGGCTGGCGGCCCATGTGCGTGGTGTAGTAGTCGTTGTTGTTCGGGATTTGGCTTTCGTGGGCCAGGTAGATCCAGTTGCCCTCGAAGATGTGCTTCATCTCGAGTTCGAACAGTGCTTCGTCGGTGAACGCGCTGCGATGCAGGCGGTAGTCGCCGGTCTCATGGTTTTCGACGAGGAACTGGTCGAGCGAGAGGCGCGGGCGAGCGGGGGCCGTGCCCCGGTCCACGTGGATGGGGATCATGGAATCGTCTCCTGATTCGGTGTCTTTCGGCCCGTTGGTGGAACCGGGCGGCCGTCCCCGGTGGGTGCTGCCTGCCGGCAGCGTCATCTGGAAGCCTCAGGCGGCAGCGCGGGTGCGCTCGACTTCGGCCGAAGGCGCGTTGTCGCGCTCGTTGTTCAGGCGGAAGTCGAAGTCGATCGAGGCGAACGGCTTGTCCACGCCATGCTTGTCCAGTGCTGCCGGGTCGCTCACGCGGGTCACGGCCGGCACCAGGCCTTCACGGCTGGCGAACGCGAAGTCGTCCCACAGGTACTCGTCGCCGTCGATGTTGATTTGCGTGGTCAGCTTGCGGTGGCCCGGCGCGGACACGAAGAAGTGGATGTGCGCGGGACGGCGGCCGTGGCGCGCCAGTTGGTCCAGCAGGCGCTGCGTGGTGCCTTGCGGCGGGCAGCCATAGCCCATCGGCACATTGCTGCGGAACTGGTAGCGGCCCTTGTCGTCGGTGACGATGGTCCGGCGCAGGTTGAAGTGCGACTGCGTCTTGTCGAAGAACGAGTAGTTGCCCATCAGGTTGGCGTGCCACACCTCGACCTTGGCGCCCGGCAGCGGCTTGCCTTCGCCGTCATAGACGGTGCCCTGCATGAACAGCACTTCACCCTTGTCGGCTTCGCTGCCGTCGTCCAGGCGGGCGAAGCCCTTGCTTTCCGGTGCGCCGGCCACGTACAGCGGGCCTTCGATGGTGCGCGGGGTGCCGCCGGAGATACCGGCCTTGGCGTCGGCCTCGTCTGCACGGACGTCCAGGAAGCGTTCCAGACCCAATCCTGCCGCAAGCAGACCCAGTTCCTGCGTGGCGCCGGCCTCGGCCATGTACTCGATACCCTTCCACACTTCGCTCTGGCTCAGGTCGAGGTCTTCGATGGCCTTGAACAGGTCGGTGGTCAGGCGCAGCACGACCTGCTGCACACGTGCGTTCGCGGTGCCCTGCGTGGCGGTATCGACGATGAATTGCTTGGCCAGTGCCTCGATCTCTGCATGCGTCATTTGTCTGCTCCGGGGATGTGATTGTCTGGTAGTGTCGGGGTCGAACGGTCAGTCAGATAATGCGTTTGGGGTATCAAGACTTGCCGTTCGACTTGGTACGGAGCATAGTTGACGGGTATTTGAGGCGTCCAACACTGATTTAGTATCTTCTTTATACCTGCTGGGTATGACCATAGAATTGAGACACCTGCGCTACTTCGTCGCCGTCGCGGAGGAACGCAACTTCACCCGCGCGGCCGAGCGCCTGCATATTGCGCAACCTCCGCTGAGCCGCCAGATCCAGCAATTAGAGGAGGTGCTCGGTGTCCAGTTGTTCGAGCGCAATACGCGGCCGCTGCGGCTGACCGACACCGGGCGCTTCTTTTACACGCACGCGCTGCAGCTGCTAGCGCAGACGTCGGAGCTGGAGGCCATGACGCGGCGCGTGGCCAAGATAGAGCGCAAGATGTCGGTCGGCTTTGTCGGCTCCACGCTGTACGGCATGCTGCCGCGGATCATCCGGCGCTTTCGCACCGAGCATCCCGATATCGAGATGAGCCTGCACGAGATGTCGACCATGGACCAGATCAAGGCGCTCAAGGACGGGCGCATCGATGTGGGCTTCGGCCGCATCCGGCACGACGACCCGGCCGTGCGGCGCGTGGTGCTGCGCGAGGAGCGCATGATCGTGGCGTTGCCGCTCGGGCACCCGCTGGCTGCGGGGCGAAAGACGCTGTCGCTGCATGACCTGGTGGAGGAGTCGCTGATCATCTTCCCCAAGGCGCCGCGGCCCAGTTTCGCCGACCAGGTGCTTGCGGCGTTCCATGATCGCGCCTTGAAGCCGCGCCGGCTGCATGAGGTGCGCGAACTGCAGATCGCGCTGGGGCTGGTCGCGATGGGCGAGGGGATTTCGGTGGTGCCGAGCAGTGTGTACGGCCTCAAGCGCGACGATGTGAGCTATGTCGAACTCGACGACCCGAGCCTGGTGTCGCCGATCATCATGAGCATGCGCATGCTCGATGAATCGCAGGACCTGCGTGAGATGCAGGCGATGATCTACCAGCTCTACGAAGAACTGGGCATTCCGTACAACCCGCCGGGCCACGAGAGCGCTTAAGCCATACCTAACGGGTATGCGACGAGACATCATCGGTCTTGGACAGCCGGAAATCAGGCTCCCATACTTTCGCATACGACATCCACTGTATCGAGAAGGTATGAAAGCGACGATTTCTTCCATTGAGGCCATCCTGGTCGACCTGCCCACCATCCGGGCCCATCAACTGGCCATGGCCACCATGCAGCAGCAGACGCTGGTGATCGTGCGGCTGCGCTGCAGCGACGGCATCGAAGGCATCGGCGAGGCCACCACCATCGGCGGCCTTTCCTATGGCGATGAAAGCCCCGAAGGCATCAAGCTGGCGATCGACACTTACCTGGCGCCTGCGCTGGCCGGCGAAGATGCGACCAATGTCCATGCCGCCATGGCACGCCTGAACACGATCGCGCGCGGCAATCGCTTTGCCAAGTCGGCGCTGGAGACAGCGCTGCTTGATGCGCAGGGCAAGCGCCTCGGTGTGCCGCTCGCCACGCTGCTCGGCGGCGCCGTGCGCGCCACGCTCCCTGTCCTGTGGACGCTGGCCAGCGGTGATACGGCACGCGATATCGACGAAGCCGAGCGGCTGCTGGCCGAACGTCGTCACAACACGTTCAAGCTCAAGATCGGCCGGCGCAGCGTGCGTGATGACGTGGCGCATGTGTCCGCCATCAAGCGCGCGCTGGGTGACCGTGCACGCGTGACGGTGGATGTCAACCAGGCGTGGAACGAGGCCGATGCCGCGGGTGGTATTGCCATGCTCGAAGCCGCTGGCATCGACCTGATCGAGCAACCCACGCCGCGTGAGCAACGTACGGCGCTGGCCCGTCTGGCGGCGCGCTTCGTCGTGCCGATCATGGCGGATGAAGCGGTATGTGGCCCAGAAGATGCCATGGAACTCGCGCGCATCGGCGGTGCCGATGTGTTCGCGCTGAAGATCGCGAAATCGGGCGGCATCTTCGGCATGCTGCGCACGGCAGCGGTTGGCGATGCCGCGGGTATCGCGCTATACGGCGGTACGATGCTGGAAGGCAGCGTGGGCACCATCGCTGCCGCGCACGGCTTCTGCACGCTGCCGCAACTTGCGTGGGGCACAGAGTTGTTCGGCCCGCTGCTGCTCAAGGACGATGTAGTCGTGCAGCGGCCCGAATATCGCGATTTCAGCCTGCACCTGCCCGCAGGCCCGGGACTGGGCCTCGCGCTCGATGAAGACAAGCTCGCGCACTACCGTCGCGCGTGAGCCAGCGGTAGTGTCCGTTCAGGGCACTACCGACAGGAACAGGTAGGCGGCCAGGATCACAAGGTGCACGACACCTTGCAGGATCGTGGTTCGGCCCCTGCCCAGCGTGAGCGACGACACCACCAGCGTCAGCATCAGCAGCACCGTTTCCTTGGCGCCGAGTCCGAGTTCGAGCGGTTGCCCGATCCAGATGAAGACTGCCGCCACGGCCGGAATGGTCAGGCCGATGCTGGCCAGTGCGGAGCCGAGCGCGAGGTTCAGGCTCGTCTGGAGCCGGTCCGCTCGCGCCGCGCGCAACGCGGCCAGGCCTTCGGGCAGCAGCACCATGGCCGCGATGATGATTCCGACCACCGCGGCGGGCGCGCCGGCACGCAACACGGCGGCCTCCACCGACGGCGACAGCAGCTTGGCCAGACCGACGACGAGCACCAGGCAGACCACCAGCAGCAAACCGCTGATCGCAGCCACACGGCCTGGCGGGGGCGGGGCGTGGACGTTCTCGTCCGAGCTGCCTTCCGCAAGGAAATAGTCGCGGTGGCGCACGGTCTGCACGAACACGAACGAGCCATACAGCACGAGCGACATCACGCCGGCAAAGCCAAGTTGCGCGGGCGTGAGCACCGGGCCCGGCGAACTGCTGGTGTAGTTGGGCAGCACCATGGTCAGCACCAGCAGCGCAGCCAGCACGGCCATGGCGGCATTTGCGCCCGGTGCCTGGAACACCTGCTCGCGATGGTGCAGCCCGCCGACGAACAGGCATAGACCGACGATGCCATTGCAGATCAGCATGACCGCGGCGAACACCGTGTCACGCGCAAGGCCGGCTTTCTCAGGCCCGGATGACAGCATTACGGAGACGATCAACGCAACCTCGATCACGGTCACCGCAATGGCGAGCACCAGCGTGCCGAACGGTTCTCCGACCTTATGGGCGACCACTTCCGCATGATGTACGGCGGCGAACACCGCGCCGGCCAGCGCGGGCGCCATCAGCATGATCAGCCAGCCCTGGGTGGGCAAGCCAAGTCCGGCGGCGAGAATCGCCGCCGCGGCAAGCGGGGCCCACACGGTCCACGCCGGCAGCTTGTTGGAAGTCAGTGCCATCCCTGTTTTTTCCTTTCTAGTTTTATGTGGCCGCCGGGCGGCGGCATCGAGACGTGCGGGTGATTGATGCCCGGCACGAAGCAGAAGGGTGGCTGGCGCCGCATATAACGACGACAGCACTGGTATGGCAAGCCAAAGGACATTCAGTTCCCCGAGATTGTGCGAACTTGAATGGAATTCGCCGTGGTTCGGGTCTGATTTCCGGGGCTAGGTGCCTGCAGGCGTGGAGGAATCGTCTTTTTCGGCGGCGCGAGGAGGTGCTGCATCCCGCAATGCGGGGTGGTTGCGCGCAATCCAGCGGGCGGCTGCGAGCAATGCGATGAGGCAGGCGACGAAATAGGCGCCGTAAGCGACGACGTGCTGCATTTCCTGACCCTGTTCTTTTTGATTTTTTTGAACGGCTCTTGGGGCCGGTAAGGGCGGAGTATGGGCAGCATTCGTTACGTCGGACATCCCTCTTTAGGTGGGGGACGGATGGAGAGGTTACGCCGCTGGGCCGCATGGCCTGGCATGCGTGGCTGTTGCCGCCAAGAGCGATAGCCCGATCTCGCCCGCTTTCCAACTGCACCAAGAATAAAAAAGCCCTCGGCCGGGGTGGTCGAGGGCTTTAGGTGGTGGAGGCGTACCCGTTAACCGCCCCGCTTCCGAGTGTACCTCCCGAAGCCATGCTCAAAATGAGCCATTCCCACCGACTGTCGCGCTACAACGACGGTTAATCCAACCGATCACATTTCGCATTCCCCACACGCCACTTGACGCCGTAAACGTGTCGCATGCGATATGCGCGCGCGCGCCCATAGACCCGTTGCTTGCGCGACACGCTCCTACCGCATTTCCTCTTGAAAAAACTGCGACACAATCTGCCGCGTCGTCGGGCTCGTCTCGATGTCGCCGAGTTTGTCGTGAGGGAGCCACTGCAGGCACTTGATCTCTTGCCCTGGCTTGGGCCGTGCGGAGCTACCGATGGCAGCAGTGAAGACGTGATGCACCGTGGTTGCACCGATGAACTGGAACGCGCCGACCAGCTTGGCGTCAAGCGCTGTTTCCTGCTGCAGTTCGCGCCGCGCGGTTTGCTCTGGGGATTCCTGCTTGCCCGGACGGCCGCCGGGCAATGCCCATCGCACCCCATCCTTGGAAACGAGCAGCACGTGACCGTGCCGGATGCACACGATCGTGGACCGGACCTTGGGTTTCAGCGGTTGCATGTCAGCTCCCTGCAATAGCGCGGCGGTATCGCCTGCCGCGTGGTGCGCCGATGGAAGCGCGCTCCGTCTTCTTATTGCTGGCTTGGCGCTGCCTGCCGGGACAGGCGAACGCCATCCAGGCCGCACGCTTTTCGTTCTGATCAAGCTCGTAAGTGGCGGAGCACGATGGTACCCGCGTATGACCACTACCTGTCAATCGGCATCCGCACCCAGCATCTGGCGTGCCAGGCTCCGGCTGTCGGTTGCCGACATGCGCGGCTCGCGTCCGGCATGCATCTTGATTGGACACTGCGCATCTTTGCCAAGGATATCCACTCATGCCCAAACGCGCTGAGACGCATAGCGAGGCCGTACCGGCACGCGAGGAAGTCAACGCATGCCGGCGTTGCCCGTTGTGGCACGACGCTACGCAAGGCGTGCCGGGAGCCGGCCCCACCAGCGCGAAGCTGATGCTCGTCGGCGAGCAGCCGGGCAATGAGGAGGATCTGCAGGGCGAACCCTTCGTCGGGCCTGCCGGCCGCCTGCTGAGCGAGGCGCTGGAGCGCGCGGGACTGGAGCGCCATGACGTCTATCTGACCAATGCCGTCAAGCATTTCAAGTTCCAGTTGCGCGGCAAGCGGCGCCTGCACAAGACGCCGGGCCAGCTCGAGGTCGAAGCGTGCGGTATCTGGCTCGAACAGGAGATCAGGGCCGTCGAGCCCACCGTGATCGTTGCGCTCGGCGCGACGGCCACCGGCGCGGTGCTCGGCAAGAAGCGCGTGGCGCTGTCGACGCTGATGGACGCGCCGGTCGAACGGGAAGGGCGGATCGTCGTGGCGACCTACCATCCGTCGTTCGTGCTGCGGCAGCGTAGCGAAGAAGGCCGCCATGCCGCATTCGAACGCATCGTGGCCAGCCTGCGGCAGGCCGTGCGCCTCGCGGGTGCCGGGCGCAGGCGGTAATTCTTTCCATGGCGGACTGCAATTGCCCTTCGGCCTTACGAACCCGTCGCCCTGATTGCGTGCCGCTGTCGAGATCGCTGCGGACGGGCATGGTCGTTGCAATGCACATCCGTGCCTCGAGCCGCCCCAAGTGACGGTGACGGCGATCCGACGACCAGACAAAGCGCAGGCAAAGCGCAGACATGGAGAACCAGATGGCCACCCAGATGCAAACGCAGCGTACGCAGCATAGGCGGCAAGCTGCCACGCCCACCTCGTCGCTGCGGCTGCGCGA
The DNA here is from genome assembly GCF_019602855.1 of Cupriavidus pinatubonensis. Lineage (GTDB taxonomy): Bacteria > Pseudomonadota > Gammaproteobacteria > Burkholderiales > Burkholderiaceae > Cupriavidus > Cupriavidus pinatubonensis. The sequence goes on from NZ_CP080766.1 coordinate 2,607,162, forward strand.
CGTGATGACCGCCAATCCCCAGTACATCACGCCTGACTGCACACTGCAGGAAGCCGCAAAACTCATGGACGACCTCAATGTCGGCACGCTACCCGTGTGCGTCGACGGACAGTTGCGCGGGATGGTGACGGACCGCGACATCACGTGCCGGTGCATCGCCGTGGGCAAGGACCCGCAGACCCGGATCGTCGACGCAATGTCCGAGCGGCCGCTGTGGTGCCGCGATGACGACACCATCGACGATGCGCTCGCAAAGATGGCCGAACGGCAGATTCGCCGTGTGCCCGTGATCGACAAGGACGACAGGCTGGTCGGCATTGTGTCGCTCGGCGATATCGCGACCAAGTCTGGCGACATCGCCAAGGCCGGCGATACGCTAACCGAGGTCTCGAACCCGTCCGAGCCGGACCGCTGATAGCGCCCGGGCTAATCGAATCCCTGAAAGCGGGAATGCCGGGAATAACGCCTCGCGTCTCGCGCCGGAGGATCGCAGGCGAGCTGTGGCGCGCGATCTGGCGGTTTCGCACACGCGTGCTCGTTGCCGTGGCGCTGCTGCTGCTGGCGAAGGCGGCGGTGGTGGCGGTGCCGCTCGTCCTCAAGCTGATCGTCGACGAACTCACGCCGATCCAGTCGCTGGTCGGCGCGGCGCCGGTCGGGCATGCCGGCTCGGTCACGCGCCTCGTCGTGACGATGCCAGCGTACCTGGTGCTCGCCTACGCCGTATTGCGCCTGCTTGGCAACGCGTTCAACGAACTGCGCGACGTGGTCTTCGCCAGCGTCGCACAGAATACCGTCGCCAGCTTCATGGCCCGCACTTTCGCGCATCTGCACAAGCTCGGCGCAAGGTTCCATGCGCGGCGCGAAACCGGCGGCGTGATCCGCGACCTGGAGAAAGGCACCGCCGCAATCGGCTTCCTGCTGGGGGTGTCGGTCTTTACCATCGTGCCGACGTTGCTGGAGATAGGCTCGGTGCTCATCATCATGGTCGCAGGCTATGGCGCGGGCTTCGCACTGATCATCGTCATGGTGTTCGCGCTCTACACGATCTGCACGGTGCTGCTCGCGCGGCGGCGCATGCGCGTGCAGCGCGAAGTCAACCGCGTGGAGGCGAAGACCAACAGCAAGGTGGTTGACAGCCTGCTGAATTACGACACCGTCAAGTACTTCGCGCGCGAGTCGTTCGAGTCGGAGCGGCTCGGCGGCCTGCTCGGCCGCTGGACCGACATCAGCGTGGAAAACCAGTATGCGTTGTCCACGCTGCATATCGCGCAGAGTGCCTGCATTGCCGTCGGCGTGGCCGGCGTCATGCTCCTTGGCGTGGACAAGGTCCTGCATGGGACGCTGACGGTCGGCGACCTGGTCCTGATCAACGCGTACATCATCCAGGTCGTGCTGCCGCTCAATACGCTGGGCTTCATCTTCCGCGAATCGAACGACGCCATGACCAATGTCGAACGGCTGTTTGCGCTGCTTGACGCGAAAGGTCGCGCCGGCGAGGACGACGATGCCCCAGGCGCGTCGCCATTGCGGGTCAATACCGGCACCATTGCGTTCGAGCACGTCAACTTCAGCTATGACCCAAGCCGCCAGACGTTATGGGATGTGAGCTTCCAGGTCGGGGCCGGACAGACCGTGGCTGTGGTCGGCGGCAGCGGGTCGGGAAAATCGACGCTGGCGCGGCTGCTGTTCCGGCTCTACCAGCCGGATTCCGGCCGAATCCTCATCGACGGGCAGGACCTGCGGCTCGTCACGCAGCGCAGCCTGCGCGAACGGGTCGGCATCGTGCCGCAGGACACCATCCTGTTCAACGACACGATCGCCTACAACATCGCCTACGGGCGCGAAGGCGCGACGCGTGCCGACGTGGTGGACGCCGCGCGTGCCGCGCAGCTCGATACCCTCGTCGACCGCTTGCCCGACGGCTACGACACCATGGTTGGCGAGCGGGGCGTGAGGCTTTCCGGCGGCGAGCGGCAGCGCGTGGCCATTGCCCGCGCCATGCTGAAGAAGCCGCCGATCATCGTGTTCGATGAAGCGACTTCGGCGCTCGACACGCGCACGGAACGCGCGATCCAGCAGGAGCTTGCGGAAGTGTCGAAGGGCCGTACTGCGTTCATCATCGCCCACCGTTTGTCGACGATTGCCGAGGCCGACCACATCCTCGTCATGGAACACGGCCGTGTCGTGGAAGCCGGCACGCACCAGGGCCTGCTCGCACGCGGCGGCGTGTATGCGCAAATGTGGCGGCTGCAGCAGCAGCAGCGCGAACTCGAACGCACGGAAGAACGCCTGGCCATGCAGCCGATCCGGCTCGAGACGCTGGTGGCGGGCGTGGTCGATGGGCTGCGCGACATCATCGCCGAGCGCAATGTCCATCTGTTCACGATCATCGGCGAGACGGAGCTTCGTGTCACCGGCGATCCCGGTGTGCTGCAGCAGGGCATCTGGCAACTGTGCGAGAGCGTGATCGACAGCATGGACGAAGGCGGGCGGATCGAGTTGCGGCTCGATCGCCTCAATGGCGATGCGGCGCTGACATTGACGGCGACGCAGCCGGCCGAAGGGCGTCGCGTACCACCTGCGGATATCCAGCAGCTCCAGGGTCGGCTGGCCGAGGCGGGCGTGACGCTGACCGGCGACGCCGGCCGCCAGGCCTGGAGCTTCCGCATGCCGATGCGGCCGGTCCGCGAAGCTGTCGCGCCGCCGTTGCCATCGCCCGCGGATTACCCGGAGCCGGGACCACAGGCCCTGCGCGACTTGTGTGTGCTGGTGCTGGATGATGATGGCTCGACGCGCGAAGTCCTCGTCGAAGCCCTGGAGGATCTCGGCGCCCGCGCCTTCGCGTTCGGCTACGGCAAGGACCTGTTGCACGAGTTGTCACGTACGTCGCACGCAAATTGGCCCAATGTGCTGCTGTGCGATATCGCGCTCGACGAGGAAGACGGCTACACGGTGCTGCGCGAGGTGCGGCGGCTGGAAAGCGAGCGCCAGGTGCCGTTGCTGCGGCGGCTCACCGCCATCGCGCTGTCGGGACATGCGCAGCCGCAGGATCGCATCCGCGCGATGATGGCCGGCTTCCAGGTTCACCTGCCGAAGCCGGTCCGCATGGCTGAGCTGATCGCGGCGATCCAGGCGCACACCGCGCAACGGTCGGAGGTGCCAGAGCGCTAACGTTCGTGATGATGGCGCGCGCTGCGCACCAGCCGCAGCGCCGACACGACATGGCGCGGCACTACCTGACGTTCCTGCAGCACCCAGCGCATGCCGCGCAGCAGATCCATCCAGTCGTCGCGCTCCAGCTCCTTGGCCAGCGCCGGCAGTGCGGCGAGCGTTTCTGTCATGGCCATGGTTGCCGGCAGGCACAGCCATGCCGACCATACCGCGTTGCGCGCGAGCATGGCCCGGCGCTGCTGCGCATCGCGCGCCGCGCTCGGATAGTGATGCACGATCAGATCCGGCGCGTAGACGAGCGACCACCCGCGCGCGGCGAGCCGCAATGACAGCAGCGTTTCTTCGCCACCGATGAAGAAGCGCGGATCGTAGCCGCCCGCTTCCATATAGGCCGAGATACGGAACGCCGTGGCGCCGGCCATGATCCCCAGGATCATTCGTCCCGGCAAGCCGGCCGATGGCAGCGGGCTATGCGACATCGCCGTGCTGGTCGGATCTTCGCGCTGCGAATGGCCGACTAGGATACGGGCCGTCAGCGAGGCGATTTCGGGATTGGCGTCGAACATTGCGCAGGCGCGCGTGAGCGCACCGGCCTGCCACCAGCAATCGTCGTCGCAAAAGGCCACGTATGGCGTACTCGCCCACGCCGCACCGACGTTGCGGCCCGCGGCGCCGAGATTGGTGCGGCAGGGCAGGCAGGCCACCTCGGGGAATTGTTCCGCGAGCATGGCGCACGTGCCGTCGGTCGAGCCATTGTCGACCACGGCGACGCGCGGATGCTCCGGCAGCGCGCTGAGCTGGTGGAGCGTATGCGCGAGCGTATCGCGCCGGTTGTGGGTGAGGACCACCACGCTGATGCCGGGATGGGTCACGTCTGGCTCCGTCCCGCAAACGCCAGCGACCAGTAGCGCTCCGGTGCGCCGATATCGGCAATCTGGGAGGCGCTGAACAGCGGCAGCTGGCTCACATAGGCCTTTACCGCCTCCATCTTGCGCGGCAGAAATGGCGCGGTGGCAAAGTAGACCGGCGTTGCGATCAGGCCTTCCTGCCGCCACGCTGCAAGCTGGCTCTGCACGAGCCCGGGTAATCGGCGATAGATCGCGTCTTCATAGAACAGCCACTGCTGGGGCTCGGCACCGGTGTCGTCGCTGTCGTGGTCGCCCGCCATGGCCAGTGCGGGCCGGCACAACGACAGACTGGCCGCATGCGTGAGGATGTGGTCGCTGTGGAACAGGCCCATTGGCGCGATCACGGTGCGGCTTTCCTGCAGGATCTGGCAGACCCGAATACGCTCGGCCACCGCTTCGATCGTGTAGGGGTGCCGGTACTGGCTGTCCAGCAGGTCCAGCCACAGCGGGTGGCCGCCGAGCTGTCCGAGCGCGCGCGCGTCTTCATGGCGGCGCGACAGCACGGCCTCGCGCGCACTGCCGAAGCCGGCGGCGCGGTCCCATTCCGGCGGCTCCATATCCGGCGACGGAAGGCCCGCGAAGACGGTCAGCACGTTGGGGTTCCTGACGGCAGCGATCAGGCACCCGCAGCTGAAGACCGCGTCGTCGAGGTGCGGGGAGAGGATCGTCATCCGCTCCGGAGCATGGGAATTTGGCATCGTTCCTTGGAAGGCTTGAAGACTTCAGGAGACGTCGGAAGCGGGCGATGGCTGTGGCGCTTGCCGCGATGCTTCGGCGGACTTCGCGAGCGGCACGGCGCGATTGGCGGCCTTCAGCCGCCGCGCGCGTTCGGCCCGACGCGAGACGAAATACGCCACGGTCAGCCGCAGGCCCTCCGACAAGGTTGTCGCCGGGTTCCACTGCAGCAACGTGCGTGCCAGTGTGATGTCGGGGCAGCGCTGGCGCGGATCGTCCTCCGGCAGCGGCCGCGTCTCGATGGCCGAAGCCGACCCGGTCGCCTGCAGGATCTCGTTCGCGATTGCATGCATCGTGCATTCGCACGGGTTGCCGAGATTCACGGGCGTTGCCGCGGCGTCGGACTCCATCAACCGCATCAGTCCGTCGACGAGATCATCGACAAAGCAGAACGAACGCGTCTGCGAGCCGTCACCGTAGAGCGTCAGCGGCTCGCCGTCCAGCGCCTGCGAAATGAAGTTCGACACTACGCGTCCGTCGGCCGGATGCATGCGCGGCCCGTAGGTGTTGAAAATGCGTGCAATACGCACATCGACGCCGTGCTGGCGGTGGTAATCCATGAACAGCGTTTCGGCGCAGCGCTTGCCCTCGTCGTAGCAGGCGCGCCGCCCGACCGGGTTGACATGGCCCCAGTAGCTTTCGCGCTGCGGATGGTTGTCCGGGTCGCCGTAGACCTCGCTGGTGGATGCCTGCAGGATGCGCGCTTTCACCCGCTTGGCCAGTCCGAGCATGTTGATCGCGCCATGCACGCTGGTCTTGGTGGTCTGCACCGGATCGCTCTGGTAGTGGACGGGCGATGCCGGGCACGCGAGGTTGTAGATCTGGTCCACCTCGACATACAGCGGGAACGTCACGTCGTGGCGCAGCAGCTCGAAATTGTAGAGAGGCAGCAGGTGGGAAATGTTCTCCTTCGAGCCCGTGTAGAAATTATCAACACAAAGTACATCGTGGCCGAGTTCGACCAGGCGCTCGCACAGGTGCGAACCCAGAAACCCGGCACCTCCGGTTACCAGGACGCGCTTGCGATCGGCTTCCCGCATGGCTGGCTCCTTGTTGTTACGTTCAGGCCGCGACCCGGCGTGCCGGGCGCCCGGCACGCATGACGCGCGCGTAGACCTGTTCCATGGTTCGCGCGACGCTCATCCACGTGTAGTTCGCATGCGCGCGCTGCAGGCCGGCCGCACCCATGCGGCGGGCCAGTGCCCTGTCCCGGGCGAGCCGGGCAAGGCGGTCCGCCAGGGCTTCGGGCGCGTGCGGCGGTACCAGGTAGCCGGTTTCGCCATCCACCACGGTGGAGCGGATGCCACCTACATCCGCGCCGACGACCGGCACGCCGCAGGCCATTGCCTCGACCGGCGTGATCCCGAACGGCTCGTACCAGGGCGTGGTAACGAAGACATCCGATGCGCTATAGAAGTGGCAGAGCTGCGAGCGCCTGCGCCGGCCCACGAAGGTGACGCAGTCCGACACGCCGGCCTCGTCGGCAACGCCCTGCAGGCGCCCGATCTCGGGCGTGGCTTCCACGCTGGGCTGTTCGGCATTGCCGCCGACGACATACAAACGGGCCGGGATACGAAAGTCGCGCCGCAGGTGGCCGATCGCGCGGATGACGTTGTCGATACCCTTGCGCGGCACCAGCCTGCCCAGCTGAAGCACCGTGAAGACATCGGCATCCCAGTCCAGCGCGCGACGCGCCTCGGCGCGGTCGAGCGGCGCGAATTCTTCTTCATCGAACCCGCACGGGACGATGTCGATACGCTCCGGGTCGCCACCGTACAGCGTGGCCAGGTCGTCCAGGTCCTGCGGGCACTCAGCCACCACGCGGTCGGCATGGCGCACGAGTTCGTCTTCGATCTCGAAGCGGTTATCCGGAAAGCCGTCGGCGCTGCCCTGATGCAGCCGGCGCACCTTGCCGAGCGCATGGAACGTCATGACCAGCGGGATATCGAGCACCTCGCGCGCGCGCATGGCGGCCACGCCCGACATGAAGAAGTTGGCGTGCAGCACGTCATACCCGATCGCGTCGCGCCGCATGAAGTCGACCATGAAGTCGCCGAACGCCGGCATGAAGGGCAGCAACTGCTCCTTCGGCACGAATACCGCAGGCCCGGCCGGCACATGCACGACGCGCACATTGGGCGCGAACGCCACAACGTCCGGCAGCAGGGCCTTATCACGGCGCGTGAACACGTCCACCAGATAGCCGCTCTTGCCGAGTTGCCGCGCCAGGTGCGCGACGTAGACGTTCTGTCCACCGCTGTCGACGCTTCCGACGCTCGCCAGTGGCGAGGCATGTTCACTGATCATGGCAATGCGCTGCATGGCGGGCTCCCGTCGGGTATGGCTCGGTAGCCCGCTTCTGCAGCATGCATGCCAGAGGTGGCGCCATGTCGCAGCGGAGTTTTTTTTCAGCCGCCACGGAACCGATGGACAAGCGTTATAGCGATTCTCGCGTTCCCGGCCCTGCCGTCGGCATGCAGGGGCGCCCCCTTCACCCGGTTGAAGTTCGGGGCCGCGATTTCTACCACCGGCTTGTAGAAGCGTCTCTGCTCAGCGCGCGCTGGGCCAGCCCATGGGCACGGACGTTGCGTGAATGGGGCCCTGCCTTCCGGACAGGAGATCCCCATGAGTTCCCGTTTCGCCGACGCCGAGTCCGCTCGGCGCGCTGTTGCCCTGGCGTTGCCGATGCTGACCGCGAGCCTTGCCGACCGTGATGTGGGCGAGAGCCGCTGCATGCATATCGTCGTGATGGACCCGTGCCGGCCCTGCGGCGCCAGCACGTTCGAGGAAGCCATCCTCTACGAACATTCGCTGCCGTCGCGTGATCGCTGGGATGCCGACTACGCCTACTACGCGCGCGAAAAAGCGCGTGTTGCCTGGCGCACGGGTATCGACTCCGGCATCGTGGCCACGCAATCGCCGCACCGGTTCGTAGCCGGCGACATTCTTCTTCCTGGCGGGATCGTGCTCGACGGGATCGTCGTGGCCGTCAGCGGCGCCAATGGCTGGTATGACGAGGCCTTCGCGCACTGTGTTGCCGCGCTGTTGCGCGCGGCGGCCATCGGCCGCATGGAAGCGTCACGCAAGACATAGGCGCCAGGCCACGCGGCAGGACCATGCTGCACTGGCATGCATTTCGCTGTGCTGACGCTGACCGGCCGCCCGGGGCGGCCTTGTTTTGACCTTCGGATCGGAGAGACGACATGTCGGGTAACGACCCTCAACTGGAAGGCAAGCGGTTCCTTGTCAGCGGTGGCGGCGGCGGGCTTGGCGGCGAGATCTGCCGCATGCTCGGCGAAGCCGGCGCAAGCGTGATCGTTGCGGACCTTGACCTGTCTCGCGCCACAGAGTGCGCGGCGTCGCTCGAGCAGACCGGCGTCAAGGCGCACGCGGTCGGCGTGGATGTGTCCGACGCGCAGGCCGTGGACCGGTTGTTCAAAGAGATCGGGCGCGCAGGCGGACATCTGGCCGGGCGCATCGACGGCATCATCAACAACGCGGCCATCGACATCACCCTGCCCGTGGAAGAGGTCGATACGGAGCAATGGCGGCGCGTGCTGATGGTCAATCTCTATGGCCCGTACCTGCTGGTCCATGCCGCCGTGCCGCTGATGAAGGCGCAGGGCAGCGGGCACATCGTCAATATCGCGTCGACGGCGTCCAAGCGCGCATGGCCGAATGCGTCCGCCTATCACGCGACCAAGTGGGGCGTACTGGGCTTCTCGCATGCCTTGCATGCGGAACTGCGTCCGCATCGGATCAAAGTGTCGGCCATCGTGGCGGGCGGCATGCGTACGCCGTTCCTGCTCGACCGCTTTCCCGACATCGACACGTCCACGCTGCAGGACCCGGCCAATGTCGCGCGCGCCGTGCGCTTCGTGCTGACCCAGCCCGAAGAGACGGTCATCCCCGAGGTGATGGTGCTCCCGATGAAGGAGACCTCATGGCCCTGAACCGACCGGCGCGCGGCGCGGTGCTGCTCGACAAGGACGGCACGCTGCTCAGGAACGTGCCCTATAACGTGGATCCCGACCACATGCAACTGGCGGACACCGCCGGCGACGCGCTGCGCATACTGGGCGCGACGGGCCGGCCGCTGGTGGTGGTCAGCAACCAGCCTGGCGTCGCGCTCGGCGGCTTTCAGGAGAGCGCGCTGCAAGCAGTGCACCGCAGGCTGGCCGAGCTGTTCCGGCTGCACGGGGCCCGTTTGTCGGGCTTCTTCTACTGTCCGCACCATCCGGATGGCGCGGTCGCGCAGTACGCGGTGCCGTGCAGTTGCCGCAAGCCGTCGCCTGGCATGCTGCAGGCGGCGTCATCGGTGCTCGGCTTCGACCTGCGCACGTCATGGATGATCGGCGATATCCTCGACGACATCGAGGCGGGGCGGCGCGCGGGCTGCAACACCATTCTTGTCGACTGCGGTGGCGAAACCGAATGGGTTACCGGGGCATGGCGCACGCCGGACTTCATCGTGCCGACGCTCGGACAGGCCGCGCAGATCGTGGCGGGCGAGCCCGTGGCCGCCTGCGCACCCTTCGTGGCGGGGCAAGCATGACGACATGGGATCGCGCACGCCGGATCCTGTGTGTCCGGCTCGACAATATGGGCGATGTCCTGATGACCACGCCCGCGATGCAGGCCCTTGCCGAAGCAGTGCCGGGGCGGCGCCTGACCTTGCTGACCTCGGCCGCATCGGCCCGGCTCGCTCCGCACCTGCCGATGATCGACGACGTGATCGGCTGGAATGCGCCGTGGGTCCGCCATGCCGACACGCCCTCGGCAGCCGAAGCCGCGCGCCAGTTGCGCGCGTGTGCGGCGCAACTGGCCAGCGACCGCTACGACGGCGCTGTGATTTTTACTGTGTACAGCCAGAGCGCGCTGCCAGCCGCCATGCTATGCACGCTCGCCCGGATTCCGCTGCGGCTCGCGCATTGCCGCGAAAACCCTTACGCGCTGCTGAGCCACTGGGCCAAGGAGACCGATCCGGGCGGACAGCCGCGCCACGAAGCCCGGCGCCAGCTCGATCTTGTGGCGCAGATCGGCGCGCACACAGCGGATTTGCGTCTGCGTTTTGCCGTGCACGATGCGGACCGCGCCGCATTGGCGGTACGGCTCGCGGCGCTGCCGGCGCATGCGCCGGCAAGAGCGAGGATCGTGCTTCACCCGGGCGCAACGGCGCCATCGCGCCGCTGGCCCGCCGAACACTTTGCGGCAGTCGCGGGGCAACTGGCACGGGACACGGGCGCGCTGGTGTTCGTGACCGGATCGGACGCGGAACGCGATCTCGTGGACGGCGTATGCCGGGCGGCGGGACACCCCGATGTCGTGCCGCTCGCCGGCATGCTGCCGCTGGGCGAGTTTGGGGCACTGCTCGAGATCGCGGACCTGCTGGTATCGAACAACAGTGGCCCCGTGCATATCGCGGCGGCGCTTGGCACACCAGTCGTCGACCTGTACGCGCTGACCAATCCGCAGCATACGCCGTGGCAGGTGCCGCACCGCACGCTGTTCGAGGACGTGCCGTGCCGCTACTGCTACAAGAGCACCTGCCCGCAGGGCCATCACCGCTGCCTGCGCGGCGTCAGCCCGCCGGTTGTGGTGGCTGCGGCGCAGGCGCTGCTCGGCGGCGAGCCGGCAACCGAAAGCCGGATGCCATGGCTGCCGGAATCGGAAACGGAACGCGAACCAGCCGGCGAACCAGCCGGCGAACCGGAGAGCAAGCCGGTGTCGACCGTAGAGGAGAGCACGCATGTACACGCTTGGCATTAACGCCGCCTACCACGATTCCGCCGCCTGCCTCGTACGCGACGGCGAGGTGATTGCCGCCGCCGAAGACGAACGCTTTACGCACATCAAGCACGGCAAGCGGCCGGTCCCGTTCAGCACGTGGGAGCTGCCTTACCACGCGATCGACTACTGCCTGGCCGAGGCCGGCATTACGCTCGCCGACGTGGACCATATCGCGTACTCGTACGATCCGGCCTTGCTGCTGGGCGAGCAGCAAGGCGACGAAACGCTGGCGTTGCCACTGGAGCCTTCGCGTGCCGGGGCGGCCGGCGTGCCGGCAGCGCCATGGGAGCCGCTGTTCCTGTCGTATATCGTCAATGCGCCGCGGCAACTGGCTTCCGGCGCACCGCATCATCTGCAGGCGCGCTTCCAGGGCGTGCGGCACGATGGGCCGTTCCGCTGGCATTTCGTCGAACACCATATGGCCCACGAGGCCAGCGCCTTCCTCGCGGCGCCGTTCGAGCGCTGCGCGGTGCTGACCATGGACGGGCGCGGCGAGCGCGCGACGACCAGCTATGGCGTGTTCGACGGCAAGGCCTACCGGCGCATCCGGCAGATCGACCTGCCCGATTCGCTCGGGCTGCTGTATGAGCGCATCACGCGGCATCTGGGCTTTTTGCACTCGTCCGACGAGTACAAGGTCATGGCGCTTGCGTCGTACGGCAATCCTGCCTATCTCGACGTCTTCCGCAAGATGGTTACCACGGACGGCGCCGGGGGATACCAGGTGGCCGACACGGACCTCGACGCCGTGCTGGGGCCACCGCGCGTACGCGGCAGTGCCATGGCGGGCCGGCATTTCGATATTGCGCGGTCCTTGCAACAGGTGCTCGAGGAAACCGTGGTTGGCATGGCGACGTGGCTTGCGCAGGCGTCCGGGGAGCACTGCCTGGCCATGGCCGGTGGCGTCGCGCTGAACTGCGTGATGAACGCGCGCGTGCGCGACCAGAGCCCGTTCGATGCCGTATGGGTGCAGCCCGCCGCCGGAGACGCGGGCACGGCGCTCGGTGCGGCGCTGTGGGTGGATTTCGAACAGCGCGGGAAACCGCAGCGGCGCTGGCATATGGACCATGCCTATCTCGGCCCCGCGTATGAAGACGACGAGATCGCGGCATTCCTTGACTGGGCCAAGCTGCCGTACACGCGTCTGGACAATGTCGCGGAGTCGACCGCGGCACTGCTCGCGCAGAACAAGATCATCGGCTGGTTCCAGGGCCGCATGGAATTTGGCCCGCGTGCCCTGGGTGCGCGTTCGATCCTGGCGTCGCCGATCGATGCAGGCATGCAGCAGCGCCTGAACCAGATCAAGGACCGTGAGGACTTCCGGCCGGTGGCGCCCGTCGTCATGCAGGAACGCATGGGCGAGTGGTTCGATGCACACAAGCCCGGCGACGGCACGGCGCCTTTCATGCTCTTCATCTATGACGTGAAGCCAGAGAAGGCCGCGAGCATTCCGGCGGCCACGCACGTCGATGGCACCGCCCGCGTGCAGACCATCCGCCGGGACCAGAACGCTGCGTACTACGATGTGCTGGCCGCGTTCGAACGCCGCACCGGCGTGCCGATCCTGGTCAACACGTCGTTCAACACGCGCGGCGAGCCGATCGTCTGCACGCCGCGCGATGCGGTCGAGTGCTTCTGGACGTCGCCGCTCGATGCGCTGGTGATCGGCTCGTTCCTGCTCGAAAAGCCGGCGGTGCCCGCGGCGGCCAAGGCCGCGACGCAGGCCTCGGCGGGAGAGATGGCCGATGCGAGCGCCTGACCCGGCCGTTTCGGTCGTCATTCCGACCTACCGGCGTCCCGACCTGCTGGAGCGGTGCCTGCGCGCGCTGTGCGCGCAGGATATCGACGGCGGTGCGTACGAGGTCATTGTGTGCGATGACGGCTGCGAGCCGCGTATTGCAAAGCTTGTCGAAGCGCTGGCCGCAGAGCATCCGCACAGGGTGTTGCGCTATGTTGCGGTATCGCGTACGCAGGGTCCCGCCGGCGCACGCAATGCCGGCGCCTGGCGCTCCCGTGCCGGCATCGTGGCGTTTACGGACGACGACACGATACCCACCCCCGCCTGGGTGCGCGAGGGCTGCCGCGCACTGGCCGCCATGCCGGCCTGGAGCGCTGCCTCAGGACGCACACTGGTTCCGACCCCGGCACGGCCGACCGACCACGAACGCGACACCGCGGGGCTTTCCACCGCGGAATTCGTTACCGCCAACTGCTTCGTGCGCCGCAAGGCGCTGGTGAGCATCGGCGGCTTTGATGAACGCTTTACGCGCGCGTGGCGAGAGGACTCGGACCTGCAGTTCCGGCTGGAGCAGGAAGTCGGGCCTGTTGGCCGCGCACCGGATGCGGTGGTCGTCCATCCGGTCCGTCCGGCGCCGTGGGGCAGCAGCATTGCGGCGCAGGCCAAGGTCTATTTCGACGCGCTGCTGTACAAGAAGCACCCGGCGCTCTACCGCACGCGGATCCGCCGCTTCCCGCCGTGGCAGTACTACGTGATCGGGCTGGCCGTGGTCGTGGCGGTGGTGGCCGCGCTGGCGGGTGCCTGGCGGGTGGCGGGTGCGGCTGCGCTGCTGTGGTCCGTATTGACAGCCTGGTTCTGCGCACGCCGCCTGCGTGGTGCCGCGCTGACGCCGTCACACGTTGCCGAAATGGTCGTCACGTCGATCCTGATTCCGCCGTTATCACTGTACTGGCGCTTGCGCGGCGCGCTGGCCTTCCAGACGAGGTTCTTATGAATGCGCCGCTGCTGTTACGGAACGTGGGACGAGGCGAAAGCACGGAAGCCGGGGCAGTGCCGCCCGCAGTGCTGCCGCCGGTGCAGCCATCGCGGACAACGCTCCAGGCGCCGGACCACGCCGCGCGCCGCCGCATCGCGGTGTTCCGCGCGCTGCAGCTCGGCGACATGCTGTGTGCGGTTCCGGCACTGCGCGCGTTGCGCGAAGGCGAGCCGGACGCGCATATCACGCTGATCGGCCTGCCGTGGGTGCGCGACTTCGCCAGCCGCTTCGGCAGCCTGATCGATGACGTGATGGTCTTCCCCGGCGCACCAGGCTTCCCGGAGCGGCCCTACGACGCGGCAGCGCTGGCGGCTTTCCATGCGGAGGCCCGCGCGCGGCGGTTTGACCTTGCCATCCAGCTGCACGGCAGCGGCACGTTGAGCAATGACGTCGTGCGGCAACTTGGGGCCCGGACGATCGCGGGCTTCTGCCCCACCTCTGCGGAAGCCGCGCTGGCGAACGAGCACGAACGCCTGCTGCCATGGCCCGGCGGCAACGAGATCGAACGCCTTCTGGGCCTGATGCGGGCGCTGGGCTACCCGGTCGTTGACGCGCATCTCGCGTTTCCGTTGCGGCCGCAGGACCATGCCGGCTGGCAACGTCTTGCCGAACTGCACGGGCTGGTGGGCGGCGAGTACATCTGCGTGCATCCCGGCGCGCGGATGCTTTCGCGCCGCTGGCCCGTGGAGCGCTTTGCGGACGTTGCGCTGCGGCTGCGCAAGCGCTGGAGGATTGTGGTGACAGGAGCGCCGGACGAAATCATGCTCACGCACCGCCTTTGCGAGCTGATCGGTGGAGACGTAGTGAATCTGACGGGCGCCACGCCGCTGGGCGAACTGGCCGCGCTGATCGCGCATGCGCGGCTGCTGCTGTGCAACGATACCGGGCCATCGCATATCGCCGCGGCGCTGGATACGCCGAGCGTCGTGGTTTCATGCGGCGGCGACAGCGATCGCTGGGCGCCACTGGATGCCACGCTGCACCACGTGCTGGCTTCCTATCCGCCGTGCCGGCCCTGCAACTGGCAGAAGTGCCCGATCCGGCACGAGTGCGCGACCGCCATCACCGTCGACGCGGTGGAAGCCGAGGCGCTGAGCCTGGCTTCGCGGGGCCACGATCATGCCTAGGCGCCTGCGTATCCTCACGTGGCACGTTCACGGCAACTACATGTATTACCTGTCGCAGGTACCGCACGAGTTCTTCCTGGTGACGCGTCCGGGCTATCCGCCCGGCTATGCGGGCGTGGGCGGCTCGCTGCCATGGGGAACGAACGTGCATGAAGTGCCGTGGGAGCGGGTCGCGGCCACGGAGTTCGACTGCGTGCTTTACCAGCACCGCAGCCATTACGAGCTTGACCGGCAGACGCTGCTGACGCCGGTGCAGCGCAACCTGCCGGCGATCTACCTTGAGCACGACCCGCCGCAAGAGCATCCGACCAACACGCGGCACCCGGTGCAGGATCCGGACGTGTTGCTCGTGCATGTCACGCCATTCAATGCGCTGATGTGGGACAACGGCGTGACGCCCACGCGCGTGATCGACCACGGCGTGGTGGTGGACCCGCATGTGCGGTACACCGGCGCGCTCGCGCGCGGCATCAGCGTCGTCAACAATCTGGGCCGGCGTGGCCGCAGGCTGGGCGCCGATGTCTTTGCCGACGTGCGGCGCCTCGTTCCGCTAGATCTCGTCGGCATGGAAGCCGAGGCATCGGGCGGGCTCGGCGAGATTCCCAACGACGAACTCGCGGCGTTCATGGCGCGATACCGGTTTTTCTTCCACCCGATCCGCTACACCAGCCTCGGCCTTGCCCTGGTAGAGGCAATGATGATCGGCATGCCGGTCGTGGGGCTGGCGACGACAGAACTCTCCACGGTGATCCGCAATGGCACCAATGGCTATATCGATACGCGCACGGACAGCCTGGTCGAAGTCATGCGGGCGCTACTCGAAGAGCCGGTGCTGGCGGCCCGCTGGGGGCAGGCCGCGGCGCGCACCGCGCGCGAGCGCTTCGGCATTGGCCGCTTCGTATCGGACTGGCAAGCGGCGTTCCGGGCAGTGGCCGGCTGACGGGAAGCGCCGTGCAGATGTCTGCAACTTTTCCCGATACCGATGTAAATCGCACGGCAGGGCCGGCCAGACGTGGCGCTGCGAGCGCGCATAGCAAGGACGGTACGGAACTTGCTGCGACGGCGTAACACACGGGCCCGCGCATCGACGCCAGGCCCGGATTCCACCCATGCATAACCGGAGCCATCGATGAACCAAGGCGAATACGGGGACCGTCGCCGCTATGGCGCGACGCAAGAGGACTGGCCAGACAACCCGGACGATCGGGACGATTACGTGGCGCGCAGGCAACGCATGTTCGCCAGCAACCGGGACAATGGCGCACCGCATTGGCAGGCAGGAAGCCGGCAGCCGCCGGACAGCTGGTCTACGTCGCCCGAGACGCGGCATGGCTATCAGGGCGAGCGTGGGCCGCAGCAGCGGGGCGCACGCGGCGAAGGGCAACAGCCGGACCGCCACTGGTCCCAGGCTGCGTATGGCGAAGGCCGCTATGGCCAGTACGGGGAAGCGCGCTATCCCCGCAATCCGCAGAATCGCGGCGGCCGCGACGACGGTCCGGAGCGACGCGCCGCTGCGGCCCGGCACGATCCCGAACGCAATTTCCACGGAGACTGGCACCAGGGCGGCGAGCCACGCTACCGCAACGAACTGGCGCGGGAAACGCGCACGCTGCGCGACGAGTGGGGAACCGGACGCGGCCCCACCGGCGAATGGCAGGGCGAAAGCGGCTACATCCCGTTCGCCGGCCGCGGGCCACAGTGGGAACCGCTGGACTTCGGGCAGCCGGAGCATGTTACGACCCGCCATCATCGGCCGACCGGCCCCAAGGGCTATCAGCGGTCTGACGCACGTATTCAGGACGATGTGTGCGAACGGCTGGCCCACAGCCATTTCGACGTGCACGACATCGAGGTCTCGGTGGCCGGCGGCATCGTGACGCTGAGCGGGCAGGTCAGGGAGCGCGGTCAGAAGTACCGCCTCGAAGAGATTGCCGATGGGGTGTTTGGCGTGCGCGATGTCGACAACCAGGTCCGCGTGGGACGCACGCAGGCACAGCACCAATCGACGCAGGAAAAGACGGAAAAGGGCACGAAGGATTCGCCATGAACCGCGCATCGCGCTCGGTCGCACGCCTTCCTGTCGACGGGGGCTCGCGGCATCCAATGGACAACTACAGGGCTAGCGGGCGGATTCCCGCGGCCCCACATGACTGTGCCCGATAAAGACAAAGCCAAAACGAAGGCCGATACGGAAGCTGCAAACGACGTACGCAAGGGGCAAGTCACGGAATCCCTGTCCCGCGAGGCGTTTCGCGAGCGGTTTCGTGCCAGGTACTTCGATCCGGCCTTCCGCAAGGAAGACGCCGCAATCGACCGCCTCGAGGCCATCGCCTGGGACGCCTACTGCCAGGGCCGCAAGGCGCCTGTGACGGAGAAAGCCGGTGCAGGCGCCGCCGATCCTGACTACGACCTGTCAGTGGAGTGGCGGCAGGCGCGCGATGCCGTGCGGGACGCCCAGCGCCGGCATGACGATCCTGCCGGGCCACCGCGCGTGCTGCTCGTGATCTGCGCGTCGCGCAATGACTTCACGTGTCCGGGCGAGGTATCGAAGTCGTGGCGCCTGGCCGGATTGGCCCGCGCCCGCATGGAGGCGCTGGGTATGACGGTCGACACGCTCGACCTGAGCCTGCTCGCCTCCGACCCTGACCGCCACATCCATCCCTGCAAGGGTTGCGTATCGACGGCCATGCCGCTGTGCCACTGGCCCTGCAGCTGCTATCCGAACCATGCGCTGGGGCAGGTCAATGACTGGATGAACGACATCTATCCGAAGTGGGTAGCCGCGCATGGCGTGCTGATCGTGACGCCGACGTACTGGTATCAGGCCGCCAGCCCGCTCAAGCTGATGATGGACCGCCTGGTCTGCGCGGACGGCGGCAACCCGGACCCGAGCAGCACGCACGGCAAGACCGTGGCGCAGGCGAAGGCGCTTGAGTTGAAAGGCTGGGACTATCCCAAGCATCTCGCGGGGCGGGCCTACGGGCTCGTCGTACATGGCGACGTGGCCGGCGTGGAAAGCGTGCGACGGGCGCTGAGCGACTGGTTGGGGTGGATGGGACTCATCGACGCCGGCACCAAGTCGCAGCTCGACCGCTTTATCGGTTACTACGCGCCTTACGCGACCTCGCATCGCGCGCTGGATGCGGACACGGGCGTGCAGCACGAAGTGGAAAACGTTGGGGCTGCACTGGCCGAGGCGGTGAAGCTGCGCCGCCAGGGCGAACTGCCAGCAGTCGGCTGCGATCTGGACGCGCCACGGCCCAAGTAGGCTCAAGCAGGCCTGGCAGGATTACGGAAGGAGGAACAGCAACGCTAGATGCAATGTCATCACGCGATCGAAGCTACCCGCGGCGCGCTGCAACCGGCGAAGTCGATCTCGCTCTTGGTCTTCGCGTCATTGGCTGCGTGGATCGTCAGCAATGCCCCCTCCGCCATCGCCATGTGGACGCCGGCGGTAATCGCATCGCCCTGCGATGGATAGTCGACGTCGCCGGTCCCTGGCGTATCGGATCGTACTGACCATTGGCCGGCTTCGGTCTGGAACACGCGGACGTAGCAGTTGGGGCTGGACATTGCGGACACCTTATTGGGACAACCATGCCTGTGTTGTACACGGCCGCGACGTACGTAGCCGTCGGATGGCGTCTTACTTTGGCGTCGTCGAAGCGGCCATGCGCGCGCCTGCGTGGAGCGTGTGGCACCTTAGCGACCCGACCGGTGCGCGAAGGGTTGGCACGTTTCCTGCGGTGCTACAGGACTTGATACGTTCCATCCGGCCCGTTACTTGCGATGCCCGTGGTTTAGGAGGCAGCGCCGCCGCAATAGCCAGGGAGGCGCCGGGCGGCGCTGCCGCGCGCGAGCCGGATGGCCTGCGACAGCGCCAGCGCAAAGCCGCCGATCGTGCCCATGTCTTCTTCGATGCGCTCGCGCAGGAAGCCGGCCCAGCGAAAGTCGCCATACGCATCGGGTGGCTTCCGATACGCGCCGGACTGCCGGGCGAATGCGGCGAGGCTGCGGTAGGGGTCGTCGCGCATGCCCATGACGGTGGCCGGCAACGCATCGATGCCGAGCCGCTGGCCCAGTTCGTCATACGGATGCACGAAGCCAAGTGCCCGCATGCGCTTCCAGAACGCCGTGGGACTGAGCCCGCTCAGGTCGTGCAGGATGCGCACCGGCACGCGGCGAAACCCCAGTTCCAGCCACGCACGGGCCCAGTGGTGATGGTCGATGATGAACAGCGTGCCGCCAGGCCCGGACACGGTCTTGACGCGGTGGCAGCGCAGGAACCGGCGCAGCGCGGCGCGGTCTCCGCTGTCCTGGTGCTTGCGGGTGACGGCCATCTTGTGGCGCATGTGGAGAATGCCAAGCGTGAGCTGGGTAGGGCGCAGCCGCGCGAGCTCCGCAATCGCCTTGCCCCGGCGCCTAGTCCTCGCTGGAACGCTGATGATCGACATAATGTTCCAGTTCGCTTCCAGGATCTTCATTGCCGGTGCTTTCGCACTCTACTGCCTCGCGCGCCACAGGCGGTGCAACGCGGCCGGGCGTTCCCTGTGTGCCGTGCCTGGCGGCATCGAAGTCGGTCCACCGCCCGGTGTCCCATTGGCCCTGCGTGCGCTCAGGATCGCGCGCGCCGGCTTCGCGCAGAACGTCGGTGGCAACAGATGCGTTGCCCCGGTTCGCGCAGACAGCAAGCACCACGCGGGTCTCTGCGCCGGCTTCGCGTGCGTCCGCGGGCGGTTGCGCCACTGCGGAAAAGACCGAGACCTCCCACACGGAGAATCCGCGCGCGTGCAGCGTGCGCTCCGCTTCCTGGGCTTTCGCCATGGTGTCGAACCACCCGAATACGATCGGTGACATGATGCTGCTCCTGCAATCGATGCTTCGTGCCGCCGGGCCGTTGGCGGTTGTGCCGGCCGCTATCCGTTCACCACCTCGCCGCCATTGATATGCAGGATCTGCCCCGTGATATAGCTGGCCGCGTCGGACGCCAGGAACACATAGCCGGCTGCCACTTCAAACGGCTGGCCGGGCCGGCCCATGGGCGTCTTCTTGCCGAACTCGGCAACTTCCTCGGCCGTGAAGGTGGACGGAATCAGCGGTGTCCAGATCGGTCCCGGCGCAACGCCGTTGACGCGGATGCCGCGCTTGACGACCTGCAGAGCCAGCGAGCGCGTGAACGAGACAATGGCGCCTTTGGTGGCCGAGTAATCCAGCAGATGTGCACTACCACGGTAGGCGGTGACCGACGTTGTATTGAGGATCGCCGCGCCCTTCTGCAAGTGAGGCAGGAGCGCGCGCGTGAGGTGGAACATCGCAAAGACATTGGTGCGGAACGTGGCCTCGACCTGCTCTGCCTCCACGTCTTCAAGCGACGGCTGCGGATGCTGTTCCGCGGCGTTGTTGACCAGGATGTCGAGCCGGCCGAAGGCGTCGACCACGCGCGCCGCGACAGTTTCGGCATGGCTGACGTCGGCGAGATCACCGGCAAGCGAGACGCACTTGCGGCCGGCGTCTTCGACGAGCCGGACGGTTTCCCTGGCGTCGCTGTGTTCATCGAGGTATGCGATCGCGACGTCGGCACCCTCGCGCGCGAAGGCCACGGCGATGGCTCGGCCGATGCCGCTGTCGCCGCCGGTCACCAGCGCGACCTTGTTGTTCAGCCGCCCGCTTCCCACATAGTCGTCGGCGCCGCTGTCGGGCTTCGGGTGCATGGCGCTTTCCAGACCGGGTTGACGTTCCTGATGCTGCGGCGGCAGCTCTTTGGGCGTAGACATGGATGGCTCCTGAGGATGTCGTCCCGGTCGGATCGCGCAAGTTTCGTGCCGCGCGGGGGCGTGGGTACGTGTGCGGCCTCTGTCGCGAAACGGCCGTAAGCATTACATCGGCCCGGCAATCCTTACAGTGGCGCGGGCGAACGTGAAAGTTCTGCTCAACGCCTTGTGGTCGTCTGGCCGGTTCGCATGGCGGGGCACGGTTCTTGCGGCGTGCTGGTACTCGATGCGGCCGCGTGCGGTATCGACCGCGTGGCGCTGGCCACGGATCGGACTCCGCGCGGCCGGGATTGCAAGGAGGCAGACATGTGGAACTTCCGCAAGGGCCGCAGCAATGAAGGCGGCGATCTCTCGCAGTATGAGCAGCAGGGACGGGGCCGCTCTCCCTCCGAGGAAAGCCGTGGCAGCGGCTCCGAGGACTGGGGTCAGGAGTGGGGCGAAGACTGGCGTGGCGGGTCTTCGGGGTCTTCGCAAGGCGGTGCCTGGCATCAGCAGGACACGCCGGCGGGCCAGCCGCGTGGCGGCTGGGGCGAGCAGAGCTATGGCGCCGCCGACATGGGCGGGCAGGGCCATCCATACAGTGGCACCTATGGCGGCTACCGGCCCCAGGCACAGGATAGCGGTTACCGCGAGTATGAACAGCAGTCGCGCCAGCGCGGCGGCCGCATGGGACAGGGCGGTTACGACAGCGGCAATTATGAAGGCAGCTTCGATTCCTCCAGTGGCTCGTCTGCTTACGGGCAGGGCGGCGGAGGCGACGAGCGCCGCATGCAGGGCGGCCGCGGCGGTCGCGCCATGCACTGGGACGAAGGTGCGGCACGTGACCGTGGCCAGCGCGGCGGGCAGCCGTCCTACGGCAGCGGCTACTACGGCGATTCGCGCAGCGGTGGCCAGTCCTTCAGCGGCGGCCAGCGCGTTTACCAGGACGATGGCCGGGATAGCGGCGGACGCGGCCGCAGCAGCGGCATGTCTGGTGGTGCACGGCGTCCGGTCGGGCCCAAGGGCTATCGCCGTCCGGACGAGCGGGTGCACGAGGACGTGTGCGAACGGCTTGCGATGAACCCGTACGTCGATGTCTCCGATGTATCCGTCCAGGTTTCCAATGGCGTGGTGATGCTCGAAGGCACGGTGAAGGAACGGCGGGAAAAGTACGTGATCGAAGAAATCGCCGAAGCGGTGTTCGGCGTGACCGAGGTCGAAAACCGCCTGCGCGTGCAGCGCAACGAGGGCACGGAGCGCGCGGGTCCGGTCGCCGGCCATCTCGAAGGTGCGGATACGTCGCCGCAACGCACGCTAAACAAGAGTTGAGCACGGACGCGGCGGTAACCTCGCCGCCGCGTCTGCACCACATGCGCGCGCCCAGGACCCTTCGCGACGACAGCAAGCTGATGGTGCCGCTCGACGCGCTGCGCCCGACCCAGATCACCGTGGGCGCGTACCACGTCCAGCAGAAGGTGCACGTCACGCGGCGCGTGCCGCCGGCGCGGCGGCACGCCTTCCTGGACCAGCATCGCGTGCACGTGGTGATCGCGCCGGAGCAGGCGCTGTACGTCGTGGACCACCATCACTGGGTACGCGCCTGGCATGACCTCGGCCTTTCGCACGTGCCCGCCATCGTCCGCAAGGACCTGAGCAGCATGAAAGAGCAGGCGTTCTGGGAATGGATGCTGGACAACCACATGGTCCATCCATACGACGAGCACGGCCGCAGGCGGCCGCTGAGCGAACTGCCGGAATGCATCCACGCCATGCGCGATGATCCGTATCGGAGCCTGGAGGCGTTCGTGCAACTGGCCGGCGGCTACCGGAAGGTCAAGCAGGCGTATCCGGATTTCAAATGGGCTGACTTCTTCCGCCGGCATGTGGAAGGGCCACTGGACTCGCCCGAGATGTTCGCAGCCGCCCTGGTACGCGCCTTTCAACTCGCCCAGAGCCCGAAGGCGCGCGGATTGCCCGGGTTCATCGAAAAGCCTCCGACCTGCTGATGTCACCCGGGCGCGTCAGGCCGCGCCAGTTTTCTCCAGCAACCGCAGCAGGCGCGCTTCGTCGGCCCGCAGGCGGGTTCTCGCGCGAACCGGACCGTCGGCATTCGCTTCGCCGGAAAGGAACGCGTCAATGACCGCCGGGTGGACGTAGCACTTGCGGCAGACCGCGACCGTATTGCGCAGGCGTTGCGCCACGGTCTTGATGGCGTCGGCCACGGCCTTGCGGCGCTGGGCTTCCTGCTCCGTGGTCTCGGCAGCCACCTTGCGCAGCAGCGCCAGCGCATGGACGCTACCGGCCCAGGTGCGAAAGTCCTTGGCCGTGAATTCGCCGCCGGTCACTTCGCGCAGGTACGCATTGACGTCCGTCGAGCCGATGTCGCGCACTTGTCCGTCGCTGTCGACGTACTTGAACAGGCATTGGCCAGGCAGATCGGCGCAGTTGCGCACGACGCGCGCGACGCGCGGGTCGTTGACGGATACGTCGTGGGTAATGCCGCTCTTGCCCGTGAACTGGAACCGCAGCCGGCTGCCGCGCACCGTGACATGCCGGGGCCGCAGCGTGGTCAGGCCGTAGGTGCGGTTCTGCCGCGCATAGCGCGGTGTGCCGACGCGCACGAGCGTGGCGTCCAGCAGACGCACCACGGCCGCCGCCACTTTCTCGCGCGGCATGCCATTGCGCGCCAGGTCGCGCTCGACGCGCGCGCGCAGCCGCGGGAGGATCGTGCCGAATTGCGCAAGGCGGCCGTATTTGTCGGTGTCGCGCAGCGCGTCCCAGTCGGGGTGGTAGACATACTGCTTGCGGCCGCGAGCGTCGCGCCCTGTGGCCTGCAGGTGTCCGCTGGGGTCGGGGCAGATCCATACGGCCTCATAGGCCGGCGGAATGGCCAGCGTGGCAATACGTGCGAGCGTGGCGGCGTCGCGTACGCGATTGCCCTTTGGGTCGACATAGCTGAAGCCGCTGCCGCGCCGTATCCGCGTGATGCCGGGCGTGCTGTCGTCCACGTGGCGCAGCCCCGCCTCGCGCAGCGCGATTTCGGTGTCGTCCGCGACGCCACCGGCCACGGCGGCCTCGGCGCAGCAGGTATCCGATGCTCGCATCGCTCGGCTCCTCCCAGGCAAAAGGCGGCGCGCCATACAGTGCGCCGGACCCTTTCATTTTATGGAGCGCGCGCGCGATGTTCAGTGGAGGCTGTCCTACAAGACTCGCGTGGCGGAAGCCATCTCCGCCACGCTGATCAGGGAGGGCGAGGCCGGCACGTGACCGGGGCCGTTCAACGTGGCTGCACGCGCCAGCCGCGCAGCATCACGCGCAGGCGCACCACGATTCGGCGCAGGTTGCGTCCCGGGCGAGCCAGTTCGCGCATGGCGCGCAGGCGGTCGGCGTCGTGCGCGGCAACCTCGGTGTGGCGGAAGTCAGGCAGCAGGATCGAGAACTTCATGTCGGGTCTCCGGTGAATTCCCGATCCGGCGCCAGAGGTCATGGTTGCGGCGGCCGGAACCGGGAGGATTCGGGAACGGCGCGCGGGAGGACGCCGCTACGCGCCGGCTTCGGTAAGGGACTGCAAGGGTCGTCGGGCATGGAGAGGCTCCGGTCAGCGTGGATCGGCGTGCGCCACCGCGTGTGCCAGCAAGGCTGGCGAACGAGGAACGGCGAAGGGCGCACGGCTACCGCCACGGGCAGCGGCGCGCATACTGTATGGGGCGCGCGCCGGCGACATGGCGAAACGGCATGCGCGGCGGCTCGCGGCACGAGCGGGCCGACATGCGATACAAATTGTGAGGTGCGGGAAAAAAAGGGCCGCGGCGAATGCCGCGATCGATGCGCACCGTCAGGCAACGACTTGCCAGACAGTGGCCCTGTGATGCACTGCCGATGGAAACATCAGCAGCGAAAAAGGATGGGGGTCTGGCGAGGGTTACCGGCGATGTCCGTCAGGACAACTGGCTGAGTCCAATTTGGAACCCCAAGGCTTTAAACAGCGCGCAGTCTAGCCCCGCATCCGGCATGCGTCAACCTTCACGGACGCACGCAGTTGCCGCAAGTGCTGTAGGACGCCCACATGGCAAAAAGCGTCAGCCGTGCTGGCGCAATAGGCTATTGCCGTGTGCAAAGCGGTGAACCACACTGCTGCAGCCAGGCGCTTGCCTCGACGCAGCGCGCCGTAGAACACAGATGACAAGGTTGGAGACATCATGCGCGATTACACCGAGACCTTTGCCGGATTTTCGTACCAGGACACCGTCAGCCGTCAGTTGCACGGCAGCCTGGATGCCATGAACGCCTGCGTGGAATGCTGCGACCGGCACGCGCTGCCGGGCCGCATCGCGCTGTTCTGGGAGGGGCGCGACGGAACGTCCGAAACCTGGACGTTCGCCCAGCTCAAGGCCCTGTCCGCAAAAGTCGCGGGCTTCCTGAAGGCCCAAGGCGTGCAACCCGGTGATCGCGTGGCGGGTTTGCTGCCGCGCACGCCGGAACTGCTGGCCACCATCCTCGGCACCTGGCGCGCTGGCGCGGTCTACCAGCCGCTGTTTACGGCGTTCGGCCCGAAGGCCATCGAACACCGGCTCAATGCGTCGGGTGCGAAGTTCGTGGTGACCGACGGCGCCAATCGCAGCAAGCTGGACGACGTTGCCGACTGCCCGCCCATCGTCACCGTGGCCGGCGCCAAGGGCCGCGGCCTTGTGCGTGGGGACTTCAGCTTCTGGGCCGAAGTGGACCGCCAGCCCGCCGAATTCGAGCCCGTCATGCGCCGTGGCGACGACCCGTTCCTGATGATGTTCACGTCGGGCACCACGGGCCCGGCCAAGCCGTTGCAGGTGCCGCTGAAGGCCATCGTCGCGTTCGCGGGCTATATGCGCGATGCGGTGGACCTGCGCGACGCGGACGCGTTCTGGAACCTGGCCGATCCCGGCTGGGCCTATGGCCTGTACTACGCGGTCACGGGCCCGCTGGCGCTGGGCCATCCGACCACGTTCTACGACGGCCCGTTCAGCGTGGAAAGCACGTGCCGCGTGATCGAGAAATACGGCATCACCAACCTGGCGGGCTCGCCCACCGCATACCGGCTGCTGATCGCGGCCGGCAAGGCGGTATCGGGCCCGCTGCGCGGCAAGCTGCGCGCGGTCAGCAGCGCGGGCGAGCCGCTCAACCCCGAAGTCATCCGCTGGTTCGCCAATGAGCTGGGCGTGACCATTCACGACCACTACGGCCAGACCGAAACCGGCATGGTGCTGTGCAACCACCATGCGCTGTCGCATACGGTGCGCATGGGCGCCGCGGGCTTTGCCAGCCCGGGCCACCGCGTGGTCGTGCTTGACGACGAGAACCGCGAACTGCCGGCTGGCCAGCCGGGCACGCTGGCGCTGGATCTCACGCAGTCGCCGATGTGCTGGTTCCCCGGCTACCACGGCACGCCGACGCGCGCCTTCGTCGGCAACTACTACCTGACCGGCGATTCGGCCGAACTCAACGACGACGGCAGCATCAGCTTTATCGGCCGGGCGGACGACGTGATCACGACCTCGGGCTACCGGGTCGGGCCGTTCGACGTCGAAAGCGCGCTGATCGAGCATCCGGCCGTGGTCGAGACGGCCGTGATCGGCAAGCCCGATCCCGAGCGCACCGAGCTGATCAAGGCCTTCGTCGTGCTCGATCCGCAATACCGGCCTACGCCAGAACTGGCCGAGGAGTTGCGCCTGCACGTGCGCAAGCGCCTGGCGGCACACGCCTACCCGCGCGAAATCGAATTCGTGCCGGAACTGCCCAAGACCCCCAGCGGCAAGGTGCAGCGCTTTATCCTGCGCAACCAGGAGGTCGCCAAGGCACGCGAAGCGCAGGGTGCGCAGGCCGCCTGATCGCCACGCAAACGCCGGCACAGCGCTTCCTATAATGGGGAGGCGGTGCCGGCCGTCTCCTGGTCATTGGTAGCAGGCGGGCGCCGCGCCAGGCGTGCCTGCAGGCAGGGGCACGCTCCTTCCGGGCTCCAGACCATCAGGCGAGGCAGACATCATGCAGAGTAGCGAAGCGGTGCTGACGCAGGCGCGCGCAGCATTGGCACATGTGCCTTATCAGGGTCACCACCTCAATCCCACGATCCAGTTGCGGCTGTCCGACGGCGCGCTGATCCTGGAGGGCGAGGTGGCGGACATTGTCGACAAAACCCGCGCGGCCGCGATGGTGCGGCGAGTGGACGGCGTGACGAGCGTAATCGACCACCTGCGCGTGGCCGACGGTGGCACGCCCGTGGGTGACGGCGAGCTGCGCGATGCGGTGTGCGAGCGACTGCTTAACGCGATCGATTTCCGCAATTTCAAGATCTGTGCGAAGGTCAAGGGGCACCTTGAGGCCATGCGCGAAGCCGTGGGCGAACGCAGCGGCTGGATCGAAGTGGCCGCCAGCAACGGCGTGGTCACGCTGTCCGGGCAAGTGATCAGCCTGTCGCATATGCGCCTGGCCGGCGTGCTGGCGTGGTGGTCGCGCGGCTGCCGCTGCGTGGTCAATGAACTCGTGGTGGCACCCGACGAGGCCGACCGCGACGACGAGATCACCGAAGCGCTGATGCTCGTGCTCGAAACCGACCCGTTCATCGACGCGGGCCGCATCACGGTTCGCACCGATAACCACGTCGTGACGCTGGAAGGCTACGCGGCCACCGATTACGCGCGCAAGCAGATCGAGCGCGACGCGTGGTACGTGCACGGCGTGGAGAACGTCATCAACCATATCGTGCTGCGCAGCTGAGCGGCTGATTCCGGCTTTATCTCTATATTCGCGGGCGGTTCCGGTCAAAGACCGGCCGCCCGCGCAGACTTTGGCGTCCGCCATCTTCCCAGTTCGTCAGGCAACGGCTAGCATCGGCAGGTTTGTGATGACCTGCCGAGAGGAGACTTCATGCCGCTTGCCCTTCGTCCGTTCGCCGTTGCCGCTGCCGCGGCCATGACCCTTGGTGCCACCGGCTCCGCGCAGGCCGCCGGCAATGCCGGTAACGCCGATACCGCGCTGCTGGATGCCGCGCGCGCCGCGCAGCCCGCGGTCGTGCAATCGCTCAAGGAGATGGTGTCGATCGAATCCGGCAGTGCCAACGCCGAAGGCCTTGCGCAGATGGCCAGCTATACCGAGCGCCGTCTGCAGGCGCTGGGTGCGCAGGTGGAACGGCTGCCGGTTGCGAAGGGGCCGGGCACGATGATCCGTGGCACGCTCCAGGGCACGGGCAAGGCGCGCATCATGCTGATCGCCCACATGGATACGGTCTACCCGGCTGGCATCCTCGCCACGCAGCCCATACGCGAAGACGGCAACCGGCTCTACGGGCCGGGCATTGCCGACGACAAGGGCGGCATTGCGCTGATCGTCCATTCGCTGGAGATACTCAAGCAGCGCGGCTGGCGCGATTATGCGCAGATCACCGTGCTGTTCAACCCGGATGAGGAAATCGGTTCGGGCGGCTCGGGCCGGACGATTGCCACACTGGCCGACCAGCATGACGTGGTGCTCTCCTTCGAGCCCAACGCGGCGAAGGCGGTTGCCAGACAAGAATCGCTGCTGCTCGGTGCCAGTGGCACCGCCAGCGCCGTCATGCATGTGCACGGGCGCGCGTCGCATGCCGGCGCGGCACCGGACCTTGGCCACAATGCCTTGCTGGAACTCGCTTACCAGCTTCAGCAGACGCGTGACACGGCAAAGCTGGTTCCGGGCTCGCAACTCAACTGGACGCAGGCGAGCGCGGGCCAGGTGCGGAACCAGATTCCCGATAGCGCGGTTGCCTACGCCGATGTCCGTATCAGCGCCGACGGCGCCGACGAGAAGCTGCGCGCCGCGTTGCAGGAGAAGGTCAATGCCAGCCAACTGGTCCCGGACACGCGCACCACGGTGACCATGGAAGCAGGGCGGCCGCCTTACGTTGCCGACGCGCGCGGGCGCGCACTGGCACAGCGTGCCCAGGAAATCTATGCCGAGCTCGATGGCCGCCGGCTGGGGCTCGTCGAAGGTACCGGTGGCGGCACCGATGCGGGCTTTGCGTCGCGATCGGGCAAGGCCGTGGTGGTTGAAAGCTTCGGGCTGTCAGGCTTTGGCTATCACGCCCGCGACGAGTACATCGAGCTCGATTCCATCGTGCCGCGCCTGTACCTCGTGACGCGGATGCTGCAGGAGATCGGCCGGCGCTGAGGTTGCATAAATGCTGAAAAGCGGCGCCCGCCCCGCTATGGGCGCCGCGGCAGCCTCACGCCGAACGCCGTCTCTGTACTATCCGAACGCACGTAGATGGACCCGCGATGCGCCCTGGCGATTTCACTGGCGATATAAAGGCCCAGCCCTAGTCCCGCCTGGGCATCACTGACGGCGGTGTGGCAAGGACCGCGCTGAAGCGGATCAAACATGCGCTCCAGTGTCTCTTCGTCAATGGCGGGCCCGATGTTCCGGACCTCAAAGCACACCTCGTCATCGTCCGCGCTTGCCACCACGCGTACCGGCGCGTCCTGCGCACCGTAATTGATGGCATTGAGCACAAGGTTGCCCAGCAGTTGCTGCAGGCGCTGACCGTCCCAGTATCCCTGCAGGTTGCCAGTCAACTCGAGATCGATCTGGCGGCCGGGATGGGACGCACGCAACTGGTCCACGACATCAACAAAAACCTCGGCCAGATCGACATCGCGCGGGCTGATGTTGACGCCCAGGCCGAGCTTGGTCCGGTTGAAGTCGCACAGGTCGTCCAGAAGCGTCTGCATGCGCGCACCGCTGCGGATCAGCCGCGCCGCCGCATCTGAAACGGCTTCGCCCGCGTTCAGCGCGGCAAGATAGGAGGCCGTCATCCGGATGGTTTGCAGGGGACTGCGCATGTCATGCCCAAGCATGCCTAGCAGCAAGTTGTGCGCCTGCTCGACTTGCATGCTGAAAAAACTGACCGATTCTGCCAGAGCCTGGTCGATGGCCTCGTTGAACCGGATCATGTCGTCGAGATGCGGGGCAACCGACTCGCACTGGTCCATCCACAAGCGCAGGACGCTGGCGCGAAGTGCACGATATTCGGCAGCCAGCTGGTTGATATTAAAGCCGCTTCTCGCGCGCAGGACCGCATGGGTTTGCGCGGCAGTCTCGGGTGCGCCGCTCAGTTGCGGAGCACGGCCCAGAGATTTCTGGCGCTGCTGGTCGCGCGTCTGGGGCATTGTCAGGTCGTGCGCGATCGCCTGCAGGATCTGTTGCGCATGGTCGCGCAAGGCCATCGAATCCAGATCCTTCGCGGCCGGTAGCAGAGAGGCCGCAAACGTCTCCCACTCCTCCAGAATGGGCTCGATGTTGCGCAAGATGAAGTCAGCTAGCCGCATAGGTGTCCCTACGAGAAAATGTGACGCACTGCATCTTTCAGGCTTGTGAAAAACATATTAACCGCAAAACAGGGACGCACAAGGTCTGTGGTGCTCGCTGCACATTCGCGGCCTTGCGTCACATGCCGACGATGCATATCACGCCGACGGATTGCTCATGGCAGGGGTTCGTGCGGATTCGCACAATGGAAAGGCCTACTGGAGCCTTTCATGCCTAGCATCTTCACCCTTCAAGCGGAATGCCGGCGCCTGCAACTGCAAGCCGGCGTGGAACTGGCCTGCCGCGGCGGCAGCGTGTGGCTGACGTTCGAAACGCGGGACCGAACATCCGAGGACGTCGTGCTTGCGCCGGGCGAGCGCTATCGGCTGCGCCGCGACGCCGAGGTGTTTGTTGCCGCTCTGCACGGAGCGGGCCCCGCATTGTGCGAGATCGATGCGCCGTCACTGGGGCACCGCGTTGCCGTGCCGTGGCTCAGGTGGTTGCGGGATGCGTGGACATCCTGACGGTTTGCTCGGCCTGTTCGCAGATCCATTCGGCCACGCGCCTGACATCATTGCGCGGATCTGGCGTGGCGAAGATCAGCCAGTAAGCGTTCGGGCTTGGCGGTGCCGACCGAATGGTCGGCACGATCACCAACTGGCCGCCTTCAATCAACGGCCGCATGAGTTCAAGCCTGCCCAACGCAATGCCTTGCCCCGCCAGCGCGGCGTGGATCACCTGGTCGTACTGGTTGAAGCGAAGCATGCCGCGCTGGCTCGCCCGCCGGTAGCCGCGTGGCTGGAGCGTTCTTTGATTTCGACTGCCACCGCTTCCTCGCCGGGCGCCACGCCGTGGTGGCGGCAGCTTCGGGTGCTGGTGCTCGCCGGCGGCGTGCTGATGGGACTGGCGCTGGGCGTGCGCCATGTGCAGGGACTGTTCCTGCTCCCAATCATTGCCGAGCGCGGCTGGACGCGCGAATCGTTCGGCTTCGCGATGGCGGTGCAGAACCTGACCTGGGGACTGGTGCAGCCGTTCACCGGCATGCTGGCCGACCGTTTCGGCTCATGGAAGGTGATGGCTGGCGGCCTGGCGCTGTACGCAGCGTTGCACTGCCCGATCGATGACCGGCAGATCCAGCGGGGCGGCTTTGTGCCGGCGCGGTCATGACACCGCGCCGGGGTCCGATGCTGGGTGCATGGCTCTCTGCGCTGGGACTGGCGGCGCTGTGCACGGTGGCATTGGTGGAGTGGCTGGAGCCGGCACATGCGCTCGCGTGGGTCCAGTTGATGTCGCTGTGCCGGTAGCTTAGGCTTTTTGAACGGTATGCAGGGTCGCCCGCGTGCACGGACCAGGACTCTGCCCGCAGCAACGCTGACGAAGAACCCGCGTCCCAAAGAACAAGAACCCAGGCGCTCAAAGCGGGGCAGCCACTTTAGGGGCAGGCGCTACCACAGCAGCCGGCTTTTTCTCGACCGTCCCACTGTATCCAAAATACTTCGCCTTGGCGCCCTTGGCCCAATACGCCACCGTGAACTGCTTGCCATCGCGCGCATAAAGCAATTCAAGGCTGCCATTCGCCGCCGCCCATTCCGAATAGGCATTCTCGGCATTGGCCTCAGTCTTCCGCCTGGACTCATAACGCGCGTCCAGCTTGCCGGCGACTTCGTCAAGCGACGAGCGGTCGAACGTAAGAGTCACGAGCGCCACCGTATCCTGCCCATCGCAGTTGACGATGGCCCGACTCAGGCCCGGTAAATTGAAGCGATCCAGGTTCTTGATCTCGATGGCATCGCCACCGGCCCATTGCGCCTTCCCGGTCGTGACACGGTTCGGGCCGGGCGTGAGCCGCGCGCACCGCGTCGTGCCGAGTTCGAGACCAAGCGGAGCGGCCACGTTGCCTGGTGGCTCGGCATGGGCGAGGGACGCGGAAAGCGCGGCGGCGAGCAGGAAAGCCTTCTTCATCTGGGGAATTCTCCGGGCAAACTCTGGAGAGTTTTACGGCGATTCGATGCGGTCACTTGATAGCCGGACCGGGTCAGGCGCTGGCGACCACGTGGATGCGCAGCGCGTCCGCGCCTGCGGCGATGGCGAGCAGGCGGTCGACGTTCGGGTGCGCGCCAGGGCGGTTGCGCGCGTCGGCAGTGTGTTCCGCGAACAGCGCCAGGCCGTACTCTGCGGCCTTCGCGTCCAGCGTGCCGAATGCCTGCTGGAGGGTGTGATACACGGCCAGCGAGCCCTGCTTGCCCGGCTGGTTCTCGATGCTGGCTACCACCGCGCCGCTACCGTCGATCAGTTCGATGCGCGCGATACCGTCGATGCCGGGCATCTGGGCGAGGTTGTCCTTGAATACAGGCGTGGGCTGGATCACTGATTCACTCCGTTTGTTGGCAAAAACGGGGCGTATCTTATCCGATCGCGGGGAAGGCATTGGGATGTGGCGCATAGTCCAGTGTTCGCCGAGCCCAAGCCTGGACCAAAGAAAGGCTTTATTGCTTGCGTTCGGCAGACGGTGCCACGGGCTTGCGCGTTGCCGCCATGTGATGGAAATACGCGAGCAGGTCCTTGAGTTCCGCATCCGGCAGCGTGTGCTGGTCGATCGATGGCATGCGCGCTTCCGGCCACCAGCGCAACGACTGCGGATTGCGGATGAGCCCGGCGAGCTTGTCGTCGCCAAGGTATTCGACCGGGCTGTACGGCATGTTCAGGTCGGGGCCAAGGTGCGAATCCCCGGCGCCGTTCAGCGAGTGGCAGGACAGGCAGACCCGCTGGTAGGCGGCAAAGCCGCGCATCACCGGCCCGTCGGCGGGCTGCCCCGCGGCTGGCCGGATGGCCGGATAGCGCTCGCCGGGCGACCCCGCAATGTCGATGCGCTCGATGTTATAGGTCCAGTAGCTCTCGGTGACTGTCTCGGCACGGCCGGGCGGCGCTGTCCAGACCAGGCGAAAAGGCCCGATGCCCTGGCCCCGGAGCATTGGCCACGGGGCAGCGGGGTTTTCCACCGCCAGCCATGCGCGGGGCTGCGCCTTGCCGTCAGCCAGCAGCGCGCGCATCGGCAGGTGCGATACATAGCCATCGCTTGCGGCGGTCGTGGCGGTGCCGTCAGGCCTCGCTGGCAGGCCCGCAAGCAGCGCAGCGAACGGGATCGCCTTGAGCGTCATGCGCTGCTTCAGGTTCTCGTCGTCAATGGTGATATCCGTGACGCGCGGATCGTGCAGCAGCTGATCGGCGGTCCAGCTTCGCTGTTGCGTGCCGGCGGAGATGGTGAGCGTGCCGGGACCGGCCGCGATGGCCGGTGCGGCCGACGCTGCCACGCCCACGGTGATAGCGATGGCAAGGCCAACGTCGGCTGTCTTCTTTGCGATCCACGCTTTCATGCCCTGATCTCCGGCGGCGGGGGCATGCATTGCCGGCAAGCTCGCCTGGCGCCGTCATCCCGCTCATTAGTGCCCGGGGCCGGATGCCCTGGAGCGGATGAGACTGTAACTCGCCTCGTGCACCGACTCAATCGGCGAGTGCCGTGCCTGTGTGCACACGGAAATGAAGAGACCGTCCCCGGTGGGACGGTCTCTCTCGATGAGCCGGCCACGATGGCGCCGGCCCCGCTGCGGAACGGAGGGCGCGGACTAGCGCCCGTTTCTCCGTTCCTGGCGCGCGGCTCAGTGCTGCAAGGCCGCGACGACTCCCCCCACATTGTTGATCGTGTTGGTCATGGTCTTCAGGTCGACGTTGGTGCGGGTCGACGCATCGACCTGCGTGACCGGAGCGAAGATCGTATTGGGGCTGGCGAACGACACGCCGCTGCCGCCCACGATGGCGTTGGTGCCGGAATTCACGAAGACGCTGCCACCGCGTACGGCGCCCATCTTGGCGTGATCGAGGTCTTGTTCGAGCGGGAGGTTCTGGATGGTCAAGGACATGATGGTCTCCTGGGTAGGCTGAATGAGCTGGACGGGCTGGATTAGTGCTGCAGGGCTGCAACCATGCCGCCCAGGTTGTTGATCGTGTTGGTCACGGTCTTGATGTCGACGTTGGTACGGGTCGAGGCATCGGCTTGCGTGACCGGGGCGAAGATCGTGTTGGGGCTTGCGAACGACACGCCGGCGCCGCCCACAATGGCGTTGGTGCCGGAGTTCACGAAGATGCTGCCGCCGCGAACGGCGCCCATCTTGGCTTGGTCAAGGTCTTGTTCGAGGGGCAGGTTCTGGATGGTGAGGGACATGATGTAACTCCTTTGGGGGTACTGGTTTGGCTTGGGTTGGTGAGCATCGGATGTTGCGCTCGCAGTCATATACGCATGGGGTGTGCCAGCTCCGGTCCGGAAACGACGCGAGTCGATCAACCCATTGAAAATAAAAGAGAAAAGGGCAACTGTCTGGCACGCTGATGATCCTTGGCCACCCGCGCGCTGTCTGCGTAGGACCGACAGGGATTTGGTGGCATGTTTGCCGTGGGCAGACACTCGCCAGCCCCGTGGGTGGTGCGCCGCTCGGCGCGCGCATATTGAGCGGAACAATTGGGCGCCGTTCGCAACGAACCAGGACAGGGCCAACCAGTGTGTGGACATCTGCCCCAAGGGGGGAGTCCCGCACAGGCCATGGTGCGACCGAGATGAAGGAGGGTCGACATGAATGCAAAGGAAGAGCTGGTTCCCGCGACTGAACTGGCGCAGCGCAACCCCATCCGCTTCCCCAATGAAAGCGCGGAATACCGTCAGGCACGCAATGCGCTGCTGGCGGAGGAGATCGAGTTACGCCGCCATATCGAGCGCGTGGCGCAGCAGCGGCGCAGGCTGCCACCAGGCGGAGAGGTGACAAAGCGCTATACGTTCCAGAGTGAAAGCGGCCCGGTCACGCTTGCCGACCTGTTCGGCGACAAGGACACGCTGGTCATCTACAGCTACATGTTCGGGCCACAGCGGGAAAAGCCTTGCCCGATGTGCACATCGATCATGGCATCGTGGGACCACAAGGTGCCGGATATCGAGCAGCGCGTGGCGCTGGCGATGGTGGCCCGCTCGCCCATCGACCGGCTTGTGGCCGCCAGGCGTGCCCGTGGCTGGACGAAGCTGAAGGTCTATGCGGACGTTGATGGCGATTTCACGCGCGACTACGTGAATCCTGAAGATGCCGACATGCCGGCCTATACGGTCTTCACACGCCGGGACGGCCAGATCCGGCATTTCTGGAGCGGCGAGTTGTTCGGCATTCCGCCCGACCCTGGACAGGACCCTCGCGGTGCACCGGACCTGGATCCGCTGTGGAGCTTGCTGGACACCACGCCGGAGGGGCGGGGCAAGGATTGGTATCCCAAGCTGGAATACTAGTGCGCTAGTGAGCGAGCCTGCTGCGCGGCAATCAAGATCCATCACGGCAAATGCAAAGACCGCCCGTTGACGGGCGGTCTTTGTTGCGTCAGGCAGAGGGCGGGCAGAGCGGTGGTACACCGCCCGCCGGATACTGCCTTGCACCGCTCAGTGCTGCAGCGCCGCGACGATGCCACCAATGTTGTTGATGGTGTTCGTCGTGGTCTTGAGGTCGACGTTGGTGCGCGTCGACGCATCGACCTGCGTGACCGGGGCGAAGATCGTGTTGGGGCTGGCGAACGACACGCCGCTGCCGCCGACGATGGCGTTGGTGCCGGAGTTCACGAAGATGCTGCCGCCGCGCACGGCGCCCATCTTGGCGTGGTCGAGGTCTTGTTCGAGGGCGAGGTTCTGGATGGTCAAGGACATGATGGTCTCCTGGGTAGGCTGGATGAACGAGATGGACTGGCTGGGGAATTAGTGCTGCGCGGCCTGCACGATGCCGCCGACGTTGTTGAGCAGGTTGTTGATGCTCGTGAGGTCGACGTTAGTGCGGGTCGAGGCATCGACCTGGGTGACCGGGGCGACGATGATGTTGGGACTGGCGAAGGACACACCGGAGCCGCCCATGATCGCGTTGATGCCGCTGTTCAGGAACAGGCTGCCGCCGCGCACGGCGCTCATCTTGGCGTGGTCGAGGTCTTGTTCGACGGGCAGATTCTGGATGGTGAGGGACATGATGAAACTCCTTGAGGGTGCTGGTCTGGCTTGGGTTTAGAGGGCATCGGGTGTTGCGCTCGCAGTCATATATGCATGGGGTGTGCCAGCCTCGCGTTCACCGCCTCATTTGTCGACCAAGTATTTGAAAATAAAAAGAAAATTACGGTGAGGAGAGGCCAGTCTTGGCCAATGCGGGCTGGCTGAATGTCGGTGGTGGCCAGACACATCCGCTGCGACCTGTTTGCGGAATAACGACACCAGTGGCCCTACGCGTCCGTGGATACCCACATTGACGCGGAACTTCATATGCGTAAAATCGAATTCATAAATATGAATAAAAAGCGGTGCGGCCCGACCGAGCGCATCCGATCAACGCAGTAGTGGAGACACACCTATGAAGCCGAATTTCCGTCGCCGCCTGATGCTCTGTGCGGCCGTGCTGGGCGCCATGCCCGCGCTGGCCTGGAGCGACACCTATCCCAGCAAGCCGATCCGCATGGTCGTGCCGTTCTCCCCGGGCGGCGCCACCGACGTTGTGGCGCGCCTGATCTCGCAGAAGCTTGGCGAGGCGCTGAAGCAATCGGTGGTAGTGGAAAACCGGCCCGGCGCCAACGGCATCATCGGTACCGACGCCGTGGCGCGCGCCGCGCCCGACGGCTACACCTTGCTGCTCAACACGGCAGGGGCGCAGACACTGAGCCCGCTGATCTACAAGGCCAGCTACGACCCGCTCAAGAGCTTCGAGCCGATCTCGCTGATCAGCAATATTGGCTTCGTAATGGTGGTGCACCCGTCAGTGCCGGCCAAGACCGTGCAGGAATTCGTAGCGCTGGCCAAGTCCAAGACCCGGCCGCTGAGCCTGTCGGCGGGCAGCAGCATGATCGAGCTGATCGGCGCCAGCTTTAAAGCGACCGCGGGCACGCCTGACGTCGTCAGCGTGTCCTACAAAGGCACCGGCCCGCAGATGCAGGCCGTGGTGGCGGGCGAGGTCGACATGACGATCGACCCGTTCAACTCGATGGCGATGATCAAGGCCGGCAAGCTGCGCCCGCTGGCGGTGCTGTCGGACAAGCGCTCGCCGGCGCTGCCCGATGTGCCGACCATGCAGGAAGCCGGATATAGCGGCATGGCCTTCGGTTCGTGGGCAGGCCTGCTGGCCCCGACGGGCACGCCCAAGGAAATCATCACGCGCCTGAACAAGGAGGTGACCCGCATCGTCGCACTGCCCGAGATCCGGGAGAAGCTGGCCGCGATCGACTATGACGCCGTGGGCAGCACACCCGAACAGTTCGCGACCGTCATTGCCCAGGACACGGCACGGTGGAAGAAGATCGTGAAGGAGACGAACTACAAGGCCGGTTCGTGATGATGTGACCGTGCGCTTGGCAGCGGCATCGTGACAACGTTGGGTCAGTCCGCTGGCATTGCCGAGCCGCCGGCCTTGCCTTCCATCTCGATGGAAGGCACCTTGCGCCGCCCCCAGTTCACCGATCTGGAGCGTACGTCCGTCGTCGGCGTTCTCAGTCGCACCGGGTGAGTGCGGCACCACACGCATCTCGCAATCCCCGCTTGGGCGCGGGCACGCCATCGACTACGTTGAAAGTCCGGCATCGGCTTCAAGGGCTGACGATGGAAAGACTGAACGGGCGCACGGCCCTGCTGATCCCGGCAGGGCTGCTGGCCGTTTTTGCCGCAAGAGGCGCGTACGCGTCGGATATCGCCTGTACGGCCCCTTTGGGCGGTGCATTGGCGCGTTGCGCAGAGCCTTACGGCAGCGGCGTTGGGTGCGAGCCGCGTGCTGGGGCAGCGGGCGCCCGCAAGGAACACCTGATCTGCGAATACACCATGCTGTCGGAGCGTTACGAGCAGATCTATGCTGAACAGCAGCGGATGCTGCGCAAGGGCGCCATGCAGAACGCCGACCTTGCCGCATGGCGCGCGAAGCGGGACGCTTGTGATTCCGTGCGGTGCTTGGACAGCGTCTTCCATATGTTCTGGCGGCAGCGCGATGCCATGCTGAAGGCGCCGGTCAAGCAGATGTTTGCCCGGTCGGGTGCCTCGGACAACGCGGCCGCCACGACGCGCGAAGCAGCG
Source organism: Cupriavidus pinatubonensis (assembly GCF_019602855.1). Classification (GTDB taxonomy): domain Bacteria; phylum Pseudomonadota; class Gammaproteobacteria; order Burkholderiales; family Burkholderiaceae; genus Cupriavidus; species Cupriavidus pinatubonensis. The sequence goes on from NZ_CP080766.1 coordinate 2,644,842, forward strand.
TCGCGGCCGGCGGTGCCGGTGCCGAAGTTCGCCGGGCATGATGCACCCGCCGCCGCTGTTGCACCCGCGTCCATCGTTGCACCCGCGTCCATCGTTGCTCCGAGGCCCGCGGCTGGCGCGCCGATCGATCCGTCAGCGTTGGAAGCAATACCCGAGCGGCCCCGTCATGCCGCGCCGGTCCCGGCGGCAAAGATCCAGCCACGCGAGAAGCGGGGGGGCGGTCCGCTGATCCTGGAAAGCCTGGCGTCCGGGCTCGCCGTGCTGGGCGCGGGAGCGGGCTTTGTTTGGAATCGCCGGCGCTCCGTGCCGCAGGAGGGAGAGAAAGCGATCCAGCCTGGAAGAATCCCGGCCATGATGATGGTCGCGTATGGCTTGCTGCTTCTGAATGCGCTTCTGCTGCCGTTCACGCTGGGCCTGCGGTAACGCGCGTTGGCCGTAGCGCTGCCCATGTCGCCTATCGCGCAGGCCACGTCGTACCGTCGCGAATCGAACCGATCGACCCGGTGGCCAACGCCAGCGCCGCCGTGGCGGCCAGCGCGCCGCTGTAGGCATCGGCCGAGGCATTCTGCGCAAGCAGCAGCTGATTCTGCGCGAGGTTGGCCTCCGTCACCGACCCAACGCCCTTGCGGTAGGCGGCGAACGCGGCGTCATACGTGATCCGGGCCGCATCAGCCAGCGCCGTGGCCGCGTCATAGGCGGCGAGGCTCGATTCCAGCGCGCTCTGGCTGACCACCACTTGCCGTACGGACTCTTCTTTCGCGCGGCTCAGTTTCGTCGAGGCGCTGTCGGCGTCGTTGCGCGCCTGCGCGAGCACCGCGGAGCGCAGGCCGCCGTCGTAGATCGGCACCGTGACGCCAAGAAAGACGCTGGAACCATAGCGGTAGCCGTTCAGGTTGACAGTCGGCGGCTGCTGGCCGATGGGCGGAATTGCGGTAATGGCCGATCCGCCCGATGCATACGATGTGAACGCCGACAGGAAGACCTTCGGCATGAAGCCGGCCTCGGCTGATTTCACGCGTGCCTGGCTTGCGCGCTCCACTGCATAGGCGGCGAGTACATCGGGTCGCCGCGCGATCGCGGTTTCGACGATCTGTTCGACCGAGCTGCGCAGCGTGGGGGAGAGCGGCCGCAACGGCATCTCCGCGACCTGCGGCCGGGACAATGGCGAAATGCCGACCGCCGTCACGAGTGCCAGATAGGCATCGGTCTCCGCACCCTTCGCCTGGACCATGGCCAGGTTGGTCTGCGCGCGGTTCTGCGTGGCCTGGGCGACTTCCACGACGGTGCCGATGCCTCGCTGAAAGCGCGCCTTGGCCGCGGCCTGCACTGCATCGGCATTCTCCATCGCCTGCTGCGCGGTGCGCGCACGCGAGCGCGCCGCCTGGTAGCGATAGAACGCGACGCTGACGTCGTGGATGATCTTCTGGTGGACGGCATTGAACGCGATATTGGCCGCGACCGATAGCTGCTCCGTGGCATCGACAATGCCCGCACGTTCGCCGAAATCAAACAGCAGCCATTGCAGCGACAGGACCGAGATCGCACCGTGGTTCGATGAATTCGCGCCGACCGGGCCCAGCACCGTCGACGTGGAGCTGTGGCCGTTCTGGTAGCCGCCCATGGCGGCGGCCGAGATGTACGGCAAATAGCTCGCCTTGGCAATGCCGGCGGCCAGCGCTGCGTTGCGCGCATCGTTCCACGCAATGCGCGTGAGCGGGTTGGTGGATTCGGCCAGGTCGATCAGCTCGGGCAGCGTGTAGGCATGCGCGGGGTCGAGCGTGGCCGCTGGCGAAACCGCCGCCAGCGCCGGGTTTGCCGGCAGCGTGTAGTCGGACGGCGCTGGCACGGGTTGGTCGGCGGCACCCGGCACGATCTCGCCCGATGCCGTGGTGATGGGATGCCACGGGCGGTCCGGCTGCTCCGGCGCGAGGTCGAGCGACGACGTGGCGCAGCCCGCCAGGGTCAGCGCGCACAGCGTCAGCGCGGCCAGGGACTCAGGTTTGCGCATGAATCGATGAAGGGGAGCCCGTGTCCGACGCGTCGGCATGGGACGTTTCGAGTTGTTGGTCGACGATGGCGAGCAGTGCCTGGCGGGCCCGGACATCGTCGGGAGCGTCGGGTATCGCTTCAGCGTGCCGCGGGGCTGTCTGCAGCGGGATGTTGGTCCGCAGACGGTGCAGGCGCTGTGCAAGCGCCGGATCACCGGGAAAGCGCTCGGCGAGCAGGAACATGGGACCGGAGATCGCATCGAGGGTGGCCAGCCGCTCGCGGTGGATGTCCACCCATTCCTGTGCGGGCCCGACGGAAGCCGGTTCGTAGTGCGCCAGAATCAGGTCCTGCGTGATCGTGCCATGCAGGGCGAGCGCGGCTGCCGCATGCTGGCGCCGCGCGGTGGGCTGCGGCGTATCGACCAGCGCCTGCCATTGCGTGACCAGTGCCGCCAGCGCGGATTCGATGCGCCCGGCGATGCTGACTGGCCAGATACGCGTGAACACCAGGTAGACGACCAAGTTGCCAAGCAAGACGCCGATCACGCGGTCACGTGCGATAGTCAGGTCGAAGCCGGGCGCGGCGCCCTGCACCACGCACAGGTAGAACCCAAACGCAATCTGGAAGCCCGCATACGCAATGCGCGGCGAGCCCTGTGCCACCCATGCGGAAATCCACGTGCCGGCAAACACCAGCAGCATCAGGCCGCCGATGGACGACAGCGACGGGACCACGTAGACGATGGCGGCAGTCCCGATCACCGCGCCGACCAGGCAGCCGGCCAAACGCAGCCAGAGCTTTTCCACGGACTCGGCCGTGGTGCCGAGCGACACCAGATAGCAGGTGATGAAGCAGGTATGAATGCCGGGCCAGTTGAGCTGCTGGTACAGCACGTAGCAGAACATCGCCGCGCCGGTGGTCTTGAGCGCGTAGCGGACGTGGTCGGGATTGGTGAATGCGTCGGCGCTCAGAAAACCGCTTTTCGGCGTTGCCGCTGCGCGTGCCGGCGCATCGCTGGGATCTGTGCCGGCTTCGGCATAGCCATCGATGGCCGCGACCAGCTCGCGCAAGACGGCTTGTTGAACCGGCGAGAGGTTGTCGATGGGCGCTGCCTGCAATGCAATCTCGAGCGGATAGCCGCCAGCAGCGAGCATGCGGGCCATTTCGTCGAGCGTGTCTGCAAGGCTTGCTGCCGTGGCCGATGGAAGCTGTGCGCTGGATTGTCGTTGCGTCACGTCGGCGGCTAGCAGGATGGCCAGGGTCGATGCCGTTGCCTGCTGCAGCGCGTGCAGATCCTGGACGTTGAGGGCGCCTTCGACCCTGGCAAGCCTGAGCCAGCCCGCGACGGGTTGAAGGCCGCCATGCAGCGCCTCATGCAATGCGTCCCCGCCGCCGTTGTCCAGCGGGTCCCGCAGGCATCGCGCGGCTATACGCAGGCAATGCGCAAGGCGGTCCGTTGCCAGCCGGCGCGGCGACGGACCCATCGCGAGGTTGACGACAATGTTCACGCCGATCGGGATCGCCACCATCAGCCAGGCATAGAGCAGTGCGCGCGTCGCGACTTCGCCACCGGGCACGAGCCCGAGTTCGTCGAGTGCGAAGCCGATGATCATCGCGACGATCGCGCCCACCGGCCGCAGCTTGCTGGCCGAAGTCAGGAAGAGCAGGACAGCAGACAGCACCGCCATGCACGTTACGCGGCGCATGGGGTCATCGACGCTGAAGTCGGCGAGCCACACCACCAGCGCAATGATCAGGCTGACCAGCACCAGTGCTGCCGCGCTCATGATGATGCTGGTGGTCCGGTCGGCGCGGTTGATGAAGAAGATGACGTATGCCGAGATGGCCGCCTCTGGCGTGCCGTAGATACTTGTGACCAATACCGTCAGCGTGCAGCCAACGGTGATACGCGTCGCGCCCGCATAGCGGCCTGGCAACGGCGCGAGCAGTGCACCGATATCGGCAAGGCGCAGGCGCAGCTTGTCAGCGGCAGGCTGCGCCATGCCGGATCTCGACAGTTGCGCTCGCGCCCACGCGGGCCAGTGCCTCGGGCGGGTCTTCCAGGCGGATTCGCACCGGGAAGCGCTTGGCCACGCGCACCCAGTTCACCGACGGCTGCACATAAGGCAGCGAGCGCGGCAGGTTGATGCGGTCCGTGTCGGTCACGCCGATGCCGATGCCGTCAACTTTGCCGCGCAAGGCTTGGCTGCGGTCGATCATCGAGTACACCGTGGCGCAGTCGCCGATGCGGATGTTGGCCAGCGACGTCTCGCGGAAATTGCCGACCGCGAACCACTCGCCGGTATGCACGAGCAGGAACAGGGACTGATTCGGGATCACGACCTCGCCGGACAGCACGGTCAGGCCGCTCACGCGCCCGGCGTGGGGCGCGCGGACCTTGGTGTCGTCAAGTGCGCGCTGCGCAATGGCCAGCGCGGCCTCGCGCGCGTGTACGGTGGCAATGGCATCGTCTTCATTGCCAACAGCGCCTGCCGTAGCGGCGCGCTGCGTATTGGCCTGCCTGAGCGATACGCCGGCGTCGCGCTGGGCCACTTGCGCCTGGTCCAGCTGCTGCGCGGGTACGTAGCCGTCCGCGACGAGCGGGCGCAAGCGTTCGACGGTGCGGGCAGTCAGCGCGTAGTTCTGCTCGGCGCGATTGGTCTGCTCGGAAGCGATCGAGGCCGTGGCGCGCTCGGTGGCGATGGTGCGCTGCCTGGTGCCCAGCGCGGCCCGCGCCAGTTCGAGATCGGCGCGCGCCTGCGCAACAACCAGCTGGTAGGGCACGGGATCGATCTCGAACAACACGTCGCCCTTGGCGACCAGCTGGTTCTCGGCCACATGGATCTTCGAAATGCGTCCGCCGACGGGCGATGCCACATGGACGATATCGGCGTCGAGCGAGGCGTCGTCGGAAGACGGATAGCGGCTGGTGCGCTGGTAGGCGTAGACGGAAAGAAGGACAGCCAGCAGGACGATCACCGGCGCGATCAGTTTGCCGCGCTTCGGGCTGCTGCGTACGCCGGCCATTTTCATAGGAGGTGCCCCGAACCCAGTAACCAGACGATTTCCGCAATGATCAGGCCGATCGCGGTGTTGACCAGCAGTTGCGCGCGGACGATTTCCGCCCAGCCTGTCGCGAAGAAGATCCGGTAGGACACGACCGCGCCCGCGATGCCGGCCAGCGCGCTCAGCAGCCAGAGCGGGAAGTAGGCGCCGAACAATCCGAGAGACGGCGCACCGGCGCAACCATAAAGCGAAGTAGCTAGCGCGATGAGCGCAAGCGAGCGTGCCATGGGATCTGGGTCGAAATCGGTCGCCGTAATATAGCAGCGCGGCTTGCGCGTTGTCCAAGGCACACCGCCGGCACATACCCGGTGCTCACGCCGATGCGCGTCCTGCTACAGTGACACCCGCGGCCACGACCGCGGCAGCCGCACCGCAGCGGCTACGACAGACAATTTCCAGGGGACACCATCCATGAACCGCAAAGGCTTGCTCGACGCCGCCGATTCCCTCGACGAACTCGCAGCCGGCAGGCAACCGGCGCCGGCCAGGGTCGCCGCCGGGGCCGCCGCACTCGAACGCATTCACGCGGATTATCCGGGCTGGCGCGATGTCGGCGACGCGCTGTTCGGACTCAAGGCCCTGGCCGACGGCTGCGCCATGGACCTGGACGCCAACGGGCGCCAGCGTGCCGGCCGGTTGGCCGATGTCGTTCGCAGCCTGCTCGATCAGATCTGACACGACGGCGGCACACGGCTGCGGGCTTGGAACGCACTTCACGGGCGGTGCCGGTGCTGGGCTCTCGCCATGGTGGCGGGCCGAACGCATGCCTTGGCGCGGGTGCAGCATGCCGGAAGGATACCCGGCGTCCCAGCCTTGTTGTGCCGGAGCGACGTGGGCGCCTCGCGCTGCAGCATCGATTCGTAAAAAAATGTTATAAACATGACGTATAATGCACTTTAAGCGCAATTGTATGGTCATGTATTGGGTAACTACCTAGGGATCAACTTAGAGGTCTTCCTCTAATCTGTGCACCCTGGTTGAACGCGGCTCTGGCCGGCGCGTTTCCCACCAGGAATACCAACTTCCGGTCAGCGCACCATGGCGGCACATGGCGCGATGCTGGCCGGCGATCCCAAGGAGAACTCAAGCATGTCCGCCTTTACGTCCGATCAGTTTGCGGCACTCCACAAGACCAACCTGGCCAACCTGGCCATGATGTCGAAGTCCACGATCGACGGCTTCCAAAAGCTGACTGAACTGAACCTCAAGACCGCCAAGTCCGCGCTGACGGAAGGCCAGGAGAACCTGAAAGCCGTGCTCGGTGGAAAAGACCTTCGCGACGTCCTTGCCGTGCAAGGCAGCCTGGCCCAGCCCACGACCGAGAAGGCCATCTCCTATGCGCGCCAGGTTTGCGAGATCGCCGCGCAGGCGCAAGCCGAACTGGCCCGCGCCGTGGAAGAGCAATACGAGCAGCATCACCGCAATCTGCAGGCGTTCGTCGATACCTTCGTGAAGAATGCGCCGGCCGGTTCGGAAGCGGTGTCGGCCCTGCTGCAGTCCACCGTCGACGCTGCTGGCAACACCTACCGTTCGGCTCAGGCCATCTCGAAGCAGATGTCCGATGTCGCGCGCAGCAACCTGGCTGCCGCAGCGGCTTCGACCAAAGCCTGATCTCCCGCGCGGGCATCGCCCGCATCAGCAAGACGCCAGCGCAATGTATGCATGCGCTGGCACAAGCACGTCATCAGCCTGTCCGATTCGCTCGGTTCGTCCGCCGATGCCACGATCCCGCTGGTAGTGCCGCTGTTCCACGTCAACGCATGGGGACTGCCTTATGCGGCCGCGATGACTGGCGCCAAGCTGGTGCTGCCCGGGCCGCATCTTGACGGCAAGAGCATCTATGACCTGCTGCGCGATGAGCGCGTCACGCTGGCGGCCGGTGTTCCGACCATCTGGCAGATCCGCGCACAGGCGGCTCTTGGGCAGGCCGCCTGCATTTACGCCGACACCAGTTCGCAGAACCGCTCCAGGTCGATATTGCCGCCGCTGATGATGATGCCGATGCGCTTGCCCTTCAGCGCATCCTTCATATGCATGGCGGCGGCCAGGCCTAGGCAGCCCGTGGGCTCGACGATCATCTTCATGCGTGTGGCGTAGAACTTCATCGCTTCCACCAGTTGGGCATCGGACGCCGTCAGGATATCGTCGACGTCCCGCTTGATGATGCTGAACGTGTACTGCCCGAGATGCTGCGTCTGGGCGCCGTCCGCAATGGTCTTCGGGGTATCGATGTGCACGATGGCGCCGCTGCGGAACGACTGCTGCCCATCGTTGCCGGCTTCAGGTTCGACGCCAAAGAGCTTGCATTGAGGCGACAGCGCGCGTGTGGTCAGTGCGGTGCCGGATAGCAATCCACCGCCGCCGAGCGGCGTCAGCACGACGTCCAGTGCGCCGACCGCCTCGAACAGTTCCTTTGTTGCCGTGCCCTGGCCGGACAGGACGTCCGGATGGTCATAGGGCGGAATCAGCGTGAAGCCGTGTTCGTCGGCCAGGCGGCGCCCGATGGCTTCGCGGTCCTCGGTGTAGCGGTCGTAGATCACGACATTGGCGCCGTAGCCTTTGGTTGCCGCGACCTTGGCCGCCGGTGCGTCGTGCGGCATCACGATGGTGGCGGGAATGCCAAGCAGCTTTGCCGACAGCGCGATGCCCTGCGCATGGTTGCCCGACGAGAACGCCACCACACCCGCTCGGCGTTGCGCGGGGCTGAACTTCGCCAGCGCGTTGTACGCGCCGCGGAACTTGAACGCTCCCATGCGCTGGAAATTCTCGCATTTGAAGAAGACTTCGGCGCCGAGCATGTCATTGAGCGTGCGCGACGTATTGACCGGCGTGCGGTTGGCAACGCCATCAAGGCGCTTCGCGGCTTCCTGGACGTCTGCGTACGTTGGTAGCTTCAGTTCGGTCATCGGCTGTCCTGTTGCGTGGGATGAGACCGATATCCTACAGGCCTGTCGGAGATGCGCTGAATTGCAGCGCCATGGGCGCGCAAGCGGCGTTTGCGAGGCACTGCCATGCTAGGATGAACGCCAACGCAGCAGTCTCCCCCGCACCATGACACTCTATGCGACCCTTGGCGTCGAATCGGACGCCACCCTGGACGAGATCAAGCGCGCCTACCGCCGTGCCGCGATGAAGTGGCACCCCGACCGCAACCCCGGCCGCGAGGCCGAGGCACACCTGGCCTTCCAGGAAATCCGCGACGCATACGCCATCCTCTCCGATGAGACGCAACGCCGCGTGTACGACGACGTATTCGCGCAGGAAATGCGCCGCTGGCAAGCGGAACACGCCGCGCAGGAAGAACAGGAGCAAGCGGCGCAGCGCGAAGCGCAACGCCTTGCGCAGGAACACTACGAAAAGATGGTCGTCATCGCGATGCGTTTCGCCGACGACGGCCACAACCGTGACGTCCTCTTCGGCGTGCTGCTTGGCCACGATTGCGAGGCAGAACTGGCGGGGCGAATCGCCGACAGCGTGTGGGCCTTGCAGGAGTCGCGCAAGGCACAACAGGAGGCTGAAGAAGAGGCTGCACCGGAGATCGGGCCTGAGGAGGATGCGGCGAAGCCCACCAGCCGTCACCCCGGGGCTTTCGAGTCGTTCTGGCAGGGCCTGTTCGGAATCCGTACATAGCGCGTGCGCTGTCTGAGCGGGGCGTCGGCCCGCGACGCCTTTCGCATTCCATCCGCGCATTTCCCTTTCCAGGTCCTGCAACGGGGCAGGGCATTGCAATCGCCACGCCCGGATCCCGCCATGACAAGGGATGACCGATGAATATTGGAATTCTCCTCGCACACCCGTGGTTTGGTACTTGGGCGGCGGCCTTGGCCGCTGTGGTGATTGCGCTGATCGCGCATCGGCTCGGCGGACTGGTGCTGATGCGCCTGACGCGGCCAGCGCCGGTACTGCATGCGATGGTCAGGAAGGCGCGCGCTCCATCCAGCGTCGTGCTTCCGCTTCTGGCGCTGCAAACCGTATGGCAGGCCGCACCAGACGAACTGCGCTGGATCGACACCGTGCGCCATCTCAACGGCTTGCTGATGATTGCCGCGACCACCTGGCTCGTGGTGCGGATCATCGCCGGTTTTGCACAGGGCGTCATGGACCGGCACCCCGTCGACGTGGCCGACAACATGGGCGCGCGCCGCATTCACACGCAGACGCGCGTGCTGTCGCGCATCGCGATGACGCTGGCCACGGTGATGGGCGCAGCCATGCTGCTGATGACCTTTCCGGGGGCGCGACAGGTCGGCGCGAGCTTGCTCGCCTCGGCCGGCGTGGTGGGCCTGATTGCGGGCTTCGCTGCGAAGCCCGTGTTCAGCAACATGATCGCCGGACTGCAGCTCGCGCTGACGCAGCCGATCCGGCTCGACGATGTCCTGATCGTTGAAGGCGAATGGGGGCGCGTCGAGGAAATCACGGGCACGTATGTCGTCATGCGGTTGTGGGACGAGCGGCGGCTCATTGTGCCGCTGCAGTACTTCATTGAGAAGCCGTTCCAGAACTGGACGCGCAGCAGTGCGCAGATCATGGGCTCGGTGTTCTTTCACGTCGACTACGGCATGCCGCTCGCGCCGCTGCGCGCGGAGCTCGAGCGCGTCGTGCACGCCGCGCCCGAATGGGACCAGCGCTTCTTCAATCTCGTCGTCACCGAGGCGACCGAGCAGACCATGCAGCTGCGCGTGCTGTGTACGGCGGCGTCATCGGGGCTCGCGTGGGATCTGCGTTGCCGGATCCGCGAAGCGCTGATCGATTTCATGCAGCGCGAATTCCCGCAGCATTTGCCGCGGCTGCGTATCGAACGCGATGCCAAGGCCCAGCACGCTGCGGTGGCAACTGCGCCGAATGCGGGATAAGGCACGCGCCTGCCACACTCTGTGCATGACGGATAGTTCACTTGTGCGGGTCGCCTTATGACGCCTGCGCCACTTGTTTTGCGCGCCCCGGAAGATAGTCGTCGACTTACCCCTAAAGTAGGGGGTTAGGGGCGCACAAGGATGCCGATACACGGGCAGCAAACGCAGGCCTGTTCGGCACGACGTTCAGTGCGGAGTCTTGCGAAAACCTGGAAATCCCGCCGACCTCCATGACCCATTCCGAGCGCCGTCCGCACGGCTCGCGCACGCCGCAATCCGCATTTTCGCCGTTGGGACTCGCGTGTCCGGCCGGATGAGCCTGGTGCGTCGGCATCGCGCTGCCGACGGAGCGAACGGTACGCAAGGTGCCGCGCCGGGTCGGGCTTCCAGGGAGGCTGCCGTCATTGGCGCGGTCGGCGTGGCTTGCGCCACCGCGTATCTGTCGCTCGCCGTGCCATCAGCAACCAGCATCACGCTGACCGCGGCAATGCTCGGGCTGTCCGCGACGCTGACGCGGCTCGCCGTGTTGCGCGCACGGCACAGGCAGACCGAGTTCAGGAGCGTTCGGCTCAGCCACCTATACAGCGCACTGAGTCAATGCAATCAGGCCATCGCACGTTGCCGCAGTGAATCGGAATTGTTCGAGGACATCTGCCGGGCCGCCGTGACGATCGGCGGCATGCAGATGACTTGGATCGGCCTGCTCGATGACAGCAAGAGGCTGATGCCATTGGCTGTCCATGGACAGGGCATGGAGTACCTGCGGGATCTGAAGGTTTCCGCCGACGAAGCGGATCCGCATGGACGCGGACCCACCGGCCTTGCATTGCGCAGCGATTCGCCGTACTGGTGCCAAGACGTGCACGCAGACTCCGCCACGGTTCTCTGGCGAACGCAGAGCCAGAGATTTGGCTGGAAGTCATTCGCCGTGCTGCCTTTGCACCGTGGCGATCGCGTGATCGGCGCCTTGTCGCTCTACGGTTCCCTTGCCTATGTCTTCGATGCAGTCGTGCGCGACCTGCAGATGGACATGGTCAGGAACATCGACTATGCGCTGGCCAATCTCGACCGGGAAACGGAGCGGCAGCGCGCCAACGAAGCACTGCGTGAAAGCGAGCAGCGCTTGCGCACCGTGATCGAGACGCAGCCGGAGTGTGTCAAGACCATCGATCGCAGCGGCAATCTGCTGGAAATGAATGCCGCGGGTCTCGCGATGATCGGCGCGGACTCGCTGGCGCAGGCGCAGCGTCATTACACGGAAGTCATCCTTCCCGAGTATCGCGACGCGTTTGCCGCCTTGCATGCGCGCGTCATGTCCGGCGAAAGCGGGCTGCTTGAATTCGAGATTGTCGGCTTGCGCGGCCAGCGCCGCTGGCTGGAAACGCATGCCACGCCGATGCGAGGCGCCGATGGCTGCGTCACGCGGCTGCTTGCGGTCACGCGCGATACCACCGACCGCAAGCAGGCATCGGATCGCATCCAGCATCTCGCCCATTACGACGCATTGACGGGGCTGCCCAACCGCCGCCTTGTGGAGAATCGGGCCCGGCAGGCCTTCAGTCAAGCCTCGGACGGGCACACGCTTGCCATAATGTTCCTGGATCTCGACCTGTTCAAGGACATCAACGACACGCTGGGGCACAGCGCTGGTGATGCCTTGCTGATTGAGCTGGCCCGAAGGCTGCGTCCCTTGTTGAGCGAGGGCGATGTGTTGGCGAGATTCGGCGGCGACGAGTTCCTGATCCTGCTGCCCGATGCCTGCGAACGTACCGCTGCGCAGACCGCGCAGAAGGTGCTCGACACCATCGCGGAGCCTTATCACCTCGGCCCTTACGACTTGACGGTCAGCGGCTCCATCGGCATTGCCCTCTACCCGCGCGACGGCACCGACTTCGAAAGCCTTTCGAAGAACGCGGACACTGCCATGTACCACGTGAAGAAACAAGGCCGGCGCGGATACTGCTTCTTCACCCCGCAGATGCAGGCGGGCATGGTCCGCTATCTCAAGGTGGTAGGCGCCTTGCGCCAGGCGCTGCCTCGCAATCAGTTTCACCTGCACTATCAGCCCCAGATGTCCATGGACGACGGCAAGCTGATCGGCGTGGAGGCGTTGCTGCGCTGGAATCATCCCGAGCTCGGCGCCGTGTCACCGGCGGAATTCATTCCGGTGGCCGAGGAGAGCGGTGCAATTCTGCCTATCGGCGAATGGGTCTTGCGGCACGCGGCACGACAGGCGCGCATTTGGGTGCAGGCAGGCTATACGCCCGTGATCGCTGTGAATCTGTCCACGGTTCAGTTCCACCATGCCGACCTTCCCAACCTGGTTTCACGCATTCTGGAAGAGGAAGACCTGCCGGCGCAGCACCTGGAGCTCGAACTGACGGAAGGCGTCGCCATGCGCGATCCGCAGCGTGCGATCGCCATGATCCAGGAGCTTCATGAGCGCGGCGTATGCATGTCTATCGACGATTTCGGAACGGGATATTCCTCGCTCGCGCAGCTGAAGAAGTTCCAGGTTCGCAAGCTCAAGATCGATCAGTCGTTTGTGCGGGACATTGCCACCAACGCCGAAGACCGAGCGATCGTCGGTGCCATCGTGCAGATGGCACGCAATCTCGGGCTCCTGACCATCGCGGAAGGCGTGGAAACTGCCGAGCAGATATCGATCCTGCGCGCCGAGGGCTGCAATGAGATGCAGGGCTACTACTTCAGCAAGCCTTTGTCAGCGGTGCAATTCGAGCAATTTGCCAGGACACGGGAGTCATGTCCGGATCGACTTGACGCATAGGCTCGCGACGGCTGTGGCACCAATGCGGTCTATGGCTTGTGGTTGACGCGCCCGGCGAACGACTTCCATTCACGGAACGTGGTGTCGAGGCAGGCCGCCGAATCGCAGCGGTCCCGCTTGGCGCGGAACGCCGCGATGTCAGCCTCGGTCACGGATCCTGCCTTGAGCATGCGCTGCTGCTCGGCATAGATACGCTGGTAGCCCATTGAAAACAGCGCGGATTCGCAGATCAGGCGGTGTGCCGTGGTCTGCCTTGCCGGTGCCGCCGCAGGATCGCAGTCGATGTCAGTGGCGTGTGCACCGCCGGAAAGTGCGAACGTTGCGGTGGACAGGCAGAGCAGGGCGCGGTGCGGAAAACGGGACATGGCGGAGTCTCGGAAGCAGGCCGCCATGGTAAGGCAAGATGGTGGCCTGCTCTCGCAGTGAACTACACGTCCAGCACCAGCTCCGCACATTTCGCGCGCGAAACGCAGATCAGGATGGACTTGTTGGCCGCGCGTTCTTCATCGCTGAGCACATAGTCGTGGTGATCCGCCGTGCCGGCAACCAGCGGGACTTCGCAACTGCGGCACAGGCCTTTCCGGCATGACGATGGCAGGCAGACACCGTTATCTTCCAGCACTTCGAGGATGCTGGTCCCTGCCGGCACCGGGAATTGTCCGCCGTGCCTGAGCAGGCGTACTTGGAACGCACCGCTTTCCGCAGGTGCCTGTGTGCCGGCACTGAAGCGTTCGAGATGCACCGCATGGGTACCGATTCGCGATGCGCTGGCGTGATCGCATACCGCATCCATCATGACTCCCGGTCCGCAGGTGTAGACGTGCCAGCCTGCGGGCATTTGCCGCAATGCCGTATGGAGGTCGGGATGGCCGCCATGCTCGTCGTCGGCATGCAGCGTGACGCGGTTCGCGAACGGTGCGAGCTGCTCCAGATAGGCGGCATGGCGGCGCGAGCGAACGCAGTACAGCAGCCGCCACGGAAGATCGCGTTCGACGCAGCGCCGGATCATGCTCAGGATCGGCGTGATCCCGATGCCTCCGGCGACGAACAGATGGCCGGCGGCTGGCTCGTGCAGCCCGAACAGCGACCGCGGCGTGCCGACCGGCAGGGTGTCGCCCAGGCGCAGTTCGTGGTGCGCAAAGCGCGAGCCGCCCCGTGAGGCCGGTGCGAGCCCGATGCCAAGCCAGTAGCTTGTGGTGTCTGAGGCCGTGCTGGCGATCGAGTATTGCCGCGTCAAACCGTTGGGAAAGCTGACATCCACATGCGCGCCCGGTTCGAATGGCGGCAGGGCATCGCCTGAACGATGCCTGAGTTCCACGCCAAGCACGCCTTCCGCCTCCAGGCGCAGGCTTGTCACGACGAGATCCATCACGCCTCCTTCGCCTGACGCTGCTGCGCCTGTGCGGCTTCGTCTGCGACACGGCGCTCGACAACCCAGCGGAACTGCGACAGCGCGGCATCGATCGAGAACGGGACCATCTTGAAGTCCGGCGCCAACGCCAGGGACCGTTGTTGCGCGGTGATGATGTCCCGGTCCTCGTCGAACGCTGTCACGACGCTTTGGTGGATGGACCGCGTGACCTCGGGGTTGTCGATCGCGAAGTTATGCGGATGGGCGAAGAAGTAGTGCGTCGAGTTCTCCGTCTCCGGCGTCAGAGCCTGGCACCCACGGAATTCGGCCGCATCGATACGCTGCCCTTCGGGCGCACCGGTGCCCGTGGGTGCCATGCCGGAATCCATCAGCAGGATCGCCGGAATCGTGAAGTTGTAGATGTTCCAGCGGTCTACCTTGCCCGGCCAGTTCTTGACCTGCTTCGCAAAAGGCGGAGCTTCGGTGTTGAGCGTCCAGCGCGTAATGCGCACGCCGTCATCCAGACGCTCGACCTTGGGTTGGGCCGCTGCGTAGGCCTGGCTACCGCCCAGCGTGGTCGGGTGTACGAACGGCAGGTGCGAGAAGTCGAGCAGGTTGTCGGCAATGAGCAGGTAGTTGACGTCATAGTGGATGTATCCGTCGAGGCTGCGCCACGCCGGGTCGGCTAGCCAGTGCGTATCGGGGATCAGTGCGGGATCGGCCGCTTCGGGATCGCCCATCCAGATCCAGATCCAGCGGTTGCGTTCGACCACCGGAAAGACGCGCACGCGGGCCTGGGGCGGGATGCGTTGCTGCGCCGGCGCCTCGATACAACGGCCCGACGTGTCGAATTTCAGCCCGTGATACATGCAGCGTACGCAGTCGCCTTCGCGCCGGCCGATCGACAGCGGCGCGCCGCGATGGCAGCAGCGGTCTTCCAGCGCATGGAGGGCGCCGTCCTCTGCGCGGTACATGAGCACCGGGATGCCGATGATCGTGCGGCTGAAGAGATTGCTGGCGCCGACTTCGTTGTCCCAGCCGGCGACATACCAGGTATTCCTGACGAACATTGCTGTCTCCTGTGTGTGGAACGCCCTCTGCGAGGCGTGTTGACAGGAGGTTAGGCAGCGCGCCAATATGCGTCAATCACATGCTGATCATAGAAGGAATGTATGTCATGCATACTGACGCATTCGACTACAACCTGCTGACGGTGTTCGACGCGATGCTGCGCGAGCGCAGCGTGACGCGCGCCGCGGCGCAGCTGGGGCTTACGCAGAGCGCGATGAGCCACGCGCTGAACCGCCTGCGCGAGTTCTTCGACGATCCGTTGTTCGTCAAGACCGCCGCTGGCATGACACCCACCATCAAGGCGGAAGCGCTGTCCGAAACCGTACTCGACGTCATGACGGCCATGCGCACGCGCGTGCTGCCGCAGGCGAGCTTCGATCCCGCCACGATGCAGCGCACGTTCACGCTGTGCATGACCGACATGGGCGAGCTGGTGTTCCTGCCACCGCTGATGAAACGGCTGCGCGTGGTGGCGCCTCACTGCAAGCTGCGAACGCTGCAGGTGCCGGTGCCGCAGATCGAAGGGCTGCTGGCATCGGGCGATGCCGACCTGCTGCTAGGCTCGGTGCAGACGGCGCCGGAGTCGCTGTTCCGGCAGCAGTTGTTCATGCATGGCTTCGTTACCATCGTGAGCACGAAGAACAGGCAGGTGCGCGACGCGCTGACGATCGAGCAGTTCGAGTCGATGCCGCACGTCACAGTGAGTCTCGCGGGCCGTACGAGCCCGTCGTACGACGCGGCATTCGAAAGCCATGGGCTCAGGCGCAACATCTACCTGCATACGCCACACTTCCTCTCGATCCCGCTGCTGATGGAGCAGCAACCCGAACTCATCGCGACTGTGCCCCAGGAACTCGCGAACGTCTTCGGCCGCTACGGCATCGTGCGCGTGGTGAAGCCTCCCGTGGTGTTGCCGCCGTATGCGTTGAGCCAGTACTGGCATCCGCGCTTTCACCACGATCCGGCTATCGTCTGGCTGCGGCAGCTGGTGAAGCAGACGTTCGACCGATATCCGGATACCGATGTGTCGGGCGATGCCATGCCCGTGCCGGCCCGCAAGAAAGGCGCAACGGCTAAGCGGGGCGCCAGTTCGCGGTAGCGTTCCCCAAGCCACGGCGATGATCGAAGGGCGAGGCGCGCAGGTATCTGCCGGTCAGTGCCGGGGACTACCTGCGCCAGCGCGTGCATGCGGTCTTCGGGGGGGTACTGAACGGACGCGCCTTCACTACGACGCCGCAACGACCCCACACGCAATCCGGCCGCCCGCGTTGCCGGTCGGCTGTGTCTTGTAGTCGTCCGGATCCTTATGCACGATCACCGCGCGGCCGATAACGCTGTTCGGTCCGGCGCCCACACTGAGGTCAGGCATCAGGATACTGGCGCGCGCATTGCCATTGGCGTCGGCCGTGAGATTGTTCATGTCGCCGGCGTGGTGGTCAGGCATGCTCATCTGCCCATGCGGCTTGCTGGATGGGTTGAAATGACCGCCGGCGCTCATGGCGTCGGGCGCCGAGCAGTCACCCTTTTCGTGCACGTGGAAGCCGTGCGTGGTATTGGGCGGCAGGCCGGTGACCGATGCCACCATCATTACGCCGCCGGCCTGCTGCGTGAACGTGACCGTGCCGCCCGTATTAGTGCCGCTCTTCGGCGAGAGGGTCGCGGTGGCCTTGGCACCGCCGCCGCCCCCGTTTGTCCCCGAGCCGGCACAGCCCGCCAGGGTCATCGCTACCGCTGCCGTGGCCGCCAGGCCGAAAAGTGTGCGTTTCATCGGAACCCTCCCATTCACCTTATTGCGGAAGAAACAGTATAGGATGCGACGCTTACCCGGTGGCGCGGATTGAGCGGCGAATAACAGGCGCGCCTACGCGGCCAGCTGCGTTACCCCACCTTGCTGCGGTGCGGCACCGAAGTGCGGGTGCCGGCCAAAAATGTCCGCGACCCAGTTGACGAATACGCGAACCTTGGCGGACAGGTGGCGATTCTGCGGATACATGGCGGAAATCGGCAGCTCCTCGCTCTGCCAGTCAGACATGACTTCGACCAGCCGGCCGCTGGCCACGTACGGTTCGGCCATCACGCGCGACAGGCAGGCCAGCCCGTGGCCCGCGAGCGTGCATTCCAGGTAGACATCCCCATCGTTCGTGGAAATGGCGGATGGAAGCAGGATCTCGGTGCTCTCGTTCCCGCGCGTGAACTGCCATGGCCATTCGCGCCCGGTGCGGTTGGACAGGTGATTGACGGCCTTGTGCTGGGCAAGGTCCGCCAACTCATGCGGCGTGCCAAAACGATTCAGGTAGATCGGCGACGCGAAGAACGCCAGTTTGAGCTGGCCGATGCGCCGCGCCACCATGGATTCGTCCACCGCCCCTACACGCAACACTACGTCGACGCCTTCCTGCAGCAGGTCGATCGGCTTGCCGTTGATGGTCAGGTCCAGCTTCAGTTCCGGGTAGGCCGCGAAGAAGTCGTGCAGATGCGGGATCAGCGCGATGCGGGCCAGCCCGGCGGTGGTGTCCACCGACAGCGTGCCCTTGGGCGAGTTGTTGTGGCGCGTCAGCGATTGCTCGGCTTCCTCCACATCGGCCAGGATGCGCACGCACCGCTCGTAGTAGGCGGCACCGTCGCTGGTCACGCTGATGCGCCGGGTGGTCCGGTGCAGCAGCTTGACGCCCAGGTGCGTCTCCAGGTTCTGGATCAAACGGGTGAGGGTGGCCTTGGGCAGGTCGAGAGAGTCGGCGGCACGCGCGAAGCTGCCCATGTCGACCACTCGGGTAAAGGCCTGCATTGAGACGAGACGATCCATGATGAGCTTCCGACGAATGTTTCCTGACGGCTCGCCGAGCGGGGCGACCTGCGCGAATGTATGGAGTGGCTGCGGGGGTGGTGCTGGCTTCCCGGGTCCGGGGCTGCACGCCGGCGGCTGACATAGCCGCGCAGCCGGGAGAGCGGGAGTGAATCACATTTTCCAAGACCTTGTCATGCGTGGGGTCTCAGCGGGCCGATTATTCCAATCGCGGAACAGTGCGTTGGCAATCTCTCGCTTTATCCCATCGGCGTCAATCACCATAATCCGTTGCATCGCAACACATGATAGGCGTGGCAGCGCATTTCCGCACGCCCGCCAAGGTGCCCATGTCCCAGTCGCCCAGCCATCGCCCCCCCGCCGCGCCGCCGGCCACCGGCAACGAGCAGGCGCGCGTCGCGGAATTCAGCGTGGCAAGCGGCGAGCGCGAGATATCGGTATGCGTGTGCTATCCGCCCGGATATCCAGCACCGGCCACTGAAAGTGGTGCGCTGCTGCCGTGGTTGGTGTACCTGCACGCGGGTGGTTTCGTGGACGGCGGACTGGAACGGGCCAAGGAGGTCGTGCAGATGCTGGCGGCCTCGGTTCCGGCGGTGGTGGTGACGCCAGCTTATTCGCTGGCGCCGGACCATCCGTTTCCAGCCGCGCCGGAGGATGCGTACAACACCGTGGAATGGGTGCTGCGCTACGCGCGCCGCCTGAAGGTGGACAAGGCACGCTTTGCGCTGGTTGGCGAAGAGGCGGGCGGCAACCTGGCGATCGCGCTGTCGCAGATGCTGCGCGACCGTTGCGCCCCGCAACCGAGCGGGCAATGGCTGATCCGCCCGGTAACGGACCCGTGCCTGCAGCATGCGTCGTGCACCGGCGCGGGCCGTGGCGCGGTACCGCTGGAAACCCTGCAGCGGCTCGCCTGCAATTATCGCGACTATCTGCCGACGCCGGCCGCCAGCGTGCATCCGTATGCCGCGCCGGCGCTGGCCTCGCGGCTGGCAGGGCTGCCACCCACGCTGGTGCAGGTGGCGGAAGTCGATGCGCTGCGCGCCGAAGGCGAAGCCTTCGCGGGGCGCCTTGCCAAGGCCGGTGTGCCGGCCGAGGCCATGATCATGCCTGGCGCCTGTGGCGACGGCGTAGAAGACACCCACGACGACTGTCAGTCGTGGGTAGACGAAGGTGCGCGGTTCCTGCGGCGATGTCTGGCCGTGGCCGACGACACCTCATCCCGGCGCGAAAGCCGGTCCGGAATGAAGCCTGCCGGCTGAGGCATTCCGGGTAACACGCCAGCCGGTACTGATGCCGCCGAGACGGACTGCGCGGCATCCGGCAAACAGACTTGCTGATCTGTCCGACAAGCTCCGGACCGCATTCCGCGGCCCGGCCGGCGGCGTTCGTGCTTTCGCAGCCTTTTGCTTTTCCAGTTGAAGAAAACCCGCAACAGGAGTGAAGAGAAATGAGTACCCTGAATCGACGCACGTTGATCGCGATTGCCATCGTGGTCGTCCTCGGCGCCGGCGTTGCCACCTCCATGCTGCAGCCATGGCATGGCGGCGAGGCGCATGCCAACACGCCGCCGCCGGCTCCGACTATTGAAGTGGCAAACGTGGTCGGCAAGACCATTACCGAATGGGACGAGTTCTCGGGCCGTATCGAAGCCGTGGACCGCGTGGAAATCCGCCCGCGCGTTTCCGGCACGATTGAAACGGTGCATTTCCGCGAAGGCTCGATCGTGAAGAAGGGCGATCCGCTGTTCACGATCGATCCGCGTCCGTACGCGGCTGAAGTGGCGCGCGCCGAGGCAGCGCTGGCCGCGGCTCAGGTGCGCGCCTCGCACGCGCAGACCGAGAAGGCGCGCGCCCAGCGCCTGCTGGACGACAACGCCATCTCGAAGCGCGAATTTGACGAGCGCATCAACGCCGCCAGCGAACTGTCCGCCGACGTGCGCGGCGCGCAGGCGGCGCTAGAGGTGGCGAAGCTGAACCTGAGCTATACGCGCATCGTTGCGCCGGTATCGGGCAAGGTATCGCGTGCGGAAATCACGGTAGGCAACCTTGTCGCAGCGGGCGCCGCATCGCCGCCGCTGACGTCGGTGGTGTCGGTCTCACCGGTGTATGCAAGTTTCGATGTCGACGAGCAGAGCTACCTGCGCTATACCGCGCCCGGTGCCGGCGGCGGCAAGAACGGCCTGCCGGTGTTCCTGGGCCTGGCTAACGAGGACGGCAATCCGCACGAGGGCAAGATCCACTCGATCGACAACCGGCTCGATACGCGCAGCGGCACCATCCGCGTGCGCGCGGTGTTCGACAACGAGGATGGCCGCCTGTTGCCGGGCCTGTATGCGAAGGTCAAGCTTGGGGGCGGTTCGCCGCACGACGCCGTGCTGATCAACGACCGCGCGATCGGCACTGACCAGGGCAAGAAGTTCGTGCTCGTGGTCGATAAGGCCAACAAGCTGACCTATCGCGAAGTCGACCTCGGGCCGACCTTTGAAGGGCTGCGCGTGATCCGCAAGGGTTTGAAGCCCGGCGAGAGCATCGTCGTGAACGGCCTGCAGCGTGTGCGCCCCGGCGATACGGTGGCACCGAAGCCCGTCTCGATGGCGTTCCGCAGCGAACTGGAGCCACGCCCCAACGCGCCTGACCGCAAGCAGGCGGCCGCCGAGGCCGAAGGCAAGCCCGTCAGCTAAGCAGGCAGACAAGCCCCAACACAGACAGTCAGGCGCTTTGCTTCCCCGCATGTGCATGGCGCCCGCCACGGCGGGCCGCCAGGGGGGCTTGCATGCCGAAACAGGCCGAGAACCAAGATGAATCTCTCGAAATTCTTTATTGACCGCCCGATCTTCGCGGGCGTGTTGTCGGTGCTGATCTTCCTGATCGGTGCCATCTCGATGTTCAAGCTGCCGATTTCCGAATACCCGGAAGTCGTGCCGCCATCCGTCGTCGTGCGCGCGCAGTTCCCGGGCGCCAACCCGAAAGTGATCGCGGAAACCGTGGCCACGCCGCTGGAAGAGCAGATCAACGGCGTCGAGGACATGCTCTACATGAACTCGCAGGCCAACAGCGACGGCTCGCTCACGCTGACGGTAACCTTCAAATTGGGCACCGACCCCGACAAGGCCCAGCAGCTCGTGCAGAACCGCGTGTCGCAGGCCGAGCCGCGCTTGCCTGAGGACGTGCGGCGCCTGGGTATCACGACCGTCAAGAGCTCGCCCGACCTGACCATGGTGGTTCACCTGGTCTCGCCGAACGATCGCTATGACATGACATACCTGCGCAACTACGCGCTGATCAACGTGAAGGACCGCCTCGCGCGTATCCAGGGCGTGGGCCAGGTGCAGATGTTCGGCTCGGGCGACTACTCGATGCGTGTGTGGCTGAACCCGGAGAAGATCGCCGAGCGCAACCTGTCGGCATCGGACGTGGTCAAGGCCATCCGCGAGCAGAACGTGCAGGTGGCGGCCGGCGTGATCGGCCAGTCGCCGACGCTGCCTGGCACTGACCTGCAGTTGTCAGTGAACGCGCAGGGCCGCCTGCAGACCGTGGAAGAGTTTGGCGACATCATCGTCAAGACGTCTTCGGACGGCGCGGTCACGTACCTGAAGGACATCGCGCGCATTGAACTCGGTGCGTCGGAATACGCGCTGCGCTCACTCCTGGACAACAAGTCCGCGGTCGCGATCCCGATCTTCCAGGCGCCTGGTTCGAACGCGATCCAGATCTCGAACGATGTGCGCAAGACCATGGAGGAACTGAAGCAGAACATGCCGGAAGGCGTGGACTACAGCATCGTCTATGACCCGACGCAATTCGTGCGCCACAGCATCGAGGCGGTGGTCCACACGCTGTTCGAGGCCATCGCGCTCGTGGTGCTCGTGGTGATCCTGTTCCTGCAGACGTGGCGCGCGTCGATCATTCCGCTGCTCGCAGTGCCGGTGTCGATCGTCGGTACGTTTGGCCTGATGCACGCGTTCGGCTTCTCGATCAACGCGCTGAGCCTGTTCGGGCTGGTCCTGGCGATCGGTATCGTCGTGGACGATGCGATCGTGGTGGTCGAGAACGTCGAGCGGAACATCGAGGAAGGGCTGTCGCCGAAGGAAGCGACCTACAAGGCCATGCGCGAAGTCAGCGGCCCGATCATTGCGATCGCGCTGACGCTGATCGCCGTGTTCGTGCCGCTGGCATTCATGACCGGCCTGACCGGCCAGTTCTACAAGCAGTTTGCACTGACGATCTCGATCTCGACGATCATCTCGGCCTTCAACTCGCTGACGCTGTCACCTGCGCTGTCGGCGCTGCTGCTCCGTGGTCACGACGCGCCCAAGGACTGGCTCACGCGCGGCATGGACAAGGTATTGGGCGGCTTCTTCGCGCGCTTCAACCGCTTCTTCGGCCGGAGTTCGGACAAGTATGGTCGCGGCGTGAAGGGTGTGATTCGCCGCAAGGGCTCGGTGTTCGGCGTCTATGCCGTGATGCTGCTGGCTACGTGGGGCATTTTCCAGATGGTGCCGAAGGGCTTCGTCCCGGCGCAGGACAAGCAGTATCTGGTGAGCTTCGCCAAGCTGCCCGATGGTGCGACGCTCGATCGCACCGAAGACGTGATCCGCCGCATGTCCGAGATCGCGCTCAAGCATCCGGGCGTGGAATCGGCCGTGGCATTCCCGGGCCTGTCGATCAACGGCTTCACCAACAGCCCGAGCGCCGGCATCGTGTTCGTCACGCTCGATCCGTTCGAGAAGCGCAAGGGCAAGGAATTGTCCGGCGGTGCGATCGCAGCGGACCTGAACAAGCAGTATGGGTCGATCCAGGATGCATTCATCGCGGTATTCCCGCCGCCGCCAGTACAGGGCCTGGGCACGATCGGCGGGTTCAAGATGATGATCGAGGACCGCTCCGCACTCGGCTATGACGCGCTGTTCGACGCGACCAACGCGTTCATGGCGAAGGCACGCGCCACGCCAGAGCTGGCCGGGATCTTCAGCAACTACCAGGTCAATGTGCCGCAGCTCGACGTGCAGCTCGACCGTACCAAGGCCAAGCAGCTTGGCGTGCCCGTGACCGATGTGTTCGAGACGCTGCAGACGTATCTTGGCTCGGCCTACGTGAACGACTTCAACAAGTTCGGCCGCACATACCAGGTCAAGGTGCAGGCGGATGCGCAGTTCCGGCAGCATGCCGAGGACATCCTGCAACTCAAGGCACGCAGCGCCAGCGGCGAAATGGTGCCGTTGTCGTCGCTGGTGAAGGTCAAGCAGAGCTTTGGTCCGGACAGCGTGAGCCGCTACAACGGCTTCACCGCTGCCGATATGAACGGCGGTCCGGCGCCGGGCTTCTCGTCTGGCCAGGCACAGGCTGCAGCTGAGCGGATCGCCGCCGAGACGCTGCCGAAGGGCATCGGCTTCGAGTGGACCGAGCTGACCTACCAGGACATCCTGGCCGGCAATGCGGGCGTGTGGATCTTCCCGCTGTGCGTGCTGCTCGTGTTCCTGGTGCTGGCCGCGCAGTATGAAAGCCTGACGCTGCCGCTGGCCGTGATCCTGATCGTGCCGATGAGCCTGCTGGCCGCCATGACGGGCGTGTGGTTGACGCGTGGGGACAACAACATCTTCACGCAGATCGGCTTCATCGTGCTCGTCGGGTTGTCCGCGAAGAACGCGATCCTGATCGTGGAGTTCGCACGGGAACTGGAGCATCACGGCCGCACGGTGGTGCAGGCCGCGATCGAAGCAAGCCGCCTGCGTCTGCGCCCGATTTTGATGACCTCGTTCGCGTTCATCATGGGTGTGGTGCCGCTGGTGGTGTCGACTGGCGCCGGCTCGGAGATGCGCCATGCGATGGGCGTGGCGGTGTTTGCGGGGATGCTCGGGGTGACTTTCTTCGGCTTGTTCCTGACGCCGGTGTTCTATGTGGCGCTGCGTTTGCTGGCTACGCGCAAGCAGCGCCGGGAAGCGGCGGCGGCCGGTGCTTCGGCATCGCACGCCGTGCCGTCGGCAGAATGATGGTGAACGACATGAACAACAACATGATGAAGCAGTACCTGCCCAGGCTTGCGACATTGGCCGCCGCGCTGGTGCTCGCCGGTTGCTCGTTGGCGCCGACCTACAAGGTGCCGGAAACGCCCACCGCCGCGACCTTCAAGGAGGCCGACGCCGCGGCCGCCGAAGGCGCGCAGTGGAAGACCGCCGCGCCGGCCGAAGGCCAGCATCGCGGCGACTGGTGGAAGATCTTTGGCGACGCCGAGCTGGACCGGCTGATCGACGCGGCCAACAGCTACAACCAGGATCTCGCTGCCGCTGCGGCGCGCCTGAAGCAGGCGCGGGCATTCACCGGCGCGACGGAAGCGGACCTGTATCCGCAGCTGAGCGTCGGACTCGATCCGACGCGTTCGCAGCCGTCGGCCGCTTCGCAGGGTTTGCCGGATGGCACGCGCGTGGCGCCGCAGACGGTGCTCAAGGCGCGGGCCTTTGCCAGCTACGAGCTTGACCTGTTCGGCCGTGTGGCCAGCAGCGTGAACGCGGCCCGCGCCGACGAGCAGGGCGCCGAAGACCTGTACCGTTCGGTGCAGCTCGCGCTGCAAGCCGACACGGCGCAGGCGTACTTTGCGCTGCGCACGCTGGACAGCGAACGTAATCTGCTCAACGCGACGATCAAGCTGCGTGAAGATGCGCTGAACTTGCTGCGCAAGCGCTATGAAGCAGGCGAAACGACGGATCTGGACCCCGCCCGCGCCGAAGCCGAACTCGGCACCGCGCGAGCCGACCTGGCCGGTATCGAGCGTCGCCGCGCCAACCAGGAACATGCGCTGGCGGTGCTGACCGGCGTGTCGCCGTCGCAGTTCGGGCTCGCCGCGAAGCCGTTCGACACGGCACCTGTGGCGGTGCCGGCAGGCTTGTCGTCGGAACTGCTCGAACGCCGCCCTGACATCACGGCAGCGGAGCGGCAGATGGCAGCCGCCAATGCGCGGATCGGTGTGGCGAAGGCAGCGTTTTTCCCGCGCATTTCGCTCACGGCGCTGTTCGGCTTCGAGTCGGCGGACCTGTCAAACCTGTTCAAGTGGTCGTCGCGCACATGGATGCTTGGCCCGTTGCTGGGGTCGACGGTGGCGCAGACCGTATTCGACGGCGGCCGCAACAGCTCGAACCTTGCCGGCGCCCGCGCTGCGCATGAAGAGAGCGTGGCGCGCTACCGGCAGACCGTACTCGTGGCGTTCCGCGAGGTCGAGGACAGCCTTGCCGATGTACGTTGGCTCAGCCAGCAGGCCACGGCACTCGACAGCGCGCTGGCGGGTGCCCGGCGCGCCCAGCGTACCTCGCGCAGCCGCTATGACGCGGGCGCCGTCGATTACCTGACGGTGATCGATGCCGACCGGACCGTGCTGCAATCGCAGCGCGATGCCAATGCGGTGGCCGGGCTGCGCGCGGCGGCGACCGTGGCGCTGGTGCGCAGTCTCGGCGGCGGCTGGGGGCCGGTGCCGGAGTCGGTGGCGTCCGCGTCGGCACCCGCGCAGTAATATCGGGCGCCCGGCAAGTGCCGCAGGGGTGGCGCGATGCAATCGGATCACTACACTGAATGCATTGCGCCGCTCCCGAATGCGCGCGGCACCTGCCATGCACCGACACAAGACGCTGTTCTGGATATTCATCGCCGTGGCCGTGAGCGTTGCGGCATTGTTCGTGCCGTTACCGTGGACCGATACCACCCGCATCCACAATGAAGCGGTCATCGCGCGCCCGCCGGCTGTGGTGTTCGACTATGTATCCACGCCCGGCAACTGGCCTGCCTGGCATCCGTCATCGCTGGGGGTGAAGGGGGCTACGGATCACTCTTTGCTGCCCGGCGAGCGTGTGACCGAGACTTTCGTCGTAGCCGGGCGCAGCGGCGTGGTCATCTGGACCGTGACGAAGCGCGATCCCCCGCGCGCATGGACGATCGAAGGCGAGATCGAAGGCCGCAAGGCCGGCACCGTGGCGTACACGCTGACCCCGGCGCTGACGCCCTCGTTGACGCCCACCGAGGAAAGCACGCGCTTCGAGCGCGATTTCAGCTATCAGTCGCCCACGCTGTTGTTCCTGCTGCTGAACCGCGTGGTGCTCCGTCCCCGCATCGAGGCGGAGTCGGCCGAAGCGGTCAGGCGCCTCAAGGCCACGCTGGAAGCCCGGCGCTGACCGGGTGCTGCGCCAGCGCGTCGCTTGCGCGGCCGTTGCATCCCCACTAAGTTGGAAATATCACTACTGAACGAGCGTCCGCCCCACGGACACCTGTCATGAGTACTATGCTTCCTTTGACTCGCATGAAGTGCCCGCACGGTGGCATGGCGTCGGCGTTGCTGGCCGCACTGGCCCTGTGCGCATCCATTCCCTTGCACGCTCAGCCTCAAGAAACCGGGTCGATGACCGTTGGCGGCTCCGCGCATGTGCGAGGGCCGGTGGTCGTGCACGGCCCCCTCGTGGTCGCCGGACGCGTCCATGCGCGCGGGCCGTTGACGGCCGCGTACTTCACTGGGCCCGCCGCAGCCCGTGGCCTGCCTTACGCGGGCGGGTACTACAAGGTCTTCGATGGGCCAGTTACCGTACATGGCACGATGGTCGTCAACGGCGATCTGCTGGTAGATGGCCCACTCACCGTTGACGGGCCGCTGGAAGCGAGTGGCGGCATCGACGCGGACGGGCCCATGCGCGAGCGCTATTACGGGCGCTGACGTCATCGCTGACAAGAGGTGGAACCCGGGCAGCCTGTATTGCACAATATGGGCCTTGCATCACAACCCCGGAGCTTCGCCATGGCAAAACCGGCCTTAGTTGGCCTCAGGAGCATTGCGCTGTTCGAAGCCGCCAAAGGCGCGCTGGTCATCGTTGCGGGGCTCGGGCTCGTGGCCCTGCTGCACCGGGACGCGCAGGCGCTGGCCGAATCGATCATCATGCGGCTCCATATCAATCCGGCCAGCCGCTATCCCACCATCTTCCTGTCGCTGCTCTCGAACCCGAGCGATGCCCGCTTGTGGGCCATTGGCGGCTCCGCAGCCGTTTATGCGCTGATGCGGTTTGCGGAGGCCTGGGGGCTTTGGCATCGGCTGGCCTGGGGCAACTGGCTTGGCGTGTGGTCAGGCGGCATTTACCTGCCGATCGAACTCTATGAGGCGCTGGCGCACCCTAGCTGGATGCATGCGGGCCTGGCGGCGGCGAACCTGCTGGTAGTGCTGTACCTCGTCAAAAGTCTGGCGCGCCACGAAGTCAAAACCTGAGCTCGCTGCGCCATTCCCAAAAGCAAGCGGGCTTCCGACGAAGCCCGCTTGTACTTCGCGCCAGCGTCAGGCGGGAACCCGAGCGCCGGCTGCCGCGGTTTCCTTAGAGTGAAGGCTCCGGGCAGTTGCTACATGCGATGCCAGCACGGGGCGCAGGACCATCATCGCGAGGAATGCGGCGCTAAGATCCATGGCGGCGACTGTGTAGAGAACCGTCGACCACGTGCCGGTCGCCTCCATCAGCAGGTTACCAATCGGGACAAATAGCGCGCCGATACCCTTCGCCGTATAAAGCACGCCGTAGATCTTGCCGATGTGCTTCGTGCCGAAGGCATCGCCCGCCAGCGCCGAGAACAGCGAATACACCTCGCCCCAGGCCAGGAACACCACGCCGGACAGGATCAGGAACGCATACGGATTGCTGCCGAAGTAGCCGAGCGCGATGATGCCGAGGCCTTCGAGCGAGAACGCGATGACCATGGTTTTCTCGCGGCCGATGTTGTCCGAGATCCAGCCGAACAGTGGGCGCGAGATGCCGTTCATGATGCGGTCGAGCATCAGCGCGAGCGGCAGCGCGGCCATCACGAAGAAGTGCAGGTCGACCTGGAACTCCTTCACGCCAAGGTCCTTCGCAATGACGCCGAGCTGCGCAACGGCCATCATGCCGCCGGTCACGACCAGCACGAACATCACCAGCATCAGCCAGAACAGCTTCGTGCTCATCGCTTCCTTGAGCGTGTAGTCGCGCGTTGCCTGCACGAGCTTCTGGGAAGCCCGGACCTCATTGGCCTTCGGCGAGCGCAGGAACCACGCAGCGACGAACGCCAGGGAGCCCTGCAGGACGCCGAAGAACAGGAAGGTGTGCTGGAAGCCCGACGACTCGATCATAGCGGCGATCGGCAGGATGGTGGCTGCCGAGCCCGCGCCATAGCCGCCCGCAGTCAGGCCTACGGCCAGGCCGCGCCGGTCGGGGAACCACTTGAGCGCGTTGTTGATGCAGGTCGCGTAGATCGAACCCACGCCAAGACCGCCGACCGCCGCGCCGACGTAGAAGCCCATCAGCGTGGTGGCCTGCGAGTTGATGATCCACGCGGCGCCGATGAACACCGCGCCGAACGCGACCATCATGCGCGGCCCGAACTTGTCGATGAAATAGCCTTCGATCGGTGCGAGCCAGGTCTGGACCAGCACGAATACCGTAAAGGCGATCTGGATGCTGGCCCGGGACCAGCCATAGGTTTCCTGGATCTCGGGCACGAACAGCGTCCACGCGTACTGGATGTTCGCTGTGGCAATCATGCAGACAACGCCGACAATCAGCTGGATCCAGCGCGTGTTTTCCGGAGTTTGCTGCGAAGGGAGGGCTGCCGATGGATGAGTCATTGTGCGCTCCGTGAATTGGATCGGTGCAATCCGACGGCGTGAATGCCTGGTTCTCGTGAGGTCGCTCTCATTTTTCATGTCTCCTGTTCCATTGCTTATTAAGTCTGGGATTCCCTGATTTTTTCGAGGCGCAGGATTACCCGGCTCTCCGGTATATGCCGGTAGCAGAAATGGCAAAAAAATGGATTTGTCAGATCGACTCATCTGACGATGAAAGAAATATTTGGTAAATGCCCTGGCGATTCCTCCTCGGGAGATGTGCTGCCTGCCAATATTACAAAGCTGTCATGTTTATCCCGTGCGAAGCCGCTTTGTGGCACGCATTCGGATACACAGTATGTGATATATCAAGTAAGTCAAGGAAAAGAAACAATCATAGGCATAGTTGAATGTATTTATGAAAATATCAAATGGAAGAAGGCATTAACGCGGACAGCGAATGATTATTGCCGCGCAAAAAAAAAGCCCGCAGGCAAGGCTTGCGGGCTTGAGGCGTGATGCGCGACTCCACCACAGTGCGGCAACACGTATTGCACTGGCTTGAATTAGTCTGGTGATGGACGTCGTGAATTATTGGATTATCGAATTGCGCAATTGTATTAGGGTTTTCTCCGAGGTATTTGTCACGGGCTGTCATTCGATTGGGCTACCACCGGCGCGGCATCCCGGATCGTGGGGCTTCGGCGACAGCAAGGTGAACGGACCGGTACAGGCGCGACAAGTCACGCAAGCAACACCTCTGGCCGTTGCAGATCATCGAGTAAAAAAAATCCAGATTGATGTAATGCCGGGCGAGGCCAGCCGACCAACAGGGACATTCACCCCGCCTGGAGACTGCCATGCCCACGACCATCGCCAAGACCCTGCTGACCGCCGCTGTAGCTGCCGCGACGCTTTCGATCGGTTCCGTTCAGGCTGCCGGCAACACTGCAGTGCGCACGCCTGATCCCTATAGCGACGGCGCTCGCACCCGGCAGATCGACCTGTTCACCGATGGCGCGCTGATCCTCGCCGGGATGGACACTTCAGGCGTGTCGGCGTCACCGGCCCGCAGTTTTGATCCGTACAGCGACGGCACGCGCACGCGGCAAGTGGACCTGTTCACCGATGGTGGACGTACCCTCGCCGGAATGGACACTTCAGGCGTATCGGCGTCGCCGGCCCGCAGTGTTGATCCGTACAGCGACGGCGGCCGCACGCGGCAAGTGGATCCGTTCACCGATGGCGGACGTACCCTCGCGGGAATGGACACTTCAGGTGTGTCAGCGTCGCCGGCCCGCAGCGTCGATCCGTACACGGATGGCGGGCGCGTGCGCCAGGCCGA
Source organism: Cupriavidus pinatubonensis (assembly GCF_019602855.1). Classification (GTDB taxonomy): domain Bacteria; phylum Pseudomonadota; class Gammaproteobacteria; order Burkholderiales; family Burkholderiaceae; genus Cupriavidus; species Cupriavidus pinatubonensis. Next base: position 2,674,701 of record NZ_CP080766.1, read on the forward strand.
TCCATTCACCGACGGTGGGCGGACCATCGCGGGCATGGACACGCGCGGTGTGTCCGGTACGCCCAGCCGCAGCTTCGATCCTTACCGGAACGACTGGCGCGTCTGACGCGCGGGGGCGGCCAGCGTTGCGCATGCGGCCAGCATGATCCCCAGCAGCGCGGCGAGTCCGACGCTGCCGCCGCCACCATCCGGCTCGGCCGCGCCGATGCCGTTCCTGGGGCTGGCATCAAGGCGGCCAGCGTCCGGAGCCGCCTCTCGCCACGACAAATCCACGAGCACGGGGTCGTGGTCGGAGGCGCGCCACGCATCCGGCGCGTAGTAGCGTTCCTGCTGGGCAGCGTTGCGATACGCCTGCGCGTAGGCAAAAGCGACCGGCTCGTCGGCATTGACATGCCAGATGCTGACGGCGCGAATGCGCGGGACGAGCGCAGCATCGGCGAGCGCATAGTCGAGGTAACCGGCCCGGCCGTCGAAGACGTAGGTGTAGGCATCGCGCCCGGCGAACCGTGCCACAATGTCTTCGTAGCCTTCGCGCGCGAGCACCGTAAGCGGATCTTCGCTGGCATAGCTGTTCAGGTCGCCGATCACGAGCTTGCCGGCATTCGCGACGCCGGTCGGCGACGTGCCAAGCCAGTCGGCCAGCGCCCGCGCTGCACGCGACCGGGTCGCGTTCCAGCATCCTTGTCCGTCGCCCTGGTCGCGGTCAGTTCCGTCAGCGTCCGCGCAACCCTTGGATTTCAGGTGGTTGACCACGACGGTGAACGTTTGCGACAGGTTGCCGATCAGCTGGAACGTCTGTGCGAGCGGCTGCCGGTTGCGCATATCGAGCACTGTGGTGGCGGGCATGCCTACCGGCTTCACGGCACGCTGGTTATAGAGCAGTGCGACGGCAATGGCGTCAGTCCCAAGCCTGGGCGTGCCGGGATCGACCGCGCGCCAGCCGGGCCCCATCAGTGCCGCGAGTCGCTGCACGGCACTGTGCGGACCATAGCCGTTGTTCTCCACTTCCATCAGGCCGATCACGTCGGCATCGAGCGCGTGCAGCGCCGCGAGCAACTTGGCTTCCTGCCGATCGAACTCGGCGGTGTTGCGGGCGCCACGGTTGTCGGGCGCATTGAAGCCGCCGCCCTGGCCGTTGCCGTTGAAGTAGTTGAGCACGTTGAACGCCGCCACGCGTACGTCGGTACCGCCGGTCCTGGCAGGCGCCGCATGGCGCGGATTCGTTGCAGTAAAGCGCGGTGGCGCATCGCCGGGCACAGGCTGCAGCCGCCATGTGCCGTAGCGCTTTTCCAGCACGCCGCGCACGCCACTGACGGTGTCACCGGCGCGCACCGGGTTTGCCGTGCTCAGCGCGGGCGCGGGGTAGGGCACGACCTCAGGAGTTTGCTGGCTCGACCCGTCGTCGAGCACCAGCCGGTTCAGCGCGTTGGCGGCGGCAAGCTGCGCGGCATCCCGGCCCGGTGCGGCGACTGCCGTGGGAATACGCAGCCTGCCATGTCCGAGCAGAAGGCTGCCGTAGCGGCCGAGTTCATGGGTGTCGTTGACGGTGAGGGTTTGGGGCAGGCTGACGAGCATGCCTTCGCGCGCGGCCAGTGCGGCTTCGTCGGCAAATGGCATCGTCATGCTGGCTGGCGTGACGGTTCGGCCCGTTGCACAGAGGACCGGCATGCCAGACAAGGCGAGCTGGGTCTGGCCGTAGCGTTCTTCCACGGTGCCGGGCAAGCGCATCAGATCGCCGGCGCGCGCGGTGTGGCGCGGCGCGTAGACAAACAAGCCTTCGGAAACGCCCGGCCGGTGCTGCCGGCGCGCATCTTCCTGCTGGGCGAAGAAACCCATGAAGCCGTCGGGCCCGCTGAAGTCGGCGGTGACAACGGCTTCGATCTCGACTGTCCTGCCGGCCAGCGGCGAAGTGGTCGATGCGCCTTGTACATCGGCGATCAGCGTGGACGGTGATCCGCACGGCGCGGTGGCCGCAACGGCGAGGGTCGTGCTTGCGGCGAGCAACAGTCCGGACAGCAGGGGGTTCGGCAGCATGAATGACATGGCGGTTCATCTGAGGATCATGGAAAGCCGCGATGCTAAGGGGCCGCAGTGACGAAAGGGTTGCGGCCACACGACCCTTGCGCATTAACGTGCTAAGGTAATGTCATTCGGCCGGCACGCGCCGGCAGCCACCCCAACCAGATACAGGGACATCATGATCAAGGAAATCGCGCAAATCACCGTCAAGCCCGGCAGCGAAAGCCAGTTCGAACAGGGCGTGAGCAAGGCCAAGCCGCTGTTCCTGCGTTCGCGCGGCTGCCATGGCGTGCAGCTGTTCCGCTCCGTCGAGCAGCCGCAGCAATACACGCTGGTGGTCGAGTGGGAAACGGTCGAAGACCATATGGTGCATTTCCGCGAATCTCCGGAATTCCAGCAATGGCGCGAACTGGTCAGCGACAGCTTTGCGGCCCCGCCGCAGGTCGGCCACGTGTCCAAGGTTCTCTGAGCGCAACGCTTATGTCGGCGCCTCAGGAGCGGCCCCGCCATTTCTCCATGCTGCGCGAGCTGCAGCTCGCCGATGTGTTCACGCTCGGCAATGCGGCGTGCGGCATGGGGTCGGTGTTCTTCGCCATGTTCTACGTGGGCACGCCGACACCGGCGCATTTCTTCACGGCGGCAGCGCTCGCGCCGCTGGCGTTCATCTTTGACGTGCTGGATGGGCGTATCGCGCGCTGGCGCCACCAGCATTCGGCGATGGGGCGCGAACTCGATTCGCTGGCTGACATCATTTCATTCGGAGTCGGGCCTGCCGCGCTGGCCTTTGCCGCGGGCATGCGCGGGGGCTGGGACCTGGCCGTGTTGATCTTTTTCGTCTGCTGCGGCGTCAGCCGGCTTGCGCGCTTCAATGTCACGGCGGAAACGCTGTCGGCCGGCAGCGACAAGGTCAAGTATTTCGAAGGCACGCCGATTCCGACGAGTGTGCTGTTGACCGGTGTGCTGGCCTGGTGTGCCGCGCAAGAGCGCACTGGCGCGGCGCTGCCCGGCGGCGTCTGGACGATTGGCCCCGCCGACCTTCATCCGCTGGTGCTGCTGTTCGCGCTATCGGGCTCGCTGATGGTCAGCAAGACACTGCGTATTCCCAAGTTCTGATCGAAGCCGGTCCCGCATGCGGGCCGGCGCCTTCATCTGCCTACTCCGGTTGCTCCGGCTGGTCCATTTCCAACTTTGCATTGAGCGACAGCGAGCGTGCCGCCTCGATCAGCAATTCGCGCGCTTCGTCCAGCGACGGCCCTGCATGGCGGTCAATGCGGCGGATATACGGCGAGGTCAGCACCGCGAGCGCATGTCCCTGCGGATCGAGGATCGGGCAACTGATATCGACCACGCCGAACGACTGCAGGCTTTCGCGCTGCTTGTAGCCAAGCTCGTGGATGTTTCGAGGGGCGCGACAACGACGGCCACCTCGTCGTGGACGCGCGATCCGGGCTATGGCCCGGAGATGGCGACTGACGGCGATCCGGCAACGCGGTGGGCATCGGAAGCGCCCACCGCCACGCTGACGCAAGTGTTCGCGGCGCCTGCGACGATCCGCCTGGTGCAGCTCGCCGAGTACCTCGACCCGACAGAGTCGGACTCCCGTACCGGCAGCTATATGCTGGAGGCACAGGTGAACGGCCAGTGGCAGGCGGTGGCCAGCGGTTCGGACATTGGCGCGAGCCGCTATGTCTCGCTGGCCGGTCCGGTCACGGCGTCGGCGTTGCGAATCCGCGTAGTGTCGCGCGACCAGCGGCCGCCGAGCCTCTACACGTTCCTGGCGGTTTCGACGGGCAACCGATGATGTCGCTGGCTCAGGCCTTTGCGGCCTGCGCCGGTGTTGCGTGGCCGGGCAGGGCATTGCGCCTGACCGCCAGCGCCAGCAGCGCTGCCACCAGGCAAGCCGCGCCGGCGGCATACAGCGCCGGCGTATAGGTCAGCAGCAGCGTGCGGCTCAGGCCCGCGCCGAAGGCCGCCGTGGCGGCGCCAACCTGGTGAGCGGCAAAGATCCAGCCGAATACCATCGGCGCGCGGTCGCGGCCGAACGCGGTGCCCGCGAGCTTGACGGTGGGCGGCACCGTGGCAATCCAGTCGAGGCCGTAGAACATGGCGAAGATCGACAGGCCATACAGCGTGAAGGTCGAGTGCGGCAGCCAGAACAGCGACAAGCCGCGCAGTCCGTAGTACCAGAACAGCAGCTTGCGGCTGTCATAACGGTCCGACAGCCAGCCTGACAGGATGGTGCCGACGAAGTCGAATGCGCCCATCATCGCGAGTGCCGAGGCGGCTGGCACGGGCCCCATGCCGAAGTCTCCGCATAGCGAGATGAAGTGGGTCTGGATCAGGCCGTTCGTGGACAGGCCACAGATAAAGAACGTGCCGGCCAGCACCCAGAACGTCTGGTTGCGCATGGCATCGCGCAGCACGACGAACGGGCCGCGCAGCGTGAGCGGGGCGGGCGGTGCGGATGGGGTAAGCGGAACCGCAGCGGGGACTTCGCCGAACGCCGCCAGGCCGACGTCGCTGGGGCGGTTGCGCATGAACCCTAACACCAGTACGGCCAGCACCGCACACGCGGCCAGCACCGGAAGCACCGCGACGCGCCAGCCCATGTGTTCGATCAGCCAGGCCGCCGCCGGCAGGAAAGCAAGCTGGCCGGTGGCCGAACTCGCGGTAAGCAGGCCGATGACCAGCCCGCGGCGCGCGCTGAACCAGCGGTTGGCGACCACAGCGGCGAGCACCAGCGCCGTCATGCCGGAACCGATGCCGAGCATCAGGCCCCAGGCCAGGAACAGTTGCCACAGTTCCGTGGCGACCGTGGCCAGCGCCATGCCGCCCGCAATCAGGGCCAGCGCTGCGCACACGACGTTACGCACGCCGAAGCGCTCCATCAGGATGGCCGAGAACGGGGCCATCAGTCCGAACAGCGCGAAACGGAACGCCAGGATCGATGAGATCTGGTCCGTGTTCCATCCCATTTCCAGGGTCAGCGGCTTGAGGAAGGCGCCAGGCAGGCCGAGCGCGGCCGAGGTCGTCAGCATGACGAGGAACGTGATGGCCGCGACGATCCACGCGTAGTGGATGCCGCGCCGGTCGAGCCGGCTGGAAATCGCTTGGGAGAACATGGGTCTCTTTCTCAGGGGGCGCTTTGCAAGCGTGAAAGGTGAGTCGGGCCATCCGCGTGCCGGTATGGGTGCGGAGGACAGAGTGCGTGATGGAGCTGCCGGAGCGGCAGATCGATTAATGGGTCAGCCGGATGACGTCCCGAGCAGCCGCTCACGGACTGCGTCCAGGATGGTGTCGGAGATTGTGTCGCCTTCGACGGCCCGGGCGAGCGTGATCGCGCCCACGAGCATGGCCATGCGAATCAACGCTTCCTTGTGGCGCGTCTCCGCGCTGTCACTCGCAACGGTCGCTTCCATATCCCCGACCAGTGCCTTGAAGCCTTCCAGGTAAGCGAGCCGCACTGGCTTGTCGGCCGGCTCGCGTGCCACGTCGCTGGCCAGCGAGGCGGCCGCGCATCCTTGTCCCGGATTCGCGCAATGCTCAGGCGTCAGATAGGGCGCGACGAGGTTCGCAAGCATCGCTTGCGGATCCCCCGAAGCGCGGTCGAGCCGGCGTTCCCAACGGACCGTCGATTCCTCGAACGCGCGTCTGCATGCCTGCGCCGCCAGCGCGTCCTTGGACGCGAAATGCCCGTAGAAGCCCCCGTGGGTGAGCCCGGCGCCTGCCATCAGTTCGGCCACGCTGACGCCATTGAGCCCGCGTTCGCGGAACAGGCGCGACGACGCCTGTTCGATCGCTTCCCGGTTCTTGTCGGCTTGTTCCCGTGATGCGCGTGCCATGTGAAGACTCCTTCGAAAATTGGTGCTTGACGAATTTTAGATGATGGTCATAATTTGTTCAATAGATGTTGATCGTAATTTAAGAGGTCATCCCCATTCATTTGACCTCGCACTTCACCCCAACCGACAGGAGTCCCTGTAATGCAGAACCTTTTTGATCTTTCCGGCCGCGTGGCCGTCGTGACCGGCTCGACCATGGGCATGGGCTTTGAAATGGCGCGTGCGCTGGGCAGCGCCGGGGCCAGCGTCATCGTTTCCGGACGCAATGGCGACGTCGCCCGTACGGTCGCCGCGCAACTGGAGAGCGACGGTATTCGCGCCGTGGGTATCGCCTGCGATATCGCCGACCTGGCCAGCGTGCACGCATTTGCGGAACAGGGGCTGGCGGCCTTTGGCAGGGTGGACGCCCTGGTGTTGAACGCTGCGGCCGATGGCGCCGCGGGTTCTTTGCTCTCGCAGGGCCCTGAAGTGTTCGATGCGGCGATGGCCGGCAATGTGCGCGGCAACCTGCAGCTGGTCAATGCGCTGGCACCGCAGATGGTGTCGCGCGGCGACGGTTCGATCACATTCATGTCGAGCATCGCTGCCAAGCGTGGCTCGGCATTCCTCGGCATGTACAGCATCACCAAGGGTGCGGTCGACCAGGCCGTGCGCAGCCTTGCCCTGGAGCTCGGCGCGAACGGCGTGAACGTGAATGCCATCAATCCGGGTCCGGTCCGAACGGAATTCTCGCGTGAAGCCCTGTGGGGCGATCCCGCACGCGAGGCGCAACTGGCTTCGCGCATCCCGATGCGGCGCATCGGCGAGGCAAATGACGTGGCCGGGCTTGCAGTGTTGCTGGCCTCGCCTGCCGGACGTTTCATCAACGGGCAGAGCATCAGCGTGGACGGCGGGCTGTCCGTAGCCTGACGCGTCACGTTGTTCGGATGGCTTCAAATGTGCATACATATGAAGCCGTCTTCAGCGCGTTGAAGAGATTTGCCGTATTGTCTCGGTTGAACCGTGCCGGGCGATGAACCGGCCGCAAAGAGTCTCGCGCCGTGTCCAGTCCCGCCCCGATCCAAGCCGCTTCCCAGCCAGCGTCCGCCGCTGTCGCCCACGCCATGACTGCGCGCGAGCGCCGCGGCATGGCCGCCATCATGATCGCCGTGGCCTTGGCCACGCTGGACACGGCGATCGCCAACACCGCTCTGCCTTCGATCGCTGTGGATCTGCGCGCCACGCCGGCGGCGTCGGTGTGGGTGATCAATGCCTACCAGCTCGCGATGGTGGCGACCTTGCTGCCGTTCGCGGCGCTGGGCGGCATTCTTGGTCACCGGCGCATCTATATCGGCGGGGTAACGCTGTTCATCGCGGCTTCCGTAGTCTGCGCGCTGGCGTGGTCGCTGCCGTCGCTGGCGGCGGCGCGGGTGCTGCAGGGCATCGGCGCGAGCGCCATCATGAGCGTCAATACGGCGCTGATCAGCGCGATCTTCCCGATCCAACGGCTCGGCCGCGGGGTAGGGCTCAATGCATTGGTGGTAGGGGTCTCGTTCGCACTGGGACCGACCGTGGCGTCGGTGATCCTGTCCTTCGGCTCGTGGCCGTGGCTATTTGCCGTGAACTTGCCGATTGGCCTGCTCGCGCTCGGCATCGCGCGCGGCGCGCTGCCGCAGACGCCGCGCAGCCAGCATGGCTTTGATCGCGTGGCGGCGCTGCTGAACGTGGTGGCTTTCGCCGCGCTGATCTTCGCACTCGGCGAGGGGGCACAGCGCGCGCCGCTGGAAGAGTCGCTGGCGGCCGCGGCCGTCTTCGTCGTCGCCTTCGGCCTGCTGCTGTGGCGCGAGCGCGGCCACCCGGCGCCGATGCTGCCCTTGGACCTGTTCCGCCGTCCGATGTTCGCGCTGTCGACGCTGACCGCGATCTGCTCGTTTGCCGCGCAAGGCCTCGCCTTCGTTTCACTGCCGTTCTATTTCCAGCATGTGCTCGGGCGAGGCCAGGTGGAAACCGGCTTCCTGCTGACGCCATGGTCGGTTGTGGTCGCACTGATGGCGCCGATCGCGGGGCGCCTGTCCGATCGCTATCCGCCGGGCCTGCTCGGTGGCGTCGGGCTGGCTGTGATGAGCGTCGGCATGGCGTCGCTGGCGCTGATGCCGGCCAACCCGAGTACGCTGGAGATCGGCATCCGCATGTGCATCTGTGGTGCGGGCTTCGGCTTTTTCCAGTCACCCAACCTGAAGGCGCTGATGGCCAGTGCGCCACGCGAGCGTAGCGGCGGTGCGAGCGGCGTGATTGCCACCGCGCGGCTGCTGGGCCAGGCCACGGGCGCGGCGCTTGTCGCGCTGAGCTTTGGCCTCGCTGGCGACCATGGCCCCGGTCTGGCCCTTGCGCTGGGCGCCGGTTTTGCCGGCGTTGCGGCCATTGCCAGCGGCCTGCGGCTGGTGATGCCAGAAGTGAAGCACTGACCGCACGGTCGGCCGAAAGCTGAGTCGCTTGCGTTTTGTATCGATCGATATATAATGTTTCATATCGATTGATACAAAACGGCATCCGTCATGGCCAGACCCCGTAAATTCGACGAACAGACTGCGCTGACCGCTGCCCAGGACGCCTTCTGGGCACGCGGTTACGAGGCCACGTCCACGCGCGACCTCACCAGCGCCATGGGCATGACCCAGCCCAGCCTCTACAACGCGTTCGGCGACAAGCGCTCACTGTTCCTGCAGGCGCTGGATTTCTACCTGGACCACAACCTCCGCGAAAGGATTGCGCGCCTGAGCAAGCTGCCTTCGCCGGCAGCGGCCATCAGTGCATTCTTTGCGGAAAGCATCGCACGCTCGCTCGCGGACCCTGAGCACCGCGGCTGCCTGCTGGTGAACACGGCGCTGGAAGTCACGCCGCAGGAGCCGGCGTTGCGGCAGAAGGTGTCGGAGGAGTTCGAGCGCATGCGCAACTTCTTCCACGACAGACTCGTTGCCGCACAAGCTTCCGGCGAAATCCCTGCTGCGGGGCCTGTTGAAGACAACTCGTCTCAACTGCTGGCCCTGGTTCTCGGTGTGCGCGTACTGGCGCGCACGGCACCGGACCCGCAACTGCTCGAAAGCGTCGTACGGCCTGCGCTCGCATCACTGGGCCTGCCGCCGTTACCGCTTGCCCCTGCCACAGCTGGCACCGGCTGATCCCCGCAGCACCGGCTGCATCGTCCCGATCCGTTCGCTGCTTCTGTTTCCGCACGCCCCCGGCCTGCGGAGGGGGCGCCTTTACGCCCCCGTTTTGCCGACACCCACGTGTGTCGTTTCCCGGAGTCCACCATGTCACAACCGCTCACCGCCAGACCCGGCACGGTCCCTCAGGTACCGCTCGACGGCGCCGCCATCTATGCCGCGCTGGCGGGTCTTTGCGCCAGCCTCGTTGCCATCGGGCTGGCACGCTTTGCCTACACGCCGCTGATTCCAACGCTGATCCAGGCGCACTGGTTCACCGCAGCACAAGCCGTGACACTCGGCGCGGCCAATTTTGCGGGCTACCTCGCCGGAGCGATGCTCGGGCGGCCGTACGCCTCGGCGGTGTCGAACCGTACCGCGTTGCGCACACTGATGCTGGCCGCGAGCGTTGCATTCATCGCGTGTGCATGGCCGTTGTCGGTGATCTGGTACTTCGCGTGGCGCTTTACCGCGGGCCTCGCCGGAGGCGCCATCATGGTGCTCGTGGCCACGTCGATCCTGCCGCATATCCCGGCGCCGCGGCGCGGGCTCGTCAGCGGCATGATCTTTCTCGGGCTTGGGCTTGGCATTGCGGCTTCAGGCACGCTGGTGCCGTGGTTGCTGCAACTCGGCTTGCGCGAAACCTGGATCGGCCTGGGGCTGGTGTCGCTGGCGCTCACGCTGCTGAGCTGGTTCGGCTGGCCTGCGGCCGATACGCCAGCGCATCAGCCTGCGAATGCCTCGCGACCGACCGCAATCCCTGCAGGCATGCGTCGGCTCTACGCGCAGTACGCCCTCAACGCCCTGGGTCTGGTGCCTGTGATGCTGCTGCTGGTCGACTACATCGCGCGCGGACTCGGCCGGGGCAGCAGTGTCGGTGCCGGCTACTGGGTGCTCTACGGCGTCGCTGCCATCGCCGGGCCGCCGCTGTGCGGGCTGGTTGCGGATCGCATCGGTTTTGGCCTGGCGTATCGCGGCGCCATGCTGCTGCAAGGCCTGGCGGTAGCGCTGCTTGCGGTGTCTGGACATGCGCTTGTCGTCGGCGTCGCGACGGTCATGCTCGGCGTGTTCACGCCAGGCATCGCGCCGCTGGCACTTGGCCGTATCCAGGAATTGATTCCGCATGACCCTGCTGCGCAACGGGCTTCCTGGAGCCATGCGACCAGCGCATTCGCGCTGCTGCAGGCCTTGTCCGGCTACGGCTACTCCTGGCTGTTTGCGCATTCTGGCCAGCGCTACGCGCTGATCTTCGCTTGCGGCGCGGCGGCCATGGTGGTCGCCCTGGCGCTCGACTTCGGCGGCGCGCGGCGGCAAGCGGCAAATTCCGCATCGGCCTAGAATCGAGCGGTTCACCCGTCGCATAGGGCGCCCTCTGTGCGCCGATTCTGATCTCCTGATCTGCAAGACAAGGTATTCGCATGAGCCACCTGTTTGATCCTCTCGACATCGGCAATCTCACGCTGCCCAACCGCATCATCATTGCGCCCATGTGCCAGTACTCGGCGCAGGACGGCAATGCGGTCGACTGGCACATGATCCACCTCGGCTCGCTGGCGCTGTCCGGCGCGGGCATGCTGATCCTGGAAGCGACGGCGGTTTCCCCGGAAGGCCGGATCACGGCAGGGGACCTCGGCCTCTATTCGGACGAGAACGAAGCCGCGCTCGGGCACGTGCTCAAGGCGATCCGCGCGCACGCGCCGATCGCCGTGGCCATTCAACTCGGGCATGCGGGGCGTAAGGCATCGAGCCAGGTGCCATGGGAAGGCGGCCAGCAGGTCGCGCCCGATGCGCCGGGCGGCTGGCAGGCGGTTGCACCCTCGGCGGTGCCCCATGCCGAAGGCGAGGCGCGCCCGACGGCGCTCGACCGCGCCGGCATGGACAAGGTGCGCGACGACTTCGTCGCGGCGGCGGTGCGTGCGGTGAGGCTCGGCATCCAGGGCTTCGAGATCCATGCGGCACACGGCTATCTGTTGCACCAGTTCCTGTCGCCGCTGGCCAATCATCGCGACGATGAATACGGTGGCAGCCTCGAAAACCGCATGCGCTTCCCGATCGAGGTCTTCGACGCGGTGCGCGCCGCAGTGCCGGCAGACCGGCCGGTGTGGATGCGCATCTCGGCCACAGACTGGGTGCCGGGCGGCTGGGATATCGAGGGAACGGTGGCGCTGTCGCAGGCGGTGAAGGCGCGTGGGTGCGCGGCGATCCATGTCACTACTGGCGGGGTCTCGCCGGCGCAGGCAATCAAGCTCGGCCCGGGCTACCAGGTTCCGTATGCGCAGCGCGTGAAGGCCAAGGTGGGCCTGCCGACCATCGCCGTGGGGCTGATCACCGAGCCGGAGCAAGCCGAGGCCATCATCACGGGCAACGAGGCCGACGCCGTCTCGCTGGCGCGCGCGATGCTCTACGATCCGCGCTGGCCGTGGCATGCCGCAGCGAAGCTCGGGGCTAGCGTGGCGGCGCCGAAACAGTACTGGCGTTCCCAGCCGCGTGAGTTGAAGGACCTGTTTTCGGGCGCCAGCTTCGGCCAGCGCTGAATTTGCGCTGCACCGCTTTCACTCCACAAGAAGAGGAGGGCCCATGAAACCACGTGTCACGCTGATCACGCTGGGCGTCGACGACCTGGAACGATCGCTGCGCTTTTATCGTGACGGCCTGGGCCTGCCGACGCAGGGCATTGTCGGCGAGCAATTCGAGCATGGCGCGGTGGCATTCTTCGACCTGCAGTCCGGCCTCAAGCTCGCCATCTGGCCGCGCGCGAGCCTCGCGCATGACACCGGACTGCCGGTGTCCGTTCGCGCCGCGGCGGGGGCGTCTCTGGCCCACAACGTCGGCAGCCAGGCGGAGGCCGATGCGGTCATGCAGCAGGCCGCAGCGGCGGGCGCCACCATCGTCAAGCCCGCGCAGCCGACGTTCTGGGGCGGCTATGCCGGGTATTTCGCCGATCCGGACGGCCATCTCTGGGAAGTCGCCTGGAATCCGCAGATGCTGCCCGCAGATTGATCAACATAGCCTGAAGTGCGCGTGGGGTCGCAACGCTGCCGCGCGCACTATAGTAGAAGTTGACCTGTGTGGCGCATGACCGGAGGGAAGGCACGATGAAGGCATGCAAGACAACGCTCGGGCGGCATCGTCGCGCGGCTGCCGTGGTACTGACATCGGCCGTGCTGATGGGCATGGCCCCGTTTTCGTGGGCTCAGTTGGGCGACGTCCTGAAAAACCCACTGGGTGGCGGGGCGGAAAGCGCAACCAGCGCGCTCGGAGGACTAGGCAGCGGTCTTTCGCTGCAGTCGCTGTCATCGGGCAGCATGGGCAATGTCACGGGCCTGCTCGACTTCTGCATCAAGAACAATTACCTCGGCGCTGGCGGCGCGGGTTCCGTCAAGGACAAGCTGATGGACAAGCTTGGCGGCCCATCCAAGGCATCTACGGACAATGGCTACACCAGCGGCGCCCAAGGCATCCTGCAGGATGGCCATGGCAAGACATTGGATCTGAGTGGCAGCGGCCTCAAGGCCAAAGCGACCGAGCAGGTGTGCGAAAAGATACTTTCGCAAGGCAAGGCACTGCTGTGATTTTGCGCAGCGCATCAAATTTTGAGGCCATTTTTCGCCGTTTTCGCAGGGATTTCCATGATTGCCACCCAACCGCGAAGTGGCGACCATGATCCGCAACAGACAGCAAACGCATTGCGCCAGGGCGTCCCCCCAACAAAGCGGCCTGGCGGCAGCACGATGTAGACCTATAAAAACATCCGGGGCATGACCCCACGGGAGACATCCATGCAAGTCTATGACGGCCTCGTGTACCTGACAGCGATGGTGCTGGTGTGCTTGTATGTCTATCTTGGCGTGCTCACGCGCAGCACGGCGATCAGGCTTGGTTCTCCGGCCATCGTCGCGGTGCTCGTGCTGGTGTACTCCATGTCGCCGATGCACGCCGTGGGCTGAGTATTGGCACGGCGGCCTGGTCGTCGCCACCACGCGGCAGAGCAAGAACGGGTCCTCGCAGCACTGCGGAGTGCTGTGCTTGGCATGCGCTGCTGTACGCCGATTATGTGCGCGCAGCGCAGCCGAAGGCGTCCCACCCCGGGCGCTATTGGAACGCTGTACCTATACGTGGTCGGGGCTCGTTCAAAAGTCGGCTGACGTCAGGCACCGCGCTGAAAACCTACGCAGAGCAGGGTCGAACGGCCGACCACCATGACGGCGTCCAAAGCCGCATGAACCACTGCTGCCGCGGAATTGATGGCCAGCGGCAACGACGCGTTTTTTGGGTACTTTTTGTCGCTCGGACAAAAAGTGCCTCGCCGGCTACGCCGGCGAAACAGCGGCGCTAGTCAAGAGCGACACCCCATCCCCAACCACAAAACTCCCGCCGGCCCCGCGATCGCCCCAGCAGCACCCACCAAACCACACCAACCCCGCCGCCCTAAAAATCCACAACAATTCGCGCAGCAAAACCCAAACCACCAGTCCCCCGCTCGCGAATTCGCTCGGCGAGCCGTAAGGCATTCCCCGACATGCCTGGCAAATCGTCGGATACGACGAGTAACCCTCACCCGACCCTGTCCAGAATTTTTCCGTGACGGCCGGCCAAGCGGTGACGCCCCGCGTGTCGCCCACAATCAGTTTGCGCAAGCCCCAGGCCGGCTCTACAAACAAGAAAACGGAGACAAGGACGAATGAGTGCAACGTATCAGCGGGGCCGTGCATGGGTGGTAACCGTGCTGCTATTCCTGTTCGTGGTCGTGAACTTCCTCGACAAGATCAGCGTGGGGCTGCTTGCTGGCCCGATGATGGATGAACTTGGTCTCACGCCGGCGCAATTCGGGCTGGTCGGCAGCAGCTTCTTCTGGCTGTTCGCGGTGGCCGGCGTAGCCGGTGGCTTTATAGCCAACCGCGTGTCGTGCACGTTGCTGCTCTTGCTGATGGCCGTGGCGTGGTCCCTGTTCCAGATTCCGCTGGCATGGTCATCGAGCCTGGCCGTGCTGATCGCAGCGCGTGTGCTGCTCGGCATTGCTGAGGGGCCGTCGACCGCCATTGCCATCCATGCGGCCTACAAGTGGTTCCCCGATGATCGCCGCACGCTGCCTGTGGCGTTCTTTACGCAGGGCGGTGCCACGGGCCTGATCCTCGCGGGTATCACGATTCCATACATCACTGCGCACTGGGGCTGGCGCGCTAACTTCTACGTACTGGCCGCGCTCGGTGCCGCGTGGGCCGTGCTGTGGCTGCTGTTCGGTGGCGAGGGCAAGGTCGAACAGCCTTCGGCCCAGGCCACCACGCAACAGCGCGTTCCGTATCGGGCGCTGCTCGGCGATGCCACGGTACTGGGCTGCTTCCTGCTGCGCTTTGTGGCGTACTGGAGCCTCGCGCTGTCGCTGACGTGGTTCGCGGCCTACCTGCAGCGCGGACTTGGTTTCGACCATGCCACGTCGGGTCGGCTGTTTGCGGCCATCATCGCGGTCAACATGCCGGTCACGATGGCCGTGGCGTGGTGGTCGCAGCGCATGCTGCGTCGGGGCACGCCGTCGCGCATTGCCAGGGGCCGCCTGGCCGCGCTGATGCTCGTGGGCGCTGGGGTTTGCCTCGCGGCGCTGGTGGCGCCGGGCCTGGGCAACTGGCAGCGCGTGGCGCTACTCGCGGCAAGCTGCGCGCTCGCGCCCTCGATCTACTCGCTCGGGCCGGCCATGCTGGCTGAAGTGTGCCCGCCGGCGCAGCGTGGTGCGCTGCTGTCGATCGACGCCTCGATTTCATCGATCGCCGGCATCCTAGCGCCGCTGGTGACCGGTTATCTGGTGCAGAACGCCACCGGGGCGCATGGTTACGAGACTGGCTTCGCGGTGTGCGGCGCGTTGATGATCGTTGGCGGGTTCGGTGGCGCCGCGCTGATCAATCCGGAGCGCTCGAAGCAGCGACTCGCCGGTCTGCAGCAGCAGGGAACCACCGTGCCAGACTCGCGCGCGGCGCACGCCTGACGTCAGAGATCGCGCGCTCGCCGATATACTGCAGGCTTTGCCGGGCCATGCGCCCGGGCGCTCCGGAGCGTTCACGATGATGCCTGCAGCTTCCAGCTGGTTCGCCTGGGCCGTGCTTTCCGCGATTTTCGCGGCCCTGACGGCGATCTTTGCCAAGGTCGGCCTTGCCGGCATCGATTCCGACATGGCCACGCTGGTTCGCGTGGTGATCATCTTCGTCGTGCTCGCCGCCTTCGTGGTGAGCACCGGCAAGTGGATGGACCCATCGGCCTTCTCGGCCAGAAACTGGATCTTCCTTACGTTGTCAGGGCTGGCCACTGGCGCCTCATGGGTGTGCTATTTCCGCGCGCTCAAGATCGGCGATGCATCCAAAGTGGCCCCTGTCGACAAGTTCAGCCTGGTGTTGGTGGCACTGTTCGCCGTGCTGTTCCTTGGCGAACGGCCTGCGCCGCGTGAATGGCTCGGCATCGGGCTGGTCGCGGCGGGAGTGATCGTGCTGAGCCTGCGGCGATAGCGCTGGGCACTGGCGCTTCATGCCACCGCGAGCCCGGTGGGCGGCTGCGGCGGCGCGGGCGTTCCTCGCATGCTGGCGCTCGGCCCTGCGAGTTCCCCGAGCCAAATTTGCCGACTTGGCAACGTCTCAGCTTTCTTCCTCCGTTTCAACGGTGCCGGCATATAGTGGAACCAGTCGGCCTGGCGCGGGCCGCGATGAAGGCAGCCCACGGAATCGCGCGTCGCCAAGGCGGCGTGCGCTGACCTGGAGAGACATCATGCTGATCGCCAGATGGCAGATTGACGCCCGCTTCGGGCACAAGCAGGAGGTGATCAGCCGCCTGCAACAGTGGGCGCAGGACATCGCGCCACAGGTTGGCCTGCAGTGCGGCCGGCTGCTGACCGGATCGATCGGCGCACTGGAGGCCACGGTCGTCCACGACTGGGAAGTGGCCGACCTGGCCGAACTGGACCGTGCGTGGCAGAAACTCGGCCAGCTTCCCGCGCATGCGCAATGGGGGCGTGAACTGGAACCGTTCGTGGTGTCCGGCACCGCGCGCTGGGAAATCTATCGCGTTATCTAGGCCGTAGCAGGCACCGGCCACGCGGCCCAGGCCGGCGCGTGCGGGCGCCGACTATCGTGCATGCCCGGCTGCAGTTGAGCCGGCTCTATGCCGAACAGATTGGCGCAGGCATTCGCGAATGCCGCGGCCGAGCGCAGGCCTGACTGCGTCGCCAGCAATTCCAGTCGGCTCGCTGGCAGCACCGGTGCGGCATCGGATAGCGCGAGCATGTAGAACGCCCGTGCAGCGCGCTGCTCGCGTACCAGCGGGTGCAAAGCCTCGCCTTCGGCGAACAGGCGCGCACGCACCAGGCGCTGCGCGACCTGCCACTGTTCGGCAAGCAGTGCGGCGTTCCAGTCCGCCGTCGGATGCTCAAAGACCAGCCGCGCCAGCGTGCGGGACCAGTGCTTGTCGTGATGGATTGCGTTCATGCGCGGGCAGACCGCGTCCGGCACGGCCTTGAACGTGATGGTGCACGTTTGTCCCGGTGCCGCCTGCAACTCGCAATCGAAATGCGCAAAGGCCGGGACCACGAACGGGTCGCCGGGCCGCACGTCGCGCCGCGCATTGACGTCGCGCAGCCGGGCCGCGCCCTGCACGGCTTCCACGCGCACGGCGAACGGAAAGCGCAGGCGGGTGATGCGGACGGGATTGCGGCTGACAAGGGGCATGCGGGCAATGGCGGGGGCGCAGGCGCGCGGCCGGTAACTGTCGCAGCATTCGGCGGCCGGCGCAACCTTCAAGGCCGCCGACACCATGACATTTCGGCCGGGGGCTACAGCTCGGACAGCCCGAAGTGACGCAGCCGTGGCAGATCGGTCACGCGTATCGTCTGGTAGGCCAGGTGGACTAGTCCGTCGTCGGCGAGGCGCCGCAAGGCCTGGTTGACGCGCTGTCGCGACAGGCCGGTAAGCAGGCCGATTTCCTCCTGCGACAGCTCCAGCACGGGGCTGGTGCGCGGATACAGCGACGGGTGGAACAGTTGCGCAATGGCCTGTGCGACGCGTGCATCGGCGCTGAGCAGGCGGTCATTCTGCACGGTGGCGATGAACTGTCCCATGCGTTCGTTGAGCTGCGTGACGACAAAGCTGGAAAACGGCAGGCTTTGTGCGAGCAGGGTGTTGAACACGGGTTCCGGCACCAGCAGCACGCGCGAATCGCGGATCGCGATCACGTCGTAGCGGCGCAGCTCGCGCTTGATCACGCTGCCTTCGCCGCACCAGCCGCCGGCGGGCACGCCCGAGAACGTGCAGCCGCGCCCGTCAGGGGTATAGACGGCAAGCTTGATCAGCCCGCTGTCGACGCCGATCCAGTCGCGCGACGGTTCTCCACGCCGCGCGATGAAGGCGCCCGCTGCGAATTCCTTCAGCACAGTCTCGCGCGCCGCAAGTGCCTGATGCTCGGGCGCAAGCGCATGGAACCAGGCATGGCCGGCGAGCGGCGAATCGGTCGGGGAAAAGGCGGGCGCGGTCATGGTAGGCGAGCTTGCGAAACGGCGGGCAATTGGGGGCTGCGCGGGCGTGGCGCTGGCTCTGTAAGACTCCTGTAAGCCTTGCCTGGCGCGGCTTTCCGGGAGGTTTGTCGTCCGGATGACAGTGCGCAAGCGTGTGCGATGATAGCCTTGTGGAAGAAAAAGTTACAGCGCCCCCGTGCCAGACAGCTAAGCGGAGACACCAATCATGCCCACCGATTTCGACAGCGGCCTCGGCCGCAACGCGGCCAATTTCGTGCCGATCACCCCGATTGATTTCCTGGTCCGCGCCGCCGAGGTATACGGCGACCGGCCAGCTATCGTGCACGGCCCGGTGCGCCAGAACTGGCGCGACACCTATGTGCGGGCGCGCCGCCTGGCCAGTGCGCTCGCGCGAGCGGGCGTGGGCAAGGGCGATACCGTCGCAGCGCTGCTGCCCAATACGCCAGCCATGGTGGAGGCGCACTTCGGTGTGCCGATGGCCGGCGCGGTGCTCAATGCGCTCAATATTCGACTGGACGCTGCGAACCTGGTGTTCATGCTGCGCCATGGCGAGGCGCGCGTGCTGCTGGCCGATACCGAGTTCGCCGACCTCGCACGCCAGATGGCGCTGGAAATCCCGGGCCTGAAGGTCATCGCCGTGGAAGATGCGCTGGGCCCGCAGGCGGAGCGTTTCGGCGATACCGACTACGAGTCGTTCCTCGCTTCGGGCGATCCTGAGTACGCGTGGAAGATGCCTGACGACGAATGGGATGCGATTGCGCTGAACTACACATCGGGCACGACGGGTGACCCGAAGGGCGTGGTGTACCATCACCGCGGCGCGGCCATGAATGCGATCTCGAACATCCTCGAGTGGGACCTGCCCAAGCATCCGGTCTACCTGTGGACGCTGCCGTTATTCCACTGCAATGGCTGGTGCTTTCCGTGGACCATTGCGGCACGTGCGGGCGTCAACGTGTGCCTGCGCAAGTTCGAGCCGCGGCTCGTGTTCGATCTTATGCGCGACGAAGGCGTGACCCACTACTGCGCGGCGCCGATCGTGCATACCGCGCTCGTCAATGCACCACCGTCGTGGCGCGAAGGCCTGCGCGGCCCCGTGCGCGGCATGGTGGCCGGCGCGCCGCCGCCCGCCGCGGTGCTCGCTCAGATGGAGGCGATGGGGTTCGAGCTGACGCACGTGTACGGCCTCACGGAGGTGTACGGGCCGGCTGCCGTATGCGCCGAGCAGGACGGCTGGGACAGTCTGTCGCAGGAAGAGCGTGCGGTGAAGAAGGCACGGCAGGGCGTGCGCTATCACCTGCAGTCGGGCGTGGCCGTGCTCGATCCCGATTCGATGCAGCCGGTGCCGGCCGATGGCGAGACCATCGGCGAAATCATGTTCCGCGGCAACATCTGCATGAAGGGTTACCTCAAGAATGAGAAGGCGACGCGCGAGGCCTTTGCGGGCGGCTGGTTCCACACCGGCGATCTCGGCGTATGCATGCCGGACGGCTACATCAAGATCAAGGACCGCAGCAAGGACATCATCATTTCGGGCGGCGAGAACATTTCGAGCGTCGAGGTGGAGGATGCGCTCTACCGCCATCCGGCCGTGCTTGCGGCAGCAGTCGTGGCGCAGCCGGATGCCAAATGGGGCGAAACGCCGTGCGCGTTCGTCGAGCTGAAAGATGGGGCGAGTGCGACGGCAGAGGAACTGATGGCCCATTGCCGCACGCTGCTGGCGGGCTTCAAGGTGCCGAAGGCTGTGTATTTCGGACCGCTGCCGAAGACCTCGACCGGCAAAATCCAGAAGTTCGAGCTGCGCCGCAAGGTCAAGTCGGATTCGGCGATCGACGTCTGAGGCGACGTCAGGAGAACGAAGCCTCTTCCTCGGCTTGCCGGTTCGCGAACAGGCGGTCGATGGTTTCGCGACCCCACGCCAGCCCTGCACGGCTGGCGTCGGCAGCACAGGCAAAGCGCACGCCGCTGTTCGGGTACTGATCGGGCAGGGCGTGGCCTTGCTGCCAGATGTGCGCGCGCAGCGTCCACCAGCCGTCATGCTGGCCCCCGTAACGCAGTGCCGCGATGTGAATGCGGTAGCCGCGATAGGGGGCGCTGTGCTCGTGTGAGCCGCTAGGCATGGCAGATGTGGATCAACGCAGGCCCGCGTGCTGCGGCGGCCCGGGCCTGTGCCATTCCTGCGCGATTTCCGGGAACACCTCGAATTCACCGCGCACGATGTTTTCGATGGTGGTGCATACGCCCGCCGTGCCACGCGGCCCGACGCAGATCAGGCTGCGCGGATGGTCGGTGTGCTGCGGAATTGCGTACACGTGCATGCCCTCCTGGAACAGAGGGTGTTTCACCAGGCGCTCGTTCATTAACTCGACGAAACGCTGGGGACTGACGACCGGCTTTTCCTTTTCCATAGCGGGCTCCTGCGGCGCTGCCGTCGGGCGCACGATGCGTGCACGAGGCCGGCATACGCGGTAGTAAAGGCCAGGAAGATTGCGGGCAAGTGGCATGAGCCCCGAGAGGTTGCGGGGTGGCCGGAGGAAGCGCGAGCAAAAAAAGCCGCCCGCGTTGCCACTGCCAACGATTTCAGGTTAGGCGATACGTCCGGCGGAGAAAAGCCGCCGGACGTATCAGGTCAGGAAGGCCGCACTTCTCCTGCGGCACGTGGCCCGTCGAGCATGTAGTTGCCTGCCGCCCAGCAGGCGGCTTCGGCTTCGGCCTCGGACGGATAGGAGGAGCTGGCTTCGATGGTGCAGTCGGCATCGGCCGCGCCGCAGTGCTCTTCCATCACGATGCGCCAGGTATAAAGGCCCGGCGGATCTTCGAGGACATGGAGCACGAGCGTGCGGTGGCTGTCGGCGAGGGTGAGGGGCTGAATCGACATGACAGTCTCCCGAAACAGCGACGACGTGGAGCTTAGATGCTAGCAATTGTGCGGCCCCAATTCCAGCTACGCATCCTGTCCCGACAATGGTGGTGACTGGCTGTGCATCTTCCGTCGCGGCGCGGTTTCCAGTATCTTCTGCGCGGAGGCGCCGGGTGGCGCCGCTTTTCCTGACTCGCATGCCCATCTCGCCTCAACTCGCCGAACTGGTTGCGTCGCTGCGCGCACACTATGACACCGCTGTCCTGCCGCACTGGACTGCCAACGGCTGGAATGCCGACCTGCTGCTCCCGTACGAGGCACTCGACGGCGCCACCGGCGACGCCTTGCCGCCAGTGCGCTATCGTGCCATGGCGTGCGCGCGCCAGCTGTACGTGTTTTCGGTGGCGGGGAAACTCGACCACGCCAATACGCTGTTCGGTTCGCTGCAGGCCTACTTCAGCAATGGTGAAGGCGGCTGGATTTACAGCGTGGATCCGATGGGCATGCCGCTGGACTCAACGCGCGACCTGTACACACACGCGTTCGTGATCTTTGCGTGCGCGCACTACTACGCCCGCAGTGGCAACGAGGACGCGCTCGCCGTCCTCGAGGAAACGCGCGACGTTGTCGAGCAGCGCTTCTCCGACGGCACGGGGCTGTACCACGCGGCGCTTTCCGAGTTTTTCAAGGACAAGGGTGCGGGCTTGCAGCAAAACCCGATCATGCATCTGACCGAGGCTTACCTTGCAGCACTCGACGCCACCGATGACGATTGGTATGCGGAGCGCCTTCGCGAGATCGCCGCGGCTGTGCATGGCCGATTCGTCGATCCGGCCAACGGCTGTATCGCAGAGTTGCCGAAGGAAGCCAACGGCAATCGCATCGAACCCGGTCATCAGTTCGAGTGGTTTTCGCTGGTCGCGGGCAATCACGATCTGTTCGAGGGCTCGCCGCTGACCGAGTCCCTGGAGCGGGCCTTCGTGTTTGCACAGACCCACGGCGTGGTGCCCGGGACGTTCGGCGTCAGCGCGGCGCTCGATGAGCACGGCGCGTTGCTCGATGGCACCCAGCGGATCTGGGCCCAGACGGAATATGCGCGTGCGCTGGCCGTGCATGGGACGCCCGAATCGCTGGTGACGCTCGAAGCGCAGTTGCGCGAGTACCGCAGCCGTTTCCTGCACAACGGTGGCTGGCACGAATGCCTGGCTCCCTCGGGCGAGGTGGTGCGCGCCGAAATGCCATCGACGTCGCCATACCATCTCGCCACAGCCTACGCCGAGCTGCCGGACCTCGAGAGCTAGGCGCTTGTCCAGCTGCTGGCGGCGCGCAGATCGCTCTTCTGCAGCAGCCGCAGCAGTGTCTCGGCCGGCTGGCTCAGCCGGCGCGCGGACAAGGAAATGAATTCCACCTCGGGCAGCGCCGGCAGCTTTTCCCAGTTGAGCGGAGGGGCGACGCCTTCGCCATACAGGTAGCGCGAGCGCACCGTCAGTCCGAGCCCGCCGCGCGCGGCGGCAAGGCAGCCGGAATGGCTACTGCTGCTGCAGACGACTTGCCACTGGCAGCCGGCCTTGGCCAGCGTATCGAGTACGACCGACCGCGTCACGCTGGGCTCGTGCACCAGGATCAGCGGCAGCGGTTGCGACAGGTCCACCACCGTCCCGGGACGCGCCAGCCACTCCAGCGAGCCGCGAAACAGCGGTACGCCACGGCGATCCCCCTGGCGGCGCTTGCCAAGCATCAGGTCGAGCGAGCCCGCATCCATCAGTTCGTACAGCTTGCTGGTCATGGCGATGGTGATTTCCATCTCCACGTCAGGGTGTGTATTGCGGAACGCGGACAACACCCCTGACAGCGGCCCCTGCGCCAGGTCTTCGGAGGTGCCGAGCCGCACGCGGCCTCGCAGCCGCGGCGCGGTGAACTGCGATTCCGCACGCGCCAGCGCCTCCAGGATGAGCCGTGCATGCACGAGCAGTGCTTCGCCGTCGGGCGTCATCGACAGCGAATGCGTATCGCGCACGAACAGGCGGCGACCCACGCTTTGCTCCAGGCGACGGATATGGTCGCTGACGCTCGATTGGGACAAACCAAGCTGCCGCCCCGCTTCGGTGAAGCTGCGTGCGGCGGCCACGGTGGCGAAGGTTTGGATCCAGACCGGGTTTAGCATGGCCGTGATTGTCATCGGCAAATCCGATCGCAGTCAACATCTCCAGTGGGGTTCCCGATCGGGTGGGTGGTGACTATGATCGGTTCCATGGCCTGGCTGCCAGGGCTTTGCCGACATCGTCCGCCTTGGTTGCATGCTGTGCCACGCACAATCCCACACCCATGAGCCAAGCTTTCGCCCCCTCTCTCAAGGCCATGTTGTGGATCGTCGCTGCGGGTTTCTTCATGCAGACGCTCGATACCACCATCGTCAACACCGCACTGCCTTCGATGGCACACAGCCTCGGGCGCAAGCCACTGGAGTTGCAACCCGTGGTTGTCGCGTACACGCTGACCATGGCGATGCTGACCCCTGCGTCGGGCTGGCTCGCCGACCGCTTCGGCACGCGGCGGGTTTACTTCTGCGCCATCCTCATCTTCGTGTTGGGATCCCTGTTCTGCGCGGGCGCGCAAACATTGCCGGAACTGGTAGTGGCGCGAGTGCTGCAAGGCGTCGGCGGCTCCATGCTGCTGCCGATCGGCCGGCTCGCCGTGCTGCGCAATGTATCGGGCGAGCAGTACATTGCCGCGCTCGCCTTTGTCTCCGTGGCGGGGCAGGTAGGTCCGATCTTCGGGCCGGTGCTCGGCGGCTGGCTGGTGCAGCACGTTTCATGGCACTGGATTTTCCTGATCAACGTGCCTGTCGGCGTTGTCGGTTTGCTCGCCGTGCGGCGCTATCTGCCTGCCGGCGACACAGCGGGCGCGCCGGCGTTCGACTGGGTCGGTTGCGGCTTGCTGTCGCTGTGCATGGTGGCGTTTTCGCTGGCACTCGATGCGCCGCTGCAGGAAAACCATGCAAGCTGGAGCGCCGGCCTCGCCGCGATCAGCGTGGTTGCCGCTATGTTGTATATCCCGCATGCGCGCCGCAGCCGCGTGCCGCTGTTCCGGCTGGCACTGTTTCGCGAGCCGAATTTCAGCGTGGGGCTGGTCGGGAATCTAGTCTGCCGCATCGGCTCCGGCGCGGTGCCGTTCCTGCTGCCGCTGCTGATGCAACTGCAGCTCGGCTACTCGCCGTTCCACGCGGGGCTGATGCTGCTGCCGGCCGCACTGGCGGGGGCGGTGTCCAAACGCTGGATCGTGCCGCTGGTGAAACGCTTCGGCTATGACAACTTCCTGCTCGTCAACACCGCACTGGTCGGCGCATCGATCGCGTCGTTCGGGGCGATGTCGCCGGGCTGGCCACTGGCGCTCTCCATTGCGCAACTGGCGTTGTTCGGCGCGACCAATTCGATGCAATTCGCTGCCATGAACAGCGTGACGCTCAAGGACCTCAGCGTCGAGGATGCGGGTAGCGGCAACAGCCTGTTCTCGATGGTGCAGATGTTGGCCATCGGACTAGGCGTGACCGTGGGCGGCGGGCTCGTGACCTTGTTTTCCGATCGGATCGGGGATGCGGGTCCCGCTTATCGGCTGGCCTTTGTGGTTGTCGGGACGATCACGCTTCTGTCGGCGCTGGTGTTTCGTCGGCTGGATATTGGGGAGCTTGGAAAAGGGCGGCGCGCAGCTGCGGCGCGCACGCCTTGAGTTGCAAACACGGGCTCAGGCCGCGTGAGTCTTTCGTCCCACGCTGCGGATCAGTTCCGTGACGCGAGCCTGGTACTGGTCGAAGTACTTGTTCGCCTGCTGCTGGGTTTCGACCGGTTGTACAACGGTACGCCCTTCGGCCTCGAGCTTGCCGCGCACATCGGCCTTGCTGAGCGCTTCACCGATAGCCTTGCGCAACACGGCCACGCGATCCGCCGGCGTGCCTTGCCTGACGAAGTAGCCGCCGCTGATCGCGTACTCGAAGTCCGGCACGATGCGGCTCTGCGAAATCAGCGGGATGTGCTTGACCGAAGCGGGCAGCGTTTTCGAGAAGCTGGTCAGCAGCTTCAACCGGCCTTGCTGCTGCATGGCGTCGAAGCTCGACTGGTAAGGCAGGATGGCAAAGTCCACTTCGCCACCGGCCAGGCCCTGCAATGCGGGTGCCGCACCTTTGTACGGCACGTGCAGGAAGGTCAGTCCGAGGCGCGTGCCGAGCGCATCGCCCATCAGGTGGTAGATCGAATCGATGCCGACCGTGGCGTAGGTCAACGGCTTGGCCTTGTTCTGCTTCGCATAGTCGATGAACCTGTCGAGCGTATCGGCGGGGATGCCGTTGCGCACCATCAGCACGATGTTCGCGTCGCTGATCGGTGCGGCCAGCATGAAGTCCTGCGGCTTGTAGCGCGCGGCCGGGTTCAGCAACGGCGCAAGGAAGACTTCGTTGATCGAGCCATGGAAGAAGGTATAGCCGTCAGCCGGGGCAGCGAGCACCTTGTTTGCGCCGATCAGTCCGGTGCCGCCGCCGTAGTTCTCGACCACCACCTGTTGCTTGACGCTCTTGCTGATCGATTCGCCAAAGATGCGCGCCGACGTGTCGCTGGCGCCGCCGGCCGGATAGGGCACGACGAGCGACAGGGGCTTGGACGGAAAGGCTTCTGCCGCGAACGCCGGCAGGCCGGCGAGTGCGGTGCTGCCTGCGGTGAAGCCGGCATATTGAAGGAAGCGGCGGCGGTTCATCGAATGCATGGTGTCCCCGTTTTTGGATTATTCAGGCCGTTTCAGGTCGATTCAGGTCGCTTATTCAAACCAGGTAGCTTTGCGCGAGGTGCGCCCAGAATGCGGCGCCGACAGGCAAGGCTTTGTCGTTGAAGTCGTACAGGGGGTTATGGACCATGCAACCCCCGTCTTCGCCCAGCCCATTGCCAAGGCGCACGTATGCGCCGGGCCGCTGTTCGAGCATGTAGGCGAAGTCTTCGCTGCCCATCACGGGCGGGCGTTCCACGACGTTGTCCTCGCCGAGCAGGCGAATTGCCGCTTCCCGTGCGCGTTCGGTCTGCGCTGCATGGTTGACGAGCACCGGGTACTTGCGTTCGTACACGACTTCCGATTGCAGGCCATAGCTCTCGGCCTGCGCGGCGACGAATGCCTGGATGCGCGTCTCGACCAGCGTGCGTACCTTCGGGTCAAGCGTGCGCACGCCGATCTTGATCAGCGCGCTTTCGGGGACGACGTTATAGGTTGCGCCGGCCTGGATCGAACCGACCGTGATCACTGCGGACTTGAGCGCGTCGATTTCGCGGCTGACGATCGATTGCAGGCCCAGCACGATGCTGGCGGCGCACTGCATCGGATCAATGCCGTGGTGTGGCATGGCGCCGTGCGCACCGCGGCCGCGCAGCGTGACGGTGGCGCGGTCGAACGAGGCCATGGCCGGTCCGGTGATCACGCCGATCTGGCCCACAGGTAGCCCCGGCGAGTTGTGCAGCGCATAGACTTCGTCGCACGGGAAACGCTCGAACAGGCCGTCTTCCAGCATGCGCAGCGCGCCGCCTTCGTTTTCTTCGGCGGGCTGGAAGATCAAGTTCAGCGTGCCGTTGAAATTGACGGATTGGGCGAGATGGCGCGCGGCGCAGAGCAGGATGGCGGTGTGGCCGTCGTGGCCGCACGCGTGCATCTTGCCGGGAATGGTGCTCGCGTAGTCGAGGCCCGTCTTTTCCTGGATCGGCAGCGCGTCCATGTCGGCGCGGATGCCCAGCGACCTGGTCCCGTGTCCCTTCCTCAGCGTGCCGACGACGCCGGTCATGCCCAGGCCACGATGGATCTTGTAGCCCCATGCCGCGAGGCGTTCCGCGACCAGGTCGCTGGTCTGGCGCTCTTCGAAGGCGAGTTCGGGATGGGCGTGAATCTTCCGGCGGATTTCGACGGATTCGGGCGAGAGCGCCTGGATGGATTGCCGCAGTTCTGCAACGGTGGACGGGTTCATGGCGTGGCGGGGCTGGATCGTGGAGCTATTCTCCACGCGCACGCGTCCGGCATCCATGACAATGATTGCGGTAAAACGTTGTATAAAATGCAACGATTGAAGTTCGCCACGTTACGCGGATCGGGGGAGGAATGATGGACGATGTACTGGACCGGAAGCGGGCGATGTGCCTGCTGCAGATCATCGAGACCGGCTCGGTACGCGGCGCGGCCGATGTGCTGGAACTGGACCCGTCAGTGGTCAGTCGGGCTGTGGCCAAGCTGGAGCAAGACACCGGCCTCGCGCTGCTGGAGCGGCGCGGGCGCGGCGTGGTGGCGACGGATGCCGGCCGCCTGCTCGCGTTGTTTGCGCGTCGACAGCAAGACCTCAGTGATACCTTCCTGGCCGAGGTCAACAATTTGAAGAATTCGCAGCGCGGTCACGTGGAACTGGCCTTTGGCGAGGGCTTTATCGACCTGGTGCTCGAACCGGTGCTGCAGGGCTTCCTGCACAAGCATCCCGACGTCACGTACAACATCCGCGTGGCGGGCACGGAGGAAACGGTCCACTGCATCCTTGAGGACCTCGCGCATATCGCCTTTGTGTTCCAGCCGCCGAACGACGTGCGGCTGCGCTCGCATTATTCACGGCTTGCGCCGATTCGCGTGCATGTGCGCAGGGACCATCCGCTGGCGCGCAGGCGAAAGCCGCTCACGCTGGCGGACCTGGCGCCGCATCAGGGCGCTTCACTGACGGAGTCGTTCGGCGTGCGCAAGCATATCGAGGCCGCGGAAATCGAAGAGCACATCACCCTGAACCATATGCTCACGACGAACTCGTTCAAGGTGTTGTGGGAATTCGCGGCGATGGGGCTGGGCTACATCATGACGCCGCGCTCGGTGGCGCTGAAGGGACCGCAATTCGCTGACCTGGTGTCGTTGCCGCTGGCCAATCCGATCCTGAACAACAGCCGCATCCACATCATTACCCGTGCAGGCCGGCCACTTTCGCCAGTGGCGGACCGCATGCTGCGGCATGTAATGAAGGCCTTCCCGCAGGTATGAGCTATTCGTTGACGCCGTTCTCGCGCAGCAGGCGCTCGCATTCGTCAAGCATGTCATGCGCGAAAGCCGACTGGTAATTCGGGTCGAGCGCTTCCATCATTTCGTGCGAGGCATACAGGCCGGCTTCGCGCGACAGCGTGTCGGCGAGCTGACGTGCGAACTGGTCGCTCAATTCCGATAGCAGGCGTCGTTCGGACAGTGCGAGTTGCAGTTTGGAGCGCGACAACCATTCGCCGGCCAGCGTCGCGCCTTGCGCGTCGGTCAGCCATTTGCCGTGTTCGTAATAGGCAGAAAGACGTTCGGCGGTCAGCGCGAACATCAGGGCCTTGCGGGTATTGAAATCGATCTTCAGAAGCGGGGCGGCTTTCATATACGTGGTGATGACAGTGGAGCGTGCCGTGTTTTAGCGTTGCGCCGTCTGCTCCGTGATCCGCGCAAAGGTGGCATTGAGCCACGCGCCGATCGCCGCGATTTCGTCCATGCAGACCGAATGCGGCATGGCATAGGTGTGCCATGCGACTGGAATGCTGCGTGCCTGCAGGAAATCGCGGGCCTGCTCGCCGAGGCGCAGCGATACGACGTCGTCCTGCGTGCCATGCGCGGCGAAGACCGGGATGGCGGCGTTCGCAGTCGTGGCTTCCGCGGTCAAAAGATCCGGCGCGGGGATGTAGGTGGACAGCGCGATGATGCCCGCAAGCGCATCGGGATGGGTGAGGGCAGTGGTATAGGCGATTGCGCCACCTTGCGAGAAGCCCGCAAGGACAATGTGGCTGGTCGCGATGCCGCGCGCATTTTCGCGCGCAATCAGCGCGCGGATGCGTTCGCGCGAAAGACGGATGCCCTGTTCGTCCGCGTGCCGGCTGGTTTCTCCGAGCGAGTAGATGTCATACCACGCTGGCATGACGTAGCCGCCGTTGCACGTAACGGGAATGGCGGGCGCATGCGGGAAGATAAAGCGCACCCCAGGCGCGGCGTCGAGCCCGAGTTCCGGCACTACCGGGACGAAGTCGTTGCCGTCGGCACCGAGCCCGTGCATCCAGATGACGCTGAAAGCGGGATTCGGCGCGGTCTCGATTTCGATCGCGGGCAGCAGTTCGTTCATGGGGGCACTCCAGGCTGATCAGGCAGACGCCGTCTTGCGCGGCGGGCAGCGCGAGTATCGCACAGGTCGGCGCAGGTCTATGCGCGCAGGCCGGCAACACGCGAGCTTCAGAGGCGTGCCTGGGGCGGGCGAAGCACGCATCCGCCATCGCGTCCAAGCGTGTTCGTGCCTCCGCGGGGCCGGCAGTGCGCGACAACAGGGCAGGCGTGGGCGCGTGGCACCACACCTGGCCACCGGAGTGCGGGGCACACAGCCAGTGGCCAAGCCGCGGCAGACGGCTGTGCTGCCGGCTAGGCGGCAGACGGCACGATGGGCACGGTGGTCAGTCCGGGCGCCACGCGCGGAGCTTGCGCATAGCTTTCGATGGCGGGGGGCGCAGCGGCGCGCCGCTTGTCCACCACGTCCTCGACGCCTTTGGCCGCGACGTCTTCGAGAAACGCGACCATGTCGCGGTAATAGGCAACCTGCATCTGCGCCTCGAGCAGGCGCCGTTCGGCCTGGAACAACGTCAGCCTCATGTCTTGCAGTTCCCTTTCGGCAATCTTTTCCGGGGTCGGCGGACTGAACAAGTTTGCGAGCCAACGCATGGCATACCTCCTGTGCTGATCAACAGCTGAGAACCAATGTTTTTGCCATGGGAACCAATATAGACAAGAAATCGGCAAAAGAATCTCAACCTGCCCATTCGTCGCGCCTCGCCCACAAGGATGATTGCCGCGCTCGGGAGACTCGGTTAGATTGTCCTGTGGCAATCACAGTGTCACGATTCATGCGATGCGCGCATGGCGGTATTCCGGCAACGCTTTGCCGGCGACGCCGCCACCGGCCGAATGCCTGTGCTATGTCGACCCGTCGATGCGCGGCGCTTGCGGTGCCAGCATGAAAGCAATGATCGGCGCCCAGAACGCTTCGATGTAATCGGGAAGGATCGCCGCGTCATGCGGCATGCCATCAAACAACACCAGTTCTTGCAGGCGCGATGCCGCCTGTGCCAGTCGCTCCGAATGCGCAAACGGCAGGACTTCATCATCGCGGCTGTGCAAGACCAGCAGAGGAACGTTCAGCCGGCGCGTACGGGCCAGATTGTTCCAGGGGTCCGGCAACAGCCAGGCCAGTCTCGCCGGAACCTTGCCGGTCTGGACTGCCGCCGCGCGAGCCGAACTGAAGCCGGAGGCAATGATCATCCCGTCGGGGACCGGCCTGAGTTCGCGCGCAACATCGAGCAATACGCCAGACCCCAGCGAATGTCCGAGGACATAGCGCCGCGATGCAGCAGGCGTGGCCTCCAGGAACATCCGGTAGGCCGCGCGCGCGTCCTCGCGCAGATGCCGGACTGTCGGGCGACCGCTGCTTGCCCCATAGCCGCTGTAATCGAATACGAAGGTGCTGATGCCCGCTCTCGACAGCATGGTCTGTACCGGCGCCCAGTCCGACAGGCATTCGTCGTCGCCATGGCACACCATTAATGCCGGCGCCTGAGCCGTGGCCGCGGGTGCGAAGGCAGCATGGAGCACGCGGCCGCCACTCGCGAATGTGCTGGCGTGCAGCGTCGTTTCGGACTGACCGCCTTGGGGCGGGATGGGCGGCGTGACGAAGGCCTCGCGTTCGAGCGCACGGAACAGCAGATGGCGGGCCAAGCCCGCCAGGACGGCAACGCCGGCAGTCCCGGCCAGCCAGCGAGGAATCGGGCTATCGGAATGAGGCAGCATAGGCCTAAGAGAAGCAGGTGCCCTCTAAGGCTAGCAGGTGTCGCGAGATTGGCACAGGCAGATCGGGAAGCGGAAGAACCGTTGTGATGTGCCGACATTCGTCACGCGCGGAATGCCCAAGATGCGCTTTTGAAATCAACAGGTTATGCGGTCCAGGGAAAAACCTATCGGCGTCATAGAAAAGATTTTCCTTGACTGTCTACCTAGTAGTAGATAGTATCCAATCCATGGAAGCGCTGCACCACCGGCAAAAATAAGCGAAGCCGGTCCTGCAACAGAACCCATCGCAATACCGCAACGGCGGTCTTTTTTTAGATTCCCTTATCTATCTACCAGTAGATGCGGGATCGAAGAGAGACACCGGAAATGACTGAATACCGCGACGCCTCAGGGAGGTCGCAAGCCCCAGGAGCTCATCATGAATGCCAAGTTCGCCAAGACCGTGATCACTGCCGCCGCCCTTGCTGCCGCGCTCGCCAGCGGCGTGGCCCAGGCGGCCGGCCCGCACGACACCAGCGCCGGTGACAAGTACGGCTACAGCTTCCGTGTCGGCAAGGTCGACGCCTTTACCGATGGCGCAAGGACCGGCAAGTTTGACCCGTTCACCGAAGGCGCACGCGTTGGCAAGACCGACCCGTACACCGACGGCGCGCGAGTGGGCAAGCCTGACCCGTACACCGATGGTGCCCGCACCGTAGCAGGTCTCGACACGCGTGGTGTGTCGCAGACGCCGGCTCGCGCCGTGGATCCGTACACCGATGGCGCGAAGATCGGCAAGTACGACCCGTACACCGATGGTGCCCACACCGTCGCAGGCCTGGATACGCGTGGCGTGTCGCAATCGCCGGCGCGCACCGTCGATCCGTACACGGACGGCGCCAAGGTGGGCAAGTTCGACCCGTACACCGACGGCCAAGTCGCATGATCGCCAGCTGGCCTTCCTAGGCCGGCCGCTTTCCCTACCACGGCAGCCCGGCGGTTCTGATGAACGCCGGGCTAGCCGCAATGGAGTCCATCATGAATTTGCGTGACAGCATCCTGTTGCTTGGCGGATGGCTGCTGGTTTGCGTGACGAGTGGCTCGATGATTACCTTCGCCGCGCAGGTCCTGCCGGGTTAGTCTGTTGTTTTCATGCCCGCCCCGGGTTGTCTGCCGGGGCTGTGGCTCCAAAGGCGCACCCCTCCAGGTGGTCTAATTTCCACCGTAAGGCTAATCCTAGGGATTACCCGCGCCTTCAGGCGTTCTCGCTTGAGCGTCTATCTTCATGTAGATAAACTGACCTCATGAAAACGCAATCTGTTCGTGAGCAATTGCTCGAGCACACGCTTGTGCTGATCCGGCGGCGAGGCTTCAACGGCTTCAGCTACCGGGATCTGGCCGAGCTCGTCGGCGTCAAGACGTCGAGCATCCACTATTACTTCCCGACCAAGGACGACCTTGTCCTGGAGGCGGTGAAGACGTACAGCGCGGCGATGTCCGAGCGGCTCCGTTCGATCGATACGACGCTGCCCGTGACGGAGCAGGCCGCTATCTACCTGGCCCCGTTTCGTGCGAGCTGTGGTTCGGACCAGATCTGCCTGTGCGGCATGCTTTCGGCCGAGACCTTGTGCCTGCCGGAATCCGTCCACAGTCTGCTGCAGACGTTCTTCCTGATGAATGAGCAATGGCTGACGGGCTTGCTGGAGCGCGCACAGCCGCAGCGCAGCACACCGTTCCCGGTGCCACCACCGCGCCTGGCGCAGGTGGTGTTCGGGTCGCTGCAAAGCGGGCTGATTTCGGCTCGCCTGTTTGGTACATCGGATCGTGTGGAAGCTGCGGCGGATACGCTCATGGCTGCCGTGAGCGGCTAAGACGCCGTCGGCCAGGCGCTGCCTGTAACCGCCATGTGGCGAATGCTGCATGGCGGTTTTGTTTTTCCGTCGACCCAGGAAGCAGAGTTGGTAGACTGAACTCCATTGCTACCAGCAAAAAATATCCGTTAAATCAGTGGCATAGCTTCGGTTGACTCACGGCTATCGGACCGATAGAAAGATTTTTGCTTGACTATCTACCTAGTAGTAGATAGTATTTGACTCATGGAAGCGCTGCTTCACCGGCAAGGAAAAAGAAGCCGGTTCAGCAACGGGACCATCGCCATAACCGTTACGACGGTCTTTTTTTGAATCTGGTTATCTATCTACTAGTAGATGTGGAATCAAAAAGAGACCTGAGACTGAACCGAAACGAACCCCGCGCGACGCTCTAGGGAGGTCGCCAAGCCAAGGAGCTCATCATGAATGCCAAGTTCGCCAAGACCGTGATCACCGCCGCCACCCTGGCCGCCGCACTTGCCAGCGGTATCGCGCAGGCCGCTGGCCCCGCCGACAGCAGCTTTGCCGGTGACAAGTACGGTTACAGCTTCCGCGTCGGCAAGACCGATGCCTTTACCGACGGAGCAAGGACCGGCAAGTTTGACCCGTTCACCGAAGGACAACGCGTCGGCAAGACGGATCCGTACACGGATGGCGCGAAGATCGGCAAGGTCGACCCGTACACCGACGGCGCCCGCATCGTAGCCGGGCTGGACACGCGCGGCGTGTCGCAGACGCCCGCCCGCGCCATTGACCCGTACACCGATGGCGCGAAGATCGGCAAGTATGACCCGTACACCGACGGTGCCCGCACCGTAGCAGGCCTGGATACGCGTGGCGTGTCGCAGACGCCGGCCCGTGCCGTTGACCCGTACACCGATGGCGCGAAGATCGGCAAGTACGACCCGTACACCGACGGCGCCCACACGGTAGCGGGCCTGGATACGCGTGGCGTGTCGCAATCGCCGGCGCGCACGGTGGATCCGTACACCGACGGCGCGAAGCTCGGCAAGGTTGACCCGTACACCGACGGCGCGCTTGCCTGAGCCTGACACGGACGGCCCGCTGATGGCCGGCCATCGGACTTCATCACCGGGCACGGGGTGCCCGGTTGCAGGGGAACATCATGAATTTGCGTGACAGCGCACTGGTACTGGTCGGATGGGTGGGGCTCTGCCTCGTCAGCGGTTCACTCATCACGCTCGTCGCGCAAACGCTGCCGGCTTGACTGGCAGCAGACATTGCAGAGGGGCTGAAACGATGAAAACGCAATCCGTACGCGAACAATTGCTCGAGCACACGCTGGTGCTGATTCGCCGCCGGGGGTTCAACGGTTTCAGCTACCGCGACCTGGCCGAGCTGGTCGGGGTCAAGACATCAAGCATTCATTACTACTTTCCGTCCAAGGATGACCTGGTCCTTGAAGCGGTACGCGAATACAGCGCGCGTACGCAGGAACGCATCCGCGCGATCGATACCAGCCTGCCTCCGCTCGAACAGGCGCGGCAATACCTGGCGCCCCTGCATGCGGGCTCCGGCACGGACCAGGCCTGTCTGGTGGGGATGCTGTCCGCCGATGTGCTGTCCCTGTCGGAACCTGTGCGCGCCACCATGCGAGAGTACGTGCGCATGCAAGAGCAATGGCTGACAGGCTTGTTCGAGCGCGCCCAGCCGCTGCGCGACAAGCCCTATCCGGTGCCGCCCGCGCAACTGGCCCAGGTCGTCTATGGCTCGCTGCAGAACGGGCTGATGGCCGCCCGGCTGTTTGGCACCGCCGAGAGGCTGGAGTCAGCCGCTGCGGTGCTGATCGGCGTCATGCCGCAGCAGTGAGCTGGCGCGCCACCACCGCGCACAGCCAATCCGGGTCATCGTGCGGCAGGTCGTGGCCTGCCCACGGATGGCGGAGCAGCGGCACGCTCCAGGCCTGCGCAAGCTGCGCCGAGCAGACCGGGTTGACCAGCCTGTCGGCCTCGGATGCAATCAGAAGTGTTGTCGGACAGGGGGCCATACTTTCGGTGCGGTAACGCGCCGCCGCCAGCAATTGCCGCAGGGCGGCGCGCCGGCTGACCGGCGCACTCGTCGCGATCTGCTTCCATGCCTCAAGGTCGGCGTCTTGCGTGTCCACCCTCGCACACGTCATCCGGTGGATGGTGGCCTCGCAATAAACGCGGTTCTCCCATACGCCTGCCATGCGCAGCAAACCTGGCCAGTTCGCGGGCTGCAGGCGCTCAGTGATGGTGCTGAAGGGCCGCATGCTCGTGTTGATCAGCACGAGCGCCGCCACCTCCTCTGGCTGCCGTCGCGCCCATTCCGCAGCGACCATGGCGCCCAGTGACATCGCGAGCACGCGCACGGGGCGCTGCTGTCCGGCCTGTCGCAAACTTTGCCGGACTGAAGCCACGAAGCCCGGTACGGTCGCCGGCGATTCCTCATGCCAAAGGGTGCCATTCCCCGGCAGATCGACCAACAGCGGCGCCCCAAGCCCTGCTGCCTGCCAGCGCGTGGTCAGCGCGCCCCAGTGCCGGCTTTCACGCGTCAACCCTCGCAGGAAAACCCAGTCCGTCATGGTGCTGGCCGGCGGTTCCAGTGCGCGCGCGCCTGTTCCTGCAGCATCGCGCGTCGCTCGCCGGTCGGCAGCCAGCGCTGCGGCGCAAAGGCGATGCGCCCCAGGAAATCGAACAGGCTCACATGCCGGCGCAGTACGCGTGCGGTGCGGTGTGCCTTGATCGGGTTGAAGATGCCGTCGCGCGAAAACAACTGCCGCGGGTTCTTCTTGATCCACAGCCAGGAACCGAGTTCCAGCGTCATCGGCAGGAACAGGTTCTGCGGCGGCGTCAGGTCATATGCGTAGTCCCACAGGTCGCCGTGCAGCAGGTACTGGTGGCTTTGCGGCTCGAACGCGTAGCCGTGGTGCGGGTGGGCCTGTTCGAACATGGTCTTGAGCAGGTACATCTCGGGCAGGTGCGGCATGGGACGGTGCGTGCGCGCGTACGGAAACCAGATGCTGTCGCGCCAGCCATAGCCGGAATGGCAGTCCACGGCGAAGCTCAGCGGGCGCGTCAGCAGTTCGTTTCGCACCACGTCCAGCAGCGCCTGGCTTTCGATTTCCATCGGGTGGCCGGCGCGGCCACGGAACCACGGCAGCCACGCCCCGATGCGCTGGCCGCCTGCCAGGAACGGCACGCGCGCATCGGCGTCTTGCGGTGCGTTGCGCATCAAATCGACGCCGTTCGGGTTGGCGCGCGTGGCGGCCCACATGCCACCCGGGTTGACGATGGGCATAAAGACCAGGCGCACCGACTGCAGTTCTTCATGCAGCAGTTCGTCCCATTCCAGCCGGCAAAGCAGCGAGCGCAGATAGTCGAGCACAAGCTGCGTGCCGATCCGCTCGAGACCGTGGATGCCCCCGAAAATGCCGATGGCCGGCGCATCCGCAGCTGTCGCCCCGACGGTAGCGGCGTAGACCGAAAAGCGATGGCCCTGTACCGAGGCTTCGCATACTGCGCGCGCATCCAGCACACGGCTGCCCGCGTCCAGCAGGCTCAGCAACTGATCGTATTCGGCAAAAGCGGTGCGCTCGCTCATGGCACCAATATAGGCGCTGAGCGGCGCCGCGGCCACGCGCGGGCGGGGCAGGGCGTGCCCTGCATCACTCAGGCAGCCTGAGCCGGCTGGTCGGGCGCCAGCGATTCCACGCATTCGAGAAGGGCGCCGACCAGCCGCGTATGCCGCCGGCTTTCCAGGCAGTACAGGTACTCGTGGATGACGGGCGGGCGCTGCGCGAACGCCACAATGCGCAGCGCGGGATCGCGCGGGACTTCGCCAGCGGGTACGACACTCGCGCCTATGTTCTGGCGGATCGCCTCATAGATGGCCTCGCGGCTGCCGATGACCATATGGCGCGGCAGTTCCTGCCCGCATGCTGCGAGCGCAGCCTCGGTGGCCTGCCGTGTCATCGACCCGTGCTCGCGCACGAGCAGGTGGCATTCGGCAAGGCGGGTGATATCGATGTGGGGCATCCGCGCGAACGGGTGTTCCGGATGGACGACCAGCACCATCGGATCGCTCGCCAGCCGGATACGCGCGAGCCGGCTGTCGTCCACCGCGTGCGAGGACACCGCGGCGTCGATGCGGTATTCCAGCAGCGCCTCGATCATCTGCTGCGAATTGCCGATCTCGATGCTGACTTCGACGGCCGGGTAGCGCTGCCGGAACGCGGCAACGCTGCGCAGGATGTAATACGGACCGGTTGCGCCGATGCGCAAATTACCGAAGCGCAGGTTCCCCGCATTGCGCAGGAGATAGTCGGCATTGCTTTCCTGTTGCATCAACTGCTCCACCACGGGCATCAGCGCGACACCGACATCGCTCAGGTCGACCCGGCTCGCACGGCGATAGAACAGCTCCACGCCATAGACATCCTCCAGCTGGCGGATGCGTGCCGTAACGGTGGGCTGGCTGACGCCGAGCTGCCGCGCGGCCGTGGTAATGCTGCCCTGGCGAGCCACTTCGAAAAAGGTCGTGAGAAGATCGCCGAGCATGGGTTGAGGGCAGGGAAAGGTAGCGGACGCGGCAGGCACCGGATTAGCGCGCAGTCTATCGGTGCAATGTGACAGTACCGCTACGCTTTCCCCGACTTTCGGCGGATCAGGTACCCATCGCCGGATCGGACACGCTGTCGGCGCCGGTTTCCAGGCGGCCTGCAAAGCGCCGCTTGAAACCGCCCTGCGCCGTGCTCACCGTGAAGTCGTACCAGTTGCCCTGCAGGCCCACGGGCCAGTGCTGCTCGAGCTGTTTACCAGCGGGAATGTCGTACGTCCACGGGCCGTCCGTGCGGTACGCGTTGGGCTGGACCGTGAAGGTGCATGCGGCGCTGCCGGTGTTGATCATGGTCAGGTAGACGGCGGCATTGGCGATGTCGTAGCAGACTCGGATCTCCGGTGCGCTGGCGTACGCTGCCGTGACGGCGCTCACGTCGCCGCTGAAGGCGCGGTGAAAGCCGTTCGGACCGAGCACCCACAGGTCGTACTTGCCGCTGTCGCTGGCGAACGCATCCCAGCTGCCATTGAGTTCCTTGCCGGGCTCGACGAGGTAGCGGCGTGGTACGCGGTCGAGATGCAGGCGGTCATACACATGGAACACCGCGGCCTGCTTGCCTGTGTTGCTGAAGAGCAGCCACACCTGGCGTCCGGCGGCGTCTTCGCGTGCGCTCACGTGAAGCTCGTAGGGCAGGGCGCGCGAGGGACGCGTGCCCTTGTCCTGCTGCGGCAATTGCTGCGCAGCGGTGGAGGGCAACGGCACCTGCGGCAGCACGCCCTGCGCGGTGCGGATGGCATCGGCGCCGGTCTTGTCGCGGCTTGGCAAGGTTGGCAATGCGCCGGAATTCGGGTTGACGAAGTTGAACGCCGAAGTCAGATCGCCAGCGACGGCCCGCCGGTATGCCGTAACGTTGGTCTCCGCCACACCGAAGCGCGCCTCAATGAAACGCAGCACGGAGGTATGGTCGAACACCTGCGAGTTGACCCAGCCGCCGCGGCTCCACGGCGAAATCACATACATCGGTACACGCGGGCCCGGGCCATAGGGCTTCTGGTCCGTGTGGTATTCACCGTCGGTAGCGACCGTCGAGGCACCGGCGAGCACGCCGTTCTCGTAACCCGGTGCGCACGGCGGCGGTACGTGGTCGAAGAAGCCGTCGTTCTCGTCGAAGTTGACGAGCAGCACGGTCTTGCTCCACACGGCCGGGTTTGCCGTCAACGCGTTCAGGACCTCCTGCGTGTACCAGGCGCCTTGCACCGGGCTGGAAGGCCCGGGATGCTCGGAGTAGTTGGCGGGCGCCACGATCCATGTCACCTGCGGCAGCTTGCCCGCGGCGATGTCATCGCGTAGCGCCTGCAGGAAACCCGCATCCGGCATGGTGTTGGAAATGCCCTTGATCAGCGGGTTGATGGCATCGTCGCTGCTGGCATACGCGGGATACGGGCTGCCGTTGGCCGCGTTGCCGCGCGCAAGGTTCGCATCGCGATATTGCTTGAAGCCGGCGAGCGGGTTGTCGGTGTAGTTGTCCGGCATGTTCTGGTAGACCTTCCAGCTCACGCCGGCGGCTTCCAGACGTTCGGGATACGTGGTCCACGTATAGGGCGTGTTCGAGCCCGTGAACGAATCCCCGCTGTTGTCGATCACCGGGCCACCGTGCGTGCCGGACGGATCGTTGGTACCGGTCCAGTGGAACAGCCGGTTCGGGTTGGTGCCGCCGTGGAAGCCGCAATGGTAGGCATCGCAGATCGTGAATGCGTTGGCCAGCGCGAACTGAAAGTCCAGCTCCGCCTCGGTGTAGTAGCCCATCGACTGCGTGTTCTTGTAGGTAGGCCATTTGTTCATGCGGCCCAGGTCCCAGGCGTTCTGCGCATCGGGGTAGGTGTGCGGCGTGCCGCTGACACGCTGTGCATTGCCGGCCGTGCTGTCGAGGTGGTACGGCAGCACCGTGCGCGCCGTGCCGCTGGCATAGGTTTGCTGCCAGACGTTGAGACCCCCCGCCAGCGGGATCGGGAAGCGGTCACCGAAACCGCGCACGCCGCGCAGAGTCCCGAAGTAGTGGTCGAACGAGCGGTTCTCCTGCATCAGGATCACGACGTGCTCGACATCGCGGATGGAGCCCGTCGCATTGTTGGCCGGGATGGCCAGCGCGCGCCGGATGGCCGGCGGGAAGGCGGCCAGCGCGGCGGCGGCCGCGGCGCTGCTGCCGGCGAGCTTGAGGAAACTGCGTCTGCTGTTGGCGTTCATGTCGTTCTGTGGCCGGATAGGTTCAGGATAGTCGGCGTGCTTGCTGCGGCTCAGGGCGCGCACCGGATAGCGGGCTTGACGGCGGGCGGCTGGTTGATCGCCCCCTCGCCGGTGGCCGGCGCGGGGCTGCCGGCCGGCGATTGCGAACCGCCGGATGCGTTGTCGTCGCTGCCGCCGCAGGCGGACAGCGTCGCGCACATCAGCAGAGTGGCCATCCAGTGCGAACGCGAGGCTGCGCGCAGGAGTCGGGTCATGGTTTGAATCTCCGGAATGCGTGGGCCGTGGAAGGACCAGGGCATGGGTTCAAGGATTGAGGCTGGACAGCGGCTGGCGCGACGCGGTGATGGACTTGAGTTCGTCCAGCGTCAGCACCCGTGTCCACATCGCCAGGTCGTTGAAGGCCATCACGCCCTTGAGCGATCCGGCGTTGTTGGCCACATAGTTGTGCGTGGCATCGTCATTGAGGCCCCAGACCTTGGTGGCGAGCCCGTTGAGCTTGGTCACGTCGGTCGATGCAATCGCCTTGTTCTCGACCTTCTGCAGGCCCAGCACCGGATCGATGACGTAGGCGCTGAACTTCTTCGCCACGGTATCGACGGACAGGGCGAGGTAGGCCCACTGGTTGGCCGAAACCTTCATGCCGTTGATGTCATCGCGCTTGCCGCCGCCGCTGCCGATGTTGAAACGCACCTCGCAGCTTCCGAACAGGCCGAGCGCGATGCCCGGGTTGGCGCCCGATGTGTAGTTCTTGTTGGAGATAATGGGCTCGCCCGTGCCGTTGCCCTGCGTGCAGTCCGTGCGGAACCACAGGCCGATGGTGAACTGCGGGCTCTGCGCGATGTCCGCACCGTTCTGCACGAGCTCGTATGCGTCAA
Organism: Cupriavidus pinatubonensis; assembly: GCF_019602855.1. GTDB lineage: Bacteria > Pseudomonadota > Gammaproteobacteria > Burkholderiales > Burkholderiaceae > Cupriavidus > Cupriavidus pinatubonensis. The sequence continues at coordinate 2,714,461 of NZ_CP080766.1, forward strand.
CGTTGGAATCGACGCGCAGGCCCTTGGTGCCGAAGTTGTCGTCTACGAGCGTACCGCCGTCCGTGGCCGGCAGCCACGGGCCTAGCGTGGCGCTGCCCTTGGCGTCTACCGGCGGCTTGGTGTCGAGGCTGAAGTACGTGGCGAGGTAATCGCGCAGCGTGGTCGCCAGCGGTACCGGCTTCACGTAATTGATCTGCGCCTGGTAGGACACTGGCACGCCGTTGCGCACGAGCGTGTAGTTGAAGCGGTACAGGCCGGTCGGCATGTCGAACGCATTGTCGACATACTGCGTGGCGCTGGCCGGCAACTTCGCAATCTGCACGCCATCGCGCAGCACGAGCGTTTCACCCGCGGATGCGGAAGCATTCTGCCACGTCAGTTCGATCGAATCGTTGTAGCGGCCTACCGCCATGCGGATACCGCTCACGCCGGCGCTGGCACCGTTCAGCGGCATGCCGTCGAACCGGTAGGCGGTGGCGTCGATGGCGATGCCGGCGTGCGTCAGCAGCGTCGGCGCGATGTCAGCCTCGGTCGGCAGCGCTGACAGGTCAGCCGGCGTGACCGGCGCCGCGGTGCCGGTGCTGGCCAGTGCCGCATTGAGCGGCTTGTTCATGGCGATGAAGGCCGTGCGGTTCTCCACCGTCGGCAGGGACGTGGTGGCGCCAGTGGCATCGAGCCCGTGGCTGGTCGTCACCATGACCAGCCAGTCCTCGTTCGGCTGCGCCTTGCGGCGTTCCGCAACGGCCGCCAGAAGCTGGCCCAGCGCCTGGTCAAAGCCTGCAAGCGCAGTGGCATAGGTGCCGGCGCCGAAGCCGTCAGCCTCGGCAGCCAGCGCCGGGGCGCTGTACTGTGCGAAGACCAGCCCGTAGCCGGCTTGCACCAGTTTCACGCTGTTCTGCGTTACGCAGCTGTCGGCGCTTGCACAATCGACGAGCGTGTCGAGGTTGCCGGCGTCGCGCTCTGCCGTGAGCAGCGGCGGCACGACAGCCGAACTGATGGCGCTGCCAAGCTGCGTGCCGGCCTTCGCGCCATCGCGGAAGTAGCGGAACAGGCTCGGCGCTTGCGGTGCCACTGAACGCGTGTCGTCGGTCACGCCGTGCCGGTTGGACCAGGTGCCGGTCAGCACCGTGGCCCAGCTCGGTGCATCCAGCGGTGGCTGTGCGGTGACGGTGCCTGGCATGCCGCCCGTCGCGGCGGGTACGAGGTTCAGCTGCGCGAGGTTGGGCAGTTCGCGTCGCAGGATGGCGCTCTGCACCTGCTCATAGGTGGCGCCGTCCACACCGACCAGCAGCACCTTGCTGGCCGCCGGTGCGAGGTTGGTCTTGTTGCCGGAATCGGAGGGGTTGGCTGCCGTTGGCTGCGCATCGTCTCCGCCACAAGCCGTCAGCGCGGCGGCTGCCACGCCGGCCATGGCCAGGCTGAGGGCGTATCTGCCAGGCGCCGGCCGAGCAAGAATCCATGCCATCTTTCATTCCCCTGTCTGTTTGCCTTGTTGTGCGCAGGGCGGGCCCCGCGAAGTGATGGCAGAGTAAGAGCAGGGGTTGTCACAGTAGTGACAGGCAGGCAAAGAATCCTGATGGCGGCATTCGGATTCTTGAATGCATTGCAGACAAGGCCGGCGCAAAACAGCCGGCCCTGCCGCAGCAGCGGGTCAGCGGTGGAAGCCGGCTCCGGCCATCAGCAGGCGCAGCAGCCAGGCGGCGACGCCAAGGCCTGCCACGCTGGCGGCCCAGATCAGCACTAGCCAGCCGACGCGCTGGAGCCAGAGCGGCAGCCTCACGGAACGGGGTGCCATCAGTGGTACCCCTCGCCGTGGCGGACCTTGCCGCGGAAGACGTAGTAGGCCCACACCGTGTACATCAGGATGAATGGAATGATGAACAGCGCGCCCACCAACGCGAAGCCCTGGCTCTGCGGCGGTGCTGCCGCATCCCAGATGGAAATTCCCGGCGGGATGATATTGGGCCAGACGCTGATCGCAAGCCCCGTATAGCCGAGGAACACCAGCCCGAGTGCATACAGGAACGGCGCCATGTTCGGCGTCCGCCGCAGCGCGCGCATCAGCCCGAGCACGCACAGCACGACCAGCAGCGGCACAGGCGAGAACAAGACCAGATTCGGCAGGCTGAACCAGCGTTCGGCAATCTCCGGGTGCGTGAGCGGTGTCCAGAGACTGATCGCTGCGATAACGACAAGCAGCAGCCAGCCCAGCGTGCCGGCCAGCCGCACCATGCGCTGGTGCAGTTCGCCCTCGGTCTTCATGATCAGCCACGTGCTGCCCAGCACCGTATAGGCGACTACCAGACCGACGCCGCAGAACAGCGGGAACGGCGCAAGCCAGTCCAGCGGGCCGCCGGCGAAACGGTGGCCTTCCATGCGGATGCCGTCGATATACGCGCCCAGCGCGACGCCCTGGAAGAACGATGCCACGAGCGAGCCGCCAATGAAGGAGGCATCCCACACCGGCCGTTCGCGGTCATTGGCCTTGAAGCGGAACTCGAACGCCACGCCGCGGAAAATCAGGCCCAGCAGCATCAGCATGAGCGGCAGGTAGAGCGCACTCAGCACCACCGAATAGGCGAGTGGAAACGCAGCGAGCAGGCCGGCACCGCCGAGTACCAGCCATGTTTCGTTGCCGTCCCAGACCGGGGCCACGGTGTTCATCATCACGTCGCGGTCATGGCGGTCGGGCACGAACGGAAACAGCATGCCGATGCCAAGATCAAAGCCATCCATGACGACGTACATCATCACGCCGAAGAAGATGATGAGGATCCAGAGGAGGGAAAGGTCGATGCCCATGGCGTCAGCTCCTGCTGCGAGCGGGTTGATGGGGCGCCATCACGTCATCGTCCTCGACGGCGGAAATCGGGCGTGCAGGCGTGTGGCCGCGGCCGGGACCACCTTGGCGTTCGTGCTTGCCTTCGTCGATCACCGGGCCCTTGCGCACCAGCCGCAGCATGTAGGCAATGCCAACGCCGAACACGAAGAAGTAGGCGACGACGAACAGGCCGAGCGTGAGCGCGAGTTCGGGCACGTTGTGCGGCGTGACCGCATCGGCGGTGCGTTGCAGCCCATAGACCACCCATGGCTGCCGCCCGATCTCGGTCGTGAACCAGCCGGCGAGGATCGCGATCAGGCCGGTGGGCCCCATCCACATCGCCAGGTGCAGGAAGGCCCGCGACTTGAATAGCCGTTCGCCGCGCCTTAGCAGCAGGCTCCACAGGCCCAGCAGGATCATCAGCACACCGAGGCCGACCATTACGCGGAACGACCAGAACAGGATGGTGGAATTGGGCCGGTCTTCCGGTGCGAATTCCTTCAGGCCCTTGATCTGGCCATCGAGACTGTGCGTGAGGATCAGGCTGCCCAGGCGCGGGATGCCTACGGCAAAGCGTGTTTCTTCGCGCTCCATGTCAGGCAGGCCGAACAGCAGCAGCGGGAAGCCCTGCTCGCCATGCTCGGTCTCCCAGTGGCCTTCCATCGCGGCGATCTTGGCCGGCTGGTGCTGCAGCGTGTTCAGGCCATGCATGTCGCCGATCACGGCCTGGATCGGCGCGACGATCAGCAGCATCCACATCGCCATCGACAGCATCTTGCGGATGGCCGGGTTGTCTCGGCCGCGCAGCAGGTGCCATGCGCCCGACGCGCCCACGAACAGTGCCGTGGCCAGGAAGGCTGCTACGCTCATATGCATCAGGCGGTACGGGAAAGACGGGTTGAAGATGACCTTGAACCAGTCCGTCGGCACCACGCGGCCACTGATGATTTCGTAGCCCTGCGGTGTCTGCATCCAGCTATTGGAGGCAAGGATCCAGGTCGCCGAAATCAGCGTGCCCAGCGCCACCATGACGGTCGCGAAGAAATGCAGCCCCGGTCCGACTCGGTTCCAGCCGAACAGCATGACGCCGAGGAAGCCTGCCTCCAGGAAGAAGGCTGTGAGCACCTCGTAGGTCAGTAGCGGCCCTGTGATGCTGCCTGCGAACTCGGAGAAGAAACTCCAGTTGGTGCCGAACTGGTACGCCATGACCAGCCCCGAGACCACGCCCATGCCAAAGTTGACCGCGAAGATCTTGGACCAGAAGTGGTACAGGTCCCGGTAGACCGGGCGCTGTGTACGTAGCCAGCATCCTTCCAGTACCGCCAGGTACGCCGCCAGTCCGATGGTGATGGCGGGAAAGATGATGTGAAAGGAAATGGTGAAGCCGAATTGAATACGGGCGAGTTCTAGCGCGGTGAAGCCAAACATGTCTTGTTCTCCGTGGCGCTGGCCCATCGCACGCCGTCGACTGCGTCGCCATGCCGGTCAGGCGTGGCAGGCTTGCCGACAGGCGCGCCAAGGGGCGCGGGCCGTTGGCGCGTGCGGTATGCGTAGTGTACGCCGCATGCGTCGCCATGTGCCGGCAAAGGCCGAGGTTGCCGCGGCGGCATATCGTCGCAGCGGGCGGACCCTGTTGGCCTTTTGCCGCACGTTCCGATGCTAGAGGTCCGCTGGAAAGGAGAACAGAAGCAAAAGGCGGGAAAAACACCGTATCAGATCGGGCAAGTGACAAGTCGGTGGTGGAAGCGCATAGTGGGCGACTTTTCCACTTCGCCGTATTCGCTTCATACCGATGGATTCCACGCTGATCATCGTCATTCTCGGCGCAGCCGTCGCCGGCTTCGTGCAGGGGCTCTCTGGCTTCGCCTTCGGCATGGTCGCGATGTCGTTCTGGGTGTGGACCATCGACCCGCGCATGGCGTCGGCAATGACGGTGTTTGGTGCGCTGACCGGGCAGTTGCTTGCCGCGTTTTCGGTGCGGCGTGGATTGCCGCTGCGGCGGTTGTGGCCCTTCGTGGCGGGCGGATTGGTTGGAATTCCAATTGGCGTGGCAATCCTCCCGGCACTCAACGCCCAACTGTTCAAAGCCGTGTTTGGCGCGTTCCTGACGCTGTGGTGTCCGGTGATGCTGATGGCGCGGCGACTGCCTGCGATCACGCATGGCGGGCGCGTGGCCGATGGCGTGGCAGGGGCTGCAGGCGGGGTGATGGGCGGAATCGGCGGCTTTACCGGCGTGATTCCCACGTTGTGGTGCACGCTGCGCGGCTTCGACAAGGACGAGCAGCGCGCGGTGATCCAGAACTTCAATCTGGCCACGCTGGCGGTGACGATGGCCACTTATGTCGGCAAGGGCATCGTTACGCGGGACATGCTGCCGATGTTCCTGGTGGTGGCGCCGGCGATGCTGGTGCCTTCGCTGCTTGGTGCGCGGGTGTATCTGGGCATCAGCGAGGCCACGTTTCGCAAGATCGTGCTGACGCTGCTCACTGCGTCCGGCGTCGTGCTGTCGGTGTCCTCGCTGCCGGGGTTGCTGGCGCGTTCATGACCCGGTCAGCCCGGGTCATGAACGGGCAGGGGGCCAGCCTCAGACGATGTGGTGCACCCAGCCGAAGGTATCTGCTTCCTTGCCGCGCTGGATACCGGTCAGCAGTGCACGCAGGCGCTTCGTGACTTCGCCTTCGCCACCATTGCCGATGTTGAATTCACCGCCGGCATGGCGCACCGTGCCGATGGCAGTCACCACGGCGGCGGTACCGCAGGCGAACGTTTCCTTCACGCGGCCGCTCGCGGCATCGGCTTGCCACGCCTCGAACGCGTACGGGGTTTCCGACACCTTAATGCCTTCACGGCGGGCCAGTTCGATCACCGATGCGCGCGTGATGCCGGGCAGGATCGTGCCGGACAGCGGCGGCGTCAGCAGCGAGCCGTCATCCATCACGAAGAACACATTCATGCCGCCGAGTTCCTCGATCCAGCGGTGTTCCGCGGCGTCAAGGAAGACCACCTGGTCGCAGCCCTTCTGTGCAGCTTCCGTCTGCGCGATCAGGCTGGCCGCATAGTTGCCGCCGCACTTGGCCGCGCCGGTGCCGCCGGGCGCGGCGCGCGTGTACTGGTCGGACACCCAAACCGTAACCGCCGACTTGCCACCCTTGAAGTACGGGCCGACCGGGCAGGCGATCACGCAAAACACGTATTCGTTCGCGGCGCGCACGCCGAGGAAGTTCTCGGCAGCAAACATGAACGGGCGCAGGTACAGGCTGCCGTCGCCGCCGGGGATCCAGTCGCGGTCGATGTCGACGAGCGCTTCGACAGCGCGCAGGAACTCGGCTTCAGGCAAGTCGGCCATCGACATGCGCGCGGCCGACGCACGGAAGCGCTTGGCGTTTTCCTGCGGGCGGAACAGCGAAATCTTGCCGTCGGCGCCGCGATAGGCCTTCATGCCCTCAAAGATTTCCTGCGCATAGTGCAAGACGGCACAGGCGGGATCGATCTGGAATGGACGGCGCGCTTCGACCTTGGCGTCATGCCAACCGCGCCCTTCGGTCCAGCGGATTGTGACCATGTGGTCGGTGAACACGCGTCCGAAGGCAGGGTCGACCAGCGCAGCCGCGATCTTGTCGGCCGGCGTGGGGTTGGGGTGACGTTCCACGGTGAACTGCAATTGGTTGTCAGCGCTCATGTTTCTGTGTCTCTTCGTCTTCGGACAGGGATTTCAGTTTTTCCGGTGCAAATCATGCAAGGGAGTCCCGGGCGGGTGCGGAAAGGGGCGATATTCGCGCATCTTCCCGCCCGGCCGGTGCCAAACATCAAGTGTAACTCGATGGTGCGGTGCAGCAGAAGTCCGATCGCTGGCCGTGGACGGGTGGGTGTTGGTGTCTGAAGGCGTCCGGGCCGTCGAGTGGCCGGAAGCACCGGAACATTTGGCTCAGGCTTTCTGCCTGCGCGCAGCGACCGCCTCGGCAAGCATGTCGAGCACCGCGAGGGAGTCGTCCCAGCCGATGCAGGCGTCGGTAATGCTCTGCCCGTACGTCAGTTCCGACGGGTTGTGCTGCCCCGGCGTGAATTTTTGCGCACCACCGATCAGATGGCTTTCGACCATCACGCCAAACACTGACCGGCTGCCGCCGCTGACCTGCCGCGCTACGTCGCGTGCGACGTCGATCTGCCGCAAGTGCTGCTTGCTGCTGTTGGCGTGGCTGCAATCGACCATCAGCCGGCGGTCCAGTCCGGCCGCGTCGAGATCCTTGCAGGCTGCTGCCACGGAATCGGCATCATAGTTCGGCACCTTGCCGCCGCGCAGAATGACGTGGCAGTCGGGGTTGCCCCGGGTGTGAACGGTCGCGACCTGCCCGTTCTTATGGACGCCCAGGAAGTGATGCGGACGGGAGGCGGCCTGGATTGCATCGATGGCGATCTTGATATTGCCGTCGGTGCCGTTCTTGAATCCGATCGGTGCCGAGGTGCCCGACGCCAGTTCCCGGTGCACCTGGCTTTCCGTCGTGCGGGCGCCGATTGCGCCCCAGCTGATCAGGTCGCCGATGTACTGCGGCGAGATGACATCCAGGAACTCGCCGGCCGCCGGTAGCCCGAGGCGGTTGATGTCCAGCAACAGATGGCGCGCCATCCGAAGCCCCTCGTCGATCCGGTAGCTTTCGTCGAGATACGGGTCGTTGATCAGACCCTTCCAGCCCACGGTGGTGCGGGGCTTCTCGAAGTACACACGCATCACGATTTCGAGCGTATCCGCGTAGCGCACGCGCTGTGCCATCAAGCGCTGCGCGTAGTCGAGCGCGGCGCGCGGATCGTGGATCGAGCACGGTCCCATGATCACGAGCAGGCGGTCTTCCTGGCCGTGCAGGATCCGGGAAATGCTCTGCCGCGTTGCCGTGACCAGCGATTCGATCGGCGTCCCGGCAATGGGGAAGAACCGGATCAGATGCTCGGGCGGGGGCAGCGGAATGATGTCGTCGACGCGGGCATCGTCGGTGCCGCTGGTGCGGTCGGAGGGATGTGGCCAGCCCTCGCCGATGCTGGTTGTGGATGCCTGTGGGGTATTCATGGATGTCTCTTGGTGAACCGGGACGCCCCGGTATGGTAGCCGCTTTCTGCCGGGCCGCAGGCGCTCCGGGTGTCAGATCACTTTCAACCCGGCGGCAGCACGTCGGAGGTAATCCAGCATCTGCAAGGCACTGCTCGTCAGCGGCCGTTCGCGCAACGTCATGACGCCAACCGGAGGCAATTCGACGGGCACGTCCATCGCAACGATCCGCAGGCGGCCTTCGGCTTCCAGAGCCCGTGCGGCGGACTGTGCCATGAAGCCTGCCGCATCGCGCCTGGTGGCAAACGTGGCCAGTGCAAGGTAGGACGACGATTCGATGACGTCCTGCGGCGGATGCAGTCCGTGCTGGTAGAAGGCCTGTTCGATCTTCACGCGCAGCGAGGCCCACGGCGGCGGGAATACGCATGGCAGGTTGGCGAGGTCGTGCCAGCCGGGATTGGCCTTGCGCGTGATGCGGTGGCCGCGCCTGACCACGACCACCATGGGATCATCGTACAAGGCCTCGGCAACCAGGTCCGGCGCTGCGTAGCCAGGTTCCAGGCGGCCCACGATCAGGTCCAGTTCGCTCAGACGGAGCTTGGGCAGCAGGTGCGTGAGATCGCCTTCCTCGATCAGCACGGTAGCGCGCGGCGAACGGTCCTTGAGCATGCCGACCGCGTGCGCCAGCAATGCCGGCAGCGCTGCGCCCATCGAGCCGATGCGGATACGGCCCGACGCGCCGCTTTCGACGGCTGCGATCTCGTCGCGCGTCTGCTCGTACTGCGCGAGCACCGAGCGCGCAAAGCGCACCAGTGATTCGCCGGCCGCGGTGGGTTCGGTGCCGCGCGTGGAACGCGTGAACAGCGTCAGGCCCAGCATCTTTTCGACTTCGGTGAGCACGCGCGAAACGGCGGGCTGGCTCACGGCGAGGAACTCGGCCGTGCGGCCCAGGTGTCGGAATTCGTCGAGCGCCACCAGCAGTTGCAGGTGGCGCAGCTTGATATTGGAGCGCAGCGCGCGGTCGATCGTGGCCATGCCCGGAGTCTACATAACGAAAACGGCATGAAGCAATGCCAAGTTCTGATTGGATTGTTATGTTCGGCGGACACACAATATCGATATAGCACGACGGCCTGACCGTCCCATAACTACGGAGATACCCTCACATGACCCAAGGACTCCCCTTCGATCCGAAGCGTCGCCAGCTGCTCATCAGCGGGGCGGCGGCCGCTGCCGCGGGTACCGCCGGCATCATCCTGCCGGACATGAGCCGCGCCGCTACGGCGGAGTATCCCGATCGCCCCATCACATTCATCTGCCCCTGGCCGGTGGGCGGGACGGCGGACCAGTCGATGCGGGCCCTGTGCCAGGTCGCGTCCGGCATCCTGAAACAGTCGATCGTGGTCGAGAACCGTGCCGGCGCATCGGGCATGATCGGCACCAAGGCGCTCGCGCGCGCGAATCCCGACGGCTACACCATCGGGCAGATCCCGATCTCGGTCACGCGCTTCTCGCAGCTCGGCATGCTGCAACTCGATCCGCGCACCGAACTGACCTATCTCGCACGCACGTCTGGCCAGACCTTCGGCATCGCGGTGCCCACGAACTCGCGCTTCAAGACGCTGCAAGACGTGGTCGCCGCGGCCAAGGCCAACCCGGGGAGACTGACCTACGCGCACGCTGGCATCGGCGGCGCCACGCACGTCGGCATGGAACAGTTCGCACTGGCGGCCGGCGTGAAGTTCAACGCCATCGCCTACAAGGGCGGCGCTGCGGCCCTGCAGGATGTGCTGGCCGGGCAGGTGGACCTGCTCGCCGATTCCAGTTCGTGGGCCCCGCATGTCGAGGCTGGCAAGCTGCGCCTGCTGGCGACGTGGGGCGAACAGCGTGCCACGCGCTTCAAGGACACGCCGACCCTGAAAGAGCTTGGCTACAACGTGGTGGTCGAGGCGCCCAACGGTATCGGCGCGCCCAAGGGCTTGCCGGCGGCCGTGGAAAAGAAGCTGCGCGACGCGTTCCGCACCGCGGTGGCGAGCGTGGAATTCAAGCAGGTGGCGGCACGCCTCGATGCGCCCGTGATGTACCTGGACGGGCCCGAATACAAGAAGTACGTGGCGACGGTCTATGACCAGGAAACCCAGCTGATCCAGAAGCTGCGGCTCAAGGAACTGCTGCAGCAAGGTTGATCCTCAAGTGAAAACGAACCCCGTCATCCGGCTGCATGCTAACGATAACGTGCTGATCGCCAGGGGCGATCTTGCGCTCGGGCAGCAGCTGTCCGATCCCGCGTTGCGCGTGCGCGCCCAAGTCCCGGCCGGACACAAGATCGCGGCCAGCGCGATTGCCAGCGGCACGCCGGTGCGCAAGTACGACACGGTGATCGGCGTGGCGTCGCGCGATATCGTAGCTGGCGAGCACGTGCATTCGCACAATCTGAAGCTTGTGGATTTCTACCGTGACCCGGCCTTCTGCCAGGACGTTCGCGCGGTGGAATACGTGCCGGAAGCCGAGCGGGCCACGTTCATGGGTTTCGTTCGCCCGGACGGCCGCGTGGGCACGCGCAATTTCATCGGCATCCTGTCGTCGGTGAACTGTTCGTCGACAGTGATTCGCCAGATTGCCTCGCATTTCACGCCGGAGCGGCTGGCCGCCTATCCGAACGTGGATGGCGTAGTCGCCTTCGCCCAGACCAGCGGTTGCGGCATGTCGTCGCCGAGCGAGCATTTCGACGTGCTGCGCCGGACGCTGGCCGGGTATGCGCGGCATCCCAACCTGGCGGGTGTGCTGATCGTTGGACTCGGCTGCGAGCGCAATCAGGTCGCAGGTCTGGTGGAATCGCAAGGGCTCGAACCCGGCGCGGCCATGCACACGCTGGTCATGCAGGACAGCGGCGGCACGCGTGAAACGATCCAGGCAGGTATTCGCGCCGTTGAATCGATGTTGCCTGCTGCGAACCAGGCCGTGCGCCAACGCGTGCCAGCCAGCCACCTGAAGATCGGCCTCGAGTGCGGCGGTTCGGACGGGTTCTCGGGCATCAGTGCGAATCCAGCGCTCGGTGCGGCCATGGACATCCTGGTACGGCACGGGGGCACTGCGATCCTGTCGGAAACGCCGGAGATCCACGGTGTGGAGTTCATGCTGACGCGCCGCGCGGTGACGCCGGAAGTCGGCCAGAAGCTGCTGGACCGCCTGGCCTGGTGGGAGCGCTATACCGCCGGCCACAACGCGCAGTTCAACGGCGTGGTAGGCCACGGCAACCAGCAAGGCGGCCTGGCGAACATCTTTGAAAAGTCGCTGGGATCGGCCATGAAGGGCGGCACCACGCCGCTGCAGGCGGTGTACGAGTATGCCGAGCCCATCGACAAGGCCGGCTTCGTCTTCATGGATTCTCCCGGCTACGACCCCGTCGCCGTGACGGGCCAGATTGCCAGCGGCGCCAACCTGATCTGCTTCACCACCGGCCGTGGTTCCATGTTCGGCTCCAAGCCGGCGCCGACCATCAAGCTCGCGTCGAACACGCCGATGTACGAACGTTTGCGCGACGACATGGACATCAATTGCGGTCTGGTGGTCGACGGCGAGCTGACGATCGGGCAGATGGGGCAGCGCATTTTCGAACATATTCTGCAAGCGGCATCTGGCCAACCAACTCGAAGCGAACTGCTGGGCCTTGGCGACAACGAGTTCGTGCCCTGGCATCTCGGTATCGTGAGCTGACCGCGGTCCCGCCTTCATCGCCCTCTTTTTGTACGTCCCATGTCCCTGACGCTTGCTAACGCCGCGCTGCTGCGCAGCCAGAACTTCATCAATCAACAATGGCGCGATGCCGGCCTGGGCCGCCGCCTTGCGGTGGCCAACCCGGCCACGGGCGAGGTGTTTGCCCATGTGCCCGACAGCGACGACGACGATGCGGGACGCGCGGCTGATGCCGCAGCGGAAGCGTTTCCGGCCTGGAGCGCCCGCCCGGCGCGCGAACGCGCGCAGCTGATCAAACGCTGGCATGCGCTGATCCTAGCGAATCAGGAAGACCTGGCGCGCATCATATCGACCGAACAGGGCAAGCCGCTGAAGGAAGCACGCGGGGAGGTCCTGTATGGTGCTTCGTATGTGGAGTGGTTTGCCGAAGAAGCCACGCGCATCTGCGGCGATATCGTCGCGGAGGCCGTGCCGGGCCGCAAGCTGCTGGTGCTGAAGGAGCCGGTTGGCGTGGTGGCTGCCATTACACCATGGAACTTCCCGCTCGCGATGATCGCGCGCAAGATCGCGCCCGCACTGGCCGCGGGTTGCACGGTCGTGGCCAAGCCCGCCGAGGACACGCCGCTGACCGCGCTCGCGCTGGTCTGGCTGGCTGAGCAGGCCGGTTTGCCGGCAGGCGTGCTCAATATCGTGACGGCCTCGCGCGAAAGCACACCCAACGTGGTCGATGCGTGGCTGGCCGACAGCCGCGTGCGCAAGATCACGTTTACCGGCTCCACACCGGTGGGCAAGCACCTGGCGCGCGAATCCGCGGGCACGCTCAAGAAGCTGTCGCTGGAACTGGGCGGCAATGCGCCGTTTATCGTGTTCGAAGATGCGGACCTGGACGCGGCCGTCGATGGCCTGATGGCATCCAAATTCCGCAACGGCGGCCAGACCTGCGTGTGCCCGAACCGTGTCTACGTGCATGAGAGCGTGCATGACGACTTTGTCGAGCGCCTGGCCCGCCGCGTCGGTGCGCTGCACGTCGCACCTGCCACGGACGAGAACGCGCAGATCGGACCGATGATCAACGCGCGCGCCGTCGACAAGATTGCGCGGCATGTCGAGGATGCGGTGGCAAAAGGCGCCCGCGTGGTGACAGGTGGGCGGCGTGTTCGCACGGCCGATGGCCCGCACTACTACGCGCCGACCGTGCTGATCGACGCCACGCCCGCCATGGAACTCGCGTGCGAAGAGACCTTCGGTCCCGTGGCGCCGGTGTTCCGGTTCCGCGACGAGTCCGAGGTGATCCGCGATGCGAACGACACGCCGTTCGGGCTCGCTGCGTACTTCTACTCGAACGACGTGCGCAGGATATGGCGCGTGGCACAGGCACTGGAAACGGGAATGGTCGGCATCAACGAAGGCGCTATTGCCGCGGAAGCCGCGCCATTCGGCGGCGTGAAGGAATCCGGCTACGGGCGCGAAGGCTCCCGTCACGGGCTGGACGACTACATGCATACCAAGTACCTTTGCCAGGGCCAGCTCGGCTGAGCGGCAGTATTCCCGCATTCACAGAAGGCAAGACAACACCATGCCCGCACACAATCCGTTCAAGGCCGCCCTGGCGGCCCGCCAGGCGCAGATCGGCCTCTGGCTCTCGATGGCGACGCCTTACCTGGCCGAGGTGTCCGCCACCACCGGCTTCGACTGGCTCCTGATCGACGGCGAACACGCGCCGAACGACCTGCGTACGACGTTGCAGGCGCTGCAGGCTGTTGCGCCTTACCCGGCGCAGCCCGTGGTGCGTGCGCTGGCGGGCGAGGTAGCGCTGATCAAGCAGCTGCTCGATATCGGGGCGAAGAACCTGCTCGTGCCGATGGTCGATACGGCCGAGCAGGCGGCATCGCTGGTCAGCGCCACACGCTACCCGCCGCAGGGCATTCGCGGCGTCGGCAGTGCGGTAGGACGTGCGTCGCGATGGAGCAGCCGTACGGACTACCTCGATGTGGCCGATGACGAGCTCTGCCTGCTGGTGCAGGCGGAAACCGTGACGGCGCTGAAGAACCTGGAGGCGATCTGCGCGGTGGAAGGTGTCGACGGCGTGTTCATCGGACCGGCAGACCTGGCCGCGTCGATGGGCTATCGCGGCAAGCCGGGTCACCCCGAGGTGCAGGCGGCCATCGAAGGCGCGATGCGGACCATCGTCGCCAGCGGCAAGGCCGCTGGCACGCTGACCTCGGACACGACGCTCGCGCGCCGCTACCTGGAGCTGGGCTGCACGTTCGTAGCGACCGGTGTGGACGTGACAATGTACGCCAACGCTGCGCGACGGCTTGCCGCAGAGTTCAAGCCGCAACAGACGGCCAGCGCTGGTAGCGGGCCTTCCGCCGCGTACTGAACACCGAAACCGAATCCCGAGCGAACATGCAAGCCGAAGTCCAAGCCCCGAATCCCGAAACCACCCTGCGCGCGATGCAGGCCATCGTCGGCGAGCACGCCTGCCTGAGTGGCGATGCCGACATGCAGCCTTTCGTCACCGACTATCGCGGCATCTACCGTGGCAAAGCACAGGTC